>NZ_CP132938.1:0-2726640 GCF_040358255.1 Tunturibacter gelidoferens
AGTTGAAGACATACTCAAGCAACTCCTCGGGTGGCTGTAGAAAATGATCCGCTTCCAGCATTGCGTCGATGTACGAGAATATCTGCTTCACCTGCCAGGGACTGTTGACGGAATGAAACCACACCGAGCGTCCGTCAAAGACGAGGCTCGCAACGTTAGACAAAACACAGGGTCCGAGGCACCCGGCCTTCGTCAGATGGACTGTATTGCGCATCTTCCGGCGAGTCCATTCCTCTTTGTAGGTTTCGACTGGGACCTGTGCATAGCCGCGCTCAGTCCTCCCACAACAGCATCCTGAAAAGCAATAGGAAAGGTGCGCGCGCCGCTGCACAATATTCACAGGGCGCCCATCCGCTCGTACTACGCGTTGCCGATGCATGTCAGTCAAGGTTCGCACCTCTTTCTGATGCCACGGCGGCAGGTTCGAGGCAGAAAACCCAAATGAGCAACGGTATGAAAATAACGATCATGCATCTTCATGTTCTCCGCAGAAGTCTGCCGGTTACTCTCGGGTAGGTCTCCTGGCTTGGAGGTTGCAGGGTGATCTGCGCGCCGCTTTACCTTCCCCAGCCATCGGCCGAGTGGTACTTTAAAGCAGCTTTCCTCACTTACAGTGGCGGAACCGCGCCGGCTCTTCACCGGACTTCCCTGTTATGCCCTGGTGGGCACCCGAGACAGCCTTCGTTATACCACAATGAATTCGCTAAAATGTCGGGCTCGTGTAAGCGCTAACGATGAGCCGGTAGATCCGACACCAAACGTGTGCATCACGCATTAACGGTCATCACTCGCATATCTGGCGAAACTAGTAGTTTCGCATCGGTCCGCGCCTTCAGCTCATTGACGTCCATCCCCTCGGCGACCTCAGTCAACACGAGTCCTTCAGCCGTCACGCGGATCCAGCAAAGCTCCGTGACTATATCATGCACAACACTTTGTCCAGTCAGCGGCAGCGTGCATTCTTTCAAAATCCTCGAAGCTCCATCCTTGGTCTGATGCTCCATCGCAACGATCACACGACGCGCCCCCGCCACCAGATCCATCGCGCCCCCCATGCCCTTGACCATCTTTCCCGGGATCGTCCAGTTCGCAAGGTTGCCATGCTCATCTACCTGCATCGCCCCAAGGATGCTCATATCCATGTGTCCACCGCGAATCATCGCGAACGATTCCTCACTCGAAAAAAATGAACACCCTGGAAGTTCCGTCACGGGCTGCTTGCCTGCATTGATAAGGTCAGGGTCAGCGCACTCATCGGTAGGAGGCGCACCGACACCAAGCATCCCATTTTCCGACTGGAACATTACATCGATACCCGCACGCACATATCCTGCGATCATCGTTGGAAGTCCAATGCCGAGATTTACATAAAACCCATCTCGAAACTCTCGTGCAATCCGCCGTGCAATCCGTTCCTTCCCTGTCACAACGCACCTCCGGATTGAATAAACTTTGACTCAATTGGTTTTCGATATGCCGCGCCCACAACAATGCGATTTACATAAATTCCTGGAGTAACGATGTGGTCCGGATCAAGCTCACCCGGCTCGACCAGCACCTCGACCTCGGCGATGGTTAGCTTGGCCGCAGTCGCCATCGCCGGATTGAAGTTTCTCGCCGTCTTCCGATAGACCAGATTCCCCAACCGGTCTCCCTTCCAAGCTTTGATCAGTGCAACGTCTGCATGAAGCGCCTGCTCAAGTACATAAGTTCTGTCGCCAATCTTGCGTATTTCTTTGCCCTCGGCCACAACCGTACCTAGACCTGTCGGCACATAGAACGCCGGGATACCTGCGCCACCTGCGCGAATCCGTTCCGCGAGCGTCCCTTGCGGAATCAGGGTTAGATCCAGCTCTCCCTTTAATACCAGGGCCTCCAACCGACGGTTTTCGCCTACGTAGCTGCCGATATGCGAGGCGATCATACCGGCCTCCAACATCAACCCCATTCCAAAGCCGTCAACGCCCATGTTGTTGCTGATCGTATGCAGTCCGGTAATCCTGCGCTTCACTAAGGCGGCGATCAGGTTCTCTGGGATCCCGCAAAGCCCAAAGCCGCCAAGCATTATCGTAGAACCTGGCGCAATATCGACCACAGCGTCGTCTGCAGTCCGAACGACTTTATTCATCGGATAAAAACCTCACGTGCGGCGGAAGAGTACACGCCTCGTTGGGGCGAATCGTTATTTGGTTTGCGTCGAAAAAGTAAAGGTCGTCGTGCTGTGAAGCATCTCGCCCGTCTTCAACTCTGTGGTCGGAAAGGAAGGATGATTCGGTGAATCGGGAAAGTGCTGCGTTTCGAGACAGAGAGCGGTGTTCTTCGCATTGCTCTGCTGCGCGCTGCCATACGCGGCACCATTGAGTGAATTGCCGGTATAAAACTGAACTCCCGGCTCGGTTGTCGTCACGGTCAGAACACGCCCACTCGAAGGATCGTAGACTCGAGCCGCTGTCTTCACCTCACCATTCTTGCCGCGCAGCACCCAGTTGTGATCATAGCCACCGCCGATTTTCAGCTGTTCATTGTCGTCGTTGATCCGTGCACCAATAACCGTAGACTTACGAAAATCAAACGGTGTGCCCTCCACCGAAGCCAGCTCTCCCGTAGGGATTTGACTCGCATTCACAGGCGTGTACTGGTCTGCCGGAATCATAATCTGCTCGTCAAGAATGGTCTTCTTCGGATCGCCTGAAAGGTTGAAGTACGAGTGATTGGTCAGATTAAGCACCGTGTCTTTGTCGGTCGAGGAGCTATAGTCGATGCGCAATGCGCCGTGATGAACCGTGTATCGGACGTGGACAGTCAACGTTCCTGGATATCCCTGGTCGCCGTCCTTGCTCACCAACGTCATCTCCACACCATCTGCAATAGGCCGCCCAGTCCACACCAGGCGATCGAAACCTACCGTGCCACCATGCAGCGAGTTGGCGCCGTTATTCGTTGGGATCTGGTACTGATGGCCATCGAGCGAAAACTTTCCGAACGCAATGCGATTCCCATATCGCCCCACGATCGCGCCGAAGTATGTCGACTTATCCGCAAGATAGCCATCCAACGCGCTGTAGCCCAGGACCACATCGGCGATTTTGCCGTCGCGATCTGGCGTCTTGATCGAAACCACGCGAGCTCCCAAGGTCATAATGCTTGCCTCGATGCCTTCGCTCTTCAGCGTGTAAAGATCCACTGCCGTGCCATCGGATGTCGTCCCAAAGGGGGTCTTCGTCACTGAGCCGTGTGCAGCCATCGCAGTTGTCATGCTAAGCAGCATAAGCTTTAGCCATCTCATCGTCACTCTCCTCGCCACTTTCGAGCCTAGCATCCTTTATGCGGTCTGTTTGCAGCGAGATATTGCTCGCTCCAGCGACCTTCGCCACTATACGTGAAGCCCTGCGAAACAGCGACAAGATGGGCAATCGAATCCACTACCGGAAGGGAAAGCATCGGCCGATCCGGACCGATCGCATACGCTCACCGGGTGGTGACGAAACGCTTGGGTCGAGATCATCGATCAAGTTGCAGCTTCCGCAAAAAATCTATGAAAGAACCTAATCAATAGCCGGGCGACCACAAGAGACTTCTACCGCTCCCATGGCTGCAACACCTTCACCGAAGCCATACCAGCGGCCATCGCCGCCTGAATTCCCATCTCCGTATCCTCGAAGACAAGGCAGTCCTCGGGTTTCACTCCCAACCGCTTTGCCGCGAGCAGAAACGGCTCTGGATCGGGTTTGCTTTGCTCATAGTCTCCCGCACAGACCAGCGTTTCGAATTTGTCCAGAAGTCCCAGCACCTCCAGTGAAGCCGTTACAGAGTCTCGGGTACTGCCAGATACCACAGCAAACGGGATGTGCCCGTGGCTAAACTCGATATGCTCCAGCACCTCTGGCACCGCCTTCAGCTCGGGAAGAATCTCGAAGTATAGTGCTTCCTTGCGCTTTGCCACTTCCTCCACTGGCATCGCCAAACCGTCGCGTACATTGAGGGTGGCGATAATCTCTGCTACAGGCATTCCACCCCACGCATAGAACGTCTGCTCTCCAAACTCGCAGTTCCATTCCGCCAGAACCCTCTTCCACGCCACATAGTGCAGCGGCATCGAATTGACAATGGTCCCATCACAATCAAACAGGTAGGCCTTGAAAGTCCCTTTCGGCAGCGTCAACTTCGGCAATTCAACCCCCATCAATCACTCCTTATCCGTGCGTGCAAAGATCAGCGGCGGCGGGTGCGACCAGAACTTGTGGTCTCACCCGCCGCCGGCTTGTCTAAATCGAATTAACTATTTCAGTTCGTGACCGGCAAAAAAGTACCCAATCTCAAAGGCCGCAGTGTCTTCGGCATCCGAGCCGTGGATCGCATTCTCTCCAATTGACGAGGCGAACTTCTTACGGATAGTCCCTTCCTCGGCCTGGGCAGGGTTAGTCGCGCCCATCAGCTTGCGCAGATCGGCGATCGCGTTGTCCTTCTCAAGTACCATCGGGAAGATGGGCCCGCTCGACATGAACTCCGTCAGTTCACCGAAGAACGGCCGCGCCGCGTGGACATGGTAGAAGCCTTCTGCCTGCTCCTTCGAAATCGAAAGCCGTTTGATCGAAACAATCTTAAACCCTGCCTTTTCAATCTCGGCCAGGATAGCTGCGGAGTAGCCCTTACGAACGGCGTCCGGCTTGATGATGCTGAAAGTGCGCTGTGACAACGTATTTCTCCTAGGTGAGTCTCTATTACTTAGTGTAGAACAAGGCCAGCGAACCGCGCCTGTTCGACCTTGGCTGCAACTTCTCCCCGGAGCATGGATGCATGCGGATGTTCCAAAAGACAGCTTGGATATGGTTTTTGGGCTTCGCCGCGTGGCTTGCGGACGCACTCCTCAGTCTGCGGCTGCATAACATTCTTCATGCGCGCCTCGCTCTGATGGTCGCGATTGTTTTCTTCACCGCCGGGCTTTTTTATCGCCGTCAGACTTGAAGAGGCAGGTGGGCTGGCTGGTTCTATGTGATTGGCAAATTCATCTTGTCCAGAGGGTACCCCCCGGGGGGTATTTGCGCGCAAACCACTTTATATCAGCTACTTACAAAAAACCCGTCCTTGCAAAATCGTCATTCGAAAGGGGTTACAGCTAAATTCGTCCAGGCTAAGGGGTTACGCGCTTTCGTGGCTTTTAAATCGTCATAAGATTCTGGAGACTCTGGCCGTCTTCCCTATTTACTCAGTATATCGGATTGACCATAACTCATACGCCAAGCGGATGTGGTTGATTACGCTGGCTTTACATGGATCAAGGGGTTGACAAGCGAAGTGGGCCGCGAGGAGCCATCTGGCAAGTGGCGGGCGGTGAAAGTGAAGATATTTTTTGAGTTGGGGTCGCTGACTTAGAGCAAAGGAGAGACGGGATAGTCCGGCGGCGCATAGGGGGGAACGCCCAGGACGGTGTCGACGACCCTCTGCTCGCAGGTTTCCGAGTGCAACCTACCGTTGGAATAAAAGACTTGTCTTCCGGGAACAGCGGGAACACGATCCCCTGGGATGACGACGCCGGCGAGGTTCATCGGGTCGGCGGCGGCTACTGCGATGATGGCGCTGCACTCGCGAGTGCGCGAGGCGCGGATGGATTCGACAGCCTCAGGGAGTGCGTATTGCTCGCCACCAAAGCCGGACAGGAAGCGACCGCCGCGGACCTCGCCGCGGGCTTCGAGACGGCGAAGGATGTTGAGAAGATCTCGCCATCTGGGAGCGTTGGATTCGCCGAGGAGCAGGTCGCGAAATAGAACGCCGTAACGATTTAGAAGGTGGCGGGCGAAGGATTCCAGAGCGGCTTCGGTGCGGTGAGCCTGCTCGATTGCTGTAGGCGCGGCGTGAAGCTCTGCGGTGAGCAACGACCATCTGCCAGCCGAGCTGCGTGCAGTGCGCCTGGCGGAGGTTTCGGTGGTGATGGACTTACGGCGGGGATCCATGCAGGCACGAAGCTGGTCGAATCCGTCCGCGGCCGCGAGGCCCGCGGTGGCGAGTTCCCACAGAGCCTGCTGCGTTTGCTGCCGTGTGAGGTTAGCAATGCGCTGGATATCGTTGGCGAAGCAGGCACCACGTTGCTGGAGAAGGGTTCGAAGTTGCAGAGCTGCGGGGCTGAGGGCCGCGGCGAGCTTGTCCTCTTGAACGCACTGTTGTGCAAGGGAGTGAGGGAGCCAATCTGCGGTCTCGCGAATGAAGAATGTGATGGGTGCGGCGTTGGTGGGAATGACCCGCCGGGGGGAGGTTCCGTCTCCTGCAGACCATGCTGGATGAGGCGAGATGCGGCCCCAGCCCACTGCTCCAGAGAGACAGAGGGCATCGAGCCAGCGGGGGTCATAGTTGGCAACGCGAGAGGGAAGGAGGGTGCGCTCCCACTCGACGGCGGGGGCTTCGAATCCCTCAAGCTGGCGAAGAGCTTCGAAGACTCCCTCTTCGCCCGAGAGCTGCGTTTGAGGGGCCAGATGTTGCCACGTCAGGAGCCATCGCATGTAGACCGCGGGCGTAACTGGTTCGACCTGCTTGCGGAGAGTTGCCACGGTTCGGCGGTGGATACGTTGGAGAATGCGGCGTTCGCACCACTCAATATCGTGGTCTTCTGTTCTAGCGGGGTATTCGAAAGCACCACGCATCAGCAGGCCTTGCATCTCCATTGTGAGGAAGGCCTGGAAGATGGCGGCAGGGTCGAGGCTGAGTGTGCTTGCGAAGGCGTTGGCTGTAGTCGGGCCGAGAATTTGTAACCATCCTCGAACTAATTTCTGGATGGACTCTTTTTTTGTAACTGGGTTGGTCGCATTTGGCTCCGAGGCGGAGATTTGTTCCGCCTCAAACGAAATGCGAGGGTCTCTCCACTCCGCAGCAGACGATGAAACCGCCTGCTGCTCCGGTCGAGATGACGCATCCTGGGTAAGTCGAGATGACGCATCAGAAAGTGGTCGAAATGACCCATCCTGGGTAAGTCGAGATTCGTCTCGGAGCGGATTGAGGACAGCGATGTAGGGGAGGCGTTCGGTGGCGACCCAACAAGGCGTTCCGCTTAGGTCAAGGGTTTCGGCGCGGCCTCTTTGTGTTAGGCGTTCGTAGAAGACGGGCCAGTGACGAGATTCTTCGCGGTCGATGACCGTGAGCGGGAGGGCGATGAGGGAGTGGAGGAGGTCGTGGAGCTCGTTTTCGTCGCGGAGGTCGGGCCATATCTCTTTGCGGATGGCGGCGATGGCGGCGGGGTCCAGCTTGCCGGGCTGGTCTGGAAGGTTTCGGCCGAGTGAGGTGGCGCGGGCTCGGCGCTCTTCGAGACCGGCTTCGTCGAGGTAAGCGTAGGGATTAGCGTTGAGAAGTTCGTGGGCGAACTGAGAGGGGGTGGGCGTGTCAACAGCGAGACAACGGATGGTGCCGCCCTTTATTCCGCGAAGAACCTCGATGAGACCCTCAAGGTCCATCGCTT
Source organism: Tunturibacter gelidoferens (assembly GCF_040358255.1). Taxonomy (NCBI): domain Bacteria; kingdom Pseudomonadati; phylum Acidobacteriota; class Terriglobia; order Terriglobales; family Acidobacteriaceae; genus Tunturiibacter; species Tunturiibacter gelidiferens. The sequence goes on from NZ_CP132938.1 coordinate 7,445, forward strand.
CCTGAAGGACGTCCTGCATGACCTCGTTAACAAGCGGGTGGTTGGGAATCTGGATATCGCCAACAATGGTCTCGAAGCAGGCGGCGGCCTGTGGGAAGACCGATGCCATCAGATCTTCTGAACGGGTGCGCTGGATCTGGGGGGCGATGCGTTTTCCTTTTGAGAAGCGGAGAAGCTGGAGGCTACGCCCGGCGGCCCAACGCCAGCGATTTTTGAAGATGGGGGACGCGATGGAGGCTTGCTCCAGAAGCTCCTTCGCAGTGTGTTCGGTGAGGAAGTGGAAGACATCGCCGAGGGGGAAGCTGTGTTGCTCGGCAAGGGAGATATTGATGCCGTTGTCTGTGGCGGCGGCTTGCAGCTCGAAGTTGAAGCCTCGGCAGAAGCGTTTGCGCAGGGCGAGCCCCCAGGCTTTGTTGATTCGGCCGCCGAATGGGGCGTGCAGGATGAGTTGCATGCCGCCGCCGTCATCGAAGAAACGTTCGGCGATGATGGTGGTTTTGGAGGGAACAGCTCCAAGTGCGGCGCGGCCGGTGACGATATAGGCGATGAGTTGCTGGGCTCCGCTGGCGCAGACGCCGCACTCCTGCATCAGCCAGGCGGATGCGGCAGCGATCTCGGGTTGTGCGGGAGAGAGGTATCCTGGGGTTAGGTTGGAGGTGAGGGAGGAGATTTGTTCGCGAAGTTCGCCTACGCCGTCCGAGAGGATTGCGGTCCGCTGCGGGGCTTCGCCTTCCCAGAAAGGCAGGCTGGGAGGTGCGCCGTGTGCGTCTTCGACGAGGACGCGACCGGTGGCCTCGACGCGCTGAATGCGCCAGCTTGAGGTGCCTAGTAGAACTACATCGCCGGGGCTGGAGTCGACGGCGAAGTGCTCATCCAGGGTCGCGATCTGCACACCTTCCGGCTGAAGGATGACGCTGTAGAGAGCCGTGTCGGGGATAGCGCCGCCGTTGGAGATGGCGATCATGCGGGCGCCGCGGCGAGGGTGGAGATGATGTTGAACGCCGTCGCGAAGAAGGTATGCGCCGTAGCGGCCGCGGGTGGATTCGATGCCCTCGGTCAGGAGGATGAGGAGCTCGTCGAAGGCTTGCCGTGTGAGGTTGCGGTACGGATAGGCGCGGCGGAGTGTGTTGTAAAGGGCGTCTTCCTCCCAGGGCTCCGCTCCGCAAGCTGCGACGATCTGCTGCATGAGGACGTCGGCGGGCTGCGGAGGAATTTGTAACTGATCCAGTTCGCCAGAGCGCATCTTTCTGACGAGAGCTGCTTGTTCGAGGAGATCGTCGCGCGTGGTGGCGAAGAGGCGGCCCTTCGGGATGGCTCCGCGCCAGTGGCCGGCGCGACCTACACGCTGCATGGCAACGGCGATTGATCGTGTAGTACTGATCTGGCAGACCAGGTCGATGTCGCCGATGTCGATGCCGAGTTCCAGAGATGCAGTGGCTATCAGAATTTTGATTTCGCCGTTCTTAAGGCGCTGCTCGGCATCGAGCCGGAGGGTGCGGGAGAGCGAGCCGTGGTGTGCGGCGACGTGCTCAGGGCCAAGACGAGTGGCAAGCTCAAAGGCGATCTTTTCGACGAGGCGGCGGGTATTGACGAAGACCAGGGTTGAGCGGTGATTTTGAGCATGGGCGGCAAGTTTGTCGAAGATCTCTTCCCACATGCCATTGTTGGTTACGGAGCCGAGTTCGTCGCTGGGGACCTCGATCGCGATGTCGAGTTCGCGGCGCTGGCCTACTTGTACGATGGTGGCGGGTTTGCGGTCGTCGTGGATGCCAGTGAGAAAGCTGGCGACGAGTTCTATGGGATTCTGCGTGGCGGAAAGACCGATTCTTTGGGGGGGCGCGGCGAGGCCAGTGAGGAATTGGCCGGGGCTGAGGCGGTTTTCCCCCGTAACCAAAGCATCGAGGCGTTCGAGTGATAGAGACAGGTGGGCGCCGCGTTTGTCGTCGGCTACCGCGTGGATCTCGTCGACTATGACTGTTTGAACGCGGCGAAGATTTTCCCTGCTCTTGCCGGCGGTGAGGAGGATGTAGAGCGATTCGGGGGTAGTGACAAGGATGTGAGGCGGATTGCGGAGCATGGCAGCGCGTTCTCTTGGAAGCGTGTCGCCTGTCCGGACGCCGGTGCGGATTTCCGGACAAAGATAACCGCGCTGCATTGCGAGCTGTTGGATCTCGGCGAGTGGACCGTCGAGATTTTTCTGAATGTCGTTGGAGAGAGCTTTGAGGGGGCTAACGTAAATAACCTGCGTGCAGAGGGTCAGTTGGCCGGAGATCGATTGTCGCAGAAGCTGATCGATGCAGATTAAGAACGCCGCGAAGGTCTTTCCTGAGCCGGTTGGAGCTGAGATGAGGGTGGCATTGCCGCCGAGAATGCCAGGCCAACCATGGGTTTGAGGCTCGGTGGGGCTGCCGAATTTGGAGAGAAACCACTCGGCCGTAATGGGATGTGCCCAAGAGAGCGATTGGGGGACTTCCAAAGACATTCGCTGATTGTAGCGCGGTTTTATTCGTTCTTTATTCGCCCTTTGTTATCTACATATTGCCGGTGCCGACATCGGAGGCAGCAGCTGCAATGCTCGATTCATCGAGGTACTGCTCAATCACTTTTTCAAGAGTTCCCTGAGCCGAGAGGATGAAGTCAATGGCGTCCCGACCGGCTCCAAACCCGCCCGGATTCGGGGTAACGAAGTGAGCTACGGATTTTACCTGCTGACGAGCATTGGCGGTGGCGATGGCGAGGCCGCACCGGCGCATGACCGGAAGGTCAATAATGTCGTCACCAACGTAGGCAAGCTGCTCGAGCGTGCAGCCGGTCTTCTCAAGGATTTCGTTGATCGCGTTCATCTTGTGGGACTGGCCCTGGTAGACAAACTCCAGCTTAAGGTCATGGGCGCGAATGGCTACAGTCTGAGATTGACGTTTGGTTATGATTCCGATGCGGAGGCCGCCGAGACGGCCAAGGGAGATTCCGAGTCCGTCGTGGGCAGCAAAGCCTTTTGCTTCGATCCCATGGCCTTCTGAGTTTGGGATGACGAAGATCTGTCCGTCTGTTAAAACTCCATCTACGTCGAAGATAAGAACCTTGATATTTTTCGCTCGGGCGTCGGCGGTCATGGCTTGATCATAGCTTGACGGCCCACGATCAAGTCAGACACGGAGATCCTCGCAGTTGTTCCTGGATTCAGCGGGATGGTCAGCCTCCTGCTATTTCATGTTGTAGGGAAATTCGAATACCAGACCAGCGATTGGCAGGACGATATTTACAAGTTGCTCGTGCTTGACACGCTCGAAGTAGACGCGGCCGCTAGTAACTTCGTTAGGAGATAGGGACGTTGCCTCGAGTGGATGTTCGCTAGCAGCTTGGTCGGCGGCTCTATTTTTTGCTTCTGCGTCGAATTGCTCGGGGTTGGGGTCTTGTGAGTCGCCCGGACCGGTCGATGATGTGACAACTTGTCGGGGAAGCAAAGAGGAGCCGAGCTGAGGAGTTGGGGGTGTCGGAGATTGCGGGGTGGGGGCCGAAGGAAGATCCTTGACGTCATTAGGAGAGACGTAGAGCAGTACCTTGGGCTTTGGGGTGATAACCTCAACGCGAAAGTCTTCCGGGGTCACATTCTGGGACATGATGGTGTTGTTGGCGATGCTGACGTCGGCACGGGTGTAGGGCCCCTCTTGCGAGATGGAGACCATGACGGTGAAGCGCGGGGAGTTGATGACTTTGTAGTTGCGACCGTAAAGCTTTTTGCTGATGCAGTTTGCGTTGGGCTGACAGGTGATTACGTTATCGGGAAGGATGGTCTGGGGAACGGTCGCGGCGAGGGTAACGGTTGGGGAGGTAAGGGCAAGGAGGAGGGAGATTTGCTGCATTCGAGTCATGGGGAGACCTCCTGCTGGATCGCAGTGCAGGTAACTTAGCAGTTACCAATGAGGTACTGAATCACTCGATAGTTGTATAGTCGTGACTCTGTGATGTGGCAGCGTGGAGGGGAAATTGCGAAGGGTTGCAATGGACGCCAAACGTCCATTGCAACCCTTGTGTACTTTTTGTTGGGCACGGAACTGCTCAGCCTGGCTCTGCAGCTTTCCGCGGAGATGGGGGTGGGTTAGGCGGGCTGGATGTTTGCAGCCTGCTTGCCCTTGGGGCCAGTGGTGATGTCAAACGTTACGCGCTGGCCTTCCTGGAGGGACTTGAAGCCGCTGGAGTTAATTGCAGAGTAATGCGCGAAGAGATCCTCTCCACCGTCTTCCGGGGTGATGAAGCCAAAACCTTTTGCGTCGTTGAACCATTTCACTGTACCGTTTGCCATGATGCGTCCTACTTTCATAAGGCGATATTTCGCCATTAGTTATAAGGGTAGCAGGATGTGAGCGAATTTCAATCAATAAGGTTACAGGTTTCTTCGGAAAGGAGGCTGAAGTTGGTCTCCGAGGGTCAACCTGTGGTCTTTCATGACCTTTTCCCTGGCGCTGGCAGCGACTTCGGATGCGGTTTGGATGCGCGTTTGCTGGCGGTTTTCAATTTTTTTGCCGTCGTCGCGCGCGGGGCACCCCCCACCCTGGGGTACTTTGGGGGTAAGTTGAATGGATGCAATCGTTTAGCGGCAGGATATGTCGCTAAATTATTGCATCTATGGAAGTTACACACAAAATACTTGTTTTGTTGTAGTTAGCCCCGCATTGCGGTGAGTTTTCTCTGTTTTCGCTGTTCCTACGAGCTGCGGGGGCGGTGCATGTTGTGGTGTTTTTGCCGCCTTTCGTGGTGAGTTTGTGGTTCGTTGTGGACACGTTAAATTCCAAGGGCTGCCACAGCTCTCGCTGCAGGCAGCCCTTGGTTTCGATCTGTAATTTAATTGTAGCGGATTGGACATAACTCATACGCCAACTTTGGCGAAGATTTGTTTGGTTATTTTCGGGTCGTAAAAATTGGCTGGTCGAGACTTGGCTGTTTTCGGGTTTCAAAGGCTAGGATAGGCATTGCCCTTATGACGACGACAAAATCGAGTTCTGTATTTCTTCTGGCCAGGAGTGCTATCACTGGTGCGCTTGGCGGCCTGCTGTTCGGCTTCGACACGGCTGTGATCGCCGGGATCACCCACGCGCTGACGGATAAATATCAGCTCTCGCCGGCGAATCTTGGCTTTACGGTTTCGATTGCGCTGTGGGGTACGGTGATTGGGGCGATGGGTAGCGGCGCTCTTGGCCAGAAGCTGGGCAGCCGCAAGGCGCTGCGATGGATGGCGGTGCTGTATGTGATCTCGGCGCTTGGGTGTGCGCTGGCTGGTAGTTGGACCATATTTTTGTTCTTCCGGTTTCTGGGCGGTCTGGGGATTGGCGGCTCGTCGGTGCTGGGGCCGGTTTATATCGCGGAGCTTTCGCCGGCGAAGTGGCGCGGGCGGATGGTGGGGCTGTTTCAGATCAACGTGGTGGTTGGAATTCTGCTGGCGTATCTCTCGAATGCGATTGTGGCGCACTTTGGGTTGGGAGCGATCGAGTGGAGGGTGCAGATTGGAGTGGCGTTTGTTCCGGCGGCTCTGTTTCTGATCATGCTGCTGAGTGTTCCGCAGAGTTCGCGATGGCTGATTACGCAGAACCGGATTGCGGAGGCTACGCTGACGCTGCAGCGGATGGGTTCGCCTGACTCTGAGGCAGAGGTGCAGGAGATTATCGAGTCGATTCGGCAGGAGAGGCTGGAGTCGGCGACAAAATTGTTTTCCGCGCAGAATCGTCTGCCTATCTTTCTGGCGATCTCGATTGGGATGTTCAATCAACTGACGGGGATCAACGCGATTCTGTACTACCTGAACGATATCTTTGCCAGTGCGGGATTCAGCCGGGTGTCGAGTGACCTGCAGGCGGTGGCGATTGGGGCGATGAACCTGGTGGCGACGCTGGCTGGAGTCTCGCTGATCGACAAGGTGGGACGTAAGAAGCTGCTGCTGGTGGGAGCGGTGGGCTGCGGGATTTGCCTTCTGGCTGCTGCGATGATCTTTCAGACTCAGTCGCATCAGCAGTTTCTGCTGGCGGTGTTGATTGCTTATATTGTCTCCTTCGCGTTCTCGCAGGGGGCGGTGATCTGGGTTTATATCAGCGAGGTGTTTCCAACGAGTGTTCGGTCGAAGGGGCAGAGTCTTGGTTCGTCGGCGCACTGGATTACAAATGCTTTGATTGCGAGCATTTTTCCGGTGCTGGCTCGTTATTCGAAGTCGATTCCGTTTTTCTTCTTTGCGGTGATGATGGTGGTGCAGTTTTTGGTGGTGCTGTTTGTGTATCCGGAGACGAAGGGGTTTACGCTGGAGTCGATGCAGAAACATTTGCATGAGAAGGTGAAGCCTGCGGCTTGATTTTCTTTTGGTTGCTTTGTGGATGCAAAGCAAAAGCAGATCCCCTTCGGGGATGACAACCAGAGAGGCAACGGCAACAACAAAGGCGAAATTCGGGGGTCTCTCCACTACGTCGCGCGATGAGGCCGCGCGACTTCGGTCGAGATGACGCTTCATTGGGGTTGAGGAGAGTTTTCGATGCGATTACGCTTCATTGGGAATCGGCATGGGTTGTGACTTCTTGGGTTAAGGAGAGTTATCGATGCGGTTAGGGTTGTTTACACCGATATTTAATGGGTTGTCGTTGGATGATCTGCTGGTGGAGTTGAAGAAGTATCCGCAGATTGAAGCGCTGGAGATTGGGACTGGTGGGTGGCCGGGGAGCAGCCATCTTGATCTGGATGCTTTGCTTGCAAGTAAAGAGGCGGCGCGGGCGTATCGGTCGAAGTTGGAGGACGCGGGGCTGACGATCAGTGCGTTGTCGTGCCATGGAAACCCGGTGCATCCGAAGAAAGAAGTTGCAGGACGAGACGATGAACTGCTGCGGAAGACGGTGAGGCTGGCGGAGCAGATTCATGTGCCTGTGGTGGTTACGTTTTCCGGGTGTCCGGGTGGTTCGGCGCAGGATGTGACGCCAAATTGGATTACGGCGGCGTGGCCTCCGGAGTTTTCCGATGCTCTGGCGTGGCAGTGGGAGGAGCGGCTGATTCCCTACTGGAAGGGTGCGGCTCAGTTTGCGAAGGATGCTGGGGTGAAGGTGGCGCTGGAGGCTCATCCGGGGTTTTGTGTGTATAACCCGGAGACTGTGCTGCGTCTGCGGGCGGCTGTTGGTGATTCGGTTGGGATTAATTTAGACCCGAGCCATCTGTGGTGGCAGGGGATCGATATTCCTGCGGCGATTGCTGCGCTGGGGGATGCGATCTTTCACTTTCATGCGAAGGATGTGGCGATCAATGCGGCAATGCGCGATGTGAATGGCGTGCTGGATACGAAGAGTTATCGCGAGATGGCGAAGAGGTCTTGGCTGTTTCGCTCGGTTGGGTGGGGGCATGGTGAGTTGGAGTGGAAGCGGATTGCCTCTGCGTTGCGCCTTGTTGGGTATGACTATGTGATGAGTATCGAGCATGAGGATGCTCTGGCTTCTACGCAGGAGGGGCTGGCTTCGGCGATTGGGATGCTTTCGCGGGTGCTGCTGAAGGAGCCTCCTGTGGAGGCCTGGTGGGCTTAGAGGCGCGTGTCCTGCCGGACGGGCCCACTACGCGTGGAGCGGGCGTTCGCACGCCTTTTTAGAGCTTCGCGTGGTCCTCCCGTTGGTCGGCACGAGATCCAAACTCGCGACCAACGGGAGCGTCGAGCGAAGCGGTATACACGTCACGAAGTGACCGCCCTCCGCGGAGGAGGCCCGTCCGGCAGGACATATCTTTCGAATCAGAGAGGCGCTTCGATAGGGGTTGCGCCTGCGCTTTCAGCGGCTGTGACTGGTGAGTTCTCCTTGTCGGTGAAGGTAACTAGGAAGAGCACGAGGACCGCTGCTGAGGCAGAGGCGGCTACGATCCAGATGGACTGCCACGAGTGAACCGTTGCCCCGGTCGCGGAGGTGGTGGTGTATCGCTCTACGACTGCTCCGGAGAGCCAGGAGCCGACGAACATGCCGGCACCGTAGGTGATGAAGGTGATGAGGCCCTGCGCTGCTGCTCGTAGCGCGTGAGAGGCCTTGCGGTCGATGTAGATCTGGCCGGTGACGAAGAAGAAGTCGTAGCAGATGCCGTGGAGAAGGATGCCGAGCCAGAACATCCAAACTTTGCTGTCTGCGTTGCCGTAGGCGAAGAGGAGATAGCGGAGCACCCAAGCTGACATTCCCGCGACGAGCATGTACTTGACTCCGAGGCGTCGGAAGAACCAGGGGATGAGTAGCATGCAGAAGAGCTCGGACATCTGGCCGCCGGTCATCTTGCCTGCGGCGTTGTGGACGCCTGCTTCGTTGAGGAAGAGATTGGTGAAGGCGTAGTAGAACTGCAGCGGGATGCAGATGAGGAAGGATGCGATGGCGAAGACGGCCATGGAACGCTCGCGGAGGAGAGCGATGGCTTCTCGGGGGAAGATGCTGGAGAGGGTGAAGCGGCCTTCGCGCGCGAGTGGCGGTGTGTCGGGGAGGGTGAGGCAGTAGAGGGCCATCAGGATGGAGAGGGCGGCGGCTAGTTGCAGGGGGCGGGCGGTGGCTTCGAGGCGGAGGGTGCCAACGAGGAGGCCGGCGGTGATCCAACCGGCGGTGCCGAGGACGCGGATGGGGCCGAACTCGAGCTTGGGGTCGGACATTTGGCGGAAGGCGAGGGAGTTGGTGAGGGCGAGGGTGGGCATGAAGCAGAGGCAGTAGAGGAGGAGCAGCGGGTAGATGGCGCTGAAGACGATCTGTTGCGAGGCGAGGAAGAGGAGGATGCCGCCAAGGAGGTGGAGGCCGGCGAGGACGCGCTGGGTGGCAAAGAGCTTGTCGGCGATGAGGCCGACGAAGAAGGGGGCGATCATGGCTCCGACGGCGGTGGTGCCGGCGGCGAGGCCGATTTGCTGGCCGGTGAAGTGGAGGGACGAGGCGAGCCAGGTGCCGACGGTGACGTACCACGCTCCCCAGATGAAGTACTCGAGGAACATCATTGCGCCGAGTCGTAGACGGATCTGCATGTTCACGTTGGGGTGTTCCCTTCTTGTTTCGCTGCTTGTTTTGCGCTGCTTGTTCCGCTACTTGGATTAGGGTAACGCGAAGGCTACGTAGGCTGCGCCTTGAGGGCCTTTGGGGTTGCGTGCATTGCTGGTGGCGATGACGACGTACTGGCGACCGTCGACCATGTAGGTGGCGGGGGTGGCGTTGCCGGCGTAGGGTAGGTCGCCTTGCCAGAGGAGGGTGCCGGTGCGGCTGTCGAAGGCGCGGATGGTGTGGTCGAAGTTGGTGGCGGCGATGAAGACGATGCCGCTGGCGGTGACGATGGGGCCGCCGTAGTTTTCGCTGCCGGTGTCTTTGAGGCCTTTGGCGGCGAGTTCGGGATAGTTGCCGAGGGGGATCTTCCAGAGATATTTGCCGGTGTTGAGGTCGATGGCGTTGAGGGTGCCCCAGGGCGGCTGGACGGCGGGGTAGCCATCGGGATCGAGGAACTTTCGGTAACCGGTGAAGCGGTATTTGGCGAGTCCGCCGGGTGGGGCCAGGGCGGATTCGATTTCCTTCTTGGAGGAGTTGTTGGAGGTGACGGCGGCTTCGAACATGGGGGAGGCGCTGTCGCCGAGGAAGCGGAGGAGGGCCGAGGTGTCGGCGTCAGTGAGCTTGTGGAAGGCGGGCATGCGGCCTTTTCCGGTGTGGATGTTGGCGAGGATCTGCTGGTCGGTGAGGCGGAGGCGGACGCCGATGAGGCCGGGGTAGTTGGAGGGGGCGCCTAGGAGATCGTCGCCGTGACAGATGGCGCAGTTTTTGTCGTAGATTTTGGCGCCGGCTATTTCAGAGCGGTTGGCGGATTTGGGTGTGAAGGATGTGGCGCTGCCGCCGGTGTCGCCGGTTTTGAGATATTCGAGGACAGCGATGAGGCGCGCGGCTTCGACGTTGGGGAAGGAGGGCATGCGGCCTTTGCCGTTGTGGATGATCTCGGTGACCTGGGCGTCGGAGAGGCGCTTTTGTTCGTCGATGAGCGAGGGGAAGGCGGGAGGATTGCCTTTGCGGTCGCCTCCGTGGCAGACGGAGCATTGGCTTTGATAGACCTTGGCGCCGAGGCTGCCGCCTTGTTTGTTTTCGGTGAGGCCGCCGGTCCAGACGATGTCGTTGGCGTTGATGTAGATGACGCCGGTTTTGATGTCGACGGCTGAGCCGCCCCACTCGGCGCCGCCGTCGAAGCCGGGGAAGACGACGGTTTGCTTGTCGACGGCGAAGGGGACGAAGATGCCGTTGCTGATGAAGGATTTGAACTGCTCGGTCGCCCAGGCGTGCGCTTCGGGGGTGCGGGTGGTGAGCATGTCGGCGGTGAGGAGTTGGCGGGCGTAGGGAGCGGGGAGCGATGGGACTGGCTGAGTGGGTGAGGCTTTTTCGCCGGGAGCGGTGGAGGCGGGAAAGGCGTGCTCTGCGATGGGGAAGAGCGGGTTGCCGTTGGTGCGGTCGAAGAGGAATAGGTAGCCTTGCTTCGTGGTCTGGGCTACGGCGTCTACCTGTTTGCCGTGAGAGCGAACGGTGACGAGGGAGGGAGGTGAGGGGAAGTCGCGGTCCCATATGTCGTGATGAACGCCCTGGAAGTGCCAGAGGCGTTGGCCGGTGTTGGCGTCGAGAGCGAGGAGCGTGTTGGCGTAGAGGTCGTCGCCGATGCGGTCGGAGCCGTAGAAGTCGTTGACTGCGGAGCCAGTGGGAACGTAGACGATGGCGCGCTTTTCGTCGAGGGCCATGCCAGCCCAGTTGTTGGCTGAGCCGGTGATCTTCCAGGCGTCTTTGGGCCAGGTCTCGTAGCCGGGTTCGCCGGGAAGGGGGATGGTATGGAAGATCCAACGGAGCTTGCCGGTGTGAACGTCGTAGGCGCGGATGTCGCCGTGAAGTGCGGGTTGGGTCTCCGGTGCGCGGAAGCCGACGATGATCATGTCTTTATAGACGAGGCCGGGGGTGGTGAGGGCGGCGAAGGATTGAGTGACGTCTTTTTCGTTGAGATCTTTGCGGAGGTCGATCTTGCCGCCGTCACCGAAGGAGGAGATGAGTTTGCCGGTTGCGGGATCGATCGCGTAGAGGTTGCTCAGAAGACCGGCGAAGAGAATGCTTTGGGTTCCGTCGGTCCAGTAGCTGAGACCACGTGTGGGTTGCAGGCCGGGGGTTCCGGTGCTGAAGGTCCAGAGATTTTTTCCGGTGGCTGCGTCGAGCGCGATGACTTTTTGCGTTGGGGTGAAGCCGAAGAGAACGCGGCCGACGATCAGCGGATTGGTCTGGAGGCCGCCGGGCTCCTTGGTGTCGAAGCTCCATGCGACTTTGAGTTTGTGGACGTTGGTGCGGTCGATCTGATGGAGGGCGGAGTAGTGATCGTCTGCGCTTTGACCGCCGTAGACTGGCCAGTCCGTGCGAGGTGGGGTGTGCTTTGCCTGTGCGTCGGCTACGGTGAGAAGGTGTCCGTTGTTTCCAAGGCTAAATGCTAAGCCGCCCGCAAGTAGAGCGGGGGCCAGTTTGCCAGTGACGGACCTTTGTATTTGCATCTTCACGTTTTTCACTGGGCCCATGGGCTAGTCCGTGTATTTGATGATTTGCATGAAGCCGTAGTCCATGTGGAGTTGCTGATGGCAGTGCAGGAGCGAGTCGCCTGGATTGTCTGCGACGAAGTCTACGGCAACGGTTTGAAGCGGCATGACGTTGACGGTGTCCTTGATGAGTCCGCTGAGGTGCTGATCTTCGACTCTGGTGACTTCAAAGCTGTGCCGGTGCAGGTGGATCGGGTGCTGGTCGCCGCTCGCGTTACGGAAGAGCATGCGATAGCGTTTGCCATGCTTGACCTTGAGTGGTTTGACGTTGGGCCATGCATCGCCGTTGATGGTCCAGGTATCGAACTTCGAGTTGTTGAGCGCACCGGCATCGCGGAAGGTCAGGGTGAAGGTCTCCTCCGGCTCTGGGACTGGATCTTTGGCGGCGAAGCGGGTGTAGTCCCATTCGGCGGGAGCGGGATCGCGCCAGATGGGTTCGCCGGATTTGCCGGCGTACTCGACGACGACTCCCAGGCCTATGTCGCGGCTCTCCTTCAGGGTCGAACCGAGAATCCAGACGCCTGGAGAGTTCATCTCGACGATGGCATCGACGCGTTCTGCGACCGCGAGGGAGAGCACTTCGACGGAGTATGGATTGGGGACAGGGTTGCCGTCCATGGCGATGACCTTGAAGGTATGGCCGGGGAGAGCGAGAAGCACATTTTCTGTCGCGCTTGCGTTCAAAAGGCGGAAGAGAACGCGCTCTCCTTGTTTGACGCGAATGGGTTCACCTGCGCCGAGCATGTGCGCATTGATGGTGGCGTGATCGTAGCCCACGTCGGAGCCGGTGGTCTGTGGCATGTTCTGCGATTCGGCGCGCATGGTTTCGACCATCGGGACGAAGTGAGGACCCCAATGGCGGATTGCGAGGTTGACTTCCTTGTCGTGACGGCCTGGGTCAGGTGCGCCGTCGACGAGAAGAAAACCGAACTGGCCGGTGTAGGCGGCGAGGGAGAGATCGCCCATGGCCATGGCATGGGTGTGATACCAGCGGGTGCCGGAGGGGTTGGGTGTCAGTTGATATCGTAAGGTCGCCCCTGGTGCGATCAAGGGAGAACCTTCTTCCACCGCACCGTCATTCAAGGGATCTGTGGTGAGGCCGTGCCAATGGACGAGGTCTGGATTTTTGGAAGCGTTGGTGACATCGATCGTCACTGGCTTCCCCTTTTTCAAACGGAGCAAGGGACCCGGGATCTGACTGTTGTACGCGACGGTGTTGATCTGAACGCCGTGGCCGATGTCCAGAGTGCAAGGCTCGATTCGCAGACGCAAATCGGGCGAGTGTTCCGATGCTGCCAGTCCCCAGGTGATCCGTGGCCCCGCAGCATGTGCCAGCGTTGCTCCTGTTGCGGCTAAGAAACTTCTCCGGTTCATCAAGGCTCGTTTCGTGCTCGAGATCTTATTCAGGGACGTCTTAGAGTAATGAGCGCCTGGGGAAACAAGCAACAGCAAAAGCGAAATGCGGGGGTCTCTCCACTCCGCCGTGCGATGAGACAGCACGCCTCCGGTCGAGATGACGCATCTTTTATCACTTATCTCTGGGGTCTTTGGACAGTTTCTTATTTCTCCAGGGGGAATCTGCTGGTGTGCGAATATAGGATCACCTTTCTACTTTGATGTATGAGGATCGCGCCTTGAGATCGATTGCCGCTTGTTTGATTTCCGTTGCTTTGACGCCTGTGCTTTATGCTCAATCGAACCAGTTGCCGAATGTCGATAAGACGCTTGCCCGGGACATCTTTCAACAGTTGATCGAGACGAATACGACCGACTCAATTGGTAGCACGACCTTAGCGGCCGATGCGATGCGGAAGCGGCTGCTCGATGCCGGGTTTGCGGAGGCGGACGTGGTGGTACTGGGACCGAATGATAGGAAGGGCAACATGGTGGCGCGGTATCGCGGACGACCTGGCTCGACGCTGAAGCCGGTTCTGATCATCGCTCATATTGATGTCGTCGAGGCGAAACGCTCGGATTGGACGACTGATCCGTTTCAATTTGTCGAGAAGGATGGCTACTTTTACGGCCGCGGAACGCAGGATATGAAGGACAGCGACGCTGCGGTGGTCGAGAGCTTTATCCGAATGCACCGTGAGGGATTTGTTCCGAACCGCGACATTATTCTTGCGCTGACTGCGGACGAAGAGGGTGGAAAGTCGAACGGTGTGGATTGGCTGTTGAAGAATCATCGCGATCTGATCGATAGCGCGTTTGCGCTGAATCCGGATTCGGGCGGACCTGAGTTGGAGAAAGGCAGAGCTGTGAGCATGGGAGTGGAGGCGACGGAGAAGCTCTATGCCGACTACCGCGTGACCGCGACGAATCCGGGAGGACACAGTTCCCTGCCCCGGCCTGACAACGCGATCTACCATGTTGCCGATGCGTTGGGGCGATTGGAGAAGACGACGTTTCCCTTGGAGACGAATGAAGTGACGCGCGTCTATTTTGCCAGCAGTGCGAAGACGGAAAAGGGACAGCTGGCGGAGGATCTTACCGCTGTGTCTGGGCCTGTGCCGGATGCGGCGGCTGCGCAGCGATTGTCGAAGGATATGATCTACAACTCGCTACTGCATACGACCTGCGTTGCGACGATGATGTCTGCCGGTCATGCGCCGAATGCGCTGCCGGGGAGTGCGGTCGCGAACGTCAACTGCCGCATCTTTCCGGGACATTCGCAGGAGGAGATTCGCCAGGAACTGATTCGCATCTTTGCCGATCCGACGCTGAAGGTGCAGTATGTCACCAACGCTGGCGAGGTGCTGGAGAATGGGTCGGATCGTAAGTCGATGGCTCCGCCGCCGCTGGAGCCGGTGGTGTTCAAGCTGCTTGAGGCGACCGTGAAGTTGATGTGGCCGGGGATACCGGTGATCGCCGAGATGGAGACCGGAGCGTCGGACAGTATTTATACGATGGATGCGGGGATTCCGAGTTATGGGTTTTCGGGCATGGGCGTGGATCGGGATGATGACCGTGCTCATGGCCGCGATGAACGGATTCGTTCCGTCGATTTTTATAACGGAGTTGAGTTTGAGTATCTGTTCCTGAAGGCGCTCACCTCGCAATAGGCTGGTGGGAACGAGTTCTTCTTTTGAGAGGCTTTCTTTATTTCTTTCTGGTGCGCGAGGGTAAGCCGGCGTGCCTGAGGAGCCACGCCTCCTGTTGGCGATAGACGGGAGTCGATAGGACCATGCTGGTTGTGGGCATTCCGTAGGGGAGCAGACGTTCGATGAGGGGCTCCAGCTGATCGATGGAGGAGAGCCGAACTTTGATGAGAAAGGCTTCTCCGCCGGTGATGTGATGGCACTCCTGAACGGCGTCGATGGTGGGGAGGAACTTGAGGAAGGGACGGTAGTGGGTGTTGTCGCAGGTGAGGCGGATGAAGGCCATGACGGAGTAGCCGAAGGCTTTTTCGTCGAGCAGAGCACGGTATCCGAGGATGACCTTCGCGCTCTCGAGCTGATGGATTCGTTCGGCTACGGCGGAGGGCGAGAGACCTACCTTGCGGCCAAGCTCTGCGTAAGAAGTTCGGGCGTCTTCGGCAAGCATACGGACGATGTTGTGGTCGATGGGATCGAGATCATGAGCCATGGATATCGCCTCTCCGTTTTCGAAATTCAGAGCCAGAATTTGCAGTTTGTCTAAAGACTTGCTACGAGTGTATCGTGCGCTGATCATGCCGTGTTCGATTGATTCGACTTTTCCTGATCGCTTCTACCAATGTTTACTCTGATTATCGGGCAGTTTTCCGGTGACTTTGCATGGCTTAGCCAACCTCGCTCCTCTATGCTGCTTGGTATGGTTGAACTTACTGGAAGATCGTTGACAGTTGATGAGGTTGTTCGAGTTGCGCGGGTCCGGGAATCCGCTTTGATCGCGGGGACGGCGCTGGATGGCATGAAGATGTCACGCGGTAAGGTGGAGGAAGCGCTTCAGAGCCCGACTGCGGTCTATGCGTTGAACACGGGCGTGGGACTGCTGGCGAATGTTCGGCTTGAAGCCGATGGGATTGAGCAGATGCAGTTGAACCTGGTGCGCTCGCATTGTTGCGGAGTGGGAGAGCCGCTGCCGGAGGATGTTGTTCGGGCGATGATGCTGATCAGGGCAAATATTCTTGCGATGGGTCTGTCCGGGATTCGGCCGGTGGTTGCGGAGCGTTTGTGCGACCTGCTGAACTATGGCATCACTCCGGTTGTGCCGATGCGTGGAAGCGTTGGCGCGAGCGGAGACCTGGCTCCTCTTGCGCATATGGCGCTGGTGCTGATTGGTGAGGGCGAGGCATTTTTTGCCGGGGAGCGGCGACCGGCGGCGGAGTGCCTGCAACGAGTGGGACTGGAGCCGTTGAAGCTTCAGGCGAAGGAGGGGATCTCGCTGCTGAATGGAACGCAGGCGATGCTGGCGATCGGATGTCTGCAGCTGCATGACCTCGACGAATTGTTTCAGTCGGCACAGATTGCGGCGGCGCTGACGCTGCAGGCTCTGCGAGGCACGGCCGCGGCATATGATGAGCGGCTTCATGCGGCGCGTCCTCATCCGGGGCAGGTTCATAGCGCGGCTTCGCTTCGCGACCTGCTTGAGGGATCAACGCGGCACCGCTCGAGCACGAGCGTTCAGGATGCTTATTGTCTGCGATGCGTTCCGCAGGTTCACGGGGCGGTGTGGGACTCGCTGCGTCAGGCGGAGCGGGTCTTCGCGATTGAATTGAACAGCGCGACGGATAATCCTCTGCTCTTTGAGGATGACTTTATCTCGGGCGGAAATTTTCATGGAGCGCCACTGGCGCTGGTACTGGATGAGCTTGCGATTGCTCTCTGCCAGTTGGCGGGCATCTCTGAGCGCCGAACGGAGCGGCTGATGAACCCTAGCCTGAACGAGGGGCTTCCTGCGTTTCTGGCTACGCGGCCGGGGATCGAGTCGGGACTGATGATGGCGCAGGTGACCTCTGCGGCGCTGGTTGCGGAGATGCGGGTTCTGGCTACGCCGGCCTCTGCTTGCTCTATCCCGACCAGCGGTAATCAGGAAGACTTTGTGAGCATGGGAATGACCGCTGCGCTGAAGCTGATGCAGTCTGTAACGCACTGCCGGATGGTGCTGGCGATCGAATGGCTCACGGCAACGCGGGCGCTCGACCTTCGCGGTGATCGTTCTGTGTCTCCAATGCTGGACGCAGCTCGCGGGGCGTTTCGGCTTGCGTGTCCTGGGTGGGAGGGGGATCTGGTTTTGTCGGGGATTATGGCTACGGCGGATGGATTCCTCGCGAAGACCGATTGGGCGTCGACGTTGGACACGCGAGAGGTTGTTCACGCATGAGCGCTTACACTCCCATTCGTGCACCGCGCGGAAACACACGCACTGCGCAGGGCTGGATCCAGGAAGCAGCCAAACGCATGCTGATGAACAACCTCGATCCCGAGGTAGCTGAGAAGCCGGAGGAGTTGATCGTCTATGGAGGGCGCGGGAAGGCGGCGCGCAACTGGGAGGCCTACCACACGCTGGTTCACACGCTCGATCGTCTGAAGAACCATGAGACGATGCTGGTGCAGTCGGGGAAGGCTGTCGCAGTGCTGGAGACGCACCCGATGGCTCCGCGCGTGTTGATTGCGAATTCGAATCTGGTGCCGCATTGGGCTAACTGGGACGAGTTCGACAAGCTGGATCGCGCGGGCTTGATGATGTATGGGCAGATGACGGCTGGGTCGTGGATCTACATCGGTACGCAAGGGATACTTCAGGGGACCTACGAGACTTTTCTTGGAGCAGCGCAGAGATATTTTAATGGTTCTCTGAAGGGGACGATCACGCTGACTGCCGGGCTGGGGGGCATGGGGGGAGCGCAGCCGCTCGCGGTGAAGCTGGCAGGAGGCGTGAGCATTTGTATCGAGGTAGACGAGAGCCGGATTCAGCGTCGGATCGCTACGCGGTATCTGGATGAGGTGGCTACGTCGCTGGAAGATGCGATTGCGCGGGCGACGGCGGCGAGCAAAGAGGGCCGCGCGGTCTCGATTGGCTTGCTTGGGAATGCAGCGAATATTTTGCCAAGGGTTGTGCGGTTTGGTTTTGTGCCTGACATTGTTACAGATCAAACTAGCGCTCATGATCCGCTCTACGGCTACTGGCCGGTCGCGAAAGAAGATGAAGACCTGGCGGCACAGCGTAGACGGGAACCGGAACGTTATCTGGAGCGTGTGCGCGCCGATATCGCTCAGCATGTGCAGGCGATTCTGGAGCTGCAGCGCCGGGGTGCGATCTGTTTTGATTACGGCAATAATCTGCGGGCGCAGGCGAAGATTGCCGGCGTGAACGATGCGTTCGAATATCCGGGGTTCGTGCCTGCGTTTATTCGTGATTCTTTTTGCGAAGGACGGGGGCCGTTTCGGTGGGTTGCATTGTCGGGCGATCCGGCGGATATTGCGGCCACCGATGCGGCGCTGCTGAAACTCTTTCCTGACGACGCGCGGTTGAATCAGTGGCTCCCCTGGGCGGGAGACCACGTCGCGTATCAGGGATTGCCTGCGCGCATTTGCTGGTTAGGCTATCGGGAACGTGACAAGGCGGGTCTGCTCTTCAATCAAATGGTGCGGGACGGGCGCCTGAAGGCTCCGATTGTGATTGGTCGTGATCATCTGGATGCTGGATCGGTCGCGAGTCCGTATCGTGAGACTGAGGCTATGCTCGATGGTTCGGACGCTGTCTCCGATTGGGCGCTGCTAAACTTTGCAACGGGAATCGCAAGCGGAGCGGGGTGGATGAGCTTTCATCATGGGGGTGGTGTCGGCATGGGATACAGTCAGCATGCCGGGTTGGTCGCTGTGGCAGACGGCAGCGAGGAGGCCGATCAGCGACTGCGACTCTGTCTCACCAACGATCCAGCGATGGGCGTGATTCGTCATGCCGATGCGGGTTATGAGAAGGCTCATAGGGTCGCGGCTGAGCGTGGTCTCGATATGCCGAGTGCTCCAACAACAGATTCTGCCGGGGCAAAATGAGCGAGTTGCTTTTGACGGGGATCTCCCAGTTGGCTACTCCGCTTGGGCAAGGATCGAGGCGTGGGGCGGCGATGGGGCAACTACAGATTGTTGAACGGGCGCGAGTTGCTATCGATGCGGGTGTAATTTCCTGGATTGGACCTGAGTATGAGTGGAGCGGAAATGCCGAGTCGGTAGTTGATCTGGGTGGTCGCGCAGTCGTTCCTGGACTTATCGATCCTCATACGCATGCGGTGTGGGGAGGTGATCGTCTCATCGACTTTGAGGCGCGAAGTGCCGGTGCAACCTACGAAGAGATTCTCGCGGCGGGTGGCGGGATCTGGCATACGATTCGTGAGACTGCTGAGAAAAGCAGCGAGGAGATGGCCGAGCTTGCGTTGCCTCGCATTCAAGCTCTCCAACGTTCTGGCGCTACGACTATCGAGGTGAAATCTGGTTATGGGTACACGCTCGAAGCGGAGTTGCGAATGCTTGAGGCTATCCGCTTACTACAGAAGCGGACGCTGAGTCGCCTGGTACCTACGTTGCTGATACACATTTGCCCGGAAGGGTTTACTGAACGACAAGCTTATCGCGAGATGGTTTGCAGCGAGCTGATACCGGAGGTTGCAGGACGTGGTCTTGCTTCCGCAGTGGACATCTTTGTTGAACGTCATGCCTGGAGCGCGGTGGATGCGAGGATTGTGCTCGCTTGCGCACAGGCAGCTGGTTTGAGCATCAAGCTGCATACGGAACAGTTTCAGCAGGTCGGTGGCCTAGAGTTGGGAGTAGAGATGGAAGCCCTGAGTGTCGATCATCTTGAGGTCTGTTCGCTGGCACAGTGTGAGTTGGTTGCGAGGTCGAAGACGATCGCAACGCTCCTGCCGGGGGTGAGCCTACACTTGGGCCTTCCCGCTGCGCCGGGTCGTGCGCTGATCGATGCCGGAGCTGCGGTGGCTATCGGGACCGACCTGAATCCAGGGTCCAGTCCGCTGTTCTCCACGGCAGCGGCGATGGCTCTGGCGGTGCGGTTGAATGGACTGACCGCGCCCGAGGCTTTGACCGCGTCCACTGCGAATGCTGCGGCGGCGCTTGGCCTGTCGAACGTTGGACGGCTGGAGGTTGGAATGCACGCAGATTTTCTTGTGCTTGAGAGTTCAGACTGGCGGGATCTGCCGTATACGCTTGGGCAAAATATGGTGCGTGAAGTCTGGGTCGCCGGACGAAAGCAGGCTGTATGAGCGTGTCTTACCAGCCGGATCTCGTTTATGTTGATGGACGCTTTCGCAGTGGTTATGAAGTTGTTGTAACCGACGCCGGAACGATCTTCTCCATTGGGCCGGTGAAGGCGGAGAAAGATGGTGGAGGCGCGAGTCTCTCCGGTGTTCGCCGCTTGCCGGGTCGAGCCCTGTTACCGGGAATGATTGATATTCATTCGCACTCTTTCCAACGTGCGCTCCGAGGTAAGGCGGAGTCGAGACGCAGGAGTGGGCCTGATTTCTGGTCGTGGCGCAACATCATGTATCGCTGTGCGCTTGCGCTGACACCGGAGGAGATCTACGACGTTGCTCGCATGGCGTTTCTTGAGATGACACTTGCGGGCATTACTACCGTTGGGGAGTTTCACTATCTCCACCGCACGCCGGCGGGCGAGGCTTATGCTGATCCGAACCTTTTGGCTAAGCAGGTGATTCGCGCTGCAGAAAGTGTTGGCATAAGAATCGCGTTGCTTCGCTGTGCCTATGTTCGTGCGGGTTTTGAGCTTTCCCCTGATTCTGGCCAGATCCGCTTTATCGAGCCTGACGTGGAGAGATTCCTGCACGATTCGGAGAGGTTGCGGAATGAGATTGCAGCGATGCGTCCGACCGTGAGTTTTGGCCTTGCGCCCCATAGTGTCCGAGCTGTTCCACGTCATTATCTTGAAGCTATTTCAGCCTGGGCGCAGACGCATGCCATGCCGCTGCACATGCATGTTGCCGAACAACCTGCAGAGATTGGGGCTTGTGTCGCGGAGTATGGAACGACTCCTTTTGAGTTCCTGGATGGGCTCGGATTGATGACGCATGACTTTACTGCTATTCATGCGATTCATCTGCAGAGTGGCGAGATTGAGCGGATGGGACGCGGGAAGATTACGGTGGGGGCTTGTCCTACGACTGAGCGAAATCTCGGCGACGGGATTCTTGATGCGGATGCTTTGATTGATGCGGGCGTGTCGATTGCCTTTGGAACTGATAGCCACACTCAGACAGATGCGCTTGAAAATGCGCGGGAACTGGAATCGAACTTGCGTCTGCGGCATCTGCAGCGCGCGGTCCTTGACGGCAGACAAGGTGAGGCGTTGCCGGTTCTTCTGTTCGACTTCGCGACGCGCGCTGGGGCGCGGTCGCTGCACGTCGAGGCTGGCTCGCTGGAGGTTGGAAAGGCTGCTGATTTCTTCACGGTAGATCTCTCCGAGGCTTCGATTGCGGGAAGCCTGCCGGACGAATTGCTGACGAATATTGTCTTCAGTATGTCTCCGAGAGCGATCCGGGATGTGGTCGTCGATGGTCGGGTCATCATCGACGATGGGCAACATGCGATGCAGGGTGAGATCGTGGAGGCCTTTCGCAGCGTGCAGACGCGGCTGGGGACTGAGCTATGACTCGTCCGCAGACGCTGCTGCAGGAGTTGGTGGCGATTCCGAGTGTGTCCAGCATGAGCAATCGCCCGGTGGTGGAGTGGATTCAGAGATTTATTGAACCGCTTGGGTGGCATCATCGGCTGTTTTGCTACGACGATGCGGCGGGCGTGGAGAAGGTGAATCTTGTTGTCTCGCCACAGCCTATGGGAGATGGGCGGATCGAGGCGGAACTTGCTATCGTCTGTCACACCGATACAGTTCCCTTTGGTGCTGAGTGGCGGGAGGCGACGGAGCTGCGTGAGCGGGATGGGATGCTTCACGGTTGCGGCGCGTGCGATGTGAAGGGCTTTCTTGCTTGTATGCTCGCCGCAGCTTCATCGGTGAGTGCTCGCGAGATGAGCAAGCGGTTTTGTCTGGTGTTTACGGCGGACGAAGAGGTTGGTTGCCGGGGGGCTCGCTTTCTTCTCGAGGCTGATGCGATTCGTGCACGGTACGCAATCGTTGGGGAACCTACTTCGCTTACTCCTGCGCGTGCCGGGAAGGGCTACTGTCTTGCTTCGATCAAGGTAATCGGGCGAGCTGCACACAGTGCTTTTCCTGAGGCTGGACGGTCGGCCATCTTTGCTGCGGCGCGGTTGCTGCGAGAGATCGAGGCTCTGGCGCTGGAGTTGATGGTGGAGCGCAATGATGCTTTTTCTCCGCCGTGGACGACGTTGAACGTTGGGGAGATCCGCGGGGGGACAGCCAAGAATGTTGTTCCGGCTGAGTGCTCTTTTTTGCTGGAGTGGAGACCTATTTCTACTCAGCGGCCGGAGGTTGTTCTTGAGCGGCTGCGTGAGGTCGTTCGTCGCCTCAGTTCGGAGGAAAGCTTGGAAGGCTTCGAGGTGCAGATTGAGGCTCTAAGGATGGAAGGCGGCTTTGAGACTCGAATCGATAGCGCCGTGATTCAGGCGGTGTTGAAAGAGACAGACTCGAAGATCCAGACTATCTCTTTTGGTACGGAAGCGCCGTGGCTCGCGCGAATGGGCGCTGAGGCGGTGGTGATTGGGCCAGGGTCTATGCTGACGGCGCATAGTCCACGCGAATGTGTGCCGAGTGGGGAACTCGATGAGTGCGTTGCAATTTTGCGCAGGGCCATTGAGGAGCTTTGCAGCTAGCATTCGATTGGGGTGCATTCGTTCTATTTTGATCGATTCGTCGGATGTTTCCGAGCCAGGCGCGTGGCGAGTTAGTGGGCTGTCTGGACTAACGCAGGATGGGTCGTGGCTATGTTGGCGACGAGTTCGCCAAATAGCGAGTTGGCCCATGCGAACCAGCTTCTCGTGAACTTTGTGGCGTCGTTGCGATTGAAGCTTTCATGCATGAAGCCTGATCCGGCGCTGGCTTGCTTCAGCATGGCGAGGGCGTGGTCGATCTCTTTCTCTGATTGGCTTGTGAGGGCGTAGATGGTGATGGCCATGGGCCAGATCATGTCTTTACCTTCGTGGGGTCCGCCGATTCCCTTGCCTGCAGTGCCTTGGAAGAACCAGGGATTGCGTTCGCTCCAGACGAAGCTGCGGGTGCGGGCGTAGAGGGCGGCGTCGGGTGAGCTGTGGATGTACGGAAGCGAGAGCAGACTCGGGACGTTGGCGTCGTCCATGAGCAGTTGGCTGCCGTAGCCGTCTACCTCGTAGGCCCAGATGGTGCCCTCTGCGGCCTGCGCCACAGCATGTTGTTGGAGCGCTTTCTTTACCTCGCCTGACAGTGAGTCTGCCTGATTGGCGAGAGTTGAGTCGTGCAGGATCTCGTTGGCCATCTGCGCGAGATAACCGAGCGCTGTGACGGCGAAGAGATTGGAGGGCACGAGGAACGGAAAGGTGCAGGCGTCATCCGATGGCCGAAAGCCGGATGCGATGAGGCCGACGGGCAGTACCGGAGCACCGTATCCGTCACCGGGCAAGGTTTCGGTGGGGGTCTTTGAGGTGCGTTGAAAGTGATAGGGGCCGGGGCCTTGCCTGCGCTGCTGAACGCGCATGGTCTCGACGACCAGCTTCATCGCGGCGTGCCAGGTTTTGTCGAAGGGAGAGGTGTCGCCGGTCGCGCGCCAGTACCCGTAGGAGAGACGGATCGGATAACAGAGGGAGTCGAGCTCCCACTTTCGCTCGCCGACTCCGCGCTTCATCTCGGTCGCATCGGTTCTGCTCCACTCGAGCGGAGGCGCGTCGAGGTTGGCCATGAAGGCATTCGCGTAGGGGTCGATGAGGATGCATCTGGCCTGTCTGCGGATGATGCCTTCGAGCATTCGACGCAGCTGTATGTCTTTGGCAGCGAGCGGGAGATACGGCCACACCTGCGCTGAGGAGTCGCGCAGCCACATCGCTGGGATATCCCCTGTGATGACTGCCGTATCCGGCTTGCCTTCGAAGGTACCGAACTCGACGGTCGTGTCGAGCGTGTTCGGATAACAGTTCTCAAACAGCCACGCCAGTTCGGGATCACCGATCCTGGTGCTCACGTCCGTAAGATAGGCCTCAACGGCTGCGCTGTGAAATTTCCTGTCCTGGATCGCGGGGCGTTTGGAGGTAAATGACGAAGGCATAGCGCCTGCGAACACG
This sequence comes from Tunturibacter gelidoferens, assembly GCF_040358255.1. NCBI lineage: Bacteria > Pseudomonadati > Acidobacteriota > Terriglobia > Terriglobales > Acidobacteriaceae > Tunturiibacter > Tunturiibacter gelidiferens. The sequence goes on from NZ_CP132938.1 coordinate 31,181, forward strand.
GTCGAAGGTTGCAGCACGGCAGCTGTTGCGGTTCCTGCTACCATTCGGAGCGCCTCTCGGCGGCTGATTCTGCCTTGTGTCATCTGGTGATCAAACGGTTTCGGATGTGAGGTTTTTGAACGTACCTCTTATTCTGGCGAAAAACTCGGCCCTTATAGAGAATATTTCACAGAAATGACTTTTTGATCGAAGATTAGTCAATATTTTGATCGAAATATCTCACTGTTCAGTTTAGTCTACGTCAATAGAGTAAGTGTTACGAAGGGCAGGAAACCTGTCTGAGTGACTTTCCTCTTTGAGATTCAGTGTTCAGACTCAGTATCTAGGGAGCATCAGTGATTTCCAGAAGAACATTCCTCGGCGGCGTCTCGGCTGTCTGTGCGGTGGGCGCGACTGAGACGAGCGCGTTCGGCAAAGTGATCCACGGATCTTCGAAGACTGATACTACCTTCGATGCGGCATCGCTGGTTGATATCAGGATTGGAACTGGCGGCCACGGGCATACGTTCCCTGGAGCAACGGTGCCTTTCGGTGCGGTCCAACTCAGTCCCGATACCTTCAATGATCAATGGGACTGGTGCTCGGGCTATCACATCTCCGACACGTCGATCATGGGCTTCAGCCATACTCACCTGAGCGGCACGGGCTGTGGCGATCTGCTCGACTTTCTTGTAATGCCCGGGACCGGCGAGTCGAAGATTGTTCCCGGTCCACGCAGTAATCCAGATGCAGGCTATCGCTCGCGATTTGACCACGCGGACGAACATGCCGAACCGGGTTACTATTCTGTTCTTCTGAAGGACTATGGAGTTCGCGCCGAACTGACGGCCACAGAGCGTACCGGACTGCATCGATACACCTTCCCTGCTGGCGAGGGTGCTCCGAAGTCGGGCCATATCATCGTCGATCTTGAGCATAGCTACGCATACAACGGGCAGTCGGCCGTGGTCACGGCTTCGCTCCAACGTACCGCGCCTGACACGCTGGCGGGTGGGCGCACCACCAAGGCCTGGGGCGACGGACGGCAGATCTACTTCACGATGAAGTTCTCTCAGCAGCCGACTCGGGTTGTCTTCTATCAAGAGGGAGCTGAGGTTCCGGCCGGGACGCAGCCGCTGACAGGCAAGTCCTTGAAGTGCGTTCTGTTCTTTGACACGGCGAAGGATCCGGTGATTCTGGTGAAGACCGGGATATCGGGCGTCAGTGCGGAGTCTGCGGCGAACAACCTGAAGGTTGAGCTTCCGGGATGGGACTTTGAAAAGGTCCGTCGCAGCGCGCGGGAGAGGTGGAATCAGCAGCTCTCGCGGATCAAGATCAAGACTGAGAATGAGACCCATCGGCGGATTTTTTATGCTGCGCTGTACCACGCCTGCGTTGGACCTTCGCTCTTCGACGATGTCGATGGCCGCTACCGCGGGATGGATAAGCAGATTCACCAGCTTCGTGATGGGCAGCGAAACTACACTGCATTTTCATTGTGGGATACCTATCGCGCGGCTCATCCTCTTTACACGCTGATGTCGGCGGATCGCGTGCCTGACTTTGCGAATGCGCTGATCCGAATGGCCGAGGAGAGTCCTGCGGGAATGCCGGTGTGGCCGCTGCAGGGCTGCGAGACCGGGACGATGACCGGCTATCACTCTGCTGCTGTGATCGCGGAGGCATGCAACAAGGGCATTGCGGGTGTGGACTACGAACGCGCCTACAAAGTGATGATGAAACGCGCGATGGTGGATGATTATCGCGGACTTGGGTATTACCGATCAAAGGGTTATATCCCTTGCGACCTCGAGGAAGAATCTGTCAGCAAGACCTTCGAATATTGCTATGACGACTGGTCGATTGCACACGTCGCGAAGAAGCTTGGTCACTCGGACGATGCAACGATGCTGGTTGAGCGTTCGCGCAACTATCGCAACTACTACGACCGCTCGATGAACTTCGCGCGGCCCAAGCTGGCCAACGGTGAGTGGGCTGCGCCGTTTGATCCAATTGAGATGGGCACCTCCAAAAAGTGGCGCGACTTTACCGAGTCGAACTCCTGGCAGACTACGTTTGGGATTCAGCACGATGCCGCGGGATTGATTGAGATTCTTGGCGGACAGAAGCAGTTTCTCGAAAAGCTCGATGAGTTGTTCGATCAACCTTCGACTCTGCCTGCCGACGCTCCGCCAGATATCGCCGGGCTGGTGGGTCAATACGCGCATGGCAACGAACCGTCGCATCACATCGCCTATCTTTATGCCTACGCCGGCCAACCGCACAAGACACAAGCGCGCGTGCGCATGCTGATGGAGAAAATGTATGCCGCGCTTCCGGATGGCTTGCAGGGTAACGAAGACGTGGGCCAGATGTCGTCGTGGTACATCCTGAGTTCGTTGGGTTTTTATTCTGTTGATCCGGTCAGCGGCAACTACATCTTTGGCACACCCCTGTTCGATCAGGTCAGCGTGCAACTCGGCAACGGCAAGCAGCTTGAGATTATTGCGCACCGTCACTCGGCGGGCGATCAGTATATTCAGTCGATCAGCTTCAATGGAAAGCCGTACACGAAGTCCTGGTTCAATCATCGGGATATTGTGAATGGTGCCCGCATCGTCTTCGAGATGGGGGACAAACCGAACTTTGAGTTTGGGTCTCAACCCGCGGATGTGCCGCCTTCGTTGACTCTTGAGAGCGCCTAAACGCCCAAACTTATGATCTTGTTCCAGCTCATGTGAAAGGTCTTCATGACGAAGCTTCTGCTCTGCCTTCTATTAGTTGTGCCAACGGTCTTCGCGCAGACGAAGACACTGTTCTATATGACCGATCATCCGGATTCGGTTCGCGACTTTATGGAGCACCAGACCAAGATCGATATCATCGTTCCGACCTGGTATGGTGTGGATTCGAACGGAATGGTGTACGGTGAGCCGGATCCGAGCGTGATGCGCGTCGTAAAGCAGCGGCACATCTCACTGTTTCCTATCATCGCTATCTTTGATAAGGCCGGCGTTCATTCATTGCTTACCAGCGATCAGGCGCAGACGGCGTTGATTGCTTCGCTGATCTCTGAGTGCAAGCAGAATGGATACGATGGCTTTCAGCTCGACTTCGAGAATATCTCGTGGACCGATCGAGATGCTCTCTCGACTACGGTGAAGCGCATCGCCGATGCCATGCACCGAGAACATCTACAATTGCAGATCGCGGTTGTTCCTAATGCGCCGGGACACCCGGGCCACAGCGCCTTCAGCAAGTGGATCTTCGCGGACTGGCGTGGTGTCTTCGATCTGAAGGCGCTTAGTGAGTCGGTAGATCTGATCTGCCTGATGACCTACGACCAGCACACGCGATGGACTACACCTGGGCCCGTCGGGGGATGGGTGTGGATGAATGAGAATCTGGATTATGCACTGAAGGTCGTGCCCAGGGAGAAGCTATCGCTCGGTATTGCGCTCTACGGATATCACTGGTACGCCGGCGATCCAGGCCTGAACGAAAAAGAACAGAAGCCAAACATCACGGCGGATTACATTAGCGCTATTGATTCCCAGACCCTTCGTGATACTTACGACGGTCACGAGGAGTGGGACCCACAGGACCATAGTGCTTATTTTTTCTTTTATCGCGATCAGATGCGGGAGTGGATCTTCTACACCGAGAAACGTGGATTTGCTGACCGCTACAACCTAGCCAAGGAACGACATCTGCAGGGAATTTGTGCCTGGGTTCTCGGTCAGGAAGACAACGCTATTTGGAGCGTTCTGCCGGAGCGGCAATAGTTGAACTTAGGGTTCGGTTGCTGTAAGTGTTTCGACAGCGCTATAGCACGCCAGCAATACTCTCGGCTTTTCGGGCGCAGAGGGCTTTATGCGCCGGAAGAAGATCGAGGGCTTTAATTTGCTTCTCAGCTCCTGTTCTAGTTAACGGGAAGCTGAGCGGAGTTCCAACCGCCTCCAAGCGCCATCTGCAACTGAGTGCTTGCGACAATTCTCCGGGAGACTAGAGAGGCAGCAGCTCTTTCATCTGTCAATTCGATCGTCTGATTCGTCAGCACTTCCAGGTAGGGAGCGAGACCACGCTTGTAGCGAAGCGTGGAGAGTTCCGTGCTCTTTTTTGCTGCGTCTACGGCTCTGGCCTGGACCGATGCCTCTTGTTCCAACACTCGTAGCGCGGAGAGCTGGTCTTCTACATCCCGAAAGGCAGATAGCACCTGCTCGCGATAGAGAGCGGTGGCCTGCTCGCGTTGCGCAATTGCAAGGTCCATTTGAGCTCTTCTGCGACCAGCGTCGAATAGAATCTCGTTGGCGGAGGGGCCAGCGTTCCATTGCGTGCTGTCTGAGTTAAAGAGCTTGCTGATTGTGGAGCTCTGCACGCCGCCGCCTGCACCAAGAAAGATGGTGGGATAATAAGCGGACTTCGCAACGCCGATCAGAGCATTCGCCGAGGCGACCCGACGTTCTGCGGCTGCAATGTCCGGCCGCCGCTCCAGCAGCTCCGATGGAACGCCGGTGGGGATAGCGGGCGGATCTCCAATGATCGGACGCTCGGCGATGTGAAAACCTGTTGCGGGTTCCCCTATCAGAACAGCGATTGCGTGTTCGAACTGTTCGCGCTGCACTCCAATATCGATGAGCTGAGCCCGAGTCTCTTCCAACTGCGCCTTCGCCTGCTGGACATCACTATCCGAACTTAGTCCACCCTTCAGGCGGTCTTCCGTAAGCTGAAGTGCCTCGGTATAGGCGTCAATCGTCGATCTTAGAAGTTGTAGCTGAAGGTCAAGTCCTCGGATCTGAAAGAAAGTGACAGCGAGTAGTCCCTGGAGGCTGAGCTGAGTGTTAGCGAGATCCGCAGATGTGGCCTGTGCATTGGCTGCGCTCGACTCAATCTGTCTGCGAATACCGCCCCATAGATCCGGCTCCCACGAGATGCTCAGCGGAATGAGAAAGTCCCAGTAGGTCGCGGCCGTGTTCACCGGTCTCAAAGGAGCGTTGTTTGAGATGCGATTTCGGGATGCGCCGGCGCCTAGCGATACAGTGGGGTAGAGCGAGGAACGATTTTCGCGAACAAGATCATGTGCCTGATCGTAAGCCTGGAGAGCGGCGGCAATGTTTTGGTTCGCGGTCGCACAACGCTGCTCAAGACTGTTGAGTTCATTATCCTGATAGACGGTCCACCACATTCCTCGATCTGCGCCGTCGGCTGGCTTCGCTGTAGACCAGTCACCGTTGTGGCCGTCGTCGGTATACGCGGGAGGAGCCGGCATAGCCGGAACCTTATAGTTCGGTCCAACTTTGCATCCGCCCAGCGCCAAGGCGCCAAGCAGCGCTCCTGCAAGCGATAAGCTGCGGACTTTCATCGCTTCCCCTCCGCCGCCTGACTCTGATTGTTGCTGTTATTGACGACTCGAACTTCTTCTCCGTCGATGAGCGAATCGGGCGGGTTGCCGATGATGGATTCGCCGGGCTTGAGGCCAGCTAAAATTTCGACAGTCGTTCCGTAGTCACGACCTGGCGTTACGCGCGCCATGTGAACGTGATGATTTGCATCCACGGTCGCAACACGCAATCCGTCCGGTTCCAGAATCATCGCACTTACCGGGACTATAAGAGCGGGTGCGTCGCTCGACACACTTAGATGCACCTCTGTGTAGCTGCCCGGAAGGAGCTCACCCGAGCGATTGTCCACATCCACCTCAGCCAAAAGGGTTCGCGTTGCAGGATCAACGGCGTCGGACGAACGCACCAGCTTGCCTTGAAAGGTGCGACCAGGGTATTGCGGGAGAGTCAACTTCGCGATCGTTCCATTCTTTGCGTCAGGCGAATAAATCTGCGGGACATTGATAAACACACGGAGGGTGCGGACGGCGGATATGTCGAAGATCTCTTTATTTCCCGAAACTGTCCCAGCTCCCGCCGTCGTGGTGCTGCCGGTAGCTGAGATGAGCTGCCCTGTATCGATGTTGCGAGCGGTGATCACACCATCGAAGGGCGCCACGATACGTTCGAAAGATACGAGCTCCTCCAATCGCTGCACGTTTGCTTCTGAGGAAGCTACCTGCGTGTTCCTCGCCTCCAATGCCTGGACGGCGTTGTCTGTGTCCTGCTGAGAGACTGCGTTGCGACCGATCAAGTCGTTGTAACGATCCGCCGTTACCTTCGCGATGCCAGCGTTGCTCTTTGCTGTAGCGAGATCTGCCTTCGCGGAGGCGAGTTCTTGATCGAGCTCAGGAGTTTCAATCACGGCAAGTAACTCGCCTTTGCGCACAGGCGTTCCAATGTCGTGATACCAGGCCTTTACATAGCCGGTTGTTCGCGCGTAGATCGGCGCCAGTGTAAAGGCCTGAATGTTGCCTGGAAGCACGATCTCGCGGGCATTTTGCTGCATCACCGGTTGCTCCAACGTCACGGGAGGGGCAGAAGTATTGTCGGTGTACTTCGTCAATTCGGCGCTTGCATGTTTGCGCGTGATGATGCCAAAGACTGCCACGACCACCGCTACCACCAGCGCAATCACGACAATGGATAGCAAGGATCCGCGCGAAACCTTCGGCGGCTCGTGGCTTGTCTGCTGAGAGTCGCGCCGGGCCGGTTGTTCTTCACCTACGCCTCGGTCTCGATTTACTTCTGATGTCCTCTGCTCTTCGGGGTTCATTGCCATCTCTCCAAATGCGCTGCGGGCGCGACGTTCCATAGGTTAAATGATCCTAAAATACTCATTACTCTTCCTCCGCTTCTTGTGGTACGGGAGGGGGATCATTTCGATGCATAAACGAAAAGAAGACCGGAACGAAGGTTAGCGTTCCAAAGGTGGCTAGTAAGAGTCCACCAATGACTGCGCGGCCTAGCGGCGCGTTCTGTTCGCCACCGTCGCCCAGTCCGAGGGCCATTGGAACCATACCGATGATCATTGCAAGGGCCGTCATAATGACTGGGCGGAACCGCGTGAAACCGGCTGAGAGGGCGGCGTCCAGAGCGCTCATGCCCAGGTCCATCTGCTCCTTCGCGAAGCTGACTACGAGAATCGAGTTCGCCGTCGCCACACCCACGCACATGATGGCGCCAGTCAATGCAGGGACGCTGATGTGCGTGCCGGTTAGAAACAGTAGCCACACGATTCCGGCTAGAGCTCCGGGTAACGCAGCAATGATGATGAATGGGTCGAGCCAGCTCTGGAAGTTCACCACGATCAGCGCGTAGACCAGCACGATCGAAAACAAGAGTCCATAGACCAACCCCGTGAAAGAGGTGTGCATCGTCTGAATCTGCCCACGGACATAGATCTCGGTACCACGAGGTAGCTTGCTTTTGCTGTCTTTGACCATCTGTTCAATTCTGGTCGAAACGCTTGCGAGATCTGTCCCTTCAACCGAACCATAGATATCGATTACGGGACGGGCGTTGTAGTGGCTTACCGTTCCTTGTTCGGCCCCTCTTCGAATCGAGGCTAGATTTCCAAGAATTTGAGGTTGCTGCGTCGATCCATTTGTCGCAATCGGAAAGTTTTCAAGCTGCTGAAGACTTTGAACGTTGTACTGCGGGGTCTGCACTGCGATGTTGTAACTGACGTGATTTTGCGGATTGAGATAGAACGTCGGATTAGTCTGGAAGCTGCCGCTAAGGCTGGTGAGCACACTGACTGCCACGTCACGCTGGCTGTAACCCACCTGTTGCGCGCGAGTGCGGTCGACGTCGATCGTCCATATTGGAAGATTGAACGGCTGTTGAATTCGCAGGTCCGTTGTCCCAGGGATGTGACTGATCTGCTGCATCATCTGTTCGGCCACTACGCGATTTTGCGCGACTTGCTGTCCAACAACCTGAATGTCAACTTGTGCCGGCAGACCGAAGTTTAGAATTTGGCTGACCATGTCCGTCGGCAGATAGTAGAACTCAGTACCTGGAAACTGCTGGGTAAGCTTGTCGCGCAGTTCATGTGTGTACTCGGCTGTTGGGTGATGCTTCTCGTCGAGCGAGACAAGAATGTCTGCGTCTGCGGTACCGACGGGAGCGGAGTTTGAGTAAGAGAGATTCAGGCCGGAGTACGGGATACCGATGTTGTCGATAACAGAGGCCAACTCTTTGGCAGGGATCTCCTTGCGGATTACATCTTCGATCTGGTCGCACAGTCTCGCTGTGTCTTCGATTCGCGTTCCGGTGTGTGCACGAACATGTAACTTGAACTGTCCTCCATCCACCGAGGGGAAAAAGTCCTGTCCCAGCCATGGATACAGAAGCACCAGAGAGGCCACCCAGAAAGCTCCGATCGACAGAAGGAATATGACTCGATATTCCAGGCAGAAGCTCAACAGACCGTGGTACCAATTGCGCAGTTTTTCGAAGTACTTCTCAAAGGTGAGTTGGAAGCGAACCAACGGATTGCGGCTGACATGCGTTGATTGTCCCTCTTGATGCGGCTTCAAAAGGTACTTTGCCATCGTCGGGACAATAGTTCGCGACAGGAAGTACGACGCGAGCATTGCAAAGACAACCGCCTCGGCCAGAGGGACGAAGAGGTATCGCGCGACCCCTCCGAGTAAAAACATGGGGACGAAGACGATGCAGATTGAAATTGTCGAGACAAAAGCTGGGACTGCAATCTGAGCGGCACCGTCGAGAATTGCCTGTTCGACTTCCTTGCCCTCCTCAAGATTTCGATTGATATTTTCGATCTCGACGGTTGCGTCGTCTACAAGAATACCGACCGCCAACGCTAACCCGCCGAGCGTCATGATATTGATCGTTTCGCCGAGCGCGGCCAACATCAACAGAGAACAGATGACCGACAAGGGGATGGAGACCGCGATAATAATGGTGGAACGCCAACTGCCGAGAAACAGCAAGATCATCGCGGCTGTAAGACATGCAGCGATGATCGCTTCGCGAACCACCCCGCTAATTGCTCCTCGAACGAAGACCGATTGATCGGCAATGGGCTGCATTTTCAGCGCTGGAGGCAACTGGGCTGCGATGAGGGGGATTTGGGCTCGCACGTCCGAGATAATTTGCAAGGTCGAAGCGTTGCCCGTCTTTTGAATTGTCATCAACGAAGCGCGCTGCCCATCTACACGAACGATGTTCGTCTGCGGAGGAAATCCGTCACGGACATTTCCTATGTCACGGATGTAGATAGTCGCGCCGTTTACCGTCTTTATGGGCAGATTATTCAACGCTGCAATCGAACTTGGTGCGCTGTTGGTTTCCACCTGATAGTCGACGTGCCCCATCTTCATGTCGCCGGCCGGCAGAATAATATTCTGGGTAGATACGGTGTTGACGATATCGGAAGCGGAAAGCCCATAGGCTTGCAGTTTTTGCGTGTCGACGTCCACCTGTATCTGGCGTTGCTTGCCTCCATAGGGAAATGGCGTCGAAGCACCCTGAACGGTGGCCAGCTGCGTGCGGATGAAGTTAGCGCCGAAATCATAGAGCTGCTGTTCGCTAAGACCAGGTCCTGACAAGCCAAGCTGCAAAACGGGAACACTTGACGCACTGTATTGGATTACCAACGGAGGCGTCGTACCCTGCGGATACTGGCGAAGCGCCGTCTGCGAGACTGCGGTGACCTGTGCCACCGCCTGAGAGATGTTTACCGATGGTTGGAAAAAAATTTTTACTACAGAAACACCGTTCAACGTCTGCGATTCAGTGTGATCGATGTCGTTTACCACGGTAGTAAGGTTTCGCTCGAATGGCAGCACAATTCGATCGCTCAGTTGCTCAGGCGACAGTCCCGCATAATTCCATACGACGGACACGACCGGGATATCAATGTTCGGAAAGATATCGACCGGCGTCCGCAGCATGACTACGGGCCCGATGATAAACAAGAGCAGCGACAGAACAACAAAGGTGTAAGGTCTCCTAAGCGCGAGACGAACGATCCACATCAAAGCTCCTTGGGACGATACTTTCTTATTTCGCCGGAGGCTCCATAAGAGATGTCAGTGTAGAAACAGCCTCGTTTGAATCATGTAAAACCAAGCGTTTAGAAATAAGATGCCGCGGCGGCAGAACAAGACTCAAAGTTGCCCATTACGGCGTTTTACAAGAGAGCCGGCCTTCTTCGGGGGGCGCTGATAATCAAGTCGCCTTAAACCTCCGAATACAGCTTCCACCATGGCCTCGGACTCTGAGTCATTTAAGGAGCCGTGGCCGGCGAGCAATCGAAAAATAGTGGGCCCATAAATCAGGTCTAGAACAATCTCCCCGTCAACAGCGCTGCGAATCTCCCCACGGTCCACGCCGCGCCGCCACATGACACGCGCAGCATCTCTCCGGGCGTAGAGGAAGCGTTCTCGAAATGATGCCAGAAATCCCGGGTCACTCTGACCTTCCGCAATAAACTGACAGAAAAGCCGCCCCAACGTAGAGGTGTAAAAAGCGGTCAATGACTTCAATTGCTCTGTAAAATCTTCCTCTGCCGAACCTGTATTCGGCGTTGCAACTCGTTCTGTCATTCCGGCCAGATAAGCGTCGAGGGCCACCATGCTTTTGTTACGCCACCACTTGTAGATCGTGGCCTTACTAACACCAGCCCGCTTTGCGATCGCGTCTGATGTCACTTTGCGGAGTGACTCGCGCTCCAACAGCTGAAGGGTCGCCTTCAGAATGGCCGCCTTTGCCTCGAGACTGCGGTGCCGCCCGCGCCTTCTTGGCTCCTCCGCATATTCCAGGGTTTGCTGTTTTCGCATTCGTCTATTCTCAACAGAAAATAAGCAGGTCACACAAGTGCAGAAGTGAATCAAATATTCCGTGATCGCAAATTGAACGTTAGAGTCAGAGTCTGCAATGATTCTGAAACTGTACGTTCAGTATAGTTATTAAGAGTCGATTTATCGAATGATCGACTTTGTCTTTAGAGATTGTTCTGCTAATTTTTGAGTAACAGGCGATTTTAGAACCATTTACGCATCACGACCTGCCCGCAGCGCCCGAAGAATCTGGGCTTCGGGGACTTGCAAGAGGAGTTGGTTATCCGATATGACGACGCTAAACCATTTTAAACGGTCAGCTTTTTCATGTAGTCGGCGTCGATCTTAAGTGCATCCAGCGGCGGGATGTCATACGCCTCCTGCTCAACAAAATAATGCTTGATGGTTGCCCTTTTCGCTGCCTCAAAAACTGGACGATAATCCAGGGTTCCCTTGCCTAATTCAGCGGCGGGAGGCGGCTCCATGACAGATGCTGGCTTGTCGGTGTGCTTGAAGTCTTTGACGTGAAGCATGGAGATTCGAGAAGGATAGCGCTGGAGATAGTCCACCGGGTTGGCACCTCCAACGATGACCCATCCGCAGTCCAGCTCGAAGGTCACGAGTTCAGGATCGGTCAGGCGAATCATTTCATCGAGTGGGACAACACCATCTTGTTTACCAAACTCCATCGTATGGTTGTGATAACCGAATTTCATGCCGGCGGCCTTCAGCTTTTCGCCAAACTTGTTGAACTGATCCGCGTTCCACCGATAGTCCTCCAGGGTGAAGGAACGAATCATTGCGGGATAAGACATATCTTTCAGCCGTGATGGATCTTTGATGCCAGGGAAGGCGCAGATAATGTACTGCACGCCAATCTCTTTGTTGAAGGCAACAATCTTATCGAAGTCTTTACTGAGACTTGAGTAGGGATAGTGGGCGCTAACGCATCTGAGACCGGCCGCCGACATCGCACTCTTGACTTGTTCGGGTGAGTGGTCAAAGTAGCCAGCCGCCTCAACCTCCTGATAACCGAGCGAGGCGAGCTGTCTGAGCGTTCCCTCGTAGTCTTTCGCGAGCATCTCGCGGACGGAGTAGAGCTGGAGGCCGATAGGCAGGCCAAAGGGGGATGCCAATAATCGATCACACTTGAGAAGGGAGGCGCTGTAGGCAGCCGCGGCGGTGGCAGTCTGGAGGAAGTTTCGACGCGTGTAATGGGTCATTGGGATCCTTTTCACCTGGAGGAACTGTGGTTAGGTCTAATCGTTAGATCGTTTCCGCCCGGAGATTGGCTCGGCTGCGGTGGCGCTACGATCAGCAACGACCACAGTACATCAATAGGTGACTTTCCTGGTAATACTCGCGAGGGTGACGGCGGGCGAATCGATTACATCGGAGAGGTACTCACTCCGGAGGGTGAATGATCGCCCCCGAGATTGATCCCTCTTTTCCGAATAGGTACCAAAAGATCAGCGACCGACCCCTCGTCCCACCCCGAGGGTCTCGACCGCGAAAGAAGATTACAGAAAGACGGGAGAAGAGCGGCAGCCGCGGATCTCCCGGCCTAGATTCTCTTGTTACTGTGGAACAGAACATCGTCACTGGTGATGAGTAACTTCCTCCAAGTAGAGACTGCGCCCTGCAGAGGCCGGAACTGTCAGGAGCCTGCCTGGGTCTATCAACGACGTTATGGAGGCGCGAGAGAGATTACCAGTGCCACGTGGCGAAATATTCCTATAGCCAAAAGCGCTGGCGAATCGCGGCACAGCTCTGGATCGCGCCGAGGTTCTGTTACGAGAGAAACGCGCCAGCCACGCGTTCCGCTGCGAGAATCAATTGATTCTCGCTCAGAGCCGCAAATGCAAAGACGAATTGCACGTGACCGGCACGCTCTACCGCAGAACATGCCGGCCAATAGACGCGCTCTAACCGAACCCCGGCGGCAAGCGCGCGCCCGAAGGCCTCTTCTTCAGAGAGGTCAATCTGGAAATCAGCCAGGAAGTGCATGCCCGCATGGTCTCCGTAGACCGTGACTCTGCGTCCGAAGTGTTTTTGCAACGATTCGACCAGGAGGGCACGCCGGTTGCGGTAGATGATCCGCATCTTTCTGACATAGGGTTCAAGATGTCCCTCGGTAAGAAAGTCTGTGAGGATGCGTTGATCAATCGAAGAACTCTGCAAATCACAGAGCAGTTTGCCGCCGGTGAATACGTCCTGAAAAGCACGGGGAACGACGAGATAGCCCAGTCTTAATGTGGGGAATAAGAGTTTGGAAAAGGTTCCGACATAGAGGACCGGAGCGTCGGGCACCATTCCCTGTATGGAGGGGAGAGGCCTTTCGTTGTATCGATACTCGCTATCGTAGTCGTCCTCCAGAATGAGTGCGCCTGCTTGTCTTGCCCATGCCAATAAGTCCATACGACGTGCGATCGAAAGCGAGACGCCCCGGGGATACTGGTGCGAAGGCGTCACGTAGACGAGCTTGACAGCTTTGTCGCGGTGCTTTTTGAGCTGCGAGACTTGCATACCGTTCCGGTCGACTGGAATCGGCAAGATGTTGGCTCCCTGGGAGTCGAAGATTCGTCCTGCAAATCGATAACCCGGGGCCTCCATCGCAACGCAGTCGGATTGATCCAGAAAGATTCTTGCGGCGAGGTAAAGTGCCTGCTGAGATCCGCTGGTGATGATGATCTGATTTGGATCGCAGACGACGGCGCGGGACATGCGCAGATAGTGGGCGACGGCTGTTCGCAATTCGGTACTGCCGTTGAACTCCTGGGTATATTGCAGGAGTTTTGGAGGGTCCTCCTGCATGCGTCGAACCCACAGCCTAGTCCAAAGCTTTCGAGGAAATGCGGTTACATCCGGTCCGTGAGAGTCCAGGCGAAGCATCTCGGGTGGATTGGGCGGCCGGATTGGGGCGTCGATGATCCCGCCGTAGCGGGAGAGTCGTACTGGGGGATAACTCTCGACCTGCGGATCGATTTCGACTGTCACCCCGGACGCGTACATGTCCGTCTCCGGCAGAGACGAACAGACAAAGGTTCCCGACCCACGCCGGGTTTCAAGATATCCCTCCGAGACCAATCGCTCGTAACATTCGGTGACGGTGATTCGCGAGACGCCAAGAGATGAGGCGAGAGCGCGCGAGGCAGGTAGTTTGGTCCCTGCTTCGAACCTTCCTCCGACGATCCCGCCACGCAGGCCGTCGTAGATCTGGCGATAGAGGGCTATCGGCGAGACGGGATCGAGATTGAGGGCTACTTCCATGGCATCAGACTATATGTTTTACGTTCCGGGCTTAACGCTTGTTCCCGGGGATGTTGGCCTCGCGAACCATATCTCCAATCATTGGCTTTATCGATTGGACGGATCTATCGGTCGATTGCGAGGTCCATACCTGATTTGGTGCGGACGAGAGCGCGGACGATGGAACTGGCGGCGGGCTCGATGGTGACGGAGCGGGCGTTGGTGGAGGCGAGTTGGAGACCGTAGAGGAGGACCGCTGCTCGTTTGGAATCAATGCGGTTGCGGGCGAGGGCTGCCACGAGCACCGAGATGGAGACCTGAATGGATTCGACATCTTCGAGCGGCGGTAGGTCGAGTTCGATGGGGAGGGCTTCGGGCAGATACTGGGGAGTTCCGGTTGCGGAGACGGGGATGTCTGGCTCGTTTGCGGGCAGGGCGGGCGCGGTTTCGACGAGAGTTCTGTGGCGGCGGAGGAGGCGGGAGTGGAAGTAGCAGAAGGCGGAGAGACCAAGACAGGGTGATTTGCAGCGGCGTCCGTTGGTCTTGATGTGACGGCAGATGGCGGTTTCCATTTTTTTGGCTCCTTTGTGGTGCGGCTGGTACTCCCCTCCCCCGGAGGGGGGTATTTTGGGGATAAGTGAAATGGATGCAATGGTTTAGCGGCAGGGTGTGTCGCTAAAATATTGCATCCATGCGAGTTACGGCTAAAATACTTGTTTTGTTTGAGTTAGCGGATTGTTATTGCGGGTTCCTCCTTTTGGAGCTTGCGATGATGACTGCGTGCCATGGTGTTTTGCTGGTCGTTTCGTGGTGTGTTGGTGGTGCGTTGTGGATGGGTTAAATGCGAAGGGCTGCCGCAGCTTTCGCCGGAGGCAGCCCTTGGTTTCAATCTCTTATTTAATTGTAGCGAATTGGACATAACTCATACGCCAACTTTGGCGAAGATTTTTTGAATTATTTTCAAGGGAAGGCTGAGACCTTTGTGAGTGAGCCGTCCGAGGGACTATCTGAGTTGACATCCATCGACTTCTAGGTATAACTTCCTCGATACTGAGAAGTACAGGGGTAGGGGATGGCGAGAAACGATTTTCAGGGAAGCCTTGATCTGCTGGTTCTCAAGACACTCTCTCAGAGAGGGGAGTTGCATGGGTATGGGATTGTGCTGCATATCCAGAGAGCCTCCGAGGAGTTGCTTCGCGTTGAGGAGGGTTCGCTTTATCCGGCTCTTCACCGCATGGAGCAGAGTAAATGGATCAGCTCCGAGTGGACTCTGACCGAGACCAACCGCAGAGCGAAGTACTACAAGCTGACGGCTGCAGGGCGGAAAGAATTGCAGGATGCGGAAGAGAGCTTTGAGCAACTGGTGAAGGGCATCCGCGCGATGTTGCAGTACGCATGAGGTGATTCCATGTCGCTGGTTCGGCGTATCACGAATCTTTTCTCCCGCTCGCGCGTAGACCGTGAGATCGACGCCGAGCTTCAGTCGCACCTTGACCTGCGGATAGACGACAACCTCGCTGCAGGCATGACCGCCGTTGAGGCGCGACGCGACGCTCTGGTCCGGTTCGGCAACCCCACCGCGACAAGAGAGCGTGTTGCCTCGGCTGACGTGGCGCTCGGCCTCGAGAGCATATGGTCCGATGTTCGCTACTCGGCTCGGCAGTTGCGCCGCTCTCCGGGGTTCGCGCTTACAGCGGTGCTGACCCTGGCGTTTGCCATCGGCGCGAACGCAGTGGTCTTCGGGATATTGAATGGACTTATTCTGCGCCCGCTGAATGTTCCACAAGCCGAGAGTCTGTATGGAAGCGAGTACGGGGACGGTGCAGGATGGCAGTCGTATCCCAACTACGTCGATCTGCGAGATCGCAATCACAGCTTCGAGGGGCTGGCAGCGTTTAATTTCGCCTTTGTGGCGGTGCAGACGGGCAAGGACCTCTCCGTATCTACTGGCTTTGCCACGAGTGGGAACTACTTCGACGTGTTGAGGATTCAACCTTATCTTGGCCGCGTCTTTCATGGCTCTGATGAACACGGCCCGGATAGCGCGCCCTATGTTGTGCTCAGCTATTCGTATTGGCACAGCCGTTTTCAGGATGATCGTGGTGTGATCGGCCGTGTCGTTCGGCTGAACCAACATCCTTTCACCATCATCGGTGTAGCACCGCAGGGATTTCAGGGCACGCTGCTGTTTATCTCTCCGGACTTCTTTGTGCCGATCGTTAACCAGGCGCAGCTGGCCGCTGACTTCGACCTGAATGCGCGTGCGAACAACGCAGGAATCTTCGAGGTCCTGGGGCATCTGAAGCCGGGTGTGACTCCCGCTCAGGCTGTCGCAGATATGAACTCCGTGGGTGCGTATTTGCAGAAGACCTATCCTAAAGAGTCGGTGCATAAGAGTTCTACGTTGTCGCGTACGGGACTGACTTCGTTTCGCCGTCCAGCGAAGGGGTTCATTGCGGGATTGATGCTGCTCTCCGGATTGATTTTGCTGGCTGCATGCGCCAACCTGGGCAGCCTGTTTGCGGCTCATGCTGCGGACCACTCCCGCGAGGTTGCACTGCGGCTGGCACTTGGCTCGAGTCGTAGACGCATCCTGCAGCAGCTATTCACCGAAGCGATGATTATCTCTTTGGTTGGAGGCGCTGCTGGACTGCTGGGCAGCGCGTTTCTGTTGCGACGGTTGAGCACGTGGCAGCCGTTTTCGGACGCGCCGATTCATCTGCCTGTGACGCCGGACGCGACGGTCTACGCGGTGGCTGTGGCTTTGGCTGTAGTGAGCGGACTGCTGTTCGCCATCGTTCCCGTGCGGCAGGTGCTTCGAGCGAATCCGTATGAGATCGTCAAGGCGGGATCGAACGTTCGTCTTGGGCGGAAGGTGACTGTTCGCGACATGTTACTTGTCGTTCAGATTGCGATCTGCGCGGTGCTCGTCACCTCTTCGATGGTGGCGCTGCGTGGACTGGTGCGTACGTTGCACAGCAACTTAGGCTTTGATCGAAACACGATGCTGGTCGGTGCGAACCTGGCGATGGCTGGCTATAGCGTTGACAGAGCGACTGCTATGCAGAGACGAATGATCGATGCGATCGAGACGATCCCTGGCGTCGAGCGCGCTGGATTGGTCAATAACTACGCACCACTGATCTATGGCGCTGGTACCAGGGCTAATGTCTTCAAAGATGCAACTACGGAGCTGAGTCAATCGAATGTTGCAGCGATGCCCTACCGGTACGACATCTCTCCCGGATACTTCGAGGCAGCCGGAACGAGTTTGTTGGCGGGGAGGAGCTTCCGATGGAACGACGACATGAATGCCCCTGCCGTTGTGGTGGTGAACAGAGAGTTTGCGGGCAAGATGTTTGGATCGGTAACGAGCGCGGTTGGGAGGTATTACAAGCTGCAGGATGGAACGCGGGTTCAGATTGTGGGGGTTGTGGAAGACGGGAAGTACTTGAGCGTTACGGAAGAGCAAGAGCCGGCGATGTTTCTTCCTTCCCTGCGAACGCCGTCGAGTGCGGGTTATATTGCGGTGCGTTCGCGGCGCGATACTCAGGAGCTTGCCGGGGCCATCAGGAGTAAAGTGCGCGAGCTGGATGCGGGTTTGCCGGTCGACACCAATACGTGGAACAGCATGTTGTCGGTGGTGATGTTTCCGTCGCGGGTCGCAACGTTGTCGCTGGGTGTGCTGGGCATGATGGGTGCGCTGCTGTCGATCACGGGGATCTTTGGGATGGCGGCTTACTCGGTGAGCAAACGGCTGCGGGAGTTCGGAATTCGCGTTGCGCTCGGCGCTCGGCGGATGCAGGTACTGCGGGCGGCGCTGGGACGCGCAGTCAAGTTGCTGGCGTGCGGGTCGGCAGTGGGACTGATCTTCGGAGTTCTGGCGAGCCGGGTGTTGGCCTTCATCGTGTATCAGGCGACTCCGCGCGATCCTCTGGTGTTGGCTGGGGTTGTGCTGGCGATGGCGATGCTGGGACTGGTGGCGACGTGGATTCCAGCACAACGTGCGCTGTCGGTGGATCCGATGAGACTGCTGCGTGAGGAGTGAACTGGGCAGTTGCTCGAGCGGAGATCGATCTTCCTTCGTCGTGGCTCGGTCTTGAGTTAAGCGCTAGAAGCGGTAGCCGATGGAGAACTGCAGCTGACGACCTGCGAGGGCGGCGGTGGGATGCTCGAAGAGAGACGAGTTGAGAGAGCCGATGTAGCTGGTGAAGTTGGTGTGGTTGAGGACGTTGAAGGCGGAGACTCCGGCGGAGAGGAACTTGGCTTTGTCGCCTGTCTCCCTGGTGAGACGGAGGTCGTGATCATAGAGGAGGTCTAGCGAGGCGACGCCGCCGGCCTCGAGGGTGTTGCGTCCGACGCCGGCGGGGCGGGCGTTGCCGAGGCCGGTGTGAAAGTCATCATTGCCGGTGGTCTCGGTGTAGGGCGTGCCGGTGTAGAGGGTGGCGATGACGCCGAGCGAAAGCCAGTGATCGGGGTTGATGGTGCCGATGAGATTGAAGCGCTGGCGGCGGTCCTGATCGGCGCGACCCCACTCGTTGTTGGGGTTGTATTGATTCTGGGGGAAGGCGTTGATGCCGCCGGTGTTGTTGGCGAAGCGGGAGAAGGTGTACTGGGCCTGACCGGAGAACCAGCGTCCGGCCTGGCCGCGGAAGGAGAGGTCTAGGGCGTTGAGTAGATTGCGACCGCCGGATTCGATCTGTTGAATCTGGCCATAGTTGAGATTGGGGCGCGGGTAGTTGGCGGAGAGAATCGGGTCGGGTGGCAGGATGGGGGCGTTGGCGTCGCGGGAGCGGAAGGACTTTACTCCGACCTGACCGCGATAGGCTGCGGTAACGGTGATGGTCTTGTGGATCTGGCGTTCGACGCCGACGCTGTATTGCATGGCGTAGGGTGTGCGGACGTGGGCGTCGAAACGGGCGAGATTGGTGGGGATGTTGTTGAAGTCGAAGCTTGGTGGGATAGGGAAGGTAGGATTCTGGATCTGGATGGAGTGGAGGACGACGCCGTTGTGGAGCTTGACAGTGGCGGGAAAGTCGCCGCCGGTGCGGTCGTAGAAGAAGCCGGTGCCGGTGCGGAAGATGGTCTTGCCTTTGCCTGGGGCGTAGGCGAGCGAGATGCGCGGGGAGAAGTTATTGTTGTCGGGCAGGAAGGTCTGCCAGTCGTAACGCAGACCGAGAGAAGCCTGGAGATGAGGGGTGAGCTTGATCTGGTCCTGGACGAAGGAGCCCAACTCATTGATCCAGTAGAGGGCGCGTCCGCTGCCTTGCTGCGCGGTGAAGACGTAGGGCGTGTTTGCGGCGTAGTTAGTGAGAGAGGCAAATTTGACGGTGCCGAGACGATTGGTGTGGTCGTCGACGGCACGGCGACTGAACTGTGGCAGTTGAACGCCGATGCGCAGGTAGTGCTTTCCGTGGCTCCAGGTGAGGATTTCGTTGACGTGGATGGTGTTTTCGGTGCGTGCGATGTCGGCCTGAGCGCCGCCGCCGATGAAGGAGCCGCTGACCTGGATTGATTGGGCGTCGGTGACGGATTTGGTGACGTCCTCATCCTTCTCGAAGGTGACGAGGAGTTGGTTGATGAGATTGGGGGTAAGGATGAGGCGGTCGTTGAAGATGGCGTCGTCCTCGCGGGAGTTGAGGTTGTAGCCTGCTTCAGGGAGGGTGATGCCGCCGACTCCTGCGTTCGTGCTGGTGGAGCCCTCGTAGTTGTAGCCGACGGAGAGGCGATGGTTGGGAGAGAAGTCGTGAGTGACGCGCATGGAGTACTGCGAGTTGCGGTTGGGGGTGAGGACGTTCTCGCTGATGACGCCATTGGGGCCGATCGCGTTGACGACGGAGGCGGTGTCCTGCTGGCGGTAGGATGCGGAGGCGATGAAGCTGGTGTGTCCGTCACGTCCGACGGGACCGCCGATGTGACCTTCGTAGATGCGGCGGGTCTCCGGTGGGCGAACAGGCGAGAAGTAATTTTTGGCGTTGAAGATGGCGTCGCGAAAGATGAAGTTGGCCTCGCCGTGGAAGATAGGGGAGCCGGGCTTGGTGGTGATCTCGATACGACCGCGACCGGGGCGGGTGAACTCTGCGGAGTAGGGATCGTTGTTGATGCGGACCTCCTGGATGGCGGAGGCAGAGACGCCGACGGACTTCATCTCGACGCCGTCGACGATGATGGTGGTGCCGCCAGAGGAACCTGCGGAGGAGTCGAGGAAGGGAGTGAGGGTGGCGACGATGTCCTGATCGAAGACGGGGATTTTGCGGAGGTCGTCGCCGGAGACTGTGACGGTGTCTTTGTTGGCGGAGGAGTCGGTGGAGAGGGACTGGTTGGTGTCATCGACGTTGACCTCCTGATTGATGGACTGGGTGAAGAGGGTGATCTTTACGTTGGCGATGCTGGTGGTGAGGTGGAGCGGGGCGGTGTAGGCGGCGAAGCCTGAGTAGGTAGGGACAATCAGCGAATAGTTGCCAGGGGAGAGGTTGTTGAGGGTGAAGTTTCCCTTAGCGTCGGATTCGGATTGGGAGGCGAGAACGCCGGCAGTGGTTTCGAGTCGAACGGTGGCGCCAGGGATGGCTGCGCCCGTGGGATCGAGGATGGAGCCGCGGACAGACAGCACAGTCTGCGCGAAAGAAGAGCAGGACAGAGCGAGCAACAGAAGAGCTAACAAGTGACGCGGTGACATGCGCTTATGTTAACGAGTGAAGCTTAAGAAATGCTGAACGGGAGATGAGATCGGTTCGCGTGGATCAGCGCACGAGATCCTGAGCGTGTCACCGTGGCATGCGGAAGGCCTCATTCATGAATTTGAATGGTGCCTCTAGCTTGTGCGAGACAATTTCAACAGCGACAAAATCGAGCCACTCTTAAGCTCCACTTAATCCCCACTTTGTAAGCTCTACCCATGGCAGATGCCCGAGGCCGAAGGTACAGAATCAGCCGGGCTCTTCTCTTCTTCGTTCTAGTTGTTGGATTGAGTGAATTCAACGACGTGAGCTCGCACGCGCAGAGTAGCGACAACCTTGCGAATGTTGTGAGGTCGGTTGTCAGCGCAGAGCGAGAGGCGGCTACGCAAAGACCGCCGTTTCTCTATACTTCGATCGAGACGTCCGATCGTACGAAAGGGCATGAGTGGACTGAGCGAGTAGCGGATATCTGGGAGGGAAGACTCAGGTATCTCATTGCAGAGGATGGCCAACCGCTCTCCGCGGGCCGTCGCGCAGAGGAAGTCGCCCGGATCAAGTCGATCGCAGCGGATCCGAGTTCTCTTCGAAACAGCAAGCAAGAGCAACAGAACGACGAAAAACATGCGAGGGAGATGGTCGATCTTTTGCCTCGAGCTTTCGTGTTCGAGGATGGCGGGCACGAGGGGTCCTGGCTTCGCATCAATTACAAACCCAACCCGAATTACATTCCGCAGACTTTTGAGGAACGAGCCCTCCATGGCATGAGTGGAACGCTGATCGTTGATGGTCGATCACGACGACTCCATCAGCTCAGCGGCTATCTGTTCGATGACGTTTCGTATGGATACGGTGTGCTGGGCACCATTCATCGGGGAACGAACTTCACGACCACACGCGATCTTGTCGGGCCAGGTGTGTGGAAGACTACCCTGCTCGACGTTAAGATCGACGGACGTATCGCTCTCTTTAAAACGATAGGCCGGCGTCAGCACTCAATCCATCGCGACTTCCAGCCGCTGCCTTTGGACATCTCCCTTTCGCAAGCGGTGGCTCTTCTTTTAAAGTAGAGCGTGTTTGTCGTCACTTAGAGGCCACCCGCTTGAGCTTTATTCAGGATGGGCGAGTTGCTTTCCTGTCGGTCCGACTTGAATTTCACCTCTTTGACTTCCTTTGAGGGTTGATGCCTCGTAGGCGACCACAGAGCCCTGCCTGGTCAATGATTCCACCTTGGTGATCACTGCCCCTGCTGCCTTTGTTCGCAATGCTGTTTGAACTTCCAGAGGAAGAGAATCCATTGAGACTTCTTCTTCAATCTCGTTCAGGGTTCCATCCTTGGCAATTTGAATATCTTTTGTATGACCTTTCACGATCATCTCGGCCTCATAGACCGTCTTGCCATTCTCCCGCTCAGTAATAAATCTTTTGATGGTGGCTCCCTGGGACTGTGTCTGTACAGTCTTCTCAACGGCGGGTGGGAGCTGAGAACGGTTCAACGTCTTCTCTTGTCCAAGCACGATCAAGGAGGAGCTGCTTATCAGCAGCGCGGTCGTCAAAGCTGACATGTTTCTTTTCATGGTTTTTGCTCCCTGCAGTTCTCTAAGAACTTCGATAGTTTGCCAGCAAAGACTTAAGTGGGCGTGAAGGCTGAAGCGTTACGTCCAATACGTAGATTCCTGTGCGGGCCTTGTATCTAGATCTCTGATTTCAATTAGGTTTCGCGTGTCTTAATGTTGAGTTAAGTTTCGGGGTTCATCATGGAGTATGGTTTTGCGAAAACTCCCCTTGTGCTCCCTGGCATTTCTTGCCAGCGTCTGCACAGCTCAAAGCGTTACCCTTCCTGCAGGTACACCCTTTCCGGTCCAGATCGAAGATCATCTTCCGATGCGGGTTGGCCAACCGATAAGAGCGGAGCTCATCTACCCGATCTATGTTGACGAGACAGAAGTTCTTCCAGCCAAGACCATTGTCTCCGGCACTGTTGTAGGTCTGCGCGCCAACCACTCGCGTCGCGTTACCGCCCGCCTTCGTGGGGATTTCACTCCCTTTCGTATCCCTGTCGTTCGCTTTACGAGTGTGACTTTGGCCGATGGCGCAACGGTCCCACTGGTGACCGGTGTCGCTACCGATGGCGCTCCGATCTATCGTCTGGTCGCACCGCCGCCTCGCAAAGGAGGCTTCGTCCACCAGCAATGGGACAATGGTGTCCAAATCCTAAAAGATAAGCTCGCCATTATTACCGGCCCGGATAAAGGAGACCGCCTCACGCAGTTTCTCTATACGCAGCTTCCCTATCACCCTCAGCGCATTGAAAAGAAAACGGCGTGGACGGTTGAAACCTCGGAGCCGCTCTCTCTTTCGCCACAAGCTGTAGAGACTGATGCAACGGCGCAGCCAGTCGCGATCACACCTGCGTCGTCGCAGGTTGATAGCAAGACGTGGATCATCCAGGCTTACCTCGGCGACTCGCTGAGCTCTGCTACCTCAAAGTCTGGCCAGGAGATAAGGGCGACGGTGGCGGAGCCTATTTATAACCCGGACCACACCATTGCAGTGCCCGAAGGCGCCACAATCGTCGGGGCGGTTACAGAAGCCAAGCCGGCCCGCAACTTCGGTCGTGGCGGAACGCTGCACTTCGCCTTTCGGCAACTGATCCTACCGAGCGGCACGACGCAGAATGTTCAGGCATCTCTTACGGGAGCCGACTCTGCAGCTCCGGACAAGCTTGCGCTCGATTCAGAAGGCCAGGTGAAGCCAAAGCCGCAGGATAAACTTCTGGTCCCATTCACCCTGCTGGTGCTTGCTGCGCGGCCACTCGATGAAGATAAGGGTGGCGGATTCGGGAAGGATGCAGTTGCTTCCAACAGTCTCGGTTTTATCGGCTTTATTATCGGAACGGCCGCGCAGCAGCGAAACCTCGCTGCCGGACTCGGTTACTACGGAGCGGCGATCTCAATCTACGAACGGTGGATCAAGCGTGGACGGGACGTCACTTTCGCTCGCGATACTCGGCTAGTGCTTCAGACAACGCCGCGTAACTCCACCGTACTTCCCTCTCCGAAGCTGTAGGGTCCAGAAGTTCAAGCGAGCTTGTAAGAAAGCAACTGCAAAAGCGAAATGCGGGGCCTCTCCACTGCGCCGTGCGATAAGACCGCACGGCTTCGGTCGAGATGACGTCTCACTAAAGATGTTTCGCTGACAAGATGCCTAAAGGGCAAACTTCATTCGTTCGAGAAGGTGTTGAAACTTCGGGTCGCTTCGCAGGTTGTCGAGTCGAGGATCTACGTTAGCGAAGACCATACTGTTGGAGCGATCGGCGTAGGCTTTCTCGAGCCACTCCATGGTGCGGCTCTCGTCTTTCAAGCCCGCGTAGACAAGGGCAACATAAAAAGGAGAGACGTAGCCAGTTTGCGACTCCGACTGAAGCTCTTCGAGAATCTTATGGGCTTCATTGATTCTCCCTGCAACGGCGTAGACGTGTCCGAGAGCTGCGATGACAGGGGGGCTCTGGTGCGACATGATTGCCGTCTTCTCCAGCTCGGCGATCGCCTTCGCGTAGTCTTCCTTCTGCTCGTAGGCTTGTCCAAGCACGATATGAGGAAGTACGAAGGTTGGATCCATTTCGATTGCATCGTTCAGCTGCACGATGGCGCGGTCGTACTCGCGAGCCATGTAGAGCCGCCATCCGAGACTGAAGTTCATACTGACGGAGAGCGGGTCAAGTGACCGAGCGCGCTCCATCTCCAGCAGGCTTTCGCTTCGACGTCCCATTGCGGTCAAGTAGAGGGAGTATCGCTGATGGGCGGTCGCGTAGTTGGGGTTCAGCTCGATGGCCCTTCGGAACCCTCTTTCGGCGGCTTTCCAGTCCCACTTGTAGTTGAACTGGACCGTCGCCAAGGCGGTCTGCGTCTCGGCGAGAGAGTCATCCAGTTCGACCGCCTTCATGGCAGCGGCTTCGGCCTTCGGGGCGACTTCAATCGTGGGAACAGTGCCTACGATAGCTGCTCCGAGAATGCCGTAGCAGTCTGCCAGACCAGCATATGCCAAGGCGTATTGCGGGTCTTTCACAATAGCCAATTGAAAGTAGTCGATGGCTTTGAGGAGGTCTTCCCTGGAACGCTTGTTCCAGTAGAACAACCCTTTTAGGAAGTCTTCGTACGCGTCGGGCTTGACGAGACGCCTGCTGGCCAGGCGGGTTTTATCCTGGGACGTCAGCTGGATGCGGATCTGTTCAACAATTGCGGAGGCTACCCGGTTTTGCAAGGTGAGGACGTCATCGAGCGGACTCTCGTAGGTATCGGCCCAGAGATGCCTGTCGGTGGAGACTTGGATCAGCTCTGCGGTGATCCTTACACGATCCCCGGAGCGAAGGACCGTACCTTCGACGACTGCGTCCACTCCAAGGTCACGGGCGATTTTCCCGAGTGACTCATGCGAGTCTTTGTACTCCATGGCCGTGGTGCGAGAGAGCACTCGAATTGAACTAATTCTCGCGAGGCTTGCGATGAGTTCGTCGGTCATGCCATCGGCGAAGTACTCCTGGCTCTTGTCGCCTGAGAGATTTTCCATTGGCAGTACGACCAGAGACGTGATGGGCTTCGATGGGGCGTACGCAAATATGCTGTCGGGTCGGAGTCTGAAGAAAATTGACGACACGATCGCGGTCAATAGAACCAGAATTACAACGATCGCCAACGCAGGAAACAGCGAGATCTGATAACTTTTTTTGGTCCAAGTTGTAGGAGCAGCGGCCACGTCACCCGTGCTCTGATCGAGGTCTTTCGATTCCGTCGCAGGCGGAAGAGTAGCCTGATTCACTTCCTGAGTTCCTGCGAAGTCTGCTGGTGTTTCGGGTCTGATCTGGTGAACCGGGGCGACAAATCTGTAGCCCTTGCGCGGGACGGTCTCGATAAATCTGGGATTCTCAGATGAATCACCGAGAACCTCCCTGAGTCGCATCATGGCGGTATTCAGACTGTGGTCGAAGTCAACAAAGGTGTCCGGCTGCCAGAGTCGATGCCGTAATTCTTCCCGGCTTACGATCTCGCCTGGACGTTCAATGAGCACTCTTAAAATATGTAGCGGCTGATCCTGGAGCTTAATGCGCACACCCTTCTTTCGAAGCTCACACGCTTCGAGATCGACCTCAAATAGGCCGAATCGGACGATGCGGAAATGTGTTTCGACTTGCTCCGAGATCATGAGATATAAGCCCGCGTTTGTGAATACTTGACGACAGCGTCGAACTATAAGCCCCTCTTCTGTGTCATGTCAATTACAAAGGCGCGGGCTGCGACCTGTTATACGCCGGCGAAACTCACTCAATTCAAAGGAGTAGTAGCGTTATCTCCAAATGTTTGCCAACTGATACGTGATCTATTGCCTGTTTCACGACTAAGGTTCAATATTCACGCACTTGCAGAGTCCTGAACTGTGCCATGAGCACGGAAAATTCACTTTCTTAATGAGGCAGTTGGAGGCGCTATGACGTTTGGAATCGACTACAGAAAGTTTGGGTCGCGTTTGTTGGTGTGCACCTTGAGTGCACTTATCGTCGGTGTCGGTCTTTCGAAACCGGCAGCGGGGCAGGTATCGGGTGCGACACTTTCGGGGGAGATCTCTGACAACTCGGGCGCAATAGTACCGGGAGCGCTGGTCACCGCTCAAAATATTTCGAACGGTTCAAGCCGATCCGCCAAGACCAACGACGCGGGGTTTTACGTCATTCCAAATCTTCTTCCGGGGAGCTATACCGTCAAGGTAGAGGCGACCGGGTTTAGCACAGTGCTGCAAGAGGGTCTGACTCTCACTGTGGGTGCGCAACAGACCTATGATGGGAAGCTGCTGCCCGGCAAAGTCTCTCAAACTGTGATCGTGACTACGATTCCGCCTTCTATTCAATCCTCGTCGTCTGGTCTGAACGCAACGGTAGATTCAAGGACAGTTCGAGAGTTGCCGTTGAACGGTCGAGACTGGACCTCGCTGGCGACACTTGAACCAGGAGTTGTGAGTATTCCCAACCAGGCGACTACCGGCTTTAGCGCCAACAAGGGAAATCGTGGCTTTGGCAACCAATTGAGTGACGGTGGTCATCGTGCAAACGAAAATACCTACCGGGTGAACGGTATGGTCACCAATGACTACTCAAATGCAGCACCCGGCGGCGCAACGGGGGTCAATCTGGGAGTTGACGCAATCGGTGAATTCTCTGTGCTGACCGCCAACTACACGGCGGAGTATGGACGGACTTCCGGCGCAGTTATCAACGCGATCACCAAGTCGGGTACGAACGCAGTTCATGGGACTGCTTACTTCTTCGATCGCGACAGCATCTTCGATGCCCGCAACTACTTTGACGGTCCACAGATCCCCTCGTTCCGCCGGCTTCAGTTTGGTGGTTCCGCGGGAGCGCCGATCTACAAGGACCACTCTTTCATCTTCGTGGACTACGAAGGTATTCGGCAGAGTCAGTCGAACTCCGGTACTATCCACGTTCCGGACGCCGCCTCGAGAGCCCTCGCGGTGCCTGCGATCGTTCCCTATCTTGCTTTGTGGCCGGTGGCCCCCACGAGCGCGCCTGACATAAACGGAATTCAATCCCTCAACGTGTCCACACCTACCCACGCGTCAGAAAACTACGTCATCACCCGCTTTGATCAAAAGATCTCGAATCGGGACAATCTTGACGCGACCTACTTCTTCGATTCCGGGCCGCAGACCCAGGCCGATCCACTTAATAATGCAGTCCACGGCGTCTTCTCTCGCAGACAGCTCTATACGGCGGAAGAGACCCACGTCTTTAGTCCTTCGTTCGCAAACACTTTGCGAGGCGGTGTTAGCCGAATCATCGGCAAGATCAACACACCTATCTCTGGCAACGCTGTAGCAACTGATGCGGCCCTTGCGATTGCGCCGGGTTCCAAAGCGCCACCGCAGCTGCCGGTCGCCGGCCTTACGACGGCTTATGGGCTCAATGGATTTAATAAGTTCAACCATGCGTGGACCTCAGGTCAGATCTATGATGACGCCTTCCTGACGAAGGGCACCCACTCGATCAAGCTCGGCTTCGCCTTTGAGCGGATGCGATACAACGTTCTCGAGCAACTCAGTCCAAACGGAAGAATGAACACTTACTCCAGCCTCGGGAAGTTTTTGAGCAATCAAGCCGATCAGCTAAACGCGCTTGCTCCGGGAGGGTCCACCGAGGTGGGGCTGCGTGAGAGTCTCTTCGCTGGCTATGTTCAGGACGACTGGACCGTGACTAAGAACTTCACTCTGAACCTGGGACTACGGTACGAAGCGACGACCAAACCAACCGATTCGAATACGGTTCCGGGTTATACGGTCAATGGTTATACCGTTGCAGCCGCGGGCTTCCAGGAGATCACAACACTGGTCAACTGCGGAGCCAGCAGTACAGCATGTGGTCCGGTCGGTGTGAACAGTCCAATCTCCTCCAATCCCACGACCAAAGACTTCGAGCCGCGAGTTGGATTCTCCTGGGATCCTTTTAGCGCCGGGAAGACGGCGGTGCGCGGAGCGTTCGGAATGTTTGACGTGCTGCCCCTGCCTTATGAGTTTGGATTGAATACAGCGGCGACTGCTCCGTTCCAAATTATTGGCACGGATCCTAATGCGACTCTGGGAACGGGCGTCATCGACGGCAATGTTAACTTCAACCGTCAGAAGATTCGGAATCGTTACATCGACATCCATCCGAAGCGCGCAGCCGTTTACAACTGGAATGTAAATATCCAGCAGGACCTGGGACAGGGTTTCATGATGACCCTCGGCTATGTAGGCTCTCGTTCCCTCCACCTGTCGGCAGCAGCTGACGATATCAATCTCGTGCAAGGGACCGTGGTGAGTGGAGTCGGTCTCGTCTTTCCATGTGACCCATCTTCGCTCAGCGCAGGAAGCACATGTGCGAACACACAGACTGGGACACGAGTCGATCCCAATTGGGGCGGCGGGGCCGGCATTCGTCCTGTGTTGTTCGATGGGGCGGCCAGTTATGAGGGACTGCAATCCCAACTGAAGAAGACGGCGGATCACGGCATTCAAGGGCAACTCTCATACACCTGGAGCAAGTGCCGCGATCTTAGTTCAGCTCCAGTCACGGGCGACACCTATTTGAATTCGATCGCTGTTCCGCTTCTGTTCAACAAGCAGGCCAGGATTGGGGCTTGTGACTTCGATATCAGACAGGTCCTGACCGGTAACTTCATCTGGGAGATTCCGGCACCGAACTTCTCTTCTTCGTTTGCAAACTTCGCGGCCCACGGATGGGAGGTTGGGAGCATCGTCACCGCAGAGACGGGCGCTCCTTTTACGGTGACGGTGGGAGGAGGAAATGATCCTCTCGGCACGGGGTTCAACGGTGACTACTCCATGGACTTTGCAGATGTACTTCCTGGTTGCAAACCCACAGGCGGTAAGGGATTGAACTACATCAATACCAATTGCTTCACGCCACCGACGGCGCCGTTGTCTCTTGGAGTTGCAACTGCGGCGAACCCTCTGGGATGCGCGCCTAACTCTTTTCTCAACTACTCAGGACCTGCAGCTCCTGCGGGGCGCCAGTTCTGCTCGAACGTTGTCGGAAACTCCGGACGTAACAGTTTCTATGGTCCACATCTCACGACTGTAGATTTTTCTCTCTTCAAAAACACAAAAGTGCCGCGAATATCGGACACCTTCAATGTGCAGTTCCGGGCGGAGTTCTTCAATATTCTCAACCACACCAACTACCTCTCTCCTGGGTTCCTGAACAGCTTCGGTCAAAATAATTCTGCCTATGATTTCGATGGGACTTCCCTCCCCACGGCACTCAACCAAACCTCCTCGTCATCTCGACAGATCCAACTTGGAGCGAAGTTTGTCTTCTAGAACCTAAGCGCGATGGAGGCACTCGAAGCCGACATCGCGCTTGCTGTTCAATGCTTCTTCTCCCCAACCTCTGTTAAGAGTGGCAACGCAGTTTTAGCTCAGAAGTCTGCTGGGGTACTGGCGATGCCTGCACCATCGATGCCAGCGAGGGCCTTGCATGCATATTGAAGATGAATTGACTGTTTCGCAAACTGAACAGAACACGCCCGGCTGGCAGTTCGCAGTGGCTTCCGGTCTGCTCGGCTGGGTACTTGACGCGTTCGATTTCTTTGTCATTGTCTTCCTTTTCGACACTCTCGCGAGTCACTTTCAAGTAGAGAAGAGAGCAATTGTCTTTACGATCTCGATCACCCTGGCGATGCGCCCCGTTGGCGCCTTGATCTTTGGAGCACTGGCTGACCGGTTTGGACGCAGAAAGCCGCTGATGCTGTGTGTCATCTACTTTTCGCTCATCACGGTTTTAAGCGGCTTCTCTCCGAACTACACATTCTTTGTCGTGATGCGGGCTCTATATGGAATTGGCATGGGGGGCTATTGGGGTATTGGGGCTTCGTTCGCGATGGAGAACGCCCCAAGAAAGTTGCGGGGCCTTCTCTCCGGGATGATGCAGGGAGGCTACCCGTTCGGATATCTTCTGGCAGCCGTGGGTATGTTGACGATCATGCCGCGCCTGGGATGGCATTCGATGTTCCTCGTAGGAACGTTGATGGCGGCGGTAATTGTCGTCCTGACTTTACTTTCGCCGGAGTCTGAAGCATGGAAGCTTCACCGGATGGGCTCAGTAAAGACGATCTTCAAGACTCTTTTTCAACACATGGGGAGTTTCTCGTACCTTTTGTTGGTGATGGTCGTGATGTCCTGTCTGTCGCACGGGACACAAGATCTTTACCCCGACTTTCTCAAGAGTATTCCGGCCGTCGGAAGCTCTTTGGTGCTGGGCATGAAACCGTTGTATGGGATTCCGATCATCTATAACATCGGAGCCATCACTGGCGCCGTCTTCTTTGGATACATCTCCGAAAGAGTAGGAAGGCGATATGCGATTATGATGGCTCTGGTTTTGAGCCTCGCAGCGATTCCGGCATGGGCCTTCGGCGGAACGATTCTGATGCTTGTCGTCGGATCCTATCTGATGCAAACCGGGGTGCAGGGAGCCTTTGGAGTCATCCCGGCACACCTGAACGAACTTTCTCCAGATTCGGTGCGCAGCCTGTTCCCTGGATTCGTCTACCAACTGGGTGTGCTGATAGCATCGCCAGCAGTCTCCATCGAGTTTCTGTTGCGCGATCACCTGGGATATCCTTTAGCACTTACGATCTTTGAAGTAGTGGTGATTGTGATGCTGCTCTTCATCTTTGGATTTGGTCCGGAGAGACGTGGAAGAAGCTTTCGAGCCAAAGCCGGTTGATCGGCCTGCGAGAAGTCTCACGGTTCAGAATCTTGATATTCGCGTTAGTCTGTACGCCGGCAAATCATTTCGGCGGATGGGCAGTTTAAGGCTGGCTTAAGCTTTGTGTGTTGAGATCTACTCATGCGTGTACTGCTAGTTGAAGACGAGATTCGCCTTGCCGAAAACGTGGCGCATGCGCTGCGCGACGGACCTGGCTTCGCGGTAGATCATGCTGAGGATGGGCAAACGGGTCTGGATCTCGCTGAAAATCTGTGCTACGACTTGATTATTCTCGATCTTATGCTGCCGAAGTTAGATGGCTTGACGGTGCTTCGCCGGCTCCGCGAACGAAGGGACAGCACTGCGGTCCTGATCCTGACGGCACGGAGCGAGCGGTCTTCGATTATTCAACTCCTCAACAGCGGCGCGGATGACTACCTGAGCAAGCCTTTCGATCTCGGAGAGGTGATTGCCAGGGCAAAGGCGCTTATTCGACGGGGCAAAGGTATGGCTAGTCCTGCGCTTCGCCTGGGTGATCTGGAACTCCATACCGGAGACCAGAGTGTCTTCCGTGCAGGCATGCCGATTGTGCTTTCTCCCATGGAGTACCGTATTCTCGAGTACCTGATGCATCGCCCTCGCGCTATTGTCTCCAAGCGGGAGTTGCTGGAGCACATGTACGACTTTAACTGGGTGCATCACTCCAATGTGATCGAGGCACATGTTTCGAACCTGAGACGCAAGCTCGGGGAGGGGACGAATCCGCCAACGATCGAGAATTTGCGCAATCGGGGTTACAGGCTTGTGATGGAGTACACAACCTTCAAGGAAGCCGAGGATGAATCGGCATGAAGACCTACTCGCTGACACGACGCCTGATCACAGCTGTGCTGTTGGTGGAACTCTGCTCTCTGCTGGCCTTGATTGGGATCGCCAGTGTCTATGAGGCGATTTCACACTTCCGAGCCTTGGATGTAGTGCTGCGTGGTCGAGCAGATTCCGTACTGGGTGCGGTCCAGGACGCAGAAGACCCGGAAGACAACTTGATGCTTTATGGAACCGAGGGTCTCGCTCCGAAGCGGGACATTTATATCGTGCGTGATGATCGTGGCCGCGTGATCGGGTCGCAAGGGTGGCCAGGCGGGGAGCAGGAGTTGGCCAGCACCGACACGAGGGAGTTTCGAAATCTGACGGTTGGAGGGATTCGCTACAGGGTCCTCCGCAGGCCCGGTTTGCGTGTGGTCGATCCGGGGGATGCCAAAGGTGGCGTTGCTCGACATGTCATCATTCTTTACGGTTCTCGCACTCACCCGGTCTGGGAAAGAGTTCGGAATGCCATCGCTTTCTATGCACTCTCGGGCCTTCTACTTCTGGTAATAACCGGAGTCGTGTTGCTGCGTCTGTTACGCGGCGGGCTTCAACCTTTATATGAGCTGGTCGAACAAGCGGGCAAGATCTCGGTAACTTCGTGGAACCTGGGTCCCTCCAGTCAGGCCCGCTATGTGCGAGAGCTAGAGCCGCTGGTCTCAGCCATTGAATCCGCGCTCCTAAGACTTGAGCAGTCTTTCGCGCAACA
The DNA here is from genome assembly GCF_040358255.1 of Tunturibacter gelidoferens. Classification (NCBI taxonomy): domain Bacteria; kingdom Pseudomonadati; phylum Acidobacteriota; class Terriglobia; order Terriglobales; family Acidobacteriaceae; genus Tunturiibacter; species Tunturiibacter gelidiferens. Next base: position 63,634 of record NZ_CP132938.1, read on the forward strand.
AAGACAGTTCGTGAGCGATGCTGCCCACGAGCTGAAGACTTCGGTGGCGGTGGTGAAGTCTTCTCTGCAGCTTTTGACCATGCGCACGAGATCCGCGAAGGAATATGAAGAGGGACTCGAGCGAGTGACAGTTGACTCTGAACGCATGGAGGAACTTGTAGCTAAGATGCTGACCCTGGCGCGACTTGAAGAGGGCGGGGAACAGCCGGAGTCGTATCGTATTGTCGAACTAGGCGACGTTCTCCGCGACGTGGCTGAGCATTTTCGGACGCTGGCCAGCTTCCACCGCATCAGCCTGGCGGTCAACGCAGATACTTCGACTCTCGTTTTTTGCGATCCCGACCAGCTTCGCCTGCTTTGCTCCAACCTGATTCACAATGCGATTCAACACAGCGGAGCCGGCACCGAGGTCCGCGCGATCGTTAGTAGTCAGGGAGAGTTGGCCCAATTGATTGTTGAGGACGATGGGGAAGGGATTCCAGAAGATGTACTTCCGCACGTCTTCGATCGGTTCTACCGAGGCGATCCGTCCCGTAGCCGGCGAACTGGCGGCACGGGTCTGGGGCTGGCGATCTCAAAGGCAATCGTTTTGCGATACCACGGAGCTATTCGCCTGAAGAGTAATCCCGGGCATGGCACGAGCGCCATCGTTACCCTGCCACTGGTGCCGTCAACAACCCAAAGAACAGATCATAGGACTACAAGGAATTTTGAAAAAGGAGCTGTGACGTCTTAAGCGTACATTAAGCCAGCTCTGCGATATTTGTAGAAACAAATTTCTTCAATTCTGGAGTGTTCTTGACATGCCGAATCAAAGCAGACGAGTAGTCTCTTCCCTCATCTTTGCCGCATCGACGCTAGTTCCCTTCCTTACGACATCGTCTGCCACGGCGCAAAAGCCATTCCAGATTGAACAGCGATGGGCTATCGGAGGCACGGGGGGCTGGGACTACCTGACGGTCGACCCGACATCCCATCGCCTTTACATCGCCCACCTGACGCGCGTCGACGTCGTCGACACCAATACTGGAAAGGTCATCGGAGCCGTTGAGGGATTGACTCGATGCCACGGCGTCGTCATCGCTCCCGATGGCAAGACTGGTTTTGCTTCAGATGGCGGAGCAAACAACGTTGTGGTCTTCGATACTTCCAATTTTTCTACGCTGACGAAGATTCCGGCCGGAACGAATCCCGATGGCATGGCCTATGAGGGCTCCACCAATACGCTGTGGGCGTTCAATGGATCAAGCAAGAACGCCACGGTGATCGATGCAGCCAATCGTAAAGTGATAGGCACCGTCGCGCTGCCCGGCAAACCGGAGTTCCCCCAAAGCGACGACGCGGGAACTGTCTTCGTAAACATCGAAGATAAGAACAGCATTGTGCGACTCGACGCCAAAGCTCAAAAGATTACTGCCACGTGGCCGCTGGCCGGATGCGACTCGCCGTCGGGACTGGCCTTCGATAAGGATGGCGGACGTCTCTTTTCTGTCTGCGACGGCAAGAAGATGGTAGTCACCGATTCGCACACCGGCAAGTCGCTGGGTGCGCCGACCATTGGCGATGGACCTGATGCCGCTGGATATGACGCGAGCAAGAAGCTGGTGTTCTCTTCCAATGGCGACGGGACGCTGAGCGTTGTCGATGCAAGCCAGGCAACGTATCCAGTGATACAGACGCTTTCGACGATGAAGGGTGCACGAACGATGGCGTTCGACTCATCGACCGGAAAGATCTACACGGTAACGGCCAAGTTCGGCGCTGCACCGCCTGCAACCGCCGCGACTCCTCACCCGCGCCCGTCTATCCTGCCCGATAGCTTTACCGTGCTGGTGATCGGCCAGGACTAGCCGGGATTCCTCGCAATCGGTGGGTGTGAAGCAAACCATGAAACAAATCTTTCAACTCAATACGATCTTCGCGTTTGGCTGGGCGGTGGCGGTTGCTGTCGCGCCATCCCCGGCTAGCGCGTGGCAGTCGAGTACTTCCGGGATAGCTGTCCAGGAGCTTACAGAGCCGACGCAGAGTACTGCGTCCCCCATCAACCCCGGAGCCACGCAGGCGAACGGTGGAGCAGCGGCACAGGTGCTCGTGCAAAATGGGAGCCAGCCCGGCCCCGCGATTACGCTTGACCTGGCCCTATCGCTGGCACGAACGAACGAGCCAGCATTTGCCGCGGCAGTGGCAGCGAGCAAGAGCGCACAGCTTGACCGCTCGATCGCTCGGGCAGCTTTGCTTCCTTCTGTGGTCTATCACAATCAATATCTCTACACGCAACCGAATGGTGCGCATAACGGGGCTGGCTCGATCGGATCACAGGCTGCGCCCAAGTTCATCGCCAACAACACCGTGCACGAGTACACCAGCCAGGGCGTTGCTACCGAGACGCTGGGGCTTGCGCAGTACAACGCTGTGGCTCGCGCGGGAGCCGCGGCTGCTATCGCGAGCGCGGAGTTGGAGATCAGCCGCAGGGGTCTAACTTCGACGGTAGTCGGTCTGTTTTATAACTCGACAGCAGCGCAAGAACGGACTGTTATTCAACAGCGTGCCACTAACGAGGCTGCTGACTTCGTCAAACAGACGCAGCAACGGGAAGCAGCTAGAGAAGTAGCACACGCGGATGTGATCAAGGCACAGTTGACGCTGCAACAACGGCAGCGAGATCTTGGCGATGCTCAGCTGCAGGCGCAGAAGGCCCGTCTTGATCTTGGCGTCCTGTTGTTTCCTGATCCGCGCTCGCCGTACAGTGTCACGCTTCCTGTAGCAACTCTGCTTCCGGAGCGAACCGTGGTGGAGACCCAGGCAGCCGCGAATAATCCCGAACTGAAGAGCGCCCTGGCAACGCTGCGATCGAAAGATCTCGACATCACCGCCGCACGCGCTGCCTACCTGCCTGATCTGGTGCTTAACTACTCGTATGGTATCGATGCCGCGCAGTTCGCTGCGAACGGCCCCGACGGTGTTCGCAACCTTGGCTACTCCGCTTCGGCGACACTCGACATTCCTGTTTGGGACTGGCTTGCAACGCAGCACAAGATCAAACAAGCGCACATATTTCGCGACGCTGCCAAGGTGGCGCTGACATCGACGCAGCGCACACTGATTGCACAACTTGAGGAGTTCTACGGAGAGGCTTCTCTCGCTCACGATCAGCTTGCTTCGCTTGAGTTGAGCGTACAGACAGCACGAGAAAGCCTTCGCCTGACCAGGATGCGCTACTCCGCAGGCGAGGCGACCGTTCTGGAGGTTGTCGACGCACAAAACTCCTTTACTAGCGCAGAGCTTGCGTATCAGGACGGCAACATTCGCTATCAGGTTGCGCTGGCAAACCTTCAACTACTTACGGGGACGATTTAACCGTGGCCGACAAAATGGTAACTAAGACGACAAAACGAGCTGGGGCACCAGGAGTGGCTGCATCTTTAATGTTCCTGTCCGCTTCCCTGCTGGTTCAGAGCGGCTGCAAGAAGGCGGATGATACGGCCGAGAAGCCGGTCGTCACCGTTCAAGCCGCCCACCCCGCAACTGGCCCGATCACTGAGGAGATTGACGCAGATGCGACTCTCGCCCCTGTTGCGCAGGCTGCAATCTTACCTAAAGTGACTGCGCCGGTGCGTAAGTTTTACGTTCAACGTGGCTCCCACGTCAAAGCCGGACAACTCTTAGCCACACTTGAGAACGAAGATCTCGCCGCGGCCGCGATGGATAACAAAGGTGCCTTCGACGCAGCGCAAGGGGCTTATGCGGCGGCAACCCAGTCTGCAGTACCCGAAGAGCAGACCCGCGCTCGGCTTGACCTGGAACAAGCCAAAGCTACTCTCGATCTCGACAACAGTATTCTCGATGCCCGCAAGCAGTTGCTGTCTCAGGGAGCGATACCAGGCCGTGACTATGATACTGCGCGAACAACTGCTCTGCAGGCGCAGGCAGCGTACGATATCGCGAAACAGAAATACGAGGCGCTTGGCAAGGTTGGCACCAGCGCTTCATTGGAATCGGCGAAGGGGCAGCTCACCTCCGCGAAAGGAAAGTACCTGGGTGCGGCAGCACAACTTAGCTACACCGAAATCAAGACACCGATCTCCGGCTTCGTTACCGATCGCCCCCTCTTCGCAGGGGAGACTGCCGCTGCTGGAACTCCCGTCGTAACCGTGATGGACACCTCTTTCATGATCGCGAAGTTGCACATTGCTCAGATGCAGGCCCAGCGGCTTGTCGTGGGTTCTCCCGCCACGATTGCCGTGCCCGGAATAGAAGAGCCGTTAGACGCGAAGGTCTCGCTCATCAGTCCAGCGCTCGATCCTGGCAGCACGACGGTTGAAGTTTGGCTTCGAGTACCGAATCCGAAGGGCACACTGAAGGCCGGTACGTCGGTGCATGCCACTCTTAAGGGAAGAACCGTAGAGAACGCTCTCCTGATTCCCACGGAGGCGGTTCAGCGCTCTCCAGAAGGCGCAGGCAAGATCGTCATGGTGATAGGCGCGGACGGCGCGGCTGCTAAGCGGAACGTCACTGTCGGCATCCAGACTGATGAATCGGCGCAGATCGTTAGCGGTCTGAAGCCCAGCGATATGGTCATTACAACTGGCGGCTACGGGCTCGACGAAGGTACGAAGGTCAAAGTGGGACCGGCGGAGGAGAAAGATTCCGCGGGCAAGAGCGACGCCGAAACGGGAGGCAAAGAGTGAGTTTGCGGAACCCTCCTGCTGTTGACGAACGAGACTTCTGGCTGTCGCGTGCGGCCAAGCCGATCTTCTTCTTCCTCATCGTCCTCACGATTGCCGGCATCTACGCGGCATTCCAAGTGCCCATCTCTGTCTTTCCGGATACGAACTTTCCGCGTGTCGTTATTGGCGTCGATAACGGTGTGATGCCGGTCGAGCAGATGCAGGTCACGATCACAAAGCCCATTGAAGATGCCGTCAACAGCGTCCCCGGGTTGATGACGGTCCGTAGCACCACCAGTCGCGGGTCTGCAGAGGTGAGTCTTTTCTTCGACTGGAATGTGGACATGTTCCGGACCTTGCAGCTTACCGACTCTGCCCTGGCAAAGATCCAGTCGAGCCTGCCCAGCACGGCAAAGATCACCACGAATCGTCTGACCTTCGCGACTTTTCCTATTCTTGGGTATGCGCTCACGGCAGATGACCGTGGTCCTAACACTGCCTCGCCCACTGCTTTATGGCAGATCGCCACCTATGATCTCAAGCCTCCCTTGAACCGTGTCATGGGCGTAAGCACGGTCGTGGTTCAAGGCGGTAAGGTTCCTGAGTTTCACATCGTCCCGGATCCTGCCCGTTTGCAGACGGCGGGCGTCACCGTTCTCGATCTCGTGAACGCGGTGCAGACCTCGAATATCATTGATTCTCCTGGACTGTACGAGGCCGATCACCAGCTGATTCTTGGACTGGTGGGCGCTCAGGCGCATGATGTCGAATCGCTCGGGCGTCTCGTCGTCAAGACCACCGCCGCCGGTGTCCCGATTCGTATCTCGGATGTAGCAACCCTCGGGCCTGCGACTCTTCCCGTCTACACTACCGTCGACGCCAATGGCACGCCGTCCGTGTTGCTCAACATAACGCGGCAGCCTTCCAGCAACACGGTGGCTGTGGCTGCTGCGGTCGCCATTGAGATCGCTCAGCTCACAAAGACTCTACCCCCAGGGGTTCATCTCACGCCGTTCTATGACCAATCGGAACTCGTTCGTGAGAGCATTGCCAGTGTTCGCGACGCCATTCTTATCGGGCTTTTGCTTGCGTGCGTCATCCTGTTTCTTTTTCTGCACGACTGGACCTCTTCGCTGATCGCGGGCCTGGTGATACCTGTCACCGTCGCAGTTACAATTCTTTTTCTCTGGATCATCGGACAGAGCTTTAACCTAATGACGCTTGGCGGTCTTGCCGCCGCTATCGGCCTTGTCATCGACGACGCTATCGTGGTCGTGGAAAATATAGTCGTGCATCGGGATCGTGGGCAGTCCCGTGTCGATGCAGTACGCACTGCGCTGCACGAGATCACGGTTCCTCTCATCGGGTCTACCGTTACACCCGTGGTCGTCTTTCTTCCTTTGATCGCGGTTACAGGGGTGACTGGTAGTTTCTTCCGGGCGTTGGCCGTGACCATGACTGCGGCGCTTCTCACATCGCTCCTGTTGGCTTTGACCTTTACGCCTGCGCTCTCACTTTCGCTTCTGCGTCAACATGAAGATGCATCTTCTAAGCCGTCTGCAGATAGCTCGATGGCGGACCATCAAGAGAATGGCCCCTTCATGCGGCGCGTTCTCGACTTTCACAACCGCGTGCTCGGCTGGACGATTCGCCGAACCTGGGCGTTAGCAGCCATATCCGGAGTTCTCATCGTATTGGGCTACTTTGCCTACAGCGCACTGGGATCGAATCTGTTGCCAGCGATGGACGAAGGGAGCTTTATCCTCGACTACATCATGCCAGCGGGCAGCTCTCTTGCAACGACGAACAAAGCGCTCGATCGTGTCGAAAAGATTCTCCGCGATACGCCCGAGGTTTCGATTACAACACGCCGCACCGGTCTTCAGCTTGGTCTCGCGGCCGTCACAGAGGCGAATACCGGCGATATCTCGGTTCGCCTGAAGACAAAGCGATCACGTCCCATCGATGAGATTATTTCGGACGTACGTCAGAAGATTAAGGAGCAGGAGCCGGAACTTGACGTCGAGTTTGTGCAGGTCCTTGAGGATATGATCAACGATCTCTCGAACTCGCCCGAACCGATTCAGATCAAACTCTTTTCGAACGACACCACACTTCTGCACGATCTTGGGCCGAAGGTGCAGGCGGCCATCTCAGCTATCCCGGGAGTTGTCGACACTCAGAACGGCGTGGACAATACACTGAGTGGTCCGGCGACTACATTCCAGGTCGATCCTGGTCTAGCGAGCCGCCTCGGCTTCACCGTTCAGGAGGTAGCGGAAGACGCGACCTCGTTGCTTGACGGACTCCCCTCAACCGATCCTGTGATTGTTGCTGGTCGGCCCTACACGGTTCGTGTGCGCATGTCAGACGAACATCGCTCCTCTTTGAGCGCGATCGAGAACACGGTCTTCAACTCCTCGACAGGACACACCGCGACGCTGGGTGCGCTTGCCGAGATCAAAGAACTTCCTCCGCAGAATGAGATTCGCCGCGAAAACCTCGAGCAGGTTGTGCTCGTAAGCGGTCGACTGGAAGGTTCCAACCTTGGCGGCGCCATGGTGAAGGTGAAGGACGCGGTCGCCAAGCTCAATCTTCCGGCGAGCGTTCGGGTGCAGTACGGCGGCACGTATGAGGAGCAACAGAAATCTTTTCGCGAGCTTGTCCAGGTTCTCATCCTTGCACTTGCACTCGTCTTCGGCGTCCTGCTCGCCGAGTTTCGAAACTTTTCCGCGCCGATCGCGATCCTTACCAGCTCCATTCTTTCCATGGCCGGTGTCGTTCTGGCGCTCCTGATAACGCGAACCGACTTCAACGTCGCAAGTTTCATGGGCTTGATTATGGTGATTGGAATCGTCGCCAAAAACGGCATCCTGCTACTCGATGCGGATGAACGCGCGCGGGCCGAGGGTGCAGACGCGCTTGATGCAATGATGCATGCAGCCCAAAGGCGACTGAGGCCGATTGTGATGACGGCGACGGCTGCGATGTGTGGCATGCTGCCGTTGGCTTTTGCGTTGGGGGCCGGGTCGCAGATGCTGCAGCCGCTGGCGATCGCCGTGATTGGCGGCCTGTTGATCTCGGTGGTTTTGAGTCTAATCGTTACGCCGGCGATGTATTACCATCTGACCGCTAGAAGCGAACGGACAGGGATGGAAGAGCCACACGCGACGGTTTAGACATGATGAGTTCAGCCTGCAGGCTGATGTTCTCAAACCGAGGTTCAGGCCTTTGAAGGCCGCGTGGTCGATTCGATTCTGACTATGAGGGTCTTCGCAAAGATTCGAATGGAAGAATTCAGGTGGAGGTATCTGGACCAACGAGTGCAGTGAACTCTGTAATGCCACTCTGCATCTCTTGCACTGCTAAAGGCTACGAGTTGCTTGGCGGTGAATGGGTGCCGGAGGCATGAACAATGCTTCCTGGCACCCTTTTCCGTTTATCTTTCGCGCGAAGGCGACCATCGGAGACCGCCTCCGAAGGTTTGTTTGTAGAACTCACGCTGGATCGGATTCACCGTGCTCCCGTTGTAGAAACCGAACACCTCGTTGTTCAGGTTCAACGCATACGCCACCGCCGTGAACCCCTTTGGCAGCCTGTAGCTTCCCTGCAGATCGACCTGCAGATGGCCGTACAGATACGTGTCCCCATTCGGCCCTTTGATGCCGCCACCCGACGCGAGGTATCCAGTGTTCGTGTCGTTTGGCTTCTTCTGCGTAAACACGATCGGGCCGGCATTGCTGTCGCTGTATTGATAGGAGAAGATGTTTGCTGCATTATAGCTCAGGCCCAGCCGGACAGACAGATTCCGCTTGTCATACGTCGGGCTGATGTTCCAGGTGTTCGGGGACTGCCGGAGCAGATCCGGCTTATCCGTCCTCGAAATTCCCGTGGGCGAGCCATTAGGGTAAAGCAATCCCGGGAAGGTGACCTGCGAGGCGGAGTAACCGTAGTTCGCCGATAGTCCCGTCCCGTTCAGCAGCCCCGGAAGATACGTGAAGTGCTGTTGAAAGGAGATCTCGAATCCGTACACGTACGCGCTGCCCGCGTTCTGCGGCTGGGTCTGAATCGTTCCATCGGCCAGCGTAGTTTGCAACGGAATGATCGGGTCCGACAGATGCTTGTAATAAACACCCGCCTGCAACAGTCCGATCGGATTCAGGCTCCGCTCATACAACAGGTCCACGTTATCCGCGTGCTCCGGCTTCAGCGCGGGATTGCCGACACTCGAAGTCGTGCGCACCCCGCCTGGAGAGATAGACGCAAACGAGACCAGGTCTGAGAAGTTCGGCCTCGACACGCCGCGTCCATACACCAATCGAATCCCGCTCAACGGTGTAAGCGAGTAACGGACCGACCCACTCGGCAGCACATCGAGATACGATCCACTCCGGGCCACGGGGGGCGAATCCGGCGTAACGTTGCCCTTGTCGGTGTCGCTTGTGTTTTCAAACCGCAATCCCACGATGATCCGGAACTTGTTCAAAGTTACCGTATCCATCAGGTACCCGGCCGAAACCTTCTCGATCAGGTTGAAGTTGTTGGTCTGAATGCTCGGATTGTTGGGATCGGGCATCTGAGGCGACGTCGCGTTGTAGGCCTGCACCTTCTGGTAGTCCACCGCGGGCCCGAATTGATACGTCCCCCCGTAGTAGTTTGGGTCCTTGAACCCGTTGAGGAAGTTCGTCATCTGGAGAGAAGGGTCGTTGGCGGCCGCCACTGGAACTGTGTACGTAACATCCTCATTGGCAAACTTGTGCACGTTCCGGAACCGCCCTCCAAACTCGAAGCTCGACGCATGGCCGAAGAACGTGTAGTTAGTTGCCAGGTCCGCGCCGAAGCCCAGATCGACCTCAGGGTTGTAGTAGTGGTCCACCCTCTGGCCCGCGTAGTAATACTGAGTCGGATCGAAGATGTTTACGTCGCTCGGCGCCACCAGCTTGGGCGTCAGAGGATTGGAGTTATCGAGCGAGAACTGGATGCCTCCGTTTAACACCGAATCCGCTCCCGGAGCGAAGGTCGCGTCCGAATACCCCCTGTCGCGCGTCCGTCCCACTGAGCTCTCCACATCCCACGCAAGGAGTGACCGCCGGATCACGTGCCGTCCCCCAAGCTGCAGACTTCCCAGGTCCTGCACCGGTCGCCGAATCTCTGCGCCGAACGTAGTCGTGCCCGTACCGTCAGGCTGTCCATCCGCCGTATATGTGGTCGCCACGTTGTAGTCCCAGCGATTGCCGAAGTTGTGGAACAGCGAGTACAACCCCTTCAAATAGATGCTCGAAGTCTCATTGAACCGATAGTCCACCGTACCTGCGTATCCCGTCCGGCTGCGGTAGTACTGGTAGTCCCGCTGATCGTATCCGCCCAGAAGCACGGGTGCCGGTTCCACGTCGTTGATCCCGCGTCCGTTCCAGTCATACGATCCGCCGAACAGCAGCCCGAGTTTGTTTCCCTCCAGAAACCGCTTCCCCAGCGTGCCATCGAACTGGTATGCCGTGCGGCCTCCGATGATCGGAGTGTACCCTCCGGTCGACTCGAGCGCCACGGTCGGCCGGTCGCCCGCACTCTTCGTGCGCAGGTCAACCGAACCGCCAATACCGTCCCCAGGCATGCTCGCCTCTAATGTCTTGTTGATCTGGACCGACTCCACCAGATCCGCGGGAATAATATCCAGCTTGATCTGGCGCACGGTCTCCGCCGAGGCGATGTTCACCCCATCGATCGTCACATTGGTCAGCCGCGGCTCTGTACCCCGTACCTGCACATACTTGCCCTCGCCCTCGTCCCGCTCCAGCGTTACGCTCGCCAGCCGCCCAAGCGCATCCGCTACGTTCGCATTTGGCAGGCTCTTGATCACGTCCGCAGGCAGCACGTTGATGATGTTGTCCGCATTGAAGGTGCGGTTGATCGACTCGATCTCTCCGCCTTCGCGGCCCGCATACACCTGCACATCCTGCTTGTTCGAGGCCACGGTCAGCGAAGCAGCCAGCCGCACCACCTGCCCGGAAACCACCGTCACCTTTTTGGTAAAGGGAGCAAATCCAGCATACGAGACCGTTACGTCGTGGTCGCCCGCGGTTAGCCCGTTCAATGTGAACTGCCCCTGCGCGTCCGAAAGCGTCGAGGCCGCTCCCGGATTTACCTCTACCTTCGCCCCTTGCAGCGCGCCTCCCTGGCTATCGACCACCGAACCAGATAGGAGTCCTATTCCGGTCTGCGCTCCTGCCGATAACACGCAGATGAATAAGAACATGAATACAGATACTGCGAATTGCTTCGCATGATTTCCAAGAGACATCGCCAACTCCGTTTCTAAAATGACTGGAAGATCGCGCCCGAGGATGTGCTTCGGTTTGACGCACTGCTGTAGAAGGCACATTGCACTTTAGGGCTTCCAGTCAAACTAGGGGGAGGCTTTTGCGGAGGCGTGAACGCAGCGTAACAAGCGCGTAAAGCGATCTTAAGGTTGGCTTAAGCTTTGATGATTCAGCCATTTTGAGGACAGAACTACGGTGTCCCAAAGCTTCCGAGCCAGGCTGAGATCAAGGCGTGTCCTTGACTTAAGCATCGACGCCGGACTTGTTCTTAGATGATTCTGCGGGTGAGGCCCGACGCCGCAGGACGTTAATACTCACTTAGACGTAAACCGCTAACGATCCCGCAATAGATTCTAGAGCGGGATCGTTATTACGGCCAATCGTTCCATAAGGGAGATCAGATTTTGAAGATAGAGGGGTCACCTATTCTCTGCATTGTCGTTCGGTAGCCCGTTATGGGTTGGCTTTGAGATTTCGATCGAGCCATGGAAGGATGACCTGTTTGAAGATGCGGGGATCAGGCCAGACTCCTACCTGGCGGCCGAGGTGGCCTCCCTGAGGATTGATCCAGGCTTCCTTCGGGACATCGCCGCTGTCGAGGAGCTTATAGACATCGGCGATCGGCACCTGGGTGTCTTTGGTGCCCGCGAGAATCAGCATGGGCGCGGTTGGCTTGCCCAGCAGATGCTGGTTGACCAGAGACATCTTGGAGAACTCGTCGACCACCTGATCCAATGTAGTTACATTATCGAAGATGGACATCAGGGCGGGCATCTGATCGAAGAGATACTCGCGGTTGCCTACCAGAGAGTTCACGATAAAGTCTCTCTGGAAGAAGAGGTCGGTGGGCGGGGATTGGACGCTGACGCACTTGAGGCGATCTTTCTCGAGGATTGCCATCTTGGTGCCCCAATAAGCTCCCCAACTGACGCCATGCATGGCGATGCGATGGGAGTCGACCTCGGGCCGGGTGGCGAGGTAGTCGAGGACCTTTGAGAGGGCGCGGTCTGCAGTTGGACTGGCTTTGACGGGAGATTGGCCGGTGCCAGGGCCGTCGACTGCAATGTAGCCAATACCGTAGGGCAAAATGGCGGAGAAGCTCTCGGTGAGATCTTCCTTGCGGCTATCGAGTCCGTTGACGGCGATGACCATGGGGATGCGGCCGGTGGCGCCTTTGGGCAGCCGCAGGTAGCCGATGATCTCCTTGCCTTCGAAGGGAATGTGAACGACTTCGACGGGTGGATCCATCATGCGAGCATGAGCAAGAAACGCTTCGATGCCTTTGGCATAAGAGAGTTTTTTCTTGGGGGACGAGTCGGTAGGCCATCGGCCAAAGAAGTAGAGATGCCAGGCGCGTATGTAATCGGCGTTGGCCTTGGCTGGATCGGTCTTTTCGAGGCTTTTGCCTTCGGCCATGTAGCGGTCGGCGACGCCCATGAAGCCTTCGGCCCACTCATCCTTGTCGCGGGTGTGGATGGACTTGAAGGCCTCGCGGACGTCGTTGGGATCGAGGCCGATGAGAGGATATCCGCCGACTTCTGCACGATGGACGGCCTCAACCTTGATCTCGTCCAAGGTACGCTCCGGCGCTCCCTGAGCCATGAGGCCGGCTGAAGAGAGCCCGGCGCAGATGGCGAGTAATGATGAGATGGTCTTGAAGTTCCTGGTTGCCGAGTTCCTGGTTGCCGAGTGCCTGGTCGCCGAGTGCCTGGTTGCCACGATAGAAATTCCTCTCTTCCACAGTTTTCAAAGCAGTTGAATTTCGACGTTCGCCTTGAGCCGACGGCGAACGCTAGAAGGAAAGCTTGAGGCCGAGTTGCACGGCGCGACTGCCCCCTGAGCCAATGACAGGGTTTGAGGCAGCTACGTCCGGGGTCGCGCAGCCGCAGCCGAACTGGCCTGGGACGGAGGGATCGTTGTGACCCCAACCGTTCTGGCCGCCGAAGGGATTGGCGAAGTTGGGATGGTTGGTGAAGTTGAACAACTCCGCGCGGAACTGCGCTGCGTAGCGGTCGTGGAAGTGCCAGTTCTTATCGACGGAGAAGTCCCAGTTTTTGTAGCCGGTGTCGCGGAATGTATTGCGTCCCATCGTGCCGAAGGTTCCAAGCGCAGCTGGAGTCATGACGGAGTTTCCCGATCTGTAGCAACCGCCGATACCCAGAGTGGTGATCGAACGGGCGTGGGCCATGCAGACTGGATCGTTGACAGCATCGGCGCCCGCAAGGTAAGGGGTACCGACCGCGCCCCCTGACTTGAAGTCGCGGGGGTTGCCGAAGAAGTCCCAGCGGTCGACCCCTTCTCCGGTTTGACTGAAGTCGTTGCCGGTATCGATGGGACCCCAGGGCTGAGCTCCATAGAGGCTGATGATGGAGTTCACCTGCCAGCCTTCGAGGGCTTGAAGGAACGATTTTCGGCCGGGGATGGCGTAGGTGGTGGTGAGGGTGAAGCGGTGGCGGATGTCAAAGTCGCTGCTGGCGTACTCGCGCTGAGGATGGGTGCTGTCCTGCGGGATGCCTGAACCGGCGCCGAAGTCCCAGTTTGCGCCCACGTTGTCGAGCGAGTGAGAGTAGGTGTAGCCGGCAACGGCGGTGAAGTGGTGATAGTTGCGAGCAGTCATGGTCATCTGCAGACCGTCATAGTTGGATCGATAGATGTTGCCCATCTGATAGATGAAGCTGAGATAGGGATAGAGAGCGTTGAAGGGGCGGCCGGACTGTTCATCGTGATTGAAGTCCGCCGAGGGAACGTTCTGGTTGATGTCGTGAATACCGACGAGCTTTTGCCCATGGTTGCCAACGTAGGCGGCCTCAAGCACAAGGTCGGGCCGGAAGGAGTGCTGGACGTTAATGTTCCAGCTATAGACCTGCGGCGTGCGGAAGTTTTGCACCATGCCGAGAATGCTGCAGGGGTTGGCGCCGCAGTTGATCACGCCGGTTGGGAAGACAGTAGACGGGCCGCTGTTGTAACCGGCGTTCCAGTTGAGGGCGGAGCCCGTGAAGTTGACGGTGCCGACGGCGATCGAACCGGTTCCCTGGCCGCCGTTGGGACCTACACCCATCGCGCCGGTGGGGATCGTGCTGATGCCGAGGGAGTTGTTCAAAGCAAGGAAGGACTCCCAGTTGACGGTTTCGTAGATGAGCCCAGCACCGCCGCGCAGCACGGTTCTGCCGTTTCCGCCGATGTCCCAGGCGAATCCCACGCGTGGGGCGAAGTTGTAATGCTCGCCGTTGTAGGGGCCGCTGATGCCCTTGCCCACCTGAACCAGCCCTACGCTGGGATCGAAGTTGCCGAGCAAATTGTTTGCCTCCTTGACGACGGTGTTGAGTTCGTAGCGAAGGCCGAGGTTGAACGTAAGGTTCTTGGTGAGCCGCCAGTCGTCCTGGCCGAAGCCGGCGAATCCCCAGTTGTGAATCTGCCGGGTGGGGTCTCCGCTAAGCAGACTGCCGGATGCGGGCACACCGGCGAAGAAGTCTTCAAGCGGCGTTGCGCCGGGGAATGCGTCGGTGCCGAAGCCGAACTTGATGCGGCCGCGGCTACCGGCATATGCTCCGCCGGTGAAGCTATCGCGGTGTATCTCGCCGCCAAATTTGTAGGCGTGTTTGCCGACGGTGTAGGAGACGTGATCGATGAACTGGAACCTCCGGTCGGGCCCCTGAATCTTCGGCCAGTTGAATCCGCCCAGCTCGTTCAGCGCGGGGAAGAAGTCGGAGATGTTGACGCGCGGCAGACCGAAATACAGCGGATTGGTGACGCCGGTGTTGAGGCCGTAGGAAGAGGCTGGTTTGTCGCGGTCGTTGACGAAGGTGGGCTGATAGACGGTGTTGTAGCCAAAGCGGGCTTCGTTAAGCCAGCGTGGGTTGAGGATCCAGGTCCAACTCGCTCCAACGACCTGGGCGCGAGTATGGATCTGGGTCAGCCACTTGGTCTGGAGCTGGTTGGCGTCGGAGACGGTTCCGTTGTTGTTGCCGAAGAAATACAGACCGTTGATCGAGTGACGTTGATTGATCTGATAGTCCACTTTGGCTACGGCGTTGTCGGTGGTGACGTCGTTGGGTAGGCCGTAGTTGATGAACGTAGGGCCGGCCGCGTTGGTGCCGTTGTTGGTGGGAAAGCCAGTACCGTTGCAGACGATGGGCGGCCCCACGGTGCATCCTCCGATGGTGAGACTGGGGGTGCTGGGGACGATGCCAGCCGCTTGGACCCCTGCGATGGCGTCGACAACACTGTTCTTCGGGTCGCCATTAAGTGAGACCGTGACCGGAGTGTTCAACTGGCTGATACTTGCCACCTGATAGGTCTGCCGCTCATATCCGCCGAAGTAGAACAATTTGTCCTTGACGATCGGGCCTCCCGCGGTCCCGCCGAACTGCTCCAGGCTGCGGGGATTCTTCGGCCCTCCTGCAATGGGATTGAAGTAGTTGCGCGCATCCATCGGAGTGTTTCGGCCGAAGGCATAGGCTGTACCGTGAAGTGTGTTGGTGCCGGATTTGAGCGCGACGTTGACCATGGCGCCGGGCTTCCAGCCGTACTCCGCCGGCGGATTCTCGATGAGGTTGAACTCCTGAATCGCATCGACGGGGAGGATGGTTGCGGAGTCTCCCGCGATACCAGCTCCATTGATGATGCTTTGGCCGGAGAACGGCTCGCTGTTGAACAGTCCGTCGATGATGTAGGCGTTATCTTCAGCGCGCAGGCCGTTGGTGCTGGTAGTAGAGAAGCCGCCGCCGGGATAACGCACGATGCCGGGACGAAGCTGGAGAAGATTTTCGTAGTTGCGACCATTGAGCGGGAGATCATTGATCTCCTTGTTTCCCAAGGTGCCCCCGAGACTTGAAGAAGTCGTGTTGATCAGCGGCACCTGCATCGTGACCGTGACTGTCTCCGAGGCCGCTCCTGTTTGTAGAACGAAATCTACCTGGGCGTCGGAAGCAACTTCGATCTGAACATTGGTGCGCTCTGTGGCTTTGAAGGTCGGAGCTTCGACACGCACCGAGTAGATTCCGGGAAGCAGATCCGGCGCCACATACTCACCAGCCTGAGAGGTGACCAGAGAGCGCGTGGTTCCCCGCTGCACATCCGTAATTGTAACCTTTGCCCCGCTGACCAGCGCTCCCGAGGAATCACTGACGTCGCCGAGGATGCGGCCAGTGTTTGTCTGGGCACCTGCGGAAACGGAGAGAGACAGGAACAACACCGGGACCGCGAGGGCGACAGCGGCCCCTTGCATCGATCTGGTTACAAGGCTGGCTGCTCTGTGAAAGTTCATTGCGTGTTCGCCCCCTAAATTTTGGTACGACAGCTTTACCACCGCACCACAACACCGGTCAAGGAATTTGGAAAATAAATTCTTTTCGGAAGTTGCTTGACAAACTTATCCGGACTTGCGGTATAACTGTCAGACCACAGGCGCCTCACCCCAAGGCGCCATGAGAAAGGTCTTTCGAGATGGGCATTGCAAGCATCAATCCGGCCACCGGCGAAGTAATGAAAACCTTTGATCCGCTGACCGACAAGGAGTTGGCGACGAAGCTCGATAAGGCTGCCGCAGCGTTTGTCCTTCATCGTGAAACCAGCTTCGCCTATCGCGCGGAACGGATGATTAAAGCGGCAGAGATTCTCGAAGATGAGAAGGACCAGTTTGGCCGCCTGATGAGTCTGGAGATGGGAAAACCCATCCAGGCTGCAATCGATGAGGCCGTCAAAAGTGCCTGGGCCTGCCGCTACTACGCGGAACACGCCGAGCGTTTTCTGGCGGACGAGGCGGTCGAGACCAGCGCAAACCGCAGCTACATTCGTTATCAACCGCTGGGGCCAGTTCTCGCGATCATGCCGTGGAACTATCCTTTCTGGCAGGTGATCCGCTTTGTCGCTCCGGCGCTGATGGCCGGTAACGTCGGACTGCTTAAGCACGCCTCCAATGTTCCGCAGAGCGCGCTGGCCGTGGAAGATGTCTTTCTTCGCGCGGGCTTCGCTGAGGGTGTCTTTCAAACTCTATTGGTTGGCGCTTCAAAGGTAGAGGGCATTCTGGCCGACCCGCGCATCGCAGCGGCAACGCTTACAGGAAGTGAAGGCGCGGGAGTTCAGGTTGGCATCTCTGCAGCCAAAAGCATCAAAAAAGTCGTGCTGGAGCTGGGCGGGAGCGATCCTTACATCGTGATGAAGTCGGCCAACTTTTCCGAAGCCGTCGCAACAGCGGTCAAGGCACGGGTTGCAAATAACGGCCAGTCCTGCATCGCAGCTAAGAGATTTATCGTGGAGGATTCCATCGCCGACAGGTTTGAGAAGGAGTTTGTGGCGCGTATGGAAGCACTGAAGGTTGGGGATCCATTAGATCGGACGACGGAACTTGGCCCACTTGCGTCTACCAGTGCTGTCGAGGATCTGCACCGCGATGTGCAGAAGTCAGTCGATGCGGGCGCAAGGCTGCTGACCGGAGGCAAGCCGATTCCAGGAAAGGGCAGTTTTTATCCGCCAACAGTCCTGACTGACATCCCACGAAATTCTCCCGCATATAGCGAAGAGTTCTTCGGCCCGGTCGCGACTATCTTCCGCGTGAAGGATGCAGAGGAGGCAATCCGCATCGCCAACGACACGCGCTTCGGTCTGGGTGCAAGTGTGTGGACCCAGGACGAGGCGGAACGAGACCATCTGATCCAGGAGTTGGAGGCGGGAATGGTCTTCGTCAACAAGATGGTCGCCTCCGACCCGCGGGTTCCGTTTGGCGGGGTCAAGCAGTCTGGATTCGGACGCGAACTGGGCCCCTTCGGCATTCGCGAGTTCACGAATGTCAAAACTGTATGGATTGAGAAATAGACGACACCAACAGCAAAATATCCTTCGAAGTGGCATTTTGGTATAACCAAAACACCTTAAGTGTTTTCTAACCCAATAGAACAATTGGTCTGTTGGTATAACTAAATACCTAGAACGGAAATCATCTGCCAGAATGGCAATTTCAACCCATGGCGTCCTGTATAGTGTTTCGACCACGACCACCCTTAGCGGTGGTCAGAGGAAGGGGATGCCTATGTACAAAGTAGTTCGAACCGCGAGACTTTATGAGCAGATCGTGCAGCAGATCGAGCAGTCGATCCAGGAAGGAAAGCTGAAACCGGGGGACCAGCTGCCGGCAGAACGGGAGTTAGCTCAGGAGTTTGGTGTCAGCCGCACGGCTGTGCGCGAAGCAGTGAAGACCCTGAGCGAAAAGGGGCTGGTCGAAGCGTACTCAGGCCGCGGCACGTTTGTCAGCACTGGCAAGTCCCAGGCTATACGCCATTCCCTGAACTCCTTTCTCAAGAGCGGCGACCTCGAAGACTCTGACTATGTTGCGGAGATGCGTGAGATTCTAGAACCCGAGTTCACGGCACTCGCCGCGACGCGTATCGAAGAACAACACCT
Organism: Tunturibacter gelidoferens; assembly: GCF_040358255.1. NCBI lineage: Bacteria > Pseudomonadati > Acidobacteriota > Terriglobia > Terriglobales > Acidobacteriaceae > Tunturiibacter > Tunturiibacter gelidiferens. The sequence goes on from NZ_CP132938.1 coordinate 82,016, forward strand.
GGTCATGATGCGAGAGGCTGTGGCCGTGATGGACCGCAGCATGAAAAATCCTGATGCCTATATTGAAGCCGATCTCGACTTCCATTTAGCGCTGGCGGAGGCCGCTGGAAATCCACTCATCCTATCCTTGCTCGATTCTCTCGTGGGTGTCCTGCGTGAGCAGCGGCTGGGAATCTTCTCTGTTACTGGCGGCCCGGAGCGGGGTCAGGTGCATCACAAGCTGATCCTCGAAGCGATCGAAAAGAGGAGTGCCAGCGGTGCACGCAAAGCGATGCGTGCTCACCTGCAACAGGTGCACCAGGATTCGAAGGTTTCTGCAGTTATGAAAACCAAATCACCTAAGGGGCATTCCTCTTAAAACGAAAGGCAGAATCGAATGGCGAACCTCGGCTTTATTGGCCTCGGAGTAATGGGCAGTGAGATGGTGGACAGGCTCTTGGCGAAGGGCCACACAGTGACCGGGTACAACCGGACACGGTCCAAAGCGGAACGACTTATCGCGAAGGGAATGAAGTTCGCAGAGTCTCCGCGCGAGGTAGCCGAAGCAGCCGATGTCGTTCTCTCTATGGTGACGAACGGCCTCGCATTGAAAGGTATCGCAGAAGGCCCGAACGGCTTCCTCGCTGGCCTCAGCGCAGGAAAGATCCTGGTCGACATCAGCACCGTTGGGCCGGATCTAAGTCGCGAGATCGCGGAAAAGGTCCGGGCTCTTGGTGCAGACATGCTGGATGCTCCTGTCTCCGGAAGCGTTATTACTCTTCAGCAAGGCAATCTCTCCGTGATGGTAGGCGGAAGAGTTGAGACCTTCGAGAAGGTCAAGCCGATTCTGTTGGATATAGGTCCCAAGGTGACGCTCGTCGGCGGCAATGGACTGGCGCTGTCCATGAAGATTGCTTCGAATCTGAGCCTTGCCGTGCAGATGCTGGCCTTCTCCGAAGGCGTGCTGCTGGCCGAGAAGAGCGGCATCAAGCGCGAAGTTGCCGTGGACGTGCTCACTCACAGCGCCATCGCCTCTCCCATGATCAAGTACCGCGGGCCCTTCGTTCTTCAACAGCCGGAGGAGGCCTGGTTCGACGTGAACATGATGCAGAAGGATATGTTGCTTGCGCTGGATCTTGGACGGCAGCTGAATGTGCCGCTCCCTACCACTGCGGTTACCAATGAATTTCTAACTGCTGCACGGGCCATGAACTGGGCCAAGCTGGACTTCGCCGTAATCTTCGATGTTCTCGCGAAACTATCTGGCATCGACACAGGAGTTGGAAGATGACACCCCAAACCGCAGAAGCCATAAACACGTTCAGCAAAGAACTGGCGCTCCACGCCTACCGCCAGATGGTCCGCATCCGCATGTTCGAAGAGCAGGTGAACGAGCTCTACACCCGCGCGTTGATGCCTGGACTCGCTCACTTGTACAGCGGCGAAGAGGCCATTGCTGTCGGAATCTGCGAAGCTCTCAAAAAAGAAGACTACGTCACCAGCACACATCGTGGGCACGGTCACTGCTTAGCCAAAGGCGCTACGCCAAATCTCATGTTTGCGGAACTTCTAGGAAAGGAAGCGGGATACTGCCATGGCAAAGGCGGCTCGATGCACATCGCCGATCCCGCCACCGGCAACCTGGGCGCAAATGCGATCGTCGGTGGCAGCATGGGCATCGCTACAGGTGCTGCCTTCTCCGCAAAGTACCTGAACAACGGCCTGGTTGCCGTTTGTTTTTTTGGCGAAGGAGCGCTGGGGCAGGGCCTGCTCTACGAGGTACTAAACATCGCCCAGCTCTGGAAGCTTCCTGTGATCTACGTCTGCGAAAACAATCTCTACAACGAGTACACGCACTACAGTGAGACCACAGCGGGAGACATCTGCGCTCGCGCCACCGCATTCGGCGTGAAGGCCGAGAGTGTGGATGGCCAGGACGTGCAGGCCGTCTACAGTAAGGCGAAGCAGCTCATTGACGCTGCGAGAGCCGGCGACGGGCCGGCTTTTCTTCTCTGCAATACGTATCGCTACACCGGCCATCACGTGGGCGACATCAATCGCGACTACTACCGCACCAAGCAGGAAGAACAGGAATGGAAGACGCGCCGGGATCCCATCCTGCTTCATGGCGAACGGCTCCTCCAAGAAGGGCTCACCGATAAAGCTACGCTTGACGCGCTTGAGAGTGAAGTTCGAGAAGAGATGAAAGCCGCTGTGGAGTTTGCGATCGCCGCTCCATACCCCGCGTTAGAAGAAGTGGAGATGCACGTCTATGCCTGAGACTACTGACCGTGAACTGACCTTTGCCCAAGCTGTAAGGGAAGCTCTCGCCGAAGAGATGCGTCATGACTCGCGAGTCTGCATCCTTGGCGAAGACGTGGCCGAAGCTGGAACCCCTTTCAAAGTATTGTCTGGACTGGTCGAAGAGTTCGGCACGAATCGTGTCTTCGACACACCCATCTCGGAGGCCGGGTTTACCGGCATAGCCGTCGGCGCTGCCATGACTGGGATTCGTCCCGTCGTCGACATCATGTTCGGGGACTTTCTTACCCTGACGATGGACCAGATGGTCAATCAGGCTGCGAAGATCCACTACATGTCGGGGGGCAAGTGGAAGGTGCCGATGGTTCTGCGCACAACACTCGGAGCCAGCCGGCGCTCTGCCGCTCAACATTCACAGTCTCTCCACGCATGGCTATGCCACGTGCCCGGACTGAAGGTTGTGATTCCATCTACTCCAGCTGACGCGAAAGGCCTTTTAAAGACCGCGATTCGCGATGAGAACCCCATCATCTTCTTCGAAGACAAGATGATGCACCACAAGCTGAAAGGCCTCGTGCCGACCGGCGAATACACCATCCCTCTCGGAGTTGCGGATATAAAGCGCGTCGGCAAAGACATCACACTGGTAGCGACCAGCAGCATGGTGCAGGTAGCACTGGGAGCGGCAGATATGCTCGCGGAGATCGGCATCAGCGCAGAGGTTGTCGACCCGCGAACTCTCTGGCCGCTGGATGAAAAGACGCTCATCGATTCTGCGAAGAAAACATCCCGGGCGATTGTGATTGATGAAGGGTACGGCCGCTACGGTGTGACCTCGGAGTTGGCATCAGTGATCTCGGAAGGTGCTTTTTATGATCTCGACGGCCCGGTGCTTCGCATGGGAGCAATGCACGTTCCCATCCCCTTCTCGCCCCCGCTTGAGGACCTGACCGTACCGACCGAGAAGATGCTCTTTGACGCAGCGAAGAAGCTTTGCAGCAAATCGTAGGACCACGAACGGGAGAAGCAACAATGGCACAGCCGACTTACGGAACCATGGGAGTTGATTGGGAGCAGCGAATCGATTTTGATCGTCTTCGTGTAGAAAGACTCCAGCGCGCGAAGAACCTGCTTGCGAAGTCTGAGATGGGCGCGCTGCTCTGCTTCGACATGAACAATGTGCGTTATCTTACATCGACTCACATCGGCACATGGGCTCAGGATAAAGCGAACCGGTTCGTCCTTCTGCCGCAGAACGATGAGCCCATCCTGTGGGACTTCGGCTCCGCAGCGCGGCATCATCAACTCCATTGTCCATGGCTCGGAGAACGCTCGCGGCCGGGTATCTCTATGCTGCGTGGAACGATGTCTCCTGAGCACGGTCGCGCGGAAGACGTCGCGAAGAAGATCCGCCTCGAATTGGAGATGCGGGGCCTCCATAAAGAGCCAGTAGGTATAGACATCATCGAACTGCCAGTTTTGTTTGCCTTGCAGCGCGAGGGCATTACCGTCATCGACGGTCAGCAATTGATGTCCGAGGCCCGCGTGATCAAAACCAAGGACGAGATTGCGCTTCTCAATACCTCTGCCTCCATGGTCGATGCGGCCTACCACGAGCTTTACATGGCGATGAAACCGGGCATGCGGGAGAACGAAGCTGTGGGCCTGGTAAGCAAAGTGCTCTACGACCTCGGCTCAGAGTACGTCGAGGCGGTCAACGCGATCTCCGGCGAACGATGCAATCCTCATCCGCACGTCTTCTCCGACAGAATCATGCGCCCCGGCGATCCTGTCTACTACGACATCCTCCACTCTTACATGGGCTACCGCACGTGTTACTACCGCACGTTCTCGATCGGTTATTCGTCCCACGCAATGGTCGACGCCTATAAGAGATGCCGCGACTATCTGGACGCCGCGATTGATCTGATCCGTCCCGGCCGTTCGACGGGCGATGTCGCTTCGGTGTGGCCCAAAGCGCAAGACTTCGGCTTCCCCAATGAAGAGGCGGCCTTCGCGCTTCAGTACGGACACGGTATCGGACTCGCGATCTGGGAAAAACCGGTCATCAGCAGACTTGTCTCTTTAGATCATCCGCAGGAGATCAAACCTGGAATGGTCTTTGCTCTCGAGACGTTCTGGCCCTCGAAAGATGGCTGGAGCGCAGCACGCATCGAGGAAGAGATCGTAGTCACCGAGACCGGTCATGAGGTGATCACGCGCTTCCCTGCTGAGAAGCTTCTGGTCGCTGGCGCTCACTACTACACCGTCGGCGGTCCGCTTCCCACGGTACGAGAGACCGAAGTAGAACCCAGTGCGGATGTTCGCAACCTGGTTGCATCCAGCGCACAAAAAGAGAGGATCGGGAGCTAACGCTGTGGCCTTAGGGTCACGCGTATCCCAATAACTTATGGCTATCAGCGTCGTAATGCCCGCACTCGAGATGGCGCAGGAGACAGGAAAGCTCGTCTCCTGGCTCAAAAAAGAAGGCGACAAGGTTTCTAAAGGGGACCTTCTGCTCGAAATCGAAACAGATAAGGCAGTGATGGAAGTCGAAGCCACTGCCGACGGCGTTCTTGGCGGAATCACCGGCGAAGTCGGAACCGACATTCCAGTGGGCCAGACTATAGCGTGGATCCTAAAGCCTGGAGAAGAGGTGCCGGCGGAGGCAATACCTAACACACCGGCGGTCGCTGCTCCAGTTGCCGAAGCAGCCCACGGCTCCGACGAAACTTCTACTCAGGAGGTGACTTCTGGCTCCTCAGCAAGAGTCTCTCCGAAGGCGCGCAGGCTCGCGAAAGAGAACGGCATCGATCTCACTTCCGTGAAGGGCTCAGGCGATGGGGGAGAGATTCTGGCCTCCGACATTCAAGCTCTTATAGACGGTGGTCATGAGGAATCTCACACTGCCGCGGTTCAGCACGAAACACTCTCTTCCATCGGCCGTCTCATGGCGGAACGAACATTGCAGAGTTGGACCACAGTCCCGCACTTTTTCCTGCAACGAGAGGTGGATGCAACCGCGTTGAATTCGCTGCGTGCCGCTCTTGGGCCTGAAGTCGAGCAGTCCTCTGGAGTGAAGCTCACGCATACCGACATCCTTGTCGCGCTCGTGGCTCGCGCCCTGGCCCGGCATCCGCGCGTTAATGCCAGCTGGATCGAGAACGGAATCCGTCTCAACTCCGACGTGAACGTCTCCATCGCGATGGCTGTGCAGGACGGTGTCGTGGCACCCGTTGTCCACAACGCAAACACTGCGACGCTGGCTGAGATCGCCAAGCAACGTCGCGAACTGACGGACAGAGCGAGAGCGGGTCGTCTCCGCCCCACCGACTTTGCAGGGGCAACCTGCACTGTCAGCAATCTGGGGATGTTTCACATCGATTCTTTTTGCGCAATCATCACTCCCCCCCAGGCCGCAATATTGGCTGTGGGTCAAATCGTCGACAGAGTAGTTGCAATTGATGGAGTCATGGTTGTGCGACCAATCTTCAGCCTGACGATCTCTTGTGATCATCGCGTATTGGACGGGGCAAAGGCTGCGACTTTCCTGCATGACCTTGCTGAGTCGATCCGTGAACCCGGCCTTTGGCTGAAGTAGTGCCTCTGACATTGAGAGGCGCGCGACCTAGGCATGGACTTTCACGGACGACCGCAGGATGAGGCATAAAAAATGGAAAGCGTCAGTGTAGAGCAGCTCCCTGTAAGTACAGGGACTGAATCGAAGGGTAAAACCCCTTTTTATTTTACTTTCTGGTTCCAGGTTCTCGTTGCTGTTGCGTTGGCGATTTGCTTGGGCTACTTCAGTCCTGCTCACGCCATCGCCATGAAGCCGCTTGGGGACGGCTTCATCCGCCTGATCACGATGATCATCACGCCGATCATCTTCTGCACCGTCGTCTCGGGCATAGCCGGCATGCAGGACTTGAGGAAGGTCGGCCGCGTTGGCGGCAAGGCGCTGCTCTACTTCGAGGTCGTCTCGACAATCGCGCTCTTGATAGGGCTTGTAGTGGGCAATGTGGTGCATCCAGGGGGCGACTTCCGCGTCGATCCAGCCTCTCTCGACGCCAAGGCCGTCTCCAGCTATGTGGGCCAGACCAAAGCCATGGGCGTCACCGATTTCCTGATGCATATCATCCCAACCACAGTGGTCGACGCCTTCGCCAAAGGAGACATACTGCAGGTGCTGCTGGTCGCCCTGCTCTTCGGCTTTGCCCTGTCCTCGCTGGGGAAGCGCGCGACCCCCCTGCTGGCGCTGCTCAACACGGTGACGCAGGCGGTCTTCGCCGTCGTCAACATGCTCGTGCGCCTCGCTCCGATCGGCGCCTTTGGTGCGATGGCCTTCACCGTAGGCAAGTACGGCATCGCCTCGCTGGGGCCGCTGCTCAAACTGATCGCGACGTTCTATCTCACCTCCATCTTCTTTGTCGTCGTTGTGCTCGGCGGCATTGCGCTGGTCGCGGGCTTTAACATCTTCAGGTTCCTGATCTATATCAAAGAAGAGATTCTCCTGGTGCTCTCGGTCGTCTCCTCCGAAGCTGCCATGCCTACGCTGATGGAGAAGCTCGAGGCGGTAGGCTGCTCCAAGGCGCTCGTGGGGCTCGTGGTGCCGACCGGTTACATCTTCAACACGGACGGCACCGCGCTCTACATGACCCTCGCCGCTCTATTTGTCGCACAGGCTACTGGAACCCACCTCACGCTCATGCAGCAGCTCACCATCTTTGCCGTTGCCATCCTCACCTCAAAGGGCGCCAGCGGTGTGCAGGGAGCATCCTTCATCGCCCTGGTCGCCACCTTGTCCGTGGTGCCGACGATTCCAGTGGCTGGCATGGCGCTCATCCTCGGCATCGACCGCTTCATGGCGATGTTCCGCGCAGTGGTCAACATGATCGGCAGCGGCGTGGCAACTCTGGTCATCGCGCGCTGGGAAAACGAAGTCGACGCTGCCACGTTGGGCAGCCGCATGTAGTGCAAAATTCGCTTTTTAGGAGGGGCCATGGCTCACGCAGTCATCAAGCTCGAAGAAAACAACTTCTCCATTCCCGAAGGTTATGGCCGACATGCCAAGGGCTACTCGCGAGTCCCGTTCATCGACCATTCGACCTCTGCGGCGGCCGTTCACATGGCACATCAAATCGTCCAACTCGAACCCGGCGGCTATCTCGAGCAGTGCGTGCTCGCCTACGAAAAAAGCTTTTATATGCTGGAAGGTGAGATGGACATGATGATGGATGGCCGGAGCTACCGCATGGGACCCGGTGATTACGCCCTGGTCCTCGTAGGGTCAGCACATGCGATGAGATCAAGCAGCGGCAACGGCGCACGCTGGATGGAGATGATTGCTCCACAGCCTCTGGCCAAGGCCGTAGGGCAGGATACCTTTTTCGTTGGCGACTTCGATTGGCCCGAGAAGATCGAGCGCTTCGATAAAGGGGACGCTCGCACCCGTTTTGTGGGGCACTTTGAAGATGCCCAACTGCCGCCGCCCGGCAACCTGCAGATGGACGGATACACCGGAGACGGTGCGCGCCTGATCAGCCAGAAGATGATGGTCGATCGCAACTTTGGATCGGCCCACATGACAATGTTCGTCGTGGAATTTGCGGAAGGCGGCGGTGGTTCACACCACACACATCCCTTCGAGGAGTCGTACTACTTTGTTTCGGGCATGGCCGATTGTGAATTTGAAGGCAAGAAGTACATCGTAGAGCCCGGAACGTTATGTTGGACCGGAGTCGGTGCGAAGCACGCAATCTACACGCGAGGATCGGAACCACTCCGGTTCATTGAGACGCAGACGCCTCAACCTCCAGCGCGTCAGGCCTTCCGGTTCGATTCTGAGTGGCGCATCATGCGTGAAAGATATCCGGACTGACAGGTGCGGATCGAGTACCAATCTTCTTCCGGTGCACAGCGCCGTTGTCCGTGCAGCCGTGAAGATGATTGGCAATGGAGTGGCAACGTTGGTGATAGCACGATGGGAAAAAGAGGTCGATAAATCAACGCTCCGCATCCATCTGTGACGGATTATTGTTTTCTCGTGAGAGAAGACCACTCGTGAACAAAATCCGCCCGTTTCGCAAAAAAACAACCGTGATCCACAATAAGAAACAGTGATGGGCCGGGTCAGCGAGACCAGACCCATCACTTGAGGAACGTCAAGCCGCTGAGCTCAGGCGATTGGACTCTCCAGTATCTGAGCCAGCGCATGCAGCCGTCTGGCATCCTCTGGGTTCTTTGCGTCCGAGGCGCTCGTTTCGACGGACGCTGCCATTCCATGCAGCTTTGCCAGATCCTTCTTGCCAAGGTGCGACCTCTGCGTCCGCACAATCGCCTTGTTCAAATCAGCAATCCGCGCTGACGACAGCGCCTGCGAACGTCCCAGCTGATCGAGATACGCTCGCGCCACCGTCAACTGAGACGGCCACGAGACCTTCTGCTGGTTCTGTACGTTCAGCTCGCTGACCTTCACGAGGCTGGCAGCATCGATCTCATTCTGCGTCAGAAATTTGCTCGGCACCAGCTTGAACACATCAAGTCCGCGCGCGATCTCCGACCCATAGATGTAGCCGTTGTACCAATATGCAGACCAGTCTCCTCCCAGGATCAGTGTGTTGGCATCGACGGGTCCGCGATCAAAGTAAGCGATCTCGTACGGATGCGCAGCGTCCGTAAAGTCCATCACCGAAATACCGCCCTGATACCAGGCTTGTACTTCGATATCGCGACCGGGAACCGGTATCAGTGAGCCGTTGTGAGCCACGCAGTTTTCCGTCTCCGTCTGTGCAGCCGGCATCTTGTAGTAGCTCGCGAACGACAGCTTGTCGTCCTTAAGATTGAAGATCGCATCCGCTCCCCACTTGTTCGGATCCGTCGGACGGCAACGCGGCTGCAAACCGCCGCCCCACTCATCGGTAAACACGACCTTGGTTCCATCGTTCGAGAAAGACGCCGAGTGCCAATAAGAGTAGTTCGGATCGTTCACCGCGTCCACACGCTTCGGATGCACAGGGTCTTTGATGTCGAGCAGAATGCCATTCCCCGAACAAGCCCCAGCCGCGAGTCCCAAAGCCGAATACACCGTGATGTCATGGCACTGGTTGGTGTCCGCAGGCTTCTCAGCTTTCTGATCGTGGCTTCCACCATTGTTCAGGCCATTCAGAGCGCCCGTGCGCGGATCGATAAAGACTCGCGGACTCGAAACCACCTTAGCCTGCTGCGGCGCGGCAAGCGGCACCTTGATCACGTCGATCCGAAACAGCGAAGTGTTCGGATCCTTGTCCGGCTTCTCCTCCCTCGAGCAACCCGCAAGCTCCTCACTCTGCCTTACAAACGACGTCCCCGAAACATAGATGTAGACGTTGTCCTTATCGTTCGGATCCACCACCAGCGTATGCGTGTGCGATCCGCGGCAGGTCTGCACCGCCGCCACCTGCTTCGGATTCTTGATGTCCGAAATGTCAAAGACCCTCACACCGCGAAAGCGATCCGGGCTCGCCGTCGGGATCCGATGATCCTTTTCATGCCCCGGCTCCGGCGGTGGCAGCGGCGGAAATCCCTGTACTCCGCAGTCCAGCCGTCCATTCGGCATCTCCACCGACATGAATAGCAGATTTCCATACACCGAAACATCGCCCTGCCCTCCCGGACACACCAGCGACGTGATCAGTGACACCTTCGTCGGGTTCGAGATGTCGTAGAAGTTCACCCCGTAGAAGTTGCCTTGGAACAAGTGTGTTCCCTGAAACGCAAAGTCGGAGTTTGCGAAGGCCAGCTGCGCGATCACAAGCTGCATCGGCTTCGGCATCTTCGCCCTGTTGCTCACGCCTATCAGATCTAGACTCTTCTGAACCGCGGGATCGTCTGGATTAGTAGACGACAGTTGAAATGCGTTGGGCTTCTTCACAAACGCAAGATGCTCCATCCCCATCGCAGTCTCGCCCGCGTCATATAGTCCCGGCTTCAGCCCCACGCGCGGATCGTTCGTCATCGACCCCGTCATGCCCGGCGGCAGCGGCACAGCCGGTTGCGGCATAAACGGATTTTCCTCTTCCTCTGGAGCAGCCTGCGCTGCCGGAGCGGCTGGAGCCTGCGCCCACAAAACTCTAAAGCTCGAACACACCAAAGCCGCGCCAAAGGCCACACCGGCCAAACGGAAAGCGAGTGACTGCGTACGGTTCATCTTTTCTCCTTCAACATGTCCTGCATTATTCCGATCTCGGCCCTTTGCGTATTGTCAGCATCCGTCGCGAAGTCGAACAGCTCCGCATCCTGCCCCGCCCCTGGCGTATCGAACAGCTGCTTGACCATCACCAGCGCCCCATTGTGGTGCTGAATCATCCCCGTCAAAAATAGCCGGTCGAACTCCGCGCCCTTGGCCTGCCGCAGCGCCTCCATCTGCTTCGGCGTCAGCATCCCCGGCATCGCCTGCATGGGAGCGCCACTCTTTTCCATATCCGGCATCCCCGGCATAGTCATCGCCACAGGCTCTCCGCGCGCCACTAGCCAGCGCTTCATGAACTTCATCTCATCCGCCTGCGAAAGGCCGATCCGCGCCCCCAAAGAGCGAATCTCCTTATTCTCCGTGTGCGATGGAATCAGCGCCGTCATCTCCACCGCCTGCCCGTGATGCATGATCATGCCCTGCATAAACTCCACATCAGCCTGCGACCGCTGTGGCGCCTGCGCCGTTGTAGAAGACGACAGCTGTCTGCTTGGAGTTCCCGGAGCGCCCGGCTGCACCACCACCGGCGACGAACTTGGCTGGGTCTGTTGACCATAAACCGCGGTGGCCGACACGCTCAAGAGCAACACAGTCAATAGCCATCGACAGGGTGCTGCAGTCGTCGTCGCCCTGGTCCGCGGGTTGCGGCTCCAACCAATAGAATCGAGTCTCAATCTTCCCATCGCACCGGGCAACTTTCGTTCTCCCACGGTATCATGGCGGCTGCGAGTCGCAAGTGGGAAAGCCATGCGCCAGAGCGCTGAGAGGGAAACTGCGTACTCGGCTCCGGAGGAATCGAGTACGCGCACCTAAGATCGCCGTCACCAGCGAATCCCCCGCGACTTCCATCAAAAGAGGAGTGTCACACCCATGAAGGTTCTCTCGATCCAAACGCGATTCTTCTGTAATCTCGCCCTCATCGCAGCCTCTCTGCTGGCACCGTCTCTCCAGGCACAGCAGCCTCCGTCGCACCCGGAAGAGCAGCATCTGCGCAGCCGTCTATTCCTCTACGACCTGCACACCGGCACCTCGCATCTGGTCTACACGGCCGATTCCATATGGGAGGCACCAAACTGGTCTCCCGACGGGAAGTACCTCATCGCTAACTCCGGCGGGGCCATCTACAAGCTCGTGCTCAAGCAGGACGGCACCGCCGAGCCGGCAAAGCTCGCGATCCCCGCCGACTATCAGTGCAATAACGACAAGGCCATCTCGCCCGACGGCACAAAGATTGCCTTCTCAGCCACCGTCCCACCGAACAAAGGATCGCAGGTCTTCCTCGCCGACGCCGATGGCAACAACGCAAAGCTGATGACGCCCGACTCTCCCAGCTACTTTCACGGCTGGTCGCCCGACAGCGGCACGCTCGCCTTTGTCGCCCAGCGCAACGGCAGCGGCCAATTCGACATCTACGGCATGCCCGCCGCCGGTGGACCCGAGAAACAATTCACCTCCAACCCCCACCACGACGACGGTCCCGACTACTCTCCAGACGGCAAGTGGATCTACATCAACTCCGACCGCTCCGGCAAAGAGGCCGTCTGGCGCTTCCCTGCCGACGGCGCGGGCAACAACGACGAAAAGGCCGAGATGGTAGTCAACGATGCACTGGAAGACTGGTTCCCCCACATCTCGCCCGACGGCAAAAAGTTGGTATACATCGGCTACCCCGCCGGCACGCCCAACCACAACCCCCGCAACGCCTCCATCGAACTAAAGCTGGTAGCAATCGACCACGACAAAGTAGCGGCCACTCAAAAGAAACTCATCCAGGCTACCGGCGGCCAGGGAACGATGAACGTAAACTCCTGGGCACCCGACTCAATGCGCTTCGCCTACGTCACCTATGAGGTTTTGAAATAACACAGAGGATCGCACTGGGGGTGAATAGATCGGCTCCTCGGAATGTATCGGTAACTCTGGGTCCCGAATTGACGGGGATGCGGAAGCGAGCAGAATCGGAAAACACAGCGAAAGAAGTGAGAGGCGGTGAAACGACTGTCTCAGTGGGGCCCCTATTCTTCACACAGGAGATCTCAATGGCCGTGGCCCACATCTCGCTTCTCCCACTCACTTTAACTGCGGCACTTTTGGTTGTCGCACCTGCTGTTCAAAGTCAGACCCAACCGAATATCCGCCCAAAGATTCAAAAGACTCAGACTCCACAAGGGGTCGAGGTCCAGCTCTCCTCCGCGCAAACCGCCCTCGTATTCGAGCCCAATCGTGGTCAGGCATCTTCGAACTACCAGTGGATAGGCCGCGGTGCCGGATTCAGGCTCGGAATAACTTCCGATGGCGCCACACTCGAGTTTGGTGAGCAAACTGCCGTAAAGTCTTCGAAACCGCTCTTTCCCAATGCGTCTCAACTCAGCAAGGTCCAGACGAAGCAACAGAGCGCACAAAGCACTCTGGTGAAACTGCATCTCACGGGCAGCGACGGCTGGAAGCCGATGGGGACGAAGCCAACTGGCGGCGTCAGTAACTACTTCATCGGAAAGATGCCGGCGGGTTGGCACACTGATATCCCTCACTACGAACAGGTCAAAGTCCCGAGTGTTTATAAAGGCGTCGATCTCATCTTCCACGGCGACGAGAGCGAACTAGAATACGATTTTGTTCTGGCCCCCGGCGCCGATCCGAGGCAGATTCAACTCCAGTTCGAAGGAGCAGCAAGCCTGGAGGTGGACAAGGCTAATGGCGACCTGATGCTCGCTACGCCGAACAAGATTCAGCTTCGTCATGCCCAGCCCAAAATCTATCAGGAGGTGGATGGGAAAAAGGTACCCGTCAAGGGGGGATTTCGGATTTTGAAGGGAGATACCGCCGGATTCACAGTCGAAAAATATGATCCGAAGAAACCACTTGTGATCGACCCGACGATCTCGTTTGTCACGTTCCTCGGTGGGTCCGATACCGATACCGCGAGTGCAGTGGCCGTCGATGGCCTAGGTGACACCTACGTTACTGGACAGACTTATTCCGGTAACTTCAACGTCGTCGGAGGCATCATCCAGGGCAGCAGGTCCGGCGACTCAGACGCATTTGTAACGAAACTGGGCACACACGGCAACATCCTCTTTTCGACCTATCTGGGCGGTGGCGACAACGACGCAGGCAACGGAATCGCAGTCGATGCCAGTGGTGTTTACATCGGCGGCCAAACCCACTCGGATGACTTTCCTCTCAGTCAGCCCTTGCAATTTGCAAAAAAAGGCGACGCTACCGTTTTTGTTACCAAGCTATCGCCGTCAGGCAACCGCCTCGTGTACTCGACCTACCTCGGCGGCTCGAACGGCGAGAACGGTGGAGCGATTGCCATTGATGCCTCTCAATCAGCCTACGTGGCTGGATTCACAACATCGTCGGATTTTCCAGTTGTGAACGGCTATGAATACTATCCCGGAGGCGCCGTCAGCGGATTTGTCGCGAAGCTCTCGCCCAACGGCGCCTCGCTCATGTACTCCACTTACCTGGGCGGATCGGACGTCGATTCCATATCCGCCATCGCAGTCGACAACTCGCTTTCGGCCTACGTGACTGGCGAATCGGTTTCGCATGATTTTCCCTATGCCGGTTACCAGTCAACGATGTTTGGAGGGTCGCCTTCGGCATTTCTTACCAAGCTGAGCCCCGCGGGCGACTCGCTCATATACTCAACATCCCTCAGCCTGGAGACAACCATCGGCACTGGAGTGTCCGTAGACCCTGCCGGAAACGCCTACGTAGCGGGAACCTTCTGCTCGCCGTGTCAGGAGTCGGCTGCAGACTTTGCGTTCGTCGCGAAGGCCTCGCCCCAGGGAAAGCTGACCTACCTCAGATATCTTTCGGGGTCGGATGGCAGCTCTGATGGACAGGCGATTGCAACGGATGCAGACGGAGACACCTGGGTCGCGGGCAACACATCCTCAACCACGTTCCCCGGTGCTCCCCCAATTACGCCGAACCCCACTGCAGGCTTTCTGGTGAAACTCGATAAAGACGGAAATGGCCCACTCTATACGGTCTTCCTCGGGGCGCAAATCAGTGGCGTGGCTGTCGTGAAGCCTGCGGAACGGTTGGGCGGGATCATTACCTATCCGACCATTTACACGGCAGGCACCCGGTTCACCGGCGGGAAGAGCGCTTCGAATGAAGACGCCTTCGTAGTCAGGTTGGATGAGACTCCCGTGATTGAGAACGCTCCTTAGCCGCCTGGACTTCTAGCGAAAGAAGCCCAAATCAGAAAAACTCAAAATAAACCCGAAATCCGTGGCGCATTTTTCGAGCCCGGAAAACTGGCTGCTTAGACACCACGTTTACCACGCAAAACACCACAAACTCACCACCAAAACACCACGTTTTTGCACCCATTTTTGCCAAAACCCCCAGCAAAAACAAAGAAACACCGCGCCAAAAAAAATGCTGCAACATACTTCCTTTTTCGGATGCGTCTCGCCCTCTTTCGTCAAAATGACGTCCGCGGCGAAGACCTCATCCCGGCCGTTGAACTTGAACGTCCTAACCTGTGTGACAACAATTGACTTGCAGAAAGCTATGGTTTAGCTTCATGGCGACGTCGCCAGAAGTATTCTTGTACGTCCGAAACGGAACGTCGTAGTTGCTCCCGGTACTCCAACTCTAAGCCAACCGCTCCGATGGTGACCAAACAGGAAGCGGGTTGCGAGTTCTGAACCGGGCCTAGTACGACGTCATGGTTACGATGAATTTCTAGATTGATCTCCTTCCCTTCTCTAGTGTGTCGATTGAGGAGTCACATGCTAAGGACAACTCTCACATCCGCGTCAATCTCGCTGTTTGCCGCTCTGTGCGCAGGTGCGGCAGCCAGCTCAGCACAAACCGCAAACTACGCTGGGGTCGTCACTACGCTGGAGACCGGCTTGAATGTTGTACAAGGAGTCGCGGTCGACGCGAGCGGAAACGTCTACATCGCCGCTGATTACCAGAGCTCAATAGAGGAGCTCGTAGCGGTGAATGGCAGCATACCGGCCAATCCAAAGATCGTGAAACTAGGCAGCGGCCTGAGCGACGCAAGAGGCGTAGCGGTGGACAAAAGCGGAAACGTCTTCGTCGCTGATTTAGGGGACCACACCGTAAAGGAGATCGTGGCGGTCAATGGCACCATCCCATTGGATCCAACTATCAGGACGCTCGGCAGTGGATTTTCCGCACCTCATGGCATCGCTATGGACGGCAGCGGGAACGTCTATGTCATCGATTCCAGCCAAAATACCGTGACGGAGATCCTTGCCGTCAATGGCACGATCCCAACGAGTCCGACGATGGTGGCAATCGGTAGCGGCTTCAAGGGCGCCTATGGTGTCGCCGTCGACGCGAGCGCGAATGTCTACATCGCTGACACGGGTAACAGTGCGGTGAAAGAAGTTGAAGTGAACACCACCTTAGCATCACTGGGCGGCGGCTTCAGTCATCCGCAAAGTGTGGCGGTCGACGCCAGCGGAAACGTCTTTGTCGCGGACACCAACAACCGCGCCGTGAAAGAGATCGCTGCGAATGATTCATCTCAGGTCCTGACGATCGGAAGCGGGTTCTCCTCGCCCAAGGGGGTCGCGGTAGACAAATTCGGAAACATCTATGTTGCCGACTCGGGCACAGAGACCATCCAGGAGATTAGCCTAAAGCCCGGTATCTTCGGCTCCATCGCCCTTGGGACGACCGCTACGGCGACCCTGACATTCAACTTCAGCAGCCCCGGCTCCATTATGGCGCCTGGTGTTTTCACTCAGGGTGCTACAGGGCTCGACTTTACTGATGCAGGAACTGGAACCTGTACCATCCTTGGGACCAGCCACACCTATAACGCTGGAGACTCGTGCACGGTCGTCGTCACCTTCAAGCCAACCTACTCGGGCACACGATATGGCGCGGTCACACTCTCCAATAACTCCGGGACGGTAATTGCTACAGCCAATATCACAGGAATAGGAGACGGACCACAGGTAACCTGGAGACCCGGGACCAAGACTACGGTGGGCAACATAAACGCTCACAAAGCCCGTATCCCACCAGCGTAGCGTTGGATGGAAACGGGAATGTGTACTTTGTCGATAGCGACACCACACTCTATGAAATCCTAGCGGATCATGGCCAGATATCGAATAATCCGGCGATGCGTACACTCGATTTCTTCGGCAGTGTTACGAGCCTCGCAATAGATGGAAGTGGTAACCTTTATGTCGCTGCAATAGGCATCATCGCCAAGATTGTTGCGGTCAATGGAAGCATTCCCGCTAACCCGAACGTGGTCTTCCTGACTAACGGCCCGAACGACGCGGCAGTCGCGGTGGACGGAGCTGGAAACATCTACTTTATGAGTGGGGGAGCCGTGCAGGAGATTGTGGCGGTCAACGGAACCATTCCGCCTGTCCCGGCGATTCCAACACCTGTGACACTAGCGACCGGATTTTCTGGTATGGGTCTGGCAGTAGATGGAAACGGCAACGTCTACGTCGCGGACCCGCCGGATCATCAGGTGAAAGAAATTGTGGCGGTGAACGGCCAGATCCCTCCAAATCCAATCATCCTTTCGCTGGGCGGCTTCAAAGCGCCGTTTGACGTAAAGGTAGACGGTGTAGGTAACGCCTATGTCGCGGATGAAAGTGCAGATGCGGTTTATGAGATGGTAGCTGCCAACGGGAGCGTTCCCGCCGATGCAAACATCCTTACTCTCGCCGACTCAAGCAGCGGCATTATTACGCCGTGGGGAGTTGCCGTGGATTGGAGCGGAAACGTATATGTTGCTGACTTTGCTATTTTTCACCCCCCATCTATAGGTCAGTTATACAAACTGGATTTCGCCGATGCTCCGAGATTTAACTTTCTCCCGACCACTCCTGGCCAGACGAGCAGTGACAGCCCACAGACCGCGACCATCGTCAACGATGGCAATGAGAACCTGATCTTCTCGCTACCTCTACAGGGAACCAATCCCAGTATCTCGAATCAGTTTGCGTTGGACAGTGGTTCAACCTGCCCGGAGCTGACCACTTCCAGTGCAGTGCCGGCAGCACTCGCCCCTGGGACCTCCTGTACCGAACTCGTTAGCTTTGTACCGGTCAGGACGGGTTCGATACCTGGTTCGCTCACCTTCATGGATAACGCAATTCCCTCCACCCAGACCGTGATACTCAACGGCAACGTAGAGCCTACCCTGCCGGCCCCTGTTATCACCCCGGCACCGGGGACTTACAACAGCGCGCTGACATTGACCATGACGGATACCGCACCCATCTATTACACAACCGATGGAACCGGACCCACGGTCAACTCGACTGTCTACACTGCTCCGATAACAGTCTCGAAGACGGAGACTGTGAAGGCGATAGCGATCGAGCCAGGATTCAAATCTTCTCCAGTGACCACTTACACCTACCATCTAGTGCCGGCAATTCCAGTGTTCAACCCTGTACCAGGAACCTATGGACCATCCCCGTTTACCGTCACTCTCACTGATACGACTCCAGGCGTCACCTTTTACTACACCACCGACGGCACCTTACCAACAACGGCATCGACGCTCTATACGGGGTCCATCACTGTGACGTCAACTCAGTTTCTACGCGCGATCGCCACTGAAACCGGATATAGCAATAGCGCAGTGGGCTCCGCAAAATATACCTACACGTCACCGACACCGGTAATCAGTCCAAATGGACAAGACTTCAAGGGCACGATCACGGTGACGATCACTGATGCGTCACCACTGGCGAAGATTTATTACACCTACGCAGGAAACAATCCTGAAGTCACTTCGATTCCCTACACCGGCCCGATTACTGTGTCGCGCAGCGAAATAATCAAGGCAATCGCAAGCGTCCCGGATGAGGCTAAAAGCGCGATAGCGGCGCAGATTTATACCCTAACGAAGTAGGAGCTAGCATCTCTCCGCTTGGTGGAAGGTCATACGGGCGATGTCAACACGGGCGGAGAGGAGATATTAGGTTTTGCTGATCCTCTGAGTTTTAACTTCGCGCAGACTCCTGATCGGGAATGTGCCGGCGACTCAGCCTCCACCACGGCTATTCAGCCTGCTCGGTTCTGATGTGATTCGATAGTGGGGTCCCCGTCTTATCTTGCGCTTCCCAAGAGCCAGAGATAGTAGGGATTTTTGTCATCGGAAGCCATAACGCGCTGCATCGCCTGAGTCCATTGCTCTCTATCTCCATCGTAGGCGGCAATACCGCCCGCATAGAAATCCCAGAGGCTATCGCGTTGCCGGGCGACTTCCGCTCGCAGAACATCATCTCCCCCAATCAAGGGCGGCTCTGTGCGGAGAGCAAGCAACTTCGGCAAAGTGCTGGTGATTTCCTTTGGGCGCACCCATGACGCATATTCAATCCGGGGATCATCATCCGTCACCGGCCTGACGTTTGACGCATAGCGTTCAAGCCCTTCTCTTCCTGTGACCCAAGTTGCCATCAAAGCAGCCGGCGAAGAGATGCCGACCGTCTGTAGAGTTGTGCTTACGCTGCTCTGCGCAAAGCGCCTGGCGATCTGTGTTGTGTCCAGCTCGATCGGCGAATATGAACCGACTAGAAGCATCTCGTGCATCTCAGTGGTCCAGAGGGTTGCGTAGGGAAAGACATCCAAAAAACTGCGGACCAATGATTGAGTGTCTTTATCATTCTGCGTGGTGAGCGGCAACCACTGCGCAAAGAGGCCATTAAACTCGAGCCGCCTGCCCGCAAGCTTGTAGAAGTCCGTCGAGTAGAGGTTAACGACTCCTTCCGCTGAAGGTGGCGGCGGTTCCAATGTGATCAGGTCATAGCGCTCTGCCGTACGTAACAGCTCCTGCCGGCCGTCACCGATGCGAAGCTGCATGCGCGGATCTGACCCAGCCTTGTAATTTTCCGGGAAGAGGTCTCCTGCTCGCACCACCGCAGGAAGCAACTCGACACATACTCTTCGCTGCAGCCCGGGATAATGCAGGACTGCTCCAGCGGTGATGCCTGTGCCGAAACCGATCACTAATGCGGATTGTGTTTCGCCGTGGTGAATTATCAACGGCAGCATCGCCTGCAGGCGCATGTAGCGCAGAGATGGCATGGCATCGCCGGAGTTGGAAACACCCTGAATATAAAGCCGACGAAACACATTGTCGCCCGAGCGCTGATCTGCGACAGCAACCGTACCACCTCCGCTTTCCTGATAGAAGATCAGGTTCCCTCCGCCACGCGTCGTGAGGAGCAGCCTAGCAAGACGATCGGGCGGCGTGAAGATCGCTCCCGCGACGGCAATCAATGCGACGACGTAGACGGCCAATCGCAGCTTCCCGCTCACGCTTAAGCCGAGCAGCACCGCCAACGCACCTACTGTCGCAGCCAAAATCGCGAGCACACTGAGCGTACGCACCAGCCCAAGCGTGGGCACAAGCAAAAAGCCCGTCAACAGGGTGCCTGCGATACCTCCAGCGGTATTGACCGCAAGAACCGTGCCAGCATCACGACCCGCGTGCTCGACGCCAGCTGTCAATCGCAAAACAGCTGGAAACGCAGCTCCCAGCAATACCGTCGGGACGAAGACGATGCCAATTGAGGCAACCAGAAAATGTGTGCACATGCGTGCAAATTCACTTCCGGCTACTGCGTAGACCAGATCGCCCGCTTCAATCTGCACTCGCAACTGCCACAGGTTCAAAAGAGTTATTTCAAACTGCGCCACCAGTCCGGCTGCAGAGATGAGGAAACCAAATACTCCCCACGTGTCGCGGATTTTGTGGCTAAAACGGGCGTAAAGGGCGCTACCAACCACGAGGCCCGCGAGATAGGTCGCCAGCACCAACGAAAATGCAAACACTCTGGTGCTCATAAACTGAGGCATGGTCTGCGACCACACGACTTCATAGCCAAGCGCGATACCTCCGGCGATTGCATAGAGAGCAAGCGCCACGCGCGATTTGGATGGGGGACTTGCGGTTCTTACCTTTTCTTTGGCTGCCTCTGGAGAACTCATCGAGGCGCGCCGGACCAGTATCAACACTAGACTTGCCGCACCGAGATTCAAAGCGCCTGCGGCTAATGCCGTACCGCGAACTCCGAGCCACGGCAGGAAAACGAAAGAACTCGACAAAGCGCCGGCGATGCCTCCGGCCGTATTGGCGGCATAGACCCAACCTCCGGCTTGCGCGATTTGTCGGCGCCCCAGGGTCTGCGATCGAATAGCCACAGGCAGCGTTCCGCCCATCAGGAAGGCGGGCGCTCCCACAAGCAGAAAGGGAAGTACCCAGGCGAGAAGGCCAGCGTGAGTTTGAATTGTGATGAACGGTTCTGCCGAGTGGGCGAGCGCTATAGTCGCGACTACGCTTGCGAGAGCAATGCCAATCTCCAGCAGAGCATAAAGGAGGAGCGGCCTACTCCATCGGTCGACGAGATGGCCAAAGATCGCGCCTCCGGCAGCAAGTCCCGCGAAGAACGCGCTAATGGCGATCGTGATGGAATAGACTTCAATCCCAACCACTAAAGAAAGCTGCCTGATCCAGAGAACCTGAAAGATGATCGCCGCAGAGCCCGACAAGAAGAGAACGAATCCAAATAATAGAGTACGAAGGCGGTCCAAGAATCCGGCGCTTGCCTCTTCCTTCACTGGCTCCTTTCGTCTCCGCTTGCCACCTTTGTCTCTTCTATTGAGAACTGAAGGAAAAGCCGATTCTGCACGTGGCATGTCAGTCCTCTTAGCTTGAGAGGCCGAACTCGTTATGAGCATAAACCCGGTCTCCAACAGCAGTTATGCAAACCTTCAGTACGCTGTATCCGCGGGTTTTGTGAACCTCATTTCCCTCCGGCCATTGCTGCCTTTTGGTGTTCCAGCATCTTCAAAACCTGGTCGGGATCGACGCTGAAGCTCGCGGGTGCCTGACTTGGCGGATACTCTTTGAAAGTCTCCATAAACTCTATGCCACGAATCTGGCCCTGGACGGCCAGATAAACGTTGTGTACCGTCCAGTCGTAGTACTGGTCAGATGTGATGTCTGCTCTCTCATAGGGATCCATGCGAAGGTTGTAAATCTTCGGAAGTCGCAGGCACGTGAACGGATTTGCCCAGATCACGAGGTTGCCGGGCGCACGCTGCTCGCAGAAGACAAACTTCCAGTTTTCATGGCGCATGGCTACCAGTTGTCCATCGTCATCAAAATAGAAAAAGTCTTGACGGGGTGAGTGCGCCTCTTTGCCCTCGAGATAAGGAAGAATGTTGTAGCCGTCCAGATGGACCTTGTGCGCCATACCGCCGGGCCCTGTCCCCTTTAACAATTGCTCCTTGATGTTCGGATCGCCGGCTGCTGCCAGCAATGTCGGGAACCAGTCCAGACCCGAGACAATTTCATTCGACCATGTATTCGCCTTGATATGGCCTGGCCAGCGAATCATCGCTGGTACACGGAATGCACCTTCCCAGTTCGAGTCTTTCTCGCTGCGGAAGGGAGTCATCGCTGCATCCGGCCAACTGAACATGTTAGGACCGTTATCGGTGGTGTAGATCACGATCGTGTTATCGGCAATCTTCAAATCGTCCAGTTGCTTGAGCAGCTTTCCAACATCTTGATCGTGCTCCCACATGCCATCGGCGTAGTCATTGCCGGGCATACCGCTCTTTCCATGGAACTCAGGACGGATGTGCGTAAAGACGTGCATCCTCGTAAAGTTCATCCAGACAAAGAAGGGTTTGCTCGCTTTTACCTGCTTGTCGATGAATCCCATCGCTGCATTGGACGTCTCGTCGTCGATCGTCTCCATTCGTTTGATGTTCAGCGGACCCGTGTCTTCAATCTTTCCGTCGGCATAGGAGTGAATTACGCCACGGGGGTTGTACGCCTTCAGAAAGATGGGATCGTCTTTCGGCCAATAAGGCATCTCCGGCTCTTGCTCGGCGTTCAAGTGATAGAGATTACCGAAGAACTCGTCAAATCCATGATTGGTGGGCAAATACTCATCCCTATCGCCAAGATGATTCTTGCCGAACTGTCCAGTTTCGTAGCCCAGCGGCTTGAGAGCCTCTGCAATGGTGATGTCCCGCTTCTGCAGTCCCACCGGAGCCCCTGGAGCACCCACCTTGGTGAGGCCGACTCGCATCGGCGACTGTCCGGTAATAAAAGATGAACGACCTGCGGTGCAGCTATTCTCTGCATAGTAGTCGGTGAAAGTCATCCCTTCTTCGCCGACACGATCGATGTTTGGCGTCATGTAGCCGACTACGCCGTGTGTGTAACGGCTGATGTTTGCCTGTCCGATGTCGTCGCCAAAGATTACCAAAATATTCGGCTTGGCGGCTTGGGCGCTAGCTGGGCACACGAATAATTGGGCAAGACCGGCAAGTGCCAAGTAGCCCAAGGCTACGTGACAAATGGATCGGTTTACCCTTCGGGGCAAAGACCTCAGCAGTATCGAAAGCATGGCGGCTCCTTTTCTCGTCCTAACATCCACAACAGGGTCGTGCGAGAAACACCGAGGATGCAGTCTGGTTGTCAAGACTGGATCCTGTCTAGAGCAGCAGCTACCCTCGAACCGGATCTACTAGATCTCGCCGATCGGGAGAAGCCGTGAATTGCTAACCAGCGGGGCCGGGAAAGAGAAAGACTCAAAATGACCAAGAAAAAGATCTGGACGGAAAAGCAATGAACGCGGCTAATTTTCCATCATAGTGGCCGTCAAGTCAAGAATGCCCTTCCCTTGCTCGATGGTTAGCTTGAAAATATTCGCGGCGTGGGTCAGTTTCCCGGAGGGGCAAGCAGCAAGTTCGACGTGTCGCCAAGCGTGTCGCGTTGGATCAGGATGCTAGTGAGCCATCGGGAGCCTTCGGTCGGCCACCGTACCCTCCCTAACTCAACCGGCTTTGACAGTTTACGTCACGGCGAACGGCGCTGTTCGTGGATAGTGCAGCCAAAAATCCGCGATCAGCCGCTTCGGAAGACACAAAACGCGTCGAGCAATATGTTTGCCGGCGAGGCTTACAACGTAGAAACGCATCAGCAACGATCTGTTTCCCACCGATCGCAGCGAAGACGCGGATTGCTCTTTGGTCTACGGTCCGTGTGATATCCCGCGGACCGACCAGATGTTCTACAGTAACCCCTGAAAATCACGCCGGCGTGCAGATGTACACCGAATTCGTGCGCTTCGAAGTTGAACGACCGGTGTGCCAATGTCCGCGGTGTGGTGCCAGTATCCTTGCTGCTCAAACGCGATCACTTGCGGGTCACGCGCGAATTCCGGCAACACATGGCGAACGAGGTCTCTATCGTGTCTCCGCCGACGTGAAGCAGCACAAGAGGTGGATGTGTCGGACTCGCGGTTCCACGAGTCTCGTAATAAATTCTGAGACCGTCAACCGGCGCGTAGCCTTTTTTGACTTCCATTTCGTCATCCTTCTTGCTCTGGTCTGAAGCAGCACTAGCGTCAGCTTGTCCAAGCAAGCGGAAAACATGATTGCCGCCAATCCAGCCTCGGCCATGATCCTGATCATTCTTTCCCTCGTGGCCCCCCTCATCGCGAGGTTTCCTTTCGCCGTCGCCGCTCGCTCTCCCTAACTATGTCGTTAATATCCGCCACTGGACGTATCTCGATTGTTCCACAATTCAACTTCACTCCCGGACATTGGGAGATGAGCTGAATGGCGCGATTAAGATCTCGTGCTTCAAGCACCTGAATTCCGCCTAATTGCTCCTTCGTTTCCGCGTACGGACCGTCTGTCACTGCAACCTTTCCGTTCTTCCAAGACACGGTCACCGCCGTGTTGGGGGCTGAAGAGGTTCCTCAGCGACCAAATGTCCGTTCTTCCGTAGTTCGTCGTTGTAGCTAAAACACTCGTCAAACACGGTGTTGCGCTCGCTCTCAGACATGTTTTCGAACTTGCCGGGTTCGAGGTATCCGAAACAGATGTATTTCATTAATTCCTCCCTGTTTGCTGTGACTCATGGAGCCGTAGCTCGTCGTTCTGTTATCAGATAGTCGTTCGGAGACCGAAAATCGACAGCTACTCCATTTTTTTAGCCTCGTCAGAGGACGACCAATCCATGGAACGCGCCTGGGACGCAGCAGGGCGCCACGCCGTTGAAGGACTTGGTCAGCAAAAGCTCTGGTGGGCGTGCATGTGCTAATGATGATGCTCGGCGACGGAGCCTTCGCGATATTCCGCTCCGTCTGACCACCGTTGCACAGGAATTACGAACGAAGTCAGGTGCTCCACGGGGTCGCTCACACCAACGACGGGAGAACCCGGCAGATTCGATCCCCAGAGTGCGGAGTCGGTGTCCGAATAGAAAAACATGATGTGGGGCGGCCAGTGGGGGTTGCTGTCGCCGGCGTATCCCGGCTTCGACATCATGTAGCACATAGCTCCGGATTCCATCGGCGCAGTTCTTTTTTGGCGATGGCGGCGGTGATGGACTCATTCATCTGAGCTTGCGTACGCCCCGCCAGTCCCCACTCGGTCTCTTTGGTGAGGTGCAGAAGGTAAGAACGTGCGGCTGGTGCATTCAGACACATGGGGACCCGTACCTTCGGATTCCAAAAGTCAGGATCAGCGGCGGACGTCCACGAACGCCCCACGATACACACGAAGCCGTTTTTGCCTTTGACCGCTGTTTCGAACCCATGAGGTCCAAGAATTAGCACCTCTGCATCGCGTGAAATGGACTCCGGTGCTGCACTTCGCGCCAAGGCTATTTCCGCACCCCGATCCGTCATGAGGTATTGGTCGATCGGGGCCATCTTCGGATACGGCGTCGTGGCATCCTGTGCCGTCGCCTGGTAGGCCGTACCGAGCACAACAAGCAGTGCGAAGCTTTTGATTGCGATTGCGTGAACCTTCTTTTTCCGCATTTGTTTTCCCTCTTGAGAATGGGCTATCCGTGACCGCCGGCTTATTGCGAGCAACGATATCGGCGCAGCCTCGATGTGCCATACGGCTTCAATGGCGCGATGGAAGACCTGATGTGGATCGGTAGCGGACACTGCTACCGACCACACCAGCTTCAATCCGTGGATGCAAGAGCGGCTATTTGTTGGCGGTCTGATTTGGCAGCTCAGCTCGGCGCTCTACTTTGTGCTGGATCTGCTCTTCGGTCAAGATGGGTGCAAAATCTTCCATCTCAAAGATCTGGCGGATTTCGACTTCGGAGTCGCTGCCCGGGTTGCAGTTGGGGGCACGCTTGACCAACTCGATGGCCTCTTCGAGGGACTTGACCTGCAGAATCGAGAAGCCGGCGATGAGCTCCTTGGCCTCGGTGAAGGGGCCGTCGATGACGGTACGAGACTTGCCGGAGAATTTGACACGTGCGCCCTTGGAGCTGGGATGAAGGCCATCGAGGGCGAGCAGGACGCCAGCCTTCATGAGCTCTTCGTTGTACTTGCCCATCTCGAGCAAGAGCTGTGGATCGGGGAGGGCGCCTTCTTTTTCTGTCTCTGGGGTTGCTTTGGCGATGACCATGAATCGCATTGCTGAATCTCCTTTGGGTTGAGCGATGGTTGGGGTGGCTTGATTTCGGGTTTAGCTATTTGTGGCTAACCGGTGAACTCAGAGAGCGCAGCTGGATCGCTTCGCCCTCTGTGGACGGGTCATAGTTGTCGGGGTTGTGATCGGTGCTCATGATCATGCTCCGTAGCAGCCGGTTTCGCCGGTGGGGGTGCTTACGGCTTGACCCGCGATGGGTGAGGTGTGCCACCCGGCAGGCTGCTGTATGGTATCTCGCGCACCTCGCCCCGCGACCGAGGGTCGATGGTAGCCTTGCGGGCCCACGCCAGCGCCTCGTCCATGTCAGCGGCTTCCAGTATCCAAAAACCACCGATGTGCTCCTTGGCTTCCAGATACGGGCCGTCGGTGATGAGCACCTCGCCGTTGGGCTGCCCCCGTAGCGACTTCGCATGGCTGGCTGGGCTGAGCCCGCAAGCCATGAGCCTGGCACCAGCAGCTTCCAACTCGTCGTTGAGATCATTGATAGCGCGTACCGTCGCTTCGGTCATGGTGGACGGGTCGAAGTTGTCGGGAAGGTAATTCGCAAGCAAATATTGCGGCATGATTTCTCCTTTTATACTGGTTTAATCTTCGGGCGGACTGGTTGCCCCGTCTTCACTACATAGTCGAACGGCCAGACTGGAATTCGACAAAGCGTCCAAGAAATTTTGCTTCTTCTGCGTTTTTTTATTTCAGCTGCCGAATCCGCTCTTGCAGGAATTGCCGCTCCGGTTCCTGTTGGGTCAGCGCCAGAGCTTTCTCATAAGAGGACCGGGCCTCAGCAGTCCTGCCCAGCCTGCGGTACATATCCGCGCGGGCTGAATGCGCCAGATAGTAATTTGCCAATTCGCCATGTTCCAACACCGCGTCGATATGCGTCAGACCGGCCTCCGGACCATCGCGCATGGCAATTGCCACGGCACGATTGAGATGGACAACTGGCGAAGGCTGAATCCGTACCAATCGGTCGTAAAGCGCAACAATCTGCCGCCAGTCGGTCAGAGCGACCGATTCCGCCTCCGCATGAACGGCCGCAATCGCGGCCTGCAGTGTGTAGGAGCCGAAGCCACGGGACTTCAGGGCCTTCTCCAGCAATGCCACTCCCTCCGCGATCTGCTCCCGATTCCAGAGTGAACGATCTTGATTCTCCAGCAAAATCAGATCTCCAGCAGGAGAGGTTCTCGCGGCGCGACGGGATTCCTGCAACAACATCAGGGAAAGCAACCCCATGACTTCCGGCTCTGGCCGGAGTTCGGTCAGCAACCGGCCCAGTCGAATCGCCTCGCCGGTTAGCTCGGCGCGCGTTACCTCTGCTCCCGCCGCAGCGGAGTAGCCCTCATTAAAGACGAGATAGATGACCTGAAGCACCGCGCCCAGTCGCTCCGGCAATTCCTGCGGAGTTGGCACTTCATACCGAATCGGGATGTCTCGAATCTTTGCCTTTGCGCGCACAATGCGCTGCGCCAGCGTACGCGGAGTGATGAGGAAGGCCTTTGCGATCTCTTCGGTTGTCAGCCCGCACACCTCACGCAAGGTGAGCGCGACGTGCGCTTCCGGCGGTAGAGAGGGATGACAGCAGGTAAAAATCAGGCGCAGCCGATCATCCTCAAGGCTGTCCTCTTCCTTGGACCTTTCGGCCGAACTCCATTGCGCTTCGAGATATCGCACGAGCTCGTCTTGAGACGCATCAAATCTTGCCCGTCGACGCAGAGTATCAATGGCTTTGAATCGGGCCGTCGAAATCAACCATGGTCGCGGGTTCTCGGGTACTCCACTGCTTGGCCACAGGCTCAGCGCAGCCGCAAAGGCCTCGTGCATCGCCTCCTCGGCAAGATCAAAATCACCGAGCAAGCGGATCAGAGTTGCCAGGATTCGTCTCGAATCCGCACGATAAAGGGAGTCGAGCAATTCGCGTATCTGCTCGGTGGAATGCTCGGACATGATGACGACCTTAGCAAACCAGCTACTCCGAATCAATTTGGCAAACGGCGGATCGATGTAAGGTGCCCAACTCGTGACTCTGAGATCCGGAGCAACAGCACCCGCTCCCCGGTTGACGCAAAATCGCCAAGCCGCTCATCCAGGACCGATTAGTACTGGTATCTCCGCTTGTGTTTATCAAGTTGTTCATAGCCAACCCTACGGTGTGGCGTTCTCGACAAGTGATCCGGCGATTTTTGCGTCAATTGAGACTTCCATACGAATTAGCAGCTGAACGGAGAATTTCGGTTCAGTGAACCACACCATGTAGAGGAAGGGTTCAGGCCTGTTCAACAATTTCACTTTATGGACATGCCAGAGATGCAAGTCTTGCGGTGGGGTCTTCCTCTTATCACGCATATATTCCTCAATGATTCTGACGCACAAGATACGTTAGTACCGGCTGATCATCCATTGCACAGAGTGGTGCCGGGCAGGTGTCGAGGCGAAAGCGATGCGGGCCGGAGGCCCCGCGATGATGAACAATAAAACGTTCAGGGTATACGCAGGATGAATGCGGTGCCGGGGCGTGAGGTCGTAAATGGGTCCTGCGAGAATGAAGGCAAAGATGGCGCAAACGGTCACCGGCGCTCCCAATGAGGACGAGCGAGCGATTGCGGGTGGCAGCAAGGTCATCTCAAAAGACTGGTTTAGCATCTCGTTCGTTGATATATCTTCCAAGTGCTTGTCTTCCGCGAATTAGGCGCGATTTTGCCGCGGCTACAGAAATTCCCGCTTCCTGTGCAATTTCCTTGATTGACCCGTCGGAGGACAAGCGGATCTCGAGCACATCGCGGAGTACCGGACTGAGACGATTGACCGCCGTTCTCAAACGTACTTCCCGATCGCGCTCGAGGTAGCACAGCTCAACGTCTTTTCCTGGATCCGGTATATCGAGAGATCCCCACGCATTTCCGTCGAGATGTGCATCTATTGAGGTTTCGTTGCGTCGACGTTTCTGCCGCAGGATCATGAGCGCAGAATTTATTGCTATTCGCGTCAACCATGTAGAGAATAGCGACCTCTCGTCAAACGTTTTGAGATGAAGGAACGCCTTGAGAGCAGCATCTTGACACGCATCTTCTGCGTCTTCTCGATTCTTCGTGATTCGATAAACTGTGTTAAAGACGCGTCTCGAGTGACGGTTAGAAATTACCTCGAACGCGATGTGGAACCCTTGCTTTGCAGCAGCGACAAGACTTTCATCGCTTTCATAATGAAATAAGCATCTTTGATTTTGACCCCGCTCAGGGGAGGCACCAGCGCTCATTCGATTGCTATCGAAAAACAATTTACTCTCCGGCACTTCCATTTAGTTATCAATCAGGCAAGTCGCGAAATTAGCTTTGCTTTACGGGTATTTTGCGGCCTAAAGCGGATACGAAGAATGCTTCGTGCTGAGAGCTGAAGAGTGTTCAGCTCTCAGCATAAGATTGTTCGTTCTGCCTTATCAAAGAGAATCGATCAGGCGTAGTGTTCAGTAACTTATTTCTCAGCCCTGCCAGGTTTCAAGTTATTCAAGCAGTCCCTTTGACGGAAGTGAGTAACGGTGAGCCAGACGTGAGTAGATTCCGAACATCGGCCTGAAGCATCAGAATTTTGATTGAAGCATCCAGAGACGCACTCTCTCTTTGATTCACTTCGAACGAAGAGCCGAAGACGCGCCGAGCACGAAGTCTTGAATATCTTCCGCTCTTGTACGGTTCGGGCTGGCTCCGGAATGAGGTATCTCTCATTCTGGCCGCTCTCCGAGGAGACGTCGAATGTTGTTCCGGGCGAGAGACAAGTTCAACTGAGAGTTCAGCAAATTCATATGCGCGGAGGTCAACGCTGCATTGGCTGCAGCCACTCCAGAGGCGAGTTGAGCGTCAACCTTCGCTCGCTCGCTCTGAATACGGAAGCTTTCCTCGCGAGCCTCGAGAGCTTGAGTTGTCACTCGTACCAGTTGATCAAGCTGTTCTGTTTTGTCGTAAGCAGACGACAACTCAATGCTGACGTCTGCCTCGGTCTGCTTCAATTGCGTCTGTGCCATCGTCAGCTTGATACGTGCGTCCTGGAGTTTGGCTTCGCGTCCCCCGCCGTCGAACAAGGTGTAAGTGAAGATAGCTCCGAAGGTTCCAAAGTTATGAGCCAAAAAAGGCAGGCCACTCTGATAGCTGTAACGGGCTACTCCGGTTAGTTCGGGGATGTATTCGTCTCGCGCCGCGGCGACATCAGCCTTCGCCTTTTCTACCGTCTGTCTGGCCGACAATACCGCAGGACTCTTGTTGAGCAGAAGTGCAATTGCATCAGCACGCGTGGGAAGAATTGAGGAAGCTCCGAATGAGTTTGGGTCGAGGATAAGATGAGTTCCAAGCGGCAAACCGAGCGCGTCGTCGAGTTGCAAGGTCAGGTCATCGAGGTTAAGGTGCGAGGCCAGGGCAGCTTGCTGCTTATCGAGCAAATCTGTGCGGCTCACCAGCTCGGCGTCCGCAAGGAGCTTCCCTTCATTGACACCGTGCTTTGCCTCCTGCTCAACCATTGTTGCGGCGTCGACGGCGTCCTTTGCGGCCGCACCACGTAACTCCTCAACAAGGATGCCGTAGTAGAGTTTGTGGACAAGAAAAGCGACGCCGTTCTCCGCGTCATCCGATTGAATATGCGCCGAGTTCAGCTCGGCATCGGCAGCCTTCACGCCCGCCCGGATCTTGAAGATCTGCGTTATGGGTTGGGCCAGTTCCGTCCCACTCGTATAGCTGGTGAGGGCTCCCTGACCGATATTGAGAGTCTCTGCCGGCGAGAAGCCCGAAGAGGTTTCCCCGAGGGCTCCCGCAGGAATTCTTACTCCCTCAAGTTCGGTAATGTGTAATACCGCAGACTGGTTCTTGATGATCGGATAGAAACGCGACTCGGCAAGTCTCTTCTGGGACATGCTATCGGTCACGGCCAGATGGGCCAACATAATGTGGCGGTTGTGCGCGAGCGCCATCTCAACCGCACTAGAGAGCGTAAGGTCCACGCTGGCAGCATTGGACAAATGCTCCGAAGCGGCAGCAGCGTTAGACTGCTGAGCGAGGAGCAATATCGGCGAGACGAGCGCAACCGGCACCACGGACGCCACCAGTAGTCTACCTATGCGATATGCTGCTCTACGCAAAGAAGTATTTTCTCTCACCATTCAACTTTTCCTTTGAAGCAGACTTCCTATGAAGCAGATTGGGCCGAAGTGGCGATGATTTGGCGGAAGCCGACCTTCAGGCCTCGTAGACACGCGATGATCAAGAGGCAGGTCGTTGCGACATACGCAATGAGGGTGAAAGCGTCCATGATCGACAAGGTGAAGGCCTGCTGGCGAATACTTCCCATAAACAGTACGGCGGCCCGACCCGTAGCGATATCCTGGGTCACCGACTGCGCGTGCATTCCAGCAGTCAACATATGGGTGCGTTCGACAACGGGGGTCGAACCTCCCTGAATGTCCGCTGACAGCAGATCCGTATGAAACACCTGTCTGCTGTGCAGGAAAAACTGGATGTATGAGGCGCCGAGTTCTCCGCCGAAGAGTCGTATCGTCTGAAAGAAGCCGCTGAAGCTGAGCACGTCAGGACCCTTATCCATGGACCCAGAGTTCATGAGGTCGAGTACGATGGTGCCGACCATCCCGTTGAAGGCGAAGCCTTCTCCCATTGCCAGCACGATCTGGCTCAGTTCGAAGCTGTTCCCTGACCAGACGGAAGTAATATGCGAATCCATCAGGGCAGCAACGGCCACCGTGGCAAATCCCGCAGCCAGAATAAGACGCGAGTCAATGCGCCCAAGCAGGTAGATCGCGAGAAGGCCGGCGAGGCATTGAGGAATTGCCAGCCAGAGAAGCACAGGGCCGACCTGTTCCGGCCTATATCCGCGGATTGCCGTGAGATAACTGGGGACTAGCACAACCGCGGACAAGAGAACAAAGCGGAAGATCATGATGACCATGCCGAGCAGAATGGTGTTTCTCCGCCGCAGGAAGGGGAAGTTGATCAGGGGATTCGGCTTGCTGAAGTGTCGGACTGCCGTTGCCAAAATAAGAAAGGAACCAGACACGACCATCGCGACGAAGGTGCCGGAACGCCACCAGTCGAGCCGCTGTCCCTGGTCCATCGCCCCGTAAAGCAACGCCGCCCCTAGGCTGAAGTAGAGGAAGCCTCGCCAGCTTGGCGAAGGCTGTCCTGGCTTGGGCTTAGGGATCGGTTGCGGTGGAATGCCTAAGACAACCAAGGAGATCATGATGGGTGCGAGCAGCGCAGTCGTCCAGAAGATCCATTGCCACGAGAGAGCGTCCATCAGCCATCCCTCGTAGGAATGCGCCATATGAGTCGTAACAACGATGTCCGCCGCATAGGCAGCAATTCCAAAGAGCAGGTAACTCTGGGGAAGATTACGCAGAATGAACGACAATGTGAGGGGATAGAACGTCCCGGCTGTCATCCCCGCCGCCGCCAGCAAAAACAAGAGAACGGGAAGATGTCCGGCAAACGGCATCGCGATACACAGCAAGGTAAATATCGTCGCGGAGACCAGCAGAACGCGCCTCGGTCCAAGTAGGCCGCCGAGGTAGACAGAGAAGGGGCCGATGAACATCATGCCCATGTTGTAAGTGGTGCCGATCCATGAAGCTGAGTCCACGTCGATCCCCAGCGCTCCGCGCAGATCGGGCGCCCCGACGCTCAAAAGTCTCCCGAAGAACGTAGCCAGCGAGGCACCCAACAGCACGCCCACAATCCCAAGAACAGGTCTGATGCGTTGGACAGATTCGATTTGTGGACCTGTCTTCATGTTTCCCATTAGCGGACCATTGCCGGACGAGTTGCATCTGTTGTTTCCTGCCGATCGGTATGCACAGTGATCTCCGCAGACAGTCCTGGACGGAGGATGTCACCGGAGGGGTTGCCGTCGAAAAGGATCTTGACTGGCACACGCTGAACGACCTTGGTGAAATTTCCGGTAGCGTTATCGGGCGGCAAGAGTGCTGCAGCGGACCCACTCGCGGGTGCTATCTCGCTCACATGGCCGTAAAGAATTTGGGAAGGATAGGCGTCTATCTTGATGTCCGCGGTATCGCCAACACGAACGTGCGCAAGCTGCGTCTCGAGGAAGTTGGCCTCGACCCATGCGCCGTCTTGAACGAAATCAACGACCTGAACGCCCGCTCCCACAAGCTGCCCCGGATGAACCCGTAGTCGACCAACTCGACCGTCGGCGGGCGCAACGATCTTTGTGTAAGCAAGACTAACTTGCGCAATCGTTACGCCCGCGGTCTTGGCTGCGATCTGAGCCTGCAGGGATGCATCTTTTGCGTTAAGAGCGGCTCTCTGCTGGAGAGCCCCAGCGACCGCAGCTCGGCTGCTTGCTACTGCGGCCCTAGCACGCGCAAGATCGGCGCGGCGGCTTTGCAAGGCAGCTTGAGCGGCGTCTCGGGCTTCCTGGACCTGCTCGAACTGCTGGTGAGTCGCGGCCCGGTTCGCCAGCAACTTCTCCTGTCGCTGATATTCGCTGACGGACTGTGTCACCTGAGCTTGTGCGGCATCGATCCCAGCTTGTGCGGCGTCGGCAGCAGCCTGTGCCTGCTCTACTGACGCCTTTGCAGCATCTATGCTCGCGTCAGCGGCCTGCTTCGCATCCTGATTTGCGTTGAGTTCAGCACGTGCGGCGCTAATCGCAGCTCGCGCCTCATCGACACTTGCCTGATAATCAGAGTGATCCAATTCAACGATTGATTGCCCAGCTTTGACTGACTGATAGTCTTGCACGCCAACCCGCTGCACAGTACCGCTGATGCGAGTGCTGAGAGGAATCTGATCGCCTGTGACATAGGCATCGTTTGTCCTTTGAAGGACAGCGTTACTCTTCCAAGAGTCCCAATGACCTCGAATGGCAAAGATGAGAAAGATGGCTATAGCCAGCACCAATACCGGAATCGCAATAGACCACTTCTTCACAGCCAGACCTCATCAGGAAATCTCCAAAGCAGGCCACTCGCAAGAACAGCTTCCAAACCAAGAATCGGTCAGATAGGATTTTTGTTCGAGAAGGCCCATTTCGATTGAAGCAGGCTATACAGCCCCTCGGAAGTGAGGGGAAGGTTAGATCACCGTGAGCAAAGCCCTGACTTTACCATGCATCGACCCTTCGCGGATCCCTAATTAGAGGGGTTGGTTCCTAGAAAACTGCGCGGACGATGGACTGGTAGGTTGCGTCGCCGCGGATTCTATCGAATCGCGGATCTGCAGCGATCCAGGGTAGCTCTGCCTCTTTTCGCATAAACGATTCGCTCAGAAACTCTAACGACTTTGCAGGTTCGTTCAGTGCTAAAGCCAGGCAAGCCTTCCGAAAATAACTCAGAGATGCCTGTTCCGCCAGCAAGCCCGAACTCACGGCGAGCGACCGCGCTTGATCCACCTCATTTGAAAGCGCAAAGATCTCCGCAACTGTGGCGAGATAGAGCTGCACTGTTCCCACCCTTCGGCGAACTCCCTGTGCCAGTGCCACCGCGTTCTTCAACTCACCCATCTGGATCTCAGTAAACGCGCGAATCAGCGTGGCTTCGATCGGCAACGGGCCATACTGCATGACTCTGGCGTAGTATTCCTTCGCTTCTCGATGCCAACGGCTGTAATAAAAGAAGCGAGCTATGGACGACTTCTGCCGGGCAGAGAAGGGGTCCATCCCCTCGGCGATCTGAAAGTGCTTCCAGGATTCATCGAAGCGTGAATGAAGCAGTAAAAATTGCGCGAACTGCCGATGGGCTGCGTGCTGGTCCCCAAGCCGTAGCGCTTTGCGAAAACTTTCTTCGGCAGCCTTCCAATTCCATTCTTGAGCGAGAATGCACCCGAACGTTGAATGAGCGTCAATGGCATTGGAATCTATCGCAATGGCGCGCTTGCAAGCCTCACTTGCTCTTGAGACAAATTCTTTTGAAGAGCGCGCGCCCCTTTGCGCTAAAGCCATGTAACACTGAGCAACACCGCAATGGAGCCGTCCGTATTCCGGGGCCTCCAAGACCAGTTCCTCGAACCTTTTGAGGGAATCTGAAATCGTGACAACAGTACCCTCTTCGAGTAGTGACTCTGCAGCAAGAGCTTTCGAGAAGAACTGATAGAGTGTTTGCGTTGGCGTTCCCAGATAACGGCGCACAATGGAAGCTCTGGGAGCGATGCGGCTTAACAAGGCTGCGGCGACTGCATCGTGCAGCTTCAGCAGAGAGTCTTCATCCGTTGCCGCGTCAAACCGCTGTGACCAAAGCAACAAACCAGGAGTGGTTGAGACGCGCGCCGATACCCGCAGGCGGTTGTGTTCACTGCGAACTGTTCCGTCGAGAATGATCTGTGCCTCTAGTTCGCCGCCTTCCTTGAGGGAGTCAGAATTTTTGCGGGAGGACCGGCTCGCCGTCTCCGAAACAACTTTGATGCCTGGAGCCTGAACTAGTCTGTGCAATAAATCGTCAGTAATTCCAAACGCACATGCCGAGGCGATGGGATCGTTCGCATGCGCCTGGAAAGCCGTCAGAGCGACCCGCACTCCATCGCCCTCTACCCAGAGCTCATTAGCTGTTCGTGTTGATACCTGAGACTGGCCATCCAGGCTCGCCCTCCATCGGATGGCGGGAACATAGCTTCCGGTTCGCATAAAAATTACTACATCGTCGGATTTGCCTTCAGTCTCGTAGTATTCCTTCAGTTTGCTTCTGAGTCGTCGCGCCTCAGTCCTTACAATCGTGTCCTGGCCAGGATCGAAGTCAGTCCTTCGACCATAAGCCTCAGTTCCAATGGTGTATTCCTTGAGGTTGTCTTCGTGGCCGTGCACCGTTTGTTCCACCACAAATCTTAGGAACTGGGAAAGTCGATTGGATCGCGCGAAGATTTCGCTGGCGAGCACTAGTGATAATGCGTTCAACGCGGCATCTGTGGGAACTGCATCCATTGATCGGTGTGTCGAGCTATTTGTCATAGCAAATTGTGTCCGCTGGCCAATCCCATTCTAAGACGAAAGGCGAGTTAGGCCTTGATTTGCCCTCGCGCTCCCCGTTAGCTCACTTCCGTAGGAAAGTCCGAGGGAATAATGTTTGTTTCGATCTCAGCGGAGGTGCGCCGATGACCGAGAACTCCACTGGAGATGTTTTGGCGCTGATACCTTACGATATGCAGCGGAGTATGCGGTATCTGGTGAATGCCGTTGTTGGAGTTCTGACAATTTGCGACAACGCCGATGACTTCGCGCAACACTCACGACAAAAGATCTATGCTGTTGCGCTCATACCAGCTAGCTTACCAACTCAAGAGTGGTGGACCTTATGGGGATTGCTCTCTACTATGGAGCCGCAGCCGTCGATTCTCGTGTACACGCTGAGCAGCGACTTTCCGATGTGGTCGGCTGTGCTTGAGGCAGGGGGATTCGACGTACTTGTCGCGCCGTTCACAGAAGTGAACTTGCGAACTGCGGTCGAGTCGGCCACGAACTATTTCTATCAGCGACTAACATATTGAATTCTGTGCAGCCGGCCATTCCGGCCTCAGAGTGATCGATCAGTTCTTATTGGTCACGGGCACCAACGAAGCGAACGCTACCAAGCGAACCGTCCAAAGCCAATCGAGTGCCTCGCAGCTCCACTACACTGCCATCCTCGTGGTAGGCCGCTATGTCGCGGCCCTGAAGAGCTAGGTGAGGAGGGTCATCAGACCATGGC
Organism: Tunturibacter gelidoferens; assembly: GCF_040358255.1. NCBI lineage: Bacteria > Pseudomonadati > Acidobacteriota > Terriglobia > Terriglobales > Acidobacteriaceae > Tunturiibacter > Tunturiibacter gelidiferens. The sequence goes on from NZ_CP132938.1 coordinate 118,630, forward strand.
TCACAAAGCTCTGGACCTGTGTTCCTGACATCTCCACCTTGGATTGGGTCATTCACCACGACGTAAGTTGCCCGCAGATGGCCGAGGCTTTCTTCAATCGGCTAGCCTCCTCCAATTCTCCCTAAGCCCATGCCGATCACGTAAGTGACGATTCCTTCAATCGCTCCGACGACCGTCATCTCCAATCCGCTGCTCCACCACGGACGGATTGTCACGAGCGACTTCGATGCCCCAACAACAAAGTGCGCTATCAGGGAAACAACTGCGGCGACAATTACAGCCCTGATCCCAGCCATAAAGAAGAACGGAATGATCGGAATGAAAGCGCCCAAAGCCGTAGAAAAAGCCCCTGACAGCGCCGAGACGAGAGGCTTACTCAATGCTTCTTCGGATGTATTGAGACGCTCCCGTGCGAGAGCGCTAATCAGATGTTCCTTGTTCTTCGAAAGATGGTGTACAAAACGCTCTGCGTCTTCTTCCGGCAGCCCGCGGATTTGGTAGCTGAGAGAAAGTACTTCGCGGGCCTCGGCTTCATTGTCTTCAACGGCCTCCCGTTCTCTGGCAAACTCAGCTTCATAGATCTCTCGCTGACTCTTAGCTGCTAAGTAAGCCCCCGAGCCCATCGAGAGCGCACTCGCCACCATCCCGGCCAATCCCGCAATCAGAACAAAGTGGCTGTTACCTAGCGTTGCCCCTGAGACCCCAGAGACAATACCGAAGATAGAACCGAGTCCGTCGTTGACGCCGTAGATCGCATCTCCGACCCAACCTGCTGCCTCGGGATGCCCTTCTTTACGGGCATTCAAGAGGCTATCCAGAGCTTCCTGAGCTTGCTCAGCCGGTACAGTGGGCAGCGGACGACGTGAACGAATGAGATTGCTCAACGTTTGATAGTGCTCCCGCTCGTCCGCGATCACTTCTTTGAGAATCGCGATGCTTGGCTCATCGCCTAGCGATTTCAGCTGCCTACCGTATTTCGCAATGTCGCGGCCTTCATCGATCTCCAGGCGTCGCATAGCCAGGTCAGGTCCCCCGACTCGGGTTGCCAAAGAATCCGCTAGACCAGACTGCGAGCCTGTGTACCGCGGTGCGTCCCCGCCTAAACCTTCGATTCGTCCAGCCCAAAGATCGGCATGATGCTTTTCAGCGGCGGCTAATCCACGTAACGCGTTTCGACGTTGAGGCTCGACTTCTCCTCTCGCCAGCGCCGAGTAAGTGTAATGACCTTCCATCTCTGCCTGCCAGTTGGCATCAAGCGCAGCTAATAGTTTCTTCTTTTCCGAGTCGGCCATGTTCTTCCCTTGAATGCAATCACGGTAAACAGCTACTATTCGACCGCAGACTTTCGCCCCCAATTAAAACGTCTGCCGATGATTCCCTTCACAATCAGGTGATCGGTAGCCGCGGTTGGGCCAACTCCAATCCCCATATTGATCTCCCACTTCGGTGATACGTTCAAATCTGTTACGACAAAGAACTGCTGTTGCTGATTATGAAGGGTATAGAAGTCCCCAAGTTTCCCGTAATCCGCGTAGTATTCGAAGCCACCACTGATCTTGCGGGTGAAGTCGTAACTGACTTTTACGCCTGGAGAAAAGCCGAGCCCTTGATTGACGCCAGGACCATGCAAGGTGCGTTCAAGCGCCGGGTTGAACGCGAGGTACCAGCGGCCCATCGTCTTATCAATGATCGGTCTAATCTCCCAGGTCCACGTATCCGGTGAGTAGGCAGCTCGTTGATATCCGATCTCAGTGGAAAGGCTGAGGCCAACTGGAAGATGCCAGCTATCTGGCGCTCGGACACGCGGCCGGATATGATCTCCGACCCACTGCACTCCAAGCCCATTTTGCTCGCTGGTAAATACATAGAAACCGATCTCAGACCAGTTGTTGATTCCCTCCGTTAACTCGACGGTTTCATGCTCCTGGTGATTCGTCGGATAGACGCCACCAATCGTTTGAGTCTGGCCAGAGATGGTGTAGTTCGAGTGCAGTTCGACCATTAAATTTTTTGGTGGCACCGTGTCGGCGCCGTAGACCTGGATCTCGTAGTTTCCTTGAGCGTGTGCCTTCGCGAAGCCAGGGAGCAAGCACATCGCAAGGAGGATCAAAGCTCGGCAAAAATGCAGTTCATTTCGATCGACCCGTAAAGCCTTATACATAACGAAACACCATATTCATAGATCGGTTGAGCTGAGACGATTCAGTACTCCGCCTTCTCGCCCTTTGCAGGGACTGAGGTTGGAACGCCTGGAGTGCCTGCATAAGTGATCAGCAGTACGGTGGGTTCGTCACCCGACTCGCCCCGATGCACATCGTCCACTGACTCGCCGACCGCTTGTCCCTGATGAACCACCTGGGTCTTGCCGCTGGCCCTGTCATGCAGCGTGAGTGTGCCGGAAAGTACATAGACGACGTTTGGATATGGATGCGTGTGCCATGGCAAGGCGGTATGTGGTGCGATGGTTAGTTTGATCGTCGTGAGTTGTGGCTGAGCAGTGGGGTAGTGTATGTACGGTTTGCCGTTCCACGATTCGGTCGTTTGCAACAGGATTTCGCGCTTACCGCTTGCAACGGTATTCGCGCCGGTTTGAGCCAGTAGGGCCGTCAGAGATGATCCGATGACGATAGCGGCGATTCCAATCCCGCAGTATTTAGAAATCATGTCGGTTGCCTCCATGTTGGGTTGGATGTCTGCTCGAAATTCAGCACCGTCTGGCTATTTGCCGGTGTAAGATACGCGCCAAACGCTGCGAGAGCCGTCATCTGTCACGTAGAGAGCGCCATCATGACCCACGGCCACGCCTACAGGTCGGCCCCAGACCTGTCCATCCGCGGTGACGAATCCTGTAAGAAAGTCCTCATACTCGCCGGTGGCTCTGCCGTCCTTCATGGGAATCCGGATAACTTCATAGCCTCCGCGATTCGCACGATTCCAGGACCCGTGTTCGGATGCGAATCCGTCGCCATCGTATTGGGACGGGAACGTGGATTTACTGGTAGGGTAAAACGTCATTCCGAGCGAGGCCATATGAGGTTGAACCAGCACATCTGGCGTAATCACCTTGGACTTGAGTTCAGGATGCGTGCCCATTAGTCTCGGATCCTGATGGCCTCCCATATAAAACCAGGGCCAACCATAAAAGCCGCCTTCTTTCACTGAAGTCACATAGTCTGGAACGAGATTGTTCCCAAGGGCGTCACGCTCATTCGTTGAGCACCAGAGCTGACCGGTAATAGAGTTGATCGCCTCGCCGACGCAGTTACGAATGCCGTAGGCGTACACCTCGACAAATTTGCCCTCAGGGGTGTACTCAAGAACATCGGCCCGGTGAAACTCTCCGGGATGGGTGTCAGGATCGTCCGCATTCGATCCACTTCCCACCGACACCAACATATGCTTACCGTCGGCAGAAAAGACAACGTCTCGCGTCCAGTGGCCACCGCCGCGGAGTTGAGCATAGCCAGGAAGATCGGGCACGACTGTTTCGGGCGCGCGGTCTGCCTTCAGGTCTCCGGACTTGTAAGCGAATCGAACCACGGTCGTCGCGTTGCCGATGTATATCCAGCGAGGATTTGGGCCCGCGGGATAAAACGCAATGCCGAAGGGGTGATCGAGACCCGTAGCGTAGGTGCTGATGGTGTCCGCCTTCCCCGCATCAGTAACGCCGCGCAGCACCAGTATGGAGCCAGCCTGCGAGTCTGCTACGAAGAGATCGCCATTCGGTGCAGTATGGATAATGCGGGGCATCACGAAGGTTCCAGAGGTAGGCCCGTGCGTCTCTTTCTTATTTTCGGATCGCTGCATAGGAGTGGCTGCGTCACCGCCCGCATAGAGCTGAACCGTAAAACCGGCTGGGGCAATGGGCCACGCGCCCTCTGGCCTTTTAGCAAGGGTCGGACCGTTGTCTACAGATTCAGACGGCTTCGGTTCCGGCAAGTCTGCCACGGTGATCTTTCGTCGGACGCCAGGCTTTTGCTGCGTGTAGTCGGCGAAGGCGGACTGACCGGTGATCGTCTGCTGGGCATGGAGCGCAGACGGAAGAAACGCGGCGAAGGCGAGAGGGACTAATGCTTGGAACTTTGCGAAGCGTGAACGTTTCATAATTCTTATCTCCAGATCTGTATTTTTGGCGACAGTCGATCGTGCAATGGCTTAGCAAGAAGCATTCAAATTTTTAACAGCGCTTCAACCACGTAAACTTGCGGGAGGATGGCTTACAGCAGCCAACTTGTCGTACGCTGCCTGAGGGAGCTCAAGATCGGCAGCAGCGATATTCTCCTCCAGGTGCTTGACCGAGGACGTTCCGGGAATAGGCAGGATTACTTTGGAACGCTTAAGCAGCCAGGCCAAGGCGACCTGCAAAGGAGTTGCATCAAGATCATTCGCGACTTTCTTGATGCCATCATGTGCCTCCTTCGCTTGACCGAGGGGAGCCCACGGAAGGAAAGCAATATTGTTCTGCTCGCAATAATCGACGATGAAGTCGGATTCCCGGTCAGCGAAGCTGTAGCGGTTCTGCACCGAGACAATTGGCACGATCTTGCGTGCCCTTTCCACGTGTTCGCGAGTCACATTCGAAAGCGCAACATGACGGATCTTACCTTGCTTCCGGAGTCCGGCCAGTGCCTCTACCGAAGCCTCGAAGGACACGGCATTATCGGGAGCGTGCAGTTGATAGATGTCGATACGGTCCAGACGCAGACGCTTCAGACTCCCCTCGAGTGCTTCGGTAAGATGTTTCGGGCTGGCATTATGCGTCCATTGGCCGGGGCCCGGGCGCTCCCACCCACCTTTGGTTGCGATTACTAATCCAGTTGGATATGGGTGGAGCCCCTCCTCAATCAACTCTTCTGATGTGCCAGGGCCATAGGAGTCGGCCGTGTCGATCAGGTTCACGCCGAGTTCAATCGCGCGCCGTAGAGTCGCCAAGGCGGCGGTTTTGTCCGCGGGAGGTCCCCACACGCCTGCCCCAGTGATACGCATGGCGCCATAGCCCATCCGGTTGACCGTGATATCGCCACCGAAGGTGAGTGTGCCGGCAGCTGCAGCTGAAAGAATCGGTTTCTTATTCATTAGACTGCTCCTTTTCGTGTTGAATTTTGGAAGGCATATTCAGAGTGGCCGTCTTTTCGACAGCAAAGCTCGAGATATCTCTTCTAGTGCTCACTGGCGTTCCTCTTTAACGGTTTTGAGTTGGTTGACGTCCAGAAATCATCAGGCAAGTTCACCACGATCGGCTCTGGTGTACTCCGTACAACTACCCATCGAAATGTGTGCTCCCGCGACGAATTGATTTCCTGATGCGGCAACCAGCCCGGCACATGCAGAAAATCACCCGCCCTAACGGTGGCTGAGTGTTCTCCCAGATCGCCCCACCGCACACAAGCCTCTCCTTCTAGGACGTAAACGACGGTGTCCTGTTCGCCGTGGTGGTGAATGCCGGTCTTAGCTGAAGGCTCGACCACGAATATGCCTGCCCATAGCGAGGAGACGATGCCATGCATCGCTGCAATGGCGGACATCCTCAGCGATCCCGGTGTCTGCTGAGTCTCGCTGCTCAATTCAGCGGGATGCACAACGCTGATCGTTGAATTGGATCCCGGTTGAGACGTCGACCGAACGGCGACTCCACGCTGAATCGCAACCTGGTCAGCTATCGGGTCAATGAACGAATCATTAGGTTTGCTTCCCATATGACCTCCAGATAGTTCATGATTGCCTTGCGTTCGTAATGTACTGTACTGTACATTACACATTAGATGCGCTCGACGGCAAATTCGACGCACGAGTGTTCCAGAGGTGCTGAAGAAAAAGAGCACATAAAATGCTGTTATTACGGGAGAAGTGAAGCTGTGGATCTTATTGAATATTTTTTACGCATTCAGGACGGAAGATGAATGCCTGACAAGCGGTCGCGAGGAGACGTTCGAAACGGCAAACTTCAAAAAGTCGCAGCAGACTTGTTTCTGAAGCGCGGCTATGAAGGTGTCACCATCGACAAGATCGTTGAGTTGGCTGGCGGTTCGAAAAGCACCGTCTACAGCGAATTCGGCGGGAAATGTGGGCTGTTCATTAGCAGTATCGAGAACCTGTGCCGCGAGTCGAATGAGCCGCTCGCGAAGATCGACTACACAGGTTTGAACCTTGAAGAGAGCCTAAAGAAACTCTCTTTTCACATTTTGAAGCTCATCAGCGCAAAACGGTCCGTGGAGCTTCATCGTCTCGCCATCGGGGAGGCAGCAAATTGTCCCGAAGTAGGCGAGGCGTGGTACACGTACGGTCCCGCCAGAACGGCTTCCTTCATACGATTGGTATTGGAAAGCCATCGCGATGAGCTGCGAGGGACGACGGTCCCGATTGAACGGATAGCAGTGATGCTTCACGACTCATTGACGGGAGACATCCTATACCGTCTGTTGGCAGGAATCGGTGAGCATGAAAGTGATTCCGAACTCGAGCTATTGGCTTGCGCTGCCGTCGACGTCATTCTAGGGAATGTTTGTACCAATGTGCCTTAAGAACGTTATCTCGCACACCATGGAGTATTTGCTGCTACTTACATGATAGCGGCTTAGTCAGCGTCCAAACGCAGAACGACAGAGTCGTTGTTGTGATTGACTGGACACCAGTGGTCTTTGCGCAATCAGAAATTGCAAGAAGCATTGGCGGAGAACTCTTGATGACAACGATATGCCTTTTTACGCGACGCATGTTTGAAGAACAGATATGACATGATGTTCCCGCAACGTGCGATGGCACAAATAGACTCTTACCCGGGCATTCCTGTTTGAACTGCACATTCAGCGACAAGAGCACTCAATAACCCGAGTTTCGCGAACTTGCAGGAACCGAACAAGAGTCGAATCAGGTTCACTGAATCGGAGGAAGCTTTGCATAGCTCATACAAACTACCACTAACCCCCCTTTCACGGCGATAACATGGGTTCGAATCCCACCGGGGACACCAATCAGTTCAACTGTTTCAGCATCTCGTCACATTGCGTTCATTTTTCGGTGACTCTGTGATGACTAAATGAAGCCCATCACCCGCAGTTTTGAATGATTGGCGACACGATGAGGCGTAGTTGCCGAAAAGCCGACTTTACGGGCATACAGGATACTTCCGGTTTGCCCGTCAACCGGGAGGAATTAGGTAGCACGAGGGCCGAACCGGGGATCACTTCCGCATGACTGTCGGTCCGGAATCAGCCTGACTCACATGGCAGGTGGTTGACTGTAGAGTTCTTGCTATACAATCCGATGCCATCGAGGCGGGAAGGGCGCAGTCTGCGAATGCCCATCCGCCGTGGAGGGACTTGTGTCAGCTCCCGACATAGTCTGGAAAGACGGTAAGTTTGGCCAAACGTCGCGGCGCGACGCCTGGTGGCTTTCTCCGACGGCAATCCTCTTGGGTTTTGGCGCGTTTCTCGTCTATGCCAACTGGGCGGCATTCCAGAACAGCCATTACACCTATGGTCCGTATATCTCGCCGTTTTATTCGCCCGAGCTTTTCGGCAGCTCCCCACACGCCTTGTTTGGCCCGAAACCGAGATGGTATCCGAACTTTCTGCCCTTTTCTCCAGCGCTGTTCATTCTCTGGATTCCAGGCTTGTTCCGTGTGACCTGCTACTACTACCGCGGCGCGTATTACAAATCGTTTTGGGCCGATCCTCCGGCATGTGCGGTGAGTGAGCCCCGGAAAAGTTATTTGGGGGAAAGAACCTTTCCGCTCATTATGCAGAATTTTCATCGCTACTTTCTGAGGCTCTCGTACATTGTCTGGGGCTTTCTGGTCTACGACGCGTTGAGGTCTTTCTTTTTTCCTGAGGGATTTGGGATCGGGATTGGGAGTCTCGTTTTGGTCGTGAATGTCGTGCTTCTGGCCGGATACGTATTCGGGTGTCATGCATTCCGACACCTGATCGGCGGAACATTTGACCAGATCTCGGATCACCCCGTTCGGCACAAGATCTACAACTTTGTGAGCCGACTGAACGCGGGGCATAAGAAGTGGGCATGGGCGAGCCTTCTTTGGGTTGCTTTTTCCGATATTTACATCCGTCTCTGTTCGATGGGCATCTGGCATGACTGGAGAATTCTCTAGATGCCGGAATTCCAGCGGTTCTCCTACGACGTACTCGTGATTGGAGCTGGCGGAGCAGGCCTGCGCGCCGCCATCGAAGCTGGAGCCGCGGGTGCGAAGGTCGGCGTGGTCTGCAAATCACTACTCGGCAAAGCGCATACCGTAATGGCCGAAGGAGGCATCGCGGCAGCGCTGGCCAATGTCGACGATCGCGATAACTGGCGGGTTCATTTCGCCGATACGATGCGTGGCGGTCAGTACCTGAACAACTGGCGCATGGCCGAACTCCACGCTAAAGAAGCTCCGGAATGCGTCCGCGAACTCGAGGCATGGGGCGCGCTTTTCGATCGCACGACGGACGGCAAGATTCTTCAACGAAACTTCGGCGGACACCGATATCCCCGGCTGGCCCACGTCGGCGACCGCACCGGCCTGGAGATGATACGCACACTCCAGGACCACGGCATCCATACTGGGATGGAAGTCCACATGGAGTGCACGGTACTCAGCCTGCTGCTCGACGGAAATCGCATTGCAGGAGCTTGCGGATACGACCGCGAGAGGGGCCGCTTCCAGTTGTGGGACGCGAAGGCAGTGGTGCTGGCCACCGGCGGAATCGGGCGTGCCTTCAAGGTGACCAGCAACAGTTGGGAATATACAGGCGACGGCCTTGCGTTGGCGTATCGCGCCGGAGCCGAACTCCAGGACATGGAATTCGTTCAGTTTCACCCCACCGGCATGGTCTGGCCGATCAGCGTGAGCGGGATTCTCGTAACCGAAGGTGTCCGCGGCGAAGGCGGCGTCTTGCGCAACAGCGAAGGCCGCCGATTCATGTTCGACGACATCCCTGACCTGTATAAGGAGCAGACTGCGGACTCTGAGGAAGAAGGCTGGCGGTATACGCAAGGCGATAAGAATGCGCGCCGTCCGCCTGAGCTGCTCACCAGGGACCATGTTGCGCGGTGCATCAATCGCGAAGTCAAGGCAGGTCGCGGCTCGCCGCATGGCGGTGTCTTCCTCGATATTTCCTGGATCAAGGAGCGCATGCCGAAATCAGAGGAGCATATCAAACGCAAGCTCCCCAGCATGTATCACCAATTCAAGCAGCTTGCCGATCTTGACATCACGAAAGAGCCGATGGAAGTTGGTCCAACGACTCACTACATGATGGGGGGAATTCGCGTCGATGGCGATTCGCAGATGTCCAGTGTGCCCGGGCTTTTCGCCGCGGGGGAGGCGGCAGCAGGATTGCATGGCGCGAATCGGCTGGGCGGAAATTCCCTTTCTGATCTCGTTGTATTCGGAAGGCGTGCGGGGCGCTTTGCCGCAGAATTCGCCAACGCCAACGGCCCAGTAACGATCGACGAGGAGGAGCTTCAGACCGCCGCAACAGCGGCCCTCGCTCCCTTTGACCGTGGCCCTGCCGGCGAGAACCCATACCAGATTCAATACGATCTGCAGGAAACCATGCAGGACCTCGTCGGGATCGTGCGGGTCGAGAGTGAAATGCAACAGGCGCTCGACGCGATCGGGCAGTTAAGCACGCGAGCAGAGCGAACAGGCATAGCGGGCAATCGCGAGTACAACAACGGCTGGCACACGACGATCGATATCGGCAACATGATGGTCGTGTCTGAAGCAATTACCCGTGCTGCGCTGCTGCGAAAAGAAAGCCGCGGCGCGCAGTTCCGCGAAGACTTCCCGAACAAGGATTCGGAGTGGGGAAAGTACAACATCGTCATCAGGCGAAGCGCAGACGGTGAGATGCAAGTCGAAAGGCGCGCACTGACGCCGATGCCGGATGAGCTAAAGAAGGTGATTGAAGAGATGAAATAGCGGGAGACGACAGAGATGGCCACACCAGCGACATTTCGCATCTGGCGCGGAAACTCCGCAGGCGGCGCATTCCGGGATTACACAACAGCCGTGGAGGAGGGCATGGTTGTTCTGGACGCGGTGCACCGCATCCAGGCGCAGCAAGCGCCCGACCTGGCGGTGAGATGGAACTGCAAGGCCGGCAAGTGTGGGTCGTGCTCTGCCGAAATCAATGGCATGCCCAGCCTTATGTGTATGACCCGGCTAAGTGCCATCGACCTGAATATGCCAGTCATCGTGGAACCGATGCACGCGTTTCCGGTCATACGCGATCTGGTCACAGATGTTTCGTGGAATTTCCAGGCTAAGAAGACGATCAAGCAATTCAAGCCACGCCCACCCGACGCGGCCGATGGAACATGGCGAATCCAGCAGGCCGACGTCGAGCGCGTGCAGGAGTTTCGCAAATGCATCGAGTGTTTTCTCTGCCAGGACGTGTGCCACGTTCTGAGGGAACACCACAAGCACGACGAATTTATCGGTCCGCGTCTGCTCGTCTATTCAGCCGCACTGGAAATGCATCCGCTTGACACCGAAGACCGGGTCAGCGATTTGAGGCACAAACACAACATCGGTTACTGCAACATCACGACTTGTTGCCGCCAGGTCTGCCCCGAGTCGATCACGATTACAGAGAACGCGATCATCCCGCTCAAAGAGCGCGTCGTGGACCGTTATTTCGATCCCCTGAAGCGGCTGTTCCGCATCCTCTAACTGAAACTCACTTCTCCCAATACCGGGGAGATTTGCTATCTCGGCCGGGCGTCCTGGACATCAAAGGGAACCAATTCCTGTTCCAATTCTCCCCATTCGTAGGCGGGATTTTGAAGCAGCCGCACGCAGCTATTCCAGCGAAGGATGGCATCGTCGTTCCCTGCCGGGCGGATTTTCTCAGCCTTTGCAAAATGGCGCAGAGCATGGTCGAAAAGCGCCACCAATGAGCGAGGCAGTTGCCCGGCGTTGAGCTGGGCTTTTGCGCGTCGCTCGTGCAGAATCCCAGCGTAGTAGAGGCGCTCGTACGAATCCCTGAGTTGCCGGAAGATCTCTTCGGTTTCCCGGTAGCGATCAGACTCACGGCCGGTGAATTGATCTGTAAGGGAGAGACCAAGCAAACGGAGTGCGGGCTGATGCTGCGGTTCGATGGTCAAGATATCGCGACAGATCGACTCTGCCTCTTCCGGTTCGTTGAGCGAGCGATAGAGTTCAGCTTTCGAGATGGCCACAGCAATCCCAGCTGTCGAAATGAGTTTAACCTTATATTCCATGGCTCTTTCCCTCCATGTTCAATTTTCTCTGGCGCCGCGAATGTTGCGAACCGAGCCCTATGTTCCGGTCCGGCAATTCGACCAACGGCCAGATTGGAAGTGAGCTGCGTCTGGATCCAACCCCCACATCAACGCAATAACGCTGTGCATTGGCGGTACACGATAGTCGGCTGCCGCTTCGTTTACTGCCTATCGTCCTGAAAACCCTCAGCGTCGCGTCTGCGAATGAGCCTTTGGCAGTGATCAGCATCCCTAATTGTTCCAATCCTCTGCGAAGAATTGGTTCAGATCGTCTGCAACTGAAGAACCCGAGTTTTCAACGGGGTCATCACGCCTGCCTTCTTGACCACGACATTATGCTTCTTTCCCTAAGCGTAGTCCAGACTTGATTAGAGCCTCGTCGGCGGCCCTTGCAGCTCCACAGCTCGGAGATCAGTCCTGGTAAACGCCATGCTCGTCACCTAACTCCCGGATGGTCTGCAATACGGAAGTAATCATTCTCCTTTTGTAGTGCACGCAAAACGGGTTTTTCGACAATAACGGGATCGAACTTGCCGATAACCGGACTTTACGGGCACAACGGGATACTCCGGGTTTGCCCGTCATCCGGCCGCAACCCGGGAATCTGGAACCCCTCACGAGGCTCAATTAGTCCCTAGGTTTTCGTGATAGGCGAACTATACTCTTGAGACAATCGAGGGACTTCCTGTTGACATTCAACTGGAAAAGGGCGCAAAGTATCTGTTGAAAATCAACAGGGGAGCAAATGGGCGAGAGCAAATCTGACGTTCTGCAAGGCACCCTCGATCTGATGGTGCTGAAGACACTGGAGTCCATGGGCCCATTGCATGGCTATGGCATAGCACGTCGGATCGAGCAGGTAAGCGATGACACTCTCAACCTGAATCAGGGGACCATCTATCCGGCTCTTCTTCGCCTGCAGCAGAAGCGCTGGATTACTGCCGAATGGGGAACCTCAGAGAACAACCGCCGCGCCAAGTACTACTCCCTGAGCCGATCCGGCAGGAAGCAGATCGAAAAAGAGACGGAAAGCTGGGAGCGGATCGCTGCCACGATGGCCCGCTTCCTCACCACGCCTCGTTAGGAGTTCTTCTATGGGCTGGCTGCAAACCTTGTGGAGCCGCTGCGTCGCCTTCTTCGGAGAGAGCAAGCTCGACGAGGAGCTCGACGAGGAGTTGCTTACGCACCTCGATCTCGCCGTGGAAGAGAACCTGCATCGCGGCATGTCGCCACAGGGCGCAAGGCGCGCCGCACTCCTCAAATTTGGGGGCGTAGCCCAGACCAAGGAAAGCTACCGCCGGCAACGTGGGCTCCCATTCGTCGATGCGCTGATTCAGGATGTGCGCTTTGGAACCCGTCAGATCAGGCACTCTCCCGGCTTCGCTCTGATTGCCATCCTTACGCTCTCTCTCGGAATCGGAGCCAACACTGCCGTCTTTACCTTGACCCATGCCCTCTTGCTGAAGACTCTGCCCGTCCGCGATCCCGGCGAGTTGGTGCGGTTGACCATCAGTATGAGCGCCGAAAGGAATGGCAGTAACGCGCCTCTCAACCTCCCGATCATCGAATTCATCGAGAGTCATTCGCGCTCCTTTCATGGCATCTTTGCCTGGTGTGTCTACGACTTTCCCTTCAGGGACGGAGCCGTCAACAGCGGCATACACGGCGCAATCCTAAGCGGCAATGCCTTTCAGTCTCTGGGCGTAAACCCATCGCTGGGCCGTCTGCTTACTCCCGCCGACGACCAGCCGGGCGGCGGACCCGACGGCCTGGCCGCAGTCATCAGCCATCGCATCTGGGTCGAACGCTATCAAGCCAGCCCTTCCGTGCTCGGAAGGCACATCACCGTGACCGACCACAGTGCGACCATCGTCGGTGTTGCTCCCGCTGGATTCGAGGGAGTCATCGTCGCCGAACATCCCGACATCTATCTGCCGCTCGAATTTCAGGCAATCCTCTATGGTCAGGACACCAAGCGCGACGGCGGCCGGCTGTGGCTCGATACATTTGCCCGTCTCAACCCAGGCGTCACCCGCGCGCAGGCCGAAGCAGAGATCAGCGCTCTCTTTCCCGCCATCCTCGACGCGACTCTGCCACCTGCTCTGCGGCATATGCCTCAGATTGAGAGAGCCCGTCTCGAAGTCAGGCCCGCGAGCACTGGCTGGAGCAGGCTTCGTTCACAGTACACGGAACCGCTGTTGCTCCTGCAACTGATGGTCGCCGCCGTTCTGCTCATCTGCTGTGCCAATCTCTCCGGCCTCTTTCTCGCCCGCGCCTCCGCCCGCCGGCAGGAGTTCGCGATTCGCGGAGCCTTGGGAGCAAGCCGGCTGCGCCTCATGCGGCAGCTCTTCGTCGAGTGCCTCATGCTGGCTCTCCCCGGCGCGCTCCTCGGCATCTGGCTCGCCACCCTCAGTGGCCCCTGGATCCTCCACATGCTCGGCAACGCCGAGGCGGAGCAGGCAATCTCCATGCGGCCCAATCTCACCGTGCTCTCTGTCACCATCGCCTGTGCCGTCTTCTGTGCCTTCCTCTTCGGGATGGCTCCCGCCTGGACCGCAGGCCGCACCAGCGTAGACGCGGACCTCCGCAGCTCCCATCCGCGAATGCATCTCGGTGCCGCCGGGCTGGGCAGTTTTTTCGTCCCCTTTCAGTTGGCCCTTTCGCTCACCCTGGTTGTGGTCGCTGCGTTATTCGGCACCACCATAACCCATCTGCTCACCGAGGACTCCGGCTATCGAACCGACAACGTACTCATCGTGCTGACCGACTTCCTTCGCATCCCCGAAAAAGGCGATGCCTTAGTCGCCCTCTACCGCCGCATGGCTGCGCGCATGGAGGAGCTTCCAGGCATCGAGCAGGCCAGTGTCGCCGCAATCTCACCCCTCATGGGAGATCGTTGGATGGACGAATTCGTCGCTGCAGACAAATCCGGGCAAGCCCAGCCAACTGAAGTCATGGGGAATGTAATAGCGGCCCACTACTTTTCTGCCGTAGGCATACCCATCCTCGCCGGGCGCGACCTGGAAAATAAAGACTCCGACCGAAACTCCTGCGTCATAAGCCACGCCGCAGCTCGGCTCTACTTCCCCAACACCTCGGCCCTTGGCAAAACCCTGCGAAACATCGTTCGTTACCAAAAAAACGCCAACTATCCCTTCCACGACTTCCAGATCGTCGGCATCGTTCAGGATACGAAGTACGACACCTTGCGCGAGTCGACCCCACCCATCGTCTATCTTCCAATTACTACCGGCAATGCCGGCATGACTAACGCCGGAGCCAATCTCTTCTTCGTCATTCATGCCCGCAACGATGCCGCTGCGAGATCGGCATATCTCACTGCATTGCACGAGATGGCCCCGTCCAGTCCTGAGATCGCCCCGTTCGAATTCAAACAGACCTTTCTCGACTCAGTCTCACGCGAGCGGCTGTTATCCGCCATGTCAGGCTTCTTCGCATTCCTCGGTCTGTTGCTAAGCGGCATCGGTGTCTATGGTCTTGTGGCATGGAACGTGACCCGGAGAACAACGGAGATCGGTCTCCGAATGGCACTCGGTGCGACTCGCATGGAAGTCTTCCACCTCGTCATGCGTCAGGTGATGCGCTTGCTCGCCGTAGGTCTCTTCGCCGGAGGACTAGGCGCATTCTTCGCCGCCCGCATGGTCCGCGACTTCCTCTTTGAGATCCAACCAGGTAATCCCGCCATCTTCCTGTCCTCTGCGATGCTGCTTGTATCGATCGCCGTGCTGGCCGCTCTGTTGCCCGCACGGCGTGCCGTCTCCATCGATCCCATGCAGGCACTGAAGACCGAGTAGTCGCTCCCTTCAAAAGAGCGCAGCAATATCGATCGTCTGCATCGTCTGGCTGTTTGGCTCCCGGCTCAAATGAGCACGCCCCTGCTTAATCTCCCGCTCCACCTCGTGGGCAGCTCTTTGCTCATGCGTGTCTCGAAGAAAATGCGCGTACTGCGTCAGCACAGACAGATAAGTAGGATGCCATCCCAACGTCTTGCCCAGAATCTCCGATCCACGCTGCATCAGGCTATTCGCCGATGCCGCATCACCGCTCTTCCAGTACGCATAGCCCAGCAGAAATGTATTCAGCCCGGTTGGCAGCTGCTCAGCCCCATAAAATTCGTTCGAAAGCTGTAGCCCGGACTGCAGGTAAGAGATGGCCTCAGGGTATCGATGCAACTGGCATAGAGAGCCGGACAGAACCAGCTGCGCGCCGATCTTGTCCTCCGGAGTGGCGTTCCTGTCCTTCGAGAACGCATCGAAGGCGCGCAGCGCAAACGATCGAGATCTCTCCGCCTGATGTTCCCGCAGATATAGCGCAGAAAGGTGATACCAGCTCTGCGGCAGCTCTGGCTCCAACCCAGCCGCCTCCCGCATCTTCATCGCCTTCGACTCCGCAGCTTCCGCACCCTTTAGATTACCCGTCTCCATGTAAAGGGTTCCCAGGCGATCAATGGTATCTGCGAGGTCTGGCGCAGAGACCGGCACAGCCGTCAGCAGCCTCATAGCGTGCTCATAGGCCGTCTCCGAGGGACCGTACCTGCCTGCATCCTGGTACAGAATGCCGAGACGTAACCATATACGCCCTGCCTCGACTGCCGGCATCTGCGGTGGCTCTGCACTACGCGACGCCGCTTCATACGCGGCTGTCTCTCTTTGCAGATCTTCCCGTGTCAGGATCTGCGCCTTCAGCCGCAAGCCGTTCGCACAGCATGCCGCGAGGCAAACAAGAAGAAGATACGATCTCTTCGACCGCACGACGAATCCGCTGGACAGCATAGAAAAGGCTTTCATGAGTAAGGTCCTCCTAAATGACCGCATCCATCAAGAGCACTTAGGTTGCCATGTTGGATCTCTACATAAGCGCAGTTTTATGTTGAATGCCTACATGAGAAAAGATTGTTGTTGTGTCCATTTATGAGAATGACTTGTCCAGAAGCGGACGCTGCGACGGACTTCGACTTTCAGCTCGGCCAGACATCTCGGGTTTGCAGATACAGATCCCCCGTCCAATCTGGCATGCGGTTCGGGGCAAAGTAACAGGCGAACTGCCAACAGGGCCTCACCGAATCAATGTGATGTTCTCCCGAACAATGGGAACCATCGATGTCATCGGCGGAGAACTTTGACCGTCGAAGGATTGAAGGGTCTGGTGGACTAATGCTTTGTCATCCCAGTAAACGAAGGAATGCTGTCCAAAAGGAGTGCCCTCGTACATTCCTGAGAATCACCTAAGCTTATCGTTCCGGGCTTCCTTGTCTCACGAAACCGCTGCATAACTAGCTTTTTGTATTCTTGGCCTTTTCTCTGCATACGGACTATATCCAGTTTGGGACCTCGATGATTTACATGATGACTAAGCATCTGCATCACAGGCTCAAGGCGTCCTTCGGGAAATTGGTCGATAAGAAGTTTGAGTTCATCTCTGGTCGCCATGATGGCGTCAGCATATCGCGGTACATACGACGCAGCAACAATCTCGCTTTCATCTGGGAATAACCGGAGTTTTCGCAAACTGACCTCGTGCTTTCACGAGATACTGTAACCAAAGTCTGTTTCAGCCGATGCTGCGATCGTTTCTCCACTCCAGGACGCCATGAACAACAGCCGGGAATTCTTGGACGCTACACCGAATGAAGCACCCGTTCGAGGGTTCGTGCACCGGCCGACCGGTTCGGGCGGCGACTGCCTTGTCCTAACGCACGGTGCGGGAGCGAACTGCGGATCTCAGCTTCTCGTGGCACTGGCGGTTGCGTTTTGCGACTCGGGGCTAACAGTCCTTCGTTGCGATCTTCCCTTCCGCCAGATGCGACCACATGGGCCCCCACCGCGCGGCAGTGCTGAGCGCGATCAACAGGGACTTCGAGCGGCAGTTGGATCCCTGCGCCGACAAACTTCGGGCCGAGTGTTCCTCGGCGGTCATTCGTACGGAGGGAGGCAAGCGTCGATGCTCGGCGCGACCGAACCCGGTCTCGTCGACGGACTCCTATTGCTCTCATACCCGCTTCACCCACCACAACGACCCCATGAGTTACGAACGGAGCACTTCCCACGCCTCCGAACCCCGGCGATGTTCGTCCACGGCACACGGGATGGGTTCGGCTCCATCGATGAGGTGGTGGCGGTGCTGAAGCTCATTCGGGCAAGGACCGTACTGCTTCCAGTTCCTGGCGCAGGGCACGAACTCGTGACGAAGCGGAATCACGAGGAGGTGCCCAAGCTAGTCGTGGAGGCATTCCGATTATTCGCTTCCGGTTCTATCTCGGTCACCGAGCCTGAACAAGCGCCATGAGAGCTTTTCTGAGACACTTCCCGAACGAGGACTTCTAGGGCGCTCAGTCGGTGCGAAAGCGATTTCGCACTCCCTGAAGCACGGTCTGTCCCCAGAAATTGACCTTAGTGCTACTCGAAGAGGGAGATGGCGACTCGGAGATCGTCGGCCAGGCGTCGGTATAGCTCCTGTACGGTGCGGAGCGCCAGGAGCTGGTCTGTGGTCTGTGGCGGCTCCGAGGCGATCATTTTTTCGATGGCCTCAATGTCGGTCGCGACAGATGCAAGCTTTTCGTTCAAGAGATCCACGGGGGCTTGTGGCATGGCAAACAGGCTACCACTCGGAGGGCGTCGGTATCGATGAAGGAAAGACCCTTCGATTTATCGGTAAAGCCAGAAAAGATGCCGGTGGGGGGTGAGTTTAGTTGAGGTGGCGTACCGATCCGACGGGGTGAACTTGCCGATAACCCGACTTTGCGGGAATCTTCAACTTACCTTGGGTTGAGACTTTTGATTGCTGCAGCGATCCGAGCAGTGATCGTGTTGGCTTTCTCTTCAGACCGTAGCTGGAGTCGTTGGGTCGCAAGCCCGGGAACATAGTTGCAGATGCGTTTTGTCTCTGTACCTAGCCATGGAGCAAGTCGCTCCTCGTTCGCCGCCCATCCAAGCCACTCTGCCACTTCGACCTTCAACAGCGTCTCCAGTACGCCGTCGTGGCGGGCAGCGGTCGAGACATCCTCCAAGAATGCACAGATTGGCAAAATCATTTCCAGATCTCCGTTCTCCATCGCAGCGGTCAGGGCAGGGATGAGGATCGAGCCGAAGACACTGTATTGACCGGGTTCTTCGTCTCCCATATATGCGAATTCTGTACGATAAACAGCTTCTAGCTTGGGAATTCGGATGAACAACTCAGGCACGACAGTCGCGTAGTTGATGGGTTGAGAATACGCGGGGTGAGACGTTCCCTCAAAACGGAGTTTTGGGAAACTTCGTCCAGCGGAGTTGGAAAGAATCAGCCTGGGTTAAACTTTCGGCATGCATGTCCTGGACATCCTGACTGAGTTGAAGTTCTCTACAAGGATCAATTGGGTTACCCACATCCTCGCGGGCCTGGGTTGACTGAAGCCGACGTTCAACGGTGGAGCGCTTGCTCGACGAACCCCGCTCTACTCTGTACGACGAAATAGCAATGAATTTAGCTCAGGGTTTCCACTCTTCTGCGATGACGTTCGCCTTCTGCGACGCAGTGGTGAACGGTCTTTTACGGTGTGATTACGTCAGCCGACGAACACCGCCCCGCCCTCTGGGATATATTCGTCGCTTTTGACGAAGGTGAGTATTACCACGGGAACAATCGAGACGAAGATCCCGTGGAGGTTTATACACGGCCCATGATTGCTCGCATTGTTGGCGCTGGCTCATCGACATCATAGGGCCTGAGTGTGTGTGACATCGAACCTCGCGAAAAACGGGGTTATGAGAAGCTTCGACCTTGAGCTTGCCGCAAAGCCGACTTTCAAGGAACTATCATGGTTCTAAACTCCTGAAGATCTAATGAAGATCGCCACCCGCGCAGATTTTGAGATCGAAATAGATGCATCAGTCCTCGCAGGCTATAACTTTGACGGCATGTACTTGCACCGAGCGATATTTGAGGGAGCTGACCTCAAATATTCAACTTTTATTGAGGCGGACCTTCAAGGCGCTTACCTGATGGGTGCGGACGCTTCCCACGCAAATTTCACTGATGCCTCGC
This sequence comes from Tunturibacter gelidoferens, assembly GCF_040358255.1. NCBI lineage: Bacteria > Pseudomonadati > Acidobacteriota > Terriglobia > Terriglobales > Acidobacteriaceae > Tunturiibacter > Tunturiibacter gelidiferens. The sequence continues at coordinate 137,920 of NZ_CP132938.1, forward strand.
TTATAAACGGGATCCCTCAACGGAGCAAACCTTGGCGGGTGTGTTTTTGACAGGACTCGATTGATAGGTGCGACGTTTGACTCTCTGACGATTTGGCCGGAGAATTTCGACCCCACCCTTCACGGCGCAATACGAGTCTAAGATTCCCTGGCGTAACTGCACCATCCGTTCCTCACGAAAAACGGGGCTTTCGGCAACTTCCATGCAGGCAGCACCCGTAGTTTCCGAAAACGGGACTTTTCGGGAACGCTAGCCGCCTATTGGTAAACACAAGCGCGTTTCTCGTTACTGATCGGCCTTTTGGCGCACAAATTATTCTCAATGAGCTCTACGTCCCTGAGGTCGTCTTCGGAGAATTCACCCTGCTTTGTCCCTTGACAGGCGATGGTCGAATGTCTACTATCACTGCCAGATCGACGGTAGAGTGTCTTCTATGGCGAAGCGAGCACAGCAACGGGTCGGGCTGCTCCAGGGAACGCTTGACATGCTTATCCTGAGGACCCTTCTCCATGGGCCTGCTCACGGTCACCAGATCGGAAAGCATATTCAGAGGACCACGAATGAATTCCTGCAGATGCAGCATGGCTCGCTCTATCCCGCGCTCCATCGCCTGGAAGAACGAGGATGGGTCGTCTCCAAATGGGAGACTGCGCCGGACCGAAATCGGGAGTTCAAATACTACCGGTTGACTGACAAAGGCAGGAAGCAGTTGCTGGTCGAAGAGTCGCAGTGGAAGCAGATGGCCGAAGCCGTCGCGCGCGTGATGTGGCCGGTACCCGAGGAGGCCTGACATGAGATGGTGGCAGATCAAGAAGAGAGATGCCGACCTGGAGCGGGAGTTGCGCTCCGATCTTGAGTTGGAAGAAGAGGAGCAGCGGGAGGGTGGCGTTTCAGGAGAAGAGGCTCGCTACGCAGCCCTGCGCGCCTTTGGCAATCCGACTCTTATTCGTGACCAGACACACGCGGTGTGGTCCTGGAGTTGGATTGAATCCCTCGCCCGCGATCTGCGCTTTAGTCTGCGCACGCTTCGCCGCACGCCCGGCTTTACGATCATCGCCATTCTCGTGATGGCGTTGGGCATTGGCGCCAACGTCGCGCTGTTCACGGTGGTGCGTGGCGTATTGCTCAAGCCCTTGCCGTTCCATGATCCGGATCGCCTTGTGATGCTCTACGAGGCGGGCGCTCTTGGGGACGACACGACCGATACCAACGTGGTCTCTGGCGGCATGTACGCCGAGTGGAAGAAGGAGAACCGCAGCTACAGCAGTCTCGCGCTCGCGCAGGATATTCGGGTTGGGCTCTCGGGTTCGAATGGGCAATTGCCAGAGAAGCTGAAGAGTGCGTTGTTTTCATGGGACATGCTCCGCACACTGGGCGTGCAGCCCGCGCTGGGCCGCGATTTTACGCAGGCCGATGACAGTCCCACAGCCAACGGCACAGTGTTGCTCAGCTGGGGTCTGTGGAAGCGACGCTTCGGCGGTGACCCTGCAATTCTGAACCAGACGATCGAGTTGGATGCTGCGCCGTACACCGTTATCGGCGTTATGCCGGCGTGGTTCGATTTTCCTGACCCGTCTACGCAGCTATGGACACCGGTTTACCACGACAAGCCCGAAGCCACGATGACCTCGTTGAACAATCACATGTTTCGCGTTGTGGGGCGGCTGAAGCCGGGAGTCAGCGCGGCGCAAGGCGTGGCCGATCTGAGTCTCATCTCCCAGCGCACCCACAATGCGCACCTCGACGACCCATTCGTATTCAGAGGCGCGAGCAGCCGGCCGTTGCTGGAGCACCTGGTAGGCGAAATCAAGAAGCCGCTCTACGTGCTGCTGGAGGCGACCTGCTGCCTGCTGCTGATTGCCTGCCTCAATGTGGCCAACCTGCTGGTGGCGCGTGCGGCGGCGCGGCGCAAAGAGTTGGCTATTCGCACCGCTCTGGGCGGAGGCTGGCTGCGTCTGATGAGCGAGCGGATGATGGAGTGCCTGATGCTTTCGGCAGCCGGCGGTGTTCTGGGACTTTTGCTCGCCTTCGCCACGCTTCATTGGCTGTCGCAGGCTCGCCACGACATGAGCCGTGTCGACTCGATCCACATCGACGGCGTGGTGGCGGCGTTTACGGTCGGCGTTATCATGCTGTGCGCGCTGTTTTCCGGACTCATTGCTGCGTTCAGTAACAGCGACAGGCACATTCTCGGCGCGCTGCATGAGGCGTCGCGTTCGGTAGGTGGGGGCAATGCGCGGGCCACGTTGCGCAAGGTGCTGCTCATGCTCGAAGTCGGACTGACTGTGATCTTGCTCGTTGGCGCGGGGCTGCTGCTCAAAAGCTATGAACGATTGCGCTCCGCCGACATGGGCTGCATTACGCAAGGTGTGATCACCATGCATCTTGGCCTCCCTGATGCCCGCTATGCGACGCCAGCCCAGCGAGCCAACTTCTACGACACGCTGCTCGAACGTGTGCGCGCTTTGCCGGGAGTGGACGCGGCAGGCTTTGCAACACTTGTGCCCGGGCAGGGCTATGAGGTGGATTCAACTTTCAACATTGTGGAGCATCCCCCTTTGCCCCAAGGCAGAGGTCTGTATGCTTTAAGCCGCTCGGCCGATCCGAAGTACTTCGGCGCGATGGGCATTCCGATTTTGCGCGGACGCACATTTGACGGGAAGCGATTGGCTACAGCCAACGAAGTGATTATCAGCCAATCTTTCGCCAGCCAGTACTTTCCGGGTGAAGATTCGCTGGGCAAGCATCTGCACGTACACGGGCAGAATGCCGTTATTGTGGGGATTGTCGGGGATACCCGCTACGCAATCGGCGAGACGCCGAGGCCGGTGCAGTACTTTTCGCTGGATGCCGGCGTTGAGAACGTTGGGACGCTTGTGATTCGCTCGAGTCATGACCCGGAGCAGTTCGCTCTCCCGGTACAGCGAATCGTCTCGGAGATGGACCGCGATCTGCCTGTCTCCGATGTGCTCACCATGAACCAGTTGCTGGGGAAATCGACCCAGGACCAGAGCTTCAACACGACGCTGCTCGTCGCTTTTGGCTCGCTGTCGCTGGTTCTTGCGGCGGTTGGATTGTTTGGCGTGATGTCGTACATCGGAGCGCAGCGGACGACCGAGATCGGCATCCGCATCGCACTGGGAGCACAACGTGAACAGGTAATGCGGAAGATGTTGCTGGATGGAATGCGGCCCGCGGTCTTCGGTCTTGTCGTGGGACTCACAGCAAGCCTGGCAGCCGGCCGGTTGATGCGCGACTTGCTTTATCAGATCAAGCCGCTCGATCCGGCGGTTTTTGCCGCGGTTGCCGCAACACTGCTTGCAGTGGCCGTTTTTGCATGTATCGTTCCCGCGTGGCGTGCATCGCGCCTTGATCCAATGAAAGCATTGAGAGCCGAATAGTCGATATTCCGCCAATCTTCCAGAGGCACTCAATTGGTACGTCATCGTCTAAGCGCTCATCAAGGCTGGATTAGTAACGAGAAGTCGGCTTCTCAGTAGTAATCCTCGACTACGCAACAGTCATTCCATGAAAACGGCATTTCGGCAACTTCGTGACGAACTTGCCGAAATGCCGACTTTACGGGAATTCAAAGTTCTATCCTCATTGAAGGAAAGATGCGGTGTTGGCGGTGTTGGCGGCGTGATGCGGCGGGTAGACGCCTCGCATGGAGCGATGCACTTAATTCATCTCCGGAACCTGCACGCTGGCCGCCGCCTACGGCACATACCCCGCCGCCTTCATCCGCGAGATCGTCAGAGCAAAGGGCGATTCCTTCATCGCCTCAGCCACATTTTTCCGGTTACGAACCTGAGAGAGCTCGTCTGAGGTGATCGAGGGCGGGAAATCTTTGAACTCCCGAGTTGTGTTTTCGAGCGCGACACCCTCCAACCAATGCTTGGTTAGCGCGATCTGCGTCAGAGTGGTAATCTCGGCGATCTGCGCGGGGCTTAGGTGCGAAAGCCGGTTATCCGTCAATTCGTACCGTGAGGCGTCATTCATCCCGTCATACGCAAGCGACCGCGCGTCATCGATCCTCTTAAGCTTGTTGTAGGTGTCTTCATACTGCTCTACCTCTTCGCGGTGCATCAGGCTGGTGACGCCGCTGTTCTTGGCCGCATCCCAGGCCGCCTGGGTGTTAGGAGCGGAAGCATGGAACCAGACGAGGCTGCCGGGCAGCTTTTCATCCGGCGTGCCCGGATGCTTCTGAAGATAGGCCAATACCATCAGGTTATTTTCGAGTTCCGCCGTCTCCCAACGCCAGTTGGTCGTCTCACTCCTGAAGGAGTCCTTGTTAGCTTCGCGCTCGCCCCGCAGTTCCTCCCGCACCTCTGCGACCTCCCGGCGATGGTGGGAGTGCTCTACCGCCTGCTCCAGACCGACCGCAATCAGCAACCCGAGCACAATCGTCGCGATATGGATGAAGAATTCCTTCCAGCTACTGGCCGCATGATGCGCCGGGTGTACATCAAGCATGGTTTCGTGCTCCTTCGCAGTCTCTGGAACGTGTGTTGTCTCCGCACTCTCTGCCGTCTCGCCTTCGCTCAGCGGTGGCGTCGCCTCAGCGGGCACAGCCGCCGAGATGTCCGGTGTCTCAGGCATAAGTTTCCTTGGGGACCGTGGTGACGCCAGAGTATCAGCGAGAAGCGGGCGCGCCTAGAACCTTGGCGTCGAACTTCCTTGAAAACGGGGTTATCGGCAACTTCGCCTGACGAGCGGGGTCGCTGGTCAGGCGACGATAGCGACAGCCCTCCGGTCGCACTTAGGCGAACTTGGCGCGAATACGGGCACGCGGCCCGCACCCGGCGGAACTTTCGGCAAGTTGCCAATGACCCGACCTTTCAGGAGGTAGACTGGCATCGCATATGGAAGGGTGAATTCGGAATGCCGACGACGAAGGTAAAGAAGAGAAAAAGCAAATGACTCCAATTGAACCATTCCTGAACAGATTGATAGATTACGCGGGGCTCTTTCCTCCCGCAGGCCTCGATATGCTAACGTCGACCCGGAACTATGCCAGTTACCGCTCTGGTAAATATGCACGGGCTCTGGGACGCTTGATCGTCCCAGTTGCGAGGCTGACAGAATTCAGCGCGGCATTGATGGAGGTGGGCAGCGACGAGCAGCTGACACCATGGCTCCTGGGCGCACTCGGCACGGGCAATGCGCAGCAGGATGCTCGCCTGATATCTGGACTCGATAGGAGGGTCGCAGTTGTTGACGTCCTCGAGTCCAAGGCTGCAAATCTGGCTGAGGTGCATGAGCTGCTCTCAGCCGCACCCCCAAAGACAACTCTCTACGTCGAATTTCCACTGAAGAATTGCAGGCAAATGATTCCTGCACTGAAGGAAGGGAACGCGCGCGCAAAGATTAGGACCGGAGGCGTTACTGCCGATGCCATCCCCAGCGTCGAGCAGGTCGCGGAATTTCTCGCGGCCTGCGCCGAAGCAAAGGTTCCCTTCAAGGCAACGGCTGGACTGCATCATCCTTTGCGTTCCGTTCAACGGCTCACGTATGAACCGGGGAGCGCATCCGCTCTGATGAACGGTTTCATCAATGTCTTCGTCGCGGCAATCATCGCCTATTACGGAGCAACAGAAGAGAAGGTTTTAGCAGTGTTGAATGAACACGATCCTACCGCCTTTCGCTGGAGCAGGCACGCTCTTGCATGGTGTGATCAGGAACTATCCGCGGAACAAATCAGAGAAGCGCGAGAGAACTTCGCTATTGGCTTCGGCTCCTGTTCGTTTACTGAACCTATCGCCGACCTTTTGGATCTCGGATGGCTCTCATGAAACAAAATGAGCTGGGTTGAATCAGCTAACAACCGCGTTATCTGCTTGGCCATATGTCAGTTCAGACAACGGAGCGTTACCCAGGGTGCAAGCAGCGGATTCATAATGCCGTGAATGATCGAATTGGCGCCTCGAGCAATCGAAGTCTGTGTTCTGAATAGCCGACCTCTCCAAGTTCCCAGCGAACCTATGATCATGCGATGACCGGTCAATCTGTTTGGTCATTCACTTCCGGGTCGTCGGCAAACCGGAACTTCTCCATTTGGCCGTATAGTCGGCTTCTCGGACAAGTGGTTCCTGTAGTTCCTTGAAACAGGGTTATGAGAAACTTCGACCTTGAACTTGCCGCAAAGGTGACTTTTCGGGCAGAACGACAATCGCGCTATTCCGGAGTAATGAAGGAACGACTATGTTGATCGTAGATCTGTGGCCTTCTGACCAGGCCGTTCAGGTAATCTTCCTCTCCGTGAACGTCTGCTTGACTTTCGATCAGCAGCATAACCGGAGAGCGCCTACTGGGCCGCCAAGGGTGAAGTGGATCAACGGCCTGATTGTTCCGACAACTCTCCCAGTGAAGGTGGCAAAGTAAGTATGCCCGTACAGACTGTTAGGTCTGATGAAGTTAGCAGGTAAAAAATGACAGGTTCCAGACTCTACCCCAAGGAACTGGTATCCATCGAGCCTTGTCCCATTCAAAGTAACCGTAACAGGCCAGATTTGAGCTCGAACCTGCACCAGCTCCCCTTTGAACTCCACAGGATTGCCGTGGATGGACATCGATTATGAAATGCTTATCGGGTGTCATTGTGTACATGCAGGTGGCGGCGTGAGAAACCTCTCCATTTTGCGAGGATTCGGAATCGGATTGCGGACCTGATTGCCGCTATATCCCGCGAGTGGATGCTCCGGTCGATCGTGGATGGGCAATCCTCGTCGCCGGAGTGAATGGCTATCCGTCGCTCATCGCGGACGATATTTTGAAGCTCTCGTATAATACTCGCCTGATCCTTTTTTATTATTGGAGCGCCCTTGCTATCCAATGCAGGTGCACAAGAGTCCACCGACGGGCTGAAGTTGCTATTTGCCACCAGCGATAACGACGCTCTGCCCGAGATCGGCCAGGAGCTCGCGCCCGCCTTCTTCATCCGTCTTGCCGCAGACTCCGAAACTCTCTTCCAGAGTCTCGCCGAACACAAACCCGAGATCCTCGTCATCGACCTGGACACTATCGTCTCGCCCGGCACCGACGTCTTCTGCTACATCGAATCCATCCGCGCCGCCGCGCCACACATCTATCTGACCGTCATCTCCCGGACGCATCTCAAAAACGCCCGCATTCGCACAAAGAAATCCGGAGCCGACGAGTTCCTCTTAGCCCCCATCGGCTTCCCCGAACTCCGCGATCATCTCCTCGAAGCCGGCCAGCAACACCGCAGGCACCTCGAAGCCGTGCACCTCCGCGGCGAGCTAGCCCGGCGTAACTCCCTCTGCGACATGATTGGCGGCAGCGAGCCGATGCAGCGCCTCTACGAAACCCTCCGCCGGGTCGCCTCTAGCCACAGCACCGTTCTCCTCCGCGGAGAAAGCGGCACCGGCAAAGAACTCGCCGCACGTGCCATCGTCGACCTCGGCCCGCGCCGCGGCCAGCCCTTCATCAGCGTCAACTGCGCTGCCCTCCCCGAAACCCTTATGGAGTCCGAGCTCTTCGGCCACGAAAAAGGTGCATTCACCGGAGCCCACGCCACCCAACTCGGACAAATTGAACTCGCCGACAGCGGCACCCTCTTCCTCGACGAGATCGGCTCGCTCCCTCTCCTCCTCCAAAGCAAGCTGCTCCGCGTCCTCCAGGAAAAAACCGTTCAGCGTATCGGCGCCAAGAGTCCGCGCAAGATCGACTTCCGCCTCATCGCCGCCACCAACGACAACCTTGAGCAGATGGTTCGGCAGGGCCAGTTCCGCGAAGACCTCTTCTACCGCATCTGCGTCATCCCCGTAGCGCTCCCTCCACTCCGCGACCGCGAAGGCGACATTCCCCTCCTGCTCGACCACTACCTCACCAAGTACTGCACCGCCGGCAATCTGCGGCACAAACGCTTCTCCCCCGAAGCGCTCCAGGTGCTCGAAACCGGCGCATGGCCCGGCAATGTACGCGAACTCGAAAACCTCGTTCAGCGCCTCGCCCTCATGGTCGACGGCGACACCATCTCCATGCAGCATCTCCCCGAAAAGGTCCTCTACGAGAGCACCGCCAGCTACGACGAGATCCTTGTCCCCCCCGAAGGCCTCGACCTCGAAGATGAGCTCACACGTATCGAGGTCGCCTATCTACTCGCCGCCCTGCGCCGCGCCGGCGGCAAGACGGCCGCTGCCGCCCTCCTCCACATCCCAGTCGAAAAGATGAAGTATCTCTGCCGCAAACACCGTATCCACGAAGACCAGATCAAACTCAACGGCAAAAGGTAGTCCGGGGTTAAAAATTAACCCGGCGAGGTGAAAATTTACCCCCCCACGGAGACCCTCCATCGTACGCATCCACCTGCCCCATGCCGAAAATCGCCAAAATCCCTGTATTTTGGCAATTCCCACCTTTGGCACGCTGCTTGCAATAAGACATAGCACAGTCCCAGCAAAGAGAACCTCAAGCTGATCTGAAGACATTTCAAGGAGAAGAAACTATCATGGCTATCCAAAAGAAATCCCTCACCAGCAACCTGAGCCCCGAGAAGAAGTCCGCCTCCACCACGAAGTCTTCACCCAAGTCAGCCGCCGCAGCTGCTCCTGTTGCGCTGTCGAAAACCGTCGCCAGCCGAGCCGTCCTCTCCAAGACCATCGCCAGCCGCGCGGTCCTCTCGAAGAAGATCGCCAGCCGAGCCATGAACCCCTCGCTCTAACCGTAGATACTCCGGACAACCTCAGGATCTGTATACGTAACTCTGTCCTGTGTTGGTCCTTTGCTTTAATTCCGCTTAGGTTCTCTGCAGCAACTCGAAGTGCATCAGGGTGGAGGCTTCTGCCTCCGCCCGTCTTTTCTTTCTCCCTACCAAAGCTTCCGCTGCACAAACTCCCGCACCTCGCGAGCCGCTACCCCCGCCAGGCTGCGCCGCCGCACTGCGATCTTCGCAGTCCCCGTCATCCCATCGCGCAGCGTGCCATCGTTCGCGATCATCGCATCGACGACAAAGTACGTCAGCGTCCCCGCCCCTCGAATCTTCTCATCCGTATCCAGTGCCGCATCCAGTGCCTCCGGCGCTCTCTCCAGGCTCTGCACCCGCGATCGCAGCACACCGAACCGTCCATCTTCTAGTAGATCCACACGCGCTCCCTCCCGCACTCGCGGCAGGGCATACTCCAGCACAAAGATCCGCGCCCGCATCTGCTCCGTATCGCCGATCTCCGCCACCATCGCCCCTGCATCCAGGTAACTTCCCGCCAGGTTCTTCAAGCCTGCATTCATCACCACACCGGAGATCGGTGCCCGCGGCCGCAGCTGCTGCTCCACTTCTTCCGCAATCGTCCGCTCCACGTCCGCGCGCGCATGCTCCGGAATCGCCTCGCTCTCATCGCCATGCTCCAGCTGCGCCTCCACGCGCTTCATCCCCGTCAAGGCAAACTCGCTTCCCGCACCCGCACGCATCGAGCGCACCTCGCGGCTCTCCATCTCGATCAGCGGCGTGCCCGCCGTCACCCTCTCGCCCTCACGGGTCATCACCGACACCACCCTGCCGGGAACCGTAGTCCGCACCACCGCCCGCTCGCCCGGCTCCAGCACAAATCGCGCCGTCACCGTCTCGTGCCACACTGGAGCAAACACAATCACCAGTGCAACCCCCGACGCCAACGCCACCCGCGCTCCCGTCCACCACGCCCGCACCCTATCCTTCTTGTCCAGGTACACCGTCCGCGCAAATTGCAGCAGCGTTCGAAGACGCCCGCGGAAGATCACCAGCGCAAAGACTCCAGCAGGCAGAAAACCCCACTGCGGACTGTAGCTCACGGCCACGTTGTAGCTGAAACGGACCACCGTCAATAGCAGTCCATAGCTGTAGATTCCCGACAGCAGCGCATACGCCACGTACCCCGGCCGCCGCCGCTGCACCACATACTCCATCTCCACCGGCAGCCGAAAGATTGCGCCCCGCACCAGCCCCGACAGATACGCCGTCGACTTCTCCTTGATATCCGAAAACCCGATGATCTCCGAGAACGCATAGTATCCATCCAGCTTGATCAGCGGATTCATATTCACCACTACCACCGCCGCTCCCGTCAGCAGCATGATTTTGTAAGCAAAGTTGTGAGCTCCGCTTCCCGGCGGCGTCCCCCACCACACTATCGTCGCCATCGCGCAGAAGATCATTTCGACCCATATCCCCGCGATGATCGTCACTAGCCTCTGCCACCGCGTCGCATACACCCACGCCTCGCTCACATCCACAAAGAACGCAGGCGTCAGATAAACCAGGTGAAACCCCATCCCATGCACCTCCGCGCCATAGTGCTTGCACGTCAGCCCATGCGCCGACTCGTGAAAGAACCCAAGGAACAGAAAAATCAGCCAGAACTGGGCCAGCTCCGACGCGCTCTTGTGCGTGAACGTATAGAACTGCACCGTGTCCAGGCGGATCTGCTGCCAGTTCGCCGCCGAAAGCAACAGCATGCACGCAAACAACGCCACCGTCAGCGTCGTAAACCATCCGCTGTACACCCACCGGGTGTACGGATAGATCCGATTGAAATACTGATCCGGATCCCACGCCGAAAACTGCATATGCGCAATGTCGCCCCACTTCGACTTTCTGTGCGTGTGCTGGTGACGTCCGCTCTCTAGCTTTTCACGCAGCGCCACACTCCTCTCAAGCGGCGTTCGATACCAGAACTCCGCATCATCCAGCCCTGCCGCAAACTCCCGCAGATCGTCCGCCCCGTACGCCACACCGTAGCGCTCCGCATGCAACGCCTCAATCTCTTCATACGTCCGCACGCCATCGAACAGCTCGATGATCCGCCACTGCACCGGGTTGAAGCGAAACATCTTGTCCGTGCTCCGGTTCAACACCACCATCACCGGCTCTCCGTCCTCCACGTTCTCCTTCACCACCGCCGCCGGATCCATCTTAGGAAAACCCGTGCGTACCCGCCGCGCCGGCAGATCCGGCAACGCCGCATTAAGCGCCTCGGCCAGGTTCATCGCGTGCCCGCTATCCTTATCGAAGCCATCGTCCCCGGAATCAGCCCCCGCAGCCGGTCCTTCACCACCGCTACCACTTCAATCGTGCCGCTTCCCGGGTCCACCACCGGACTCAAATGCGTCACGGTCGCCGCCGTGCTCTCCTTGAAGTCTGTAGTCGCTGACACCGTCACTACATCGCCACGCCGCAGCAGCTGCGCCTCCGTCGCAGGCAGTGTAAATCGCACCTCAAGCGACGACCGCCCGATCACCCGAAACAACTTCTCCCCTACCGTTACATACTGTCCCTGCCGCACATACCGCTGCGACACCACACCGCGAAACGGTGCCACAATTCGCGTCTTCTCCAGCTCAAGATCGATCGACCGCACACTATCCTTTGCGCTCAACTCGTCTCCGCGCTGCCGCTCCACCTCGTACTTACTCGCCGTCACCTCGTAGAGGCTATGGTCGTATGCCTCCTGCGTACTGATCCCTTCCTTGTGCATCGCCTCGGCCCGGCGCAGGTCGGCCTCCTTCACCTGCAGCTCCGACTCCCAGTTCTTCAGATCGGCATCCACACTCTCCGCCTTGTGCTCCGACGTCGCGCGATCCGCCTCCAGCTGCCGCGCATCCAGCCGCGCCATCGCCTGACCCTTCTCTACCTCCGAGTTCACATCCACCTGCATCGCAACAATCACCCCCGCCCGCAGCGCCACTACGTCCAGCTGTTCCTCCACCGTCACCGGACCCGACACCACAATCTCCCGCGGCCCGCTCGCACTCGAAGTAGAAGCCACAACCGGTCGCACCCTCTCCGCCGAAGCCGCCGCCACCGGAGGTGGGTCTGACGTGCATCCCGACATCCCGAACATCACCAAAGCAGCCGCAACCAGACGAACCATAGCGCTCCTTACCAGGCGAACCAGTTCCACAGCGTAGACCAAACCCACAAAGCGGGATCGTGAAATAGCACATACCCCAGCGGCCGTAAACCCACTCGAACCTTCCCCGTGCCCTGCATTCCTGGCCGCAGCCGTCCATCTGCATTCGGCAGCTCCACCCGCGCAAAGAACAGGTGCTTATCTCCCACCGTCGTCCCCGAAGGACTCACAACATCCACCCGTCCGCGAAACGTCGCCGTCGGAAACGACTCCAGCTTCACCACTGCCTCCGCTCCCGGCCTCACCAGTGCAACATCCCGCTCCAACACCGCCACATCCACCACCACACTCGCCGTGCTCACTAACTCCACCACCGGATCCCCGTTCGAAAGCTTCTTCCCTACCAGGTCCTCCACATGCGGAGTCGCCACCACACCCGCAATCTCCGACCGCAAGGTCGTCCGCTCCAGTCTGTCGTTCAGCCGCGTCACCTCGCCCCGCGCATACTCCACCTCTACCTCGTGCTGCCCCGCCGCCGTTGCATCATTGTCCGTCAGCGAACGATTCCTCTGCGCCATCGCCGTCTCGTACTTCGCCTGCGCACCCGCCAGCGTCGCCCTCTGCCCCCAGTCCGCCATCTGGAACAGCGGAGTCCCCGGCTCCACGCGATCGCCCTCGTGCACAAACGCACGCTGTACCACGCTGTCCTCCTCCGCATGCACATACTGCATCTGCGATGGATTCACCTCTGCCTGCCCCGAGACCCGCATTGGTAGCGGAACCAGCACCATCGCCAACGCCACCATCGCAACCGAACCCAACAGGAGCCCCCGTCTCCGTCGCTCAATCGCCATGAACCGCCGCCGCTTCTCAATCAACGGCTCCAATATCCCGATGAACGGAACCTCCTTGTATAGCGAGGCGTTTCTCAGCGCCAGCGTCGCCTGGCTCGACAAAATCTTGATGATCTCCAGGTGAAGCGCTCCCAGAAACTCCGCATCCGAGCTCTCGAACGATAGAATCCCCAGCCGCCCCTCATCATCCGTCAGCGGCAGCGCATAAAAGCTCCGCATACCCGAGGTCTCAAAGTACCGCCGGAACTTCTCCCGCGTCTCCGGCCTCGCGTCGCTGATCGCCTCCCCACGCTGCGTGACATACACCTCCGTTCCCAAGCCCGCCACCCAGCTCAACACCCCATTCAGCTCCTGCACCTCCGCCGTCGACGCATTCAGCTTCGTCACCCCCGAGATTGCCTGCACCGCGATCCGGCCCCTGTTCTCCAGCGCAATCGCCGCCCGCTCATACGGAATCACCAGCTGCGGCTGATTCACAATCGCCTCGAGCACACGCTGGAGATTCAGCGTCGACGTAATCTCCTGCCCCACCCCCACCAGCGTCCGCAGCACCTCGATCTTCCGCTCCGCCTGCAGCAGCGAAGAGTTATGCAGCGCCTGCGCAGCCGACCCCGCCACCTGCGTCAGCGTGAACAGATGATCCTCTGTGAACCGCCGTTGCGCGCCGAACCGCACCACTTCCAGCACTCCCGTCAGCGCCTCTGCATGCAGCAGCGGAGCTGCTATCACCGACCGCTCGTCCTCCTGCACCAGCGCCTCTTCGCCCGTCTCTCCCACTCCACCCACGACCCCTTCGCCATCTGCTCGACGCTCCCCCAACGCCGTCCCTTCCTCCCCCACCTGCTCCGTCAATAGCAGATCACTCTGATCCACCAACCACAGATTCACCGCATCCGCCCCCATCAGATCTTGCACCTTCGAGCAGATGATCGGAAGCAGCTCCCGCATCTCCAGCGTAGAGTTGAACACCCGCTCAATGTCGTAGAGCTGCGTCAGCCGCAGCACCGAAGCCAGCCCTGCGCCCCGCTCCGCCTCATACCGCTGCGCCGCGTCCAGCGCGACCGCCGCATGCTCCGCCATCTCCGCCGCTTCGTCCAGCGCCTCTTCCGTCGCGGCCTCGCCAAAGCTCACAATCTCTATGCAACCCAGCAGCCGATCGTTCAACAGAATTGGCACATAGCTCAGCGCACTGAAACTCCGCCGCAGATCTAGGTGCGCAAACTCCTCCCGCGCCAGATCCCCCGCGGCAAACTGCATCACCGCGTGCTCCTCCAACACCGCGCCCAGGCTGCCCGCCGCATCATACGCTATCGCACCACGGCTGATCGTCAGTCCACCCACAGTCGCCTTCACCTGCCACGCCTGCGCCGCTTCATCCGCCATGTAAACCACCACTGCCGAATCCGCAAACAGCGCCTCCACCTCGGTCGCCAGCACGCGTGCCCGGGCCGCGCTCTCCAACTGCTTCAGCAACAAGCCACAGAGACGAACAAGACGCGATGCCGTCACCCGATCACTCACCCCAGGAATCTCCATCCGCCATCCATTTGATCGATGGCTAGAATAGTATCCTGCCTCACTCTTCCCGTGAAGCTTTCCTTCGTCGCTGACACCGCACGAACTCATATCCGGCACATCCATCGGAAGCTTATTCACTTTGCGCCCAGCGTCAGGCCGCCTTCACGTATCCGCTTAGAGTCATGCATGGCAGTCCCGGAAACGTCCCACAATAGTCTCTTTGCCGAGGTACTTACAAAGCACTGGCGTATAAATGAACCGGCGCTTCGAACTCTTCTCGGTGTAAGCCGGGCAACTTGGCGCGTGGGACCGCTCTATTGGCTCTCACAAGCTGAATCGATGAGAGCGGCGGAACTCTTTCAGCAGTCGACATTACTCTTTGCTTTGGGCCGTTCCTTAAAGAGCGAACATTTTTCGATTTCGGTTCCCAAGATGTCGCGACTGACGGCGGGAGTCTTGTAGTTGTGGACGGCGGATACGTATGGTGCCTGACGCGCAACCTCCGAGGCTTTCACCCTGATGTTGCTGATCCGGACTTCGCAGCCCGTAGATCGCACACAGCGACATGATCGCAGCAGCTCGTAGATCAGCGGGCTTGCTGAGTGGGAAGGTAGTGACTTCCGATGGGTCAGACCTATACACCGACCCACGCGTCGAAGTTCCGGACGTACCGTCCCGGTTCTTTACCAACCCATAGCTCTACTAAGCGCGTTTTAGGAAGTTTGGGTAGACCACGAATCAAGGCAGGTGTGGTGCCTTGCGATTGTGTTTCGTCTGCAACTCGGAAGGGTGGGTCTCATCGACTAGTAAATTGAAGCAAAATCGCCGAGTCATGGAGATGGATTAGTTAACGGGAATTCAGATTGTGTTGACCAATCCGATCACTACCGAGATGCACGCATTGATGAAGACTTCGTTCGACAGAGACGTTTCCAGGCTTTCCTTCTGGCGTGGTCTGGATATTTAGTCCGGGGACGGCCGAAACGGGCAAAGGAGACAGAGGGAGTTCGAGCCTGACTCGCGTCCCTCTGCCTTCTACACTTTCTATCGACATGGTTCCACCGTGAGCCTTCGAGATCGCTTTCGCGATCGAGAGTCCCAGACCAGTACCGCCCGACTCTCTGGTCCGTGCCTTGTCTGAACGGTAGAAGCGTTCGAAGACATGCGGCAGCGATCGAGCCGGAATGCCTATGCCGGTATCGCTGACCTCCAGAATCGCAAGCTGGGTTGCGCCGATTGCTGATACCGAGACGGCCACCTCGCCTCCATTTGGTGTGTACTTGATGGCGTTGTCCAACAGATTCACCAGCACCTGCTTGATTCTGCCAGCGTCAGCCATAATTGCCACCGGCTCAACCCGCGAGCATCGCAGCGCGATATTCTTCTCCTCCGCCATGAGGTGCATCTGGTCGACGGTCCATTGTGCGAGGCAGTTCAGGTCTACTTGCTTCAGGTCCATACCGTCAGTGCCGGAATCCAGTCGGGAGATGGTCAGCAGGCTTTCCACTATCTGTGCCATGCGGTCGATCTCTTCGAGTGCACTGCCCAGGGAATCACGCTGCGTCATCGGCATTCTGGAGGTGTGGAGCAACTGTTCCAACTCGCCGCGAAGTATCGTGAGCGGCGTACGCAGCTCATGAGACACATCTGCAGAGAAGCGCCGATTGTAGGCAAGCGCGTCTTCAAGGCGACTAATCATACGGTTCAGCGAGAGCGACAGCCTCTCCATCTCGTCGCCGGTCGCTATGACGGGCAGGCGCTCGCCAAATTGATGAGTGCCGATCCGTTCTGCTTGCTCGCTCAAGATTTCCAGGGGCCGCAGCGGCAATTTCATCAAGAAGTGTCCACCGAGTGCCGCTGCAAAAAGAATGCACGGCGTTATAAGGAACAGAATCTTCAACAGGCTTGCCAGCACACGTGAGATCGGGGCAAGGGAAGCGCCCATTTCAACGACGTATCTGGTTCCCGAGGGCGATACATATGGCTGTGAATAGATCAGCAGATTGTGCGTTCCGCCGGCACTTTCGTGTCGAAAAAAATCCTTCGACTCACTCAATTGAGGTTGCGAAACAATCGAGGAATCGATATGAGGATCTCGCGTGTCGCCGCCCTGGTACAGCACGGTGCCATCCTGCCGGCTAACGCGAATAAACCGTCCGCTGTTCTCCGGGGCATATGCCTCAGCGATTTCACCCTGCATCCATGATTGTCCCTTGCTCTCCTCCTGCGAGAGAAAAGTGAGGACGATCCCCTTTGCTTCACCAATCAGCGATTCCTCCAACGAGCTTCGCAGATAGCCCTGCACGCCAAAGTAGAGAGCCGCGCCGAAGACAAGCAACGCAGCCGCCATCAGGCCGACATACCATGTTGTGACCCGTGTCCGCAGTGTCGTCAAATGGATGGCCGGAATCAAGCCTCACCACCTGCACGAATCATGTATCCGGCTCCGCGCACTGTGCGAATCAGCTTACTCTCCTGTCCGTCGTCTACCTTCGAACGCAGATGCCGCACATACACGTCGACGATGTTTGTCACTCCGTCGAAGCTCTGGTCCCACACATGCTCGATGATCATATTGCGTGAGAGCACCCGCTCTGCATTCTGCATCAGGTACTCCAGCAGGGAGTACTCCTTCGCTGTCAGTTCGATGCGTCTGCCACCGCGCTTAATCTGTTGGGTCAGGCGATCCAGCTCCAGGTCTCCCACCATCAGCGTGCTCGATCGATTTACCGGTCCGCGCCTCAACAAGGCTTTCGCCCGAACCAGCAGCTCAGCAAATGCAAAGGGCTTGGTCAGGTAATCGTCCGCACCGCTCTCGAAGAGGCGTACCTTGTCTTCTATGGAGTCCCGCGCCGTCAGCACTAGAACGGGGACGCATGCATCCTTATGGCGAAGCCGCTGCAGCACTTCGCGGCCATCCAGCCGGGGCAGCATTAGATCCAGGATAATCAGGTCGTAAGGATAGGTCTGTGCCATCTCCAGACCGTCGCGGCCATCCGCCGAGACATCCACTGCGTACCGCTCGGCGGCGAGTCCACGCTCTACGAAGCCCGAGACCTTAGGCTCATCTTCCACAAGCAATATCCGCATTGCGTACACCTCGCACTATTACAGTCTTGAGCAGTAAAGCAGAGATGAAGCATAGATGAAAACCCCCTCACTTGCGATTGACTGCTACAACGGGAGTGTCGTGGCGAGAAGTTGCTATGGGATGCTGAAGTACATCACCTTGGCAACGGCCTTGGTTTCACCCGGTGAAGCCGCCAACACCAAGTTCTTGCCCGGCAACAGAATCCCCGTCTTGGCCCCTGGGGCGGTCGATACCTTCGCCACGGATTTTAGATTATTGGCATCGGAAGTGTCATAAATCTCGGTATATCCCTGCCCCCCAGGCACATACAGTCGATGCATCACGATGTCGTAGATCACCTGGTCGACTCTTGTCGGAGCATCCTGCGTGCTCACGACTTTGCCGTCATCCGAATTCATCACCACTACCTTTCCCGCCGGAGCACCGCTAAGGTCTGCACGACATACCACATACAACCTGTGCTGCGCCTCATCCAGAGCCACCATCGCATTTTGTTGCGCCGGCGGAACCGGCCACTCGGCAATTTCCTTCATGGTCTTTCTGTCCACCACAGCCATCTTGTTTGTTTGGGTCAGATTCACAAAGATGCGGTTCCCATTCTTCTCCAGCGCAATTGCCTCGACATGGTTGTCTTTGAACGTAACCCCGCCCAGCCGCTGCCCCGTATCCGGGTTCACCGCTTCCACATTGGCCGTCTTCATGTCGACATCTTTGCCGCCGGTCACGATGTAGTAGATATTCGTCTCCGGGTCATATGCCGCTGAATCCGCGCCCTCCGTCAACTTGATCGTGCCCTTGATCGCGTACGTCTCCGCGTCGAGTACCTTCGTCATCGTCTTGCCACTATCCGTTACGATGATCGTCGAAGCGGCAGGCCGCACCAGAATGCTGTGCGGCGCGTCAAAGCCCTTCACTGTCTTCAGGTGTCGACCCGTTTTCAGGTCAAAGACCTCCAGCGTCGCATGGTCTTCTGCGGCCAGTAGCAGCCGTCCGCGCTGTTCATCCACAGCGAAGTGATCGAAGTCGCCTGTATAGCCCGGCAGCTCTATTGTTTGCACCAACTTCATAGCGGGTGCCTGCGCGCGGGCACCCGTCACTCCCGCAACGGTATAGATCGCTGCAGAGGAACTCAAGACAAGCAGTCCGGCTAATCTCTTCTGAATCTTCATCCGATACCTCTCCTCGATGGCCGCATACCTCTTGTCGCCCGAATCGAGCCACTCCATCTACGCGGACTTCACAGTAAGCCTCATGCACCATCATGAGGCTGTGTTGAAAGCAAAATGAAATTGCATTCATCCACTCTCCGCCGCTATGCTTGCTCGTCGCTGCGTTCAGAAACAACTCAACAGCCATCTCTAAACAAACTTTTATGTAACCTTCAGCGACTCTTCATTCGCAAAGAACTAAATGGCAGAGGTCCAATAGTCATGCATTGTCGCCGTGATGAATTGGGTCACCGCCGCGTGAGCATCACTCTGGCATTACGTTACAGCGATTGCATTGCAGTCAGCCAGTATTGAGAGGCACTACATGAGAGTACGATTTTCAAAGCAAGCACTTTACCTAGCTACCCTTCTTCTTTGCGCAGCTCCAGCTCTGCGCCCACAGGTCTCGACCGGAACCATTGCAGGAACCATCACCGATCCCGCCGGCGCACTCGTTCCAAATGCTCCCGTTGTAATTACAAATACCGACACGGGGATTGTCACCCAGTCCACGGCCAGTTCCTCCGGCTTTTATTCTGTTCCCAATCTCCAAACGGGTACTTACACCATCTCCATTACCGTATCCGGCTTTGTGCCACAGGAGATCAAGGATATTGCCCTCAATGTTGGTGCGCAGCAGGAGATCAACATTCAGCTTCAAATAGGTTCGGCCCGAGAGAAAATCGTAGTGACCACCGCGCCGCCCGCAATCGATATGGTTACCTCCACCACCATGCCGATCGTCGACGAGCGCACAATCGTGGCCCTCCCGCTCAACGGACGTGACTGGACTCAACTCGCCAATCTGCAGCCCGGCGTCGCCGCAGTGCGCACCCAGCCTGCCATCGCCGTCACCAATCAACGAGCCAACCGTGGCATCGGGAATCAACTCACCGTCGGCGGCGCGCGCCCGCAGCAGAACAATTATCGGGTCGACGGCATCAGCATCAATGACTACTCCAATGGCGGCCCCGGCGGCGTCATCGGGTCAAACCTCGGCGTGGACGCCATCCAGGAGTTTTCTGTCGTCACATCCAACGCCTCTGCTGATTACGGCAAGGCTGCTGGCGGCATCATCAACGCGGTCACTCGCGCCGGGACGAATCGTCTTCACGGCTCCGCCTATGAGTTCTTCCGCAACTCCGCGCTCGACGCGCGCAATGAGTTTGATACTCCGGGGCAGATCGCCGAGTTCCGTCGCAACCAATTCGGCGCATCCGCTGGTGGTCCCGTTATCAAAGAACGCACCTTTCTCTTCGGTGACTATGAGGGTCTCCGCCAATACCAGGGCGCAAATACCTCCAGCATCGTACCCTCCGCCGCGGCCCGCACCGGTAGCCTCTGTGTCGCCTCCGGTAGCAACCCCTGCGCCAGCCACATGCAGGTGCCCGTCAGTCCGGTAGTCAGTCCCTACTTTGCTCTGTATCCGCTCCCCACCGTCGATCCCGGTCCTAACGCCGACACTGGCAGCTTCCTCTTCAACGATCCCTTTGTCAGCCACGAAGATTACTTCACCATTCGCGCCGACCATCGCATCTCCGACAAGGATTCGCTCACAGGAACCTACTTCTACGACAACGGAAAACTCACCTCACCCGATCCCTTCAACGTTCGTATCACCGGTAATCTGGCCAAACGTCAGCTGGCGACAATTGGCGAATCGCACGTCTTCTCCGCCGCGCTGCTCAACTCCTTTAAATTTGGTTATAGCCGCGTCTTCTCCGATGCGCCCACCACCCTCGCTGCCATCAACCCAGCTGCGAGTGATCCTGCTCTGGGTTTCGTTCCGGGGCTTCCTGTTGGACTGATTAATATCGGAGGACTCTCCAACTTTCAGGGCGGCCTCAAGGCGACCGGCGAGTTTGTCTTCCACCTCAACTCATACCAGCTTTACGACGATCTTTATTTGACCAAAGGAAAACACGCCCTCAAATTTGGTTTTGCCTTCGAGCGACTGCAGAACAATCAACTTGGCACTTCCAATCCCAATGGCCAATTCATCTTCTCCAGCCTGCAGAGCTTCCTCACCAATCACCCCACAAGCTTCAACGCGCCGCTCGCCCAGGGTGTCAGCCCACGCGATCTTCGCCAGTCGGTCTTCGGCGGCTACCTCGAAGACAACTACCGCATCTCCAACAATCTCACTCTTAATCTCGGTGTCCGTTACGAGCCAGTTACTGTCCCCACCGAGACGGCCAACCGTCTTGCCAACCTCCGCAATCTCACGGACACGACCCCCCATCTCGGCAGTCCATATTTTCAAAATGCCAGCTTCAAGAACATAGCTCCACGCGTCGGTTTTGCCTGGGATCCATTTGGCAAGGACATGACGAGCGTTCACGCCGGTTACGGCATCTACGACGCGCAACAGCTCAACTACCTCTACGAGGGGCTATCCATCTTCACCGCCCCCTATCTTGAACTCGGCAACAACGCCGCTCCAGGTATCGGCTCCTTCCCGACGGGTGCTTATCTCGCGCTCTCTGCAGCAAATCTGCGTTATGCCTACGCCCCCAATCACTCCTCCCGCAGCTACGTCCAGCAGTATTCGATGAACGTCCAGCAGCAGTTGCCCTACGACATGATCCTTCAGGTAGGCTATGCAGGATCTCGTGGCACTCACCTTCCTTACCGCGTGGACGATGTCAACACCGTACAACCCATCGTCACTAATGGGAGTTACCTCTTCTATGGCCCCAACGGAAAAAACTCGCCGAGCGCCGCTGCTCTTAATGCTGCCAAGCTGAACCCCAACATTGGCCAGATTAGTGCCGTATTCATGACCGGCTATTCCCATTACAACTCGCTACAGGCCAGCCTCAACAAGCGCTTCAATCACCATACGCAGTTTCAAATTTCTTATACGTGGTCCAAATCCATAGATGACGGCTCCTCCTCCACCTTTGGCGACACCTTTGCCAACTCGGTCTCCAGTCTGCCGTTGTGGGCGCCCAATCGCCGCCGCGCCATCTCCGATTTCGACATCGGACAGAACCTCGTCCTCAACTACATCGTCGAGCTTCCCAACGTCCGCAAGGACATCCCGGTAGCTCACATACTTCTGAATGGCTGGCAGTGGGGAGGGATCTTCCAGACCAGCTCAGGCGAGCCCTTCACGCCTCTCATCTCCGGCGATTCTCTCAACCTGCATAGCGCCGATCCGTTCGCCTTTCCAGACCGTCTCACCGGTCCGGGGTGCACAGGCAATCCAGTCAAAAGCGTCTCTTCGCTCAATCGTCATTACGTCAACCTCAACTGCTTCGCCTTCCCCTCCTTCGACCCGACGTCCGGGCTCACGCATCTCGGAAACGCAGGTCGCAACTCCATCATCGGCCCCCGCCTCAATGATCTCGATACCTCGCTTGTGAAGAACACGTATATTCCACGCATCTCGGAGACGTTCAATCTCCAGTTCCGCGCGGAACTCTTCAACGTCCTGAATCAAGTGAACTACGCCACACCCCCCAAAACCGGCACTCAGCTGTTCAACGCGAGCGGTGCCGTCCTCACCTCCACCGGCGGAGTGCTCGTAGGCCCCACTGCCGGAAGCAGTCGTCAAACCCAGTTCGCTCTCAAGGTGATCTTCTAACCTGCTATCTAGCCAGTCTCTCTGAATGAATGCAATTTCATATCTGGTTAAGTCGCGGCTCATCTCGGAGAGGCATCGTTGTTACTGTTGAATACCGGTAAACCTGCTTCAACAGCGTCACACAGAAGACCGGAGTAATTGCCGGATTAAGTCTAGGAGACATGATGAAAACAGCACTTCGAATCCTATGGATCGCAAGCTTTGCGACACTTCTCGGCGTAGCATACGCGCAGCAAACACGGGAGCAGGCTATCGCAGGCATGAGAAAAGTTGATGCCAAAGAGATGGACCCCACCTACACTAGTGCCGCCCCCGGCGCGCAGAAGTTGGTCGACGAAGCACTCGCCAAACACCCTGAAGTCATCCTCCTTGCGATACACGCAACGCCTCCCGGCCACAAAAACCTCATCGTAGCTTCCAACTTCGGACGCATTGGCAAGATCGGCGACGAGGATGACACGCGCTGCATTCGCACCGGCAAAAGCAACCTGGAGGTCAACGGCAATCACTTCGAGGACGAAGTTGCCATGAAAGATCAAAGCGGCAAAACGGTAGGTGCTGTGGGCGTGGTCTTCAACTACAAGCCAGGCGACGATAAGGCTGCACTGGCTAAAATCGCAGAGCAGATCCGCGATGAGATGCAGGCCGGGACGCCAAACGCCGCGGCTCTGTTCGGACCCCCCGCATAAAAACGGTGTGGCTGCAATATTGCGATCCAGAAAGACAGCCACGCAGATTTCCTTCAAAGTTGCCCGAGGCAGCCTGGCAAAGCGTTCTGGAGGGGATGGGTATGCCAGCCGACCGCACCGCGCTCTACATCGAGATGGTGAAGAGTCTTAACTCAGGCTGGATCCATTTCGATACTTCGGAAACCTAAACTTTCCATGGCGATCACGGCGTTCGCACAAGGATTAGTGAAACAAAGAGAGTAGTCGCAAGGCCGAATTTTGTTGCCGGAAGACTCCTAATGATGCTCGGCCCTTTATAGCCTCAGACTAGGTGGAGATGGTTTCAACTTGACTGTTCGCCTCATTGGAGCGGAAATGGGACTGCCGCAGAGAGGGCGGACTCATGGAGGAAACACAACCGCAAGGTGTCACATCTGCCTTCATTCGTAGCCTGCCCAAACTTCCTAAAAGCGCGCCTAGTAGAGCTATGGAAGGATAACTTTGGTAAAAGCCGGGACGGGTACGTCCGGAACTCATGCTGCCCATTCTTGCGTACAGGATCCAGGAAAAAGCCTATGGCGGCCTTTCCCCTAAGGCTATTGCGAGGTCGCAATCACTTGCGACCTCGCTGAGACCGCAGAGCCGTTCGAGGGATGAAGCGCGTCAGCGCTTCAAGGCCGGGACAAAACTCATAAGGGAATGGAGGGGAAAGGCCCACGAGGTCACACTCAACGATGAAGGTTATCACTACATCGGAAAGACCTACAAGAGTCTCTCTCCAATCGCATGTGAGATCACTGGGACGCGGTGGTCTGGCCCGGCGTTTTTCGGTACGAAGAAGGTGAAAGCTTCGTGACTTTGACAAAGAGTCAGATTCGTTGTGCCATCTACACCCGAAAGTCTTCCGAGGAGGGACTCGAACAGTCTTTCAACTCTCTCCATGCCCAGCGAGAGGCCTGCGAAGCTTATGTCCTGAGCCAACGACACGAGGGATGGCAGCTTCTGTCAACCCAATATGACGACGGCGGATTCTCTGGTGGCAACACGGAGCGACCCGGACTGAAGAAACTGATCGCCGACATCGCCGCGGGTAAGATCGACACGGTAGTCATATATAAAGTAGATCGCCTCACTCGCGCACCGTCCGACTTCGTAGAGCCGAAACATTAAACATGTTCGGTGCCCAAAAATCCAATAAGCTGATTGAGATTTGAAGAAGCAGTTATGCCATTTGAAGAAGCGCAAGAGCGGTCGCGGCTGTCTATCTTGGAATTCGAGGTCGAGCGGCGCGACTGTGATCGGTGCGTCGGAATACATAAATGCCATCAGCAACGAAATCTTACTGCATTGAGCGCTTTTGGGCGGATACGCGAATAGTATTCCCAAAACGGGAAACTCTCAAAATAAATCCAGAATTCGTGGCGCATTTTTCGAGCCCCACAAAGTGACTGCTTAAACGCCACGTTTACCACGCATAACACCACAACTTCACCACCAAAACACCACGTCTTGGCACCCGTTTTTGCCAAAACCCCCAGCAAAAACGGGCATCCACCACGCCAAAAAAATTACTGCAACAAACTTCCTTGTCCAAGCTGTCTCTTGCCCTCTTCCGGCGGACTGACGACGGCGGCGACCCCATTCCGGCTGTCGACGTAGAGCAACCCGCCTAGTCTGTTCCAAGGAATTTCTCCAACCGCCAACCCGAGAGAGATTAGTCAACGCCAGCCAGAAGATTCAACCCATGTGTTTTCTCGCCAAAGAGGCAGAGTCAGGCGTGTTCGAATCAGGAGGTCCGAAGCAATCGGCTGAGATGGTGGATGTCTGTGAGTTGTTCGAGCTGGAGGACTGCGGAGATAAACAGCTTCGAGGAGGCAGCGCCGAGGACGGGCTCGATGAGATCGCGGGATTTGGCGATGACTTCTTCACGGCTCATAGGATTCTCCGCGGTTCCGCGGACAGCGTCGACGTGCTGAGTGAGTACGGTTCCGTCGTTGAGGAGGATCTCGACGGTGGCCTCACGGGCGGGGAGACGCTTCTCGAGTTCTTCATCTCCGAGCAGGGTGACCTTGGCGCGTTGTCGCAGGATGGCGGGGTCCTTCATCAAAGCGGTGTCATGGGCGGAGCGGAAGGTGAGGGTTCGCTCGACGAGCATGACGGCGACGAGGTGCTGGAGGCAGATGTCGGGGAGTGGGCGGTTGTCGACGATAGAGGCCTCGCGGGTGGCGACTCTTACGGTGACGTGACGGAGCTGGTCGGGGGTGAAGGAGTGCTGGTTGAGTAGGAGCTGAACGGCGTCGAGCGGCGCTTGAATCGGAGAACCTACACACCATTTTTTTATATTAGTACGCGTGATCTCGTAACATTCTCCAAGGCCATCGACGAGGCCCTTAGCATTGGCGTGGGGGGCGTAGGCGGCGAAGAAGCTTTCAGGGCCGGAGAAGACGTCGTCGACTCCGCTCCAGCCGGCCTGAACGAGCAGCGCAGAAGCGACTCCATTGCGCGCTGGCATGCCGGCGAATACGAACGCTTTTTCGAAATGAAGGGTGTCCCGCTGCCACGCCGTGAAGCCCGAGGACTGCTGCGCGGCATAGTCGAGGAGGAAGCGCATCTGGCGGGCATCGAGAGCGGCGGCGCAGCCTGCGGCCGCTGCGGCTCCGAAGCCTTCGGAGGTAGCGTGCGGATCGCGATGCGTCTCGGTCTGGTAGTCAACTCCTCCGAGGGTAACGCCGAAGCGCGGGCCGATGTCGTACCCAAGGGTGACGGCGCGAAGAAAATGGTGGCCGGAGATGCTGAACTGTTCGCCCGCGGCGAGGGCGGCGGGAATTACAGCACAGCCGGGGTGGGACTGTGAAGGGGAGTGGGAGTCATCGGTCTCGTCGGAGTGGGCTAGGACTCCGTTCGCTAGCGCTGCTTCCAGCGGACCGCAAAGGATATTGGACGTGGCGACGGAGGCGACTGGTTTGCCGCTATAGGATTCTGCGAAGGCGATGGCGGCGCGGCCGGGGGGAAGCTGGGAGCCGGAGATCATGGCGGCGAAGGTATCGAGGATGTGATCTTTCGCCTGCTCGATGATGGCGGGAGGCAGGGGACGGGTGGCGGCTGAGGCCATGTAGGTGCTGAGGCTCTGCATGACGGGGCCGATGGGAGTGGAGACGGAGGGTGTTTGCTGCGGCTCTGAGAATAGGTAGGAAGGAAGATGCAGAGCAGTGCCGGCCAGTACCCAGGTGCCCTTTGCGAGTAGATTCCGACGGGTGAGCTCGGGGCCGGAGTTCGGGACCGCCATTGGTACGAACGATCTGTGCGGTGCGTCCATAGAGTCTCCTGAATTCGGCGAATCGCGGTGCGAGTGGGGAAGCGCAACAGTGAGGATCCCTCGGATCCAATCGTGATATGCGATTAAAGGATGGCCAGCTTCTCGGCGGGGATGCGGGTTATCGAAGAGGCGTCAAGGTTGAGGTGAGCTGAGACCATCTCTGGAGGGAGGCGACGTATCCAGTTATTGAGAGAGAACTCGAGGAATTGATCGAGCTTGAACATCTCAAGAAAGATGAGGTCGGAGGATCCGGTGTTTTCGATGTAATGACCAGCAGCAGTGGGGACGAAGCCAACGTCGTTGGCGTTGAAGTCCATGGTGCGAGCGCGGCCGCCTGGGGCTATGACACTCATTCGGCCGGAACCCGCGATGTAGAACTGCCACTCGGCAGCGGTGGGGTGCCAATGGAGCTCGCGCAGGCCCCCGGGTTTGAGGGTTACGATACCGGCCGCGACGGACTTCGAGGCGGGAAAGTTACGCGAGTCGACGATGCGAACTTCGCCTTGGGGTGAAGACTTGGTGGGCGGCATGGAGCCGGCGCGGAAGATGTATTGGATGGACGATTCGGCAGAGGGACCGCCTGCGGATTGGCGGTCTCGCTCGAGGGATTGCGGGAGAGCGGCGGGGAAGATGAAGAGTTCGCGTGTGGGCAGCTTCGAGAGCTCGCTGCGGCTAAGGCGGAAGTTCTTCTCGAGGACCTCTGGAGGGGTGTGAGCGACCCACTCGGAGATGGAAAACGTGTTCTCCTCGGAGAAGAATCCTTCGTCGAAGACCAGAAGGAACTCGCACCCGTCTGAGGCGAGGCCCTGGATGGAGTGCGGGAAGCCGGCGGGGAAGAACCAGAGGTCGCCCTTGGAAACATCTTCGATCTGGATGGTCCCATCTAGGTTGAGGACAGTTACGCGAGCGGAGCCGTAGATCATGTAGGCCCACTCGTCTGCGGTGTGCCAGTGGAGCTCGCGAAAGCTTCCGGCGGTGAGGCGCATGTTGACTCCGGCGAGATCCTTGGATGGAGGAAGTTCGCGCTGAGTGACCTGGTGTGTCCAGCCACCGTTCTCCAGGCGCTTGTGGTTAAGGTCG
Organism: Tunturibacter gelidoferens; assembly: GCF_040358255.1. NCBI lineage: Bacteria > Pseudomonadati > Acidobacteriota > Terriglobia > Terriglobales > Acidobacteriaceae > Tunturiibacter > Tunturiibacter gelidiferens. The sequence continues at coordinate 165,090 of NZ_CP132938.1, forward strand.
AAGGAATACCAGATCGGGCCAACGTCTCCGTGGTCGGTGCGGGGAGGAGTGTTGGAGCTGGGGTTTTCTTTGAGGAGCGGAAGATTCTCTTGACCGGGATTAGAGCCGGATGCGTTAGGTGAGGCGGCGGGTGGCTGTTGGGCGGAGAGGCTGGCGCCTCCCAAAGCTGCTGCAGCCAAGGCCGCGGAACCGGCCTCCAGGAAGGAGCGGCGTGATAGAGCGTCGACGGAAGGCCTTTCGTCGTTCTGTTTCAGCATGGATTCCTCGCTAAGGTAGTGGATGGAACGTTTGTCATGCGAGGGCTCCGAGGCGCGGCAAGTCGCCGGCGTTGTGTTGCGCAGGGAGATTCCAGGCGGAGGTGAGGAGCTTTTCGATCTGGGCGGAGGGAAGGATACCAGAGGCTAGTTGGGTGAACTTGAAGGAGAGGTCTTTGTCGGTGAGGGGGTTCTTCAGGCTGCCCACGGCGTGCTCTATGTGCTTGGTGAAAGTTTGGCCGCCGGTGGTGGTGATGGTGACGTAAGCCTCGTCCGTTCGGATTGCAGGGTCAACGGAGACGGAGACGCGCTCGCGCAGAGCAATAACTTGGGGATCGCGTGCGGCCTCATCGGTGTACTCCTTCTCTCCTGCGAAGCCGCGGACGAGAACGACTGCGGCGGAGTGGAAGACGCTGAACTTTGCTTCGAGGCCAGTGGCAGGCGTCTTCTTGCCGGTGAGCTCGAGGACGAGTGGGTTGGCGCGAATGGAGATTGAGCGGATATCGGTGGCTTTGAGGTTGTGCTCGTTGCGGAGCTGGATGACGCCGTCGATGATGGGATGGATGACGATGCCGCAGGCGAATGGCTTGTAGGTGTTGAGGGCGATCTCGTAGTGTTGGCCGAGACCGTCGACGAGAGGGGCGTAGTCGTGCTGGCGGGAGGCGGCGAAGATGTAGCCTTCGTGACCTTCTATGCTCTCGTCGGAGCTGGTGAAGTTGTTTGCAGCGAGAAGGGCGGCGAGAAGACCGTTCTCGGCGGCACGTCCGATGTTGAGGCTCTTGCACATGCTTCCGAACATGATCTTGAGGCCAGCGGCTTCGGTGGCGGCGACGCCGAGAGCCCACCGCATCTGCTGGGCGTTGAGTCCGAGGATGCGCCCGCAGGCGGCGGCGGCACCGAAGACTCCGCAGGTTCCTGTGATGTGCCAGCCCATATCGTAGTGGGAAGGGTAGATGGCTTTGCCGAGGCGGCACTCGATCTCGGTGCCGAGTATGAAGGCGTGGAGGAGATCGGCTCCGCTTACGAGGCGGCTCTGGGCGAGCGAGAAGAGGGCGCTGGCGACGGGGCCTGCTGGATGGATGATGGTTTCGAGATGAGTGTCATCGTAGTCGAGCACATGGGAGCTGATGCCGGTGATGAGGGCGGCGCGGAGCGGGTCGAGGGCCTCGGAGCGTCCGAAGAGATGGGCCGTGGAACTGCGAGTGTAGGGCTGAAGGGTGCTGAGGGCTCGGAGGACGGCCTGCTGGCCAGAGCCTCCGACGGTGACTCCCACCCAGTTCACGATAGAGCGCACGGCTTCCTTGCGCACGCTATCGGGTACGTCGGATGGCGGGCAGGCGACCAGCCAATCGGCGAGGATGTGGGTCACGGGGGTAGTGGAATGTTGGACGTCGCTGGTTGCTTGCTGCGCGGGTGGCTGCGGAGACGGGCCGGGAGAGACGAGAGGAAGCGCGTTTGCGGAGGCACCAGCCAAGGCTCCCTGAACGAGGAAGTCACGGCGGGAGAGCAGATTAAAGAGACTCATAGGAAAAGAGTGTGCTCGCTTTCCGAAAGTTCACGCAAAGTACTGATGCGGACTGCCCTTAGAAGCTAAAGAACAAAGTTATAAACCGGACGTGGGTGGCGCAGGTCTCTGGTCGAGACGCGGAGGCATATCGAGAAACGCTCGCATGGTATGCCAAAGCTGACTTCGGTTCGTACCGAGGGCGACGGAATGAGCGGCCCCGGGGAGGATGATGAACTCACGGTCGGGGACCGGAAGGCTGCGAAAGAAGTTCAGCAGATCTTCCTCGGTGGCAATGCCATCGTACTCGCCACGAACGATGAGGACTGGAGCGCGGAGTTTCGTGGGGTCGACCAGCGGAAGGTTGGCGGACATATCGAGATAGGTTCCGGTAGGGGCGGAGTCACCAAATTTGAGCTCAGCGTCGGCCATGGCCTCGGCGACAGCGGGGTCGGAGGTACCGGGCTTGTCGCGCGTGAAGATGCTGCGGATGGCGTCTCTGTCGCGGGGTCTGAGGTTGTGGGTGCGGTAGGAGTCGAGAGACTCGGCGCGCTTGGTGAGGGTGGAAGAGCCTTTGCCGGTCCAGGTGAATGCGGCGAGGACGAGGCGACGGACGCTGGCGGGCTGGGCGACGGCGAAGGCTCCGGCGCGGAGTGCACCTCCGGATTCTCCATAGAGATGAAAGCTGCGCTGGCCGGTCTCGAGTTCCACGACCAGGCTGGCTGCTTTTAAATCTTCCACGCCGTCTGCGACGTTCGAGTTGCCAGCGGAGGGTGAAGATCTTCCGTAGCCCTCGAAGTCCATCGTCCAGACATCGAAGCCGAATTCGACGAACTTGTCCATGAGGGAGTATTCGCCGTGGCCGGGGACGGTGAGATCAAAGGTGGGGCGGGAGGAGACGGAGGAGCCGTGACAGAGGAAGAGGATGGGACGGGTTGAGTGACCTGAAGAGGCGGAGCCGGCGTTCTTACGGAAGAGGTAAAGTTTGATGTCGCCCCTGCGTGCCCAGTACTCGCGGCTCCAGATGGCCGGTTGCGAAGGCTGCTGGGCAGAGGCGCGGGCGCTGTGTAAAGAGGACTCTTCTAATATTGCCAGGCCGCTCGCGAGGATGGCGGGTGAGCTGAGCAGAAAACTTCGGCGGGAAGGCGTGACCTCAGCCGTGGCGAAACTTGTGAGTAGAGGTTCATCAGATGCGTTCACGTTCTTCACCCTCCGCGATCTGTTGGTCCATAATCTGTCGGTCAATGGTACGGTTCTCACGCGTGGCGAGAGCGTGGGTGAGTACGGAGCCTTCGATCTCATTCTCCCATGAGGCTACGACGATGGTGCCGACACCGTTTCCGATCATGTTGACCAGAGCGCGAAAGGTACTGAGGAAGCGATCGATGCCGAGGATAAGCGCCATGCCTGCGACGGGAATAGCGGGCACGACAATGAGGGTTCCGACGAGCGCGACGAAGCCTGCGCCCTGTACGCCGCTGGCGCCCTTGGAGGTCAAGATCGCAACAGCAAAAAGGCTGAGTTGCTGGGCAAAGGTTAGGTGGGTGTTCGTCGCCTGAGCTACGAAGAGCGCGGCCATCGTGATGTAGAGGCTGCTGCCATCAGTGTTGAAGGTGTAGCCGGTGGGGACGACGAGGCCTACGAGAGCCTTGGAGCAGCCGAGGTTCTCCAGCTTCTCCATAAGGCTGGGGAGAGCAGACTCTGAGGAACTGGTGCCGAGTACGAGAAGAATCTCTTCCTTTATATAACGCAGGAAGCGGAGGATGTTGAAGCCGGCGAGCCAGGAGACTGCACCGAGGATGATGAAGACGAAAAAGGCGCAGGTGAGATAAAAGGTGACAATGAGTTTGAGCAGAGGCCCGAGGGACGTAACACCATAGCGGCCTACGGTGAAGGCCATGGCTCCGAACGCGCCGATGGGCGCGAGGCGCATAAAGAGATTGACGATGGTGAAGATGGCTCCTGTTAGCACCTCGAGCAGGCGGATGAGAGGCTCGGCGCGGCCGCGCATCATGGCGAGCGCGATACCCAGGAGGACAGAGATGAAGACGACCTGCAGAATGTCTCCGCGGGCAAAGGCATCGACCATGGTATTGGGAATGATGTGCAGGAGGAATTGCGTGGTGTTTTGTGCCTTGGCGGCGCCGGCGTACTCGGCTACAGCCTTTACGTCGAGGGTGGCGGGATTGACGTTCAAGCCTCTGCCAGGGTGGACAAGATTTCCCGCAACCAGGCCGATGAAAAGCGCAAGAGTAGAGACGATCTCGAAGTAGAGCAGGGCCTTGCCTCCAACCCTGCCGACCTTCTTCATGTCCTGCATGCCTGCGATGCCCGTGACGACGGTGCAGAAGATCACCACGGTGATGACCATGGCGATGAGCTTGATGAAGCCGTCTCCGAGAGGCTTCATGGCGATGGCTGTCTGCGGGGCAAAGCGGCCGAGGGCGACACCGAGAAGGATCGCGACGGTTACCTGTATTGAGAGGCTTTGATAAAAGGGTGTACGTACCTCAACGGCTGGAGCGATCTCTGTTCTCATGGTCACTTCCTTGGGCCATGCTTCCAGGGCCTGTGTGCTGCTCGCGATGCAGGTACTGGTGGGGGGTTCGACAGATCAGAAGGTCAGCTTGACTGCTAACTGGATTTGCCTTGAGGTGAAGGTGGTCTGGTCGATCTGACCGGCGGCAGGAACGGCGTTTCCTGACCCATCGTAGATTTGGAAGTGGTCTGTGGGTGCAGCGAAGTCGGCGTGGTTCATCAAGTTGAAGATCTCTGCCCGAAGTTGCAGGTTGGCGTCTTTGCCGAGCCGCTCAATCGGCGTGTTCTTGTAGATAGAGAAGTCGAAGTTTATGCTTCTCGGACCTGTGAGCTCATTTCTTCCGGCGTTACCCATGCGATTGACAGGATTTGGGAAGGCAAAGCATTTGAGATTGATATCGCCGTTCGGATCTCCGGTGGTGAGCTTGCCGCAGCCCTTGAGCCGGTCGGGAAAGTCGAAGGGTATCGCGGCGTTGGTTCCAAGGGGATCTCCGCCGATGGTGACGCTGAACGGAGCTCCACTGGCCGCCGTAAAGATGCCACCGGTCTGCCAACCATTAGTGGCCCATCCAGCGATGCCATGCCGGGACTGGTCTCCGGGAATGTTGTAGATCGAGTTGATGGTGAGGTTCTGGCCGATGTTTGTGTCGCAGGGGCCGCGATGGGTTTGGGGTGCGGTGTAGAGGTCGACATTAAGCGAGTTCCTGTACTGATCAGAAGCTGCCGAGCCGGAACTAGTATCGATGCAACGAGACCAGGTGTAGGAGAGCTGACCCTGAAGGCCATGCCAGGGAGACTGGGTGATTTGGGTCTCCAGGCCGTGGAAGTAGGAGTTACCGTTCCAGCGTGCGTCGAGGGTTTGGCCAACGAGAGGATCGACGACGGTTCCGCTGCCGATGGGAGTAGGCCAGTAATAGCTCTTTCCATCCGGCGTGGTCGGGAGGACGATATTTCCATCGTCCGTCTGGTACCAGTTGTGGACACCGCGAGAGCCGACGTAGCCGACGAGCAAGGTGGTGTCCTTGGCGATGGCACGCTGGACGTTGAGATTCCACATCATGATGTAGTTTCGTGGAGGATCGTACTGGAGGACGTAGAAGTTGCGGCTAGCTGGATTGTTCGCGACGATGTCATAGGCGGTGGTTGGAAAGGCTCCTGCAGGGAGGACTCCTGTGCTGGCATCCTGGGCGAAGGGGTAGGCCGCGTCAACGCCGCTGCCCATCTCGACGATGTAAGGGAGCACGTCGTAGATTCCGAAGGCTCCGCGGACCGAGGTGTTTCCATCGCGGAAGGGATCCCAGGCGAAGCCGACCTTCGGCTGGAAGTTCTTAAAGGTTGGGTTCTTGATATAGGGATTGCCCAGGTAGGGAGTATCGCCCTGGAGAACGCGGAGGTTGGAGAGCTTGCCATTGATCTCGTAGGGGACAGAGGCGGTCTCATACCGGAGGCCCAGGTTGAGGGTAAGGTATGGGGTCAGACGGAGGTCGTCCTGGACGTAGGCTCCGAAGATGGTTTGCCGCAGATTGCGCGGGGTGAGGGTGGAGGGCAGGGTGGTGATGAAAGACTGTGGCTGGTTGGTGATGAAGGCGTCAAGAGATGGGAAGGAGAAGTTGCCGCCGGGGGCATCGGAGCTCTCCTGGTTGTCCTGGATGCGTTCGAGGCTGATGCCGAAGGTGAAGTTATTCTTACCGGCCGTGTGAGACACGTCGTCGTATCCCTGGAAGGAGTTCCATCGAAAGAGAAGCGGGCTCGCAGCGCTCACGCCTCCGGTGAAGGTAGTGAGGCCGGGAACCTGGACGATTCCGGCGCTGTCACCAGGCTGAAAGCCGTACTGCGGGTCGGCGGCAGCTGGCTTGATGGCGGAGGCGGCGTAGGGGGAGCCAGCGTTGTCGCGGCTGAAGCCGATGTGGGCGGTATTGACTGTGGCTGAGGAGAACAGGTGCGTCTCGAGGATCGAGACTGCCTGGCGAACTGTTTTGCTGAGAGTAAGGACGTTGTTGAAGGCATCCGGCTGCTGGCTGGGTGAGTTGTCGTACATGTAGACGACGGCAACGCTGTCCTTTGCTGAAAAGGTGCGGTCAACCTTGATCGTGAAGTAGTTCTCACTGGTCACCTGATAGGCAGGAAAGGTGAAGGTCCCGGTGTCGCCCTGGGTGTTTCCAGTGTTCGGTAGAGGAATGAAGGCGTTCAAGAAGGTAACGATGGCGGGGTCGGGGGTCACGTGAGTAGTGGAGGCGCAGGGGTTAGAGCCGTCGGCTGAGGGAACGCAGAGGGTTCCGGCGCGAGCGGCTGGGGACGGGACCGTATCGATGTAAGAGACTCCAAGATTTTGACGGACGCCTTCATAGTCGCCGAAGATGAAGGTCTTTTCCTTCTGAATGGGGCCGCCAAAGGAGGCTCCGAACTGATTGCGGCTGAAGTCCGGCTTCTGGGCGGGATCAAAGTAGTTGCGGGCGTCGAGGGCGGCGTTGCGGGCAAACTCGTAGACGCTTCCATGGAAGACGTTGGTTCCCGAGCGAGTTACGGCGCTTATGACTCCAGCTGCGGTGCGGCCGTACTGGGCGGTGGGGTTGGTGGTGACGACTGTGAACTCCTGCAATGCGTCCACACCGATGTTCCCTCCGAGGACACTTCCAGGGCCTGCGTTCGAGTAGTCATTGATGTTGATTCCGTCGAGGAGATAGCTGTTCTGCTGGGGACGTCCTCCGGCGATGCTGAGCTGACCGCCGAGACCCCGCTTCATGCGGTCGGGCGCGCTAACTGGCGGCTGGGTCTGGATGACGGTAACGCCCGGGGAGAGGGCTGCGAGATCGGTCCAGGAGCGGCCATTGAGGGGAAGCTCACGCATCTCGTGGCCGCTCACGGAGTCGCTAAGTTGAGAGCTGGTGACGTCGACCGACGAGGGGCTCTCTGTGACGACGACCTCCTGGGAGATGCTGCCAAGCTTTAGCGTGAAGTTGATGAGTGAGGCCTCTCCGACGGTTAGCACAACACCCTTGCGCGTTTCGCCGGCGAACCCAGGTGCGGAGACCTTAACGACGTAGTTGCCTGGGACGAGGGCGGACGCGTTGTAGTTGCCGTCATCGTTTGCAACCATGGTCCGACTTATTCGGGTGTCGACGTTGGTGATGAGGACCTGAGCCTTGGGAATCTTGGCTCCGGTGATGTCCTCAACGGTTCCGGAGAGGTTTGCGCGGTTAGTCTGTGCGCGGGATACCGAAATGCCGCCGACGAGCGCGAGAAGCAGCGCCAACAGAGAGGACACTCCGGATCGCATTGCGACGTTATGCCTTATAGACTTCTTTGGAAAGCGTAGAAGTTGTGCGTGAGACGGCTCAGGGGCTCCGATAGTGGGTGGGACTTGGGTAGAGGAGCTGATCTTGACGGAATCTTTCGGGCCATGGGCTGTGTCATGCATGGGGGGTCCTCTTTTACGTCTCGACTTGCATAGTTCGCTGTGCCTATAATCTCGGGCCTGTGAGGAACTCTCGGTGATCAGGCAGCTATCACCGTAGACTGAGCGTCCAAGAAAGTCTTTTGAGAATTGCAAAAAAAAGATAAAGGAATTATTAAGCTCCATGTCACACACGGTCAGCCACTTATACGAGTTTGGAAACTTCAGTCTGGACCCCGTTCAGAGGCTTCTTCTTCGCCATGGAAGACCTGTCTCAGTAACTCCGAAGGCGTTCGACCTGCTGGTGGTGATGGTAGAAAACAACGGTCAGCTGCTGTTGAAAGAAAAGCTCATGGACGCTCTCTGGCCGAAAGTGTCGGTCGAGGAGGGTAATCTGGCGGTGACGGTCTCGCATCTGAGGAAGATCCTAGGGGACGATCGCGAGAAGCATGTCTATATTGAGACGGTATCGAAGCAGGGGTACCGGTTTGTGGCACAGGTATTAGAAGGGCCGGAGGTTCCGCTCGAATCCAGTGAACTGCACGCAGAGCTGGAGGAGCACGTCGCGATGGCGCCAGTAGATTATGCGCTTATGCCCAGGGTGGTGATGGTGCGGAAGTGGATGGCTGGCCCGGCCATTGCGCTCGCCGGGCTGCTCGCTATGGCAGGGTGGCTGGTTAGCAGGCATATTGATACGGCTTCGGCAAACGGCCGTTCGATAGGATCACTGGCTGTACTGCCTTTTGCGACCATAGGTGGCAAGAATTCCGATGAGTATCTTGGCCTGGGAACGGCCGACGCGCTGATCACGAGACTCTCGAATACTGGCAAAGTTTTGGTCCGGCCGACCAGCGCAATCGAGAAGTATAGGAACAGCTCAATCAGCGTAGAGAGCGCCGGCAAGGAGCAGCAGGTAGACGCGATCATTGACGGGAGGATCCAGCGCGAGGGGAATCGCGTGCGGATGACGGTCCAGATGGTGAGGGTGGGGGACGGAGCGCAATTGTGGGCGCAGACGTTTGATGAGGAATTTACGAATATCTTCAGCCTGGAAGATGAGGTCTCGGAGCGTGTCGCACATTCCATTCGTCTACAGCTGAACAATAAGGAAGAGAAGAGGTTTACTAAAAGGCCCACGGAGAATCAGGAGGCTTACAGCGCGTTCGTCAAGGGCAGGTACTACTGGAACAAGCGGACGAACGAAGGGATGATGAAAGGGCTGGAGTATTTCCGCGAGGCGATACGGATGGATCCGAACTTCGCTGAGGCGTATGAAGGGGTGGCGGATTCCTATGCCGCGCTGGGACTTTACGCTGCGATTCCTCCGGAGGAGGCGTTCCCGGCGGCACGGGATGCGGCACACAAGGCTCTCCAGATGAACGAAGACCTGGCCGATGCGCATGCGACTCTGGGATTGATTGACTTCTACTATGACTGGAATGGCCCCGCAGCGCAGAACGAGTTTCAGCGTGCCTTCGATGTAAACCCCAATTATGCGATGGCGCATTCGTGGAACGCCGAAAACCTGGCGGCAATGGGGCGCTTTCCGGAGGCGCTGGTGGAGGCGCGACGGGCGGTGGAGGAGGATCCTCTGTCGCTGATTGTGAACAGTAACGCTGGATGGACCTTCTGCCTGGCTGGTCAGTATGAAGAGGCTATCCAGACCCTTAGCAGGGCAATCGACATAGACCCGAGCTTTCCGCGTACTCACTTTCGCCTCGGTAATGTGTATGAAACGAGGGGTCTGTACGACAAGGCAATCACGGAGTTCACGCAGGCCGTGCAGCTCTCGGGAGGTGACGTCTACTACACGGCGGGCCTGGGGCATGCGTACGCAATGGCGGGCAGGACTAGCGATGCACGGCAGGTCCTCATTTCGCTGCTGGATAAATCCGCTCACCAATACGTGCCCGCGTTTGCGGTGGCGATGGTATACGCCGGACTGAAGGATAATGGGCAGGCTCTCTATTGGCTAGAAAAAACCTCTGCCGACCACTCCACGTCCATGGCATATCTGAAGGTTGACCCTTTCCTGAGCGGGCTGCGTTCCGATCCGAGATTTGCCAAACTTTTGCAGCGGATGAAGTTTTAGATTTTCACAGTTACCGTATTACGCGCCTGTATTCCTGTCAAGATTCCAAGGCCGGCCGCGATGAAGCAGACTCCGGTTACACAACCCCAGAAAACTTGCCCCGACGGCAGCCATTTTGGGACCAGCGGGGCGGTGAGGTTCATATAAATAAAATGAGCTCCGCCCCATATCATGGAACAAACGCCGAACGCCATCCGGCCCAGCCATGTGAGGCGCACGGTCAGTGCTCTGCCAATCTGGGAGATGGTGGCATAAACGATCAGAGCGCTCGCGGCGATGTTTTCGTAGGTGCCGTATACGGCGTAACCGCTGACCAGCAAACGGCCGTTCATTAGCAGGAGGACAAAGACGGCGTAGTAGCCGGTAAGCGGCGCGGCACCCCAGGCCGCGGTTCGGCGCCATTCGATGGCCGCCGCCGTGACAACCATAAACACGCCTGCGGAATAGGTAAGAGTTCGACCACTACCGGCACTCCCGTTGGTGTCTGTGCAGCGCAGACATGTTCATAGCTAACGGTCGCGCAACAGACGAACGCTAATGCAACAGACGCATATATGGTTGTCAAAGCTACACCTTGCTATCCCCACCTATTGATAATTCGCACTCACATCCTATTCGAAACGTTCCTAGGCTTACAGATGAATAACCTCCATGCAAAATCCACTTCAAATATAAGACCGGCGGCAAAGAAGTGTGTCGCCACCGCCGGCTTCTGGATCGGTTGAAATTTAGAACAGCACCTTGAGTGCAAACTGATACTGCCGAGGAATGTAATTCGGATCGGTGGCCGAAATCTGTCCGAAGGCCGAGTTCCCAAACGCGTCGCCTGAGTTGCCGTTTGGCATGTAGAAGTTCGGCGTGTTTGAGATGTTGTAGGACTCCGCCCGGAACTGGACACCCAGACGTTCTGTGATGGGAAAGGTTTTAAAGATGGACAGGTCCACATGGCGGAAGTCTGGTCCGAACAGCGAGTTGCGCTGAGTATTACCAACTGTGCCGAGTGGTTGAGGGGCAAATGCTGCCGTGTTGAAGAAGTGCGAATTGGTCTTGTGACTGAGCCGAGCGTCCATGATCTGGTTGGGACGATCCTGCCCTCCACTGTTTTGCGGGGTCGCACGATTGTTGAAGCCGTGTGCTATGCCGTCGCTCTCGATAGGATTGTCGGCACCGGCGCCGGTTTCGATGATGGTAAAAGGCTTACCACTCTGCCAGACCACGATCGTGTTAGCTTGCCATCCGGAGAGAAAGGCTTTCTTGACGCCGGTGAAGTCTTTCCCATACTGCAGTTCGTAGTTCAGACTGAGGGCGAAACGGTTTTGAATGTCGGTCTCCGCATTGGCGTACTCGATCTGACGGATGCGGGTCGGATCTGCGTCGCTCCAGCCCTGGTTGCTACCTTGCTGAGAGAAGCCGGTGATGTCGCTCAGCGCCTTGCTCCAAGTGTAGTTCGCATCGAATGCCAGCCCTTTGGTAAAGCGCCGCTGGAAAGACGTCTGCAGACCGTTGTAGTTCGATATACCCTCGCTCGCGATATAGCTAACAGTACCGACATTGGGAAGCTGAGCTTGGAGTTGATGTGCTCCTCCCATAGGATTAGACAGACTGCCTACAGGAGCCAAGGGGTTGAATGGTGCGGGTTGGTTGATGTTGTTAATTGATTCAGGCAGATGCTGGCCGATGTTACCGACATAGCCGATAGTGAAGACGTTGGCGCCGAACTGCTGCTGAACCTGCAGATTAAACTGCTGGATCATCGCCGATTTGAACTTCGGAGCTTCGGCTACGAACGCCAGACCAGTAATGCCGACCAGGTCGGCTATGTTGGGTGGAACAGGAGTTGGCAGTCCCTCGTTGATGACTCCTGGTGCGCCTATCGTCGCGCAGTCCGGGTTTTGGCCTGCAAGAGCACCCTGACTCGCTTCAATCTGAACCGCAATAGTGGACTGGCAGTTGGGGCTGAAGATTGAGGTGAACGGAGGGTTCTTCAGGTCGGCGTTGGAGGTGTAGTTGCCAGGGAAGTAGCTTAGTCCATAGCCACCACGCACGACGGTGCCCGGCGTCAATTCTGCTGAAAAACCGAGGCGCGGGGCGACGTTGGAGTAGTCGGTCGGAATGTTTACCTGTGAGTTGACACCGTTAACATTGGCTATCTTCAATGCGTTTTGTATGTTTGCAGGGGATAAGGCGACAGCCTCCGGGAAATCGAAGTTCGAAATGCGGTTATGTGCTTCGGTGAATGGGGTGAAGACGTCGTAACGAATGCCCGCGAGCACCGTCAACTTCGGGCTAACCTTCCAACTATCCTGGACGAAGCCACTGGGCTCCCAGCTGCGGTAGTCGGGAGGAAACAGATTGAAGTTGCGGGTTTCTGCTGCGTAGGCTCCGACCAAGGTCGATGCGAGTTGGTTGTTCTGGGTCTGTAACTGGGTAGAGGCGCTATCGCTCGGCAGATTGAATTGATAGGCACCGACTGCGGAGGCGCTTTGAACGTTACGAGCCTGCCTACGAATGAGAGCGAGACCTGCTTTGATGCTGTGGTTGCCCTTGGTCCAGCTCACTACACCGGAGTAGAGGAAAGTATTGTCGATGTCCTGAAGAGGAACATAGGCGCCGTCGCCAATGTCGCCGAAGGGGCCAACTGAAACCGGCGTCAGGGAGTTGGCGAAAGGACTGAAGGAGGTCATGCTCGCGTCAAATCCAACAGCCTGATCAGCGTTCAATCCGTAGTTGAGGGGAAGTGAAAGATTGTTGATCCGAGTGAACGCCGCTCTGAGATCAAGCAGGAGGGCTGAGTTGAAGATGTGAGTATAACCAAGGACATATTGCTGGGCCACATCGCTTGCGGGACCGTCGAAGTTGAATCTGCCGCCGCTGATCTCTAGGCCATTCACGATTCCAAAGTTCGGCGGGGTAAAGGTGTTGACGGTGTTATAGGTAAAACGTCCAAAGACGAGGTTGCTGTCGTTGAACTTGTAGTCGACTCGTGCGTCGTAGGTGTTGTAGTTTTGTGTTTTGTTTGGGCTGATCGTGAAATTTGGCGAACCAGCCGCGGCACCAGGGTTCGTCGGCGCCGGAAAAAGTTTCAAATAAGCTAAGGTGAGCGGATTGATGCCATTGACTAGATTCGGGCCCGTGAGATAGCCACCCGAGGGAGTCAATGTGCCGTTACTGGTCGACAACAGCGCCTGGGGCGATCCGCCGTTGAGGCTGTTAATGTCGTCGTACTCAGCGAGAGTTGGTACCGTGCCTGTATCTGTGACACCGCTAACCTGCCGGAACCCTTCATAGTCAAAATAGAAAAACATCTTATCTCTGAATACCGGTCCGCCGATGCCACCGCCAAATTGGTTCTGGCGCAGTTCGGGCTGGTTTCCGGTGGTTTGAAGCACGTTACGGGCGTCGAAAATGTTGTTGCGGAAGAACTCGTACACGCTACCGTGGAAAGTGTTTGTCCCAGAGCGCGTGACTACATTGACGACACCGCCGGCAGTGCGCCCCACTTCCGCTGCGTAGTTGTTGGTCTGGACCGTGATCTCTTGGATGCCTTCGACGTTCGGCTTGACTCCGATCGTTCCGATAATACGTTCGTTATCGTCGACTCCATCTACTACCCAGTTGTTGAGCGTATCGTCCTGACCGTTGACGGACAGGCCGGCGGCGTTGGAGCGGCGATCATCTGGACGCATACCGCTGCTAAGTCCGTTACCGGCACCCTCGTTGGCGCCCGGAACGAGATCAACGAGCTGAACGAAGTTGCGGCCGTTCAAGGGAAGGTCCTGCACTGCCCTTGCAGTCACGGTAGAGCTGACTGTTGCGTTATCCGCCTGGAGAAGAGGCGTGCTTGCCGTGACTTCGATGGTGGTTGACTCTGAACCAAGCTGAAGGCGGATGTCGTTACGCGCGCGGTCACCTGCCTCCACCGCGATGTCTTTGGTGGATGACACCTTGAAGCCTCCGGCTTTGACGGTAACGGAGTAGTGTCCGACAGGGAGGAGCGTGAAATTGTATTCACCAGAGCTGTTGGACTGAGTGGTGCGCTTTTCGTTGGTTCCCAGGTTGTTCAGGGTCACAGTGGCGTTTGGGACGACCGCTCCGGTGACATCTTGCACTGTGCCTAGTATGTCGGCGGTGTTCAGTTGGCCGAGGGCCGTTGCGGTGAAGAGGATCGAGAGCGCCAAAAGAAAGACTGCGCTTTTCCATCCCTGGAACATTGTGCGTCCGCACTGGCCTATGCGGTCAATCGTATTGATCAAGTTGCGTTTCATGGTTTGCTTCTCCCATATGTTTTTGGTTTGAACACGTACGGGATCAACCTTAGGATCGGGCCACTTGAAATCACAGAGCCAGTTCGAAATACTTTCGTATATCCACAGCCGCGAGCTTCGCGATCTTTTATGGCGTCGCCTTTGGTGGCCAACACAGAGCGCGACAGATTGAGCCAGGCCAAATAAAGTGCCCGCTAATGCACAATCCTACTTAGAACGGATCATGACAGGACCACCATGAATGGCCCGTTTCGCATTGGTTACCGCGAGAACTGTAACGGGCGTTCGATCCGGGACCTACGCAAACTCAAATCCTTTGAACAGGCGTGCTCCAAGTACAGCGCCTTCGATTCCCTCTCCGATTCAGGGGACAATTTTTTGGTCGGCTATCGGATTAAGCGGGAACTGACGGCGATGCCTCGGTTGCGATTCGACGCAGATGCGGCAAGGTCAATCTGATTGTCCATAGACCCTGGCTAGCTCCCTACGGATCAGGTCAAACACCACTGTCTCCACACGAAGTAATGAGGTTTGACTGAACTCCGGCGCCCGGGCTGATCATAAATCGTCGTGCTGCGTAAGTGCGCTGAAAGCCGCGCCAAACAAGGAGATTCTCATGAACACTGAAGAGAAAGATCGGACTGGGCGACAAGCGAGTTAGCTAACTCGGCGCCGAAAAGGAGGGTTTAATTAAGTGCCTATGCTACTTTGCTTCAGGGGCAAAGGTGAAAAAATGCAATCGTCGATAACGCCATTAGAAGTTACATATCTCCGTACTACATCCCTTGAAGCCTGACCCGCGAAACCCCAGAGTTCATAGCGACAGACAAGTTCGCCAGATCTCTCAAAGCATCGAGTCGTTTGGATTCAACGTCCCGCTTCTGATCGATGACCAGCAGATGGTGATAGCGGGCCATGGCCGACTCCAAGCGCGCGCAGGCTGGGGTGGGAGACCGTGCCAGCCATTCGACTGAGTCATCTCACCGAGTGGCAACGCACAGCGTTTCTGATTGCCGACAACCGCTTGACCGATAACTCTTCTTGGGATGAGCGGATGCTCGGCGAGCAGCTCAAGATCCTCTCCGAACTGGAACTCGACTTTGATCTAGTGGCGATTGGTTTCGAGGTTCCTGAGATCGATCTCCTTATCGATGGTCTCAACACAGTGCCCGAGGCCGATCCTGATGATCATTCACCAGAGATCGCGGAGTCTCCAATCACCGTTGCAGGTGATCTATGGCAGTTGGGCAAGCATCGTGTCCGATCCGCCCTACAATGTGGCCATTACGGGCATGTTACCGGACTCGGCAAAGTTCGTCATCGAGAGTTCGGTATGGCATCGGGCGAGATGAACACCGCCGAATTTACCGACTTCCTTCTCTAAGGCCATGACCACAGCGCCACCGGCTCTCTTGCCTCGGTCTCCGGCTGTAGTTCCTCTCCCGCAAAGCCGAACCCACCCACCCCAATCTCAACTCCCGGCACCCCGTCTGGCCTCCAGTCCGTCACCGTCACAGCAAGCCGATACAGCGGGAGGCCATCCCACTCCACCAACATCCAGTTCACAATCCACCCTCTGGCTCTTTCCGGAGCGGTCCTTCCCCCTTGCCGCATCCACAGGGTAGCTCAGCGTCTAGAGAGTGCTCCCTGTTCGCGACAAGCGAGGTTATGGGAACTACGAGTACACGAAAGCGAAAGGGGCGTTTTCTCTTTCGAGATCTCGCCCCCTGCTTTCCGATTTTCGAAGACCCGGTTCGGGATCCGGATCACAACTGATTGCCACTTCAGAATTATTTGGTGACCGCGAGCGGAGCCCGCGCTCCCCAAACATTACTGTCATCACATTCGTTGTAAGAGCTTTCTCGTTCCATCCATAAGCATCCAGTTTCCTGAGTGCTCCGCGAGTCCCGTCGCCGGTTCTCCAGATGGACTTTGTCGACCCTCTCCTACTGGAAGATTTCTCCTCCGTTGATTCGTAAGATACTCGTGATCCGCTCGAAAAGCATCGAATGCCACGTCTATTTTTTTGTGCAAATAATGCCCGTATTGTGGAAATTGGATCGGGAATGCGTGAAGTGGATCGACTGACTGCAGGTATTGGCGTCGGGTCTGAATTTCGGTTATTCAATGTCCAGTCAATCAGCTCCGCCGACATTTTCTTCAGGTTCTTATCAACTTGCCGCAAAGCCGAAATTTCAGGGAGCTTCGCCGCGCTCTCTCAAATCTGGGCGATCGTCAGAAGTAGCCCGGCGTCTCAAACGCGGGTTCGGTAAACAAAACCTCCCAGGACGCATCGAGATACAACCACCTCTGCTCGCTAAACCAGCTCGTAGCCATCTCGGGAACATGCAATAAGCCGTGACCGCTGACGCAGATCAGCTCCGTTCCATTCCAGGCCAAAAAGCTTCTGGAGGGTTGGCCCACCCGAGCGGGATTGCTCAACTTCCCAAGGCATACCGGACACCGTTGCCGCTGGTCACGTAGACTCCAGCGTAGTCCGAAGAGACACACTGAAAACGCAGACATCAGCTGAATGTACTCTGACGTAACCGGATCCATCCCGCTGCGTATATGAGCGAGATCCAACGACACGAAGTAAACGATCGGGAGCAGCAGCGCCAGTTTGCAACCAAGAAAACTCCAACGGCGAACTCTGGTGAACCAGGAAACCCGTCGCGAACTGGCGCGGTACTCCCCAAGGGGTAGTGACGTTGTCGCCGGTAGCGCTAGGCAAGCCAGCAGCACAGCGAAAAGAAAGACATCTCCCGGCCCTCTGGTTCTCTCAGTAAGCGACTGACAGAAGAAGTCATCCGCAGTTCCCGCGGGTGTAGGCGCGGACATGTGCCAGCCCTCTCCCCATTCCGCATGCGACCTTTGAAGATGTGCCACCACAAAGCCGAGATCCTTGGAGAAGCCCATATCCTGCGGGAGCAGCAACCAGGCATCCACCTGTCCTGGCAGCCTCCACGCGCCTGTACTCACCACTCCACTCACCATAGCGGGGTTCGACCCAACCTTAACAACGCGCCCAAAGATGTGGGGATCGCCGCGAAATCGCCTCTTCCACATCCGCTCGCTGAGGATCAATCGCGGAAGCGAGCCGGGAGCCTCTCGCGAGAAGCGCACGCGCAAACCGAGCAGACTAAAGAGGTTTGAACTCGTGGAAGCAATCGATCCAACGAGGGGAGTAACAGATACGCTGTTCTCAAGTACCATCGGCTGCTGAGCGATCTGATAATAAGCAAAACCGCTAAACAGCTCCTGTCGTCGCCCCTTCCAGACCTGGTACTGCGGGGCCGTAATCGTCGGCACAGAATCGTCAGAAGAGTGCTCGTCGCGAAGCAGCATCAGGTTTCGCGTATCGCGATAAGCCGAGAAGTGCAGGATTGCCAGAACATCCGGCAATAGCATCGCAACACCATAGCTAATCGCGATCAAGCCAAAGAGCACCTGAACACACTGCGTCGCAGATCCCATCGTCGTAGCCAAAAGTATGCGTCGTTGTTTGAACTGCTCTCGAAAGCAAAGCGCATCCGGAAAGGCTCCAAGGCAAAACGCCGCAGCCTCTCGCTCCGCCATCCACCAGAGACCATACTCCGCAGCATACGCTCGGCGTACATGCCAAAGCTCCGCTCGCCACTCTCTCCACCACGCCTCTCGCTGCCGCCCAGGCACCAGCCACGAAGCGCCACGTAGAAGTGCGAGACACAACAACTCGCATAGAGCCGAAGGACGTAGCGTCATACCTGCTCCTCCTGCTCCGAAGGAATTAACTTCGCAAGCAGTGGATAGCGCCTCCGCGAAGCCTCGAGCGTCGCCTTACCCGACCTGGTGAGTTTGTAATACTTTCTCGGCGGTCGGGGTTTTCACCAAGTTCGACGCACCGAACCTTCTGGCCAGGTGAACTTGCTCAAAACGTGACTTTTCGGGAGATTCGTAAATCCTGTTACCGTAAATAGTAGAAAATTCATTGGAATGAAAAAGCTCTCCTGGGTGAGCAGCGGATCTCTCCCGCCTGCTTCATACTCTGGAGTGTCGCCACCGTGATGGAACTTGCCGTCATGGCGCATTTCAGCAGAAACGTAAACCAATGATGCTGGTTCCGCTGAGCGCCCTCGGTGAAACATAGGTCATCGCTAAGTCGTCTAACTTAGACACGATGCAGTTAAAGCTCCGCAAAATCGTTGCTTTCGTTGGAGTTTGGAGTTGCGCTGCGTTTGCACAGACGACGCTGCATACGACGACGACGCTCGTGTTTGTGCCGACGCTTGTGCAGACTCCAGACAAAGATCTGGTGTTCTCACTTCGAGCGGAGGATTTTGTGCTAACGGACAATGGGGTTCAGCAAAGGGTGACGCTAGAGGAGCAGGCGAAGCGGCCGCTGTCGCTAGTAGTGCTGATGCAGACGGGTGGTGATGCGCGTGGGCAGTTCCCAAGTTATGCACATCTCGACACAATGATTGCTGAGCTGCTGGGCGAGGCTCCGAACGAGGTGTCGATTGTGAACTTCGACAGCCAGCCGGAGGCGGCCTCTCCTTTTACAACGAACGTCGCGGAATGGGGCGATGCGATTGATCATCCTGAGGCGGGGGATCGAGGAGCCGCTACCTTCGACAGCCTGGAGTACGGACTTGATCTGCTTCGGAAGCGTCCCGCGGGTAATCGTCATGCGATTTTGTTGTTGAGCCAGGAGCATGATGTGGGGAGCAAGATGCCGCTGAAGGAGGTTCTGCGGGAACTGGGTGAGACGAATACTGCGATTTACAGCGTAACGTTTTCGGCGGAGAAGACGGCGGCGCGGCAGGCCTTCAAGGATCCGGGGTCTTTGAATAAGCCGCTGCATGTCGGCGAAGGAGACTACCAGGCTTACTTCAACCTAAGCGAGCCTCTGCGTTTGATCCTCGGTGCGATGAGCAAGAACACATCGGCTGAGGTTGCGACGTTATCCGGGGGCGAGTGGAGCAGCTTCGATAATGCGCAAGAGTTGGCGCAGGATCTCGGTGGTTTGACGAATCATCTTCACAATAGCTATGTCTTGAGTTTTACGCCGACCTCTTCGGAGCCGGGGTTGCATACGATCAAGGTACGGTTGGCTCATCATCCGGAGTTGCTGGTGTCGGCGCGGAGCAACTGACAAATAAGTCTATAAGCGGAGTGCAGGTGAGGTATCGGTATGGCCTGCTGATAGGATAGTGGGATACGCGGCGGCAGGCATCTTGTTTACTTGGTCTAAAGATGAGGTCTTCATGTCCACGGGCGGATCAATAAGCGCCTTCACTGGTTGCAGGCCAGTGTACTTCTCTACTATTATTGCGCGCAGGTCATGGGTAAGGAGCGGTCTGGTCCACACGATCGCGATTGACCAAATCCGATAGACGGGCGACTTCACGGCCCACCATCAAGCAGGTTTGCCGCGCGACAGCATCGCAGGCTGGCACGGCCCTCGCGAAAGTGCCGTTCGTCCGTCAACTTCACTCTCCATTGACGGACTCGAAACACAATCAACTGTCTTGGGGGCGGGGCCCTCAACAAACGATCTACAACCGGAGGGTTGCTACTTCCGAGTTCATCGTGCAGGATTCTACGTCCCGACTCGGCGAGTAGGTGGCTTCCGCGCTCGTGGATTCTGTAGTCCCTGAAAACGGAGTTTTGAGCAACATCAACCTTGAAGACGCCGCAAAGAGGACTTTGCAGCAACATGGCGAACTAATCTGAGTGTCCGAATTCCAGATATGGTTTAGAAACAGACTCAATCACGTCTTCAGGACTTTCTCCGAATGAGTTCGGCGTTCAGGCTGCGGCTTTAAATCGAACGTCCACTTTGATGTACTGGCAGTCGAGAAATACATAAGTTCTCTGCAAGCGGGTCGATAGGCCACCTTCGGTGGTAAGGACACGATCAAGATCTTTTCTCGTCATCCCTGGATGAATACTGTTGAGTCTGTCTAGAACCTTTGCAATCCAATCGGTCCGTTCCTGTTTGTACGTAGGACCCTCCGGGACGGATTCGTCCCGCAGTTGCGATTGGCTCTTCGCCCACTGAGGCAGTCCACTCGGCTCTGAGATGCCAGAGATCCTTTCGACCTGTTTTCCCGATGCCGTGTCATACAGGACGAAGTTGCCGCTGGGTCCCTGTGCCCCGAAATGAACGGCAAGCTGTTTGCCGTTTCTCCAAAAATGCCACTCCTGGATCGGCTCTCCCGTCTCAATGGTTTGCGGCTGCTCGCCTTTCCGATAGATCTGTATCTGGCGTGGTTCAGAGAAGTACTCGGGTCGGCGATCCCATACCAAGCAGACGAGGGTTGTATTGTCAGCGTTACCTCTAATCTCGGAACAGTGTCTCTCCTTCACGCCCGGAAGAATCGAAGTCTGGGCACCGCCTAAGGAGCAGGCAAGCACCATGAAAAGGATCGGCCCCCATAGGAGGGAAGCCAGAAAAAGAAAGCGAATGGTTCTCGATGCCGGCATCAGTTCCACGGGATCACCCTTTGTACAACGTTGTGCGTCAGTAGGATATGCCCTCAAGGATAGGAACGAATTTCACAGTGGTAATAAGCTAACCGCGTTCCCGGAAACGGCATTATGAGAAACTTCGACCTTGAACTTGCCGCAGAGGTGACTTCCCAGTACTAACATCGGTGAAGACTCCTTGCGCTGGCCTGCGACGTACAATAGGCACTGACGCGGAGAGGCTCTCATGCGTGCTTTGAAGTGGATCCCGGCGGCAGCATCCCTCTTACTAATAGGAGCTAGCTCTGGACAGGATATAGCGCGAACTGATGCGCGAAGCGATGGGTTCAATGGGCCGCTGAAATCGGTTCTTTCAACAACCGTCCGTCATAACATTGGGTGGCGCCAGCCAGACGGGATGGCCCTTATCTGGCCGATCGGCTGTCAGGAATGCTACTACGACCCCGATGGTGCAAGAGTCAGATCGGGCCAACGATCTGCCGACGGGTTCCAGGGCAACAACATTCTCCTCAGTCGTGACGCGCAAGGCCACGTCTTCGACCGCCGCATACTCGACGCCTCAAGCGGTGCCCTCAAGGTACACGACGTCCTTGGCCCGTTCGGCCTGACGGAACAGACCTACTACGAGCGGGGCAAGGTCACTTCCTCGCGAACAATTCGCTACGATCCGTTTGGGTACATCAGCGAAACGGCTTCATTCGCAGGCAGTGGTCAACAAACTGAACATTCTCACAGTACCTACACCGAGGAAGGGGTTCTTACCGAGGATTCCGCTTGGGGCAGGAACGGTCAGCTGAAGTGGCAACAACTCATCGACCCGGAGAAGCACACAGAAAGCTTCAACACTTTCGATGATGCTGGCATGCTGAAGCTCGCCTGGACGCGGACAGACGACAAGATGGCCTCTTTCTGGGAACGCTCAGACGAGGGTAACCAATATGGAGATTGCCGGGAGACGACGAGGACAAGAACGGAACGAGAGAAACCCATTGCTTCGCCAACGGAAATCGCGAGCGGGCGGTGATTCGTGAGCAGTTCGTGGAACCCAAATCACACGACCTCAAGAGCGCCGAGTGGCGCGACGGCGACGGCAAGCTCCTCTACGCCGCCTACTACGATTACGAGGTAGACAGCCGTCGCAACTGGACTCGCCGCAGCATATGGGTCATATCCCCTGAGCTTCCCGAACGCAAGCTCTACGAGGAAAGACACCCGCATCCTCGTCTACTGGTAAACGTCGCTCCTTCCAAACCCAAGCTATGGCCACCAATGCTGTGAAGAGAGTGGCACATCAGTCGGACACTAGGATCTGATACGCCCTGTCGGTAATGAGAAACGCGCTTGCGTTTACTAACCAACCGAACGCCAGGGGCCGAGTCCCAATTTAGGCGCGAGCCGAAGTTCCCGAAAAACGGGGTTGTCGGCAACTTCGACCCCAATCCCCATCTGGGAACTTGGGGTTTTCTGTGTTCTATTCTGATCGAGGCTCAAACGAAACAGGGAATTAAATCATAGGGATCAGGGAATTGAATTTTGACTATCTGGGTTAAATCCAGTCTCCAGGTGGCGTTGTTCCCTCGGTGCAAAGCGATTCACATTATGTCTCTAAAAGGCGAAGCCGGCGCAAGTGTCCGCTTCCCTTCCTAGCTTCGCTCTCCACTGGCTCGGAGTTACCCCCGCCCATCGCACAAACCCACGCGTGAGTATGCTCGGGTCGGCGTAGCCAACTATGGTGGCGATATTAGCGATTGTCATCCGGGTGCACTCAAGCAATTGCTGAGCATACTCGCACCGCGTCTCGTCCAACACCTCCTGAAAATTCACCCCTGAAGCATTTAGCCGACGGTCGAGCGTGCGACGGCTCATACCTAGCTGTTCCGCAATCGTAGTAGCAGAGAAGTTACCCCTTATGAGCGCAACCCGCAGTTCGCGCCGAAGCTGGGTGACTAGATCGATATCGCCAGCGTGCCATAGGGTCTGAATTCGCTTCTCGATGACGATCCGACGCCGAACGTCGGCACCCGCAATCGGCTGATCAAGCATTCTTCGCGGAAAAACTACAGCGGTTTGATCGGCGTTGAAGGCAAGCTTGACCCCAAACGAATGCCGATAGTGAGATACATCTCTGGGCTCTGATCGGGCTAATAGAACCTCCAGAGCGGACGCCTGGCCTGTACCGGCAAGCTCGCTAAAGATGGTGAATGCCCCCATGGCAGCGCCGTCGCAGATTAGATACTGACCGGGTACGTTTGGCTGGTAAACAGCGTACCCGAAGAACGCGTGCATCTTATCTTCCAGCAGATATGTGACACCTCCGTGAGCGTTTCGATGCTGATTGATCGCAAAATCCTGCAATGCAACGCGGAGCGTCGGCGAATTTCGCATCAGTTCGCCGAGAAGTCCAAGAGTTTCGGTCCGGATCTGGCGACCGATTTCTAGCCCAAAATGTGAACACCGAGTCTTCTCGCAGGACAACTGAGAGAGCAGTCCCATTGCTCGGTAAGGAATCGTTCCATCCGGATTCTCTAGCGCGGACGCACTCAGACCAGCAGCGGCCAACACTTCTAACGGGTCTACGTCGAAGCGCCTAAGAAGCTCAGGCAGGCAAGAGAGAAAACCCACTCTTTGGAGGTTCTCGGGTAAATGCGGTTGAGGCATCTCGTTAGCTCTTCTTCCGAACGGAGCCGTCTGGTCCCAACAAATATTTAGAAATTTTGTCCATTATAGTCAAGTGCTTCTACGCGAGTCAGACTATAGTCGATTCGAACTCATAACTAGCCCGCTAACCTTGTGAAACATGCCCCAAAGAGCCTGACACCCTTGGCGTGTTCGGTGCGGGCAATGGCGCAAGGGTGCGATTGTGCCATGTGTTGAGGGTTGGTCAGGACAGCAAACTGAATTGATAGATACGACTGCACCGCCCGCGGAACCGTTGTGCCGCGCCTCTTCGGAGGTGGGGCTAAGGTCAACGAGCAGAGTCACCGCTTCGCATGGTCACAACATCGGTAAGAACTGGAACCAGCCAAGCCTGGGACCAACGCGTCGTGATGCCCTGCGGTTCGCACCAACACGGTCCTGCTTCAAGCAGCAGGTTTGGTTATAGCAGGTCCACAGAAGGACCAGAAACACTCATACGGAGAAACTCATGCACAGAAACAACCGTTGTAGAAACGTCGCCAAGGTTATGTGTCTTGCGATATGCCTGGTTTTCGGTCAAGCAGCAAAAGCTCAATCACGAATCACCGACTCAATTCAGAACGCGGAGCGCGTCGCAGTCAAAGGCAGCAGTCCTGACCGACTCATCTCGGTGAGCCAAGACATCGGACGCCTCTCCTCCAGCCAAAGTCTCGGTCGGATGGTACTTCTGCTGGCGCCTACGGCAGCGCAGGATCAGGCCGCGGCCGATCTTATCGCCTCTCAGCATGACGCGTCTTCTCCCTTATTCCACAAGTGGCTGAGCCCGGCCGAATTTGGCCAACAGTTCGGAGTCGCCGATACCGATTCTTCTCAAGTCAGTCAGTGGCTTCAGAGTCAGGGTTTGAACGTTCACCATATCTCACAAAGCCGCCGCTTCATCGTGTTCAGCGGTAATGTCGCACAGGTCGAGAACGCGTTCTCGACGCAGATGCACTCGTATTCCTACAAAAATAAAACGTTCATTTCGAACTCCAGCGATATTCAACTTCCTGCAGCCCTACGCAACGTCGTCAGGGGTGTCGTTCGGCTGCACAGTAATCCATCTTCTCCCGCTGTATTGAGCGGAACGAAGGTACACTTCAAAAAGGTTGGCGGCCAATTTACCTTTGACGACAGTTCGCATGGAATCGCCCCCGCCGACTTCGCGAAGATATATAACGTGCAGCCTCTCTACAATGCTGGAATTAACGGTACGGGCCAGACGATCGCCATTGTCGGTCGCAGCAATATAACCATTCAAGACATACGTGATTTCCGCAACCTTCTCGGGCTTCCCGCGAATGATCCTCAGGTCATTATCAACGGAGACGATCCCGGGATAACGACTGATGTCGACGAGGCAACGCTCGATGTCACCTGGTCGGGCGCAGTAGCTCCGATGGCAAAGATTGATTTTGTCATCTCTCAAAGCAACTTCGCTGATGGAGTAGATGTCTCTGCAGAGTACATTGTCGACAATAATCTAGCTCCGGTCATGAGCACCAGCTATGGATCATGCGAGACTGACTTAGGCCCGGTCGAAAATGCCTTCTACTTTTCACTCTGGCAGCAGGCAGCTGCACAGGGAATTACCTCATTTGTATCTGCTGGAGACAACGGCGGTGCAGGCTGTGACGCACCTGCGGGCGGAGTTTATTCTTCCGGCATCCTTGCTGTTAACGGAATTGCATCAACACCCTACAACGTCGCCGTTGGTGGTACCCAGTTTGAGGATACAAATAGCCACAGCAAGTACTGGAGCGCGACTAACGATCCAACCACCGGTGAGTCTGCGCTCAGTTACATTCCAGAGATGGCATGGAATGAAAGCAGTAACGATCCAAATAGTGTTTTGCTCTACGCAGGTAGTGGTGGCGTAAGCAGTCTTTACGCGAAACCCAACTGGCAGACCGGGGTAGGTGTTCCCGATGACGGAGCACGCGACCTGCCCGACATCTCCCTCACTGCTTCACTTCACGATGGGTATCTTGTATGCCTGAATGGCAACTGTGGTTACGGCGACTACTTCTTCACCTTTGGTGGCACCTCTGCCTCGAGCCCAGCCGCTGCTGGCGTCATGGCGCTGGTGAATCAGAAGATGGGCGGTCAGCCGCAAGGGATGGCCAACTACGTCTTCTACCGACTTGCCAAGGTCTCTGGGATCTTCCACGACACGACCAAAGGCAACAATAAAGTACCCGATCCCAACGGCCAGTACACCGTCGGATACGATGCAACTTCCGGCTACGACCTGGCAACCGGACTTGGCTCGATGGATGTCAATGCCCTGGTCAACCATTGGAAGTCCGTTGCATCCAGCGGAGCTGGAACCGCTCTAACCCTTGCACTTGGCGCCGGACAAAAAGCTGCCGTAGTACACGGTATGCCGATCAGCTTTCAGGCCACCGTCGCCTGCTCTGCTAACGGAACATGTTCTGCTCCCACCGGCGCCGTAGCTCTTTCAGCTGCTTCATCAACAGCTGCAACCGTGGCAGTAGGCTCGGGCGAACTCCTACCGCAGGTAGGCTCCAGCGAAGCTAACATTTTGACCTCCGTCGTCCCCGGCGGCAGCTATAACGTGAGTGCTCGCTATAGTGGCGACGGCAAATACGGACCAAGTACTTCTAACTCGGTCCCTGTAAGCATCTCCGCCGAGAAGAGCCAAACGTTTGTCGGATCGGTTGGGGGAGGTACCTTCACAACTGGTCCCATCTCGGTGGGATACGGTCTGTCCTGGCCAGTCGGGATCATCGTGGCAGGAAATTCGGGCTACGGCTTTCCTTCCGGTCAGATGACCATGACGGCGGACGGGACACCCATCACTACCGGCGGAGTCTACAACTACGCAACGGGAGTCTTCGCCCCCAGTACGATGACGTTGAACTATGGCGAGAAGACCATCACGAAAGCTGGCCTTCCAACCAGCCAGTCGAGTACTATCCCTTATGTTCTGCCATCGCAGATGCTAGGCGCGGGCTCTCACCAACTTGTGGCATCCTACCCCGGCGATCCAAGCTTCGGAGCCAGTCAGGGAAGTTATACCTATACGGTTAGCCAGGCACAGGGAGCCATCTTGGATTTCTTTCCTGTCGGAGACACCGTCGCAAATGTTCCCATCCAGCTAGTCGCACAGATCGGATTTACCAACGGCGGCTTCGCACCCTATGGAGGAGTAATTACTGTCTCTGATATCACCAGCGGAAAGCCCGTTGTTTTAGGCAAAAGCAAAGTTGACAGCACGCGGTATGACGGTTACTGGACAACCAACGTCACAGTGACTACTCCAGGCACGCGAACCCTGAGGTTGGACTACACCGGCGACAGTAACGTCAAAGGCACATCGTCGACCTACTACGTACCATTCACAGCCATAGATCCTTCCAGTGTGAACTTCAGCACTGACGTTATAACCTCATTCGGTGGGCAACCCGTCACCCTGACCGCCGCGATCGGCTCAAACGTTTCGTTGCACGCCGCTACTGGAACGGTCACCTTCTACAACGGCACAACCGCCATTGGATCGGCTAAGGTTCCCAAGAGTGGAACTGTGGTCCTTGTTACCCGCAAGCTCCCTGCTGGCAACAACAGCTTGACAGCAAGCTATTCAGGCGATGCCGTTCTCACACCTTCTGTGTCATCCCCAATTTTGGTGGCGGTCGCGGACTATATCCTCCAAGTCTTACCTTCATCAATCAAACTCAAGCAGGGCAGCTCCGAAAGCGTTACTCTCGATCTCATCCCACAAGGTGGCTTCACGAATCCTGTTCAACTAGCCTGTTCGAATTTGCCCAAAGATGTCACCTGCAAGTTCACCAAATCGACTGTCACCCTCGATGGCATCAATCCTGCCACGGTATCCCTGACCTTGAAAGCTGGCAAATCCGCGGAGGTTATCAATAAAGCCGTCCCAGTCATCATTACAGCGACTAGTGTGGCTGGAACCACTCCGAAACAATCCACACTTGATCTAACCATCAAGAAATAGAAATAGAAAAGAACAATTCGACTTCATTGGCAAGGCGTCACGATGATGTGGCGCCTTGACCTTTTGTTAAGCTTCGACGAGGCTACTCATTGAGCTATCCGCCGCACTCGGCCCGGGGTGTGTGGTCAGCATGGCCATCGCCTTCATCATTAGTATCTGGCTCAGCTGAGGCAGGGTCGGTCTGATCTTGCTTGGAACCCGGATCTCCACGATTCATCAGATCAACCATCTCCGCCTCCAAGCCGGACAATGAGTGTTCAACTGAACCCGGCGCCCGGGCCGCTCATAAATCGCTGGGCTGCCTCAATCTGCTCAAAGCCGCGCCAAACAAGGAAATCTCATGAACATCGAATCGGAAGATCGGTCGGGCGCCAATTTGAGTTAGCTGATTTTCAAGAATTGGGCGCCGAAAAGCGGGGTCCAATTTTTACGCCTATGCTACTTTTCTTCAGGAGCAGAGGTGGAAAAAATGCAATCGTCGATAGCGCAATTGGAGGTTACTTATCTCCGTACTACATCCCCTAAACCTGACCCACGAAACCCCAGGGTTCATAGCGATAAACAAGTTCGCCAGATCGCTCAGAGCATCGAGTCGTTTGGATTCAACGTCCCGCTCCTGATCGATGATCAGCAGATGGTGATAGCGGGCCATGGCCGACTCCTGCCCGCACGCAGACTCGGACGGGAAACCGTGCCGGCCATTCGATTGAGTCACCTCACCAAGTCGCAACGCACAGCTTTTCTGATCGCCGACAACCGCTTGACTGAGAACTCCTCCTGGGATGAGCGGAACTGTTACTGAATATCTCGCCAAAGAAGGTCTAGATCACGGTAAGGTCGGTTCTTGGCCAGCTTGGCATCTTGTTCCTTACGTCTCGATTTGGGCTGTCGAAAGTCTGCTAGCTCCTGGCCATGTTGGTTGTCACGAAGCTCTGAGAAAGCGCCAAGCAAGCGGCCAGACGCAACAGTCTTCTTAACCGCCCGACCAGGGTCGGGTAAGAGGGCAGATTTCATATACGACAGATTCATACTTTTGATTTCTGCGTGTTCCTACAATTTCACCGTTAAGTTTTTCGGCGATACGCCTGCTGGCGACATTTTGTACTGCTACGGGGTAAAGGAAGCTCTCCTTCGCGAGAGTTTTCGTCGCCCATTCAGCAACAGCTCTGATGGCTTCTGTTCCGTAGCCGTGACCATAAGCTGCTTCTTTTAGCCAGATGCCAAGCTCTGGGGTTGGTTGATCCGCCTCATCCAGTCCGGCAATGCCTAGACATTCCATCGTGTCACTGCGTCTTATAACAAAGGACAAAACCGATTGATCGTTCGCCTGTAATCTGGCTTCCCGGTGTGCTTTGTACTCGTTGAGCGATTTCGGGGGATCCCAGCGCATGAAGCGAGCGGTCGCAGGGGTGATGCATTCGAATACCTCTCCGGCATCAGCCATTTTGAACTGGCTTAGTTGCAATCTGGCGGATCGGATCAAAACCTGCATCATGTTCGCTCTTCCAGACATTCTTCTTTATGGTCGCAGGCAATGCGTCGACAGAATACCGATTCCCTCCAGCATAGCGATCCATCCACCTGCAAAACGCTGATTTCGTAAACTTCAACCCCCCTCAGGACGGCCAGCCGGTCTGAAGTTGCCGCAAACCCGACGTTGCGGGAGGCAATCAATCCTCAATTCGGAGCCTTCCAGAAACAACGTGAATGCAAGTTGAGCTACCCTCTGCTTGTTTGCTGAGCTTCCAAGCCGGGTCTCCTTCTGCTGTCATCATCGAGAGGACGTGGAGGCCATTGGACAAACCCAGATCAATCTCTGGGAGCCTTCCATAAAGCTTCACTGAGGCGACACTTGCCCCCTCAAGTCGCTAGAATGCTCTTGGCCATCGCTCTCCGTCACTGAAAGTGCCACACCAAACCTTTCGCTTACCTTCAACGCGCCAACTCCACTCGATCATCAACGTCCACTCACCGCGTGGGTTTCCCGGCGATCCGTCACGCCTAAGCCTTGGCTGTACAGCTCCGAATTCAAGGAAGATGGCTGAGCCATACGCCTGCCATATGCGACTTACCGGCAAACCGATCAGCGGAGCAGAGAAGGCGGCGAAGGCAGAAGAATCGATTGGATCATCGGGAGTCATTCAGGCAGTCTAACTTGGGCTGGCGAAAAACGGGATTATGAGAAACTTCGACCTTGAACTCGCCGCAAACCGGACTTTGCAGGCAGCACAGACCGCGTGTTCAGGCCGGGTTCTCATTGCTTCAGCGAAGCGCGTTTTTTGGTACTAATCCTTTGTCCAAGCTCGATTAGCGCATCGGTCTCCTAACCAAGTAGGAACGGGAAGGTACAGCGCCACAGTCGAAGTGCTCATCTCTGAATGCTGTTTCGTTATCCGCAATCCTCGTTCGAGATGGCCTCTCATTGGAGGATGGCGTACCATTTACCATCCGAACAGGAACCCCCCGCAATGACAAGAATAACGACTCTTCCGGCTCTTATCCGGCTGCTCGCGGCGGTCCTTACGGGTGCCTTCCTTTGGCAAATGCTCGCGGTCACCAACCGAGAAGTCATTACCAATGATGAAGGCTTTCACACCTATGCAGGATATCGCTATTGGCAATGCGCCGATTTTGGAGTGAATCCAGAGCATCCTCCGTTTGCGAAGATGGTTGCCGGATTGGTGCTTCAAATCGCGAAGATCCCGGCTCCGAGTGGGCCTTGTCCGGTAGTCTCCACGGCTAAGGGGTCAGGGTATGCAGATTCGGCGGAGTGGCTTTACAGCGCCACTGGTCCGAGCGCGGGAGCGAAGATCGATCGAGTGATTCCGCTCGCGCGTCGCGGGATGGCGACATTTGCACTGCTTCTGGCACTAACAGCCTTCTTCTTCACCCGAAGAATGTTCGGTGATCTCAGCGCTCTGGTAAGCCTCTCTCTCATCGCTTTCGAGCCGACCCTTGTAGCACACGGCTCACTCGTCACCACGGACATGGCGCTTTCAGCTACGAGCCTTCTCGCGGTGGCGTCATTTTTCCTGTTTCACCGGCGGCGCACTCTTCTGATGCTTCTGCTGGCCGGGTTCTGCTGTGGCTTCGCTCTCTCCGTGAAACATTCAGGAGTTCTGATCGTCCCGACACTTCTGCTCTTGGCCTTCGCGGAGCTCGCGTTTGATTGGAACCGCGGTGAGCAGTCGCGAACAAGCAAGGTATTGAAGGAAGCGGCGGCCGTTCTTTTCATTCTTTTCTTAGGCTTCGGGGTTCTTTGGGCAACTTATCACTTTCGCTATGCGGCCAGACCAGATGGGGCTCAGATGGCTATGTCACTAAACGACTTCATGGCGGATACGCGAGCTAAGGAAAACCACAGCGTCATCCTCAAGACGATCCCATTTCTTGCGCATCACCATCTACTCCCAGAGGCATATCTCTACGGCTTCGTTGATGTCCTCAGCATTTCCGATCCTGGCCAATCCGCATTTCTGTTCGGGCATTTGTATCCCCACGGCGTTCCCCACTACTTCCCGTGCGTCATCCTGATCAAAACCACGCTTGGAATGATCGGCCTCGCTCTCCTTTCTCTACTTGCGTTCAGAAAACACAGCTTCGACATACGGCCCTTCTACTTTCTGGTTCCCAGCTTAGTGTGGCTACTTGCGGGCATGGTCAGCACACTGAATATTGGATATCGCCACATCCTCCCTGTGATCGCGCCAGCTTGTTGCCTGATAGGTGTGGCGGTCGTCCACCTTTGGCGAACAAACGGGCGTTTCGTGCGTTCAGCTATCGCAATCTCGATGGTGGCGCACGTCGCTTCATCGCTTGCTGCATTTCCAAACGAGCTCGCTTATGGCAACGAAATCTTTGGAGGGGTTTCAAACAGCCACAAGCTCCTCACGGACTCAAACAACGATTGGGGGCAGGCCCTCCCGCAGGTCGCGACATGGTTGAAAGACAATCGAGTCTCCGATTGCTCGTTTGCCTACGACGGCTTCGCAAGGCCGGACCATTCAGGTATCGGTTGTAAGCGCATCATCGCCAATCTTTTCGAGCTGAATGGAGATAAGGGCGAAGCCCAATTGTCTAGGGTCCAGTCCGGAACCTTCATTATCAGTGGTCTCAGCTGGTCAGGCATCGAATGGGAGCGTCCTGATCTCAACCCATACGAGGTGTTCCAGAAAGCAAAGCCCCGCGCAGTCATTGGCGGCGCAGACATGGTTTACACCGGGACCTTCGATATGAGCAGAGTGATAGCCATCAACCAACTCGCTGAAGCGATGAGGCTGAACGGCGAGAAACAGTTTTCTCAAGCACTCGAACCAGCTAGAGCCGCAGCGCATGAGATGCCCACTAGCTCTTTTGCACATTTAGCGCTTGCAAATGCGTTGGCTGGACTCGGTCTGAATGATCAGGCCCATCAGGAATACCAGAAAGCCGAGACAATCGAGGCTTCCCAACCAGAATGGTATTTCCTTCAGAGAGCCGAGATTCGTGCAGGCCTCGCTGCCACTGGCCACGCTTCCCGTTAGCCGCGAGATGATTTTACCGAGTCGGCTCGGAAGAACCTTCCTAGATCTCTTCCAAAGCCCGCCCGCCATGTGATTCAGCCGCTGCAAAATCTGCTAGATGCCGCAATCGCGGCCTTGTGAGATTTCCGCAAAACGAGGTTTTCGGAAACTACGATTTTGAACTTGCCGCAAACCTGACTTTGCAGGCATCCCCTCGACAACCTGAGTTGTCGTGGGTGCCCGAGATGCCGGCTTCTCGCCACGTGATTTTGAGCCCTCAAGTAAGATGACCGGTTGCTGCGGGAGAGCTTTGCGGGGGAGGATAGCGGTTCGCAGGAGCCTCGTAGAGGAACAAGAGGACGGAGTAAGGTGTCTATAGACATGAGGCCTCGTAAGAGCCGATGCGAACAACTCATCATCGATTGCAGAAGATTGCACCTCCTCTGGCTGCTGCCTGGATAGCGATCACCGTGTTATCTCCTCGACTGACAATCGCGCAATCCGGAAGCAAATGCACGGTGTTCGGTACTCCGCAAGTCAGCCCTGCTCTCGTGAAATTAGAGAGTGTTGCGACCCTCTCCGCCTACAAAAAAGGCATCCCAATTCATGTCACCCTGACCGTCCGAGCTGGCCAAGAGGGTGTCTATCTGCCAGACTTCTTTGGGGCTTTCCAACAAACGTGCAGTCATGGCTTTGCGACTGAGGTACTAACCCTTCAAGGCAGAGCTGCCAATCCGAATTTGCCAGGATGCGCCTATACAGGTGGGGCTCCGAAGATTAGATACGTCAAGCTCAAGCCTGAAGAGATTCGCACCTGGAAAATCGATCTTCCAACGAAGGCGATCGCTCCTGGCCAGTACTGTCTCTATGCGGAATACCTGAGTCCTGAAGAGTTGATCGGCTGGTCCGTGAACTTGCCTGATGACAAAGCATTAGTGGCCAAAGGTCGGATTACTGCTACGCCGATCGCAATTGAAATTCGGTGATTGACACTCATCGTCGTCCCATTCAGCGGCCATGACGCCTCGATCTACTTCGCCAGTCGTGTAATCGGGATAGTGCTCATACTCTCACCCGCATTTGTGCTTGTTTGCGGCGGACTTCTTTTGGTCCTCCTCGAATCGATATACGCGGATGTTCATTGGACCTCGAAATATCCTGTTTGCGTTGTCATCTCATCGGCGGTAGTGTTTTTATGCGGTTGTGTCACGGGTGGCGTTTGGCTGCGAAAGTCAAACGGCTAGCTGAAGTTGCCGAAAACCCAGACTTTGCAGGCACAACGGAATAGCGTCGGTGCAACGAGGAGATTACGTTTGATGAGGTTGCGCGGATCGGGGACTGGATGTCCGCTGTGCTCTAAGCCGGCATCCAGCCCATTTCGATCATAAGAATCCACACCACAACTGTGTTTACTGCACTGTAAGTGTCAGGTTGGTCGAGGTCTTTGTACCGGTGGTCGCATCCTTTGCAGTTACTACAATTGTGTAGCTCTTGGCAAGCTGGCTAGATGAACCATTGCTGCTGCAACCGCTCAAGCTAATCGCCGCGAATGACAGAGCCGCGAAGGCCAGCATCGCCGATTGGCGCGGTATCTGCCGAAGCCGCTTGCGCATCCCTACCAACGGCAGCAATAACAATCCAAACGCCACCGGCGCGAAGGGCCGTGTGGAGGGGGACTTCTCATCACGAGCCGTTTGGCTATTGCTGGTCTGAACAGCCAATGTAACCGAGGTCGCCCCACTCCCTGCCGGAAGTGTGGCCGGCGAGAAGGTCGCAGTTGCTCCAGTGGGCAGACCGGTTACGCTGAAGGCTACTGGATCTGGGAAGGTGGTTCCAGAACCCGGGGTTAGCATGAGGGTGTAGCTTGCTGCTCCCCCCGGAGTGGTTGTGGCACTGCCAGAACCAGGACTGGAACCGGGCGCAAGTGTGAAGGTCTGTGCGGCTATTGTAAAGCTCGTGGTCGCTGTGGCTGGAGCATAGCCGCCGCTGGCGGCTTGGCTGGCATTGAGTACCACGGTGCCTGCTCCTGTCAGCGTGACTGTCAAACCAGAGATGGTTGCGGGGCCGCTGGCTACCGCATAGGTGACTGCTCCACTCGAAGCCGAGGTTGCACTGACAGTGAATGGTGCATTGCCATAGGTTTGCGATGCGATCGCGGCGAAGCTCAGCGTTGGCACAACTGGCATCACGGTGAAACTGCTGGTCGCCGTCGCCGCACCATAGTTGCCGCTGGCAACCTGGCTGGCGTTCAGTATCACGGTGCCTACTCCTGTCAGCGTGACTATCGAACCGGAGATGGTTGCGGGGCCGCTGGCTACTGTATAGGTAACTGCTCCACTCGAAGCCGAGGTTGCGCTGACGGTGAATGGAGCATTGCCATAGGTCTGCGATGCGATCGCGGCGAAGCCCAGCGTTGGCGGGTCAAGTGCAGTTCCGCTCAACGCGATACTCTGCGTAGTGTAGCCGGGTGCCAATGCGTTAAGGTTGGTATCCGTCAGGACCAGCGCTCCATCGATGTTGCCCCCGATTGCCGGTGCAAAGCTGACGAGCAGCTGACAGGAGGCACCCGCTGCCAGCGTTCCTGCCGCCGAGGAACTGGCCCCAACAAGCGGGCATGCTGTTGCCCCCGTACTGTTCAGAGTGAAGTTCGTCGAGATACTCGGATTGTTCCCTGAAGCTGGAACCGGGAAGCTCAGCGGAGTATTGCCGATGTTCTCAACCGTCACCGTCTGGGCATCGCTCGTCGAGCCCGCAGTCGTCGCAAAGCTCAGACTCGATGGATCGGCGAAATCTAGTTTTACGACACTATTAGCTTGAGGGCTCGAGGCAAAGACATTACCGCTCCCATCGACCGCAATACCTGCGACGCCATTCACAGTGGCAATCGTGCTTTGGGTGTAAACGCCTCCCGACAACGTGTACTTATAAATAGCGAAGGGTTCCCCTGTATAGACGTTGCCGCTGCCGTCAACAGCGACCCCAAGGCCGGAAGTGCTCGAAATCGTGCTCTGGGTGTAGCTGCCGTCGGACGGGGTCTCCTTGTATAACGGCGAATCTCCGTTCCGGCTAGCGTAGATATTGCCATTACCATCTACCGCAAGCCCAAAAGCATAAACGGCTCTAGCAATAGTGCTTTGGCTATAGCCGCCGGCGGTTAATGTTTCTTTCAACACCCCGTAAGCAAGACTTCCGATATAGACGTTACCGCTCTCGTCAACAGCCACCGACTCCACATTGCCCAGGCCGGTGAAAGCAGCGCTTTGCGTATAGCCCCCTCGACTTAACGGCGTTTCCTTCAACACCTCCGTGGCATCTTGATCTGCAATATATACATTGCCGGCCCCATCCACCGCCACGCCAACCGGGTAAGCCAGACCGGTGGCTACCGTACTTTGCGTATAGCCGCTCCCTGTCCAGGTCTCCTTCACGACCGCGTTCTGGGGACTATAGGCACTGACGGCCTCCGCAATGTAAAGACTGCCAGCGGCGTCCTCTGCGATGGCGTAGGGGCTAACCACGTTGCTAAAGGGCAAAGTGTTCTGCGTACCTGGCAAGAAGTTCGCCTGCGGACCCGAGCCTGTGCCATGAACGTAACCAGTGGCAATCACATCCCCCGAACTGGACTGTAGCACCGCCGCGCCGTACCGGGTCCCGATCGACTTCGGCGTAAAAGTAACATTCACTAGGCAGCTTTCGCCGTCGGTGTACGTGAAGCTTGTCCCAAATGTAGTGCAGGTTCCTGTGGCTGTATCTGTGAAGTCCAGGCCCGCCGCGCCCTGGGTCACCACTGCTGGCTTGCCAATAGTGCCAGTGGTATCGAAGGTAAAGATCAATGAGACCGGTGAGTTTGAACTGCCAACGTTGATCATGCCGAAGTCTCCGGCTGACGGCGTCACTTTTAGTAAGCTGTTGTAAGTCGAGATAAAGACATTACCGCTCCCGTCCACCGCAACATAAATCGGAACCACAAAAATATAAGCACTGCTCCCGACCAAGCTTTGGGTGTAGCTGGCACCTGAAGGCGTCTCCATCAATACTTGACTGGCCTCCCGATCTCCAGGAGTCCCGTAGACAGCAATATAGACGTTGCCGTTTCCGTCCACCGCGACACTGCTGGGATAGTTCAGACCGCTGGCGATCGTGCTTTGGGTGTAGCTGCCATTCGAGAGCGTCTCTTTGAAGACCTGGTTGTTACCTCGATCGGCAATATAGACATTGCCACTTCCGTCCACCGCCACGGCATCGGGAAGAGAGAGATTGCTGCCTATCGTGCTTTCGACGTAGCTGCTTCCTGAAGGCGACTCCATCAGTACCCGACTGCCCTGCGGATCGGCGACAAAGACATTCCCGCTCACATCCACGGCGACGCTCCAGGCTATACCCACATTGCTGCTGATCGTACTCTGCGAATAGCTGTTACCAGACAACGTTTCTTTCAATAACCTACCGTTGTTCGAATCGGCAATATAGACGTTCCCGTTGGAATCTACCGCAACTCCCAAGGGCGAATTCAGACCAGTGCCTATCGTGGTTTGCGTGTAGCTACCACCCAGCAGTGTCTCCTTCAACACCCGATTGTTACCTGAATCTGCAATATATAGAGTGCCGCTCGCATCCACTGCGGCTTGCCGTGGATTGGTTAGACCGGTGAATGGCATAGTGATCTGGGACCCACTGAAATGGGCGGTCTGTGCATATGAGACTGAGCACACCACCCCCACTAGGACCGCCAGAACGATGCAACGTGCGGCCTCCACACCCACCTTACGAAGATGTCCAAACACAAAGTAAAAACGTACGAACGCGGCGAAATTGATCACGGAGACTCCCAGAAAAAGCAATTTATACAAAGGACGTGAATAGGGGGACCGCACTGGTCTAGTTACATGTGGCGAAACGCTGCTTCAGAATCAAGGAGACATCAAACTCTCCAGAGAACCCACAGTCTCAAGCAGAGCCGGAGCCGCCAACAGAATGCGACGCAAGTATTGTGGATACGGGAACCGAGCCAGAAGAAAGACGTCCACACAGGAGAGACTACGGAGAGATGGGAACATCGGAAGACGAAACCTCACGATATATAAGCGCTGCCTCTGCAGCCGGAATCGGATCTCCACGTGCATTTCCCTGCATGCACAGGAAGATTCTGCCACAGTGCCAGCACCAAGAATGCTTTTTCCCAATTGGTGAACCGTTACTACCGTACCACGAGCTTCCGGCTTATCGCTCCAAAATGACGGCCTCGAGTCTTGAGGCAATGTAAAGCCTGCCCTCAGGATCACCTATTTCCAAGAATCTATTCACAAGAGGGTCGGAAAAAACTTCGCTTTCTATTTCGCCGTTCCTCGATGTTGTATGTCTTGTCAGACAGTCAAACGATGCGCCGCACTCAGAACGGCGCGCTCTCACGTACCTTCAATTCCCTAATGAGTTGGAGCGCATCATCAGCAAAAAGGAGAGCTTGTGGACCCGACAGGGGCATGTCGCCTTTGATAATTTCGAGTTCAACAACGACCTTGGCAAGCGCTTTTCCTAAGAGGTCCACCTGTACGCGCAGGATCTCAGAATCGCCGTCGTCTTTCCGCGTGGAGCGGGCGGCAGACGGGATAAGGGTGTAAAAGGTAGCAAGGAACCTTTTCGCTACTTTCTCTTTCAGTCCAACTCGTCGCCCATTCCTTTTGTCTTTGTAGGGACAACCGTTCGGAGTTAGGACGTCTCGGTCCTCGTCAATGAATGAAACAAGCGCCTTCGCGGCTTGCAGTCTGGCACGTTCCAACAGAATTTGTTCGTCTTGCATCAAATTTCCTTGTCTGATTGATCTATCGGCTGGAGATGTTAGGGCATTCAGGACTACTTCCATCTCTCCGCGACCCGCGAAGGCCGCCTGGTGGACGTCTATCTGATAACCGCGCCCAACGGCAAGCCCCCGGCACATCCCGATCCAAACGCCCCCGAGAGCGTAGGGGGTGTTGCGTGGGGATCGGCGGGCAACATCGATGAGAACCACGGCATGCTCTGGCCGGCCGGAATCAACGCTGTGCGTAGCATCGACCTCATCAACGGCACGGTCGACGACTTCTGCCACATGCTTGAACAGGGCCTTGATCAACCGCTAATCAACGAAACCCATCTTGACGGTAAGTTCGATTTTCAGGTCAGAGCTGACGAAGGCCAGCAAAACAACTTCACCGAACGCCTCCGCACTCAGCTAAACCTCGTCGTCACGCCCGCCCAGCGCCGCGTCGAGATGCTCGTCTTCACTCCTCAGTAGAAAGTTACTGACGCGGCAATCCCGCGCGAGCAACTAATGACCTTCAACTGACAACTGCCTTCACGCGTAACTCGAAACGCTATTCCTCGCCCCACGCTCTTTGCTGATCCCGCTTCGCGTACCCGGTCTGCCTCAGCCTCGGCCGGGTTAGTCGGCCATCTTCCATATTCTGCTGTCGATTCTTCATGAAGCTCCCGAAATAACGGGGTTATGAGCAACTACGTCCAGTATTCTGAAGTTGCCGAAAACCCGATTTTGGAGGAGCTAAGGCGATGGTGGTATCCACCGATTGCCCGCACTTAACGGTCACGGGACGAGTTGTCAACGCAACGACGGTTCTCTCTACTCGGTCCAAATTGTTTGATCCAGGTTCAGACGTGGATGCAGCTCTTTCCTTCCCTAAATCAACGAATGCTGTCTCAAACGCGAGATAGGAGGGATCATGAATAGTAGCTGGCTTGACAATCTGAATATGATCTTTCTCGATTGGCATAACTGAGCCTTCGCACAACGTGCTGGCGCTTGCAGAGTCGACAATCTTCACGCCGTACGTGTCTTTCTCTTCATAGGCGCAGCGGCTGATTATCCGAAACTTCGCCGCCCGCCAATCCCTCTGCAAAATGTCTACATATCGGTCTGCATCGCTCGGTAACATGTCACTCAGTTGAGGATTTGGGCTAAGAGCCATTGCCAATCTTGTGAGGTCAGAACCTGTGGTCGGAGTCGAGAAGAAATAGATAAGGGGAACTTGTGTCGCCAGCGGTTGATAACGTGTGAGCAGTTTTCGAGTGAGAAGACCACCCATACTGTGGCACAAGAAAATGACCTGCTTGTGCTTTGTGAATATCTCATCTGCAACGAGGTTTATGTTCATCTGCTCGACGAGCTCGTCAATGGTGCTAGTAGCGTCAAGATACGAAGCCCGATACGCATAGACGTAAACATCTGCGTTATTGAGGCAGGATCAGTCGCGACTAACTTTGGCCAGTATGCTTGGCTGTCTGAATTAGTCCAGGTCGATTTGGCATCCCCGAAGATTCCGTGGACAAAAACAATGACAGTATCGGCATTCGAACGCCGGATGTACTGTGATTCCACTTGTTCAGTGATCGGGTGATCCTTCGTGGTATGACAACCTGAGCAGAGCAACGAGAACAAAATAAAGCCAAAAATCGGAAGCTTTTTTTCCTGCATGACGTGAACCTTGGTCCTGAAAGCACGAGAGTCGCTCGAACGAGACATTGCTTTGAGCTTTCCCGAACTCCAGATGAAAGTGTGATTTCAAATTGCAATTTTACCATTTAGAATGAATTACTTACGCTATTCTCTGGAATTGTGTTGGCAGTCCGAGAGCTCCAAGTCATGCTCAGAGTATGGCGAAGGCCTTTGGTTATCTCAGAGTCAGCAGCCAGGGACAGGTGGAAGGTGACGGATTTCCGCGACAGCTAGAGGCAATCCAGAAGTATGCCGCCGCTCATGACATCAAACTGGCTATTTCGTACTGGAAGGCCGATTTCGAGCTCAATTTACAACGATATTCTGTACTGGACTCAGAGCTATTGGATACAGATGGAATTCTTCAGCGATACGGGAGACTGGCTTCACGGGAGGCAACTGTACGAGAAGCTGGTTATTCGGTAACTTGCCGACATAGACCGACCTGAATAGCTTGATGAGTGACTCGGCCTGTTCTCACCAGTTGTGTGAGTCGCAAACGATTACTGGGATTCTCACTCGGCCGAAATCCTGAACCGGCGCGAGATCACCTGAGGCCGGCGGCAGTAGTTTTCGTGATGGTGCCGTTGGCGTCGTCGTCCTTGAGAGCCCAGATGAATGCGCCGCCGAGGCCCCCAGGAACGCGCGCGCGGACGTAAACCGTTTTGACCCAGACCGTGACTGGGTCATCGTAGGACCAGAAGGTTTGCGTGTTGGGATCGTAGAGCGACACGGCGAGTCGGCGCTCATCGAAGTGAGTCGTGTAGCCGGTCAGGCCGGTCACCGTGAGATAGGTGATCAGGCCGGGCGTTTGCAGATAGTCGCTCGAAGGAAACGAAGCTGGACCGGTTGCGGTTTGATACAGGCCATCGTTAGTTTTAGGAACGCCAGTCCAACCGCGAGCATACGTGGGAATGCCGAGGACGAGCTTTTCTCCGGGGACGCCGGCCTCAAGATACGAGCGAACCGTGTATTCGATGTAGAAATTCTCGGAGGCATCGGGATCCTGCTTGTCGTCGAAGAGGGGAGAAGCGTGATTGGTAGAAGTCTCCCAGGTGCCGTGGTAGTCGTAACCCTGCAGGTTGAAGAAATCTAGCTGGCGCCCGACTTCGGCTAGCTGTAGGTTGGAGAAATTCTGCTGGCCAGCGGGTCCGAACATCGTCAGCAGATAATGCTTGTTGTTGGCCTTCCCCAGGGAGTCCAGTTGCTTGCGAA
Source organism: Tunturibacter gelidoferens (assembly GCF_040358255.1). Taxonomy (NCBI): domain Bacteria; kingdom Pseudomonadati; phylum Acidobacteriota; class Terriglobia; order Terriglobales; family Acidobacteriaceae; genus Tunturiibacter; species Tunturiibacter gelidiferens. The sequence goes on from NZ_CP132938.1 coordinate 205,472, forward strand.
ATTCCTTGAGCAGCAATGTTGCGTTTAACGTGTCAGTGGCGGTGGGAAATTCCCAATCAATATCGATGCCATCGAAGACTCCCGCTGCAGAAACTCCGGGCGCGAGATTACCCTTGACGAACAGATCGATACAGCTGGAGACAAAGGCCTGGCGGCCTTGAGCGGTACTCGCAGCGGCCGAAAAACCGGCGGCCCCAGAGAGCGAGATCTCCACTTTCAGATTTGGATGCAGTTGTTTGAGCTGTTGCAGCGCGGGAAATTCCCGTACAGCGGGCCTGCGTATGGCGCGCCGCTAACGCTTGGAAGATACGGATCCTGATAGTCGGCCCAGCTGTCCGCTATGGCGCAGCCGGTCGGCGTGGCGTTGCCGAAGGCGTAGGTCAAATGCGTGAGCTTATCTGCGACGCCATTGGCCTGTAGATTCGCAATGTTGTAGCCGGCGAAATAAATGCTCCATTCTTCAAAGTAGCCGCCGACCACTTTGGATTTTTTGTCGTGGCCCAGCTCATTGGCGAGAACAGGGCGCGCAAGAAAAAACGGAATGAGCAGGCTGACGACGAAGAAGGTGAGGGCGCGGCCGGGAGGACCGACAGAGACACGAGTGGACATAGACTACCTCGAGGAGGGGATGCAAGCTGGCGAGAGGAATATACAACTATACAACCGCTTAGGCAACAGATAACCATATGTGCCGCATGGCGGTTCTCGACGAGTGATAAACGCCGAGTCACTCATCGAGGCCGGATTAGTACCGTGAAGTCGGCTTCAGGGAGGTAGTCGTAGCGTGCCGAGCGTGAGTTGCCGGTTAACCTCCTCCCACGCCGCCAAGCCAACCTTCTCAAATACTCCGCGTTACTCCCGAAACAAATGATTCAGAATCGCATTCATCAGCGGATCGATCACCACTACGTCGGCCGGATAAGACCAGAATCCAATCAGGTATCGAACCATCTCGCCCACCCGCTTTTTCACCCCTTCGCGAAACGCCTGTTGCTCCTCGATCGACAACTGCCCCAGCTGCAGACCATTCAGAGTGCTGTCGATAGGATTCGTATGCTTCGGCGTATATCGTATCGGTCCCAGCTCTCCTGCCTCACTCATCACCGGATCGGTCAATACCATCCGCGCCACCATCCGTCCGCGGTCATAGTCATGCACACGATACCGTTCGTCGAAGAACCCCAGAAAGCCCGTTAGATCTGCACCCGCCAGCAACTCCTCCGACACCGCGATTCCATAGATCCGCATATAGTCGCACTGTCCAAGATTCGCCGCCGTCTCAAACGCCAGCACCGTATCGCGAAACGCATCGGCGCGGTAGCTTCCTACCCCCAGACTCGCAATCTCCTCCTTGTACTGGTGTTCAATCCGCCGCCTGGCCTCAGCCAGACTCTCTTTTCCAATCTTCGCAACCTGCCTCGTCCCCGTGCGTGTAGGCTGCGTAAACAACACCTTCAGCAAACCATCCGCAGTCCGCTTCAGGCTTCCGCTCTTGATCTCGCCTGAACGTAGCTTCTCTGCCAGTTCACTAGCCCGAGCGTCCATTAGCGCAATCTGTTCATTCATCTCTACCGCAGTAATCCAGTCCTGAAACTCCGACTGGCTAAGCAGCACCTTCGCCCACCGCTTCATGATCTGGAAGTAGTCTGCAGTCACCTCGCAAAAGCTCGAGTCCGCGCTCGAAGTTCTCCCATGCGGCGACACAAACAAGTAGAACCTGCTGTCGTTGTACCAGTGCTTGTCGATGTCATCCACCAGGTTCTTCGCCATACCCAGTGGCTCGTTCTGTAACACTCCGCCGTCTGTGTAAGTAAATCTCGACGGGTCATCCGTCCACGGCTCAAGACTGCTTTTGGCATACTCCGCCCGCCTGCGGTCCATCTCCTTCGCCCTAAACGCCAGCGGATAAGCCCCGCTCGCCACCGACGCATCCGCCAGCTCACGCCACACCTCCGGCTTATCGCTCCCCTCCACACTCACCACACGCGTTATCTGGTCCTCGTGCCGCGTGTAAATAAACTTCCCGCAAGGCTGCATGTCATAGCCGTAGTCCACGCCGTTCAGGTTAGTCAGAGTCATCCCGAGAGAGATCGAACGCGCCGCGGCCAAATGCGTTATGGGAGCAGGCCAGTCCCCCGTCGCGTAGCGTCCCAGTAGCGTATCCTCTGCAATTTTCTCCACCATGTTCGACGAAAAAATCGATCGCAGCGGCGGCTCCACCTCACCCGTCTCTTCGTTCACCGTCTCCAGCAACCCGTCCAGGTTGATACGTTTCACCCACACGTTGTACAAAGGGTTGTCGTAGGGGCCACGAAACTCCTGAGCCGAGTACAGCATCTTCTGCGCCACAATCGCTGCCGTCATCGCGCCGGCCGAAGCACCCGTCATCACATCGATCAGGATTTTCTCGTCATCCGTCACGCCGTCGGCGTCGTTATGCTGATGAATCGCGTCCAGCACCTCATACAGCACCCCCGCCTCATAACTTCCCAGCGACACCGCACCCGCAATCGTAATAGCCAGCCGTTTCGGCATGTATCTCCTCGTAGAGGAGAATTAGAGCATCTTCCAGCACCCGGAACCATATACCTAAATGGGTATATTCCTTAGGGCGAGATAGTCTGTAACAATCAGAAGTCCCCGTCAGGTCCCGGGGTATGCGTCTTCAACGAAGCCCCGGCCAGGAACTGTAGTAAATGCAAAGAGCGTTCTTCATTACTCATCTCCTTTCGCTGAGATGGGAAACTAACAATATGGATGGGTGCATCGGCCTGTTAGCAACAGTTGAACGAGAGGGTCACTTGTTTGTATGGATAAGTTGTCGGGCTGAGGAGCACTTGGTGTACAAGGGCTGAACTCAGAAGAATCGGCTGATTCAGAGACATCCAAGGAGGCTCCTCGTGACCAGTATGAACTTCATCGGGTTGGACATCCACAAGAAGACGATCAGTTATTGCGTGAAGGACATCAGTGGCAAGGTGCAATCGGAGGGCAAGATTCCGGCGACGCGGCACGGCCTGCGGGAGTGGGTTGGGACGCTCGCGAAGCCCTGGACGGTGGCGATGGAAGCGACCATGTTTACGGGCTGGATCTACGACTACCTTCGACCGCACGCGGCAGCGGTGAAGGTGGCTCATCCCCTGATGCTGCGTGCCATTGCCGTGGCGAAGAAGAAGAACGATCGCATCGATGCAGGCAGGATAGCCGACTGCATGCGTTGTGACTTCCTGCCGGAGTGCTACATGGCACCGATGGAGATCCGGCAGCGCCGGCGCACGCTGCGCTACCGGAAGCTGCTGGTCCGGCAGAACGTCCAGTTGAAGAACAAGATCGCGCAGCTGCTGATGGAGTCCGGCGTCAGCTACAACAAGGAGAAGCTGCATCAGCAAGGATATTTCCACCAGGTTCTACCCGCGAACCCGGAGATCGACCCCTCGCTGTGGCCACTGCTGAAGCTCACGCGCGAGATGATCGAGCGCACCCAGAAGACGGAACGAGCTCTGCTGCGTTCGCTCGAAGCCGACCCACTGCTCGCAACGTGAGTCGAGCGGTTGATGACGATCCCTGCCATCGGCCACGTCACGGCGCTGACCTGGGTGCTCGAAGTCGGCGAGGTCGAGCGGTTCCACTCCGTCAAGCAGCGGTTCATCAGCAGGTGGCGACCCACGCGACTTAACGATCTGCGCCAAATCCAATGTCTGCGTCAGTCGTTCATATTCGGCGTCCGAAAGACTCTGGATGGTCAAGGCCTCAATGTGGCACGACCGTTTTATCTAGGAAGGATTTGCCTGTGTAGCCTGCCAAGAATCCGACGAAAACCCCTCCCCAAAAATCTTCCACCGAGAGAATCGGTTGTGCATCCTTTTTCCGAGCAAAGGCTACGACCGTAATTCCTGCGATCATCATCGCAGTGGCGAGAGACAACAAATAGGAAGCGATTGATCCCGGCGTGCGTGTGGTATTGACCAACGTGATCAGAGTCCGCTCACCAGTCAAGTCCTTTAGGAGGAAGCCGAAGAAGGATCCAATTAGAGCGCCAAAGAGAATCGCTTTCAAAGGTGCACGGATGTTCAATTGATAATCGGCTACGTCGATGTTCTTGCTCGAATCAATCTCATATTCGATCCGTACGCTGGACTGGTAGATATTAGGCGGGAAAAGATCGATCGATTCGTTTTCAATGTGAAAACTTGAATGATTGAGTTCCCCGGCTGTAACTCCGTTTCCAATGGACTGACCTGTTTATTCTCTGCAAGGGCCCTATGTAGTCGTTGCAATACATCCTGCTTGGCGACGTCGTAGTTATCCTTGTCGGTAGAATCAAGCAATTGCACGATGCTGTAAACATCAGAATCGGAGATAACATCCGCCTCGGTTTCAGGTGTCGAACTTAGAGCTTGGTTGCTCATCCGCGGCGATGTGTTCTCTTTTGAGGAACCGGGTAACAGGTCAACAAATTTGAACAACTTTTTCTGATGGCCCTTGACGGTGTTAATAGTTCGGGCGATTCTCCGGTTCCTATAGCTCCTTTCGAGAACAGCCACATCAATGAATTCGACCGGCAGCAAAGTGGTCACTGAGGTAATTTTCACCGGGACGTCATAGGGGTTGGTGATCCGTGTATAAATTGAAAACTTCGTTCCCGCTTCCAGCTGAGGCGAGGAAGTACTAATTTGATAGCGGAGTGGCCCCCTGATGGAGCGCTGCTTGTCGGTAGGCGGAGTTAGTACAGGTCCAGTAGCCATATCTTCCTTAATTTTGGTGTAACTGAGACCTTCAGGCCATGCACTGCACTTTGCCGTTCTCGATATGGCTCGATGCGTCGGTTGGCGGTTCTTTGGCCGCGATGGTATCCCTCGTGTCGTTTCCCAGCAATCTAATTCTCCGTCTTCGGTTTCTTGCCGCAGCCAAATATTTGGCGCGGAGATCGAACCAGTGAGTCGCCATTGGGGGCTAGAGCGATTATCCTTCCTCGGAGCTCTCCATTACCTTCTTTCAGTGACAACCCGGCTTGATACGTCGCAGACGAATTCTTGCTGAAGATGTAGTTGCCGTTCCAGTTTCCGACAAGCTTGTTTATCACCACACTCGTCCTTGAGTGCCTGTCGAGGAGTGGTGAGCAGTCTGCGCCCAACAGAACGTACAGTGAAACATGATCAGCAGAAACATGATTGGGCAATAACGCGCGCTGCTATGTGGCATGGATCCAGTCTCCTTATCCGCACATACCTCAATACAGATTCGCGTTTACATCAGTTCCCGCACACGCGAGCACTTCATCGTGAAAGGCTTTGGCAAATCTCGGCCCATCCTTCGCATTACTGATCGGAATTGGTAAAGACCCCTGGGCGCGAGAACTGCCATTTGGGAGCCGCTCGCGCAGGCGTACCGACTGATATCGTGTCGTCATTCCTCGACGACAAAACGGCTGATCGAGCTAGTCACAAGCGTATTACTTTGACCTATTTGTCGAATGAGATGATCCTGACACTTTTGACCTCAAATGTACTGGTACATGCGTTGACCTCATTGTCTACAGTCTTTCCGGGAGGAACGAAAGACACGGGATCACCTCTATGGCCGGGAGAGATCGTTCCCGATTCAGTGCCGCAGGTGTATTGCACGACAAAAGCGACGTTTTTCACTGAACATCATTATCATTCGCAACAGTCACGTGGAGAGTCGTCAATTCACCTGTGTTTGCGACATACGCTGAGACCGTCACGCCGCCACGTTGTGCCTCTTGACCATTGGCGGTGAAACTAATAAAGACCAAAATTGCAGCAACCTTAATCCAAAGTTTATCCATGCCCAGATCCTCCGAACGAAGCTGATTGTACTGCGTGGAATTAAGGGCCCTCAAGATATAAGGTCCGTTACAAAACCAAGACAAGACGGGTGAAAAGTGGTCTTTACATAAGGTCGGACTCCGCCGAATTACTGCCAAGTTTTACTACCTTTCATACGCCAGCTGGGTTCTACCGTCAATCAAATTAGATGTTGCACCTGAATTTATCTACCTTCGCCGACAAACGGGGACCGCTGGACCGTCATGAGCAGGTGTGCTGTTTGAATGCTACCCATTGTCTAAGAGCCGCGTAATGAAGGCGGCTTGTCTCCTAGGCGGGCTGATGTAGTACAAAATCAGGAAGCGCGGTGAAATTGTGAGATGAACAACGATTTCGCTTCACAGGAGCAAATCGGAAAAACTCGACGCACAGATCGCAGCACTTGCGAACCAAGTTTCGATTGATGGGCAGAAACAAACTGTGCTCCTAACCCTTCGAGACGACGTAGTCCAGGTTTGTGTCCAAAAGCCGATTTTGATTACGCCCTCGTGAAGTAACAAAAATGCATGTTATCCATTGGTTCTTCCGAAACATGGTGGAGAACACTTCAATGACAGCGGTGGGACAGTCCTCTCCCCTGTTTTGAATTTGTCTTGATTTATAGGTGTAGGCTATTCAGTCAACAGCCTCACAGATCAAGGAATCTCTTGATTCCCGTCGCGCCGTGCGACAAATTTCCGACGAACGCAGCCATCGGGCGCAAAAATGGGCAGACGAGCACTCGGAGGATCGATGCGATCACTTAGCGGATACAGAGCATCTGTTGGTTCGAACGTCGCAGGTTTGTCCGTTACCGCAACGTCGGATGTGCGTCACGCATTGTGCCTGTGAGCTGACGCATTCAGCGAGATGAGAGGTGACGCACCTGTCATACTTTGGGCGATTGTCCGCGTTCTTTTGTGTACCCTCTTTACCGAACTCCTCTTCGCACCACGAATAGATATTGGCGTTGCATTGTGCCTTTTTTTGGTTACAGCTCTGTTCAAGGTCGTCCGGTGAGGGATCACAGTTCGAGTAGATTAGACCAGATGGTCCCCGGGCGGCGCCAGGTACATCGGGGATTCGTACCTTTGCTGCCAAGGATGACGGATCAACTGAGGCTACGTTGGCATCCCACCATCCGCCGCTGGTCTTTTCTTGCCCGGGAGCTAAAGTGGCGGTGCAGCCCGACTCGGTCGCGGTTTGCCTTTCTTGTCTGTAAAACGAAACTGACAATCCACTTTGGCGACGTAAGAGTATGTATTTTTGAGCTTGTAATACATCATCCCATCGGGATAGTGCTTAAACGCGATTTGTATGCCGTTAGATTCGTTATCCTTCATAGGCATCCACGGGCCATAGTGGACTTGGGGTGGCTGACAAAAACAAGAAAGTTGTGCGGCCAGCAAGACAAAGGCTGCAAACAAGCGGCTCGATTTGGAATGAATCGAGTTCGTGCTTGCAAGTGTCATATTCACAATTTACTGAACTGCTGGCCAGTTTGTGAAAGTGTAATACGGATTTTGCTTCGGATCTGTCTGTACCTTTTTCATGTTGTCAGCAAAAAGCTGGGGTCGCGCAGCAACAAGGCACTGGACCGTATCGCCATAGCCGCCCGAATAGGCGTTGTATATCCATTCTTGCTGATAGTTTTTGCGCACCCAAGCCTGAAACTCTTTGCCTCTATCGGGGCCTTGATAGAGTTCCGAATAATAATGATGTGGAGGAGCAGCCGCATAACCGTTCAGTATGGGATCGTTTTTCCTCAACGGAACAGTAACAGAACAAAATCTGTAATCGTTAGAGATGATCTGTGCCATAGCTGGCTTTTCAACCACATGACTTGGTATGGAAGCCATTATTGCGATCCCCAGTAGAAAAGCGCCGGCACGAGAGAATTTATGGACAACTTTCATAACACCTCCGAACAACGCAATTTGAGGGGCCCATGTCGTAATGCCGCTATTCTCACATAAAACCAACCCAAGCGTCGGATTGACCTTCGGCGCGGGAAATTATCCAAAGTGCAGGGGACTATAGGATTGGGCAACGGTGGTATGAGACTCCAATCATCTCCTTCCCTCGTGAGCATAGGGTCCACGATGACATTCTCCTCACTTTTGGGTAGTAGATCAGTTTGAGAGTTGTATGTAAGGGCGGAGGAAACTCTATGTTTGGCTCCCGCCAATGGGAGCATCATCGTGATCGGGTTGTCTTACCGGAAGAGGAAGCGAGGTATCTGGGAGCGGCAGGGGAACTCATGGCCGATATTGCAACGGTGCTGATAGACACTGGGATGCGACCGGAAGAGAACTCCCATCTTCGCTGGGAGTCTATCGGTTGGTCGAATGGGCACTGCGGAAGGCTCCAGGTGACGCACGGCAAGACGGCGGCGGCGCGGCGAATGCAGGGCTTAGCTTTGGAGTGACTGGCTCTGGCTGGCAAACTGGCTGTCTACGAAAGGCTTCGTCATTGCCGGGGCATTCTCATGGCAATGTCCAGGCGCCGATGGAGGAAGCACAACGATCCTCACTGGACTGCCAAGAAGTTGGGCCGCGCTGTCTCGCAGAAGCCGTTACGGTTTCATGAGGGCAAAGTCACTTTTTTGAAAACAGGTCGAGCGTCCGCTCGGTGTTGCGTCCAGGAACGGCTGACTCCGGCAGTGGAATCAACCCTCTGATTGCCGGCCAACTCGACCGCGGCTTCGGCGCAGGCGCCGAGTGGAAGTACACCGACATCAAGCATCGCCTGGCCTTCGACGTTCGGTACGAGAAGCAATTCGGAGTACAGCTCCGCACCTCAGGCCAGGTCCTCGTCTTCAGCATCACGTGTCTCGATCTTCTGCATATGAAACCAGCAAAGTAAGCAGTTGAAAACGTTTCGACCAAAGCGCCCTCACGCACTACGCCCCTTCGTAACACCACGGAGAGCCAGGTTCGAACACCTTCAAGTTCCGCGTAAATCAAGCAATACGTCTTCGCGAAGGTAGGCGCTCACCGTTGCGAGAGAAGCAGCAATCCTCACAACCGCCGGTTCGTTCGCTGTTGTTTTAGGAATCGGCACCACGCGCGCTGCCAAAGGTGGATCAGGCCTCTTCGAAATATCAACGGTAGCCATCCCGCGAATCTCCTGGAGCACACTCGTCGAAGTGGCGATCGCTTCTGCAACTCGCGGATCATCTACACCCGCTTCGTCAACCCAGCAGCGCCGCATGATAGCCAACCGCAGCATGAAGATGCTCCGTATCAGCGGCATCCAGGAACGAACGCGATAGCGTGATATCAGGTCGTGTGCCCTATCCCGTCTGAATTCGAGCAACACAGCATCAGCCAGATCTCGGATCTTGTCGAAGTTACCATCAATCGTCTCTCGCAATCGCGTGAGCGCAGGAACCGCTTCAACACTCCCCCGCTCAGGAAGCTCCGCGATGCAATCAAGCGTTTCATCAAACAATTGCGTCATCGTGGGTGCCGCAGGACGCGACCACAGCCGGTCAAAGATCAGCCACATTGCAACCAGCCCGAGAAAAACTCCAAAGACGCGATCCCGCACCTGAGTGAGCCCGACGTTATAGTACGGATCGGTTAGATGGACAGCCTCATAAGCAAGCGCCATCTGACGGCCGGCATACGCGATACGCGGCGAAGCTAAGAAGACCCACGCCGAGCAGAAGATCGCTCCGGCCAGCGTCAAGCTGAATCCGCCAACCGATTGAACACGCGGCAAAATGAATATCTGCGCAACGAAGGCAAACACCCCACCAATAGCCCCTCCAAAAAAGCGAAGCATCTGCTTCTGACGTGACGCCCCTGCACTCGAGAGCCCCGTCACGATGCACGTGGTTAGAGCGACGGACAAACCTGGCCAATCAACAGCCCAATAAAACAGGTAGCAAAAAATAGCGGCCAAAGACGCCCGCATTGCGAATCGCAGAGTTGCAGGATTCGTAACTGATCCAGGTCGAATCAGGCCCTTCGGTTTCGGGTGCTCTTCAGGAACCCGGTCAGCAATCAAATAGCTGGAGTAAACCTGGGTAAGAATAGCAATCGAGTATTCGAGCCGGTACACCGGCGAGCGACGCAGTTCACCCGGCTGCGGAGCAGGCAACGGAATAGGTTCCGGCGCTCGCCTCGCAGCATAATCCGCTCGCACCTGATCAATCGCATTCACTACCCCACGCAGTCGCGCCTGCTGATTGGGCACAGGTTGACCGGGCGTCTCTACCAGACTGTAAGTAAACTCAATCATATTGCCGATCAGACCAACGGCTGACGACTGTTCATCGCGAACTCGTCGCGTGTAGTCCAGCCCAAGCAATGTCTTTCGTATTCGCCCTGTCCCGATCATGAAATACTTCCGCAACTGCCGCCGAAGCAATCGCCCCGGTGTACGCCCTTCCGAAATCAACTCCAGACAGTTACGCAAAATTAGAAGCCTTGTACCGATACCTCGCTCCAGGCCATTTTGTTTCTCGTCGCCAGCCATGACATATTGAACGGCCAGGAAGATCGCAATCCCCATGACCAGGCTCAGCAAAATGTAAAGGATGTTCTCAAAGCGAACATCTGGAGAGATCGGCGCATCAAGAACACTGATGCCTGTGGCCACGTAAATCCCGAAACTGGTCGCCGCCGCATGATCCTCCCCCGCTTCAATCAACCAGCAAGCGAGAAATAGCGTACAGACCACCCAAAGAAAGTGCATCATAGGAGATCCAAGAAAAAAGACCGCACCGCACAAAACCCAGATTGCGGCAAAAAAAAGAAACAGGCCGCATTTTTTAGCTACGCGAAAGCTCGAAGCAGGCGTGTCCTCCATCAGCAGGAGCGGATAGTAGACCCCAAGCACAGCGCTCGGCAATCGAAAGGTCAGTACTACGATGGCTGCAATCACGGTCGCAACTGTGTATTGAACCGTTTTGTCGAGACGGCCCGGATACGGCTCGAGTTCATTCCGCACGATCTGCCACAGCGCTATCCAATACGACCGCCGCCCCTGTGCCGCGATGGTAGCGGTGCTAGCGATGATTGCCTCCCTGTATCGCTACAAGGCTCGTAGCGCCCACTCGCAGCACTTCCGCAGGCGCATTCAGAATGCGGACCCGAACCGGATACCGTGACGCCAGGTGCACCCAGTTGAGTGTGCGATCGGTTGCCGGCAATCCGGGCTTTATGACACCAATAACGTCAGGGTCAGGTATAACTCCGTAGCCAACACTGTCGACGACTCCGTCAAACTCCGCATTCGGCACCTGCATAATGAACACCCTTGCGTGATCGCCAGGATGTATATGGCCAATCTGGTCCTCGCGAAAGTTCGCGACCGTCCACCAGATTCGCGCATCGATCAGCGTGAACAGTTGTTCCCCAACATGCGCATACGCGCCCTCCGCAATCGTCAGATTCGTCACGCGCGCATCGAAGGGTGCATACACCCGGCAATGGTTCAGGTTGTAGTAAGCATGCTCTACCGCTGCCTGTCGCCCTTCGCGTTGTGTCGTAAGAGGATCAAGTATTCTCACCTCGCGACCGCGCTGCTCCACCTGCGCTTCATTCTGACCAACCTCGGCGACAGACTGAGTCTGTCCTTCAAGAGCAGCTTTCAGCGACGCCTGCTTGAGCACTAACTGCGCCTGCGCCTGCCGAAGCTGTTCAGCTCTGGCCTTCGTATTCGAGCGCAGTTGATCCACCTGGTCCGCAGTCACAAACTTTCGCGTCAGCAATGGCTCGACGCGTTTCAGATTGCTCTCGGCATAGTCGTACTCAGCCTGAGCCTGTTTTACGGCGGCCTCCGCATGTCCCACGTCGGCTGTCGCCTCATCAATCAATGCCGTAGCCCGATGCATCGCAGCCTCTGAAGCATTCTGCGCCGCTCTCTGCGCAACGACGGCGCTCCTTTGACCAGCGATCTGGCGCGTCTGATCGCGAATATTCCCCTCAAGCGCGGCCTGCTCCGACAGTGCCTGCTTCAGAGCGTAGCGATAAGGCAGATCGTCGATCTCATAAAGCAGATCGCCCTTGTGTACATACTGATTGTCCTGCACAGCCAGGTGCACTACTGGCCCCTCTACAACCGGAGCAATCCCAATGAAATTTGCGAACACCGTGGCGTCATCCGTTCGTGGGTGCATCGCTGTCAGCACGATCACCAGAATGAGGCAAACAACAGCGCTTGCAATGATAGTGATCGAGATGATTCTCCCAACCGGGTCTGCGTCTGGTCGAGGATCGATGGAGTCGGCCATAGAAACACCTCCTAATAAAAGAGAACCAGCCACAACAGACACGTGAGCGTAATCGAAAGCGCGATGTACACAAGGCCAAGCGGATTCAGGCGAGCTTCATAGCCCAGTCGCCTCAGCACGAGATGGATCGCTACAGTGAGTGCGATACCAAGGACAAGGCAGATCAGCCACCCAGGAAAATAGGAGCCATAGATGCCGAGCGATGGGGCCCGTCGGCAACCACACAACCCGGCAAGCGGCAGGAACGTCGCCCAGAATCGAGGACGACGTAGCACTCGAGAATCTTTGATTCCGAGAGACGACACAGGAGAGCAATGAAAGTGGTTGTTCATGGAGAAGGTCTCCTGGCTGTGGTTTTAAGAAGATCTCCCGTGCTGTACGCCAGCTCCGCCAGCGAATTAAGCACACTCACCCGGGCCGTTATGTCAGCCGAACGGGCATCAGCCAGATCGCGTTCTGCAGCCAGCAGGTCAACCAGGTTGCGTACGCCAAGGCGGTAACTCTGCAACGCGGCTTCATAAGAATCCGTCGAAGCGGTCAACAGCATGGTCGCAGCGTCGCGTTGACGAAACGCGGTGTTGACATTGGAATATGCCCTCCACACTTCATCACTCACCTCATCGCGCATTCGATCAACCGCCGATTGCGCTTGCTTCTGCGAAGCATGTGCCTCCTCGACATCGTTCCTCCGGCGCCCGCCATCGAACACCGTCCAGTTCAGCGAAAGTTCCGCATGATAGGTATTTGCGCCAGCATACACACCAGGAAATGGAGTTTGTTCGCCATATGCCCTCAGAAAATCCTCGTCACCCTGAAACGTCAATCGCGGGTACCACTCGGAACGAGCGCTCGTGATCGCTCCGCTGGCTGCGCGAACCCGCTCCATCTGGGCAAGCAGATCGGGGCGTTGCGAGAGTGCTTTATTAATCGCTTGTTCAGCAGTTTCATTCAACTCATTCGGAATTGGGAGGCTATCGAGGCTCTGAACTTTGTAGTCACTCGCTGGAGAGGCCGTGAGTACGGTTGCAAGATCGCCCGAAGCAATCTGGCGCGCGCCTCGTGCCGACTCGAGGTTATAGACAGCGCGCGCCTCCGTGCTGCGTGCCTCAAGCAGATCAGGAACGGTGGCCACGCCAAGATCAAGTCGTTGCTCGGCGGCTTCGCGCACAGTACGCGCCGAAGTTAGATTAGCCTCCGCTGCAGCGACTTCGCCTTGAGTCTGCTGAAGCCGGAAAAAAGCTGCAAGTACCCTGCTCACAATCTTCAGGTGAACCTGGTTGAATGCGAAGTTAGCCGCCAGAAGCTGTGCACGGTCCTCGTCGATGTGACCGCGGCGCTCGCCAAAGTCGAGAAGCGTATAAGAGAGGCTGATAGCAAGGTCATACTCTCCGAGCGTTTGCAGCACAAAGCGATCATTGATCAAAATGCCATCCTTCGACGCCACTCCCAAAGCGCTCGCCACCAGCGTCGGGTATAGGTCAGAGCGGGAGATCCCCAATCGAGCTGCGCGACCTTTGGCGAATGCCCAGGCTTCACGCGTCTCAGGATTATTCAGCTCGGCGAGATCAATCAGCTCCGCGAGTACATAAGTGTGGGTCGGATCAAGCTTCAGCTCGTTACCTGGCTCCGCATGCACACCGCTCTCTGCCCAGTTGCTGTCCCATGGACGGTCAGGAACCTGCGGCGCATGTTGCGGATGCGCAATCACTGGCAGAAACATGCAGACGAAGGCAATGCCCAACATTCCACGATTCGACAGGAGTAATCCTTGTAATTTCATCTCCGATACTCTTCACACTGAACGCAGATTGATTGAAGACGTGTCGAGCCAGCTTATCTTAGTGCAAGTAATCTGGACTGGGAATCGATACGCTAAGTGGTGACCGGCCCTGGACGACGTGTTCTACCCGAGAATGTATTAAGGATTGGTCCGACAACAAATTAACCATCATCATGAAACGCGCGCAAGCCCCTTCTAGTAAGGAGGATGCTTTAAGCATGGCTGATTTCTAGCCTCTAATCTACCCTAGTCGGAACCCCTTTTTATCGAAAACCAAGGCCCGGGATTTCGGTGGGAGTTCTAATCATGAGTTTTCTGCGGCCGTGGTACGATTCCCTCCAACTCCCCATCCGAATCCGCATCATAACCTTCAGAGGAGACGAACATGCCCATCACGACCGACGAAGCCTCCCAGAATAATCCCCTTTCGCCCGACGATTTAGCCCGCAGCCTCATCCTCGCCAGTGCCGACGACAACAATCGGTCCCACATCGGCTTAGTAGGAGACACCTACACCATCCTCCTCTCAGGAAAAGACACTGCAGGTCGCTTCTGCCTTATCGACATGCACATCCCTCCAGGCGGCGGCCCCCTCGACATCGCCACGACTTCGAAGAGACCTTCACCCTCCTCGACGGCGAGATGGAAGCCACCTGTCGCGGAGCGCAATCCACCATCAAGGTCGGCCAGCGTCATTGGCCTGACCGATCTTGTGTACCAGTTGGATTGTTAGTGTAGCGCAGCTTTTGATGTACCTGGATGGCTGCCGGACGGGGCGTGAAGAGCTGGGAAGCGCGTAGCGATTCCCGGCTCTTTACGCCCCGTGAGATTGGTTTCAATCGCCCAGGCTTCTGCGCTGGTGAGCGATAACCCAGCGACGAGTGCGGCCTGATCGTGTTGTAGTGAACCCGCCAGCGTTCGGCCAGAACCTGCACCTCCTTCAGCGAGTAGAAGATTTCTCCGTTCAGGAACTCATCTCTGAGCTTCGAGTTGAAGCTCTCGCGGTAACCGTTCTCCCAGGGACTTCCGGGTTCGATGTAGAGCGTCTTTGCACCGGTATCAGCCAGCCATTTGCGAAGGTCTTTGGCGACGAACTCAGGGCCGTAGCACCACACGAAGCACTTGGAAGGAAGAGTCTGAGGAAGGCAGGAAGTCGGGTTGAGGGAGCGTAGCGACCCGACTTCCTGGGCCATGGCTGGCTCGTAAGCTGAACGTATGCCTACTTTCACTTAGGAGAGAACCAGCCATGTCCCTTGTCCAGCCTACTCAAACGCCAGCGGTTCTGGTAGCCATTGATATCGCCAAGCTGCGTCACGATGTCTTGATTGAAGCGCCGGGATGGAAGAACCGCAAGCGCCTGATTCTGCCCAACACTGCGGCCGAGTTCGGGCTCTTTGCCGATTACCTCCATGGCCTGAAGCATCCCGTGCGGGTCGTCTTCGAGGCCACCGGCAACTACCATCGGCCACTTGCCCACTTCCTGAAGAGCGAAGGATTCCATCTGGAGTTGATCGCTTCCTTAGCCGTGGCCCGTACCCGTGAAGCGATGCATAACTCCTGGGACAAGAATGATCCGAAGGACGCCCAAGTCCTGCTTCATCTGCTCAAGACTGGCGTGACTCAGCACTACCATGACCCGCTCACGAACCAGATCCATGACTTTCAGGAGCTGTCGCTGACCTATGCTCAGATCTCGCTGGAGAAGACACGGACGCAGCATCGGCTCTTGACCCATTACCTGCCGCTCTACTTTCCGAAGATCGAGCGGTACTATCATGCCTCACGTTCTGAGTGGCTCTTAGTCTTCCTTCAGGTCTTCCCCACGCCTGCTCTGATTGCACGCCTCTCGATGGAAGACTTTGTCCAGCAAGCGTGGACGATTGTCGGACGCAAGGTCAGTAAACAGCGGCTGCTCGAAGACATCTACCGTACTGCTCAGTCCTCGATCGGTATCCCGGTTGAGATGGACTCAGAAGCAGTTGCCATGTTCCGAGTGGTGCTCGGTGAGATGATCCGACTCTGCCAGTTACGTGATCAGCTGGAACAACGAGCTGCGTGTCATCTCAAGGACAACGCCGATTTCCGACGTCTCCAGCGGATGCCGGGCATCGGTCCCATCCTGGCGCTCACGATCCTTGCCGAAGCCGGTGACCTGCGTCGCTTCAATCACCATCGTCAGTTCCTCAAGTTCTGTGGCCTCGATCTCTCGACCCAGCAGTCGGGCCAGTTCCGGGGAACCACCAAGCTGTCGAAGTACGGTAACGCCCGCCTACGCTGCGCCTTTTGGATGGCCGCCACCGTGTCCGTGCGTCTGAGTGAGAACAGCTTCCGAGACAAGTTCGAACGATATCTCCGGCGTGATCCCCTGAGTGCCGACCGCAAGCGCATGGCGTATGTCGCCGTAGCTGCCAAGATGGCTCGCTTGGCCCATGGGATCATCAAGACCGGAACCGAGGACCTCGTAGATAATGATCCGGCCTTCCACTTGGTTGAGATTTCATTTTGAGTACAGTGGAGACTGCGCACCGTCGGCAGATCTCGTGTCGCTATCGTCGAACGCTCAGCCCTTGCTCGTGGAAGCCACTTGGAGGTACAGTCGTCATCAAGAACATCCCATACGGGATGCTAGGGAACCTTCTCTTCTCTCCAGCTTTTCCTTCCTGTGTTAGTACGTTGTCGGAACGGATATGTTCTGGAACGCCCTTGATCACCATCACATCAGCCAGCGCCTCGATCACTTTGGCGCTGCTCCATCGCCGTTCGGGACGCACGAGCAGACTCTCCCTGGTATGCTCATCGAT
Organism: Tunturibacter gelidoferens; assembly: GCF_040358255.1. Classification (NCBI taxonomy): domain Bacteria; kingdom Pseudomonadati; phylum Acidobacteriota; class Terriglobia; order Terriglobales; family Acidobacteriaceae; genus Tunturiibacter; species Tunturiibacter gelidiferens. Next base: position 222,125 of record NZ_CP132938.1, read on the forward strand.
CAGGTTCAACATCCGCACCGTCCTCCCGTCATGCGTCTTAGCACTCACGAAGTCGTAGCTCCAGACATGGTTGGTGTGCTGCGGACGCAGCCGCACGCACGACCCGTCGTTGAGCTACAACCGCCCTCTTGGCTTCTGTCTCTTTGGAACCTTCAGCCCCTCACGACGCCAGATCCGCTCTACCCGGTCCTTGCCAACCTGCCAGCCTGTCCGCTTGAGCAACGCCGTGATCCGGCGGTATCCATAACGGCCATACTGACTGGCCAACGTGATGATGTACTCCAGGAAGCGAAACCGATCAGGCGAAAGGTTTTCGCTTCCTGATGGTCATGGCCGCGATTGCTCTATGAGTTCGGCCAGCAATAAGTTGTCATCGAGGTCCTGAGGAAGCCAGGCTTCGTCGCCGCGGCAGGGTTGCGATTCGTTGCAGTCGCCGGAGATCTCGGAGTCGTCCTCGTCAAGATCCACAATGTCTTCTTCAAATTCGGTGGAGTCGTTTTGCAGATTCAGGTCTGATTGCATAGCTTTGATGTCCTTTCTGAAGTTGGGTGCGGGCGCACTGTGAGTTGGGAGATGGGCGCAAAAAACGTACAGGTCATCCGGCGTTTATGCAAACGAAGAAATGTTCCCGGAAATCTTTGATGGGGGGAAGAATCCGGAACCCGCGCGAAAGGTAGGATCTGACATCATTCAGGCGCGGAATTCCATCGCTTGCTCGAGCGATGACGCTTGAGCAGAATGAGCAACTGTGGTGGTAAAGGTTCGGCGGCTTCTGTCTCCAACGAGCAGTTCAGCGATAAGATGAGCGTTTGCTGTGCCGGTCATCTTATGTGAGTTGTATCCAAATTGATTATTTGCTCGAAATGCGACGGACTGGTTGGTAGTACAGGTGACCGTGTGTTGAAACCGTCGGCCGGCATCAGATGCAATCGCTTTATTGAAGGTCAAATAATGACGTCACTTGGAGCTATCATTCGCAATCATCTATCAAGACACAGATGAGATTCCTGGAGGAACCGCCGGTGCAGTGCGAAATGAAGCGACGACGGGTGAGTTTATCAATGGAGGTCACTGGATTAAGGCTGGTGATACGATCAATCGCCTAAATACTCTTATCGATGAGGGTAAGATCGTTGGTGCCCATGACCTAAATATCGCTATCGCCTCATCTTCGACCTCAAGAACTCTTTGGACGGTAAGACAAATGAAAAACTTAGTCTATAGTTCACTGAACGAAGAACTGTTTCATCGGTTTCCCGACCTGCAGAAACCGCCGTATGAGGAACTGATGGTTGACATCCACGATGGTCCTCACATTGTTTTTGGAACCCTGTTCAACCGCTATCTTGTCGATCTTGTAGGGTCTAGCCATGAGTCGCTTGAGCAAGCTGCGCTGTTCCTAGAAGAGAGATGGCAGTCGCTAAAGACGAACGAGTCACTGACATGCTGACCTTGGAAGTGCTGCCAGCTCTGTTGAAAGCCCAGACCACAGTTGATTCGTACTGGCCTCTGCTTGGAGCAGCCACACGGCATCGGCTGAGATGTCTGCCCCCCCGCTTCTCTCGAAAGGTGCAGCGCTTCCATCGTCCGAGTAGAGGAACCGTTCTTCTCCAAATGAAGAGCACGCTGCTTCGCGTCGGAAGTAGGGTGGCTCGTCACCCGGCCATTATTGATTTTTGACTGGCATAACGCTTCCGACTGGCGGATCTGTAGGTTTTACGCTATTGGGTGCTGCGCAAACAGCAGCCCTACAAGTCGCCGCGATTCATCGAGCTCGACGTGGTCTGAACAAGTTCGTCCAGGTTCGGCTAAACGCGAGACACGGTGCCGCCATGCCGGACGCGCCCTCCGCACACCTCTCCGCAAGAAGTCGGGTTAACTTGCAAAAGTCACATAAGCAACAACCGTTATCTTTTCCTATGATATTGGTTTAGTAGTCCTCGCTCACATACATTCTAAGCATATAAATGGTTTGGATTCAGATCATCGTGCGACTAGATCAACAAACTGAATCTCCGCGCTTGGTCTTAGGAGCGTCTCAGTGTTGTTGGTCCAAATCTTGGCGGAGTGAGACGCTTGAGAAATGGCGACAGACGCGAGGCGTTCGTTGACGAGGCAGCTGCTGAATTCGATGTCGATTTTGACCAAGACGCGGCCAGCGGTCAAACCATGGGAGCTGTGTGACGTGACGGCGTAAGCCGAGGTCGAACTGCTCAAAGTTTGAGGGACAAAAATGAGTCTGTCGCTTTTGCCGTCGCGTTTCACTGTGATCTGGTCGTCCGTTGTCTCGTTGACGGTTCCCGGTTGGCAAGGTCTGTACTAAACGTTGGATGGACGCTGTCATTTGAGATGTTCTTTTATTTCCTGTTAGCGATAGCGCTTGCGTTTCGCATTCGTGTGGCCTACTTCCTGACCCCTGCAATGTCGATACTGGTGGTGGCGGGCACATTCCGCGGGGCGCATTGGCCTGCGATCCTGGTACTGACTGATCCCTTGCTGCTGGAATTCCTTGCGGGTCTGTTGATAGGACAACTCGTCATTCAAGGGGTTCGCTTGAACGTGAAAACTGCCGCGCTGCTCTTAATCCTCGCTCCGATGTTGTTTTTTTCTCTCCACAGACCGCTGGACCATCCATACGCATCCTGCAATGGGGAGTTCCGGCTGCTCTGCTGGCTTTGGCCTTTGTCATGCTGGAGGATCGTTTTGGCGGGCTCTGGCCACGCTGGGCGCTCCTGCTTGGAGATGCGTCCTATTCGCTGTACCTGTCGCATTTCCTGGTTATGATCGTACTGACCAAAGAATGGTGAAAATTTCAACGTTGGCATCGGCCGGGGCGCACCTGAAAGGTGAGATTGCCTCAGTTTTGATTATGCTCTGCTGCGCAATCCCGGTTTCAATCGTCTTGTATCGGATAGTGAACAACCAATAAACAGGAAACTGCGCGGCTCTTTGCTGACCGATAGCGAAACGCGTCGAGGGATTTTGGAGGTGGCTTGAGTTCACTGTTTACGAAGTCGCTACGGACTGTTCTATCCGGAGCGTTACCTCCCTATGGTTCAGTATCTAAACGCGGCCCGAAGCCCAACTCGGGACGTAGATTCTGTTGAGGCGTCCAGAACCCCATATATGACTGCGAGGAACTCGCGTCCGAAGCGCGTGTTTGTAGCCGCATTACGTGCGATCCAGTGACTCTGTGGTGACTAATTGATATCCAAACGGGTGAAAATCAGTGCAAACACTGCAAGGCAGCGTCCCACGATTCTCTTCGCGGATATTGATGTTTAGCACGATTTTGCAAGTTGAGGCAAAGCCTGAACCAACCACTCATACCCTCTTTCACGGCAATAACAGCGGCCCACGAGTTACGGCTCATGACCGAACCAACCGCAGCCCGTCAGAAATCTCTCCAGCCCTCCTATTTGGAGGAATTTGTCCACTCCGGCGAGATAACGATCCGTGTCAGCATCTCTGGAGATTGCGCTCAGGCGAAAGAAAAGGTATTTTATGGGGATTTTACGAGTCTTCTACCGCAGCAAGTCGCTACTTCGAGACATTACAAAATAAATGGCGGTGGAGGCAGTCCTGAGCGAACCGCTCTCCCGGCCCGATTCCCTGCTATCAGGGATTAATACAGGGATTTTTCATGGACATTGCAGAGAATACCCTGGCATTATCCGTCAATTCTCATGAATTCAGGTGATTTCTCGCGCTTCCTCTAGATTAGGACCCGACTGAACAGGGAATTTAATTTCAACTATCAGGGAATCGTAATCGTCTATCTGGGGAAATTGAGGCCAATATCAGAGCTTCGGAATCCATAAAGCCGACGTATTGGCTAGACTCCGTAAATTCACCAGCATCATCCACTCTTTCGAAGGTTACTCGGCTCGCTCGATGAGTGCCTTGCCTGAAATCGCCAAGCGAGCTAACTTCCGGTTTGCCCGTCAACCGGAAGGAACTAGGTAGTTGGAGGGCCGAACCGGGGATCACTTCCGCTATGCTGACCATATCGTTACTAGTCTCACGCTCGAAAGGTGCATCGTTGATTTGTTGTCGAGAATGAGCCTTCTCGCTGCAAAAGTTACTCAGGTGACTCATGAATCGAATTAAGCTGACAACAGTGGCCCGTTACGAGAGACAGCAGTATGAAAGCTCGAATGTCGCTTTCAGGTCTACGAACCTGTATTCGCTATAGAAAGAGCACGGTGAGAATGCCCCACTTCGGCGACTATCAAACTGAGATCTACTTCAAAGGCCTTCGCGGCGTGCTTCCCAGCCTTCCCGCCGACTTCAAGCTTCTGGAGCAGAGGGCACAGGCAGCCATGCCTCCTTCTGTTCTGTCTTACGTTCAGGGGGGCTGCGGCGATGAGTTCACGCAAAGTCAAAATGCGGAGGCGTTTCATCATTGGGGGCTTGTTCCTCGCATGTTGGTGGACTGCTCCACGCGCGACCTGACCCTCGACCTCTTTGGCCTCAAGCTACCCACTCCCATTTTTCTCAGCCCGATAGGTGTCCTTGGTATCTGTACGCCGGATGGCCACGGCGACCTCGCCGTCGCACGTGCGTCAGCCGCAACCGGCGTACCAATGATTGCGTCAACGCTGTCCAACGACACGCTTGAGGCGGTCGCTGCAAGCCTCGGCGACACTCCTGGATTTTTCCAGCTCTACACCCCGAAGGACGATGCCCTCACCGAGAGCCTTATCCATCGCGCCGAGTCCGCAGGTTTCAAAGCAATCGTCGTCACACTCGACACGTGGCTTCTCGGATGGCGACCACGAGACCTCAACGCCGCGAACTTCCCGCAGCTGCGCGGGGCCGCACTTCAGAACTACTTTACGGATCCCTGCTTTCGCGGCTCACTCGCGAAGCCTCCCGAAGAGGATCTCTCCGCCGCGGTCATGCAGTGGACTCAAAACATTGGCAACCCCCTTACATGGAAACATCTTCCATGGCTGCGTTCTCTCACCAAACTGCCTCTCATCCTCAAGGGCATCTGTCATCCCGATGACGCCAGACGCGCCATCGACGCTGGGATCGAAGGAATCTACTGTTCGAATCACGGAGGACGCCAGGCCAACGGTGGCGTCCCCGCGATCGATATGCTCCCCGGCATCGTAGAGGCTTGTGGCAGGACCCCGGTTCTGTTCGACTCTGGGGTTCGATCCGGCAGCGATGTCGTCAAGGCTTTAGCAATGGGGGCAGCTGCTGTCGGAATTGGACGTCCGTACGTCTATGGTCTGGCTCTTGCTGGAACCGAGGGAGTGACTCATGTTCTGAGGAGTTTTCTGGCCGAAGCCGACCTGCTGATGGCCATCGACGGCTTCCCCACTCTCACCGCTCTACGGCAGGCGGGCGTTGTCCGCCTATAACTATTTGGAAACGGTCACCGCCATCCCCAAGCCTGCATGAAGACTCGCTCTGTCCACTGCTACAGCATAAAACTTGTGAGCCCACCCCTCATTCATACCTGATCCCTTCAGACGCGAGGCGCCGTTCATATCTCTCACGTCGAGATCGGCAGCTTAGTAGAGAGCTCGGGCGATTTAGGTTCGCCCACAGGGACATTGGTACCTAGAAACGCCGCAGGATCTTGTAATCACAACGCACGTGGCTGGAACCGGACCCTTCATCCCACCCCGGCCTTGCCAAGGGAGCTTTCAGACGGGTGCGGACTGGTGCCGCTACTCGGGTTCTGGACGGTTGGTCGGCAACTCTCACCTTGGGATTACTTCCTATTTGCCCGTTACTCGGGAGCGACCGAGGGATACTAGAACCGACCCGCGCGGAACTCCACAATGCCCGCTCACTGATAGAGTTGTACAAACCTGAAACGTTCCCTGTCTTCCCGCGATTCTCCCGTGATCGCGGACAATCGTGCCTCAGTTTGAAGGGAGTTGCAATGAAGCTTTCCTGGCTATGCTCGCTCATTGTTGTGCTCGGCGCCTGCTGCTGCAGCGCGTCGGCTACGGAGGCGAGCCTGATCCTCGTCAACGCCAAGCTATGGACCGAAAATCCGGCGCAGCCCACCGCCCAGGCAGTGGCGCTCGATGGTTCCAGGATCCTCGCGGTCGGCAATAACGCAGCGATTAGAAAACTCGTCGGCCCCGACACCCGCATCATCGATCTCGGCGGCCGCCTTCTCCTGCCCGGCTTCAACGACTCCCACGTGCATTTCCTCATCGGCGGCGGTTCGCTGATCACCGTGCATCTTGGCGCAGCCAACAGCCAGGCCGAGTTCAAGGAGCGCATCGCTCAATTCGCGGGAACCCTGCCCAAAGGTGCGTGGCTTCGCAATGGCCTTTGGGATCATCAACGCTGGAATCCGCCCGTTCTGCCCGACCACCAGTTGATTGACGATGTCTCCGGCGATCATCCTGCATTCTTGTGGCGGCTCGACGGACACATGGCCCTCATGAATGCACAGGCCATGAAGCTCGCCGGCATCGACCGAAACACGAAGGACGTGCCGGGCGGAGAAATCGAGCGCGACAAGGACGGCAACCCGACCGGCATTCTCAAAGACGCTGCCATCGCTCTCGTCCAGCGCATCATGCCTCCGCTGTCTCCCAAAGAGGAGTCCCAGGCCATGGAAGCAGCAGCTCACGGCGTAACCAGCGTGCAGAACATGGCCGACAGCTCCGAAGACCGCGGCCAGCCGGACAATTTTCGCGAGTTCCAGAAGATCGAGCGCGCTGGCAAGTTGACTGTCCGCATCTACGAGGCTTTTCCCGTCCGCGATTGGAAGACTCTGGCCGACGCCGGCATCGTCGCGCCTTTTGGCAGTCCTTATCTCCGCATTGGCAATCTGAAAGCCTTCGCCGATGGCGCCCTTGGTTCTGAAACTGCCTGGATGGATGAGCCGTTCACGAACAATCCGGCGAAGAGCGGCCTCGCCAGCCCCGATCTTCTCGACGTCGAGCATTTCTACGAATCGATGCGCCAGGCCGACAAGGCCGGACTCCAGCTTACGATCCACGCCATCGGCGATCGCGCCAACCGCACCATACTCGATCTCTACGGCCGCCTGGAAAAAGACAATGGCCCTGCCGATCGCCGCCCCCGCATCGAGCACGCGCAGCACCTTCATCCGGAGGACTACGCGCGCTTCGCAAAGCTTGGCGTGATCGTTTCCATGCAGCCCTACCACGCAATCGACGACGGACGGTGGGCTGAAACCATCCTTGGCCCGCAGCGTATCAAGTCGAGCTATGCATGGAAATCCCTGCTGGATGCCGGTGCAACACTCGCCTTCGGTTCCGACTGGCCGGTCGCGCCATTGGATCCCGTGATGGGCATCTATGCCGCCACCACTCGCCGCACCTTCGACGGTAAGAACCCAAACGGTTGGATTCCCGAGCAGCGCATCACCGTTGCGCAGGCAGTGCACGCCTACACCATGGGATCCGCATTTGCCGAACACCAGGAGACGGTCAAAGGATCCATCGAACCCGGCAAGCTGGCAGACCTGGTAGTGCTCTCCGACGACATCTTTACAATCCCGCCAGAGGCGATCGAGAAGACCAGGGTCGACATGACCATCTTCGACGGCAAGGTGATCTACCAGCGCTGAGCGGGCGAGTGGCGTATATCTAAGCAAACGTTCCCAGCGCTAGCGCGCTTTGCGGATAGATACCGCCGCTGCGGGGTGGTCACACACTGAATTGAGCGCAACTTCCGGATGGTCGGCTATTCGGAAGTAATCCGGCGCAAGCTCAGTTGTTGATAAATTGCCGATGAACTTGCTAACCCGCTGAATTCAGCAACGGAGGCCTGATTACTAGCAGGAAACATGCGTCTTATCACCCGATATGCGAGCTCAGAAAAGCCGTGCTGTCCCATACGATGGCGCTATTTCCGTAACAGGGTGATATCCATCTGATAGAACCGGAAGAGATTTTCCTCTCCCGGAGAATCGGCAGCTACGCGCTGGTAACGATCGAGCACGTCTTTAACAAAGTCGAGACGTTTGCCCTCCGGCAGGCGCTGCGTCCACTCGATGAAAGTGACGGAGCCGAACGCGAGGAAGGCAGAACGTGATTGAAAATCCCAGGCTTTGGCTTCAGTATGTGTGCGAAGAACACGAAATCCGTTTCGTTCGGCAAGAATGCCATACTGCTCGGGTGTGAGGTGGAGATATGGATCATGGAAGGACTTGAAATAGCCAGCCCAACGTGGTGATAGGCGCGTGTCTTCGATCACGTCTTCCAGACTCATTCGCTCGCCTTTTGGCACCAGGCGCAGCTTAGCCCGACCATCAGGTTTGAGGGCAGAGCATATGGATTGGAGCGCTTGACCCTGCTCCGGGATCCAGTGAAGTGCGTTGAACGAGACGACGAGATCAAACTCCTCCTCGAATGGTAGATGCCGGGCGTCCGCAACGACGAACTGAAGATTGGAGTGTAGTGTGGCGTCACGGTGAGCCATTGCGAAGTTGATCATCTCGGCGGAGGCATCTACCCCAACGACATTCCCTTTGGGAACGCGTACGGCGATCTCAGTTGTGGTCTTCCCGTTCCCGCATCCGACGTCCAGAATCTGTTCCGCACCGCTCAGGTCGAGCAGGGACAGGACCTCTTCGGCCATCCCCGCCTGCAATGCAGACAGTCGCGCGTACTCTGACGCGTTCCATTCAGTCATAACGCGCACTCCCCACACGAGGATCACGGGCTTATGCTTTGAGCCAAACCCTTGGAACACTAATCTAGTCCATCGTGGGCCGGTCATACAGATCCAACAGAAAGACGTCTCCAAAACGGGCTAACTCCCCGGTTGGTCAGCTACTCTTCCCTAATCGGGATAACTTCCGTTTTGCCCGTAATCCGCTCGCAACCGGCAGCGACCAGACGCCAGGGCCTGATTCTATTCTCGGCCCGTCAAACCTGATAAAGTTTGCAACCATGCGGTACTCCGTTCGATCGCCGGCACCCTGGATGTTCAGCCTCTTGATTCTGCCGCTTGGAATCTCTGTGGGCTTCAAAGTTCACGCCTCTGCCTTTTTTGCTGGCCCAAGCCGACGTTCCCTTTTACCGAATCGCGACCATCGCCTTGATGGTTCACTTACCGGCGGTCCTCGGGTTTCTGTGGGCGCCACTAGGGGACACCTCACGAAACGGAAATCATGTACGCTAAGGCAAGCTGCAGCCTTCCTACGGTCGAGCGCAGCAGAGTAGTCAAAAATGTTGTTCGTTTTGATCTCGTCGGTATATCTTCGGCGTGTTAGTTCACCTTTGAGCTTTCGCCATGCAAGTTCGTCCCCGCGCGGTGTAGGACATGCGATCACGTATTGTATCGAAGAGGTATTTCGAGGTGGTCTCGGTGGCTTTCCTCCTGCTTGTTCTCGTGGCCGAGTTAGGATTTTTCGCGCGCCGGCAATCACAAACGATCGATGAGGCGGACCACATCTTCGCGGGTTATCGCTACTGGCAATGCGGCGATTTCGGCGTCAATCCCGAGCATCCACCCTTCGCGAAGCTCGTCGACACCCTCCCACTAGTTTTCGACCGGCCGAAAAATCCCGGCGCGCCCTGCGCATCATACAAGACGGGCCAATCCGCCGATTTCTTACACGGGCACGATTTTCTTTATTCGAACGACGCGGGAAAAATCCTGGCAGAGACTCGTTTCTTTGCTGCGTCGTTCACGCTCTTGCTACCTCTCCTTTGCGCCGCACTTCGCGCATCAATATGGGGCCGTGTGGGTTGACTATCGCGGCATCTATGATGCGACCACGCGCGCGGCCGGGTTTGACTATTTCGAGAATTCCCGCCGCGCCACGTATGCGCAGCGTAACTATGCCATTGCCAACCCCATGGGTTGGGATTGTTATTCAAAGGACATCTGGGGCCTCAGCGCCTCCGATGGACCAGGTGATCTAGTCATAAATTTCAAAGGCAAGCCGACGCAGTTTTATGGCTATGCGGCCTATGGGCCGAAGGGCATGCCCGACGAGGAAGACCATGGCACCCTTGCCCCCACCGCCGCGGTAGCCTCGATTCCCTTTGCACCCGAGATTTGCATCCCTGCGGCCTGGGCCTTACGCAATTTCCAAGGTGGGCGGCTTTATGGCAAGTACGGTTTTTTCGATTCGTTCAACCCTAGCTTCCGTGATACCCATGTCAGCCTTAGGTCAGGCAGCGTTGATGGGCGCTTAGGCTGGGTTGACAATGATTATCTCAGTGACAATCAGGGGCCGATTCTAGGCATGATCGCGAATTACAAAACAGGGATCATCTGGAACGCCACCCGCAAAGTGCCCAATCTGGTGCGCGGTTTGAAGCGAGCAGGCTTTACCGGCGATTGGTTGAATGGGACATAAGATCAACCACTGCGACTCGAACGGAACATATGAAGACAAGCGTGCGCTGCCGTGGAAGTGATGTTTCAGCGTAGGGCGTCAGTTCTCACAGCGGGTCAACTGTTGATAAATCGCCAATGCATTCATCCATAGGGATTAGTACCAGGAGGTCGGCCAGTGTACCGCAATCACATGGCCGGCCTCCCGGTCCAGAAAATCGGACCTAGCGTTTCTCAGGATCGACATCGTGGCTCTCTTACTTTCGTAGGCCTGTGAGCTCGTGTACCCTCACGTTAGGGATGCTTCTGCGTAACCTCGATCTCGACATTCTACGGACACTCATCACGGCCCATGATCTAGGCGGCTTCGCGCAGGCGGCAGACCGTCTGGGGCGGACACCAGCCGCGATCAGTCTGCAGATGAAGCGCCTGCAAGAGGAACTAGGAACACCGCTCTTTCGCAAGCAGGGCCGGGTTCTGAAGCTGACAGAAGCCGGACAGACCGCCCTCGGATACGCTCGGCGCATGCTTGCCCTGAACGATGACCTGTTGCAAACCATGCAGGGCGCGACGCTAGCCGGCACCGTTCGCATTGGTGCTCCGCAGGATTTCGCGGCGCTGCTGCCTGATGCTTTGCGGCAGTTCGCAGCCCTTTATCCACGAACTCAAATAGAGCTGCGTATTGAGGGTAACGGCGCTATCATCGAAGCCCTTGACAAGAGTCAGCTTGATCTCGCGCTGACAATTGGATTCGCGGATCGGAAGGACGCTCTGCTGCTGGGCGAACTGCCTGTGCTCTGGATCGCGAGCCGAGCTTTCCGCATACAAGATGGTTCTCTCCCACTTGCTGTACTTGGCCCTCAATGCGCCTTCCGCAAGGCCGCGGTACAGCAGCTCGAAACCGCCGGAATCCCGCATCGTATCGCGGCCACCAGCCCAAGCCTGGACGGCCTATGGGCCGCGCTTCAAGGAGGGCTTGGCATTACCGCGCGCACCGCTATGCAACTGCCAGCTCATCTAGTGGCGAATAGGTCGCTGCATCGCCTGCCTACCCTTCCAACTCTTCCCGTGGCACTGCACCGTCGCCCGAACGCCGCTAACTCTGCTCTTGATGCTTTCCATTCTTTGCTTGGCGCGGCCACACGAGGCGCTCTGGCCGAACTCACGCACCCGCAACGCTCCCACGTATTGCGGAAAGCGTAAGCGCCACTTAATCCTTCGGTAAGAACAATCAAATTGTGCAGCGTTCATGCGGATGGTACGGTGCACTCATGATCGCTCGCGTCCTTTCGCTCATTGCTACCGTGATATTCGCTATCTCCTCCGTGCATGCCCAGACGCCTGCCGCGAACTCGTTTGTCGGCACATGGAAGCTCATCGCTGCGGACAAACTCCTCCCGGACGGCACCCGAGTCGCCGATTATGGAACTCAGCCGCACGGCTTGGCCATCTTTACTGCCGACGGCCACTTCATGGTTGAAGTCTTCCGGGATGTGCGCGTGAAGTTCGCCAGCAATGACCGGGCCAAGGGCACACCCGAGGAGTACAAAGATGCGTCTCTGAGCGCCAGCTGCTCGTTCGGCACCTATAGCGTCGACCCGGCATCCAGCAAAGTCACCATGAAGATTGATCGCTCAACTTTTCCGAACTATGACGACACCACTCAAGTGCGCGCCTATGAACTTAAGGGCGACATTCTCAGCTGGAAAGTCCCCGCCCGCCCCGACGGTTCTATCCCGATCACCGTCCTCCGCCGTATCGCTGTTCAGTAGAAGACGTAGAAAGGCGCCACGTAAAGTTGATGTGGCTGCTTGGCTAAACGTCTCCAGGTTTGTCTAATTGGTAATGACAAGTCGGCTTCTCGTCAGCTATCGGTCACTGACAAGAACAGCGTTTATCGTTACCTACATCACCTGGGGGTTGGCGGCTACTGACTGAATGCTGCAACGAGTAATTGCGTTGCTCCAGATCTATAGCTTTATAAGAGCTTCATTCCGGTCTAAACGAGGCCCTGAATGTAGGTTGCGAGCTGTCCGGCGGCGTGGACAGCGGCAGGAGCTACGTCCGCAACCAGCTTTGCCGTGCGCAACAGCCCATCAGCCGAAAGATCTATGAAAGGTTTCTTGCGCTCGGCCTCCGGCTTCGAAGCTGCATTGACTGCCTTCTGGACAGACGCAGTGATTGCTTGCACCTCTTCAGAGTGCGAGGCTTCAATCGGCTTGAGCTCGGCCTTGAGCTGCTGAACCAAGTCGTCTAACTTCGACTTTTGCATACTTTTCAGACCGGTTGATGCATTGATTGTCTGCGTGACGTTCTTCAGTTCCGAGTCGATGTTGATGATGGCGTTTCCGCCGACCTTTACGTTGTTCTGGGTCATGATCATCTCCCTAACTTCTAGGTGCTTCAGGCTTTTGACTACTACCTTACCCAGCAAATTCTGAATGATCGGCTTGTCGTACGTCTTTGTCATAAGGCGCTGGTAGCTGAGCGGAGCATCTGCCAGCAGAGGACTCTGCTCGTCGAAGTTCGTAACCAACTCACCTTCGAACTGGGCCGCGTAACGTTCCATCCATCCTGCAGCGTCTGACAGCTGAGCTTCCGTGGGCTCGCAGTTTACAAAGGTGTACTGGTGCTGCGGCGGGTATCCGTAGTCGATCCATTCCTTCTCGCGCTTGAACATGACCACCGGGCTGACAAAGAAGGGCTCAGGCTTCTTCTTTGCACCACCCTCGATCTTTTCTACAAACAAGATGAGGGGTCGCGTGCCTCTCTGTTGATTGCCTATCTCTTCCAGCCCGACGTTCTGGAGAAAGCGTACACGGCCCGTGAGGGTCACGCATTCTCCCCAGGTCAAACCTGTTTTCCGCAAAAGCCTCTCGGGGATTACGAGGGGGACGCCCATGTGGCAAAAGCGACCAGTGTATGCAGTCCCGTACCAACAAAATTCATCGTCAATTTGTCTTGGGCGTAAGCGTATGGAGCCTATGCCGCCCGATTCGATCAATTCAGACTTGAACGCAGGCTTGTAGTAAGAACCGAGGGCATCATTGCGATCTGATTTGTTTCCCTCGATGTGAAGTCGCGCGTGGGCGGCTTCCTGCTTCCAATAGAGCCCGGGAGTTCTCGGAAACCAGTCGCTTATGCGGAAGGTTTCCAGCGATACGTCCGCTAGCAAATTCAGGTTGTTCCAGAAGTCCTGTTCGCTGGTGAATACCAGTTTCTCGGTATCGCCTTTGGCCTTCTTACCTTTGGTAGAGGTAGACATAAAGACCTGTAAGAGCTGGTGAACAAATGTCCGCGGAGAGAACGCACCCAAGGCGTAAGGAGCGTCGTCTCGCTGCAGGAAACTCTCTGGGTTCTTTGGGTCGAATGCGCGCAAATGGCTCCTACCATGCGGTGATGCAGAAGATTAGCATAGGAAAAGCCTATGCGCTTGCCGAGAAGCTGAAAAGCTGAAAAGCAAAGTGCAGCAGAACCTGACGAACCGGCTCTTGCGCATTCGCTCCGGCAAATCGCCAATGAACGCAATAAAGCAAGGTAGTCCTCATAAGTCGGCTTGTAGTGACCGATTCGATTACCATCGAGAGACGTCTGGCATAGCCGCTGCGTAAGAACATTCGTGCAGAAGGTAAACACGCCCTCATGAAAAGACAAGACAGTGGGCTCCTCCGCCTGATCGCCGTCTTCAAGCTAGTAAAGGCGCTAACTCTTATAGTGGTGGGCATTGGCGCGCTACGCTTGATTCACACGAATAACGCTGCTGACACAATCACTCGATTCGCTGGAAAATTCAGCTTCAACCCGGGAGCCCGCTACCTGGATCATTTCCTCGCCAAGATAGCGAACCTTCCTCCCAGGGATTTCAGGGACGTGGGTATCGGCAGCTTCGTCTACGCCGCGCTATTTCTAACCGAAGGGGTTGGTCTGTGGCTCGCGAAACGCTGGGCCGAGTGGTTCACCGCTATCATTACCGGCTCCCTGATTCCGTTGGAGATCTTTGAGATCCACCGGCATCCCACGGTCGCAAAGGTCATCGTGCTTCTCCTCAATATTGCAATCGTTGCCTATCTCATCGTGCGGATTCGCAGGGACAGTCGAGCATAATGAAGGATGATGAGGACGTTCGATCCGGCGCCGTTGATGCAGAGAAGCGCGTTTCGGAAGAGTAGGGTTCGAAGTCGGCTTATGTCGACTCGATGAGTGCATCGCCCTGTTGGCAACAGTTGAGTCGCGGGCACCTGTCCGAAAGCCGATGATTTGTTCAGGTGGAATGTGGAGCACCTGCTTAGAAACTGTTGTTTTGAGATTTGCGCAAGGACAATCCAATTAGTCAGCTTGGATTGAACACGAAAAAGCTGTCGCCCATCGCGCCGGACGGCGAGGCTCGCGTTCCATGGACAGAGATTCATGCCAGGGATTAGTGAACTAGATTCGTCCGACGCAAAAGCTCGTGGAAGCGGGGATCGCTGCGGATTCCGTCGTGTCTCGGATCTGCGTTCAAGGCCATCATGAAGATGCAGCGCTCGTCGAATGCACGGTCGAACCAATCGAACGCCTCATCTACCCTGCCAAGCGCCCGATAGTCTTCTGCAATGTCATACGAAGCGCATTGATGGTCGATCTGTGAGAGTGAATACTGGAGGTGGGCCTCGCGATAACCCTTCCAGCCGCTCTTCTCGTACCCCGAGCGCAGAAGATGGACCTGCTGCGGAGTAGCATACACCTCGATCCCCTTCAGATCGGCAGCGACCGACTGATCGTACTTGCCCTCAACTTCATAGATGTTGGATACCCAACCTTGAACCGCTGCTGCCCCGTCCGGCGCAATTTCACTGGCGTGCACTAGCGCCGCGAGCGCTTCGTCGTAGTGCCGGCCGAAATAGAGCGTGTTCCCTAGGTACCGATTCGCGAAAAATGACAGCCAACTCTACCGCCTTTCGCATATGGGCAATGGCCTCCTCACTGCGAGCTCGCACAGTCAAATAAATTGCATAGCGGATCTCGGCAAGAGCGCTGTTTGAGCTGAGCTCGATCCCGCGGCGAAGGTTCCGTTCTGCCGCGTCCCAGTCCCACAGGAAGACTGTGTCGATCGTCCCTAACGCCGTGTAGCCTTCCCCATCGTTCGGATCCAACTCGATTGCTCGTTTCGCGGCGGCGATTGCATCCGGCATCACCTCGTTCACTGGAGCTCCGCCTGCCTCGTGCATCGTGATAAGTGCTTCCGCAAGTCCTGCATGTGCTGCGGCATATTCCGGATTGAGCGAAATGGCCTTGCGAAAATAAGATGCCGCTGTCTTACCGTCCCGCCTTTCGACGAAGAACCGCCCGCGTAGATAAGCATCATGAGCTTCGGGATTGATATGCTTCGGGCTCGCTAGCTGACTCTGGACCGACGAAGTCAGGGCAGTCTTCGTCTGATATGCGATCTCGCGGGCGACATCATCTTGCAGTGACAGAACGTCGCTCAGGTGCCCCTCGAAGCTCTGCGCCCACAGGTGTTTATCATCCCGTGCGTCGATAAGTTGCGTTGTGATCCGAACGCGGTCGTCCGCGCGAACCACCGAGCCTTCAATGATCGCGTCGACACCAAGCTCTTGAGCAATCTGCCGCAACGATTTTCCGCTTCCCTTGTCTCGCATCACTGAAATTCGCGAGACCACACGCAAATTCGGAATCCGCGCCAGCTCTGTGATCAGTTCGTCGGTCATCCCGTCGGCAAAATACTCCTGCTTCGGGTCGCCCGACAGGTTTTGCAGCGGAAGGACGGCGATGGACCGGATCGGTCTAACCTCTCTGACACGCTTTTGGAGAAGCCAGCTGGCAACAACAACTACTAGCGTCAGCAAGCACGCCAGCATCCCCACCCGCATTTTGAGGTGTCCACTTCCAGCTTCCGCCGTCGGGGCAATCGCGGCCTTTGCCTCAGCTTCCGTTTCGGCTGCGCCTTTCGCCGCTTGCGGATCCGCTAGGCCCGGTTGGAGCTGTCGGTGTAGTCCCTTCTCTGTATCGCGCACCGTAAAGACGGCTGCATAGCTCCCCTTGGGCATCTCGATGTGGAGGGGGTCGCCTTGGCCCTCCCCTGCATAGTATTCGCGAAGACGACTGCGCAAACGACCTGCTTCTACTCTGACCGTTGAATCAACCGTCGGGTCATACTCGGTCCCTCGCTCAAAGACATCGACTGCAATGGCGTACTCTTTGGGCGGCGAATTCGCCAACGACTTCTCGACAACATACCGAAGAAAGGCCTGGCTGCGGGTTGCAGCCTCGAAGACCTTTGACTTGAGAATGCGTTCGACCTGTTCCGTAACCAGGTTTGGATCGATTTGCGTTAGCTCTGTACGCATGAAAGGTAGCCGCAAGTCGTTCAAACAAAATAATGTAACGCGTGACTTACGTCACGTAACTTCCTGGCCCACCCTCTAAAACCTCAATATCTTGGCGGATCGCCGAGAGATACGGTTCCCGCGAAAAGAGGATTCTAATATGCAAAAGCGTCAAATCCGTTAGCGGTCATACCTTCGTGCAGTCGGGTTTTTAGTCCGGCGATGATCGATTCCGATCGTTTGCCGCCCATCGCCTTACGTAACTCCTCGGCTTCTCCACCCGTGAGATTTGCTGCGACCATGCCAATCTTCATCACCTGTTCCTGGAACAACGGCACACCAAGTGTCCGTTCCAGAAATGGCTTAAAAGACGAATGGAGATAGGCTATGGGCTCTCGTCCAAGTCTCCGTGCGATATAAGGATTAACGAACTTTCCTGTCACAGGCCCAGGGCGGATGATAGCAACTTGCATCGACAGGTCGGCGAAGCACTTCGGCTTCGTACGCGGTAGAGCAGACATTTGGGCGCGGCTTTCGATCTGAAACAGACCCACGGTATCGGCCTGCTCGATAGTCGCGTATACGGCATCGTCCTGTGGTAGCTGAGCGTAGTCGAGTTGTTCGCCATAATACTGCGGAACGAAATAGGCAGCATCCTTGAGCACCGCAAGCATCCCAAGACCCAGAAGATCAACCTTGATGATGCCCATATCGGAGCAGTCGTCTTTATCCCACTGCACCACTGTTCGGCCTGGCATGGAAGCGCGTTCGATGGGCACGACGGAGTCCAAATGGCCCTGGCAGATGACCATACCACCAGAGTGCTGGCCGAGATTGCGAGGCAAATTCAGCACTTCGCCGGACTTTCGAAGAAAGTGCGCGATGCGTTGGTGCTTCATATCGAGGCCCGCTGCTTTAAAACTGTTCTCCAGAGTGTCGCTTGGAGCCTTCCACTCCTACACACTCATCAAGCCAGCGAGTTCAGACACTGTCCTTTGATCGAAGCCGAAAACTTTACCAACTTCTCGCGAAGAGGATCGGTTTCGGAAGGTGATGACATTCGCCGTCATCGCGGCACCTAGCTCACCGTAACGCTGGTACACATATTGAATAGCGCGCTCACGATCTGTCTTGCTGGGCAGATCAAGGTCAATATCAGGCCACTCACCACGTTCTTCCGAAAGGAATCGCTCAAAGAGCAGGTCGAGGCCAACTGAATCAACGATGGTAATGCCGAGCGCGTAGCAGATCACACTATTCGCGGCAGAGCCACGCCCCTGAATGAGAATGCCGTTGTCCTTGCAAAAGCGAACAATGTCCCACACGATCAGGAAGTAGCCTGCCAACCCCAACTTTTCAACCAACCGCAATTCCCGCTCCGCTTGCTGCTTTGCCTTCTCATAAAGAGCTGAATCGTTTTTGGGAAGGTAACGTCGGCGTATACCCTCATCCACGCGCTTACGAAGAAACGAATCCATCGTATCGCTGTCCGGCACTGGATATGCCGGAAACTCGTATCCACGCCCGGTTAGCTGAAATTGCAGGCGGCCCGACAGCTCACAGGTATTGGCGATGGCCTCTGGATAGTCATAGAAGAGTTTGCGCATCTCGGTCGCCCTGTGCAGATGTCGTTCTGCATTTTGGCCCAGGAGCCGACCCGCTGTATCGAGCGTCTTGCGATGGCGGATGCAAGTAAAGATATCAAGCACTTCACGCTCATACGGAGTAGCGTAGCTCACTCCTCCCGTCGCCAGCAGGGGTAAATTCAGCGAACGTGCAATACGAATTGCAGCACGGTTGCGATGTTCTTCCTCGCGGTCAAAGTGCCGTTGCAACTCGACATAGACACTTTGGGCACCAAAGAGCCGTACCAACTTCTCCACCGTCTTGTGTGCAGCGTCATAGCCTCCCTGTGCCAATGCCGCAGCTAGCGGGCCTTCACTGCCACCCGTCAGACAAACCAGACCATTGGGGTACTCTTCCACGTCGGCGATGACCGCAGCTCCTTCAGCCTTCGTCTTCTCTCGTAATTTAAAATTCGTAACTAGTCGGGAGAGGTTCCGGTATCCAATGCGTGACTCGACCAAGAGCGGTAAGCGGACGGGCTCGGGTAGATGTTGATGCGGCAGATAGAGAGCTGGCTGGAGGCTTTGGCCTAGATCGCTTACTGCGATCTCCGCTCCTATGTGTGCCTGTACGCCGCATCGTTGTCCCTCCGTGTGAAATCGCGCAGCGCCATATAATCCGTTGCGATCGAGCAGCGCCATCGCAGGCATTTCCAGACGCGTCGCCTGCTGGATCAGAGACTCTGGCATAGAAGAGCCTTCAAGAAAGCTAAAAGCCGACCTGGCGTGCAACTCCACATAGTCAGTCATATGTCCCCTGCACATACCAGCAGCGAGAACGCGGATCGTAGGCGATGCGGCAAAGCCGTTCCACACTTCCGTTCTCCAGTCGGACATCCCACTCTTCGCGGCACCAGTGCGTCTCAGACCACCACTGTCCGCTTACCCTGACTGGACCGGCCGCCTGCCGGACAACATATCCCGTTCCGGCCCAAAAGATCCGCATGGGTGTATGGTTCGTGAGTGTAACGCCGACCATTTGTGGTGGACGGAAGACGCGCAGAGCGATAGGTATCGAGGACAATAGTCTCTCGTTCCGTTGTGGTGGCAGCGGCTCAAAAGGCACCATGCGAAAAGCGTTCGGTCGATGATCGTCAGTCAACTCAGGCGAGCCGACACGTTTGTCGCCCAGCAGTTTCCGCATTCGTGCGAGCATCACTTCAAGCCGTCCCGGCTCCGGCGCTTGCGGGAGAAAGAGGCCATTCTGCGCTCGATATGGCGTGGCAGACTGTGCATGCAACTCCAATCCCACAATCGCCGCACTTGGAGGATGCGTCTCCAAATCGAGTTGAATGAGCTTGAGCAATGTCGGCGTATCCTGCAACGGTAAAGCTGGACGCACAGTTCGCTCATGCTGTGACTTGGCATCGAGATGAAGTACGATGCGGAGTGCAGCGATAGACCGCGCTTTACTACGAACCCGCTCCAGCAGTGTTGTCGTCATGCGAGAGAGCAGGAAGAGCAGACGCTCCAGCTCCTCTACCGGAAAGTCCAACTCCATACGTTCGATCAGGCTGGCGTCGAAGCTCGGTTCCATGGGGAACAGCAGGTGCGGCCATGTGCCGCAAGCAAGAGCATGAAACTTCTTTCCAGTTTGTCCGAAACGCGCAATCAGGTCTGTCTCAGATAGCGCCGCTAGTTCTGAACACGTGCGGATGCCCCAGACCGCAAAGGTCCCTTCAGTCTCTGGAGTTAGTTGCAGCGCAGTGATAGGCAGTCGACCAAGGGCGTGTGCCTCGCCGCCGGGTGGCACAACCGAGACACCGAGTCTGCCACATGCAAGAGACACAGCAGCATGGAAATTTTCAGCAACGGCGATATTGACAAGAAATCCCGCCGCCATGACGCTCTGTCGCAATTTGTTTGCGAGTTGTTCGGCATCCCCGTACAGGAGATCCATGCCGTGAATGTCCAGTGCATACGTGCCGGGCCGCTCTGCACCGACTCGATACGGGGCGAGAACATGTACGCGACATGGTGAAGGGTGGTATGGGCCGTATGCTCATGTTCGATAACACGACGGAGTACGGTGACTTCCGAAAATGTTTCGGCCTGTAGCCGGGTCATGCCGATCTCGACACCCTGAGAACGCGCTGCATGGTTGGCCGCGAAAACCATATCGGTTGGCGGCTCTCCATCGAGCACTACAAACGGTCTCCTGCGCAGCTCTGTGCGCTGATGCGCCGCAACCTGCGCGAAGAAGTTAGGTGGATGGAGAACGGCATACATCATCGCACCCTTGACCAAAGTGTCTCTGCCGGCCAACTCACCCGTTGCACAGGCTTCCGCTGCATAAAAGGGGTGGCTTCATTGCGGTTGCGCTCACGTACTAGTTGGTACTGTTGCCGTTCAAACAGCGGCGTTTCGCCATTGCTGCTGAATGGCACCGCATCCCCTGGCTCGCAACGGAGCGCCAACGACGCGCAGCTACTGGCGCAAGGCGACTGCGTGAGAAAGATCAACGAGGTGCGTGCCTGCTCTACGGCCAGCCGGAAGCGATACCAGGTCGCTAACGGAATGCGTCTCGCGTGTTGAGCCATCACATCGCTCATATCCAGCACGATGGCCCCAAAGCCTCCCGTTTGCAGTAGCAGATCAGTCGCTTTCAAGGCTTGCTCCAGCCGCGACCAGGGCTTGTCTACCACTTTCTTTCCACGCTCGGCAGACATACGGAGCCAGAGCAAACGCCTCAGCTCCACGCCCGCCGCAGCGGCAGCTTCCGGGGAGAGCGCATCACTCACATCCACCCACGCACAGGCGTTGCCGAGTTGCGTGATGGAAGCGATCGTCGACAGAGCAAAGGAAGTCTTCCCCGTCGAGGCTGCTCCGCTGACCTCAGTGATGCAGCCTCGCGGAATACCGCCGCCCAGGATCTCATCTACTGCAGTGATACCGGTGGCGAACATCTCCGGAGCATGTTTGATCTTGAGCGTCAGCGCAGCGGGCACCCGCTGAGCCAGCTTGGTTTCGATCTGAAGACGGATTGCATGGGCGGCGGCCATAGGATGTTCGCCTTATATTCGCCCAAGCCGCCTCGTCGCGCCAGCCTGTATTTGCTCTATAAGTTGTGCATTTCGTTGTAAGTACAAGGAACATAAGGAGAAAATAAATGTGATCGTTCTCCTGCCTTTCGCGTTTCCGATTAGCAGCACTTCTCCGACGCTCTTCCGTTCGCCCTTGCTCAGTGTAGCCGCTTTCACCAAAAGCTCTTCCTCTTGGGTGGGAGGAATAGCGACTCGCAAAATGACATCACCACGCCAGCCCCTCTCCGCCCAGTGCGAAGAGCTCGCCCGCCTCTTCCACACCTCCGACGACTTCCTCTTCCTCGGCCGCGGCATCCACTACCCCATCGCCCTCGAAGGCGCACTCAAGCTCAAGGAGATCTCCTACATCCACGCCGAGGCTACCCCGCCGGCGAGATGAAGCACGGCCCCAACGCCCTCATCGACGAATCCCTCCCCGTAGTCTGCATCGCCACCAAGGACCCCAACGATCCCTCCAGCGTCCTCAAGTACGAAAAAACCCTCAGCAACATACAAGAGGTCACCGCCCGCTCTGGCCGCGTCATCGCCATCGCCATCGAAGGCGACACCGAGATCAGCCAGCTCGTCGAGCAGACCATCTACATCCCCCAGGCCCCCGAACTACTCCTACCCATCCTCGAAGTAGTCCCCCTCCAACTCCTCGCCTACCACATAGCCGTCCGCCGAGGCTGCGACGTAGACCAACCAAGAAACTTAGCAAAGAGCGTTACGGTGGAATAACGTTACTTGAACTTCGCTAGGGACTGTATCAAGTCATTGACTGAACCTAGTATTTTGGTGAGACCTTTTGACGCATCGGCAACCTCATCGGCGGCTGCCTTGGTCTCCTTGGTCCCAAATATTTGTTGAGTAGGTGATGTGAAGACTTTGTCAATTGAAGCAATTACAAGTCTGAATATTTTGCAGCTTCAGCGGGATCACCTTTGTCGATCATCTTCTCAACAAGTTCTCTGTAAGGCTCCAATGAGATCGAATATTTCCCTTGAATGCGTACTCTTCTTCGAGCTTTCGCTCTTTCGAATATTCAGTGCTGCAAAAGTGAATCGCATAGACAAGCGGAAACGATATTGAAAGCTTCAGATAAAAAGCAGCATCATAAGTCGGATGCGCTACAAACAAATAAATAATGAATGCTACGGCAAGGACAAACGAGAAAATTACGAAACCAAACAAGGCATTTCGCCACAAATTCTTACCTTCAGCAATGGCCATTTGTCTAGTTTGAAATGCATGAAATAACTGGAAATTTGTCGCAAGACGGATTTTTTCACGAATGACATCCTCTAGCTTAATGAGCTCGTCAAATCGCTCTTTGGTCTTTAGCTCGTTTTCACCTAAGAGTAAATTGGATTTTGCGGTCGCCGCTTCGAAGCTTTTGCGAAACTCATCTTTAATTTCGGTAGCTTCGGCTATAAAATCTTCACTTGTTTTTTTTAGACTTGTTGTAGCCTTAAGCTCTCTTGCCGCTTCAGCCGTATCTAGCTTCAGAATAAGTGCCGTACTCTCTATTCCGAATTGTTCGACAGAAGCTTTTAGCGTGGAACCCACTATCGTCGTTAGATTAGTTGTGGCATCTGTAGCCGCCGCTTGGAGTCTAGCTATTTCAGTTTGAGACTTTTGATCTAGCGCCTTGTATTCAGCTTGCTGAAGCGTTTGCAAGTCTCCAATTTGAGTTTCTGTCAGCTGTCGAAACTCTGACAAGCTCTTGACGAGGATTCCCGAGTCCGCCTTCGACTTTTCTAAGTCGACTAGTATCGATTCGGCCTTTATTTTTTGCGAGTCCAATTCCGCCGAAGAAGTCCGGGAAGAGGCTACAGACTGTGCAATACTCTTCTCTTCTTCCTGAACAAGAGCGAGACTGGCGTTTACCCTCTGTTCGGCATCTTTAACTGCCGCAGTTCGCTGGCTTATTTCGGTGGCACTTTTGTTTATTTCCTCAATGAAGGAATTAGTCTTCTTGAACCCATCGTCGATTTGCTCTATGACGCGATTCGCGCTTTCCTCTTTTGCTTGAAGATTTGTCGCTCTCTGGGTCAGATCTCGCAAAGTCGTCTCAAGCGTCTTCAGTTGATTCTGTTTTTTATGAAACCCCAGAATTTCGCCCGACATGTTTTGCAGGTTCGAATGCCAAATTGTTGCAGTTAGATCATCTACCGCAGATTCGAGCGTTACGATGGAGTCGATACCATTCGTAAGCTGATTCAGCTGTGAAGAAATTTTCTTCGCATCAGAGATCAATTGATTTTGAATTTTGAGGGGAAGCTGCGGGAGTGCAGAGTCTTCGATCGCGGCGATCAGAAGATCACGGTTCCTGCTCAGATTAATTAACGTCTCTTCAAAAGGTATCGTGCCTCTATTAAATGAGAACTGAAGCTCGGTTGCCTTCTTTTTTGCGGCGGTTTGAGCTTCGTCAGAAAATGTTTGGATGGTCTCCCAAAGCACGGTTGAATTGTCACGCTTCTGCTCATCTGGAGAAGATTGCTCTGCCATGTTCTCTCCGTTTCCCTATTTGTGGATAGCAGCAATACTACACCTCACCGGAGACAATCTTGTCTAGTTCACGGGAGTTTGGGCGGGTCGCCAATACACAAACCAACCACAATCTTGGGTGCCCCATTCATGCAGTCTCACCGCATGAGTGGGGCACCCACATTAGCGTCAGTGACTGTTCCACTTTCATTCAAATCGTTTGCTACAGCTGCTAAATGCTCTTCAAGATCGATCTTTTCGTCATGCTCAACAAAACTGTTTCCGCTCACCGTATCCAAAAATTGGAAATTTTTGATGGGGAGTTTTAGCCCCTTTCTCTTAGAGGCTTTGCTGAGGGCTTGAAGAATTAGACGCACGGCGGATTCCGATCTCGGTTTTTTACACAGTCCAAGTTTCAGCATGGTGACATGCTTCTCCGACTCGAAAAAGAGATCTGGTTGAATATTAACTGCGACATCCTTCGACACTTGGAATTGCATTCTGGGGGCAGGAAATATCTTAATTTCTTTGCTTCCAAATTTTGAATGAAAAGCCCTGAAGACCCGAACGTTGCTTTCTTTACGTGAGTCGTTCGCCTGATCGGTCCAAGTAGGTCTGCTGCTACACACTGCGGCGATCGCGGCGACCTTTTGTTCCGCCGTACCATCCGGACAAAGGGTTCTCTTTATCACTTGCAGTGCTGGTGTGTAGTAAGTGGATCTCCCTTTTGCCTCGCCACTCTTTGCTCTCTTGTATCGCAGCACGATCAAATCGCGCGTTTTAGACGAATCAGCCTCAACGAAATCTAAGAAGCAATTCAATGAACAAACCATAATTCGCAAACTCCTTTCGGTAATCGACCAAGACGATTGACAACCGGCATGAGTCTGCTCAAAGATGCAGTAGGCAGACCATAACGGTCAGCGGAGGCATGAGTCGCCGGCTTTCCAAGGGCGTGGGCGACTCGTGCCTTATTCATTGGGGCGAAGAATAAACAAAGATCTATGCTCCACGGTGCATCTTCTCTCAGCGCTAGTCAAGAGGTCGAAATGCGTAATTGGGTAAAAAATACTCATATTTCTGTCTTTCGACTAATGAGTTACCAAAGAGTGGCATTTTGTTACTCATCTAGATAGCAATACTCTGCAGATTCTGCCGACCCGGAAAATCAGTAAATGATCTTCGCCAGCGCATCTAACCACCTCTGTACTCCTAAAGGTGGGTCCACATGGTAGAAGCCGTCCTATCCGACATCGACGGAACCCTCGTCGAAAGCAACTGGCTCCACGCCGCCGCATGGAGAGACGCCTTCACCGTCATCGACATCCCCCTCGACATCGAAACCCTCCGCAAACAGATCGGCAAAGGCGGCGACCAGCTCATCCCCGTCTTCGTCCCCTGGTGGAAACGCCCCATGGTCGAGGAGCCCCTCAAAACCTACCGCAGCTTCCTCTTCCATCAGGACTACTTCCACCAGGTCACACCCTTCCCCCACGTCCGCGACCTCTTCCTCCGCTTCAAACAGGCCGGAATCCGCACCGCCCTCGCCTCCTCCTCTGCCAAAGCCGACCTCGACACCTACATGAAGATCGCCAACATCTCCGACCTCGTCGACGAGACCACCTCAGCCGACGACGCCGAACGCTCCAAGCCCCACCCCGACATCTTCTCCGCCACCCTCCACAAGCTCCACGCCAAACCCACCAGCGTCCTCGCCCTCGGCGACACCCCCTACGACGCCGAGTCCGCCGGCAAAGCAGGCATCCGCACCATCGGTGTCACCACCGGCGGCTGGTCCCGCCAGGAACTCCTCGACGCCGGTTGCATCGAGGTCTACCAGGACGTAGCCGAACTCCTCGAACGCTTCGACCAAAGCGCCCTCATCCACTATGGCCGGTAGCCCATACATAAGACAAACCCCAAACCTTGGGTGCCCATTCACGCAGTCTCGGAAGCTTCCCAATATTCTCTCAAGCCGACAAGTTTGGAGAATTTTCCCTCGAAGGCAATATGACGAAAAGCGTCAGCCTCTCTGGAGAGAGGGCTCGGCGAAAGAAAAGCTCATTTTGTGGGGATTTTTGCGAGTCTCTGCCACAGTTATGCGTTACTCCGAGAACGGGCAGACAAAATGGCGGAAGAGGAGGGATTCGAACCCCCGATACCCTTTCAGGTACGCCAGTTTTCAAGACTGGAGCCATCAACCACTCGGCCACTCTTCCCTGTCTGAAGTTTAGTACGCTGCTGCCTATTGCGCAAAAAACGTTGGCCGCCTCCGCCCCAACACGTTGTAACCAAAGGGCGGATTCATCTGCGATCTATGGAATCTATACTCGTTGATAGCCGCGGACAATGCATGAAGCATAGCGTAGTACAAGAAAGTGACAGCCGACACTTGCCGAACCCAATCTACGATCATGAACCGGAATCGTCCTCGTCCTTGACTCATGATGGCTCGTCGCATAAAGAGTCAGAGGCCAGGTCTGTATTGTCGGAGCGCGCGCTTGTGTGGCTACTGGGGATTTATGGCGCAATTGGGTTGAGTCTTCTGGCGATTGTGCCAAAGTATTTTCTTCCCGCAGAAGATGCAATGATCTTATTTGCCTACAGCAGAAACCTCGTAGTGCATGGGGCTATTATTTTTTTTGCAGGCGGACCCCGCGTAGAGGGCGCGACGGATTTTGCGTGGATGGCGCTGGTGGCCGGGGCGATGCGTGTTGGCCTCGATCCGTCCTGGTTCTCAGCGATGGTCAATGTGGGATCGCTGTTGGGGCTGGCGTTTGCGTTGCTGCGGCTTGCGCGGGTTCACATCTCAACGCTTCGTTTGCTCGCTATCGCGGGATCGGCTGCGCTGTTTCCGCAGATCTTTGCCGCGGCATCAGGGTTCGCAGTTCTTCCGGATGCACTGCTGCTTGCGACGGTAACTCTGCTTGTGATCGAAAAACGTGTGGTCCGGGCCTCGCTTACCGCGCTTGGGCTCTGTCTCTTCAGGCCCGATGGTGTGGTGTTTGTGCTGCCTCTGCTGACTTATGCGATGGTCTCTTCGGAGGACAGGAGGGGTACGCTGGGGAGGGTGGCGGCATTTTTTCTGTTGCCGGGGCTGGTGTATTTCACCTGGAGAGTGCATTACTTCGGTGAACTTTTTCCGCTGCCGTTCCTGGTCAAGTCGGATGCTCGGCGCGTGCTAGGGCTGGTGGTCGCTCATTCGCTGCAGGAGAGTTTCAAGTATTTGCTGTTCGACGCAGCGGTGCTGATACCAATGGTTTTGCTTCGCGGATTGCAACCGCGGTTTCTGTTTGTGAGTTTGATCGCGGCGCCTACGGCGTTCTACTGGATGATGCGTCTCGATCAGAATATCGGCGACCGCTTCTTCTATTATCTGCCGCTAGCTGCGGCTGTTCTGCTGGCGGTCAACTGGAAGCAGACGCCACTCTCGTCGCGTAGGGCTGTGTTGCGTATCAGCTTCGGGGCTTGGCTCCTTTTGATTGCGATGCCGTTCTATCGCGAGCTTCGTACCTTTCGAGATATGCAATTCAACGAGGCGAAGGACATTGCGCAGGAACTGAGTGCGATGCAGGAACACGCCACCATGATCACAACGGAGACTGGCTTTCTGCCCTATTATTCCGGGTGGACGACATACGATCCGTGGGGTTTGAACACTCCGGAGTTCGCCCATCGCTTTATACAACCTACGGATGTGGAGCGTCTGCATGCGGATGTGATCGTTGTCCATCCCGATCAGCCGGAGAGATGCCTGATCCAACCCGGATGGCAGATGCAGTACGGAAGTAGGACGTGGCCAAATCTGACTCGGAACCTGGTAATTGGCGCGGACCCATCGCGGTATGAATTGTGGCTGGTCTCATACGGCTCGGAGTTCTATCGGCTGCGGAAAGGTTGGCGTTACGGTGAGGGCGATCGCGAGTGCTGGTTTTTGCTGAGGGATTCACCGCGCTACTCCGGCATCGCGGAGGCGCTTGCCCGACACAATGGCGTTGGTCCGCCGGAGTCGATTGGTCTCGAGCAGGAGCACGGGCTGCGCGCTGCCCGGTAATTGCTGCTACGAGAGCGAGCGTGCTCTCTTTTGGCACCGACCGCAATACGCCGAAGGGGACGCATTGCTGGGCTGAAGCTGCGCTCTCACAACTAGCACGAGGAAAACACCCGATTCACGATCGGCGCCGTGTGAAGGCGCTCCAATGAAAGGCCAGATCCGGAATCAGGATGGCCATGAAGGTGATCATGATTATCTCGATAGCAAATCCCGCTTCGCTGTGACGATTCCATGCTGGGAGAGGCTGTAAGACACGGGTACCAACAAAGGTGAAGGTTACAGCATAGGAACGGACCATCCAATCGCGATGCTGGTGAAAGTGCCGGTTGCGAGCCGTCAGAAAAGCAGCCCCCGTCGCGATGACCCAGGTTCCTGCCTGGACGATATTCGCAACAACGAAGTGGATCGCGCGGGAATCGTGGCGGTGGTGGGATAGGATAACGGCAAGCGGAGCCGCGATAAAGACCGAGCAGACGTAGACTCGGCCGAGGGCTCGATGAAATTTTGGGTTACCCCGCCGTACCCGGCTCGAAAACTGAAGCGGACCAACTAGCAACGCGGTGATTCCCGCTAAAACGTGTGGGATGATCAGGAAGGGGATCGAGCCTAGATAAGCCCGCTCCTTTACCTGACGCAGAAGCGGTACCTCGCTGTAAAGAAGGACCGATATTGTCATCCCACCCATCGCAACCCAGAGAAGAGCTTTGAGCTTTCGGCGCAACGCAGGTGGGGTAGGCGTTGATGTTTCTGTTGTCATCAAATTCACGGGGATAACTCTTTTGTGAATAAGTAGTCAGCCAAAGGTTTTAAGCTCATGGTTCGCATCAGGTGACTCGAACACCGTCTTAGCGAGTAGGTTTAGCAATTCGTGTGTAACTCTGCTCCAACATCGTTGACGCTGCCATGCCCGAAGCGCCCCCTACTCCGGCACCCGATACCTTATGACTGTGCCATCCGGACGTTCGAGTATCTGACAACTTGAACGAATCCTTTTTTCGACCGAGAATGCCAGATATAGACTCGCTCGTTTGTTGCTTGCCTATATAAAAGAAACAATTTTTTGTCATCCGATCGATATGTTTCAGATACTCATCCATCGCGCCTGGCGATATGTCCGACATTGCATGGGAGCTAAAAGTAATGTCAACACTTTCTGCTGGCATGTTTTCTAAGTCGAACATGGGCAATAGCACCGCGTCCGCCTGAGTGATCGCTTTCTTTGTCAGCTTGTCCTCGCCATAAAGCAGAAACTTCAACTTTGGAAAAGCTTTGATCAGGTAGTACGAGATTAACGCAATGCTCTCCGGAACATCGAAATCAACGTAAGTTAGGTTCGCCCGGTCGCGCAGCAGATAGTAAGCCATCCCACCAAACCCACCTCCTATTTCGGCAATGGTGCCAGACTCTGGGGCTAGCATGCTGTCGATCCTATGCGCACAGTAATGTGCATACTCCGCACCTACATTTATGTGTGTCCCGTGGATTAGCACGCCAAATGGATTTCCTATACCTGGACCTGCCAGGTGATGCAATGTGAAGCGGCCATCTGTCTGCGCATTCCAATAGTCAAATCGGTATAGAACGTGACTTAGATAAAATTTCCTATAGACATCTTTGATATTCCCGCCGAAATATGCCTTCGACATACCAAAAGGTGCTCCTAGCAAACCCGCTGAACAAGGATTACGGAAAAAATTCTGGTACATTCCTCGGAGCGTGCTAGTGTCGTTGGTGAGCAGCGCCTGGATTACAGGTCCCAGATTTCTGTGTCGTACCTGCTTCCACCATTCCGTAGCCTGGTATGCGCTTGGCGCAAACTTCTGCTGCTTTACGGCTCTGATGTATGCCGTGCATATTCTTTCCAGCAACGCATCATCATCGCTTGAATCATCGATGCGGGATTTGAACCCCTCCGTCACATTTTGGAGATCGTAGCGATCATCGTCCTTAAAACGATGGGCGCCGTGATTTGCGAACCTCCACATGCTTAGGCGTGCCCCGAGTAGACTCTTCGCAGCAGTCGCCGTCTGAAAAGGATGGCGCAGGTGTTTGAGCTTTAGCATATATCCTTTCATTCAAGCGCTTGCAGAGTTTTAGGTTACGGGTTCAGAAAACGCAAGATAGCCTTTTCATCATCACTACTCAGTCCCGCGCGCACGCGCATGTGTTTTGTAACTGTCCCAGAAATCCGAGGCGAAAAGCCTTGTGGAGCGTTGTGGCAACGCGAACAGTTTTGCTCAAACACCTGCTGTCCGTCTCGTTGCTTTGCGCCATGCACCGCGTTGCCCTTTGTTTGTTGCTGAGCCTCGGCGGGTGCGTTAGTACTTTCCGCCTGCGAGAACGTCTGCACCGCAGATAACAAGAGAACACAGAAGGAAATTCGTATAAAAATGTTCATCGCAGCTTGCCTTTCCAGGCCGGAAATAAGAAACGATAGACAACGCCAGTCTCCCAGACATTGACGTTTCCGGTCGAGGAGAACTGACGCGAGTAGCTTGTGTTGACCCTCACCTCGTGCGGCAGATAGTAATCGAGTCCAAAATCGCTTCTCTGCGTATCGGCGCTTGGCAGAAAGTCCGAAGCATCCGGACTCTTTCGAAAGGTCTGCTGCAGCCGGAATATCGGTTCCAGTCGCCCGATCAAGCTGTCAGCGCCATGAATCTGAGACAACCGGTAGTCCGTCTCTATCCAATATCCTTGCGAGTGAGCCCCATGTGCATACTCAGAGCGGATCTTCAGAGGAATCCCTGCCAACTCCCACCAGAGATGCACTCCAAAGGAGTTTGATTCGGTACCCTCCAGCGTCCTCCCATAGGATGTTCCGATCTCGAGCCTTACCTTAGGGAAGTACGCATATATCTGTCCGCCCGTTGAACGCAACGACTGAAATTGTTTATTCGTGCTGCCTGCCGAAAAGTAAGCTGCGTAACTGATTGAGACCGTTTCCGTCGAGTGCGCGTTACCTCTTAACATGCCGCCCGTTCCACTACCACTTCCCATGGTGCCGATACCGTATATCAAAGGAGCATCCTGCAGGTTACTGATCCAGATCGGTGAAAGCCGCTCGTTGTAGGTGCCAAACGGTGTAAGGAAGTAGCCGCCTACCACTGTGAGGTGCGGCGTGGCGATGTAGTCAGCCTGAAGATACGACAATCCTAGAAACCCCGAATGGCTATACCCTTGGCCGTTCCCTTTCGGGGAAAAAGTCTCGAGAACATTGGCACGCGATTCAACCAGCAGATGTTGACCGATCGGAGCCTCCAGCACTGGGACCGCGATTGTCTGGTAAGACGTAGTACCGCCATTAGTGTTTGTAAGTAAGCCTAACCCTCCCGAGAGGAGAGGAGTGTCCTGAGCAGCGAGAACTGGCAAGTAGCACAGCATCCAGACGAAAAACAGCACGTTGCCGACTCGTCGGAGAAGTGCGCGATCTCTCAAACTAAATAAAGTACACATGCTGCTTTAACGCTATCGCGAGGCTCCAACGGGTGTGTCATTCGGTGGTCTGGAGTCTGTCATTAATTTGTCAGATCGTCACATCTTAAAACCAGATTACGCAAGGAATTACTCTGCCGCAGTGGCATGGAGACAAGCGTGATGTTAGATGATCCTGTCGCCTTCGCCGGGTGCGAGGAATAAATTAGCTTCAAGGCCGTGCTGACGCGTGTAAAGCTCATAATAGCGAGCCCCGCGCTGATACAGGGACTCGTGAGTTCCTCGTTCGACGATCCTCCCCTGCTCAACCACCAGGATTTGATCGGCACGTCGAATCGTCGACAGCCGGTGCGCGATCACGAAGGTGGTGCGGCCCTGCATTAGAAAGTCGAGTCCGCTCTGGATCAGCGCTTCAGATTCGGAGTCCAGCGAACTGGTAGCTTCATCAAGGATGAGGATGCGCGGATCAGCCAGGACGGCACGAGCTATAGAGATCCGCTGACGCTGTCCGCCTGACAGCCTGACTCCGCGTTCTCCCACGACTGTCTGATACCGCTCCGCAAATCGCTCGGCAAACTCATCGACTCGCGCGATGCGGCATGCTTCCATCAGTTGCTCTTCGGTAGCGTTTGGACGGCTGAACAGAACGTTTTCCTGGATGGTTCCATCGAAGAGGAACGTCTCCTGCAATACGACGCCGAGTTGTTGACGAAAGCTCGACAGACGGATGGTGCAAAGGTCAACGCCGTCGATCAGCACCTGACCGTCGAATGCACTATGAAAGCCGCAGATAAGTGAGATGATAGTCGACTTACCCGAGCCCGAAGACCCGACGAGCGCAGTGACCGTGCCCGGCATCGACTCAAAACTGATCCCGTGCAGAACGGGGGTGTTGGGAACATAGGAGAAAGTGACGTCCTTGAACGCTACGTCCCCCATGATTGAATCTATTGCCTCCGTACGGGCTACTTCGTCATCTTCCTCGGGTTCATCGAGAATCTCGAAGGTGCGATCAAGACCCGCAAACGTTTCGGTGAGCTGAGTTCCGACGCTGACCAACAGGGCAATCGGTGCAACTAGGAAGGCCAGTAGCATTGTGAATTCCACATAGCCTCCAACATCGAGATGGTGCGTCATCGTTCCTCTTGCTCCGAGGTACATAACTAGCGAGACCACGATTCCGATCGCAATCGTGGAACAGAGCGACATAAACGACCGAGCAGTTATCGAACTGGTGGCATTTTGGAGAAGACGCCCGGCGCCTTGAGCAAAGACCTGCCCTTCGGCGGCTTCCGCGTGGTATCCCTTGACGACGCGCACACCGCTGATGGATTCGCTGAGGCGACCGGTGACCTCGGCGCTGATACGGGAGCGTTCGCGGAAGATCGGTCGCGTAACCCCAAATGCCTTTTTGAGAAACCATGCGAAAACGATCAAAATGCAGAACGTGAGGATCGTCATGAGAATGCTAATGCGAATGAGAATGACGAGCGCGATAATCCCTGTGAGAATGCCACCGACAAAGTCTATGAGCCCTGCCCCAACGAGATTCTGAACTCCTTCCACATCGGACATGATGCGAGTGACCAGGACTCCAGTACGATTAATATCGAAGAAAGAGATGGGCAAACGGCTGATATGCTGTTGGACCCGAATGCGCAGATCTGCGACAAGACGCTGGCCCGCAGTGGAAAGCTGCTTCGAAAGGGTGTAAGTGGTGATGCCCTGGATGAAGGCAGCAAAGGCTACAGCACCTACGATCAGGGGCAGCCTTTCGAACTGCTGCTTGTACATTACGTTATTGACAAGGTAACGAGAAGAAATGGGAACAGCTAAGCTGCAGACTCGGTTCACAATCATTAGCAAAAAACTGCTCGCAAGAACCCACCGAAACGGCTCGACGAGTCTCCAAATCTCGGGGATCATTCTGACAAACTTTGACCCTCGACCCGATGAGAGGCGCTCTTCTTTTTTAGCGTAGATGTCCCGCGAAGTATGATCAACAGACCTTACATCGTCACCGAAGCTGGAGGAGTCGAGAGAAGAAGCCATGGATAGATGCCGGGGTTGGAGTTGAGTGCAGATAGGATTCTTAGTTCGAAATTGTCAATGTGATCACCCAGGCATTTGTGACTCAAGCTGGCTCAGGATTCTGGCATATCTCGATTGCATCTTTGGAGAAGCGGCCGTTTGGGCAAGCTGAATCAGTTCGTCTTTGGAAGGCTTTAACTTCAGGGACATATGCTTCCAGAAATACTTCAAATCATCTGAGCGCCAATTAGCGTACGTAGCTTCCCAGGATCTATTTGAGGATCCCGCGAATACCAGATTCGCGGGATCAACCGCTCGTTCGTAATCCTGAAATCTGCAATCCAATGAGATACGGAGTTGTTTAGAGACGTTCGGAGCGGCTGCGTGGACCGTTAGACTGTGAAAAATTAGGACATCTCCTGCATTGATTTGTCCGCTGACCCAATCGCCTCCGCGCGCTGTCCCGTTTGGAATAATGCCTGTTTCGGGGTCAACCTTCTGAAGCCCAAAACGATGAGACCCTTCGAGAATCCGCAACGGCCCTAGTTCTAGTGGACAGTTGTGGAGTGGAATCCAGGCCGTAAAGCTTTCCGGATCGCCCGCGATGGACTGATGGTCCTGATGTGCCTGAATCACGAGACGTTCACAGTTAGGAAAGATTAACCGGCCGATCGGCTTCGGGTGTATCAGGAGTCGTGAACCAATAAGCAGTTTCATCACCTCCCGGAGGGCCGGATGATGTGCGAGAGCGTGGAAAGATTCCAAGCCAAAGACTTGTTGATAGACAAGATTGAACGATGAGTCAGACTCACCACATATGGCGCCGTTGTCAGCTACGCGCTCCACGAAACCATAACCAGGCATAAGCCAGCCAGCGACACCAACAATCAGCAGAATCTCATTCAGCAGTTGATTCACGTCCTCGAAGGGCAGCAATCCCCTAACTAGCAAATAACCTTGTGAGGCTATTTCCTTCTTCAAAGAGCGCGACTGTAGATCAGGAGCATAGATTTCACGAAACGGCTTCACGAGGTCATCCACTGTTCCCGACTCCTGCTGAATAAATGAGTTTCGCAAGATTGCCTTTAGTCAAAGCTCTAGCACACGATCTACAGTCGAGCCGATATCGAAAGCAGGTCAACACGACTCAAGGGTATGCTAATAAATGAAGAGATGATGCGGCGAGATTGGCTCAGATAGTTCTATCTCCGAGTTTGCACTCCTTGCATTTGCGCACAAAAAACAAAGACAACAAAAATACTACTTGCTTAGTATTTTGTTGTTGTCACCGGTTTGTCATTTGATTGTTTCTGCAGACGTGAATTAGGGTTAGTTTCAAGGAATGGACTGCCAATCGACGGAATAACATCAGCAAATCGTTCAGTAGATGATGCGCCGTCTGCAAAGAGCCGAAAACCAAAGAGCTCGTCCGCAATCGCTGGCATAGATCAAAGCTTGCGAGTCCGCGGCCCAAGCAGGTTCAGTGTTGTTGCACGCGGCATCGGTAAGTCTGTGAGTTTGGCCGTTGCTCAAATCGCGCAGCCATAAGTTCCAGTTTCCACCTTGCAATTCGCTATAAGCGAGCCACCGCCCGTTTGGTGAGATAGAAGGATATCTGACCTCGCCCATGCCGAGAGATCGTACGCTTCCGACTCGATCTGACACAAATAGTCCCGGGTGACCACCTCCCGACGTGGCTGAAAATACAATCTCGCCTCCGGGCAAGAACGACATTTCGAGCACATTGAATTCCGGCGGGGTAAGCGGACTGTCTCTGGCCACCGATTGACCCAGAGCGCGTATCCAAATGCGCGTTCGACCGTGTTCCTCGCGGAGAAACGCCAGCCACCGGCCATCAAAAGATGCTACTGGAGACTCGGCCTGCTGGATGCTTGTGCTCCCGCCTGATGCGGAGATGATTTTGGATTCGTGCCCAGTTTGTTCGACCCATTGGATACCGTTCGCGGCGGCTATTCCGAGTTCGTCATCGTGCCCTTTGCTGAAGTGGATGGCCCCGAAACGTTCAACTGCGGAACGGTAACCATCGTGTTGCATCCCCACAAACAGAAGCCCATCTTCTTCTGCCGTTGGATGAACCGCCATAAAAACTCCTTTTGGAATAGGAATTCGTTGTTGATAATCGGCATAGAGTCCGCGCTGGTGACGAAGATTGAATACGATACTCAAGGTCAGGATTGCGGCGAGCGCAAGCGCCCAGGCAAGACGGTCACGCTTCGTACTTTTGCTTGACTCTTGGCTGACCAGAACCGCATAGGCAAACGCGCAGAGGA
This sequence comes from Tunturibacter gelidoferens, assembly GCF_040358255.1. Lineage (NCBI taxonomy): Bacteria > Pseudomonadati > Acidobacteriota > Terriglobia > Terriglobales > Acidobacteriaceae > Tunturiibacter > Tunturiibacter gelidiferens. The sequence goes on from NZ_CP132938.1 coordinate 257,696, forward strand.
GAACCATTGCATACAGTCTTGGCACAGTCAGTACCGCAATCCATCCTGCTGCCCCGTTATTTGTTCCACCCACGAATCCCGCTACAGCATAAAGAGGCAAGAGAATAGCGAGCCACCAGTTTTTCTTCTCCTCCCGGAGCACTCCCCATATCAAACATGCGGGCAAGATTAGGAGAGTGAAGAGATAGGATGCCGGTGACGTTGAAATCGCAAGGCTGGCTAGTAAGATCGCCGCCCACTCGAGATGGACACGACGCGGACAGGTTTCGTTGGGCGCAGCAAGGAGCAAGGCTGGCGCCATCAGCATCATCTGCAATAGTGGATGCAAGCCTGCAAACAACCAAGGAGCATTAATTGCGGGATGTTGATTTAGCTGGGGCTCATAAATAAAAAGCTTGTGAAGGAGGGAAGAGAGAGACGCTGCCTGCAGGTTGTATGGATCCAGGCCTTCGCCACGGAGTGCTGAGGGTAGTACTTGGAAAAGATAAACGCGATGTAGCTCACAACCAAAGGCATATATTGACGCGACTCCACTGCCCAAAGAGCCCAACACTCCACCCGCAAACGCTTTGAGATCCCTCTTCCTAAGAAAATAAAGCAAATAGAAGGCGGGAAAGACCTTCAGACCTGTCGCAAGTCCCACCACAATTCCGGCTAAAAATGGCTTCTGGCAGATATAAAGCCAACACGCCAGAGTTAATAAGAACAGCAGCAAAACATAGTATTGCCCAAATAATAAATTCACACGCAGTGGGAAGCTTAAGACAGCCACGAGAGAAAGATGCTGCCAAGGATGCCGCGTCATACGTCTCAGAATCGATAGAGTCGCGACCAGAAGGCCGAGGTTAAAGATGAGCCAACAGCGCTTCGCAGTCAGGATGGGCAATGAAGTGAGCGGATAGATGAGGAGGGTCGAGAATGGTGTTATCGGAACCATACCGACCAGCCGTTGATCGATTTCACGATGATCTTTCTGACGTTGAAACCATAGCCACTCGTAGACTCGCGATGTATCGTATCCTTCGTGTACGAGACTAGCGGTCAAGTAGTAGTTGGGAAAGTCAGTGTTCAGCGTATGCCACGCTTTCGGTAAAGTGCGCAGAGCCATCTGCGTCGCCAGCAACGCTAACAATATCCATCCCCCAATACGAGACCATCGGAGTGGGGAGTGGAGATGATCAACTCTGGAGGCTACTGGATCTTCCAATCGGTGTTCTCCGTCTGTTTTAGCAAAAGATCGAGTCGTTCGGAGTTTGTGACCACCTCCAATGGTTCTTGCAATAGCCTGGCGGCTTGCGCTTCACACTCATCGATTGAGCTTATCGTTCAATGGAATCATCTTGATCGGAACATCCCTAAAAGCTTCTGAACGGTGACGGCCTCGCTTGTTGAACACATCTCCTGCCAACGAAATCTCTAGCTCCTCGTCTCCCCCTTTGAGTTTCCTGAGCCGCCAAGCCTGATAGAACCCATGAATAGAGCAGAATTCCAAGCCGTCGATAAATTTATCCTCTCGAATGATTCGCGCGATAAAAAACTTATGACTTCCGATCGCGCGAACCGACTCAATCTCCAACTCCCTGACTCTTTGAGCGAATTCAGGGACCGGAATATTGAATGTCGTCGACGTCATTGTTGCGAAGGGGAGTTGGCTCCAGTCGATTGATTTCTTGGTGTGGTGATTTGCAAGTTGGTATGCCAGGGCCCCCTCCGACAACGGGAGGCTGCTCAACGCGATACGGCCTGCACGTTCTACGAGGCCGGCCGCCAATCTTTCGCCTCTTAAAGCAAACCCCAGATAGCCGTTACCGAGATTGCCAAGTATGTTCATGGGAAAGATATTGCCGTCTTCTCGGCTGCCCACACTTACCAGCATTATGGGACGAGGGCAGATAAAGATCACCATACCTGCGCGTCTCTCGAGAAACGACATCTTGATCCCTCTGGTGTTATCGCTCCTCCACTGGCGATAGGCGTGAAGCAAATAGTGAGCGCAGAGACGCGTTTTCGGCAGACAAAAGTTTTTTGAACTTCGGGGTTCGAACAAGACAAACCTCAATTTGGCCACCGCAGCAGCGATGATCTGAGGCTTAAGTCCGATCTCTCCCAAGACTCGCTTACGACCGTCTCGCTCGCAGAATTTCAGCGATAGGTTAGCCAAGTCTTTCTCATTTGTTATTTGTCCTTCGTCAAATCCGATGCAGATAGTTAGTGGAGACGCACATACCATGGAGTGCCGGTGAGTTACATCGCGGGGTTCTCCTGCTCCATGCAGCCACACGGTAACCTCTGACTGCGGTTCTGCGAGTCCGAGAGTGAACTCCTGGGGGAGTAAGGTATACCCGAAGGCCATCCTCTTGATCACTGTGCGAACTTCACTCACGATCGACATATGATGGTTCCCATGGACGACACCGCTGAATTCCAAGCCCGCTACAAAAAAGGCGGGAAACAGTGAAAGACTATCGTCGTGCCGCTATCGATGTGTCAGTGACTAGTCTTATCTCTGTCATGAGACTGTAAGAGGTCGGAGCACGCCGTTTTTCCGGAAGCCAATGCTGTCTTTTTTGGTACATCGGGGTGGTGGACGGCGGTTCGGTAGTACCCCCTCCCCCCCGGGGGATATTTTGGACGGAAGTGGAATGGATGCAACGGTTTAGCGGGAGGGTGTATCGCTAAGATATTGCATTCATGTGGGTTGCGGCTAAAATACTTATTTTGTTGGAGTTAGCCTAGTTGAGGCGATGGTAGATCGTAAGAGGACGCTATTCCTGGTACGCGTGGGCATGGTTTTTTGTGGTGCTTTCGTGGTGAGTTGGTGGTGCGTTGTGGACGTTAAGTGCGAAGGGCTGCCGCAGCTTTTCGCCGCAGGCAGCCCTTGATCCGATCTCTCTTTTAATTGTAGCGAATTGGATATAACTCATACGCCAAGTCTGGCGAAGATTTCTTGAATTATTTTCAGCTCGCGTTTGGGCCGGGCCTTGGGTTCTGTCTTTGAATCGTCAGACGGGCCTAAATCTCCTTGCCGCGATGAGGCGAGGCCACTACGGAAGCATTGAGTGGATGCCGATTTGCCGAGGAGCCGAATGATAGAGGCTGACATTTTGAAGCGATGAATAATTTCAGGAGAAGTGTTTGAGCCCGGTAGCCGACGCGGATAACTCCGTTCGAAGGGGTGTCATCGTACTGGGTCAAGAGCTGAAGCTCTTAGAAAAGGTAGTGGACACAATGGCGAAACAGGCACATATGGATGCTGCAAAGCATCACACCGAGGCAGCAGGTCACCACATCAACGCAGCCAACAAGCACGACATGGGCAACGTTGACGAGGCGCATGAACACTCCAAGAAGGCTCATGAGTCGTCGACGGCGGCGCATGGTAAATCTACCGATGCGCACGCGAAGTCGGCGGCATCGTCCGGCAAGAAGTAGTTAGATCGGATTTTGAAGGGGCTGCGATGTTTCCGCGGCCCCTTCGACATTTAAAGCTGTCATCGGCCAACTTACTTTGGGTGGCGTGTCTCTCATTAGTTGATTCACAAGAGGCAAGATGGCCGGGAATCGCAGATCTATAGACCGATACAGGAGAGGGTTTATGCCGCTTAAGGATGTTTTGCTGGATGAGTTGCGCGATATGTACAGCGCGGAGAATCAGTTGGTGAAGGCGCTTCCCAAGCTTGCCAAGGGTGCGAAGAATGCAAAGCTCAAGGAACTCTTTACTGCGCATCTGGAAGAGACCAAGGGTCAGGTTGAGCGTTTGAAGGAGGTCTTCGGGCATCTGGAAGAGAAGCCGACCGGAGAGCACTGCAATGGAATGGAAGGCATCGTTGAAGAAGGCAAGGATGCGCTGGAGAAGGACGAGGCAGGAGCCTCCTTCGATTGCGGTTTGATCGGCGCAGCGCTGCGGACGGAGCACTATGAGATCGCGGGTTACCAGGCGACGATTGCGATGGCCAAGACGCTGGGGATGCAGGATGTGATCGACTTGTTGACGGAGAATCTGAACGAGGAGCTGGCGGCGGCGGCAAAGATTACCGAGGCGGCACAGCCGATTCTGAGGCAGAGCTCTGAAGAGCCGGAGCATAAGAAGAAGCCCAAGTCTGCCAAGGAGAAGTATTCGGCACAGAAGAGCCGCGAAGATGAAAAAGAGGCAGCTGGAGGTTTGAAGAAGCGCGCTTCCTAGACTGGTCCGTTGGACTTCTTAAGAGCCTCGCCTTGCGGGGCTCTTTCCTTTTTTCGGCAAGGAGATTCGAGCTCGCTTGAATTATTTGCTGGTGTTCGCCAAGGAGGTCAACGATTGGATCTGGTTCCCCTCTGTGTCGAAGTTGGCGGGATCGAGCCAGCGCTCAAAAGTAAGCTTGCGGTCAGGCCATTCGCTATCGAGCATGGAGTACCAAGCTGAGTCGCGGCTGCGTCCTTTGATTACCATGTGTTGGCGAAAGATACCCTCGAAGGTGAAGCCGAACCGCTCGGCTGCTCGCCGCGAAGGCAGATTAAGCGCATTGCACTTCCACTCGTAGCGTCGAAAGCCCAGTTCCTCGAAGACATATCGCGACATGAGATAAATTCCTTCGGTGGCGGCACGCGTTCGCTGCAACTGGGGAGAGAACATTATGTTGCCGACTTCGATGACGCCGTTGGGTGGGTCGATCCGCATCAGGCTGGCGTATCCGGCGGCAGTACCGGTTGTCCCCGAAGGTTGTTTTGGGAGGATAGCGAAGAACCGGGAAGCGTTGTCGTTCTCTTTGGCACGCAGAGCCTGAAGGCAGTCCTCTTCGCGCGCGTAAGGACCGTCGCTGAGCCACGTCCATACGGAATCGTGGCCGTTTACAGCCAACCAGATCGAGTGTCCGTGTTGTGCTGCAGTGAGTGGTTCGAGTCGGGACCATTGACCATCCAAGGTGATGGTTTGAGGCGGGCGTGCCGACTTCCAGTTTTCCAAATTCAGGTTGAGTTCCGACACCAGATCAGGATAGCAGTGGAGACCCGTAGATCCTGTTGCGCTCCAGCGTGTAGCGAAAAAAGGGCACGGCTTGCGCCGCGCCCCTTTTAGTTCGCCGGGTGAAACGTCACCAGAACCGCGACGAAGATCACCCCAAAAAGAATGACCAGCAGCGGCCACCAACGATCCACCCAAGACTCAGCTGACGAACTCATCTCAACATCCTCCTTTACCACTTTCAAATCCTAACCGAGAACCGATGCCAGGCTCAATCTTCAGCTTTGCGGTTAGGGAGCAGAAGCTTAGATTGTTTAGAAGCCTGCTTGCTCGTAGGAGCCTCGAATGAAACTCGCGATCCCTTTTCTCTCTGCACTTTTATGCATCTCCGCATCGTTGTCCGTACTTGGTCAGAAGAGCCCAGAGACGACCGGCAACTCCGCCGACGGATCGGCGATTTTGCGGGAGTACGACCAGGCGATCGATGAGGTTGCGGAACGCGCGATGCACTCCGTTGTGCAGATAGAGGTTACCGGCTTCGGAAAACCGGAGAGCAGCGACGACGACCAGGACCCGGCGGCTCTGCAACGACAGCGTGTTATCGGGTCAGGGGTTATCGTCGATCCGGACGGGTATATTGTCACCAACAATCATGTAGTCGCTGGTGCACTTCGCATTCGTGTGATCGTTGCGCCGACGACGGTGGAGTTAGTGACGTGGCACACTCAACTGGCGAATCCGCAGCGTGTGTACGAAGCGAAGTTAATCGGCACGAATCGATATGCTGATCTGGCAGTCATCAAGATCGAGGCCCACGACCTTCCTGCGATTGCACTGCCGGAGCAGTTTCATGTTCGTCTGGGCCAGACAGTCATTGCGATTGGATCGCCGCAGGGGCTGGACCACACGATCACGAAGGGGATCATCAGCGCAGTGGGCAGACAGCCTGAGTTGGATCGCCCCATGGTTTATGTGCAGACCGATGCACCCATCAATCCGGGCAATAGCGGCGGCCCACTGATCGATCGCGACGGCAATTTGATTGGAATCAACACCTTTATCTATAGCACTGGAGGCGGAAGCGAAGGTCTGGGATTTGCCGTTCCTGAACCTGTCGTTCGTTTCGTTTATAACGAATTGAAAGCCCACGGATTTGTGCCTTCCGTTTCCATCGGAGCGCATGCACAGGCGATTACTCCAGATCTTGCCGGGGGCCTGAAGTTAACTCAGGATCATGGTGTGATCTTCTCTGATGTCGATACGACTGGCCCGGCCGCAGCGGCGGGGTTGCGCCCGGGGGACATTGTGCAGACGATAGATGGCGTTCCGATTGACTCTTTTCCGAAGTACACGGCCTATTTGTATGTGCATAAGCGCGGAGCGCCACTCCACATGGAGATCCTGCGCGGTGGCAAACCGGTCAAACTTTCTGTGAATGCTGTCGATTCGCTTCCTATCGTGGATAGCTTGTCGGATCTCACAAATCCGAAGAAGGATCTGATTCCGGCTCTAGGAGTCTTTGTGGTCGATCTCAATGATTTTATCGCCGCTGCGTTGCCTGGGTTGCGCTCCAAGCGGGGAGTCGTGGTGGCCGGCGTTCTGACGGGAGAGCCGTCTACTCTTGCGAATCTGGAGGTGGGAGACGTAGTTCGGGCGATCAATGGGAGACCGCTCAATACCTCCGACGAGTTGCGGCAGCAGCTTGCGAACTTCAAACCAGGTGATTCAGTAGCGTTGGAGGTAGAACGCCAGTCGGTTTTGCAGTATGTGGCTTTTGAAGTTGAGTAGCAGGCTAGCGGACGATTTTGAAGGTGCGGCCCCAGCGGGCGAAGTCGACTACGGAGTCGATTTTGCTGACGCGTCGGCGGCTGGGATTAGCGGTGGCGGACTGGGCTATGCTGCCGCTTGAGTCGGCGTCGTCGGAGACCTGGGGTTGCAGCGAAAAGTAGATGACGAGGGGTTTGCCGACGATGGCTTCGCGAGGGACGAAGCCCCAGTAGCGGCTGTCTTCGCTGTCGTTGCGGTTGTCGCCGAGGACGAAGTAGTTGCCCGTCGGAATGATGAGCTCGTTGTTCTCGATGAGGGAGCGCATGCGGATCCACCAGTGGGAGTCGATCTCGGGGTCGGCGCTCTGGAGGCGGGGGAAGTTGTCGCGGAAGCTGTCGGGTGGGCTGGGGCGGTAGACGGCGTAGGGTTCGGTGAGCGCGCGGCCGTTGATGTAGACGCGGCCCTGGCGAAGGCGGAGGTGGTCGCCGGGGAGGCCGATGACACGCTTGATGAGGTGGAGGGTGGCGTCGACGGGGTCGTGGAAGACGATGATATCGCCACGGTGAATGGCGGCTGCGGGAAGAATGGTACCGGCACCGTCGGGGGCTGCGGCCTGCTTGTCGACGAGGAGGAAGTCGCCGACGAGAAGCGTGGACTCCATGGATTCGGAGGGGATGCGGAAGGGCTGCACGCAGAAGGTGATGATGAAGATGGCGATGACGATGAGGTGCAGAAGGGATTGGAGTGCGGTGAAGACGCTGGGTCTGTCGTGATGCGCGTGGTGGCGTCGCTGCGCTGGGGATGAGTGCGGGGCCGGCGGACGCGTCGGTGGGATGTTGGATGGGGAGGGACTTTGGGCGGCAGGATTGGTGGAGACGGCGGCGGGTTGGGTCATTCGACCACCTCCGCGGTTACGTCGAGGGAGGAGGTCTCGGCCACCATGCGGGCTTCGGCGACGAGGCGCTCGAATGCGAGGCGGGCCGCGGCTTGCTGGGCCTGTTTTTTGGTGGAGCCTTCGGATTCAGCGAGGGCGCGGGAGCCGCCGGATTTGTCATCGATGCGGACTTCGACGCGGAAGCGCTTTTGGTGGTCGGGTCCGCTCTGGTCGGTGAGGACGTAGTGAGGCTGGCCGGCTCCGGTAGCCTGGAGGTGCTCCTGGAGGGCGGATTTGTGGTCGCCGATGGCGCCGCTGAAGGTTTTGCTGCCTGCGAGGGCGAGGTGAAGGTCGGGGAGAGCGGGCTCGATGATGTGCTTTTCGATGAAGGCGCGTGCGGCGTCGAGGCCACCGTCGAGGTAGAGGGCTGCGATGACGGCTTCGAGGGCGTTGGCCAGGAGCGCGGGCTTTTTGCGGCCGCCACTCTGTTCTTCGCCGCGACCGAGACGGAGGAGCGAGCCGAGGTCGATGCGAGCGGCTACCTCGCCGAGGTGGCGGCGGCTGACGAGAGAGGCGCGGAGGCGGGTGAGTTCGCCCTCGCGGGAGGCGGGGAAACGGCGGAAGAGAGCCTCTGCTACGGCGAGACCAAGGACTGCGTCGCCGACGAACTCGAGCTGCTCGTTGTCTGCGGCTGGATCGGGAAGGGTTTCGGGGTTGGTCTCGTAGGCGAGCGAACGGTGGGTGAGGGCCCAGATGAGGAGATCGGGACGCTGGAAGATGTGTTCGAACAGAGCCGTGGGGGCGTCGTTCGACTGCGATCGTCCGGGCTTTCTGTGGCGCGTCGTCATAGAACTTCTCTGCTCTACTTTACCGGACGGAGACGGCTTAGTGCTAAGGGGTGGACGCTCGATGGTAGCGGAAAGAAGCGGATTTGCCGGGAAAGCTTACTCCTGCGGCGGCGAAAGGGACACCTGTTCAGGGTGAAGTTTCGATGCTGCCAAGGGCTCTGTCCGGGCCATGGGCAGCGACGAGCAAAACAAAGACAGAAGCAGATCCCTGCGGGATGACAAGCAAAAGCAAAAGGACAAGCAAAAGCAAAGGACAGGCAAAAGCAAAAATCAAGCAAAAGCAAAACAGCGGCAAAAGCGGGGCAATGCCTAGTGGGGCGGCGGGGGACGGTAGGCGTCTTTCTCGGCTTTTCCGCTGGGGTCCAGTGGGGCGTCGTCATCTTCTTCCTGTTGATGGGCGACTTTTGGTGCAACGAAGGGCTCCTTGATTCCCTTTTCAGCGGCTGCCTTGGTGTCGGGCTGGGCGTCGCGGACGGTGAGAGCGGCCTGGTACTCGGCGACGGCCTTCCTGCGATCGTCCTTTACGTCATAGAGGCGGCCTAAGTAGATGTGCGACCAGGCGAGGGTGCGTGGATCCTTCGAGGAGTCGAGCACCTCCTGAAAGTCGGCGAAGGCGGCTCCTGGCTGGCGCTGCATGAGGTTGACGCGAGCGAGGACGTAGTGGGCCTGGGCGTGGTCGCCTTTGGGGTCGGCGAGAACTTTGTTGGCGATGTCGGACGCGCCGGCGAGATCACCCTTGAAGATCTTCTCTTCGGCAAGTTGCAGACCGGTAAGTTGCTGCGGGGCGCGACGGAGGACGTCGCGGCTGCCGGAGGGCAGGAAGGCGATCTGCTGGGCATGATGGCGCTCGCGGTCGACGTCCATGCCGTAGACCATCTCGCCCATATACTCTTTGAGGCTGACGGATTCTTTCTCCATCTGGCCGACCTGATTGTAGAAGTATTCGGTGAGCACCCAGCCCTGTCGCATGGCGAGATCGACTGCCTTGCGGCGGGTGGCTTCGGCTTCACGCTCGTAGGCGCTCAGGTCGGCGTTGTACTGCTCGATCTCGGCGCGCTGCTTTACGGCAGTCGGCTTGGCTGGTTTGGGGATCCCTACGTCCATCGTCCTGTCTTCGACGGCTTTGATGAGGCACTCCGTGATGAGAGGCACGATCTCAGTTTTGTAGGTGTAGTCGAGCGGCGCATCCTGAACAGCTTTGAGCAGAGGCTGGAGGCGTTCCATCGCGGAGGCGCGAGAGTAGACCAGAGGCTCGATCTCGTAGTGGAGATAGCTATGGCGGATGTCGTCCATGTGGACTGCGCCGAGAGGTTCGGCCGCCGGCGAGGTTACGACGATGTAGTCGTTCGAGTAGATGCGTGCGTTGGTGACGGAGGGAGACAGCATGGGCTCGAGCAGAACGAGGAAGCGGCGTCCATCGTAGCTGCTGACCGGGAGATGGAGGTAGATGTTGGTGCTGAGAATGGTGCGTGTGAGTGGGTCGTGGACACGCTTGAGGAGGTCTTCATACTCAGCGCGATGTTCAATCCAGATGGCGTGGAGATTTACACTCTCAGCGAATGTTCTTAGCAGAGGAAGGATGTTGACGACCTGGGTGGAGTCGGGCGGCAATTCCGTCTCGCCGACGATGGGGGAGAGGCTGGGCGGAGGCGACAGGTAGAGAGCCAGCGAGATGTATTGGGCAAGGTTGAGGCTGGCATCAACGAGGGTGTGCTCACGGACGTAGGCGCAGAGCGCGTCTCTGCTGGTGCGGGTGTCGGCGGAGGGGGCAATTTGCGCGTTAATGTCATCGCGAATCTTGAGGCGCACCGGGGCGGAGTTGGCGAGGCCGTCGTCATATCCGCAGACGTTTAGCGCAACAGCGAGATCGAAGAGAGGCTCACTGGTTTCGAGAGTAATGGCAGAGCCACCAGCTTCCGGTTGAGCGATGCGGGGCGCAGATTTGGCGGGCGCCTCTTTCGAGATGGTCGCATCGGGAGGGCTCTCTGAACTGCTGCTGGAAGAACTCGATTGCGCCCTGACGCTGAGAGGGGTCAGGAGCAAGGAAGACGCGAGGCAGACGAGGAGGAACGCGGGATGACGAAAGGAAGACGGTTTTGCTGGAAGGGACACGATATAGATTCGACGCTCCCGTGAAGTTTATGGGAGCGAAGGTATGCGAGGCAACCTGTCCACGGTATTCATCGGTTCAGGAGAGCGGAGTTTCGCGAATCTCCATACTGCGAATAAGGCCATCCTGCACAAGATAGACGTGTTCCACGATTCGATCTGAGAGAACCTTGCCAGTCAGATCGCGCACTACTTGATGAACTTGAACGATGGTGCGGCCGTCTGGGTTCAAGGCAAAGCCCGTGGGTTCGACATGAGGGTCGAGCATGGCCCACTGACGGGTCCAATAGTCGCGCACAGCGCTATGGCCGCGGACACGACCACCCTCCAACGCATTGGGCCAGTCCACGTCGGGGTGCATGAGGTTAAGTACGGAGTCTATCTCGCGGATATTGAAGTGTTCGTAGGCAGAGGCGAGCAGTTCGCGATCAGTTTGCATGGACTCAACTCTTGGGTCAACCTGTGTGTGGCGAAATGGACTTTCTAGCCGCGGACGGAGATGCCCGAGAAGGTCAGCACGACGCGTCCGCGCACCGGTGCGCCGAAGACGCTGGCGGGCTGGAAGACACTGGTCAAAAGCTGATCTACCACCTGGCTCTGGGTCGCCGGACTCTCAGGTCCGGAGACGATGCGGTAGTCGTAGACTTTACCTTCTGAGTTCACGCTGGCCTCAACAATGATGACGCCGTCGTGATCGGTGACGATGGCGTGCGGATTGACTGAAGAGTAGAGATAGTGAGGAGAGGTCATCGCGCCGAGGGGTTCGTCGTTTGCCATGACGGGCTCCGGCGCAGCGAAAAGTCCGAGAAGAAGCGCGATGCCGCCGACGAGTGCGACGGTGCCTGCGAAACCTGCAGAGACCTGCAGAAGCATCGGACGGACGGCGTTGTCCCACTTGAGGCTAACTGTATCGATCCAACTCGATTTGCGCCTGGAGTGCTCATGCGAGATGGCCAGCCGAAGCCGAAGCGCCAGATCTGCGGGGGCCTTCGCTGGTCCTACGCTTGCGAGGACCTGCTGAGTAGCACGCCACGCGGTAAACTCGCGCTCGCATTCGGCACAGCTCTCCAGATGCGACGCGATCTTATGCATCTGGCGTCCACTGATATCACCGTCGAGATAAGCCGAGAAAGAAGACTGGCACTTCAGACAGGTTGGGGAGGTCATTGGGCCACCTCGACGTTGGATGTCTGAGAGTCTATGGAAGACGCAGAATTGGTTGCAGCGACGGCGCCGTCGGCGTTCAAGATGGTGCGAAGGGCGGCGCGGCCGCGGGTGAGTCGCGACTTCACGGTGCCAAGGTTGGCGTTGAGGATCTCGGCGATCTCTTCGTAAGCGAAACCTTCGATCTCTCGCAGGATCACTACAGTGCGAAAAGCCTCTGGAATTTGGCGAAGGGCAGCTTCGACGCGCTCGCGAACTTCGGCTTGGGCGACGTGGTCGAAGGGAGAATCGGACTGATCGGCAAGCGTAGAGGCGAGGCTAAGATGACTGTTTTCGGCATCGGGATCGGCCTCAAAGGAGGAGTCGATTGTAATCTCCTGCTTTTTGTGGCGTGACCACCAGCGCCTCTGATTAGAGGCCTCGTGAAGCGCGATGCGATAGAGCCAGGTTCGCAGACTGGCATCGCCGTGGAAGCCGCGGATGCTGCGAAATACCTTGATGAAGACTTCCTGCGTGATGTCTGCGGCGTCGGCTGGATCGTTGAGGCTGCGTGCGATGAGAGAGTAGAGCGGCTGATGGTACTGCGCGATCAGCACAGCGAACGCCTCCTCGGAGCCGGCCTTGAGGTCAGCGATGAGAGCAACGTCTTCGGTGGTAATGCCTATCGCACTGGCTAGATTGCCCACTATCGTGCCCGCCTGCATATCGGGTGTCCTTTACATTACGACGTGATGAATCGCTATGCAACTTTCGAGAGCGCGACGCTCCAGAAGGTATTAGAAACTGCGCCGCCGGCGGCCGAGTGCTCGCTCACTCTATTAGACTTAGACACCGGTGCAGGATAGATAAGTTCCCGCCGACGTTGACTAATATTGAGCTGTCAGCCAGAATAGAAAGAGTCCTTCCTGAGAGTGGGCCTGTGGCGCAGCTGGGAGCGCGCTTCCATGGCATGGAAGAGGTCATCGGTTCGATCCCGATCAGGTCCACCAATAAATCAACAACTTACGGCCTTCGTCCTTTGCCGCTTGGTGTCATTTGGTGTCAAATTTCCAAACACCTTCACTGACGCAGCGCCACGCTTGAGCGGCTTCCCTCCGACGAGAACAGCATCGGGGAGTGGCTTCGCGACTTTCCGGCCATTTTTTGTAGACAACATCCGCAACTCCTTATTGATGGAGTTGACAGTTGCCTGCACGCTCTCGGGAATCTCCTGCATGTAGACATCGGTAGTCGTCGCGGTGCGCGAATGCCGCATCACGCCCTGCACTTCCTTGGCCTCTAAGCGATCGCAAAGTAGAAGCTTTTCTCCGCGAGGGTCAGAATTTCGCAATGAGGCCTATCCCGCCAACGAGAAGGAGACCGCCGATGATCCGCCCAGGGTTCAAGGCGTGGGGCTGCATGCGGAACCACCCGAAGTGGTCAACCAGTAAGGACGTGACCAAGGCGGCAGTCACGGTAAACCCGACAAACGGACCCGCGCCAACCTTGTTGACGAGAGTCAGTCCGGCATACACCTGGACCGCGCCGACAAGCCCTCCTACAACCGCCCACCACGGCATTTGAGCCAACTGTTCACGGGTTGGCAGCGGATGCGGCATGATGAGCGATGCGCCCAGGAAGAACAAGGTGATAAGTGCGAACGAGACTGCGGACGCAAGCCATGGGTTGACGACGTACTTATTCAGTTGACCGTTCATGGCAGCGCCACAGCTCTGCAGCGCGCCTCCGATGATGATGAAGGGGATTATCCATCCGGCGTTCATTTCCGTCTCCTTTTGGTTATCACTTTCCGGTGAAGGCGTTCATGGCGATTGCGCCGCCAAGGGCAGCTAATAACGCGACCGGCATGGCAATCGCTCCAACTCGTAGAAACTTCCAGAAACTTACGTCCAGATTTTCCTTCCGGAGGGCCAGCAGCCAAAGAATGGTTGCAAGCGATCCCGTCACGGAGAGGTTCGGCCCCAGGTCGACGCCGATGAGTACAGCATTAGCGATGAGTCCCTTTATGTGAGCGGCCTGTATAGTTCCGCCAGCGATGAGCCCCAAGGGAAGATTGTTGATGACGTTGTTGCCAACACCGACAACGAAGCCGACCACTAGCGCCCCCGAGGCAGGCGCCAGGCGCTGTGCCCAGGCTAACCACGACTGCGTCAGCTGAAGTGCGCCCTGGCTCTCGACGGCATCGACCATGATGAAGAGGCCCGCGACGAGTAGGAGAGTGCTCCAACTAATCTCCTTTCCGAGCTTCCAAGGGTTCTGCTTAGCCTTGATCGAAACGACGGCCGTGATGACGAGAGCTGCGAGGCATGTCGGAAGTCCGAGATCCTTTTTCATCGCAGACGCGGCGAGCAAGACGGCGATCATGACGACCAGGCCTCCCAGGACCAACTTGCCGTTTCTATTCAAAGGAGTGTCTTCGACCTCTGCGTCAATCGACTTGCAAAGCTCATCGCGGAAGAGGAAGCGCATGACGAGAAACGTTGCGACGATCGAAAGGACGGAGGGGACTGCGAACGACGTCAGCCATTGACCCAGAGGCGGCATACCCTTATGGAACACGACGAGATTGGCCGGGTTGGAGATTGGGAGGACGAAGGAGGCGGCATTCGCGATCAAGGCACAAACGAAGAGGTAAGGGAGTGGCTCCACCTTCGACTTGCGAACTGCCGTGAGGATCGCCGGAGTCAGCACAACGGCTGTAGCGTCATTCGACATGAAGATGGTGACGAGCGTTCCCACACCGTATACCAGGGCGAACAGTCGTGAACATGATCCCTTCGCGCTTCGAACGGCTACTGAAGCTACCCAGTCGAAGACACCCTGCTCCCGCGCTAACTCTGAGAGGAGCATCATTCCGATCAGGAAGAGGTAAACGTCGCTGCCCTCGGCAACAGCTTTGCCGGCCAGCGCAAGTGGCACGAGGCGGAGTGCGACGAGCAGCAAGGCCCCTCCCCCAATCCACCAGACCTCAGGGATGCCGCGAGGTCGAATGAGCATGAGGAGAATAGACAAACCAACGATGGAGGGGAGCAGTATGTGCGCGATCATCACCACTTCTTTCCATTCTTATTCGGTCCGAGTTGGGTCCCTAGCAGTCCATGTTCCGGCCATGCCTCAAGTGCGTTTTCCTGATCGCGCTGCTCGGACCTCCATTTCGTGCGCTGTCCGACCGCGAGACGAATCTCGTCAGTGGTGACCTTCCCATGCGCATCTTGGAAGGACACCTTCAAAGGATGGGTTCCCTCACGGGGACTGGGAACGTCAGCCTCCCAAACGTGACTGTCACTGACACGTTTCATGAGGAGTGTCTGCCCGTCCAGATGAGCGGTCGCTTCCACGGCCTCCATGTCGCCCCAGAACTTCGCTCGAATCTTCAAAGTTCCTTGCGGTATCTCGCTGGACTTTGTCAGAAGCCGCTCATCTCTCGGTGAGGTAATCACCGCGACGGGCAATTTTCCCAGTTCGATAAATCGCCAACTCACAACATCGCCGTCGATGTTGGTGACGGAGTAGCCGACTGGCCCCTCTTCAATCTGTCCGGTGGAACGGGTGGCAGAGTAGAGTGTCCAGCCATCGTTCGCGATCTCGTTGTAGTGCGTGTGTCCCATGTCAATCAAACGTACGTCGTACTCACGAACGAGACGACTTACTTCTTCTCCGCCGACCTTAAGGTCGCTCGGGTAGCAGTGCAGCAGAAGAACTTTGGCCTGGCCTTTCTTCGTCGCTTGTTGCAACTCCTGCTCTGACCACCTCAGTTGCTCTTTGAACACGGTAAAGGAAGGAGGCTCGGGCACGTCAAAGGCATTCATGGCCAAGAACCGCGTGCATCCCACTGTGAAGGCATAGTGGGTTTGTTCCGACATCGCCTCCCGAAAGTTTGCGAAGCTGTTCTCATGAACGTCGTGGTCACCAATGATGGAGCACCACGGTACATTGAGGCGGTCGAGCTCTCCGCGCACCACCGCGTAGGCGGAGCAGCTACCGTCGTCGGCTATGTCTCCAGGCAGGAAGACGAAGCTAACAGAATCGGCGAATGCTTGATTGACCTCATTCACGATTCCGGCCAAATCGAGGTGGTTCTGTTCACCGGCCTTGGTCATGTGGAGATCGCCAAAGTGAACCCAGCTAATCACACCAGCAGCGTCTGGTGATTGGGGTTGAAATGGACGTTTCGATGCGAGACTGTTCATGTTGGAAGCTCCTGGGGAGTGGCTGGAGAAGAAACGTCTTTATCCGGTTCGTTCGCGCTCGGAAGAGTTTCGGGAATCGCGGTCCATAACAGGACGAATGCAAGTGCGGCGATGGCCCCTAGAGACACGAACGAGATGCGATAGCTGAAATGTTGGATCAGCTCTCCGCCGAAGGTGTTACTGAGAGCTGCGCCTAGCCCGACGGCAGTTGCCAGACTGCCTTGCACCAGGTTGAACCGCCCGGTGCCCCGAGTTCTGTCCGCAACTACGAGGATCGAAACGACGACAAAGATCGCATTCGCAACGCCATCCAGTATTTGAATCGCGATCAGGCTTCCCGCGTTGTGGGTCAGGGTGTAGAGGAGCGCGCGAATTGGAAGAACTCCAAAGCCGACCATGAGCAACGGCTTCCGCCCATGCAGGTTGGCGAATCGTCCAATAGCCGAAGCGAAGCACATGATGACAACTTGCGTCACGATGATGCAGGCGGACATGAACGGAGCCGCAGTAGCCTTCGCCCCATGCGAGAGCATCTCGCCGAGCTGCGGTAGCATGGCTGCGTTGGCAAAGTGGAAGAGAAAGGCACAACCTAGAAAGACCAGCAGAACGCGGTCTCCCAACAGGGTTTTCATCACGGAAGCTCTTGCGGGGACTTCTTTGCCGTCCACCTGGCTCGCTCCACCGCGTGAAAGGTTATAGTCGATGTCTTTACTCTTGATCGCACGGATGGCGAGAACCGTAGGGATGGTGAGTACCGCAGCGGTGATGAAGATGGCTCGGTTTCCGAACAAGTGACTCATCCCAGCAATCAGGAGCGCACAAGCCACGTTACCGGCCGAGTTGAAGGACTGGTTCTTTCCAAACTGACGGTCAAAGAAGGTGACGCCGATCATTCCCATCGTGACCGCAGCAAGTGTTGGTCCCAAGAATGGCCCTGCACCTCCAATCAGGAGTTGGGACGTGTACACGGCCCAAGGTGCAGCCGTAATACTGAGCAATACAGCCCCTACAGCAAGCACGGCTGAAGCGAGGACGAGAATCAATCTCTTCGACCTGAGTTGATCGACGATGGCACCAGCCGGAGCCTGTAGGGCAACTGTGATGATGCCGCCAATGGTCAACGCCATTCCGACGCGTCCCGGCTCCCAACCGGCTCCCGCGAGGTACGCTGCGAGAAACGGCCCGAGACCGGTTTGCACATCGGCGAGAAAGAAGTTTGTCGCCTCGAGGGCGTGAATACTTCGTTTCTTGCCGGGATCGATTTCCGTAGCGTTGACCATTGGTGACGACTTTCGAGGAACTAAGCGCTTTTGAGTTGCAGGTTCTTGTGGCCTCTCTCAAGCTTGAGGGGACCATGCTGCTTCACATGAGCGAGAGCTTCCGCGGCGCGCGCAAACTCAAGGGCCTGGTGATAAGCGCGAGTCTTGAACGCCTTGGCGGCGCTGTTGCGAGAGCTTTGATAGATCCCAGCTAAGATGTTGGAGTGCTCCTCTTCTTCTTCCCAGTGTTCATCCGCCCTTTGCCTCAGTTCATCGAAGTGTTCCGTGATGGACTGTTTAAGTTCGGCAGAGATGCGGACGACACCAGAGACCTCGCCGGCAAGAACTGCGAAGGTGAGATGTTCTGACGCCCGGAGAAGGTCGGCAGCGTCTTTGCTATGTCCATCCTTTATCGCTCGCTGAGCCAGCGTGGTAAGTTCGGCAACGGCGTCCGTCGTAGACGACTTCGAGGACTGCCGGAGAACCGCGACCCGCCCCATGTGCTCATAAGCACGCCGGAGGTCGTTCGCCTGGTGATACTTATCGTGGTGATGACCAGCAGTTTTCTTGGCGGCCTTCTTTGCAGTTTTCTTCGCAGCCTTCTTCGGGGGTGGCATAAACGTAGTCCTTTCTTTCTCTTGGTAAAGGGTTCGATGCGGGTATAGGTCGGTCCCCACTTAACAGACAAGGTTGATTGATCGAGAAGCAGTGCTTGCCCCCGCCGAATAACGGGCCGCTATGGCCCGAACATCCGGCAAGGGACAACTTTGCACTTAGAAGTCACGCATTCTCAGTTTTGGGGAGGTGGCGGGGGCGGCGCCATTCCGTCAGGCGGGGGCGGGGGCGGGGCCATTCCGTCCGGAGGAGGCGGAGGAGGCCCACCGAAATTGGGCGGTGGCGGAGGTGCGTCAGCCGATACGCCGCAGGGTGCGGGTGCGGCAGCTTTGTTTCTGCGCCGCGGTGAAGGCGGCGGTGCTTGGGGCGCACCCGGCGGCGGTGGGACGGCACCTTCAGCAAGTGCGGCACTGCCAGGAGGAATGGAGGCCGCGTTCGCAGAGAACGTCTGATCGTTCAACCGAACGCTCGCCGCTTCGACCAAAGACTGTCCATTTATCTCCGATTTCGTGCCGGTCACGGTTATCTTTTCGCCCTTACGGACTGCTGGGCCAACTTGTGCCCCGAGGGCGGGCGCCAAATCAACCATGCTGCCATTCTGGAGATACAGGCTCCGTACCTCTCCGCCCGGGCCCGCGTTGAAAGCTCGGACACGAGAGGATTGGGTGACAACGGGGAGTTGTGGAGTTGGCGAAGCAGCAAGAGCCCCATTCGGTGCGACTGCGGGAGGTGCTGGTGGTGCGGGAGCCGGGCTCTGCGCAAACGCCACAGAGCTAAGTGCAAGCCCGAGAGTGGTGATTCGTAGGGAAGATGGAATGTACATCGGCAATACCTCTGTCCTTAGTAAGGCAACCTGCGTGCCATTCCTCGGAACCGCCGAAGTCCTTCAATCGCTACACATTTCGCGGATTGGAGGTCTCCGGGGCGTCTTGGCCCGACCGCAATTCGCTCACCTGCTGTGCGGATTGCGTACAGATCGTTCGCGATGGCTGAGGCTCTTAGCATCTGATCTCCATAACAACGGCCAAAATCAGGCACGATTACCGATGGCAGCTAAGTTGCACACCATAACGACAGGTGCTTGATAAAAGTTCTAAAGAGCATGACGAGAGAGGAGCCGAATGCCGAAGATCTTTTGGAGAAGCCTTCGCTCACGCATCCTTTTGCTCGTCGTTCTGACGTTCTTATTCCTCGCAGCCGCTGCCATCAGCCTGTTTACGTTTCTTCGCAATCGCCATGCGGAAACGCTCTCACTGACCGAGCATCATCTTGTCAGCCTGGCTGCCAATCTCGCGCGGAACTACGCCGACCATCGGACGGCGGATAATTCTCTGCGAGCGATCGAGCCGGGGCCACCCCCGCCGCCTCCCCCTGCTCCGGCACCACACCCTGAACGCGACGGGCCACCCCATCCCAAACCTGATCTTCTCAAAGGGCTCACGGCAGAAACGCTGCAACACGAGGACGGGGTAGAGGGCGGCTTCTACGCTGCCAGAGCCGATGCGTTGATTGGATACGCCTTCCCAACCCATGAGGGACCGGGGGCGGAGAAGGGTATGCCCGAGCGAGAGCGGCCCACTATCGAGAATCTCGCGCGTGAAGCAGTCGCTGCAAATGCTATTAAGACATTTCGCTTTGAGGGGCCACATGACGCCATCCTTTTTGTAGCGGCTCCGATCCACGAGCCGTCCCGAGCAAATGAGGTTGCCGGGGGAGCGGATGAAGTTACTGGCGCTGCTTGGCTCATGGAGCGTCTCCCTGGAATCGAGGGCGGACAGAGTCGCGAACTCCTGTTTGGAAGTGTTGGGTTTGGTATCGCGGCACTGATGACCGCGTTGCTTGCCGTGTTCGTTACGACGGAGATTCGCAGCGGAGTCAACATCGTTCTTCAACGATTGGGTTCATTGGAAGGCGGTTTACCCGCAGCCACGCAGCAAATGACGGGACGGCCACCGTTAGAAGAATTCGACCGCGTCCTTCACGGTATCGATTCGCTGGCGCTCGCCTTGCAGGAAAAGATCGAGAACGAGCGGACACTGGAGTCCCAGGTTCGGCACAATGAACGACTCTCTGCGTTGGGACAATTTGCTGCTGGGATAGCGCACGAGCTACGGAATCCGCTAGGCACGATCAGAATGAGAACGCAGATGTGGCAGCGCTCCACTGATGCAGAAGCTGCTAGGCGGAGTAGCGCAGTGATCCTCGAAGAGATCGACCGCCTCGACACGATCATTAGCCGTCTGCTCTACTTCGCCAGGCCGATTCAGCTTCAACTTCAGCCCGTCTCGCTGGATGACTTATGCGCAGTTACGGCCTCGACGTGGGCAGACAAAGAAACGGCCAAAGGTATTCAGATTGACTGCAAGGCGGCATCCCACTGCGTCGTCACGGCAGACCGAGGCCGGCTGCTCCAGGTGCTCGACAACCTCATGGAGAACGCTGTGCATTCAGCGTCGCATTCCAACTCACAAGCTGGAAGCGTAACGATCAGCACTGCGCTCGAAGCTGACTTCGCCCGCATCGACATCATGGACGACGGGCGCGGATTTACCCCGGCAGCCTTGCGTCATGCGATGGACCCGTTCTACACGACTAAAGACACCGGAACGGGACTCGGTCTTTCCATCTCGTTTGAGATTGTTCAGGCTCACGGAGGCGAATTGCTTCTTGCCAATCACGAGGGAGGAGGAGCCGTCGCTTCGCTCCGGCTTCCCTTGGATAGAGAGGATCGCGATACGCTAAGACAGGCGGATGAAGAGGCAGGACAAGATGTCTGAAGTGCTCATCGTGGACGACGATCATAACTTCCGAGAGACGCTCCGGGAACTGCTGTCAGATGCGGGATACCAGACCCTTGTCGCAACGAATGCTGAAGAAGCGATCACCTTGCTTCAAACCACGACTCCCGAGCTTACGCTTTGCGATTGGAAGATGCCCGGCGGAGGCGGGGAGCAATTTCTCAAAAGCCTCCGATCCGAGGGTTTACTTACGACCATGCCTGTCATCATTCTCACGGCCCACGGTACGGGGCCGAATGCGATACAGGCAATGCAACTGGGGGCCTACGACTTCATCACGAAGCCACTCGATATCGACTTGGCTCTCGCCACGGTAGCTCGCGCAATCCGGCACATGGAACTGCAGCGCGAGGTCGAAGTATTACGACAGCAGCGGTTCAGAGACCGTTTTGTTGAAGACATGACCACATCCGAAGAAGGGTTGAAGCCTCAGCTAATCGGCAACTCGCCGGCTTGGATTGAGGTCTTTAAGAACATCGGAAGGGTCGCCGCTACCGACGTGGGAGTTTTGCTGCTGGGGGAATCGGGAACGGGGAAGGAGGTTGTTGCCCGCGCGATCCATCAGAACAGCGCGAGAAGCCGTCGCACCTTCATCATCCTCAACTGTGCAGCATTGCCTCCCGAGCTGCTGGAGTCTGAACTTTTCGGACACGAACGCGGGGCGTTCACCGGAGCAATCGCCCAGAAACGCGGGAAGTTTGAAGCCGCAGACGGAGGCACGATCTTTTTGGACGAGATCGGAGAACTACCGCTGTCGCTTCAGCCCAAGCTCCTGCGTGTCTTGCAGGAACACACATTCGAGCGGGTCGGCGGAACGGTTTCCATCGATACCGATGTCCGGGTGATTGCGGCCACGAACCGCCCATTGGAAGATGATGTTGAACAGAAGACCTTTCGTGCCGACCTCTTCTATCGTCTCAATGCCTTCACTGTTCGGCTCCCTCCGCTTCGCGAACGTCAGTCCGACATACTCCCGTTGGCAGAGTATTTCCTCGCGCGCTATGCCCAACGCAATCAAATCGCTTCAACCGGACTTGCTGCCGACGCGACAATGGCCCTGCACAATTACTCCTTTCCGGGCAACGTGCGGGAATTGGAGCATCTGATCGAACGTGCTGCCGTCAAGGCTGGGGGACGCGCCATCACAGCCGAACAGATCCAAGCGGAGTTGACGAAGGAGAAGAGTTCTTCACCTGCCGTTTTCGACATTCAGACAGCGATGGGAATGCTATTCCATGAGGCGGTCGCAAGTTGGGAACGCCATCTCATAGAGCAGGCGCTGATGGCATCTCAGGGCAACAAGTCGGACGCCGCTCGGCGGCTCGGAATCCATCGGCGTTTGCTCTACGAAAAACTTGCAGGTCTCGGCATCAAGTGATCACTGATGCGGCGCCCGAAGCCCCCGCGATCTTAATTGTCTTCTGAATTGGGCTTTCCACGCGCTCAGTAAAGTAGCGGCCCGCTCTGCCCAGCAACTCGGTGGGATGTACAGGCTTCTCGAAAACCTCGAGGAATGGCCTTGCTGCACGGCTGACTCCAGCAAGTCAGCTATAGCGGCCTGTCCTGAAACACTAAAAGCTTAGGGGCTTCCATCAAAACGACTGCGGTTCAAGTCGTGGGGCAGCTTATCCGTTCCTGGCAGCGACGTAGGGTCGAAGTCGCTGGCCGGATTGAGGACCCTTACCGCTGAAAACGCCCATAATCCCGCAAACTAGCACTTATGCGGGTGTAGACGGTCCCGACACCGCATCTTCGTGCCGAATACACTAGAATCGATTCGCTTCCATCCGGCGGAAAACTCACGCTGTTACGAGCAGCCTAACCACGCCCCTCGGCTTCCTGAGATGAAAGACGTTTTAGCTATGGTGATCTCTGGCTGCGGAGAGGTCAAGGTACGAAAGAGGCGGACTAATGACTGGCACCCAAACCTATCAGATTCCGGCTTCACCTCGGTCAGGATCAAGCTTCCTTCTAAAACTGTGTCGGGTGCTTGCAGCTACGTTCATCGGGTTCGTACTTCTTCTGCTGAATCTCTGGGCGGTGGCCGCGATCTATGTGGATTGTCGGATTCTCTCGCTTCGTGTTGTATTCGCAGCGATCTATCTTGTTGCCTTGATTTTTCTTGTCGCCAAGGCCGGGCGGCACCGTGCCTTGTGTTGCCTACTTTGTTTTTGTGTCGTCCTTGGATGGTGGCTGAGCCTCAAGCCGTCCGATGATGGAAATTGGCGGCCAGATGTGGCACGGACGGCGTGGGCCGAGACCGCGGGAGACAGAATTACAGTGCATAACGTCCGCAACTGCGACTATCACTCGGAGACCGAATATTCCGATTGCTGGAGCGACCGGACCTACAATCTCTCCGATCTTCGCGCGGCTGACTTCTTCTTCGTTAACTGGGGCGTTCGCTGGATCGGCCATCCGATTGTGAGCTTTGATTTCGGCGATAACCAACATCTCGCTTTTTCAATCGAGGCCCGCTATAAGCCCGGGCAAACTTACTCGGCGATCCTGGGGTTCTTCCGCCAATACGAATTGATCTTTATAGCTGCAGATGAACGCGATGTAATCAGGCTGCGCACGAACTACCGGAAGGACGAGGAAGTTTACATGTACCGGACCAACGCACCGCCTGATGTTGTACGGAAGTTCTTCCTTACTTACGTGACTTATCTCAATCATCTACGTGAGCATCCGGAGTGGTACAACGCGGTGACAAAAAATTGCACCACCACGCTCGACAGCAAGCTGAGTGAAGACCTTCCCAAACCTAAGGCCTGGAGCTACAAGTTACTCCTGAATGGGACTTTGGATGAACTGCTCTACGAGCGCGGACGGTTGGTCACGGACGGTCTTCCCTTCGTGGAGCTGAAACAGCGGGAACACATCAACCCTTTTGCGCGAACCGTAGGACAATCTCCCGATTTCTCTGCGCTAATCCGTGCAGGTCGCGTCGGATTTTAGCCGGCCGAGTTTCATCCAAACGCCCATCTCTGAGGGACCGGCACTGGGGTGGGTGAGAATGGCGACGCTTGAACGAGAGGAATTACCGGGTATCCATCCTTCGTACGTTCTGTTCACCAGAGATAGACGTCTTGGACTATCGGCGCACCCACTCTACCCTGCACGACATCGACTTTTAGCACTACTTCAATGTTCTTGTTGGCCCAATCAGAGCCAACGCGTCGATTGAGAATGTCGAGCAGCCGCGGCGAGACGATGAATTGAGAGGCCGCATCTGTCCCGTATCGTTGCAAGCCCGCTGCAACTACCACAAAACTGTCAGTTGACGGATTGCGGAAGCGGACCACAAGTGCATAGTCAGGACTATCAGAATAAGGCTTGGACTTGTCTCGAGCCCAATATTTTGACGGCTGTAGCGCATCTACTATTTGTTCGTTCGGTTCACCGTTGAAGTGGAAGCGCAAGGGAAGAAGCAGACGTTGCGTCCACTCATTGTTGTAAGCGCCTATTAGAACCACCGGGCTCTCCCGGATCTGGGCGAGCGTTGTCGATGCAGACGACTGCACGCGGTAGTCATTCTCTTTCGCGTTCAAAAGGGCAGCTACACGGCCCATCGCCAAACCATTCTCGAACGATAAGAAAGGATTTAGAACCGTCTGGTCCGCGACTTTGGTATGAACGTCACTGCTTGGAGAAAACACTACTCCGCCGGGACAGATGAGTGTGGGGCCCTTTGCCTGTAAGATCGGCGACCAGAAACGGTTAATTCCCTCTGAGGAGCTTCGGTTCCATAGGCTTCGTGCAACAACGAAGGAGAGAGCAATCAAAACGACTGCGAGCAGTGGCCGAAGGATCTTTCGAGTACGCCCGCCCAAGGCAGGATCGATGCTTGGCAAACTGGCCATCGGAAGTTCGAAGAGAGCATCCTGCTTATCTAACAACGCTGTTGGTTGAAGCAGCGCGCTTGGTGCTTCTTCGGGAAAACGCAGGAACTCAGGCCGATAGGATCTTGCGGAGAGATAGATGTGAATCGGGGAGTCGGCCGCCTCGTGATAGTATAGAGAGAGTCGCTTCCGGACCTCCCCCGCCGTGTAGCGAACCACGGTGTCAGCGTTGGTATCGTAGTCCGGCGTCCTGCCGAAGACCTCTATCCCGAGGGTGCGTTCCTTAATCTGATCGCCGTTCCCGTTGAGGGTCTGCTGAACAACATAACGAAGGAAAGCGGGGTAGCGCTTGCTATTGCAGAAGTGTGAACTGGAGAGGACAGTCTCCAGCTCCGCCAGAACGGCGTTGCGATCTTCTTCCGTGAGCGGAGTCCACTTGGTCCGACTTGGCTCGACAGCAATCATCTTGGACGCGAGGATCATACAGGAATGATGGGACGATACGCTATTTGCAAAGTTTGTCCCAAGTACGAACTATAGCCTTTTCTATGACTTAAAGCGAGTCGCCGATGTAACAAACGGTTAGTCACTTGCCAACGATGCTTTCAGACGAGGAGTGTGGCCCTGCCAGCTCTACCACCAGGAGACGAAGTGCGAAAGACGATTTCCCCCTCAACGATTTCCCCGTCAAGAATCGACCGACGCCGGTTTTGCAAAGCTATCACCATCACCGCTATGTCGTCAGGAGGGCTGTTACGCGGACTACCAGCTGGTCCAACGAAGAGTGATGCCTATCGGCTCGTCGCCCAGACCGATCGCGAGCGAATCTTAAAGGCGGGAGCACTTTATCTGACACGGAAGCCAGTGACGATCACCTCGTTCCGCTCCGATCGCAGTCCGGGAGGGGTTCACGACTTTTTCTCGCAAGCGGACTATTTCTGGCCGAACCCCAAAGATCCAACCGGTCCATACATCAACCGGGACGGCCAAAGTAATCCCGACAACTTTAACGAACACAGGAAGGCGATGATTGCGCTTTCGATCCAGATGCCGGCGCTGACCTCAGCATGGCTGTTGACGGGAGAGCGCCGCTACGGGGAGAGCGCCTGCAACCATCTGCGGGCATGGTTTATCTCTCCTGAGACGCGGATGAATCCGAACCTGGAGTTCTCGCAGGGGGTCCATGGTGTCTCCACCGGTCGCTCCTATGGAATCATCGACACGCTTCATCTGGTCGAGGTCGCCCGCGCGGCGGGTCTGATTGCGGCCAAGTTCCTTCGAAAGGAAGAGATGACGGCTCTCATGGGCTGGTTCCGCGACTATCTCCAATGGATGAAGACCAGCGACAAGGGGCAGAAAGAGCGGGACGCCTTGAACAATCACGCGATGTGCTGGGCATTGCAGGCGGCGGAGTTCGCGCGGCTGATCGGAGATGGAGAGACGCGCAGCCAGGTACGTCGGCAGTACACGGATATCCTTCTGCCGAATCAGCTGGGAGCCGATGGCTCCTTTCCCAAGGAGCTGGCACGAACCAAGCCTTATAGCTACTCCATCTTTAACTTCGACGTGATGGCCAGTCTCTGCCAGTCGCTCAAGGGTGTCGGACAGGATCTGCCGACCTTCAAGCTCTCCGACGGGCGCGGACTCTGCAAGGCAGCTGAGTTTCTCTATCCCTACTTGAAGGATAAGAGCACGTGGCCTTACCGGAAGGACGTGGAGCACTTTGACTCGTTGCCCGTGCGCTCTCCGGGGCTGTTGTTTGCAGGACTCGCCTGCGAAAAGCCGGAGTACCTCTCGCTTTGGAAGATCGAGGATCCGGACCCTACCGACAGGGAGATCATTCGCAACTATCCGGTTCGCCAGCCTTTGCTGTGGGTGTAGGAGAGCGACAACGATCGCAGACAGCCGAGGGTTAATAGCTCGATCGCAGGAAAAACCAGATCCAGAATGGAGCACCAGTGATGCGCATCGTTTCTAAAAAACTTCTCTCAGGTTTAGGTTTATTTTTGCTTTGTGCCGCCGCATTGACTCCCGCCAACGCACAGTCGAACACCGGTACGATCGTCGGCACAGTACAGGATGACTCAGGCGCAGTGATTCCTGACGCTACGGTGAGTGCGAGGGATATCGGAACCGGGCAGGTGCGAAACGTGAAGGCCGATGGCAGTGGCAGCTTCACTATTCCGAATCTACAGGTCGGCCATTATTCCATCACGGTGTCGCATGAGGGATTTGCGCCGGCGCAGATTGCGGATATCGAGCTCCAGGTGGCGCAACATGCAACGATCAATCCTGTACTCCATATCGGCGGCGTTAACGATAAAGTCACGGTGATCGCGGACCAGATTCCTCTGCTGAACCAGGCGTCTTCGTCGGTGGGTCAGGTGATCGATACGCAGACGGTTCAGAATATGCCGCTGAATGGCCGGAACTTCTGGCAGTTGACGCAGCTGACACCCGGCGTCAGCTACATCCAGGGCGGTCAGAACATCGCGACCGGCGGTACTTCGATTCGGGCCAGCGCCGTGAACGTCAATGTGAACGGCCTCTCTCCCTCGTGGACTGGCTGGTATCTGGATGGAGCGAATATTACCGAGTTTCAACTTGGCGGGACGATCATTCAGCCCAATGTGGACGCGCTCCAGGAGTTCAAGGTGGAGTCGGGCAACATGGGTGCGGACTACGGCCATAGTCCGACCATCATCAACGCCACACTGAAGAGCGGAACGAATCAGTTTCATGGCACCTTGTATGAGTTTCTGCGCAACAACTCTCTGGATGCGAAGAACTACTTCTTTATTCCGGCGACAGGAAGCCACGCACGCGATGAGCCGCTGCACCGCAATCAGTTTGGGCTCGCGGTCGGCGGCCCGATCTGGAAGGACAAGACGTTCTTCTTTGTCGACATGCAGAGCACGCTGTTTACCCAGGCTCAGAACTTCAACAGCGTCGTTCCCAGTGATGCGGAACGGGGTGGAGACTTCAGAGCTATCACGACAAAGATCATCAACCCTGCGACTGGCCAACAGGTCTCGGACGGCGGGGTGCTCAATAAGATTCCAGCTTCGCTCATCTCTCCACAGGCGCAGTTTCTGCTGCAGTATATGCCTCATGCGAACTTTGTCTCGGGCAATACAAGCCGCGCTATTGTCACCAATAAGCTGAAGCAACAGCTCGATCAAGGCGACATCCGTGTGGACCATCAACTTACCGCGGCCGATCGTCTGACAGGCCGCTACTCCATCTCTGATGATCACGAGACGGATCCAAACGCCTTTCCAGCAATGGGCGGCTTTCCTCTGCGCAGCCGCGGGCAGGATGCTCTCTTCCGGGAGACCCATGTCTTCAGCCCGAAGTGGATTAATGAACTTCAGGTCTCCTACTATCGCAGCTACTTCCTCTTTACGAGTTCACTGCAGGGGCAAAACATCAATGACGAGGCCGGAATCATAGGCCTGGACGGACTTGCGCCCCCATCGACTCTGGGCTTTCCGAGCGTTACGATCGCCAACTACTCTAACTTCAACGGGCAGGCCAACAATAGTTATCCGAAGCAGAACAAGATTCGCTCGTGGCAGTATGTCGACCGCGTGAGCTACGCCAGTGGAAAGCACGACATTCGTTTTGGATATGAGCTATTCCACAACACCAACACCTTTGTCGCGGGCAATAACTCGGTGGGAACCTTCAACTTTAACGGGGCGTACTCCGGCGACAACTTTGCCGACTTTCTGCTGGGAGATCCTCTGAGTGCCAGCCGCAGCACCTTTAGGAACTTGTGGGGGAGTGCCGGAAGTTTCCAGGCCATGTACTTTCAGGACGACTATCACGCGAGGCCGAACTTCACCATAAATGCCGGGTTTCGATGGGAGATCAACCCTTACTACAACGCGGTGAATGGCCAAACCTCCGGCTTCGACACGAGCACCGGCAAGCTCGTGCTTCCCTCGAACGTCTCCATGAACGCGCAGCCCGCGACTCCGCAGCTGTTTTCGCTGTTCTCCGACCGGTTCGAATACACAGACGACCTTGGGTTGCCGCAATCTGTACGCAAGACCGACTATCACGATGTCGGACCTCGATTGGGCTTTGCCTATAGTCCTGGACGGGGTACAACCGTAATTCGGGGCGCGTATGGCGTCTTCTATCTCTTCCCAGACGACAACGCAATCAACAATACACAAAACACAGTCCCGTTCATTGCGTCGCAAACACAAAACAATACGACGCCGAAGCCGACCTTCACGCTCGCCGACTTCTATCAAGGCCAGTCAATAGTGGCTCCGAATCCAAACCCCGGCTCCAAATGCGCGTTCGGTTTTGTAGCAGACTCCTGCTCCACTCCGAGCATCACCAGCATGGCGCTGCACGTGCAGAACACCTATATCCAGGAGTGGAATCTTGCGATGCAGCATCAATTTGGTCAGCGAATCTCTCTGGATGTGGCCTATGTCGGCAATAAGACAACTCATATGCAACAGGCATTTCAGATCAACGACCCGAATCCAGGCGCGGGAGCGGTGCAGCCTCGCCGTCCGCTTGCACAGTGGGGCACCATCAACAACTCACGCTTTGCGGGAAATGGAGGCTACAACGCTCTACAAACCAAGCTGGAGACGCGTGCCTTCGCAGGTGCGACTTTGCTCGTCTCCTATACCTACAGCAAGTGCCTGACGGACGGTACCTATACCTCGGTCGTGCGAGAGGACACCCCGCTGATTCGATATTACGGAGTATGCAACTACGACCTGACGCATAACTTCGTCGCCAGCTATTTGTACGATCTTCCCTTCGGACGTGGACGAGAGTTTCTCACCAGTCTTCCTGAATGGGTCAATGGCATCGTCGGAAACTGGAATCTTTCAGGAATCGCGACGCTACAATCGGGACTTCCCTACACGCCGACAATCAGTGGCGATCAGGCTAATACCGGTGTTGGCAGCCAAAGACCGAATGTGATTGGCAAACCACTCTTGCTGAGAAACCATAACTGCTGGTACTTCGACTCGAAAAACTCAGCGTGTAAGACGCTCGCACCCGCCGGGGCAGACGCATATGCCGTTCCTGCGCTGTATTCCTACGGCAACGGCGGGATCAATCTGTTGCGCGCCGATGGGCTGGTTCAATTCGATCTCTCCCTGCTCAAGTCCTTCCACTTCAGTGAGACGCGATCTCTAGAGTTTCGTGGGTCGTTCTTCAACCTCTTCAATCACACTACCTTTGCCGCTCCAACGACCAATATCGATTCGTCTTCAGCCGGTCAGGT
This sequence comes from Tunturibacter gelidoferens, assembly GCF_040358255.1. Lineage (NCBI taxonomy): Bacteria > Pseudomonadati > Acidobacteriota > Terriglobia > Terriglobales > Acidobacteriaceae > Tunturiibacter > Tunturiibacter gelidiferens. The sequence continues at coordinate 287,370 of NZ_CP132938.1, forward strand.
CAGCTCAACCCTCAATGGCTCACGTCAGATCGAGCTTGCCGCAAAGATTTACTTTTGATGGCTTCGTACAGTAAGACCATGATCCACCGCTATCCGCGTTTGTAAAACGACTGTCAAGGACCGGCCCAATTGCGGCTCACATGATTCGGAATGATACCCTAGGAGGGTTTCGAGCCTGAAGAACTGCCTCCTATTTCTGGACGTGAGCGAATTTCAATGGCAGAGGTTACTAACGCTCTCCCGGTGGGAGAACTGGTTGGGAATAACTACGAGATCCTGGGCATCGCCGGCGCCGGTGGAATGGGTATTGTTTATCGTGCCTGGGACGCCAAGCTCGAGAGAACGGTTGCGCTCAAATTTTTACCCACCCTGCTGAATGCTGACGTTCGTGAGAGAGAGTACTTTGTCCTTGAAGCACGAATGGCTTCGTCCGTGGATCACCCGAACATCGGCGTCATCCACGGGATCGAAGAGACGACGGATGGCCACGCGTTTATCGTCATGGGCTTCTATGACGGTCTTTCTCTGGCTCAAAGGATTGCCAAAGGTCCGCTGAGCACGCTGGAAGCCGTCGATGTCGCTATTCAGGTCGCGCTCGGCCTATGCGAAGCCCACTCACACCATATCGTGCATCGGGACATCAAGCCGTCAAACGTAATGCTGACGAACACAAGGTCTGTTAAGATCGTCGACTTTGGATTGGCTCGTCTGATCAACGCAGAGACCGCAACTGCCAGCGGCATCGTGGGATCGATAAAGTACGTATCGCCCGAACAGGCGTTGGGCCAGCGAACCGACCAGCGAACAGATATATGGTCTCTTGGAGTAGTGTTGGCGGAGATGCTGGCGGGACGTAATCCCTTCGAGCGCGGAACCATTCCGGCGATTCTGGTTGCGATTCTCAACGAGCCGCCGCAGTCGCTTGACGGTTTGCCCATCGCGCTGCAGGGAATCATCTATCGCTCCCTTTCGAAGGACGCCGAGAAGCGCTATCAGCATTGCTCAGAGATGCTGGCGGATCTGCAAGCCGCACAAGCAGAGCTTTCGAACGATTCAACCAATCGAAGAGAAGCGATTGGCAGGAAGACTACGAGTCGGTCAAACGACATCCGCAGGTATGTCGAGCAAGCTTCCGTCTCTACCTGGTCCAGGGCACAGAAGCCTCGAAACCGATGGCTGCCACTGGGCCTCGGCCTCTGTGGGCTTGTTCTACTGGCCTGTTTGTTTCTCTTTCCTCGGGTCCGCGAACAACTTGGTTCCCGCATAAGAGTGGGTGAAGAGCATATCGCAGTTCTTCCTTTTACTAACATTGGGAATAACCCGGAGAATCAAGCTCTGAGCGAGGGCCTGGTGGATACGCTATCGGGGAAGCTTTCCGATCTCGATGTTGGCAACAAGGCGCTATGGGTAATTCCGGCGAGCGAGATCCGCCGTCTCAAAGTGACTGACCCCGCGGCCGCGCTCAAAACGCTTGGCGCAAATCTGGTAATCAGCGGAAGCATCCGGCGCGATGGAACCGCTGTGAATCTCAATCTCAACCTTATCAATACAAAGAATCTTCGCCTGATTGGGTCTGTCGATGTTGTGGATCAGGCTGGAGACCTCTCTGCGCTGCAAGACGAAGCGGTATCGCGGCTCGCGCATCTGATGGATCTACCTGTGTCCGCCGAGATGTTGCACAATACCGGCGGATCCGTTGTGCCTGCGGCATATCAGAATTACCTGACTGCGTTGGGCTATATGCAGCGTTACGACAAAGCGGGAAATCTGGATCAGGCAATCGAAGTATTGAACGCGGCGATCGAGACCGATCCGAAGTTCGCGCTCGGCTACGGTCAGCTCGGAGAGGCATATCGACTTAAGTATCAACTTGATCGGAATCAGCACTGGCTCGACGAAGCCCAGGGAAACCTTGAGAAGGCAATTCAGCTCGACAGTAGTTTGCCCGCGGCCTATGTGACTCTTGGGCGAATTCATGACGTTAGCGGGAAGCGCGAGCTCGCGCTGCAGGAGTTTCAACATGCTCTTCAACTCGATCCGCGAAACGCAATGGCGATGAGGGGGCTGGCACGCGCGTATGAGCGTTCTGGCCGTGTCGCCGACGCAGAGGCTGCTTACAAAAAGGCAGTCGCGCTGAAGCCCGATGATTGGGAGAGCTATAACCTCATCGGTAACTTCTATGACCGCCAGGGCAAATATCCTGAAGCGATCACTGCGCTGCGAAGAGCGATTGATATGACTCCGGACAATGCGGAGGTGTATCTCAATCTGGGCGCGACTTATGTGGATTCAGGAGACAGCGCGGTGCTTCCGACCGCCGAGCAGGCTCTGAAGAGATCAATCGAACTGGGGCCAACTTATCCGGCATATGCAAATCTTGCCAGCCTTTATCTTGCTCAGCGGAGGTATCGGGAGTCTGCGGAGGTCAACGAGAAAGCCCTGCGATTGAATGAGAACGATTACATGGTTTGGAATAACCTGCTGATCGCGTATGAGCGGCTTGGAGAAAGTTCAAAAGCAAAGATGGTGCGAGAGCGAATCGTGCCGCTGCTCGAGCAGAATATCCGACTGAAACCACAAGATGCGCAGGCGCACTCACTGCTGGCTGTGATGCAGGCGAAGGATGGAGTGCCGGGGAGTGCGCTGGAGCATGCGCAGACGGCGATAGCGCTCTCCCCTGATGACCCAAGCATCCTAGTCAACGTCGCGGGGGCTTACGAGATGTGCGGTGATCGCAAACAGGCGCTGGGTTATCTCGAGATGGCATTGCACAAAGGTTTTCCTTTGAGCCAACTCGAAAACGATCCGGACATGCGGGATCTTCTGCGAGACCCCGGATTTCATGTCGGCAAACCATCACTAACTCAATAAACGTCACCTCAACAAAAGGAGAATTATCTTGTCGATTGTTGTTGTTCCTCTCACCGATTCTGCCGATCCAATCGAAATCAACATGGAAGCTACGGACACTCTGCAGTTTGTCGCTGAAGTCTCAGGGGTCTTCACCAGCACGTATTCGAAGTATTTCTGCCCACACCTGCCCCACAACAAGTCATTGACGCTGAATGAAACATGGCCAAACACGGCTACTTATCCGGAGGGGACCGAACCTAATCCCTACGCTGCCGGTAAAATCTACACGTTTAACTGGACACCCGATAACGAAAAACAAGGTGGCTTGACTTCCTCGCCAGGGACGATCCATGTCGACACGGGACAACCGGAGAGATAGTTGCTTAATTCGAGCCGTGATCATCTCTAAATGTCTGTCGCCTACGGCACGGTGCTTACGAACACCCTGAGCACTGTCCGTTAGGCGATTTTGCGTTTGAGACTTAGAGAGGGTTTATTCGCGTACCAGGTGCCTCCGGGAGATGCGCCACTTTGACGTTCTTTGCCAGACCGAACAACGCTAGTAATTTGATACCCCAGTAGTTGAAATCCAGTTCCCACCAGGCCATGCCATGGCTGGCAGACACAGGATGTGCATGGTGATTGTTGTGCCAGCCCTCTCCGCCGGTCAAAAGCGCGACCCACCAGTTGTTGGTTGAGTCGTCACGGGTTTTGAAACGGCGCGAACCCCACAAGTGGGTCGCCGAGTTGACCAGCCAGGTTACGTGGAAGCCAATGGTGATACGAAGAAATGTCCCCCAGAGTAACCACGAGAGCCCCAACCTCCATCCGCCGAAAGCGGTGCCTCCACCGAGTAAAGCAACTCCGGTCAGGCTGATCGGAAGCCAGTGCCACACAGCCAACCAGCGGTAGAAGCGATCGCGATGCAGATCCGGCGCATAGTGAGCGAGCATGGTGGTCTCACTGTGAAGAGAGCCGCGCAGGATCCAGCCTATATGCGACCACCATTTGCCATCGCGGGGAGAGTGCGGATCGCCAGGTTTGTCGGTGTACTGGTGGTGCATACGATGCACCGCGACCCAGTAGGTGGGACTGCCCTGCAGCGACATCGTCCCACAGATCGCCATGGCATACTCCAGCCACTTGGGCGTGGTGAAGCTGCGATGAGTCAGTTGGCGGTGATAGCTGATGGCAATGCCTACGTTCTGACCGAGGAGCCACATCACAAGAAATACGACAACAGAAGACCAAGAAAAGGTAAACAGGGCCGCTATAGCGCCCACATGGAATGCCGCAATAACGACGAAGAAAATCCAGTTAAACTCTGCCGACTTAGCCTGCACCACTTCAACTATGTCGGGACTGCCGGTTTTTTGCGGTTGTGTAACAAGAGTCGCCATGGCGTGCCTGCCTCTAGTGTCGAGGCTAACGCCGGGCGCGAGGCATGGCTAGAGGGCGCAGGTAAGAGTTCGGTAATAGTTGAAGTAGCAGGTATTTCAGCTTTTGACAGCGATGCCGCCTCCGAAGCGGCCGGTCTTATAACCAATCCACGAGTGACAGCTCTAGGACCGGCAACGTTCGGCAGCTATTGCTCAGGAATCTCACATGGACCGGATTCTGAGATAACGGGATACGTCGGGAGCTATCAAAATCATCACTACGATTGCGCCGATTCCTGCTGCGGCAGCTATAAGTTTCATCATGTGAGTCACCTCGTCCAGCTTGTTGCCTGCTTTCTACTCCTGTTTCGATGCATTTCAGCATGCCGACGTCTACACAGGAGTATTTTGTGAACTTCGAGTATGTGTTTGCGCAAGAAACTGCAAGAAACCATCCATTCCCTCGTTGGTCTTTGCCGATACTTTGAATACGAGCATTCCTGGCCGCACCGCCTGGATGTTCGCGTTGGCAGTCAGTTCATCGAATTCGACCGCCGCTGCAAGGTCGATCTTGGTGATGACTGCTGCGTCGGCGCCGTTGAAGATAGTCGGGTATTTGAGCGGCTTATCTTCGCCTTCCGTCACGGAAAGTAACACGAGCCTCAGATCTTCCCCTAAATCATAAGACGCGGGGCAGACCAGATTGCCCACGTTTTCGATGAAGAGCAGATCCAGCTGGCCTAACTTCCAATCTTTCAAGGAGTTCTCCACCATTGCCGCTTCAAGGTGACAGAGCGTTCCGGTGGTAATCTGCCGCACTGGCGCGCCACTGCGTGCGAGCCGCAGCGCGTCGTTCTCCGTCGCCAGGTCGCCTACCAGTGCAGCTACGCGATAATGCGGCCTGAGCACGGTAAGAGTCTTTTCGAGAAAGGTAGTTTTACCGGCTCCAGGACTCGAGACGAGGCTAATCACATAGGTTCCCTGCGCGCGAAACCGGTCCCGCAGAGCCCGTGCGATCACATCATTTTGTTTGAGAACGTTTTTGCGAACTTCTAACAGGCGCGGTTCAGGGCTCATTGTTTAAGCTCCAGTGCGGTGATGACGAGTTCTTTTCCATGGATCACTTCAGACGCCGGGGTACCGCAGTCAGGGCAACAAAACCACTGCATGGATGCCAGGGTCTTTGGCATGTTGCATGCCGGACAGTAAACCTCTATGGGCACATCTTTCACTACCAGACGTGAACCTTGGAGCGGGGTACCGTCGCAAGCTATCTCAAAAGAGAATAGAAGCGCCTCCTTCACCACACCCGAGAGAGCCCCAAGCTCCAAATGGACCGCTTCTATGTGCACGTTGCGCCGCTCCGCTTCCTCCTGTGCCATATCCACGATGCTCATCGCAATCGAAAGCTCATGCATGAACGACTCCTTCGCGAACGGAATGCTTCACATCGTTGAAGTTGCCGAATGCAGCAAGCGCTGCCTGCCCAAGGCTGATCCCGCCATCGTTAGGAGGCACTGCGTGGTTCGTCCAGATATCGAGACGGTGGGGCAGGAGGAGCGATTTCAAGTCTTCAAGTAGCAGTTCATTCTGAAAAACGCCTCCCGAGAGTACAACCGTATCAATCGCGCGGCTACTGCAGAGTTGAAGAATAAGCTCGGTGGTTCCCGCAGCGACTCCACGTTGAAAACAGCGCGCGATATCAGACACTCCGCGTCCGCGCAGCCGATCACGAATCATTGCTTCGAGCAGCGGGCGGAAATCGAGCTCCCCGTTAGTGATGGGAAAAGGATAGGCTTCCACACTCGCAGAGTCGCGTGCCAGTTGCTCCAGCCAAATCGCAGCCTGACCTTCAAACGTGCTCTCTCTCACAAAACCCAATAACGCGGCAGCTGCATCAAATAGCCTGCCGGCGGAGGTCGTCGAAAAGGTGCGCACGTTGTGGTGTATCAATTGCACGGCGTCCTGATAGTGTGAGGTAAAGTGGAAAGGCGGCTGGGTCAAGTCGGGCAAACCATCGATCTGAACCAGAAAACCGGATGCGGCCTGTACTGGACACTGCGCGGCGCCATCACCTCCGGGGAGAGTCGCTGCGCGCAAGTGGGCAACGCGCTCGAAACCTCGTTCAAGACTTCCTATAAAGATTTCGCCGCCCCAGATGCTGCCATCATCGCCGAAGCCGGTCCCGTCGAAGCTCACGCCTAAAATGCTCTTCTCCCACTCGCCACGTTCTGCAAGGACAGAAGCCAGGTGAGCGCGATGATGCTGTATCGCCCGCGTCTCCTGAGCCAGGAGTGTAGCGGCATGATTTGTCGAAGCATATTGAGGATGACAATCGTGCACTACAAGCAGGTCGCCAGTGTCGATGTCATACATCGAGATGAAATCTTCAATGGTCTTTGCAAAAGCCTGGAACCCTTGATAATGCGAGAGATCGCCAATGTGGTGGCTCACAAAAGCGTGACCGTCGACTACCAGCGTAATCGTGTTCTTTAGGTCCGATCCCAGGGCCAACACCGGGCGCTTGATTGGCAGTCTTGCGACTGCGTTGGGCGCGTAACCTCGAGACCGGCGAAACACCACCGGACCGAATGCTCCGACACGGGCTATTGAATCGTCTACTCTACGCGCGATTGGACGTTCGCCGATTAAAAACGCATCCGCGATTCCGGAGAGCCGCCTCAGCGCGTCCGCATCCTCATAGGCAATTGGCTCGTTCGATCGGTTGGCGCTGGTCATTACAAGCGCTTCCGGTCCACCCGCGGCGAAGAGAAGGTGCTGAAGTGGCGTGTAAGGCAACATCAAACCGAGGTCATGATTGTCAGGCGAAACGCCTTCAAGTTCGAGCCGAGCCTGTGCCAGCACAATCGGACGAGCTGAGGAAGTGAGCAACTCCTCGGCATCGGAGGTAAGAAAAACTAACCGGCTTGCTGCCCCGATATCTTTGACCATGAGGGCAAAGGGTTTTTCCTTACGATACTTCCTGGCTCGCAGGGCAGCGGTTGCTATGGGGTTGCGTGCATCGCAGGCTAGATGATATCCGCCAAGCCCTTTGATCGCGACGATTCTACCTTCACAGAGAAGTTCCGCTGTTCTTCGGACCGCATCCCAACCACTAGCGAGGTCGAGTCCGTTCTGGCGGAGCGTTACATTCGGCCCGCAGTTGGAACAAGCTACAGGTTGTGCGTGAAACCTGCGATTCGCAGGATCGTGGTACTCGGAGTCGCAATATGCATCCATCGGCCACGCCATCATGGTGGTGCTGGCTCGATCGTAAGGTAAGGCGAGGATGACGCTGTAGCGAGGTCCGCAGTTCGTGCAGTTGATGTAGGGATATCTATAACGCCGATCCGATGAGTCGAAGCATTCCTTCAAACAGTCCTCGCAGACAGGGAGATCGGGTGAGACATGAACAACAGGGCGGCCGGCGCGATGACTCTCTCGAATAGTGAACTCGTTCAGCCCCTCGTAGTGTGCGGGTTCGACTTCAATTTCGGAGATGGTGGAAGCGGACGGATGCTTGCTTCGCATCTCTTGAACGAACGTTTCCATGTCCCGCTCGGCGCCTTCGAGATGAATCTCCACTCCCTGGTCGCCATTGAGCACCCACCCGGCCAGTGTGTTGGCATATGCCAGACGGTACACAAAAGGGCGAAAACCAACTCCCTGCACCACGCCGCGTACACGAATTGAGCAGGCGCTTGCCATGTTTATTCTGACTCCACGATGCAACCCCTGCCTTGCCAACCAACCTGAATTACTTTGCCGTCCTCCACCAGCACCGGAACCGTGCGTACGCTGCTGTCGAGGGCATGCATGCGCGCGCGTGCGTCGGAATCGGCTTCCACGTCGTACTCCGTGAAGTCTCGCCTCGTCCATTCCAGCCACTCACGTAACTCCTGCGTGTATGGGCATCGAGCACTCCCATAGAGCTCAAGATTGGCCATGGCTCAACACCTCCAATGCCTCCCGAAGCACGTGATATGCGGACGCCTGCACCTCTTGAATGCGCGGAATATAGTCGCTGCGAACAATGATTGGATAGTCAACCAATCCTCGGCGATAGATCTCTCCGCCGTCGTTGCCCAGAAGAGCAACCGTCAGCAGATCACGCTTGCGCGCTTCTTCCAGGGCCATCACGATATTGCGAGAGCCGCCGCTGGTGGAGATTCCGATCGCGACGTCCGGCGGTTTCGCGTGTGCGAGGAGTTGGCGCAAAAAGATCACCTCGACCCCCACATCGTTAGCCAGCGCGGTTATGGTGGCTGGCTCCATAGAGAGAGATATCGCAGGGACGGTATGGTATCCGATTGGAGGAAGCACACAGTCCATCGCCCAATCGTTGGCGTCCGTCGCTGAGCCGCCGTTACCAAAGAGAATCAACTTTCCGCCACGCAACAGGCGCTCTCGTACTGCAAGAGCCGTAGCACCGATCTGTTCGGATTGTTCTGTCGCGAGGCGAGTCCGCAACAGGGTGTCGTCGTGAACTTTCATTTGGATGGAAGCAGCGACATCGTTGACTATGCCCTCAGTCTCCTGCTTCTTCTGACCCAGGAAAGGATAGAGAAACTCTGTTTGACCTATATCTTGGCCCAGTTCCCGGTGTTCCAAAAAGACGTGAACTGTCTCCCACAGGGTGTGATAAAAGACTTCGACCAGTTCCTGGTGGATAAATGGGTCTTGAGTCGCTGCCTTGAGTGCGTAGGATCCGCATGGGCCGGGCAAAGCGAAGGTCATTGCCCCTTGCGCCTCCGCCGATTCTAAAGCCTCCCACACCTCAGGATCTCCTTCGGGTGGGCCGAAGCCCATCACAATATCTTCCGGGCGAAGAATGGCATCAAGCCATGGGCGCAGGAGTGCTGAGAGATCGAGCGCAGGGAGCGCGCGTTTGCCAACGATCACAGGATGAACGAACTCCACGGAGACGTGTTGGGCATCGGTCGAGTACGGTCCGCGTCCAAATGCCAGCAAACGGCCGCCTCTTAGAAAGCGTTCCGACATCTCACGACAGGCGACTGCCAGTGCGCGAGCCTCCTGAGAAAAGAAGCTTTCCAGAATCTCGTTGCGCAGGAGCAACCGTTCTTTAATGTGTGCTGCGAGATTGACGGCAGTTTGCATACGAGGTCCTAACAGATCCGCGGCAGAGGATCGCCGACCAGCATGTCTACGATCCGACTGCCTCCGTAGCGAGTGATGACCAGAACTGCGTTGGCTGGCTCGACTCGAACCTGCCCAACAATCCGGGCTTCTTCACCACCCGCCGTCTGCTGCAACGAGTTCAACGCGATGGCAGCATACTCCGGAGAAACTACAGCAAGAAACTGGCCTTCGTTCGCGATGTGGAGAGGATCCAATCCGAGGAGCTCGCAGGCGCCACGAACCGCATCATGCATGGGGATCTCTTCCTCGAGCAATTCAATTCCCAGGCCACTATCGCGCGCCAGTTCATTGAGAGCGGTAGCTACGCCTCCGCGCGTCGGATCGCGCATCCAGTGAATTCCAGGGCCGCATTCTGCCGCCAGCGCTTCGACCAACGGCAGAACGGACCGCGTGTCGGAGTACAAATCTGCTTCGAAGTCGAGCTCACCGCGCGCCAGAAGAATGGTGATTCCGTGATCGCCAATCGGACCGGATAAGAGGATCTTGTCGCCTGGACGCACCGAACGGGCATCGACTTTGACGCCAGGCAGCGGGGTACCGATCCCCGCGGTCGTGATATACATCCCGTCGGCTTTGCCGCGTTCGACCACCTTAGTATCTCCACCAGCCATCACGACTCCCGCCCGTTTAAGAGCTCCAGACATCGCGCGGACTTCGGCTTCGAGGTCCGCCGTAGGAAGGCCTTCTTCGAGAACGAAGGTCACGGTCATGGCAATGCCTTTGGCCCCGGAGACTGCGAGATCGTTCATAGTACCGTTGACGGCTAGTTCGCCGATTGAGCCACCGGGAAAATGTAAAGGCTTGACAACAAAGCTGTCGGTCGTGAAGGCGATTCGCGCACCCCCCACCTCGAGATGCGCGGCATCGCTTAGCGGCTTTCGAGAGGCGGGATACAGAAGCGGCGCAAACAGGCCCTCGACCAGTCTTCGGCTAGCCTTCCCACCGGCTCCGTGCGCCATTTCAATCTGAGGATCGCGAAATCGAACCACAGATGGCGAACTCGCAGCCGTAGTTTCAATCTTCAGGCCACGGAGCTGATCCTCGTCACCAGCGATTTGCGGTACTCGTAGTTGTAATATGCTGCGCATGAGCCCTCTGACGAAACCATAAGCGCACCGATTGGATGTTCGGGAGTGCACTCCTTCCCGAACAACTTACACTGCGCTGGTTTCAAAACGCCTTTTAGAACTTCTCCGCATTGCGCCGACTTCGGGTCCGTCACTCGTGTCTCCGGAACAGAGTAGCGTTGCTCGGCGTCCCAGGCGACATACTTTTCACGAATCCGCAATGCTGACTGGGAAATGAATCCAAGTCCGCGCCATTCAAAGTAAGGCCGCAGCTCGAAGACTTCGGCCATTGCCTTGAGAGCTGCGCGATTACCCTCCCATGGCACCACACGCTTGTATTGATTTTCGACTTTGGCCTCGCCCGCTTGTAGCTGCCTCAAAAGCATGATGATGGATTGCAGCAGATCCAGTGGCTCAAAGCCGGAAGTAACTACGGGTTTGCCTTCATTCCTGGCTATCCATTCATAAGGTCTGCAACCGATCACCGTTGAGACATGCCCTGGTCCGATGAACCCATCGAGACGCATATCCGGAGAATCGAGAATGGCGCGGATTGCAGGCACGATGGTGACGTGATTACAGAAGACAGAAAAATTATGGATACCCTCTGCCTTGGCGCTCATCAGCGTGAGCGCAGTGGAAGGAGCCGTCGTCTCAAATCCGATCGCGAAGAAGATGACTTCCTTCTCTGGAAATTTTCTGGCCAGTTCTAACGCGTCCGCGGGGGAATATACAATCCGCACATCGGTTCCGCGAGCCTTGTGCTCCAGTGGGCTGCCGTGTGCTCCTGGTACTCGCATCATGTCGCCGAAGGCCGCGAAGATGGTGTTTGGGTCTTTGGCGATAGCCAATCCATCATCGATCCTTCCCATGGGCAAGACGCAGACCGGACAGCCGGGGCCGTGGATGAGGTCGATATTGGAAGGCAGGATATCCTTGAGCCCGAAGCGATAGATGGCATGCGTGTGGCCACCACATACTTCCATGATGCGGTAATGCCTCCTGGGATCGGCGAGACGGCGAATCTCTTCGGAGGCTTTGGTGATCAGTTCAGGGTCACGAAATTCGTCCACATATTGCATGCTCAATCTCCCTAGGAGTAACGCGTCCCGTTCAGTGGGATCGGACCGGCGCGGTCGGCGCGGTCTTCGAGACCATACCCCCGCACTTCTTCCATGACTTGTTCGACTTCGCCCAGAGCTGTGAGAAGGCGCATCTGCTCTGCGGCATCTTGCTCGCTAATCTTGGACATAGCAAATCCGACATGGATCAACACCCAGTCGCCGATCTTCGGCATGTCATCTTCGAGAAGGCCCAACTGGACCTTGCGCCGCACTCCAGTTACTTCCACGACGCCTACAAGATTAGGACCGGCAACCAGTTCGATAATCTTGCCTGGTATGGCTAGGCACATTGACTGACTCCCTTCCCGGACGCACGATTCTCTAACACGAAGCTCATAGTTGTCACTCCTCTTCCCGCGCTACCATCTCGAAGGAGAACTTCAATTCATCCTTGAGTTTGATCGCTCCTCCCGCCACGGAGATCGGTTTGATCTCGTAGTCGGTCTGCTTCAGGATGAAATCACCCGAGGCTCGCAGCATCGTCCCGAAGACAGCGACACGAGCAGTAACCGGCTGCCTACGTGTGACGCCGTGGAGCGCCAGGCTGCCGTCTAGAACGGTAGTGTACAAAGACTCTCCCATCCTGGTGATTGAGAGCATAGGTGCTTCGTAAACGATTTCGGGATACTTTGCCGTCTCCAACACTTGCTCGTTCATCAGCCTTTCGATCTCACGGCGATCTTTATCGGCGATGTCGTCCTGAACGCTCAGCGAATTCGCCTGGATGCTCATTTTGAATTCGCTGCCCTGGATCGCTTCCGGACTGAAGTTCACGTCGCCGCTGAAGTTGCGAACGCCGATAGTCGGATTGTGTCCCACTGCTGACAACAGTCCAGTGGCAAAGGCATGCACCGTTAATCGACTCGCCCTTGCATCGACGACGTAATGAACAAGCGTGGTTTTTGTCGTTTCCATTGAATTTGTCACATGCTGCAGGCTCCATCCTGCTGCCGCGCCGGGTCTGTCTACATGGCCCGCATCTTTAGATAGCGTTGAACATCAGGCATCGCCACCTGGGCGAGATTGCCGATTCCTATTTGGGACATATAACGGCGAATGGACGGATTGGAAAGAATCAATCCAGCTCCAAACACCACCAGGGCCACACCTCCCAGCATGTAAAGAGTTTCCTTATCGTTGCCTACTCCGTTGGTCGTTGATCCTTCCAGTTCCATCGACATATCGACTCTCCTTTGCCGCAGTTTCTTCAGGCAGCCCTCACACGGGGTCGCTTTCCAGGATTTTTTTTATCAACGTCTCGGTCGTCTTCACCGCTCGCTCCACAGCAACCTCAACAGGTTGACTAAGCCCCATATGCCCTTCGTCCCCGCCCAGCGTGGCCGGTTCGCAGCCAACCAATAGAATTCGTTTTAGAGGTCTATGCATTGCGCTCGCCATGCGCAGGACGTTCATCGGATGCATGCTATGCGGCTCAACGAAGTTGCCCGACGGTTCGGCAGCTTCGTTTGGGTCCAGTTCGACGACGGAGACTGTCCCCGGCGCTTGTCCGTGAGGATAGGCGTCGATAAGAATGGTGGTCTCATAACGGTCCTGTAGGGCGTAAACAAGGTCAAGGCCACGGATACCGAAATCAATGACGCGTACCTCTTCGGGCAGAGCGCAGCCCGAGAGGCGACGTACAACCTCCACTCCAAAGCCGTCATCTCCAAGGAAGATGTTGCCGATGCCGGCGATCAGAATACGGGGTTGCGAAACATTTTTTTTCTCACACTGTTCTTCTTCCGGGAGCGGTTCAACCTCGGTCACTTTGAAAAAGAAGCGATGCCCCGGCTGACGCAGCATCCCCAGGTCGCGGCCGGGATCGTCCTCGAGAACCACACAGATGTGCTGCTGGCCTTCGTAGTCCTGTTCAATGCTCTCGACAGTCGCGATCTGGCCGCGCAGCGCAAGGTCAAGTATGTCCCCACCCTCATGGGGATTCAGACGAACGCGATGGCCTGTCCTTACCTCAGCTCCTCCAATTACCACATGGTCGACCTGCTCCTTATCTTCGAGAAGGCTCCACTCCCATTGATTCATCGCACCTCCTCCTTGAGCGGAGTCAACCCGCGCAACACACCATGAAGTTTCATGAACTGCTCTTCCGGCATCGTCTCAGTGCGTTCCAGAATCTCTCGTGCACGGTCGTCGGATTGCCTCATCTCGCGCTTCTCATCGTCCGTCAGTGTAAGGATTCGCAGGGAGAGGATCTCGTCGATCTCGGTTGCGTCAAAGAGATTACCCGCGCTCTCCGGAGCGATCTGCGGATAGTCATAGAGGATGATTGGCGACGAGAGCATCGTCTCCGCATGATCTCCAACCAGCACTGGCCATGTCCCGACGTTGTTGCACAGGGCGGCAACATCTTTGAACTCCGCCGGAGGATCGAGCAAGGAGATGAACTCTCCCTGATCGATGCCCAGAATAGTATGGGCAGACACCAGCGAGAACGCGAGTGCGTCTTCACGGTCCGTAGTTGCCAGAGATTCAAAGGGGGAGACATTGCGGACGCGGACCGTTACCCTGAAGACTCCGTCTGAGCTCTGTGTTGAACCGAACTGTATCGATGCAGTTAGATTCTCCCACTCGCGCACAATCACTCCGACGGCCCTTCCCTGCTCATCATGCAGATACTCAAAAATTTTCCCCGCAGGGAACGCCAGATATCGAGGAGCAAGCGACGAGAGCGACGCAGGATCGAGCGCGGCAGAGGTGTGTTCTCGTTCAACGGCCTCCTGCCATGGTTGAAATACACGGCTATCTACTTCGAGACGATCGACTATATCGAACTCCGGTTCAACGCCCTCAGGCTCCTCCTTTCCTGACGCGCGAAGCTTCCCGATTGAGCGCTGCACTATTTGCAAGAAACGTAGCTTCACGCTGAGCATTGTGGATGGAGTTGCCTTGAGCAGGCACTCGGTCTGCATCGTCCAGGCATCAGATCCCTGCTGCAGTTCGCTGTAAGCCTGAGGGCAAAGCACTCCGAAGTTCCAACGTCGCTGATTTTTGACCGAAGACGGCCGATACGGATACAGCATGTATCCCTCGTAGAGCACAGCCTCAGCGATCTTTTCCACCCGATCCAGATTCACGATTTCACCGCCACTTCCATGGGGAGAACTTCTTCAAGCGTCTGCTCCCAGCTGGGAATACCGTGCTGCATCTTGTAGCGATAGAGCCGATCAAAGACATCCCGACGCAAACTCAGCCAGACATGATTGGGATAGTAGGAGTCCATCATCTCGCGCCAGACCTTTACCGGGAGTTTGAATCTCGCCTCCTGCTCCCAGGAGATAGGCGCTACCTGCAGTCCGCTATCCGGCGGCGCATAGAAGACTGTCCCGCTAAAAAAGATATTGAGAGGAATATCACCATCCGTGAGCCCTTCAAAATATTTGGTGGCAGCGACATTAAAGTCGAAGGTGCAGGGGACGTGAAGATCGGCTACCGTAGTTGTGCCCGCGAAAGCAGGAATGACCATATTGAGGTTGGTCCAAAGCAGGTTGCGCAGCGTTTGGCTCCACCTGTCGGGCGTTCCGAAGAGGTCAAGCATGCGCTCTTGCTCCTCTGGAGGATAGCGTCGACGGGTGACTTCAATCTGAATCTGACAACGCAGAGCGATGGTGTGGATCGACTCGTTAGCCGCGGCGTTCATGATCTTAAGTTTGAAAGCGAGTGTCGGCGCAGCTGCAAATGGAACAACGCTCGCTCCCTCGATCTGAAAGCTCAGGTCAGGCATTGGCTTCTCCGCTAACTACATCTGCCTTCGATCGGAGATCGGAGAAGAAGCGGCCTATCTCTGTCCAGACATCGGCCCCTCCGGAGAGTCCTCTCCAGTTGGTACGGATCAACCCCACCAATTTGTAACATTCGTCGATCGGTGCGATATAGTACTCGGCCCGAGTAAGCCCATGAGCATGGCCTACCCGGTTGACCAGCAGGGTCTCGACATCGGGCAGGAGGCGACTTAACGCACGATTCCCATCTGCGATCTCATTCCATGCCTCGAGCGGCAGCAGCGATTCGACCGCGCCCGCCGGACTTGGATAGAGCGCGACGACTCGGCCCTCAATGCTCGAACGAAAGAAGAACGCCATATTGATCGGAATGAGCAGACTCTCCCACTGCCCGTCGGTCATTTCGAAGTCGGTCAGATACTGAGCACGTCGGGGGACACGCTTATACTTTGACTTCTCCATTCCGTCGAAGAGCATCGCGCATGCATCGCAGGCACAGAGTATCTGCCGTGAAATCAGTTCCACCAAATGCGGGTGGTCCTGCGCAAGTCCGGCGCTGCATAACTCGCACTGCTCCAGCGGACGCGATTCGGAGCTTCGTGTGCGCGTGAACTGACGAAGTGCTCCGAAGGCCTGTTCGAATGGTGGCAGGGTCTCTTCATTCATAGCGAACTCTTTTCGTCATGGGTCGAAGGCGCTCTCAATCGACACCATCTCTTTCCAGGGAATTGCCGGTGCCTACCCCTGCGAGTCGCTGACCCAATAAGCTTTCCAGTGTGACAAAGCCCACAGGCGTTGGCTCTTCCAGCCCAAGAACTTCTATCGATGTCACGTCCGGCGCAAACTCGTACATCCCGTCTTCCACAATCGACCGCAGATCGTTCGTAGATGATCCGCAGCTATGACCGGAAGTCGATAGACGAACACGAACGGCACCTTCCTGTAAGTCCTCAAGCTCGACCGTGCAGGAAAGTTTGCGTAGACGAGGACGCATACGCTCTATCGCTTTTTGTACGCGAATTTTGAACTCGTCCGGATGCAGAGAGTAAAGCAACAATAAGTTACCGACGATTGGATCTTGCCCCATCTTGTCAACGATCCCCGGAGCAAAATTTCCAGCATCGAAGACGATCTCCATCGCCCGTTCCAGGCCTCTACCATGCACTTCCATAAGAAGTTGCACTAACTCCCTGCCCGCAACCTTTGCGGCACTATCCGGCAGCTCGTCAAATTGTGTGACCAACTTGCCCAAGTGCCGGACCTGTTCCTGAAACTCACCGTCGTTAGCCACACGCCTCCTTCAACCTTCAATCGGTCATGAGTACGAACTACGGCTGGAAACCGAACATCGGCGAGTGAGAGGTCTCCAGCACCTTTCCATTTCCGAGGTACATGTGTACGCCGCAGGGCAGACATGGATCGAAGCTGCGCACGGCGCGCATGATATCGATTCCCTTGAATTTATCCGGCCCGTTTTCCTCGAAGATAGGTGTATTTTGCACCGCATCCTCGTAGGGCCCCGGCGTTCCGTACATGTCGCGGGGATTGGCGTTCCACGGAGTCGGCGGATAGGGGTGGTAGTTGGCGATCTTGTGATTGCGGATCACAACATGGTGCGACAAGACTCCGCGCACCGCTTCGTGGAAGCCGCAACCGATGGCCTCCTCGGGCACCTTGAAGTCGTTCCACGTCTTCGTGCGGCCGGCATGCAACTCCGCCAACGCCTGCTCGGCGAAATGTAGTGCAGCTGCCGCAGCGTAAGCCTGGAAGTAAGTTCGAGCCCGATCTCGTTCAATGGCATTACTCCACTTGGGAATCTTCCACTCGAGCTCTACCTCTGGAAGCGAGACGGTCTTGGGCAGATAGATCTTGACGCTATGTCCAGTTGCCTTCACGTAGCCAATATCCACGATGCCGGCCAGCGCGGTCGCCCAGAAACGCGCGATCGGGCCGCCGCCCGTATCAAGTGCAAGATAGTCTTTCGTCCTCGCGTCATACCAACGCGGCGACATCACCCAGGTGTACTTGTCTTTGAAGTCGCGCTTCTGAGGCCTGGGTAGCGTGCTCTGGTTCCAGGGGTGACGCTGATCGACTGGATTTCCGAGGGGATCTTTCCGGACGAAGGTCTCGGAGTTCTGCCAGTCATCATAGTAGGAACTGCCAAGCAGAATGCGGATGTTCAGGTTAATATCCACCAGATCCGTCGTCACTAGTTTGCCGTCAACCACAACGCCCGGCGTGACGAACATGCCGCGGCCCCAGTCTGTCATCTTCTGATAGGTGTAGTCGCAGACATCTGGGTTATTGAACGAGCCCCAACATCCGAGAAGAATCCGCCTGCGGCCCACCTCCTCGTAACCGGGGAGAGCTTCGTAGAAGAAGTCGAAGAGATCGTCATGGAGTGGCACAACCTTCTTCATGAATTCCACATACTTCATCAGCCGGACGATATAGTCCGTAAACAGTTGCACAGTAGGCACCGTACCCACGCCGCCAGGATACAGAGTGGAGGGATGAACGTGACGGCCTTCCATCAGACAGAACATCTCACGCGTGTAACGACTCACCTGGAGAGTCTCGCGATAGAATGATCCCGTAAACGGATTGAGGGCCGTCATGATGTCGGCGATGGTGCGGAAGCCATGCAGCTCCGCGTGCGGCGCGGCGGTCTTCGTCGCTTTTTCCCAGACGCCCGGATTGGTCTCTTTCACCATCTTCTCGCAGAAGTCCACGCCGACGAGATTGTCCTGGAAGATATTGTGGTCGAACATATACTCGGCAGCCTCGCCGAGGTTCACGATCCACTCTGCGATGGCAGGCGGCCGCACACCAAAGGCCATGTTCTGTGCATACGTCGCGCACGTAGCATGATTGTCGCCACAGATACCGCAGATACGGCTGGTGATGAAGTGAGCGTCGCGCGGATCTTTGCCCTTCATGAAGATGCTATAGCCGCGAAATATGGAAGAGGTACTGTGACACTCCGCCACCTTGCGCTTGCCAAAATCAATCTTGGTAAAGATGCCGAGACTGCCGACGATCCGGGTGATTGGATCCCAATTCATCTCTACCAATTGGCTTTTGTCGGCCTCTGCCTCTGTACGTACAGCGGTAATCGTGCCCATCGTAATCTCTCCTTGGCTTCGTTAGTAGGAATTGGGGTGGTAGCCAGTGGTTAGTTCGGCGCGAGGATGACGCCACTTCGGCTCTTTATTCACCGTGTCGTTGGTCATCTTGCGCAAAGCCCGAATCGCCTTACCATAGACGCCGATCGCGCCGCTCGACAGCTTGCCTCCGGGCGGCTCGTCCATAAACGGCATGAACTTGTCCGGGAAGCCCGGCATGGTGCAGCCAATGCAGATGCCGCCCACATTCGGGCAACCACCGATCCCGGCCATCCAGCCACGCTTGGGTACGTTGCAATTCACAACAGGACCCCAGCATCCCAACTTCACAATGCACTTCGGCGAGCCATAAGAAGTGGCGAAGTCACCTTGCTCGTAGTACCCCGCTCGGTCGCAACCCTCGTGTACTGTCTTGCCGAAGAGCCAGGTTGGCCGCAGTTGATCGTCGAGAGGAATCATCGGCGCCAGACCGGCCACCTGATAAAGGAGATATAGAAGTGTCTCCATAAAATTGTCAGGCTGCACCGGGCAACCAGGAACATTCACGATCGGAAGACCAGCTTTGGACTTCCAGTCCCACCCCAGATAATCGGCCAGTCCCATACAGCCGGTGGGATTGCCCTCCATAGCGTGGATTCCGCCATAGGTCGCGCAGGTGCCGCAGGCCACGACAGCTAGTGCCTTAGGCGTCAGTCGATCGATCCACTCATTGGTCGTGATCGGCTGTCCGGTGTTCGGATTGGTGCCCAAAGCTGCCCAGTACCCCTCCTTCTTGATCTTTTCGTTGGGGATAGACCCTTCTATAACCAACACGAACGGCTCGAGCTTTCCCTGCTCCGCCATGTAGAAGTACTTCATAAAGTCATCGCCATT
This sequence comes from Tunturibacter gelidoferens, assembly GCF_040358255.1. Lineage (NCBI taxonomy): Bacteria > Pseudomonadati > Acidobacteriota > Terriglobia > Terriglobales > Acidobacteriaceae > Tunturiibacter > Tunturiibacter gelidiferens. The sequence goes on from NZ_CP132938.1 coordinate 306,688, forward strand.
TTCGTAGGCGAGAACTGGATTGTGCAGGTGGACTTTGGGCAGGCCGGGAATCGCGCCCAGAACAACATCCTCGACACTAGGCTGCGTAGCTGCGGTGATGGACACTGTGTCTCCGTCACACCCAAGACCAGCGGTGATCCACAGAATATGCAGCTCAGCCACAGCAGGTTTCTTTTGAGTGACTCGGCCGTAAGGGACTGTTTCTTGAGCCATAACCTGGGTTCTCCTCTTCGGATACGGGCTGGTCTTGCCTGAAGATTGCAGGCCGCGCGTTGAGACGCGAAACCTGAGGTGCAAATCGCCTGAAGGGAAACTCCCCGACAATCGGCGAAGCGTAGCCAGTAGAGAGGTTGTCATGCAGAACCCGCAAGCGGGACTGACCCTATTTCTTTCTCATACTTCTTACTTAGCGGGGGCTAGGGGATTACCTGATGCGAATCTGCAAGAACGTTTTGCCATGCGAATCGCATTGGATTCAGATTGAGAAGAAATGACTGAACGAAACGTCGCGCCGTCTAGCCCAACGGAACTAATTGGGCAGCTCACAGGAAGTCAACCTGTCTTCTCGTCGATCTTCCACTGAATTGCATGCTGGATCAGCTCACGCCCGCTGTGCAGGCGAAGCTTTTCTTTGATGTGTGCCTGATAGGTCTCGACCGTCTTGATGCTGAGGTGCAACTCCTCGGCAATCTCACGCGTGCCGCGGCCCTCGCCGATCAGGCAGAACACCTCCAACTCGCGATCAGAGAGCGTGGAGATTCGAGAGTGGAGCGCCGCCGGAGAGCCGCCAATATACTGTTGAAGCATCTTGTTGGCCATGCGATCGCTCAGATACACCTCGCCGCCAAGTATGCGGCGCACGGCAATCAGCACCTTCTCCGTAGCCTCCTGCTTCATGATGTAGCCGTTCGCACGAGCGCGCAGGGCACGCTCCGCATAGATGGCCTCATCATGCATGGAGAGAACTAATATAGGCAGATCTGGATGGGAGGCTCGAATGTTTTTGAGCAGATCCAGCCCGTCCGGACCATTGAGAGAGATGTCCACGATCATGATGTCTGGTTTCTTCTGAGAGATCGCCTGCATCGCAGCCTGCGCCTCTTCGGCCTCGCCGCAGACTTCAAGATCTCGCTGCTGGTTAATCAATAGAGCCAGTCCCTGACGCAAAAGTGGATGGTCGTCGACTACGAAGACGGTTCTCTTGCCCGCATAAGACTGCCCCGGAATGTTTGTCGAAGCCATAGTCTACGTACCGGGTTTCAGGGGGAAGATACAGGTCACGGTCGTTCCATGGAGTGGCTCGGGCGCAACCTCTAGCGTTCCGCCGATCATGGCCGCTCGATAGTTCATGATGTGAAGTCCCATGCCTTGACTGTTTTCGCGACGTTCTTCGATGCCGGCTCCATCGTCACGAATCGACAATGTACCGCGGTCATTCTCAGCTGACAGACGAATAAGGATTTTACGTGCGCGGCCATGCTTCAGAGCATTGTTCACTGACTCCTGAGCGATATGGTAGAGGTGGGTGGCCATCGCGTCGTCATAGATCAAAACGGCAGGTTCGCACTCGAAACGACAGGATATTCCGAAGATATCCTCTACCTCCGCAGCCCAGAGCAGCAACGCTGACATCAGCCCATGGGTATCGGAGACAACGGGTAGTAGACCTCGGGCCAACTCTCGCGTCTTGTAAATCGCCTCATTCACCAATCGGACGATCTTGGCTGCATCGTTGGCCTCGGCCAGGCGTTTCTCCGCCAACTTAGCCTCATGAACCTTCGCCATAAAGGCGATGCCCGTCAGATGTTGCCCCAGACCGTCATGCAGGTCCTGACCGATGCGTCGTTGTTCTCTTGAGCTGATGTTCAGGAGAGCTTTCTCCAACTGCTCGCGCTCGGTAATGTCGATGCCGGTTGCGATGATGTAGTTGGGTGTTCCGTTGTTACCCGGCAACATGGTGCTTGACCAGGCGATGAGTCTCTTCGTCCCATGCCGAGTAACCCAATAGCTTTGGTAGTCCTCCGGCAGCAGATCCGCGCTCAGTTGCGAAAAGATCGACTTGAAGCGTTCCACTTCTTCAGGCACGAGAAAAAAATCCCAGATGCGTTTGCCCCTGACCTCCTCCAGCGAATACCCGGTCGTCAGCTCACAGGCTCGGTTGAATCGCGTGATGCGTCCATCCGGATCGAGAACAACGACCAGCGCGCCGACAGTGTCGAGAATGGCGGAGACGACGTTGCGCTCCTGGTGGAGCGCCTCCTCTGTGTGCTTCAGGTCAGAGATATCAAAGGCAACACCGTGTATGAACCAGGGCTGGCCGTCGGGCCGACGCATCATCTTCGCATCGCAGTGAAACCAGATCACATGTCCGTCGCGTGCGATGACCCGATAGGACGACCGCAGCGGTTTGCCGGAGAGAAACATGCCCGCGGCCTCCAGGCTCCAGCGCTGCTTGTCGTCCGGATGAATGTGCTCATACCAGCGAATAGGGTCTTCCAGCCACTCCTCTCGCGAGAACCCGAGTGCCTCCTCGATCTGAGGGCTGACGTATGCCTCGCTGATGCCGCGATCCAGATAGACCATGAAAACCACGGCAGGAATTTGTTCAAGTAGCGCGCGGTATTTGGCTTCGAGGCTCGAAGTGTGAGCGTCAGGGGTCTGCGTGGATGGGTCCCCAGTTGGCTGCTCACTCTCGGAGGGTGAAGACTGTATTCTACCCCCGAACAGACTTGCTAACTCGAGCAGAACCGCCTCCGCCTCGTTCAGGTCTGGCAGCAGCGCGCTGTTTTCAACGCCAACCTCACGGTCTTTCCATTCGGCCTTAGCAAGTGAAGCCATTCTTCGCTCCGTTCGGCTTGGCGCTTCCTAGTCAGCGTTGTTGGCCCGGGGAAATACTTTGCTGCCGCCAGCTTGGCACTTTATTGAGCGATGCCTGAGTGAATTTGCGTAGTGCATGAATCGCTCGTCCATAGGTCTGAACAGCTGCTGACGAGAGAAGCGATCCGGGTGGTTGGTCCATAAATGGCATAAATTTATCCGGAAATCCTGGCATCGTGCACCCAATACAAATGCCGCCTACGTTCGGGCATCCGCCAATCCCGCCCATCCATCCACGCTTGCCGACATTGCACTGGACCACCGGTCCCCAGCACCCGAGTTTTACGATGCATAACGGCGATCCATACTGCTCTGCAAATTGCGCCTGCTCATAGTAACCGCCACGATCGCAACCCTCATGCACTGTGCTTCCGAAGAGCCAGGTGGGGCGCAACTGCTCATCGAGGGGAATTATAGGTGCATGTCCGGTAGCCATGTAAAGCAGATACAGCAGAGTCTCCATAAAGTTGTCCGGCTGGACAGGACAGCCCGGAACACAAACGATCGGGACTGCAGCCTTGGATCTCCACCGCCATCCGAGATAGTCAGGAAGCCCCATGCACCCGGTTGGATTGCCCGCCATCGCGTGAATTCCGCCGTACGTCGCGCAGGTTCCAACGGCAATCACCGCCCAGGCATGGGGGGCCAGCCGGTCGATCCACTCGCACGTTGTAATTGGCTGCCCGGTCGTCGCATCTGTGCCCAGCGACGCCCAGTATCCCTCCGGTTTATTGTTCTCATTCGGGATGGAGCCCTCAACAACAAGGATGAAGGGTTCCAGCTTGCCCGCCGCAGCCAGATGGAAACAGCGCAGAAAGTCTTCGCCAACTTCAATAGATAGAAAAGGGTTATGGAAGTTCACCTTTGGGATCCAGGGAATTCCCCCTAGGACAACATCCTCAATGCTGGGCTGCGTTGCGGCCGTCATCGCGATTGTGTCTCCGTCGCAACCTAACCCCGCAGCAATCCAAAGCACATTGATTTCTTTGATCGGCGGTGAATGCTGATCCCAGCTCTCCACGAATCCCCCTTGGGATTGCGTTCCGGCAAGACGTTCCATAACATCTTGTGCTCGAAAGAGAACTTAGGCAAGTCAGGCGTCTATCAATCTCTTCGAGAGACCCGGGACTCCGCAAACAGCGCTCCGACGAATCAGGCCCGCCCGGCGAACTCCCGCGTCTCTGTGTTCACCTTGATCTTTTCGCCTTCTTTGATGAACAACGGTACGCGAATCTCCACACCCGTCTCCAGTTTGGCTGGCTTGGTCACGCTGCCACTCGAAGTGTCGCCGCGAACGCCCGGTTCGGTGTACGCAACAGACAGTTCCACCTGAACTGGCAGCTGCAGCCCGATTGGATTGCCGTTATATTTGTCGATCTGAATCAGAACACCCTCGACCAGCAGGTCCAGTGCATCCCCTACAATCTCATCGCTGAGGGAGAGAGTTTCGAAGCTCTCCTGGTCCAGAAAGTACGAGCCATCTCCGTCGCTGTAGAGATAGGATGCCCCAACCGTCTGCAGATCCGGCTCCTTGAACTTGTCGCTGGCCTTGAACGTCTTGTCGAAGACTGCGCGCGTAAGCATGTTACGCATTCTCAAACGGACCAGCGTCTGGCCGCCCCGAGCCGTCGGAGTAGAAATCTCCGCCTCCAGGCAGCAGAACGGAACGTTTTCAAACTCAAAGAACATCTTGCGTTTCACATCGATGGCGTCGATCAATGCAGCCATAATTTCCCCGAATACAAACTAACGTACAGATTTTGCAGCGGCCTAGCTCTTTCATTGCCTAAACTGCGAATGACCATAGGATAGCAGGGAGGCACAGCATTAGTTTCGTTTGGCCAACGCTACAATCCTTCGAGGCATGCAAAACGTCGCGACCGAGCCACGAACTACCGGCTCCATGGGACTGACTTAACGGGATCGTTTCTCACGCCCTACCATCAAACCGTAACGCAACAGATCGCTCGGCAAACAGGCTAACGGAGCTAATTAGCTGAGTCCCCTTGCAAACCACTGTTGCAGGTCGGAGCACTGATCGGATTGCATCGCGCGACCGCCTTTCCAGGAAGCGTGACAACATAATTCCCTGGCCAGCGAGCGGGTTCGTTGACAGGATAGTCGGTGCTCAGCAGTTGAGCTCCGCTTGCAATCATAGCGTCGCGTATCGTAGTGTCGTTGGCACGAGCCTGCTTCGTGTCCGAGTCGGTGCGAGCGCGGATGAGATATCCCTTGCGAACGAGCGATGCGATATCCGCTTCAGGACCGTCGTTGCGCTCGATAAACGCGGCATCGGGCTCGCCAGGTTCGGAATTAGTGAAGAGAACGCGGCCACGCAGAGCAGGATGACCGGCAACGTAGACAGGGCCTACGGCACGCTGGTCCATCAGAAAGATAACTTTGCCGCGTGCGCTGTCGAGGCTTGGCCAATTTCCCGCGAGAACCGCTTCGTTGAGCGTATCGTAGTGGCCGCGCACATCATCAGGAGTGATCAGTTCGCTGGCCGGAAAGACGGAACGGATCTCGGCATCGAGTGCGTCAAAAGTGGCAGAGGTAAATGGTTCGGGTTCAGTAAGCTTGAGCTTCCCCGGAGAGCCCTGTTTGGTCTCAACGAGGATGAAGATTGGAATGTGTTTCGGATGAGCCTGCGACCACTGGCGAACCTGCTCGAGGCATGCAATAAATGGCTGACAAGTGCTGCGATAGTCCACGTCTCGAACGTGCATAACCTTAAACCCCGACTTCAACATCACCCCGTTAGGATCGAAGTCGGGGTCAGGCGGGAGGTTGGCGGCCGCGACCGTCAGGGGACCAGACGGATGAGCATAACGCCCACCTTCGGTATCGGCATAAACGTCCAGTTCAATCTGTCGAACACCGCTATCAAACTGCTGCTGCAGCGGCTGATGCTGATAGTCGAGTCCCTTGTACGCATCGGCGTACTTCGCCTGCCAAAGTTTCGACTCGCTCAACGCAATCCCGCGTGATAGCTGTTGTGCGTGCCGATGACCTGGATCTGGTTGAGTTTGAGAGCACCATCGGCCGCCGCAGTCTGCGCGTTGAAATAACTACTGCTGCCCAGAGATGCGGACAGAACCATTGCCGAAAAGACGCGTAAGGAGAGAGAGCGCAATCTGTATCCTTTGATTTCCGTGGAGCTTTTCAAGTTATCGCAATCGAAGCGTCTTCCCGCTAGATAGCGCGGTAGGACTTGCTAGAGTGCGTAGACCAGTCGACGAGGCTTTCATTCAAGAAGCGCCAGGTGGCCCGTTTCGTGTCGACTTCCATGAGCATGTACGCATTGGGATCATAACGTGTGGCGGCCATGACGTAGTGCTGCGGGCCATAGATGCGGCCATAGTCGATCCACTTGTGCCTGTGGCCGGAGACGACTAGCTGAATCGTCTCTTGGTACTTCACCAGTAGCGGCTGCAGCCCATAATCAGCGAACTCTGTGGCCTTATTTTGAATCAGCGGGTAGTGGACAAAAACGAAGGTAGGCTTGTGCTGCTGCAGCTGGGCTTCAAACCAGTGAAGCTGTTCTTCGCCGAGCAAGCCGATCCCCGGGTTGAACTCTGAAGATGTGTGATCCTGCGTGCCGCCAAGGAAGTTATTCAGGTGGACAAATTTGTAACCTTTGTAGTCCAGCACAGAGTACGGCTTCGTGTTGAACTTGGCTTCGAAGAGACGATGGCTCATCTCCGCGAAACTCTCCGCACGTCGTAATCGTGGTTTCCGAAGCCAAGATGCACCGGCATCTTGAACCCGTCCGTGATCGTCTTCGCATTGTCAAGCCGCGTGTTGTTCTTGAAGTAAAAGTCATAATCCGTCGAAGGATAGTTGTGAAAGTAGTCGCCGATCAGGAAAACCTGCTCAATGGCCGGGTTCAAGGAGTTAATGAGATCGCGAGCCGAAGTGAGTCGAGGTGTCGTCAGCAGAATGCTCTCGTTGTCCTCCGCTCCGTTCTCGCTACCTTTGACGTAATAGTCGTCGATGATATGCGTATCGGCGACAAGCGCGAAGTAGAACTTGTCGAGCGAGACAGCCATCCGGACCTGCTCCGCCCATAGCCTCTGAGTGAGCAGGCTACCGAGCGAAGCACCGGCGAGGGAGACGAATCTTCTTCTATCCATGACGAAAGATCCTCTGAGTTCTGCTTAGAAAATGATCTTCCCGGCAAACTGCAGGATGCGGGCCGGACCGGTAGTAGCAGCGGTGACGACACCGAAGCTGGTGGAGGTGGGACTAAAAGTACTGCTTCCCGGAAAGCCAAGGTTCGTCTGGTTGAGGATATTGAATGCCTCGACGCTAAAGTCAAACGACGTGCCTTCGGGATAGAGAGCGAAGCTCTTATGCAGACCAAGGTCGAGTTGATAGAAGGGATCGAACCGGATGGAGTTTCGGCCGGCGTTGCCGTAGGGGTGGTTCTGGTCCGGCAGACTGAAGGCGTTCAGATTGAGCGCTGTGATGCCCTGGTTACTGTTCACACGCACTCGCTTCGACTTGGGCAGCACGGCCGCACTGCTGATCTGATTCGGGCGTTGATTAAGAATGGTGCTGACGGACTGGTTAGAATCGGGTGAATAAGTTACATTGACTGCCTGGCCGCTGCTGGCGCTGTTGATAGCCGTGATCTGCCAGCCGCCCAATGCCTCCTGCAGAAGCAGCGGTGCGCTGCCTCCGAACATGCGGCCCTTGCCGTAGGGCAGATCATAGACAAGGGTGAGAATCTCGTTCAGCGGTTGATTGTAGGCCGACGGTCCACGTTCCCCAAGTGGGTTGGTGAGATTGATGCGCGAGTTATCACCGTTCGGAGTATCCAGGTGGCCGCTGGCGTTGTCCTGCGCCCGCGAGTAAGTAAACGAGTTGAGCAGATACAGACCGTGTCCGGCGCGATGCTCCAGTTTTGTCTGCAGCGCGTTATAGCCGAGGAAGCCGGCGGGAAGCGTCTCTTCGATCGTAGTGAATGTCTTCAGCGGGCGCCCCTGGTTCTGGTTCAGCAGATTGACGCAGCCAGAGGTCACGAGGTTCCCATTGCAGGTTGCCGTAACGGGATTCGCATTCGCCTGGTTGTAGTCTGCGAGAACCTGAAGCTTCACGCCATGCTCTCCGACGTAGGAGACCTCGAAGGTGGTGGAAGGACCAAGCTGACGCTGTACCGTCAGGTGATAGCTCTGAACGTAACCCGTAGGCAGGTTCTTGGGGATATAGCGAGCTTGCGTACTGGCGTTGCTGGCCGCAGTAACAATCGACGGACTGGTAAAGTCCGTGGGATAGCCTTGCATCGTGGTTCTGAAACAAGGCGTCGGATTGGCAGGATCGAAAGCGGCTCCCAACTGTGCCGCCGTACAGACGGACTCCGTCTTAGCTGTGCCGACAATGCCCGGATTCGCAAACGAGGGGATCTGATTCACATTAGTGTTGACGATGTTAGGCAGGTTGTAGACAAGCAGATTCTCGCCGCCTTCGCGATTGAACTGCGCAAAGTTGATACCGTATCCAGCCCGTATAACAGTCTTCTGATCGACGGAGTAGGCAAGACCCAGGCGAGGAGCGAAATCCAGCTTCGGCGTATTCACCAACGCGCGGTTGTAGAGGGAACCGGACGAAGCCTGGATAAGGGAATCCGTGGTCGGATCGAAGTTAGCCAGCAGATTCTGTGACTCCCACTGCGGCGTCACCAACTCGTAACGTAAACCAGCATCGACGGTCAGGCGAGAGCTGAGTCTTATGTCGTCCTGCAGATAAAAGTAATGCATCCTCTGATTCAGGTGGACGATAACAAAGTTGTTGAGCTGGTAGGCACTGCGTGCGCCGAAGATAAAGTCAGCCAGTGCAGCAGCCTCTTTGGTGCCAGTATCCGCCGCACTGAGCGTTGCCGTCGAGGCGCCGGTGTAGCTGAAACCACCATTGTAGGTATCCTGACCGAAGACAGGGTTGAAGTCATCGATCGTGGTAAAGATCGACTGGTACTCGTAGCCAACTTTATAGGTACTGTGTCCACCGATCTACGTGTAGTTCACCTTCGGATTGTAGATATAGGGATTCTGAAACTGAGGGTTGCTTCCCTGGTTTCCAAACTGAGAGAACGTGTTGACGCTCTGCACATTCAAGCTGCGAACCACCTGCGGATCTGTCGGAAGCCCCGGAATGCCGTCCATCAGATTAGGTAGATTCGCACCATAAGGGCTCTTGCCGCCATCCGTTCGGGTAAAGGCGAAGCGCGCATCCAGGATCGAGTTTTGATTGAAGATGTGAGTCACGCCGCCGGCGATCTGCTGGTTGAAAATATTGACTGTGCCATTACTATTACCGCCGGCAGGCCCTTGAATGTTGGGTGGCGAAACGATCTTGCCCTGATGCTGGCTATAGCGGACAAACGCAGTGGTGTGCTGGCTGAAAGTCTGATCGACGCGAATGTCCCCCTTGTCGTCGTTGATGGTGTCTGACGGCAGCGAGGCATAGTTGTTGGCGAAAGGACTGCCGGGAACATTCGGCGCAGGAAGCGCAGCCAGCACGCCTTTTGCAAAAGACGAAACCGAGGGATCGTTGAACGGAATGACACCGTTGGTGTACTTCTGACCTGTAAGCGGGTTGAGCAGCGGCACCGGAGTACCGCTCTCGGCTCCGCCAAAGGATCCGTTTGCGTTCTTCACGGCTGCTAAGAAAGGTGTAGCCGCCGTTCGCAATCGCGAGCGGGCTGGTTCCGAGTTGGTTCGCTGTCGGGATAGTGGCCACATTGAATGCATGGACGACCTGTCGCGTTCCCTCGTAGTCTGCAAAGAAGAATGTGTGATCCCTCCAGATTGGCCCCCCGAACGTGCCACCGAACTGGTTACGTATCAGAATTGGCTTTTGCGCTTTGCCCGTCAACGGATTGGTCGGAGGAGTAAACGGCCCGATAGCGTTGAAGACGGTGTTACGGATGTAGTCGTAGGCCTTGCCGTGGAACTGATTTGAGCCGCTACGTATACTGACGTTGATCACGGCTCCGGCAGACCGGCCGTACTCGGCGCTATAGTTATCAGTCTCGACGCGGAACTCGTTGATGGCATCTGGTGATGGAGGGATAGCCTGATTAGAAAATCCCTGGTTTGAGGTGCCGTATGCGTTGTTGTCCAAACCATCAAGCAGGAAGTTATTGAATTCGCTGCGCTGACCGTTAACATTGAAACTCGCGTCGCGGCTGCTGTCAGTCGAATTCTCGAGGATATTCCGACGCACACCCGGGACCAGCGCGGCGAGATCAGCGTAGGCGCGACCATTCAGCGGAAGATTTTCAACCTCGCGCGTTCCAATAACCTGCCCACGTTCGCTGCTGTCTGTTTCAAGCAACGCCGCAGCGGAGTCGACGGTCACCGTCTCGCTATTAGATCCGATCTTCAAAGCTACATCGACGCGCTGTCGAGCGTTGACGGTAACGGTAAATATCTGTGTCGTGCTGACATCAAACCCACTCGCCTGCGCAGTCACCAGATACTGGCCAATCTTTACATCCGTAAACTGATAAGCGCCCTGATCATTGGTTTGCGCGGTCACCTGAGCCTTGGTCTCCTGGTTGACGAGGGAAACGGTTGCGCCGGAGAGGGTCGCCCCTGAGGAATCGCGCACATACCCAAGGACGGAGGCGGTCTCAAACTGCGGGCAGCGAGACAGATCCTATTGGGAAAAAACAAACCGCGACAACAAACAGCAAAAAGCGTTTCACAGACACTCCAGAAGTTTTAATAAGAGATACGGGTGATAACTCAGTGAGGGTGTACTGCTCCCTCTGAGCACATGAACCACTATAGTGCGCGATTTGCGTATATCAGATATCACCAACGCTACAGAATCGTGAATTTCCTCGGTCCTCGCTTTGTTTCCGGACCAGATTTCATGCACACTCATGCAATGGTGCGTGTCGGTGTCGACGAGAACCTTGCTCCGCAGTTGCTGGTAGATTTTCCTCGCGAAGCAGAAATCGTCCGAATTCCCCGCAGACCATCGGCGATTCTCGAAGTTGACTTCTGGATCCTGGTCTTCGCACGCAAAGATGCCCGGGAGACCTTCGCCCGTTTGCGCGGCGTCAAGGTGGTGCAATCGATGATGGCGGGCGTTGACTGGATTAGGCCTTGGCTGCCGAAGGAGATAGTACTCTGCGACGGGCGCGGCATCCACGACATCTCGGCCTCCGAGTGGGTCCTCACCGCAATCCTCACGTCCTTGAAGAGAGTTCCACGCTATCGCGATCTGCAGCTACGTCAGGAATGGAAAGGTTAAGCTTCCGTATCGGACGATTTTTTGAACGAAGCCGGCGTTCAGGTCGGACAGTACCAGATTCTGGGAGAGGATCTGGCAGGAAAGACCGTGCTGATCGTCGGCTATGGGTCGATCGGTGCGGCGATCGAAACCCGTCTAAAACCCTTCGGCGCGAAGATTCTGCGGCTGGCGCGTAACCCCCGCAAAGAGCCGGAGATCGTCGCCGTGACCGATCTGCATCGCCTCCTGCCGCAGGCCGACATCGTCGTTCTCATCGTGCCTCTAACTCCGGAGACGCGTGGATTGGTTGGAGCAGCAGAGATTAGTCTGATGAAGCATGGAGGCCTTCTCGTCAACGCGGCGCGAGGCCCCGTAGTTGTAACGGAGGCTTTAATTGAGGCGCTCGAACAGCATCGAATCAGGGCGGTTCTGGATGTGACGGACCCAGAGCCGCTACCGGCAGCCCACGCTCTATGGTCGGCGCCCAACTGCATGATTACGCCGCACGTGGGTAGCTCGACCCCTGAGTTCATCCACCGCGCATTCCGCTTCGGAGCAGACAGGAGAGGCGTTTTTTGACTGGCGAAGAGTTGAAAAACATCGTAACCAAGGCAGGTTACTAGCCCTCGCTCCCGACCGCTTAGACCACCGTTTTCGTTTAGACCACCGTTTTAAGGATGAGGGGAGGCGCTGGCCTAACGCGCGTCTGAGGTAGGCAGGCCAGCAGTTGTACGGTTCCAAAGAACGAGTTCCGATCGGCAGGGTTACCCTCTCCGTCCAACCTGAAGCTCGTCGACATCGTCATCATCGTCGTCTTCTTCGTCGTCATCCTCATCTTCCTCGTCATCGTCTTCGTACTCATCCTCATCTTCTTCGTCATCGACTTCTTCGTCGTCATCCTCGTACTCACCATCCTCATCCTCGTCGTCTTCCTCTTCGTCGTCATCGTCCTCAAACTCGTCATCCTCATCTTCGAGTGCTTTCTTTGCGGCGCTTAAGGAATCGGCCGTGGAGCCCTGCAGGACCATATCAAGGGAGCTGTTTTCAAAGGCGGCAAGGAAATTCAGACCCAGGGGGAAGAAGGTTGCGTTGAAGTCGAAGGTTAGGGTCTCAAGTGCCATAAAAATCTCCTGTTGAAAATGTGTACTGGAATAGGATGCAGCAGACTGAAAAAAGTGAGTGTGAAAATTCACTTTTCCTTGAATTAGAAGCTTAGGGCACTCTGGCGCTTTTGTTTTAGTACGGCGCCGGCCCGGGCAGAAAAAAGGCTTCGCGGCCGCCCACTGAGAAGGGGGCATTGCCGCGAGGTCGGGAGCCAGTCGGTAGTTCATCTATCTTTTGTGCGACCTTGTCGATGGCGTCGCCTCGTTCAGAGAATTACGCCCTAGCTGGGGAGCGATGTCGTAAGTATCGAACAATATCGTCATCAGGCCGCAAAAAGAATTGCTGTCAGGCTTCGGAGAATGGTTGGAGTTGCTTCTCCGTCGGTGGGCTGGTCAATAGGCTGACAGCGATCAGACACAGCAGAGAGACAAGCAGTGCTGGAAGAATAGCGTCGCGTTCGCTGATGACCGCCGGCAGATGAGAGTGGACAAAGCCGGTATCCCAGAAGACCGTAACGAACGTGCCCACCGCAATACTGGCCACGGCACCCGCTGCAGTCGCGCGTCTCCAGTAGAAGGTTGCAAGGATGACCGGCGTCAGAGCAGCGCCATAAATCGTATAGGCGTAAAGCGACTTCTTCAGCACCGACTCTATATGGAGCGACTGGTAGAGCGCCCATAGACCAAGCAGGACCACCATCAGACGAGAGACGGCGAGAGTCTTCGTGTTCGAAGCCTGCGGGTTGATATAGCGAAGATAGATGTCGTTGACGAGGTTAGTCGACGGCGAGAAGAGCCAGTTATTCGCTGTGGAGATGATCTTCGCGAAGATGGCTCCCATCAGCAGCGCGCCCAGCAGACGAAGCGGTGCGGACCCTGAGAAACCATGCAACCCAAGGTAAGCGAGAATCTCGCGGGGGCGTGCGTGTACCTCTCCGCCAGGAAAGAAGCTAGACCCAGTGACGGCAAGGGCGACGATGACAGTCTCCAGGATGACGGTACCGACGATCCACCCAACAACCGCACGGGTGGCATCCTTCTCCGACTTGGCAGAGAAAAACTTTTGATACATCGACTGATTTCCAAGCAGCAAAAGACAAGTCGGAAGAAAAAGCTCAAGAGCCTGGATGAATCTGAGATCGCCCAGCACCTGGAAATGAGTTGCGGGAAGGCTCGAATGGACCGCAGACCATCCCCCGGCGTGATGTACAAGAATAGGCAGCGCTATAAGCATCGTAAAAGTGGCAAGAAGGCCGATCGCAACATCCATGTAGGCAACAGATGCCATGCCGGCAATCGCAGTAAAAACGATGACGAACGCAGCAATAATGTATTTGCCGAAGTCGGCGGTTATCAGGTCCGGGAAGATCAAGTGAAGAATATCGCCGCCACCAACAAACTGGTAGCTCGTAACAGCCGTGTAGCAGAAGAGAATCGCGATGACGCCAAGCACGCGTGCCGCCTGGTTGTAACGAGCCTCGAGCAGATCGGGAATGGTAAACTGTGCGAACTTTCGTGCACGCGGGGCGATGAAGTAGATCAGCAGCAGGCCCGCCCAGCCACCACCTCCTTGCCAAAGCGCCGCGAAGCCATGCTTATAGGCGTTTTCCGCCCCGCCGAGCAGCGACCCTGAGCCGATCCAGCTCGACAACAGCGTGAAGACCAGGACGAAGGCGGGCAGCGAGCGGCCTGCCACAAGATAGTCTGCCTTTGTCTTCACCTTACCAAGACGTGTGAGCGAAACCGTGAGCAGGGTGACGACAATAACCGATAGAACGATCGCGTAGAGATTCATTAGGTTAGGTCAGTGTACTGTCTGGCAGCCGATCCTCGCACCCGTGACCTCGCGTTGGAGATTGAGCCGTCGGCCACGGGAAAATTCTGTCGTATTACCACACCCTGCAGGTGGGCGCGTGCACCATCGGCTGACCTGCTTTGCAGCTAAAGGCCTTCTGAAACTCCGGCATATTCGAAACCACGCCATTGATGCGCGCATACCCTGGCGAGTGGGGGTCCGTGATAGCGCGAACCCGCAGCACCTCGGGACGCTCATTCTCACAAGCCCATTGCGCCATCCCAACGAAGAAACGCTGATCCGGAGTGAATCCGTCCGCGCTCACCAACTGCTGCCCGGCAGTCTGCTTCTTCCATGCGATATAAGCGAGTAACGTCCCGCCCAGGTCGGCAACGTCTTCGCCACTGGTCAGCTTCGAGTTGATGTGAATATCGTCCACAACGATGTACTCTGCGTACTGATCACGAATGCAGTTAATACGGTCCTCGAAACCCTTGGCGTCCGCAGGCGTCCACCAGTCGCGGAGATTGCCTTTGTCGTCGAACTGCCGCCCCTCGTCGTCGAAGGCGTGCGTAAGCTCATGGCCGATTGTTGCTCCGGTGTTCCCGTAGTTTGGCGCGTCATCCAGCTTCGTGTCGTACAGCGGTGGTTGCAGCACGCCGGCAGGAAAATTGATATCGTTCATCTGTGGGTTGAAATAGGCATTGACGGTAGGTGGCGTCATTCCCCATTCATTCAAGTCCACAGGCTTACCCAGCTTGTGCCACTGTCGCGCGTCTTCGAACCGATAAGAGCGCTCAACATTGCCAATGTAGTCATCTGACTTTATCTCTAGCGTCGTATAGTCACGCCACTGGTTCGGGTATCCAATCTTATTGCGAATCACATGCAGCTTGCGGAGAGCCTCCTGTTTGGTTGCGGGGCTCATCCAGTCGAGATTCTCGATCTCCTGCTTCATCGCAGCCTCGATCTGCTCCGTCATCAGCTGCGTCTTCGCTTTTGTATCGGCAGAAAATGTGCGCTTGACGAACTCCTGTCCCAGCGCTTCACCCAGGTCACGATCCACTCCACGCGTGCAGGTCTTCCAGCGCGGCGGCATCGCAGGCACACCGCGTAGCGTCGTCGAATAAAAGTCGAAGTCAGCCTGTTCGAGCGGGTGAGCCAGGTATGGCGCCGCTGCCGTCAGAAAGTGAAATCGCAGATAACCGCGAAGTGCCTCAACAGACTCGGTCGAAACCTCCGCCTGCACTGCCTTCATGAACTCGGGCTGCGCCACATTCAGCTTCGCGACACCCGGCGCTCCCTGTATCTCAAAGTAACTTGGCCAATCGAAGGCGGGCGCGATCTTGCTCAGTTCACTAATCGTCATCATGTGATACGTCTTATGCGGATCGCGTCGGTCCACTCTCGTAAGCGAAGCTTTGGCGAGCGCCGTCTCAATGTGAAGCGTTGCATCCGCATCCAACTTCGCCTGCTCTGCAGACTCCCCGCCCAGCGTGAGCAGCTTCTGGATGTAGGCAAGATACTGCTCACGCAGCTTTACACTCTTATCATCCGTCTTCAGGTAATAGTCACGATCAGGCAGACCAAGTCCGCCCGCCCCAAGCGCCACGATCTCCAGCGACGAGTCGATCGCATCCTGATCTGTGCCCGATTCGAACAGGAAACTACCTGCGTAGTCATGGTGCAGTGAGCTGATCGCCCTAACGAGTTCGGGCCGCGTCTTCAGGGCATCGATGCGCGCCAGACCCGACAGTGCAGGTTTCACACCCAGCGCATCGATCGCCGAGGTGTTCATGCACCCGGCAAAATAGTCGCCGACCTTCTGCTGCACTGCGTCGCGATTCGCCGCCTTGGCATCCGCCTCGAGAATGCCCCAAAGAAACTGTTCATTCTCGTTGCCAAGCTTCGCGTAGACACTCCAGCCAGATTGGTCCGGAGGAATCGGATTTTTCTTCTCCCACCCACCGCAGGAGAACTTATAAAAGTCGACGCAAGGGTCCGCCCCGCGGTCTAGGCTCGACAGATCAAGCGATGGCGAGTAAGGCATCGATTGAAGAGGCTGAGCGGCCTCTTGCGCGGGAACTTGGATCGCGGCGAGCAATAACGCAGTGGCCGCCAGGGCGACCGGAACTTTCGAGAGCATGAGTTCTCCTGTGTGCACCATCCTAACCGTAAAAACCCTCGCAAAGCACGTTCGATTCGTCCCTGGGGCCGTGCACCGGCGTTAGACTGATCCCTGTTACAAAAAAGGAAGCGGAAGGCGGAACAATGGCTGGTTTTTGGAAAAAGTGTGCCGGAGCGGCTCTGGCAGCAACCGTAAGCGTTTCAATGGCTGGGGCGCAGACCGCGCCAATCACCCTAAGTGTCGATCTCACAGATGCTCCACGAAAGATCCTTCATGCAATAGAAGTCATGCCGGTGACAGCCGGGCCCATGACCGTCGTCTATCCCAAATGGATTCCCGGAGAGCACGGACCCACCGGCCCCATTGAAAATATGGCCGGATTTTTCATCACCGCCAACGGTCAACCCGTAAAGTGGGAGCGCGACAAGATCGATATGTTCGCCTATCACCTCACCATACCTCAGGGCGTCACGCAGCTTGAGATGAAGATCGACTTCCTCGCATCGTCGGCCCTTTCAGGATTCTCCGCAGGCGGATCGACCAGCGAAAACCTTGCTCTCCTCAGCTGGAACACATTGCTGGTCTACCCTGCCGACACCGACGCAAGCCAGGTCATGTTCACTCCATCGGTAAAGCTGCCAAGCGGATGGAATCTCGGAACCGCGTTGGACAAAGATGGCGGCTCCGGTCAGACATCAACCTTCAAGACCGTAAGCCTCGAGCAACTGATCGACTCCCCCGTCCTCGCAGGCCGATACTTCCGCGAAATCCCCCTCGCTCCCGAGATCTCGCCGAAGCACTACCTCGACATGGCAGCCGACGGCCCCGAACAGCTCAATCTCTCGAAGGAGCACATCGCCGACTTCGACAAGCTGGTGCGCGAGACCGGCGCTCTCTATAAGTCGCGTCACTACGGCTCCTATCACTTCCTCGTAACTCTCAGCGACGAGGTCGCGCACTTCGGCCTCGAGCATCATCAGTCCAGCGATGACCGCGTGATGGCAACCACCTTCACTGACGATCGCGAGTTTGTCTTGGCCGGCCTGCTGCTGCCGCACGAGTTCACTCACAGCTGGAATGGCAAATACCGCCGGCCCGCTGGCCTCGCAACCAGCAACTATCAGAAGCCCATGGAGGGCGATCTCCTCTGGGTATACGAGGGATTGACCGAGTATCTCGGCGACGTGCTCGCCGCACGCTGCGGCATCTGGACGCCCGACCAATACAAGCAGAGACTCTCCACCATCGCGGCCGAGTACGACAACCGTCCCGGCCGCACCTGGCGAGATATTCAGGACACCGCAACCGCCGCGCAGATCCTCTACGCCGCAGGCGGCGGATGGGATAACTGGCGTCTCAGTGTGGACTACTACGACGAGGGCGAACTCGTCTGGCTCGATGTCGACACCACAATCCGTAAGATGACCAACGGCAAAAAAACCATCGACGATTTCGTCGCGAAGTTCCATGGTCTCGGCGGAGACACCGGTCCTAAGGTCGTTCCCTACACCTTCGAAGATGTCGTCGCTGGCCTCAACAGCGTGGTCGCGAACGACTGGGCCACCTTCCTGCGCACCCGACTCGACTCAAACTCCTACCACGCGCCGCTGGGTGGTCTCGAGAACGGCGGCTACAAGCTCACCTACAGTGACAAGCCCAACGCTTGGAGCGCGCTCGAAGACCAGCAGAGTGAGTCCTTCGACTTCTGGTACTCCATCGGCCTGCACGCGAACAAGGCCGGCAATATCTCTGATGTTCTCAAGGGCGGAGAAGCCGACAAGGGCGGCATCGGCCCGGGAATGAAGATCGTCGCCGTAAACGGTCGCGCCTACACCCCTGATGTGCTCAAGGCGGCCATACACGATGCGAAGGACTCCGGTCTATCTGTCGAGCTAATCGTCTTGAACACGGGCTATTACAAGGTAGTCAAGCTGGACTATCACGAAGGCGAGCGTTATCCGATGCTGGAGCGCGTCTCCTCTGTACCGGATCGTCTGGATGACATTCTGAAGCCAGCGGCGAAGTAGGATCACGCTGCAGGTTTAGGAGCAGCAGCGGAAGATCCTGTTGTGGAAGTTGACGCTTGCGTAACCGAAGCCGCCGCTGCGGCGAGGTCGTTTTGCTCGAGAAGGAGCAGACGCTTCGCCGCAGCGGTGGCTTCTATTTCGCTGTTGATCTCAGCCCCCAGCAACAGCATGAGTCCCGTCAAATAGAACCACGTAAGAAGAATGATGACCGCACCCAGAGAACCATACGTCACCGAATAGTTGTTGAAGAAGTGAACATAGAGCCGGAGACCAGTCGAAGTGATCAGCCACCCGACAATTCCGATAGCGGCGCCAGGAGTAAGCCAATGCCACTGGCTCCGTTTCACATCCGGGGCAAAGTAGTAGATGACTGCGAAAAATAGAGACAGCAAAACGACAGCAAACAGCCAGCCAAAACTGCGTGCTACAAGCGCCACAAGCGCAGCCAGAAAGTGGTCGTAGATGTGCAGGTGCGAGAGGCGAGCTAAGAAGTCTGCTCCCAGGAGCGAAGCAAGCATCAGCGTAACCAGCCCCATCAGAAGAACGGTCACTCCGATGGCGGAGAATCTCGCGGCAAAGTAAGAGCGAGTCTCCTTGACCTTGTAGACGACATTGAGCGAGTCCTGAATCGCGGAGAAACCAACCGAGGCGCTCCAAACTGCCGCCACCAGCCCAAAGGTAAGCTTCCCGCTTGTAGCTGCAGCCGTCGTCTCGTTGAAGGTGCCCAGCACCATACCCATAGCGTCATGCGGAATAACGATCGAAAGATAACCCAGCAGTGAGTAATAAATATGCGACGCGGAGCGCGCTGCCAACCCTAACAAAGCAGTCGCAGTAAACAGACTGGGAAACAAGGCGAAGATAAAGTAGAAGCCAAGTTCAGCAGCCCGGCCTACCAGGTTATCGTCGAGAAGAGATCTCCATGTATGCTTAGCGACCACACTGACAGGGATCCCTTCAAGATTCCATAGGGAATGAAGTGGAGAACGAGACACAAGATCCCAGATTCGGCGCTGAATCCGTGCACCGCTAACCGGATCGAGTTTTGGGTCGACAGATGAGATAGGGCGCTCCCTCTAGCCCGCTCGATGACTTACCGAGGGCGTTCAAACGAGCGTTCTGCCAAGCTAGATGCCGCGCCACGCGCTAAGGTAGCCGCAACATGACTGTTTTCCACCGGGCTCTGGTGCATAAGATCACGATCGAGCATCTATTTATTGGTGAGATGAATGCAGAGAGCATGGCGAGCCAGACCGTTTGCAGTACGAAAGATGGAGCAGCTTTGGCGGCTGGTCCGCGAGAGCCACGAACAGCCGATGACCGGGACCTCTCGGCCAGTTGAGTTGGTAAGACCCAACGAACTCGGAGTCACTTTCATTGGGCACTCGTCGTTTCTCCTTCAGGTGTACGGACGAAAACTGCTCGTTGACCCAGTATTTTCAAAGCGGTTGATCGTACTCCGCCGGCAGCGGCGTCCCGGCGTCGTGGTCGACGCGCTGCCCGCCATCGACACAGTCCTTCTAACCCATGCGCACATGGATCATCTCGACATGGCCTCCCTCCGGCGCGTCATTCGCGCAACGCGGAAGCTCACTGGACAGACCCCTGAGGTCATCGTGCCCCGCGGCGTCGAGGATCTCGTCGAAAGGCTAGGCTTCTCCAGAATCCACGGTCTGGCTTGGTGGGAGCAGATTGAAGTGCAAGGCCTCAAGGTAACGATGACCCCCTGCAAGCACTGGGGCGCGCGGATGTTTCGCGATACTCATCGAGGCTACGGCGGATATGTTGTCGAAGGCGGCGGCCAGTCGGTCTATCACTCTGGCGATACGGCTTACTTCGATGGATTCAGCGAGATCGGGGCCAGACTCAGGCCAGAGGTGGCCCTGCTTCCGATCGGTGCTTACTTTCCAGACAGCTACCGCTCTGTTCACACCAGTCCGGAAGAGGCTCTACGCGGTTTCGTTGATCTGGGTGCACAGCAAATGGTGCCGATGCACTACGGTACCTTCCGTCTGGGCCGGGAGCCCATGGAAGAGCCCCTTCAAAGACTCGAATTAGAAGCTGAAAGACTAGGTATTGAAGGGAAATTAAAAATTCTCGCGGAGGGCGAGACGATGCACCTTTGTCCGGCAACGAGCATCCGATAACGTATGGCTACTTCAACTGTAAATGCGAAAGCAAGCGGAACGTTCTCGATCGGCGGGGACCTCCCGGTCAACCGCATGGGATACGGCGCGATGCGGATCACCGGCGACGGAATCTGGGGTGCGCCCAAAGACATCGAAGGTGCAAAAAAAGTACTGCGGCACGTCGTTGAACTCGGCATCAACTTCATCGACACAGCAGACGCCTACGGCCCGGACGTCAGCGAAGAGCTTATCGGGGAAGCGCTGTCTCCCTACGCGAAAGGCGTCGTCATCGCAACCAAAGGCGGGTTAACTAGGCAGGGACCAAACAAGTGGTTCCCGGTAGGACGCCCGGAGTACCTTACCCAACAAGTCGAAATGAGCCTGCGTAGGTTGAAAGTTGAGCGGATCGACCTCTGGCAGCTGCACCGCATCGACCCGAAGGTGCCCGTCGAAGACTCGCTCGGCGCGATGAAAAAACTCCAACAGCAGGGCAAGATCCGCCACATCGGCTTGAGCGAAGTGAAACCTCACGAGATCGACCAGGCCCGCAAGGTGGTCGAGATTGTAAGCGTGCAAAACCAGTACAACATCGGCGACCGCCAGCACGAAGACGTCGTCGACTACTGTGCCAAGCACAATATTGGATTTATTCCCTGGTTCCCGGTAGCAGCAGGTAAACTCGCTCAACCCGGTGGCAAGCTCGACTCCGTCGCCAAGAAGCACAATGCGACTGTCTCACAACTCTCACTGGCATGGCTGCTCCACCGTTCCCCGGTAATGCTACCCATTCCAGGTACTACGTCCCTACAGCACCTGGAAGAAAACGTAGCCGCAGCCGATGTCAAGTTATCTGCGGCCGAATGGAAAGAGATCGAAGACTCTGCAAAATAACGAACAACCTTTCGCTTACCAAAAAAGAGCCGCCAGCGCGCGGCTCTTTTCATTTCGTTCGATCGTCTCCGCCAGGTAGCGAACTCGCTCATGCCCCGCTAAGTCTTAGGCGAATTGATATCCAGAGGTTTGGTAGTAAGAGGACCTACGTGGTCCTCCTGTGAATTCCAACCCGGCAGCTCCTGCGAGCCGGTAATCAGCCGCGCGCCATCGCTGAAGGTCAGGTACGTCCACGCCCACTGCCTGAAGACACCAAGCCGATTCCGAAAGCCGATGAGAAAAAAGATGTGAACGAGCAGCCACGTCATCCAGGCCGGAAAGCCGCTCCAATGGGCCTTGAACGGCCACTCGATGTTGGCCACCGCCGCCTTGCGCCCGATCGTAGCCATGTCTCCTTTATCAAAGTACCGAAACTGTTCGTCCTTGCCGCTCCCATCGCTGCCCAGTCCTGCGGCAACCAGTCTCCCGATACGTTTCGCGGCATAACGGCCCATCTGCATCGCAGGCTGCGCCACACCTGGCAGCTGTTTCCCGTCCTGTTCGACGTGAGCCAGATCGCCGCAGATAAAGATCTCCGGATGCCCCGGTGGGTTCAGATATCCATCGACAAACACCGCACCGCGCTTATCGGTTTCCACGCCAAGCAGCTTGCCAAGCGGCGAAGCCTGCACACCCGCCGCCCACAGCGTAACGACCGCGTCGATGCGTTCTTCGCCAACCATCACGTAGCCGGGCTGCACATCGCTGACATGAGCGCCCGTGCGCACCTTCACCTTAAGTTCGGCGAGTTGTTCCAGCGCCTTCCGTTGCAGATCTTCAGGATAGGCGGCCAGAATATTAGGCCCGCCCTCAAGAATGAGAACCTGCGCCATCGAAGGATCGATATGACGAAAATCCCGTGCCATGTAAAGCCGCGCAATGTCGCTGATCGCGCCCGCAAGTTCCACCCCCGTCGGCCCCCCGCCGATAATGACGAAGTTCAACGCCGGATGCGTTCCGGCCTCCATCATCTGCCGCTCCGCCAGTTCAAAGGCCAGCAGTACCCGTCGGCGAATCTCGGTCGCGTCCTCAACGGTCTTCAGACCGGGAGCAAGCTTGGCCCAGTCGTCCCTGCCAAAGTAAGAGTGCGTCGAACCCGTGGCGATGATCAGGTAGTCGTACTCGAGCTGCACGCCGGTCTTCAGATGAACGCGCTGCAGCGCCAGATCAAAGCCGATAGCCTCATCCATCAGAACATCGACGTTAGGGTGATCACGCACCAGCGAGCGGATAGGTTGCGCAATATCGGCCGGAGAGAGCACCGCCAGCGCGACCTGGTACAGCAGAGGCTGAAACAGATGATAGTTTCTACGATCTACCAGAGTTACGTCGACCGGAAGTTTACCTAGGGCCATCACCGCATTGACCCCGCCAAAGCCTCCCCCCAGAATCACAACTCGCTTTCGTGCAGGTCCGCTCGCTGCTGCCGCTGATATCGCCATCGTTCAGGCTCCTCGGTGTGCTGTGTCCATTATCTGATGCCGAATTGAGCCGTTCGGCGTTGTCCGTTGCTTTGCTGCCTAAGTTCGACGGTCTTCTCTCGAAGGAGTTACAGAAAAGCGCATCTCAGGACGAAAGGATCGGGACGAAAAATCAAGGCTGTTTTTGTAACGTGAGCGAAATAAAGCCCTGTGTACCCGTAGCCGCTGCGAGATTCGTCGTCTCGCCCACAGCCGAAATCTGCTGCGGGATAATCGTCAAGAGACCGTTCATATCGGAGACAGCTGACGTCTGCGACGAAGCGAGGACAGGCGCGATCGGACAACGACCTCTATCCGGACACGCCGGTTGCCAGGCGTCCACAGTCTGGAAGATCTGAACCACAGCCCCGGCAACAGGACGAGACGCCGTATCCGTAACCTGCAGGACAACCGGCGTGATCGTACCGTTCGCAGAAACAATTTGATTGGCTCCGCTCACCGCAATCACGCGCAGGTCCGCGAGATCGACGCCCACCGTAGTGAACGAAGCACAGACGTTCATCCAGGCACAGCCAGACAGAGCCGCCTGAGCCCCAGCAGCCAACGGACCAGCCGTTGCGAGGGTCTGCGCGATCCCCTGCGAGTTCACAGCAGAGCTCGCCGGCGTCACCGCGACCTGTCCCGACGTCGGTTGCCAGCCAACCGGCACCCCTGCAGTAGAGGCAAAGTTATCGTTCACGCTGACCTCTGGAGTCCACGCAACGGTCGCACCCGCGACAATGTATTCCATCGCCTGTACCGCCGTCACGGTCTGGACACGCACCGCCGCAGTGAAAGAAGCAACGGCCATGCCATCGACTCCGGCCGCCTTCAGCGTAATCGGGCCCGCACTCAAAGGAGTCACCAGCGTCGATGCCACGCCGTTCGCGTCCGTGTTGATGGTGCAACTTGCTGCTCCGCAAGCGGAGAACTGAACCATGCCGGTACTAGCGGTAAAGGTGACAGCCTCGCCCACAACCGGAGTCGCTCCATCGCCGTTCAGCACCTTAACGGCAAATGGCGTCGACGCAGGTTGCGCAAGCTGCACCAGACCCGATGGCGCACTCACCAGCCTGAGCGAAGGCATCGGCGCAGCGTAGCTTAGCGACTGGGTCATCACCGTCGTCCCACCTGTAGAAAGATCTGTCACCGCTACATCAGCCACCAGCGCAGTGCTTGAGCCGAGAGCGTGAATCGATGGCGCCTTAGCCACAATCGTGTTCGCGGTCCAGCTCGAAACCGTTGCGGAAACACCGTTGACCGTCACAGCATTTCCCGTGCGAAAGCCCATTCCATTGATCGTGATCGTGCCCCCGGCAGCGCTCACAGTAGCAGGGCTCAGCGAATCCGCGCGATTCGTAACTGATTTGGTTGCGTAAAGGCGGTCGTCAGCATGGTCATGCCGTTAGCCGCGCCATTAAAAGCTTCTCCCGCGCCGGCAACCCCTGGCAGAGAGCCCAGAGCATCGGTCGTATGCCACACTCCAATCACCGGCATCGCCTTTGCGGTTGTCGAGAATCCCTGCTCATCCTCCGCCGTCACCTCAAACGTAAGCGATCGGTTCGCTTTGACCGAGAGCGAAGACCAGGCGGAGTGTCCATACCCGCAAAGCAAACCCGACCACAATCCCTGCGACGCCACAGCCACCGGAGCAGCCTCCGTTCCGTCCGCGCCAGAATCGCAGGAGTTCGCCGAGTTCGTTGGTAAGAAGTCCAGATACGCCTGCGTATAGCTGCCCAGAATTCCTTCCGGAAGCACAGGGTCCAACCCGGAGGGCTCAACAGTATTGGCAACATATGGTCCGACGGCAAATTCCCCCGTATACAAAGGATTGATAGCCTCGGTCTCCATGATCAAAATCTGCCAATCGCCAGGAAGCATCGGCACCCGCTCAACAATGTAATAACCCTCGTAAAAGCCACTTTGACTCCCCTCGCTTCCTTCGAACGACGCGTCGGAACCTGTCACAGGGTTACCGTTCGATCGGCGAAACAGAGAGCCCGATACAGAAGAAGTGGTATACCAGTCTTCAATCTGCGCCGGCAAAGTGTACTGCGGCCAACGGCGCACAACGACATTAACCCCCTGCATCCCTTCTCCAGTGGCAAAGTTCAGATGTCCTTGCACCAGATTCGCATTCAACAGGCTGTCCGTCTTCCCCAGACCCGACTGCCCTTGCGCAATAAAGTAGAGTTGCGCCAGCGCCGACAGGTCATCCGGCCGCAACGTAAACGGCTGCGGCAGGCACTGGTAGCTATAAGGGCCGCAGATAATATCGATCGGATGCATCACCGGCCAGTGCATGACTTGGTTGAAAGTAGGTTGCGGGCTATCCGTAAACACGTTGTCGTTCGTCTGCGACCACCCCAGACCAAGCACGCGGCCAAACGCCCTCATCAGCTGATACTGCAACTGCATCTGCTGCTGAGGAGAAGGCCCAGTGCACCGGCCGTTGAGGACGAGAATCGCATGCTGAATGAAACCAGCCGGAACAATCGAATCGACGCTCTCGGTCACGCCATTCTGCAGACATCCCGAAGGGTCGCTCGCTCCATTGCCCAGCAGAAGATCGGTGACCGACCCATCGCTGTCGTAGATCACTGCAATCTGCTTGGCGAGGTAGTTGCTGCTCTGCACATCGGCCGGAAAGATCAGCCCATTCACTCCAAGAAAAGTATTGGCTTCGCTGACATGCTCATCCAACGCGCCGCCCTGCGACAGCACCAGGCTCGCGGTTGGAACATTCCACACCGCCGCAGCAGCCGCCACAAGAGCATCCGCAGCCGCGTGGTTCACCGTCGAACTCAAATTGCCCGGGTCCGTAAAATAAAGCGGCTGATTCGTGTACCAGACCACCGGAACCCCCGAGGTCGTAAAGTACGGCGGCCCCGTTACCCAGCGCGGGCCCCCGGCCCAAACGGTCGCGGCGCTTGCAAACCACCAGATCATTAGCTTGCAGAGGGTTTGCAGTCGCACCTTTGTTCGTGAGCAGGCGTCAGGGCGTAACATGCTGCGCCTTCTGCCACGAGCTCAACAACCCCAGCACCACATCCACCGACGCTTGCTGCGCGGGGGTCGACGCATCCGCCGAACTCCGATACCCGAGCGGCGTGATCATCGACACATCGCTGACAGCTGAACCCGCTGTAACGACCTGTTGCTGAGCCACCCCCGACTGGGGGAATGTACTCGCTGGCCGCACCGGCTCACTGCGATAAGAGATGGTCCGCGGCAGTCTCGCACCCAGCCAGCGAAGATCGACAAACGGCAACGACGGCGCCGTTGTCGCACGATCCGCCACCGCAGCCACACTTGTGCTCTGGCGAATCGGAATCGCTCCATCAAGTCCGCCAACAGGCGAACTCAGACCTGCAGCGCTCGGAGCACGCAGGAGCATAAGCAGCCGCTGCCCCACGCGATACCGTTGGCTATTCCCTGCCCAAAGCCCACCCCACTCTCGCAAAACATACGGTTCGCTGGCTCTGCAACCCCGAATCGCCTGATCGACACGAAAATCGACCTCGACGATCCCCGAAGCCGGCCCGGTACCGCCGGGAAGACGCACCGCCAGCACCTGACCCATGAAGATGACATCCGCACGATTCGACATCTCGTGCAGGACATCCGTGACCGTCTGCGACCCTGCAGTTGAAGTCGCCTGACCCCACGCTATCGCAGTCGTCAGCAGCAGCGAGACCACGACAACGGCGCGCAACCCAGCGAAAACTCGCAATATCCAGGCCATTCCAGCCATGCAGGCCATCCCGTCCCTCCGTCCTCTCCCTGTTCTTCGTCAGGAGAGTCACGTTACGAACGGTTGTCCTGTTTTCGGACACTGCGCCAACTCCGGTAGTTAGATCTCCGGGTAGAAGTCGAAGAACGCGTCAATACTCATTCGCAGCTGAGCCTCAATCTCCTCCCGGCTGCCTTCAAGCACATGCAGCGTCACATGCGCCTCGTTACCGTTCTTCAGCGTTACGGGCGCCTCGCCCACCGATGCGATCTCATCCGCAGGTAACAGCCTCATTCCATACACCAAGGTCAGGTTTGCCATAACCTCAATTGTTTCACCAAACGCACCTAAAGCGCCGGTTTGCATCTTTTTCGTCCGCAGCGCATTTACACTAGTGGAGCTTATATGCCCGAAAACATCACGCACGACACTGTCATCCTCGGTTCCGGGTGCGCCGGACTCACCGCTGCCATTTACACAGCGCGCGCTAACCTCAAGCCCCTCGTCCTCGAAGGCCACGAGCCCGGCGGCCAGCTCTCCATCACCACGCTCGTTGAAAACTTCCCCGGCTGGCCCGAGGGCGTCCAGGGCCCCGACCTCATCGAGAACATGAAGAAGCAGTCCATCCGCTTCGGAGCCGAGCTGCGTCTGGCCCACCTCAGCTCCATCGATCTCACCAAGCGTCCCTTCGCCCTCAACCTCGGCAAGGAGACCATCCACACCCGCACCCTCATCATCGCCTCCGGAGCCAGCGCACGCTGGTTGAACCTCCCCTCCGAACAGGCCCTCATCGGCCACGGCGTCACCTCCTGCGCCACCTGCGACGGCTTCTTCGCCTCAGGCAAGGAGATCGCGGTCATCGGTGGCGGCGACACCGCCATGGAAGAGGCTCTCTTCCTCACCCGCTTCGCCTCCAAGGTCACCATCATCAACCGCAGCGAAAAGTTTCGCGCCTCCAAGATCATGCTCGATCGCGCCATGGCTCACCCCAACATCCGCTTCCTATCCAGCACCGTCGTCGAAGAGGTTCTCGGCGTTGAAGAAAAGGATGTCAAGGGTCTCCGCGTCAAAAACAAGGTCTCCGGCGAAGCATACGTCCTGCCCGTCGCCTTCATGTTCCTCGCCATCGGCCACATCCCCAACGCCGAAGCCTTCCGGGGCATGATCGACCTCGACTCCGAGGGTTACATCCTCACCCGCAACAACGTCTTCACCACCCTCAATGGCGAAATCATCCCCGGCGTCTTCGCCTGCGGAGACATCCAGGACCGCCGCTACCGCCAGGCCATCACCGCAGCCGGATCTGGCTGCATGGCCGCCCTCGAGGTCGAAAAGTACCTCGAAGAACACGGCAGGTAAGGAGGACGAGCGTGCCGACGCCGATCCTCCAGACACCCCGTCTACTCATAAAGCCTCTGCAGCTCTCCGACGCCCCGGAGGTCCAGAAAATCTTCCCCCATTGGGAGATCGTCCGGCAGCTCAACGCCAAGGTCCCGTGGCCCTTTCCCAACGACGGAGTCCACACCTTTTACCGCGACACCGCGCTCCCCGCCATCGAACGCGGTGAAGAGTGGCACTGGATGCTGCGACTCAAAGATGATCCCCGCCAGAAAGTCATCGGCTCCATCTGCCTCGTGCGCGACGGCGACAACAATCGCGGCTTCTGGATCGCACGCGAGTGGCAAGGCCTCGGCCTGATGACCGAAGCCGCAGCAGAGGTCACCCGCTTCTGGTTTAAAGATCTGCAACAGCCCATCCTCCGAATAAAGAAAGCGCGAGACAACGCAGCCTCACGAGCCATCTCCCTCCGTCAGGGAATGCGCTGCATCGCCCAGACCGATGATGATTACGTGTCAGGCCGCCTGCCATCGGAGCAATGGGAGTTGACCCTCGAAATGTGGCGCGAGACGCATCCCAAAACCCAACGCTGAACCTGACCAATCCCACCGGCCAACCCCCTGGAACAGCGTCGCCGTCACCTCACCTCATTCTTTTTTCCAAGACGGTAGCTCACCCCGATCTTCGTCGCCAGTTCATCCATTCCAGGATTGCTCGCCGCCAGATAGCCATTCGACACATGAAAAAACACGAACGGGTCCACGCGCAAATCGACCCGTTCCGTCATCTTGATCAAAACCCCGAAGTCAGCCTGAACATTGAAATTCGCATAGCTCGCGTTCGGCGAAAACGCCTTCTTCGTGAACACCGCAGTCCCCAGTTTGCCAACGATGTACGGCCTCACCGCCTTGTCGTTTCGCCATAGCCAGCGAAAACCAAACGGAGAGATCGACAACCCATGCACCAACTCCTGATTCGGGCTCTTTGCATTTCCCCAGAAATCTGAGACCGCAGGCTGACTCAAAAGAACAAATGGCAGAACCTCCACCACGTAGTCCATCCGCGACCCCATAAAGTGACCCCAGCTATGACGGTCGTATTCCACACCCACCGTCCACGCATTGCAGCGAACCGTGGCACTAAACAGCCTGTAATCGCCATCCGGAAACATTCCCGAAATCGAGATCTCACTCTCCACCGGCGGCTTGCCACGGGGCGTCTTCGTGGCCACTACGATGTCTTTCGCCAGCGCGGTGTCAGTAATAGCGGTGATCTTCGTCGCCAGCGGAGCATTGGTCAACACTGGGATCTCCGCCTCTTGGGAACATGCCGGTCGCGACCCAAGGAGACAAACAGCAGCCAGCACGGAGAGACAAGAGAGGCGTAGGTTTCCGGCCAGGCTGCGCTCGCTCGCCCACAGGACAAATACGGACCCACAACCTCGTCTGCTCGCCAATAGGTCCCCCCATTAGTCAATTAGATCGGGCCCGAAAAGCGCAGAATGATACGAACGAGCAGCAATTATAAGTTCAAGTCCGTGCAACAAAGAATTTTTTTCATCCGTCCTCAGTAACCCCTCTTGTTCTGCCCTCCCACTTGAAACCCTCCATTCGTGGACATACTCCTCACGAACCCTATCGAAAACGTCCCCCGGCACGCCACAAATCCGCCGAAAGCAGACCGGCCCAGCGCTATGACTCTCCCCGTTGACGTGCCCTCGGCACCTCTGCGAGACTCACGCCTATGCAATACAGCGGCAAGGTCGAATATGCTCAGAGACGAAAGATAAGGGAACGCAACACCGCTCTCTACCGCCTTGCCCACTGGCCCATATGGATCTGGGTGTTCTTTCTCGCCCCCGGCCCGCTGACCTTCTCCCTCTTCGCCCACGGCTTCGGACGGGGCAACCTGGCATGGTTAATTGCAGTTCTGATCGGCACCGGCATCGCCGCTCTACTCGGACGCCTGCCAGGCTCCGAGCCTCAGCCCTACATCCTTCGCTTCGACGAGGACAAGCCAAATCCCCTCTACCGCCGCGTCTGCTATACCTTCGCGTGGAACGCGGTACTCAGCTTTGCACTCCTGAACCTGAGCGGACTTCTGATCGCCGCAGCGACCGGCCACTGGTACATGCAGCAGATCTACCGCTACGCCTACTTCCCGCTATGCGGAACGATCCTGCTGCTGGGAGCGGTGGGCGTACTGCCACGCGTGAGGCTCTCGACCAAAGGCGAAGGCACAGAGCGCCGCTACTTCTACGGCTCCGTCTGGGCCGTCACGATCTCGCAGGCACTCCTCCTCGCATTTTGGAAGACTCTCCCCGAGACCCGCACCGCAAGCCTCGCGAAGCTCGCCATCTTCGCCTGTGCCCTCCTCCTCATGGGCCTCGCCGCCTATCGGGGTGCGCTCCCACGCACTCGCCCCATCGTTCCGGGAGAGCTGATGGTCGCAGACTAAGAATCGCCGCCGTCGATACGAAGACGACTAACTCGAACCTATCGCTAAAGCGGTTCCCCTGTGGATGTCGAGGGGAATTTGTATTATCGCTAGCCTTGTTATTCGTCATCTCGACCGAAGTCGCTCGAGTCTTATCGCGCGACGCAGTGGAGAGATCCCTGATATCGTCTTTGACTCTGCGACTGCTATGCTCTACATCAACATCAACGCAAAAACCCCTGAAGACAGGCGGTGCATCGCAAGAAACCGCGAGCCTACTGCTTCGTCGCATCCGAGGTGGTCGTCCTGTTCTGCAGCTTGTCGTCGAAGATGGCCTTGGCGGTCTTGCCATCGTTTGCAACCGTCATCTTGAAGACGCCAATCACCTTGCCGTCGCGCTTGTCCGTCTCTTCCAGCGTGTCCTTTCCCAACATCTTCACCGACACGCTGGTTACGCCCGGATCGCCCTTCATCGGCACGTCCGCGCCATTCAGCTTGGCGGTGTAAGTCTGGCCGGTCAAAGTCGTCATCGTGATCTCGTCACCGCTTACTTTGTAAGTCCACACCGTAGCATTGTCCGACAGGCCTTCTATCTTGGTGGTTCGCCACGAACCGGAGATTGCATTCGATCCCGCCGGGTCTTTTACCACCAGTGTCGCTTCGCCTTTGCCGGTCACCGGAGGACCGCCGTTGGTGTTGCTGCTGTCACTGAAGGTGAACCTCATGGTGTTGCCGTCTGGCGACACGGTCGCGGTCGAAGTGGTGACAACCTTGCCGCCTTTCTTGTCCGTCTCTTCGATCTCGTGGTCACTCACCACTTTAATGGCGACGCTGTCATAGTAGGGATGCCCGGTGACGGGCTGGTCTGTACCGTCCGCTTTGATCGAATACGGCGGAGTACAGGTCTTGCACTCGTACGTGCCATTCTGCAGCAGGAACACATCCGGCTTCTTGGGGAAATCGGCCGTGTTCATGTCGATCTTCCAGGTGCCGTCGAAGGCGCTCTGCGCCGCCAGCATAGGTGTTAACAGGGCCGCGAGTCCTAAAACAAACAAGAGCTTTTTCATCGCAAACCTCCATCTCCAAACTTCGGGGCGAGGAGTTTATCAGAATCGGCATTCCCAGGATGGAGTTCTGTCGTTGCGCCTTTGGGCGAAAACAACTCTACGATCTCGCGCCCGCCGGTATGCTGAAGGAGTCGAGTTCCGAACCAATCCCATGCTGAAAAAGATCACCCTCCTGCGCGAACGAGTGGAAGACTGGACCGCCTACCCCTTCTCCGTCCCCACCATCGCCTCCCTGCCCGAGATATCGATCCACTCCCGCATCGCCTTCTTCGCCGGAGAGAACGGAACCGGCAAATCGACTCTCCTCGAAGCCATCGCCGCACACTACGGCTTCGGCCCCGAAGGCGGCAACCGCAACATCCGCAATGACACGACAGAACACAACCACTCCACCGACGTTCTCGTGCGAGCCCTGCGCCTCTCCTTCGACAAGCGCACCGGAGCAGGCTTCTTCCTCCGCGCCGAAAGCTTCTTCAACACTGCCTCAACCCTGGACGAACTAGACGGAGGATCAGGCCAGATCCTCCAATCGTATGGTGGACAAAGCCTCCACACTCGCTCTCACGGCGAAACCTTCTTCACCCTCCTCGAGCACAAGTTCACCCGCAACGGCCTCTTCCTCCTCGACGAACCCGAAGCCGCCCTCTCCCCGCAGCGCCAGCTCTCCTTCCTCATCCTCATCCACGACACCCTCCGCCGCTACAAGGACGCCCAGTTCCTCATCTCCACCCACTCTCCTGTCCTGCTCGGCTACCCCGGCGCGCAGATCTTCTCCTTCGACGACGGCCACCTCCACGAGATCTCCTACGAAGACACCGCGCCGCTTCAAATCGTCCGCCGCTTCACCAGCGACCGAGAAAGCTTCCTGCAGGAGCTCTTCCATGAGACCCCTTCCCTGTTCGAGGAACCCGACAAGCGATAGTCCTCGCTCCTCCCGAGGCGAAAATTCCAGCCGCATCACACCACCAAAAAACCAGCAAAACTCCATGTCAAGTCCACAAAACGTGGATAAGCTAGTGGTGTGGTCAAGTCAATCACGATTCCACGAACTCCTCAAAGAGTTCCACGATCTTCAAGACGTCTTCTCGGTAAAAAGGGAGCGTCTCCAGCGCTCCCGTCTCTCCTCCAAGATCCTCCTCCTCGAACATTACCTCGAAGGACGCGCTTCCTGGATCTTTGATATGGAGGCCCCCGTTCGAATTTCAGGAAAAATGGAAGAAAATCAGCTCTTCATGTACTTCCTCTATGGGTCTCCCCATATTGATCTTCCACCTCAATGTCGCCAATAGAAGAGTAGTGAATGACTGGAATGAGAATCCTGTGTTTGTCTCTGATGTCGAGTTTGTGCAGGGGCCAAACGGTAAATCACCTCCACGGTAAGGCTTTATCTCGCTTATGAGGAACTTGCAGAAATTGGGGGCGGAAGCAGCTATCTTCAAGTCGTGACTTGTGACCGGTCCTGGTAGGGCGAAGTGCGTGGGTCCTCCCGTTGGTCGGGTGATGATTGCTATGCTTCCATGGCGCCGGAGTAGACGGCCATTCCTGCTACGGCGTCGACTCCCATTGCGTCTAGTGCGTCTACTTCGCTGCGCTCTTTGATGCCTCCGGCTACGATTAATTGTTTGGCGGTGCAGGCTCTGAGGATCGCGGCTACGTCGAGGGGGAAGCCCTGCATCGTGCCTTCAGTGTCTACGTGGGTGTAGAGGAAGGCGGCGCAGTAGTCTTCGAGCCAGGTGATGGCCTCTTCGGGGGTGAGGTCGACGGAGTCTTTCCAGCCTTTGATGGCGACTCTTCCGGCCTTGGTGTCGACACTGAAGACGAGTGCCTCTTCGCCGAGTGAGGACTTGAGGCCTTCGGCGAACTCGAGATAGATGAGCTTGTGGCGGCGGATGTGGTCGGGCTCCGCCGGGCGGAAGAGGCTGGAGCCGTAGATGACTCGCTTGGCTCCCGCCTCGAGGAGGAGTTTGCCGTCTTCGGCGGTTTTCAAGCCGCCGCCTACCTGGCAGGGGAGACGCTTCGCGATCATCTCGATGAGGGCGCGGTTGTTGCCTAGACGCATGGCGGCGTCGAGGTCGATCAACTGGACTAGAGGGTACTTCGCGAACCGTTCGATCCAGTACTCGAAGTCGTCGAAGGCCAGCTTGAGCTTTTCGCCTTGGACTAACTGGACGATACGGCCGCCCATCAGGTCGATTGAGGGTATTAACATTTTCTTCTTTCTTTTCGGTTCCTGCTCCGAGCAAAATGCAGGTCCTTCGACTGCGCCTCTCACGATGAGGCTGTGAGAGGCTTCGCTCAGGATGACACGGTATGGGGTTGGTGGAGGAACAGCAGATTCCTCCGCTTCGCTGCGGAATGACAACAAGGGGCAGGCAACAGCAACGCAACCGCAACGGCAACGACAACAGCAACAGCAACGACAACAGCAACAGCAACGACAACAGCAACGACAACAGCAACGACAACGACAACGACAACAGCAACGACAACGACAACGACAACAGCAACGACAACGACAACGACAACGACAATAGCAACAGCAACGACAACAGCAACCGCAGATTCCTCCGCTTCGCTGCGGAATGACAACAAAAGGGCAAGCGACAACAACGACACTGCAACTGAACTGCAACTGAAACTCAAACTGCAAGAGCAACCACAACTGCAGAGACCGCTGCGGCCTTAGCTGAAGCCTACGACGGGGTGGGGGATGTAGGGTTCTTCCAGGGACGTTATCTCTTCCGGTGTGAGCTTGACGGAGAGGGCGGCTGCGGCGTCGGTGAGGTGGTTGGGTTTGGTGGCTCCTACGATGGGCGAGGTGATGTAGGGTTTGCTGAGCATCCAGGCGAGGGCCAGTGTGGCGCGGGAAATGCCTCGCTTGTCTGACAGCTCTCCGAGGCGGTCGATTACCTTTCTGTCGGCATCTTCGGTTGGGGTGTAGATGGCTTTGGCGAACTGGTCGGTGTCGTTGCGTTTTGTGGTCTCGGCATTCCAGGCGCGGGCGAGGCGGCCTCGGGCGAGCGGGCTCCAGGGGATGACGCCGATGCCTTCGGCCTGGCAGAGTCCCATCATCTCGCGCTCCTCTTCGCGGTAGAGGAGGTTGTAGTGGTTCTGCATGGAGACGAAGCGGGTCCAGCCGTGGAGGTCGGCGACGTAGAGGGCCTTGGCGAACTGCCAGGAGTACATGGAGGAGGCTCCGATGTAGCGGACCTTGCCGGATTTGACGACCTCGTGGAGGGCTTCCATGGTCTCTTCGATGGGGGTCTCATAGTCCCAGCGGTGGATCTGGTAGAGGTCGACGTAGTCGGTGCCGAGACGCTTGAGGCTCTGGTCGAGTTCGAAGAAGATCTGTTTGCGCCCGAGGCCCTTGGCGTTGGGGTCGTCATGCAAGGCGTAGAAGAGCTTGGTGGCGATGACGGTGTTCTCGCGTCTGGTGTTGGCCTTGAGGAAGCGGCCGAGGAGTTCTTCGCTGGAGCCTACGGTGTAGATGTTGGCGGTGTCGAAGAAGTTGATGCCGAGGTCGAGGGCTTGTTTGAAGAAGGGCTGGCTGTCGGCCTCGTTGAGGGCCCAGGCGTGGCTACCGGGGCGAAGGGGGCCAGCGGGAGGGACGCCGTAGGACATGCAACCGAGGGTGAAGCGCGAGACCTTCAGGCCAGTCTTACCTAGATTCACGTATTCCATGCCGTCTCCTTCGGTTTGTCCTGTTTAATTCTGCCAATCCCGAGAGGGTTACCCCCCCCCAATTACCAGCGTGTAAATCACTTATTATCAGATACTTAGGCCTAAGTTATCGCTGCAAATATTTCATTTCAAACGGGTTACGTGCAAATTCGTCACACCATTGGGTTTACGGTCCTAGCCGGATGCCAAAGCGCAAGAGCGAGAGAGCTTTACCCTCTTTCTCGAGTTTCTGATTAAGTATAGCCGGTTGGGGATAACTCATGCGCCACGTGGATGTGCTTGCGAATGAGAGAGTTGCATGGTTTTGGGGCTTGACAGGATTATGGCCGGGAGGGTCTGAGATTGAGCAGCGTATGGGTGCTAGAATTCTGGCCTGCCTATGATTGCCTGAATCGGATGTGCGTGCAGCGGTCGTGACTCCGGAGTGGTTGAGCCGGATTGTGCCTACCTGCTTTTCTCACACTGTTCAGGAGATTCCCCCATGTTGCTTCGATTTGTTGACGATATCGCTACGTCTCGTCTATCGCTCATTTCCATTACGCCCGAGATGCTGAGGGCGGAACAGGCCGGTGAAGGCCGTCTTGGCGAACTTATTCGATGTGTTGTCCCGACGAACTGGCCCCATGAGAACTGGGAGCCGCATGTCTACGATTTCATGCTGACTCAGCTTAAGGAGCATCCGGATCAGCTTGGCTGGCAGCGGTATGTCGGCCTGGTTTGTCCGGCTGGGTTTCGCACTTTGATCGGTTCGCTGGGCGCGTTTACCAAGGCGGATCGTCCGTCGGAGTGTGAGATTGGATATGGAATGCTGCCGCAGTTTGAAGGCCGAGGGTTTGCCACCGAGGGGGCCAGGGCTCTGATTGAGTATCTGAGAGAAGACGAGCGGATTGAGAGTGTGATCGCACACACGTTTCCTTCGATACCGGCTTCGATCCGGGTGATGGAGAAGTGTGGGATGGTCTTTGATGGAGATGGAGAAGAGGCGGGAACGGTGCGTTATCGGCTGCCTCTTCGGCCGTTGCTGCGAGCGGAACAGCAGATCCCTGCGGGATGACAACAAAAGGACAGGCAACGGCAACGGCTGCGACGATGGCAACGGCAACGGCTGCGACGATGGCAACGGCAAGGGCTGCGACGACGGCAACGACAGCGGCAACCGCAACCGCAGATCCCCTTCGGGGATGACAACAAAAGAACAGGCAACAACAAGGCAAAGACGAAATACGGGGATCCTTCGACTGCGTGGCTCACAAACCGTGAGCCACTTCGCTCAGGATGACGTGGATGGGTTGGATAACTCGCTCGGGGTGCGACCTTGAGTTAGTCGTCTTTGCCTTGGGCGTCGGCGAGGGCGTAGTAGCCTTTTCGGGCCTGGATCTTCTGGCCGGGTTGGCAGGTGATGTTGAGGGTGCGGAAGGTACCGTCGATTTTGGCGTTGGTTGGAGTGAAGCTGGCGAGGTACTGGGTGCGGAGTTCGTCCTGGATCTGGTCGAAGGCTTCCTGAAGCTTCTTGCCGTTGTTGCCTACGTTGATGACGCGCCCGCCGGTGTCGGTGGCCAGCTTCTGCATGTCGCGTTCGCCGGTGTCGGCGAGGTTGATGCCGAAGCCTCCGCCGTAGAAGCCTCGGTCGGAGAGGAGGATGACGTAGACGATGGCGTTGGCCTTTTGGGCGGCTTCGGTGGCAGTCTTGAGGGTTTCCTGGGAGCCCTGGTCGCCTCCGTCGGTGAGCAGGACGAGGATCTTGCGGCCGGCCTCCTGACGGAGCTTGTCGTGGGCGGCGAGGTAGACGGCGTCGAAGAGGAGGGTGCCGCGGGCGGTGCCGTTGCCGGTGACCGAGCCGGTGCCTGCACCGGTGTTGATCTCGGCTGAGTCGATGGAGCGTTTTATCTCGCGGGGGCTGTTGGTGTAGTCGGCGAGGAGGTTGACGTTAATGTCGAAGGAGATGAGGAAGGCTTCGTCTTTGGGGGTGAGGACGTCTTTGAGGAACTCGGCGCCGGACTGCTGTTCCAGGGGGAGGACGTTGCGTTGGCTGCCGCTGGTGTCGAGGAGGATGCCGATGGTGAGGGGGAGATTTTTTTCCTGGGTGAAGTTCTTGGTTTTTTGCGGAGCTTTGTCTTCGAGGATGCTGCAGTCGTCTTTGTGGAGGTTGGTGATGAAGCCGCTCTTGTCGCGGACGGAGAAGTAGACGTTGACGAGGTTGACCTGAACCTTGAGGGTCTGGGTGTCGCCGATGTCGACGGGCTGGGCGGCGGCGTCGCTGGCGGGGGGTGGGCCGCCGGGGGAGGGTGCCTCCTGCGCGTGGAGGGCGGGGGTGAGACTGAGAGCGAGGGCGACGGCGGCGAGGCAGGGGGAGCGCATACCTTATTAGACGACGAAGTTGGGGGTGAGTCTTAGGAAAATGTGCGGCTTGACGCAGATGGGCGCGGAGGCACTGATTTACTGATTTTTGGACAGGCAACGGCTAAGAACGAGCAACTACAAAAGCAAATGCGGGGGTCTCTCCACTGCGTGGTTCACGATGAGACTGTGAACCACTTCGGTCGAGATGACGCTTCTTTCAGGGTGGTGGTGGATGGGCTGCGTGGTGGTGGATGGACTGTGTCGTTGTGGGGAATTAGGAGCGGAGAAGGCGTTGGGGCGTAACTTTGTGAGGCCGCTGGGCGTCCAAGGGCATGGCGGGGCGGCTGGATTCCTGCGGGATGGGGATGGCGGCGGGGATGTTGCGCTGATAGTCTTGTAGTTCGTGAAGCTTTGGGTTGTGAAGGCCCGGCTGGAGAGTATGGGGGATTTTCGCGTGGTTAGGAACAGTATATTGGCAGGGGCTTTGGCGTGCATGATGGCTGGACAGCCGGCACTGACGCAGGCGCAGCAGGATGCACCACAGCAGCAGCCGATCCCCGATGGGCCAAAACCACAGACGATTCCTGATGCTCCGAATCCGCAGGCTCTGCCGGTTGGGCCGGTGACGCCGGGGGCGGGAACTACGCCGGAGTCGGCTGGAGACAACTCGGCTCCTGCTCAGGATGGCGGGGTGCCGAGCAGGCTGCCGGAGAGCGCGGCGCAAAAGCAGGATGAAGGGCCGCCGCCTGAGATTCCTACGGGTGGGCAGGGGCCTGAGGCGTTTACGCTGCGGGTGCAGACGAACTTTGTAGAAGTGCCGTTTACGGTGAAGGACAATAAGCAGCGGCTGGTGCCGGGACTGACGTGGCGGGATGTGCGCGTGTATGAGAATAACCTGCGGCAGAAGCTGGATCTGTTTACGGTCGATCCGTTTCCGTTGTCGGTGGCGCTGGTGATCGACCAGAGCATGACGTACGACAACATGGCGAAGGTGAACAATTCGCTGGCTGCGTTGCAGGGCGCGTTTACGCCGTATGACGAGGTCTCGGTGTTTACGTATAACAACGGGCCGAAGATGCAGACGGACTTTACCGGGGCGCAGAGTGCGCGTTTGCAGGCGGTACTGGAGCGGTCGAAGGTGACGGGGCGTGAGCCGATCTACTACGATACCGCGGGGCCGCTGGGGCAGAACATTAATATCAACGGTGGGCAGGATAGCCACACTGACCCGAACACGAATGCTACGCATGGAACGAGCATCCTTGGGATTCAGAATGTTCCGCGGGATGTGCATACGCTGAACGATGCGATTCTGGCGGCGGCGACGGCGTTGTCGAAGACCAAGACTGGTCGGCGGCGGATTATTTATGTGATCAGCGACGGGCGCGAGTATGGAAGCACGGCGAAGTTTTCGCAGGTGGTGAAGTATCTGAACACGAACAAGATTGCGGTGTATGGGACGCTGGTGGGGGATTCGTCGCTGCCGGTGATTGGGTTCCTGGATCGGATTCACCTGCCGCTGCAGATGCGGGATAACATTCTGCCTGCGTATGCGAATGCTACGGGCGGGAACTTCGATGGCGAGTTCCGGCAGAAGGGAATCGAGACGAGCTTTGCGAAGATTGCGGAAGAGGTGCGGACGCAGTATACGGTCGGCTACTACACGCATGAGCCGTTTATCGATGGGAAGTACCGGACGCTTGAGGTTAAGGTGCTGAGACCGAACCTGACCGTGATTGCGAAGAAGGGCTACTACCCGACGGCGGGCGACACGCGGCCGCCAGGGATTGTGTCGGTCAAGTAAGAGCGCGTGGCCGGCGGCGCGGCCTGATCGGAATCCGATGGAGATGCTGGTGCATGGAAATGCGCTGCTGGCGCTGGCTGCCGCAGTGCTGTGGGGTGGTGGGGACTTTTCGGGCGGCATGGGAGTGAAACATTCCGGCGGGTCGATGGTCGCCGCGCTGCGAGTGATTCTGCTGAGCCATGCCATGAGCTTCAGTGTGCTGCTGACCGTGGCACTTCTGCGGGGAGATCAGTTTCCGCATGGTGCGCCGCTAGTTTGGGGACTTACGGCGGGAGTTGCAGGTGGCACGTCGCTGACGGCCTTTTACATCGCACTGTCGCGCGGGGCGATGGGGGCTTCGGCGGCGCTGAGTGGGTTGCTCGCAGCGGCGATACCCGCAGCTGTGTCAGCGGCGATGGAGGGGTCGCCGGGATTGCTGCACATATCGGGATTTCTAGTGGCGGGAATGGCGATCTGGCTGATCGCGGCGGGGGATAATGCCGAGGCTGAGCCTGCAGATACCGGAACTTTCTGGCTGGCAATCGCCGGCGGTGTCGGCTTTGGAGTTTATTTCGTTGCTTTGAAACTAGCTGGAACGACTGGCGTGATCTGGCCGCTCGCGACGGCGAGGATGGGGAGCCTTTCGGTTTGTATGCTGATGTTGCTGGCAAGGTCTGTCACAAGCAAGAGGGGTGGGGCGAAGGTGGTGGTGACCGGAAGGGTGATGCTGTGGGCGCTCTCAACTGCGCTGCTGGATACTTCGGGGAATCTGCTGTTTCTGGCTGCGACGAGGGCCGGAAGATTGGATGTGGCGGCGGTGCTGGCTTCGCTATACCCGGCCTCGACGATTCTGCTGGCAGCGTGGATGCTGCGGGAGCGGCCTACTCGGAGGCAAGGGCTGGGGATGGCCGTGGCGGCGGCGGCGGTGGTGATGGTTACGCTCTAGTGGTGGAGTTGTAGAGGAGAACAAACAACGGCAATGTTTTTGTCGCTTTGCCCTTTGGGCTTCGCTCCAGCCTTCGGCAGAGAGGAAGCCGCTCTACGGCGGGTTTTTGACGCAGGGATGAAGCCCTGCTCTATCACAAGGCAAGGGCAACAGCAACGGCAGGAACAACGGCAAGTGCAATGGCGACGACAAGTGCAACGGCGACGACAAGTGCAACGGCCACGGCAAGAACAACGGCAAGTACAACAACGGCAAGTGCAACGGCCACGGCAAGTGCAACGGCAGCGACAACAGCAACGGCAGATCCCCTGCGGGGATGACAACCAAAAGAACAGGCAACAACAACGGCAAGAGCAGCTGCGAGAACAACGACAACAGCTGCTGGTGAGAGCGCGGTATAGCGGCTAGAGCTTAATGGCTGAGGCGTCTACCGTGGGGTTTGGGAATTTGAGTTTCAGGCTTTGCAGGGCTTCTACGAGGATGGTGGAGATGGCGATGTTGCGGTACCACTTGTGGTCGGCGGGGATGACGAACCAAGGGGCGTGTTTGGGGCTGGTGGTGGAGAGGATGCGGTCGTAGGCGTCGATGTATTGAGGCCAGAATTTGCGCTCGTGAAGGTCGGCCTCGGAGAGCTTCCAGTGTTTTTGTTTGTCGTCGATGCGGGACTGGAGGCGGCGGGTCTGTTCGTCGCGGGAGATGTGGAGGTAGAACTTCAAGATGAGGACGTCGTTGTCGGCGAGCATGCTCTCAAACTCGTTGATGTCGTCCAGGCGTCGGCGCATGACCTTGTCAATGATGATCTTGTGGACGCGGGGGGAGAGGACGTCTTCGTAGTGAGAGCGATTGAAGATGTTGATCATGCCGCGGGGTGGGACCTGGGCGTGGGCTCGCCAGAGGAAGTCGTGGCGGGATTCGAGCGGGGTGGGGACTTTGAAGGAGGCGACGTCGCAGCCCTGGGGGTTGATGCCAGAGAAGATGTGGCTGATGGTGCCGTCTTTGCCGGCGGTGTCCATGCCCTGGAGGACGATGAGCAGGGCCTTGTTCTGGCTGGCGTAGAAGACATCCTGCAGGTCTGCGAGCTGGGTGCGGTGCTTGACCAGGACGGCTGCGGCGGCTTCTTCGGATTTGTAGTTGCCGGTACCTGAGGTTGACTTTTTTGCGAGCCGGACGTGCGCGTTCGGCTTGATGAGATAGGGGGATTTGATCTTCATGCGAGTGAGCCTCGTTTTGTCCTGCCGGACGGGCCCGCTGCGCGCGGGGCGGTCACTTCGTGACGTGTTTACCGGTCCTGGTGGTTAGGATGCATTGGGCCTCCCGTTGGTCGGCACGGAATCCAGCTTGCGACCAACGGGAGCACCACGCGAAGCGGTATACAAGTCACGAAGTGACCGCCCCGCGCGCAGCGGGCCCGTCCGGCAGGACACAGTGATCGGCATCTATCAAGAGGGGTTGGATCGCGGGGAGGAAGTCGAATTACTTGACGGACTCTTCGGGCTTAGGGGTGACCGCGTGCGTAGTTTCGGTCGGCTTGTTGACCTCGTCGGTGACACCCTTCATCCCGTCCTTGAAGCCGCGGAGGCCTTCGCCCAGGCCTTTGCCGAGCTCAGGCAGTTTTTTGCCGCCGAAGAGGACAAGGACGACTACGGCGATGACGATGAGATGTGTTGGTGTAAATAGTTCGCCCATACTGTTTCTCCCTGCAGCCTGGCGCGTGCGCCGACTGCCACCCACTATTGTCGCACAGGTGCGCGCTGTCGATAGATACGCGGCAAGGGACAAAGCAGATGTTGGCTGAACGTTATATCTTGGTAACTGAAGGAAATGCAGTAGCAGATGCTGGAAGAGACGCGGAGACGGATGTTGCGATTGAAGACGAGTGGTGCATGGAAGTTGACCGGGGCGCGGAGAACGGGACAACGCGCATTCTTTGGAGTGTTGGCAACGGGTTTACTGATGACGGGCGCGACATGGAGCCGGGCGCAGGCTACTTCGTCCTCGGCCACGCCGCAAGCGACGCAGAACACGGTACCGATCTCAAATACGAAGATCGCCCTGGCGGCGCCGGTGACCTACGACAATAAGTATGAGTTCTATGTCGGAATAAACTTCATGAACTTCCAGGCCGGTCAGTCGCTGCCGCAGCGGATGAACATGGGCGGAGGCGAGTTTCTGGCGACCTACTGGCTGCCGGGGGATCACTGGTTCACCAACCACGTTGGAGTCGGCGCAGAATACCGGGGCGAGGCGGGAACGACGCCGGTCTTTGGCCAGGCGCAGGGGCTGCCGTACAACCTGAGCCGCCCGCTGGTTTACATGAATATGGGTCTGCTGGGTGCGCAGTATCGTGGACCGAAGAATCAGTATGTCGCGATCAACTA
The DNA here is from genome assembly GCF_040358255.1 of Tunturibacter gelidoferens. Taxonomy (NCBI): domain Bacteria; kingdom Pseudomonadati; phylum Acidobacteriota; class Terriglobia; order Terriglobales; family Acidobacteriaceae; genus Tunturiibacter; species Tunturiibacter gelidiferens. Next base: position 349,080 of record NZ_CP132938.1, read on the forward strand.
TCACGCTTATGGCGGCGTGGCGCATGGGACCTTTGACGATGACCTGAGGCCAGGGCAGCCGGGGCAGCCGACGTTTTCGCAGATTACCGGACTCTATACGAACCGGACCAAGCCGATCGCGGCGCTCGGCGGAAGCATCGATATCAACCGCTCGAAGAACTGGGCGATTCGGCTTTCGCCGGATTTGATTCTGGAGCACTTCGGGACTGAGACGCGGGAGTTCTTTGCGATCTCTGGTGGTGTGGTTTATCGGATGGGGAAACAACGGTAACGGATATCTGAAGCTTGAACGAGCAAATAGAGAGCCGCCTGAATGGCGGCTTTTTTTTGCGCACTGATGGTCCTTCCGGACGGGCCCACTGCGCGTGGGGCGGTCACTTCGTGACTTGTATACCTTGTCTCGGTGGATGGAATGCCTGGTCCTCCCGTTGGTCGGGGAGAGATGGCTGCTCTTTATTCCTGCCCTACGTTTACGGGTTTGCCGGGTGTGTCGCGGTTGAGGAACTCCGGGGAAACTGGATTTTCGTAGACAGAGTAGTCGCGGGTGACGACGGTGAGGCCGCTTTGGGAGACGAAGTAGTTCTTCTTGTCCTCGTTGGGGTCGTAGCCGATGACGGTGCCGTCGGGGATGTGAACGTCGCGATCGATGATGGCGTGGCGGATGCGGCAGTGACGGCCGATGTTGACGTGAGAGAAGACGATGCTGGAGTCGACGTCGGCGTAGGAGTTGACGCGGACGTCCTGCGAGACGACGGAGTTGCGGACGACAGCTCCGGAGACGATGGAGCCGGCGGCGACGATGGAGTTGATAGCCATGCCGGTGCGGCCGGGCTCGCCGAAGACGAACTTTGCGGGCGGGTACTGGTAGGGGCGGGTGCGCATGGGCCAGGACTTGTCGTAGAGGTTGAAGGTGGGAGTGACGCCGGCGACATCCATGTTGGCTTCGTAGTAGGCCTCGAGGGTGCCGACATCGCGCCAGTAGAGGGCCTTCTGCTTGTTCTCGTCGACGAAGTTGTAGGCTTGCATTTTGACGCGGCCGAGGATGTTGGGCAGGATGTTGTGGCCGAAGTCGTGTTTGGAGTTGGGGTCTTCGGCGTCCTTGATGAGCTCGGGGAGGAGGACATCGGTGTTGAAGAGGTAGATGCCCATGGAGGCGTCAACCATGTCGGGGTTGAAGGGCGAGCGGAGCTTGGTCTCCTTTGGCTTCTCCTCGAAGCCGGTGACCTCGCCGTTGCGGGCGACTTCGACGACGCCGAAGGAAGAGACCTCTTCCGGCTTGATGGGCAGGGTCGCGATGGTGACGTCGGCTCCTGAGTCGGCGTGCTGCTGCATCATGAGGGCGTAGTTCATCTTGTAGATGTGGTCGCCGGAGAGGATGAGGACGTATTTGGGCTCTTCGGAGCCGATGGAGTAGATGTTCTGGTAGACGGCGTCGGCGGTGCCCTGGTACCAGGACTTGGAGACGCGCTGCATGGGGGGCAGGATTTCGATGAACTCGCCGAGCTCGTTGGCGACGACGGTACCCCAGCCCTCGCGGATGTGGCGGTTTAGGGAGAGGGCCTTGTACTGGGTGAGGATGTAGACGTGGCGGAGGTCGGAGTTGATGCAATTGGAGAGGGTGATGTCGATGATGCGGTACTGGCCGGCGAAGGGGACGGCGGGCTTTGCGCGATCGCGGGTGAGGGGGAAGAGCCGTTCGCCAGCACCACCAGCGAGTAGAACACCAAGGGTATCTCTCATAATCTTCCGGACTCCGACTTCTGCGTTAGGCGGCTGAGCTTCGTAGCACGTCAGTCAGATGCACAAAGCGACCCACGTGTTACAGGGAAACGCGAGTCTACCATGGAGAGATTGACTTTGGAATGTGGAGGGCGCAGCGGAGGCGAGGAAGCTCGACTTATGCGAGCCTGGACCTCGTCGCATCAGGGACTGCGTCGACTTCGGTGGTCAGACTTCGGTGATGCCGGTAGAGTCGGTGGTGTCTGTTGGTTCGTCTTCAGTGAGACTAATGCGCAAGGACTTCAGAAAGGTTACGTCGTTTGAGGTGAATGGCCCCTCGATGCCTTCGTCGGCAGCATCGGTGGCCTCATCGGCTTCTGCCTCAACCTCGTTGAGACCGATGGTGGCCTCAAGCATGAGGAGGACATCAAAACCCTGTTCGCGGATGTTTTTGACGACGCCTGCTATATCCTCCGACTCCGAGACGGACTCGTGGATTGCTTCGCCAAGTTTCTGTATCAGGTTTTTGACCTTCTGATTCAATGCCACCTCCAGGCTGCCCTATCGTTCGAACTACTCCACGCATCGGGTATTCCCAGCGAAGGTGACCGGCGGGAACGGCATTGCGGGTATGTCTGAATCGCTACCACTGATTAAAGAATACGCCCATGGCGGTTTCCGCTGCAACGGCATTTCTTGCACGGAGGTGGTATAGGAAGCTAAGTGGTTTCAACAACAGTGTGATGGTCGGCCCAAGTGTCTTCTAATCTGTGGCAGAGAAGCTCTACGGTTGGGGTGCGGCGGCATCCGAGGACCAGAAAACCAGCAGCTGCGGCACAGAATCCGCCAATCATCCAAAGAGTACTCTTCATCGTGTTGCCCCCTATTTGTGTCTGATTCCGATCTTCGGAGAAACGATGCGCCGGGCGAAGGTAAATGTTGATGAAAACCGTGGCGCGGTCGGGATGGGAATGGTTTCGTTGAGGCGTGAGGAACGGCTACACTCAGGTATGGATTCGGTTCGGTTCGGTCGTACGCTTGGAATCGGGGCTCGGCTGGCGGCTAAGACGCTGGCGACGGCGGTGGATGCGGCGAAGGCGCCTAACCCCACGGCGGCGAAGACGGCGGGCGCCCAGGTTGGTGGGGGGAGTGGCGACCGGAGCAAGGCCGAGGCGTCGGGTGCCCGGCTGGGGGAGAAGGCCGCGCGGACGACGGCTCAGGCGGTCGAGACGGGACGGGGCTTGAAGCGCGGCGGGAGGCGATTTGGCGAGGCCATCTGGGGCCCGTTTGTGAAGGCTTCGAATCAGCTTTGGCTGGAGTTTACCGGGGTTTTCTTCGGGATCTTCGCGGTGTTTGCGGTGAGCAATGCGTGGAAGATGCGTGGGGAGTGGCACGAGGCAGCGGGGAATCATGACGCGCATATGCATTTGCTGCTGGCGGTGGCGATGGCAGTGGTGTTTGGATATTTTTGCTTCAGCAGTTTTGTGAAGGCGAGTCGCAGGGGCAAGCGGAGCTAACGTTCGCCGTCGCTGGGGAGGTGTGCGGACGGGTACACTTGTTCGGCATGTCTGACGACGGGAAAAACAATTTGAAGCAGGCGGACTTGAAGCAGCCGGAGACGAGCTCCGGGATTCCGGTGGAGCTGGTCTATCGGGCTGAGGATCTTGAAGGCTTCAATGCTGCGGCGATGGTGGGCGAGCCGGGGGAGTATCCGTTTACGCGGGGGATTCAGCCGACGATGTATCGCGGGCGGCTATGGACGATGCGGCAGTATGCGGGGATGGGCGATGCGGAGGAGTCGAATAAGAGGTACAAATTTCTGCTGGCGCATGGGGCTGGAGCAAAGAGCAGAGGGGGCTTGAGTGTGGCTTTCGATCTGCCGACGCAGATTGGGTATGACTCGGACTCGCCGCTGGCGCTGGGTGAGGTGGGGAAGGTCGGGGTGGCGATTGATTCGCTCGAGGATATGCAGCGGTTGTTCGATGGAATTGCGCTGGATACGATCTCGACGTCGATGACGATCAATGCGACAGCTTCGATCCTGCTGGCGCTGTATGTCGCCGTGGCGAAACGGACGGGGGCGAAGATCAAAGAGCTGAGTGGGACGATTCAGAACGATATTTTGAAGGAGTACATTGCGCGCGGGACGTATATCTATCCGGTGACGCATGCGATGCGGCTGGTGACGGACATCTTCGCGTGGGCGGCGGAGGAGGTGCCGGAGTGGAATACGATCTCGATCTCGGGTTACCACATGCGCGAGGCTGGTTGTACGGCGGTTCAGGAGGTGGCGTTTACGCTGGCCGATGGCATGACGTATGTGCAGGCTGCCATCGATGCGGGGTTGGATGTGGATGCGTTTGCTCCGCGACTGAGTTTCTTCTTCAACTCGCATAACAACCTGCTGGAAGAGGTGGCGAAGTTTCGCGCGGCCCGGAGAATGTGGGCGCAGATTATGCGGGAGCACTTTGGCGCGAAGAAGGAGCGGAGCTGGATGCTGCGGTTTCATACACAGACGGCGGGGTCTACGCTGACGGCGCAGCAGCCGGAGAACAATGTGGTGAGAACGACGCTGCAGGCGCTGGCGGCGGTGTTGGGCGGAACGCAGAGTCTGCATACGAATGGGTTCGATGAGGCGCTGTCTTTGCCGACGGAGAATGCGGCGAGGATTGCTCTACGGACGCAGCAGATTCTGGCGCATGAGAGTGGGGTTGCACAGACGGTTGATCCGCTGGCGGGATCGTTCTATGTGGAGTCGCTGACGAATGAGATTGAGCGGCGTGCTGAGGAGTATCTTGCTACGATCGCTCGTTTTGATCTGGGCGGCAAGTACGGGATGCTTCGGGCGATTGAGCGGGGATATGTGCAGCGGGAGATACAAAATGCGGCTTATGAGTATCAGCAGGCCGTGGATGCGAAGGAAGCGATTGTTGTTGGGGTGAATGAGTTTGCAAGTGAGCAGGAAGTTGCGGTGCCAATTCAGCGGATTGATGAAGCGCTGGAGGGGCGGCAGGTGGAGCGTATTCGTGCGCTAAGGGCACGACGGGATGCGGGGGTTCATGCTGCGACGCTGGCATGCGTGGAAGATGCGGCCCGGAGCGGGGAGAACCTGATGCCGAGGATTGTGGAAGCGGTAGAGGCGATGGCGACCGTGGGCGAGGTGGCGGATGCACTGCGGCGGGTGTTTGGAGAGTATCGGGAGAGTGTTGTGGTCTGAAGCGAGGGCAAGAAGGCTGGTGGGTGGAATGTGGCCGCCTTCGTTTTTAGAATCGGTTGGAGGATTGGATTATGAGCGCGAGCGTATTCCTTCTGTTGAATCTTGCCCTTGCGTTCTACAACGTTGGAACGATCTGGGCCCACGAGATCGACATCTTCCGAACGTGGAGGCTGATCGGGCGTGCACAGTTCCACGATGTGCAAATGGTCCACTTTCGTAAGATTCCGTACTGGATATTTGCTCCGGTGGGATTAGCCCTTCTGGGCAACATCGCGCTGCTCTGGTACCACCCGGTCGGTTCGCCGGGGTGGTGTGGGTGGGCGGCGCTGGTGTTTCAGTCGCTTTCGATCCTTCTGACGGCTGCGTTCTGGGGACGGTGGCAGGGCCGGCTGGCAAGGGATGAATGCGGACCGGAGAGTCCATACCTGGCAAAGATTTTGAGGACCCATTGGTTACGGACCGCCTTGATCAATGGCTATGCCCTGGTTTTTCTGTTCTGGACGGTGAAGGTGCTGGGCTGATGCGGACTACGTTTGGAGGAGCGGTGTGGAGGCTGACACTGGGGATTCTGCTAGCCGGATGGTTCGTGCCGTCGCCTGCGGGTCAGGTTGCAACGGTGAGGATTCCGAGTTTCCAAGGGACTACATTTGCCGGGCGACCGGTGTCTCTGCCGCAGCAATTGAAAGGTGGGGTCGGCGTGCTGGTGCTCGGCTTTTCGAAGAGCTCAGGCGGTGTCTGCAAAGGTTGGGGACAGCGGCTAGCCCAGAGCTATCGCGACTCGCACGACGTAATGTACTTCCAGATGCCGGTGCTAGAGTCCGTGCCGCAGCTAATTCGCGGTATGGTCGTGAAGTCGATCAAGTCCGGCGTGCCGGAAGCAGAACAGCCGCATTTTTTGCCGGTTTTTTCCCATGAGGCAGAGTGGCGAACGATTGCGCGATACTCCAGTGCAGAGGATGCCTACGTTCTCGTTGTTGATGGACAGGGCGGCGTGCGGTGGCAGACCTCGGGTAAGGTGACGGACACTGGTTTTGAGGCTTTGAAACAGCGGGTGGAGACAGTGCGGGCGCAGTCTGCGAGAGAGTAGTCCGGAGCGTGCTGCTGCGCACGGAGGCTTCGAAAGAGTGTGAGACATCCCACCACTCTTTGCGTCTGCATCTCCAGCGATGCTTCGATGAAGCGGCGCGAGCCTTGTGCTTGATTCAGGGGAAGTTGACGAAGTTTTTGGGGAACGGGATGCATTGATTGGGTGAAAGCGCGAATCTGGACGGGTGGTTGAATGCGGGTGCCGGATGCTATCGTTTTAGTGGTCAGCATTCACGAGAGAGATAGAAGGAAGTAGCCCATGGCAGAGACAATGACACCACTTCGCAAGACAGCACTGAACGCGGTGCACCGGGCAGCTAAGTCCAAGATGGTCGACTTCGGCGGATGGGATATGCCGGTGGATTGCTGCGGATTGATTGCGGAACACATGGCGGTGCGGACGGCGGTGGGCGTGTTCGATGTGTCGCACATGGGGGATATTCAACTGCGTGGGCCGGGATCGCTGGCAGCGGTGCAGCATCTTTGCATGAACGACGCTTCGAGGCTGGCGGTTGGGCAGGCGCACTACTCGGCGATGCTGTACCCGAATGGGACTTTTGTTGATGACGTGATCGTGCACAAGCTTTCGGAGAATGATTACTTGATTGTGATTAATGCAGGGACGCGGGAGAAGGATGTGCAGTGGGTGCGGCAGACGATAGGGCATATGCCGGGCGTGCATGTGAACGACTTCAGCGACTATTACACGCAGCTTGCGATCCAGGGGCCGAGAGCCGCGCAGACGCTGCAGAAGCTGACCTCGACGGATTTGAGCACGATCAAGAACTATTGGTTCACGTGGGGGCAGGTGTGCGGGCTGCACAACGTGATGATCGCTCGCACGGGATATACCGGCGAGGATGGATTTGAGATTTATATTCCATCGGATGAGCCGACGAGCGCGCGGGTGTGGGGCGAGGTGCTGGAGGCGGGCGCTGAGTTCGGGATTCTGGCATGTGGGCTTGGGGCGCGGAATACGCTGCGGCTCGAGGCTGGAATGGCGCTGTATGGGCATGAGATCTCGGACACGATCAATGTGTTTGAGGCGGGGCTGGGGCGGTATGCGAAGCTCGACAAGCCGGAGTTTGTTGGGCGCGCCGCGTTGCTGGCGATAGAGGCGGCGGGTGGGCCGGGCCGCAAGCTCGTTGGGCTGGAGATGATCGAGCGCGGGATTGGGCGGGATGGATATACCGTGTTTTCGGTTGAAGGAATGCGGCTTGGCAAGATTACCAGCGGTTCGCCGTCGCCGTTTTTGAAAAAGAATATTGCCATGGCCTATGTGCCTGTGGAATACACCGCGCTTGATACCGAGGTTGCCGTGGAGATTCGCGGCCAGATGGTGAAGGCGAAGGTTGTTCCGCTTCCCTTCTATAAACGGGCGAAGAAATCCGCATAGCCGCAGCATCTACAATTGAGTTACACACACTTTTTCTGGAGAACGACGAATGGCTTATCCTGCGGATTACCGCTATACGAAGGAACACGAGTGGATCAAGGTCGACGGCAACATTGGAACCGTCGGCATCACGGACTACGCGCAGAACTCGCTCGGCGACATTGTGTTTGTCGATCTGCCGAAGGTGGGCGATACGGTTGAGGCTGCAAAGAGCTTCGGGTCGGTGGAGTCGGTGAAGGCTGTGTCGGATCTTTTTGCGCCGGTGTCGGGCAAGGTGACGGCGATCAACGAAGAGTTGAAAGACGCTCCGGAGAAGATCAACACGGATGCGAATACGACCTGGCTGTTGAAGGTTGAGCTTGCGGATGCGAAGCAGGTCGATGGACTTTTGACCGCGGCGGACTACGAGAAATTTACCAGCGAAGAGACCGGACACTAAAAGATGCGCTATTTGCCGAAGTCCCCCGTGGATCGCGAGGAGATGCTTGCCGAGATTGGCGTGGCGTCGATCGACGATCTGTTTTCTACGATTCCAGCGGAGTTTCAACTGAAGCGTGATCTGAAGATTCCACGGCAGCATGGGGAGTCGGAGATTCTCGATCGCTTTCGCGAGTTTGCCGAGAAGAATGCGGTTGGTTATTCGAGCTTTCTGGGCGCGGGAGTTTATCGGCACTATCGGCCGGTGATCATCGACTCGCTGGTGCAGCGCGGTGAGTTTTTGACGAGCTATACGCCGTATCAGCCGGAGATCTCGCAGGGCACGCTGCAGGCGATGTTCGAGTTCCAGACGATGATCTGCGAGCTGACGGGAATGGAGATTGCGAACGCGTCGATGTATGACGGTTCGACCGGCGCGGCAGAGGCGATCATGATGGCGGTGCGCGTGACCGGCCGCGATGGCGCGGTGATTGCGCGGACGGTGCATCCGGAGTACCGCGAGGTGATTGCTACGTATGCGCAGCACCAGGAGATTCCGACCGTTGAGGTTGGATACTCGGCGAATGGGCGCGCGGATCTTGCGGCGCTCGATGCAGCGATTACGAAGGATACGGCTTGCGTGTTGATTCAGTCGCCGAACTTCTTCGGGACGATTGAAGATGTTGCGGCGATTGCAGAGGTTGCTCATGCGAAGGGCGCTCTGCTGATTGTTTCGATTGCGGAGGCGGTGTCGCTGGGAATTGTAAGGCCGCCGGCTGAGGCGGATATTGTTTCGCTGGAGGCGCAGTCGTATGGCGTGGCGGTTGGATACGGCGGGCCTTACTGCGGCGTGATTGCTTGCAAGGAGAAGTTTCTGCGGCAGATGCCGGGACGACTGATCGGCGAGACGAAGGATATAGACGGCAAGCGCGGTTTTGTGCTGACGCTGTCGACGCGCGAGCAGCATATTCGGCGGGAGAAGGCGACTTCGAACATCTGCACGAATCAGGCGCTGGTTGCGATGATGACGACGATCTTCCTGAGCGTGTATGGCAAGCAGGGGATGAAGGAGTTGGCCGAGCAGAATTTGGCGAAGGCGGCTTATTTGCAGGGTGTGCTTGGTGCTTCTGTTGGCGCGAAGGTTTTGTTTGATGGGGCGCCGCGGTTTCATGAATTTGTGCTGGAGCTGCCTAAGAGTGCTGAGGCGACGAACGCTGCTCTGCTTGGCGAGAAGATCATCGGGGGATTGCCGCTGGCGAAGTGGTATCCGGAGCTTGGGTCGAATGCGAGTCTGTGGTGCGCGACAGAGCTGACGACGCGGAAGCAGATGGATGCTGCGGCTGCCGCGCTTGCAGGCAAGAAGGCTTAGCCATGGATGTGTCGGCGATTGTTGGCGAGGAGTTGAAGGCGGTTGAGTTCGTTGAAGATTTTCTGCAGCTTCGGTTTGAGGCTCCTCTGCTGACGTTGCATGCATGGCCGCACGTTTTGTTTCCGGAGTTTTCGGTGGCTTATGGAGAGCCGGAGTATCGGAATGCTTTGTGCGCGCAGATTAATGACAAGGTCGTGGAGGCATCGCTTGAAGAGGGCAATGCGCTGACGATTGAGTTTGAGAATGGCACGGTATTTGGGCTTTCTTTGCGGGAAGAAGATTTGGATGGACCGGAGTCGGGGAGCTACTCGGAGACCGGAGGCGCAGCGGATGCGCAGGAGTTCTAGGCGATGGCTCATTCGATCAAGCCCAAGATCATGTACATCGAGTACAAAGGCGATGGATTGACCGGGCCGGGAAGAATCGGACGTGTCACTTTCTCAAAAACGGGCGACACAGTCTATTACGCAGGTAAAGCCTTTCGAAGCTTGAAAGGAAATGGTTTCAAGGCGAACTACTTCGATGTTGCAACCTCCGAACCCTATTGGATCTCGGGACCGAAGAAGAGGGGCGGAGATTCACTGTACGCTACGAATATTGCGACTGAAATTGATGAGGACGTTCGCGAAGAGTACTGGACTGAGATTCGAAAGAAACCAGAGCTGAAGCAACAGACGCACACATAGAAAGCTGAGCGATTATGTCTGAAAAGTTCGTAGGGACGCCGAAGAAGGCTACGACGCACACGAATCAGAACGAAGATTTGATGTTTGAGAAGTCTTCGCCTGGGAAGAAGGCTTATAGGCTGGCGGAGCTGGATGTGCCTGCGGTGGATTCGATTGCGCTGCTGGGCGACGCAGTGCGTACCGACTTGGGCGTGATGCCGGAGCTGAGCGAGATCGAGATCATTCGGCACTTCACGCGGCTTTCGACGTGGAACTATGCGATTGATCTGGGGATGTATCCGCTGGGAAGCTGCACGATGAAGTACAACCCGCGTGTGAATGAGGCGGTGGCGCGACTGGAGGGGATTGCGGAGGCGCATCCTTATCAGCCGGAGTCGCTGTCGCAGGGGTGCCTGGGGATTATGAAGACGCTGTCCGATGCACTGATCGAAATCACAGGCATGGATGCGATTACACTGCAGCCGGCGGCGGGCGCGCATGGGGAGTTTACGGGGATTCTGCTGGTGCGGGCTTATCACGAGTCGAAGGGCAATCCGCGGAAGAAGATCCTGATTCCGGATTCGGCGCATGGGACCAACCCGGCGACGGCGGCGGTCTGCGGGTATGAGGTTGCCAACCTGAAGTCGAATGCTCAGGGCATGGTGGATGTGGCTGAGCTGGAGCGGATGGTCGATGAAGATACTGCCGCGCTGATGCTGACGAATCCTTCAACGATTGGTGTGTTCGAGAGCGACATTCATAAGATTGCGGACATTCTGCATGCGAAGGGCGCGCTGCTTTACATGGACGGCGCGAATATGAATGCGCTGGTGGGCAAGACGCGACCGGGTGATTTCGGCGTAGACGTGATGCATTTGAATCTGCATAAGACGTTTTCTACGCCGCATGGTGGCGGTGGTCCGGGGTCGGGGCCGGTGGCTTGCAAGAAGATTCTGGAGCCGTTTCTGCCTACCCCTGTGGTGGTGACGAAGGCAGATGGGACGCTGGGGCTGGAGTACAACCGGCCGCAGAGTGTGGGGCGCGTTCGGATGTTCTATGGCAACTTCGGAATGTTTGTGCGGGCGCTCGCTTACATTCTGGCCAATGGGCCGGATGGGCTGCGGCAGACGACCGAAGATGCGGTGTTGAATGCGAACTACATTCGCGCGAAGCTTGAGGGCACGTTCGAGTTGCCGTACAAGACGCGGTCGCTGCATGAGGTTGTGTTCTCGGACAAGATTCAGGCGAAGAACGGCGTGAAGACAGGCGATATGGGCAAGCGCCTGATCGACTACGGCTTCCATGCGTATACGGTTTCGTTCCCGTTGGTGGTCAACGGCGCGATGATGATTGAGCCGACCGAAAGCGAGAGTCGCGAGGAGCTTGATCTGCTGATCGATGCACTGAAACAGATTGCGCGTGAGGCGGAGGAGAATCCTGAGCTGGTGCAGACGGCGCCGCATACGACGCGGCTGCAGCGACTGGATGAGACGACGGCGGCGAGGAAGCCGATTCTGCGCTGGAAGGCCCCTGTGGCTGCGGAGCCTGTGCTGGTCGATACGGCCGCGAAGGAGTGGTAGCGTGTCCGTCTTCTACGATCGGCAGGACGAGCTTGAGAAGTACGAGTTCATGATGGGAGAGGCGCGTGGGCGGCTGGCGGTGACGCTGGATGTGCTGACCGATGCGCTGATCCTGATTGGGCAGCATGGGGTTTATTGCGCGAGTACGCGAAATCCTGCGATTCCGGCGCTGGATCTGCAGGCAGTGTTGATGAATCTGAACGGAGCGAAGGAGCTGGTGGCCTCGGTGATGGAACGGTTGAGGCTGGATCGGCTCGAACTGGAGAAGGAGGCGGCGAAGTAGGGATCTCTACTCGCCGCTTCGACTTATTCCGTCGGTCTTGAATCGCTGAGTTCGCTTACTGAGCTTTGACGGTTACATATTCGTCGGTGGTGGCCCATTTGACGTGGAGCTCGGTGGTGGCGCCGTTGGTGTGTTCGAAGGAGATGGACATGTTTTCCTGCGAGGCGGGGAGGGTCTGGCTGGTCATGGGCGTGCGGCCGAGGTCCTGCGCTTCGGAGTACTCGGTGCCCCATTGGCCGGTCTGCTTGTTGACGATGAGCAGCCACTGGCTGGCGTTGGGCAGGGTGTAGACGGTGTAGGTGCCGGCGGGGACATCGAGTGTGCCGATCTTCAGGTTGGTGGCGGTGATGAGGGTGGTGGCGGGGTTGGCTCCGGTGCGCCAGACCTGGCCGTAGGGGACGATGGTGGTGCCGATGGTGCGGCCTTTGAGGCGGGGCGAATTGTATTTGATGGTGACCTGCTTGCCGTTGAGGCTGACCTCGGCGGTGGCGGCGGGGCTGGCGAGGGGCTTTGCCGACGGTTGAGCGCTGTCCATCTTTACGCCTCCGCTCTGCGCGTTGATCTGGAGCGTGGTTGCGGTGGTGAGGAGAGTGCAACAGGCGGCTAGGGCGAGGGAGCGGAGGTGCATTCTTGGTCTCTCTTTCGTGATGCGCTGGGCTGCGGTTAGGAAGGCTTTTCGGTGCTGGAGTTGATGCTCCACTGGGTGGGCTCGGGCTGTCAACCAGGGGCGATCGTGCTAGGCTAGAGGTATGCGCCCGTAGCTCAGCTGGATAGAGCGGCAGCCTCCGAAGCTGTAGGTCAGAAGTTCGAATCTTCTCGGGCGCACCACACCCACATCGATATAGATGGCCAGTTCCCCCAAAGCTGACTTTGCGGGACGAAGGAGATTTGTGTCTCTAGTCTCCCTCTACCAGAAACGTCAGGGACTGAGAGTTTTACCAATATCCCAGGCGAACTTTTCTAACTATTTTGTTTCTTACTTCGTCGCGAACGGAATGCATGCAGTTGCGCCGATTCCATTTCGCTCGAAGAAGCGTGCGTGGCAAAGAAGAGAGCAACGGCATCTGCGGTAACTTGCCCCGATAGCCACTTAGGAAGGGTCCGAATGAGCATGGCGCACGTAGCTTCCGGCTTTCTCATGGAATCTCCTGCGCCCTGGCGCGCAGACTGGTTATGGGGCTGTCCTTTGATCGTAATAACAGTGATTATTCATGTGCTGGGCCTCGGGCTCATAAGCCAAAGGTCGCTGCGGATTTCACAGAATATTATGAAGCGCCGCCACCGAACGCCCGCATTTGCCGTGGTGATGGGTGCTACAACTCTCGTCTTAACTCTTATGCACGGGATAGAGACCAGCATCTGGGCTGTCGCCTACTACGTCATTGGTGCTCTCCCAGATCCGAAGGCTGCGATGCTCTATTCGTTCGGCGCGATGACAACATACGGACATCAGAATCTGTTTCTGGAAGATCGCTGGCGACTGCTGGGACCGATTGAGGCGCTCAATGGATGGTTGCTCTTTGGATTGTCCACCGCTTTTCTCTTCTGGATGATTCAGGAAGTCTCGCCGGGCAATCGGACTGTTCACTAGTTGTTTCAAGCGATTTTTCGCTAGTTAAAAGGGGAAGGCGGCGGCTCCGATTACACCGGGGCCGCCGCCTTTTGCCTGTTGCTGGTTACGTTTGAGTTGGTTAGAAGACGAACTTGCCTAGCAGCTGGATCTGGCGGGGTCCGTAGAGGATGTTGGAGGTGCTGGTGGGGGTTCCGAAGGATGGGTTGGGAGCGAAGCAGCCTGACGATCCTGGGAAGTTGCAGCTGGTTGGTGAAGCAGCGGTGGAGGCTGCCGTGTAGTTGACCAGTGAGTTGTTGACCGAGAGGATGTTGCGGTGGTTGAGGAGGTTGAAGGCCTCTGCTGCGACTTCGATTGCCATGCCTTCGTGGACCGGGAAGCTGCGGGAGACGCGGGAGTCGAAGTTGTGAACGCCGGGGCCGGTGAAGGCGTTGCGGCGAGCGATCTGATCGGGAACACGGGTTCCGGTGCCGGAGGTGAGGACTGCGCCGGTAACACCGCCGTCGCCCCCACCGAGCGCGGAGGAGATGGTCCCGTTGATGAAGCCGGTGACGGGGAATCCAGTCTGTGCGGTGTAGCTTCCGGAGAGCTGCCAGCCGTTGGCGGCGTAGGCGGCGTAGCGGTTGGCGATGGGGAGCTTCGACGTAGCGACGATGGAGCCGACGAAGCGGCCGCGTTGATCGATGTCGGAGCGGGCATATTCTGCGCCGCGACCCTGACGGTGACCTTCGGCGAAGGGGATCAGAGGAGCGTCGGTGCCGTTGAAGGTACCGTTAGGTGCGCCGGACTGTCCTCCGTCCATGGTCTTGGCCCAGGTGTAGTTGGCGAGGACCTCGACGCCGTAGCTGAGGGGCTTGCGAACGGAGACCGCCATGGAGTGATACCAGCTGTTGACGTCCGATTGGCCGGTGAGGATGGAGCCGGTGGCAGTGGAGAGACGCTTGGTGTAGATGGGAACGATGATAGGGGTGATGCCGGATGCACTGGAGGAGTAGTAGGGGCGGTTCGAGATGACGCCGTTGACGGGGTCCACGTTGGTGTCGACGAAGATGGGAAGACGCATGCCGCGGGTTCCGACGTAGCCGATGGAGAGGGTGGAGTGGAGCGGAAGCTGTTGCTCGACTGCCAGGTCATAGGAGTGGGTGAAGGGGTTGAGGAAGTTGGGTGCGGCGCCACGGATGTTTAGGGTGGACGCTGGGAGGCCTGGGTTGAAGGCGGGCGTTGGGGCTCCGGTGACCTGGTTGATGGGAGCTGGTCCGGGAGGCGTGAAGGCTGGTATGCCGCCCTGCGGTGCGAAGCTATCGTAAACTGCGCCGGAGTTTCCGTTGAATTTACGGTTGGGGCCGCCGGCGGGAGCGCCGGTGATTGCGCTGTATGTACCGCTGGGGCTGTAGGTGCGAGTGCTGAACTGCTGCTGGTAGACGCCGTTTTCGCGGCGCAGGGTGTACCAGGTGGAGTTGGAGGTCAGGCCGAAGAAGAGCCCGTATCCGCCGCGGACGACGGTTCCCTCGTGCGGGCTCCAGGCGAAGCCGATGCGGGGCGCGACCATGTGGTAGTCAGTGTTGATGACCGAGGTGGCGTTGAAGGCCGGAGTGCTGGTCGTGTTGGGACGGTCGGGCTGGGGGACGAGTTGGACGTCGTATCGCGCACCAAGCGAGAGGAGGAGTTTGGGTGTGACCTTCCAGTCGTCTTCGGCGAAGATATCGAGGTTCTTGTTCCAGAAGTCGTCTGCGCCGATGCCGGTGATGGGGTCGGTGGTCTGAGAGAAGGAGCTATAGTGACGGCCACCGTTGACCTGATAGACGTCCTGGATCCAGTTGGCGAATTCGGCTTCGACGGTGCCGGTGGAGTAGGAGAAGCTGCCGTCGCCGCCGAAGAGGTTGGCGATCTGCTCGTGGATGAGATTGACGTCTACGCCGAGCTTGACGGAGTGCTTGCCGAAGATGGTGGAGTAGATGTCGGTGATCTGAATGCGGTGCTCGTCAGGGAATGCTCCGCGGGGAAGGGCGGAGGTCTCGCCATAGGCCGCGACGCCAACCGTGGAGCTACCGATGCTGAGAGCCGGGCCGCCGGAGTTGGTGCTGGCGGTCTCAAGGTCGCGCGACCACTGGAAGTGGACCACGTTGGCCGAGTTGGAGGTGAGTTGGGTCTCGGCGTTAGCCACGACGTAGCGCTGGTGGAAGTTGACTCCGCCGTTCTGCGTGACCGAGCCGTTGTTGACGGTGGTGGAGGTGTTGTAGCCGTTGGGCTGCTTGAAGTTTTCGAAGAGGAAACTGGCCGAGAGGTGGGTCTTCGAGCTGAGCTGGTAGTCGAGACGCGGGAAGTAGATGTCCTGCTTGGTATTGCGCGCGAAGGAGCCGAGCAGCTTGGTCTGGATGAAGTCTACCGCCTGCGAACACTGGGCCGGGCTAACGCCGGTGATGGTGGTGGGGTAGATGTTTCCTGCGTCCGAGACGTAGGTGGTGCCGCCGTCGCAGAGATGAGTAAGGTTAGCTACACTGGTGGTCGCGGAGTTGTAGGTGGAGAGATAGGTGATGGGGTTGACCTTGCGGTAGCCATCGTAGGTGAAGTGGAAGAAGAGCTTGTCCTTGAGGATGGGTCCGCCGATCGAGACTCCGAACTGGTTCTGTGTCTTTACGGGCTGATTGAGGAGGAACGGATTGTGGGTGAGGTTCCCGTTGTACTTGTTGAGGGGGTCAAGGGCGTTCCAGCCGGGAGTGCGGTAGTACTCGAAGACGTCGCCGTGAAACTGGTTGGTTCCTGATTTCGTGATCGCGTTGACGATGCCGCCCGCAGCCTGGCCGAGCTCAGCCGAGTAGCCGCTGACGCTGGATTGGAACTCCTGAATGGACTCGAGCGGATAGACGTAGGGGGCACCTATGGAGCGGCCGCGTGCCTCGGAGAAGAAGGCCTGCTGGTTGTTGGCGCCGTCGACCAGGTTGGTGTTGTAGAGGCCGGAGACGCCGCGATAGCTGATGAGGCCGGTGTTGCCGTCGGGGGCAACGTTGGGGGTAGCGAGCACGAAGTTATCCCAACGGCGGCCGTTGACGGGCAAGTTGGAGATGAGGTGCTGGTCGATGGTCTGCGAGATCTGGTTTTTGTCGGTGTCGATGATTGGGGATTCAGTCGAGACCTGAACCTCTGTGGAGACGGAGGCGGTAGGCAGAGCGGCGTCGACGGTGAGGACCTGGCCAACGGTGACGGTGAGATTCTTGCGGTCGATCTTGCCGAAGCCGCCGCCTCCGAGGACGACTTCGTAGTGGCCGGGCTGGAGGAAGGTGGCGCTGTAGGAGCCATCGGAGCCGGTGGTGATGGAGCGGGAGACACCAGTGTCGACGTTGGTGACGACGACAGCGGCGCCGGGGATGGCAGCTCCAGAGGTGTCGGTGACCGTGCCGGCGATGTTGCCAACTGCGGCTGTCTGAGCGACGACTGGATAGCTAAGGGACGCGAGGAGGGCTGCTGCGACACACGCGAGCAAACCGTTAGAGACGGAGGGACGTTTCATATGTACTGGCTCCTGAAAACACCGATTAAAAAAGGAACGGTGTGTGAAGGGTTAGCGGCTATTGGAATCCGGGTTTCGTGTCTTCCGGAGACGTTCGCGTGCAACCTAAAATGACTTTGTTGTAGTACTTAAACACTCAGGCTTTGGGGTGGGGACTGTCAAGTGACCTTTTGAGCGTCGGAATTGGCATCAGGCGACAAAACGCCCTCGCCAGCCGCCTCTTTACGAGGAAGTTGAGATATTCCGTGGTGTTTTTGTGTGAGAAGAAAAGTGGCTAGTGGAGTTGGCTGGGGATGACCGCGTACTGGATTAAGAGCTCGAAGGGGACGATTTTGAGGGTGTTCTCGTGGGTGGCTTCGAGGATGATGGGGCAGGCTGCTCCGGCTTGCTGGACCTGGAGCCAGCGAGCGGCACAGACGCACCAGCGGTCGCCGGGTTTGAGGCCTTCAAAGCCAAATTGCGGCATGGGGGTGCTGAGGTCATTGCCGAGAGCCTTGGAGGCTTCGAGGAAGGGCGCGTCGACGACGCAGCAGATGGTGTGGACGCCGTGGTCGTCGGGGCCGGTCTCGCAGCAGCCGGTGCGGTAGAAGCCGGTCATGGGCTCGCAGCCGCAGATGTCGAGGGGCTGGCCGAGGACGTTTTTGCCGCGGTTTCTGATGGGTTCTACGGTGGGCATGAGACTCCTGTACGGGTCTAGTATCCCACTTTTGGAAAGAATACGTCCTGCCGGACGGGCCCGCTGCGCGCGGGGCGGGCGTTCGCACGTCTTTTTAAAGCTTCGCGTAGTCCTCCCGTTGGTCGGGGAATAGATTGATTTCGACCAACGGGAGAACCATCGAGGTCCATCCTGCCGGGACCGGTACACACGTCACGAAGTGACCGCCCCGCGCGTAGCGGGCCCGTCCGGCAGGACGTCATTTTGCAGCGATGGCGAGCTGTTGCTGGTACTCCTCGTACGGTCCCTTGTGATCGGTGATATGGAAGTCGGTGGGGCCGCCTTCGAAGTGCCAGATGCGGGTGCCGGCCTCTTCGATCAGATCCTGGTCGTGCGTGACGAGGAAGACCGTGCCTTCGTACTTCTGGATCGCCTGATTGAGCGCGTTGATCGCTTCGAGATCAAGGTGATTGGTGGGTTCGTCGAGCACGAGGACGTTCGGCTTCTGCAGCATGATTTTGCAGAAGAGCAGACGTGCGGCTTCTCCTCCGGAGAGTGCGTCGGTCTTCTTGAGTCCCTCTTCGCCCTTGAAGAGCATCTGGCCGAGGATGCCGCGGATGTCTTCCTTGGTGGCCTGGGGGTCGAACTGGTGAAGCCAGTCGGAGGCGGTCATGCCGAGTTGGATCGAGCCTTTGTGATCCTGTGCGAAGTAGCCGATGGAGACCTCGTGTCCCCACTTGACGGTGCCGGAGTCGATGGAGACGTCGGACTCTTCAATACCGGGGCCGTTCGCTAGGAGGGCTTTGAGGAGTGTGGTTTTGCCTTGCCCATTGCGGCCCATCAGGATGACCTTGTCGCCGCGTGTGACGGAGGCGGTGAAGTTCTTGATGACATGCTCTGTCTTGCCGTCCTTCTGCTCGTAGGACTTGTTGACCTGCTCGAACTCGAGGACGTTTTTCCCGGAGGGGCGCTCCATTTTGAAGCTGATGAACGGGCGCGCGATGTTGGAGCGGGCCAGCTCTGATGTTGCGAGGCGCTCTACTTCTTTTTTGCGGGAGTTCACCTGGCTGGAGCGGGTGCCGGCAGAGAAGCGGGCGATGAAGTCATTGAGCTGGGCGATCTTCTTTTCGCGCTGTTCGTTCTGGCTCTCGATGCGGGTGCGGATGCTGGTCTTCTGGAGGACCATGTCGTCGTAGCCGCCGTTGTAGGTGATGATGGTCTCGTAGTCGATGTCGGCGATGTGGGTGCAGACGTTGTTGAGGAAGTGGCGGTCGTGCGAGATCGTGATGACGGTGCCGTTATAACGGGTGAGGAAGTCCTGGAGCCAGTGGATGGACTCGAGGTCAAGGTAGTTAGTGGGCTCGTCGAGGAGGAGCGCCTGTGGGTTGCCGAACAGGGCCTGGGCGAGAAGAACGCGAACCTTCTGGCCGCCCTGCAGCTCGGACATCTTGCGCTCGTGAAGCTCATCGGGGATGTCGAGACCCTGGAGGAGGACGGCGGCGTTGGACTCGGCTTCGTAGCCGTCTTCGTCGCCGACGATGCCTTCGAGTTCGCCGAGGCGGGAGCCGTCTTCGTCGGTCATCTCGGGCTTGGCGTAGATGATCTCGCGCTCTTCAAGAGCGGCCCAGAGGCCCTTGTTGCCCATGATGACGGTGTCGACCACGCGGTAGGCGTCGAATTCATACTGATCTTGTTTCAGTACGCCCAACTTCTTTGGGCGTACGACTGTGCCCTTTTGCGGGTCGATCTCGCCGGTGAGGCACTTCATGAAGGTGGATTTGCCAGCGCCGTTGGGTCCGGTGAGGCCGTAGCGTCGGCCGGTGGTGAAGGTGACTGAAACATCCTCGAAGAGGAGCTTCGAGCCATAGCGCATAGTGACGTTGGATACTGAGATCATGGTATTACTTTCATTTTACAGTTTCTTTGCGCTGTTTGCCGCGCAGACATTGTGAATACGCCGAGAAACGCGAAGTTCGACACACCCTGCGGCGAATATTCCTCTACCGTTGAAACCGCAAAGACGTCGCTTTCGGGTGCGCGCGTTGAGCAGCTATTGAGCGAGGAAGGCGGCGGCCAGCTCAAGGTTCATACTCTAGCGGCCAGCCTCTGTTCCGTCTCCTTGCGCTTCTGGGTCAGGAACGGGCGCTCGAAGACGAGATGAAATCCGTAGCTTGCCGCAATAGCCAATGGAGACACAACAAAAATCATTAGGATCGCTGCATTTCTATTGGAATCAGCGAAGATGCCGCCCTTCGAGGCGAGAATCCATCTTTCTACGATCACCTCGGGGAATGAGTGCACGAGATACAGGCTGTACGAAAAGGTGCCGATCCAGGCCAGCGGCTTTGCTCCCAGGACCTTGTTCCCCCAGTGATCGCGGTGCTGAGTGAGATATGCCATGAGAAACGCAGCGCTGAGGGCCACCAGGATATCTGCTATGACAAAGGAGCTGCCGGGTCTTTGAATAAACAAGAGATAAGCGACCACGGTCAGCAGGGTGGCGGGTCCAAGCCATCTCCTGAGTTGATGAGAGAAAGCGAGCTCTGCACCCAACATTCCGACTACAAAGAGGAAGAGAAAGTTTGAGTTGCCACCGTAGTGGGTCGCGTAAAAAACTCCGTGAGCCACGACAAAACCCACTGCGAGTGTCAGCCATCTCCCTCCGTAGCGCCACAACAACACTAACAACGGAAAGAGTACATAAATCTGGCACTCCACCGCGATCGTCCAGAGGGGTCCGTCAAGTGTCGTTAGCTGAGATGGAATCCAATTCTGCACTAACAACAAATGCGATACGATCATCGACCAACTCAAGGGATTGCCCAGATAGTCTTGAGGATGGCTTTTGTAGCTATAGAACGCGGCTACCAGTAGAGCGACACCGATCGCCGCAAAGTATGGCGGCAGGATGCGCCGCATTCGTTTCCGGTAGAAGCGAGTGGCCTCGAGGTTCCAGTTCCCCCGTTGAGCAAGGGGAAGTGCGAGGCAAAACCCTGAAATCGTGATAAAGATCGCGACCACATCGTGCCCACGTCCCATGAAATGGAGCGCCGGCGGAAAATATCCCGTGGACTGCAGAGCGTGATGAAAGAGGATGTACAAGGCCGCGATAGCGCGAAGTCCATCGATAAAGTCAAGTTGGAGCCTGCTCGGCCTGGACATAAATGGATTGTAACGGGATGCGAACTGCATGAAGGGAGGGCGTCGACAGTGCAGTTCAGTGTCTGCGTCAATAGCGAAGCGGCTGGCTGCAGCCGGCTTTGGAGAATTGCGACCGACAACTAGCGGTTTTCGACGCTGGTTTCGACGACGACGGCCCTGCGCGGACGACTTAGATTGGAGAGCTTTGAGGCGAGCTTGTGGGGCCATTTAGGGTCCATGCAGGGCCGCTCGATGAGGATGAAGTAGGCCGTACAGAAGAGATAGATGCAGGTGCCAAGAAGAATGGACTGAATGAGAAAGCTGAGAGGGAGGCTCGATGGGATGAGAAGCCTGCGGGTGAGCCGGAATGCGATGGAGATGACCATCATATGCATGAGGTAGAAGGAGTAGCACATGCCGCCGGTGAGAGCGATCCATGGGGTGCGGAAGATCTGGCGGCTGACGGGGCCGTTGAAGGTGGCGAGGTAGGCGAGAAGGATCAGCAGAGGAAGGCAGAGAGAGGTGTAGGAGGTGGGCAGCGCGAAGATAGCGACCCAGACGACCACACTGACGAGGTCCCACCAGCGGCTGGTAGTGGATTCAGTGCGGGTGGCGCGGAGGTCGGCCAGAAGAAAGCCGACGAGGAAGAACTGGAGCTGGCCGGGAAGATTCCACGAGGCGGTGCCGTGGGTGAGGTATTGGAAGGCTGTGCTCGCAGCGATAAGCGAGACGATGGCGCTGCGACGGACGATGGTGGAAGAGATTGCGTAGAGAAGTCCGAGGACGGGGGCGAGGATGTAGAACTGCACCTCTACCTCGAGGCTCCAGGTAACGAAGTTGATAGGGGGCAGGCTGGTGAAGTTGTGCAGATAGAAGATGTGAGCCATCAGGGGCAGGAGAAGCGGGAAGAGGTGATGCTCGTAGATGGCGAGGACGAGGGCGTAGAGGACAAGGCAGAGGATGTAGGGCGGCTCAAGCCGGGTCAGGCGGCGTTTGAAGAAGGCCTTGATGGAGACGGGCTGGCCGTGGAGGAGGTGCTGGCGGAGAAAAGGCTGCGCGAGGATGAAGCCACTGATAGCAAAGAAGAGAAGCACGCCGCGACCGCCGCGATCGACAAGTTCAGGAACATTTCTCTGGGCGAACGCGGAGAAGGTTTGACCGCTGCGGTTCACCATTTCGGCCAGGATATGTACGAACAAGGTGGCGGCGATGGCGACGAAGCGGAGGCCGTCAATTTCGGGAATCCAGTTTCCGTGCGTCGTGATGCGGCGAAGTTTCATTACATCCCCGAACTGTTGGGCGGAGCCGATTCGAGAGGCGGGAGAAGGAGTTCCGTGGAACGGCGTGCAGCTTTGCTATCTGAGGATACCAAGAGTTCGAGGCGGTCCCTAGTGAAGGCGGTGGTTCAGGACTGGCCGATGAGAACGCCGGCGGCGAAGACCAGGCCACCGCCTACGATGACCTGAAGGCAGGAGAGCGCGAAGCTGGTCTTGAAGTAACGATGGCGGATGAGCGCGATAACGACCAGTTCGACACCGACGACGGCGTAGGCCCAGGTGAGTGCGGTGTGGACGTTGCCGATGAGAAACGGGAGCGTGTGGAGGAACCCGCCGATGAAGGTCATAAGGCCAGTGACGAGGCCGCGGAAGATGGGGTTGCCGCGGCCGGTGAGTTTGCCGTCGTCGGAGAGACCCTCGGAGAAGGCCATGGAGATGCCCGCGCCGACCGCCGATGCCGCGCCGATGAGGAAGACGGTGCGGGAGTTGTGAGTGGCGAAGGCGGTGGCGAAGATAGGTGCGAGGGTGGAGACGGAGCCGTCCATGAGACCGGCTAGACCTGGCTGGACGATGCGCAGGACAAAGTTTTTGTCGTTGCCGACGATTTCGCTGAACTCGGTGAGGTTGGGAATATTCTCTGACATTGGTTTGATCCGGTGGAGCTTCAGGATACCGCGATGGAAAGACGAACGCTCCGCTCTGCGGCTGGTTGGCTGGCAGAGCGGAGCGTCTTTGTCTGAGTGCCGGGAGTTACTGACCGCGGCGGGCTGGGCCGGAGCGGCTGCTGCCGGGGCGGCTGTTGCTGCTGGGACGACCGCCGGGGCCACGGCCGCCGGAGCTGCGTCCACCAGAGAAACCTCCACCGCCGTTGCGGCTGCGGAATCCACTCTTGTTGCCGCCGTAGTTGGCGTTGGGCGTCGTCATCGGTGTGACAGGATCGTTGCCCTTCCAGGAGCGGGTTTCAAGCTGCATGAGGTCCTGACCCTGAGCTGTTGTGTCGAGGGGTGCGTTGCGGACCTCCTTCTCAAGGTTCTTATCGGCTTCGCGCCACTCGAACTTTATCTTCAGTTCGCGCTCGAGCTTGCGGGCGTCGTGACGCTCCTGGGGCATAACGAACGTTGTGGCTACGCCCTTCTTGCCGGCGCGGCCAGTGCGGCCGATGCGGTGAACGAAGTCGTCAGACGCATTGGGCAGGTCGTAGTTGACGACATGGGCGATATCCTGCACGTCGATACCACGGGCGGCAACGTCGGTGGCGACGAGGACGCGGTGACGGCCGTTGGCAAAGCCCTTCAGAGCAGCGGTGCGCTGCGACTGGCTGCGGTCGCCGTGGATCACGTCCGCGTCGTGGCCCAGCTTCTCGAGTTTCTTCGAGATGCGGTCGGCGCCGTGCTTGGTGCGGGAGAAGACGAGGAAGGTTCCCTCTTCCTGCTTCAGCATCTGGTCGAGCAGGCCGAGCTTCTGGTCCTGCATGACGGTGTAGACGCGAAGCTCGACACGGTCGGACGGCTTGGAGGTCTGGCCGATCTCGATGCGGACTGGCTTGTTGACGTAGTCGCGAACGATCTCGCGGATGTTCGCGTCGAGGGTCGCGGAGTAGCACATGGTCTGGCGAGTCTTTGGCAGCGCGCCGACGATGCGGCGGATGGCGGGAAGGAAGCCCATGTCGAGCATGCGATCGACTTCGTCGAGGACAAGCATCTCAACGGCGTTGATGTTGATCTCACGGCGGCGAAGGAAGTCTTCGAGGCGGCCAGGAGTGGCGACGACGAGACGGGGACCACGGTCGAGCTGATCGAGCTGGTTGTTCTCAGAGAGGCCGCCGCAGACGAGCACTGCGTCGTTCTTCGAGCCAGGAACGAGCTTCCAGTAGGCCTCGAGGACCTGCATGGCGAGCTCGCGCGTCGGCAGCAGGATGAGCGCACGGATGGGACCGCGCTTGCCCTTGGTGCTGGGGACGGAGTTCGCGTCCATGCGCTGGATCATCGGGATGAGAAAGCTGAGGGTCTTGCCGGTGCCGGTGGAGGCGGTGGCGAGGATGTCGTTGCCTTCGAGCGCGGGCGGAATGGCCTTGGCCTGAACCGGGGTCGGCATGGTGAAGCCGGCGCTGGTGAGGCGGTTCTTGAGGGAGTCCGAGATGTTGAAGTCTGTGAAGCGAACGTCCTCAACGAGAGGGAGGCCTGCGGGATTCGCGACGGCTGCGTTGGCTTCGGGGGTGGAGTGCTGCTGGTTTGGAGCGATCTGTTCGTTCTGTTCTAGAGTTGCGGAATTCAAAGTTTTTCCTGTCTGGTGGCCCGGATAGAGGGCGTTGTAAAACGGCATAGGAGTGCAGGGATGCCAGCGCGGCATCATGGATTTCAATTAGTCAGCATTGCTGTCGGGAATCGAAGCGCTGCTGCTGCACGGCGAGACCCGTCCGTTGACGGGTCTTCCAGCCAGAGCAACCAGCGCGACTTCCAAAGTGCGGAAGGTATGCGGTGGGATGAGGCGAATCGCAGTCTCTGGCCAAACTCCGAAGTCCATGAAGAGTCTTTGCCTGCGGTGCCCGCACTCTTTCTAGTCAGAGTACAAAATAAGCATACCACAGTGGCAGTGCGATTGACGATTGAGGCTGTGCTGGGCCGTAACGGATCAGTTTTGGAGTGAATGAATGAGGTTGCAGAAAAGAAGACTTTGCGGGCGCCACCGGAGAAACTTGTCGTCATTTTCGGAATGGACTCTTGTCTCTCCTCGTATAGAATTGCCAGCCATGCACATCCGTAGAGCCGTGCTTACGCTTTGTCTCTCGATTTGTCTGGCGTCCCAGGCCCAAGCAACAGAATGGCAGACAAACAACCCGGGCTTTCGCCCTCTTGGAATTGTCTCGAACAAGAACGCGTTGTGGGTCTGCGGCCCCAACGAATCCATCGCATCCTCATCTGACGGGAAGAGCTGGACTCTCCATCACCACGCATCGGGTGCCGGTGCAATGCTCTTCGGCATCGAGTTCTTTTCTGCAAAGTTTGGATACGCCTACGGAACAGGAGGGACGGTACTCTTCACGAACGACGGAGGTGATTCTTGGGAGACACGGCACTTTGGTGCCGACACCATCCTGCTCGCTTCGTTCGCTGATCCAACCCACGGGTTGTTGCGCACCGCGCCGTCTCTTTTTTATCTCGACGGGAGCGATTCACTACACCAGATTGCGCAGCCTGCCGATACGTTACAGCGCTTTCCATTCACTCCCTTTCTCGTGGCGCTCTCACCCGATAAGATGACCGCCCTTCTCTCGGAAGGGCCGTATGCTGAGGCCGGATTCCTTGCGACAATCGACGGCGGGAAGACTTGGAGTTTCTACGATCCGCAAAGCACTGGAATTAAAGATCTTCTGCGCGTTGACGGCAAATATTGGGCTACCGGCCATGAGGTTATAGGAAAAGACAAACCCGGTGGTGGAAATGGCGTCCCGATGGCGACCTACTCCGAGGATGGTATGCATTGGACGCATACAACCACTGAGATTCATCCCTGCCACTGGGAGTATTGCGTTATCTGCAACTCTCAGGGTTGTCTGGCGTCGGGCACGTTGCTCGTCAATTTTTTCCATCAACCGACGACCTACTCGGCGATTCCCAAGGGTGCGCTGACGGCGAAGTGGGCCGTTGTTGGCGAAAACATCTGCACGCTAAACCAGAACGTAGCCTGCGCTTCAATAGGCAAGGCATCCGACATTGAGGCATCCCCCGGCGTTCCTCTGCCCCACGAACAAACAATGCCTCGTCTGGGAACGAAACTCCCGACAGGTGGATTGCGCTGCGTGTCATGTTCGCTGGAGCCGGTCTTCATCGACGACAAGGTACAGGGCCGAATCACTGTCCACGTCGTTCTTCAGGTTGGCACCGACGGAACGGTCGAGATGGCCAACGTCGAAAAATCCCCGAGCGATGCGCTTACGCAGAAAATCCACGACGAAATGATGACTTGGCTCTTCGAACCTCCAACGAAGGAGGGCCAATCGATCCGCATAAAGACCGAGTCTGACATCGCGGTAAACGTAATTCTCCCGAAATAGAACCCTGCCTATGCCAATCAGTGCAGATGGAAGGAAAGCAGCTTCGAACTTCTCAAAAAACGGCGTTATAGGCAACCTGATTACCCCGGATTTCAACTGGCCCGCCAAGGTACTAGAGTCCCTTTTGCTTCCATGAAGCTCGTCCGCAAATGAACAGGGGTCTCCGCGGATGAACAGCTTTGGAGCGGGGCGGAGTCAGACGCTCTTTTATTTGCAAGGGTTTGGGCGTGCATGAGATTGGCAGTTAAACTGCAATCCCTCTCTGCACGCAGAACCTCACCCGTTCTCGGGGAAAAGGCAGAGATGAGCTCACTATCGCAAGACCTTCGTTTTTCGCTTCGCCAGATCCGCCGGTCGCCGGGGTTTATGGTGACTGCTGTGCTGACACTCGCGCTGGGCGTGGGTGCGAACACAGCTATCTTCTCGTTGCTGGACCAGGCGTTGCTGCGCTCGCTGCCGGTGCGTGCGCCGGAGCAGCTGGTGGTTTTGAGCGGCACAGGCAAGGCGTGGGCAGGTCACTCGAGCGATCATGGCGCGGGGGTGGAGCAATCGTTTTCGTATCCGATGTACAGTGATCTGCGCGACAAGGGAACATCCGTGTTCGATGGGCTGATTGCAACCGCGCCGACTGGAGTAGGGGTCACGCGAAACAAGGTCTCGGAGCTGGTGGATGGCGAGGTTGTCAGCGGGAACTACTTCAGCGTACTTGGGGTGAAGGCGGCGCAAGGGCGGTTGCTGACGGCGAGCGACGATACGGTGCCCGGAGGCAATCCAGTTGCGGTGCTGAGCTACCACTACTGGCAGACACACATGGGATCGGACGTGCACGCCGTCGGAGAGACGATTTCAATCAACGGAGCGCCGTTTGAGATTACTGGTGTAGCGGCTCCCGGATTTCAGAGCGCTGTTTGGGGGCAGGTTCCAGATGTGTTCGTGCCGATGTCGATGCTGGATGTGGTGATTCCGGGCAAGGGCAAGAGACTGCAGGACCACACGGACCGATGGATGAATATCGTTGGGCGTTTGAAGCCGGGAGATACGGCGCAGCACGCGCAGGTCGCACTGGCGCCGTTGTGGCATGCGCTGCGCGCGGAGGAGTTGAAGGCGCTTGGGACGAAGTCGCAGCGGTTTGTCGATGAGTATCTGACCCGGAGCCAGCTGCTGGTTGCCCCCGGCGCGCGAGGGTTGTCGTATAGCCGGGAGTCGCTCGCAAAGCCGTTGTACGCGGTGATGGGGATGGCGTTTCTTGTGCTGCTGATCGCTGCGGTGAATGTGGCGAGCTTGCTGCTGGTGCGTTCGGCAGCACGAGTGCGGGAGTTCTCGCTGCGTTACGCGCTGGGCGCGAATGCGCGGCGTGTTGTGCAGCAACTCTTACTGGAAGGCGTCCTGATTGGTATTGCTGGAGGCGTGGCTGGGTTGCTGATCGCGCCTCTGTGCCTGCGTGTGCTGGTGCAGCGGCTAAGCACGGATGGACCGACTGCGTTTTCTACAACGCTGGATGGCCGGCTGCTGATCTTCAACTTCGCGATCGCTGTGGCTGTCAGTATTCTGTTCAGCCTCGCGCCTGCGGTGCAGTTGTTGAGGCCCGATATCGTGAACTCGCTGAAGCAGCAGACGACGACGGCGTCGGGGAGGACGCTGAGTTTTCGAGGTCTGATTGTTTCACTGCAGGTGGGGCTGAGCGTGTTGCTGCTGGTGGGCTCCGGGTTGTTTGTCCGCACGATGCAGAACCTGCGGCACGTCGACACGGGGATCAATACATCGCACCTGATTACGTTTCACATCAACCCTCTGCTGTCCGGGTATGCGAAGGAGAAGGTCCCGGCGTTGCACCAACAGATTCTGGAGAGCATGACGGCGCTGCCTGGAGTGCAGGCTGTGGGCGCTACCAACGATGCGGAGCTAGCAGAAACAGGGCATACCGGAGACGTGACGATAGAGGGTTACACCGCTCCTCCGGATCAGGACTTCCCGATTGAGATCCCTTACGTGAGCGCAAACTTCTTTCACACGATGCAGGAGCCGGTGCTGGCCGGACGCAGCTTCAGCGAGGACGATGATGCGACGCATCCGATGGTTGGGATTGTGAACGAGAGCTTCGCGAAGCACTACTTCACCAACCCTGCTGCTGCAGTGGGGAAGCGCGTTGTGGGTGGCGACAGCAAAAAGGGAGAATACATGACGATCGTCGGGGTTACGCGAGACGCGAAGCACGCTAATCTTCGCGACGCGGCCTTGCCGACACTGTACTCTCCGCTGAAACAGTCAAAGTTCGCGGAACAGCTCTATATCTATGTTCGGACTGCTACGCCTACGGAACAAAGCTTCGCGATGGTTCGGCAGGCGATGAAACAGATTGATCCAGGCCTCGCAGTGGATGAGCTGCGCACGATGGAGGAGCAGATTGATACGACGCTGGGGAATGAACGGATGATCGAGCTGTTGGCGATCTCGTTTGGCCTGCTGGCGACGATGCTCGCGGCGGTTGGGCTGTACGGGGTGCTGGCATACTCGATGGCGCAGCGTACGCGGGAGATTGGGATACGCATAGCGCTGGGGTCTTCGCGGCTCGGGGTGTCCCGACTGGTGTTAGTGGATGTGTTGCGGCTGGCCGGAATTGGAGTGATGGTGGCGATACCCTGTTCGGTATTGCTGGGCAGACTTTTGCGGAGTCAGCTGTTTGGAGTTTCGTCGGCAGATCCGCTTACTCTGGCCGGTGTGATTTTGTTGATCGCCGTGGTCGCTGTCCTTGCGGCGATTGTGCCTGCGCGACGTGCGTCTTCGGTTGACCCAACGATAGCGCTGCGTGCGGAGTAGGTTTCTCTGGCTGGCCAGAGATAGAAAACGGCGGCAACGAAAACATGGAATCGTTGACGCCGTTTTTGATTTAAGTTGGATGAGGTTTAGATGTGGCAGCTCACCATGCCACGCTTTTCAAGATACCTCTGGTGATACTCTTCGGCCTTCCAAAAAGTGGTGGAAGGAACGACCTGGGTTGCGATGGGTTTACGGTAAGAGCCTGCGGCGCTGAGCTCGGCGATCTTCGCGCGGGCCTGAGCGAACTGCTCGTTGCTATGGGTGAAGATGACGCTGCGATACTGTGTGCCCCAGTCCGGACCCTGGCGATTGACCTGGGTGGGATCGTGGAGAGCGAAGAAGGCGTCCAACAATGATTCGTAGGAGACGCGAGATGGATCGAAGGTAACTTGGACGACCTCCGCATGGCCGGTGCGGTCGCTACAGACTTCTTTATAGGTTGGGTGTTCGAGGCTGCCGCCTTCGTATCCTACGGCTGTGTCGATAACACCTGTGATTTCGCCAAAACGGGTCTCTACTCCCCAAAAACATCCTGCTCCAAATGTTGCTTTTTCAATTGCCACTCTGCTGCTCCTTGACTACATCCTTGCTGCTCTTGATTGGATGCTTTCGGGTTGCGATTGTCATCACCCGAAAGGTTAATAGCGCGAGTATTCTGAGCGTGTCGAGAGAGGTGTGTCAAGCGATCAAAGGTCGTAGAAAAACAGGGGTACCAAGCAGGTACTTCGTTAGACAAACGTTCTCTGAATGTGGTTACGAAGGAGTGAATGTCGGATGGACAACAGACTAATTTGGACGGCGTGGACGACTTGCTGACTTGGTGCCGGTGGGTTGCCGGCGGGGCTTCGAGAACCTTTTCTTTGCAGGAGATTTAAGCTGCGCGAACTCGGGCGTCTTCTTTTTGGGGACGACTTTTTTGCCCTTCGCTGCGCGGTCGAGTGCCGTCA
Organism: Tunturibacter gelidoferens; assembly: GCF_040358255.1. Taxonomy (NCBI): domain Bacteria; kingdom Pseudomonadati; phylum Acidobacteriota; class Terriglobia; order Terriglobales; family Acidobacteriaceae; genus Tunturiibacter; species Tunturiibacter gelidiferens. Next base: position 378,781 of record NZ_CP132938.1, read on the forward strand.
CTTCGCCGAGAGTAAGCTCTCGGAACTCGCCTGGCGGGACGTCGAGACGAAGTGCACCGTAACCGATGCGGCGGATCTTTTCGACGTGGTGGCCGATCTCTTCGAACATCTTTCTGATCTGGCGATTGCGGCCTTCGATGAGGGTGAGCTCGTACCAGGGGTTGTCGCCGCCACGAACGAGTTCGACTTTGGCGGGGGAGGTGATGATGCGGTCGCGACGGCCGCTGCGGACCTCGTCGAGACGACCACGGTCGATCATGATGCCGCGGCGGATCTGGTCGAGACCTGAGGCAGGCGGGGTTCCGCTGATCTTGACGAGGTAGGTTTTTTCCACTCCAGCTGCGGCCTTCGAGAGCGCGTTGGCGAGGTTGCCATCGTTGGTCATCAGGATGAGGCCTTCGCTGAGATAGTCGAGGCGGCCTACGGGGTAGAGGCGAACGTTGTCGCCATGTGGGCCGGACTTTTGTTTCGCCATAAGTTGCATGACGGTGGGTCGCTTCTCGGGATCGTCGAGCGTGGTGACGTAGCCGCGCGGCTTGTTGAGCATGTAGTAGCGTTGCTGCTCGGGGCCGTGAAGGAGCTTGCCGTCTACGCGGATGTGATCTTTGAGTGCGTCGTGGCGGGTGCCGAGGGTGTTGACGATAACGCCGTTGACCTGCACGCGACCTTCGAGGATGATCTCCTCGGCTTTGCGGCGGCTGGCGATACCTGCCTGCGCAAGGATCTTCTGGAGGCGGTCGCCTTTGGGTTCTTCGTTGGCGTCGGGTTTTGGGGCGGAGGTGGACTTCGTCATGTGTTTCCGTCTTTCTGACTGCGGGGCTGCTCATCGCGGTCTGTGCTGCTGGTTTGATTGTATCGCGCGGAACATACGAGGCCGCGCGCCGATGGGCTCTGGGCTTCAGGGCTGCTGCGACTGGCCGCGTCGGAGGCCGCGGGCTTGACCGCGAAGATGTGATCGTCTCTGCCCTACTCTGTGGCATAGAGGCGGACGATGTAGGAGATCTGATAGAGGACGGACAGGGTAAGAAGCGTTAGCTGCGTTCGCCGATTTTTGGTGATCATCGCGATGACACAGACGACGAGATAGGCGGCGATTCGAATCGGATACTCGAGGCCGAAGGAGTGGAGATAGGCTGCGCCTTTGAGGCTGGTGTCGATGATGTCAGCGAGGAAGGTGGCAGCGAGAAAGCCGAAGAACCACCTGCGCCGGGAGAGGAAGTAGTCTTCGTAGCCGGTGTAGTCCGCGAGGTCGGATGGAAAAAGCAGGGTGCTGAGGAAGTAGAAGAGGATCGCGTAGAGGATGACAAAGAAGTAGATCGCGAAGGTCCACTGCTGCACCATGGCAAGACGAAACTCCCACCACCAGAAGTGAATGATCCAAAGCAGAAGCGATGCGGCCCAGCCGAGATGAAGGAGGGATGCTTTGGCGCGCTTGGGATGCTGGACAAACTGCGCGAAGCCTTTGAGCAGGGTTGTAATACCCAGGCCTACGATGATCGAGATGACGACTTTGACGTGCGAATAGAGTTCGGGATTGGGTTGCGTGGGTGTTGCGGTCATCGAGGCAATCATGAAGTACCTGCGGGCCGGAGGCGAGCGACGTAGCAGACTACGGGAGACGAAAGGTGATGCCGTAACGATCGTATTGCGTGAAGCTGCTGCCCCCAATAACAGCAACAGCGTACCAGAGGTGTTCGCGTTTCAGCGCGTCAGGCTGGGCTTTTCTTCGTCCGCTAGATCTTGCGTCCGCTAGATCTTGTTGGTGTCGATGAAGCGGGTTCGCTGCATGCCCCTTGGGGCCGGTTTGAGGGGCGCGTCGGGCAGATCCTCGGCGTCGCCCTCCGGGGTGGCCACGGTGTCTGGCTCGTGGTCTTCCGGACTGTCGGGAGAGTCGAGCGGATCGGGGTCAGGGTCGAGGCTGGAATGGGTCATTAACCCTCCTCAGAGTCGTGCCCTTGCTCGCTTTGGATCTCAGCGTCGAGGGCGGGAGAGTCTTCGCCGTCGACGACCTGGTCGGTGTCGTAGTTGGGGGGCAGGCCGGAGAGTCGCGCGTCGACGATGGCTTCATCGGCTACAGTCTCGCCGGTGCTCTCGCCTTCGTTGCTGTCGCCGTCGGCCTGGGGTTCGGTCTGGTTCTTCTCTCGTTCGAGGTCGCTTGCGGATTCGGGTGCGTGATGCTCCATGGGGATCTCCTCCTGCTCGGACAGCTCGCCGGCCATCTTCTCAAACTCTTCGATGCTGGGAAGCTCGTTAATGTCTTTCAGGCCGAAGCGGAGGAGGAAGTCCCTGGTGGTTTTGTAGAGGATGGGTCGGCCGATGACCTGTTTGCGACCCGCGGTGGCGACGAGCTTGCGGGTCATTAGAGAGCCGAGAACGCCGCCGGAGTCGACGCCGCGGATCTCGGAGACCTCGGGAGCGGTCACGGGCTGTTTGTAGGCGACGACGGCGAGGGTCTCAAGGGCCTGGAGCGAGAGCTTCAGCGGCGGCTTGAGGGATTTGACGAAGCCGCGGACGGCGTCGTGGTACTCGGGCTTGGTGGCGAGGCGGTAGCCGCCGGCGACCTCGCGAATCTCGAGTCCACGGTCGGAGGTAACGTAGTCGGCGATGAGCTCATCGAGGATGGTGCGGAAGTATTCGCGGAGACGGCGCTCTTTTTCTCTGGCATCGCGGGCTAGCTTCTTGTCGTCCTTGTCAGCGGGCGCGGGTTCGGCGGAGGGCTCGCTTCCCTGCTCTGTTGCGGCCGATGCCTCGAATGTCTGTGGGACCTCATGCCCGTCGGACTCGACTGGAACTTCAAGGTCATCCGACGAGCTCATGGCAGCGGCATCTGCTGCTGCGTGTTCGCGCAGCGCACGGGCGTGGGCAGCTTCCTGCACGGCGGCTTCGTGGAGATGATGCTCGAGCGCTTCGGCATGACGTGCCTCGAGCGCTTCCTGCGTCTGCTCTTCGACCTGAGACCCGGATTCGTCCGAAGCAGGACCAGCGAGCACCTCGCTGTTGAGATCGTCTTCGTCAATGGCGCGCGACGTCAGAGAGGAGTCGGCTCCAACAGCGTCGAGCGCTAGAGAGTGCTGAGCGGAGTCGAGGTGGTCGAGCTCGGCCTGGGCTTCGTGGCCGAGGAGGCCGGCGAGCTGGGCCAGCGTTACTGGTTCTTCTGAGGCGTAGATGACGGCTTCGATCTTTGCTTTAAGGCTCATAGTCTCGTTGGAGTACTTCTAAGCATACCAACGCCAGGGTGATCCTCCCTACGATGCGGATAAGTCGTTGTAAAAGACCGAGTGGGCGGAGTTGGAGGCGTATCGAAGTGGCCGCGAGCGGGGTTCGAGCGGTCATCAAAAGAGAAGGCCCGCTGCTTTGCGGGCCCTCTCTTCTGTTGCGCTACGTGAAGAGTTATTTCGCCACCAGATTGAAGACCCAGAAGAGGCAGCCTGACAACAGCGCCGCAACCGGGAGAGTGAAGACCCATGCCAGGGCGATATCCCGCAGCGTGGACACCTGCAGGCCACTCTTATTTGCAGCCATGGTGCCAGCCACACCTGAGGAGAGTACATGCGTTGTGCTTACCGGCAGACCATATTGGTCTGCAGCAAGAATGGTCAACATGGCAACGAGTTCGGCCGACAGTCCCTGCGCGTAGGTCAGATGGGTCTTGCCGATCTTTTCGCCGACCGTAACCACGATGCGCTTCCAGCCGATCATCGTTCCGAGACCAAGCGCGAGGGCGACAGCGACCTTGACCCACGGCGGAATGAACTTCGTCGAGTTGTCCAACATCCCCTTGTAGTTCTTGAAGATCTTCTGGTCGCCGTCGCTGACCTTGGGACCGTACTTCGGCATCAGGCGGAGCGTCTCGCTGGTGAGATACATCTGGTTGCGAACGTTGGACTGCATACCTGAAGGCACGGCACCGAGAGACTTGTACTGGGTGGCTTCATTGCGGATGTCGCCCACCATCTCCTGCAAGGCAAGCATGGTGTGCGGGCTGAACTTATGGGTGCTGACGAAGGATTCGAGTTCGGGAGCACTGTCGGCGACTGTCGTGTTGGGATCAACGTAGTTGCCGATTGCTCCGATCACCTGTTGGGATACGGCTGCGAAGGTCTGAACCTGGTTGACGCCCACGGTGTGGTTGAGGGCGTAAGCCGTAGGCACCGTGCCGACGAGGATCAGCATGATGAGACCCATGCCCTTCTGGCCATCGTTCGAGCCGTGGGCAAAGCTGACGCCGGTGCAGGTGAGCACCAGCAGAGCGCGGATATAAAACGGCGGTGGCTCGGCACCCTTGGGCGCTTCGTAGAGACGTGGATCCTTCAGAACAGCCTTCAACAAGAGGAAGACCAGAGCCGCGCAGCCGAAGCCAACCAAGGGCGAGATGAGCAGCGCCTTGAAGACTTTGGTGACCTGCTCCCAGTCGACGCCGCTGACGCCGCTGGTGCCGTGCATCAACTGGTTCGCAACACCGACGCCGATGATCGAACCGATCATGGTGTGAGAGCTCGATGCTGGAAGACCCTTCCACCAGGTGGCGAGGTTCCAGAGGATGGCCGCGATCAGAAGCGCGAAGACCATCGCAAAACCGGAGCCTTTGCTCACCTTCAGGATCAGCTCGACGGGCAACAACGAGATGATGGCGAAGGCAACGGCACCCGAACTGGTCAGCACGCCGATGAAGTTCCAGAGGCCGGACCAGACCACCGCTACGTGCGGTTCGAGCGCGTGGGTGTAGATGACGGTCGCGACCGCATTGGCTGTGTCGTGGAAGCCGTTAACGAACTCAAAGCCGAGCGCGATGAACAACGCCAGACCCAGCAGGATATACGGGAAGGCTGAGCCTTCATGGACAGGTAGAAGATCGGAGTAGAGACGGTTGGCAATGTAGCCTAGACCGCCGATCAGAAGGACGCCAAAGATAATGGCGCCGATCTTTCCTGGCGACGATTTTCCCATCTTCTGGTCAAGTAATGAGCCGGTGGGTTGGATTACAGGAGTGGCCATAATGGTTTCGCCTAGGATTCAAGATGAGTGCGTGAGGCTGACGATAGGCTCGGTTTGCGAATGCAGTGTTACAGAGACGTGAAACATAAGTTCTTTTGACCCGTTCAACGTTAAGACCCCTGTTGGGGCGAGCGGTCGAGGGATGGGTAATGGCTCACTGTTTGCAAGAGTTTGCAGTGCCGGGACTTTTGGTCGATTGGCAACTAGTCCTTCCCGGACGGCGGGCCCTAACTGCCGGGGCTTGTAACGGAAGCGCTGCGATTAGCACCATTCCCTCGAAACGGCGGTAGACCGCCTTTTAGGATTCCGCGGAGCTACAACTATCGTTCGTCACCGCAGTCAAAAATCAGTACTATAATTCAACTTTTCGAGGGTCATTCCCATGAAACGTCCTGCACACTGGCTCAGCGCCTCGGCCGCTCTCCTCGCAGTCACCCTTTTTGTGTGTCCAAAACCGGCAGCTGCCGACTCCTACACGATCTTCGATCTGGGCGATGACAATGGCCGGGGTATCTATGGCCTGGACACCGCCGGTGCTGTGGTGGTCTTCCAGGACAACTCGTGCGGTCTTGGGAGCTTTACCTGTTACGTGACCTATGTCGACGGCGTGGCGGGAGCCCCTAGCGCCACGCCTCCGGACCTTGTTTATGACGACGGGACTCCGTGCAGTTCCACCCCGGTGGGCTTCAACGCTTCAAAAAAGGTCTGCAATCACGGCCTCGTTGGATTGGGAACCTTGTACAACCCTAATGGCGACATGAACGGGACTTACATCGGGTCGGGAGATAACTTCCAGTTCCTTCACGGCGGTTCGGCCGACCAGGTCTTTCTCAACTCGGTCGGTGACTTCGCCTGGACCGATGGGCAGAGTGAACAGATCTTCGAAGCTGTCGATACTTCCATATCGCCGATTCCCGAGCCGGGCAGCCTGTTGCTGGTGGGGACAGGTCTGCTATGGTTCACCGCCGCTGTTCGCCGCAGAGCGAATCGTTAGGTGGGAGTGCGCCCTGCGCGGGCGGTGGTCACTTCGTGACTTGTATACCCCTTCGGTTGGCGCTCCCGTTGGTCGTGAGCCATCTTTCTTTCCGACCAACGGGAGGACCTGCGGCGTTCGTTCCACCAGGACCGGTACACACGTCACGAAGTGACCGCCGCCCGCGCAGGGCGCCCGTCCGGCAGGACGGATAGCGTTAACGCCAGTCGTCGCGGGCCTGAGCCTGATCGGTAAAGACCTGGTCGAAGTTCTCAGTCTTCTTGATGAGAATGTCGCCCTGAGGGTCCGGCTGGTGAAGTAACACCGCCTGCAGACGCACCAGTTCCAACATCGCCAGGAACATGCAGATGAGCGCACGTTCGGTGTGCGTGTTGTGGAGCAGGCGCTTCAGACTGACAGGCTTGTCTTCCATCAACAGACGGCGTTTGACGTAGTCGATCATCTGGGCGACGGTGACGGATTCCTCGTCGACGTTGAGGATGGGGCGTTCGCGAAGACGGATGAGGATGTCTTGAAAGACGCGAACCAGGTCGACGGTGTCGGCGGCAATCTCGCGGTCCTCATCGAGCGTGGGGGCGCCCGCTTCGCCGATGTCGCGGCGGAAGTTTCTCAGGCCGGAGTTGGTCCAGGTGGCCTCTTCAATCTGCTGTTTCTGTAAGAGCATCTGCGCAGCGGCTTTGAAGCGTTCGTGCTCGAGGAGACGCTCGACCAGCTCGCGGCGTGGGTCTTCGGGGTCGCCGCTGAGAACGTCCGAAGGATCGCGGGGAAGCAGCGTCTTCGATTTGATGTGGATCAGCAGCGAGGCCATGTAGATGAACTCGCCTGCCGCGTCTACGTCGACCTGCTTGAGGTGATGCGTGTACTCGAGGAACTGGCTGGTGATCCGGGCGATGGGAATGTCGTAGATGTCGATGTTCTGCTTGCGAATCAGGTCGAGGAGAAGATCGAGCGGGCCGTCGTAGACCTGCCCTACCGTGACGGAGAAGGGCGACTGCGACGCTTCTTCCTTCTCCCTGTCCTTATCTTTGGCGATACGCTTCGGATCGGGTGGTGGGGGCGGGACAGGCGGATGCTGAAGCGCGAAGGGCTCGCCGACCTCGGAAGCCGCTGGATCGATCACCTCAGGCGAGGCGACGGTTATCGCCGAATCGGCCGCAGCTTCTGAGCGTGAGTCTTCGGAGACTACTTCAGCCGACGGGGCGACGGTCTGCTCTTCGGGCTTTGCCTCTTCGGCGGCGGTTTGGGGAGGTAGGGTTTCGTCTGGCATGGTTGTTATTCGAGGCCGATGGCCTGGCGGACGTGCTGGAGCGTCTGGATGGCGCGGTGGCGGGCGCGAGCAGAGCCGTCCCATAGGATGGCGTCGACCTGGCCGGGGTCAGCTTCGAGGGCGCGGCGGCGCTCCTGGATCGGAGCGATCTCGCGGACGATCGCATCGGCGACCCAGCCTTTGCACTCGATGCAGCCGATGCCTGCAGTGGTGCAGCCTTCGCGAACCTTCTGCTGGGTCTCCTCAGTGGAGAAGACTTTGTGCAGATCGAAGACGGGGCAGATGTCTGGATTGCCGGGGTCGGTACGGCGGATGCGCGCCGGGTCGGTGACCATGGTCTTCAGCTTGGCGCGAAGGTCCGCCTCAGGCTCAGAGAGCATCAGGGTGTTGCCGTAGCTCTTGGACATCTTGCGGCCGTCAAGACCGGGGAGTTTGGGGGACGGAGTGAGGAGAACCTTGGGCTCGGGCAGGATGCCGGTTACGACGGCATTAGCGGAGAGCTCTGCGGTGAGAATCTCCTTGTCGGAGTGGTCTTCGCGGGCCTTCTCGATGGCGGGCGTTGGCTGCGAGCAGTAGAGGGCGTTGAAGCGGCGAGCGACCTCGCGGGTCAGCTCGACGTGCGCAACTTGATCCTGTCCGACGGGGACGTAGTCAGGTTGGTAGAGGAGGATGTCGGCGGCCTGCAGGAGGGGGTAGCCGAGGAAGCCATAGGTGTTCAGGTCCTTCTCGCGGAGCTGCTCCTGTTGGTCCTTGTAGGTGGGGACGCGCTCGAGCCAGGGTAGCGGCGTGAACATGCTGAAGAGGGTGAACAGCTCGGCGTGCTGGGGAACGTGCGACTGGATAAAGACGGTGCAGACCTCGGGATCGAGACCGGCGGCCAGAAAATCCAGGGCTACGTCCCGGATGCTCTGGCGGAGGGCTGTGGGGTCCGCGTAGTCGGTGGTGAGGGCGTGGAGGTCTGCGATGAAGAAGTAGCAATCGTACTGCCGCTGGAGCTGGACCCAGTTGTAGAGCGCGCCCATGTAGTTGCCGAGGTGAAGACGGCCGGTGGGTCGCATGCCGCTCAGGACGCGGGGACGTGAAGACGTCAGGGAGTCGTTGGTATTTTTAGTCATTGCGATCAAGAGCTAAGGGTAAATGATTCGGGCCGACAATGGCGGAGCGCCCTCTGGCAGGGGCAACCTTGTTCCGCAAAAGAGCAGGCAGCGAAAAATAGTTGAGATTCGTGGCGTATTTTTCAGATTCGGGAAACAGCCGTCAAAGCACCACGTTTACCACGCATCCCACCACGATTACACCAGCAAAAAACCACGCTCAACCATCGGCTTTTTCCAAAACACCCTACAAAAATGCCCGGAAACCAAAGAAACCCCTCCTTGTAGCGGCCCCATATTTTTCCCAGAGATCCGCTCTACAAAGTGAAAAGAATGTGGTTGAAGGTGTTCAGCAGCGGTGTGAAGAAGACGCTGAAGATGAAGCTTCCGCCCACCAGAAAGAGGATCATTAGGCCGAACATGCCGATGCGGTCGTAGACCTGGAGGACTTTGTAGGGAAGGAAGTGCCGCAGAACGTGGCTGCCATCGAGCGGTGGGATGGGAATCAAGTTGAAGACGAAGAGCAAAAGGTTGATCAGGATGACGAAGTAGAGAAAGAGCGCGATGGGAAAGAGCGCTGGCAGATTGTCGGTGGCGATGCCGGGGATATGTGAGGCGAGCGCCATCGCAGTGCCGATCGCAAGAACACCGCCGGGGACAACGTGTTTGATGAGAACGAGCAAGATGAGCGCGACAGTGGCTGAAAGCAGGTTGCTGGCAGGGCCCGCGAGAGTTACGAGGATGTCGTCGCGCCTGTAGTTCTTGAAGTTGCGGGCGGTAACGGGGGTCGGCTTCGCCCAGCCTATGAGGGGCCAATGATAGACCAGAGCCAGCAACGGCATCAGGACCGAGCCGAACGGGTCGAGATGCTTGAGAGGGTTGAGGGTGACGCGTCCGAGCATCTTGGCAGTGGGGTCGCCGAGACGCCATGCGGTCCAGGCGTGGGCGGACTCGTGGATGCTGAAGGCCAGGACCAGAACGACGACCTGAAAGACGATGAGGACAACTTCCTGATTCATACAGGCTCAAGTTTACTGAAGATCGCGTGAGAAGACCGTAAAGATGGAGTACTGCGTTGAAGCAGTCCTCTCTCGCAAAAGACAGCAATAGAGGACTGAAAGCGCTCTGTAGGCGGCAAATCTGTGGGCGGCCGGTGCGTCTAGAGCGTTTCGGCGGCCAGTTGAGTGGCCTGCTTGCGGATCTTTGCCTTCGCCGGGATGCCGACTGAGACGGTCTCCTGGGGGACGGGTTTGGTGGCGAGTGCCATCGCACCGAGCATGGCGTCTTCGCCGATGTTGGCTCCGGCGAGTACGGTGGCGTGGTACGTGATGCGGGCGCGGGGGCCGAGCTCGGTCACCTTGTTGGTGATGTTCGATTGGTTGTTGATGTCGTGGGTGTGCGAGTAGACGTTGGCGTAGTCGGAGACGCTGGTTCCCTCGTGCAGGATGATCTCGCCGCGGTCGTCGAGCAGAACGTTCTTGTGGATGGTGCAGGAGTCTTCGATGGTGAGGTTGTAGCCGTAGGTGAACTCGACGTTGTGGAAGATTTTGACGTGCTTGCCGAGATGGCGGAAGATGTGGCGGCCAAGCATGCAGCGGAAGCGGAATCCCAGCCAGTGGTTCAGGCCGAGAGGGGAGCGGTCGAACATCTGCCAGAACCAGATGAGCGGCTTGCGGATGGCGTATTGCTCGGCATCGACGTCGCCGTAGTACTCGGGTTCGAGTGTGATGTTGCGGGGGTCGAAGCTCTCGGAGAGGCAGTACATGGCGAGTTCGCTATTGAGGACGGCTTTGATGTGTCCGCCGTGGGGTCGGCCGAAGTAGATCTGGTAGAGCTCGTCACGGACGACCTCGGAGCGGCGGTCCGGCGACTGCTGCCGGGTGAACTCGTCGTTGAGTTTGGCTAACCAGCGACGGTAGAGGGCTTCAGCTTCGGGAGTGGGTTTGAGTTCGCGGTACGTGTGGATTGGCATGGTTCCCTCGCTGTCTTTCGTCCGGTGGAGGACTGGCGAATCTTTGGTTCGCCTATTCTATGGCGAAGACGGCATAGACGGTTGCGGTTTTTTCGATCTGGCGTGGGTTGATGGCGAGAGGGGCCACGTCGGCCTTTGCCATGGCAGGAGCGGCCATGGCGCGCATGAGCGGACGCGGTGGCTCCGCCTGGGTTTCGTTGCTGGCGTAAAGGAGAGCGCCAAGGCTGGCGTTGAGGCCTTTAGCCATCTCACCGGCTACGACGCGGGCGCGCTGGAGTGCCTTGGCTGCGGCTTCGGACTGGGGAGCGTTCTCGTCCTTGAGGCTCCAGTCGATCTGTCCGGATTGATTGGCTCCGGCTTTGACGGCGAGATCAAGCACTTTAGCGGCTTCGTTGGCGTTTGTCCGAACGGTCCAGCTTTGCGTGACCTGGAACTTGCGCTGGGCCTTCTCTGCTGGCGTGAGCTTGTCGATTTGGTACTCCTGCACCGGGGAGACGTTTTGGTTTTCGCTCTCGATGGAGTCGTTGGGAACGCCGGCGGAGGTTAAAGCTTTGACGATGGCGTTGGAGGTGCGGGAGCCGGCGGCGTAGGCAGAGTCGCTGTCGGGACCGTAGGCGATGAAGCCGATGTGGAGGGTGGCGACGTCGGCGAAAACGATGACCTTGTCCGTGGCTGTGATCGCAATGGTGCGATTCTCCTTGTTGACCTGGATGGTCTGGGCTGAGGCTGTTGTGACCAGGAAGGCTGCGGACAGGGCGATGGAGGCGCGGCGGAGGATGCTCATTGATCTTCTCCTGAGGAGTTGAGTAGGTCGGCCAGGGTAGGTTTGTGTTTGGGACTGGCAGCCAGCTTTTGCTTGGGGTCGGGCAGGACACGCTCAGAGGGTGGAGTGCCTACACGCTCTCGGGCGTTGGCCTTTACCGCCTTGACTTTGGAGAAGACCTGCTTTTTGGGCTTGCTCATCGGTTTTCCTTCCCTGGGTCGGTCCGGGCTCATGGCCCCTGCGTGATTATGCATGACTCTTGCTTGTAAGGGGGCTTCTCAGGCAGGATTGCAGAGGGGAATCGAACCGCAGTTTGGGATCGAAGACCGGATGAGGTGTTGGATGGAAGAGCGGGACTTTTTTGATGAGCGGGCAGAGCAGCGGACCCATGTGATGACGTGTCCCCACTGCGGACAGCAGGGGGAGTACCAGATCGAGTGGGTGGTGCGAAGGAAGAAAGCGCAGCTTCCGAGAGGTGCCGATGATCGCGACCGGGCGCGTTTTGCGAAAGCTCAGAGCTACATGGTCCGCCGCGATGACCCGATGGGCTGCAAGAACGTCCGGTGCCGCAAGCGGTTCGACGTCGTGGGGATTCAGTCGGTGGCTTTCATTTAGCCGATCACTGCGGCTCCTGAGTACTGATTTGGGCTACCGGCAAAGACTTTTTTCGTGGGCTGGGATGATCCGCGCAGGCTGTGATTTAATACAAACTTAGACTCACGCTCCAGGAGCCCTGCTTGGCTCGAGCTGGAATTTGAACAGGAAAGACCCGGGAGACCAAGAACGCGATGGCGAATACACTGCTTCCAATCGAAGAACGCAATTTGACGCCGGATGACGTAGAACGGCTGGATAAACGCCGCCGTCGTGGCCAGCTTTTTCTAGTGCTCTGCTTGCAGAGCCTGATTGTGGCTACCCTGCTGACCTTGTGGAGCGGACAAGACCTGACCTTGTCGCCGGGTTGGGCGCATCCCGTCGTTTACTGGAATGCGATCACCTTCGCCGCTGCGCTGGTCTTCGGCATTGTGGGAGTTCGCTTGAAACGTGGCAGCAACGAGTTTCTCAGCTACTAAAACGTCAAAGTGCACAACTCTCGTGTTTTCTGCGCGATTTAAGAGTTAAGCATCACAAATGCTGTTGTAACGACCGAGATGCTGATATTCTGCGCGTTAGAATTGGCCAACGCGGGACACCAGCTGCGATTGCCTTTTCTATTCAGATGTGTCCCCGGTTGCAGAGCTGTGCAGCGGCAGAAGCCGCATTCCGGGAAGATCCACACGTGCTACGACAAAAATATGAATTACAAAACTAGTGCGCTGTTGCGCGTGGCTCAAGCGCAATCGTCTGGGTCAACAAATGATACTGCTGAGTTTCCGATGATACTGATTCGCTTTCTGACCCATTGCATCTAAAGTTTGTAGCGAAATGAAGTAGTTGGCATCCAGGTACGTCTCTTGATGATTGGCGATGGAAATACCGCGATTCTGGAGTTGGAGGAGCAGGCTTTTCAGGCTCCGGGTAGGCTGCGAGATAAGTTTGCCAGGTCTATTACAGACTTGCGCGTCTCGGTAACTGATCGCTGCAACTACAAGTGCGTCTACTGCCGCACGGGCAACGAAGGAGCCCAGTTCACCGAACTCTCGATTGAAGATTACCTGAGAATGGTTCGTGTCTTTGTCTCACTTGGAGTGGAAAAGGTAAGGCTGACCGGGGGAGAACCCCTGCTGCAGTCGGGCCTGGTGGAGATGGTTCGCCAACTGGCTGACATGCGGACGGCATTTTTCCCCGATGGGAGCTTTGCCGGCGAACTCGGCGATCCGTTGGATATCGCCCTGACGACGAACGGGCATTTGCTGGAGGGACTGGCTCAGCCTCTGAAGGATGCGGGGCTGAATCGCGTAACTGTCAGCATGGATGCTGTGGATGCAGAGACATTTAGCGCGATTACGCGGGTTCCGCGGAGCTATGAAAAGGTGTTGTCTGGGATTCGTAAGGCGCAGGCCGTGGGACTGGGACCGGTCAAGGTGAATTGCGTGCTGCTGCGCGGGTTCAACGATGGACAGATTGAACAGTTTGCGGAGTTCTCGCGGCAAGAAGGAGTCATCGTCCGATTCATCGAGTGGATGCCCCTTGAGGAAGATCGAAGCTGGAAGAGGGAGTCCGTCGTTTCGATGGACGAGATTGTGGAGCGGTTGAATGCGTTCCGTCCTCTGGTGGAATTGGCTCCGCATGCGGCTAGCGAGACGGCGAAGCGGTTCACCTTTGACGATGGCTTGGGAGAGATAGGGATTATTGCACCAGTGTCGCGCCCCTTCTGCGGGCAGTGCAGCCGAGTGAGGTTGACGTCAGACGGAAAGATTAGGACTTGTCTGTTTTCGCAGAGCGACCACGACTTATATGGCGAGATGCTGCGAGGCGGAACAGATGAGGAGCTGGCAGCGTATATCCGCAGGATCGTGATGCGGAAGGAAGCACGTCATCACATTGGTGAACCAGGTTTTGAAAAGCCATCGCGCAGTATGGTTCATATCGGCGGGTGAGTAGCGCTGTCTTTGTGCGTTTCTGTCGCGAACTTTTGTTGAATTATTGCGGGAGCTATGAGAGGCTGATATGTAATATGTGCAAAAAAATGCACATACGGTACGGGGACAGCGATTGAAGGACAGGCGGCAGTTTGAAGTGATCGAAAGTCGTCAAATGGATCACCTTCGAGTGTTCCATGACGTTGCGCGCGCGCTGACTTCGAGCCTTGAACTGGAAGAGATTCTGGGGGCCATCATGAATAAGATGGCCCAGTTCTTCGGACCTGAGCGCTGGTCGCTGTTGATGGTGGACGATAAGTCGGGCGAACTGTATTACGCGATCGCGGTGGGAGAGAATGCCGAAAGTTTGAAGGGATTGCGGGTACCGCTGGGCGAGGGAGTTGCAGGTTGGGTGGCGTCGACGGGAAATCCTCTGGTGGTGCCTGATGTGGCGCTTGATCCGCATTGGTCAGCGTTTGCCAATAAGCATCCTGACCTGAAGATCCAGTCGATCGCCTGCGTGCCGGTTCGCTCCGGGGATAAGACACTGGGCGTAATTCAACTGCTGAACAGCAAGCTGGATTTGCTGTCGGAGCACTCGATCTCGTTTCTAAGAATTCTGTGCGATTACGCTGCGATCGCGATTCAGAACGCGCGGTCCATGACTTTGATTCAGGAGCTGACCATCACGGATGACGTGACGGGACTTTTCAATGCTAGGCACCTGTACACCATGCTCGAAGAAGAGGTGGCTCGGGGGCAGGTATTTAGTCTGATGTTTGTCGATCTGGATCACTTCAAGTCGGTAAATGATACCCATGGCCATCTGATTGGAAGCCGGCTCCTGGCGGAGATTGGCGGGTTGATGAGACGCAGCCTTGGTCCGAACAATGCGGCTTTTCGCTATGGCGGGGACGAGTTTGTCGCGTTGCTGCCGGGGATGGGGAAGGCAGCGGCGAGCGGGACCACGATGGCACTGTGCGAAGATCTGCGGTCGGCGCGCTTTCTGGAGGGAGCAGGGCTTTCGCTCAGTCTCTCGGGAAGCTTTGGGCTGGCAACCTATCCTGAGGACGGAAATACGGTTCAGACGATTCTGCGGGCTGCTGACACGATGATGTATGAGGCCAAGGTGACGCGCGACAATGTTGCGGTAGCAGGCAAGGGTATGATCGGACGCGCAGAGACAGCCAGATCCGTCAGCGGCTCACGGCGGGAAGTTTCGGGAATGTTTCTCGAGCGCGACTCCATTCCCCGCAACTAGGCAATTCCTGACTAATATTCTTTTTCTGCGGGGGCTAGCCGGGGCCGCGGTGTTCGAGCGTGACACCCCGACGGGGCTCGGGCTTTAGGACGTCGCGGTTTTCGGGGGAGACCGGGTGCACGCCGAAGTCCCAGACTCCCAGGTTGACGGCTTTGTCTGAGAGGACTTCCATGAGGGCAAATTCACCGAAGTCGAGCGGTTCCTTCGGGGTGATTTTTAGCCAGTGTCCTCCGGGTAGCAGCTCTGTGGCGGTTTCGACTACGTCTTCTTGGTGCTGTACCCCGCCGAGGAGGCCGATGCGGAAGCTTGCGATGACCCGGGCCCCCTTGCGGACGTCGGCGCGGACGATGACGTAACGGCTCGTGGGGGAGCCACCGGCGGGGTCGTTCGCGGCGTGGCTGGTGGCTCCGTGGGTGTCGACGGTCAGGGGCGTACCGGCTGTCGAGCCTACGCTCTCGTCGCCGATGCGGAGGTAGAGGACGGGGTCTTTGACATGGAGCTGGATGGGCGAGGTCTCGCCTTTGAGCTCGACGATCTGGTGGGAGGCTGAGAGGGGGTTGACGGCAGCCTTGAGGAGGTTGTGTCCGGTGTTTCGATTGAGGTCGCTGTCGGTCTGGGCGAGGGGGACCAGCTCCGGGGTGCCGCGGTAGGTGTCGAGGGCGAGGGTGCTGTCCTCTTCCGGGAGGCGGAGATCCTTGGCGACCTCCGGAGTGAGGGCGGCGCGGTCGGCCTCTTCTTTGAGGAGTTCGGGGTCGATGGCGGGTGGCTGGGGGTTGTCGGCGGTTGCGGTGGGCTGAGAGTGCTGGCGGTCCCAGCGCTTGGTGGCATCGAGGTCTACGAGGTTGAGAGGGATCTCCTCTTCGGCTCCGCCGCGCTCGGCGCTGACGTAGTGGACCACGCTGCCGACGATGCGGTAGCTCATGATGATCTGGTAGCTGCCATCCTTGAGGATGAGGCGGGTGCGATGTGGCGCCGAGTTATCCGGCTCGAGCGCGGTGGTGTGTTGCTGCAAAGCGTGGAGAGATTGTGGCGCGCTGATGGTGGCGGCGAGGAGAATTGCGGCGAATTTTGTGGTGCGGCGGGGATGATCCATCTTGTGATTCCACAGTTTAGACGCAGGCTCGAGTTTGTCGGAGTGGGGCCATCCCCCTCCCCCCGGGGGGTGGGGGTATCTTGCGGCGAAGTCTATTATTTTGTCTAACTTGCGGGAGGGTAGTGGCTGTAAAATATTCCACCCAAAGGACTTACTCGCAAAATATTCAAAATCAAAGAGTTATGGCTGCCTTACGCAAAGAAGCCTCGGCAAGACCCGAGGCGGACCGTCTAGATCCATTATAGCGGGCGGGATGGGTGTATACGCCACACGAATCGGCCCGTCTGGAGCGGGTTTTATGCAGTCAGGGGCTTGACAGGTTTTTCGGCGCTCGAGGCCGTCGATGCGACCTGACGATCTCGCGAGATTCTAGCACAGGTGGTTTCTGGTCTGAGTGAAATTAAGTAGTGGATTAATTTCCTGTTTGCCCGTTAACCGCCCACAACACAACATCTTGGACGCTTCTCCGACGGTGCTGCTCGGTAGGCGCATCGGCGAATTGTCGCTAACTGCGGCACACGATCATCAGCATTCCTTTCCAGGTCGCTGGATAGTTACTTGTTGACCGTTATGCCGCCTCGATTGTTTCTGTTTTAAAACTGTCGCAATGTGACCCGATGTCGCCCCCTATACCTCAAGGCCAGCTTTGCGGAGGCCGACGATCAGGTGTTCGACCATATCCGGTTGCCACCAGATCGCTAACTCCTCGCGGGGAAATTTGGCAATGTCGGGCCTCTGAATCAGAAGAGTCTGCAGGGCCTCGTTCGCTGCCGCCTTTCGGCCGAGTTGCCCGGAGCTCGCAGCGATAGCGAGTTGAGTGCGCCAGAAGCCAGGCATATTTACCTTGTGGGCAAAATCCAGTGACGTTTTGTATTCGCCTTTGCGATATGCTTCGAAGCACGGTACAAACCAATACCAACCAGGATGGTGAGGGTTCAAGCTTCGGGCCTTTGCTGACAAGTCGCCGCCACGCTCCCAATCGCCCGCGTAAGCAATTAAAAACCCGAGGTATGCAAGCGTGAATCCATCCATCGGATTGAGAGCAACAGCCCGCGCCGTCGCAATTCGGAAGGAATCCAGCTCCTTGCGAAAGAACTCGACGGACGCCAGCGCATGATAAGCGAGATGATTCGAAGGCGCTCCTTCCACCGCACGCTGCGCGGCCGCGAGAGCCCTGCCGAGGGGATCCGCAAGAAGATTGAATCTATGCGTGAACTCTTCCTTGTAGAGGAGCGACAACATCGCCCAGGCATCAGGATAGTTCGGCGCTTGTTGGACCGCGCGTTCCAGTGCCGCTCTCGCTGGACCATGTTCCTTGGCACTGACGCGCTGAAAATGTGCGAAGCTGCGAAGCACCGCTTCGTACGGGCTCAGCCTGGACGGATCCATGGTACGGAGTGCCTCACTCATGCTGCGCGTCAGAACGCCATGCGTATCTGCGATGGTCGACACAATCTGCGGAACGACGTCATCAAATAAATCATACGCAGTCTGTGAGGAAAAGGGCCGATCATACGTTTCGGCCCAGAGATGAACTCCTGAATTGCAATCGATCAACTGCGCTGCGACGCGCACTCTCGCGCCTGCGTGACGAAGGCTGCCTTCGATGACGTAGCGTGCTCCAAGCTCCCTGCCAGCCGCTCGCACATCGACCGACTTGCCGGCGTATTGCAAAGTGGAGCTGACCGAAATGACGCGAAGATAGGAAAAACGAGATAGCCCGGTAACGATCTCCTCGATCAGCGCGGTGGCACGATCAGCGAGGTCAGCATCGGCGTCGCTCAGTTTCAATGGCAGCACAGCAATCCAGAAGCCATCGTCGGGCCGAGAGCGCGAAGTGTTCTTCATCCGGCTCCTGGAGTGCACACTGGCATCAGCAGATTGTGTCTTCGTCTCCAAGTCAGCGCTTCCTACAACAGCGATGAATCGGTACCCACGGCGGGATAGCGTTTCAACAAAACGCGGCCTCTCCGCGGAATCGGCCAGTGTCTCGCGGATCTTGTTGATCGCAGTGTTCAGGTTGTGGTCGACATCGACGAACGTGTCCGGCCAAAGCCGCCGTTGCAACTCCTCTCGGCTGATCACTTCGCCCGGCCGCTCCAGCAGAATGGCCAAAACGGAAAATGGCTGACCCGTCAGTTTCAGCTTTCGCCCCGACTTCCACAGCTCTCCCGTTCGAAGGTCAACTTCGAAGATTCCAAAGCGGACTCGCTGAGAGGGATGGGAGGTATCGTTCACAGTTCGCGCCCTTCCTCCTCGGTCCGGCTGTGTCGGCATCGCATCAGTCTAGTCCCCCGGACGAAGCGCGAGGAAATTACTCCGGCTAAAGCACTTAACGATTGACTTTCTTTTGACCTTCCAATGACCCGCCATGCATGGAACCGGCTCCGTGGAAAGGCTAGAGTTTCCTACAGATTGCTGGGGACGCGACTGAAGACCGACGGGTTTTCGGCGTTGCCGGCTGACTAAAGGAGAGATCAATGAGGGACTCAATGACTGGATCGAATCGTATTCGCAACATCGTAGCCATAATGGCCGCAGCGGGCATGCTATGGATGGGATCCACTCAACTTGTGCAAGCGCAAACTGAGGCAAATGTTGGGGGAGACTCTTTGCGTGACACGACTTGCTCAAAAGCCGATGTAGCAGGAGAGTGGGCATACACCGAAACGGGGACGGTCATCCCTGCAACAGGCGCGGTTCCCTTTGCCGCCGTCGCGAGATACACCCTCGACGCCAAGGGAGATCTGTCGGGAACGGCGACGAGCAGCTCGGACGGTAACCTAGCAAACGTCACGCTCAAGGGGACCGGCACAGTGAACGCTGACTGCACCGGCACACTCACCGTCGGCGTCTACGCATCGGGAACCCTGGTCCGCACCGCCACCTTCTCCATTGTCTATGTGGACAAGGCGCGAGAGGGTCGTGCGATTGTTACGTCGCTTGTACTCGCTAGTGGCGCCACCGTGCCGGCGGTGCTAACTGCTAACGCAAAAAAGCTCTTCCCTGAACTGCCGCATGAGCGATGAGGGATACAAAACTCCTCTGCGATCACCAGGAGCCTGTCGGACTCAGGCAGGCTCCTCTAGCGCGTCGGAGGTGAGCCGAGTGGTGCCTCGTTCTTCCGGGACACGAGAATGAGACCGGTCCGGACATCCGCTACCTGATTGCTATCGACATTCTGCGCATTCATGAAAGTCGGCCAGTCTTCACCGAAGCGCCCATTCCGAAACTCAATTGGCGATATCAGGAGACCTAGCACGCATTGAAGCCCGATATTGGTTGCTTCTTCTGGGTTCCGGGTGTGTAGTCGGCAATCCGGAAGTCGTCCTGCAGCTAATCGCTTGCGGTCTGCCTGGAACCGGGAGGCATAAGATTGGAGGCAGAGGTATTCCGATGCTATACAAGAAAATCAGTGTGGAAGTGATCGTCGTTGCCGATGAGGCCGAGGCCGTTGTCGCGGAGTTGAACGCCGCACTCGATGGGCTGGAAGCGAGCCACACACTCTTCGGTGGTGGGATAGAGACCGTCGCTTTCGAGCATCCGGGAAAACGAAGGAGATCGGCACTCGCACACACGATCGCCGCCGGTGAGACGGTCGCTGATGCTCTCAAGACCGCACGTGCAGGCATGACGGTTGCCCTTCGCGCAGTTATCTGATGTAGGCCGTCCCGCCAAGCGAAGGCCCATAGAACACGTTGAGAAGCTCGGAGCGGACGAGCCCTGCCTGGAAGATCGCTCCGAGAGCGGAGAGGCGCTCAGCAACGCAAAGCCTTGTCAATTGGAGCCCCGTCCGATTCGCACGAAACGTCTCGAATGGAGCTCCATGCTGAGAGGATTCACTAAGCAAAGGAATCAGCGTTCGTCGTTCATCGTTCGTCCTGGCCCTTCGGATGCGGGATGCATGGATTGGTTCGCGGGCCACTGGTGTTCTGACCGAAGAACCAATACAAGTTGGAGGTGCCATACTGCGCATCGCCGCCAAAAGTATTGAAGTCCGGGTTTGTGAAGTTCCCGAAGACCAAGGTGCAGTTTTCTCGGTCATCGTAGCGGTCGTCGTTGCCTCCGTTCTTTGTTATCGCGTAGAAGGGATAGAACTGTGCGCCCACTGGCGGGACGACGCAGCCGACTCCGTTCGGTTTGCAGGTGCTTTCTGAGGCTGCGACATCGGTCTCGATCTGAATGATTGGAAAGGGCTGGTCGTATTTGCCAGTATCGTCAGACGGACTGAGTGGGCCGATGCCGCCACCTTTGACAGACTGGATTGCAACCGAAGTGGCGTTGTTGCGCGTGCCATCTGGCCAGTCGAACAGGTAGGAGCTACCGTCAAAATCGATGTCCCCTCCTGTGGCGAAGTTTAAGCAGCCAGCGACCGTGGGTCCTGGAAAGCACGGCGCGTCGTCGGAATCGTTGTCGCCATGGGCGCCGGGGGTGAAGTGACCGAGTTCCATGGAAAAATTGACATTGGCTTGCAGTGCGGCCCAGGAAGTAAAGTTGCCAAACTTCGCAGTGTCGAACTCAGGGTGGAAGCTGAAGTTGGTCCCGACGCAGGTGTTCGGATTCGTGGTCTGGTAGCCGTTGTGGGCGCTGGCTACCATGAACCCGGACTGACCCGTGGTGAGATCCTGGATCATCGTCATCACGCCTCCCAGGACATCTCCGGGTACGTCCAGGATGGTGACCCGCAGCCGGTCGCCCTGGTTCATCAGCAAGGTGCGACTGTTTGGAATGTAGCTCGCGTTGGTCATAGTGTTGGGACCGGGCGGCCCGATAGGAATTCCATCGGTCTGGATGAACGCAAAGTTCGTAGTCTCAGTGCAATTGGGATTGAGATCTCCGTTATCCATCGTTTCGAGGCTGTTGATGTGCAGCGACGCACACCAGTGGGTCAGGTCACAACTGATCTGGGTGATAAAGGGGGGATTGCCGGGGGGATAGAACTGCATCTCGAGGAATGCAGACCCAGCAGAGGTGGGATTGTTCTTGTCGCTATCCGGGATGCAAGGCCCGCGCACAAAACCTGAATTAGGATCGCAGAGCGCCATGGAGAGCCAGAACGTGATGAAGTTCTCGAAGGACTGAGTAGCCGGCACGGGGCGTTCACGCGGCAACGTGAACTCCCATTGCACATTGTTACCGGAGTGAGGAACCGTGGAGATGAAACCGACACTCGGCTCGTCATGCCCGATGTAATAACCGTTGTCGTAGCCCCGTTTGCCGTATTCATCGTGAAAGTCAGTGCAAGTATCCTGTGGTCTGAGTGGTTTTTGAATTTTGCTATGGCCATTACAGTCCAGGCCGCCGATGGGCTTGAACGACTGAGCTGATGAAGCTGACGAGAAGATCAACAAGCTCAGCGCCGCGTTAACGAGAAGCATTCTGCGTACTACGGACATGGCAAACACCCCGCTCTGTGAATTAAGAAGCCGGTGGCCCAAGGTCGGTAATTGGTATAGCACCGTAGATACCGACCGTCAATTCTGCGGAACACTTAGTTAGAAATTAATTCGCGAGGCCCCGAACGATGGGCCGAGCCAAGCTGTAGCGCTGAACTCGTCTGACGTGTGATTGACGCTGAGGAGATCGCCTTCCCTAGTGGTCAGCACGGCAATTCGTCTAAAAACGGATGAAAAAAAGACAGTCTAGACAGTGTCTATGGATCAGGTTAGTAAACGGGAATTGATATTGCGAACATTCGTTGACTCTGCTAGACGACCAGTCTATTATTGATTAGCTATGGGCACTGCACCGCCCTCAACTCGCGATCATCTGCTTGCGGTGGGGCTGGAGCGACTTCGCTCGACCGGCTATACCGCGACCGGGGTGAAGGAGGTTCTTGATCTGGCGAAGGTTCCCAAGGGCTCGTTCTACCACTACTTTCCGAGCAAGGAGGAGTTTGCCGTGGAGGTGTTTCACCTTTACGCAAAGGGCGAGGCGGAGCGATGGGAGCGGGTACTTGGAGATCGCAAGGTTGCTCCGTTGAAGCGGCTGCGGCGGTACTTTGAAGAGCTGATCTCGGTGTTTGGACAACGCGGAGAGATCAGTGGATGCCTGGTGGGGAATCTCAGCCTCGAGGTTGCGGACCACAGCCCGCGGTTGCGGTCAGAACTGAAGGGGGTCTTTGCGGTCTGGCAGAAGAGCGTTGCCGATGTGCTGCGTGAGGCGGCGGAGCGGGGAGATCTGGCGAAGGCTACGGATCCGGACGCTTTGGCGGGGTTTCTGTTGAACAGCTATGAGGGGTCGTTGATACGAATGAAGGCGGAGAAGAGCGACAGGCCGCTTGAGAACTTTCTTCACTTTGCGTTTGATGTGTTGCTGAAGAAGTAGGCTGACCTGCGCTTGAGTCTGGTGAGGAAGATGCCCTGGGCTGCCCACGGTAACGTTCCGCGGTAAGTGTGGGCTATGATCGAGTCGATCGCGCGCTGACTATGTTTCGGCGATAGTGACTACGATGCGAACTGGGATGCAAACTCGCTTCACCTTGTTTATTGTGGCTCTTGCCATGCTGTCGGCGGTGGACTTCGCGCAGGTAGGCCATTACGGCACCTCCGAGAAGTTGGGGACGGTGATCTTCAGCACGTCATGCAGCAGCGCAGTGCAGCCGCAGTTCAATCGGGCGGTGGCGCTGATGCATTCGTTTCAGTTTGCGAGTGCGATTGAAGCGTTCCATGCGATTCTTGGTAGCGATCCGTCGTGTTCGATGGCTTACTGGGGTATCGCATTGAGCGACTGGGGCAATCCCTTCGCTACGGGCCTCAAGTCGCAGGCTCAGCTTGATGCGGGTCTGAAGGCGGTCGAACAGGGGCGAGGATTGCATCCTAAGACGGAACGTGAGCGTGCCTATCTTGAGGCTGTGGCGCGTCTCTATACCGACACAGCGACTGTCGATCAGCGCTCTCGCAAACTGGCGTATGAGAGCGCGATGGCTGCTGTCAGCGCTGCTAATCCTGAGGACATTGAGGCGGCCATCTTCTATGCGCTGGCTGTATCCTCCGCCGCGGATCCGACTGATAAGACTTATGCCCGGCAACTGAAGGCCGGCGAGATACTGGATCGCCTGTACGTTCAGTATCCCGATCATCCTGGGCTGGCGCACTACATCATCCACACGTATGACGTTCCACCGCTGGCTGCACGGGCGGCTGGAGCGGCGCAGCACTATAGCGAGATTGCGCCTTCAACTCCTCACGCGCTGCATATGCCCTCGCATACGTTTACGCGAGTGGGAGACTGGCAGGCTTCGATTGACGCTAATGTTGCCTCTGCGGCTGCTGCACGCAACGCAGGACAGCCGGCGGACGAGTTGCATGCGAGCGATTATCTGGAGTACGCCTATCTGCAGACGGCCCAGGACAATGCATCGAGGCGTGTGGTGGAGTCGGCTGATCAGATTTTTTCGCGCTTCGATCCGAAGATGCAGATTGGTGGAGCGGGCGGGGCAACGGCGGCCTACTTTGCGAGGGCGGCGATCCCTGCTCGATACGATCTGGAACGGCGGGACTGGGTGAACGCTGCAAAGCTCCAGCCGCTGCCAAGTCCGCTTCCTTACACCGAGGCCATGACCTACTTTGCCCGAGGCCTGGGGGCTGCGCATTTGAAGGACACTGCGGCTGCACGTGCTGCAATCGATGCTCTGGCGCAGTGTCGCGACCGGCTGAACACGATGAAAGAGAGCTTCTGGGCGAATCAGGTGGAGATTCAGCGATTGGAAGTTGTTGCATGGCTGGCGTCTTCGCAGGGACAATCCGAGGACGCATTGGCCGGAATGCGCAGAGCTGCCGAGATGGAGGACGCGACCGAAAAGAGTGTGGTTACGCCAGGGCCACTCGCTCCGGCACGCGAGCTGCTGGCAGAGCTGCTGCTGGAGTCGAAGCGACCCGTTGAAGCGCTTGTGGAGTTTGAATCGACACTCAAGAGGGAGCCGAATCGCTTCTGGTCCCTGTATGGGGCGGCTGAGGCGGCGAAGAGCAGCGGCGATCAACAGGGGGCGAAGAGGTACTTCAACGAGCTGCTCAAGGTTGCCGAGCGTGCCGACCTACCTGGACGTCGGGAGCTGGTCGAAGCGCGCAGTGGCGTGTCCGGACAGGATTAGGAGAGTTAGGACGAGAAAGAAAGACTTTCTTTGCAGGAGGGAGTCTTTTTTTGAATCTACTAACCAACCGGTCTACTCTAAGTAAGCGAATCAGTTTCTGGTTCACACTTTCGCAGGGACGGAGACTTTATGACTACCTCAGCTACTTCTTCTAAAGGCACTACTCTTGGCAAGGCTCTTATCACCGGCGCATCAACGGGAATCGGTGCAGTTTATGCGGATCGGCTGGCGCGCCGCGGCTATGACCTGATCCTGGTGGCTCGCAATGGCGAGAAGCTGAAGGAGTTGGCGGCTTCGCTGACTTCGGCGACTCGCCGTTCGGTTGATGTTCTCGCGGCAGACCTTACGAATAAGGCGGATTTGCGCAAAGTCGAGGAGCGGCTACGCTCGGATCAATCGATTACGACGTTGGTGAACAATGCGGGATTTGGCGGGACGACTTCGCTGGTGGACTCGAAGATCGATGAGCTGGAGAACATGATTGAGTTGAACGTGACGGCGTTGACTCGGCTGACCTATGCGGTGGTGCCAGGGTTTCTGGCGAGAGGCAAGGGCGCGATCATCAACATCTCTTCGGTTGTGGCGGTGGCTCCGGAGCTACTGAATGGCGTGTACAGCGGGACGAAGGCTTATGTGCTGAATCTTACGCAGTCGCTGCATAAAGAGGTGGGAGGCAAAGGTATTCAGGTGCAGGCAGTGCTGCCGGGTGCTACGGCGTCGGAGTTCTGGGACCGCGCGGGGATTGGCGGGCATCAGAATCTGCCGTCAGAGATCGTGATGAGCTCGGAGGAGATGGTGGACGCTTCTCTGGCTGCGTTTGATAGCGGCGAGCTGGTTACGATTCCGGCACTGCCTGATGTTGCGGATTGGGAGAAGTTCAATGCTGCTCGTGTGGCGTTGGGACCGAACCTCTCGCATAAGCATGCGGCGAAGCGGTATGGAGTGCGCTCGTAAGAGCACTGTCCTGCCGGACGGGCCCGCTGCGCGCGGCGCGGTCACTTCGTGACTTGTATACCCTTGTCCGGGTGGGTTAGGGGCGCGGGGCCTCCCGTTGGTCGGCATTTTGATTCCGACCAACGGGAGGATCTATGCTCTCGCGTTGTCAAGACCGGTAGACGCGTCACGAAGTGACCGCCTCCCGCGTAGCGAGCCCGTCCGGCAGGACTCAGGCTTTGGCAGCGAGAGCGATGCACTCTTCCAGGATGTCGAGAGCGACCTCAGCCTCCTGCTTGTTGACGATGAGCGGGGGGCAGAGGCGGATCGTGGTTTCACCGCAGCCCAGGATCAAGAGGCCGCGCTCGAAGGCCAGGTCTACGACCTTGTCGCGCATGGGGCCTACGGGGGTGCGAGACTGCTTGTCTTTGACGAGTTCTACGCCGATCATGAGGCCGCGGCCACGAACGTCGCCGACCGTGGGGTGTTTGGCAACCCATGGACGGAGGCGGTCGAGCATCTTTTCGCCGACGGTGACGGCGTTCTGGAGGCCTTCGCGCTCCAGGATGTCCATGGTGGCGAGAGCGGCGGCGATGCAGATGGGATTGCCGCCGAAGGTGCTGGCGTGAGACCCGGAGACCCAGTCCATGACGTCGGCCTTTGCCATGCAGATGCCTAGCGGCATTCCGCTGGCGATACCTTTGGCGATGCAGACGATGTCGGGTTGAACACCGGAGTGCTCGATGGCCCACCACTTCCCTGTTCTTGCGGCGCCGGACTGGACCTCGTCGGCGATGAGGAGGATGCCGTGGCGGTCGCAGATGCGGCGGATCTCCTGGAGGAAGTTGTCGGGCGCTACGACGTAACCGCCTTCGCCCTGGATGGGCTCGAGGATGATGGCTGCGACCTCTTCGGGCGGGAGGATGGTTTTGAAGAGCTTCTCTTCGATGTAGCGGGCACAGCCGAGGGCGAAGGCTTCTTCTTCCTGCGGACCGCCGCTACAACCGCGATAGGCGTAGGGGTAGCGGACGTGATGGACGCCGGGGACGAAGGGTGCGAAGCGCCGCTTCTGCTGCGGCTTGGAGCCAGTGAGCGAGAGTGCGCCCATGGTGCGGCCGTGGAAGCCGCCGAAGAAGCTGATGATGTTCTGGCGGCCGGTGTGGTAGCGTGCGAGCTTCATGGCGCACTCGACGGCTTCGGCACCGGAGTTGCCGTAGTAGAACTTGTGCGGACCGGGCATGGGCGCGATGGCGGAGAGGCGCTCGGCGAAGGTGGTCATGTTTTCGTAGTAGAAGTCGGTGCCGGACATGTGGATGAGCTCGGCGGCCTGATCCTGAATCGCCTTTACTACTTCGGGGTGGCAGTGGCCGGTGGAGTTGACGGCGATGCCGGCGGCGAAGTCGATGAACTCGTTACCGTCAACGTCGGTGACGCGGATGCCACGACCGGATTTGGCCACCATGGGGTAGCTGCGGGTGTAGCTGGGGGAGATGAGACGGTCGTCGGCGGCGACGATTTTTTTGGCATTGGGGCCAGGGAGAGCTGTCTTGAGCTTGGGGCCGAACTCGGCGTAGTGCTTGGAACGGATGGCTTCGCCGGCGGCGGGGGTGACGCTCTGGGCGGAGTTTTGCTTCAGGTCTTCGAGGGTCTTTTCAGTGAGGGTTGTCATGCGAATCTCTCCTTGGGGCAGCGGTGCGTTTGGTCTTTCCGTTCGTGCTCGTATCCGTTCCAGATGAGGGACGGCGGCGCTCTGTGGTTGCAGAGAGAACGGTTTGCGCTGGTGGCGAGGACTTCGCCGGCTGTTGGGGTGTTCGAACTTAGTCGCCGGCGAAGAGACTAGGTCGTGTGAGGCTGGGCAGGACGCGGAGATGGCGACGCGGCATCTGGTGGCGCTTGGAGCGGCACTGGAAAGCTGCGCTGCGATTGATCCGGGCTGTGTTGAACAGCGATTTCATTGGGAAGTCTGCCTTTGGCGGTGAGTATACCTTATCGTGGTGACACTCGAACACCGGTGTCCTGCTGGACGGGCTCCCTACGCGGGAGGCGGGCGTTCGCACGCCTTTTTAGAGCTTCGCGTGGTCCTCCCGTTCGTCGGAGGGAAGATGATGATGCCGACCAGCGGGATACCCTATGCTGCTGGCGCTGCCAAGACCGGTATACCCGTCACGAAGTAACCGCGCTCCGCGCAGGAGGCTCGTCCGGCAGGACAAAAACTCTCCTTGACAGCTTAGGGAAGTGGGTCTAGCCTCCTAATCATCTTAGGGGGACACTTGACCACCCAGGCCCAACTTCTTCCCGGCACACTTGATTTGCTGATTCTTCGCGCGGTCTCGCTTGGGCCGTTGCATGGCTATGGCGTGCTTCTGCGCATTGAGCAGATCTCGGGCGGCGCGCTACTGATTGAGCAAGGCGCTTTGTATCCGGGGTTGTTTCGTCTGCTGCGGCAGGGTCTGCTGAAGGCGGACTGGGGAACTTCCGAGAACAATCGCAGGGCCAAGTTTTACGAGTTGACTGCAGTGGGCCGTAAGCGCCTGCAGGAAGAGACGGACAGCTGGAACCGTCTGGCTACCGCGATCGCCAGCGCACTTGCTACGCAACCGGAGGAAATATGAGACCCTTCGCCTCTCTACGCTCCTTTGTTTCGACGCTGTTTCATCGTGCTGAGATTGATCGTGAGATCGACGAGGAGCTTCGCTCGCACATTCAGCATCGTGCCGATGATCTTGAGCGTGGTGGTCTTCCGCGCGCAGAGGCAGAGAGGCGTGCGCGCATTGAATTTGGTGGCTATCAACGACTGAAAGAAGAGAGCCGCGAGGCGCTTGGCGGCCAATTCGGCGCGGGACTGCTTCAGGATATTCGTTTCGCGATGCGCAGGATGGCCAAGAAACCTGGTTTTGCGGTTGTTGCGATCTTGACGCTGGCGTTTGCGATCGGGGCGAATGCGGTGGTGTTTGCTGTTTTGAACGCGTTCATCCTGCGGCCGTTGAACGTTCCCCAGTCGGAGAGTCTTTATGGGTTGTGGCGTCTGTCCAGCAACGACATGGCCGAGTCTTATCCGGACTATCTCGATCTGCGGGACCGCAACCACAGCTTTGAGAGTCTGGTGGCTTACAACGTCGAGCAGGCGGCGCTGGATACGGGCAACGATCCCTCACGCGCCTGGGTCGATGAGGCCACCGGAAATTACTTCGATGCTCTTGGACTTAAACCGTACCTGGGCCGGTTCTTTCATGGCTCCGATGAGCACGGACCGAACAGCGCACCCTACATTGTGCTGACTTATGACTTCTGGCACAGCCACTTTCAGGGCGATCCCGGCGTCATCGGTCGCGTCGTCCGGCTGAACAAATTTCCCTACACCATCATCGGGGTGGGGCCGCCTGAGTTTCATGGCACCCTGATGTTCTTCAATCCGGATTTTTTTGTGCCGATTGTGAATCACGCGCAGTTCGATGAGAACGACCTAAACAACCGGGGCGATCGCTGGGTCTTTATGACGTTGGGACACCTGAAGGCGGGAGTAACTCCGGCACAGGCGATTGCGGATCTGAACTCGGTGGGAGCTTCTCTTGAGAAGGCTTATCCCAAAGACGATCACAAGATGAGTTTTAAACTAGCGCGTCCGGGTCTTTATGGGGATTACATTGGCCGGCCTGTGCGGACGTTTATGACGGCACTGATGTTGTTGGCGGGATTGATCCTGCTGGCTGCGTGTGCCAACCTCGGCAGCCTGTTTGCCGCGCGCGCTGCTGATCGATCGCGTGAGATCGCTCTGCGGCTTGCGCTTGGGTCGAGCCGCAAACGGATTCTGCGTGGGCTCTTTGCAGAGGCTGTACTGATTTCGCTGGTGGGCGGGGCAGTTGGACTTGCAGGCAGCGTGGTGTTGTTGAGGGCGTTGAGCGTGTGGCAGCCAATCTCCCGGTGGCCGCTTCATATGTCCGTAAATCCGGATGTAAAGGTGTATGCGGTTGCTTTGTTTCTGGCGTTGGCCAGTGGATTACTGTTCGGCGCAGTGCCGGTGGGGCAGGTTCTTCGCACCGATCCGTATGAGGCGGTGAAGGGTGGCAGCGTCGAGACGAAGCGCGGCAGGTTTGGCTTGCGGATGAGTTTCCGCGATCTGCTGCTTGTGGTGCAGATTGCAATCTGTGCCGTTCTTGTCACTTCTTCGATCGTCGCCGTGCGCGGATTGGCGCATTCGCTGCACAACAACTTCGGCTTCGAGCTGCAGAACACGATGCTGGTTGAGACAGACTTAAATATGGCGGGCTATCGAGGCGACAAAGTGCCGCCCATGCAAAAACGCATGATTGATGCGTTGGCGGCGATTCCTGGCGTTGAGTCCGTGGGCCTGGCCGATCAGGTGCCGTTGGGGGATGCGCAACCGGACTCGAATGTCTTCGCCGACAGTACGACGGATCTTCGGCCTGCGAATGCTGCGTCAGATGCGCTGATGTTCAAGGTCTCGCCTGAATACTTTCAGGCGGCAGGTACAGCGCTGGTGTCGGGAAGAGCCTTCACCTGGCAGGAGAACAGAGACAAACCGCGCGTCGCCGTAGTGAATCGACAGTTCGCGCGGAAGATCTTCGGCTCCGAGGCAAAGACTATGGGCGCGTACTTCAAGCTGCCCGATGGAGCGCGTCTTCAGGTTGTGGGCATTGCAGAGGATGGCAAATATGGAAGCCTCACGGAAGATCCGCAGCCGGTGATGTTTCTTCCCATTCTGCAATCGCCATCCAACTCGGCGTATCTCGTGGTGAGGTCGAGCCGCGATCCGGAGCAGCTGGCACAGGCTATCAGAGACACGTTGCGGAATATGGATGCCGGACTGCCGGTTTATATCCAGACGCGCTATAAGGCCCTGGACGCGTTTCTGTTCGGACCACGGATGGCGACGATTTCGCTCGGTGTGCTGGGGGTGATGGGCGCGATGCTGTCAGTAGTTGGGATCTTCGGCATGGCTTCGTATTCGGTGAGCAAGCGGCTGCGGGAGTTCGGGATTCGCATTGCCTTAGGGGCGCAAAAGAAAGAGCTGTTGCATGCGGCACTGGGGCGTACGTTCAGGCTGCTGGCGTTCGGCTCGGCTGTGGGACTGTTGTTCGGACTGGCGGCGGGTAAGGTGATTGCTTTTATCGTGTCTCAGGCTACGCCGTGGGATCCGATCGTGTTGGGCGGAGTCTTGTTGACGATGCTCTTCCTTGGTCTGCTGGCTGGATGCGTTCCGGCCAGGCGTGCGCTGGGGACCGATCCTTTGATCCTGTTGCGGGAGGAATAAAGTCTGGGCTTCGTCTTGTTGAAGACTAGCGGATGACGCTGCCGGGGACCATGGGCTGAGGGGTGTCGTTGTCGAACTGCAGGCTGAAGGCGAACAGGAGATGGTAGAGATCACTGTGCAGGGTGGTGTAGTCGAAGCAGAGGACGTGGCGCGTGGGGTCGGCTGGGTCGGACTTCTTCTTCGCCTTGACGGGAATATTGCCGAGGAAGCAGGCCTTGGCGGCGTAGGTGGTCTGGGGGATCTTGCCGGCGGCGGCTGGCATGGGGACCGAGGCCAGGACGATGGCTGCGGGATGGCCGTCGATGGTGTAGCGGGTGGCTTCCTGAGTGACGGTGGGTTCGCCGTACTGCTTGAGCTGGCGGATGATCTGTTCGCGGATAAAGGGGCCGAGCGTGGTGGCACCGCGGAGGACGTTGGGGCAGGTGTTGTCGATGGTGGAGAGGACGAAGGATGCGGTGTCGGCTGAGGTGACCGAGTTGGCAAAGAAGGTGGAGCGGGCGCACTTGGGCGTCGCGGTGGTGGTAGAGCTAGAAGATGCTTGAGCCGGGGTCCTTTCGGCGACGCTTGCGGGGTCGGGGACGAAACGGCCGGGATAGAAGTAGGTGATGTTCAGATCCTGGTCGTGGAAGCTTCGCGGCAAGTTGGGATTGGACTGAGCGGAGGACTGGTCGGGAGCTTGGGAGAGTGCCGAGACACAGACAAGAAAGATGAGCAATGAGGCCGCACGACGAAGCACCATCTCCTTATCGTAGCACCGGGCGGGCTCTGAATACAGGCTCGGGGACCCGAGGCAAAGGCGCGATACCATTGAAGAATGCCCGTCAACTCGGCAACTTCAGCGCCCAACCGAACGAAGATTCTGCTGTGTTTCGCGTGCGTCTATCTCTTCTGGGGATCGACGTACCTGGCGATGCGGTATGGGGTGGAGGTGCTGCCGCCGTTTGTGCTGGGGAGCGTGCGGTTTCTGATGGCTGGTGTGCTGATGCTGGCGACGTCGGCTGCGCTGAAGGGGAAGATGTGGCCGAACCGGCAAGAGTTGGTGCGGCTTGTGGTGATTGGGGTACTGATGCTGGGGTGCGGGAATACGTCAGTGATCTGGGCGGAGCAGTATCTTCCGACGGGACTGGCGGCGCTGCTGGTGGCGGTGGTGCCCTTGTATGCGGCGCTGATTGAGATTGTGCTGCCCAGAGGGGAAGGGCTGCGTGTGAAGGGATGGGTCGGCGTTTGCATCGGGTTTGTCGGACTCGTATTTCTGCTGTGGCCTGGGTTGCGGGAGGGACTGCGTGGCGACTCGCGGCAGATCGTAGCGGCTGGAGTGACGCTGGGCGGCGCGATGTGCTGGACGAGCGCGTCGGTGATCTCGCGGCGGTCTACTTTTCGGATTAGCGGATTTGCGGCGGCGGGGTGGGAGATGCTTTTTGGCGGAGTGTTCAACGTGCTGATGTTGGTGGCGACGAAGGGATACCACGGGGCGCAGTGGGGATTGCAGGCCTGGGCTTCAACGCTCTATCTGGTGGCGTTTGGATCGATTCTTACTTACAGCGCGTACGTCTATCTGCTGGATCATGTGGCAGTGTCGAAGGTGGCGACGTATGCGTATGTGAATCCGGTGATTGCCGTCGTTCTTGGGGTGATCCTTCTGCACGAGCGCTTTGTCGCGGTGGAGTACGTGGGGATGGCGGCGATTCTGGTGGCGGTGTTTCTGGTGACCAGCTCGAAGATGAAGAGCGGCGCTGCGTCGGTGGTGAATGAGGATATTGCCGCTGGGCAAGAGGCTTAGTTTCGCTGGCTTGGGTCTGCTAGTCTGGCGGCCATGAGGAGATTTTTGCTTGCGGTGTTGTGTGTAGCAGCGATGAGCGGGATGCAGGCTGCGACTCCGGCGGCTACGGACGCACGCGCGAGGGAGTTGATCCGTACGCTGAAGCTGTCGGTACTGCCGAAGGAGTCGGGATATCTGGGGATCATCGGAGTCTCTACGCGGAAGGTGAGCGTGGGCGGACGCACGCTCGCGGTGCAGAGCCAGAACTACTACATGCTTACGCGGGAGAGGCCGATCAACTACTTGCACTGGCTGGAGCCGGACGACACGCACATTCTGGTGGAGGGCGGGCCGGTGGACTACTTCATCTTTCATCCGAAGGGACGTGTGGAGAAGGTGACGCTGGGGTTCGACTATGCGGCGGGGCAGAGGCCGGTCGTTGCGGTGCCGGGTGGTTGCTGGAAGGCACTGCGGCTGCACGAGGGAGCGAGCTTCGCGCTGATGGTGAATACGCTCTCGCCGGAGTTTACGCCGGATCGCGTGAGGATTGGCGAGGGTACGGAGTGGGTGAAGCGGTTTGCGGGGGCAGCGCCCTGGGCCACGCCAGAGACGCTGCGGGAGTTTATCGGGCCGAACTGGATTCCATAAAGAGCGGGCCCAGTATCAGCAGATTTCTCCGCTGCGCTGCGAAATGACAAACAAAAGAACAAGCAAAAAACAGAAGCAACAGCAGATCCTTCGACTTCGCTCAGGATGGCTGCTCCAGGAGCCTAGAAGCGGGGCTAGGACATGCCGGTGATCTCGCCTGCTGCGTTGACGTTGATGTCCATGGCGCGGGAGGACTTGGGCAGGCCGGGCATCAGCATCATGCTGCCCGAGATGACGACGAGGAAGCCTGCGCCAGCGGAGAGAACGACGTCCGAGATGTGGAGGGTCCAGCCCGTGGGTGCGCCCATGAGTTTGGGGTCGTCGGTTAGGGAATACTGTGTCTTCGCGATGCAGACGGGAAGCGCGCCGTAGCCCCACCTTGTGAAGCGCGCTAGTTTTTCTTCGGCTTGGGGTGTGAGTTTAACATTCGCTGCACCGTAGACTTTTTGCGCTACAGCGATAATTTTTTCGAGCGCAGAGGCGCCTGGGGCGTAGGTGCTGGTGGGCGCGACGTTGGGGTTGGCGGCGATGACGCTGACGACTTTTTCGGCGAGTGCGGTGGCTCCGGCTCCGCCTTTCGCGAAGGCTTCGGAGAGTGCAAAGGCTGCGCCCTGGGCCTCGCAATACTTTTCGAGGAACTTCAGCTCTTCTTCGGTGTCGTTGGGGAAGCGGTTGATGGCTACGATGGCGGGTAGGTTGAAGCCGCGCACGATGGCGATGTGTTTCTTCAGGTTTTCGAAGCCGGCTTCGAGGTCGCCCGCACCCTGATTGCGAACCGACTGCACGGTGGTGACGAGAACCGCGGCGGAGGGCTTGATGCCGGACGACGGCATGACGATATCCATGTACTTTTCGAAGCCGAGGTCGGAGGCGAAGCCGGTTTCGTTGACGACGTAGTCGGCGAGGCGAAGGCCCATCTGCTGCGAGAGGACGGAGCTGGTGCCGTGGGCAATGTTGGCAAAGGGGCCGCAGTGGACCAGCGCGGGCGTGCCTTCGGTGGTCTGGACGAGGTTTGGCAGGATGGCTTCGTTGAGGAGCGCCATCATGGGGCCGGTGGCCTTGAGATCTTCGGCGAGGACGGGTTTCCCGGAGCGAGTGGCGCCGATGACGATGCGACCGAGGCGGGTGCGGAGATCTTCACGACTTGCGGCGAGGGTCATGATGGCCATGATCTCGCTGGCGGCGGTGATGAGGAACCCAGTGTGACGATTGGCTCCGTCGCGTTTGCCGCCAGCCTGCACGATGATGTGGCGGAGAGCGCGGTCGTTCATGTCGAGCGTGCGCGGCCAGGTGATGGCCTCGGGGTCGAGGTCGAGTGGATTGCCGTGGAAGAGGTAGGAGTCGATGAGGGCAGCGAGGAGGTTGTGCGCGGAGGTGATGGCGTGAAAGTCGCCGTGGAAGTGGAGGTTGATCTTTTCGGCTGGCTCGACCTGCGAGCGGCCGCCGCCTGCAGCTCCGCCTTTCATGCCGAAGACAGGGCCGAGGGAGGGCTCACGCGAGGTGATGATGGCTTTTTTGCCGATCTTTTCCAGGCCCTGCACGAGGCCGATGGAGGTGACGGTCTTACCTTCGCCTGAGAGGGTGGGTGTGGTCGCGGTGACGAGGATGAACTTGCCACGCACGGGAAAGGCGGGGTCGTCGAGAAGATCGAGGGTGAGCTTTGCGCCGTAGCGGCCGATGCGTTCGACGTACTTTTCGGGTAGGTTGAGCTTTTCGACGATGGCTTCGATGGGGAGAAGATCTTTGGTCATGGGCCTCAGAAGATGGCGAAGGTTTGAAGAAGTTATGGGGCGGCGGTGCCCATGGGGACTGGATAGAGCGGCGCGGCATCGGCGCGGCCGAAGCGGACGGTGGTTTTGGTGATGCGATTGAGCGTGTCGATGTTGTTCGAAGAGAAGTACCAGACGAGGAGGTGGCTGTTCCAGTTGGTGGAGAGACCCATGGTGTAAAGCGGCTGGCGTAGTGCGGGCGGATTTGTGGAATCGCTTATTTGTGGCCGGATCTGTGCTTGGGGCTGCACTGGGCCCTGGGCAGCGGCCATGTGGACCTTTTGCCAGCCGACGTTATACCAGGAGGGCTGCGCGATGGGCTTCATGCCGGGGACTTTGGTGACGATCTCGGCGAGGTCTGCGAGGAGGCTAGTGCTGCTGCTCTCGTGCTCGGCGTTGAGGCAGTCGACGTCGAGTTCGGCTAGCAGGATGGTCGCGGTGATGGCGGGCGTGATGGTGACCTGCATGCCGCCGTCCGCTATGGGTTGAGTGGTGGTGGTTTGTGCGGGACCTGATTGTGGGAGTTCGAGAAGAAGTGCGGGGCGCAGGCAGTGGGTCTCGGCGGCGAGCTTCGGATTATCGACGTTGAAGAGAGTGAGGTGACCGTCGCGGAACACCTTTTCGGGGTCGGCCTTGACCAGGTCGGAGGGATAGAAGAGACGAAGCTTCAGAGATTCGTTCTCCCACTCGGTGGTGGGGGTGTCAGGAGTTTGCGCGGCTGCGGTAAGAGTTAATATTGCGGCGAAAAGGGACGCAATCAAGGTACGAGGTGGAGGCAAGAGGGTCATTTTGTTTGTACTTCCAGCGTACGCCATCTTTGTAGTCTTCTACTAGGATGCCGTGTGGAGCGAGGTCGTTGCGAATGGCGTATGCGGGTAGAGCGGCTGTAGTAGATCGGTCTTATCGCGATGCCCGACAGCGGCTAGGTAGTTAGCCAAAACGGCTGAGATAGACTCTCTTTCATGATCATTCGCCGCTTGCTATCAACACTGCTGCTCCTTGCGAGTGGTGGCGCGGGAAGTTCTCAGAGCGCTGATGCACAACAGGTGCCTCTCGCACAATTCGATAGGTCCAGGTATGTTCAGCACCTCATGGATCTACAGGTTGCTTTTACGTCTCCTCCTCCTACCGGCATAAGCGTCGCTGCTAAGGAGGTGGCGAGGCACGGTAGTTCGGGTAAAGACCTGGTGGTTCAGTACCAAATTTTCCTCAAAGGTATTCCCGAGAACACGTTGCTAACGTCATGGCAGTTACCCGTTGAAGCAGATAAATTGTCTGAAACCTTCAATGGAATTTCAGTGGGAAAAGACGGAGTGCTGATCTGCGCTGGTAGAACACCAGAACAATGTGGGGACGCTAAGAATCCAGATGATCCGATCGAATTTACATTTCAACCACTTAAGGGTGAACCGTCACGACTTGTCTTCACAGCAGGCCAGACGAGAATCGGCCTGATGATCGTACCTGATCCTGTTGAGGCACATAATAAAGGATGCAGCCTAACGGCGACTCGCTTAAGCACCAGTTTTCAATTGGCATTCCTATCGGGTGACGGATATACGCCTGACACAGATATTCACTATCGATTCATCTCTGACGCAACGAAGGAGGATGTGATCCGCTCCGATGCGAACGGCGTGATTCGCATCGCTATGCTTGCCCACTCCAGCGATAAAAAAAATGGCCGAGCGGTCTTCGAGATCACAGAGAAGAATTGCTCTCCCAAAGTGTCGTATGAGTGGGGAAACCCCTAAACCACTTGCCTTTGGCAGCGCTATTTCCGCTTCCAGCGGACGCCATCTTTGGAGTCTTCGATTAGGATGCCTTTTGCGAGCAGATCGTTGCGGATGGCGTCGGCGCGGGCAAAGTTGCGGGACTTTTTGGCCTGGGTACGTTCGGCGACGAGGGCGTCGATATCGGCGTCGGAGAAGGCGAGCGTGGCGACGAGTTCGGGGGCGGCTTCGTCGATGCGACCCTCGGCTTCGGCCCACGCGAGCGCGGCCCGGGTGATGGCAGCGTCCTTGTCTTCAAGGACGGCGAAGACTGCGTCGAAGAGATTGAGGACGTCGAGGATCTCGGCGGCGTTTTCGCTGCGAAGTGTGCCTGTGTCTGCAGCGGTGTTGGCTGCGCGAACGAGATCGAAGATGGCGGCGCGGGCTTCCGCGGTGTTGAGGTCGTTCGCGAGGGCGATGGTGTACGCCATCCTTGCCTCACCGGTGAGCAGCGAGAGGGCCTGGTCGCATCCTTGAGAGAAGCCACCCTTCAACATGCGCTGGTGGAAGGTGCGCAGGCGGTCGATGGCGTTGGTCGATTCGATGAGGCTGTCGAAGGTGAAGTTCATCTGGTGGCGGTAGGGCACGGAGATGAGCAGGAAGCGGATGGCTGAGGCGCGGTGGCCTTTGAGGAGCAGGTCGCGGAGAGTGTAGAAGTTGCCCTCGGACTTCGACATCTTCTTGCCTTCGACGAGCAGGAATCGGACGTGCATCCAGTGGCGGACGAAGGGCTTTCCGGAGGCAGACTCGGATTGGGCGATCTCGTTCTCGTGGTGCGGGAACATGAGGTCTTCGCCGCCGGCGTGGAGGTCGATATTCTCGCCGAGAAATTTGGTGGCCATGGCGGAGCACTCGATGTGCCAGCCGGGGCGGCCGGTGCCGAGTGCTGTCTCCCAAGATTGTTCGCCGGGTTTGACGGCCTTCCAGAGGGCGAAGTCGCGGGCAGCATCCTTCTCGTACTCGTCGAGGTCGACGCGGGCTCCGTCTTCGATGCCGTCAAAGTCTTTTTTAGAGAGCTTGCCGTAGTCGGGGAAGCGCGCGATGCGGAAGTACCAGGAGCCGTCTTCGGCCTGGTAGGCGATGTCTTTGGCCGCGAGCTGCTCGATGAGCGAGACCATGTCGGGGATGCAGGCGGTGGCGTGGGAGATGTACTCAGGGCGCTGGATGCCAAGGGCATCGAGGTCCTCAAAGAAGGCGCGCTCGAACTTTTCGGTGTACTGAGCGATGGGGACGCCGGCGGCGGCGGCGTTGCGGATGATCTTGTCATCGACGTCGGTGATGTTCATGACGTGCTCGACAGGAATGCCCTGCTGGCGAATGACACGGCGGAGCACGTCGACGTGGAGGAAGGTGCGGAAGTTGCCGATGTGGCCGTAGTCGTAGACGGTGGGACCGCAGCAGTACATTCGCAGAGCTTTTTGGTCGACGGGGGCGAGGGTTTCGATCTTTCCGCCGAGGGTGTTGAAGAGTTCTATGGTTGCCACGTTGCTCTAGTATCCTGCCGCAGCCGGCTCGTGGCGCGGTGCAGACTGCTCTCGCTTGAGATTCCCTGATGATTTTAGCTGATTTAGCCGGACGAATTGTTGGCGAGCGAGGGTTACTGCTGGCCGAGGAGGAGCTGGGGGGTTGCGCCCAGGTCTTCGGAGGCGAAGTCCCGGGCCAGGAGCTTTGGCCACGCGGCGGCGGCGATCATGGCGGCGTTGTCGGTGGAGAGGGCTAACGACGGGAAGGCGATGGGGAGGTTGCGACGGTCGGCTTCGGCCTGAAGGCGGCGGCGCAGTTCGCTGTTGGCGGCTACTCCGCCGGAGACGACGATGCTGCGCGCGCCGAGGGCTTCGGCGGCGGCGAAGGTCTGGCGCTGGAGGTTGCCGACGACGGCGTACTGAAAGGAGGCGATCAGGTCGAGCGTCTGCTGGTCACAGAGCTTGATGACAGCTTCGGACTTTGGGGTCAGGGTTGGGTCGGCAGCGAGGACAGCGCGTCGGGCTTCAATGCTGTCGCGCATGTTGTGGGTTTCGACATAGCGGAGGACTGCGGTCTTAATGCCGCTGAAGGAGAAGTCGAAGTGCGGGCCTTCGGTGTTTGTGGGGGCTTTTTTGTTGGTGACTCCCTCACGAGGGACGCGATGTTTGATCTCGCCGAAGGTGAAGGGGACGGCGCGGGGGTTGCCGTGAGGGGCGAGGGCGTCGATCCAGGGGCCGCCCGGATAGCCGAGGCCGAGGAGCTTGGCGACCTTGTCGTAGGCTTCGCCGGCGGCGTCGTCGACGGTGCGGCCTACGTTGCGATAGGTCCAGTTGGTCTCGCCACCCTGCTCGTGGGTGGCGAGGTAGAGGTGAGTGTGGCCGCCGGAGACGACGAGCGCGAGTAAGGGGAGCTCCATGGGAAGTTCGTTTAACTGACGCGTCTCCATGAGGACGGCGTGGATGTGGCCTTCGAGATGGTTGACGGAGATGAGGGGCTTGTCGAGGCCGAAGGTGAGCGCCTTCGCGTAGGTGATGCCGACCAGGAGTGCTCCGGCGAGTCCAGGACCTGCGGTGACGGCTACGGCGTCGAGGTCGGAGAAGGTGACTGGATGACCAGCCGCAGCGCTGGCGCGGGACATGGCCTCGCGGACGACCGGTACGATGTTGCGCAAGTGCTCTCGGGAGGCGAGTTCGGGAACGACACCGCCGTAGTTTGAGTGGAGCGACATCTGCGAGGCGACGACATTTGACAGGGCTTCGCTGCCTGCGCGGACGACAGCGGCTGCGGTCTCGTCGCAGGAACTTTCGATGCCGAGGATGAGGCCGGTGCCGATTGCTTGGCCACTCGTTTCGCCACACTGGGGACTTTCGCGCATCTCTCTATCATAGGGGAAGCATGAGCGAGCTTTGGGGCGAGAACTCGAGGTACAGGGCAGCGCGAGAGATCGTGGTGTCTCTGCGAGCGGCGGGGTATAAAGCCTACTTCGCGGGTGGTTGCGTGCGGGATCTGCTGCATGGAGTTGAGGCGAAGGACTTTGATGTAGCGACGAGCGCGACGCCGGATGTGGTAATGAGCATGTTTGCGAAGACTTATTCGGTTGGTGCGCACTTTGGGGTGGTTCTGGTCTGCTCGCCGGATGGAGACAGCGATGAGATTGCTACCGAGGTTGCTACGTTTCGGCATGATGGGGCTTACAGCGACGGGAGGAGGCCGGATGCGGTGCGGTTTTCGACCGATCCGCGTGAGGATGTGCAGCGGCGCGACTTTACGATCAACGGAATGCTGTTCGATCCGCTGGCAGGGCCGGGCGAGGAGGCGATTCTTGACTTCGTTGGTGGGCGTGAGGACCTGACGAAGCATCGGGTACGGACGATTGGCGTCGCGAAGGAGCGATTTACCGAAGACAAACTGCGGATGCTGCGGGCGGTGCGGTTTGCGGCTCGGCTGGAGTTCGAAATAGATTCCGCGACTGCTGCGGCGGTCAAGGAGTTGGCAGCAGAGATTACGCAGGTCAGCCTGGAGAGGATTCGTGATGAGTTGACGCTGATGTTGACGGAGGGACATGCGCGGCGGGCGTTCGAGATGCTGTATGAGTACGGCTTGTTGCAGCACATTCTGCCTGAGGCCGTGAAGATGCGCGGGGTAGAGCAGCCGCCACAGTTTCATCCGGAGGGTGATGTGTGGGTGCACACAATGTTGTTGCTTGAGAAGCTGAAGCCGGGTGTATCGCCGACGCTCGCGTGGGGAGCGCTGGTACACGACATCGGCAAGCCTGCTACATTTCGTCCACCTGATCCCAAGAAGCCGGGGGACCGCATCCGGTTCGATGGACACGTTGAAGTGGGAGTCCGCATCGCCAAGACAATTCTTGCGCGGCTGCGATTTTCTAATGAAGACACCGAGCAGATCGTCGCACTGGTGAAGAACCACATGCGCTTTGGAGACATTCTGCAGATGCGCGAGTCGACGCTGAAACGGTTTCTTCGGCTGCCGAAGTTCGACGAACATCTTGGGCTGCACTGGATGGATTGCATGTCGGCGCATGGGGACCTTCGGCTGTACGAGTTTGCGAAGGAGCGGTATGAAGCGGCACCTGTCGAAGAGATGCGACCGAAGCTGCTGGTAACGGGACGGGATCTGATTGCTGCGGGATATCGCCCGAGCCCGCAGTTTAAAGAGATGCTGGAGGCTGCGGAGGACGCTCAGCTTGAGGGTTTAGCGACTACAACCGAAGAGGGTCTGGCCGTCGTGAGGGCGCGCTGGGGTGAACCGCGCGACGCGTAGACTCCCCATGAAAAAAGTTGTCTGGCAGCGCGTAAGGGGGTCTCAGCCGAGCCAGTTTGGATGCGACAGAGGCGTCTGCCGGATGCATTTTTGTAACGGATTTGTCATCGCTAATTCGGGTGTAATGTTGAGAGAGATGGAGTGGTCAGACAGAGCATCGCCTGCTATTCTGCTTTGCATCTTAGAGGGCCTATGGCTACTACGAAATCGCTGCTGAACACTCCTGCCGAGCACACTCC
This sequence comes from Tunturibacter gelidoferens, assembly GCF_040358255.1. NCBI lineage: Bacteria > Pseudomonadati > Acidobacteriota > Terriglobia > Terriglobales > Acidobacteriaceae > Tunturiibacter > Tunturiibacter gelidiferens. The sequence goes on from NZ_CP132938.1 coordinate 419,474, forward strand.
GAATACACAGTTGACCATTGATGGACTGCAGGTGCCTGGGCGATCCGGTGAACTGTTGATCGACCTGCTGAATCGGCGCACCGCGGTGAGTGCACAGAAGCCTGTGCCGCAGGTCTGCTACATGAAGCAGATGGGGCCTATCGAAAGCTGCGACACCTGTCTGGTGAAGGTGAATGGAGAGCTGGCTCGGGCGTGTTCGACCAGAGTCGTCGCGGGAATGAAGGTGGAGACCGCCGGGGAGACTGTCGACATCGCACAGCGCGAGGCCTTCGACCGCATCCTCGAGAATCACATGTTGTACTGCACGGTATGCGACAACAACAATCAGAACTGCACGATCCACAATACGACGGCGGTTCTGGATGTGAAGCACCAGCACCGCGAGTACAAGCGGAAGCCGTATGAAAAGGACATGTCGAACCCGTTCTACCGCTACGATCCGGACCAGTGCATTCTGTGCGGGCGGTGTGTGGAGTCGTGCCAGAACGTGCAGGTGAATGAGACGCTGTCGATCGACTGGGAGAGCGATCATCCGCGGGTGCTGTGGGATGGTGGGACGCAGATTGAAGGCTCGAGCTGCGTCTCATGTGGGCACTGTGTCACGGTCTGTCCGTGCAATGCGCTGATGGAGAAGTCGATGCTGGGCGAGGCCGGCTACATGACCGATCTGCCAGCGGCAACGTTGAACAACATGATCGACGTGGTGAAGGGTGTCGAACCGCCGATCGGATATGGGCCGATCCTGTCGCTCTCTGAGATGGAGTCGGAGATGCGCAACGAACGCACCAAACGCACCAAGACAGTGTGCACCTACTGCGCGGTGGGATGCAGCTTCGAGGTGTGGACCAAGGAACGTCACATTCTGAAGATAGAGCCGACACATGGACCTGCGAATGGGATCTCGACCTGCGTGAAGGGCAAGTTCGCGTGGGGGCATATCAACTCCGATGATCGGCTGGTGAAGCCTCTGCTGCGCGATGGAGAGAGCTTCCGCGAGATCGAATGGGAGGAGGCGCTCGACATCATCGAGCACACCTTCAAACGCATCAAGAACGAGCATGGACCGGATGCGCTGGCGTTTATCGCCTCATCGAAGTGCACCAATGAAGAGAGCTTCGTGATGCAGAAGCTGGCTCGCGCGGTGATCGGCACCAACAACGTCGACAACTGCGCTCGCTACTGCCAGAACCCTGCAACGATGGGACTGCAGCGCACCGTTGGCTACGGCGGCGACTCGGGTTCGATTGCAGATATCGAAAAAGCCGGGCTGGTGTTGATCGTTGGGGCGAATCCTGCGGAGAATCACCCTGTGCTTTGCACGCGGGTGAAGCGCTCGCATAAGCATCGCGGGCAGCGGCTGATCGTCGCTGATCTGCGCAAGCATGAGATGGCCGAACGCGCGGATATCTTCTTCCGTCCGAACCCTTCAACCGACGCGGTGTGGATGTGTGCGGTGTCGAAGTACATCATTGACAGCGGCCTGGCGAAGATGGACTTCGTCAACAAATGGGTGAATCATTTCGATGAGTTCAAGAAGTCGCTTGAACCGTTCACCCTGGAGTATGCCGAGAAGATTACTGGTGTTCCCGCGGCGACACTGACGACGGTGGCGCATGAGATTGCAGGGGCGGATGGGACGTGCATCCTGTTTGCGATGGGCGTGACGCAGCATTGTGGCGGATCGGATACGGCGACCGCGCTCTCGAATCTGCTGCTGGTCACTGGAAACTACATGCGGCCAGGGGCGGGCGCTTATCCGCTGCGCGGCCACAATAATGTGCAGGGAGCGAGCGATTACGGGTCGATGCCGAATGTCTTCAGCGGCTATCAGAAGGTGGACGATCCGGAGGTTCGTGCGAAGTTCGAGGCAGACTGGGGCGTCACGCTGCCGACCACGACGGGCAAAGACAATCACGAGATGGTTGAGGCAATTCTGGATGGAACGCTGAAGTCGCTTTACATCAAAGGTGAGGACACGATCACCTCTGACTCGAACGCGAACTTTGTCGGGAGCGCGCTGGAGAAGCTCGAGTTCCTGATTGTGCAGGACATCAACTTTTCAGAGACTTGCCGTTTTGCCGACCTGATCCTGCCGGCAGCGGCATCGCTTGAAAAAGACGGGACCTACACCAGCACAGAGCGCCGCATTCAACGCATCAACAAGGCGATGGAGCCGTTGGGTGAGTCGAAGGCCGATTGGGAGATCATTCAGCTGATTGCCAATCGGATGGGCGGTAACTGGAACTACAAACATCCTTCCGAGATCATGGACGAGGTGGCGCGGCTAACTCCGCTGTTTGCCGGGGTGAGCTATACGCGGCTGGAGGGCTTCGATAGCCTGCAGTGGCCGGTACATGCGGACGGAACCGACTCGCCGCTGTTGTTTACCGAGGGCTTTCCTTTTCCCGATGGTAGGGCGAAGTTCTATCCGATCGAGTACGTTCCGCCATCGGAGGAGACTAGTTCGGTTTACGATCTGCACCTCAACAACGGCCGTTTGCTAGAGCATTTTGAGCAGGGCAGCATGACCTTCCGTACACCGGGTATTCGGGAGATTACGCCGAATAGCTGGATCGAGGTTTCGCCGGAGCTGGCGGCTGAACGCGGAGTGACTACTGGACGCTTCGTGCAGGTGACCTCGCCGCATGGCAAGGTTCGTGTGCAGGTGTTGGTGTCCGAGCGCGTGAAGGGCAAGCAGCTCTACATGACGCTGAACTCAGTGGACGAACCGGTGAACCGGCTGACCAGCAGTTTTACCGATCGCGCGACGCATACTCCTGCATTCAAAGAGACGGCCGTGAGCATGACGGTGTTGCCGGAGCAGGGCGAGAATCCTCTGCCGCGGAGAAACTTCCGTTACGGCACGCGCACTCCACAGCCGGGTCTCGAGATCGAGCGCAAATGGGCACGCAAGGATTACCATCTGCCCGGCACCGCTGCCTCTGACAAACTCGTTCAGATTACCTCCAATACCGTCTAATTTTTTCGACCTCAGAGCTGTCTTTCAGGAGCTGTTATGGCAAAGCCAATTGCTTTCAAACCGATTACCGTCGACTTTAAAGCCGATCTAGTGCGCAAGCTTGAGAAGGCTCCGGAAGAACATGCCGAGGCGCTGCTGCTGGCCTACGATGTGCTTGAAGAGGCGCACCGGAAGGGTCTGCTCAGCCTGCTGCACGGCGCAATCGGCGCGAAGGATACGATCTTCAATACGTTGTCGAAGTACGCGGCGCAGCCCGAGGGCATCGCAGCAATCCGAAATCTGCTGACCGCCGCGAAGATCCTGACGGAGCTCGATCCTGAGGTGCTCGATCAGCTCTCGAAGGTGATGGCGCATGCGACCAAAGAGCATCAGGCGGAGCGAGAGGCACCGAGCCTGTGGCAGCTGGCCAGACGCGCGACGAGCGAAGACAGCCGCCGCGGACTCTCGTTCATGACGCTGGTTCTCTCCGGGCTGGGCAGGTCGCTGAAGAACTAAGCAACACGATCCCAGGGGAACGCGCGGTGTCGCGGGCTATGGTCAAATAAACGATGTGACTCATTCTTTCGATATAGGCAGTGCACCACATCAGGTCCCGGTAGGCCGGGGCAAGCTTTTTCTCATTGCAGGACCGTGTGTGATCGAGTCCGAGAGCCATGCACGCATGATGGCAGATGCAATTCAACGCATCACCTCAGACCTCGGCGTTCCTTACGTCTTCAAGGCCAGCTACGATAAGGCCAATCGAACCTCTATCAAGAGCTTTCGCGGGCCGGGGCTGGTGGAGGGTTGCCGCATTCTTCGCATGATCGGGGAGAATACGGGCCTGCCTGTGTTGACCGATGTGCACACCGCCGCAGATTGCGACGCTGTTGCCGAAGCAGTGGATGTGCTGCAGATTCCGGCGTTTCTCTGTCGCCAGACGGATCTGCTGATCGCGGCAGCCGAGGCAACGAAGAAGACCGGTGGCGCGATCAACGTGAAGAAGGGCCAGTTTGTCGCGCCCTGGGACATGCGGCACGCCGTCGAAAAGATTCGCGAGAGCGGAAACGAGCGTGTCTCGCTGACCGAACGCGGCGCGAGCTTCGGATACAACAACTTGGTGGTGGATATGCGTTCGCTGCCGGTGATGCGTGGGTTTGCGCCGGTGGTCTTCGATGGCACCCACTCTGTCCAGACGCCTTCAGCGGGCAACGGCGTTAGCGGCGGGCAGCCGGAGTTCATCCCCGTGCTGGCTCGCGCGGCAGTCGCCGCTGGGGTGGATGGTGTCTTTCTTGAAGTTCATAACAATCCTGCTGAGGCGAAGTCCGATGGAGCCAATGCGCTTCATCTAAACCATCTTAAGGCTGTGCTGGAGCAGCTGCTGGCGGTGCAACATGCCGTTCGCTAGAAGAACGTCCTGCCGGACGGGGCCTCCTGCGCGGAGGGCGGTCACTTCGTGACTTGTATACCTTGTCTTGGTTTGGGAATAGGCTGGGTCCTCGCGATGCTCGGGCGTAATCTTCGTGCCGACCAGCGGGAGGCTCTATACAGCCAATTCTGCCTAGACCGGTAGACGCGTCACGAAGTGACCGCCCGCGCGCACCGGGCACGTCCGGCAGGACATTACCGCTTAAAAAAAGCGGCCCCTCAGTGAGGGGCCAATCTGCCTTGGTTCTCTCTGGTTAGGAGAGGTTTTTGCGAGTGCGCTCTAGGTCGCTATCTCGGCAAACTTGCGGACGGTGCGGGACTAACTACACCGTCCTGGGGGAGGGCTACTGATTCACCTCTTGTGGTGAACTTACTCCCGCGTGGGAGGTCTTTGGCGTTGCTGTTGCGCTGGACGCCGAGTCGGAGCTCATCGATGCCAGGCTGTTATGGAGCAGCGTGACGCGAACACCGTTTACGACTGCCTGCTCGCCATCTGCCGGCTTGGCGGTGTTCTTGCCGAGGCCAGTCTTGTAGATGCGGTAGACCGGAACCTGATGTTCGGTGACGAGGTAACGGACGACAGAGTCAGCCATTGCCTGCGAGGTCTGAACACCGGATTTGCTATAACCCTGCACTTCGATGATGTAGCCCTTCTCGCCAGAAAGTGTAGTGGCGAGATTGTCGAGATCGGATTTACCGGTGGGCCCGAGAGCGGTACGACCCGAGGCAAACTTCACTGATGTCGAAGAGACTGTCTGGTATTGATCGAGATTGCCGACCGTGTTGCCGAGGGAATCTGTGCGGCTACTTGCATTACCGGCAAGGGTCTGGGCGGAGTTCGCACGATTCGCCGCATCCTGTGCATGCTGATCGGCGGTGTTTGCCGAATTCATTGCATTCTTGATGCGAGCCTGCGAACGGGAGTCTACATCCTTGATATCGTTAGCGTTCTTAGACTGAAGCTGATCGAGTTCGTTGACCTGACCCTTGATCGGAGCTGTCTGCCTGTTTACCCACTTCTTGCGGGCAAACGGGTTCATGTGGCCCCAGAAGCCTTCCTTCGATTGATCAGCGAGGGGCTTGCCGGTGGCGTAGGTGGACTTGTCGTCTGGACTCGTTGCGCCCGAAGTCGAGCTGGCTGCTGCTGGGTCTGTTGTCTGCGTCGCGGGAGTGCTCGTCTGAGCGAATGCCGAGATGCCCAATGCACTACCTAACAGTAAAGCTGGGAGGCCGAAAGTAGTTCCGGATTTCATCATTTGGTCTGCTCTCCTTTTCTGACTCTGCGCCTGTGTTCCAGACGTCAACATGCACTTGCTAGAGCAGGTAGCGTGCCAAAGTACTTAAACGTATCAACCCATTGATAATATGTAGCTTAGACAAGATCGTGAGTTCCAGACAGGCGGGAGATTACAACCGACTCACGCAAAATCTTCCCGGGGGCCGGGTAACTATTACCCGATCTCCCCTAAGGGCCGCTACTTTATGTTCACGCTAATGATGTGAATCTCGGGCATTTGCGTGTTCCAGTTGGCTGGAATTGTCTCGAAGATAAGGCGAAAGTCGCGCTCGTCACCCGGCTTTAAGGGGGAGGCGCTGATCGGCTGAGTGTCGATGTAAGGCTCACGCATCCGGACTACCGACAATGGCAGCGTCTCCACCTGCGGCGGCATCGCCTCGTCGTTGCGGAAGATTACCTGTACCGTGACGCTAGTTACCGTCTGCCCACCGGCGTTCTGGATGTGACCGTCGATGAAGGTCGACTTTCCTCCTGAGAGGCTCGTCGACTCGCTCATCGCAAGCTGCGAAAGAGGAAGCTCTGCAGCGTAGGCGGCCAGTGGCTGGATCGTATTGGGGGAAGCCTGCGGCTTGTGGCGCGTCGCGAAGACCAGGCCGATGAGCACCACCACGACCACCAACCCCGCCACACCCCATGCTGCGGCCGGAACTCCACCTCCTTCCGGCGGCTTGCTTTCGAACATCGCAGGCTGTGGGCTACTGTTCTCGCTGCTCCCTGGGGGAATCGGAGTGCTCCGTGAGGAATCAGATGGATTAACGGGGGTATCGAGTGGACGACGGTCTTCGCTCATAAGCGGAGATTTTATACCGCTGGATGCCACTGCCAACTGAACCTGCTCTTTCGTTCAGCCGCCCTTGACCTCCCCAAAAGGAATCAATAGAGGGTCCGCGACAAAAACTTCGACGAATTTTCATGCCAACACCAGAACTTCATGGTGCATTCTCGCGTTAAGGAACATCTATAGGGTGTCGGCTAATTGCACCTGGACGGATCTTTGACCGACTGCAGCGGATCGGAACCGCGAGGAGAGGTAAGCATGAACGAGCAAATCGATCTTTCGCCTGAGCTGCCGTTCTCGCCCCTGGATCCTAAGAACGGCCTGCGGGTTGCCGAAGGGGTCGCGGTTCCCATCGCGGCAGACCGCATGTATCAGCTCGCCGCGCTTACTGCCGGCCTGTTTCTGCTGGTCACGCTGGTCTAAATTCGTTAGGCTCGCTGTTGCGTTAGCTCATGCTTCAAACGACAGCGACCGATGCCTGAAATAACATCGCTTAGGCAAAGCTGGCGCGTTTGACCTTCTGGCGGAAGTCTTCGCCCTGCATCTCTACGACAACACACATCTCCTGCAGTCGGGACCGCATCCGTTCGCCGATCCTGTCGCCGAGCGTCTCCTCGCGCATCGCCCCACGCACGCCGCTCTCGGTGCCAAGAGGGCCCGCGTTCGCGTAATTGGTTGTGATGATCGTGGTGCGGCGGTCGTTGTAGCGGGTGTTTAGAATGTGTGCGACCGTGTCCCAAACCCAGTCTGTGGGCTTCGACGCGCCGAGTTCGTCCAGCACTAGAACCTCGGCGTCGAAGACAGGTGCCAGTACCTCGAGCTCGGTGGCGGAGACCTTATTGTTGTAGCTGTTCTGCACCTGCTTCAACAGGTCGCGGTAGTCGAAGAAGAGACCGGTTGCGCCGCGTTCCGCCACCAGCGCCTGCAGAATCCCCACTGCCAGATGCGTCTTTCCGACGCCGATCGAACCAGTGATCAGCAGCCCGGTTCCAGCCGTCTCGACCGGGTAGCCGTCGACGAACTTCCTTGCGCGCAGATGGGCCAGAGTGAGCGACCGATTTGAGGAGGGAAAGTCCGTCTCGTAGCTCTCTAGCGAACAGTGTTCGTACCGCTTCGGGATGTGGGCCCGGCCCAGCATCCGCTCAGCGCGCCTCTGAACCCGGCAGACGCAGTCTTTGACGAACTGCCTGCCATCCTCCTGCAGGATCAGCATCCCCGCCCCACCGCATATCGTGCAGACTTCACTCATGGCCGTCCTCTCAGTATGGCAGCATCTGAATCCAATTGCCCCCTGTGCGAATCTGAGTTAAACTGAGGAAACTGCTTGAGCGCTCCGAAAAGGCGCAAGCGGCGGCGCGACAGGCCCTTCGATGTGACGTGAACTCTTCCGTTGCAAGCGATCCGCGAGCCGGCAGGCATACCCCAAGATTGAGAAAAGGATAGTTAACATGCCAAAAGAAGGTATTCACCCGAAGTACGACAACATCCACGTCAAATGCGCCTGCGGGAACACGTTTGAGACCCGCTCCACGCATAAGGGCGACATCGTCGTCGAAATCTGCTCCGCCTGCCACCCTTTCTTCACCGGCAAGCAGAAGCTGATCGACACCGCAGGTCGCGTCGAGCGCTTCCGCCGCAAGTTCGCCAAGTCGGATGCCGGCAAGGCAGAGACCGCCGCGAAGTAAGCGGACGCCTAAATCACCCCAGGGGCCTCCGCACTACGCGGAGGCCTTTGTTTTGTCTAAACTAGTCACAAGAAGGACCACAAGCAGCTGTCGCCATGAAGAAGCGTTACACCCTCGAGCAGAAGCGTTGGGACGATCCGGCCGAACACGCGATGCCGGAGCACTCCCGCGTACCTGCGAGCTTCACCATCGGCAACGTGAAGATCGCTCCTGCGACGGTTCTTGCTCCCATGGCAGGTGTAACCGACACAGTCTTTCGCCGCTTCATCAAGAACGCGAGCCAGTTTACGAGCGCGACCGATGACGCAGTCGATCGGGCGTCAAATATTGACAGCGTCACTTCGAATCAGCAGTCCGGCTGCGGCCTCATCATGACGGAGTTCACCTCCGCCGACGGCCTCTCCCGCATGCGCGAGACCAAGCGTAAACGCTATCTGACCTACTACGACGACGAGCACCCCATCTCCGCGCAGCTCTTCGGCTCGAACCCCGCAACGCTCGCTGACTCAGCGCGCATCGTGCAGGACGCTGGCTTCGACATCGTCGATCTGAATCTCGGCTGCCCGGCCAAGCGCGTCGTCGCCTGCAATGGAGGCTCCGGCCTGCTGCGCGATCTGCCCCTGATCGAGACGATCTTCAAGACCGTACGTGCCGCCGTTTCAATTCCCTTCACCGTAAAGTTCCGCATGGGTTGGAGCGACAAGCACATCGTCTGCGTCGACCTTGCGAAGATGGCCGAGGACTGCGGCCTGAACGCCGTTGCACTGCACGCCCGCACCCGCGAAGACGGCTACACCGGCCAGGCGCGCTGGGAGTACATCGCTGCGGTGAAAGACGCTGTAAAGATTCCGGTGATCGGCAACGGTGACATCCGCACTCCCGAGGACGCCGCCGCCATGGTCGACGTCACCGGATGCGACGCTGTAATGATCGGTCGCACCGCTCCTTCGAATCCTTGGATCTTCCGGCAGATCGCGCAGTACACGGCGTCAAAAGAGGCCACTGGCGTCGGTACCTACGATCACCCCACCGACCAGGATCGCTATCGCATGATCCGCACCTACTTCCAGATGCTGGTCGATGAGATCGCGCTCGAAGAGCGAGCCGAAGCAGCACGCGCGGAGGCCATCACCGCGGCAGGCCAGGTCGCACGCGAGCAGCGCCACCGCGACTGCGTCGGCAAGATGAAGCAGTTCGCCAGCTGGTTTACCCATGGCGTTCCCGGCGGAGGCGCACTACGCAAGCAGATCTTCGAATCGAAGAACGGCGACGCAGTTCTCGGCGCGATTGAAAGCTTCTTCTCGAACCGCGCGGACGAGCTCGTTTCCCATCCCGAGATGGTCACGCAGGACGGCCAGCTTCTCACCTCCGCAGCCTACTGTGATTGATTGCGGCTAGACTCTGCCCTGCAACACGTGCGTGGAGTGTGACCCGGCGTCTGTGTTCCGTTTGCGCCACACAGCTTTCACCTTCGCACGCCAACGCTCATCAAGCGCAATAAGACTCCATTCGACTCGCGGTGAAAGGTACCGCAGCACGACTTCCGTCGCAGGATGAACTCTCAGCGCTGGTGCCACCAGATAAAGTCGCGGAGGCTCGGCCGACAAGCGCAGCCCGCCGAAGTATCCGTGCCGCTGAAACTCTCCCAACCCAGTGGTGTTATCGGGATTCTGCAGATGGTGCCATCGCACCCGGACCCAGTAATCCAGCCCCTGCAGAGCGAGGTGAAGGTCTTCGTCGGCCTTCAATTCAATGACCGCCAACCGTCCGTCTTCGGTGATGCCGAGCAGGTCGAGCATTCCACGATCCGCGGCGGCGAACGCAGGCACCTGCGTGTAAACATGCTTCGGATCGAGGCGCGCATCGAGCGGCTCCAAATCACGCCTCAGCACGCTCTCCAGCCAACGCTCCGGCTGCATTCGGTAGAGTGGATTGCGCTTGTCGCCGCCAGCGATGCGCCGTGCAAACAATCGCGCCACCAGCTCGCGCAGCTCGTTCACATTCTCTTCGGTCATGGGAGTCTCGTTCGCGCCGGCGCCGAAGGTGATCTCCTGCGCACTGTTGAACGAGTTTCCCGCGTAGCCCATTCGCACCCGCGCAAACTCCAGGCCGTGCAGCAAAAACGCTAGCTCCGTGCCGCTGCGAAGACGCTGCTCCACCACCGCGCGCATCGTCTCCGGCACGAGCGTCATCACACGGAGCGTGGACTCGGCAAATCGCTCGTGTGCGGATTGCTCATTAGGAGCATGCATCAGACGGGTGGTCAGGTTGCCATGGTCGGCCGCGTCACGCTGCTCCAACTCTTCCGACTTCTGGTCCAACTCCCACAACTCCCACCGGGCAACCGACGGGTTGAGCCACGCCATTCGCGAAAGAGTCAGTATCGCCATTCCACGCGGCACGATCAGCTTCAATCCTTGATACAGCCTTCGCCCATCCCCGGAGTCGCGGCAGTGCTGCAGCCATAGAATCCCCAGAGTCAAAATTCCATCGACGGTCGCCTGGGTCTCCTCTGCATTCACGGCGATCACAGCCCAGGCCTTTTGCCCCTGGATCAGCGATCCGCGCGCATATGCAGGCCCGAAGCTCTTCTCAAGATCCATCGCCGTACGAAGCCCATCCACCTTGAACTCAGGAAAACTGCGCAGCAGAACGCGCTCCAACACCTTCAGATACCGCACTCGCGTCGCCTCCCGCGTAGAAGGTGTACGGCGATCGCGATCGGTTACAAGTTCAAGCGTCTGCGGTTTGGTCTGTCCGAACCGATGCGTGCTCAGCCGCAGCACTCCGTTGCGAAGCGTCGTACCACTCACTCGTCGAACGAGATTGCGGTCCTCTCCCCACAGATGCAGCGTGCACCGGCCGTGCTCGGTCGCAAGCTTGTACTTTGCCTCGCGCATGTCGAAGAGGACTTTGCCATCTTCCAGCACCACGGCACGGGGAGATTCAGCTAAAAAGGATTCAAGTGCAGCGGTGATCTGTTCTACCGTCTGCACGGGCTCCGCGGAGGAGACTCTTGGCGGCATAGCCGAACGTTAGCACATCTGCGAGCCTGAAAAGCTCTCGCGATCTACAACGAAAGCTTGAAGTGATAGTCGGAGATGCGCAGGCCGTGCCGGAAGTAGAATGCGTGCGCCTCATGCCGGTGCGTTCCCGAGTCGAGCATGAAGGTGGTGCATCCTGCCTCCTTCGCCAGCGCAATCAGCCACGTTATCATCGACTCGCCATGTCCCTTCGAGCGCGCCGCTTCGTCCGTTACCAGATCATCCACGTAGAGCGTCTTGCCGCTCCACAGCAGAGTCTGCATGCGGAAGCCAGCGACTGAGACGATCTCACCGTCCGACTCCAGAAAAGCGAGTTGATACCCCTCGGCCTGCTGCGTTTGAATGCGTCCGACGAACTCCTCGGCAACCAACATGGGTCGAAGCTGGCGCATCACAGGAAAGCAGCGGTCGATCTCGCTCGGCATCGTAGCAATCTGAATGGTGGACATAGACGGGCGGCCCGCTACCATCCTTCTTTCGCACGCAGATGCGTGATGTGAGCTACGTGATGGCGCGAGTGCCAGGCGTAGGTCAGCGCTGACATCTCCACCGTCACGCGGCCATCCTCCGGATGGAGGTACCCGCGCTGCCACTGCTGTTCGTCGAGAGACTGCAACAGCATCACCCAGCGGGCATGAAGGGCTTCCACCAGCTCCAGCGACCACTCCACCGGAGCCGCCATGTCATGGAGCTTTGCCCAGGCGCCTTCGTCGTACGATTTGACCGCCGGCCAGTCCTCAGTCAGCGCAAGCTTCACCCGGACGAAGGCGTTCATGTGGCTATCCGCGACATGATGAACCACCTGTCGCAGCGTCCATCCGCCTTCGCGATACGGCGTACCCAACTGAGCCGAACTCAATCCGTCCACGGCATTGCGCAGTTGTTCGGGCAGCTCAGCGAGCGAAGCAACGGCCCCGGTTCGCTCGTCTGCAGAGATGGATGTTGGCGCTTCGAAAACACCTATGGGGAACCTCGGGTCTACATCAATCTGCGCCATGGCCTCGCCTCCATACCTCTACCAGCAACTTAGCACACGAAATTGTGTAACCTTCTATGAAGATTCCGTTGTGTGCCTCGAAGCTTTCCTATGCGATTTTCAGCACTACGCCTTGCACTACTCTTTGCCACCACTCCTGTGTACGCGCAGCAGTACCCTGCTTCGGCCTCGAATCATGCGGTTACAGACGCGAGCCGATCCAACGGCGCGGTCCGCGAGTATGTCGGCTTCGACAGCAACGACTATCCAGGGGACCAAGCACTGCCTGCCCTGCAAAGACACTTCGCCTTCGTCGGATATTGGCTCAACAACCCGCCCGGCGAAAGGCAGAACGGCTGGGTTGGCAAGCGCGAGACTTTGAGGCGCAACGGCTTCGGCTTCCTCGTACTGTTCAACGGCCGGCTTGAGTCGGAGATCAAGAAAGCCAGGCGATCCGGAACGCCACCGGTCACGCTCGGAGCCAGGGACGCCACAGCCGCAGTCGCCGCAGCCGAGCGCGAACACTTTCCTGCTCAGACGATCATCTTTTTGGATCAGGAGGAAGGCGGTCGCCTCACCGCGGATCAGTCGGCGTATCTTCTTGCGTGGACAGAGGCAGTAGCTAAATCAGGCTATCTCCCCGGGGTCTATGGCAGCGGCCAGCCAGTCGGCGACGGCCCGGGCAAGACCATCACCACGGTTCAGGATATTCGCGAGCAAGTCGCCGCTCAACACCTTCACCAGGTTGCGATGTGGGTCTATCAGGACGCCTGCCCACCCGCCAATGGATGCAGCCTGCAGCCTCCTCGGTTCGACTCCAGCGGTACCCCGGACATCGCAGTGTGGCAATACGCTCAATCTCCAAGACGCAAGGAGATAACTGCCGCCTGCAGCGCAACCTACGCCGCCGACGGCAACTGCTACGCTTCCGGCCTGCCGAATCTGCCACTCGATCTCAGCGTTTCAGGCTCCGCCGACCCCTCGCAGGGACGCTGAAACCGACCCAAAAGCTCGCGGATTTTCCCGAAAAAGAGAGGTCGATAGGCATACTCCCGCCGCACCTCCGCAAGAGTGTTATTTGCCGCGGCTCCATTGGAAGCCTAGAATCAATCTAGATGACCATACCCGCACCCGACCACAAACGCTACTTCATCGAAAAACTTGGTCTGTCGGAACGCCTGATGGAACGCTGCCTGGGAGAGGCCCTTTCAGCCGGTGGCGAGTATGCGGACCTTTACTTTGAGTCGGTTACGTCAACCTCGCTGGGAATCGACGAGTCCCTGGTCAAGTCGGCGAGTCAAGGTATCAGCGTTGGATGCGGCATCCGCGTCGTCTCGGGCGAGCGCACCGGCTACGCCTACACCGACGATCTTTCAAGCGAGCGCCTGCTCCGCGCAGCCCGAACCGCAGCCCTGATCGCCAGCGGCCCGGCCAAGGAGCTGATGAGCGGATTTCGCCAGACCGACACACCCTCCCTCTACCCAGTCGCCGGAGCCACCAGCGACGCCGAGATCGCCGCTAAGCTGGCCCTGATCCAGCGCGCCGACAAAGCCGCCCGAGCCTACGACTCCCGCATCACCCAGGTTCGCGCCGGCTTCAACGACGAACTCCGCCGCATCCTCGTCGCAGCCTCGGACGGCACCTTCGCCTCCGACACTCAACCCCTCGCGCGTCTCAACGTCTTCGTCATCGCCAAAGACGGCGTAAACACCGCACGCGGCACTAGCGGCGGAGGCGGACGCGTCACGATGGATTTTTTCGAAGGCGACAAATCGCCCGAGCATCACGCTCGCGAGGCCGCACGAACCGCAATCCTGCAACTCAGCGCGATCGAAGCACCTGCAGGCGAGATGCCCGTCGTCCTCGGCCCCGGCTGGCCCGGCGTTCTGCTGCATGAAGCCGTAGGCCACGGGCTCGAAGCCGACTTCAACCGCAAGAAGACCTCAGCCTTCGCCGGACTCATTGGCCAGCAGGTTGCAAGCCCCAAGGTCACCGTCGTCGACAACGGCCTGATGCCTGGCCGCCGCGGGTCTATCAATATGGATGATGAGGGAAACCCCACGCAGGAGACCGTTCTCATCGAAAACGGCATCCTCAAAGGCTTCCTCTCCGACAAGCTCAACTCCCGCCTGATGGGCATGCCAAACACCGGCAGCGGACGCCGCGAGAGCTATCACCACATCCCCATGCCGCGCATGACCAACACCTATATGTTGAATGGGGAAGACATGCCCGAGGACATCATCCGGAGCGTCAAGCGCGGCCTCTACGCCGTGAACTTCGGCGGAGGACAGGTCGACATCACCAACGGCAAGTTCGTCTTCTCGGCCAGCGAAGCCTATTTGATCGAAGACGGCAAGGTAACACGCCCCGTGAAGGGTGCAACGCTGATCGGCAACGGCCCTGAAGCATTGAAGTATGTGTCGATGGTCGGCAACGATCTGGCACTCGACGAAGGCATCGGCACCTGCGGCAAGGCGGGGCAAAGTGTGCCGGTCGGCGTAGGCATGCCCACAGTAAAGCTCGACCGCATGACGGTCGGGGGAACGGGACAATAATGGCTGTCGAACGCGAAAAGATCTATGAGTGCGAAGTAAAACGCCGCCGCGTAAAGGCCGGCGGAGGCTATGAGCCCTTCTGGAAGGTCAAGCCCGTAGCCGTCGCGCTCGTCGACAACGACACCGAGTTTCGCTGCAAAGATTGCTTCGGCGAGGTCAAGCTGCTCGGCCGCAACGGCAAGACCGGCACCGTCCCTTACGTGGAACACAAGTCTCCGGCCGACTCCGAGTATTGCCCTAACGGAATCCTCTTCAAGAAGGCAACCGACGGCCGCGAGCCCAGACCTTCCCAGCATCCCGTAGAGTAACGACCTGCATCTCTGCACCAA
Source organism: Tunturibacter gelidoferens (assembly GCF_040358255.1). Taxonomy (NCBI): domain Bacteria; kingdom Pseudomonadati; phylum Acidobacteriota; class Terriglobia; order Terriglobales; family Acidobacteriaceae; genus Tunturiibacter; species Tunturiibacter gelidiferens. The sequence goes on from NZ_CP132938.1 coordinate 434,528, forward strand.
CTTTTCCCAGGCTCTCTGCGCACGACATCTGAAAGTACGGCTAACGTACGACCAACCGCACCGAATCTCTCGAGGTATCCCATGGCAGTCGAACGTGAAAAGTTTTACGAATGTGAAGTGAAGCGTCGCCGTGTCCGAGCAGCCGGTGGTTACGAGTCGTTCTGGAAGGTGAAGCCCATCACGGTCGCGCTTGAAGACAACGACACCGAGTTCCGCTGCATGAGCTGCGGTGGCGCGGTTAAGCTCTTCAAGCGGCGCTCTGAAGATGGTCCTGCTACACACATCGAGCACAAGCTGAAGAGCGACTCCGAGTACTGTGCCGCCGGCATGTACTTCCTCAAAGCCACAGACGGCCGCCAGGCGCGCCCCTCCGCTTCCCCTGTTCGCTAACGGTGTTCGCTTAGTTTTAGCTCCAGCCGGGGCCATCGTTCCTGACGATCATCTACAAGGGCAAACCCACGCACGATCGCATCAATAGCTGCGCGATCCGTCGCTATGCCCTTGGTATGACGCCAAGCTCCTGCATCATCGTCAAGTTATCCATCAGGATTCGACTGTCCATCATCTTGCCCCCGACCAGGCGGTCGATGACGACACCTTTGACGTTGACTCTCCTGCCCGTAGCGGGAACACCGAGAAACGTCCCTCGATGCGTACCGGTCCATGTGAAGCGAGTGACAACCTTGTCTCCACTAGCTACCGTCTCGTCCGCAACCCAGTGAATATCGGGGAATGCGGTGCGCATCATCCCAATGACCTCTTTCAAACCCTCTCGTCCTTGCCGCTGACCCGAAAGAGGATCAAGCTCGACAAAGTCGACCGCGACAAGTTCGTCAGCTTGCTCCAACCGCCCCTGATTGATGACCTCTTCCAAAAACCTGGCGATGACTGCGACGTTCCCAGATACACTCCCAGACTCTGACACTCGTATCTCCTGGTTTAGCGTGTGAAATAACACCGTGGATCATATCAGCCACCTCCCAACTCACTCATCGTCTCTCTTCTCCAACCAGAGGTATCCTTATTGCAGCTGTCAGAAAAGTCAGCTCAAACCAATTATCCTGAAGAGACCATGCCAACCCAGACGACCACGAACCTCCACCAGCTTGCCTCCGATGTCCTCAGCCACGCACTCAAGGCTGGAGCCACCGATGCCGAGGCCGTCGTCTACGAAGGCGACGAATTTTCAGCGCTGGTTCGACTGGGACAGGTCGAAACCCTGAAAGAATCGGGTTCGCGTGCAGTTGGTTTGCGCGTCTTCATCGGCCAGCGCACCGCCAGCACCTCGTCTTCCGATTTTTCAAGCGAAAGCATTGCGCGTTTGGTAGAGGGAGCAATTACCCTTGCGAAGATCACCAGCGAAGACCCGTTCGCCGGTCTGCCCGAAGCACATGAATTCGGCCAGATCGAAGAAGATCAGCACCTCTATTTCGATGACGTGAATGAGATGCCGCCCGCCGAGCGCATCGAGATTGCACGCCGCACCGAGGCCGCCGCGATGGCCTACGACGTCCGCATCCAAAACTCCGGCGGCGGCGACTTCGACACCTCCACCTCGCACAAGATCCTGATGAACTCCCGCGGCTTCACCGGAGAATACCGCCGCAGCTACTGCGGATTCTCCGCCGCACCCATCGCCCACGACGAGAAGGGCAACATGCAGCGCAACTACTGGTTCTCGAACTCACGCACCGTCACCAAACTCGAGAACCCCGAGGAGATCGGCCACGAAGCCGCACGCCGCACCCTCAAGCGACTCGGCGCGCGCCAGGTCAAAACCCAGAAGGCCCCCGTCGTCTTCTCGCCCGAGATCGCACGCTCGATCATCGGCAACATCTTCGACGCGGCCAACGGCGACGCCATCTATCGCAATGCCTCCTTCTTCAGCGGCATGCTGGGCGAGCAGGTCGCTGGCGAAAACATCACCGTCATCGACGACGGCACGATCATTCACCGTTTCGAAGATGGAGCAGGCATCGGCGGCTTCGGCACCCGTCCCTTCGACGGTGAAGGTCTGCCCACGCGCCGCACCGTGCTGGTCGAACGCGGCATCCTGAAGAACTACGTCAGCAACACCTACACCGCGCGCAAGCTCAACATGAAGTCCAGCGGCAACGCCTCACGCGGACTCGCCGGTAACCCCGGCATCGGCGCAGGCAACTTCTTCCTCGAAGCCGGTACGCTCACCCCCGAGCAGATCATCGGCGACATCAAATCCGGCCTCTACGTCACCGAGACCATGGGCTTCGGCGTCAACCTCGTCACCGGCGATTATTCGCAGGGGGCCAGCGGCCTCTGGATCGAAAACGGCGAACTCGCCTACCCTGTCGAAGAGATCACCATCGCCGGCAACCTGAAAGACATGTACAAAAACATCGTCGCCATCGGCAACGATCTCGTCTTCCGCGGAGCCAGCGCCGCCCCCACCATGCGCATCGAAGGCATGATGATCGCAGGCGCTTAGCTTTAGACGCTACAAAGGATCGCCAAACTCGCGTCTTGTTTCACGTGCGCTCTGCCAAGCAGACCATACGAACCCTACTTTGATGACGAACCAGATCAGCAATACCTCTGCGACATAGATCAAAAATCTCGTTCGCTCCCAATAACGATGGAGTGGGTGGCCTGCTGCAAACGGGACGATGCAAAGGATGCACAAGAGCAACGCGCCGCCAGCCCATGAAGTATCTTTAATCACCCTTCTTAGCTCTCTGGCAGCGTGCTTTTCAAATTCAGCGGCTCCTGCGCATCCCATTGCTCTTGCGGCTCGACGTTGAACACTTTAGCCCTCACGCAGAATCAAACAATCCATCTTAGCCGCTGCAAAATTTTGCGACTACAATCCATCTGTGACAACCAGCTTCCATTTCGAACACGTTCTAGACTTCACTCCGGGCCACGCAGACGAGATCCTCCGCACCATCCCCTCGCTTCCCGGCGTCTTCGCCCTCTGCGGCGCACGCAAGGAAGACGCACCCTACCTCACCCAAACCACAGACCTGCGCCGCCGCATGCGTCGTCTGCTCGATCCACCCGAGTCGCAATCCAAGCGCCTCAACCTTCGCGAAAAAGTAGCGCGTATCGAGTACTGCGTCACTGGCTCCGCCTTCGAGTCCTCCCTCGTCCTCTACCAGGCCACCGCCGCGCAGTTCGGATACACCGAAGCGCGCCGCCGCCTCAAGCTCCACACGCCTTACTTTCTGCGCATGACCATGGAGAACGCCTTCCCTCGCGTCTACTCCACTAACAAGCTATCGAAGCGCGGCCTCGCCCAGATGTACGGCCCCTTCCCCTCGCGCCTCGCCGCCGAGCGCTACTGCGACGCGGTCCTCGATCTCTTCAAGCTCCGCCGCTGCTACGAAGATCTCGCGCCCTACCCCGACCACCCCGGCTGCGTCTACGGCGAGATGAACAAGTGCATCGAACCCTGCAAGCAAGCCTGCACGGCCGAAGAGTACGCAGCCGAATCCGAAGCCGTAAAGAAATTCTTCGACACCCGAGGCGATAGCATGATCATCGCCATCGGGCTCGAACGCGAAGAGGCCTCCTCCGCAATGAAGTTCGAAAAGGCCGCCGCCCTCCACGCTCAATGGCAGAAGGTGAAAGCCGCACAGGCGCTCGCCGACTGGATCGTACGCCCCATCCCGCGACTGAAGGCCATCATCGTACAGACAGCCGCCCAGGAGACGGAGCACACGGAACAAGCGGCCGCGTTCCTCCTCAACGGCGGCTGCATCGTCGGCCCCGAACGCCTCTCCACACTCGGCGTCCGCGCTGTCCGCGAACAAACCAGCGTCGGCAGCTCCCTCTTCGCGCAACCACTCATGCTGCAGGCCGTGCCACTCGAAGGCGAGTCCACGGCCTCCGACTCGCCGGAGAATCGCGCCGCTTACGTCCTCTCTCTCCTCGAAAAGCGCGCCGAACCATCCAACGACCTCGCTCTCCTCAGCGACCATCTCTCGCTCCTGCGCCGCTGGTACTATCGCCCCGAAAAGCAGCGCAACGGCGAGATCTTCTTCCCCAACGAAGACGGGGGCGACAAGGGCGCGTGGCCCATCCGCAAGATCCTGCGCGGCGCCGCCCGCATGGTCCTCGGCGACCCCAAACCCATGGCCGAAACCCAGCGCGACGCCGCCAAGGAAGCCGCAAAAGGAATCAAAACCAAGATCCTCCACGAAGGCCGCCCCGACGTCGAAAGAGTCGTACCTGTTTTGCCCAAGCATCGCTAGCCGCGCCCTCAAACAGCACGATTGCCGCGAGTATTCAATTCGACCTTTAAGTAGCCGAACAAAGATAGGTATTAATCCCAGTCCAGCAGACAACGGAGAGATTTCGTCTCTTCAGCCAGACTAAGGAGTCAGTCGGGGAATACGGAGTATCTCACTCCGCTCGGCCGCTCTCGCTTCCCACCGTACAGCAACCGTCCCCCACCCAGGGGACGAGTCGTTTTCTGCGAGCAGCTTCAACCCCAGGCTCTAGTGGGGGCGATCGTTATCTCCGTTGGTAGCCCGCTGCCCCTGCCATCCCTGCTTATAGCCATAGTCGTGGGCCTTGCGGTCCTCATCGTTCCGGTACTTGTGATTGTGCTCCTTGCGCTGCGACTTCGCCTGGTAGTCCTCGTATCCTTCGCGATTACCCAAAGTGTAGAAGCTGTTGTTGCGGTACTGTTGTGCCTGGTCCTGATCAACGTGATCCCGGTGATCCTGGTCCTGAACTGCCATCACGCTCGTTGCCGCCACACAAGGTACCGCAACCGCAGCCATACTGAATGCCGCTGCCACCGCCATTGTCCTTAATAGATTCGTGTGAAATCCGTTCATTCGATCTCCTTTTCTACGACAGCAGCGTTGATCGCCGCCAACGCATTGGATGCCGGCTTCTACCGCTGGGGAGATCCCACTGGCTCAGTTATGCGACCGAAAGGAATCCTGCGCAAGTATTTGCATCCGCTACAGACGCTGTGAACGCCGACGCGTCGATCCTCACCGGTAAACTTGCACCCAGTAGGCAACCCCAAATGATCGAGTTCGAGCATCGCAAGCTCGTCACGAGAAGGAATGCCCAGTATGCAAGAATGCTCCGGTAGGATTATTGTCTCAATGTATCCATTCCTACTCCATGGAGCTGCCACATGCCTGAAGAAGTAGCCCCCGCCAAACCGCTAACCTATGACATTAAACGTGAAGGTGAGACCGCCGTTGTGAAGTGCCATGGCCGCTTGGTGGCTGGTCTCACGGATGGCTTTTATCAGGACCTGAAGGAAGTTGCCTCCAGCAGCAAAGTGCTCATACTCGATCTCGAAGACCTCACCTATGTGGACAGTATGGGGCTAGGCACGATTGTGCGGCTCTATGCTCATGCGAAAGGCGCAGGATGCGAGTTCCAGCTGCTGCACCTCGGCAAGCAGTTGCGGAATCTGTTGAAGATGACCAATCTGCTGTCGACTCTCAGCTCCGCGGAGGAGCATGGAATCACCGTCGCCTAAGCGCTGATCATAGGTTGTCACGACGCCAGGCAGCTACACTGATCGACGATGCCTATGATCACTCGCCGAAGCTTCCTGGCAAACACCTCGCTTGCCGCATGTTCTCTCAGCACCCGACGTCTTTTCGCATTCACTCCCGTCGCGCCCGCCATTGTTCGCACGCCAAGCGGAAGTTTGCGTGGCGAAAGCAGCGATGGGGTCCGCGTCTTCCGTGGCGTGCCCTTTGCCGAGCCACCTGTGGGACCGCTGCGCTTTCTCCCAACAGAAAAGGTGGCCCCTTGGAAAAGCGAACGTGATGCGACTAAGTTCTCCGCCGCCCCCATGCAGCATAAACAGCTGGACGTACCTCACAGCGAGGACTGTCTCTACCTGAACATCTGGGCACCCGAAGGCAGCGGGCCATTTCCCATCTTTGTATGGATCCACGGTGGAGGCTTCACCGACGGCCACGCCTTCGAGCCTATGTATGACGGCACGGACTTCGCCCGCGAAGGTATCATCAGCATCTCTGTCGAGTATCGCCTCGGCATCTTCGGCTTCCTGGACTACGAACCCCTCCTCGGTCAGCAATACACAGGAACCGCGAACAACGCGCTGCATGACCTGATGACCGGGCTCGCCTGGATACAGGAGAACATCAGTGCCTTCGGCGGCGATCCTGCTCGCGTAACCATCGGTGGTGAATCTGCAGGCGCCAAGTTGATCGGTACCTTGATGGGCATTCCCTCGGCCCAGCCACTGTTCCACCAGATGATCTCCGAGAGCGGCGGAGCCGAACGCATCTGGGATCGTGCGGCGAGCGCAGAGATCTCAAAAGGCTTCGGAGATCTCTGGCAGAAGCAATCCGGCGAAACCATCGCGAACCTGAAGACGGCAGCAGGAACCGCATTAATCCAGGCACAGCAGCAATTCATCGAAACCTGGCCGCAGCACTTCCCGCTACGCGCCGAGCTCGATGGACCTCTGATTCCGCGACTTCCCGTGGAGACCATCGCCAGCGGTTCGGCCCGTGGCAAGAGGCTGCTCCTCGGTACCAACCGCGAAGAGAGCGCTATCTTCATCGGGCCACATCCGGCCAAAGATGCAACGTCGATTCAGCTCGGCAACATGAGTGTTGCGAAGTTCGATGCTGTCTATCAACACTACAAGGACATCTATCCGCAACTCAGCGTCGAGGAGCGCCGCATTCGCGCCGTCACGGCAGAGGAGTACTGGATCCCTTCCATCCGCGTCGCAGAGGCGCATCTCAAAGGCGGCGGCAGCGCGTACGTCTACGAGTTGGAGTTCCAGGAGACCAGCGGCAGGCTCAAAGGCAACGCCTATCACTCGCTCGATGTCGGCATGGTCTGGAATCACCCGCACAAGCAGGTTGCCGATGCCGCATCAGAAGCCTGCCTGGGCAAACAGATGCACGCTGCCTGGTCCGCCTTCATCTGCGGCGAAACTCCAGCGGCACCCGGACTTCCCGCGTGGCCGCTATACGACCAACAAAGCCGGTCGACCATGGTCTTCGGAGCGAATGCCAACGCCGAAAGCCGCGTGGAACAGGCGCCGCAAGCCGCTGAGCTCAAGCTATGGAACGAAAGCCTGTAACACTCAATAGCTCACAGGCCCCACTAGCGACAAAAGACTAAGTGCGTCATCGAACTGCTAGCATCCAGCCTCCCGGAGACTTCGCGCCCCCCGAGCTGACCGGTCGACAGCGGTGAATCGTGGGACTATCACCCACTCACGCACGGCCTACGGGAGCCCAAGAAACTTGAACGGCTTGCTCGCCACAAAATCGTTTACAGCATTCCCGGCATAGACATGACTCTGGTTCTTTCCCAGGTCAAGCTTCTCCACCTTCCCGGTCTCAGCGGAGAAATCGATATCCTTGAAGTTCATCCAGAACGTATTCGGTGTCACCGCAGACTCGAAGAAATAAAATCATTCTCTTCTGATCGGCCACCGTTCTCCATCGCGTCGATGAGATGTTCGGCTCCTCCGGCGTCGTAAGCCCGTAAGGCACCGAGACATTCCGGATCACGCTGAAGACGCTGGCAACCGTAATATCCGGACTCTCTCCCTGTGGGATTGCGTTGATGTAGAAAGAAGCCCGTGCAAACCTGTCCGCAGCGCGGTTCGTTCCTGGAAGCATAACCGTTCCGCCAATGCCCTTCCAATACGTATCCAGCGCCAGCTGCTGATCGAACGCCGGGGAATTCGTCATCACCTGATACTTGCGGTCATGGTGAATCGTCTGTTTGCCATCGATGTACTCCACAATCGCGCTGTCGCCGGTCGCATCCGACATCGAGAGATGCAATGTAGCGAGCCTTTTTTCGCCCGGAACATTCGCGGTCACCAATGTAAAGGGTTCGTGTTCCAGAGCGTCCACTGCCTCGGCCACTGTTGCGAAGTTTGTCCAGCACCCACTGTGCCCATAGTGAGATCGCCAGCCCGGGCTTCCCTGCGACCGGCTTCGGATACTCCGACTCCACCAGCCAGAGCAGATTCGCCACCATCCCCTTCTCATTCATCCCATCCGTCGTTGAAACGTCATATCCAGTAGCCACCACGCTTCCGTACTTCGATCTCCATTCCAACGACTGCGCTCCCACCTCCCCGTTCCGCTCCATCTCGCGAGGCAGTATCCACAGATTCGTGCCTACATCCACCTTCCAATCCATCGAGCGAGAGGTAATCACTTCGCCGCCCGGCCCAAGGTAAACAGCCCGCGTACACGCCAGGATGCGCACCTCTGCGCCAGGTAAAACAGTCAGAACAACAAGGAAGGAACAAATCCAACGAATCATCCTCGCCATAAAACCTCCCCCGGCACTAATTCGGCAAGCATATAACGGGCTACTTCCGCTCCTGCACTTCAGTCAAAGAAAATTCATGACTAGCGCTGCTAAACTCTCCTCAGGAGCGAACCCCGTGATCGAACTGGCAGCATCCATCCTCGCCGCAGACTTCGCCCACCTCGCCGACGAAGTCGCCCTCGTGGAGCTCGGCGGAGCCACCCTCCTCCACGTCGACATCATGGACGGCCACTTCGTCCCCAACATCACCTTCGGCCCACCCGTCGTCAAGGCGCTGCGCCCCATCACCAGTCTTCCCCTTGACTGCCACATGATGGTCGATAATCCCGACAACTTCATCCACGACTTCGCCGAGGCAGGCGCAGACATGATGAGCGTTCACCAGGAGGTCTGCCGCCACCTCCATCGCACCCTCCAGCAGATCATCCTCCACGGCATGCTCCCGGCCGTCGTCCTCAACCCCGCAACTCCGGTCGATACGCTGATAGAAGTCCTTCCGATGCTGCACCATGTGCTGGTCATGAGCGTCAATCCAGGCTTCGGCGGCCAGAAGTTCCTGCCCCTGGCGCTCGACAAGATCGCCCACCTCGCCGAACTGCGCGAGGAGATGGGCCTCAACTTTCGCATCGAAGTTGACGGCGGGGTCGCTCACGATACCGTCGCTCAGGTCGTCGAAGCAGGAGCCGACATGCTCGTCGCCGGCTCAGCCATCTTCAGCCCCGGCAAAACCGAGCAGAACGCCGTCGAATTTCTCAAAATCGCCCGGGCAGCCGGCTCTGTACAAGTGGCATAAGCGCGGCCGAAGTCGCGCGAGTAGTAAGGTTGAGACAGGAACGATTAGAATAGAACACAGCCTGAGCGCCCAGTCGCGCGAGGCGGATGGGGTCTATAGCGGATGAACAAACGTTCTTTCTTTCCAACTCTCAGGGCCGGCACGCTGGCCGGAGTCGCAATTGCCAGCCTGATGTTCGGCTCGATCGGAGCCATGGCACAGGTAAACGGCTCGTCCCAGACGACCACCGACGCCAACGGTCAGCAACACGAGAGCGTGACCCTCTCCGCAACACCGCCAGACAACAAAAAGGACAAAGTCGTACAGTCCAAAGACACCAAAAAAGAGCTCCGCAAAGAGAAGACGATGAAGCCGGCCGAAAAACCCGACGCCAAGCTTCCCGACAAGGTCCTCTACGATAAAGCCGTCGACGCGACCAAGCGCGGACACTTCGACGTCGCCCGTCTCGACCTGCAAACGCTGCTCAATACTTATCCTGACTCGCAATATCAGATGAAGGCCAAGCTCGCCATCGGCGACAGCTGGTACAAGGAAGGCGGCACCGCAGCCCTCACCCAGGCCGAGCAGGAGTACAAAGACTTCATCACCTTCTTCCCCAACGCGCCCGAGGCCGCCGAGGCCCAGATGCGCGTCGGCGACATCTACTTTCGCCAGATGGACAAGCCCGACCGCGACTACGCCAAGGCCACTCACGCCGAGGAAGAGTACCGCCTGATGCTGCAGCAGTTCCCCGAATCCACTCTGGTGCCTCAGGCCAAGCAGAGGCTGCGCGAGGTGCAGGAGGTCATGGCCACCCGCGAAGCTAACATCGCCGCCTTCTACCAGACCCACAACAACTATCCCGCGACGATCGCCCGCTTCCAGACCGTCGTCGATACCTATCCGCAGTACAGCCACATGGACGACGTTCTTGTCGGCCTCGGCGATGCGTATGAGGCTGAAGCGCGGTTCGTTCGCACCATGAAGCTCCCCGAGGCAGGCAAGGCGAGGCTCGAAAAGATCTATGACGACGAGGCCATCGCCGCCTACAGCAAAGTGGTTCTCGAGCACTCCGCCTCACCCCACGTCGAAGATGCGCGCGATCGTCTCGATGCGATGAACGTCAAGATTCCGCAGCCCACCCCCGAGCAGATTGCTGCCAGCGTCGCGCTCGAAAACAGCCGCAGGCAGTACCGTCTGCAGGATCGAGCACGTCTCCTTGTCCTTCACCAGCCAGACGTCGTCATGGCAGCTCGTGATGGAGAGCCGACCCTCGCCGACCCAGCTCCCACGATCGCGCCCCACGTCGTGAACCAGATCAAGACCGACTTCAACGACGCGCTGAGTCCCAACGGACCTGCAGCTGCGAAGCCCGCGACGACGACGGCTGATGCAGCCACTCCCACAGCAGATGGTGCAGCTCCGACGGCTCCGGCTGCACCTGCCGCGCCGCTGGCCCTGTCGGATGTCCCTGCTGCCGACGCCGGTGCCGCGAGCGGAGCATCGTCGACGACCAGTATCTCGGGCGCTGCGCCAACGCCGCCTGCTTCCTCTGGCAACCGCATCGGCGGAGTTGAGATTCTCAACTCAGGCGCATCCGGAACCACCGTCCCCGACAACGGCGGCCTGAAGGCAGTTGGACCGACGAACTCTACCCCTCTTCCCGCGGCTGAAAAGGCCGCGGCCGCCCCCGACGCAGTCAACGATATCAAGCCCGGAACCCAGCCCGCCGCACAGGCAGGTAATGCCAACGGAAAGAACAAGAAGCCAGAGTTCGACAAGAGCGACGAGTCCGACAGCAAGCACAAGAAGAAGAAGGGCTTGAACAAGCTGAACCCGTTCTAGCCGCTTCAAGCAATCACAGCGAAAAAAGGATGCAGCCACCGGGCTGCATCCTTTTTTCCGTTTTAAAACACTCCGCTCAGGAGGTCTGATTGACGGCGATGCGCCGCCGCACCTGCGGCACAAACAATGCCGAAAGCAGCAACAACACCAGCACCCCCATCAGAATCGAAAACAACGGGCTCAACGAGACTCGTGGGTGCGAGCTGACTTGTCCGTGCGCCAGAGGCACATGCGAGAGATGTCCGCCCAGCACATACGCACTTCCTCCGAACGATTCGTCACTCTCATACACCGCGTTGCCGCCCAATACCGTCGTATCGCCGCCAATCCGCGCCTGCGAATCGACCACCGCGTTACCACCGATCACGGTCGCGCCCTTCTCCACATGTCCGGTCACGTTCAGGCTGCCGAACAGCACAATGACGCGTCCCGTCAGGTCGCCCTCCACCTGCACCGAGCAGAAGATACACATCGCATTGTGCACCTGCTGGCCGGATGCGACATAAATGTCCTCCCCGACATAAGCTCGATTGCCCGGCGACTGTGCCAGCGCGGCCGAGGCAAACAGAAGCGTAAGGACGAGGCTGCGGAGCGCAAAGTTCAGCAAGATTCCCCCAAAAGACGACAGCGTGCAGAAAGTGGTACGCAGACGCCACGAGACAGGTTCCCTAATCTTCTTACAGTACCCCAGCTCCGGCCCAACAGCCCGACTAGAATCCGCGCCCTCTCGGATAAACGGGAAACTGGTACCGGTTGCGCCGAACGATATACACGATCAACCAGATCAGTCCCGCAAGGATCAGGAACGGAGCGAGCGGCAACAGAAGCCACACGCGTCCAGGCAGAACCGTCCGCTCCCCATGAATCGCAGCCCCATTACCCAATTTCAGGTCTCCCGCTGCAATCGCTACATCGCCACCAACCGACGCATCCTGGCCCATCTCGAGATCGCCACCCAGCGAAGCCACGTCGCCCGAGATATTCCTCCCGGAATCCACCATCACCGATCCCAGAAAGGTAGCGATATCCCCCTTCACCTCACCGTGCACGCGCACCGTGCAAAACGCACAGGCGATATCTCCCGCCGTCTCTCCATCTGCAATCGTAATATCGTTTCCAACACTGGCGCGATCCTCCGAAGAGCGGGCAAAGGCGGGTGTACAAGCAACTGTCAACAGAGCAACGGCGAACAGCAGTCTACGCATGAAAAACCTCGTGGGCTAGTGTACGGTGATCGATGCCTTCGGTGTGCCGTTTTTCCTGAAGCGCTTGCCAATCGCCCCGCATCAGCGAGGAAGGCCGCTCGATGCTACCCTTAAAGCACCGATGAGCCAGGAACTTCCAAAAGCATACGATCCGTCCGTTATCGAACAACGCTGGGCCGAGTACTGGGTCAAAGAACATCTGTTTGACGTTCCGACCCCCGAAACTACGCACGACGCGCAAAAGAAGTTCACCATACTTCTACCGCCGCCCAACGTCACCGGCCGCCTTCACATGGGCCACATGCTCAACCAGGCGGAGATGGACATTCTCACCCGCTGGCACCGCATGCGCGGCGAAACCTCCCTCTGGGTGCCCGGCACCGACCACGCAGGCATCGCCACCCAGATGATGGTCGAACGCCAACTCAAGGAAGAAGGCAAGACCCGTCAGGAACTTGGCCGCAACGCCTTCGTCGAAAAGGTCTGGGCCTGGCGCGAGCTCTACGGCGGAGCCATCCTCGATCAGATGAAGCGCCTCGGAGCCAGCGTCGACTGGTCCCGCGAATACTTCACCATGGACGACAAGCTCTCGCCCGCCGTGAAAGAAGCCTTCGTCCGCCTCTACGAGCAGGGCCTCATCTATCGCGGAGCCTACATCGTCAACTGGGACCCCGTCGCCCAGACCGCCGTCTCCGACCTCGAAGTGGAGCACGAAGAGCGCCTCGGCAAGCTCTACCACATCCGCTATCCGCTCGCGGACGGCACTGGTTCCATTGTCATCGCAACCACGCGTCCAGAAACCATGCTCGGCGACGTAGCCGTAGCCGTGAATCCCACCGACGAGCGCTACCTCGCTCTCCAGGGCAAACTGGTCCGTCTGCCCCTGAGCGGCATCAGCGCTGCGGCAGGTAGAACAGCCCAGCCCGACCGCGAGATCCCCATCCTCGCCGACGACTGGGCCAAGCCCGAGTTCGGCACCGGCGCCGTCAAAGTCACACCAGCGCACGACGCCAACGACTTCGCCATCGGCCAGCGCCACAACCTTCCCAACCTCACCATCCTCGACGAGACCGCGCACGTCCTCCTCCCCGGTTCGCCCTATCACGGCCTCGACCGCTACGCCGCGCGCGAACGAATCATCGCCGATCTCACCGCACAGAATCTTCTTATCGAAGTGAAGGACCACACCAACGCCATCGGCCTCTCGCAGCGCACCGGCGTCGTGATCGAGCCGCGCCTCTCGCAGCAATGGTTCATAAAGATCCAGCCCCTCGCCGACAAAGCCATCGAAGCCGTCGACAAGGGTTACATCAAGTTCACGCCCGACCAGTACCGCAAGACCTACGACGAGTGGATGCGCAACATCCACGACTGGTGCATCTCGCGCCAACTCTGGTGGGGCCATCGCATCCCCGCATGGCACTGCAAAGCCTGCGCCGCCATCACCGTCTCGCGCGAAACCCCCACTCACTGCGCCACCTGCAACTCCACCGACATCACGCAGGAGACCGACGTTCTCGACACCTGGTTCTCCTCCGGCCTGCTTCCCTTCACCGTCTTCGGCTGGCCCAACCCCAACCCCGACACCGGCATGCCGGACCTCACGCCCGACCTCGCTGCCTTCTACCCCACACAGCTTCTCGTCACCGGCTTCGACATCCTCTTCTTCTGGGTCGCCCGCATGGTCATGCTCGGCACCCACTTCATGCTCGACGTTCCCATGCCCGACGGCAGCAAACGCGAGTTGAAAGACGCTGTCCCCTTCCGCGAGGTCTACATCCACGGCCTCGTCCGCGACGCCAACCGCGAGAAGATGTCCAAGACCAAGGGCAACGTCATCAACCCCATCGACATCATCGAGCGCTTCGGCACCGACGCAGTCCGCTTCACCCTCGCCAGCATGGCCTCGCCCGGCACCGACATTGCCTTCAGCGAAGCCCGCACCGAAGGCTACCGCGCCTTCGCCAACAAGATCTGGAACGCAGCCCGCTTCCTCTTTATGAACGTAGACCGAGCCAAAGAGGCTGGCTACAGCATGACCATGCGCGACAGCGGCGTCGTCGCCTCCTTGCCCGACAACACCCCGCTCGAGACCCGCTGGATCTTCTCTCGTCTCAGCGTCGTCTCCGCCGAAGTCGACCGCGCACTCGCCGACTATCGCTTCGACGAAGCCGCCAACGCCATCTATCAGTTCTTCTGGGGCGAGTTCTGCGACTGGTATCTAGAGCTCGCCAAGCTGCGCCTCGTCTTTCCAGAGAATGCCCCTACCGAAGACGCGGAACCAGACATGACCACCGCCCTCACCCTCGCCTCGCTCGTAGGCGTCTTCGAGAGTGCACTGCGTCTCCTTAGCCCCTTCATGCCCTTCCTCACCGAAGAGATCTGGCACGCGCTCTACGAAGGCAAGCCTCCCGCGAAATCCATCGCGCTCACTCGCTACCCACAGGCCACCGACTTCCCCGCCGACCCGGTAGCCGAGAGCGCCATGAAGACCCTGCAGGAGCTCATCGTCACCGTGCGTGGCCTGCGCAAAGAACTCGGCGTCCCCGAGAAAGAAGCCACACCCATCACCATCCACGCAGGCAATCGCGTCCTCGCACTCGCCGACGCCAACGCCGACGTCCTCTCAAGAATGGCACGCGTCCAAGCCGTCGAGTTCGCCAGCGAGTCGCTCACCGGCTCAAACGCACGCTCCACCGCAGAGTTCGACGTAGCCGTAATCTACGAGCGCCAGATCGACATCCCCGCCGAACGCGAGCGCCTCACCAAAGACCTCGCCAAATACGAAAAAGGCCTGGCCTCCGCCGACAAACAACTCAACAACGAAACCTTCATGTCGAAGGCTCCCGCCCACATCGTCGACGGCCTGCGAAAACAATCCGCCGAGACAAAGATCTTGTACGACAAAACAAGGGCAGCGCTGGATTCGCTGCCCTCCGTATAACTGAAAAATCTCAAAACTTCTCGTCGCGACAAACCCGCGAGGCCCGCAGACTCGTGCTCATTCAAGCGCGCGTCTTGGATTCTGCTTGCTGGGGCATAGCGGAGAGTCCGAGTTGCTCCATCAACGTCATCAGATTCCAATCCGACCACTGCTCCACGATCTTTCCGCCCTCTATCCGATGGATCGAGGTGCCCGAGACCGTGGCCGTGCGGTTGGTCGGAGCCAGACCAAGGAACTGTCCCTTGTGAGTCCCTCGAGTCGTCCAGTGGTGCACAACCTCATTTCGTTCAGCGATCGTATCGTCGATTGAACATCTGAAATCGGGAAATCCGATCCTGCACATCTCAATGTGCCGCTTCAGGTTGTCCGCTCCCGAGGTAAGAGCGGGAAAAACCGGGTCGTGAAGCTTGCATCCGCTTGCGACAAGTTCGCGGATCGAGTCCATCTTCCCTTGGTTCCAGCACTCCTCCATGAACCTCTCCGCGATCTGTTTGTTCTCCATGGTCTGTTTGTCATCTGTAGCCATAGTCAAATCCTCCTTATGGAACGGGGATTATAGACCCCCTCGCGCGAAGCTTGAAAATGCCCCTCGACTAACCGACTGTTGACAACAAGATGCAAGCGCCCGGTCACCCGAGTCCAGATGCAAGTCCTCTACTACGGAACATCGACGTTCTCGCCGAGCGCGCGCCACGCGAAAGATCTGGCAAGGTACGAAAAGGAGCCTCACCGCCGCCGACAACCAACTCAACAACAAACCTTCATGTCGAAGGCCCCCGCCCACATCGTCGACGGCCTCCGCAAGCAACACGCCGAAACCACAATCCTCTACGACAAAACCAAAGCCGCCCTCGACGCCCTTCCACCCAACTAGCTTGGAAGAAGGGCGGGTGCAAATCTCCCGCCCTCAACTCCACCTATTTGCCAAGAAAGTAGTTGACTGTCACGGTAGTATTCACCGTCACATGCCTTCCGTTGACGAGGTATGGACTCCAACGCCACTCCTTTACCGCTGCGAGCGCACTCTCATCGTAGTCGGAGCGCAGGCCCTTCCTCACCCGCACGTCGCTCGGCACTCCCTCCTCGTCCACAATCACGTCCAGCACCACCGGCCCGTTGAGCGTGTCCTTCTTCTCCCTTGCCTGCGCCGGGTACACCGGAGGCCTTTTGTAGACAGCGTCCATCTTTTGCGCGGGTATCGTCAGCCTCGCCGAACCCGCATCCTGGGCCACCGCCGCAGTCGCGGGTGCGGGCACCTCCATCCGCAACCCCAGCGCCGACGCGCACGTTACCAGCCCCACCATCCCGCAAGCCGCAGCCGTACCCAACCTCCGCACTCCCCGCATCTCCACACCTCCTTCGCTCAGTCGCATAACTCTCCTCTCAAAGCTGTTGGCATCGAAGATTCCGATGGCGTGTAGTGTCTTATCCGGCGCGCCCTTCACCAGCAGCGACGCTAGCCGCAGTAACGATCGTGCATATCTCTCACTCCCTGCGACAGCCTCTGCCGCCATCGCATCGCAAACCATCTCACGGCTCTCCGCAACTCGCGCCCGCGTCAACCAAAGCGCCGGATGATAAGCCACCGGCAACGACAGCACCTCATAAGTCAGGTTCTTCACAAAGTCTCGCCGACGCATATGCGCGAACTCATGCGCCATCACAACATCCAGATCCTCCTCTGCAATGCTCTCGAGAAATCCAGGCGGCACCAGCATCACATCGCTCCGAACGCCAACCGTCACCGGCCCGCCGATCACCTCCGACTCTGCTACTCGTGCCGATGCGCAACCAAAAAACCTCCCGCATCGCTCCCAACGCTGCATCGCATCCCCCGCCAGCATGACAGCCTTCGCCTGCCGCTCCATCCGCCAGGTCCTAACCATCCTCCATCCCAGCCTGGCGGCAAAGTACAGCACGCTGCACCCATAGGCCACCATCGCGGCGGCCAGCACCTCTTTTGAAAGCCACGCCATACTCAGGCCGCTCGTCACGCCCGCACCAACGGCAACCCGTACCTCTCCGCCAGTCCCGCCCGATCCTCGCAGAATCAGCCCAACTATCTCGTTGAACAAACCGCCTGGACGAAACCGGCACGCAGGCAACGCCACCTGCAGCAGCAGAGCGATCACCCACACGCGATGCTCCAACTCCGGCCCACTCCGTCGCGCCATCCGCGCCGCCAGCCGCCCAGCCACGAAGATCACCGGCACCTGCCACAACGAGTTCAACAGATACCCCAGCACCCATCCCTCAGGAGCGCTCATCCCTCGCCTCCTCTCTTCTCCAACATTCTGCTAAGCCGCGCGATCTGCTTCGCATCAATCTGTTTGCTATCAATCAAGCTCATGACCAGCTCCTCACCCGACCCGCCGAACATCCGGTCCACCAGGTCCCGCACCGCATGGCCCGAGGCCGCAGCTTTGGTCACCGCCGCGCTGTACTCGTACGATCGCCCCACCAGAGTGCGCTTCAGCATGCCCTTCTTCTCAAGGATGTTCAGCATCGTCTGCACCGTGGTGTAGGCCAGCCGCTGCTTCAGACTCTCCTGCACCGCGCTGACGTTGCTTGTTCCCAGCGTCCAGATCGCCTGCATGATCTGCAGCTCCAGCTTCGTCAGCGTGCGCTTCTTTTCTCGCCCCATCTGCCCCTCTCCTAAGTAATTAGGACAATAGGCCGTGTGCCTGAATTCTGTCAACTAAAAACTTAGGACATAAACACATGTAAAGAGAAATAAGCCTTGCGCACTGTACCGAAGGACGCAATCCATCACGAACTCAACCACAATCAGCCGGCACTCCTCTTCGCTGGCGACCCGCAAAAAATCACCCCCAGCAGAAAGCAAACCGCAGCCACCGCGGACAACACCGCAGGCACAATCGAAAAATACTGCAGCGAAAGCACAAACCCCACGCACTGCAGCGCAAACATGGCCCACCCAATCGGGCGCGCTCTCCTCTCACCCGCTCGAGCCATCGACCCCAGCGTCCAGGCCAGCCACGCGCTAAAAACATCAAACGCTGAGATCGACAGCCCAAAGCCGGTATAGAACCCGCCATAGCTGAACGTCGCGCGGCCCGCAGAAAATCTCACGCTGTTCATCGCCTCCCACACGGCGCGGCCTTCCGCCGACTCCGGACGGAAGGCCAGAAAGCCGTACGTATGGCCCACTGCAAACAGCAGCATCAGCACAGCCGCAGCGCGAAACCACACCGCCGCCCTCATACCTCTTCGTCCGCCTTCGCCGCAAACATACCCAGCAGACCGCCCCATCCGCCCTCGGCGTTCACCTGTTCGCGCATCTTCGCGCATCCCATGCCATGGCGTTGCAGGCCGCGATGCTCCAGTTCCACCAGCGTCGTGCCATCATCTGCCGGAGTAAATCGCACCTCCACCTCGCTGCACTTGCTCAAATCCGGTTCGAACTGCCAGTCCGGCTTTATCTGCCACGCCATCACAAACAGGTGGGGCGGCTCCCACGTCAGCACCGAACCCCACGGACAGTTCGTCCCATCCTCCTGCTCGGTAAAGATCGCGCCCATCGGCCTGCCCTCCACCACAACCCGCTTCATCGGCGAGCTGCCAATGTGGTGCGTCCTCGGCCACCAGCTATCCATCTCCTCGGTAAAGATGCGGAAGGCACGGGCCGCATCCGCTCGCACGCGAATACTCTTGCGTACCGGCTCGACCACCTGAGCCTCTCCCTCCATCGTCATCGTGTCCTGCGTATTCAGCTGTCTCTCCGGCATATTATTTCTCCTCTACCTTCGCTTGAAATGCTTCCAGAGCCTCGCCCCAGAAGTTGTCCAGATACGATCGCAACGCTGCAAATCCCTTCGGATCCAAACTGTAGTACCGCCGCGTTCCTGCCGCCTCATCGCGCACCAGCTTCGCCTCCTTCAGAACCCGCAGATGCTGCGAGACAGCCGGCCTGCTCACCGTAAGACCTCGCGCCAGCTCTCCAACCGGCAGCGGCCCCCGGCGAAGCCGCTCCAGCAGCATCCGCCGCGTTACATCCCCAAGTGCATCCAGTTGCTGCTGTCCGTAAGTAATCACTTACCGTAAGCTAATACTTACCTAAAAATCCGTCAAGCTTTTTTTCATCCCAAAGCAAAGAAATCCTCGCCGACCAACGGGAGGCCGCAAGGCGAAGCCGGTACACACCCCACGAAGTGGGCGCCGCCCGCGCAGGGCGCACGAAACGTCCCCACCGATTTATCATGGAGGGTATGCCGTTTCCGATCAAAGTCTGCGCCATCTGCTCCGAAGAGTTCGAGCTGAAGCCCGATAAGCCCGGCTTCGCCAACCGCTGCCCGGAGTGCAGCGCCGAAGAGCCCTCCGACCCCGTCACCAAACCACACATGGACGCCGTCGACCGCAAAATCCAGACCGAAGCCAACGCCGCCCGTCGCCAGGCGATGCGCGAACTCCTCTACCGCAAAGACAGCTAACGGTTCCCGACCTTATCACGTAAAACTTGTCTTCAGGACGCTTTTGCTGCAACGAGGTGCTGAATGAAGCGACGAGAGTTCCTGACCACCGCGGGCGCAGCAGCCCTTGCGCTCACCCTGGACAGCACGTACGCCAATGGGCAACCAGTCCCTGCCTCAGCTTCCCCGCTCCAACCGCCTATCAACGCTGAGTCAGCAACTTCGACATATGTGATTCTCGGCGTTCCCCTTCGTGCAGGATCGCTCTATCCCGGAAACGAGAACGACGCTCAGGCCTACCGTGACGCCGACCTGGTAAAGCAGCTCAACCACGCCGGTCGCAGCGCTGTCGATGCCGGGAATCTCCCGATACCCAGCTATCTTCCCCATCACTCCGTTCCTCCCATCAGAAGCTGGCCAGCTCCACGAATCGTCTGGGATCTGCTCAGCGAGCATCTCACCGGGATACTAAAACAACCCGGACAGACTCCGCTCTTGATTGGTTGCGACTGCAGCGTCGTCGTAGGAACCGCACAAGCCTTGAGCAAAGTCACATCAAACGATATTCACGTCCTCTACATCGACGGAGACTGCGACGACGCCGCGCCCATCTCTTCCCGCAGTCAGAGCGCCGCCTCCTGCGCGGTCTGGTTTCTCACCCATGACTCGCCGTTTTGGAATGGCCCCCCGCTCAAACCTTCGCAGGTCTCCTTCGTGGGATGGACCACCCCCTCGCAGTCGCCGGAAACAGGCATCCGATCCACATCGCTGGCCGATCTCCGGCGCATCGGCATTCGACAATCGGCGCAGCAGGTCCTCGCAGCGATACCACCCTCCGCTGCAATCCTGTTGCATCTGGACATTGACGTCTTCCGCGCAAGCGACCTCACCCCCATCTACTTCCCACACGAAGAAGGACTCAGCCTCGAAGAGGGCAAGGAGTTGCTCGGCATACTGCTTCAGGACCCCCGCATTCGTCACATCGAAATCAGCGAATATGCCGCTCTCCGGGACGTCGGTCAAAACTCCGTGCACCAGCTGGTCCAGATCCTCGTCGACAAGCTGCCTCCCTCGAAGCCACAGGCGACCTCTCCATGCTGACCGCAAAGCCGCAGACCGACCGCCCCTCACTCCTTCTGCGCGGAGTCCGCAAAGCCTTCGCTGATGTCGTCGCCGTCAACGGCCTCGATCTCGAGGTCACACCCGGCGAGTGCTTCGGTCTGCTCGGGCCAAACGGCGCCGGCAAGACCACCACCATCGAGATCTGCGAAGGCCTCACCACACCCGACAGCGGCGTCGTCGAACTCCTCGGCCTCAACTGGCGCACCAACGCGGACGAGCTTCGCCAGCGCATCGGCCTCCAGTTGCAGGAGACGCAGTTCTCCGAGAAGATGACCGTCGAGGAGACCCTGCGCCTCTTCCGCAGCTTCTTCCACCGCGGCATCACCGTCGAAGACTCCATCAGAAGCGCCCAGCTTGAAGAGAAGCGCAGCGCCCGCGTAGGCACACTCTCCGGCGGCCAGAAGCAGCGCCTCGCCATGGCCTGCGCCCTCGTCGGCGATCCCGAACTTCTCTTCCTCGACGAACCCACCACAGGCCTCGATCCCCAGGCCCGTCGCAACCTCTGGGACCTCCTCGACCGCCTCAAGCAGGAGGGCCGCACCATCATCCTCACGACGCACTACATGGACGAAGCCGAGCGCCTCTGCGACCGCGTCGCCATCATGGACCACGGCCGCATCATCGCACTCGACACGCCTCCGAAGCTCATCGCCTCCGTCGGCGGTGAGCACATCGTAGAGTTCGCCGCCACCAGCCGCGACAACGGAGCCGCCACAGTCGATCCAGCCCTCCTCACCGCAATCGAAGGAGTGGAGTCTCACCGCCTCACCGCCGGCATCCACCAGCTCTCCGTACGCGAGCTCCACACCGCCGTGCCGAAGATCTTCTCCGTGCTCGCCTCGCAAGGCCTTCACCTGGACGAGTTTCGCACCCACTCCGCGACGCTTGAAGATGTCTTCGTAGGTCTCACCGGAAGGAACCTGCGCGATGAATAAGCTGGAGCTAAGCAGCCTCTATCAACTCACGATGATGCGCTTCCGCCTCTTCCTGCGCGAGCCCGAAGCCATCTTCTGGATCTTCATCTTTCCCATCCTGCTCGCCGCAGGCCTCGGCATCGCCTTTCGCAACCGCCCGCCGGAGGTCCTTCAGGTTGGCGCCACCACGTTGCAACTCACCCAGGCCCTCAACGCCGACAAGGGCCTCACCTCCATAACCATGGACGAGGCCACAGGCACGCAAGCCTTAGCCACAGGACGCATCCTGCTCCTCGCCGTTCAGCGACCCGACACAACCGTCTACCAGTACGACTCCACTAACCCGGATGCGCGCACCGCGAAGCTGCTCGCCGACCGTGCGATTCAAACTGCAGCCGGCCGACACGACGCCCTCCCCAGCAAAGAGGAACTGGTGCACGAGACCGGCGCCCGCTACATCGACTTCGTAGTGCCCGGCCTATTGGGAATGAACCTCATGGGCTCCGCCATGTGGGGCATGGGATTCGCCATCGTAGACGCGCGACAAAAGAAACTCCTCAAGCGTCTCGTCGCCTCGCCCATGCCTCGCTGGCAGTACCTCGCGTCGTTTCTCCTCTCGCGTCTCGTCATGCTCGTGGTCGAAGTCGCCGCCTTTCTAGGCTTCGCCCGCCTCGTCTTCGGAGTTCCCTTTCGCGGATCGATCACGCAACTCTCCCTCCTCTGCATCCTCACGTCACTGGCATTCTCCGCCCTGGGCCTGCTCACCGCCTCCCGCGCCAAAACCATCGAAGCCGTCTCCGGCCTCATGAACTTCGTCATGTTTCCCATGTGGATCTTCTCCGGAGTCTTCTTCTCCTCCACCCGTTTTCCGGCCGCAGTCCAGCCCCTGATCCGAGCCCTCCCTCTCACCGCAGCAATCGACGCCATGCGCGGAAACATGCTCCAGGGACTAAGCCTCCAGCAGCTCCTCGCCCCGGTAGCCATCCTGTTGGCATGGCTCATAATCCCCTTCGCCATCTCCCTGCGCATCTTCCGCTGGCGCTAGTTCGGATGCCGTGGATTCCGCGAAAGGTCGGCGGAGATACCCGAACCCCGAAAAGCTTCTAAATCGTCTACCAGGGCCGCCCATTTTCCTTACAGAGAAGTACAACGTCGGTGCTCGATAGTCAGGGCTCGGTTCGGAGTTGGGTGACGAACTTCTGAAGTTCTTCGAAACGCGCGATCGCGTTCTGGACGTACTCGCCGTAGCGCGGATGGGTGAGAAGGGAGCCGTCGATCAGAGCCGCGGGCTCGATCATTGCTAAGTCCGTCTTACGAACCACCGACTGAGCCATCGCGTCCATACCATTGGCGAGGATGGCGCGCATTTTTATCAGCCCAGGTTCGGTGAGGAAGTCGCGATCCTGCTCCCTGTGCAGGACGGCGTACCCGTTCCAGAAGAAGGCAACGGCGGTCAGCGAGGCGCGGAGAATGATGTCGCCTGCGTGTTGGTGTTGGATGCGGTCGACGCCGAACTCGTACTCGATGGTGTCATTCATCGTGCGGATGCTGGCGACAGTCTTGCCGACCAGATCGCGGAAGCTGTCTGCCGGGCCGAGGAATTCGGCGGTGGTACGTGCAGCCGCCGACTCACGGAGGAGCACGCCGACGCCGCGAAAGATGGTAGCAAGGGAATTCCGCATGGCCGTGACGTTACGGACCGGCCAGATCAGGTCGAAGACAAAGGCCATGATCACCAGCGCCAGCAGAATGCCGACGAGGCGGTCGCGGGGAGGGGCAAGTTCGGTAGGAGCGGAGAACCCGGCGAAGACCACCAGATGAAAGGAAAAAGCGGTCTGCAGCCCGATAAAGTTGAACTGGCGTCCGCCGACGAGCCAGGCCGAGAAAAAGACAACCGCGATCACCAGCAGCACCAGCGAGGTGATCGAGTCCATGTGGGGAAAAAGAAAGACGGTCGACCCAAGTGCAAAGATCAGCCCCCCGATTAAGGAACCGGTAACGCGGAAGACTAGACGCTGCTTGAGAGCACCGCTCGTGCCGAGCCCGGCGATGAACACGGTGGCGGTGGATGTCGAGATGCCGGGCCACCCGACGGCCAGATAGATGATGTAGCAGAGCGTGGCGCAGAAGCTGATCTTGAGAGCGAAAGCGATAGTCTGAGGCTGCCAAAGGGCTCCCGGAATCAGGAAAGGAACCTGGCGCGAAGGTAGGGCGATGAGCTTCTTGCTGGTGGCCAGGTCGCCCTTCATTGGCATGGAGATGATGTCGTGCAGCACAAGGTCGACGCGATCGAGGAGCGTAGGCTCTGGCCCCACAGCATGTTCCTCCGCCAACTGCTTCCGCAGGTCCGGTGGAACCGTGTCGAGTGCAAGATAGTGGCAGAGGTTCGCGATGTGAGCGCAACGCTGGCGAAGGGCGGGGTCGGAGAGAGTGGGGTACTGAAAACCGAAGGCAGCCGCAACATCCAGAAGCTGCGCCTGCATCGTGATCCGGACGCGCACACCGATGGGGAGCATGCTGGGGTCGAGGTTGCGCTCAACGATGATGTTATAGAGCCGCTGCATGGCGTACTGGCCCGCAACGGCGAGACGCGAGACGTGAATGACAGCCGGGGAGAGCTGCGCGGCATCCGCTCCCTGGGCGTAAAGCGAGAACATCGTTTCGAGCGCCTGGTAGCGCAAGATGCGCTCCTTCTGCAGTTCCTCGGCCGCATTGCGGCGGCCAAAGACGTATTCGACGAAGACCACAGAGCCTACAGACAACGAGACAGCGCCGAGCAGGTAGAGCATCTGCTTCACCAACGGGCCAGCAGGGGCATGGGTCTCCCAGAGTGACATCAGCACTGTGAAGATGAAGCCGAAGATCACGGCAAACCCCGGCGTGGTACTCGACACGAGGAGCATCCCGCTCACGAAACTCGCGGCGGCGACACTCAGCACACGCGACATCGGATCGTTGTCAGTGACAACAACCACAGCGAGCACGGCCGCGATCGTCATTGATACGGTGAGCAGTGAGAGCATCGCGGAGCGAAGCGAGACGGCTGGAGAGTCGCGGCCGACGAGGAAGATGTAGTACATGGCAAGCCCGGCGAAAGGCATTCGCAGCGTCATCAGCAGAATCAGCGCAATGACCGAAGCGAGTACGATCCGCAGCGCACCGTTCCAGCGGCCCGGCGTGGGTTGGATGTCCTGCCAGATGCGCGCGGTCCAGGTGGACAGATTCGCAGCCATAGCCGGTTACCTCAGGACCGTGACCGAGGGTCTCGCCAATGTCTTTCTTCTGTGGGAGCGATACGAATCATGAGTAGTGGTTTTCATGAGGTGCTACCAAAGGACAGTCTACCGTTGATTGAGATGGAATCCACCCTTCACATTACTGAGGTCTTGTTCAACTGTCCTCCCATCACCCCAGACGGTGGCTGCCTTGGCAGTACGAGAAGGGACGCCCACCCCCTCAGCGGAGAACCCCTCATACGCGCTAACCGCCGCAATCGACGCCATGCGAGGCAACATGCTCCAGGCATCAACCTCCCACAACTCATCGTCCCACTAGCCATCCTCTTAGCGTGGCTCGTAATCCCTTCGCCATCTCGCTCCGAATCTTCCGCTGGCGCGCTAGTTATCGCGGGGACGAAAATGGTGGGGAAACCGGCGGTGAGTCCGATTCGAGTCCGGCACTAGAAGCTGTCGAAAACCGCGTTTTGCGGGAATAACGTCGTCACTTCCGACAAGCCGACTTATGAGGCCTGACTTCACGAAATAGCGACGTAGAGGTCGTAAGCTAGAATTCCGACAACGGCCTTGACTTGTGAGCGTATCTACGAGGAGAGCGTTTATGAGAGTCCCGCAACAGCGACCGTTATCGATCTTCCTGTTTTTTCTTGGTGTCCTTAGCGGATGCACCTACGCCCTCGACGTTCACAGCCATCGCTTAACGTCGACACTCGCGCAGTTCATTGTGTGGTGTCCTGGCGCCGCTGCACTGTGCACCTGCCTGCTGCTCCGCATCCCTCTCGGAACCCTGGGCTGGAGTTGGCCGGCACGACGCTTTCTCAGGCTCGCGTATTTTCTGCCGCTGCTCTACGCCACGCCGGTGTACCTGCTCACCTGGCTGGTCGTTCGCGGCTCCTTCACCCTCAAGAGCTTCGAAGCCTCGATGGTAGAGCCTTATGGATTGGCCCGCTGGCCCGCCTTCGGGACGTTTGGCGTGGCGCTGCCGCTGTTGTTTACCGTCGGCGTTGTCTTCGAAGCGGTGTGGTCGCTCGGCGAGGAACTCGGATGGCGCGGGTTCCTGTTTCCCCGGCTGCAGCAGCGGTTCGGCTTCCACGGCGCCTGCCTGATCTCAGGGTTGATCTGGGCCGTGTGGCACTTTCCGGAACTCCTCTGGACCGACTTCAGGCCGGACACAAAGCCCATCTTCTTCCTCGCCTGCTTCACAATCATGGTGACCGCGAACGCCTACCTCATGGGCTACCTTAGACTGCGCTCGGGCAGCCTCTGGCCCTGTGTTCTTCTACACGCCACCCACAACACGTTTATTCAGAGCTTATTTGATCCGCTGACGGCTCCTGTCGGTTGGGCAAAGTACATCACCACAGAATTCGGGGTTGGGTTAGCGGTCACCGTCGTCGTAGCAGCAACGGTCCTCGTTTCGCGTAGCCGTCTACGTGAAGGCTTTTCCCCTGCCGCGACAGATGAGCCACGATAGTTAAAGGGATCAGTCCTGAGAAACGCCGTTTCGTTTATTAATTCAGCCTAACGCGTTATCGCTAATCAGCAGTTGCCGAGAAGTCGGCTTTTCGGCAAGTTGAGCCGCTGCCGTCAAGCTGACCCACTATCGAAAACCTTCACGCAGCACATATGTCGGCCGCATGACATACAACGAATGTTAATTTTCTGCTAATACTGGTAGATGCGGAAAAAAGTAGTTGAGATCAAACCAGCCGATCGCCAAGCCATCCTCGAAGAACGCCGTCGCCTCAAGATGGCACGCTCTGCCCACGCCTATGTCCGCGGAAACACCCTCCAGTTCTACCAGTGGCTCAAAGCCGACTCCGCCCGCAAGCTCCCCCAGGGCCCTCCCGTTTGGATCTGCGGCGACTGCCACGTAGGCAACCTCGGCCCCGTCGCCAACTCCGAAGGCAAAGTCGAGATCGAGATCCGCGACCTCGACCAGACCGTCATCGGCAACCCCGCACACGACCTCATCCGCCTCGGCCTCTCCCTTGCCACGGCCGCCCGCGGCTCCGACCTCCCCGGCGTCACCACCGCCCTCATGATGGAGCAGATGGTCCAGGGATACCGCAGCGCCCTCATCCCACACATCGCCTCGAAGGTCAAGAAAACCCCCGAAAACCTGCGCCCCGTCGAGACCGTGCTTCGCCAGGCCGTCAACCGCGAGTGGCGACACCTCGCGCAGGAGCGCATCGAGGACGTCAAACCGACCATCCCCCTTGGCGACCGCTTCTGGACACTCTCCGACGAAGAAAAGGAAGAGATCGAAAAGCTCTTCCAAAACGAAGACGCGCGAAAACTCATCACCTCGCTCAAGCATCGCGACAACGACGCAAAGGTCCGCGTGCTCGACGCCGCCTACTGGATGAAGGGCTGCAGCTCCCTCGGCCGCCTCCGCTACGCCGTCCTGCTCGGCGTAGGCCCGAAGAAAGACAAGGAGTACTGCCTCGTCGATATCAAGGAGGCCGTGCGAGCCGCCGCACCCGCCGCAAAGAACGCCAACATGCCAAAAGACTTCGCCCAGCGAGTCGTCACCGGAGCCACCAACCTCTCGCCCTACCTCGGCGAACGCATGCTGGCCGCAAAGTTCCTCGGCCACCCCGTCGTCCTGCGCGAACTCATGCCCCAGGACCTCAAGCTCGAGATCGACCGTCTCACCCGCGAAGAGGCCGTCAACGCCGCTAGCTACCTCGCCTGCATCGTCGGCAAAGCCCACGCCCGCCAGATGGACGCCGCCACCCGCAAACACTGGGCCGCCGAGCTAACCAAAAACCAGTCAAAGACCCTCAACGCCCCAGGCTGGATGTGGACCAGCATAGTCGAACTCATCGCCAGCCACGAAACCGCCTACCTCGAGCACTGCCGCCTCTACGCCACCGCCTAGTTGAAAAAGGATGGGCCTTGCAGGCGGCCCGCTACGCGCGGTGCGGTCACTTCGTGACGTGTATACCCCTTCGGTTGGCGCTCCCGATGGTCGCGATGAAATACCAGTCGGCCATCGGGAGGCCGAGGCGAAGCCGGTATACACCCCACGAAGTGGGCGCCGCCCGCGCAGGGCAACCCAAGGCAGATTTCGATCTTGAGCGGGGAGGCATTAGCACACGCACAAATCCTCTCCTCTCCCAACCAAGATTTTCCACAGAAAAATCAATGATTATCCCTTTGACTTAGGAGGGACCAAATTCATTTACGAATAGTTGCTTGACATGAAAGGTTCACCCTAAGTTTTCGTGTCTTATCTAGCTAAATTCGTGGTCTCTGTTCTTGCCGTTGCCCTGACAGGGTTAGCGCTGAATGTTGCCACGTTATTCCATTTCCGTAGTTACATCAGGGCAATTGAAGAAGAAGGGCGGCTGAGTAGACGGGTAGTAACCACAAAAACTAGTGGTGTGTGGTCGGTCAGTAGGCTTTTGGAAAACATCCCAATAATCAATAGCGAAGCGGAGGTAGATTTTCCTCCCGCTGGGTGTTGGGGGAATACTAAGGAAAAGAGCGTTCCCATTGTCTCCCGGGGGCTGAACAGTCCTATTTCCTTTGACTATCCTGAGATCCGGGCTGGTAGCGCCCACGGAAACGTTCCCTATGGATATCCCGACATTCAGCGCGGGAGTTTTTCCTGTGTTCGCTATCGCAACAGTAGCTTCCCCAGGAACATTCTCGGAATATGCCGTCGTCAATTTCACGCTTTTCACGGATATCCAAGCCCGCTGGTCTATCCGAGAAGACTCTATGGAGGCATTCAAAGCCCTATTAGAAGCATTTTCCGAGGACTCTCTAGCTTCTTCAGCGTCGATAGCTTGCCGTTTCAGATTTCCGACAGCTTTTTCAATTCCAATGTTGATACTTTGGGCGCTTTTAGCGAAGTCTCGGGAAGCTTGCATGTTTTGAGTAGACGCATAAGCGTTGATCTGTGCCGCAGAGATGAGTTGGGAGGTTTGTGCCGTGGTTGCGGCATTATTTTCGCAGCTAGTGAACCATTGACCAGCCGCAAAAAAGGTAATAGCAGCGGCCAAAATAAGCTCCACTATCCTATCGCCGCCGCCGTTGGCGAATCGATTCCAATACCTTTTTATCAGGCCATCTTGTACATGTTGGGGTTCATTTGCACTTGTGTTTCTGTATTCAGTTTGGCGAATTTTATCGACCCCAGAAGTAACACTGCCCGAGACTACTGGATCTTGGGAGCGTCTACTATCATTTTCGCTGGGCTGGCCTTGTTGCTCATCCATACAGCAGCCTACCTCCCGCTCTATATTTGACCAAGGGTGGAATATGAAACACGAATACCACGAAGGCACCACCACGCCTAGAATAATCGAATGAAGGACATAACCGTAAACAAAGACAAATTTGACGCGGTATTGCGCCGAATGCTCGAAATGAAGCCTATCTCTAAGGCAGAGATTAGCGCGAAGATCAAATCGGAGAAGGTGGCGAAAGCCAAGAAGACCGTCCAGAAAATGGACAGAAAGAAGTAGGCGTGCGGCTTACTACATTGCTGTAGCTCTAAGAGACGCGTTATTCCACCCCTATACGTCCACTTGCGCTTTGCAACGCTTCCGTGGGTTTGCAATGGGATGGCGCGGGGTCCTACCGCACGCCGAACCAAATTGTGATTAGAAAGTCAGATCTTTGTACGGCAGCGGTTTCTTATTGAGCATGTTGGTTAGGGTCATCTCGAACAACCAAGGCTGCATCTTCCGACGGTTGTATCGCCAGCAAAACTCTCCAAGATAGCGGTCCAAATGTTCGCGGCTGAGTTGGTGATAGTTTCCGATGATGCCCCGTTTGAATAGAGAGAAGGCATTCTCTACCGTCTGTGTCGAAGTCCAGTTCTTATCGTTCAATTCTTCTTTGTGACTCGTTCGGTTGTGCTTTTCCTTTGGTATGACGTACTGATATGTCCGCAAAGCATCCGTTACGACTTCTTTGGTGGTTGATCTGAGTTTGTCATCAATCACTGGCTTCATGTCCTTGGCAAGCCGACTCTTCACAGTTTTCAAATGAATGCGTCCGCTTCGCTCAGCCATCCCAATAACGATTGTCTTGGCATCGCGTCCAGCTTTTACGCCAACCCCACGCTTACGACCGCCCACGAATGTCTCGTCTATCTCAACCGTTACTGACTCGCCGCCGATCTTGAAAGACTTTGGTTCCTGCATCGCCTCACGAATACGGTGACAGACATGCCAAGCGGTTTTATAGGTCATTCCAATGTGGCGGCCCAACTGACTCGCTGAAATACCCTTTTTGCCATCCACCATAAGCGAGATAGCGGCAAACCACTTGGTCAAAGGCAAATGAGAGTCATGGAACAGCGTGTTTGTGGTGGCAGAGAAGTGCAAGCCGCAGTCAGCACACTCAAACAACCGCGCCACCTTACCAGTTTTACCCTTGGTTTCGATCAGATACACCTTGTCATGGTCGCAGGCCAAGCACCTTACACCATTCGGCCAACGCATCTTGATTAGGTGCAGTAGAGCGGCTTCTTCAGTCCCGAACTTCTTGGCTAGAGAGTAGAGATTCATAGTGATGTATTCCGTTTCTGAGGCCCGTTTCGAGGCGTCTCCCGAGAACGAATTTCTGCGACTATTTCTTGAAGCAACGCAAGAGTCTGATCCGCATTACCAGTGGCAGACGCCGCAAGAGCGGCTTGATATGCTGGTTCAAATTGCTGACGAAGCGGGAGTTTTATTTCCCTCATCTGGGTACATTCGCCCACGAGCCGTCTCCAGTTCTCCCCGTCCCGCGTGTAGTTCTCCAGAATGTGCTTTGCTGCCTGATTCTCTAAAGCCAGAGAATGAATGACAGCGATCAGGTCGGTCAGAATATTCCCTTGTGTTTCCATGCAATACATAATGCACTTATTGTGATCCTAAGTCAAAGGGATAATCATTGAAAAATCTCTAAAAAACTTGGCGTATTTTCCGTCCCCCAAAAGCACGCATCCAAAACACCACGTTTCACCAGCGAACCACCACGATCTCACCATCAAAACACCACGCCAAAACACCCACTTTCCCAAAACCCTCTCGAAAATAGCCCAAAAACAGGAAAAACCTCCCCGTCACCACGCCCGGATTTTTTTCTGCAAAATTAAGAGGTTTAGGATTAGAGAATGGACTGGAAGAGCAAACGGATTCGCACCATCCTTGAAGCTGCCCTGGCTGAAGACAAAGTCGCCAACGACGTCACCACCGCTCTCACCATCCCACCCAATCTCCGCGCCTCCGGAACCATCATCGCCAAGCAGGCCTGCGTCGTCTCCGGACTAGGTTGCATCCCCGTATTTCTAGATATCTTCGCCAAGATGTCCCCCGCTCCCGTAGGCCGTTTCGAAGTGATCAGCCACCCCGAAATCTTCGACGGCGTAAGCGTGAAGAAGGGCCAAACCCTCGCCGTTATTCGTCATAACGCTGCAGCGATCCTCTCCTGCGAGCGCGTCATCCTCAACCTCATGCAGCGGATGAGCGGCATCGCAACCCTCACCAACGAGTTCGTAAAAGCAGTCGCCGGCACCAAAACAAAAGTCCTGGACACACGCAAAACCATACCTGGCCTGCGCGTTCTCGATAAGTACGCGGTCTGCTGCGGCGGAGGCGTCAATCATCGTCTCGACCTGCAAGACGGAATCCTCATTAAGAACAATCACATCTCACTCGGCGGCGGCCTTCCAGCAGTGCTAGAACGCGCACTCGAACGCCGCAAGACAGGCCAGGTCGTGCAGGTCGAAGTCCGCAGCCAGACAGAACTAGACCAAGCCATCGCGGGCGGCGCGGATTCTATCCTGCTCGACAACATGACGCCCTCGCAGGTAAAGAAAGCGATCAAGCAGATCCGCGCCACCCTGCCAAACGTCCCCGTCGAAGCCTCCGGCAACATGAATCTAAAGACGGTGCGCGCCTATGCTCTAGCGGGAGTGGACTTCGTCTCCGTTGGCGCACTCACGCACTCAGCGGCCGCTGTCGATCTGAGCATGCGCATTACCGCAGACATCTACTGAGGACTGAGTGGCTGATTCGTTCGATCTAACCTCTGTTGAAGCTGCTCTCGCCGGCACCTCTTTCGCAGGCCATTTGCAGCACCTTCCAACGGTCGGTTCCACGAATCTGCTGGCGCTTGAAGCCGCGCAAGCAGGTGCATCGCATGGCAGCGTGTGGGTCGCGGATGAGCAAACCGCCGGACGAGGCCGTGGCGGCCACATCTGGCACTCCATACCCGGCGATGGTCTCTACCTCAGCGTCCTCCTGCGCCCAACGATGGCACTCGTCGACGCACTCTGGCTGTCCCTCGCAACCGGCCTCGCGGCGCGAGCAGCCATCGCTGCCGTCACCGGTCTTCGGTCCGACATTCGCTGGCCCAACGATCTTCTCCTCCGTGAGAAAAAATGCGGCGGCATCCTCGTCGAAACCTCCGCCGTCCCGTCGCAGTCGAACGCCCCGACGATGCTGCGGTACGCCGTCATCGGCATTGGCATCAACGTAAATCACCGCACCTTCCCAGAAGAAATTGAACCCTTCGCCACTTCTCTACGCCGCGAAAGCGGAGATCCGTATCCACGCGAACCCGTACTGATCGAGCTCCTAAGCGCTCTCGATCAAGAGATCCACCTTCTCGAAGACGAGCTACGCGGAGCTTCCAGTCACCCCCGGCTACTAGAGAGATTTGAGGGAGCCTCAACCTGGGTGCGAGGCAAACACGTTCGAGTTGACGAGGACGGCGGCTATACTGGCGTGACGACAGGGCTCGACCCGCGAGGTTTTTTGCGTGTTGCAGGAGATGATGGAGAGCTGCATACCGTACTCTCCGGCGGAGTTCGTCCGTTCTAGACGGAACAGGGTGGGAGATTCGGACCATGCTACTTGCAATGGATGTGGGCAATACCAACACGGTTCTCGGGCTCTACCAGCTAGCGAACGAAGCAACGACCCCGGCAACGGGCCCAGAGTTGGTGGCGAACTGGCGAATCACAACACCCTCGTCGAGACAGACCAGCGATGAGTTCGGCATTCTCCTGCGCAATCTTTTCGGCTTGAAGGGACTCGAGATCGGAGTCGTCGACGGCATCGCCATCTCTTCGGTGGTGCCTCCCCTGGACTCAACCCTGCGTCAGGTCTGCGAGCTCTACTTTCATGTGAGGCCCATCTTCGTCGAACCTGGCGTGAAGACTGGTATCCCTGTCTTGACTGATAACCCCGCGGAGCTCGGAGCCGACAGGATCGTCAACTGCATCGCGGCCTTCGAGCGTTTCGGAGGGCCCAGCATCGTAGTGGATATGGGTACGGCAACGACCTTCGATGTGCTCTCCAAAAAAGGAGAGTTCCTCGGCGGCGCAATCGCACCCGGACTTGGTATCTCCGCTGACGCACTATTCTCGCGTGCCGCCCGCCTACCGCGAATCGATATCAAGAAACCCGCGAAGGTCATCGGAACAGGCACTGTCGACAACATTCAGATCGGCCTCTACTACGGCTACATCGGACTTGTGGACGGCATCCTCGAACGCATGATCGCCGAGATGGGACCCGAGACTAAAACCGTTGCCACCGGCGGCCTCGCGAAGCTCATAGCCAGCGGATCGAAGTACATCGGAGCAGTAGACGAGATGCTGACCCTTACCGGCCTGCGCCTGATCTACGAGCGCAATCTCGACCGACATAAAAAGCGTGGGACCTAACCAGGAAGTACATTTAGGCACACTCGTCTGCGCTGGCTTAAGCTGTAGAAGAGCGAATGCAGAACTACTTCAACTACTTTACTGAAATCGAGGAGCGGTTTCAGCAGCGTCGGGGCTCGCTCCTGATGCTGTCGACCCTAGACTGGGCGCTGATCGAGACTTGGCGGGAGGCCGGCGTGCCTCTGGATGCCGTGCTACGCGGAATCGACAACGCCTTCGACAGACATGATGCGAAGGCTCTGCGCGCCTCCGGAAGGATCCGCAGGGTGAATGGCCTTGCATGGTGCGCACAGAGTGTGCTGGAGGCCGTGGAGCAGGTGATGGAAGCCTCTATCGGTGCTGCCCCCACCACTGCGGCCCAAGCCGCAGACACCGGCTTCGAAGCAGCACGAGTCGGACGTTACCTTGAAGATAATGCTGTTTCTATCGAGTCGGCGAAGCTGTCTCCCCCCGCTGATTCAACAGCAGCAGAAGTTGCAGGCAGACTCCGAGCCTTGGCCGCGGGTCTGCGGGTTGAACCGGCGCATTCGCTTGAAGAGCTCGACCGAACCCTTAGCGTTCTCGAAGAGAAGATGTTCGCAGCTCTACTGACGGCCGCACCGGAGGACGAGCTGGTCTCCCTGCGCGAACAAGCGACTCGCGAACTTGCACCCTACCGCAGCAAGATGAAGGCCGTTCAAATTAAACAGGTGCAGCAACAGTTTCTCCAGAAGCGATTGCTGGAAGCACGCAAACTACCTCGCCTCAGTCTCTTTTATATGAGTCACGGATGAAGTTACAAATCGAAAAGGCGATCTACGGCGGAGCCGCCCTTGCCCATCAGGCCGATGGCGAATCGATCTTTGTACCCTTCGTGCTACCGGGCGAACTGGTCGAGGTTGAGATTCGTCAGCAAAAAAAGAACTTTGAGGAAGCTTCCCTACTGCGGGTCCTGAAGGATTCGGAAAACCGTGTCCAACCAACATGCATACACTTCGGAGAATGCGGCGGATGTCACTACCAGCACGCCCAATATCCCGCACAAGTAGAGATGAAGGTATCCATCATGCAGGAGGCAATGGAACGTGCCGGGTTGAAGACGCTGCCTGAGATCCAGAGCCATGCCGCGCCTCCCTGGGCGTACAGAAATCGTATGCGCTTACGGCTCGAAGAGGTGGGCCCCACCTTGAGAGCTGGCTATAACCGGCGCGGCACCAATGAGTTTCTTGCAATTCAAGAGTGTCCCATCACCGCGCCGTTGCTATGGCGCGCGACCCAGAGCCTTTTGCAATTAGCGACCGAGAATCCTGCTGATAGAAGATGGCTTAGCAGTGCCGCAGAGGTAGAGTTCTTTACGACCGCCGACGAAGCCAAGATGCAGATGACCATCCTGGTTCGGAAGGATCAGCTCGGCCTGACCTCCTTATGCGAGCGCATGAGACAGTTCGTGCCAGAACTGGTCGGGGCTGGCAGCGCTCTTCTCAAACCCTCTGGCCCACAGCGACAAATACAGAAGCCGCGTCCCCTGGAGAGTTGGGGAACACAGGGCCTGAGTTATCAGGTAGAAAACGAAGACTACTGGGTGAGCCGCGGCAGTTTCTTCCAGATCAACCGCTTTCTCATCGATGAACTTATTAGAATTGTCGCAACGAATCGCCAAGGGTTACTGGCGTGGGATCTGTATGCCGGAGTGGGATTGTTTTCTCGAGCACTGACGAAAACATTCCAGCAAGTCGTAGCAGTCGAGGCAGCCGGTGCCGATCTGATCAACTCCTTCAAAGGAACAGGCAGACGCGCCATCGAGTCAACCACAGTTGAATTTCTCCGGAACGCAGTGGTGCAGCGGGAACGCCCTCAATTGATCGTCATGGACCCTCCACGGGCCGGCGTTGGGGCTGAGGTTTGCTCGCTCCTGGCGCGGATTTTGTCCCCCGAGATCGTCTACGTCTCCTGCGATCCTGTGACTCTGGCTCGCGACCTGAAGATGCTGGTCGACGCGGGCTACAAGCTCGAAGAATTGCACTTGGTTGACCTGTTTCCTCAGACGTTTCATCTGGAGACGATCGTGGTTTTGCGCAGACAAACTTAGCCACAATTGTGATGAAATGGTTGGTAAGTGCGGTCAGCAGGCAGAGCATTGAAGACCGGAAGAACGAACGAGCCGAACCCTGATCTCTGGCCGAAGGCGGTCGCACGCCTTCCCACGCTCGCATTCCGTCGCGCTCCTCTTTTGACGGCGGTCTGCTGGTTCGCGCTGGGCGAAGTGATAGCACGGAATCACGCGCCGATGGTCATGCTGTTCCTTGCCATGTCCTTGTTGTGCGCCCTGACGCTGGCGAGCCTGCGATGGTCTCTCCGGATCGCAATCGTCCCTCTGGCAGCCGTCTGGATGGCGCTTGGTCTTTTCTGCGCAGAGGTGCAGCCCGCTCCGCCTACTCAACACGCTCTGAAAACGTATGCAGATGGGTTGAGCCGGCAAGTCAGAGGACGCGTCGTACGGGTCCGCGAGCTGGTCCCCCAACAGGGAAACTCGGATCAGGATAAGGAAACAGGTTGGTGGGCAGAAAAAGAGGAGAACGAGGAGGCAGCGGCAATCGGCGCGCTTTCGGTCGATCTTCAAGTCGATGCAGTGGAGGAGGTAACGCCGGACGTCGCGTGGATGGCGCCTGTCACAGGTGGTGCGCGAATGAATGTCCTCCCTGACAAGCCTGCAGTGCAAAACGCTGCCCCGACAGGTTCTCTTGCACCCGCTGTTCGACCTCTTCCAACACTGAAGTGTGGCGATTTGGTGCAGGCTCCCATGAGAATGAAGGTGGCCGAGTACTACCGCGACCCGGCAGCATGGCAGTACTCTGACTATCTGCTTGCGCAAGGGATTGGCGCTCATGCCAGCGTGCGCGTCTCGAAGGTCTCCATCCTCTCCCAAGCCAGTTCAGAGCTTGCGGCTGCCAAGTCCGATTACGCGGCACAATGGCAGTGCAAGATCTTCACTGCACAGAATTGGGCCTCTGGGCGCGTGCTTGGCTATGTTCATTCGAAGGCGAACCGTGGACTTCCGGAGATCCTACGGCTCAACCAGGACGATGCCGGGATGCTCAACGCGATGTTGTTTGGCGACCGGGCAGGCCTCAATAAAACGCAGCGTGTAGGCTTCGAGCGCACAGGATCGTTTCATCTCTTTGTCGTCTCCGGAATGCACGTCGGTTTGCTTGCAGGCCTTGTCTTTTGGCTGGCTCGCCGGCTCAAGTTGAGCGACCTGCTCGCAACACTGCTCACCATTGTTTTGACGTTTGGCTACGCGCTATTGACCGGCTTTGCCGCTCCGGTACAGCGAGCTCTCTTTATGACTACCGTCTTTCTTCTGGCTCGTCTGCTGAGCCGAGACCGCAACGTACTTAATGCTTTGGGCGCGGCAGCGATGGCAGTACTGGTGTTGTCTCCAAACGCCTTATTCGAAGCCAGCTTTCAGATGACGTTTCTTGCGATCGTCGCGATCGGCGGCATCGCGATTCCGCTAGGCGAGCGCAGTTTCCTCCCCTACGCCCGAGCTGCGGAGCACCTGTGGGATAAGTGGCTCGATTCTGGCCTTCCCCCTCGGGTAGCGCAGTTTCGGCTGATGCTGCGAATGGGTAGCGAGGCGATTGCCAACCTGCTGGGTCACTGGTCCAGGCGACTCTTACCGTTGACTGTCCGTTGGTTCCTTTGGGCGTTGGAGCTGTCGCTGATAGGCGTAGTCGCTGAGTTGGTGATGGTCTTGCCGATGGCGGTCTACTTTCACCGCGCAACGATGTTCGCAGTCCCCACCAACATGTTGAGCGTGCCACTTGTTGCTGTTCTCGCTCCAACCGCGGTCGTCACCTTTTGCGCCTCCCTCGTCAGCCCATGGTTCGCTTTGCTGCCTGGGGCGATGACGTCTTTACTGCTCCACGGCGTCAAGGGAGTAATAGGACGCGTCAGCGCATTTCATGCAGCCGATCTGCGCGTCCCCGCTCCCGCCTGGTGGGTCGCTCTCCTGGCAGTAGTTGCATGGGCCTTCTGTTGCTGGGCCGTGCGACGATCCCGCAACTGGGCGTGGGCTGCGGTCGTCACGCTGCCGCTCGTGGCCTTAATCGTACTGTGGCCGGAGCACTCGATTGTCTCACCAGGCATGATGGAGGTGACGGCGATCGATGTCGGTCAGGGCGATTCTATCTTTATCGTGGCCCCGGACGGAGCGACGATGCTGATCGATGCAGGCGGCCCCGTCGGCGGAGTCACCGAGGCCGCAGAGGCAACAAGCCGTTTCGACGTTGGCGAAGAGGTTGTGTCGCCATATCTCTGGTCGCGCAGATTTCGTCGGCTCGATGTGGTCGCTCTGAGCCATGCCCACAGCGACCACATGGGCGGAATGCCCGCAATCCTTCGCAACTTTCGCCCCCGCGAACTATGGGTCAGCATCGATCCCAACTCGGATGCTTACCGCTCGCTGCTCGCCGAAGCAAAAGATCTTGGAGTCACTGTGCGCCACTTTTACGCAGGCACCCAGCTTGCCTGGGGAGGAACGCAAATAACGATGCTCGCGCCCGAGGCCGATTACGCCAACCCTAGAGAGCCCGTAAACAACGATTCGCTGGTGATGCGGATGCAATACGGCGACTCGTCCGTGCTGTTGGAGGGCGATGCCGAAGCCCCGAGTGAACGCGAGATGCTCGCACTTAAGAGAATCGCACCCGTCACACTCTTGAAGGTCGGCCACCACGGCAGCCGTACCTCGACGACCCAGGAATTCCTCGATGCTGCCGCTCCAAAAGACGCGGTTGTGTCGGTCGGCAGGGGGAATACATTTGGTCACCCCCGCTACGAAGTGATCGAACGAATTTCGGAGGCTCGGACTAAGCTGTATCGAACGGATGAGTTTGGCTTAACCACATTCCTGCTCGGAAGGGATGGAAAAATCCGTGAGCTTGTCGATGCGTCTAATCCATGAGTAGCTGACTTGATCGGGAGGTTTCGATGGAGTTGAATGGGCCAAATGCTGAGGCTGTCGTGATCAGTGCGGAAGAGCGGGCAGAAGAACAGAAGCTGATCCGCAGAATGCAGATGATGATGAACATGGTGATGCAGGTCATCGCACAGGACGGGTCGCTGACGGTGGACGAGGCAGCCCAGATGATCGCGGACAGCAGAAAGGCTGCCTTAGCCATGTTCCCAGGCAAAGAGTTGGCCTATGACCTCATCTGGCGTCCTCGCTTCCAACGCCTCATGCGCGAACGCTTTCGAATAATGTAGCTTCAACCCAACGCTATTCACCACCACAAAACTCCGCTTCGCCGCTCCTGTTACGCTGGGAAGACGATGGAGATCCGGCTGGCAACACAACATGATCTACCAGCGCTGATGAGTCTCGTCCGGCGCGTCGTTCCCCTGATGCGCGCGACAGGAAATCTGCAGTGGGACGAGACCTACCCAAACGACGCTGTCTTTCAGCGCGACATCGACCTGAACCAACTCTGGATCTCAGAGGTGAACGGTAGCATCGCCGGCGTCGCTGCAATCACGATGGACCAGGAGCCTGACTATACCCAGGTTGGGTGGGACATCAACGAACCCGCAGTCGTAGTGCACCGACTCGCGGTCGATCCGGCATTTCGTGGTCTGGGGGCGGCTGGCGCGCTCATGCAAAAAGCTGAAGAGGTCGCAGTCGAACGCGGCATCACCGCCCTCCGCGTCGACACCAACACCCAGAACGAAGCGACACAGCGGCTCTTTCCGAAGCTGGGCTACCTGCTCGCCGGAGAGATCACCCTCGAGTTCAGGCCAGGCCTCCGTTTTCTCTGCTACGAAAAGAAGCTACCCGTGGGCTAATCCTCCGGTAACATCGAACTCCCGCAATTCCAAGTCATGTGATTGCTTCCATACAAAGGTTAGAATTTCGTGGAACTCGCAGAATCAATCGCGCATGTTCCGAAGAGGAGTGCTTTGCAATGGGTCGAAATCGTTTTGTTGTGAAAATGTGTTTGGTGATGATGGCAGTCGTCATGATGCCAGCCCTTGGGCGGGCTCTCGACAACGGCCTTGCGAAGACCCCGCCGATGGGATGGAACAGCTGGAACAAGTTCGGCTGCAAAGATCTCAACGAAAAAGTCGTACGCGAGACCGCGGACACTATGGT
Source organism: Tunturibacter gelidoferens (assembly GCF_040358255.1). NCBI lineage: Bacteria > Pseudomonadati > Acidobacteriota > Terriglobia > Terriglobales > Acidobacteriaceae > Tunturiibacter > Tunturiibacter gelidiferens. The sequence continues at coordinate 474,095 of NZ_CP132938.1, forward strand.
GAGCAGCGGCATGAAGGATGCCGGCTATCAGTTCGTCATCCTCGACGACTGCTGGCAGACTGGCCGCGACGCCTCGGGCAATATCGTCGCCGACGCAGAGCGCTTCCCCTCAGGCATCAAGGCGCTGGCCGACTACGTTCACTCGAAGGGCCTGAAGTTCGGCATCTACACCGACGTCGGCACAATGACCTGCGCCAAGCGTCCCGGTAGCATCGGCCACGAATACCAGGACGCAAAGCAATATGCGAACTGGGGCATCGACTACCTCAAAGAAGACTGGTGCAACACGCTCCCCGGACAGAACAGCGAGTCCTCCTACACCCTTATGCGCAACGCGCTCGCCGACTCCGGACGACCGATCGTCTTCAGCATCTGTGAGTGGGGGTCGACCAAGCCATGGCTGTGGGCGGAATCGATCGGAAACCTGTGGCGCGCCACGGGCGACATTCAGGACTGCTGGGACTGCAAGAAAGACTGGGGCGGCAACGGCGTGACCCAGATCATTGACCAGATGAATGGATTGGAGACCTACGCCGGTCCCGGACACTGGAACGACCCCGACATGCTCGAGGTGGGCAACGGCGGCATGACAAAGGAGGAGTATCGCGCCCACTTCAGCATGTGGGCTATGTTCTCGGCACCTCTGCTGGCGGGCAACGACATCTCAAGCATGTCGCCTGACACCAAAGAGATCCTGCTGAACAAAGAGGTCATCGGAATCGATCAGGATCCGCTCGGACGCCAGGCACACAGAGTAAAGAAGACCGGCGACCTTGAGATCTGGTCAAAGCAGCTGCAGGATGGCGGCCGCGCCGTCGTACTTCTCAACCGCAGCCCGGCCGCCGCGAAGATCGCCGTAGCATGGACCGACATCGGCTATCCCGATGCTCTCTCTGTCTCCGTAAGGAATCTGTGGAGTGCTAACGACCTCGGCAAACAAAGCGGTGGCTACTCCGCCGACGTACCCAGCCATGGCGTGGTGATGCTGACGATCAAACCATAGCTTCGAATCAATCGTAGAAGAGGCTACCGCCCCGCATCGTCGCAAGCGGTAGCCTCAATTTTTCGTAATCGACCTGCCGCGCTAAGGTATCTGAGGCGGTCCCAGAACAGGAGTCTTCACTGGCGTCGCCAGTCCAACGATCTCAGTAAGAGTGCCGTTATTGAAGTCCGTCACCCAGAGATTGCCGCTGGCATCAACCACAATCGCATACGCCTCTGTGAATCCAGCGTCCGACGCATAGCCTGCAGTCGGAGACAAAATCGCTCCGGGCGAAGCCGCAACCGAACCTGCCAGCTCGGTAATCGTGTGACTATGCAGGTTTGCAACCCATACATGACCCGATCCATCAATCGCAAGACCCTGCGGCGCGAGGATGCTTGCTTTGTTATCGCTATAGCCGCTTGAAACCACGGTTCCATCATTCGCAAGCTCAGTAATGCTGTTACCAATTTGATTCGCAACCCATACATAACCGCGTTGATCGACCGCAATGCCGTCCGGCCCGCTGCCACTCGGGAAGCTCGCAATCTGACTCCCATCAGCAGAGACCTTGCTCACGGTATCGTTGCCAGAATTCGCCACCCACCCGTAATGATTAGAATCGAGTGCAACCGCAAGCGGAAAGCTGAACTGCAGCGACTCATATCCGTTTGTACCCGAGAGCGGTTGACCGGTGCTCGAGAGCAGGGTGACTCGCGAGTTTCCATAGTCGGGGATCCACACGGTGCCGTTTCCATCAATTGCGATCGCCGTCGGATAACTGATCCCTCCAGCGCTATATCCGGTGGCGCCTGAGAGTATCTGGCCGCTTGAACTAAGCTCAGTCACGCTGCCAAAACCGCCATTGACCGCAGCACTTGCCCCATCCGGTATCCAGATGTTCCCTTGCGGGTCCACAGCAAGCGCATCCGAGTGGCTCAGACCGCCACCGGTAATGCCGGTCGGAAACAAAGGAGTGCCCGTCGTCGAAAACTCAGCCGCGATGCCCGAGTAGGTCGCAACCCAAAGATTGCCGGCAGCGTCTACGCCGAGGCCGGACGGCGCCTTACTGTCCAGCGGCACACCATCGCCGATACCCCCGCCATGGAAACTGATGTGCAGCGTCCAGTCCGCCGGAACCGCAGTGGGCACTGGTGTAAAAGGCATGCCGCTCGAGGGAAGCTGCCCAAACAACATGGCAACATTGCTCCCCGGATTACGCACCAGATTCAGAACCGCATCCAGCGTATTGTCTGGAGCCGTTCCTCCATTGGGTGTAGTCGCAGAGAAGAGTGCGCCGCACCCTGACGCCGTGGCCGTACAGTTATTGAGCAGATCGGCAACGGCGTTGATCTTCGCTGCCGGAGAGACACCTGTCATCGGAAAGGCCGCGCCCGGCGAGGTTCCGGTTGTAAGGTTCGCGAGATTCGCAACCGTAGCCACCGCATTGGCGAGTCCCTGTGTGTTAGTCGAACTCGCTCCAAGATTACCTTCCGTGCCAAAGAATTGTGCCAGTCCCCACGCAGTAACGGCAGTCGTCACCTCGTTGACCACGAACTGAGACGCGGCGGCTATCTGGTTGCAGGCGCCCAGTGCGCTGGCGAGTGTAATGGCTGGATTAGCGACAGCGCCTCCCACCTGCCCACCGCGCACGAGAACATAAATCTGTGACGCGGCGAGGGGACAGGCATAACCCGCGGGCACAGTGAACGCTCCCGCGGCATCGGTGGTGAGTGTGCTCGTAAGCATCGCGGTCGAAGCGGAGCCATTCCCTCCGGTTCCGGCAGCATACAGTTGGACGGTCCCTCCTACGATCGGCTGAGAACCCGCCATCGCCTTTCCTGAAAAACTCACACCAGGATTGGTGACTACTGGGGGCGGAGTGACCGGAGGTGGAGTCACAGGAGGTGGAGTGACCGGCGGAGGAGTGGTCGGGGTCGAACCGCCACCGCATCCCGCAAGCGAGCAAGCCAGAACCCCCGCCATCGCCGCGCTGAAAAATCCCTGAAAGTTGCGCAAAAGTAATCTCACTGGAGGGCCAAGAATATCAAAGGTGGATGCAGTTACTGTCGGTAAGGCTTCGTGAGTCCGTCCAGATCCACCGAGCCGAGAAAGGAGCGAAGAGCCGTCGTCAACTGCTGACGCGCCACATCCACCGGCAGCGTCGTGTCTATCGTCTCAACCTTCAGCAGGATGGGGATGGGACGCTGGGTCTCCCGAGATAGCAGAGACTGAGAGGTCGGCTTGCTGTAGACAAAGCCGAAGTGAGTGCGGTCGCTCGAATATTCTCCGCACGACCCGCTATTGCAGATGGTAGTCGCCTCAAGCGATTGGGTCGCACCATCGTTGAAAAAGGAGCCCGAAAAACCAACCGCACCGTTCGCAGTGGGCATCGAGAGCTGGTCCCGCCAGATCGGATCCTCCCCCCGCGCAGAGTGGCAGATGAGCGTATCGTGAGACCCCATCACCGGCGAAACCCCGATCGACACGTGAGCCCCGCCATCCGCCGGAGCATACTCGGCCCAGTGATAGATCAGGGGACCCGTGAATAAATTCTCATTCCAGGTGCGCGCCAGAGTATAGCTCCCGATACGCTCGGGAAACTGTCCGGGCGCGTTCTCATCGGCTCTTCTCTGAGCAGCCGCGCTACCCATGTGTGTGCTTACATAAGCGCGCGCGACTCCATAACAACTGAACAATACCAGCGCAAGCATTCCAAAAAAACGAAGATAGAAGGAGCGTCCTGCAACTCCGCCGTCCGAGTGGAGCAAAGTCAGCGCAGGGGGCTTGATCTGGCCCGGCGATTCGCTCAAACGGCGCACCACGTAGAACAGCAGGAAGGTCCCCAGAAGAAAGAGGCACGCGCCGATGACGTAATCCCCCATCTCGGCTTTGCTTCGCAGGGAGGGAATGCGCAACGCGACCAGATAATAAAGAACCAGAATGCAGAGGCGCGCGAAGTTGAAGACGTAACCCAGCAGAACAGCACCGGCCACCACCGCAGCATGCGCATACCATCGGAAACGATAGACATAGCCGGCAATAAGCGCAATGAACCCCATCGTAACGGCGCCACGAATGCCATTGCACCCTGGAGCGATGAACATGCCAAACTCCGGAGTGAACATCAGCCGCAGTTGATCCGGGCTCAGCGGCTGGCCCAACGCAATCGCGAACGCGCGAGCGACGTGAGCCGAGGCGCGCTGTAACGGCAGATCGACAAACACGTTGAAGATGTGAGGAATCGGATTGACAAACCACAGAAGAACGAGCGGAAACAGTGATGCCCGGAACAGACGTGTGCCACCAAACAGCAGGACCACCCCAGCGCCATACGCGAAGGCAACAAGCGAGTGCGGCGGCACGTAAACCGACCATTTAGGCGAAAAAACAAACACCAACACCGCTTGGTCCCGGATATGCACGACCGCGGCCGTGACGACCAGAACAACCAGGCCCCACCAGCTGCCCTTCATCTCCCATCCAAGTGAGCGCCACGCCCGCAGAACCAGCACAAAGCTGACCAGCGGGATGAACATCCCGATCGACTTAAGGGCGTCCGTGGTCCAGAGGTTCCAAAGAGCACTCACGGTCGAAAAAATGGTGGATAGACCGAGCACCGCGACAATCGCCGCGAGCCCTGCAGCCCGTGATAAGCCCAGCCCCTCCGCTCCAGCCGATCGGAGTGGGCTGACTTCAGCGGTAGCAGGTAACGTCGACATACAGGTCTTATTGATCCAGGCAGCGCACCAGGGGAGTATTAGGTGGCAAGTCCCAGTGACGCATTACTTGGAAGAGTTACGACGAGCCTTGATGCGAGCACGTACCGAAACGAAAAATGCACCTGCGGAGCCTACGACAGCAAGAATCGCTGTCGGATTTTCCGGAGAGTTCACGCAACCGTCTTGAGCGTGCAGCGGAAGGGCGACGGAAGAGAGGAGGGCGATGCCGGCTAGTAAGAAACAGGTTTTCTTCATTGGTGTCCTCAATTGGGAAGGTACCGTTACGAAAGTTGAAAGTCAACGCAGAATGACTTCCACTTCATAACACTTTTGGGTACCCTGATCATTTTCACCGCCTGTCTACAAAGTCTCGCAGACACCATGGCGGCTTCGCCGACGTCCTGCCGCAAAACAGACGCTCCAAAGGACTTGCCCATTCTTTCTCCACAGGCGGCAGCTGAATCGCTATATCCCAGTTATACCTGGACTTAAGTTGTACAGACCGCGCTTTCGTCATTTTGGCTGAAGCTGAAGCCAGGCATGCAACCTCGACTCCTGAACTGACTGCAATTTAATGCAGTCATTGATACTATCAACAGCCTTTGCAAGGGTCCGTTCGACCGCCGCAACCTTGTGGATAGCAAAGAAATCGGTCACCTCGTCCCTCTGTTTGACCGTGCAGAAGGCCCCCGTGGCTCCCACCACCTCAGCCCCCGACGACACCGTAAACTGAGCGCTCACCTTCTCCCAGTTCTGCCGCATATATCCCCAGGCCTGATCTCGGGTCTCGCGATCGCGCAGCAGCTCCGCCAACATGGTCCAGCTATCCTGATTTCGAACCTCTCCCGAGGCGATCAGGTCGAGCGTGCGTCTTACCAGCGAACGATCGCGAAACCGCGCCAGCAGCCGCAGCGCATCGGTCTGTTGTCCGGGATCGCTGAAGTTTCTGCTCACCGCAAGCACCTTATCGTAAAGCCCCGCGTCGCCGTTGGCTGCGCTCACCTGCACTGCCGCGTCCGCTAGTGTCGGATCCAGCGTCTTATCCTTTTCATTGTTCACCGCGAAGACCCGTGCAGTCAGTCGCTGCGCCTCGGCCAGAACGGCGGTGTCATGAGCCTCCCCCAGCATTTCAAACAGGGTCCCACGAAGCTGCTGCCGATCGAACGACTCTTTCTTCACCGGACTCCCAAGCGCCGAATACACCGGCCCAAACTGCCGCTGCAGCACTGCGGCCAGCTCAGCGCGATCCGCGTCACTCGTTATATCCGAATCAATCTTCTCGATCGCCTGATGCGCTGTATCGAGCACACCCGCACTGGAGTCTCCCTTCAGGGCCATTACCAGATTTAGAAAATCCCCCACATCTGTCTGCCCTGACTGCACCAGAGCCCAGCGATCCCCAAGCAGACCGATTCGCTCCGGCGGCGTCATCGAACTCTCCGCCTTCGCATCAATCGCGCTGAACTGCGCCGGTGTGTACGCCGTCCGGTAGTACCCCTTTGCCGCAGCATTGCTATAGAAGAACGGCAACCCAGCATCCACTGGCAGGGGGAGGCTGGAGTCCCCTGGCGTCAGCACCCGGCAGATCGGCTCGCCAGTCGTCTTGAGACACACCGGCACCGTCCACTCCTGCACTCGCCCGTCCACCGGCCGATTCGCCTCATCATCGGACAGAAAAAACCTGCTCTTTCTCACCGGGACGCTCCCAGCCTGCCGCTCCGAGAACGTCAGCAGCGGCACCCCAGGCTGCGTCACAAAGCTCGACATGATTTTATCCACCGGTAGGTGCGAGTTCGCCGTCTGTGCACTCCAGAAGTCTTCCGCGGTCGCATTCGCATAGAGATGCGCCTGCAGATAGTTATGCACTCCCTGCCGAAAGACCTCCTTCCCCAGATAGTTCTCTACCATGCCGATCACGGCCCCGGCCTTGCCATACGCAATCCCGTCGAACATCTCGTTAATCTGATCCGGAGTATTCGCCGTCGCGCGAATCGTTCTTGTAGTCCTCTGCGCATCGAGATTCAGCGTCTCGTTCAGCCCCTGCGCGTCATCCTGGTCAAAGTTCCACTCCGGGTGCCACACGGCCACCGGCTTGGTCTCCATCCAGCTCGCGAAGCCTTCGTTCAGCCACAGATTGTCCCACCACTGCATCGTCACCATATCGCCGAACCACTGATGCGCCATCTCATGCGCCACCACCGCCGCAACCCGCTTCTTCTCGGGAATATCGCCGGTCTTCGCATTCACCAGCAGGTCGGTCTCGCGATACGTGATGCACCCGAAGTTCTCCATCGCGCCCGCTTCAAAGTCTGGCAGCGCGACCATATCCAGCTTCGACATCGGATACTTGATTCCAAAGTAAGTGTCGTAATAGTGCAGAACGTACTTCGCCGACTCCAGCGCAAACCTCGTCAGCTCCACCTTGTCAGGCGTCGAACAGACACGAATCGGCACTCCATCCGACTTGCCCTCCGTGCATTTGAAGTCACCCACCAGAAACGCAACCAGATAGGTCGACATCTTCGGCGTCGTCGCAAACCGAATCGTATGTTTACCCGCCACCGGCCCCGCTTTATCCGAGATCATGTTCGAGTTCGAGATCGCCGTATCGCCGCTATCGACGACCACCGCAATGTCATACGTAGCCTTCAGCGCAGGTTCGTCGAAGCCTGGAAACGCGCGTCGCGCATCGGTAGGCTCAAACTGCGTCACCGCATAGTTGCGCGCTTTAGTCTTCGAAAGATAGAACCCCCGCAGCTTATCGTTCAGCACCCCCGAATAGCGAATCGCCAGCGTGACTCTCCCCGCGGGCAGCTCCTCGGCAAAGCTAAACGTGGCCTGCTCCTTCTCGCCGTCAAGAGTCACAGTTGCGCTCTGCGGATGCCGATCCGCCTCAACCGGGTTCAGCGACTTCGGCTGCGATCCCAGCTTGCCATACGAGTACGCAGCCACAGGCAGAACATAGGACTTCACCACGCCAAACTTAAGCTCCGCCGCATTCAGCGTGATTCGCTTGCTGGGAACATCCAGCACAACATCGATCGTCTCTTCGCCGCTAAAGGTCGCCGACTTCAAATCCGGCGTTACCATCAGCCCATAGTGCTCCGGGTGGACGTCGACGGGTAGCCGCTGCGCTTGCACTCCAACGGGTGTGAAAACAAAGAGAGCAAAAGCACAAAGAATAGAAGCAGAGTCACGAACGAGCATCAAAGAGGGCCTCGAAACGATGGAAGTGTTTTTATAAAGAGCGGCTTCGCTGGCAACTTACTTAACACGTCCCACGCAAAGCCGCGCCGGACGGTGCTCCGTGATTGAGACAGTCTCCGCGGCAACCTCTGCAGCAGCGCACAGCCTCTGCCAGTCCTCCACGACAAAGCTGCGCCGGATCGACACCGGCCCATCGTTCTTCACAAACGGGTGCCAGCTCGCAAACCGCGCCCACAGCCGAAAGAGGTGATACGGCACCGGCTTGCGATGAAGATCGTCGATGAACCATCCGCGCCGCGCCGTCTGCTCCATCCAACGCAAAAACAGCACGATCTGCGAATTGGTCAGGTGGTGCGTTAACAAGGAACAGAGGACGACATCGATAGGTCCTTGAGTGTGATCGGCCAGCGCATCCCCAACCAGCCACTCAATCTGCTGGCTCGACGGAGTCGCCTCCCGCGCGGCGCGAATCGCATCCGGATTGAGATCGATACCCGTCAGCCTTACGCGAACTCCACGCCTGGCCGCCCATCGATCGATCATCCGCAGCGTATCGCCATAGCCGCACCCAACATCCACCACGCGCAGCGGAGCCGCCGAAGGATACGCAGCCACCAACCCCTCCAGCCACCTAAGCGTAGGCCGCTGCGCGAACGTGAGCCGATTGACGCGGGCAATATCATGCAGGCACGCGCGAAGCTCCTCATAAGGACACGGCAGATCCATCCATTCGATCAGATTGGCGCGCTGCGAAAAATCGAGCCCGTCCGCAAACGCCGGCGAGGGAAACGCTGGTAGCGAAGCTACTGCAATGTCTTCGGAAGATAGGGCATCGAGGATTTGTTGCGACGAGATTTCGGAGGAGGTGATAGAAGTGGTGGGCAAGATGGTCCGCGATCAGTATAACGGCTTGAGAGAAAACGGCTTGAGGGAAATCTGCCCCACAAAAAGAAGTCGAAGAGCCCGAATATCTTCGGGATCAGGCCCTCTCCTCTGGCTCAATCTTCTTCGCAAAGAAAGCATATTTCAGAAATTTCATCCCGCGCACATTCTGTCAAGCCCCCGAAAGCGAAAGATCCTCCTTAAAATAAAAGCAAATTCGAGCGGCCTCCGGTGGTTCCTCACGAGAGCCTTCAGTGGGCCTTAACAGAAGCAGCACGTTCGGAATAACCCGAGTTTTCCGACGCGCGAGCCTCAGCATAAGCCGCCGCCCCCAGCAGGGCGCAGGTATCATCTAGGATCACGCGAACCGGAACCGACTCAACCAGTGGCGACAACCGCCCCTTGTCGATGAACGCCTGGGTAAAGGTCCCGTTCTTCAACGTCTTCAAAATCTTCGGAGCGATCCCCCCGCCAAGGTACATCCCGCCGGTCGCAAGCACCTGCAGCGCGATGTTGCCCGCCTCAGCGCCATACGCTCCAGTGAAGATCTTCATCGTCTCAAAGCACAGCGAGCTCGAACCGTCCTCGGCACACTCCCCGATCACCGCGTTCGGGTCCTCACACTGCATCCGGTCGTGCAGCCACCCCGGCTCGGCGATCTTTTCAACATCGCGCAGAAAAGAGTAGATGTTCTTGATGCCAAGGCCGGAAACCACCCGCTCCCAGCTCACCCGTCCCTTCAGCATAGAGCGCAAGTACTCCAGCAGCGCAATCTCGCGATTACTCCGCGCCGCAAAGTCGGCGTGGCCACCCTCAGACGCGATCGGGCGGTGCTTCTGACCATCCCAGATCAGCAGCGCCTGGCCCAGCCCTGTCCCCGCAGCCATCAGGCCCGCATGTCCGGTAGCCTCGGGGTCGCCCTCGTGCAGCGTAAAGATGCTCTCGGGCGCAAGCTCCGGGATACCATAACCGTTCGCTTCAAGGTCATTGATCAGAGAGATATGAGGAATCGAAAGAGACTTCACCAGATCGCGCGTATCCAGCGTCCACGGCAGGTTCGTCAGCTTCAGGCGCCCATCGCGGACCGGCCCCGGACAACCGAAACAAGCCCCAAAAATATCCTCTCCCTGCGTCGCATTGGTCCCGTCTCCGGCCAGAAACTTGTGAACCACGTCATCCAGGCTCGCGAACTCATGCGCCGGGAACTTCTGGTCGCGGATCGGGTGCAAACGCCCATTGGCGAAGTCGTACAGTGCAAGATGAACCTTTGTTCCACCAACGTCCCCAGCGAGAATCATCTATTTGAGCTCCAAAGTTCCGGTCGAATCCGAATTCGCCGGTGCAGGCAGCTTAGCCGCTGCAGCTGAGTCGAGCAAGAGGGTCAGTTGTCCGCTGGCCGGTCGAATCAGCTGTGAGGGATGAACCTCCGGCTGGTATGGCCCAAGGAAAACATCGTGCAGAACCTGCGCCTTACCCATGCCCTCGATCAAAAACGCCACCTCCCGCCCCTGATTGATGACAGGCCAGGTCAAGGTGATACGCCACGTATCCTTCTGTGGAACGTGGTTTGGCACCACGATGTGGCTCATCTCGTTCAGCGCGTCCGTATGTGGAAACAGCGAGGCCGTATGCCCGTCGTCGCCCATACCCAGCAGCACCAGGTCGAACGTAGGTGTCTCTGCGCCCTCGAGCTTGAACGTATTTCGAATCGTCGACTCGTACCGGGCCGCAGCAACATCGGGCGGAAGCTCCCCCTCCATCCGATGAACGCGCTCCGCCGGCAGTGGAACCTTCGAGAGCAGTGCTTCCTTGGTCATGCGATAGTTCGACTCCGCATTGTCAGGTGGCACGCAGCGCTCATCGACCCAGTAGAGATCGAGCTTGTCCCACGGAACCTGCTTGAGAAACGGCTCCGCCGGGTCCGCCAGCAGACCGAACATGGTTTTGGGCGTCGTGCCGCCGGAGATGGCGATGCGAGCCATTCCACGCGACGCAGCGGCCTTCCCCGCCGCCTCGGTAAAGAGCTGCGCACCGGCCCGAGCCGTGGCTGCTGGTGTTGGCGATACGCGATACGTAACCGAAACTGGACGGGGCATAAGACTCTCGCAACGATGAAGTGGAAGTACCAACAACCCTGAAACGGACGAACTCCGGAACAAGTTTCACACGCTCCGGAGTCCAGCCGAACATTTGATGCATGACCGATGAACCTGCTGTTCCCTACAGCTCCACCCACTTCCGGCCATCCTTCGCCAGAAGCTCATCCGCGCAGTCCGGCCCCTCGGAGCCAGCCGCGTAGTTGGGGAAGTGCTTGCCCTCAACCTTGGCCCACGCCTCGAGGATCGGCGTAAACAGCGCCCAGGTCGCCTCCACGCCATCGCGGTGCGCAAACAACGTCGCATCGCCCAGCATCGCATCCAGCAACAACCGCTCATACCCGTTCGCCGAAGACTTGCCGAACGCATCCGCATAGCTGAACGCCATGTTCACCTGCGCAAGATTGGTAGTCGGCCCAGGAACCTTCGCGCCAAACTGCAGCGAGATCCCCTCATCCGGCTGAATACGCATCTTGATGATGTTCGGAGCAATATTGTCTTCACTGCTGTTGGACTTGAACAGGTGCAGCGGTGGCTGCTTGAAGACGATCGTCACCTCTGTCACACGCTTTGCCAGCCGCTTCCCAGCACGCAGGTAAAACGGCACGCCAGCCCAGCGCCAGTTTTCAATCTCCAAGCGGATCGCAGCAAAGGTTTCGGTGCTCGAAGTCGGCGACACACGATCTTCCTGGCGATAGCCAACAACCTCCTTGCCATCTACCTTGCCCGGACCATACTGCCCGCGCACTGTGTTGTTGACAGGAATGCCCTCAATCGCGCGCCAGACCTTAAGCTTCTCGGTACGCACCGCCTCAGCCTCAAACGAGTCTGGTGGTTCCATCGCCACAAACGAGAGAACCTCCATCACATGGTTCTGCAGCACATCGCGAACAGCGCCGGCCTTCTCATAAAACGGCCCACGACCTTCAATACCGATCGACTCAGCAGCCGTAATCTCGACGTGGTCGATGAAGTTGCGATTCCAAACCGGCTCGAAGATCCCATTGCCAAAGCGGAAGACAAGAATGTTCTGAACCGTCTCCTTACCGAGATAGTGGTCGATACGGAAGATCTGATCTTCGGCCAGCACGTCGTTGATCTCATCGTTCAGCTGGCGCGCGGACTCCAAATCAGTGCCGAAAGGCTTCTCGATGATCACCCGTACCCAGTGCTTATCTCCAGCTTCGGGTCTCGCCATGCCGTGCTTGCCCAACCGGCGCGTGATGTCCGCAAAAAACTCCGGCGCGACCGCGAGGTAGAACAGGCGATTGCCCCTGGTGTGAAACTTGTCATCCAACTCCGCCAGATGCGCCTTCAACTTATCGAAGCCCGCATCGTCATCGAACTCTGTCGCAAAGTACGAGATACGATCCATAAACGGCTTCAGCTTTGGATCATTCTCCTCAACACCACCGCCCTTCATGATCCCGTCCTTCATGTCCGGGCCAAACGTTGCGCTGAGATCGCGACGCGCCACTCCAACCACGGCGAAGTCTTTCGGCAAAAGACCCGACTGGTCCAGGTGATAAAGCGCCGGCAGAAGCTTCCGTTTGGTGAGATCGCCCGAAGCTCCAAAAATAACAACAATGCAGGGCTCCGGAATGCGCTCGCCCTTCTTGGTGGCATCCGCCGCCGCTGCCGAAACGCCAACTGGTACTGTGCTCGTGCTCATAATCCTCTCCTCACAAACCTTCCATGCTGTGCCGACGATAAAACCCTGTCTGGCTAATGAAATTCAAGGTATATGCGGGGCGTCGATTACACCGCCTCGCACATCCGGCAAAACTACGACTTCTTGAAGCCGTGACCACCGAAGGTCCCACTTCCATCTATCTTCCTTCCTTATGCGGCTCGTAAGCCAAGTTGTGCAAGCTCATCTCTCAGCTGAGCTGGTGACTCAAAACAAATCGCCTGCATGCCGAGAGCTTCCGCGGTATTGCAGTTTTCAAGCTTGTCGTCGATAAATAACGCGGTCTCCGCAAGATGGCCCGAGATCTCGATCGCAGCCCGATAGATGCCGGGATGCGGCTTCATCTCATGCACGTAGCCGGAGCAGATAAAGTAGTCGAAAAAGGGCCGCAGCCGAAACGCATCCAGACGATGCTCGTTCAACTCACTGCTCTCATTGTTGAGCGTGGCCAGCGCATACCTTCCCGACGTAGCAAGCTCTCCAAGAATATCGAAGCTCCCCGGATGAAGAATCTTGCTCTCCGCACAAACCTGCGGCCAAAGCTCAGCAAAGGTCAGATTCGGATTCTGATTCAGCACCGTTACGTTGAAGAAGTGCTCTGCCGTCGACAGTCCCCGTTCCCAGTACTGGTTCGCTTCTTCATGACGCGACTCGTAATCGACCAGATCAACACCGAGCCGAGACAGAACCTCCGTACGTTCGTCTTTGTCCCACCCATTCGTGAGCAGGACTCCGCCGATGTCCCAGAAGATCGTCTTGATGTACGAGGAAGAACTCACTCACCCTCCGCAAAATCTGCTCCGACAGTCACCTGCTCCCAGGCGGCAATCTCTCTCTGCCAGCCGTCGAGCTTGCCCTTGAATCGTTGCAGGGCGCTACGGCCCAACAAAAGATGAAGCGGTGGATCCTGAGATTCGACGACCCGGATCATAGCCTGCACAGCCTTCAGCGGATCACCTGCCTGCTTGCCGTCGTTCTCCACAAAATACTTCCGCATATTCGCGGCCGTCTGGTCGTAATCAGCAATTTTAGTCTTCGCAATCACGCCGGAGCGACCTAGAAAGTCGGTACGAAACGGGCCAGGTTCAATCACGGTAACGCGAATACCCAACGGCGCAAGCTCTGCCGCTAAAGCCTCGGACAGCCCTTCAACAGCAAACTTCGTCGCGTTATACATCCCGATCCCCGCCCCGCCAATCAGGCCGCCGATCGACGAAAGATTCAGAATATGTCCGCTCCGTTGCTTGCGCAGATGAGGCAGAAACGCCCGCGTCACCTTCAACAGGCCGAAGACATTGGTCTCGAACATCGGCATAAACTCCGCCTCCGAGACCTCTTCAATCGCGCCAGCAACTCCGTAACCTGCGTTGTTGACCAGCACATCCACTTGTCCGAACTGCGCAAAGGCCTGCGTCACAGCCGAATCCACTTGGCCGGCATCCGTGACATCCAAGGCCAAAGCCTTTGCACTTCGCGGATACTGTCTTTCAAGATCTGCAACCTTGTCCAGCTTGCGAGCAGTCGCAATCACCTTGCCGCCTGACCTCAGAACCTCTTCCGCAAGCAGACGGCCAAAACCGGTCGATGCTCCCGTGATAAACCAGACACGTTGAATCGATTCAGTCATGATCTCCAGTACTCCAAAAGGCTACGTTCTTGTGCTGAATCAATGGAAGAGCCCGTTCGAGCGTTGCAGCAGCCCCGATCATCCCGACGCCGCCCAGGCGACACATAATGCGCGAATCGCCTGCAACCAACCCACCCCAAGACTCTGCCCCCTTCATAGCGTTCAGGTTAAGATGCTCGGGCGGTGTCACAAGGCGCAAATGAGTAGTAGTCAGGCTTGAGTAGACACAGAGTTTATTGCCAGACCATGAAAAGGCGGGGTGATCGACCCCGCCTCTCCATTTACTTCTTTACCAGCTTCTTGGCATGGTCTACAACGTTCGCAACGGTGAAGCCCAGCTTCTCGAAAGCGACCGCTCCCGGAGCCGAACCACCGAAGCGGTCCAACCCAATCACTCCTCCGTTGTGGCCGACGTACTTGTACCAACCCAGCGTCGCACCGGCTTCAACCGCCAGCTTCGGCGTGCTCTCCGGCATCAGCTTCGCTTTGTACTCGTCGCTCTGCTCGTCATAGACGTGGAAGCTTGGCATCGAAACAACGGTCGCGTTGATCCCAATCCCCTTCAGTTCCTCAGCAGCCTTCGTGATAAGTCCAACCTCTGAGCCGGTCGCAATCAGAATCAAATCCTTGCCGTGCGAAACCACCTCATACGCCCCAAATCGCGCACCCGCGCGAGCGATCGTCGCATCGATCGTCGGCAGATCCTGACGCGACAGCGCCATAAAGCACGGACTCTTTCGCTCCAGCGCAAGCTGCCAGCACGCCGCCGTCTCATTCGCATCCGCCGGCCGGAAGTCGGTGAGGTGCGGGATAGCACGAAGACTCATCAGCTGCTCAACCGGCTGGTGCGTCGGTCCATCTTCGCCCAGTCCAATCGAATCGTGCGTGAAGATGAACAGCGAGTGAAGGCCCATCAGGGCAGCCAGACGCAGCGCATTACGGCAGTAGTCCGAGAACGTAAAGAACGTCGACCCAAACGGAATCAGCCCGCCGTGCGCCGCCATGCCATTCACCATCGCGCACATGCCAAACTCGCGCACGCCGAAGAACACATTGCGTCCAGCCGGGTCCACGTGAAAGCTCGGTGAATCTTTGAAGATCGTCTTGGTCGAAGCAGTCAGGTCCGCCGCGCCGCCAAACAACTCCGGAACCACGTTCTCAATCGCCTGCATCACCGCCTGCCCGGCGTTTCGAGTTGCCATCGGCTTCTCAGTCGGGAAGGTTGGGATCTTTTTCTCCCAATCATCGGCGAGCTTTGCCTTGATCGTACGGTCGAACTGTGCCGCCGGCTCGGGATAAGCCTTGGCGTACTCTTCAAACTCCGCCGTCCACGAAGCATGCAGATCCTTGCCCCGCAGCTTGATCGTGTCCCAGTTCTTGCGAGCCTCATCGGGAACGTAGAAGCTCTTATCCTCAGGCCAGCCCAGGTTCTTCTTCGTCTCCTTGGTCGCCTCCGGTCCAAGCGCCTCGCCATGCACCTTATTCGTGCCAGCCTTCGGGCTTCCATAACCGATCACGGTGCGCACGCGAATCAACGAGGGCTTCGACGTCTCCGCCTTGGCTGCAAGAATCGCCGCCTCAATCGCCACCAGGTCGTTGCCATCGGCTACATGCTGCACATGCCAGTGGTAAGCCTCGAACCGCTTCGTCACATCTTCCGTGAAAGAGAGCTCCGTCGGCCCATCGAGCGAGATCAGGTTGTCGTCATAAAGCACGATCAGCTTGCCCAGCGCCAACGTTCCCGCCAGCGAGCATGCCTCATGCGAGATGCCTTCCATCAGGTCGCCATCGCCGCAGAGTACATAGGTGTGGTGGTCGACGATGTTGTACGTATCGCGGTTGTAGACCGCAGCCTGGTGCCGCTCCGCCGTCGCCATACCCACAGCCATCGCAAGACCCTGCCCCAGCGGACCCGTCGTCACCTCAACACCTGGAGCCTCGCCATACTCGGGGTGGCCGGGCGTATGCGAGCCCCACTGCCGGAACTGCTCCAGCTGCGAAATCGGCAAGTCGTACCCTGACAGATGCAGCGCACCATACAGCAGCGCCGATGCGTGCCCATTCGAAAGTACGAAACGATCCCGATCAATCCACTTCGGATCTGAAGGATCGTGCTTCATCAGCTTGTGATAGAGCAAATAAGCGATCGGAGCGCATCCCAGCGGAGCTCCGGGATGTCCGGACTTCGCCTTCTCCACGGCATCGACGGCGAGAAAGCGGAGGGCGTTGATGGAGATCTGGTCAATTTCTTGCTGCTTCGAATCCTGCTGTTCGCTCATGCTGTTCCTTTGCTCTTTTGGAGATTCGCGCGCCGCTTTGCCGACGCTGAATCTGGAAGATTTGGTCAAACTCTAACAGTGTACTAGCGGGACCGGACTAGCCGCATCCTTACACCTTGGTAGATGCCGGAACCGGATCGATGGAGACATCAATATTTCGCCCCAGCCAGCGATCCTGCTGTCCCTCTACCGGCCATGCGAGGGTAAACGTAATTTTGCCTACCTGACCCGCGCCCGTCGGAATATCCACAAACGATCCCGAATATCCAACAGACCGCGACTCAAGAGTAAGCGTCGTAGCCCAGTTGTCATAGGTATAGACGACACGAAAATGCTCCCGATCGACAATGCGAAGCGTATGTCCCGAGTAGAGCGAGCGAATCGGCCGCCCCGGCTCAAAGATCTCGATATGGTTCGTAAACGAGCGCTTCTCCTTCACGACAGCATAACGATCTTCTACCGCCTGAATCCGGTCAAACACCCGGCCATCAGCCGCCGAGCGCAGCAGCTTCAGGTACTCCGCATGCGCCCAAACCAGCGGCTGCGCCGAGCCCGCCGACCGCCCGCGATACATCCCACGCGAAGGAATATCGTCATAGTCCCAGACCTGCTCCGGAAGCATCCCTCCAACGGAACTAAACTGTTCGATCGCCTTGACGTACTTGCTGAAGTCGTTCCCAGCGCAGAGCTCGTAGTGGCCTCTTTCGCCCGTCAGAATCGGCCATGCGCGACCCTGCCCCGACCCGTCATACGGCCCCCCATCCTTCTTCTGCCCATACCCGTCATGGTTGTATCGCCGCCACGAATCCCCAAACGGCGTCTCAATCTTCAAGCAGTGATCGACCACCTTCAACGAATCGACGATCAAAGGATCATCAGCCCGTCGAATCCCATAGCGCACCAGCTCCAGAAATCCTCCATCGATCACCTCGCGAGCCTCGAACACATTCCTCTCCCCCGGCTCGCGATTATTAATTCGAATCATCCCGGGTGGCAGACTGTCGTCATGAAACGGCTCACCTTTGGCTGGCGGACGAATCCGCATGTAGTGATACTTCACATCCGGGTGCAACACGCCTTCAGTCGTAGTCGTCCACTCATCCAGGTGCGACTCAATCCAGTCCGCATACGTCTCCAGATAGTTCGCCAGTTCCACTGACTCCCGCGAACGAGCAATATCCGCAGCACAGATCAACCCCGAGATCACCGCCGCCAGCGTCGACGGCGAATACCCGGCCGCCTCCTCCCACCGCTCCTGTTGCGTCACCGGCGCATACCGCACCAGAAACGCCGCGGCCCGCTCCACAAACGGAAACACATCGAAGCTCCCCAGCCCATCCTGCTTCCACAACCGCCAAGCCAGAATGATCGGAAACGCCACCTCATCCAGCTGAATTCCCGTCCAGTAGGGCGTCCCGTCGATCCAGAAGTTCTGCGCAAAGCTCCCATCCGGCTTCTGCGTGCAAGCCAGATAAACCAGCGCCCGGAGAGCCGTATCTGTCCTTCCACACGCCAACAGCGCGCTCGCAGTCTGCACCATATCCCGAGTCCACACCAGGTGATACCCACCTAAATCCGAGTCACCCTTCGACGCTCCCCACGGCACCGAAGCGGACGCAATAAACGCGCCCGAGTATGTCTTGTCCTCATGCGTCAACAGCACATTCTGGCTGATCCGCATCAGCCTCCCACCGTCCGTCGAGACCGCCGCCAAACCAATCGGCGGGTTCACCCTCTGCCACTGATCCACGAACCGTTTCTGGTGCAACTCATAAGGCGAAGCCAGCGTCTGCATCATCTGCGCGATCGCCGCATGATGCCCATCCCCAAACGAAATCGCTACCGTGAACTCACGATTCTGCGAGATATCGATCTCTCCCATCAACGCAAGATTGCCATCCAGAGCCTGCCCAAACTGCCAGCTCATCCGCATATCCTGAACCAGATTCTGGTACCCATCACTGGTCCCGACATAGCCGCACGAAGACCGTACAAACCCGCAGTCCGCGCCAAACGCCAGCGAAGTCTCGCCCTTCCAAGCCAGCAGACACCGCTGTCCCGCCACATCGATCGACCGCGCCGAGTTCCCCGCTCCACCGCCGTTCAAATGCGGCGCCAGCAGCGCATAGCACTTCAGCCGCGACAGAACGTCCTCATCCCCGGTTATCTTCACGTTCATCAACACCACAGGATGATGCGGATCACAGATGAACTCCTTGGTCACCGTATAACGTCCATCCAGATCGCTGGCCACCACCCGGACCGCGGGAGCAGCCGCATCGATGTAATGAAAGTCGTACTCGAAGTGACGCTTCTCCTCATGCACAAACGTCTCGCCATCGCTGAACAGCAACTCCAT
The DNA here is from genome assembly GCF_040358255.1 of Tunturibacter gelidoferens. NCBI lineage: Bacteria > Pseudomonadati > Acidobacteriota > Terriglobia > Terriglobales > Acidobacteriaceae > Tunturiibacter > Tunturiibacter gelidiferens. The sequence goes on from NZ_CP132938.1 coordinate 492,939, forward strand.
ATCGCGGGTCTGCGGGCGATCGATCGTCGGGTAGTAAATCTCGTTCAACGTCCCATGCGAGACCGTAAACCACACTCGGCTCGAAGCCGCATACGCTGTCGAAACAGCGTCTTTTTCGCTCGAGGTCCAGCGCGGTTCCAGCCCAGGAGCGCCAAAGGCAGCTCCATCATCGTCAAGCCAGCGGTAAGAAGCAGTGAGGTCGTTCATTGGTTCTTATTAGAGCGCAAAACTCCGCACTCGGTTACATCCCTCCGTCAAAGAGCGATGAATCCGCAGGTAAGTTATGATTCCTGAGGTTGGGACGACTCGCCCAGGTGCATCGCGCACCGCCCGGACAGCATCGAACTCACTCAGGCAGTCAGGATCCTCCTGACTGACAAAACGAACGACGACAGGAGAACTACTGTGGCCTACGAACTACCACCTTTGCCCTACGATTACGCGGCGCTTGAGCCCTTCATCGACGAAGCTACGATGAAGCTCCACCACGACAAGCACCACCAGACCTACGTCACCAATCTGAACGGCGCGGTAGAGAAACATCCAGAGATCGGCAAGAAGTCTCCCGAGGAGCTCCTTAAGGACCTCGCCAGCATCCCCGAAGACGTTCGCAAGGTCGTCCAGAACAACGGCGGCGGCCACGTCAACCACACCATGTTCTGGCAGATCATGAAGCCCAAGGGCGGCGGCGAACCCACCGGCGAGATCGCCGACCAGATCAAGAAAGACTTCGGATCGTTCGAAGACTTCAAGAAGCAGTTCAACGAGACCACCGCCAAGCAGTTCGGCTCAGGTTGGGGTTGGATCATCATCATCGGCGGCAAGCTCAGCATTGTCACCACTGCGAACCAGGACAACCCCCTCTCCCAGGGCCACTACCCCATCCTAGGCAACGACGTCTGGGAGCACGCCTACTACCTCAAATATCAGAACAAGCGCCCCGACTATCTCGCCGCCTGGTGGAACACCGTCAACTGGGAAGAGATCAACAAGCGCTTCGCGACCGCCAAGACCCACAAGTAGTCTCCTCCCGACCAACGGGAGGGCCGCTAACGCCAGTCGAGCCGAGACAGGGTATACAAGTCACGAAGTGACCGCCCCACGCGCAGTGGGCCCGTCCGGCAGGACGTCTCCCACACAAAAGCTCCGGTGCAACGCAGTTTTCGCGTTGCACCGGAGCTCTAAAAGCCCTTCTTCAACTACGACGTGCTACCCCTTCGGCCCAGGACCAGGATCGGTTACGGCCGTCGGAGTGACCGTCTCGGTGCCGCTCCACGACCCCGTCCAGTTCGCATCTCCGCCGCCCGTCGCGCCGCTGATCACAAACCCCTTCCACGGCTGATTCCTGTTGTTGACGCCCTCAGGCGTTGCCGCATGGTCCCCGTTGCTCTGCCGGCATGCCGTGTGGTGTCCAGCCTTGACCTCTAGAAGATTCGAATCAGTCGCAATACTGGAGTAGACTGCAGCACCCCACTTCCACTCGATCGACATCCCCGGAGCACCCGTTGTATTGAACGTTCCGCTCCAGGTGACATTAATCCCAGCAGGTATCCCAGCCGACGGCACTGGAATCGCCACACCGGTAAGAAAGATCTCATCGTCTCCCGTGAGGGGAACCGTAGTAATCCAGGTATTGGTCATCGTACTGAACGTCGTCGAACTGCAGGTCGCGGTCGGCGAGAAGGTTATCTGAGCATTTGGAGCCGAACTCGTAAACAGCGCCCCAGTCTCTACATCGACAATTCTGGAATTGGTAAAGGTAATGACGCCCCCGGTGCTGGGGATGTTCTTGACTGTGAAGTTCGCGTTGAACCACACCGAATCGCCCGGCAAGAGCCGGTTTCCATTAAAGCTCGCCGTGTCGATCCCCTTGCCCGAGTTGGGCGGCGGCGGCGGAGCTCCGCAGGAGATGCTCGTCGGCGAAAACAGAATCGGGACCGTATTATGCCCCACCAGGCTCGCAGTGCCGGTGAAGTTGTAAGTTCCGATCAAAGCCGGGAACGAACCCCACACAGTCGCCTCGAAGGTGGTAGTCGAAGACGCAGTCAACGGAATAGTGCCGGTAATCGGAGCGCCGGAGTAGGGTGACGTTTCGATCGTGTAGCTGATCTGATACTTCGTTCCCGGTGACAACTCCGAAGCCGCTACCGAAAAGCTGAAGGCGTTGCAGGTGACCGTTACGTTGGCGGTGTCTACGTGATTCGCTAATACGGGAGTCGCACATAAAAGAATGAGACCCAAAGTCGTGCCGAATGCAGTTCGAAATCTCTGAAACATAATCACGCCCTCTCTTGACTGGCTTCACGAACTTCGCTTCAGGGAGGCTGGCCTCGAGAGCCTCTTAACAGGTACAGCGTGGCTTATTCTCAAGTCCTAAACTTTTCAATGCGACAGAAGACACGTCCAACTATGCAGTCACCCAGTAGTAACTGCACTACAACTTTATGGTGATTACTAATCAGTGAGGCTGCTTCCCCTACCCACCCGTCATAATTATCCGACGAGGACAAAATCCCTGTAGAGAAGCCAGATACCAACGGCGCATCGGTTCACCCTCAGCCGCTCTAATCAAACCGCTTCGACCTCAAATAACCGAATCGCCTCTTCCTGTACCATTCGTGCACGCATCTTCCGGACACTCAACAACCGTCAATCCCGCGAATCAGGATTCGCCCATGCACGTCCCGCCTTCGATCCCAAAGCAGGACACCGGCACACAATCTCCGCATCGCGCAGACGTGCCGCTCTTCGATGCGCGCTAGCGTGCACCGTTCGTCATGGTCACCGCTCTGTTCTTCCTATGGGCGATGCCGAACAACCTCAACGATGTCCTGATCCGGCAGTTCATGAAGTCGTTCCAGATCTCCCGCCTGCAGGCAGGCCTCATTCAATCGGCCTTCTACTTCGGCTACTTCTGCGTCTCCATGCCTGCAGCCTTCGTCCTCCGCCGCTTCGGTTATCGCATCGGACTCGTCTCCGGCCTGATGCTCTACTCCTTCGGTTGCTTTTTGTTCTGGCCCGCAGCCGAGATCAACCGCTACAGCTTTTTTCTCTTAGCTCTCTTCGTCATCGCCGCCGGTCTGGCTTTTCTCGAAACCGGCGCAGCCTCATTCGTCACCCAGCTGGGCGAACCCGAGACCTCCGAGCGAAGACTCAACTTCGCCCAGTCCTTCAACCCGCCCGGAACCATCGCCGGCGCTCTCATCGGCCGACCTGTTTCTTCAACGCCCGACCTGTTCCCCACCGCCCCGACCTTTTTCCCCATCGTGCGGACTGCTGGTTCAAGTTGGCGTCTCCGACAAGTGGCGCCCCGCAAGCGTCATCTCGACCGAAGTCGCGCGGTCCCATCGCGCGACGCAGTGGAGAGACCCCCGCATTTCGTCCGTATCCCCACGGTTGCCGACCAATCCGAAAACCAGCCTCTACCGCAATCCAGAGCGGCGTTCGCCAGGGTGAACTCTTCTATCTCGTGCCAGCACCACCAAAGCGCCGATCATTCCAAGAAACGGCAGCAGGAGAAAGATAAACACATAGATGTTCATCATTTGACACCTCTTCGACCCAACAGCCGGAGCCCGCGGAGCCGCTCAGCAAGACTGCCGGACTCTGCCGCAGATCATATCGTGTTACGATACTCTTAGAGGGAAGTTCGTGTCCAGAAAAACCGATCGCAACGAGATTCAGCTGCTGGCCAAGTTTCGATCCGAAATTCGACACTTCCTCCAGTTCAGCGAACAAGCCGCCACCGCAGCCGGCCTCCAGCCGCAACAGCACCAGCTCATGTTGCAGATCGCCGGAGCTCCCGACGACACCCTCGTCACCATCTCCCACATCGCCGAGGTGATGGGCCTGCGACACCACACCGTCGTCGAGCTCAGCAAACGGTGCGAGCTGGCAGGTCTGGTGCGACGAACCCACGATCAGAACGACCGCAGGTGGGTGGTGCTCGAACTCACCGCGCAGGGTCAGGAGGCGCTTCGTCAGCTCTCTGAGGCCCATGCCCAACAACTACGCGAACTGGCCCCCAGCCTTATCCAGGCCCTCACCCGCATCCGCAACACAAAATGATCGCTGCGCCGCATGAAACACAACCTCAGAACACAACCTCGGAATCACAAAACCGAAACACAAACTCAGCAGAGGGAAGGACAAACTTGAAGTCAGAACCATCCATTCTCAAGGATTTCACGGTTGATCGACGGGTCTGGCTGCTCTCCGGCGTCTCCATCGGCATCGGTCTATGCGCCACCCTGCTCGCCGTTCTACTCCTGCGTGCTATCGCATTCTCAACCAACATCTTCTACTACCACCGCTTCAGCCTCGCCCCGGTCTCTCCCGCAGGAAGCCACCTAGGACATTGGATGGTCGTCGTCCCAGTCCTGGGAGGCCTGCTCGTTGGCCTTATGGCGCGCTTCGGCTCGGATAAGATCCGCGGGCACGGTATCCCGGAAGCTATCGAAGCCATCCTCCTGCATCGCGCTAAAGTTGCTCCGAAGATTGCCCTCCTGAAACCCATCTCCGCCGCCATTGCGATCGGCTCAGGCGGCCCATTCGGCGCCGAAGGCCCCATCATCATGACCGGCGGAGCCGTGGGATCGCTCATTGGTCAGTGGATGCACGTCACCGATGCAGAGAGAACCACGCTCCTCGTCGCCGGTGCGGCAGCGGGCATGTCGGCAACCTTTGCCACGCCCGTGGCTGCCATTCTTCTTGCCGTCGAACTCCTTCTCTTCGAATGGCGCCCGCGAAGCCTGGTCCCGGTAGCGATTGCCAGCGTCACAGCATCACTCTTCCGGGTCTACTGGCTTGGCGCGGGGCCGATCTTTCCTATGCCGGTCATAACCGGAACTCATGGTGCTCCCTTCGTGATCGGCGCTCTCTTCCTGGGTGCTCTCCTCGGCCTCATCGCTGCCGGCATGAGCCGCATGATGTATGCCTTCGAGGATCTATTCGAGCACCTGCATCTCCACTGGATGTGGTGGCCCGCAATCGGCGGCATTGGCATTGGAGTCGGTGGCCTCTTCTTCCCCCGGGGCCTTGGAGTCGGGTACGACAACATCGCCGAACTGCTTCACGGGACTCCCACGATTGGCCTCATCGTAGGAATTCTGCTCGCAAAGTCGCTCATGTGGGCCTTCTCCCTGGGATCGGGAACCTCCGGCGGCGTGCTCGCTCCCCTACTCATGATCGGCGGAGCCGTAGGCGCACTGGCCGGGCACCTTACTCATGCTCCCGCCGAAACTCAAGCGCTCTGGGCCCTGATCGGCATGGGAGCGATGCTCGCAGGATCGCTTGGTGTCCCTCTCACCGCCATCCTGTTCAGCCTCGAGGTCACTCACTGTCTCCCCGCCCTGCTCCCGCTTGCCACGGCCTGCATCGCATCCTACCTCATCACCGCCCTCATCATGCCTCGATCGATTCTGACCGAAAAGCTCAGCCGGCGAGGCTATCATCTGACTCGCGAGTACGGCGTCGACCCGCTTGAGCTCGTCCTTGTTCGCGAGGTCATGTCGCCCCTCACAAAGGACACCCCAACCGCTCCACTCCCGGCCGCTTACTCTTACTCCGACTCGACCACCCGCGGAGCCGCAGAGCTGATGGCGATGGAAGGTTTAGAAACATTGGCGGTCGTAGACCGTTCCAACGGGCAGATATGCGGCGAGCTTTCACTCAGGGATCTGCTTCGCGGCAGAGAACGATCGCTCGAACGTGAAAGCGAGCGCCTACGGCTCTTCAGCTACGTTCCCCCCGAACAGGACGGTCACAACTGAGCGGCTACCGAACGCCGCAAAATACGCCTCTGTCGGCTCTGCCTCTCGCTCTGCATATAGCTGGCGAAGCCTTGAACCAGCAAAGCCTTGAGTTGGCGAAGCTTGTATTAGGCTGACGCATTAGGCCTTTGCTGTCATGCTGAATGTACTAAGCCTTTGCTGTCATCCTCAGCGCCACTAAGCCTTTGCCGTCATCCTGAGCGCACGAGGCCTTTGCTGTCATGCTGAACGCATTATGCTTTGCTGTCATCCTGAGCACACTAGGCCTTTGCTGTCATCCTGAGCGCATTAAGCCTTGGCTGTCATCCTGAACGTATTAGGCTTTTGCTGTCATCCTGAGCGCAGCGAAGGATCCCAAGGAACTCCGTCCTGCTCAAACCGCTCGTCCCTTTCCACCCACCCTCTTCACGTCGTTGTCTGTCGCCCTCACAGTTTCATCGCGGGAGCCGCAATCGAAGGACATCCTGCTCCCCCTAACGCGAGGATCTTCACCTTCTTTTCAGCCCCACCTGTCCAGCCGTCACGCGCTCTGAGGGTCGACATTGCCCAGCCAGAAAATAAAGTTCAAAACCGTGTCACTTTTTTAGGCTCCCGAAGAGTGGATGTTTAAACTCCACGTCCACCACGCAAAACACCACGTTATCACCATCAAAAAACCACATTCAAACACCCACTTTTCTCAAAAACCCGTGCAAAAACCACACTTCACCCACGAATATTTTTTTCTTCCTTCGACAAAAAATAACGGCCGAACCTTAAGAAGGTCCGGCCGTCAAGAAACCATATTTTGTCCGTAGTTATTCGCTGCCGCCCTTGCGGGGACGACGGTTCGCCTGAAGCACCTTCTTCCGCATACGCAACGACTTAGGCGTAACCTCAACCAGCTCATCATCCGCAATGAACTCAATACACTGCTCCAGCGTCAGCTGCTTGTAGGGAACCAGCCGCACAGCATCATCCGAACCTGAAGCACGCATATTCGAGAGCTTCTTCTCGCGAACGCAGTTGACATCGAGATCGTTGTCTCGCGAATGCTCGCCAACCACCATGCCTTCATACACTTCCACGCCATCCGAAACAAACAGAACGCCGCGGTCCTGCAGACCTTCCAGCGCATAAGCAGTCGTAGTCCCCTGACGGTCAGAGATCAAAGCACCCGACAAACGCTGCGGAATCTCACCCTGATAAGCGATATAGCCATCAAGAATCGAATTCATGATGATCGTTCCACGCGTCTCGGTAAGCATCTCAGAACGCAGGCCAATCAGACCACGCGAGGGGATACGAAACTCCATACGGACGCGGCCTGAGCCGTGATTGATCATCTTGACCATCTCGCCTTTTCTCGGCCCAAGGCGCTCAATAACGGTGCCAACGAAGTTTTCAGGAACGTCAATCGACAGGTGCTCAACCGGCTCCATCACAGCATCATCGATCTTCTTGGTAACGATTTCGGGACGGCTCGCCATGAGCTCGAAGCCCTCGCGACGCATCATCTCGATGAGGATGCCCAGCTGAAGTTCGCCGCGGCCCAGCACCTTGAAGGAGTCCGGAGAACCGGTGTCCTGCATCTTGAGCGAGACATTGGTAAGGAGCTCTTTGTCCAGGCGATCGCGGAGGTTTCGCGAGGTAACAAACTTGCCTTCGCGGCCAGCGAATGGGGAGTTGTTGACGTTGAACTGAATAGCAATCGTAGGCTCATCGATGGTGATCTGGGGAAGAGGCTGCGGATTCTCGATGTCGCAGAAGCTCTCTCCGATAAAGATGCCAGGGATGCCGGCGATAGCGACAATGTCGCCTACCTGTGTCTCTTCAATGTCGGTGCGCTTGAGCCCGGAGAAGCTGAAGAGCTTGGTGATTTTGTGCTTGGTGAAGGTGCCGTCGATCTTGGCGACGTTGTACTCCTGGCCGGTGCGCATAGTGCCGTTGAAGACGCGGCCGATGGCGAGACGACCAAGGTAGTCGGAGTAGTCGAGGTTGGTGACCAGGATCTGGAGGGTGCCTTCGGGATCGCCCTTGGAGACAGGAATGGTCTGGACGATCTGCTCGAAAAGGGGCTGGAGATCCGTGCCGGGGGTCGCGAGATCGTTCGTCGCGGTGCCGAGCTTTCCGTTGGTGTAGAGCACTGGGAAGTCGAGGACGGACTCGTCTGCGTCGAGGTCGATGAAGAGGTCGTAGACTTCGTTCAGGACCTCCTGGGGACGCGCGTCAGGGCGGTCAATCTTGTTGATGACAACCATGGGCGTGAGGCCAGCTTCGAGGGCCTTCGAAAGAACGTAGCGAGTCTGCGGCAGGGGGCCTTCCGAGGCATCGACAAGAAGAACTACGCCGTCAACCATCTTGAGGGCGCGCTCTACTTCGCCGCCGAAGTCGGCGTGGCCTGGAGTGTCGACGATGTTGATCTTATTGTCGTGATAGTAGAGGGCGGTGTTCTTCGCAAGAATAGTGATGCCGCGCTCTTTTTCAAGATCGTTGGAGTCCATGACGCGGTCGGTGACGGCTTCGTTGGACCGAAAAGTCCCGGACTGGCGAAGCATGGCGTCGACGAGCGTGGTCTTGCCATGGTCAACGTGGGCGATGATCGCGATATTGAAGATAGGCTTAACGGCTACTGCGGTTGAGTTGCTCACTGCGTTTATGTCCTGTCTGTGCGCTTAGGGGTGGTGTTTTGGGGAAAGTGCGCGTCCTTACTAGTTTAGCCTAGTTGGGCACATGCTGGCCTCTAAAATATGCGGGACGGCAAGAAGATACGGTGAATGGTGGAGCGTAAGACGCTGATTCGAGGAAGCTCGAATGCGGAGGAAGCTCGTCGACGATTCGTAAATGTTTAGAGAAGACGTGGACCCTTCTGTGATTCGCCCTCATCCATTAGATGGCTATCGAATTGATGGACCACAGGAGAACATCAGGCATGAGCAAGCTCACAGGAAAAGTGGCAGTGGTAACAGGTGCATCGAAGGGCATTGGAGCGTCGATCGCGGAACATTTTGGCGCAGCTGGGGCGTCCGTTATTGTGAACTACAGCAGTAGCAAGGCCGGCGCGGATGCTGTGGTTGCGAAGATTACCGCAAAGGGCGGCAAGGCGATCGCTGTGCAGGGCGATGTCTCGAAGCCGGAAGACATTGCGCAACTGTTCGCAGAGACCAAGAAGGCTTACGGAAAGCTGGATATTTTGGTGAATAACGCCGGAATCTATGACTTCAAACCGCTTGGCGAGATTACGGAGGAGCATTTTCATAAGCAGTTCAACCTGAATGTTCTCGGCCTGTTGCTCACGACTCAGGAGGCGGTGAAGTTGATTGGTCCGGAGGGCGGTTCGATCATCAATATCAGCTCGCTTGTCGGTCAGATGCCCGCGCCTACCTGGTCTGTCTACAGCGCGACGAAGGCTGCGGTGGACTCATTGGCTGTTTCGCTTTCGCAGGAACTGGGGCCGAAGAAGATTCGCGTGAACTCGCTGAATCCGGGCATGGTGGAGACGGAGGGACTGCATGCTGTTGGTTTCGCAGGTAGCGACTTCCAGAAGCATACGGAGGCAACGACACCGCTTGGACGTATTGCGCAGCCCGAGGACATCGCGACGGCGGCTGTGTTCTTTGCTTCCGACGATGCGGGCTGGGTCACGGGCCAGACGCTGATGTTGGCGGGGGGCAAACGGATGTAAGTTTGCAGGTTCACGGAAAGTATGGCTGGTGGTGACGGTCTCTCTTTTTTGATTTTCGAAGACTCGGCCAGATTGGGTTTGGATGCTTGGGAATGTCCCGCTATACTCAAGGCTCCTAATGCATCCAACCCAGTCATCCCAGTTCGAGCATGCGGCCCTGAAAAACTATCTGCTGGACCATGCCTATGACGAGATGTTCACTGGACTCGGCGACCTGCACCAGCACTGCGAACCGCTGCTGGAACACTTTTCGTTGCTGCCTTCGGAAGAGCTGCAACGGAGAAAACAGGCGGCGGACCTTAGCTTCCTGAATCAAGGCATCACGTTTACGGTGTACGGCCGCGAAGAAGGAACGGAGAAGATCTTTCCGTATGACCTGATTCCACGGATTATTACGGCAGCCGAGTGGGCGACGGTGGAGCACGGGCTGACGCAACGGATTACGGCACTGAATCTTTTTCTCAAGGACATCTATAACGAGGGACGAATTCTGGATGACGGAATCGTGCCGCGTGAGGTGGTTTATAGCTGCAAACACTACAGGCGGCAGATGATGGGTTTGCAGGTTCCCCGGAATGTCTACATTGCTGTCTGCGGGACCGACCTGATCCGATTGGAGAACGGCGAGTTTGTGGTGCTGGAGGATAATCTGCGCGTACCTAGCGGGGTCAGCTATATGCTGACCAATCGCAGGGTGATGAAGCGGATCTTTCCGCAGCTCTTTCGAAGCTACAACGTGCGACCGATTGAACAGTACACACAATTGCTGTTGGGAACGTTGCGATCATTGGCGCCCGAGGGGCGACCGGAGCCGAATATCGTGCTGCTGTCGCCAGGAGTGTTTAACTCGGCTTACTTTGAGCATGCGTATCTTGCGCGTCAGATGGGGATCGAACTGGTTGAAGGACGCGATCTGGTAACGCACGACAACGTTGTGTACATGCGGACGACGATCGGGTTGCGGCGGGTGGATGTGATCTATCGGCGCGTGGATGATGACTTCATTGACCCCCTGGCGTTTCGCGGAGATTCAATTCTTGGAGTGGCTGGTCTGTTCAATGCTTACCGTGCTGGGAATGTGACACTGGCAAATGCGTTTGGTACCGGTGTGGCCGATGACAAGGCGCTCTATGCGTACGTTCCGGAGATTATCAAGTATTACCTGAGTGAAGAGCCGGTGCTGAAGAATGTCGAGACCTATCTGTTGACCAGACCTAAAGAGCGGCAACATGTGTTGCAAAATCTTGACAAGCTGGTGGTAAAAGCGGTCGGCGAGAGCGGCGGGTATGGGATGCTAATCGGGCCGCAGTCGACCAAGGCAGAGCAGGAGGATTTTGCGCGGAAGATCGAGGCTGACCCAAGGAACTATATTGCTCAGCCTACGATCTCGTTTTCGCGAGCACCTTGTCTAATCGGAGACGAGTTGCAGCCGCGGCATGTGGATCTACGGCCATATGTGTTGTATGGGGATAAGGTGACGATTGTGCCAGGTGGATTGACGCGTGTGGCGCTGAATCAAGGATCGTTAGTGGTGAACTCGTCGCAGGGTGGCGGGAGTAAAGATACGTGGGTGCTGAGTCAGTAAAGGGAGTGGCGGATGCTGTCACGTGTTGCGGATAGTTTGTACTGGATGAGTCGGTATCTCGAACGCGCTGAGCATACAACGCGGCTGCTGGATGTGAATCTGAATCTCATGCTCGATGAGAGCCCGATCAGCGCAGAGCGGAGATGGCAGCGGGTGCTACAAGCGCTGGGCAAACCGAAGAATATCGAGTGGACAGGTGAGCCGTATGCGCTGACACAGGCGTTAACCTTCGACACGGAGAACAAGGCTTCCATCCTGTCGTGCATCATTGCGGCGCGTGAGAACTCACGGCATGTGCGGGAGCAGATTTCTACGGAGCAGTGGCATCGGCTCAATAGCCTTTATTTACAGGTGACCCGGCCAGAGATGCAGCATCGGACTCAGTCAGAGGCTTTGGGGGCGGGGATGACGCAGCCTAGTGAGTTCCTGCAGTCAGTGATGGAGGCGGTGCATCAGTTCCAGGGGGTGACAGACTCGACGATGAACCACGGCGAAGGCTGGCAGTTCATTCAGGTCGGGCGGTATATCGAAAGGGCATGCGCGACGGCGTTATTGCTCCAGGCGTACCACATCGACCTTTGGGGGCACCCTGAGAGAATGGCCGATGGCAATGAGTACCTGGACTGGATGGGACTGTTACGCTCAGCGACAGCGTTTGAGGCTTACTGCAAGGTGTATACGGCGGATCTGACACCGGATCAAATCTTCGAGTTTCTTCTGCTCGATGAGGAGTTCCCGCACTCGGTGCGGTTTTCGATCGACAGCCTGCTGTGCGCGCTCGAAAAGATACAGGGAGACAGCGGGAAGAGTCGCGCCGAGGGCTTGCGGCGGTTGAGTGGGCGGCTGCAGTCTTCTCTGAGCTACAGCAGCGTGGATGAGATTTTGAGCCTGGATGTGCTGGCGTATCTGAGCAGCATTCAGGCACAATGCCGAGCGATTCATGAGACGATCTACGAGTTGTACGTCGACTATTCCATTCAGGCGGCGCTGGCAGGGTAGATGATCGAGCGGGGACAGACGGCAGCCGACACAGCGGAGCCTATTACCAGTGGAAAGCGGTCACACCTTGTGGACCTTGTGAAAGGTCTTGCAATCCTTTTGGTGGTCTATGGCCATACGGCCCAGGGGGTAGCACATCGGGGCTGGTGGACCGGACCGGGGATGGCATTCTCTGAAGACTTTATTTACAGCTTCCACATGCCCGCGTTTTTCTTTGTTTCCGGGCTGTTTGTGCTGGGCAGCATTCGTCGGCGAGGGGCCAGCAACTACACGCTCGAAAAATTTAAGACCATCCTGTATCCGTATCTGCTATTCGCGGTCATCACGGCAGCGCTCGGCCCTTTGACACGAAGGTTTCAAGTGACGTACTCGCCGTTTCACTGGAAGGCGTTTCTGCTGAACGTCGCGGACGGGAGCGTTAGCTGGTTTCTGTTCACGTTGTTTTTTTGTCTGCTGCTGGCGTTGCTGACGGCTCGCCTTCCGAACTGGCTGCGGTTTTTGCTCGCGGTGGTGGCGGGAATATCGCCGGTCTATGGTTCGTACATCATTGACCGTGTGTTGCGTGAGTTTTGTTTTGTCGCTGCCGGGATGTGGGTTGGGAATCATATTTTTATGCTGGAACGGCTTGAGAAGACGAAGGCCGCGCTTGGACTGGTGCTACTGGGTGGGTTTCAGGTGGTGACGATTTACTTCTATGGCTACGCAGGGCGATGGAACTATATCTTGATGGGTCTGACGGGAACGGCCGCGCTCTTCCTGCTGGCGCGGTTGCTTGAGAAGCACAGGGTGGGCGATGCGCTGGGGTGGCTGGGACGGGCGTCGCTGGCGACCTTTCTGTTGAGCGCGTTTGCGCAGGGAGCGACGCGAGTTGTGTTGTCCAACGTGTTCCATACGAACAATCTGTGGCTTCAATTGTTATTGCCGACGGCGTTCGCGGCAGTTCTACCTGCTATTGTTTGGTATCAGCAGGACCAATGGCGGCTTGGCTGGCTCTTTCACTGGCCGTTTTAGCAGATGCAGCATATCCCGCGAGACCGAAAGGGACAGGCTATGTATTATTCGATTCGCCATCTGACGAAGTTCCTGTATAGCAATCAGGTCAGCGAGAGCATGATGGAGACGCGGATGCATCCGCGGAGCGATCAGAACCAGCGCTGCCTGACGTTTCATCTTTCGGTGAGTCCTCGATGCAGAGTGTTCAGCTATCGCGATCATCTGTCGAATCACGTTCATCACTTCGATATTCCGGGGATGCATGGGCAGTTGGTGATTGTTGCCGAGTCGCTGGTGGAGGTGCAACCGGCGGCTCAGGTTCCGGCGTTTCTGGCGCCGGACGCGTGGGCGGACCTGGACGCGATGGTGGAGCAGGGAGACTACTGGGAGATGCTGCTGCCGAGTGAGTTCACCGTGCCGACGCCAGCGCTGGACGCTCTTGCTGTGGAGCTCGATGTGCGGCGTAGAGACGATCCGCTGATGGTGCTGCATCATTTGAACCAGCAGATTTATGAGTACTTCGACTACAAACCGAAGTCGACCAACGTGGATTCGCCGATCGATCTTGCGCTAGGCACGGGGGCCGGGGTTTGCCAGGATTTTGCGCACATCATGATTACGCTGGTGCGATCGAAGCTGCGGATTCCCTGCCGGTATGTGAGCGGGTATCTCTTTCACGGCGAGAGTGACATGGACCGGTCGGTAAGTTCGGCGACGCATGCGTGGATTGAAGTGTTGATTCCGCACCTGGGATGGGTGGGTTTCGACCCTACGAACTGGCTGGTGGCTGGCGACCGTCATATTCGTACGGCGATCGGGAGGGATTATTCCGATGTTCCGCCGACGCATGGGATCTTTCGGGGTCGGGCGGCGAGCGAGCTGACCGTGGCGGTGCGGGTGACTCCTAGTCTGGGGACTCCGTCTCTGGATCAGGAGCTCCCTGTCCCAGAGGATTGGTCGATTCTGGTTGAGAAGGCGACGCAGCTGCCGGAGCAGCCACCGCCGCCGACTCGCCAGCAGCAGATGGCGCAGCAGCAGCAGGAGAACTCCTAGAGGGTACCGCACCCCCCCCCCATATTACCTGCGCGTAAACTGCTTTTTATCATAGACTTACGCGAGGTGGTGGCCGTCAAATTATTCATAGTAAATGGGTTGCGTGCAGATTCCTCCAAACAAAAGGGTTATGGGATTAAAGCAGGGAGCCCCGGTATTTGCCGGGGCTCCTTTTTCTTCCTGTCTCCATTATAGCGATTTGGGCGTAACTAATACGCCACGCGAATCCGCTGGATTGGCGCGGGGTTTGGTGAATTTGGGGCTTGACAGGTTTTTGGGAGACGCGATGTCCTGCCGGAGGGGCCCACTGCGCGTGGGGCGGTCACTTCGTGACGGGTATACCGGTCTGGGTGGTATGGAATCCTTGGGGCCTCCCGTTGGTCGGCAGGATCTTCCCTTCCTACCAACGGGAGGAGCACTGCTGTCTGTTGCGCCTAAACCAAGGTATACGCGTCACGAAGTGACCGCCCTCCGCGCAGTGGGCCCGTCCGGCAGGACAGCGCTTTCAGAGGTTGAGCTTCTTGAAGATCATCTCAGGGATGTTGCGGATGATGAACATAATGGGCTGCCACTGGAAGGGGACATAGAGGATGTCCCTGCGCTTGTCGATAGCGCTGACGATCGATTCCGCGACTGAGTCGACGTCCGCAAACTTCTCGCTTTTGGGCATGCCAGCAGTCATTGCGGTCTTGATGGGGCCGGGTTTGATGGTCAGGACAGTGACACCCTCGCGGTCGATGCGATTTCTGAGGCCGCCGAGGAATGCGGAGAGTCCGGCCTTTGAGGAGCCGTAGACGTAGTTGGACTTGCGGCCCCGGTCGCCAGCTACTGAAGAGAGTACGGCAAGGGTGCCGGAGCGACGCTGGACGCAGAAGTTGGCGAGCCAGGTGAGGAGCGAGACGGGAGCCATGAAGTTGGTGTGGAGGATTTGAGCGGCGGTGTTGAAGTCGCGCTCGGCGTCGGTCTGGTCGCCGAGGACGCCGTGGGCGAGATAGGCGATGTCCATGCCCGTGAGGGAGTTGATAGCGTGGGCCAGGAGCGAGGGATGCTGGTCGGTGTCGTCGAGGTCAGCGACGGCAGTGTCGATGTAGCTGGCACCGCGAGTCTTGAGGTCGGCGGCGACGGCGGCGAGTTTTTCGGCGTTGCGCGCGACGAGGAAGAGGCTTGCTCCTTGTGCCGCCCAGATGCGGCAGGTAGCTTCGGCGATGCCAGAGGTTGCGCCGAGGACGAGAATCTTGCGGGGAGTCGTGGAGGTCGATTGCGGGGTCGTACTCATAGATTGCGGTGTCCGGTCTTATGAATTTGGAGTGACGCGCTCCCAGAAGCTCGAGGTGAGCAGGGGGTCACGGTATTGAGCGAAGTGCTGCCACTGAGGGTAGAAGGCCTGGAACTGAGGGGCCGTCATGGCGGCATCTTTGGCCGGATAGAGGCGGCCGCCGAACTCGAGTGTCATGTCGGCGAGGCGCTGAAAGAGTGGGAAGCTCTTGTCGGGCTTGATGGGAAAGTCGAGGGCGAGGGTGATGCCCGGTTTGGGAAAGCTCATCATGCCGGGAGAGGGGACGTCACCAAAGGCTTTGAGCACGGCGAGAAAGCTGGCGAGGCCTGATTTGGCGACTTCGCGGAGGATCGCGACGGTTCCCTCTTTGGCGTGCTCCCATGGAATGACGTACTGGAACTGGAGGAGCCCGCGCTTGCCGTACATCCGGTTCCAGCGGAGGACCTTGTCGAGCGGGTAGAAGAAGGGCTCGTAGTCCTGGAGGGCGACGACGCGTTTGTGAATCTGCTTATGAAAGAAGGCTGTGTTGAAGAGGCTGACGGAGAGAGCGTTGAGGGCGAAGCCGGGGGCTTCGAAGGGGAAGATGAGTTTTGGCTTGGGGGAGGGTTTGAGGTCGTCTTTGCGGCCGGAGTGATCGCCCTGCATGAAGACGCCGCGGGCAAAGTTGCGGCCGGTCGAGGTGACGTCGACCCAGCTGACGGTGTACTCGACGTCGCTGGCCTGGTTGGTGAGGTCGAGGAACTCGTCGATGCCGTGGAACTGGATGCCTTCGTAGTCGATCTTGCGGGAGACGATGGGCTTGAGGCGGAGCATGGCCCAGGTGATGACGCCGGTGAGTCCGAGACCGCCGATGGTTGCGGCGTAGAACTCGGTGTTTTCCGTCGGGGAGCAGATCATGCGGGAGCCGTCGGAGCGGACGAGCTCGAACTGCGTGACGTGTCGGCCAAAGGTTCCGGCGGTGTGGTGGTTCTTGCCGTGGATGTCGTTGGCGATTGCTCCGCCGAGGGTTACATATTTTGTGCCGGGCGTGACGGGAAGGAAGAAGCCACGGGGAACGGCGAAGTCGAGGATCTGGGCGAGGGTGACACCGGCTTCGGCAGTGAGGAGGCCGGTCTCGGGCTCGAAGTCGATGAGGCGATTCATTGCGGTGGTGACGAGGAGGTTGCCGTCTTTGAGGAGGCAGACGTCGCCATAGCTGCGTCCCATGCCGACAGGGAGCACACCGTTGTGGAGGTTGGCGGTGAGTGCGGGAAAGTCGCTCTGCCAGTGGAGCGGGAGGAGTTTTGCTCCGTAGGTAGGATAGCGGCCCCAGGATTCGAAGGGAGATTGCACTAGAGAGGTCGCTTCCTGTGTTGCGGTTGGATCTGGCATAGGGACAGGATACTGGTTCAGAGCGGCGGCGGGATTAAAAACGAAGAGGCACAGCGTGTGCCGTGCCTCCTACTGAAACTGCTGTGCGGTTAGGCGGCAGCAGAGGTGCGATTTGCGGCGTGCTTGTCTGCTGCAATCTTCAGGGCTGACTTTGCCTGCTCGGTAAGAGCGGCAAAACCAGCTGCGTCGTTGGCGGCGATGTCAGCGAGAACCTTGCGGTCGAGCTGATTGCCGGCGAGCTTGAGGCCGTTGATGAAGGTCGAGTAGCTCATGCCGTTGATGCGGCAGGCTGCATTGATGCGGACGATCCAGAGGGCGCGGAACTGGCGCTTCTTCTGCTTACGGCCGGTGTAGGCGAACTTGAGTCCGCGCTCGACGGCTTCCTGAGCAGCCTGATAGAGCTTGGACTTGGTGAGGAAGTAACCGCTCGCGCGCTTCAGGATCTTTTTGCGGCGATCGTTGCGTTTTGTACTCCGTTTTACACGGGGCATCGTGCTTCTCCTTTTGCGTACTTCGTTTAAGCGGCTGGAGGTAAGGGTCGCATTCTCGTCTCAATCAGAACTGGTTGGTGTTCTGAAAGAGCCTCGTGAGAACGACGATGTAGCCTCTTCACTCGCTATGCAACTTCAAGTCTCGGTGGAATCGCTGACGCGCTTCCAGGGGCCGTAACGCTTTGCTGACCCTTTGCTTTTGAGCGGCTCGACTTGAAAAACTTATGCTCCTTATTCCTAAAAACGAAAGACCCTCTTTGGTCTTTCTATCAGGCGTAAGGAAGCATCCGGGCAACCTTGTGATGATCCGCATCAGAGATAAGCGCCGACCCGCCGAGCTTGCGCTTGGTCTTGGTGGCCTTCGATGTGAGGATGTGGCGCATCTTGGACTGGCCGCGCTTGAACTTGCCGGTGCCGGTCTTATGAAAGCGCTTGGCTGCGCCGCTGTGTGTCTTCAACTTTGGCATGGTGTTCCTGACGAAAACTGTGTTCTGGACAACTTTCTAAGTATATACGAGGGTTGTGACTGCGGACCGATCTTATTTAGGCGGCATTGGGAAGCGCTCGAACCATCGCCGCAAACCCATGTAAATAAGAGACTTGATGTTAGTGGTCATAGGGGGAGATGCTAATTGAGGGCTTTCTCGAAGACCTCAAAGTAGAGGTCGTCACGAAGCGGCATTCCAAAGCGTTGATCGCCGTAGGGGAATGGCTCTGTCTTGCCCGTGCGACGATATCCGCGACGCTCATACCACTCGACGAGCGTATGACGAAGCCAGATCACGGTAATCCTGACTCGCTGCGCTCCACGGGCTTTCATGTGATCTTCGGCATAAGACAGGAGCGTGCGTCCAAGCCGCTCGGCCTGGCGCTGAGGGTCTATCGCAAGCATCGAGAGATACCACACCGCCGGCTCGTCAGTGGACTCAAGCGACACACAGCCCGCGAGAGGGGCGTTGTCGGCGTCACGCATCAAGAGAATGGTGGCTTTACCGTTTGCGATGGTGTCGGCAAGGATGGCCGAGTCGATTCTCTGCCCGCCTATCACCTTCGCTTCGCTTGCCCATCCAGCTTCAGCGCTTTTGCCTCTGTAGGCATTGTTAACAAAGGTGGCGAGCTCGTCGACGTCAGCATAAGTAGCGGGAACAAAGATCATCTTCAATAATTATGCCTTCTCCCTTTCTGGCTGGAAAAGAAAGCTCTGGTTGAAAACCTATCTCGTCCCGAACAATAAAAATGACCCTCCGAAGAGGGTCATCGTTGGGCTCTCGCGAGCGTTTGTCGGGTAGTTAGGATTACGTGTTCCGTTATCCCTTTGGACCAACGGAGGAACCACCACCACCAGTGCTGCCGCCACCACCAGTGCTGCCGCCACCACCAGTGCTGCCGCCGCCACCAGCACTGCTGCTGCCGCCACCACCAGTGCTGCTGCCGCCGTGGCCGGGGCAGTTACCGCCGTTGCCGCCGTTACCACCACCGTCGTGGTCATGGTCGTGATCATGATGGCACCAGCCGAACCAGGACCACGAGCTGCCGCTATCGTGATCATGATCACAGGCGAAGGCTGAGCTGGAGGTTGTGAGCAGTGAGAATCCAACGATCGAGACAGCGATCAAACGGTTCAATTTCATTGGTTCACCTCGGGGAGTTACGAGCCGAAGCATAACAAGCCGCATGGGTTAGGGGAGTACAACTTTCGGAGCAGCGGCGCTGGTTACCGATGGGCCAGGGATTGCAGTGCGGGACGGATCAGGGCAGGTGCGGGGAGGGGTACAAGGCCCCTTCCGCGTGCTATACTTAAGACACTGAGAGTCAGGCTAGAACGTGTGTAAAGCGCTGTAACGGCGCGGGTTTTCGCGGATTGCGCGGACACGGGACGGGCTGAAAATCCTGCAACTTCAGCAACCGCTGAACGGAGATACATGGCATCGACTGCAATCCCCACCGAAGGTGCTCTTTTAGAGCTTGAAGCTGGCAAAATCAAGGACGCTCCTGCAAAAGGAAAAGAAGGCGGCGGCTATTCGGCCGAGAACATCACCGTTCTGGAAGGCCTGGCGGCGGTTCGTCTGAGACCGGCGATGTATATCGGCTCTACCGGCGAGCAGGGGCTCCATCACCTGGTGTATGAGGTGGTCGATAACTCGGTTGACGAGGCACTGGGTGGGCATGCGACGAAGATCGATGTGACGATCCATGTCGATAATTCGATTACGGTGGTCGATGATGGCCGTGGAATTCCGGTCGACGACAAGGTGATCAACGGCGAGAAGATGCCGGCGGTGCAGGTTGTTCTCACGATGCTGCATGCGGGCGGTAAGTTCGATGCGTCGAACTACAAGGTTTCGGGTGGTTTGCATGGCGTCGGCGTGAGCTGCGTCAATGCGTTGAGCGAAGAGTTTGACGTCGAGATCTGGCGCGATGGTCATGCGTGGGAGCAGGACTACTCGAAGGGTGCGCCGATCAGCAAGCTGCGTAAGATGGGCTCGTCGACGCGCAAGGGCACGAAGGTGCATTTTCTGCCGGACAAGTCGATCTTTACGGTGACGGAGTTCAACTACGACACGCTGGCGCAACGGTTGAGGGAGCTCGCCTTTTTGAATAAGGGGCTGGAGATCCATCTGACGGACCAGCGCACGACGGACTCGAAGACCGGGGAGTACAAGCACCAGGAGTTCAAGTACATCGGCGGGATCGCGGAGTTTATCAAGCACCTGAACAAGGGCAAGGCGGTGCTGCATGACAAGCCGATCTACATGGAGGCCGAGCGGGACAACGTGGCCATGGAGATTGCGCTGCAGTATAACGATGCCTACTCCGAGACCGTGTTTACCTTCGCGAACAACATCAACACGGTTGATGGGGGCACGCACCTCTCGGGCTTCAAGACAGCGCTGACCAGGACGATCAACGCGGCGGGGCAGTCTCTGGGTCTGTTCAAGGACGTGAAGGAGAACCTGAGCGGGGACGATGTGCGCGAAGGACTGGTTGTTGTGATCAGCGTGAAGCTTAGCCAGCCGCAGTTTGAAGGACAGACGAAGGGCAAGCTGAACTCGGATATCGCAGGAACGGTGCAGGCGTTTGTGAATGAGCGGCTGGGTGCGTTTCTCGAGCAGAACCCTTCGGTTGCGAAGAAGATTATCAATAAGGCGATCGATGCAGCGCGAGCGCGTGAGGCTGCTCGTAAGGCAAGGGATTTGACTCGGCGCAAGGGTGCTCTTGATGGCGGCGGACTGCCTGGGAAGCTGGCAGACTGCTCGGAGCGGCAGCCGGATCGGTGTGAGCTTTATCTGGTCGAGGGAGAGAGCGCGGGTGGAACGGCCAAGCAGGGGCGCGACCGGAAGTTCCAGGCGATTCTGCCGTTGAAGGGAAAGATTCTCAACGTGGAGAAGGCCCGCTACGACAAGATGCTGGGGCACGAAGAGATTCGCGCCATGATTACTGCGCTGGGCTGCGGCATCGGCAAAGACGACTTCGATGCGAGCAAGCTGCGGTATGGCAAGTTGATTCTGATGACCGATGCTGACGTCGACGGATCGCACATCCGCACGCTGTTGTTGACGTTCTTCTTCCGCCATATGACGGAGCTGATCAAGCGGGGACATGTTTATATCGCTCAGCCGCCGCTGTATCGCATCAAAAAGGGCAAGTTCGAGCAGTACATCAAAGACGATCGCGAGTATGTGAGCGTGATGGTGAAGCGTGCGTCGGATGGCATGGTGATTCGTTACGGCAAAGACGGCGGCAGGCTCGAAGGCGCTGCACTGACGAAGTACATGGGCCAGTTGAACGACTATCTTAGCTTCTTCGATAAGGTGCAGAAGCGGTTGCGGAATGATGACGTGACGCAGGCGTTCGCTGAGTTGTTTGCTCATGAGGGTAAGGATTCTGTGCGACGCGTGGACTTCGAAACACCGGCCAAGGTGGAAGCCATGCGCGAGCGGCTAGTGGGAATGCAGAAGACCTACCAGTTCAAGAATGTTGGCGACGTCGTGATGGACGAGGAGCACAGGAGCTACTCGGTTAGCTATACCGATGCGCAGGGCGCAGTGAGAACGATTGACTGGGCGCTGGCTTCAGCCCCGGAGAGCCGGCAGATGCTGGCCAAGCATGCACAGATCAAGGAGCAGTTAGTGGCTCCGTTCTTTATCGAGTATGCGACAAAGACCAAAGCGGAGACTGCTGCAGAAGAGGCTGAGGAGATTGCTTCGGAAGAAGGTGTCTCGGAGCTCGCCGCGGCTCCAGGAACGGTGGCAGAGGTAAAGCCAAGCAAGAGAGCGAGCAAGGCGTCTCAAGATCCGGTCGAGAAGAAGACGGCGCGCGAAGTGTTCGAGTATGTGATCGAACAAGGCAAGAAGGAGTATCAGGTTCAGCGGTATAAGGGACTGGGTGAGATGACGGCTCCGCAGCTATGGGAGACGACGATGGATCCCGAGCGACGTACGCTGCTGCAGGTGAAGCTCGAAGACATCGCGGCCTGTGAAGAGATCTTTACGACCCTGATGGGTGAGGACGTAGAGAGCAGGCGCAAGTTCATCGAAGAGAATGCCCTGGACGTGAAGAACCTGGATATCTAGGCTGTAGGTTGGCTCTGGATCGAGACGACGGAGTTGAGCCGCGAATAAGGTAGCTTTATTCGCGGCTCGCTGCCGTGGTGGTGGGCTCCCTGCTGGTCGTGTCGAGTCCGCCGGGCCACCAATTCCAATCGCCTGCAACGCGAAGGAGCGCGGGACCGATCACGATACGAACCAGTGT
Source organism: Tunturibacter gelidoferens (assembly GCF_040358255.1). Taxonomy (NCBI): domain Bacteria; kingdom Pseudomonadati; phylum Acidobacteriota; class Terriglobia; order Terriglobales; family Acidobacteriaceae; genus Tunturiibacter; species Tunturiibacter gelidiferens. Next base: position 514,894 of record NZ_CP132938.1, read on the forward strand.
CGCGTCGATAAATACGGCGACCGCCAGGGTAAATCCGATCATCTTGACTACCAGGAAGTTTCCGAAGGTGAATGCCGCGAATACCACGATCATGATTGCGGCAGCGCTCGTAATCAGGCCAGCGGTTCGAGCCATCCCTTCCGGAATTGCGTCCGCTTCACTCAGCCCGCTCCTCCTGGCTTCGAGAACCCGTGCGACTAAAAACACTTCGTAGTCCATACTTAGTCCGAAAACGATGGCAAAGGCGACGATAGGCACAAGGGGGAAGATACTACCGGTTCCGCCAGGAACTCCCAGCAAGCTACTTCCGCGTCCGTCCTGGAAGACTAAGACCAATGCTCCGAAGGAGGCTGCAACGGAGAGGAGGTTGAGTACGATGGCCTTGACGGCGGCGAAGAGTGACCGGAACCCGCCCAGAAGCGCCAGGAGAGTTCCCACCACTACCAGAGCTGCTACTGACGAAAAGCGGTCCCCGACGATCGTCTGATAGTCGGCGTTGAGTGCCGGGATGCCACCAATGGTTAGCGAGGCACCGGGCACTCCGGTAAGGGCTGCGGCACCGGTCTTGCGGAGCTCGCGCACCCAGTTGACCTGATCGCGCAGGGAGACCGAGGCCGCGGGTAAAACCTCAAGCAGCGCGGCACGTCCGTCAGCACTCAGAAACGTTCGACGCGTCTCTCGCGAAAGACTACTGAGGGACGACCGGTTGCTCTCCGCAATGGACGTGATTGAGATAACGCGGGCGCAACGCGGGTCGCTTGCGAGCTGCTTCGTGAGACGATCGAGCACATTCCACCCTGCGTCGGTCTGCGCAATGGAGTCAGTTGGGAGTTCGAGAACGACGCGCAAGGATTGAACAACGCCGGCTCGATCCATTTGTTCCAGGGTGTGGAGCGCGTGGACCGACTCTGCCGCGGGCGGAAGCCAGTCTCCCCTGGGAACACTGGTATCGAGGTGTGTAGCCTGCCACGCGAGCAGAAGCAAGGGGGTCCCTGCGAGGACAAGTGCAAGCCAGGGATGGGCGACGATCACCCTTCCCCATCTCCGCCAGCGAATTCCCGTACGTGCGGCCCGAGTCGAATCCAACTTTGGAGTAAAGGGCATCCGTCCAAGGTCAATTCGCGAACCGAGCAATGCCAGCACCGCCGGAACGAGGGTATTTGTAAGCAACACACTCAACCCCGCTACGAGGAATCCCGCGATACCGATGGAACGGATTTCGCTGATGGGGACCGTCAGGAGGGCCAGGAATCCGATGGCTACGGTCGAAGCCGAGATCAAAAGCGTACGACCTGCCTGGCGCGCTGCGATGACCGAGGCTGCGGGTCCATCGTGCCCGGCGGAGATGGCTTCCCGGAAGCGGCTGACCATGAGGAGTGCGTAGTCGATTCCCAAGCCAAGCCCGAGCATAGTGGCCAGATTCTGAACCAGAATGGACAGGTGCCAGCGGTGGGCCAGTAAACCGGTGATCGCCAGAGTGACCGCGATGGCAAGCTGGCCGACGGCTAAGGGAATCAGGGCGGCGACGAGGCTGCCGAATGCAACCAGCAGAAGGGCGAGGGTTGCGGGAATGACGAGGCTCTCGCCGCGGCGCACATCGTCGGCGCTTGCTTTGCGAATGTCGAAGTTGAGTGGGATCTCACCGGTCAGTTCGAGCTTCACGGCTGGATAACGGGGCCGCAACTGATCTTCAAGAGAGGTTGCAAGGACATGGAGCTTAGGAACGAGCGACTCGACGGGCCCCTCGGTTGACGCGAGTCCGACTAGAACAAACGTTCCGCCTCCCCGACCGAGAAAGATGGGATCACGCAGCTCGAGGTGGGAGACGACTCCGGAAACGCCTGGTTCCTGTCTCAATGCCGCCACAATGGTTGCTAAGGCTTGCGCGCCCTCGTCGGAGTCGGCGGGTGGAAGTCCTTGGATGACAAGGACCACACGGTCAACGAATGGCGAACGAAAACGACTGGCCAACTCCTGCCGGACACTCTCCGCCTCGCTGCCTTCGACGCGGGTTGCCGTCTCCAGATGGCGCTCGGCGTGAAAAGAGAATGGAAGAAGCGCAATGGCGGTGACAAGAACTACCCCGGCCACCCAGAGACGGCGCACATGCATGAGACCCATGATGTCATACAAAATAGCCGGCAGGTAGATGATGTGGGATACTCCGATGGCATCAAAATACTTCGGAGCTCTCATTGAAGTGCCCGGATTTGAATCGAACCCGGGTTTCTCAATCTGCTAAATTGGTTCCGTCTGACTAGGAGGATCAATCCTTAAATTCGTATTGCTCGTACTGCTTGCCGCCTTTCCATCGGGAGCCGCCGATCCCCGCATTGGCTCCTGGACGCTGATCTCCGCGCAGTCCAGCCTGAATCCTCCCAACAGGCTCTCTGTGACAGATGTCCGTGATGCAGTGCACGTGGTGATGTCCGGCGAGACCCATCTCGATTTCACGGCGAAAGCAGGTGGACACGGCGCGCCCGTCCCAGGCAATCCGGGGTTCAATCAGGTCGAGCTGCGCAGGATCGATAAGAGGCAGGCCGAGGTGAAGGAGAAGAAGGACGGAGCCCTCGTGGCGACCGTTCGCGAGAGGCTCTCGAAGGATGGGAACGAGCTTACAGTCACGACCGCGAGTCCGGGCCATGCTGACCAGATCACAGTATGGAATCGGACCGGAGGCGCGAAGACCGGGCGCGACTTACTGGCGGGCGAGTGGACGCAGGATCTCGGCAAGACTCGCTTGCGACAAGGTCTGGCGCTTAGGATTGAGCCGGAGGGAGGTGGCGGGGTTCGTTTTCTGGGTGAGTTCAGCTACACGGCGCGTTTTGACGGGAAGCAGTACGACCTGAAAAACTCGCGCAACGATACCGTGACGCTTGGACTTGTCGATGCTCACACGGTGGATTCGATTTACCGGCGAGACAATCAAGTGACGCAAAAGGATCGGTGGGCGGTCTCTGCGGATGGACAGCAGATGACGCTGTCCACCACGGGCACGTTGGAGACCGGCCAGCAGCTGACCGAGAGGCTAGTGTTCAAAAAGCAATAGCGAGTTATGCGTCCGTGAAGGCGAGGGGTTCAGCGAGCGATGAGGCAGTGCTGAGTTCGCGAGCGGCAACCGAAATGATCCCCTTGCGGTGCATGAATTTCAGAATGCCAGCGACCGTGTCCTCAAGCGACGGATCCGCAATGCCCCACGTAGAGGCATCGCGCGCCTCCTGGTAGGAGGAACTCTCATAGCGCTTGAACTCCATCGCGGAGATGTTGTCCACAGAGCCAACGAGAAAATCCAGCAAGGGAAAGAGTAGATCTTCCTTCCGGCATCTCCGGATTAGCTCGGGAACGAACTCCGAGATGCTGAATATTTCGAACTGCCGCCCGGTCGACTTGGTAATGAGCCCGGTAATGTCGAGCATGTTCGCATAGTCGTCCCGCACCACGTGGTAGGTTTTATTCGCCGTGCCGGGAGTCGTGGAGATCGCAACGATATTGTTCGCGACAATATCCGCAGGAACGAAACTCACCTGGTTGAGAGCATCGACTCCAATGCCGTGATTGACCATGAATGCTACCAGGCGAACGGCGATGTCGAAGTTGTTGCCTCCGCCCGAAACCGAGGGACTGACGAGAGCGGGCCGGAAGATGCGAGTGGAGAGCCCGCGGCTGCGCGCGTCCGCAACAACTTGCTCTGCTACCCATTTGGACTGGCTGTATCCAAAGTCGAGAAGCTCCATATTTTTGTTGAAGTCGGTCTCATACAGGACCGATTTGACAGCCCATCCAAACACGAAGGTTGTCGAGACGTAGTTGAATTCTTTAGACCGTCCTTCAAACGCAAGTCTCAAGACCTCGTTGGTTCCCATCACGTTCGCGTCACGCATGCGGTCGTAGTTGAACAAGTAGTTCACGGTCGCCCCGTTGTGGAACACCGTGTCGATTTCACTGGCGAGGAAATCCCAGACATCCTGCGTCAGGCCGAGCATTGGCAGCCCGAGATCGCCGCAGATTGGAATGACGCGAGCCTCAAACGTCTGCATCAGCCTGGCGGGGCAGGGCCCCATCGTTTCCATCGCGGCACGCAGACGTTGCCTGCCCTGAACCTCGTCGGAGGACCTGACCAGAACATAGATCTTCGCGCGCGTCTGTTCCAGCAGGCTCTTCATGAGGAATGGTCCAATGAAACCGGTCCCCCCGGTCAGGAGCACATGATTCGGAACCGGTATCTCGGGCAAAGGTTCAGGCACCGGAGGGGTGAAGATGAGATTCCTATCGTTGCTCATCATCTCTTTTTCCGCCGCACGCTGGCCATCACGGAAGGCTGCCAGGGAATGACGCAGATGAACGAGTGCCTCTTCGGGCGCACTCTCCAACTGTGCCGCCAGTCGAAACAGATCAGCGACGCTGACCTGCTGAATGACTCCGATATCGACCTGCCGGGCCAGCATGTCTGCGCCCTTTTCCTTCAGAAGCTCCTTGAGCTCATGCATGAACACCACAAGATCCAGGGAGTCGAGCCCCGCTTCTACCAGGTTGTACGACTCCATGCCTGTCAGGTTGTAGCGGGCCTTCAGTTCGTCAAACGAAGACTGCACGCCGGAGCCGGACTCGCACGACCCGGCGTCCTTCTCCCGCGAAAACTCGGAGAGAACGCTGAACTCACCTTGCAGCCACATGTGTTTGGTCTTGTGGCGCATGATCTTGCCTGAACTCGTTCTCGGGATCGCGCGAGGCGCGATGAAGGAGATCAACGCGACTTCCACGTTGAGATAGTTGCGGACCGCAGCGGCGATCTTTCGCGCATCTGGAAGAGACTTAGGATTCTTCACTTCGGCCACGATTGCCAGCGCTGGCTCGCTGTCTTCGTGAATCTGGAAGGCGGCGATGCAGTTGTTCCGGATCAGGCCCGACGCTCTCTCGACGACGTTCTCGATATCCTGCGGGTAATGGTTCTGTCCGCGAAGGATGATCATGTCCTTGATGCGGCCGCAGACGAAGAGTTCGCCGTCATGGAAGAATCCCATGTCGCCGGTCCTGAGGTAGCCGTCGTCATAGGGGCTATCATCCACGAGCCGCGCGCGAAACTGCTTCAGCGTCAGCTCTGGATTGTTCCAGTAACCGAGGCACTTGCCGCGTCCTGCGATCCAAATCTCACCGATGTGACCGGGCTTGAGAGCGACGTGTTGTTCCGGATCGACGATCTTAACGTCCATCCCTGCGAGCGGAGTACCGCAGCTAACGATCTGCGTTGCTCCGTCGATCTCTGAAACCTCTGTCGTCATGCGCGCCTTACCCAGTGCGAGGGCACGCTTGTTGACGGAAACGATGGTGCGGCCGCCGAGCGAAACCGCAAGAGTGTTCTCAGCCAGCCCGAAGGCGGCATAAAAGCTCTCTGACTTCAGCCCGTAGGTCTCAAACGTCTCTAGAAAGCGTGTGAAGGTATCCGCTTTTACGGGTTCAGCAGCGCACATCAACACTCGGAGGGAGCTGAGATCGCACTCTTTCAGGCTCTCCTTGGAGAGTCTCCCGGCGCGAAGGCAATAGTCATAAGCGAAGTTGGGAGCCGCCGTCGCCGTCGCCCGATACGCTGTGATCGTGTCGAACCACAGGATCGGCCGCTGAATGAAGTCCATGGAAGAGAAGCCGTAGGTTGTGCCGCCTCTCAGCGCAGGATAGAGATAGCACCCGATCAGACCCATATCGTGATACTGCGGGAGCCAGGATACGACGACCGGGTCATCATGGTCGATCACGAGCGGACAGGTGTCGAGGATGTTTTCGTGCGTCACCATCACACCCTTGGGCTCCATCGTCGAACCCGATGTGTACTGGAGAAACAGAATCTCTGAAGTGTCGAAGAAAGGTTCTTTGGGAATCCTGTCCACGAACTCTTCCGTGACAATCCACGGGAGACCGGAGATGTAGTCGACGTCGACGCCGGATGCCGAGACCCCACTACGGGTGAGATTTGTCTTCAGAGACGCGTGGTAGTCTGCGCTGGTTAAGATCCCTGACGCCTGGCAATCCTTGGCGATGTGGACCATCTTGTACAGTGCACTCTGGAAGCCACGAGAGCTTGGAGGATAGACCGGCACGGGGATCAGTCCGGCGCGCACGCAACCAAAGAACGCGCAGATCATCTCGAGCCCCGGCGGGTAGGCGAGCAGGAGCCGGTCCTGCGCCGCGAAACGACCTTCCCTTAGCAAGTGGCCGGCGATTGCCTTTGTCCGCTCGATAAACGACCCGTACGAGTAGCACTCGATTGGGCTGCCGTTCAGGTCAAGGTACGAATAAAGGAGTTTGTGTGGGTGTTCCTCTGCCAGCCTATCCAGTTGATCTAAGATCGACGCCATAAGAGATCAGCAATACCCCCGAGGTTAAATAGCAAAACTCAGTACGCAAAACACTAAACTTATCGCTGCTCCCCAGTGTCCTGGTCAGGTGAAAGATGACTGAGTCTCGGAGTGCGGAATTACAGTACGGCCGAATGTAAGAACAAAGGCATTAAACATTCTCTGCCTTGGCATCGTTCGATCCAGTTGCCTTATGTTAGCAGAGCTACAAAGCAATGCGGCAAGTCTCTGATTCCAGGAAGGGGAGGCGCCCCAAACCGGCTACCCCTAACCCAAATTCGCTTGATTGTCCCCGGATCTTCACGCTAGTATGAAGGTTCGACGTTGTCGGTGGTGGGCCACAGATACCCTGCTGGTCCAGAGCCGCCGAAGCTACCGACCGGGATGCGCCGGGCAGACTAAACAGGATTGTGGAGGCTCCGGGTGACGTCTGGGAACGAAGAAGCGGTGATCACCCTGAAGCCGGAGATAGAGGATCTGGTTGCACCTGAGGCCTGGCCACGGCAGTCGGTGGGTGACCCAACCGGTTCGTCTTCCTTCCCGAAGGTCTTACGCCGCCGCCTCGACAGATTCTTTGCCGATCAGAAGCTCTCCCCCAAAGCCGACCGAACGATGTGGGTCAAGATCGCCGCGGGTCTCGCGGTGCTGGCAGGCAGTTGGATCGCGTTGTACGCGTGGAAGCCGGGTTCATGGAAGTTCGTTGCGCTCTACGTTTTGAGCGGTCTCGCCCAGACATTCCTCTTGCTGAACATCGCCCATGACAGCAACCACAACGCCATCTCGTCTGTGCCATCGGTAAACAAGATCCTGAACTATGTCTTCGATGTTTGCGGAATCAACTCGTACATGTGGCGCATCCTCCATCACCGAGGCCACCACTCCTGCATCAACGTCCACGGCGAAGACGACGCGCTTACGGGGCGGAGCATCTTTCGATTTACGCCGCATGAACCGCGCTCGGCCCTGCATCGGTTCCAGCACATCTATGCGCTGTTCTTTTACGCGATGTTCTCTCTGGACTATGTTTTCGTCAGGGACTTTGAGAGCTTCTTCTTCCCGTCCCACGACTATCTGAAACGCGACAGGCATCCGCTGCGGGAGTACTTCATCCTCTTCGCGGGGAAGGCGTTCTACCTGACGTACATGCTGATTTTGCCGGTTGTGGTGCTGGGGAGATCGCCTCTGCTGGTTGCTGGGGCATTCGTGCTGGTTCACTTGATCATCGGTTTGACCGTATCGCTGGTATTCCAAACGACGCATACTGTCGACACAACGTACTTCCCCTCGAACCGCAGCGAGTTCGACAACGGCGTCTATCACATCTTCGCGACGACGGCTGATTATGCAACGAGCAATCCGGTCGTAGGTTGGCTTACGGGCGGCCTCAACCATCACATCGCGCATCATCTGTGCCCTTTCGTATGCCATACCCACTACGCTCCACTGACCCGGATTGTGAAGGAGACCGCCGAAGAGTTCGGCGTCCCCTATCGCCAACATCCGACAATGACCCGGGCAATCTGGCATCATCTGATACTTTTGAAGCAACTGGGAAACGAAAACTAATTTTGAGCGTTTAGTCTTTTAGCTATGGCTACCCAATCGCTTCAGGCAAACTACATGAAACTCCCCACCGTTCTACGCAGGTGTTCGGACAGCCGTCCGGGCGGCGAGGTGTAACGTTGCCCGCACAGATACCCTCCGTCTCACGATCACGTTCTTTTGCGGATTCGCGCGCCATGGCCGCAAATCCTGTGCAGGTCTTGTCCAAGTACACCGAACTCTTCGGCGACACATTCCGGTTCTATCTGGGTGGCATTAAAGAGGCCATCGTTACTACCAATCCCGCGGTCATTCAGCACGTGCTGAAGACTAACGCGGACAATTACCAGAAGTCCGAAATTCAAGTGAAGCGGATGGGCCACTTCCTGGGCAAAGGTCTTCTTACTACCCACGGGGAGCCCTGGAAAACACAGCGACGTCTGATCCAGAAGGGTTTTGACCGAAAACAACTTGAGGCTCTGTCGGCGATCATGCAGGATTCGCTCGCCGAGTCGCTACGGGATTTCGATAGACAAGTGCGCGTCGGGCCCGTCGATATCTATCCCCAACTGATGAAGATGACCTTCGCGATGGTCGCTCGTTCGCTCTTTGGCGCCAAACTGAAGGACGAAGACATCGACGTCGTCAGCAATACGATCTGCACTGTCCAGGAATTCATCGTTCGGCAAACCCTTCAGCCCTACCTGAATCCGTGGTTCGAGGTCTCGGGCGAACTGCGGAGACACGAAGAGATGCGGGCTCGCGCGGACAGCGTTCTTATGGAGTACATCAAGACGCGCCGCCATCAGGCGCCCGGCAACGATCTGCTGCAAACCTTGATGGACGCCCGTTATAGTGACGGCGAGGGCATGAGCGATGAACTGGTCCTGAGCGAGAGCATGCAACTCCTGGTGGCCGGGCATGAAACATCGTCGAACGCTCTGTCATGGCTTCTCTATCTCCTAAGCTCGCGTCCGGATTGCCTCGAAAGAATACGGGAGGAGTTCCATTCCGTGCTCGGCGACGCGCCACTGAGCTTCGGCGATGTTTCCAGGTTGCCGTTTACCACTCAGGTCATCCTGGAGGCGCTGCGCCTCTACCCACCGTTTTGGATGGTCGATCGCATGGCTGTCGCGGACGACCGCGTTGGCGATGTCGACATACCGCGAGGATCGACAGTCATTGTGTTCGTGTATGGCGCGCACCATGCGCCGCGCTACTGGGAGAGCCCGGAGAGTTTTGACCCGGAACGTTTTGCCAAAGCGAACGAGAAGTTGCAAACGCCCTTCACCCATCTGCCCTTCGGCGGCGGACCGCGGGGCTGTATCGGCGGTCACTACGCGATGCTGCAAATCCTGATGATTCTGAGCGATCTGCTTAGAAAATACGATTTTCAGCTGATTCCGGGTCAGATGATCGAAGCGCGCCCGATGGTGATCCTGCGACCAAAGCACGGAATCCGCATGACCTTCACCCAGGCAATCGCACGCGACCGTCATGCGATCATTCAGGAATAGAGGTAATCGACCGAAGCGGAAGGAAAAGGATATGCGTAGGAACAGTCGGATGTTTACGACATGGTCGCTAGCAACAATCGTTGTTGCTTTCGGTATTATGCTGTCTATTCCCAGAGTGGCGTTGGCGCACGCAGTGTTGGTCAGCTCTCAGCCAGCGGTGAACAGTACCGTCTCAGGAACGGAGGTCGCTGTCCTCCTGAAATACAATTCACGAGTCGACATGGAGCACTCGACTTTGACGCTGCTCGAGCCTGACGGAAAAGTAGAGAAGGTCGCCATCGAGAGCGAGCCCGAACCCGGGGTGCTGTCTGCCAAGTTGACCGGACTGGTTAAAGGGGCCTATGTGTTGCGCTGGCAGGTACTGGCAACGGATGGACACATCACGCGTGGTAAAGTTCCGTTCCAAGTAGAATAGAGGCTTCCCTCTTGATCTGGTTCCTGCGCGATATTGATCTGCTGAGTGTTTTAGCACGCGCGGCGACGCTGGCGTTCGAGGCGCTGCTGCTCGGAGGCGTTGCCTTTCTCCTGGCTGTGGTGCGCCCGGCGAGGGCGAGCGGGACCGTCGAGGATCTTTGCCGCCGCGGTATCAGAATGGCGGCACTCGCGTTTGTCGTTGGCCAACTTGCCCTGATCACCTTCTCCGGCGCCATCCTGATGAGCGGCTCTGATTTGACGTTCAAGGATGTGACGACGACCGGCTTCTTCCGTGCCGATTTTTTCGCAATCCTGTTCGCGATTGGACTCTGGAGCTGTGCGCGATTCAAAAGCAATAAGGCCACGGTTGCGCTATTTCCCTTAAGCCTGCTGTTGCTGGCGGCTACGGTCTCTACCAGCCACGCGGCAGCCCGCATCGACCATCGCGTTTTGTTGGCGATTCTCACTGCCGCCCATCATCTCGGCACAGCTGTCTGGATCGGCGCAATGGCGTATCTGTTGATCTCCCTGGGCCGCGTCGAAGACTCCAACGAAGCCCGGCAGTTGACTCAGCGTTACTCCAGGATGGCGCTGATAGGCGCGGCGACGCTTGTATTGGCCGGTGTGGGCATGGCCTGGTTTTACGTAGGATCGTGGAGCGGAATGTACACCACGGCCTACGGCATTATGCTGGTTGCCAAGATCTTTCTTTTGCTGGCGATGATTACGCTCGGCGCCGGAAATTGGTTTTTGGTTCGGCGTCTGGCCTGCGATCCTGAGCCTTTACTGGTGCGGTTGCGCCGGGTTGTCGAGGCGGAGGTCTGTCTCGGGTTTCTCGCAGTGTTGACGGCGGCTTCGCTGACCGCACAGGCGCCCGCGATCGATGTGAACGCTCAGGACCGGCTGACGTCCCACGAGATCTACGTCCGCTTGCATCCAGAGACGCCGCGCATGAGCAGTCCCCCCTTGACTGCGCTTGCTGCTCCGAGTTCACTTGCAGAGGCCGTGCAGGACAGTCAGTTCGTCGCAACTGTCGGGAGCGACGACATCGACAGAGCATGGTCGGAGTACAACCATCATTGGGCAGGGCTGATTGTGCTCATCGCCGGGTTGCTGGCGCTTCTCAGCCGTTATCGCACGATGCGCTGGGCCCGCTTTTGGCCGCTGACCTTTGCCGGTTTGGCAGTCTTCATCCTGCTGCGCGCTGACCCGGAGAACTGGCCTCTTGGTCCACGTCCCTTCTGGCAGAGTTTTGCCGCCCCCGACGTGCTGCAACATCGTGTCGGGGCGCTCCTGATCGTGGTCTTCGCGGCATTCGAATGCGCGGTGCAGGCAGGCAAGTTAAAAGCGCGGTGGGCCAGTTACGTCTTTCCGGCAATGTGTGCTCTCGGTGCCGCGCTGTTGTTGACACACGAACATTCGGCCAAGGACGTGAAGGAATCAATGCTTGCAGAGCTGAGCCACACCCCGGTTGCCCTGCTTGGCATTACCGCGGGTTGTAGCCGATGGCTAGACCTGCGTTTACCCAGAAGCCGCATGGCCAGCATTGCCAGTTACCTCTGGCCGGTGTGCCTGGCACTGGTCGGCATTGTTCTGCTGAATTACCGCGAACTGCCCTAACGGTTGCACGCCGCGTCGAGGACTCTGGACCCTACCGATGGCGTGACTTCACTTCAAAAGAGAAGATCGAGCACTCTCACCTATGCGATCGATTACCAGCTTCGGAACGATGAGGCCTAAGCTCATCGCTAGAATGATCGTGACGGCGGTCATGCCGTCAGCGACTGTCGCGCTTATGAGCTCAGAGGTCGTATGCGAGCCGACAGCAAGTTGCACAAGGCCGCTAGCCGTCCTGAATAGGTAGACGCCCGGTATCATCGATACCACCGAAGCGAAGCCGATGGCCGCAAACGGCATCTGCCAGCGGCGCGAAACTGGAGTGAGAATTAGCCCCACGACAAGACATGCGGCCACGGCGCCGGTTGCGGCATTGGAACCAAATACAACAATGGACCACCACCTGATAGCGTGAGCCAGCATTCCAACGACGACTGGCCACGCCAGCATGCGTAGCGGTGTGGAGAAGAAGACGCTGTACGCGAAGACAGCGACGCCGGCCGCGATCGTATCGAGCCACAGAGGTACCTCCCGGGCGGGTGGGTCTATAGGAAAGGACGTGCCAAGAAGGGCGAGTCCAAGCAGGAGTCCTGTGGAGATCGCTAAGACCACGAGACCCGCATAGATCAAGCGGGCGGCGCCCAAATCAACGCGGCCCCTGACCAGATCCAATGCGCCGTTAAGCACATGCGGCCCTGGCACCAGGATCATGCATGGGCAAACTGCGACAAGGCGCAGGGTCGAGCTCAACTGGTACCGAACCGCCAGCGCGCCGATAACGCCAGAGAGCAACGAGGCGAAGAATGGTTGCAGGAAAACGTTTGTGTTGTGGCGCGCTAATTTGCGACGCAAGATGGCACCGGCCCCAGCGCTCACGAATATAAGAGCTGTCGCGGATAGATGTTCGACACCGAAGATCACCGCTAGTGCAACTGCACCCGCCGCCGCGGCAAGCGTGAACAGCCATGTAGGTGCCGGGGGGGCCTGTGAAATCGTCCTGATGGCCTCCGTTGCATCGTCGAGCGCGAGCCGGCCAGCGCTGAGATCTTCTATTGCCCGCATCGTGGATACCACGCGATCCATGTCTACACCGGTAGGATCGGCCGCCACGGCGGTGAGAAGCCCGACGTCCCCAGCCTTCGCCTGGAGTTGCAGCTCTCCCCATCGCGCGAAGATCTTGCCGTGCTGCCCAACTATGTCGCCCACCCGGGCGGCCGCGTCCAACGTCTGTTGCGTGGATTGACCATTCACGAACAGGACTCGAGCAAAGGCGAGGACAAGATCGGAACGCTTCTCGAAGTTCATACGTGCACCTCATTGCACATCATTCGAAGGTGGCAATTCGTTCTCTGATCCAGAAGCGACCCACATTGAAAGATGAAGCCACCCCCAGCGCGAGCCGAATCGGCTCGATCCTAGTACTCGAACTCAGTGGAGGTCAGTGTTTGTTACGGGCTATGGTCGAGACGGCAGCCTACGTAACGCTTGACCATCTTCTTATAACCATACGCGGTCGAACTCATCTTGCTTGGGTGGTGCAGGGCTTGGTTGCGCATGAGATCCGTTGTCCAGGGCGCGCAATGCGTAATCTTCGACGCTACTTCGCCGAACCGCCGTATACGGTAGGCTCACCGAGACTGCCGGCTGGCGGAAGGTGCCGAATGTAAAGCACTATGTGCCAAATATCGTCGTCGGAAAATTCCGTGGCAGAGGCAGGCATACCGGAAGGAGAGATACCGTTCTTGATAATCCACTTAAGTTGCCCATCCGTATAGGCCTGGACTTCGGCGCTGGAAAGCGAGGGGATAGGCGGAGAGATCGACGTGGCGAAAGGCACACCCGTGTTCTGTCCATCCAGTCCGTGGCAGACCATGCAGTACGAGGTAAAGTTTTGTTTGCCATCCTCAATATTCTCTGCGCTTGCGGCCACTGGGTTGACGTCTTTTTTACCGCCAATCGTGATGTGGTGCTTCGTCCAGTTGACGACATGGGTCTCCGCTGCGGACGGTGCGCTGACGCGGCATCCCGAAAGGCCAATCGACGAAATCGAGAGCAGACTCAGGGAAAGGAAACGAACCGATCTCATCTCACTATTGAATCACATGCACCGTCATCGCCATCGTTCCGTGTCCCACCGCAGTAGACGCCACAGTTCGCCTTGAAATCGCCTGTCTGATCCGGCGTAAAGAGAACAGCGTTAAACTCGCCGGCCTTGATCTTCGCATTCAGGTTGAGCGTGTTGAACCGAGACTATGCGGGGCATCGTCAGAGGTAAGGTGAAGTTTATAGGTTTCCCCCCTTGTGCAGTGTAATCTCTATCAAGCTCCAAAATCGAGGTCATCATGTTTCGAGTCGCTCTGGCTGCAACGGCCATGACCGTTGCGCTGTCTCTTCCTTCTGGTCCGTTCAGGCGCAGCTTCCGCAGCCGAATGGCGGAACCTGAAAAATAAATACGAAATCGATGGCGTATCTTTCGACCCCTGAAAACTGACTGCTTAAACACCACCCCCACCACGCATTCCACCACAAACACACCATCAAAACACCACGTCCAAACACCGGTTTTCGCCAAAATCCCCAGCAAAAAACACCAAATCCAGCCCAAAAAAATGAACCCGGGGGCACGGGTCGAGACCAGAGCCGACCTTGGTTTCTGAATTATTGTCTAGACTGCGGCACTAATAGATGCCAGGGTGGTTGCAACTTCGCGCAACGCACTATCTGACGTGAGGTAGTCGGGTGAAAGCCTAAGCCGATTGCCGCGTGCATCGGTGGTAATACCGCTCCGTTCGAGCGTTCCTGCAAGCGATACTGCCGCAGTGTTTTCGATCGTCAGGAATCCACCGTGTGAGTCGTCCGCGCCCTCCGCTGCGATTCCAACGTCCGCTAGATATCGTTTGAGGCGACTGAGACGGTCGATGCAATACGCCCGAATTCGGGTCACCCCCAAATGAAGAGCGAACTGCTGACCAGCTCGAGCCTGATAGTAGGTCAAAATTGGAGGAGTGGATTCGAGGAATGCGTCTCCACCGTGCGCGAAGCGTGGTGGGTCAGGTCGATCGTAGAGAAAAGGTTGGTCTTTGGCGAACCATCCGATGTCGATTGGCTTCAGGCCACTGGAAAGGGCGTCCGGAGATATATAAAGAAAGGCTGCTCCAGGACCGCCACGAAGGTATTTGTAACTTCCTCCGATCATAAAATCAGCTTTCATCCTGGCGACATCGATTGAGAAGACTCCGACAGCATGATACGCATCCACGAGGAGACGAGCGCCCGCCTTATGGCAGTGCTCTGCAAGAAGATCAAGATCAGGCACTACCTGCCCGGTCATAAACATCACCTGAGAGATCACGACAAGATCGACGCCATCATGGATCTTCTGCATCAGTTGTGAGAGATTGATACCACCCTCAGCCACCTCGCAGGAGACGAACTGGAGGGCGATTCTGCCGAGTGCTGCGTATTGCTTTAGGATCACGTCGATCGAGTCAAACTCTCCAGTCGTCGAGACGACGCGTGGAATACCTGGAAGCGCATTGAGAACAGTGCGTAGCCCTTGTCCTGCTGAGGTTTTTGGCACGATGCAGTGGGATCTGGAAGCGCCAATGAGTTGCGCAAGTCGGGTGCGGTGCGCGTGCTCTTCTTCAAGCCATGGGCCCCAAGCAGCTCCGAGGCTGGTTTGCCAGAGGTGAAAGCCTTCGCGAAGATCCTCTTCCGTCTGATTGAGGGGACGGCCCAACGAGTGATTCGCCAGATAAATACCCGGCGCCGCGAGCGTTTTGGAGAAGAGTGGAAAAACGTGAAGGTGGAGAGTATCTTCTGTGAGCTCACCTGGGCCTATCGCTGCGAGAGCATCTGCGAGACTCATTCCCTTGGTGCCTCCGTTCGCGAAGCCAGAAGCTCAGGAAAAAAAGTAAGCTCCAATGCTTGTCGCAAAAAGGCCACGCCCGAGGAACCGCCGGTGCCGTGCCGGAAGCCGATGATGCGCTCGACCGTTTTGAGATGACGGAAGCGCCAGAGTTGGAAGTATTCTTCCACGTCCACCAGCTTCTCGCACATCTCATACGCCACCCAATGTTGTTTTGGGTCGCGATATATATCGCGAAAGACTTCCACGAGAGCTTCATTCCTGGTGTGAGGCGTAGACCAGTCGCGGTCGCGGCATTCGTCGGGGATGCTATAGCCGTGCCGAGCAAGATATCGCAGGAACTCGTCATAAAGGCTGGGAGATTCGAGGGTGCGATTGAGATCGTTGTAGATCGCCGCATCGTGCGCAAAGACTTTGAGGTTGTCGAGGTTTTTATTGCCAAGGAGAAATTCGAGTTTGCGATACTGGAACGACTGAAATCCCGAGGCGCTTCCAAGGACCGATCGAAACTCCATATACTCCGACGGCGTGAGCGTTTCGAGAACAGACCACTGCTCGAAGAGTTGCATCTGGATGAGTTTTACGCGCGACAGAATTTTGAGGGTGGGTGGAAGTCTGTCACGGCGTATGTGGTCGATCGCAGCCGTAAGCTCGTGGATCACCAGCTTAATCCATAGCTCCGAAACCTGGTGCTGGATGATAAACAACATTTCATCGTGATGTGACGGTTGAGATAGCGGTCGTTGTTGCGCAAGTAGGCCGTCAAGAGAAAGGTAGCCTGAGTAGCTTAGTCTGTCAGAAAAGTCGCTTACGATGTTTGGTTCGACCGGGCGTTGATTGGTATTTGTCATCTTCACCTACATACGAATACTAACTTCCCCGCGGAACAATTTGCGAGCGAAGGTCTTGATGACGATGGCTACGCGTCGCGTACCAGGATTATCTCCTTGGGTGCGGAGGTACCACTAGAACTGGAATTTACGTGGCGATTGCTGTTTCGGCGCCCACTGGATCACTGCGAAACAGGATCTGGACCAGGCAACGGTAAATTATCGGCCGACTGCGTCTGCTGAAGAAGGCGATATCCATCTCGAGTCCGAATATGATATTTCTGCAGGTTTTTGCCAACGAGCTTTACCGTTATGGTGCGCCACCCCCGATTTGGATTGGGTTGTGGATAGTAGCTCAGAGTGTACAGATGAGCCAGGTCATCTCGAATGGAGGCAAACGCCTGTTTCTCATCTCTCCAACTCTTCGAAAAATAGGCTTTACCACCCGTGACCTTGCTCATTCGCTCAAAGACCGCGGTAGAAACCGGCTCATCTTCGGCTTGCTGAGTACTGATCATATAAATGATTGTTCCGGTGGATTGGGCCAACTCCGCCACATCCTCGGGGGGCACCAGGCTTGCATTGTCAGGACCATTAGAAAAGACGACGATAGCTTTTTTACCGGTGAGACGGGCGGCATCCTTTACCGTCAGCAAGAGGGAGTTATAGAGTGCAGCGTCATCACCGGCAACTGTATTGCGCACGCCACGCAAGGCTTGCGTCCGGTCGGACGTAAGCGCAGATACGCGGGAAAGATCCCGACTGTAAGAATAAAGTGCTACCTTGCTAACACCTTCTAGAGACCGGATGAAATCGGCGATAGAGTCCTGCGCGAATACAAATCCCCGGTACATGTAGTTGCTGGTGTCGAAGAGAATAAAAACGTTGGCCCCTGCCGCCCATAAGTCTGGAGTTTTCACCGGATCCCCGGCAGCGGATTTCTGCACGATCGTCACCGCACCTTTGCCTGTCTCCTGCGGAAGGTGGCCGCCCGACGGAGAAACGTCAATCAATCGCCTCGGTGGTTCGTTCCCCTCCTCGAAGGTGGCGGTTTTTTCGGGAATTTTGTCCTCGGTAATCGAGAAGTCTTCTGGATTAAGACCACTAACGTAGTTCCCCTTCCCGTCAGTTACGGCGATATTCAGTTGTACAAGCACGACGCTCACGCGAATGCGCGAAGAATCATCTTGGGCAGCGCCGGAGCCACCACCGTAGAAGGGGAATGAAAGTAACCAGAGAAATAGAAAATTTCGCTTTGCCATACTTTTCCTAATGTGTGTTCGCATCGTTTCCCGCCCGCCCAGACATCGTAGAAGTGATATTGCTGCCAGGGAAACCGGCAGTTTTGCCCTGTCGAAACTCCTCTCCTGTTTCTTGAATGGCACGAAGAATTGCCGGCCAATCATCGGGCTCCGTCGCAAAGATCTTACTGATGGCACGTCGGCTCAGTTCTGGAACAAGGCTGTTTAGCGCCACAGGTGAATAACCCATCTCATCTGCGAGGCGAGCCCAATATAAGTTACTGGACTCCCATGACTCTCCAAAGAGGCGGCTGGAATAAGAGCCAAAGAAGGGGAAGGGTTTTACATTCAGCAACTGACAAGCGTTGGTTCGGGCCAGCGTCGGATGGGGCACACCGAAGTCTCTCGATAGATGCTCCCAGCTTACTTCAACTGGAAACTGTTGTTGCAGCTCCTGCAGTTGTTGACTTGCTGGTCCCCAGGAACCCTTTTCTTCGGGAAATCTACTACCATACTCGGCAGCAAGGTAAGATGTCTCGGCCGGGGTCATCCGCCGAAGCATCGCAGCCACGTCTTCGGTACGAAACAGTGACTGTTGAACTCGTTCCAATCGTTGCGACGTCAAGCGATCGGAGAGGATTCCGATTATCCTCTCCCTGATCTGGGCATTTCCTGCAGACGCCATCAACAACTCTTCTCCAGATTTCTGATAAAGGGTGACGGCATGAAGTTCAACCGGGGTCACGCTCCACCAGCGCGGGAGGGTGGCGCTAACTAGAAGTTCCGGCACTAAATCTTTCCAGATTAGTGCTTGTATGTTTTCCGGAGAGATAAAGTCCTGCTCCGTTGTCGCTAACGCATAAGACAGATCGACTAAAGATCCAACCAGATATGCTCCGCCGCCAGCAGGTGATCCTGCGCCCAACAGCATGGGAGCGCTCCAGAGTCGATCCGGGCTCTGTATCGAAACTCCAAGAAAGTCGTGCGAGCGAACGAAGAGCGGATTATGGTGAAGCATCTGAGCCCCGGGAGGTTCATAGTACGCGTAGTTCAAACCAACCAGAGTATCGCGCAGAAAAGGCGTGAGCTGGCCACGAGCTGTTTCAAGCTGCACGTGCGAACCTTGCTCTTTAATAACCTTCGTCAAATCCGTACGCACCTGCAGTTCCGCGTGATGTGCGGTGTAGTTCGGAGGCGCCCAGCTGATCTTCTCACTGTTGGTGAAGATAGGGCGTGGCAGGTCAAATTCGCGGAGTTCTGCCGCAAGTGGAAGCAGTGCGTCGCTCTTGCCTTTCCCTTGAGCCATCTCCTTAAGGCCATCACTGAGGGCGAATAACGTGTCAAGGGAAACGAGCCGCTGGTCTTCCAAAACCGAATTGATTCTGGCGGTTAATGCGATATGCTCGCGTAGTCCGTCTGGAGTTACCTGACGTGGGCCTGCAAGCAACTCAACGAGTTCTTCTTGAGAGGAGTCTGCCTTAGCGCCTGCCGCAAGCAGAAGTTCCTGGAGAGATTTCTGGGTACTGTCGAAGAGTTGTGTGGAGGAGGAGATCGTGGTGAATGGTTCAATCACTTTCTGCCATGACGTATTCAGTTCGCGCTCTGGAATTTGTCCTTGTCGGGCGAGGATCTGCCAGAGCCCGACAGTCGCCTGAAAAGCTCCCAGGGCATTCCCACGCATTGTCTGGTTGGAGATTTTGTCGATTGCGTCTGTCGATTTCATGAAGCTGGTGATGCCTGCTTCGTTCAATTCTGGGAACTCAGCGAACACCAAATACCAATTGTTCAGCTCTGAAAATCGATCAGCCAGTTGACGCACTGTCTCTGCGGATAAGTGATTCCCTGGCTGGCGCACGCGGTCTAATTCACTCAACGTGAGATAAATTTGAAGCGGTCCGCTATTACTGTCTATCGAGGAAAGTGCGGTCAATGTTTCGAGCAACTGTTCTGGACGATCCCAGTTCCGGGCTCGTTTGACCCAACTGCGAACGGTTTTAGAGTCAGACTTTTGGAGAAGAATCTCTTTCCAAACGTCGAGATTTCCTGGCACGTGGGAATCGCCGTTAGACTCCCATTGAATGCGAGTAAACAGCACCAAAAGATCGGGTGCTCTCGGAAATACTCCTCTAACGGCATTGCTTCCGTTGGCGCCTTTGCGAAATACGTCGTAAAGTTGTTTGAGGCGCGGAGCTTCCGTAAGGTGCATTTGCTGCGTCCGACTGACACGCGACAAGGTGTCATAGTAGGCAGCCAGCCAGCCGCTGTCTTTCGCAAGCAAGGCGGCGATGAAGTCCCCGGACGACTCTGGACTCGCGCCAACCAGTTCCTTCCAATCCCCGGCAGCACTCTCTCCCCCGGGTACAATCACTCGCCCAGAGCGAATACATACTTGGCTTCCATAAAAATCCAGGATGCTTCCAAACGGGAGCAGTTTCCTTAGACCTGGCGAATTCCGCAATGCGAGGGTGGTTTCGTCGTCTATTTTAGCTAGGGCCCAATAAAGGCGAGCCACAGAAGCGTCGCTGAGCAGCGCGTCTATCAGGCTACCCGACCTTGACTTCGCACTTTGGCTTAGCCCCATCCAGTCGCTTTCGTGGAACAGCACTGGAACCCGAGAAGCCGGATAGGAATACGTAAACGGTATCCCCTTCTGGAGAGCTTCTTCGAGTTCAACCAGAGGAAAGCCTGAATCGATCGTAAGAAAAGCTCTCTCGGGGTTTGCCGTCTCTAAGGTAAAGTTTTTCTGACCACACCCTTCCCGCAGCCGGTAACCCAGGATCTGAACCAGCGTGCCAGCGTCGTCACAACCGGCAACCCGGATGGTGCTGCTCGCTCCTGCCAGAACTTGAAGCTCTCTCGCCTGACTAACATATCGATCAATCAAGATAAGGAATTCGGTCGGAGTGCTCTGCTGATAGCCACGAAGGTAGATGTTTCGTGCTAGTAGGGCCAACACATCGGCTTCGGAGGCCTTTTGACTAATGCCGGCCATACGGAGAAAAGATCGAAGAGGACCGGGGATGATGACATTATCCCTTTGAGGGGCTGGCGTGTTTGTCGCGAGCGACTGGGAGTCCGATGAAGCCGATAGGGATGCTGCCTGACTCGCGCCGCAAGGGTGAATCAGGCAATAAACACTAAAACATAGCCATACTGCTGTGGGAATGGGCGATAGACGGAAAGGAGACTTCATCGCTGGACACCTTCTAAGAACCGTGAAGACTTATAGCGCCGACGACAGCGGGTGTGACAACCCAATAAAGGAACGAAGTCTATATGGGTCGAAAACTAAGAACCGGAATTCTACCGCGAACTCGGGTTATTTCACAGATACGCAATCTATCGGCTGTTCCCTTCGACGGGTAGGCGTGCCCTAACCGGTTTATGCCTCAACACCTCTGATCAAGAAGATTTACGGCATGCAGTGTTGGAGGGTACTCTACTACCTCTGTGCCGCCATTTGCCAGCGCAGAACACACAAAATCCTAAAAAACCTTCAGGAGAGGGACTTCGTTCCGCGCATCCCCCGGTCGCTGGCATCGCGTTCTTTTTCATCGACGTTGGTGGTGCATCACGGAATCCAACAGCCACTGTCGTTTACCGCGACTTATTCCAAGTTCATATGTCAGTCTGGAGGATAAGCCCGTGCAACGACATGTCCTGGCTCAGAATGGAGCCCCTGAACGTCAAATTAACTAATAAACATTTTATTATGTTATAGATACCTCGCAAAGCTCACCGTCGTCCGCTCCCAGAATCACCGTAGGAAGCGACGGAGCTTTACCTCAGTATCAAAGACTCTTATCTCTTACTTATGTATTGGGGCTTGCTCTTTAACCGGTCCTAACCGTTCAAGCAGATTCAGCCGCACATTCTGTGCCTCTTGTTAGGACTACACCGGCATGAGGGAGGAAAAGCCTATCTCATGTCTGGGAAATTGGATCTTCGGTCTGATTCCCCGCCCGAAATCCAATTCGATCTCGCGCAATCATGGTGCTGCCGACCCTGCGCAGACCACAACCGGCCACCCTCGCGACGAACGATTGCAGGCCTGCTTTCCGACCGCGTTCAAGCCAACGTCTTGAAGTCCTTGATAGTCGGCTAGTCACTAACAGACGAGGTCAGAGACTTTTCAAGTTGGACCGTAATCTTCTGCTGACTGTCTTGTGAGGAATCGCCCAGTGTTAAATCGTATGCTCCAGCGTCGGCCCGCCAGCTTGAAGACTTGACATCGAAGTAACTAAAGCTGCGAGAGTTAAGGCTAAACGAGATGTGCCCTGTCTCGCCCGGTTGCAGAACGATCCGTTCAAAACCTTTTAGTTCTTTTGCGGGGCGCTCTACCGTGGTTGAAGCCTGACCAACATACAGTTGGGCAACAGTTGCCCCTAAACGACCGCCTGTATTTGTGACATCGCACGTTACAGTAATATGGCCGTCGACCGACGGAGTGCTCTTTAGCTTGCTGAACGAGAAGGTCGTATAGGAGAGCCCGAATCCAAACGGATACTGCGGCTCTACGTGATTGTGCTCGTATCCACGGTAGCCCACGAAGATACCCTCTCGATAAACGATTTTGTTGGTGCCGGCGTCCGGATAATAGTTGCGATAACTGGGATTATCCGTGATCTTCTTTTCCCAGCTGATAGGCAAATGACCAGACGGATTATCTTCGCCGAAAAGGAGGCGAGCCGCTGCGGTGCCACCCTCCTCCCCTGCATACCAAGTCTCGAAGATTCCCTGAACCTTATCTTTCCAGTTTGAAATATCGACACTGCCACCGGAGGTGATGAACACGATTGTCTTCTTTCCGAGGGCGGCAATTTGCTGGATAAGCTGCTCCTGGCCGACAGGAAGCTCGAAGGTGCGGTCTCCGCCTTCAGACTCTGATGATGCATTGAAACCCACTGCAAGAATTACCGTATCGGCGTGCGAAGCCATTTCGAGTGCATCTTTCTCTACGATCGTACTGAGAGGAGCAATGCCGACTCGCATGCCGGAGACAGAACCGAGCTGCTGGGAGAGTTGCTCCAAAACCACTTTATGCGGCGCCTGGGTGAGGTCCAAAGTTGTTTGGTTGAGGATGTATTTGGGGACTACGGAGCTGTCGAAGACGACCACGTCGTCCACTAGAAGCCGATACTTCCCATCGGTCTGGACGAAGATTGCGAACTTGCCTGCGTCGGCTGGAGTGTAATAACCGGTCCAACGGCTGCTGGTAGTGGTGCGCACGTAGGGAGATGCGCTCCTGTGAGAGGTAAGCGCATTGAGCTCCTGCTCTTCAGGTTCGCGGCGGGTGGAACCGGCGGTGAGCATCGCCGTCTCGGTGGCGGTGCCAGTGATATCTCCTTCGAGGTTCGCCTTTGCGAAGGTTGTGTGTGTTACCCCTGGGGTTGTGCCCTGCGCATCGGTTGTGAAACGTGTCAAACGTGACATCTGGTTGACGCTACGGAGGCCGCGAGCGTAGAGAACTTTTGTCTGCGGGCCAACGAAATTGCTGACGCCTACCAGGAGGTTGGTATTGGCAAAGCTGACTACCTCGCCGCTGCCGCCACCAGTAGTCACGGTCTGGGTTGCCGTGGGTCCGAGAACTGCGATCGTCTTAAGTTGAGTTTTGTTAAGAGGAAGCGCGTTGTTGTCATTCTTGAGCAGGACTGCGCCTTCAAGCGCCGCCTGCAAAGAGGCCGCACGGCCGTCGAGGTTGTAGCGAGGGATAGTGGTGTCCAACTGTGGTCTGTCGAGCCAGCCGAAGTCGACTGCCACGCGGAGGATTCGGCGCACCTTCTCATCGATCTCGGCCTGAGTGATGGTGCCATTCTTCAGTAGTGGAAGTATCTTTTCTTTGGAGAGGTAGACGCCAAAGGGCATCTCAAGATCAAGGCCGCCTTTTACGGCTGCAGCGGTATCGTAGGTTGCGACCCAATCCGACATAATGACGCCTGGAAAGTGCCATTGATCCTTTGCGACGGTGATGTTAAGACGCCCGTTTTGCGTCATGTGCTCACCATTGGTGATGTTGTAGGAGTCCATGATCGCGCCTACTCTGGCAGTCTTCACGGCGGCCTCAAAGACGGGCATGTAGATCTCACGAAGTGTCCGTTCATCGATGACCGAGTCTGAATCGTGGCGAAGATACTCGGAGTTGTTACCCAGGTAGTGCTTGACAGTCGCCGAAACTCCCTCTTGCTGGACGCCTTGTATATAGCCGACGGCGATCGCACTTGCCAGGAAAGGATCCTCGCCGAAGTATTCGAAGTTACGACCATTCATGGGCGCGCGATAAATGTTTACCCCTGGGCCAAGGAGAAAAGCCGCGCCGCGAGAGCGAGAATCGCGCCCCAGTTGCTGCCCGATGCGTAGAGCGAGCGCCCTATCCCACGAAGCCGCGAGACCAATGCCTGCGGCATACGCAATGGTGGGCGCGGGAATGTGCGCACCCACAGGACCGTCCGCCATTTGGAAGTAGGGAATGTTCAACCGCGGAATGGAGTGGGTTCTAAAAGGTGTATCGCCACCGATGAGATCGATCTTTTCGTCGAGCGTCATGTTGGCAAGGAGATCGTTGACGCGCTTGTCGACAGCTTGTGGATCGCTGCCAACGAATTGTGCAGAGCTGGAAAGACTCGTCAGAAAGAGAGCGCTGACTGCGATGGCGTGGCATGTGAAGAGCGGGCGGTTGCGCATGAACATTTCGAGGAGCTCCGGCCTGAGTGAATTGGATTCCGGTAGAAACTTTTACATTTCTAGAGGATGGAAATAACTAGTTTTATTTCCCCTGAGAAGTATATCTATAGACGCTTCACGGGAGTTCCGCTGCTGCGGACCACGCGGTAACGGTTCAGGATTGCCGTCCTGCCTCCCCTACATTCGGAGAGTATGCGAGAGATCTATCGTTGTTGTGTTAGAAGATGACCTTGAGCGCGAGTTGGATCTGACGACTAGTGGAGGCTGCGGTCACAACTCCGGCTGTAGGGCTCTGAACGACGGCTGTGGTCTGGTTGGCGACTGTGCCCTGTGTGGGCCCGCTTGTGTAAACAACCTCGTTGGGCGTCTGCAGGTTGGTGTGGTTGAGCACGTTGAAGAATTCGGCGCGAAACTGGAGACGGGTTTTCTCGGTCAGTACGGTCGACTTGAGCAGAGAAAGATCCCAGTCGGCGTACCCGGGACCGGTAAGGGTGTCTCGACCGAGGTTGCCTATGGTGCCGTATGCGGGGGGGGTGAAAGCTGCGGGTGAGAAGAATTGGCCGACGCGGGTGGCTGTGCTGCCGCGAGTATAGATGTTTCCCCGGAAGCCGGGATTGACGTTTGGGCGGACTGGGTTGCGAGTGTCGCCAGAGCCGGTAGGGTTATAACCCAGTTGCGGGCTGAAGGGAAATCCGGTTTGGAGTGTTGCGATGGTGCTGAGACTCCATCCAGATGCCGCGTGGTTGATCAACGGCGGTACAGTGGATAAGAGAAAGTGGCCACGACCAACGGGTAGCTCGTATGTCGCGTTGAAGGTAGCGAGGTGGCGAATATCAGTCGCCGCGGGGCCGTAATCCAGCGAAGGATTCCCCGGATAAGAAACAAACGCCGGAGTGTTGGCCGAGACGCTCGTATTCCAGGCAGAGCCGTCGTCGAGATTTTTGGCGAAGGTGTAGTTGGCTCGAAGTTGCAAGCCGTGTGCCAGGTTGCGGCGAAGGTCAACCTCGAGTGCGTTGTAGTTGCTGGAGCCGCCGGAGGTCCATGACGTGGTGTTGGCTACCAGAGGGTTCGCTTTGACCGTCGTAGGATAGTAGATCGTTCCGGTCGAAGTACCTGGAGGGCATCTTGAGTTCGGAGAGCAGATGATGGAACCGGGTTCGTTTTGATCCTCCGAAAGGATCTGGTGATAACCATGAGAGCCTACATAGCCAACCGTAATTGAGGTCGTTTGATCGAGCTGCTGTTCGATGCTGAGTGCGTAAGAGACAACGCCCGGAGTCGAGATATCGGCTTGGACGTTAGAGGGAGAGATGAGCCCTGGCGGACCGCTAATTGGACTTGCGATAGGAACGTTGGAATAGGAGAGAGTTGTGTTGTAAGGTGCGGCCTGATCAAGGCGATAGTCGAGGTTGTCGAGAAGAGAGTGATGAAGGCCAACGCTGGACCGAAGCGAAGTTTTGCCATCGCCGAAGACATTCCAGGCAATGCCGATGCGTGGTTCGGGGAGAATCTTCGCGCGGTTGTTCGACAGAGCGGAGGTTCCTGTCGTTGGAGTTGTATCGATGACACCGTTCTTAAACCCATACTGCGAGGCACGGCCGTGGGCTTCGTTCCAGCCATTGGTGGATTCGAAACGAATCCCGCCGCGAATCTCGAACGCTGGAGTAAGTTGCCAGGTATCTTCGAAGTAAACGGCGCTCATGAAACTCCGCCAATTTAGCGGCGTGGGATTGGGCACGACGGTGAAGGTCTTGACAGTTCCTTGCAGGAAGGTGGTGAGTGAAGCGAAGGAGGCTTGGCCGTACTGGTTCTGGGCGAGATTATCGTTCGACTGAAGCGACTGAAGCCACACTCCGGCCTCAACCTGGTGACGCGAGCGGGAATAGAAGACGTGGTCGTCGAAGGTGTAGAGGTTGCGCGCCGTAGCATTGTTCGATCCAACGTTGGCACCGGCGCCGGTGATCTGCGACGAGCCATTGGAGGCGGTCGAACCCGCGATCACAATAGCTCCGGTCGGCTTGCCCGCAAGAAAGCCCGGAGTTTCACTCTGGATTGAAGTGGGAATACTGCCGAGGAAGAAAAAGCTGGCGCGAGAGTAGCCAACGCGGGCCGTGTTTAGCAGGCGAGCGGAGAAGACGTGCTGCTCCTGGATGCTGGCAACTTGTTCGCGAAGCGATTCGTTGATGAGCGAGAAGGGGTTTTGCGTGGGTGTGTTGGCGGTGGAATCATCCGCGGTGTAGACGCCAAAGAGGAGATCGCGCGAGGTAAGGTTGGCATCGAAACGCGCGGTGCCGAAGTCCTCGCGGATGTGTTGAGTGGGACTCGAGAAGGCTTCACCGATCCCGGTCGGATTGCCTTTGGCGTCGAGGAGCTCCGGACCGTTTTGTGCAGGCCAGAGATTAAGCAGAGGTCTAACTCCGTTCGCGACACCATAGTTTTTGCGAGGTCCGGCGGGATTAGCCGGATCGGGAAGCAGGCCCTGTCGAGCTTGAGTGTCAGGGACGAGCGTGACGTTGGTGATTCCGAGGTTCTGTCTATAGCCTTCGTAGTTGCCAAAGAGAAAGAGCCGATTGGTGCGAATGGGGCCGCCAAGAGAGGCACCGTAGTTGTTGCGCTGAAAGTTCGGAATGTGAGCCTGGTCGAAATAGTTGCGTGCATCGAAGAAAGAGTTACGAAGAAACTCGTAAGCCGAGCCGTGGACGTTATTGGTGCCCGAGGCCGTTACGATGGAGATCTGTGCCCCCTGACGTTTTCCATAACTTGCCGAGTACGTGTCACTGACGACATTGAACTCGCGTACCGCATCGACGCCGAGAAGCTGGCCGCTAGTTCCGCCCGGAGTGACGTTGATCAGAGACGCGCCGGTGTATTCGACGCCGTTGAGCAGGTAGAGGTTGTCTTGCGGGCGTCGACCAGAGATCGCAAACATACTACCCACAGAGGAGTTGGAGGTTCCCACCGATCCACTGCGCTGTGCTGTGTAGTTTACTGCCGCAGGATTGAGTGTGATGAGTTGATCGTAAGATCGACCATTGAGCGGGAGGTCTTTGATTTGACGCTCGTTGACGAGTCCGGAGATCTGTTGGGTGGAAAGATTGATAGACGAGGGAACGTCCGTAACCGTGATCTGCTCTGTAACGTTACCCGGATGCACTGTGAGATCGATACGCTTGGCTTGACCTACAGTGAGAGAAATCCCTGCGCGGGTCTGCGGAGCGAAGCCCTCGCGCACGACCGATATCGCGTAAACACCAACGGGAATCGAAGGTGCAGCATATGCTCCGGCTGCGTCGGAGATGAGGTGGCGCTCACCGCCGGTCTCTTGATTGCGAATCGTGATCTGGGCGTCAGGAACGACTGCTCCGGCGGGATCTGTGACAATACCGCTGATGGTCCCACCCACAATCTGGGCGTTGGCAGCGGTTGCGAGAAGCAGTGACACGGAGAGAAAAACAGATCGATGGAACATCGAGGGTACCTCCAAGTGCTTAGAACAAGACACGCATGTAGATGGGAAGAGATTGCTTTACGAATTCTCGAAGAGGGCGGGAGACTATTGGCAACAACAGTTCGGCATTGTTTCCGGGGAGGAAACTACGATGCGGATCTGCCGGAACTTCCTTGAAATTCTTGAATACATTGAATTACCGAAAAGCCAAGGCCCGCTTTTGGCACAGGTTGCTGTGAGTTTTTTTGTTTTGGGAAACTAGTTTCGCGTAGGCGAGAGGCGCAGACCTGCTTCACAACAACGACAACCAGTAACGGCGTAGTGGAAGGTCAGAGCCATAAACCGAATAGTAGCATAGGGCTTTTAGCCGAGTCGCGCTGTCTCGCTTTGGGGTAGTGGGCAAGTTTGAATCCACAGGTTATTGCATACGTTAGGCCTCTCAAGCATCATTGATGGATGGCAAAAAGAGTGAGCACGGATATAAATCTCATCGCATCTCGGATAGTGAATGAAGCGACCGGGACAAAGCCAGAACGCCGTCACCCTGCTGCCGTCGCTTCTGGTCGCTTGGGAGGACTGAAGGGTGGCACCGCTAGAGCTAAGAAGCTTACGCCTGAGCAGAGGAGCGAAATAGCAAAAAAGGCTGCCAACAAACGATGGGGAACAGCTCAGTAAGGGCGTAAAATGGTACCCAGCGGGGGAGTTTACCTCTTAGCCCGCTGGGGTATTTACAAATAGGGGTTTTCACCCTATGGTGGTATTTCAATCGTAATGATCACACCGCAGATGCGGATGGTGATTACGAACCGATGGCGAGAACTTTTCCGGATTGACACTGGGGTTCTCTCCTTTCTGTAGGATTCGCCCGACTCTGATCAGTCGGGCGTTTCCGTCTTCCGACGAAATTCTAGGTAGCATCGCCCTCATCCTCTTGCTCTTCGGGTAAGGCGACTGCTTGTGCTTTCTTAGCGTCTCCAGCTGCCTTGTCAGACCTCTTGATCATGGCGCTGTCATACCAGCTCAACAGCCCGAACGCGCCATTAGGAAGACGGTGGAACATAGACGTGTTTTTGGAGAGCGAGATGGAAAGCATTCGAAGGTAATCTTTCTCCTTCCAATTCGTACTCTTGAAGTCGAATGCTCCTTTTTTCAGCGCTGTGAGAATTTCGTCCGGCGTTCGCGCGTCGCGTTGACTGCTCATCTCTAGGTATTCCCGTGCTGCCGTAGCCAAGGGCTTACCGTAAAACTGTGAAGAACGGATTGTGGACGAATGAACACTATTGGACTCGTCGGCGTAGAGGGCTTCCTGTCCCATACGTCGCAGCAAACCGTTGATCATTCGCTTCGTGTCGTCAACCTCAGCAAGCTGCTTTTGCAGTTCCTCCTGCAAGGCTTCGACTGCGGCGCTCAGTTTGTCGCTCATTTCAATCTCCTTGTTACTCTCTAAGTCTTGCATTAAAAAGCTGAAGTCGCCATGTTAATCGAAAAATACCCGTGCAAATACTCACGCCATAAGTTACACATGGGGTAGTCGTCGGGGACGTTCCGTGATACTTGGAAAAACATGCTGATAAAAGGTTTGTTTTTAATAGTTTGTGTTGACGCATGTGTTAATTAGATATCCACGCCATTATCCTATGTAATGTTTCTGTCTTGACAATGCGAATTCGCTCAAGCATAATTATGAGTATGAACCGCTTGAACATTGCCGACAGAACTCGCGTTGTAGCCGCTCTAGTGGAGGGGAATAGCATCCGCGCAACCTGCCGCATGACTGGCGTTTCCAAGCCTACAGTCCTCAAGTTGTTGGCCGATCTGGGCAAGGCCTGCGCAACCTACCACGACGAGCATGTCCGACAGGTTCCGTCTAAGCGAGTGCAGTGTGATGAGATCTGGAGTTTTGTCGGGGCGAAGCAGAAGAACGTCACTGAGGGGCAGATGGAAACTGGGTGCGGAGACGTGTGGACTTGGACTGCGCTGGATGCTGATTCAAAGCTCATGGTTTCATGGCTCGTCGGACAGCGCGGGGCGGCATGGGCAAAGGCTTTTATGGAGGATGTAGCATCGCGAGTCGCTACCCGTATTCAAATCACCACGGACGGTCACAAGGTATACGGTGAAGCGGTCGAAGGTGCATTCGGTATGGATTGCGACTACGCGATGCTGATAAAGCTGTACGGTCAATCCTCATTCGATACGCGCTACAGCCCCGGTGAGTGCATCGGAACACAGACAGCAGTAATGAGTGGCAATCCCGACCCCCGCCACATCAGCACGTCCTTTGTGGAGCGTCAGAACCTCACGATGCGGATGTCCATGCGACGTTTTACCCGCCTCACCAATGCATTCTCAAAGAAGATCGAGAATCACGAAGCCGCAATTGCGCTTCACTTCATGCACTACAACTTCTGCCGCGTTCACTCGACTCTCCGCGTTACACCCGCGATGGAGGCGGGGCTGTCGGATCATGTGTGGTCGATCGAAGAGCTTGTGAAATTGCTAGAACCGAAATCTATTCTGGACGGTCTGACGCAGGTGGCATAACCTGTGGATTCAAACTTGCCCACTACCCGCTTTGGACGAGAACCACCCTACGGCCTCCCGTCTCAAGTCAGATAACCGAAAGCAACTTTGTTTTATCAACTTAGGGCCGCGACCTTCGTCGGACGATTTGAACCAACCGACCAAGATTTGCCTCGGTCTCCGTCCTTTGCTACTCTGGTGTGAGAAATGTGCATATCATGCCAGCTCCGTTGTTGTTGTCCTTTCAACGTCGAGCAGGCGTGTCGACTCATGCTCTAATCTTCCACTCTTAAAAACTGTTTTTTCAAAACTCTCCCGAGCTTCTTGCTTTGGGTAAGTTGCATTCGAAACTCCCTCTGGAGTCATTCATGGCATTGGCCGCACCTGCACTGACGCATCTACAGCTCCTCGAAGCCGAGAGCATTCATATCCTCCGCGAAGTTGCATCCGAGTTTGAACGCCCCGTCATGCTCTACTCCATCGGGAAAGACTCCTCTGTGATGCTGCGACTTGCACAAAAGGCCTTTTTTCCTGCTCCGATCCCGTTTCCTCTCCTCCATGTCGATACGGGCTTCAAATTCCGCGAGATGATCGAGTTCCGCGATCGCATGGTAGCCGAAGTTGGAGCTGAACTTCTTGTCTGGCGTAACGAGCCCGCCATTGCTTCAGGCACGAATCCGATCGCGCTCGACACCAAACGGTGCTGTGGCCTTCTCAAAACACAGGCACTGCTCGACGGCCTTAATCATTACGGCTTTGATGCTGCGTTTGGTGGTGCTCGTCGCGACGAGGAGAAGTCTCGCGCCAAGGAACGCATCTACTCTTTTCGCGACAAAGCTGGTCAATGGGATCCGAAGGGCCAACGCCCTGAACTTTGGAACCTCTACAACTCGCGAATCCATCCGGGCGAGTCCATCCGCGTCTTTCCGCTCTCGAACTGGACCGAGATGGACATCTGGCAGTACATCCTGCAGGAAGACATCCCCATCGTCGATCTTTACTTCGCCAGAGAACGGCCGATGTATGTCCGGGAAGGTGCGCTTCTTCCGGTTGAACAGAGCTTTATTGCCCGGCCTGGAGAGCGGCCGCAGATGGTGCTCTCCAGGCTTCGTTCGCTCGGCTGCAGTCCGTGCACTGGAGCCATTCGCTCGGATGCCGATACGCTACCCAAGATTATCGAAGAACTGCTTTCCTTCCGTTCTTCGGAGCGGGCGAATCGTGTCATCGACCATGACCAAGAAGGGTCGATGGAACTTAAGAAGCGTGAGGGTTACTTCTAAATGCCTCCCAGTGAATCGGTTTTGAAGCTGGATGTCGAGACGCAGTTCGAACAAGTATCAGGGTTTTCTCTTTCCAGTTTTCTCGCGAATGAGCATGCCCGCGATCTGCTTCGCTTCGCCACCGCCGGTTCGGTCGACGATGGGAAGTCGACCCTCATCGGCCGATTACTCTACGACACGCAGAGTGTCTACGAAGACCAGGTCCGTTCGATCAGGGGCAAAGGCTCCACGGGCCTGGACAGCGTCGATCTTGCTCTCCTGACAGACGGGCTCCGTGCCGAGCGCGAGCAGGGTATAACCATCGACGTCGCCTATCGTTATTTTTCCACCGCGAACCGCAAGTTCATCATCGCCGACACACCAGGCCACGAGCAGTACACCCGCAATATGGCTACCGGCGCCTCAACTGCTTCGCTTGCCATCGTTCTTGTCGATGCGCGAAAGGGCGTGCTCACCCAGTCTCGCCGTCACGCCTGCATAACCGCGCTGCTTGGCGTTCCACACATCCTCGTTGCCGTCAATAAGATGGATCTCGTCAACTACGAGAAACAAGCGTTCGACGCAATTCGGGCTGACTTCACCGCATTTTTTGAAGAACTAGGGGATATGCGGCCGCCGCATCTCTATTTCGTTCCAGTCAGCGCGCTGGTCGGCGACAATGTCGTCCGCGCAACCGCTACCATGCCCTGGTACCAAGGGCCCTCGCTGCTCGAAGTACTTGAATCGGTCCCCGCAGCGGAGGCCGGAGTCGCCCACCCTTTTCGTTTCCCGGTGCAGCGTGTCCTTCGCCCCAACCAGGATTTTCGTGGATTTTCCGGACAGATCGCAGCGGGAACAATCCGCCCCGGGGATCCCATCATGGTGCTCCCATCGCGCCGAATCAGCCGCGTGCGGAGCATCGTTACCTTCGATGGTGATCTTGTGCAGGCCCAAGCACCTCAATCTGTAACTCTTACTATTACAGATGAACTGGACGTTAGTAGAGGCGACTTAATCGTCGCTCCCGAATTTCCGGCGATCACGACGAAGAGCTTCACCGCTTCCCTCGTCTGGATGGACGAGAAGCCTCTCGACCTTGCACGCCGCTACTTACTGAAGCACACCAGCAAGACCGTTCAGGTCCAGATCACTGATATTCGATACCGCCTTGACGTAGAAACCCTGGAACAAGACGCCGCCGAAACGCTTAAGTTTAACGATATTGGTCTAGTAGAGGTTCAATCCGTACTACCGCTCTTTGTTGACAACTACTCCACAAACCGTATCACCGGAAGCTTCGTTCTGATCGATCCAGTCACTAATCTGACCGTCGCTGCAGGAATGATCCGCTCTATCGGCGTTGAAACGAGCGTCAAAACGACAAATGTGGTAACAGAGACTGACCGACGAGAGCGTTGGGGCCACTCTGGAGCGCACATTCATCTCCGCAGCCCTATTGATTTTGCCGATGCGGTGGAACGAACCCTTTTCCTTCGCGGTGTTTTCATCGTTCGCCCCGAGTTCCCCTCTGACGAATCTATCGCAGTGCTTATCACTGGAGGAGCCCTCGTCTTGACTCACGCTGCGTCCGAGGACAGGACAGTTCGTTTCGGCGAAAGGCAGGCTGTCGTATCTGACATTGATGACCTCCTTCGTTTCCTCGATGCCTACGCCATCACAACGGGAGAAAAATAGACGATGACCATCCTTCACAATTTAGCGCCCTCTCCTGAAATTTCTCACAAGACAGTGGATCTGCCTGTAGTCCTATCCCCCACGCTTGATGCCAAACTATCGAACGTCCGAGAACTCCTCGCCCGGGAGTTGCCAGAAACACCTACCGAGAATGATGCCTGTCTTTCGTGCAGCTTTCAGGCCGAAGATGTTCTCCTACTTCATCTCGTTCGCGAACTGCGGCCTGATATTCCGGTGCTCTTCCTGGATACGGGTTATCACTTTCCGGAGACCTACATCTACCGGGACCGGATTGCAACCGACTGGAAACTGAACCTTACTAATCTTCTTCCAGTCCATACGGTGATAGAGCAAGAGCTTGAGCTTGGCCTGCTTTACCAGACCGCACCAGACCGCTGTTGCGCCTTACGCAAGGTCGAGCCGCTTTTCTCTGCGGTTGGAAACTATAAGACTTGGCTTACCGGTCTACGCCGAGAGCAGGCGCGTAGCCGTACTGCGCTTGAAGAGATCGCAGATTTCACGCTGCCAAGCGGCGTCACAGTTCGCAAACTCAGCCCCTTCGCCGACTGGACAACGCGGGACATCTGGCAGGCATGCGCTTTCTACGGTATTCCGCTCTTGCCACTCTATGACGCCGGCTACACCAGCATCGGCTGCAAGCCTTGCACCTCGATACCTACAGATCCTAACGACCCACGCTCTGGTCGCTGGGCTGGCCGCAAGGTCGAGTGCGGCATTCACATTCAGGCTGCTCCAAACCGGTGATCCGCGGCGAAACGGTCGCCGAAAGGAAGACTTATGGAATACGCCATCGGATTTATTATCGCAGTTTTCATCGCATTGACCGGTGTCGGCGCTGGCACGATCACGACGCCGCTGCTCATCTTGTTTCTTGGAGTTCCTGCACCGATGGCTGTAGCCACGGGGCTCATGTTCTCTGCCGCCGTCAAACTTGTCCTGGTACCATCGCAGATCGCTCGCAAACAGGTCTCATGGCGTGTCCTTAGTCTTATGTTGATCGGTGGGTTGCCAGGGGTTCTTATTGGCTCGCTCGTTCTCCGCCACCTCGATGTCCACGGCCCGCAACTTCTGCTGAATGGCCTTCTCGGCGGCGTATTGGTTCTAACAGCACTCTGGCAGATATTTTTCTCGTTTCGACCGACACGAACCGAAGCGCCACCAAGGGATCGCAGCCGCCTGCTACCTTTTCTGATGGTACCCCTTGGAGTTGAGGTGGGGTTTTCTTCCGCAGGAGCCGGAGCGTTGGGTACTGCGGCGCTGCTCAGCCTGACTTCTCTCTCACCGGCGCAAGTGGTTGGAACCGATATCGTCTTTGGCTTTCTCCTCTCGCTCGTCGGAAGTGGTGCTCATGGCTTCTTTCATGGGACGAACTCGAGTCTTCTTCGGCACTTGATTCTCGGAGGACTCGCTGGCGTTGCTCTGGGAACAGTGACCGTGCGCTGGATACCCAAGAGGCCCCTGCGATTTGCTCTTTGGGTCTGGCTTCTGATCGTCGGATCGCAGTTCATCTATACGAATGCTTTCGCCGCATCGCACCGCTAGAGCCCGCGCTGAGCGTTGCTCCTCTTGTTCGTCGGTATTTCGTTTGTGTCGACCGGTTCGCGGAGCAGGGTCAGCTATTGCGCATGGGCATTGTAAAGACGCACAGACTTCGGATGCTACCATCCGACTATGTCGATGGATGAGACGGCGCTGGTGGAGGCTCGAGGCC
The DNA here is from genome assembly GCF_040358255.1 of Tunturibacter gelidoferens. Classification (NCBI taxonomy): domain Bacteria; kingdom Pseudomonadati; phylum Acidobacteriota; class Terriglobia; order Terriglobales; family Acidobacteriaceae; genus Tunturiibacter; species Tunturiibacter gelidiferens. Next base: position 549,611 of record NZ_CP132938.1, read on the forward strand.
TGAAGAAGGAGTATGGAAGGGGACACCTAGTGGTGGACGATGTTTCGTTCGTGATCCGGCCGGGAGAGACGTTGGGATTGGTCGGCGAGTCCGGGTCAGGGAAAAGCACCATTGCACGCCTGTTATTAAGACTGGAAGAACCTTCCGCGGGTGACTTGAGCTACAGAGGACGGGATCTACTGTCCATGACATCACGCGAGATGCGGGAAATGCGACGACGTATGCAGATTGTGTTTCAAGATCCCTACGCGGCGTTAAATCCTAGAATGCGGGTGAAGCAGATCTTGACCGAGCCATTTGAGATCCATCGGGCGAGACCATCTGGGGGGCTGGCGTCACGGCTAAAAGAGATGTTGCGGACGGTAGGTTTGGACGAGTCGGCGCTAGAACGATTTCCTCATGAGTTCAGCGGTGGGCAACGACAAAGAATTAATATCGCGCGGGCATTGGCTCTACGACCCGAATTCTTGGTGTTGGATGAGCCGGTGAGTGCGCTAGATGTTAGCGTAGGCGCGCAAGTTGTGAATTTGCTACGGGATCTACAGAGAGAGTACGGACTGACGTATCTGTTTATCTCGCATTCTATGCCCCTTGTGCGCTACTTGTGCGACAGGGTGGCGGTAATGCAAGGAGGGCGGCTAGTGGAGTTGGGGGAGTGCGAGCAAATTTGCGACACCCCGCGAGACGAATATACGCGCCGGTTGATTGCGGCGACTCCAGTGATGCCCGCAGCGATGTGAAGTTTTAGAGTTTGCGAGGCTTAGAATCGGCGGTCAAGTAGAACTCGATACAATAGAAGATGGATGATCTCGAGTCTTAATTCGCATTTGCATTACGTTTGGCTGGTCACGGCGTCTCTTATCGCTGGCGTGATGAATGCGATGGCTGGTGGCGGATCGTTCGTATCCTTTCCGGCTATGCTGTCGATCGGGGTGGCTCCCATCCAGGCGAATGCGACAAATACGGTCGCGCTATGGCCGGGACAGCTGACTTCGGTTGCTGCGTTACGCGGAGACTTAACGCGGGATCTATTGCCGGTTGTCTGTGCGGCTTCGATTCTGGGCGGAGTCAGTGGCGCTGTCGTACTGCTGAATACCCGGCAGATTACGTTTCTGCATTTGGTGCCATGGCTGTTGCTGGTCGCTTCTCTGTTGTTTGGAATCAGTGGTCCGGTATCGCAGTGGCTGAGAAAACGATCGATTGAGCCTCACATCAAGAAACCTCCGGCTGTGAAACCGCTTTTTTTTGTGTTGCTGCCGGTGTGCTTCTACATCGGATACTTTGGTGCAGGTGCGGGCTTTTTGATTATGAGCGCGTTGGCATTATTTGGAGTTGAGGAGATGAACGCGCTGAACTCGCTGAAGGTTCTCGCGGCTTGTTTGTCTAACTTATGCGCCGTGATCACGTTTGTATTAGGTGGCGCAGTCATTTGGCGTTACTGTCTGATCTCAATGATATTCGCCGGGATTGGCGGATATGTTGGAGCACAGTACGCTCGGCGAATGAATGCGAATGTCCTGCGAACGATCGTTGTGATCACAGGATGCGTGATAGCGGCTTATTTCTTCTGGCGAAATGGCTAGAGAACGGCGCCGGGATGAAGGGATTGAAGATGTATTATTCGATGATCTTTGCGAGCAACCGGAGAACACGTTATGAGTCATGAAGGAATTCGTATTGTTAGGGCGGAGCGAGCACGGCTCGAAGACTTGGAGCACGCACAGATGCCGCCAAATGCGGTGACTCCGAAAAAGGTGCGGGTGAAGAAGACCGAAGGAACTGGCGTCGAGATCGAGTGGAACGATGGGCACAGGAGCGTATGGAGCTTTGAGTGGTTGCGGAACGCGTGTCCGTGCGCGACATGCCACGAAGACAGGGAGAAGACCAACAGATTGCCGGGGGAGGCGAAAGCTAAAGAGCATACGTTACTGAAGATGTACAAGGCTCCGGCACGACCGCTGGAGGTGACGCCAGTAGGCAAGTATGCGCTGAAGTTCAAGTGGAACGATGGACACGAAAGTGGAATTTATTCTTGGGAGTACCTCCGACGAGTGTGCCGTTGCGACGGTTGTATGACAAAGCAAGAGTTGTAGGAGAGGTCAGGCTAAAGACCGAGAGAATGATGGCGTGGTTTCGTAGCGTGTCAAGACTCAGTCTAGTCCGCCCGCAGACGCTCTTCGGTCGTCTAACTTCAACATCGTGAGCGCCTCTTCAACAGTATCTGCGACGAGAAGGAGTTGTCGGTTTTTCTGCTTAAGCAGACCTTCGGCGACGCAGTGATCAAGAAAGGTGAGGAGCTTTTCGTAGAAGCCGTGTGTATTGAGCAAGAGGATAGGTTTCGCGTGGAGCTTGAGGGTGTGCCAGGCAAGGACTTCAAAGAGTTCCTCGAAGGTGCCGAAGCCTCCCGGCAGCGCAATGAACGCGTCGGCCTTTTCTCCAATAAGCGCCTTACGGGTGTGCATGGTGCTGGTGATGTGAAGTTCGGTGATACCGTGATGAGCCACTTCGAGATCGACGAGCACCTCCGGAATAACTCCTATGACTTTGCCGTCGGCGGTTAGGGCGGCCTCAGCAACGGCCTGCATCAGGCCGACGTTTGCGCCTCCATAAATTATCCCAATATTGCGGGTAGCAAGGGCGCGCCCCAGATGCTCGGCGTCCGCTCGGTAGGCAGGATGAAGACCATTAACGGAAGCACAAAAGACAGCAACATTGCGAATCATACGATTGAGGATATCAAGGCGCTTCACGTCGAGTGTATGAGCGTTTGACTCAATCAAGGGAAGGGGAGGAAGAAAGTTGCGGCCGACCGGATCTAATAGCGGCGGTCGGCCTTCGGAGACAGCTAGCCATATCGTCTTCGTCGCAAGTCTTCTTAGCGAATTGCGATCGTGGCACCTTTATGATCTTTGATGACCTCTTCGATGAGCGACCCTACCGCGTGGTTTGGTGTGGCACTATTGGCGACGATGCGTGTTCCCACTGGAACGTCGAGGTTAACTAATTTTCCGGGCTCAAGCGTCATCGGTTTATCCCCTACCAGAACCTGTAGAGAAGTGCCGGTATCATTGCGAAGATTGAGTTTGATCGTGTTGGTCTTTGTTTTGCCGAACATTGCATGAACGGGAGATGAGATGCTTGTAGGAGCCGCATATATGGCCGGGACTGCAAGAAGAGAGCTAGCGACAACTGCGACGGTCAAGAGATTGTGACGTTTCATACCACGCTCCATTACTTCAAGATTCGACTGAAGTTCTCTGCCATGGATCAGGGAGCCCGTCGTGAGTTGAGTTACGCAGGTTGGACGAAACTAGTTCCCAAAAATATCACTTTGGTTTTCGAATTAACCATCCAGTCTTAATTTGATTTAACCGCTGTCCATGAGTGGACAAGCTGTTCGCAAATGAACAACAGCAATGGGAATTTGAAAGCTTCAAGCGAGCCACTGGAGAGCGAGCCTCGGGAAGCTTAAAATAGATGTTGGAGCGTGCGCGTTGAGTCGACTTTTGGAGAATATGAATCCGCAACAGCAGGAGGGAATCCAGTCAGTAGATGGACCTGTGCTTCTGCTCGCAGGCGCGGGATCTGGCAAAACGCGTGTCATCACGCATCGAATCGCCTATCTGATTCAGGAGCGGGGCGTGCCGGCCGATGCAATTCTCGCTGTAACGTTTACGAATAAAGCCGCCAAAGAAATGGCCGACAGGGTCGATAAGATTCTAGGACACAGCAGTCTGGCTAAACCGATGCTGGCCACATTTCATAGCTTTTGTGTCCGAGTGTTGCGGCGGGACATAGAAGCGCTTCGTGTAGGAGGCGCCGGGCTGACGAAGACCTTTGCGATCTACGATGAGACCGATCAGCAGGCAGTGGTGAAGCAGGCATTGAAGCGGCTTGCCATTGATGACAAGTCTCTGAAGCCACGGGTGGCGCTCGGGAGAATCTCCTGGGCGAAGAACCACATGATTGACCCGCAAGAGTATTTTCTTGCGAGTACCAATCCAATGGAAGAGAAGATTGCTCATATTTTTGAGATTTACAGGAAGGAACTGTTTAAAGCGAATGCGCTGGACTTCGACGATCTCCTCCTTGAAACCGTCCGCCTGCTGAAGTCATCGGGGGAGACTAGAGAAAGATACAACCGACGATACAAATATCTTTTGATCGACGAGTATCAGGATACCAACCGGCCTCAATATGAGTTGATGAAGCTGCTGGCCGGGCCTGACGCGAACGTCTGCGTGGTGGGCGATGAGGACCAGTCGATCTACAGCTGGCGCGGCGCAGACATTAAAAACATACTGGAATTTGAGAAGGACTTCCCAGGGACAAAGACGATCCGGCTCGAGCAGAACTATCGTTCAACGCAGATAATCTTGGAAGGCGCGGGCGCAGTCGTAGCGCAGAATACGCAGCGAAAAGGCAAGAACCTGTTCACCACCCGAGAGGGTGGTAGTCTGATCGGCTACTATGAAGCCCCCGATGGCGAGAACGAAGCGCTGTTTATTGCCGATCGAATCCAGCGGTATCTACGCGAGGCCGGGGGACAGGCGGATCTGCCGAGATGCGCCGTGCTATACAGAACTAACTCCCAGTCGCGACTCGTCGAAGAGGCGCTGCGCCGGTACCAGATTCAGTACCACATGGTGGGCGGATTCAGTTTTTATGATCGCGCCGAGGTGAAGGACATTCTGAGCTATCTGAAGCTGGTGCAGAACGTGCACGACTCCGTTGCGCTTGGACGGGTGGTAAACTCGCCTCCCCGCGGTATTGGCAAAACAACGATGGAGACGTTAGAGCGAATGGCTCTGTCGAGCGGCAAGAGCACGTGGGACGCGATTGGCCATGCGATTGAAGATAGGCTGCTACCTGCGCGCGCATTACAGGCCTTGAGTAGTTTTAGACGGCTGATCGAGGATGCGCGGGCAATGTTGGGACCCGGTTTTGCAGAGAAGCTGTCTGAGGATGTTGCAAAGGACAATGACGCTTCCCTGCTCACCGATGCGGCTGAAGAAGCTGAAGCAGATGTTTCGTTTGGATTTGGTGATCCAGAATCTGAGGACATGGGCGTGGATTCTTCGTTCGATACGAGCTTCAACTTCGGGTTCGACTTCGGCCCAAGCGAAGAGATGTCCACGATCGCGGCTGAAAACGCTTCAGACTCGGATGCTGCACACGGAATCGATTCAGCGAGTTTCAATCCGTTCGCTCCTGTGGTGCTCAAGAGATCCGCGGAGACGACAATGAACAAGGCAGCCGAGATCATAATGGCGGACGAAAAGCCGGCGTTTCGCAAACCGGGTGATGCAGCGACGCTGCCGGAGCTGATCAAGTTTCTGAACGACCGAAGTGGATACATTCGAGCGCTCGAGGAAGAAGCAACTCCAGAATCATTCTCGCGGATCGAAAACCTGAAGGAACTCGCTAACGCGGCCCAGGACGCCCAGGAGCGCTGTGAGACGCTGCACGAATTTCTGGATCACGCCGCGCTGGTCAGCGATGCAGATAGCTACAGCGAAGAGGCCAGGGTAACCCTTATGACGTTGCATGCAGCCAAGGGTCTGGAGTTTCCGCTGGTTTTTTTGAGTGGTATGGAAGAGGGTTTGTTTCCGCACTCTCGGACGCTGACCGATCCAACAGGACTCGAGGAAGAGCGCCGCCTTTGCTATGTCGGAATGACTAGAGCGATGGATACGCTGATCATGACTCGCGCCAGATATCGACGGCGATACGGAAGCGATATGCCGGAATCCAGCATCGCTTCACGATTTCTGGAAGAGGTTCCAAGCCGACTTGTGGAAGATTTGGGAAGTCCGCCTGCTCGGCCGCAGTTTTCCGGATCGAATTATGGTTCGGGCTACGGTGGGGCGTACGCGACTCCCTACCCCAAAGGGAACAGGTTTGGTCGTCCGAGTCCCGAACAGGGGGAGCAGCATTATAGCTATGAAGATGAAGACCAAAGTGGTGAGCGGATTTCGGCTCGCCCGTCGGGGCTTCCTGGGGTGAACAATCGGGCCGAACACTCCTCTAAGACTGCAATGCCGGGACAGTCAATAGATAACATCGCCAGCTTCTTCGCCGCGCGAGGACAAAAGATATCGCGCCCGAAGCTAGAGGTTCAAGAGCAGACCGGTAAGACTGGCCTAAGGCAGGGTTCGCGGGTCCGGCATCCAAAGTATGGCGAAGGAACTGTCTTTCGTCGCGAGGGCGATGGGGATGATGCGAAGATTACAGTACAATTTCAACAGCACGGAGTAAAGAAGCTGGTAGAGAAGTTCGCTCAGCTGGAGCGCCTTTAGAGTTTGAAAAATCGCAGCTATAGAAAGATTGGCAAAGATACATGGCAAACACCAAAAGCATCACTGACACACAGGAACGCAAGAAGGTAAAGCGCGCAGCGCGCAAAGCCGCACCAGCAAAGGGTCCCCGCACTGGCGCCCGTGGCGAGAACAAGCAAAAGGTCAAGAAGGCAGCTCGCGGTCAAAGCAAGCGATAGCTGATCTCTTGTTGGAGCCGTGCGGACGATCTTGCCTTGCGGCTCCCTCCTGATTGAAGTCTTCTGAAATCGCATTGTGTAGTCGGAAACGCCCCGCACCAATTCATCCGTAAGCAGGAGCGAGCGCGCTGGCCAGGCAAATCTTTGCAACCAAGTCGATCGACAAGCTGATCTCTGAGTCGGAGCGGCCTGAGCACGCGTTGAAGAAGACGCTGGGCCCACTTTCGTTAACCGCGTTGGGTATTGGAGCCGTGATTGGCTCCGGCATCTTTACGGTTGTCGGTACCGCAATCGCAGGCGAGAAGTTTGACACAACTTCGATCCTGCGTGCACCCGTGTTGGACTATATGATTCATCACTCGGCGCTGGCGGGTCGGCCAGGAGCGGGTCCGGCACTTGCCATTTCCCTGGTGCTTGTTGCGATTGTCTGCGGTCTGACGGGGGTTTGCTACGCGGAGCTGGCTTCGATGATTCCGATTGCGGGGTCAGCCTACACCTATACCTATGCGACGTTGGGGGAGCTTGTTGCCTGGATCATTGGGTGGGACCTGATCCTGGAGTATGCAGGCAGCAACATGGCTGTTTCGGTGGGCTTCGCAGCCCATATGGTGGATCTGCTCGACTGGTTCGGCTTCCATCCCGCTCTGCGCTGGATCTCGCCCGCGTTTCTTCCGGGTGGATTGCAGGACCTGCAGGGACATGATCTTTATCTCCCAGGATGGCACTTCGGCTTCGATTGGCCGGCATTTCTGGTAGTTATGTTGCTCACTGTGGTGTTGGTGCGCGGGATTCGGGAGTCGGCCCGAACCAACAACATCATGGTGCTGCTGAAGCTCGCCGCTATTCTGCTGTTCATCTTTGCTGGCGCGCACTTCATCAAGCCTGCACTCTATCACCCTTACTCGCCGAACGGCTGGTCAGGTGTGTTGACCGGTGGCTCGATCATCTTCTTCACCTATATTGGGTTTGATTCGGTGTCGACCGCTGCGGAAGAGTGCAGGAATCCTCAGAAGGACGTTCCGATCGGGATTATCGCCACGCTGGTCGTGTGCACGATCCTGTACATCGGTGTGGCGACGATCCTTACTGGACTGGTGCCTTGGCAGAGCATGGTTGATGATGCGGCTCCGGTGGTGAATGCGCTGAAGAAGCTGTCGATGCAGCCGGGAGGACACAGTCTGCACTGGGTGAGGCTGGCGGTTCTGCTGGGCGCGATGATGGGGATGATCTCATCGATCCTGGTGTTTCAGTTGGGCCAGTCGCGGGTCTGGTTTGCCATGTCGCGGGATCGGTTGCTGCCTGCGTTCTTCGGGAAGGTTCATCCCAAGTTCCGGACTCCTGCGGTTGCGACCTGGGTGGCTGGAATCGTGGTGGGAATTCCTGCTGGGTTGTTTGACATCGGGACATTGACGGATCTGTCGAATATCGGAACCCTATTTGCGTTCGCTCTGGTTTCGATTGGGGTGATCATTCTGCGGTATCGCGAACCGGAGCGACGGCGCAGGTTTCGGGTTCCGTTTGGGCCGGTGATTCCGATGCTGTCGGTGACCTTCTGTGTGCTGCTGATGATGGGATTGCCGATTATTACCTGGATACGATTCTTCGTGTGGCTTGGACTTGGGTTGCTGATCTACTTCTTCTATAGCCGCAAGCGGAGTGAGTTCTACGCACCCAAAGTTTAGGCACGCCTGCGCAACGAGGCTTGTAACAAGTCTAGGATAGATAGATGGCGCGCAAACAGACGAAACAAGACGCTGAGATCGATGTAGTTGAGTGGCTGCGAAAGCTGCCGAAGGTCGAGCTGCATCTGCATCTCGAAGGAACGATTCAGCTCGATACGCTGCTGGAGTTGAGCAAGCGGCATGATGCGGAGCCGCTGACCGCAGAGGTGGCGAAGAAGCTTTATGTCTACGAGAATTTTCTTGGATTCATGGATTCGTTCAAAGCGGTTTCGGCTCGTCTGGTGGGGCCGGATGACTATGAATTGATTACTTACAACATGGTTCGGGACCTGGCGGCACAGGGGGTGGTGCACGCCGAGGTGTACGTCTCTTTCGGGATTATCTATTTCTGGAAGAACGCCGAGGTGGAGCCTTACGTCGAGGCGATCGAGCGTGGGCGGGTGCGGGGCGAGAAGGATTTTGGCACGACCATCTACTGGTTGATCGATGCGGTGCGGCACTTTGGGGCGGAGGAGGCGGTGAAGGTGTTTCGGAAGGCGGCGGAGTTGCGGAAGCTTTATCCGCGCATCGTTGGGATCGGGATCGGCGGGGATGAGGAGCGGGGCAGCGCGGATCTCTTCAAGGAGTCGTACGCAGAGGCGAAGGCGGCCGGGCTGCGGCTGACGGCTCACGCGGGCGAGACGATCGGGCCGGAGAGCATCTGGGCGGCGATTAACATCGGCGCGGAGCGGGTGGGTCATGCTCTGTCGGCGCAGCATGATGCCGAGCTGCTGGAGGTGCTGGCGGAGAGACAGATTCCGCTGGAGCTGAACGTGACCAGCAATATTCGGACGGGCTGTTGCAAGAGCTTCGACGAGCATCCGGTGAAGCACTACTTCGAGTCGGGGCTGATGGTGACGATCAACTCGGACGATCCTCCGATGTTCGGGAGCAATCTGCTGGAGGAGTACGTTCTGGTGCAGAACCGGTTTGAGTTTTCGTTAGAGCAGATGCGGGAGCTGGCGGCCAATGCGGTGGAGGCGAGCTTTCTGCCGCCGGAGCGAAAGCTCGAGCTGCTGCGACAGGTGGAGCAGTACGGATACTGATTCGGGGGAGCCCCCCTGGGGGGTATTTCCAGCTAAAATACTCATTCCACATGGCTTATATAAATAGCCCTTTCGCAAAATATTCATTCCAAAAGGGTTATGTTTAAATTCCTCTAAGCAAAGGGGTTATGGGTTTGTGTCTCTCCTTTTAACAGGTGAAGCCCCGGAGTTGGCCGGGGCTTTTATGATCTGTTTCCAGTATAGCGGTTTGACCATAACTAATACGCCACGCGAATCTGCTGGATTGGCGCGGGTTTTGGGGACACTGGGGCTTGACAAGATTTCTCGCGGCGAAGGAAGCCGGAATCATTCGGCAGCTGGCTGCGCGTCGGCCGCTTATCCGGCCGGTCTGCCCGGATAAGCACGCATGCATCATAGTGTCGCTCTCTACTGACCTTCGTCTGGGGAGGCGGAGAGGGAGTTTTGGTCTTTTTTCTCTTCTTTCTTCGAATAGGAGATTTTCGTTGTGACGATCTTTCCATTGAATGCAAACGGTGCCTGGTCGAAGTAGTCGAGCGATACGGGCGAGCCGAGATCGCTGCCGATATCGAGGCAATCGTTCGCGGTGAAGGCCATCGCCGCGGTAATTGGTACTCGGCCTTGAGCTACAACCTGACCGTTGACCTTAAGCGTGATATCCAACGGACCACCACGTTTGGGCGAAGCGAGCTTCGATTCCACTTCGATCTTCGCCTTGCCGGTCGGTAGCTTGTTTGTCGCTGCGATTTTCGTCCGGCCGATCTCAAAGAGGTTGTATTCATAATGAATCACACCATCCTTCACATATAGAGAGAGGCCGCCGGAGAAGCCGCCGAGGGCGTAGAGAACGCCGTTAGCATTCTCGGGAACTTCTACTTCCATGCTGATAGTGTTATCGAACTTTCCGATCTTCGGCGCCGCGAACTCCGGCATCCCCGTGATGGGACCGCTGAAGTTCCACTCCGTATACGGCGTGGAGGGCCCATCTTCCGGATGGAACACTGGCGTCCACAGACCTCCGCCGATGGGCAGGTTCTGGTTCTTGGTGGACTCGACCAGAAAGAGGTTCTTCATGTAAGCGACCCTCTCCGGCATCTTCGCTGCAAGATCGTTGGCTTGAGACCAGTCTTCATCCAGATTGTAGAGTTCCCATACATCATTCTCCGGGTTCCACTCCCCGATGCCCTTGGGTAGTCCCGGCATCCACGGAGTTCGGGGGCCGAAGGTATCGGCGAACCAGCCATTCTGGTAGATGCCACGGCTACCCATGATGTCGAAGAACTGGGTAGTCTTGCGGCCTTTCGCTGTTGCGTCGCCAAAGGTGTAGACCATACTGGTGCCGTCGATGGACATCTGATCGATACCGTTGACTACGCGTGGCGGCGTGATGCCGACTGCCTCATAGATCGTCGGCACGATGTCGGTGACGTGATGGAACTGCGAACGAGGGGTGCCGTCGTGTTTGATCTTTGCCGGCCAGGAGACAGCCATCGGCTGGCGTGTGCCGCCGAAGTGTGCAGCGACAAGTTTGGTGGACTTGTAAGGTGTCCCACCCGCCCAGGCCCAGCCCGCGTTATACATGTTGTCGGTCTTTGCGGAGCCGATTACATTAAGCCCGCCAAGTTCATCGACTGTCTTGATGTGCTGCTGAATCGTGGTCGGGATGCCGTTCTGTGCGAGCAGTTCAGAGATGGTACCGTTCTGACCTTCGGCCGAGGCGCCGTTGTCACCCCAGATGTAGAAGATGAGCGTGTTGTTGAGCTTTCCTTCCTGCTCGATCTCGTCGATGACGCGTCCGGCGTTGTAGTCGGCGTGTTCCGCAAACCCGGCGAAGACTTCCATCAGGCGGCGTTGGAAGGGTTTTTCGCTCTCCGGAATGGAATCCCATGAGGCCATTGTCGGGGGGCGTGGGGTGAGTTGAGCGTTCTGCGGGATCCAGCCCATCTCTTTGGCGCGCTTGAAGGTCCGCTCGCGATATTTATCCCAGCCGCCGTCAAACTTGCCTTTGTACTTGTCGGCCCACTCCTGGGGAACCTGGTGCGGACCATGCGCCGCGCCCGGCGCCCAGTACATGAGGAATGGCTTGTCCGGCGTGAAAGCCTGCTGTTCGCGCAGCCACTTGATGGCGTCGGTGGCGATGTCCTCGGAGAGGTGATAACCGGGATGCTCATACTCGTGTGGGTCGAGGACGGTAGTGTTGCGCACCAGACGGGGCTCATATTGGGAAGCCTCACCTGCGAGAAAACCATAAAAATACTCGAACCCATAGCCGGTCGGCCAATAGTCGAAGGGTCCCTTTGAGGTCGTCTGCTCAGCGGGCGTGTTATGCCACTTGCCCCAGGCACCGGTGTTGTAACCGTAGTCCTTAAGTACCTCTGCTACGGTTGCAGCCGACTTTGGGATCGTTCCGCTGAAGCCGTCGAAGTCGTTGGCCAGTTCGGCGATCTGGCCGTTACTAATGCGAGTGTGATTGCGACCACTGAGCAACGCCCCGCGTGTCGGCGAACACATCGCGGTGGAGTGAAAGCGGTTGTACGAGATCCCCGCCTTGGCTACACGGTCGAGTGTCGGTGTGTTGATTTCGCCACCGTAGGTTGAGGCCTGGCCCGGACCGACGTCGTCCATCAGGATGATAAGGATGTTCGGCGCGTCAGAGGGAAGGTGCTTCGGATCGACTCGTTTCTTGTAGACGGAGTCCTTCATCGTCAGCCCAGCGGTCGAGGCGGAGGGCGTGGGCGGGAACGGAAGGGATTCCTGCGCTCCCGCTGCGGACGAAAGAATCCCGAGCATGACAAGACAACTCCAGGATGCAGCCGAGATGCCGATTCGGAGCAGGCGGGTTGAGGTTACACTCGTTGTTTTTCCATTGCGGCTAAAGAGTTTGTACCTAGCGGCCATTTGCTATCCCCCGACGTTTACCCGCGCGAACGCTATCTTGAAGGAACGCGAGAGGTCATCGGACTTAGCGTAGAAGTGCCGCGTCGCGTCTTCTACTAGCAAAACTCTCAGTGTGAGAGGAAATATGGAGTGCCTGGTACGTGAGTGAGATTAGCGGGAGCTTCGTTATGGCTTGAACATGTAATAGACGCCGTCGGTGCCGGTTGCGGAGCGGAGAGCGAATCGCTTCGATGCGGGCTTGTCGTCGGAGAGGAGCTCGTAGATGTCGGAGAGAAGCGGGTAGGTTCCGGCGAAGTAGGAGTGCGCGAGGAAGTCACTTGCGACGGCGGAAGCATCGATGCTCTCGACGTCCGGGAGGACGAGTACCGGGATGCCTCCCGCTCTTGGGTATTTGTGGAGCTTCGCCGAGGCCGCGAGTGCTTTGTCTTTGGAGGAGGCGTAGAGAGTGATGTGATCGGAGACCAGGCGCAGGGCCGAGGCGAGTTGACGGAAGGTCTCGGCATCGATGTCGGGCGCGGCCAGCACGAGGTGGTGCAGGAGGGGATGGGCTTGCGCGGGGCGGTCGTAGCTTAGGGACTTGAGGGCGTCGCATACCGCGCGATTGCCCATGCTGTGGGCGATGAGGTGAATCTTGTTTGCGCCGCTGCGAGCTTCGAGAAGACGCAGGAGCCGCTCGAGATGGCTTGCGGTCCAGCCAACGTTTGCGGCGTCGCTGGCGTAGTCCTCGAAGGTGCCGTTGGAGGGCCAGCTGTAGAGGATGGGAGCTCCGATGAAGCCGAGATCGAAGGCGAACTGACCGGCACGGCGAGCTGCGGTGTCGAAGTCGACGTTGTAGCCGTGGACGAAGATGAAGGCGTCCTTGGCCGGCGAACTGTCGACTCGTTTCTTGACGCTTTCGAAGAACGCATCTTCCTCGAGACTGGTGACCACCTGCAGGACGATATGTTTTTCGGGGTTGGGCCGGAACTCGAATCGCAGGAAGGAGGGAGACTCGAGTTCCCCGAGCTTGTGGGTGGCTGGGATGCTTACGGTGCACTCGCCGTAGCGGAGGGCTTCGTCGGAGGAACGTTTTGCGGTGAAGGTGTAGCCTAGCTTTTTGTCGTCTTTGCGTTCACGGTCGGTCGCGTAAAAGATCTGCACGGCGGTGCAGTTGTGGGGGAGTTTGACTGGGGCGGGGGGAGGTGGAGCGGCACCTCCCCGCGAGGGTGGTGAAGTGGCGCCTCCCGTCGAGCGTGTTGGGGCGGTTATGCGCGAGGGTGGTGGAGCGACGACGGGGGGCGAGGGTGGTAGCGCGGTGACAACCACGCGAGGAAGAAGGCTTTCGGGGCGGGGCAGGAAGACTGCATCGCGCTGGTCGGTGGGGAGAAGTCCGGTGAAGGTGAAGTAGTCGTACTGCTGTTGTTGTTCCTGCTGTTGTTGTTCCTGCTGCTGCTGTTGTTGCTGCTGTTGCTGTTGCTGCTGTTGTTGCTGTTGCTGTTGTTGCTGTTGTTGCTGACGCGGGGCATTGGCGAGGATGACGCCGGAGAGACCTTGGGCGAGTGAGCGTGGCGTCTGGAGCTCTCTGTTGCTGGTGAGGATGAGCGAGACCTGTTGCTGCGCTCTGTCGGCTCCCGATTGACTGTGGCTGTTGACGGTGATGAGCCTGGAGAATAAGGCTTCGGTCATGTCATAGAACCGGGAGAGCGAGTAGCCACTCAGGAGCGACACTACGGGTTTATATTCCCAGCCGGACTCGTCTGCGACGAACGGCTTGAGAGCGACAAAGAGGAGGTTCAGGACGTACCGTTCGAAGTCTGTTTGATCCATTTGCAACCCCTGCACGCGGTCTCAAAATGCGCGAAGACATTATGCGACGATCTCCGCATTGTGGGATAGTCATGGTCTTCCATTCAGGGCCTTCGACAACAGCAGATCCCCTTCGGGGATGACAACCAAAAGGACAGACAACTGCAATCGCACCGGTTCTCTGTGGCGGAGCGACGATCTTATGGTTGATTTTTCGCGAGGAGCGTTTCGACTTCGGCGTGGAGACGGGCAGTGATGGCGGCTTCGGAGTCGTCTGGGGCGAAGCGAATGGGTTGGCCGGTGCGCACCTGGAGGGCGCCGGAGCGAAACCAGCGGCGTTTGCGGGTTTTGAGTTCGCCTAAGCCTTGGATCGCCATGGGCAGAACCGCTGCGGAGGATTGTTTTACGAGCAGACCGATTCCGGGGCGGAAGGGGGCGAGCGTGCCGTCGGGGGAGCGGGTTCCTTCGGGGAAGACGACGACGTGGAAGCCGTGGTCGAGGGCGTTGCCGGCGTGGGCGAAGCTGCGCTGGAAGTCGCGCAGGCGCGGGAGGGGGAAGACGTTGAAGAGGGCTGTGAGGAGGAGCCAGGTGGGCGGGCCGAGTGGGTTGAGCCAGCGGGGATGCTGGTTGCGGGCGTGGCGGAAGTCTTCGAGCATCTCGCCGGACATAGCGACGGCGGTGTGGAGGCGGATGGCGCGTGGGAGGGCGTAGAAGAGGAGGGAGAGATCGTAGGCGGTGACGTGGTTGGCGATGATCAGGAGTGGTTCTGCTGGTTGCGGAGCAGGTGATTGCGGAGTTGTTGCTGGATGCGGGGTAGTTGGAGAGACGCGGGGTGCGGCTAGAAACCAGACTAAGGGTTGGGCTACGAACTCTATGAATGCGGAGCGAATCCAGCGGATAGGGAGCGACCAGGGCCAGTGTGGATAGAGGTAGTGCGTGGCGGCTGGTGAGGTTCTGGGTTCGGGTGGTGGAGTGGTTTCGGATCTGTGCGGCGGCGTGGTGGAGTTGGAGATTTCGGAGGATGGTGTGTCGTTCGACGGCAGTGGCTGGATTGGCTCGAGTGACTCGTTGCCGGAGTGAATGAGGAGCTGGCGTAGTTGGTTTAGCGTCTCCGTATGGTCGAATTGGTCTTGCGGGAGCGGGGTGCCGAAGCGTTGCTCGAGGGCGTCCTGGAGTTGGACGCGGCCGAGGCTGTCGAGGCGAAGGTCTTCGGCGAGGCGGAGGTCTTGATCTTTGGCTTCGGGATCTTGAGATGGTTGCTCGGCCGGGAGGCTCTCGCCGGTGATCTGGGTGATGAGGGTGAGGAGCCAGTCGGTGGATGGGAGTGCGGATGGCGATGTGGCTGCGCTTCCGTTGTTGGCTTCCCTGCTGGCCAGCCATTGGGCTACGGCGGCTCGTTTGATTTTGCCGGTGGAGGTGCGGGGGAGATCGGGCTCCGGCCAGATGGCCCAGCGGCGGATGCGTTGAAACTCGGCCAGGCGGGTGTTGGCGCGTTGGAGGATGGCGGGGGCGTGGTCGGGGGTAGTGCGCAGGGCGAGGACGGCGCAGGGTTCGGGGCCCGTGGGGCCTTCGATGGGGACGACGGCGCAGGCGGCTACTTCGTGCTCCTGCTCGAAGGCGGCTTCGAGGTCTTCGGGGTGGAGGTTGACGCCGGTGGCGGTGACGATGGTTTCGCTTTTGCGGCCGAGGAAGCGGAGTTCGCCGGTGGGCTGGGCTTCAGCGAGATCGCCGGTGGCGAGCCACTCGTCGGTGCGTTGCTGGAGGGCGCCTCCGGACCAGGTGGCGGGGGAGATCATGGGGCCGCGGACGAGGACCTCGCCGTCGGGTTGGATCTTGACGTCGCGGCCGGGGAGGGGCTTGCCCATGGTGCCGCGGGCTACCTTGAAGGGATGGTTGAGGGTGATGAGGGCGGAGGTTTCGGTCATGCCATAGCCCTGGACGAGGACGAAGCCGAGGGCGTTCCAGAACTGCTCGATGGGTGCGGGGAGGGCGCCTCCGCCGGTGACGAAGGCCCAGAACTTGAAGCCGAAGAGGGAGTGGATGTCGCGGAAGCGCCACCAGCGCTTTTGTGCGGAGATGCCTTGGGCGGCTGCGAGGCGTGCGGTGAGGTTTGGGTGTTCGGTTTCGAGGTTGGTCTTGAGCAGGGCGAGGACACGGGGAACTCCGGCGAGGACGGAGATGCGTTCGCGGCGGATGGTTTCGATGAGGCGCGGGGCGGTGAGGCGGGATTCGAAGTGGACCTCGGCGGCGAAGATGGAGGGGACCCAGAGGCCCATCATCTGGCCGAAGACGTGGCTGAGGGGGAGGGTGTGGAGGAAGCGGAGAGGGTGGACGATGCGCTCGTAGCGCATGTAGGGTTGGGCGGCGTTGCGGATGGGCTCGAAACTGGCGAGGATGTTGCCGTGGGTGTGGACGATGCCTTTGGGCTCGCCGGTGGTGCCGGAGGTGAAGAGGATCTGGAGGGGTGTGTCGTGGGAGAGGGTGGGGATGGCTTGATCTGCCGTTACTGTGGGGGGGAGGGTGGTGGGCCAGTCTTCGAAGGAGAGACGTGGCCAGTCGTTGGGGAGGGTTTGGAGGAGGGTGGCGTCGCCGACGATGAGGGAGGGGCGGACGTCGGAGGCTACTCTAGCGGCGAAGTCGGGGGTGCCGTAGGCGTCGAGGGGGACGGCGATGATGCCGCGAAGGATGCAGCCGTAGAAGGCGGCGACCCATTCGGCGCTGTTCTGCGCCCAGAGGATGAGGCGGTCGCCGACCTGGAGGTTGCGCGCGGCCAGAAGTGCGGAGAAGCGTTCGGCCAAGGTGGCGATTTCCTGGTAGCTGGTGGCTTTGCGGCGGTTGCCGGTGTACTGGACGATGGCTGTCTGGTGGCCGAAGCGACGGAAGTCGTCAAGGAGTACGGCCAGGTGGGGGCGGGTGGGCATAGGGCAGTCAGCTAGACCAAGATAACCTATGCGGCAAGTGCGCCCTGCGCGGGCGGCGGCCACTTCGTGGCGGGTGTACCCCTTCGGTTGGCGCTCCCGTTGGTCGCGAGATATTTTGTGCCGACCATCGGAAGGCCCGGGCGAAGCCGGTATACACGTCACGAAGTGACCGCGCCACGCGTAGTGGGCCCGTCCGGCAGGACAGAGCTTTTGAGTTAGCGGCCCGGAGGGGCGGGGACCATGACGGCGCCGGGGTCGACCTTGGGGATGCCAAAGTGTCCGCTGAGGTGGACGAGGTCGAGGGGGCGGAGTTCGCAGGCGATCTGGATGACGCTCATGTCGCGAGCAGAGCGGTTGAGTACGGTGACGCCGGTGATGTCGGGGCCGGCGAAGTGGAGCCAGAGATCGGTGACAGTGTTGCGGGGCTGAGCGGTGTTGGCGGAGTTCTGGTTGGCGTTGACGAGATGCTTCCAACCGGCGGCGTTGTAGGAGGCGATAATGGCGTCCATGGCCTCAGGGGTGTAGAAGGCCGGGCGGGGGTAGCGGTAGTTGTCGACCGAGATGCCGGTGAGCGCAGCGGGGGCGCGGTTGGCGTCGAGGCCGTTGGACTCGAGAAGATTCTGGGCGATTTGGATCATGCTGCGATCGAAGCTGAAGGAGGTGTGGGTCGCGGGCTGATCCGCGAGGTTCATGAGTGCACCCTGCAGGTCGAGGGGTGGAGGCGGCGGACCGGCGGGTGATTGCGCGATGGCAGCGGTAGAGAGGGCGAGGGCTAGGAGGATGGGATGCAGTTTCATGGCGAAGAACCCCTGGCTGGATTAGACACCGTTTCCAGGCCCGAGTTTCCCTGATTAGAAGTATTATTCGGCGATCGTGGATACGCAAGCGGGAACCAAGGGCGGGTTCGCTATTCGTCCTGCAGGGTGTAGATCCAGAGTTCGGCACCGTGGTCGGCGCGGGCGGGAACGGCTAAGTAGAGGCGGGCGAAGCCTTTTCTGCCTTTGCCTAAATACCCGCCGGTGCGTGCGCCGAGGGCGGTGGGCAGCTTGGCGAGGAGGCTGTAGTGATCGGGATCGACCTGCTGGAAGACGCTGAGGGAGCCTTCTCCGCCGGGGACATAGATGCGCTTGCGGGTGGAGTCGAAGTAAAGATCGTCGGAATCGCGAGCGGCGGGTAGGGCGGCGACCATGCGGCCGGTGGCGGTATCGAAGACGACCAGGCGGGCGGGGGTGCGGGTGGCGACGAATAGCCTGTGGCCGGATTCGTCGAGCGCCATGGGGAAGTTGCTCTCGAACTTCAACGGCCAGCGTGATATGGCTTGGGTGCGGCGATTGATGACGGCGATCTGCTTGAGATCGGGGAGGTTGACGTAGATCTCGGGGCTGGAGGAGGCGAGCTGAAAGGACTCTGGGTGCGCGCCGAGTTTGAACTCTTCGGGGAGGCGTTGATTAGAGGCTGCATCGACCATGGCAATGGCACCGGTCTTTTCATCGCCGTAGCCGACGTAGACGCGTTTGTCGGCGGGGTCGTAGCGGAGGTTGTCGACGTCATCGCCGAAGTCGAGAGTGGCGAGAAGCGCGAAGGTCGAGCCATCGTAGATGTAGAGCTTGCCCTGGTCGCTTCCCACGAAGAGCTTGTTGGTCTCGGGCGAGTAGACCACGCCTTGCGGATGGGGGATGCCAGAGATGGTATGAGTGACAGCCTGGCCGCTGAGGTTGACGATCTCTTCGGTGTTGTTGCCGAGGGCGGAGACGAAGAGCCGGTTGTGCAGAGGATCGATCGCAAAGTGGTCGATGCGGCCTGAAACGTTCGGCAGAGGAATGGCTCCAGTGAGGATCAGCGGAGGAGCGACGAGCGAGGCGGAGTTCTGTTGAGCACGGAGATAGAGGGGCAAGGCCGTGATCAGTGCGAGGAACAGAGCAGAACGGTATGGATTTCTCATTGCTTTTTTTCCATTTCCTCCGTCGCAAAGTTGGCCTATTGGGGTGGGCGGGGGGAGAAGTAGCCTTTTTGGGCACGGACCTTAAAGCGGGGGTCGTTGGCCTGGAGGTAGATGGTGCGGAAGGAGCCGTCCATGCGGAGGTCGGCGGGGCGGTAGACGAGGTGGTACTGGCTGCGGAGCTCTTCTTCGATGTTGCGGAAGCCGATGGCCACGTCTTCGAGCTTGACGGGGTAGAAGGCCTGGCCGCCGGTGGCGTCGGAGATGGCTTTGAGGACGTCGTCGCCTTTGTCTTTGCTGGGGCTGATGTTGGTGGAGATGGTGTAGACGATGGTGTCGGCACGCTGACACATCTTGATGGCGTCGGACTCCTGGACGCGGGAGTAGTTGTCGTCGCCGTCGGAGACGAGGATGAGGGCGCGGCGGACGGCTCCTGTCTCCTGAAGGGGGAGCATCTGGTCTTTGCAGGTTTTATACAGAGCGTCGAAGAGTGCGGTGCCGCCGCCGGGACGGAGCTTGCGGATGCCTTGATTCAAGAGATCGACGTTGTTGGTGAAGTCCTGGGCTACGTCAGTTTCGATGTCGAAGCCCTCGACGAAGGCGCGGTCGTTGAGGTGGAGGATCTGGAGGAGGAACTCGATGGCGGAGTCCTGTTCGAACTGGAAGCGCTGACGGATGGAGCTGGAGGTATCAAGCATGATGCCGACACGCAGGGGAAGGTTAGTCTGCTGGGTGAAGCGTAGAACGGCGGTGGGGGGACGGCCATCGTCGAGGAGACCGAAGTTTTCGCGTTTGAGGCCAGTGATGAATTTACCGTGCTTGTCGATGACGGTGAAGATGAGATTGACTTCGTTGACCTGGACTTGAAGGGTGGTTACGGGCTCGTCGACCTGTGGGCTGGCCTGGCCGGACTGGGCAGGAGTTTGCGACGGCGTCGCGACCGGCTGCTGGGAGGCGGCGGGAGCCGGAGTAGCGGGCGGTTGAGCAGATGGTGCGGGGTTTGTCGCCGGGCTGGGTCCTGAGTCGGTTTGAGCGTTCAGAGGCGTGGCGGCGAGGATGAGAGAGAGCAGAAAAACGGGGAGTTTGAGGCTAGAGACTTGGTTCATTCGGTTGGGCGCGGTCACTCGGATGATTCTACTCAATTGTGGTCGAATTCGCGCGAATTGCTTGCAAAAACGACTCAAGTTCGACAGGGAGCGGGGATGCGAGATCCATCGGTTTGCCGGTCTGCGGATGGGTGAAGGAGAGATGGGCAGCGTGGAGGAAGTTGCGCTCGAGATTAAGAGCGGGGTCGAGGCCGGGGATGGCGTGGGGAGCTCCGTAGAGCGTGTCGCCGACGACGGGATGGCCGAGGGACTGGGCATGGACGCGGATCTGGTGGGTGCGGCCCGTTTCGATGCGGACCTCAACCATTGTGAAGGGACCGTAGGAAGTGGTTAGACGTTCGAGAACGTGAAAGTGGGAGACGGCGGTGCGGCCGTCGGCACGGCGTGTGGTCATGCGGGTGCGGCGGATGAGGTCGCGGGCGATGGAGAGGTTGACGGTGGTGTCGTCTTTTTTGACGTGGCCGTGGAGAAGGGCGACATAGGTTTTGGTGACCTGGCGGCGGGAGAACATGTCGCCGAGCTTGCGGTGGGTGCTGTCGTCTTTGGCGACGAGGATGAGGCCGCTGGTGAGCTTGTCGAGGCGGTGGACTATGCCGGGGCGGAGATCGCCGCCTACGTCGGAGAGTTTGGCGAAGTGGAAGAGGAGTGCGTTGACGAGGGTTCCGCGGTTGCGGGCGTCTTCGGTCGCGCCAGAGCCTGCGTGGACCATCATGCCGGCGGGTTTGTTGATGACGGCGAGGTACTTGTCTTCGTGGAGGATGTCGAGGGAGATGTCCTCGGGGATGGCGTGGAGGGGCGCGGGTTGGGGGGAGCCTTCGATCTCG
Source organism: Tunturibacter gelidoferens (assembly GCF_040358255.1). Classification (NCBI taxonomy): domain Bacteria; kingdom Pseudomonadati; phylum Acidobacteriota; class Terriglobia; order Terriglobales; family Acidobacteriaceae; genus Tunturiibacter; species Tunturiibacter gelidiferens. The sequence continues at coordinate 570,326 of NZ_CP132938.1, forward strand.
ATGGACTCGCCGCCGTGGAGTTTTTGTTTGGGCTTGGCGGGGTTGCCGTCGACGCGGACCTGGCCGGCTTCGATGAGGAGCTGGACGCGTGCGCGGGAGATGTCGGGGAGGGCCTGGGCGAGGTAGAGATCGAGGCGGAGGTTGGCGGCGGCGGGGTCGGCGGTGAAGGTGCGGACTGCGTCGGAGTCTTCTTCGACTTCGTCGAACTCGACGACGGGGACTGGGGGAGGGATGGTCTCTTCTACGCCTCGGGTGGCGCGGTACTCGGGTTTTACGGTGCGGCGACGCTGGCCCTTGGGGAGCATGTTCTTAGACGGCATGGGAGACCAGCTTTCTTGGCAGCAGCAGGATGATGGCCGCTACAACGATCATACCGAGAGCGATCCACTGAATGGGGTCGAGGAGGATGTAGGGGGAGGTGGTGGTGTACGGGTAGGGCTGGCGGAAGAAGGTGAGGAGAAACTGGAGCGTGCCTGCGGCGGCGAGGGCCAGAGAGACAGCGTCTCCGGGCTGACGGCGGTTTTTTAGCTGCTTTAGGAGGATCAGCGTGAGGATTGCTGCGGCGATGGCGGCGTAGAGCGCGACGGGGTGGAGGCGGGTGTGGCTCGGCGGGATGCGGATGCCCCAGGGGAGGGTGGTGGGGAGGCCGGCGTCGCTGCCTTCGGCGAAGTGTCCGAGGGCGAGGAAGGCCCAGACGAGCGAGGCGCAGGGACTCCAGGCGTCGAGGGTGTCGAGGAGCGGGAGGTGGCGGATGCGGAGATAGACGAGCGCGGCGAGAAGGGTGAGGAGGATTCCGGTGGAGGTAAGGGAGGGGACCGTGAGGAGAAGGATGGGATAGGCGAGGAAGTTGTGGAGATTGGTGGCGATGAGAAGGATGCGGGAGAGAGCAAAGGCGCAGAGAAGAGTGAAGAGGCCGGCGTTCCAGAGCTTGTCGGGGTCGAGGCCGACGATTGCGGCGGTGCGGAGACTGAGTGTGAGGGCGGCCATAAGGCCAAGGGCGGCGAGAACTCCAAAGGTGGGAAGGAGGAGGTGGCCGGAGTGGAGAAGGTAGGGGTGCACGTTCTGAGGCGGATTCGAAGGTCTGGTTCAAGGGGTGGTGCGAATACGGAATTAAAAGAGCAAGCAACAGCAACCGCAGATCCCTACGGGATGACAAACAAAAGAACAGGCAACAGCAACGGCAATGACGACTGCCTTGCAACCGCAGATCGTGGCTTCATTTTAAATGCGGATTGGTTGGACAGATCTGAAGAAAAGAAGACCGACCCACTGGGCCGTACGTCGAAGCGCTGGTGAACCCGTCCTAAGACGGCGGGACCTTGCCGTGGCTCTTTAGGCGTTCCTGACTGGAGGACTGCACACCGAACCATGTCTACGAGCCAGGCCCCTGTTCAATGAATGTTGGTTCAACCAGCGTTGTTCGCGTACCTGCTTTGCAGGCCGGAGTTCTTAACTTGGATGCTAACGGTAGGGCCGGAGAATGGCAAGTCGGCCACGCCGGGAGCGGTGCATCTCGACGAGGGCGTGGAATTTATCATGAGGATGGCCAAGCCCGCTATCAGCGGGGGTCAACTTGTCCTAATGGATTCGATTGGTCGGTTCGGGATCCCAGGGTTGCGTTTGTCAATGTCTCGCGTGACTCAGGGATGCGCTAAATCCTGGTCAGCACAAAAATTTGCCGGTATGAGGGATTTCCGTCCCTATTCCTGAGTAATTTTTCAGTAAGGCCGGGTAAAGACCTAGAAATTCGCCCTGTGACACGAACAAATAGCCGGTTCATCTCTCGCTTCATCATCCATTTGTGAAAGCCAAGGCTCTCATTGCTGAATTGCTCAACCTTCCATCCGTGCAGATTGCCGAACAGGCTTGGTTCGGGGAAATCGGCTTCCATATGCTCCTCGAGCCACTCCGGAACTTTGAGATTGTTGTCCAGGTACTCCTGGCGCAGGGCTCTGTCGGAGTCGTGGGCCTCTTTTCCGCAAGGGAATCCAAAGATCACGAGTTTGTCGGCCACCCGGAGTGCTTCGCTGATCACCTTCATTCGGACAGGCGGAGGTATATGCTCCAAAACATCCGAGGCGAGCACAATATCAAAGGATCTATCACCGAGAGGTAATTCAGCAGCTGATGCTGCCAGCTGAGTCATTGGCCACTGTTCTTTATCTGCGAAGGAGAGGTCACACCCGGTAAACGGGACTTTACGAAACGTTCCAATACCAAATGGTCCAGATCCGATTTCCAGCAGCGTTCCACTTTCAAGAAGACCATGTTTCTTGATGGTGCGAAGGATAGGGAAATAACGTGCAGCCCAATTTAACAGAAAGCCTCCAAGGGTCCCTTAAGGTTATCACCTGCTCTATCCAGCTTTATAGGGAACTCGAGTACCCGCGGTACGATCAGCCGACTTTGCGGTCTTCGAGGAGTTCGTCGAGGAGGTGGGACAGGTCGCCGGCGCGGGAGCGAAGGGACTGCTGGGAGTTCTGCAGGCTGCCGGCGAGGTTGTCGCTGCGGTCGCGGGCGCAGCAGAGCTCGTCGGCGATGTTGAGGGCGGCGAGGACGGCTACGCGGAGCGAGTCGACGGTATTGCCGTGGGAGGCTACGGCGCGCATCTTGGCGTCGACGACGGCGGCGAGTCGCTCGATGTAAGCGGGGTCGGTGCCGCGGAGATGGTAGATCTGATCGTAGATTTCGACGGCGATGGACTGGCTCTGCGTGGGCTCGGCGGCGGGCTGTTGAGTGGCCTGGGGGGCTTCGCGAGTCTGCGCTTCTAGAGTCTGGTTCATCGGGTCTCCTTGCGGTGAGGTTTAGAGGAGTTCGTCCATCTGCTGGAGCATCTTTTCGACGCGCTGGCGGACGGCTTCACGCTCTTTGGTGAGTGTGGTGAGCTCGGATTCGACCATGGTGGAGAGGCTTTGCGACTCGGCTAGCTGAGCGCGGAGGGTGGCTACTTCGGCTTCGGCGGCGGCGCGGGCTTCGCGTTCGCGCTTGACGACTTCGACGGCGCGGAGGACTTTTTGTTCGAGGGCCTGGAACTCATCGACGCTGATGTTGGAGCTAATGGTGGAGGTGCTCATATTCTTTTCAGTATAGACGGCGGAGGGGTGGAATTTTGCTGGGGAAAACGGGGTGGAATCTATTTGGGTGCGTGTTTTTTGCGGATTAATTTGTGATTGTGGTGGAGTGGCTGTTTTTCCCGGGGGGTTTTGCGATTTTGGGTGGTTTTGGTGTGGTGAAGTTGTGGTGTGAGTGTGGTGGTTTGCTGGTGAGATTGTGGGGTTTCGCCGCGTGTTTTTGAGTGACGAAAAATGTGACAGGCTTTTGGGAATTATTTTTTGGGGAGAGACTGTCCTGCCGGACGGGCCTCCTACGCGGAGCGCGGCCACTTCGTGGCGGGTATACCAGTCTGGGTGAGAGCAGCCGCATGGGTCCTCCCGTTGGTCGGAAGAAAGATGATCTCGTCCGGCAGAACAGTGGGTGAATCGATCAGCTTGTTTTGGCGGGGCTCTCTGCGCCGTCGCGAATGGTGCCGCCGAGGGCGGTAAGGGCGGCGATGATGCGGGTCCACCAGTCGGTGAGCTCGTCTTCGCGGAGGGTGCGGTCGTTGGACTGGAAGATGGTGCGGAGGAGGAGCGAGTAGACGCCGGGGTACTTCTTCGCGTCGCGGAATACTTCGATGGGCTTTAGGCTTTGGAGTTCGGGGATGGCGAGAGCGTGGATTGCAGAGGAGACGGCTTGCCATTGGGTGGAGTCTGGGAAGACGAAGGAGAAGTCGCGCTCGACGGCCTGGTAGCGGGAGAGGTCGTGGGCGGTGACTTTTTTTAGGGGGAGCTCGTAGAGGGCGGCGAGGTCGAGCTGCGCGAGGTAGAGGGGCTGGCGTAGCTTGCGGGTTTCTTTTTGCGTGTGAACCAGTTCTCCGAAGTGGGCGATGGGGTGGTTGTTTACGAGCGCTGTGGCGCTGCGGCCGGGCTGGAGCCAGGCGGGGGCGGCCGCCGAGAAGCTAAGCGGCTGCATCGACGAAATGCGGGGGTCTCTCCGCTCCGGCGGCAAAAGCGCCGCCTCCGGTCGAGATGACGATTCTCTCTCTGACGCTGGAACGTGTGGGGGTAAGGTGTCCTTTGCTGCGCTCAGGTCGAAGAGAGAGAGGAGGGACTCGATGGCGCCTTTGAGCTCGAAGAAGGGAGCGTCCTCGGCGGAGTAGAGGTTGGAGTATCGGGCTGAATTGGTCGTGAGACCGAGGGAGAGTTGCGGGGACTCGTGGACTTCGGAGATGTAGTTGCCGTCGGCGGGGATGGTGCCGGTGAAGACCTGGCCCTGCTCGAAGAGGCGAACCTCGCGGACGTCGCGGTTGAGGTTGTGGGCGAGCATGGTGACCATGCCGGGGATGAGGGAGGGGCGCAGGAGAGAGGCCTCTTCGGAGAGAGGGTTCTCCAGGGGGACGGTTGCGCGGGGAGTGGAGGAGAGCGGTCGTCCTTCGGACGATGCCCACATCTCAGAGTCGAGATGTGGGGCACCCGGACTGTTGAGCGGATTCAAATTCTTTGTGGGGCAGAAGAGGTCGGAGTCGTGCTGCGAGGCGAAGGTGCTGGAGATGGATTCGCTGAAGCCGAGGGCGAGGAGGCGGGTGCGGACGGCGGCTTCCTTCGCCTGGGTTGGTTCCGTGATGACTACGGCGGGGGCGGGGAGGGTGTTGGCGAAGCGGTTGTAACCGTAGACGCGGGCTACCTCTTCGATGAGGTCAATCTCGCGCTCGAGGTCGAGACGCCAACTGGGGAGTTTGGTGGAGTAGAGGTCTAGTCCTTGCAGGAGGAGCTCGCAGCCGAGGGAGGTGAGGTACCGGGCGACGATCTCGGAGGTGATGCCCTGGGGGTCGATCGTGGTGCCGAGGTGGCGCTGGACTTGTTGGACGGAGAGCTCGATGGGGGGACGGTTGGCGGTGCGCGCGGCTATGTCGGGGTCGATGAGGTCGATGAGTTCGCCCTCTAGCTTTCCGTTTCCCTGGGCTTCGGGGCTACCGCTCTGGGCGCCACCGCTTTGCAGGATGAGCTGGGTGACGAGGGCGTTGGCGATGGGGGCGGCGTTGAAGTCGGCTCCGCGCTCGAAGCGGTGGGAGGCGTCGGTGTGGAGGCCGTGTCGGCGCGAGCTGCGACGGACAGTGGCGGGGTCGAACCATGCGGCTTCGACGAGGATGTTTTTTGTCTCGGGAGTGATCATCGAGTCCCAGCCGCCCATGACTCCGGCGAGCGAGAGGGCTTTTTTGTGATCAGCGATGACGAGGTCGTCGGCTTCGAGGGTGCGGTCGGTGCCGTCGAGGAGTTTTAGTTTTTCTCCCTTGTGGGCGAGGCGGACGATGATGCCGCCTTCGATCTTGCCGAGGTCGAAGGCGTGGGTGGGATGGCCCATGCCGTGGAGGACGAAGTTGGAGGCGTCGACGGCGTTCGAGATCTGTTTCTGGTTGAGGAGGGTGAAGTAGTCGGCGACGTGGGCGGAGCTGGGGGCGATGGTGACGTTGCGGATGACTTGCGCGGTGAAGCGGCCGCAGAGGCCTTTGGCTTCGGGGGCGATGCGGACGGAGAAGGGCTCGTCGACCAGGGTGCCGATGGGGAGTTTGGGGTTGAGGGGGGCCAACGGCAGGTTGTAGATGGTGGCGGCCTCGCGGGCGATGCCGTAGTGGTTCATGGCGTCGACGCGGTTGGTGGTGATGTCCATCTCGAAGAGGTGGCCGTTGTTTGGGCCGAAAGAGTGGATGCCTTCTACGGCGATGCCGCGGAGGGTGAGAGCTCCGGCGAGTTGGTGATCATCGACCGGAATGTTGGGGACGTAGGTGCGCAGCCAGGCGGTGAGAATATTCATGATGTACGGCTATTAGTCTAAATGTTGCTGCGGCCTCGGGCTTTGACACAGAAAAGGAGGCAGGTTAGCGAGAGTGCAGTCTAAACTCTTGCCATGAACTGGTTTGGCTCAGCGAAGCAGGTTGAGGTTGTCGAACAGGGCGACCTGCTGCTGATCAAGGCGACAGGGACAAGGCGTGCTGTCGATCTCTTGGTCCCGTTATTCTTAGCCGTGTGGGGGTATGTTGCTTGTCGAAACGAGCATTGGGTTTCGCTGGTCTTTGTGCTTTTCGTTTTTGGTTCGTCTGTCTGGTTTCTGTTTCGAGATAAAGGTGGAGAGTTGCGAGTTACGGACACAGAGATCGTGGCGAGTGGCGATCTGGGTGGGTGGGGCGAAGGGTATGTGCGCTTTGGTTGGGCCGATATAAGTGGTTTGGAGTATCGACAGGGTGAGGAAGATTCGAACGAAGGCCTATACGTGAGGACCGGACGATGGCATACCTACTGCGTAATGGCTGGTTTAAATAGAGAGCAGTCGGAAGAGGTGGATTGCAGCTGTCTACCGGCGCTTTCCCTATGTTGTGATGGCTGAGGATAGCGATGGGTGGTCGCTGTTTGGAAATGGATCGCGGTTGATAACTCTTGGCCTATCGAAACCAAGAGAGTGATCTGCGAAAGAGGGTTCTCTTCATTTGGTTTTCACGCTAACTGTCCATGCTGGTTAGTTTGGAGTAAACGAAAGAAAACCATGCAGTCAGTGGGAAGAGACGCGCAAAAAAAGATCCTACTTTGGGTCAAAGTGGGAGCACAATGACGGGCATGAGGACACTCACGCTGAGCACGCTGCCGTGGAAGCAACTGCTGGTGTGGGGGATCTTTGGTTTTGCGTTTGCGATGATTCCGCTCGCCTTTGCACTGACGGGGGATGACCTAAACAAAACGGCCTCCGGGTTCAAAGAGGCGATCGAACGAGGGGATGTTTATCTGATCTGTGTGGCGCTGGTTGGGGATAGTCTCGGACGATTTGTGATGATCCGCAAGAAGACGATCTGGGACGTATTGTCGGTTGGTTTTGTGATCGCGTACACCGTCATGGTTTCGTTCGAGTTTGGGGTTATCAGCACGATGCTCCATAGCGAGACGACGAGGGCGATGATTCCCGACGGCCGGGTTCAGATGCACAGCTGGTACTACGGGATTGGGGTATTGATTCTTGGGAGCGCGGCCGCGATAAGGACGGCGGACTGAGATGGCGTGGATCGATTTCAAGTCGGGGTTCGCGCTGGTGGGGTCGCTGGTTGTGCTGGCGGGAAGCCTTGATTCGCGAATGAGAAAGCGGAAGGAGAAGCCTGAGGATCCAGAGAATCCGCGAGAGCGGCCGAAGCCTGAGACGCCTCGTGACTCTGACAAACCTCAGGCGGCATGGGTTCCTACGGCTGCTGACATGAAGACAGGGCAGGATGTTGAGCCCTCAAAGCTCCTTGACGTATCACATGCACGGAATCCCAAGTAAGCCTTGGCTGGTAGCTTGCTTGACGGGATTCGTCTCGTTGAAAGAGATCCCTGTTACTCGCGCGATCTGATGATTCGCTTCTGGGGGTGGCTTGCCCGACGCGAGGCATCCGGTGATGATTGCTGGGTGACCTGGGAGGATTTGTGATGCGGCGAGTGGTGGCGGTTTTTTTGATGGTTGCTGGATGTGCTGTGGCTTGGGGGCAGTCTTCGAGTTGGCCTGCGGGGGCGGAGCATGCGGTGGTGAAGCTTTGGCCGAAGGGGGTTCCGGGTGCGGCTGCTGCTGCGACGGGGCCGGAGGCGGACACTTCGACGGCGGCGAGCGAGAAGATTGCGGGAAGGCCGGTGGTGCGGTTGGGGGATGTGTCGGTGCCTACGCTGACGGTGTATGTGCCGAAGGTGGGCAATGGTGCTGGGGTCGTGGTGTTTCCGGGAGGTGGGTACAGCATTCTGGCGATGGATCTGGAGGGGACCGAGGTTTGCGAGTGGCTGAACTCGCGAGGGGTTGCGTGCTTTCTGCTGAAGTATCGGGTGCCGGGGACGGGGCCTTATCCGAAGTCGGCTGCGGCGCTTGAGGATGCACAGAGAGCGGTGGGGATGGTGCGGGCTCGGGCTGGGGAGTGGAAGGTTGATCCAAAGAAGATTGGTGTGCTGGGGTTTTCTGCTGGCGGGCATCTGGCGGCGGCAGTGAGTACCCACTATGAGACGAGGCTCTACGCGAAGGTGGATTCGGCGGACGAGTTGAGTTGCAGGCCGGACTTTGCGGTGGTGGTGTATCCGGGGGAGATGGCGGATGCGGAGAATGGGATGAAGTTCAGTGCGGATATTCCGGTGACCAGAGATACGCCGCCCACGTTTCTGGTGCAGGCAGAGGATGATACGGTGCATGTGGAGAATGCGGTGGATTACTTTCTGGCGTTGAAGGGCGCGGGTGTTCCGGCTGAGCTGCATGTGTATGCAGAAGGCGGGCATGGTTATGGACTGCGGCGGACGAAGCTTCCGGTGACGGGGTGGCCTGATCTGGTGGATGAGTGGATGAAGACGATTGGAGTGACGCCGGGAGTGCAGTGAGGAAGCTGCCTGAAGACACTCGCGCCTGAGTGATCGCGGCGAGAGTCTTGTTGAAACGCACAAAAGTTGTGATGGAGAGGCGGGGCGCGGTCAACTGTGCAGAGCGACGCGGGGCTGGTGGTTGAGGGAAGGCTCATGGAGGGTTGCGGGTTTCTTCTTGCCGAGGCGCTGGCCCTGGCGGATGAAGGGCTCTTCCACGCAGAGGCAGAAGAGCCACGCGAGGAGGAGGGTGGCGGCGAGGTAGAGGGGAAACTGCACCCAGGGGGAGAGGGTGTTGCGCAGGGAGAAGGTGAGGGCGAGCAGTACGGGGACGTGGATGAGATAGAGGCTGTAGGAGACTCTGCCGAGGAAGCGCGGGATGGACGAGAGAAGGAAGCGCTGGACTGGCGGGGCGTTGAGGCCCACGACGATGAATCCGATCGCTCCTGCGGCTACGAGCCATTCGGTTGCCGTCATGGTCCAAGGGCGGCGAAAGTCCCACAGGAAGGGGACGCTGAAGTTGTAGAGGGCGAAGGAGACGGCGGCGATGCCGAAGCGAATGGCTACGGGGAGAGAGCGGAAGCGCGTGGAGATTGTCTTGAGGTGCCGGGCGAGGAGTATTCCGAAGATGAAGAAGGCGGTGTAGTGAACGGTTCTCAAGAGGCCGGTGGTTTGATCGGCATCGGGATGGAACAAGACTACGAGGAACGTGGTGAGCGATAGGGCGAGGGCGAGCAGGAGAGCGATGCTGGTTCGCAGGCGAAGGATGAAGTAGGCGAGGAGGGGGAAGATGATGGAGATTCGCATCTCGATGATGAGGGACCAGATGACGAAGTTGAACTGCTGCCAGTTGTAGATGCCGAGGAAGGCGATGTGCTGGAGGACGAGGGTCCAACGGACTGGCTCGGACCAGAAGGGTGCGGCCCAGGCGCCGCGGGCGTGGTTACCGTGCCAGATGGCGGCGCCGGCGATGGAGAGAATCAGGGCGGCGAGGTAGGGTCCGTAGATGCGCAGGATGCGGCGAGCGAGGAAGATGGGATAGGGCTGGCTTCGACCTAGAAGGTAGGGGAAGGAAAGGACCAGGCCGCTGAGGACGAAGAAGAGCATGACGGCTTCGTGTCCTGCGTAAAGGGGATAGAAGAGCAGCGTGAGATGAAGGCGGTGCCAGAGGGGTCCGTGCGTGGGCCAGGGCCAGGCGGGCCACATGAGAACAAAGTGATGAAGAACGACGGCGAGGGAGGCCAAACCGCGGAGCGAGTCGAGCTCACGCAGCCGAGGTTGCGGGTCGGCGCCAGCAGGCGCTGTGGGCGTTGATGGCTGGCCGGTTGATGAAGCGATGGCCACGGAGATTTCCTCGCGGTGCGCGAAGAGAGATCGGCACAGAGACGGTGACGAAATTACAACTGCGGGGGCCTGGAATCGAGGGAACGAGGGGAGAATACCATACGGCGGACGGCAAAAATTTGCGCAGAACACCTGTTATCTATGCGCCGGGGAGGCAAGAATCATGGCAATGGGGCGAGGTGAAGTGATTAGTGTTTGAGGCGATGCTCGGGCGGAAGTTGTGGCGGAGGTTGGTGGCGTCGGATATGCTGGTCGCACTCCGTATATCAAATTTCGCTGAACATTTTTCTAAACGAGGATAGACGATGCTTCGCTTGCTTCTGCACTGGATTCTGAATGCTGTGGCTTTGCTGGTGGTGGCGCACTTTGTTCAGGGCTTTGACGTGAGTAACTTCGTGTCGGCGCTGATTGCCGTCGTGGTGATTGGGCTCTTCAACGCGACGATCGGATTGTTTTTGAAGATCATTACGCTACCGCTAAGCATTCTTACGTTCGGGATATTTTTTCTTGTGGTGAATGCGGTGATTCTCTGGTTCTCGAGCAAGTTTGTGCCGGGGTTTGCGGTGACGACGTTCAAAGCGGCGTTTCTTGGTGCGCTGGCGCTGGCGGTGCTGCATCTGCTGTTTGGGTTCTTTGGGTCGGCGCCGAAGCGGAGGTCTTAAGCGGGCTTAGAGTTGTAGTCTGCGAGAGATAGCGTTATTGGAGATTTCGGAGACACGCGAGTGAGGAACCCTTTGGACTATCCATTGCTGGTAGCTGTGATTGCGTTTTTTCTGATGTGGTTTGCGGCTTGGGTGGGAAGGCGACTGAGCCGTCGGCGATCGGATTTGACGGAGGAGATTCGCACCGATTTCGGCGTTGTACAAGCAGCGACCTTGACGTTGCTGGGGTTGATTATCGGGTTCAGCTTTTCGATGGCGACGGGACGGTACGATCTGCGCAAAACGTATGAAGAGGCAGAGGCGAATGCGATTGGAACAGAGTATGTAAGGGCGGATCTGCTTCCGGCGGCGGATGGAGCGCGGCTGCGGGCGCTGTTGACGCAGTACACCGATCTGCGGATTGGGTTTTACAGGACGCGGAGCCCCCAGGTGTTGCAGCAGATTAATTTGGATACGGCCCGGGTGCAGGGAGAGCTTTGGGCGGCAGCATCGAAGCCAGCGGTGGCGCAGCCTTCGCCGGTGATTGCGCTGGCAGTCGGCGGAATGAATGACGTGCTGAACTCGCAGGGGTATACGCAGGCGGCGTGGTGGAACAGGATTCCTGTTGCAGCATGGGGTCTGATGTTTGCCATCGCCACCTTCAGCAATGCCCTGGTGGGGTATGGGGCGCGGGGGATGGAATGGAGGCTGTTTATGGTGCTTCCGCTGGTGGTGGCGATCTCGTTTTTCCTGATCGCGGATATCGATAGTCCGCGGGGTGGAGTGATCAAGGTGCGGCCACAGAATCTGGTTAGTTTGCGGGCTGGGTTGGGGGCGGAGTGAGTTGCGACACGAATGGGTGATTCTTTTTGACGATGAGCTTTTCGGTGAGGTGGAGGATGTGGACTCGATAGACGCGCTTTAGCGGAGGACCAGTTGCGTTGAGAGTTACGACTTGTTGCAGATCGTGCGGATCGCGTCGGCGTAGTTCAAGGGATTTGAGGAGAGTTCGAAGCAGATGGATGCGTGACCGTCCGGCAGGTCGAGGACGAGCTGGTAGAAGTTTCCGTAGCCGACGAGGACAAACTTTGCGCCGCCGCAGTCGAGGTTGCCGCGCTGCCTTGCCAGGGTGAGGAGAGTTGGATTTACGAACAGCTCTTCGTAGCGGTCGGACTCTGAGGCAGAGGCGCCGGAGATTGCGGAACGCTGACGGGAGGCTAGGTGGCCTTGTCGGTAGAGGGCTACGTAACGGATGGCGGGGGCGACGGCGAAGATTTGGTCTATGGTGTAGGGGGGAGACGGCATGAGCGATTTTATCGCTGCGTCTGATTGTTACGGGATGTTGGTGAAGTGGTGGTGAAACAGCGGGTTCCTCCACTACGCTGCGCTCCGGTCGGAATGACGGCCAAAATTTAAATGCAAAATGCAACAGCAGATTGCTCCGCTTCGCTGCGGAATGACAACAAAGTAACAAGCAACGGCAGATCCTCCGCTTTTCTGCGGAACGACAGCAAAGGCACAAGCAACGACAAGAGCAACGACAAACACGGTGGTCTCTCCACTGCGCGACGGACGGTGAGACTGTCCGTCGCTTCGGTCGAGATGACGTTGTTTTGGAAGAAAAATAAAGGCTGCTGAGGAGAATGAGGTCTGTTACCAGGGGTCGAGGCCTAGGAGTTTGCGACCTAGTGGGGTTAGTTCGGCGGTTTTGTATTTGGTGCGCTCCCACTCGCGGGGGTCGCCGGGGAAGGCGAAGCCTTCGGGGGCGCGGCGTTCGCGCCAGGATTCGATGCGGCGCTGGCGAATCTCTTCGTTGCCTCCGTCGGCGGGCGTCATGGAGATGTATTGCGCTACGCGGGCTTTGTCTTCGGAGGTGTTGGGGCGGATGCCGTGGGTGAGCAGGCTGTTGAAGATGAGGAGGTCGCCGGCTTTCATGAGGACAGGTTTCAGGTCGTAGCCGGTGATGTCGGGCTTGAAGCCGTCGCGATCGGCGGGCTGGGTCTTCTTCCAGGCTTCGAAGTTGCGGAAGATCTCGGGGACGCACTGAAAGCCGCCAGTGGATTCGTCGGTGTCGACGAGGGAGAGGACGCCCTGGACGTTGACGGGGAGCGGGTCGAGGGTGGTGTCGACGTCGTTGTGGATGAAGCCGGCGAAGGCGCGGCCGCTGCGGTTGGGGGTGTTGAGGTTGGCGCGGTCGATGGTGACCCAGAGGCGCTCGTCGTCCCAGATGTCGACGAAGGCGTCGTAGACGCGGGGCTCCTGGCGGTTGTCCCAGAGGGTTTGGTGGTTGTAGACCTCGACCATGCCGCTGTTGTTGAGTTCTTTCATGGCGTGGTTGCGCAGCTGGGCGGCGTTCCAGGTCCCGACGTCGTTGGGGTCCATTTCCTGAAACTCCCAGAGGAAGTTGCGTGTGCGCTCGACGTTGGCGGAGGGGACGGCCTGGCGGACGACGACGTAGCCGTAGGTCTGCCAGTGGTCGAAGTCGGCTTGCGAGAGGACACGGAGGGGGAGCTTTTTCTTGATCTCGCGGAGGGGCTGACGGGCGACTTCGATGTTGAGGCTGTTTTCGCCGGGCTTGCCGACGACGTTGTGTTCGAGGACTGCGGTTTGGGTTCTCATTTTCGGTTCCGATCCTTTGCGCGGGTTGCGTACGAGAGAACTTTAGAGCGGGAGTGAGGCGAGTTGTTGGCTTTGGGTGCCAATTACTGGTACTGGAGTCTCACTTGGGTGGGGGTTGTGGCTATAATTGCGTCGGCTTTGGGTAGCTAGTTCGGTTGTCGGGCAAGGCGCAGGATGAAACCGTTTTTGGAGCATATCAAGACGTCGAAGGATTCTTCGTGGGTGTTGTTTGATCGGCGGCTGCCTGCGATTCCGTTTGAGTGGCACTACAACAGCGAGTATGAGTTGACGTTGACGTTGAATAGTCGCGGGCAGAGGTTCATTGGGGACAACATCTCGCGGTATGACGATGGGGACCTGGTGCTGATTGGGCCGAAGATTCCGCATACGTGGTGCTCGAGTGAGGATGTTTGTAAGGAGCGGGAGCATCAGGCGCTGGTGCTTTGGTTCAGCGATGCGTTTGTGAAGGGGATGATCGATCCGCATGTAGAGCTGAGGCCGATTCGACGGCTGCTGGAGCGGTCTTCGCGGGCGTTGACGTTTTCTGAGCCGGTGAGGGAGAAGGCGCGGGAGATTATCTGCGCGATGGTTGGGCAGGGTGCTGGGCCGAGGCTGACTGGGTTGCTGAATGTTTTGCTGCTGCTGGCGGAGGATGCTGGGAGTGCGCCGCTGGCTTCGGAGGCTAATCAGAGTGAGAGTTTTGCGGAGGCGACTGAGGAGCGGATTGGGAAGGTGATCTCGCATCTGCATGAGCACTATCGCGATGAGATGGTGGTGGAGAAGCTGGTGAAGGTTGGGGCGTTGAGCCGGAGCTCGCTGCATCGGCTGTTCAAGCGGCAGACGCGGATGACGATGGGGATGTATGTGGCACATCTGCGCGTGGGGCACGCTTGTGCGCTGCTTCTGAATAGTGAGAAGCCGATTGCGGTGATTGCGGATGAGGTGGGGTATGGGAATCTGGCTAATTTCAATCGGCAGTTTAAGGGGCTGAAGGGACAGACGCCTCGGGAGTTTCGAAGGGCGTTTCAGCGTGTCCTGCCGGACGGGCCGCCTGCGCGGCGGGCGGTCACTTCGTGACTTTTGTACCTTGTCGTGGTGGCGCGGGCGTTGTGATCCTCGCGTTGCTCGGGTTTGGGTTAGGCGAATTGCTCGAGGAAGCGCATGTCGCCGGAGTAGAAGTGGCCTATGTCGGAGACGCCGTGAAGCATCATGGCGATGCGCTCGACACCCATGCCGAAGGCGAAGCCGGTGATCTTTTCGGGGTTGTAGGTGTCGTCGGAAGGGTTCAGTTTGCGGCGTTCGGCGGTGACGGCGGCGAAGACGGCGGGGTCGACCATGCCGCAGCCGAGGAGCTCGATCCAGCCGGAGTGTTTGCACTTGCGACAGCCCTTGCCGCCGCAGAAGATGCAGGAGATCTGGACGTCGGCGCTGGGTTCGGTGAAGGGGAAGAAGGATGGGAAGAAGCGGGTTTTGACGTCGGAGCCGAAGAGAGCCTTCATGGCGTGGTCTAACGTTCCTTTTAGATCCGAGAACGTTATGTTGGTGTCGACGCAGAGGCCTTCGATCTGATGGAAGATGGGCGAGTGGGTTGCGTCGGCTGCGTCGTTGCGGTGGACCTTGCCGGGGATGACGATGCGGATGGGTGGGGCCTGCGCGATCATGGTGCGGATCTGGACGGGGCTCGTGTGGGTGCGCATGAGGAGGCGGTCGCGTGAGGGGCGCCCGTGCTGGTTGGCGATGACGAGGGTGTCCTGGGTGTCGCGGGCGGGGTGGTTTTCGGGGAAGTTCAGGGCTTCGAAGTTGTAGAAGTCGGACTCGACCTGGGGGCCAAGGTTAGTGCTGTAGCCGAGATGGTGGAAGACGGAGACGATCTCGTGCATGGTCTTGAGGAGTGGGTGGGGGATGCCGGGGGCGCGGAGGGAGCCGGGGAGGGTGATGTCGATTCCCTGCACTGCTGCGGCTTTTGTCGAGGTTGGGGTTTCGAGGGCGGCTTCGATCTGCTGCTTGAGTTGGTTGAAGCGGATGCCGAGGGCTTTTTTGGCTTCGGGTGGGGCGGATTTTAACCAGGCTTCGCTGATGAGCTTGAGGCGACCCTGCTTGCGGCCGAGCCAGTGGAGGCGGAAGGCTTCGACGTCATTTGTGTCGGCGGTGCGGACTTCTTCGGCGAGGGTGGCGAAGGCGGCGTCGAGGGAGGGTTCGTCGAAGGTGTGGAGTTGAGGGATGGCTTCGTTCATGGGTTGTGTTCAGGATAAATTACATGGGTGTCTAGGGAACTTCAGGGCGTCGAGGACGCGATACCGCGCGGGGCTGACGGTCCTTCTAGTTGTTGGCTGGGAGAGCCTCGCTTGCGAACCCTCGCGTACCTGTTGGCGCCGCAAAGACAGAAGCATATCCCTGCGGGATGACAACCAAAGGACAAGCAACATCAACGACAACGACAACGACAACGGCAAAATGCGGGGGTCTCTCCACTGCGGCGGCAAATCGCCGCCTTCGGTCGAGATGACGATTCTTTTGGAGGTGGTTAGAGAATAGCGTCGTTACCTGGGACTAGCCCGTGCTCCATGATCCCCGAAGTTCGCTCATTCTGTTCCGTTTATTAGTCCTGCTCGCCGAAAACGGTTGCGTAGGTTTTTCCGTAGGGGTAGAAGCGGTCCTTTTCGCCGCGTTGCCAGGCCGCTCTGTGTTCGGCGTCGGTGATGTCCCAGTCGGGGCGGCATTTTTTGGTGATCTCGCGGAGGTCCTGGCGCAGTTCTTCAAGGGTAGGACGGCCCCAGAACCAATAGCCGTTGTAGACCTTGAAGACGACGAGACCGGGCTCGAGGACGATGGTATGGGGAATCATGGGATTGTGGGTGGTGTCGGTGTATTCGGCGATGTCGAGGTCTTTCTGGATGCGGCGTCCGGCGTCGGAGAGGAAGGTCCAGTGAGCACCGACTCCTAACCGATATTCCTTGGTTTCGACAATATTGTCGGTGCTGATGGTGACGAGACGGCTGTAGCCTACTTCCATCTCGCGATGGAGCTGGACGAGGAGCTCTGCCTGGCGGCGATCTTTGGGGCAGAATCCTCCGCGGCCGAGGACGAGGACCATGGGGTCCGGTCCCTGCAGTTCGGAGAGCTTGCGCCGGGTGGCGGTGTGGTCGCTTAGTTCGTAGTCGGGGAAGATGGCTCCGGGGACGATGTCTGGGCGCATGCTGGATCCTCCTGTGTTAATGATGCCCCGAACTGCGTCGTTGATTTCAATAAGACGACAGCCGGTGCTATAGACCTGTTTTCCGCTGGGGAACGCGGCAGTCGGTGCTGGCGATCGAGGCGGGAAAGTATGCTCCTTCGCTGGAGCTGGCGTTTTTGGATTGCGGATGCGTTTTGGGGTGGGGGCGCAGGAGGTGTTTCAGCGGGAGTATGAAGAACAGCCCTGAACGCTGAGTATGGACTTTGTGCGATCAGGGCCGTTTGGGTGTTTCCACTAGACGCCTGCCTGGTTGGATCGGCCTGAGCCTGCGGGGTTTGTGAGTTTGCTGACGGGTGCCGACTTTATCAGGATGGGACCGGATTTGGTCTCTTTTCGCCAGATGCGAATCATCTCAAGCGTCTCAGCCTGGGTTAGCTTGGCCAACTTGGTGAGCGGATCGCCGGCCTTGGCGTTCATCGGACGGACGATGGTTGCTTCGTTAATCCCGGGACGGATTCTGAGGAAGACTCCACCGACTTGTCTTGGATTTGGAGTAGGCGGTGTGGTCGCCATCCTTAGTTCGCCGTTGGGCTTCATGTTGTTGAGCGCGTATACGGCGCAGTTTCCATCTTTGAGGAGTTCACGAACCAGGTCCTTGACGAGCTCCGACTGATTTGAATTGAACTCGATACCATGCACATTGGGCATTTTGCATGCCTCCCTTCTGACTTCTATGCCCATGCTATTGAGTCGCGTATAAGTAGTTCGTAAATGGCAACTTGGGGGCGTTGGGAGGGCCGGTGTAACGGTGAATCAGAGGGCGGAGAGGACGATGAGGACGACCAGGACGCCCAGGAAAAGGCTGCGGCGGTCGGTGATGGCGTAGACGACGGGGTCTTCGTCGAGCTGGCCGCGGGAGGCTGTGAACCAGAGGCGGCTGATCCAGAGGAGAAGGACGGGGACGAGAAGCCAGAGGCGGGCGGTGTGGTGATAGAGCTGGGCGGCGTCGAGGTTTGAGATGTAGAGGGTGAGGACGACGACCGAGGCGTAGCCGCTTGCGGTGCCAAAGCTGCGGAGCTGTTCGATGTCGGAGACGTGGTAGCCGCGGCCGCCTGCGGTGGAGCCGCCGCGCTCGCTGAGGTTTTCGAGCTCGGCGAAGCGTTTGACGAAGGCGAGGGAGAGAAAGAAGAAGATGCTGAATCCGGCGAGCCAGGTGGAGACGGGAATTCCTGTGGCGGCTGAGCCGGCGATGATGCGAACGGTGTAGAGGCCGGAGAGGACGATGACGTCGACCAGGACGGAGCGTTTGAGACGCAGCGAGTAGGCGAGGGTGGTGACCAGATAGATGCCCAGCCAGAGGAGAAAGTGGTGAGGTCGAATCAGACTGGCGTCGGGCGAGATGGCTGAGATGACAATCGGGACGAGGAGGGCCAGGGCGAGAGAGGTTGCGAGGAAGAGGGCGATGACGGCGATGCCGGAGAGGGCGGAGAGATCTCCGGAGGCGAAGGGGCGGCGGCGCTTGCGGGGGTGCTGGCGGTCGGCTTCGAGGTCGAGGAGGTCGTTGACGATGTAGGTGGCTGAGGCGCAGAGGCCGAAGCTGAGGAAGGCCAGGGCGGCGCCGGCGAGGATGCCGGGGGTCCAGTTGTGGGCGAGGAGGAGCGGGAGGAAGATGAGGACGTTTTTAGCCCACTGGTGGAGGCGAATGGCTTTGGGCCAGGCTTTGAGGGGGGAGACGGTCTCGTCGAAGGTGCGGGCGGGGGTGACGCGGGCTTTGCGGAGGGCGGCGCGGAGGGCGGGGGTGGGGTTGGCGACCATGGGCTCCTTGCAGCTTTCGAGGAGGGTGAGGTCGGGCATGGCGTTGCCGATGTAGGTGAAGTTGTCGCCGAATTGGGCGTGGAAGGCGGCTAGCTTGTTTTTGCCGGCGAGGTTGAGTTGGCCGTCGGAGGCGAGGACGCCGGTGAAGAGGCCGAGGTGGGCGGCGACGCGGTGGGCGGTGTCGGCGTCGGCGGCAGTGGCCAGGTAAATAGGGCGGCCGGTGGAGTGTTGTTGTTGCAGATACTGAAGGAGTTCCCGGTTATAGGGGAGGTGGGCGACGTCGAGCTGGACGGTGGCGGCGAGGTGGCGTTTGAGGGCGGCTTTGCCCTGGAGGAGCCAGGAGGGGATTTTGAGGAGGGCCAGGGGATGGTGGCGGGCGACGGCGAGCGCGGAGTCGTGCAGGGTGTCGGATTTGACGAGGGTTCCGTCGAGGTCGACGCAGAGGACCGGGAGCGCGGCAGTGTCAATTTCAGTGGCCGAGAGAGGCAAAAGTGTCCTTTCGTACGTCTAACCAAAATATTTGGAATTAGCGCATCACGTTGCACAGTGGTTCGGCTGGCCGTTGAGCAAGGAAGTGCTTGGTCGACCAACGTCATTATCATTTATTCTTAGATATCTGGCACAGTAATCAATTTGTTCGTGCAGTGAATTTTACCGAGAGAGCAGAGACCACCTCTATGCTGTCAACGCAAGTGAATGAGAAAGAACGACACGATGGGGTAGCGGCGGCCGAGTCGCAGAGAGATTTGCGGCACGCCGAGCCGTTGCCAGAGGAGCCGAAGGGTTCGTCGGCGCGGAAGTGGATTGTGGTTTTGGTGATACTCGCGGTGGTGGGGGCGGCGGTGTGGAAGATCCGCCGGAACACGAAGGAACAGAACGGCGTGCAGATGATGATGGCGGCGCAGGCGGACCGGCCGGCTTCGGTGCAGGTGTCTGCGGTACAGCAGAAGACGATGCCGATCTTCCTGACGGCGTTGGGAACGGTGACGGCGTACAACACCGTGACGATCAAGTCGCGTGTGGATGGGCAGTTGATGCAGGTGCCGGTGCGCGAAGGGCAAGCCGTGCGGCAGGGACAGACGCTGGCTGAGATTGACCCGAAGCCTTACCAGGCGGCGTTGGAACAGGCGCAGGGACAGTTGGTGAAAGACCAGGCGAACGCGGTGAATGCTCGTGCGGAGGCGGCGCGGTATGAGGCGCTGCTGTCGGCTGGCGTGGTTTCGAAGGAGAGCCAGCAGGCGCAGGCTTCGACGGCTGGGCAGGCGGAGGGATCGATCGCTTCGGACCACGCGGCGATTGAAGCCGCTAAGGTGAACCTGGGGTATACGAAGATTCTTTCGCCGATCAATGGAGTGGTTGGGCTTCGGCAGGTCGATGCTGGAAATATTGTGCATGCGGCAGATACAAATGGCTTGCTGGTAGTGACACAGCTGCAGCCGATCGCGGTGATCTTTACACTGCCGGAAGATCAGCTGCCTGAGGTGTTGAGGCGAACGCGCGCGGGCGACAAGCTGGTGGTGGAGGCGTATGACCGGGCTGCGGCGACGCATCTGGCGAGTGGAAGTTTGTTGACGGTCGATAACCAGATTGACACGACGACCGGAACGGTGAAGGCAAAGGCCGTCTTCGAAAATAAAGACGGTGCTTTGTTTCCGAATCAGTTTGTGAATGTGCGATTGATCCTGCAGGAGAAACGCAATGCGGTGGTGATTCCGGCTTCGGCGCTGCAGACGGGAACGCAGGGGAACTTTGTTTATCTGCTGAAGCAGGGGCAGCCGCCGCCTGATCCGTTGGCGAAGAAGAATGCGGATGGTCCGACGATTGAGCTGCCAGAGAACCAGACGAAATTTTATGTCGAGGCGCAGACGGTAAACGTGGAACTGACCGAGGGGACGCAGGTGATCCTGAGCGGCGGCGTGAGGCCGGGAGACCAGATTGTGGTGGATGGGCAGGAGAAGCTGAAGAATGGAAGCAAGGTGTTTCCGAAGACTGCTCCGACGAAGGCTGGAGATGGGACTACTGCGGAGTTGGGAATGACGAGCAACGTGGGGCAGCCCTCGTGAGTCCTTCGAAGCCGTTTATTCTTCGGCCTGTGGCCACCTCGCTCTTGATGGTGGCCATTTTGCTTGCGGGGTTTGTCGCGTATGAGCAGCTGCCGGTGTCGGCGTTGCCGCAGGTGGACTATCCGACGATCCAAGTACAGACGTTTTATCCGGGGGCGAGTCCGGAGGTAATGGCGTCGTCGGTAACGGCTCCGCTGGAGAGGCAGTTTGGGCAGATACCTGGGCTTAGCCAGATGACATCGTCGAGCTCGGGCGGCGGAAGTGTGATTACGCTGCAGTTTTCGCTGGCGGAGTCGATCGATATCGCACAGCAGGATGTGCAGGCGGCGATCAATGCGGCGTTCAGCTATCTGCCGAAGGACCTGCCGAATCCGCCGGTATATAGCAAGGTGAATCCCGCTGATGCTCCGATTATGACCTTGGCGCTGACGAGCGATACGCTTCCGCTTTCGAAGGTGGAGGACCTGGCGGATACGGTGATCGCTCAGAAGATCTCGCAGCTTTCGGGCGTGGGATTGGTGTCGATCAATGGTGGGCAGAAGCCGGCTGTGCGGATTCAGGCGAACCCGACGGCGCTGGCGAACTATGGACTGAGCCTTGAAGATATTCGGGCTGCGGTCGGAACAACGAATGTGGATCAGGCGAAGGGAAATCTGAATGGAGCGAGCCAGTCCTATACGATCGGCGCGAACGATCAGCTGCCTTCGAGTGGAGCTTATAACAATGTGATTATTGCTTACCGGAACGGGTCTCCAGTGAGGCTGTCGGATGTGGCGAATGCGGTGGACAGCGCGGAGAACCTGTTTCAGGCGGCTTGGATGGGAACCGCGGTACAGGCTGGGGCGGGTGGGCAGGTGCGCGAGGCGGTGTTGAAGCCGGCGGTGATTGTGAACATCCAACGGCAGCCGGGGGCGAACATCATCGGCGTGGTGGATGAGGTGCAGAAGATTCTGCCGCAGCTGCGTTCGACGATGCCGGCGACGGTGCAACTGCAGGTGCTGACGGATCGGACGAATACGATTCGCGCTTCAGTGAAGGACGTGCAGTTTTCGCTGGTGCTGACTATTGGATTGGTCGTGATGGTGATCTTCCTGTTTCTGCGGTCGATTGCTGCGACGATTATTCCTTCGGTTGCGGTGCCGCTGTCGATTGTGGGGACGTTTGGAGTGATGTACCTGCTGGGGTACAGCCTGAATAACCTGTCGCTGATGGCGCTGACGATCTCTACAGGGTTTGTGGTGGATGACGCGATCGTGATGATCGAGAACATCTCGCGTTTTCTGGAGCAGGGAGATTCTCCGCTGGAGGCTGCGCTAAAGGGCTCGGAGCAGATTGGATTCACCATCGTTTCGCTGACGGTGAGTCTGATTGCGGTGCTGATTCCGCTGCTGTTCATGGGCGATATTGTCGGTCGGCTGTTCCGCGAGTTTGCTGTAACTCTGGCAGTTACAATTCTGGTTTCGGCGCTGGTTTCGCTGACGTTGACGCCGATGATGTCGGCGAAGCTGTTGAAGCATACGCCTGAGAGCGAGCAGAATACCTTCTACAAAAAGAGCGAAGAGTTCTTTGAGTATGTAATTGCGAAGTATGCGGTGGGTGTGCGGTTTGTACTGCGGCACCAGACTGCTACATTGCTGGTGACGCTGGCTACGTTTGCGCTGACGGTTTATCTGTTTTTGATAGTGCCGAAGGGGTTCTTTCCGGTTCAGGATACGGGTGTGCTACTGGGGATAACGGAGGCTCCGCAGACGATCAGCTTCAATGCGATGAGCTCGCGGCAACAGGCGCTGGCGAGGATCATTCTGCAGGATAAAGATGTTGAGAGCGTGTCATCGTTCATTGGAATCGATGGAACGAACTCTACTTTGAACAGCGGGCGCATTCAGATTAATTTGAAAGATCGGGAGCAGAGAAGCTCGACGGCGCTGGAGGTGATCGAACGGCTGGAGCCGAAGGTTGCAACAGTGGATGGGATTCAGTGTTTTCTGCAGCCGCTGCAGGATCTGACGGTGGAAGATCGCGTGAGCCGCACGCAGTACCAGTATTCGCTGGAGGATGCGAATGTTGAGGAGCTGACGATGTGGACCAGCAGAATGGTCGGAAAGCTGAAACAGATTCCGATTTTGAGCGATGTGGCGAGCGATGAGCAGATGAGCGGGCTCGAGGCGCAGCTTGTGATCGACCGCGATACCGCGTCGAGGCTGGGGATTACGCCGCAAAACATCGACGACACGCTGGATGACGCGTTTGCGCAACGGCAGGTCTCGACGATCTTTACGCAGCAAAACCAGTATCACGTGGTGTTGGAGGTGGCTCCGAAGTATCAGCGGAATCCGGCGGCGCTCGACAACATTTATGTGAAGAGCTCCAACGGGACGCAGGTGCCGCTGTCGACGTTTACGCACTTTGAGGAGAAGCCTACGGCGCTTGTGATCAATCACCAGGGGCAGTTCCCTGCTGTGACGATCTCGTTCAATCTGGCGCCGGGCAAGTCTATCGGCGACGCAGTGGATGCGGTGAACAAGGCTCAGGCGGAGTTGCATATGCCGCCGAGCGTGAAGGGTGAATTCCAAGGTTCGGCGAAGGCCTTTGAGTCTTCGATCGCGAATGAGCCGCTGTTGATTCTGGCTGCGCTGATCGTGGTGTATATCGTACTGGGCGTTTTGTACGAGAGCTATATTCATCCGATTACGATTCTTTCGACGCTTCCCTCGGCTGGAGTTGGCGCGATTCTGGCGCTGCTGCTGTTCCATGTGGATTTGAGTGTGATTGCGCTGATCGGAATTATTTTGCTGATAGGCATTGTGAAGAAGAACGCGATTATGATGATCGACTTTGCGCTGGAGGCCGAGCGCGAGCAGGGAATGACGCCGACGGAGGCGATCTATCAGGCATGTCTGCTGCGGTTTAGGCCGATTATGATGACGACGATGGCGGCGCTGCTGGGCGGTCTGCCGCTGGCGTTGGGTACAGGCACGGGTAGCGAGTTGCGGCGGCCGCTGGGTATCACGATTGTGGGTGGACTGATTGTGTCGCAGGTGTTGACGCTGTTTACGACGCCGGTGGTTTATCTGTTCTTCGACCGGCTTGCGCGCAGGTCGGGGCGTTCGAAGGATGTGGAGTTGCACGCGCATGCGATGTCGGCTGATTGATGGTTAAGGATTAGGGATTATGCATTTTTCAGCACCATTTATTCGGCGTCCGGTAGCGACGTTTCTTTTGTCGATAGCGGTGATTCTGGCGGGCGCGACGGCTTATACGCTGCTGCCGGTGGCCAGTCTGCCGCAGGTGGAGTTTCCGGTCATCTCGGTGGGCGCGAGTTTGCCTGGTGCGGATCCGGAGACGATGGCTTCGTCTGTGGCGACGCCGCTGGAGCGACAGTTCTCGAAGATTGCCGGCGTCAACGAGATGACGTCCTATTCTTCTACCGGCGTGGTGGGGATTACGCTTCAGTTCGATTTGACGCGTGATGTGAATGGGGCGGCCCGGGATGTGCAGGCGGCGATCAATGCGGCGCGGAGCCAGCTTCCTGCGAATCTTCCAAGTAATCCTGGGTACTACAAGGTAAATCCGGCTGACTCACCGATCATGATTATCGCGCTGACCTCTGACACGATGAATGTGCCGCAGTTGTACGACGCTTGCGACAGCATCCTGGCGCAGAAGATCGCGCAGATACCGGGCGTGGGGCAGACCTTCTGTGGGGGGAGCGCGAAGCCCTCGGTACGGATTGAGGCGAACCCGATGCAGCTGGCTCACTATGGCGTGGGGCTCGAGGCGCTGCGGGCGGCGATCGGCACGGTGAATGTGAATCAGCCGAAGGGATATCTGCAGGATGACACGCGGCGGTGGAGTGTCAGTGCGACGGATCAGCTGTTTGGTGCGGCGGCGTATGCTCCGCTGATTGTGGCAACGGATCGCGGGCCTGTGAGTTCGGCACCTGCGAGCACGGGTCTGCCTGCTTCGGTGGCGAGCGCATTGACGAGTAATCCGCAGGCGGTGAGTGGAGGTACTGGCTCGACCGGCAACGGGGCCGGTGCGAATGGAGCCGCGACAAACAGTACGACAGCGGCCGTCGCTGCACCTGTGGTTGCGAGTACAGGGATGGGTGCTGGGCCGGGGACGGCGCATGGCGTGGTGCGGATTCAGGATGTGGCGAATGTCGTCAACAGTGTTGAGGATGTTCACGCTACCGGAGTCTTCAACGGGAAGCCTGCGATTCTTGTGATTGTGTTCAAGACCTCGACGGCGAACGTCATTGAGACTGTGGACAACGTGAAGAAGATGTTGCCTATGCTGGAGGCGTCGATTCCGCCGGCGATCTCGGTGCATGTGGCGCTCGACCGGACTACTACGATTCGTGCTTCGGTGAAGGATGTAACGCGAACGCTGGTGATCTCGATCCTGCTGGTGGTGCTGGTGGTGTTTCTGTTCCTGCGCGAGGTGCGGTCGACTTTGATCCCGACAGTCGCGGTGCCGTTGAGTCTGCTGGGGACGTTTGCCATCATGTACCTGCTGGGGTATACGCTCGACAATCTGTCGCTGATGGCGCTGACGATCTCGACGGGGTTTGTGGTCGATGACGCGATTGTGGTGATCGAGAATATCAGCCGTCATCTTGAAGCGGGGATGTCGCCGTATCAGGCCGCGATGTTGGGGTCGAAGGAGATTGGATTTACGGTGGTGTCGATGAGCACGTCGCTGATTGCGGTGTTCATTCCGATTCTGCTGATGGGTGGGATTGTGGGGCGGCTGTTTCGCGAGTTTGCTGTGACGCTGTCGGTGGCGATTATGGTGTCGCTGGTAGTATCGCTGACGACTACGCCGATGTTGAGCGCGAAGTATCTGGAGCCGCACGGCAGGCGGGAGCATGGGTGGTTCTACCGTTCGGGCGAGCGGGCTCTAGGGTGGCTGGCAGCGGAGTATGAGCTGGGGCTGCGCTGGGTGTTAAAGCATCAGAGGCTGGTGCTGGTCATAACGGTGCTGACGTTTGTGCTGAATGTTTATCTGTACATCCTGGTGCCGAAGGGATTCTTTCCTGAGCAGGACGCGGGGCGTATTGGCGGGCAGGTGCAGGGGCAGCAGGATGTATCGTTCGCGCAGATGAAGAAGAATGTGCTGGCGCTGGCGGCGATCGCACAGCAGGACCCTGGCGTTGAAGATGTTACGGCGTTTGCGGGTGGGCGCGGAAATTCAAACGGCGGCTTCATGTTTATGTCCCTGAAGCCGGATGCCGAGCGCAAGAAGACGGGAGACACGGCGCAGGTGATCGTCAACCGACTGCGACCGAAGGTCAGCAACCTGCCTGGCGTGATTATGTATCTGCAGGCTTTTCAGGATCTGCGGATTGGCGGCCGGAACACGGCGACGGAGTATCAGTACACGCTGACCGGAGACAATCTCAAAGAGTTGGACGAGTGGGGTCCTAAGCTGGAAGCTGCGATGGACCAGCTGCCGCAGATTAAAGACGTCGCGACGGATCAGCAGCAGCAGGGACTACGTGGGCAGCTGGTGATTGATCGGGCGACTGCGAGCCGGCTGGGGGTGTCGCCGTTGACGATCGATTCTACGCTGTCGGATGCGTTTGCACAGACGCAGGTTTCGACGACCTACATGCCGCTGAATCAGTACCACGTGGTGATGGAGGTTGCGCCGCAGTTTCAGGAGGATCCGGATGCGTTGAAGAGTATCTATGTGAAGAGCACGACCGGGGCGATGGTGCCGCTGTCGGCAGTGACGCACTTTGAGGCGCAGAGGATTCCGCTGGCGGTGAATCATCAGTCGCAGTCGCCGGCTACTACGTTGTCGTTCAATCTTGCGCCAGGGGCTTCGCTGAGTGAGGCGACGCAGGCGATTCAGCAGGCGCGAGTGGATATCGGGATGCCTTCGGCTATTCATGGGGGTTTTGCGGGGTCGGCGCAGGCTTTCAAAGATTCGCTGAAGAGTGAGCCGTGGCTGATTTTGCTGGCGCTGGTGGCGGTCTATCTTGTGCTGGGGATTCTGTATGAAAGCTTTATTCATCCGTTGACGATTTTGTCGACGCTGCCTTCGGCGGGGGTGGGCGCAATTGTGGCGCTGCTGCTGTTCAAGGTGGATCTGAGTGTGATCGCGATGATCGGGATCATTCTGCTGATCGGGATTGTGAAGAAGAACGCGATTATGATGATCGACTTTGCGCTGGTGGCGGAGCGGCAACATGGGAAGACACCACAGGAGGCGATCTTCGAGGCGTGTATGCTGCGGTTTCGGCCGATCATGATGACGACGATGGCGGCTTTGCTGGGAGGATTGCCGCTGGCGCTGGGACGAGGGACGGGCAGCGAGATGCGGCGGCCGTTGGGGATCACGATTGTGGGTGGGTTGATTGTTTCGCAGGCTCTTACGTTGTTTACTACGCCGGTGGTTTATCTGTTCTTCGATCGGGTGAGGGGCAGGTTTGCCCGGGCGGTGCGGGGACGACGGGCTGGGCGGCGACGGGTGGCAGAGGTTGTGGCTGGGGATTAGTGGTTGGAAGTTTTTTAAACACAACAGCAGATTCCTCCGCTTCGCTGCGGAATGACAGCAAAAAAACGGGCAACAACAACAGCGGCAACAACAACAGCACAACAGCCACAACAACGGCAACAGCAGCGACACGGGTGAAAGGTTTTACATTCCCACCTTAGCGTGATGAGACTGCGCTAAGATGGGGCACCCTTCGATTTGCGGGAGTGAAAAGAGAACAGGCAACGACGGTAAAGATCGTCGTTGCCTGAGATGTTGTTTGCGGGTTCTGTTAGACGAGAGCCGGTTCGGGGACTACCGTGTCCGTGGAACGACGGTGGTCGAGATAGCTGGCCTGGGTTGGGGAGAGCGGCGTGGGGGGGAAGTATGAGTTTTTGAAGTACTGCGCCAGCATGCGGTGGGTGTTGAAGAAACTGCCGTTGATGGCGATGCAATGCTGCTGCATACGAGCCCACGCGTGGGGGTTGGCGTACATGGGAGCGATGGACTCTTCCAGCTTCTCGTAGAGGCTGGTGGCTTCTGCGGCTTCGTCTTCGCCGTTTTCGATGGCCCAACCAGTGGTGTTCTCGGCACAGCCTTCTATCCACCAACCGTCGAGGATCGAGAGCGAGGGGACGCCGTTGAGGGCGGCCTTCATGCCGGAGGTGCCGGAGGCCTCGTAGGGGCGGCGCGGAGTGTTGACCCAGACGTCGACGCCCTGGGTGAGCAGAGCGCCTAGCTCCCAGTCGTAGTTTTCCATGTAGTAGATCTTGAGGGCCGACGAGTTTAGCTTGGCGGCAGAGGCGAACACTTCGCGGATGAGGCCTTTACCGGCAACGTCGGCGGGATGGGCCTTGCCGGCGTAGAGGATCTGTAGGCCGCCGATCTTCTCGGCGATCTCAACGAGCCGCTTGGGATCGTGCAGGAGTAGGCTGGCGCGCTTGTAGGTGGCGACGCGGCGGGCAAAGCCGAGGGTGAGGACGTTGGGGTTGAAGTGATGCCCGGTGCGTTTGGCGATGGAGCTGAAAAGGCGTAATTTGCCCTTGTTGTGAGCGGCGGCGATGCGGGCCGGGTCGATGCCGTAGACCGAGCGGAGGTACTGGTTGTCGGTGCGCCAGTGGGGGATCTCGTCGTCGAGAAGCTCCTGAAAGTGGGGCGAGAGCCAGGTGGCGGCGTGGACGCCGTTGGTGATGGAGTACACCTTGTATCCGGGGAACATCTGCTGGGAGACCTTGCCGTGCTGCATGGCGACGCCGTTGACGAAGCGCGAGAAGCGGAGGGCGATGTAGGTCATGTTCATCAGGCCGTTATGGAGGCAGCCGAACTGCTCGATGGCGGCGGCGCGGTCGTTTCCAAGAACCTGGTACATCTGATCGACGCCGAACTGATCGTGGCCGGCCGGGACTGGAGTGTGGGTGGTGAAGACGCACTGCTGACGGACGAACTCGATGTCGGCCTCGGTTGCGTTCTTGAGGGGGGTGCCAGCGAGGTGGTCTTCGAGGAGGCCGATGGCGAGGAGGGCGGCGTGGCCCTCGTTCATGTGATAGACCTTCGGTTTACAGGCAAGGGCATCGAGTAGCGAGACGCCGGCGAGGCCGAGAACGGTCTCCTGACAGAGACGATAGTAGGTGTCGCCGCCGTAGAGGTGGTCGGTGAGGCGGCGGTCCCAGGGGTCGTTGCCTTCGACGTCGGTGTCGAGGAGGAAGACGGGAATGATGTGGCCGGTGACGCCGATGACGTCGAAGCGCCAGGCGCGAACCAGGACCTGACGGCCCTGGAGGGTGAGGGCGATGATCTGGTTGGCGCTGGGCAGGGTGGTCTCAGGGGACCAGGGAACGTCGGCTTCTGTCTGCTGGCCGACGTCGGAGAGCTTCTGGCGGAAGTATCCGCGGCGATGGACGAGCGAGATAGCGACCATGGGGGCTGCGGTGTCTGCGGCGGAACGAAGGGTATCGCCGGCGAGCATGCCGAGGCCACCGGAGTAGGTGGGTAGTGCCGGGGAGAGAGCTATCTCCATGGAGAAATAGGCGATAGTGCGGGCGGAGAGATCGGGTGTCGAAGCAGGGGTGGCGGCGGAGGGAAGAGTCATGCGTTGATTGGTCCTTATCTCATCCGATTTTCTATCTCTAGCGTCGATGGCCCGAGTTGCGACATCATCACTCTCTATCGGCGGGAGATGCGCTGCATGAGATCCGAAGATTAGATCGTTGAAGCGTCGAATTTAGGACTGATTCTACCAAACGGCTCTCCTCCAAAAGATGGAACTCTGGTTACTTTCCCTCATGCTATTGGGGTATTGACGCTACTTCGTGAACTGCGGCGGCCTGGAGACGCTGCCATAAGTGGTCTAACCAAAGGAGATGTTCTGGCTTCATCAGAACTGACCGGAGACAGGTGACTTTATTTTCAGAGTCGTTTTTGGGGGTATCTAGCCAGGTATTATGTGGAAAAAAACGTACAGGAAGTTTGGCGAGAGCAAGGTGAAGATCATTTTTGGCGGCTTCGTCGAATATCGACTGCGCCAGAGCTGAGGAAGTCTCGGGGGTTGGGGCGTTGACTGCCCAGAATACGATGTCGAGCTGCGGCGGGCTGGACGGGGTGAGGAAGTGGGTGGATTCGGTGAGGCGGTGGTGAAGTTCGAGGGCCGCAGCATGGCTGGATTCGAGGCCCTGGGCGAAGACGCCGCCGGGAGTGTAGGGGAGGAGTTGCTGGGTCGCCCAAAGAGCTACGGCGGATGCGCCGGCGCGGGAGCACTCGAGGGAGATCTCGCCGAGGTGAAGGTCTTTCGAAGAGAAGTAGGTGTAGGGGGAGTCGTGTTTGTAGAAGCGGCCGACGGCTGGGTCGCGGAAGAGGATGGAGCCGCAGCCGTACGGTTGGAGGCCGTGCTTGTGAGGATCGATGACGATGGAGTCTACGTATGGAATGGCGTCGAAGGCTGTGCGGGTCTCGGGGGATAGGTTGGAGGCGAGGGTGAAGTAGCCGCCGTAGGCCGCATCGACGTGGATGCGGAAGTCGTATTTTTTCTGGAGCAGAAGGATCTGGTCGAGCGGGTCGACTGAGCCGATGGCGGTGGTGCCTAACGTGACGACAACGGTGCCGATGTTTTGCGTTGCGAGGAGAGGCTCGAGGGCGGTGAGGTCCATGCGACCGCGGTCGTCGGAGGGGACGGTGACGAAGGGCAGGCCGAGAACGCTGGATATGCGGCTGTGAGTGTAGTGCGCCTGGTCGGAGGCGGCGATTGCCGTACCTGGCATGAGCTGGCCGGCGACCCACAGGGCTTCCAGATTCGCGAAGGTGCCCCCGCTTGACAGGTGGCCAAGGTGCTGAGGCCAGTGAAACATCTTTGCGAGAGCGGCGACGGCTTCGATCTCCATGGCGGAGCTGGCGCGCCCACCGTCGAGAGCGTGGTTGTTCGGGTTGATCGACATGGCCAGGGTGTAGGCGGCGCGGGCGATGGGGTGGGGCGGCTTCAGCATCTGGCCGGCGTAGAGCGGGTGAGCGTAGGGGTAGTTGTCCTGCAGGCGATCGGCGACCTGATGGAGGATCGCGGAGGCTGATTCTCCCAGCGGGTGTGCGGAGTATGGAGGGAGGTCGGCGGATCCGGCATCCAGATGCTGTTGGGCGGCGTTAAGGATTTTGAAGAGATCGTCTGACATGAAATTAGTGAATTCTTAGAAACTTGTTCGGGTGAGAAAGCCGAATTTCATCAGAAACCCGACGATGGCCGCGAAAACAAAGGCGATTGTCGTCAAGGGCGCCATCGCGCGAAGCCGCTTCATCAAAAATTCGATGAGGACGATAAAGAGATATACGGCAAGCGCAAGGAGAAGACCGTCGGCGATAAAGATGCGCGTGCCGGATGCGGATGAGCCGAGGACGTGCTCGATGTGAAACGGCGGAAAGAGCGAGAAGGCTCCGAAGAGGATCAAGAAGAGAAGGAATTGGAGGATGGTGGTGACGACTTTTTTCATGGGCTCTGGAGATGAGTTTAGCGCGGGTGCTCGACGTGCACAGAGAAGATTCGACGGATGTTTTAGGAGAATTGCTTGTTGATGCCATCGTTGCACGCAACGTTCGGTGATCAGATTCGAAGTACACCGCTCAAGCCGAGCAGGGTGATTCCGCTTCTTGTGGTTTGTGCTGTATGCGCCATTGTGTTTACCTGCGCAGGCGGCTTTATTGTTTACACGAATACGCAGCACCTTATCTCGGCCCGAAACTGGCTGGATCATTCGAACAGCGTTCTAACGAGCCTGCAGACCGAGGCGCAGCGACTGGACCGCGTAGGCTACGAGATCCAATTGTACGAAGCGACGGGAGACGCGGCGGAGAAGCTAGCCGCGCAGACGGCTGCGGTATCGTTACATGCTGGAGTGTTGAATCTTGAAAGCCTGCTGAACGACAACGCGTCCCAGATGCGACATCTGCAGGATTTGGATACTCAGGTACGCAATCTGACCAAGGCGATCGATGGCTTCGAACGGCCGGGCGTGGTTCCCGAGCGGCAGATCCAGGATTGCCGCCGGAGCATCAACACGGTGCAGGAGGAGGAACGAGGGCTGCTGCGGCAACGGTCGGATGAGTCGCAGAACAGCCGGGACCGAAGTCTGCTCTCGGGAGCGGGCTATCTCGGTTTTTCGCTGTTCGTTGTGATTGTGCTCTTTGCATTTCTACTGAGAGATGCGGTGCGGCGACGGTCTTTCGAAAGACGAATCTCACTTGCGAACGACCAGTTGGAGGCTACGATTGAAGAGCTTGAGCGACGCGGGGCCGAAGCGATTTTGCTGAAGAATGCGCGCGACGAACTGCAGTTGTGCGTCACCGCGAAGGAGGCTCAGGGGTGTGCGGTGCGACACTTTCGGGAGCTTGTGCCAGGAAGCAGCGGCGCTACCTTGATCATTAACAATTCACGAAGCATGCTTGAGGTGGCGGCGACGTGGAACGATCCTTCGGCGTTGTCTGACGCGTTTGATATGGACGCCTGTTGCGGTTTGCGCGCCGGAAGACTGCGCTGGCGGAGGCCGGGACAGTCGGAGCTTCATTGTAGCCATTTTGCTGGCTCCGGGCCGGAGAACTACGTCTGCATTCCGCTTGCAGCACAGGGAGACACACTTGGGTTTGTGTATCTCTCGTTTCCCTCGAAGGAGATCGCAGATCTTGCCGACGGCCGCATGCAGTTAGTGCAGGAGATGGTGGAGTTGGCTTCGATGGCGATCGCTGGGCTGAACCTGAGAGCGAAGTTGGAGAGTCAGTCGATTCGTGACGGCCTGACAAGCCTTTTCAATCGCCACTTTATGGAGATTGCGCTGGAGCGCGAGGTGCAGCGCGCGGTTCGGCGGCATACGTCTCTCGCAGTGTTAATGCTGGACGTCGACCACTTCAAGGCGTTCAACGATACCTTCGGCCATGAGGCGGGCGATGTGGTGTTGCGTAAAGTGGCCGAGTGCTTTCAGCAGAGTGTTCGGAGCGAGGATGTTGTGTGTCGCTATGGAGGGGAAGAGTTTGTCATTCTTCTTCCGGAGATCACCGAGGAGCTTGCGTTGGCGAAGGCGAATACGATACGGCATAACGTAAACCGGCTGCGCATGAAATTTAAAGCAGAGGTTCTGCGCCCGGTCTCTGTATCGATTGGCCTGGCAATGTATCCTGCGCCGGCAAGAGACGCCACCGATCTTCTGCGAATGGCGGATCACGCTTTGTACGATGCTAAACGCGGAGGACGCGACCGCGTGGTCGTCGCTCGTGAGTCCTTCAGCGACCATGGAGACAAGAGGCTTTCGGCAGTCCTGAGTCAGGTTTCTGAAGCGAGCGAGTCAAGTCCCGTCGTTGTGTAACCACTAATGTCACATATTTTTTAGAACACAAGAGAGGGGTTTTATCGGCCGGATGATGCATCTCTCCCGCGAATTTCTTTGTGCGCTGGAGTTCAAGGCAGATTGGACTCGAAGAGATCATAACGGTGTTCGAGTTCCCACTGTTCAGCGGCCTTTTCGCTGGATTGAAGAAAGCTCAGGCAGTTTGGGGTTGGATTTGCGCCTCCCAGAGGCTGTCCCGCACAGGCGGCAACGGTTTTGCTGAAGACATCGGGTTGCTGCCAAAGGCTGGGTCCGGGAAGGAAGTTGTGCTCGAGGCTGGTGCGGGCAGATTGCTTGAGGTCGAGGTAGGAGAGGTCGAACTCCATGGCGGCACGGGTGTATTCGTTGGTGAGATCGATGCGGGAGACGCCCTCGTCGTCGGTGGAGAGGGCGAAGGGAACGCCGGCAGCGCGATAGGACGGAAGCGGATGCCAGGGAGCGGTGACGCCGAGGATGACATCATTCGAGGTGAGATTGATCTCAACCATGATGTGGCGGTCGGCCAACTCCTTCAGCAATGCCTGCGGCTCGTTCTCGTACATGACGTCGACACCGTGGCCGATGCGTTCGGCATGGCCGAGATCGACGGCTTCGCGGATGTGGAAGCGAAGACCGTCGGGAGGGACCAAGCCGGGAGCGATCTCGCCTGCGTGAAGGGAGATGTGAACTTTGGGGTAGACGCCATGGAGATAGTCGAGCATTAGCATCTGGCGGTGATACTCAGACATAGACAAGTAGGCGTCTTCGGGCTGCACGAAGTTGAGCCCGACGACACGAGGGTCCACTGACGCGACCTCGAATGCCAACAGCGTCTGCGCGAAGACATGCTGCGGAGGGAAGGCTCGTAGGACCTGATAGAGGAAGCGGATTTTGACGGAGCAGCCCGGTCGGGCGCTGGGCTGGCCGCAGTTCTCGATGGTGTCACGAGCGTCGAGAGCGTCGTCTAATTCTTTGCGATCAACGGCGACTTCGTCGCGGAGGCCTGCATTGAGGAGGGTTTCGCGAAGGCGGCTGAGGTCCTCACGGCTGGTGCCAGTGGCGTCGCCGGTACGGTTTTGCGCTGGATCTGCAGGGGTGGAGGGCCAATCAATTTTCGAGATGACCTTGGAGAGGTCGGTGAAGATCGGAGTCTCCATAACCTCCAGGTACTGCTCATTTTGTGCGGCAGCACGGGTGGCGACTTCGTCGAGCCATTCTCCCGCGTGAGATTTGTTGAGACTGCGGAAGCGGTCGAAGGTAGCGAAGAACTGATCGTGCCCGCTGACGCCCGCGCTAGGAACGAAGGCGCGCATGGAGAAGGAATCGACGAGAGCATCGTAGAGCTTCTGATCTTTAAAGGCGTCTTCGACGCGAACATTTCCTTCGCCACAGACGGGCTGCGGCGGGATGCTGCGGGTGGTACCGACCGGCTTGGTGAAGCTATGTGTTGTAGGGTCGACGCAGAGGAGATCGGCGGCTCCATCCTTAATGAAGGTTTCTGCGTAGATCGCTCCGGAGAGGTGCATGTGGAGGTCGGCACCTTTGGGCATGCGGGTGAGGAAGGCGTTGAGTTGGAGAGGACTCTGTCGTGCGGTATTGAAGGTTTTGATGGCCCGCTGTTCGCGCGGCGTCGCCACGGCGGTTCCTTTTGCAACGACCGATGTGGTTGGTGGAGTTGCGACTTGTGCGTGTGCGGCAGTGACGAAACAGAAAAGAAATGATGCAGCCGTTAGGTTTCGGAGACGACGGATCATTGGCTTCCTTGCGGTTCGAGTATGAGAAAGGATAGCTTGAGATGGCGAGTTGGCGGTATGGCTCGAGATTGCTATACTTGGAATGCGTTTGCGTTGCTGGTTCCCCACCGGCGATGGGCTCCCTGAAAAGCTCGGGGCAACAGATGTAGCAATAGCGCACGGCGGTTCTTGGCGATCTCCGATAATAAGCGTTTTATGCCAAGGCCAGATAGCTCAGTGGTAGAGCGCGGCCCTGAAAAGGCCGGCGTCGGCGGTTCGATCCCGTCTCTGGCCACCATATAATCAACAACATAAGAGCATTGAACCGAAGCCTCCCATCTGAGATGGCTTTTGCGTTCATTGGCTAAATACTTGTATTTTCAGTGTCTTGTGAATTTCAGGTGCTGGTCGCGTATTGGTCGTGCGTTGCTTTCCTTACATCACCCGATGCTCTAAGTCCTTTTAATTGATTACGATGTGTGGTCGGAGAATCAGCGACGCCAGCCCTTTTTCCAGAGCTTTCATTCTTGGGAAATGAGTCGCGTGTTGATGCAATGACCGACCTGGCGGCTTTGAGAATCCGTTGCGATTCTGTGCGTAGAAGAAAGATGCCGATTTCGACTATTCATGCGGACGATATCAAATGATCAAACAGGGATTGAATCAGGCTGCGTGTGTTTTTCTGAGAGAGTTCTGTGCCGAGGATTCTCTGGGTGACTGCCAGACCATGAGCGAGATTGATGATGACCGTGATGAAGTCTTCCGGCTTCAACCTCGAAGTGACTTCAGGAGATCGCAAGAGGTCCTTGATAAGCTCACTTCCGTCGCGAAGCTGCTGCCGATGCAATTCAACAAAGCTTTGCCGGATACGTTCGCTTCGAAGAGCTCCAACCTCGAATTCAGCACGAAACACGATCCAATCATGGTCCGTCATCAGGTCGGCAATGGCGTCCCGCATTTTTTTCAACCGCTTCTTGCCTGAAGGCTCTTCGTTCAGTAGAGAACGGAAGACATTCAAGTGGCGCGCCTGTTCCTCATGGATTACAGCGACAAACAGATCTTCCTTACCGTCGAAGTTGGAATAGAGAGCGCCCCGAGAATATCCGGCATCCTCCGCGATCTTCTCCGCCACAGCGCCGCCAAGCCCGTAACGCAGAAAGTGCCTGCGTCCTACGGCGATCAATGTGGCACGAGTCTGTGCTCGGCTCTCCTCGCGGGTGAGTCGCTTTCGTGGTGTTGTCCCGCTCACAGGCATTTGAATACTTAGCTCCTCCCGATCGTTGGTCTAGCTATTCATTGACGGCTCTAAGAAGCGTAAGACACGCTCCAGATGACGCGAACGTCAGAATCGAGGTTGTGCCAACACGATTGTGTACACAAATGAACACTCTGTATCCTGATACGAGGATAGTTTATACTCCAGAGCACTGACGCGAAGATATCGAGAGTTGCCGGCCTCACATCGACGCAATCTGTGATGAATCTAAGCGTTCGATCCACAAACCTTCAGGCCTCTAGAACAATTCAATGACCACACCCACAATCGCCATGATTGCGGGAACGACATACCACAGGTAGCCATTGGGATGTCTTCCAGATCATCTTGTCATTTTAGTTTCCATGTTGGCTCCTTAGCCATTCACGTGGAACTGGAACTGTCCGGCGAGCGGGGAGATAAAGCGGTATGACACACCGGTCCCTGCGAGAAGATCGCAGTAATCTTCAGGCTGCTGGAAATCGAAAGGCACTCAGAGATGCGCCCACCCCCGGCGTGCCAGTGCTACGCCCAATCCGATGCAAACCAATGCCGTTACCCGCAACGTCGGCATATATAGCGATCCCAGCCAAGCAATGTATGCAGAAAGAGCATCCTGTTCGGGCTTCATATAAATCCCCCAGATCCCGAAGGCCATGCAGACCAGGCCCAATACGAGACAGATCCACTGCTCGATAACAACAATCGTCTTGCGCTGAGCGCTCTCTTGTTCGCCTCCTCTCTTCTCCCTCACACCCTGTCCGGCACCCGAAGTGCGTTCGCGGCTGGGGTGTCCAACATCTTTGTGAAGACTGCGGGTACCGCGATCATAGCTTTGAATCGGGGGTATGACTTTGGTCGCCAATGTGCGGCCTGTGCCTGTGTCAGCCATCGTAGCTTCCTCCACAAATTTTCGCGCTCTATACATACGATATGATTTTAGATACAGTATGTATATCAAATGATCGCCAATGCTCAGTTTCTAAGAAGAGCATTGAGTGGAAACGGCTCGCAAAGTATTGCGATGTGACCGCGGTTGGTTGGGCTCACGTTATTGAATCTGACAACGCCCAATCCGCCGGAAAGGAAAGCGGATGTCAGATGAAGCCGGGAGCAGCGGGCGATGGAAGCCTAAAGTCAACCCCTGGCTGATCGCGGCCACAGTTGCCCTCGCTGCCTTCATGGAGGTTCTCGATACCTCCATTGCCAATGTCGCCCTTCCCCACATTGCCGGTGATCTCGGCGCCAGCACCGATCAGGGAACCTGGGTTCTCACCAGCTATCTGGTCTCCAACGCAATCATTTTGCCGGTGGGCGCGTGGGCGTCGAGTGTCATCGGCCGCAAGAATTTCTTTCTGCTATGCATCACCATCTTCACCGCGGCAAGTTTTCTTTGCGGTATCGCCCCAACGCTACCGATCTTGCTCATCTCGCGGGTACTTCAGGGAGT
Source organism: Tunturibacter gelidoferens (assembly GCF_040358255.1). NCBI lineage: Bacteria > Pseudomonadati > Acidobacteriota > Terriglobia > Terriglobales > Acidobacteriaceae > Tunturiibacter > Tunturiibacter gelidiferens. The sequence continues at coordinate 607,128 of NZ_CP132938.1, forward strand.
CGGAGGTGGCGGCCTCCAGCCTATGGCGCAGGCCATCATGGCGGATTCCTTCGAAGAAAAAAAGCGTGGCCAGGCCTTCGCGCTCTACGGTCTTGTGGCAGTGCTTGCGCCATCCCTTGGGCCGACGATCGGCGGTTGGATCACCGACAACTACTCCTGGCGATGGATCTTCTATATCAATCTTCCCGTCGGCATCCTCGCGTTCTTTCTGGTCAGCCGCCTGGTGCAGGATCCGCCCTGGATCAAAGCAGACCGTGCCAATCTCAGGAAACTGGACTACATCGGCCTCGGATTGCTCACGGTCGCCATGGGCGGCATGCAAGTCATGCTGGATAAGGGGGAAGAGAACGACTGGTTTGCCTCCACCTTCATCCGCATCTTCTGCTTTCTATTCGTTGCAGGTATGGCCGGCCTGATCTGGTGGCAGTGGCGGGCTAAGAATCCCATCATGAATTTGCGGCTATTCAAGTACAAGAATTTCGCTATCTGTTGTTTCCTCATGATTCTAGTCGGCGGCGTCCTGAATGCCGCAACCGTACTCGAGCCCCAGTTCCTGCAGCAGTTGATGGGCTACACGGCAACCCGCGCCGGAGAAGCGCTCGGCGGCGGCGGACTCGCCCTGCTCGTCGTTATGCCGCTGGCAGGAATAGCTACCGGCAGGTTTCCGGCGAGAAACATGGCTGCATTCGGTTTCGTCTGCTTCGCCGGCGCGTTCTATTACACCTCCACGCACTTCACGCTCACTATGACCTTCGGTTTTGCCTCGTGGTTGCGAATTCTTCAGATGTTCGCGATTCCTTTCGCCTTCATCGCCATCACTACCGCGGCTTATGTCGGACTTCCGAAAGAGGCGAGCAATCAGGTCTCTGGGATCATCAACTTCGTTCGCAACGTTGGCGGCAGTATCTTTATCGCCGTCACTGGAGCGATCGTCACCAACCGTTCTCTCTTTCACCAGGCACGCCTGCAGGAGTCCATGCAGCCGGGCAATCCCGCCTTCGTCAACCGGGTCAACGCGCTTACCTCTTACTTTGGCGGTAGCGGCAAAGGACCCGGACCCGGCCTCATGGCGCGAGCTGCAATTTACCAGCAACTCAATCAGCAGGCTGCTGCGCAGGCTTATCAGGACATCTACCGTCTGCTCTGTTGGATGGCAATGGGCATGGTGGTGTGCGCTTTCGTACTAAGTAAGAACAAGCCCGGACAGGGCGCCCCTGCGGGAGAAGCAATGCACTAGCAACGCACCTCACCATCAGGCCAGTATTGCCGGACGAAATTGCACTTCTAAAGTGCTGCGTTATTTCAATCAGGAGATAGGGTTACATGTGCGATAAAAAAACCAGCTCGATTGTTCACGCTCAGCAGACGCCTGTCGAACGAGTTGCCGAGCTTATGACGACAGCGGAAACGGAACTCGCCGCCTTTTACGAGACAGTATTCAGACGATATGGCCTGAAGGAAGCGAAGAAGTCGGCGCAGGACTGGATCGAAGAATTGGAGACGATGGATTGGCCCGCTGACTGGGCCCTCCCGAACTGGCGTCATGTGACAATCGCCGCTGCCGATTGCCTTGCCCTCAGAATCCTCGAACATTCTCCGCGCCGGTGAGGACCAACCGACCTCCTATCTGCATTGGACCTGGATGATGGTCAATGCGGCCTCTTGCACCTATAGGGAAAAATGTTCTTCCTGATCAGAAGTGTCAGGGAGGACGCAAGCTCTTTGAAGACCATCGGCGGTTCCTCAGGACGACAAGAAGCCGCGCCCGCAGCCCTCGTTGCTCACGATGCGACAGATCGTATTTGGCGACTGCGGTTAAACTCTTCCGATTGGCAAAGCCCTGTTGCGGAAGACTCGTCGATGCCGCTCGGCAATTCTGCTCAACTGTAGAGCCAGCAAATTGCAAGAGAAAGGAATTCGGTCCTAAGAGTCGAATTGAGGATAGTGGAGTTAGCCGCGAGTCACGAGCTGAGTTATCACCTCACGAAGCGGCGTCGCTCCATCCACATGCTCGGTTCCGGGTACCTGCCGTAGATCCCGCCCATGCTTCATGAGGCAAAGAACAGATAGCAGGTCTCCCTGGAATTGAGCTTTAAATGCGAATTGGCCCCGCCAACTCGCCTGAAGGTTGGCGCTCGAGATTTGGTGAACTTTTTCTCCTAACCGTGCAAACCCGCATTTGAAAATACATGTTTGTTCATGATATTTCTTGTTTATGCATGATTCGTCACTACCCACATCCAGAAGAGAAGTGATCGCGGAAAGACTCGATGCGGGACTCTCTGTTATCGCCTCCGAGTTGGCGGAAGAGTTCCAGCTTTCTGAAGATGCGATACGGCGTGATCTGCGCGCACTCGCCGCAGAAGGTCGTTGCAAGCGGGTGTATGGGGGCGCCCTTCCTGTGTCGTCTGCCTCTGGATCGCTGACAGAACGCATTCCGGTTCAATCAAGTGAAAAGATTCTGCTCGCGCGGACTGGTGCGCGCCTGATTCAACCGCGAGGGTTGATCTTTTTGGACGGGGGCAGCACGAATCTGGCACTGGTAGCAGAATTGCCGGAGAACAAGTTCCTGACCGTTGCGACTAATTCAGTTCCGGTGGCGAATGCTGTCCTTAACCGGAAGGGGCTGAGACTCCTTATGGTCGGCGGCGCAGTAGAAGCTGAACTAGCCGCGTGCGTCGATGCCGAGGCTGTTCTCGCTGTGCAGAAAATGAATATCGATCACTGCTTTCTTGGCGCCTGCGCAGTTTCTTCGCAATTAGGCCTTGGAGGATTCAACCCTGCAGATACGCTCTTCAAACGTGTCCTGCTATCCCGCAGCCAGAAAGTAACTGCGCTCGTGACGCTCGACAAACTTGAGACCCGAGCACCGCACGTCATCGGCCCGCTGGAGTTCGTCCATGAGTTGGTTGTTCCACACGATACTCCCTCCCATCTTTTAGCTACACTCGAAAAGGCCGGTATCACCGTTCTGACTGCCGACGAGCCACCTCAACCCGTCGCGACGGGAGTATGACATGTCATCCGTCGCTGATCACTCAAAATCACGTCTAGCCACGCGGCTCTGTTTTGCCGCGGCTGGCTTCGCGGTGGCCTGTTGGGCTCCTCTTGTTCCTTTCGCCAAGACCCGACTCGGGATTGGAGATGGCACCCTGGGATTTCTGCTTCTATGCCTTGGGGCCGGCTCGGTCGCCGCAATGCCAATTACTGGAATCCTCGCGACGAAATTTGGCAGCAAGCCCGTCATCCTTGCTGGTGGCTATGGTGTATCGCTCTTTCTTCCGCTTCTGGTGGTCGTGGATCGTCCAGCCTCTCTCGGGGCAGCACTTATGATGTTCGGCGCGTCCCTGGGTTCCTTGGATGTCGCCATGAATCTCCATGCAGTGGAAGTGGAGCGGGCTTTATCGCGCCCACTGATGTCGGGATTCCATGCTCTGTTCAGTATCGGAGGATTCGCAGGGTCGGGATTTATGACGCTCATGCTATCCAACCATATCTCCCCGTTCCACAGCTGCGCCATCAGTTCCATCGCAGTCGCATCCGCTGTCAGTGCGGCGGCTCCGCATCTGCTGCGAACAGGTAATGAAACCCCAGGTCCCTTGTTTGTTCTGCCCCGCGGGATTGTTCTGGTGATTGCCCTACTTGCGTTTGTCTCATTTCTGGTCGAGGGAGCGCTGCTCGATTGGAGTGCTTTACTGCTGGTAACCACCAAGATGGTCGCGGCTGCCAGAGGCGGAGTCGGCTACATGCTGTTTTCGATAGCCATGACAACAGGACGTCTCACTGGGGATCGCGCGATAACGCGGCTGGGGGATCGCAAGGTATTTCTGTTAAGTGGACTGACGGCGGTCTGTGGCTTTGCGGTCTTGCTTGCTTCGCAATACACTCCGCTCGCTCTGGCCGGGTTCGTCCTTATCGGCCTTGGAGCGGCAAACATAGTGCCAACTCTGTTTCGGCGAGCGGTAAATCAGCGGGAAATGCCCGCCCCGCTTGCTCTTGCTGCCGCGACAGGTGCGGGATATGCAGGCCTGCTTGCAGGGCCCGCGTTGGTGGGCTTTATAGCTCATTCCGTTGGGTTGCGGGGAGCGTTTATCTCTCTCGCACTTCTTATGTGCCTCGTCCCAGCCCTGAACAAGAGTGTGAATGGGTCATAGAGGCGACTTCGCGCGCCAGAATGGAGACAGCATGGGGATTTATTGGCCATCACGCCGCACACCAACGAATAATCCGAAAGCGCTAGTCCTCGATATGGATGGAGTTCTGATCGACTCGGAGGCTCTCCACAAATCTACGAAGCGGCAAGCCCTGCGTTCAGCGGGCATCGAGGTTGATGAGACGGTGTTCTCGCGATACATCGGTCGCAGCGATCGAGTAATGATAACGGACGTTGCCAAGATCCATGGTCTTTCCGAGGACGGAATCGAAGCAATTCTGGCAGAGAAAGACCGTCTCTATGCCTTAGGTCAACGCGACCTGAGGCCGGTCCCTGGCGCCATCGATTTTGTGTACTGGGCCTATCGGAAATATCGGTTGGCTATTGCCACCTCTGCAACCGCACAAAATCGCAAATGCGCCCTTGCGTCTCTGGGAATGACCTCACTCTTCGAAGTTGCCATCGACAGCAGTTTCATTGTGCACCCTAAACCGTCTCCTGAAGTCTTTGAGAAGGCGATCGCGCGGATGGAAATGGCACCGTCCGACTGTTGGATCATAGAAGACGCCCTCAATGGGGTTGCGGCAGCGAGAGAAGTCCCGTGCTTCACCGTCGCATTGACCACGAGTTTCGGAGAGTCCGAACTGCTTCGCGCCGGAGCCGATGTTGTCGTCGATCAGTTTAACGAAATTCAAACCCTACTTCGGGAGGCCTGTGCATAAGAGCCGAAAGAGTGGGGAGAGAACACGACTAGGCGACGCGCTTTATCACAGGAAAAACGGAGTTCAGAGCTTGTGTGATCCAACAAGGCATATCGCAAGGATGGTCCGCCGCGGGGAGGAACGAAGCGGCAATGATTGTTAACTCTATGCTCCTATATCTGACGCCGTCCGAACGGCTTGCAAGCTCCCGCTACTGTGTTCGTACCGGTTTCGCTTCGCACCGGCTCCCAACTCCAGTTCTGCATCGAACGTTCATTGCGTGGTCTTAAATTCCGCGCGAAGACTTGCAGTTGAATCTCCTCCGGCCCACACATCGAAATCGGAGGGTTCTACAACCCAAGTTTTCGACTGCGGACTCCAAAAATGCAGTTGTTCCGCTCCAAGAGGAAACCTGAGAGTTTTGGTTTCTCCCGCTTGGAGGAGAACCCGCTCAAATCCCTTGAGTTCGCGAACGGGGCGAGATGCCGAACCATAGCGTTGATGAATATAAATCTGTGCAACAGCATCCCCCGCGATAGAGCCCGTATTCGTTACGTCGACGCTTACCTCGTTGTCATCGCTCACGCTCATGTTGTTCTTGCTGAGATGGAGATTGGAAAATTTGAACGTCGTATAGCTGAGACCGTACCCGAAAGGGTAAAGCGGTTTGGAAGCGACATCCCAATAGCGTGACGTGAAGCCAGGGCGATCTTCGGGATCATGTGTCAAAGTGTGGTTGTAGTAGAGTGGCTCGACGCCCGATGCGCTCGGCCAACTTACCGGCAGCTTCCCGCCAGGATTCACATCTCCGAATAGTACGTCGGCCACGGCATTGCCCCCTTGTGTGCCTGGGTACCAGGCCTCAAGTATTGCCGGCACGTGTTCCGAGGCCCAGTGAATATCGAGTGGGCGACCATTTTCAAGCACGAGCACCACCGGCTTGCCAACACCAACAGCAGCTTCTAACATCTGCTCCTGGATTCCTGGCAGATCCAGGCTGGCTCGCGAAGCCGCTTCGCCGCTCATATTCGCCGTCTCACCCATGACGGCCACGACGAGGTCAGCGTCGGCGGCCGCTGCCTTGGCCTTGGCAATCCATTCGGCGGTTTCTTGAGGAGTAGGTGGAGGTGAAGGCTTCGTACCTGTAAACTGCTCCAACATACCGGTATAGACCTTCGACGGCTGAGGCCCGGCGACAAGCGTGATTTGCGCATCGGCACCCAGCCTATTCCTGATACCGGCAAGCACAGTAACCGGATGACTCTTGGACCCCTTTCCGAATAGGCCCTCCACCGTCCATCCGCCCTCGATATCATGGGCAGCATCTGCGAGAGGGCCAATAACGGCAATCTTTTTCAGCTCCTTCGACAGGGGAAGAGTTCGGTTCTCATTGCGAAGCAGCACCATGGAACGCCCTGCCAGTTTGCGCTCGAGCGCGATACCCTCGGGTCGGTTCAGGACCGTGTCGACACTAGCTTCGTCGACGTAGGGATGGTCGAAGAGTCCTAGATCAAACTTCGCCTCCAGAATCGGCAACACCATCTGGTCGATGTAGGCTTCACTGACTTTGCCCTCTTGCACTACCTTTGCAAGATTGTGTGAGTAGGTGAGACTCGCCATATCCATGTTTAGGCCCGCGGTGATCGCCTTGTAGGCCGCATCTTTGCCATCGCTCGCGTAACCATGGGTAACGAGGTTTCCGACTGCAAATGCATCCGAAAGCACAATGCCTTGGAACCCCCAATCCTTCCGGAGAACGTCGGTCAGGAGCCAATGATTGCCACTCGCCGGCACGTCGTTCAGGTCCATATAGGCACTCATGATTCCACCAGCCCCAGCCTGAACCGCTGCATGAAAAGGAACCAGGTAAAGATTGCGAAGCAACTCCTCCGGCACATAGGAAGAGTCATAGTCACGGCCGCCGTCGGCTGCACCGTAACCGGCAAAATGCTTTACGGTCACGAGTACGCTGTCCTGTCCAAGCTTCGAGCCTTGGAATCCGCGGACCTGTGCTTGAGCCATTGCGGAACCAAGAACTGGATCCTCTCCGGCACCTTCCACGATGCGACCCCACCGAGCGTCACGTGCAATATCGACCATCGGCGTAAAAGTCCAATCAATCCCGGCAGCGCGTGCATCCTGTGCCGCCAGATGTTGTGCCTGCTCCTCGACCGATGGATCCCACGAAGATGCCATCGCCAGCGGTACTGGAAAGACGGTTCTATATCCATGAATCACGTCAAAACCAAAGATGATTGGAATATGAAGACGCGACTTTTCGACCGCGATATGCTGAAGGCGATTGATCTCCTTGACGTCCATCTGCCAAAGAATCGAGCCTACTCCGCCTTTGGCAATGAGATCATCTGGTTTCTCTTTAGCGATACCAGGCATCACGAGACCGGACGATTCATTGAGTTGACCGACCTTTTCATCGAGAGTCATTTGCTTCAGGAGAGACTCGGCCTTCTGCTTGGCCTCAGCACTGAAGGGACTTGTCTGTGCCCCGGCGGAAATGACACCAGAGAATGCGACAAAAAAAAGAGCGATTGCAGGATACCTCTTCAACATCATGATTTCCGTCCTCCGTTTTTGAAAATAAATCGGCTTCTCTGCTGCGATTATGTCGGGCATTATGCTGCTGCCCGCTTTATGCCGTAGCGGCGGGTCAGCCACGCACGAACAGGCTCATCGAAATACTTAAGAACTAGCCATGCCAAAGCGATCACGAATGGCAGAAGCAGGAAGATATAAGTCAACAGCACGGACTTGGCTGGATGTCTCGTGTGGGCGAAGTTCGCAATGATATATACGAACGGGATATGCGTGATGTAGAGGGGATAGGAGAGCCTGCCGCTGAACTTGCACAACCTCATCATGCCCGCACCAGCATCAGAGTGCGCGCCACAGATGATGATGAGCGGGAATAAGAACAGCACGCACACAGCATCATAGAGACCATTGAAGGAAAGCCCGCCTGCGTTGGGGAACTTCGGCGCCTGAAAGATGACCACAAGAAGAATCGAGAGAACCAGGAGTCCAATTTTGGGACGGCGGATGCGACCCTGAATACGGTATAGCCAAAGGCCCATCACGAAAGAGACGGTCAACCGCAGAGGTGCCATCCATATCTCCGGGTATCCCCAGCCTCCATCCAGCGAACCTTTCACATTCGCGACCCATATGAGCAGCAACCCGGAGACTCCGAAGATGATTCCAAGTGTGAGCGCACGCAGCCGGCGAAGAATCAGAGCGTACGCGATATTTCCGAGATACTCCTGCATGAGGGACCACGCTGGTCCATTGAGTGCCTGGCTTTCGTTCTGTCGGCCCCCTACTGGCGGAGAAGGCAACAGGAGAAGTGAGGTCACATAGGCCAGCAGTAACATCGGCGCTGAGGTCTGGTTTATTCCCTTGCCGAAGGGATCGAGAAGATAGCCGAGAAGACCCAGGGTCGCGCCGACCAGCACCAGCGGATGAAGCCGAATGAGCCGGATCCGAAAGAATTGGAGGGTAGACATTCGAGTCCATCGGTCATCGTAGGCATAGGCGACGACAAAACCGGAGAGCCCGAAAAAGAAATCGACTGCCAGATAGGCGTGGTGCATCAGGCTCAGAGGAGTGTCCCAGCCAAATGAGTAATTGAAGACGTGAAAGATAACAATCAGGATGGCCGCACTCCCTCTCAATCCATCCAGCACTTCAAAGTGTTCTTTCCCGGTGCTTGTCCGGTCAGCTTGAACTGCACTGCCCGTCTGACCCAGAGTTGATACGTCGTTCATTGAGAGGTCTCCTTATCTTTTCGAGCTTCAACTCGGCTGATATGAACCGTTAGCACAGACTATCTGTTCGGCGTTGGCGTCGAGAATTGGTTTCGTCACTGACGTGGCCTCTAGAGAGCCACGCCAGTGACAGCGCAGCGCACGCGAGCGTCAAAGAGCGGAATCAATACATTGCGGTTCTCATAGGTTCATCGCGGGGTGGGTTCGACGAGGGATCAATCTCAATGGATCCGAAGGCTCGCCCTCAAAGGGGTGCTCTCTGAAGACGGTCCAACCAGGATGCCGTATTCGCCATTAGTAAGCATCCATGTGTCCTTCGATTCGTCGAAGGTCTGCAGTTCCTGTGGATCGATGGCAACGGTGACATCCTGTGACTCGCCAGGCGCCAGAGTGACACGCTTCCAACCGACCAGGCGTTTGAACGATTCATCAGCTTCTTTGGGAAGAGTGGCGTAGACTTCCGCAATCTCAGTCCCTGTTTTTTTGCCCATGTTTTTGACTGTAAAGCGGACTGTTTTCGCGGATGAATCGACGCTTAGGCCAGAATACGCGTAGGACGTATAGGAAAGGCCAAAACCGAACGGAAACAACGGTTGCTTATGCTGGGCTTCGTACCACTTGTAGCCGACTTCGGAACCTTCATCGTAGTGGACCGCATAGCTGGAGACGCGCGTTTCGGAGTTTACAGCATAATGTCCTTGTCCTTCGTCATTCGGAGGAAGGGGCGCGATCGAAGGGCGAGGAAGGTCCGCCTCTCTCTTTGGGAAGGTCATCGCCAGCTTGCCAGACGGATTGACGTCCCCGAGAATGATGTTTGCTAACGCCTTGTGCCCGGCGCTGCCCGCATACCAAACCTCAACAACCCCGGCCACCTTGTCGAGCCAGGGCATAGTAACGGCAGTTCCTGTTTCAAGAACAACGATCGTACGCGGATTGACTGCCGCTACTTGCTCGATCAGCGCATCCTGGTTGTCCGGAAGCGAAAGATTCGGCAGGTCCATACCTTCGGACTCCCACTGATAGGCGAAGACAATCGCCACATCCGCGGTCTTTGCTAAAGATGCCGCTGACTGCAGATCCGTCCCCGGATCAAAGTCAATTTTCGTGTTCGGCAATTTCGCTCGCAGCGCCTGTAAGGGGGAAGTCGGAAACCAGATGTGATCCTGCCAATGCGTTGCGCCTTTACCAGGGGGCATGATGGCATTGCCGCCCGGCGGGTCAACTTGTGCAGAACCACCACCGGAGATCATTCCGACATCCGCATGGCCGCCGATGATTGCGATGCTGTGGACCTTGGACGGAATGATTGGGAGCACGGCCTGGTTGTTCTTTAGGAGAACTATGCTCTTTTCTTCGATACGCTGCGCAACCTCAAGCCCTTTTTCTACGTTTACCACACCCTTATGCGGAGGATCATCGACGATTCCAGCTAAAAACTCCGCGTACAAGACCCTGCGAGCATGGTCATCGATCTCGGACAGAGGTACTCTGCCTGCGTCTACCGCCTCTTTTAACTTCAGCCCGAAATAGTCGGCCATAGGCTGCTCTTGATCGAGTCCGGCAGAGGAGGCCTTCTCCGTACTGTGCGTGCCGCCCCAATCCGAGATCACGAAGCCTTTGAATCCCCAATTCGTCTTGAGAACATCCTGCAGCGTGTAGGAATTTTCACAACCGAAGTCTCCATTGATTCGGTTATAAGAGCACATCACGGCGCCGGGATTGGCGATAGAGATCGCAATGTGAAAGGCCAATAGATCGGACTCCTGCATCGCACGTTTCGAGATGACAGAATTCACAACGAACCGTCCTGTCTCCTGGTCGTTGACGGCGTAGTGCTTGATATCACCGATGACGTGTTGACCCTGCTCACACTTCATCATGTTTCCAACAAGAGTGCCGGCCAGAAGCGGATCTTCACCCGCGTACTCGAAGGTCCGCCCGTTTCGGGGTTCGCGGGTGAGATTCACGCCGCCTCCCAGAGTCACATCGAAACCTTGAGCACGGAGTTCGCCGCCGATCACTTCGCCGAATTGGCAAGCGGACTCTGGATCCCAGCTCGAAGATGCACCCAGATTGGAAGGCATCGCCGTCGAGTATCTTCCATTTGCGCCGCTGGCTCTCACGCCGTAGCCGGCATCCGAGATGATCAGGGGAGGAATACCCAGGCGCTCGACACCTTGAGTGTAACCAGCGCCGCCATTGGTGAGAGGGGTTAGAGGCATCCTCCACTGCGACTCGCCTGACATACCGTTGCCATGCACCAGCGCCAACTTTTCATCAAGAGTAAGTTCTTTCAGAACCAGCTCTGAGCGCTCCCCAGGAGACCGTTGGGAATCCATCCAGGGCCGGTTCGTTTCCTGAGCCGACGCGCTGGCGACTCCAATGATGGCTGCCGTAACAATCAAAAGGGGAAGTTGCGAGTTGCACTTCTGCATCGTGTCTCCAGGTCGCCCCGGCGATGCTGCGATGGCGAGAATCAAGGCCAGAAGACTTCGCGGCGGTGCGAAAGGGCGACTACGATTACAGTATCTAGTGGAATGAGGTGAGGTAAAAGCTCCAACGGGTACGAGCACAGTTCTATCCCAATAACCATGTATTTATCTTGAAGTTATCGTTAGAGGGGTGGACCGTCACAGGGCACGTATCATACGGCAAAGTTAGTGAGACACGCCTCGAGGGATCGGTCGCAGCCGACCATGGAGCCATAGCGCTGTCGATGAAGAGGCTAGTGACCTACCGCCAGGTCTCGACAGCGAGCACCGTGGGAGGGCCTGCGTGGCCTTCGATGACATTTGTTTCGATCACAGCTTCCAGATTGAGTTGGTCCCAGTTCTTAGGCGCCTTCTTCAACATCTCATCGAGATACGCAGGCTTAAAGACTACCTCGCTGGCAGCTTCGGTGCCTTCCCCTAGAATCCCCGCAATGATAATGACTGGCTGGCCGGTTACGCTGTCATGGATCCTGGCGATGATGGCATAGTCCTTGGCCAACTTTGTGTAAGGCACCTGCCATTGGAGGGTCCAAAACCTCTTCTCGGGACTCTTGCGGTCTACTAGCCTTCGCACTTGCGAATCGTACTCGAATCCGAAGGGTAGATCCTGGGTAATCCGCATGGTCCAAACGTTATCGAAGGCACCAATGAGCACGACGGGGCCTTCGCGTAGCTGCGTATAGCCGATTTCTGAATCGGAAACAACGCGAAAATCGCCGCCCTTTGGGACGAGAGGAACAATGGACCGCGCCAACGTGATCACGTCCGAGACATCAAGCCGGCCATAGAGGGGCATTCCGTTTGGCGTTGTGCGCTCTCGATCGACCGCATCTATCGGTTGCCCTAGGCAGTATGTGACCTTGCTCGAAGCCGCTGTCACCGGTTCCCAAAAGCGTTCCAGGTTCGACGTCTTCCGAGGGATTTGGATGCGGCCTATTCCGAATCCTGCGAAAAGAGCCAACAACAATAATGTTGCGATAGATATCCATCGATGCCTGGTCAGGACTGGAGGAGGTAGGGCTGCCTCGGCAGATTTAGACTCGGTTGTGGGAGAGTCCTGAGGTGTCGCCCCGTTCCTCTGCGAGACCAACGATCCGGATTCGAGGTTCACGGAGACCGTTGGATCCCGGAACGAGGGAACGTATGAGCCAACCGAAAGTTCGACTATCAGCTCTCCGAAATGATCCGTGTTGTAGTAGTACTGGATCAACCTCTTCCGAACTTCGGCCGCTGTCGTACGGACTACTGGATCAAGGTTTACATCGTAGTTTGGCTCACGTCCAAAGGCCTCCACACCTATCGTCCGTTCCTTTAATTCGCCCGCATTGCCAAGCAGCGTTTGCTCGACCGTGTAAGCCAGAAACACGGGATAGCGCTTGCTGTTTGCGAATAGCGGGTGCGCAAGGAGCCGTTTCAGCTGATCGCGGACAGCACTGGCATCTGGCGGAAAACTGTGTCCAGCCTCTTTTTCGGATTGTGGCAACAATGGCATCGTGAGTTCTGCTGATTCTCTTCCTGCTTTTCGGGTTTGGCGACCGGCGCTGCGTCCACCTCGACGCGTTGCTGCGCAAAAGCAGGGACGCAGAGCCCACCGGCGACGGCATAGAGCCGGGGACCAACATCAACCCCTCATTATTCCATATTGACAACTAGGATTTGGGGGTATCATACATTCCTTTTTAATCACGTGGCTACCTACGGTAAGTCCTTCAAAAGATGGTATCTATCCAGCAACGAATTGGTCCCTACCCGTTAGCTCTTATGACGTTGTGCCGTAGTGAATAGAGTCATCCTTTCTGATTCCGCGGAACGAAAGTGGTCACGAGATTCCCCATGTCGGCCAACAGCAGCTCATACAGAATCGGCATCCTTTTCTCGCTTTGTGTCGTTTTGAGAATGCTTTTTCCTTTTAATAACGCTCTCTCGTCGGCCGTTTGGGCGCAGGCGCCAACCTCAAATTGGAACGGCGTGCTTCGCTCTGACGGGCTCCTGCCCACAAACGAGGGAACGGTGCTGCTCGACTCGGGCACGAATCACTATTCCGCAGCTGTAAATACAGAAGGGGCTTTTTCGTTCCAAAACCTAAATGCCGGCCTCTACTCAGTGACTGTGCGTGTCGCTCGGAACTTCTACCGCAGCGCGACCCAAGTCTCTATCCCATCAGCGGTTGAAGGCGTAACGCTCAAGCTGGGCCGCGACGGCTCGGTGGAGATGGCCAACACGCAGATCGGAAGAGTAGTTGACACCGATCAACTCACGAATAAGGGAGTGAGTGAAATCCCGCTCAACAAAAGGGACTTTAGCCAAATTCTGCTACTCGCTGCGGGAACGTCCAGCGACACCAATGGAGCCTCAAACTTCACCCAGCAGTTCGCGATCAACGGCCAGCGAGGTGTGGAGGCAACTTTCTCTCTCGATGGGGCGGACATCAGTGACCCGGAAATGGGTGGCGGGACGTTCACTAATTTCAATGTTGACGCAATACTTGACCTGAAATCGTCGTCCGGGGTGATGCCGGCCGAAATAGGTCGTGGCGCATCTGGCTATACCGATATTTTGACTCGACCTGGAACAAGCGACCTGCATGGATCGTTTTTCGAGTTTCTGCGAAACTCCGCTCTCGATGCCCGCAACTACTTCGATCATCCTTCCCCGGTAAGTCCGGGACGCATTCCACCTTTCAGAAGAAATGAGTTTGGATTTACAAATGGAGGTCCTGTTCCGATTTCTCGTTGGCTCGGCAACAGCAAGCAGATCTTCTATTTCATCGAGTACCAAGGCTTCCGCCAGGTATTAGGAACGACCCAGGTTCTTTCTGTTCCAACCGCAGAACAGCGATCGGGCATGGATACGACGGCATTCCCAGGCGACACGCTCCTTGTTCCGGTGAACTCCTCGATCAGCCAGATACTGGCGCGATATCCGCTGCCTAATTATCCAGCCGGAACATTTGGCGCGAACACGTACGCAACTTCATCCAAAGTGAATACGGACGCAGATCAGTTTTCCGGCAGGCTTGATTTTCAGAGCGGCGCCAAGGACCACTGGATGGCGCGATTCTCTCTCGACAATCTCAGCGGCCCAACGACGAATCCAGATCAAACGGTTATAGATCCGAGCTTCGGTGTGGAATATGTCGATCACCAGCGTAATGGCGTGTTGACATGGATACACACTGCATCGCCGAGTCTCACGTTCGAATCATCGCTGAGTGCTATTCGAACGACCCCCTCTTTTCCAACTACCAATACAACTGACCCAGCCGTCAAATTCAACGACGCTCTCTTCGAGCCGTTCAATGCCCCAGGCGGTTCCGTTTCCAGAGATTACGGAAACTTATTCCAGGCTCGAGAGAATGTAACGTTCTCGCGCAACGCCCATACTGTCAAGCTTGGTGCGGAGATTCGACTGAACCGTGACTCCGGTTATTACGGATCCAGCCCTAACGGAGAATACGACTTTGGCGGAGGAACAGCGTACTCCGCAGTTGAAATCACATCTGCAAGCGGTTCTCACACTATCAATGTTGGAGATCCTTTGCCCGATACCTTATCAGCGTTCCTTACCGGTAGCGCGTTTGCGTATACACGAGCTGTTGCACCCAGCTATTTCTCGAACGGCAAAAATATAGGCCCCACTGCGATAAACCGGACGGCAATCGCAGCCTACGCGCAAGACACCTGGAAAGCCACAAGCCGCCTCACGATCGGCTATGGAATGCGTCTCGAACTCTACACACCGATATCGGATCGGGCCCATCGTACTTCCGGATTTTTCCCCTCTCCCGGCGGTGGTCAAGTTTTCTTGATTAATCCTGAACCCAGGTACCGTACGCGAATGAATAATTGGGGGCCACGTCTGCAAGCTGACTATCGCTTACGCCCGACCCTGGTACTCCATGCCGGTGCAGCTTTGACCACGATTCCGCCCAATATCTGGCAAGATAACATGCTAACGGGCAATCTGCCGTTCGTGTTCTACCCTCGAGTGACGGCTGGACCGACGGCATTTGTCCCCTACGGATTTCAGTTCACTCCAGCGCAGTTACCCCGCGTCTATACGCCGGACGGTACCGACATCTTTGCCAATCGACGGCCCAACGATGTCCCCGCCAACACGGAAGTTGATATCGATCGTCTGGAGCAAGGAATTGCAGATGCTTCCGAAGGAGAAACAACTCCGCTCAACGTAGGAGCGATCAGCAGGAACTTTGGGAACGCGGGTCTCGGCACGTGGTCCCTTGGCCTGGAACAGTCCATAGGACAAGTGACGCTCTCTGCCGCTTATGTCGGCACAACCGCTTATAAGCTTCCGCGCGTCGCATTTCCCAACGCCTATCCTGGCGCGACAGCAGATTTTGCTCCATATACGCACTTCAACGCCGCCGGCCAGGCTGTCGGCGGGTTCGGGACCGAAAGCGAGATGACGGCGACTTCGCACTCCTCGTACAACGCTCTACAGGTCTCCGGTCAAGGTCAAAGTCCGCATGGCGGACCTGGCTTCCAGGCAAACTATACCTGGTCGAAGTCGATTGACGATGCCAGCAGTGTAGGCGGGACCTCTGCCACCAGTACTGTGGGAGCAATCGCGCAGGCAGCGCCACAGAATCCTTTCGATACTCATCCGGAACGCGGTCCGTCAGTATTCGACACAAGGAATTCATTCTCATTGAGTCTCACGCAGTCTCTTCCGGTTTATGCGATCCACCCGTTGAATCACGTGAGCAGTAAACTTACTCGCGGCTGGCAGTTGATCAGTATTTCATCGTTGTCTGGCCGTACACCTTTTACCGTTTATACGGGAATTCAGCAAACGGGTGCAGGGTCGGCCAATGCGGACAGGCCCGATCAGATCGCAAAGCCATCGCTATCCACTGCGAGGTCCAAGAGAGAGGACTACTTCGGGCGCGGAAGCGACAACGCTTCGTTTTTCTCAATCCCAATTAACGTTCCGGGAGGAACGGGCCCTAATCAAGGGCGCTTTGGAGCTCTCGGACGGAATACCTTTCGAGGACCGGCTTATTACGACTATGACTTTTCTTTGGTCAAAGACACGCCGATCGGAAGAAGACGATCTGGAGCTGAACTCACCAACTTGCAGTTCAGGGCTGAGTTTTTCAACATGTTCAACATCGTGAACATGGGGCTTCCGTCGAACACAATCCTTGGGTCGGGCTTTGGCCAGATCAATCGAACGAATGGCAACTCCCGTCAGATTCAGTTTTCTATGAAGCTCGAATACTAAAGGTCTTCGGTCCTGTGCGCATGATCCAGGCAGTCTGGTTCTGACCGGTCGGAATGATTGAATCATGAACTGCGCCAGTCGGCTTGACGCCGCCCATTTTTTGTCCAATCTACAATCTGCGAATCGATCTCGGGGTCGATGTTCACTGGCGCGAAAAGTGCGGATTGGGAGGATCGGATGCGGAATAATCAAGTCAGGGTCATTGCTTTGGCATCTGCTCTGCAGATCGTCTTACCTGACGCAGGTCGGCAGGCAGTTGCACAGGCCGGAAAGGCCGCTATCCGGCGGTGGCTCCTTCGATCAATACCTGATATCTGACGAGAAATCCGAGATCGCGCTGGCTCGCAGTGCTGCACCCGGTTCCATTTCCGATGGAGCCGAAGTGATGGTGCTGGGACACGCAGGATACAAGATCGCGGTGAAGGGCGCGAATGGCTTTCTCTGCATCGTGGAAAGGTCGTGGGGGCAGAGCACAGATCAGGCGAAGTTCTGGAATCCGAAGATGCGCGCCCCCCATTGCTCAATGCTCAAGCCGCGAGGAGCTTTGCGCCGATCTACCTGATGAAGACCAGGCTTGTACTGGCAGGAAAATCGAAGGCTGAAATCGCGCAGGCAATCGCGACGGCACTGAATAGGAAGGAGCTGGCCGCGCTGGAGTCTGGCGCGATGGCTTACATGATGTCGAAGCAGCAGTCCTTGAACGACCGGGATAAGGTCTGGCACTCGCATGCGATGTTTTTTCTCCCGGCGACATGACGAAGAGCTGGGCAGCCGACGATCCCAACTCACCTGTCAGGTAGCGCATGCACAGAGACTGGAGTTTGATTGGACTTAGGCACAAGTGCTTGTGTCTCCACCGGAGACACGAGTGCGTGATGTGAGCCACGATCGATCCTGTGCTGCCTGTGCTCACCAACATCCCAGGCTTTCTCGTCCGAGCAGGTTGTGGGTTCGACGATAGCTAACCGGACACTCCCACTCTAGAAGACGAATCTGCCGCTGACCAGCCCGGACCTGGGACCACCGAAGCTCTTGGCCGTTGTGCTGGTGATCTGTCCGACGCTGTTATCAGTGATGGTGACGTTTGGATCTCCGAAGTTTGTGTGATTGAGTACGTTTGTGAAGCTTCCTCTCAACTCGAAGCTAGTCTCCCTGAACACCGGGAAGCTCTTGAACAGCGCAGCATTGAGCGCGTTCATGTTGGGACCCTCGACAGTACCGAACGATCCGCTACCGAACGTTCCATTTTGAGGGACTGCGAAAGCCGTCGCATTGAACCAATTGGTGATCGATCGTTTACTTTGAGGAGCGAGAGATCCACCCACACGCTGAGCCGCGCCGGCGAACTGATTGGTGTTTGAAGGATCTGGCCCGCTAAAGCCGGGAGAGAGGAAATCGCCGCTTTGAGACAAGTACGCTGCGCTTAATCGCCAGCCGCCAATAAAGCGCGACGCGAAGTTATCTGCGTTCAACAGACGCTCGCCTCTACCGAAGGGGAGTTCCCATATCACGTTGGATACGAAGCTTACCCGGGGTGTGAACTTTGCATTTCCTTTTTGACGCGAGAGGTTGTAACTATTCTCAGCCGTGACGCCGCCCTCAATGCCATTTGCCAGAGTGTCGTCATCGTCGGTGAGATTTTTCGCCCAGGTGAATCCAGCCTCGTAGCTGAGACCATGGCGGAAAGTGCGGTTTACCTCAGCCGACAACGCGTTGTAGTTTTCGTATCCGCCGTTTCGGAAGAGATAGACAGAGTAGAAGAGAGGATAAGGAGTCGCACTTTGCGAGAATGGCGTCGTGCTCGCAGGGACCTGGTTGACGTTGGTGGCATAGGTCAGTTTTACAGCTCGCGTGCCGATGTACGACAAGCGGAGGCTGGTAGCGAAGCCGAGGTTCTGTTCAAGCGTGAGATTGAACTGCTGTACGTAAGGATTGCGGTAGTTATGGTCGAAGGTCTGAATGCTGACAGCCCCTGCTCCAATGCCCCCCGCCGCGCTGTTGATTGGATGCTGAAAGTCGACAAGTGGAGCGCCGTTCACGAGACCGTTGGTGTAGCCAACGGTGACTCCATAGGGTCCTCCGTAGAGATACGAGAACAGGGCCGCGCTGATCTCATCATTGAAGATTCCGTACCCGCCACGGATCACGGTGTTCTCATCCTTGAATGGCCGATAGGCAAAGCCAAACCTTGGATAGGCGGCCAGCTTGAACGAGTTCCTCATGCTGCGATCAGGGAAGCCAGCGGTCTGGGCAGTTTCGATAGGAATTTCAGACGGAAAGACTGGATTGATGTTTTGCTGTGCGATGGTGAGATTGGGAACGACGATAGCTCCGGTCTTGGGATCGAATGATGCGATTACGTTGTACTTGTCAACTGCCGGGCTGTTGTACTCATAACGCACCCCGAGAAACAGCGTCAGATTTCGCTTGATCTTCCAATCGTCCTGAACGAAGGCATTGAGATCCCATAGCCGTGAGTACTGGGGCGTGCGCGGATAGGTATATCCAGTCGTTTGGGGCAGACCAAGAAGAAAGTCTGCGTAATCGAAGTTCGAAAAAGACCCGGTGAAGCTATAGCTTCCGAAGGTCGGATTGAAGTACTGCTCAGCTTGCATGGGCCTGTACTCTGCTCCCGCCTTGAACGTATGTGCGCCGCGCTCGTATGTCACCTGATCCACGAATTGAACGGTCTGCTCTGTGGGCTGACTGTCTGGCAATTGGTAGGGCGACGTGAAATTGTTCAGGGAGACAGAGGGGATACCTGTTTTGTCATCGGGTGCGACCTGGAGACCTGTAATTCCCAGGGAGTCTACTAGCGGCTGTCCCGCAATTTCTCCGCCGAAATCATTCGCTGTGTGCGTCAGGCCAAACTTGGCGACATTGATCATGTGGGGAGTGAGTATCCAGGTATCGGACAACACCCCTTGCCAAGTATGTCGCTTTTGGACGCGGTATCCCGTCAGTGAAGGCGGAAGGCCACTATCGAGGACTTCTGGAGAAGACCTGATGTATCCGACACGGGCAAAGATTGTGTTGTGCGGCGAGAACGCATAGTCGCCCCTTAGATAGTAGCGATTGGTATAGATATGCTGAGGATATGTTCCTCTGAAGTTAGCGATGTAGCTCGTTGGCGATCCGAAGTTTGGCGAAGGATAGAACGTATTTTGCCAGGTCAGCGCCCCTGCGTTGAGCATAGGCTTGGGAATCGTATTGTTCTGAAACGGAGTTCCAGTGTACGGGTTGTTGATGACAATCGGATTCGGTCCCTGGAGCAGCGCACTAAAGTCGCCGCCGCGCATTGCGAGAGTGGGCACGCTAGGGTTGATCGATATCGGCTGCGCCTCTCTTAGGAATTCGCTCGAGGCGAAGAGAAATAGCTTGTTCTTGATGATTGGTCCGCCGATGTTGGCGCCGAAATCGTTCTGGACAAGGCCGCCTACGCTGTTCGCAAAATAATTCCTCGCCTGAAAGGCGTTACTCGCGTAGTTCTCGAATACATCTCCATGGATTGCATTTGTGCCGGATTTTGTGATGACGCTCACGTTGAGCAGTTGTCCGAGTTCGGCTTTATTGTTGACCGCAGTGTACTCAACCTCCTGGATCATTCCGAACGGAGGAAGCGACGGACCGACCATATTCCCGTAGAGAGCCGAATTTGAACTGATTCCATCGACGTTGTAATAAGCCTCGCTGCCGCGCGATCCATACATCGACCAGTCAAAGGAGCCCCCAGCCTGGGACCCGCCAGGTAACAGTGAGGTATAGAAGAGCAAGCCGCTGTCGCCTGTCGAGTCCGACGTGCTCAACAGATTTGACGAAGAATTAGTCAGAGTCTGAGCCGATACGGTACTTGAAATCGAAGGCATCTCCGTCTCGATGACCGAGTCTCCCGCAGTGACCGTAACTGTCGAATTGGTGCTTCCAACCTTCATGGTCACGTCAGTGCGCAGAGTTTGCTGGGAAGCGAGAACCACTCCTGTATCTATGACCGCGGCAAAGCCGGGAGTTTCAACCTTGACGGTGTAGGTGCCGGGGTTCAAACCTGCAACAACGTAATCGCCCTTCGAGTTTGTGGTTACACTTCGGCTGATGTTGGTGCCGTCGTTCGTAACAGTCACCTGAGCATTGGGCAAAACGGCTCCATCCTGCGTGGTAACGGTTCCGGTAATAGCACCTTCCGTTCCCTGACCGAGCAGCGGCGAACAAAGCAGAAGAAGGGCAAGCGTGACGAGGCAAAGCGATTGCCACAGTTGCCGGCATAGACGGAGTTGGCGGGCGCCACTAGCAATCCGTTGCGCGAATTCGGCTTTCATTGGACAGTTCCTCCGTTTAGTTACTCCATTACCTGAGATACATTGGCCTGATTGCTACCGCTGTCGGCATTCTCTTATATTCCGTTTTATTACGATTTATGGTTTATAGAGAGGAACAGTAACAGATATGACAGCGATGTCAAGATTAAAAGAAATCTAACGTAATATTGTTGAATTTACTGTTGGTTGGGTGCAGGGCTTAACCTGTCCGGACTTGCAATCGGGTCCACTCGATCACAAACGAAGCAGTTCTTAAAAAATGCGCCGCTGCTAGGTGAGCAGCCGCTTCATGAGGAGCGGCACGGTTAGCTTCCCAAGGCTTCGAAGTGCTGCTCAATCTGCTCCAGGGTCTTTCCTTTGGTCTCCGGCAGGAAGAAGGTTGCGGTGATGAAGTAGATCACTGTGAACCCGGCAAACAGAAAGAACATAGTCGAGTAGCCGTATTTACTTACGACAGGGAGAAACAGAACCGCCAGTGTGGTCGATACGAGCTGATTGATCACTAGCGCGACACTCATTCCGATGGAGCGAATTCGCGTTGGCATTAACTCCGAAAGCGCAAGCCAGACGCAGACTCCGGGCCCTACTGCAAAGAAAGCGATAAACGCAAACAGCGCGAGCGCCACCAGGTATCCGTGAGTCCGATCGGGAATTTGACCGATTCGCGCTCGTTCAATTGTCAAAGGCGCGGTCCGAGCAGCGTCGAGATCAGAGAAAGGATTCTTGAAGAAGGCTTCGATCCTGGTCGCAGGAATGGAGCTTGCCCGAGTAATCCGGATGGGTTCTGCCGCAGGGTCGTCTGAGCGTACGAAAGTAGTCGCCCCGGTAAAGCCTCCGTAGGAGTAGATCACCGCCAGCGATGCATGGGCACCAAGCGAGGTCGTGTCTTCGTGACCGCTGGCCGTCAGTAGACGATCGGCTTCCGGTTGATCGAACTTAAGGATTAACTCCTGTTGCGGCCCTACGAGAGATTGGACAGCGCCGCGACACTCCAAATTGGATTTTTCCGTTTTCCAAAATAGCGTTCCGATTGTGATCAGCGTCGCCATCAGGCCCGTGCTACCCAAAATGAGCAAAAACCTGCGTCCCTTGCGATCGACGAGTGTCATTCCTACGATCGTCATCAGGAAGTTTACGGTAGTAAAGATGACATATCCCCAATGCGCTGCTAAATCGGAGAGGCCGCTTTGTAGCAGAATGCTTGTGTTGTAGCCGATGATCGAGTTGACGCCGGTCGCTGTGTTACAGAAGAGAATCACGCAAGCAAGTAGAAATGGAATGAGGTACTTTCTGCGAAAGAGGCTCTCCGTGTTCTTCTGACCTGATCCATCCGGCATCCCGACATTCAGCGAACGCCCTTCCATCTCGCCGAACTCGAGCTCCGCCATTGCCGGTGTTCGCGAGCGAAGGAGTGCCGCCATAGCACGTTCACGATGGCCAGCGCGAAATAGATGGCGCGGAGACTCCGTGACGAAGATACTACCGAGAACGAATAGGACTCCGGGCGGCAGCGAGATCCAGAAGATGTGTCGCCACGCACGATCTTTGACCTGAAACAACGTCGCGGCATCGGACGCACGCGCCATAGCTTCAACGCGATAGCTGTAGTAAATTCCGATCAATGCTGCGGCTACGATACCGAGCGTAAGCAGCCACTGAAATATGCCCGTTCCTTTACCGCGATTGGTTGAAGCGAGGCATTCCGCAAGATAGAGCGGTACCACCACACCGATAAATCCCCCGCTAATGCCCTGCAGCAGTCGTCCAACAAATAGCGGACCGTAGCCATGGGACAGCGCGATGACGGGAATGCTCACAACAAAGACGAGGCCGCTCAAGGTCATCATCGGTTTGCGGCCCATCCAGTCCGCGAGCAGCCCGGCGAAGATGGTCGAGATGACGCTACCGAGCAAGACAGCCGCCACAATCACCGAGAGCTGTCCGGCATTCAATCCTGAGGTCGCCTCCAAATAGGGCAGCGCTCCCCCGATGATTCCGATGTCCACCCCATAGAGCAGGCCGCCGAGTCCGGCTACACACAAGAGCAAAGCGTTATAGCTGCGTTGACTTGAGGCTGATGCGGAAGAGGAACTAGCTCCAGAGATCATAGGTCGTATTTGCTCCCGCCAGCAGTATCTCAGGGGTCATTCCTGCTCCCAATTTCACTTTAGATTTGGCAACAAACGCAGCGCATTGTCTCGATAAACCTTCCGTAGAACATCGTCCGGCAAGTCCATCCCATAGATGTTCCAGCGTCCCTGGCGAGATGCGTGGGTGGGGTATTCGAAATATTCGTCCGCCGTCTCCAGGAACCGATAATAGAGACGATACATCTCGACTTCCGGAACAAGATCGGCTCCGAACAGAATCCGATCCGCAAAACGTAGAAAGAACTTTCGCGCCGAGTAGGGTTGCCGTCCTAGTTCGGATGCTCTCGCACTGATATCCACCAGCACATTTGGATTTGCATCCAGCATCGCAGATACACGCTGAAGATCTTCTCCGTTCTCGGCAATGTGAGCGGCGACGAAAGTTGTCCCCGGATGTCTCTTGAAGACGCGATCCCGCTGGTCGAGCAACTCATGTTTGCTGAACTCGGCGCCAAAGAAGCTCCAGTCGGGATGAGCAGCCAACTCCTCATAGCGCTCGTTGTTCGCATCAATTGGAAGGAAAAAAGCCTCGGGGTCTCCAATATGCACCATCACTGGAATGCCGAGCTGCCCGGCTTTGTCAAAGATCGGAGCAAGACGTTCGTCATCAACGTGTAGGAGCTGTCCGCTTGCATCACGCACGGACAAGCCGAGATCCTTCCAGAACTTGAATCCGATGGCTCCATGCTCTACCAAACGCTCAAGCCTGTCGATGCTTACGCTAACAAAATCGTCGCGCTCGACGCCTGTCCAATCCATCCAGCCAATGGTCGAGAAGCGTGTAGCATCCGCCGTTCGGTAACGATCTATCATGCGGATAGCCTCTTCTCCCACCTTCATCGTGATGTTGACGATGTGCTCGATTCCGCAAGCATCCATGATATCCAGCACATGTTTTGGATCCTGTGCATCAAGGTGATTGTGATAATCAATGACCGGAAAGCGTGGAAGTAACACTTGGTGGCGTGGCGTGGTCAGCATACAGCGTGGATGAAAGTCGCTGAGCGGAAGCGTGACATCGGCCGTTGCCGATACCATGGCGATAAACTTGTCCTGTGTGTTCTGTTCCGACATCATTTCCTCATTCTTGAGGCGTTTGCTTTTTCGATGCGAGAGTCTCTTTTCGTCGCCGTTTAGCTCCTGTCAGGCTCCGGCACGTGGAGAGATACGATAAGTGAGACTATAAAACGAAACATATCATTATTTCTATATATTTCGTTTATGCTAAAAAATAATCACTTCAATCACCGAACTCGGGGCTAACGCACTATGTTCAACTTCCTCTCCTGTCGATTTAGACGCAAGCTGTTAGGCTCATTGTTTCCCATTCTGCTTTGCAATGGTCTATTCGGCTTTGCTCAGGAGCAGAGCTTCTCTGCCAAAGACAACACCATGCTGCACGCCGGTGACCTGTCTCTCGACATCGGGGTCGTCAACCATCATTTTGCCGGTCTTCACGTCCATGATGGCTTTTCAAATAGAACAATTGATCTGACAGAATCCTTCATCCTTGTGTTGAAAGACAAGCGTGTGCTTCGTTCAACGGAGATGCAGGTGACCCGAGCATCGGACACGATACTGGCAACGGACCCGCATCAGTCCCTGCGAATGTCGCATGATGCTGGAGAGGCTTCAACAAACGCTTGCTGGAACTTCGCTACGCCACGGTTGCCCGCTCATCTTCAATGGTGCGTTATCGTGCGTCCGGGACAAGTTTATGCCCGACAGTTGCTCAGCATCACCGCCACCACTCAGGACCTGCCCATCACGGAGGTTCGGTTGCTTCACTTTGCCGACCCGACCGCGCACGTGGAAGGCACGGTCAAAGGCTCCCCGGTGGTTAGCAAAAACATGTTCTTCGGATTTGAAAATCCACTCTCCGTCAGCACAGTGCAAGACCGAGAGGTTACGGCTTCTCTCTTTCGCGATCTACCTCTTCGCGCTGGCCAAAGCATCACATATTCCTCCGTGATTGGGACCTCGAGATCCGGCCAGCTCCGTCGTGCCTTTCTCAGCTATATAGAGAGTGAGCGTCCGCGGCCTTATCAACCATTTTTGCATTACAACTCCTGGTTTGATCTTGGCTATGAAAACCGATTCGACGAAAGCGGAGCACTTGATCGGATCAACGCCTTCGGCCAGCAGTTGACAATGGCGCGGCACGTTCAGCTTGATTCTTTCCTCTTCGATGATGGATGGGACGATCCGACTACACTGTGGGGCTTTAACTCAGGATTCCCGAACGGGTTCACGAAGGCGGGTGCAGCGGCAGCTCAATACAAGGCCGGCATCGGTGTCTGGCTCTCGCCATGGGGTGGTTATTCCGATCAGAAAAAACAGCGCATCGCGTACGGTCGCGAACATGGATACGAGATTCTTCACGATGGCTATGCGCTCTCCGGGCCAAAGTACTTTGAGAGGTTTGAGGACACCTGTCTCACTATGATCGATCAGTACAACGTCAATCAGTTTAAGTTTGACGGGACTGGCAATGCGGACAGTGTTTTTCCGGGAAGCGCCTTTGACAGTGACTTCGATGCCGCCATCCATCTCATCGAACGACTCCGTAAAGAGAAGCCAGCCATCTTTATCAATCTCACGACGGGTACGACGGCCTCTCCGTTCTGGCTTTTTTACGCCGATTCTATCTGGCGCGGCGGAGAAGATCACGACTTCTCAGGGATAGGTACACTTCGCCAGCGTTGGATCACGTATCGCGATGCACAGACCTACGAAAACATTGTTCGCCAAGGCCCGCTCTTTCCGCTCAACTCGCTGATGCTCCACGGCATTGTCTACGCCAAACAGGCAAAGGATCTAACCACCGATCCAGACAACGACTTCGCTGACGAGGTTCACTCTTACTTCGGCACGGGCACGCAGCTACAGGAGATGTACATCACGCCTTCGCTTTTATCGCCAACAAATTGGGACACGCTTGCCGAGGCGGCTCGATGGAGCCGTTCCCATGCCGACACTCTCAAAGACGTTCACTGGATTGGCGGTGATCCGGACCAGCTGCAGATCTACGGATGGGCGGCATGGAGTCCGCGAGAGGGTTTGATTACGCTGAGAAATCCGTCGAATCGCCCGCAGGAATTCAACGTAGATGTATCCAAATTTTTTGAACTCCAGCCGTCAGATCCAGCGAACTACAAAGTGCACAGTGTGTGGAAGGACGAAAAAGACCCGGACCAGAAATTCCCCGCGGAGATGCGCAGAGATCAGAGACTCTCGATTCATCTCGCCCCGTTCGAGGTCATTACTCTTGAGGCCGTGCCCGCCGATTAGGCAAATCAAAAGTAAAATCAGCCTGAATGCGAAGCCTGCCACATAAGCGGCTGTCCCGGTTCCCAGATTCGGCCTAAACGAGTGTGAGTTTGATGTTGAGATTGCGGAGGGCGTCCGCCGTCTCATTCGGAAGATTGTGGTCGGTAATGACGTGATGAATCGAAGTTGCGTCTACGATCTTCGATAGGCTCCGGCGATTGAATTTAGTGGAATCGCAAACCGCAACGATCGTCTTGGCGGCTTTGACCATCGCACGATTAACCCGCGACTCCATTACATTCGGCGTCGTAAGCCCCACCTCAAGGTCAAATCCGTCAACCCCTAGAAATAGGATGTCGGCATGCATGTCATGAAGCATCTCCTCTGCGAGCGGGCCGACCAGGGAGAAAGAGTTCTTGCGTAGCGAGCCACCGGTGAGGAGCACCTCGAAATCAGTCCCGCTCAACTCAGCGGCGATATTTACCGCATTGGTAATGATGGTCAGATGGGAAAACTTCTTCAGCGTCCTGGCGATCGCCGTAGTAGTCGTCCCTGAGTCGAGCAGAACGCACTGGCCCTCCTGGATAAGGTTCACGGCAGCGACCGCTATCCGCTGCTTTTCCTGCAGGTGACGCCCTTCCTTCTCCTTGAGCGACGGGTCGAAGAGCGTCCCCGACTGTGGAAGCAGGGCACCACCGTGAGTTCTCTGCAACACGCCTCTGCGTTGAAGATAGTCGAGATCCTTACGGATTGTTATCCGGGATATTCCCAGGGATTCCGACAGATCCTCGACGAGAACCCGGCCATGTTGCTGTGCCAGCGAAAGGATATGCTGGCGACGTTCTTCGATGAGCATTTGCGTGCCACTCTCAGACTCCGCAGGAGGCACTTTTGACGAGGCTTTCGGAGCGACTTTTCGCTGCATAAAGTTCAGTTTACCAATGTGACAACTTCCGAACAGTACCACGGAGCTTTCGCATAGGCAATTCCGAATTAAAAGGAAAGACTAAAGAGGTGCGACTTGGTTGCAGCCAGCAGCATAGACACGCAGCACGTCCCGAATGCGGTCTACGATCAAGGACACTGGGTCACCTTCTATTTCTTTATTTCGCAGCCGCGCGTATTGCAACGGCAGATAGCGGCTGTACATGCTCTCGGGTATGGTCACCGCAGAGAGATTCGCAATCAACCTATCAACTGCTTCATCGATCTCGGGTAGATGCCAGTAGTAACGAATACGGTCGCTATAGCTGTAGAGCCGCAATAGTTTCTGCTCTGCGGGAGTGCCCTGGTAGTAGGGTTTCCAGTTCGCTGGCTCTCGCAGCATGATCTTCTCGATCGTGCGAGTGAGAAAGGACTGCTGATTCTCCGCAATCAACTGCGACTCTATATCTTCGAGCGCACAAAGCACCTCTCGCATGGCGAATGTGAGTGCAGGCCCTACTTTCAAGATTGCAAAACCATCTTCGACCAGCTCCGCATACGCATTCGGTAGCTGGTAGTCAGTCGAGTGCGCCTCAAATACAATTTCTTCGCGTTGCACTCGAAGCCAATCCACGAGCGGTTTCGCCTTTGCGCGATCGTACGCAACAACCGAATCATGGTCGAATTCAACGCCCGGTTGCACGACAAGAGCTATTACCCGCGGCCAAACCTCAGCCAGTCCCTGCTCTTCGAAGACTCGCTTATGAACTGCGAGCGTATATTCCGCAGCTTCGATCGAGGTCACATCGAGTTCCTGGACAGAGTGCATCGCACCGCCAGGCACGGGAACCTCAGTTCCGATGACATATACCGGGCCGCCGCCAGGAGTGCCTGCATTTTCTGCGGCTCTGCATAGTTGCGCCGCACGCTGCGCTACAACTTCATCAGAGAGCTGCTGTGGATCACCGGCGCAGGACATGCTCGCGTCCAGATGGATCTTTGTAAATCCAGCCTGAACGTACTCCGCGATCATGTCCTGAGCATGCTTCATCGCCTCATCCGCAGGCATGGTGCGCCACGGATTGGGACCCAGATGGTCGCCGCCAAGTATTAGCAATCTTGTTTCGAGTCCCGCCGCGGCTGCATATCCCAGCACGAAGTCTCGAAATCCTGCCGGCCGCATGCCAGTGTAGCCACCAAACTGATTCACCTGATTGCTTGTAGCCTCGACCAGTAATAGCGAATGTGCCTCCGCGGCCTGCTCAGCCGCCGCACGAATTACCCATGGATGTGCGGAACAGACAGAGTAGATTCCAGTCGAAACTCCCGACCTGCGCCTTGAGAGAAAATCCTGAAGCGGCGATCGCATCGCTGTCAATAGATCCTGAACTTCTGAACAACTCGATTAATGACCCCACTCGGACTGGGCGAATCAGGCTTTAGCTCGCGGGCTACCGAGCAATATAGACCGAGCAGTTGTCCGAAGATCACATCTAATACCGGCCGATACGCATCCGCAATATCCTCCTCAATGGCGAGATACGACTCGCAGTGAGGTTCAATCTCCGACTTCTCCGACGTCGGCCCAATCGCGATCCGCTCCGCTACGATTCCCTTTTCCCCGATCTCACGCAACAGATCACTTGCATACTTTGCCCTGCGCTTCTCGCCCGAAACAAAGCACAGAAATAAAGTCTGCTTATCGAGCGCCGCCATTGGCCCGTGCCGAAGTCCAAGCACTGTCTCCGACATAGTTTTGACTTGTCCCGCCGTCATCTCCAGAACTTTCAGCGCAGACTCTTCCGCGACACTCGCCAACGAGCCGGTCCCGACCATGCACACCCGCGAGAATCCCAGCGATGCGGCACGTTCGGCCTCCTTCTCTGCGTTCTGTAAAAATCGTCGGCCCCCCCGAACCAGCCGCTCGACGATCGTCGAATATTCCTCAATCGACCAGGCGTGCGCCAGACACTGCCCCATTACGATCATGTTCGTAAAAGAACTCGTCATCGCCAGGCTACGGTCATTCACGGCATCATCCAACACCACTACGCAAGACAGGGCTGCTTTTTTGCAGATCGCAATCATCCGAGCCTGCGCGTTGCAAGTCACCACCAGCTGAGAGATCATGGGATATTGCTGGATGGCTTGTTCCATTACTGCAACCCCTTCAGGCGAATCTCCCGACCTCGAGAACGAAATCCAGAGATATCTTCGTCCCGGAACTACATACTCCTCGAGATTGGGCAACAGGTCCGTGCTTGCACATACTGACACTTCGCAGCCCCACTTTTGCCTCAGCAAAAGCTCCAGTGCGTGGCCAATATAATCCGAAGTGCCGGCTCCAACGAGCATAACCACTGGTCGGTCGTCCAGCTTGTCCCGAACACCTGCCTCTTCCAGGAAGCTGCAGACCCGTTCCTGATGTTGCCGAAATATCTGAAACGTCGTCTCCCAAGTGGCTGGCTGTTGCGCTATTTCACGCGGCGTAAACAAAAGACCGCGAGCCTTTTGTTCTTCGACAGGCAAATCAACAAAACTTGAAAGGGATATCACAGGATTCCTTTATAGTGGAAAATAATGCATACTGAATCAAAATCGAAGCTAAACAAAAGTAATAATAATAACTATACTCAGCATAACGCAACAAAACAATACGAGGTTTTATGCTCACCAGGCCACGAGGCGAACATCAAAGACGTTTCGACATCACGATTGCAGGCGAAACCAACCTCGACCTCATCTTGTATGGCCTGCCGGAGCAGATGTCCACGGAAAGAGAGCTTCTCGGCTCCGGATTCAAGGTGACTCTTGGGGGATCCTCCTCGATTCTTGCTCATAACCTTGCTGCGCTTGGCGGCCGGGTAGGATTCATCTCCCAGGTCGGTCGCGATGAAATGGGAGACATAGCTTTAGCCCGTCTAGGCGAAAGTGGCGTGGATCTATCCCATATCACCTCCAGAGAGGACGTGGGAACCGGCGTAACCGTGCTTCTGCCTCATGGGCAGCGACGTCACATTCTGACCTATCTCGGAGCTATGGCCGAGATGACCATCGCGGATCTGGATTTGGCCTACCTTACCTCCTCGCGTCACTTTCATCTCTCCTCACTTTTCCTACAGACAGGTCTTCAACCCGACTTGCCCGAGCTCTTTGACCAATTGAAAAAGGCTGGGCTGACACTTTCCCTGGATACTAATGACGACCCTAACGATACTTGGTGTGGCGTTCTCGATCAGCTCCTCGACCGAATCGATGTTCTTCTGCCAAATGAAGATGAAATATTGCGGATCGCCAGAAAACCCACCCTTGAAGAGTCGCTCGACTCTCTGGCCCCCCGCGTTCCTTTGATCGTTGTAAAGTGTGGCGCTCGCGGTGCTGTCGTGCAACAGGGGAAGAAGCGGGACTGGGTGCCTTCGATCCGAGTGGAACCGGTCGACACGATCGGCGCTGGGGACAGCTTCAACGCAGGCTTCCTGAACTTCTACCTCAAAGACGAGAACCCGTTGCGTGCCGCAGCCATGGGCAACGTAACGGGTGCATTGTCTACACTACGGCCCGGAGGCACGGAAGCCTACCGTGACTCTGCCTTTCGCGATGGCTTCCTCAATCAATATACGGTTGCATAAATCAGCGCTTTCCCGAGTTTAAGTCTTCGTCCTCCGTCGCCTCGCTCCGACGCTTGGAGTGATCGAGTCGGAAGATTCGCCTTTTGGTGACGACTGAATTTCGAGAAGTTTCACTTGGGTACTAAGGGTGCGGGGACTCCCTACGGAGACCGAGCTACTTCGAGACCGCACGCGCTGCACTCTCAATTACATCTGCCACTTCCTTGGGATGCGAGACGTAGACTGATCGGTTTGGTTCTCCAGGCAGCCGTGGTGATCGTCGCTGAGAAGTTGTACGCAAAGTTGAGCACCTGCGCGCGCGCCATGAATGCGGCTTTGTCGCCGGGAAGGTCGGCTGCGAACAATTCACGAAACTGTGCCGGGTCAATATATGTGAAACCGTCGGGCATTTCTTTATGGCGCCCGATTTGGCGAGGTCGCTCGGAAAGCGCTTTTCGTCGTCCGACTCTTTCTCGTCTGAATCCGGCATGTGGGCCGCCGCGATATACACCAAACCAACAACCGATTGGTCGTTTCCCGCTTCCGTAATTACCGCTCCTCCATAGCTGTGCGCGACAAGGATGCTCGGTCCGTGTTGCAGTGCAAGGATAAGCTTCACGGCGATCACATCATCCTGAAAGGACGTCTACGGCTCTTGGACGATGATGGTATCCGGTCAGTGGAGGACCCAGTCACTCTTGCGCTTCTTCAAGCTGACGATGTGCGCTCCAACTTTGGACGGCACCGCCAATCTCAGAAATCTCCTTTACCAGCGTGTCTAGTAGTGCGCGCACATGCGTACACCGCGCTAGGTTCGCACTCTGTCCGGACCAGAGAGGAAGCAATTCGGGTCTCCCTGCCTTCTCGGCCGGAATCGATAAGTGCCGCACGAGCGCACGTTGAAGGGGGTAAGGCAGGATCTCTATATTATTTTGGTTGAGTTCGTCGAGCAGGCGGTTCTTGATGCCGCGAGCAAGTCTTCCGGTGAACCCTCGAGTAAGAGCAGTCTGCCTAGCTTGACCGCTGAGGAGCGCTTTACGGTGAAGCGTGTTCGCTCCCGACTCCTCGCACGCGAGAAAGGCCGTCCCCATCTGCACACCTTCGGCTCCGAGAGCGAAGGCTGCCACAATCCCGCGCGCATCTCCAATTCCGCCTGCGGCGACGACGGGAAGTCGTACGGCATCGACGACCTGCGGCACAAGTGCCATCGTCCCCGTCAGGGAATCTTCGGACGGTTGCAGAAAGGAGCCGCGATGGCCGCCTGCCTCAAAGCCGGAGGCCGCAATCACGTCCACTCCCGCTTGTTCCAAGGCAATCGCTTCGTCTACGGTGGTCGCCGTTCCAATCAGCACGATTCCCTGATGGCGGAACTCATCCAAAATCTGTTTGGAGGGAATGCCATAAATAAAGCTGAATACGGAGATCCCTTCGTCCAGGAGAACCTGCACCTGATCTTCGAAACGAATCGGTTCGTACGGGCGATAGGAGGGCGTGGCTCCTCCGACACTTTCAATATGTTTTGCCAGAGGAGAGAGGCTGCGATGAAATGCCTCTTCCGTCGAGGCGACGGCCCCTTCGTCTTCCATGGAGACCCACAGGTTCATCGCAAATGGCTTTGTTGTGAGGGCCTTGATCTCGCGAATGACATTGCGAATAGCCTCCGGTTTGAGTCCATGAGCACCGAACGATCCGAGTCCCCCATAGTTCGAAACAGATGCTGTAAGCCGCTGAGAGGACAACCCTCCGAGCGGGCCTTGAATAATTGGATATTGAAGTCCCAAGCGTGAAGTCAGTCGATTGCCCGTCCACAATTTTGAGCCCACTCGAGCTGCCATAACGATCCTCTATATTCCACAAAGAAGGCGGGAGCTTAGCTTCCGCCTTCTTTGTTCTCGACTTCGAACGTTACCTCAAGCATGACCGGCGCACCGAGAGGCAAGGCGGTTACTCCTAATACGGACCGCACGGACATCTTGTCCTCTCCAAATACATCGCGGAGAAGCTCCGATGCTGCGTCCGCAACAATAGGCTGGTTATAAAAGTCTCCGTCTGTTGCCAGATAGACCTTCACGCTGACAACCCTCGTCACGCGGTCCAGCGACCCTACGTGCGCCTTCGCAGCGGAAAGAGCATTCAGAGTCGCGGTTCGCAAAGCGTCCCGCCCGGCAGATTCGTCGAGCTCTTTGCCTCGCCGCCCAACGAATTGAAGCTTGCCATCCTTGACCGGCAGCATTCCGCTGAGGAAGAAAAGGCTGCCTGACTGGACGGCCTCGACGTAGGCGCCAAGGGGGTGGGGCGCATTGGGGAGCACGATCCCAAGGTCCTGCAGCCGGCGCTCCGCGCTAGCCGGCTGCGAGCCCTTCGGGCTTACCATTTGCCGTTGTGCTGACCGCCGTCTACGTGCAGCACCTCCCCAGTGATCTGGCGCGATTCAGTGAGATAGACCACTGCGCTTGCAATTTCCTCCGAAGTGGAGATCGTGCCCATCGGCGACAAGGTTTTGAGGAAGTCCTTTGGGTTGTCTTTGTGAAGGGGAGTATCAACGATCCCGGGTGCAACCGCATTGAAGCGAATGTGTTCCTTCGCATACTCTGACGCCAGGCTGACCGTGATGGACTCGAGACCGCCCTTCGTGATCATCTGCACGGATGCCGATACGCCAGCGATGGGATTTTTAACCAGCGATGTCGTGATGGCCACGACGCTTCCGCCCGACTTCTGAGCGAGCATCTGCTTGACCGCGAGCTGGGTGATGTAGATGTAGCCTTCGAGATTCGTGGAGACCAGCGAACGGAAATCGTCGGCGCTGTAATCAACAAAGGGCTTCGCCACGAAAATGCCAGCGTTGTTGACAACCGCATCAATCGAGCCGAACTTCTGAACAGCTGCATCGACCACCTTCTTTGCCGTGGCAGCCTGACCGATATCTCCGTCCACCAACACAAGCTTGTCGGAAGCCTTTAACTCAGCCGACTTTGACGCGCTGCGAGAGGTGCCCACTACGTTATAGCCGCGTTCCAGGAACGCTTTTACGACTGCAGCGCCGATTCCCTGGGAGGCGCCCGTCACGATTACCGTCTTTTGAGTGTTTGCCATTTATTGCTCCTATCGAAACCAATACTGCCAGTACCGCAGATGGCAACATGAGGACGATCCTCGACGTTGACGATGCCGCGCGTTGATGCGGCCACCTGCTGCGTTCAAGCTCCAATATAGATGTGAGAGGAGGGGGCTACGAGGCCCGATTTGTTCTGATACCCGCTATCGCTTTAGTCGATAGCTTCCACTTGCCGATCGAGTGTCCCAATGTTCGAGATCTGACGACTCATTCCTAAGAAAGCGTTGAGTGCGCTCGTCGAATAGCGATCATGTCGTCTAACAAATACAGTCTCTACCTGTGCCTGATCCACTGGGAGTTCGTGCACAGTGACGGACTGATCTGTCCAGAGTCTCTCCACCAGCGTCTTCGGTAGCAGCGTTATGCCTACGCCTGCAGTGATGCAGGTAATGATTGCATCGAGAGATGCAAATTCCATTACGGTGTAACGAATACCTAGCCCATCGAGGATAGAGCCGAGCCTTTGACGGTAAGAACAACCCTGTCGAAACACGATTGCTTTGAGGTTTTCAACTTTGGCGAGGTCATCGAAGTTCCGTACGGATAAAGGGCTTACGAGGACAAGGTCTTCGAGGAATAGTAATTCCTCGCTCAGTTCTTGATGGTGAACAGGTCCAGCCACAAAGGCACCATCCAATTCGTGTTCCACCACCTGATTAATCAGAGATGTCGTAGTCCCCGTCATGACGGCCAACTCAACCCTCGGATATTCCTGTGCATATTGGGCTACGAGTGTGGGAAGCCGCAATCCAGCTGTGGTCTCCAGCATTCCGATACGCAGTTTGCCCTTTGGAGTTCCATCCTCTTTGACCGCCGTGATGGCTTGCTGGAACAGTGCACGTATCTGCTCCACATAGGAAAGAAGGCGTAGACCCGCTTCACTCGGCTCCACACCACGGCTATGCCTGACGAATAGCTGAACGCCGAGCTCTTCCTCCAGGAGGCGAATGCGGGAGGTGACATTTGATTGCACCATGTTCAGTTCAGCTGCCGCCCGGTTCATGCTGCCGATTCTTGCCACGGCGTCCACAATCCTCAAGTCATCTGCGTCCATGGGCGTCCTGCCTCCCCATGCCAGTATAGAGACGAATCTCATTCCAATCAGTCGAATCAATCGGAGAATGTCGAGCACCGCGTCGGAGGAAAGCAGGCCTGAAGTATTCTGCTCGCCTTGCGTGTTCGATGCCAGCTTCGCGGGAGATTTTATTGCTGACTCCATTGGCCCTCCTTTCTCAATGCCCGTCTGCAGGCACCATGTCCCGCTCGCGCAGAGAGCTTAATTGTAGTCTGAGAGTGATTTATAACACTTGCAAACGTTCCTTTTGCCGGTTACAGTCGCTGATATGAATGCACACACCGTGAGCCCCGAAGAATCAGGGAGACCTCACGCGCTGTTTCTAGCGGGGCACCCTGCTTTGGACTTCCTCAATACTCGAATGAGAGTGAATGCAGCGTTTCTGGACCTCTTGCAGAGCGACGAGGATGTGCTCATCTGGCTAAGGCAAGCCGGATATCCGACTCCACGAACTCCACGAATTGACGGCAGGACCGGATCGGTCGCGCTGCTACGCTCCGCACGAAGGCTGCGAGAGAGCGTCCGGTCCCTTGTCGAATCGCGAAAGATGGGACAGCGGGGAGATCCCTTTATCCTTAACAGTATCTTAGCGGCTAGCCGGAGCTACCCACAGTTGGTTTGGAGAGGACCCAACGCAGTGGAGATTGAGACGGTTAGACGGCAAGAGACGGCCGGATCAATTTTAGCGCCTGTAGCGGAAGCTGCTGCCGAACTCCTCACGACAGCCGATTTTGATCTCATAAAACACTGCGAGGATGACACCTGCTCGCTTTGGTTCTCCGACCAGACTAAGTCACACAATCGGCGCTGGTGCAGCATGGAAATATGTGGAAACCGCAACAAAGTGGCAGCTTATCGCGTGCGGGATCGGAACCGAAGACCTCCGACCAGTTGACCTGGAACGATTGAGCCCCTCTCAGCCGAACCCTGTGAAGGCTCATGCTCGAACTGTTTCCGTCATTGCTTTCCGCGGAAGCCGGGAATGGCCGTGCTTCCCGTTAGGGATGCATTTGGAAAGCAGAGCACGGCGATTTTGCTGCCAGCAGCTCTCGGTCTCAGCGGTGCATATTTGCTTCCTTTCGGTAACTGATGACCTGAATTCGATCTGCATCAACCCCTGCTGCAATCAGCGCGTTGCGCGCGGCGTTTGCGCGTTCTTCCCCAAGCGCCAGGTTGTATTCGGCTGAGCCGCGCCCATCCGCGTAATCGCCAACCTGCACCCGAATAGATGGATTTTCTTTCAGATACTGAGCAGCATGTTCGATTGCAGCTTGGGCGTCGGCTCTGATCTCTGCGCTGTCGTAATCGAAGAGAGCATCTTGAACATTTTCATGAAAGACGGCTTCTCTCTTAGCCCGGAGAGAGGGTTGATCTCCATGATCAGAGTTGTGAGCGGGCGAGATTCCGTGCGAGCGAACACGGAATTCGGCGTCACATTCAGCCGAGGGTCAACGAGCTTGTGGCGATCTGCGAGGGTGCCCCGGCAGACGACGACTGCACCCTCCTGGTCATCGACAGAACCGCCTGACGCTGTAAGAGCAATGCGTTGTTGGAGAAACCATGAAACTTCTACTCAAATTCAACCTGATTGTCGTCGCCGTTGTCGCCATCGGTCTCGCCATTGTCTCCTGGGTAGCTCACTCCTTCCCCGCAGGCCATTCCGTTTTACGGTGCGACGGTCACCTTCGCTCGCCTGCGCCAAAAATTTCCCGAATACATGTACAAGGAGGCCACGCTCAACCCTACCAACCTCCAGGACCGTGCCGTCGATTGGGAGATCGATGTCATTGATGCCTTTCGCAACAAGGCGGACTTGAAGGAGTTCGTCGGCGAGCGGGAAACCGCTACTGGCCCTTCGCTCTATCTCGCTCACCCCATCAAGACGGAGTCAGGCTGTCTGGAGTGCCATACACTGCCCTCCGTCGCTCCAAAAACCATGGTCGAAAAATATGGATCGACGAACGGTTTCGGGTGGAAACTCAACGAAATCGTTGGTGCCCAAATCGTCTCCGTGCCGATGGCTGTCCCTATCCAGATTGCGTCAAGGGCGTTCAAAACTCTCCTCTGGTCTCTGGTCACGACATTTGCTGCCATACTGCTCGCTATCGATCTCGTGCTTTACTACCTCATCATCCTGCCGCTGCGCAAGCTTTCCGCGGTCGCCGACCGTGTCAGTCTCGGCCAGCTCGACCAGCCCGAACTACCCGTTCGCGGCAAGGATGAAATGGCCCAGCTCACCGCATCCTTCAATCGCCTGGTAGTCACCGTAGTAAAGGCCTTGCGAATGCTCGGCTAGCTACAATAGGCCGCTCTTGCGAAACCGTCCGCCCACCGAGGAGAGAAATCTCCGTCTCGCATCCGCCTCCTCAATCTCCTGCGCTACCTGCTCCACAAGCGCCTGCAGATCATTCGCACTACTGGAAGCACGCTTTACCAGCACGCTCGCGATCGGCCCGACATAGTGGGCCAGCTTCAGCGTAATCTCGCTCAACTGATCCGGTTCGTACTTCGAACTCTCTGCAATCACTCCCTCTGCCGCACCTGTCAACGTAGGCGTCGAACCAGCAAAAACCCTGACTTGTGAAGCCTGGCCCAGTTGCGAGGCATCGAGCGCCGCAAGAAACTCCCTCGCGGTTTGCCACCGCTCTCGCTTCTCTTTAGCCAGCGCCTTCATCACTACGGCCGAAAACTCGGCGGGGATCAGCGGGTTAATCCGGCTCGGCGATACCGGACTGTGCTGCAGAAGCCCACTAATCACCTGCGCGTAGCTGGTGCCCTCAATCGGCAGTTTGCCGTAACCATCTCGTACAGCGTCACACCCACCGCATACAGATCCGACCGCGCATCGTGCCCTTCGCCCGATAGTTGCTCCGGCGCTATGTAGTGCATCGACCCGACCAGCGCCCCGGTCATCGTCAACCGCGCTTCGGGGGCTGCTAGCGCCAGCCCGAAATCAAGCACCTTAACCTATCCCCCGGGCGTCACCA
The DNA here is from genome assembly GCF_040358255.1 of Tunturibacter gelidoferens. NCBI lineage: Bacteria > Pseudomonadati > Acidobacteriota > Terriglobia > Terriglobales > Acidobacteriaceae > Tunturiibacter > Tunturiibacter gelidiferens. Next base: position 644,945 of record NZ_CP132938.1, read on the forward strand.
TGATATTCGACGGTTTGATGTCCCGATGAATCACTCCGCGCGAGTGCGCATACTCCAACGCAGTGAGCAGCTGACGTATATAGGCCACCGCCTGGTCCAGCGTGATACCCGCTGCCAGCGCGCGCCGCAGATCCATCCCTTCCACTCCATAATCATCACAAGCTGTCTTCATGATGAAATGCAGTATGCAGCACGGCAATGTTTGGATGATTCAGTGTGGCCAGCACCCGAATCTCTCTCGTAAACCGATCCAGCATCTCCTGGCTCGCGGAAGACGCTGCGAGCAGTACTTTCATCGCCTCCGTGCGGTCTGAGATCAGATGCCGCACGCGAAACACCTTACCCATTCCGCCGTCGCCGAGCACATCGACTATCTCGTATGACCCAACACGAATTCCTGGAAGCCAAGCCATCGACTCGAGTCTACATGCTTCCTCATCCACCGGCGTTGAGGCCTCACGCCTGCCGTCAGAGCGGCTAGCTCCTGACAAGGAGAATCTTCAATTGTTGCTGTTCATGACCTTGCCTATGCGGACGGATTGAGTCACAAAGCATCGCAGTTTCTGTATGCCTCTACAGTAGTGATCACGTATGTATGAAAGATCGCGATAGGCGGAACGCAGTCCATCACACACTCTCTCGGCCTTCTAGAATCACGTCATCGATACGAATAGTGATGCTGTCCTCAGAGAATACAAGGCGAAGAGATTGCTTCCTGGTAGGTGAATAAGTGACATCTACAATCCGACATTCACCCCAGTTTTGACTTCAATGAATACCAGTCAGAGGCTAGAAGTTTTGCTAGTAGCTCCGAAGCTTCGCTGAAGATAGCCTCCCTGTCAGATCCTGTTTAATCGGAGGAATCGGTGGCGAAGTTTGACAAAGCCTTGGCAGCTCAAAGCAAGATCGTCTATCTTCCAGTAGCGGATTGCGTCTTTGACACTGCTGTCCTGGCCCGTTTTGTCCTGCTCCTGACACTAATCTTGTGTTGCAGCGCATCGGCACAGAACGATCGTAGTGCGGAATACACTCGTAGCTCGCAACCTACTTTATTAAGCTACCCGGAGCTTGTGGCCCTGAGTGAGCAGGAAACGTCGCAAAAGTAAAGGAAAAGACATGGACAAAATATTGAACCGTCGTTCATCTTCACCTTGGGCTCTTACGATTTTTGCGTTCATAAGCGTAGCGACATTGCATGCTCAACAGAAGGGCCAGTACGTGCCCGGACAATTCGGGCTGAATGCTGGCGTAGTTCCTTCCCCCGGACTGACCTACGCCAATTTAGCGCTCAACTACTCCGCAAGCTCACTGAATGACGCGAATGGAAACCATCGCCCCAATGTGGTCGGTACTTACGGCTTCTGGGCCGACGAAAACATCTTCTACTTTGTCCTAAAGAAGAAGATTTTAGGCGCATCTTTCGCTCCCTACATCTCTGTCAATGTCGCAAACGGCAGTCTGGTTGCCGACATCTCCGGAACTAATCTGGGTGCTTCTGGTGGAGGATCAGGATTTGGAGACTTGTGGGTCCAGCCCGTCAACCTCGGCTGGCATCTCAAGCGGGCCGACATCGTCGCCGGCTACGCGTTCGTCGCCCCGACCGGACGCTTCGTTGCTGGAGCGAGTAACAATGTAGGCTCGGGATATTGGGGCAACGATTTAACCTTTGGCACAACTGTTTACGTTACAAAGAACAAGGGAACCAGCTTAAACTTGTCCACCGATTGGGAGACACATGGACAGAAGACAGGAACTGCGCTGACGCCGGGAAAAACCTTTACTACTGAGTGGGGAGCGGGCCAAGTCCTTCCACTCAAAAAAGACTTTAGCAGACTGCTTCAACTCGGTGTAATCGGATACGACCAGTGGCAGGTCTCTGCTAACAGCGGAACGATAGGCAATCTACCTGCGAGTAGCGTGCCGTTCTACTCCGTTCACGCAGTAGGCCTCCAGAGCAACTTCATACTTCCCCCCAAAAATCTCAACTTCTTCTTCAAGTACCTAAACGAGTACAAAGCGATCTCACGTCCCGAGGGCAGAACAATTGTGTTCGGAGGTTCGTGGACCTTGCGAATTCCTAAGCCGGCCGCGCCTAAGCCGTAACACAAAGCGACAACCTCGAGGCGGTTAGTTCTTTCCCAAAAACACCAGTGTGACGCCGATCGCAACCAGCAAGACTCCGATCCAGCGTTGAAAGTCTACATGTTCGCGCAGAAACACGACCCCTCCAAAGGCACCCGCCACGTAGCTCAACGCCGTTACAGGGACGACGAAACTCACGTCGTAGATTGACAAGGCTACCAGTAGGGCAAAGAACGCTACCGCCATCATTCCACCCCCAAGCCACATCCAAGGGACGCGCAGTGCTCTCAGAATTACCTTTGCGACCTCCGCTGGACGCAAACTTGGGGCCTCTCCAACAACCTTCATCGCGCGGGAGACACATAACTCGCCGCCCGTTCCGGCGACAACGATCAGCGTGAACAGAATGAAATGCGGCAACCTAAACCTGCCTCGTCGTGCGAGGATTGGTGCGGCCGACCACAAAAACGCCCAGGCAAATAACCGCGATGCCGGCCCATCTCAACGGAGAGACTCTTTCACCCAACATCAGATACCCGAGTAGCGCGACCATGCCGTAAGCCAGCGAGGATGCAGGCTGCACGAAGCTATAATCGGCCCACGACAACACCAGCATGTAGGCTACGAAGAATGTAATCAGCGACGTGATTCCCAACCAGATCGACGCGGATGTAAAGATATTCAGCCCAGTGTGGAGCAGTTGCAAGGGAGGCCAGATGACTGGTTCACCGATATGCTTCATTCCCTTGCCTAGCAGAACGTTGCCCAGTGGACCGGCGATCACCATTACTGCGATCAGTAAGTAGGTCTTAAGATGCAAAGGCTTTTGTGGCGTCATTGGTGTGGTTCGCTGCCACCGCTCGGCAGACATCTTTTATTTTATAGGTTATATCTGGTCAGATCGCTGCTCCACCCTTAGAAAGCTCTTGCTTCTCTTCTTTTTTGATCTACGCCACATCTGCTTCGCTGCAGTTGCGTTAATCCACAAAGTGGGACGTGTGTGCTTTTAGTTGAATGGGCTTGGCAGAATGTGATGGTAGCATGATGGTGGTTATGGGTTCTCGGCACAAACTATACGGCCACTGGTCCAAACGTCAATCCGTTCAGCATGTCTGGACTTCAACACCAGCGTGCATGGAAGAGGCATAGACACTTGTGCGGCATTGTTGGATTCACAACGAAAGACTGGCGCCCTGATCAAGAGCGCATACAGAGTGCCACGAGTACCCTCTTTCATCGCGGCCCGGATCAGCAGGGAGTGTTTCGATCGAGAGCCTGCTCCCTCGGTGCAACCCGCCTCAAGATTGTTGACCTGGCTTCCGGCGATCAGCCTATCTTCTCCGAAGACCGCGATTCAGTAATCGTCTTCAATGGTGAAATTTATAATCACCTCGAAGTACGCCGCGAACTCGAATCTCTCGGCCGCCGCTTCCAAACCCATTGTGATACGGAAACTGTTCTTCAGGCGTTTCTCGAGTGGGATACCAATTGTTTTGAGCGATTGCGTGGCATGTTCGCGGTTGCCATCTGGAGCAACTCCGAGCAGCGTCTAGTTCTCGCGCGCGACCGCCTGGGGATCAAGCCGCTTTATATCGCCGAGCGGGGCGAGGACATCTTCTTTGCTTCCGAGCTCAAGGGAATTCTCGTCCATCCCGAAATCGAGCGCCAGCTAAGCCTTGAGGGACTGGATTGTTATCTGTCCATGAACTATGTCCCGTGTCCATGGACTCTGGTCGATGGGATTGAGAAGCTCCCGCCCGGCCACTGGCTCGAATGGCGGGACGGCCGAACGAACAAACACGCATACTGGCGCATCCCGGAGATCATCCCCAAACCGATCTCGTTCGAAGACGCAAAAACAGAGCTCGATTTCCTCTTGAATCAGTCGGTTCGTGAGCATCTCATGTCCGACGTTCCTCTTGGTGTGTGGCTTAGTGGAGGAGTGGATTCCTCAACCGTCCTTCACTACGCCGCGCAGGCGTCCAGCTCACAACTTCGGACCTTTTCAATTACATTCAACGGCCAAAGCTTCGACGAGTCGCAATATATCCGCCAAGTGGTCGAGCATTACGGAACCGATCACCAGCAGCTGGATCTGTGCCCGGAGGAGGACTTAGAGGGGGCCATCGAAGACATTACTTACTACTCCGATGAACCCAGCGCGGATTCCGGGGCATTGCCAGTCTGGTTTCTTTCGAAACTATGCAAGACACAATGCACGGTGGCCTTCAGCGGAGAAGGAGCCGATGAGATCTTCAGTGGTTACCTTACTTATCGCGCAAACCGTATCGCCCGCCAGCTGAAAAATATCCCTCCCTCGGCAATCGATCTAGCTCTTCGCGCCTTACGTTTTTGGCCTGCCTCGAAGGAAAAAATCAGCATCGAATACAAGTTGAAACGCCTCCTTCAAGGTAGTCTCATGCCGCCAGAGCGAGCCCATGTGTATTGGAACGGGACCTTCTCCGATGCAGAAAAGGCTACCCTCCTGCGCGTTCCGCTACCCGGTGCCCTTCGGGATGTCCTCGCTCGTTTGGGAGCCAGCCTTCCCGGGGACGGGATCTCTCCATTCCTTGAGTTCGACCAGCAGTACTATCTTCCGGACGACATCCTGGTTAAGTCGGATCGCGTGAGCATGGCACATTCCGTTGAGGTTCGGCCTCCGTTCCTCGACCACCGCATCGTCGAGTTTGCAGCTACCTTGCCAGTTGACCTCAAGATCCGTGGTACAAACCAGAAGTATCTCCTCAAAGAAGTGATGAGATCGAAGCTGCCCACACCCATCCTTCAGCGTCCGAAGATAGGCTTCGATATTCCGGCACACGAATGGTTTCGAGGACCTCTCCGCGCGATGTTAATGGAGACGCTGGCATCGGCGGAATCGGAGCACTCGGAGCTGTTTAACTTTGAAGCAATCCGTAACTACACCGAGCAACACTTGAACAGAAGGATAAACATCGGCTATCACTTGTGGGGGCTGATCATGTTATTCATGTGGATGAAACGATGGAAAATCCAGTCAAAACCGTCTCTGGCCTCCAAGAGACAGGTGATCGCAGCAGGGCTGTAAATCGGAGCCAGCTTTTCTGGCTCGTCGTACTTTTCGCAGCGGCCGTTTATCTCGGTTGCATTCTCTCTCCTCCATCACTGATGGACGACGTCGATGCAGTGCAGGCGCAGATTGCTCACAATATGATCAGCTCCGGCGACTGGGTCACAGCGCGCCTGGATGGAGTGGCCTATCTCGAAAAACCTCCCCTCATCTACTGGATGATCGCAGTCGCTTATAAAGTATTCGGCGTCCATGACTGGGCCGCACGTATTCCGATTGCACTCTCTGCGATTGCTCTTTGCGTCACAACTGCTGCATTCGGAGTCTGGGCCTTCGGACGCCGCGCAGGGTTCTATGCTGGCCTCTGCATGTCCACCTGCATCGGACTCTTTCTCTTCACACGCATCCTCGTGCCGGATGTAGTGCTCACTCTAACCATCGTCTTGGCCATGTGGGCGTTTCTTCGAGTTCTCGATGAGGAGGAGCCGAATCCACGAGCATGGGCAGCAATCCTTGCCGCAAGCCTGGGCGTCGGTTTGCTTTTGAAAAGCCTTATTGCAATTGTCTTCCCGGCCGCTGCGGCCATCATCTATTTATTGTGCACCCGTCAACTCTTCTCCGCTCGGATGTGGAAACGACTTCGGCCGCTCAGTGGCCTGGCCATCATCCTGTTGATTGCTGCACCATGGCATATCCTTGCTACGCTCCGGAATCCACCCTATTTCAGTTTCACGATGAAGAGTGTTCCGGGAGAGTATCACGGCTTTTTCTGGTTCTTCTTTATCAATGAGCAACTCCTCCGATTCCTCAATCTTCGTTCCCCGCGTGACTACAACACGGTGCCGCGCCTTTATTTCTGGCTGCTCAACCTGGTTTGGCTCTTCCCGTGGAGCGTATACCTGCCCGCAGCGCTAAAGCTCTCATACCGCCCCGTTGATCGAGCGGGAAGAACCAGACTCCTCGCCCTCTGCTGGACGGGCTTCGTCCTCGTGTTTTTCACCTTCTCCACGACGCAGGAGTACTACTCTATGCCGTGCTATCCGGCATTAGCGCTTCTGATCGGTTCTGGCATCGCTTTTAACGGGAGAATTGTCCGGCATGGAACGCGATTCCTGACCGTGATCTGCTCGATCGCGGCGCTGGCTGCGATCGCCATCCTGGTTGCAGTACACCACGTCCCTACTCCTGGGGATATCTCACAGGCTCTCAGTTCCAACCCGGAGGCGTACACGCTGTCGCTCGGACACATGGAGGATTTGACTCTTAAGTCATTTGCCTACCTGAGGATACCGCTTGCCTTGGCTGCGGCTTCATTTCTAATTGGAGCCATCGGCACACTCCAAACCGCAGGCAAAAAAGTATACGTGACCGTGGCCATAATGATGGTGGTCTTCTTTCACGCTGCCCGCCTGGCGATGATCGATTTCGACCCCTATCTCTCTTCCCGCCCTCTGGTCAATAAGCTACTGCAGTCCCCCGAGGGAAATTTAATCGTCGACCATCACTACTATTGGTTCTCGTCCGTGTTCTTTTATACGGATAGGACTGCCTTGCTCCTCAATGGCAGATTCAATAATCTCGTCTACGGTTCCTACGCTCCAAATGCCCCTAGCGTTTTTCTGGACGACAACCAATTCCGGGACCTCTGGCAAAGACCCGAAAGGTACTACATCTTCGCCAAAGACACAGGCGTCGATCATCTAGAGTCGTTAGTAGGCAAAGATCAACTGAATTTACTTGAAGAGAGCGGGGGTAAAGTTTTGATCACCAATCATCCCGTTTCGTCTTCAGTGCTTCCTAACGCCCCATAGGCACACTTCGACTTGTGCCTTCATTGCTCAATGGTCGCTGTGATCGGAAATATACAAAGTTTCTGAAACCAAAGCTTTCAATCTTACGTCGGTATACTGGTAGAAGCCCATAAATTAGGAGAAAAAATGCGGATTGCTGTTCTCGGTGGTGATGGTTATTGTGGTTGGGCAACTGCCCTATATCTTGCAAACAAGGGGCATTCCGTTGCGATCGTCGACAACTTTATCCGCCGGCAATGGGACTTCGAGCTCGGAGCTCAGACCCTAACGCCGATCCGTCCTTTGTCTGAGAGATTAGCGGTCTGGTATCAATTGACAGGCATCCCAATCGAACTCTTCGTTGGCGATGTCGCGGACTATGATTTCCTCTCCTCTACCATCAAGACCTTTCAGCCCGACACAGTCGTCCACTTTGCGGAGCAGAGGTCCGCGCCCTACTCAATGATCGATCGCAAGCACGCGGTTTATACCCAGACAAATAATGTGGTTGGGACTCTAAACCTGCTCTTCGCCATCCGTGAGTTGCAACCGGACTGTCATATCGTCAAGTTGGGCACGATGGGTGAATACGGCACGCCGAATATTGATATCGAAGAAGGATTCCTCACCATCGAGCACAACGGCCGAAAAGATACCCTCCCCTTCCCCAAACAACCCGGCTCCTTCTATCACCTCTCAAAAGTACATGACAGCCACAACATCATGTTCACCTGCAAGGCTTGGGGCCTGCGCGCGACCGACCTCAATCAGGGAGTTGTATACGGTACCGTCACCGATGAAGTATCGATGGACGAGGCTTTGATCAACCGTTTTGATTACGACGAGGTATTTGGAACCGTTCTGAACCGCTTCTGCGCCCAGGCGGCGATTGGCTATCCACTCACGGTATACGGAAAAGGCGGCCAGACACGCGGATTTCTCGACCTTCGCGATACGGTCCGCTGCGTAGAGCTAGCTTGCCTGAACCCCGCCAACTCAGGTGAATTCCGTGTCTTCAACCAATTCACCGAGCAGTTCTCGGTCCTCGACCTGGCGGAGACCGTCCAGGCAGTCGCCGGACAGATGGGTCTCAAGGTGGAAATTGATCATCTTCCCGACCCTCGTGTCGAAGCCGAATCGCACTATTACAACGCGAAGCATTCCAAGTTGGCCGATCTCGGGCTACAGCCGCACACACTCTCAGATTCGCTTGTCGATTCGCTGATCAATATCGCACTGCGTTATCGCGATCGGATCGACCCGTCGTTGTTCGCGCCTCAAGTCAATTGGCGGAGCACGCAAAACCAGCGGCGCATCGGAAGCGAAATGAGCAAACAGCCGCTGCTGGTAAAGAATGCCATCTAAGCACGCGCCCACTCCGCATTCTGAGCTCACACCTCAAGAGGCAGGACAAGTTCTCCATCACGCATCAGGTAATTCTGTCCTCGCCACCGAATCGTCCTGCGCGTGAAACTCGTCAACCATATCAGGCTGGCCATTCCGTCCCACAGCGGAATCAGCGCCAGTTTTTTCCAGATACCCGGCTGCTTGAGTCCCCAGGACCCTACCAGCACGGTCAAAACGGCGCGGACCACGAGATATCCACCCAGATAAATTGCGGCCACCATAATCGTCGGAAGAAGTGCCACTGCCAGGATCGCCCAGGGCAGCCCCAGCGTGAAGATCAGGCCAAGATGTCCCCACGGGCGCATGTGACGCATGACCGTGATCCACCGCAGGCGCTTGTGAAACAGTTCATTGAGTGACTGATAGTCCGCGACCGTGGAGATGGTGTAAGGGAGCAGCTCTACTTCGTGGCCTTGCTCAGCGATCAATCGCCCGACCAGCAGATCATCCGCCGGACGGTTCTCGATTGAGGCATAGCCGCCAAACGCCTCAAGCCGTGTGCGGGTTGTCGCAATCGTCGGACCTAGTGCAAACTTCACTCCATCCAATTGCTTTGCCACAAGAATTCCGGGGTAGAAGTCTGAAAGCATCCCAATATCCTGCAGACGCTGCACCCAGGTCGATTCTTTGATGGGGACATAAAAGCACGTAACCGCCCCTGTCTTAGGATCTTCCAATGGCGCAACAACCTTGCGTAGGTAGTCCGGCGCAACCCGCACATCGCTGTCGCTAATCACAAGGTATTCATGTGACGCTTCCTCCACTAGTCGTGTCAGCTTGGCCACTTTGTCGTTGGTCGCATTTCGACCCGACCCAATCACAATGCGTATTTGACAGTCCGGGAAGTCGCTGACGATCCGCTGCAACACCGGGTAAGCAGGGTCGGTAGTGTCGCCGATACAGAACAACACTTCGTAGTTCGGATAGTCTTGCCGGCAGAAGCTGGCGAAATTCTCATAGGCCTCTGGATCAAGCCCCCGCACTGGCTTCAGGTTGCTGACTGGCGGTAAAAACGCGCCCTTCCTGTCTACTTTAGCTCGTGTCGCCCCAAAAAACCGGAGCGAACTGAAGATCGCGAGAGCGTAGTAGATGAAGGGGATCGCTGCAATTCCGAGAAACACATTTCGCATTAGGAAGATTGTCATTAGGCACGAGACAGACGCCTGTTTAGTGTATCGCAGCACAGCGAAGGCCCATCAGCTCCCTGCGGCCGGCCCTTTCGGAAAGGGTCCCGGGAAGAGGACGCCATATCCTGCAAACGAGAGCAGTACGCTACGGACGGACCGCAAAGCTATCTGAATCTCATCAGCACCTCATCCAGGTTAGGACTTTCGTTTATTCGGTAGCAAAACCGCAAGTGGAAACTTCGCACCGTAATGCGTCGCTTGGAAGGTTAAAGCTGAGCGTGAGGTGAACGAATCCCTTATGCTTGAACTCCGCTATATTTCTCTCTGAAAAAAACCTTGGGAGCAGGAATCAATATGCCGGTTCACCACGCAAAGAAAAAGGTCACGACGGAGCGCGTCAACCTCCGTAAGCCGCAGCCAACGATCGAAGCTCTCCACAAGCAAGGAACCGAAATGCGAGAACACGTTCCGCGTGAAATACATGGACAATGGAAGCCCTCAGCCAAACGCGGCGACGTCCTTTCGATCCTTGCTAAAAGTAACGTTGACCGTCAGCAGAATCTGGTCCCTCTTCGCATGCAACGAATGTCGGCCTCTCCCTTTGCCTTTCTGCGAGGTGCAGCAGCCGTAATGGCGTATGACCTGTCCACGACTCCCACCATCGGCTGCAACGTAGTGCTTGCTGGCGATGCACATCTGAGCAACTTCGGATTTTATGGAACTCCTCAACGAGAACTCGTCTTCGATATCAACGACTTCGATGAAACCGTAATCGGCCCCTGGGAGTGGGACCTTAAGCGGCTGACGGCCAGCGTCAATGTGGCTGGCCGCGAAAATGGTCTGACGAGGAACGAGCGGCGAGTAGCGGTGATGCTGGCCGTTGAAGGATATCAGGAGAATATGGAGAGACTGGAGCCAATGGGAACTCTGGACATTTGGTACCTGCATGCAACTCCGGGAAAGGCGAATATTCTGCGCAAAGTTCCCCAAAAGGCGCTTGCAGTCATGCGGAAAGTTATCGACAAAGCACTCCACTCGGACAACCGTACTCTGCTTACAAAAGTTGCAGATAAGAATGCCAATGGTCAGTGGCACTTCCGCGAAGATCCTCCTATCCTGACCCACGTTAGCGCTGCTTTGAGAAACAAGATCATCACAGCACTGGAGGATTACTCCCTCACGCTCTCCCGTGAGCGCCGGCACATGCTCTCTCGTTACAGTGTTGCGGATGTCGCTCACCGGGTAGTGGGAGTGGGATCAGTTGGCACCAGGACGTATCTCGCGTTACTGATGGGCAAGAACGATGACGATCCGCTCTTTCTCCAAATCAAGGAAGCTTTATCACCCGCGCATGCGGCCTACCTTCCGTCGAGAAAAGCAGAGTTCATCCATGAGGGTCAGCGCGTTGTCGTCGGACAACGAACGCTTCAGGCAGCGAGCGATGTAATGTTGGGATGGACTGAGATTGAAAAGCGGCCTTACTACGTCAGACAAATGAAAAATCTGAAAGCTTCTGTTCCCATCGAGTGGATGAGTGGAGATGCCTTCAATTTTTATTGCTGGGCATGTGGGGCTCTTTTGGCCCGAGCTCATGCACGAACCAGCGAACCGGCGATCATCGCTGGCTATTGCGGCCGATCCGGTGTATTGCGTGAGTCCTATGCGGAATGGGCCGAAGCGTATGGCGATCAGACTGTAACCGATCACGCCAAACTAGCCGCGAAGATCAACGCTGAAGATCAAAAGCTGCTGCGTAATCGATAGGGTTGCCAGCCTCGATCGTGAGGCTGGTCCCTGTTCAACGGGTGGCTGTCTTGAAGCTACGTGCCGCTCAGGCCACTGCCGTTTCATAAAACGGATAGTCGATGTACCCACGAGCATCCCCACCGTAAAATGTGTCCCGGTCATAAGGATTCAGCGGTACTCCCTGCTTCAGTCGTTCGGGAAGATCTGGATTGGCGATGAAGAATCGGCCAAACACAACCAGGTCCGCATCGCCTTCTTCGAGAATCGCTTCCGCGCTGTCTCCATCGAAACCGCCCGCCGCCAGAATCTGTCCTTTGAAGTGCTTTCGAAACTGCCCCGCAGCCACTGGCGGAAGTCCCTCACCGATCTCAGCACTCCCGTTGATGCGAGGCTCGATGACGTGAAGATAGGCGATGGAGTACTTGTTTGCTTGTTCCGCCACGTAATCGAAGATCAAAGCTGGATTAGAGTCTGACATGCCGTTGAACTGCGTGCTGGGCGAGAGTCTGATTCCGACCTGGCTCTTATCCCATACTGCGAGAACCGTCTCCAGCACCTGAAAGAGCAAGCGCGCCCGATTTTCTGCGGAGCCGCCGTATTCATCTGTTCTCCGGTTGCTGCCGTTTTGCAGGAACTGGTCCAACAGATAGCCGTTGCCACCGTGGAGTTCAACTCCATCGAACCCAGCAGCCTTCGCGTTCAGAGCGGCTCTACGATAATCCTCCAACAACGCTGGGATCTCCTCGACCTTCAAGGCTCGATTTGGCGTCACAGCTACCCAGCCGTTCTTGGTGAAAGATACTCCTTCGTACGGAACACCCTCGGACGGTCCAACGGGGATAGCCCCGCCGGTCAAGTCCACATGACTGGTTCGTCCCACATGCCAGAGTTGAACAACGATCTTTCCGCCCTTGGCATGGACCGCGTCCGTAATGCGGCGCCACCCTGCCACTTGTGCCTCCGAATAAATTCCAGGAGCCCCGAGATATCCGCGGGCCGTAACCGAGACCGTCGTGGCCTCCGAGATAATCAACCCGCCGTTTGACGCGCGCTGCGTATAGTACTCAAGCATCAGGTCACCAGGAATATCACCTGGTGTTTCAGAACGAAGCCTGGTCAGCGGCGCCATTACTACCCTGTGGCCCAGTTCGATCGCGCCAAGCTTTACTAGTTCAAAAAGCTTCGAATAAGTCTGCGTCGCCATAAATCTCTCCTTTTACCTTGTCGATGTCGATCGCTTATTCGATCCCAACATGTACGACCGTATTAATGGATGGATTCAACGTCTATAAAGATTCACACGGACACAGAAATATTCTGACGGTTATCGAACCGTACCTCGGACAGGCATCGGTTCGAAAACAAACTACGATACATCAGCCATTGGGAAAGACCATCTTCTTCGGATCAATCACCTGATCAAAGGTTTTTTCGTCGATCCATCCGGTCGCCAGCGCCGCCTGCCTCAAGGTCGTCTCTTCATCGAGCGCCTTGTGGGCAATCTTCGAAGCCTTGTCGTAGCCGATCACGGGACTAAGCGCAGTCACCAGCATCAGGGAATTCTGGACAAACTGGGCGATGCGCTTTTCATTCAGCATGGTCCCCTCAACCGAGAATATCCGAAACTTCTCGCATCCATCGGCTAGAATCCGCGCCGAATGGAGAAAGTTGTTGATGATGATCGGTCGCATCGCATTCAACTCGAAGTTGCCCTGCGAGCCGGCGAACGCTACGGCCGAATCATCTCCGATAACCTGAATGCAGATCATCACCATTGCCTCGCACTGCGTCGGATTTACCTTACCGGGCATGATCGAAGAGCCAGGCTCATTCGCCGGCAGCACCAGTTCGCCGAGACCACAGCGCGGACCGGAAGCCAGCCACCGCATATCGTTTGCAATCTTCATCAGAGCAACAGCAAGAGAGCGTAACGCCGCATGCGCGTTCACCATCGCATCGAGCGAACCTTGCGCGGCAAACTTGTTCGGCGCGGTGACGAACGGCATCCCCGTCAGCTCCGCTATCTTCGTAGCGATGTCCTCCCCAAAGCGAGGTGGAGCATTCAGCCCGGTACCAACCGCGGTACCACCGGCAGCCAGTTGATAGATCCCCTCCAGAGACCTGTCGATCAAAGCCATCGCATCGCGAAGTTGAACCGCATAGCCCGACCACTCCTGGCCAACCGTAAGAGGCACAGCATCTTCCAGATGCGTACGGCCAATCTTCACGACATCATGCCACTGCTTTGCCTTGTCCTCGATCGCCGAAGCCAAGGCTGCCACTCTGGGTAATAGATACTTCTTGACCTCGAGAGCGCTCGCAATATGCATCGCCGTGGGGAAAGTATCATTCGACGACTGCGCCATATTGACATGATCATTCGGGTGTATCGGCGCCTTACTCCCCAGCACTCCGCCGAGCAACTGAATCGCCCGGTTTGAGATTACTTCGTTAACGTTCATGTTCGACTGTGTTCCTGACCCGGTCTGCCAAACAAAAAGGGGGAACTCAGTATCCAATTTTCCGGCGATCACCTCGTCCGCAACGGCCGAAATTGCATCAGCCTGCCACCGGTCGAGGCGTCCTGCAGCGGCATTCACCAATGCGGCCGCCTTTTTCACATAACCGTAAGCGTGATACACCTGCTTCGGCATGTGGTCGTCCCCGATGGCAAAGTGAATCAGCGAGCGTTCGGTTTGAGCGCCCCAGTAGTGGTCTGCCGGAACCTCCACTTCGCCCATTGAGTCTGTTTCTTTCCTCTTTCCCGAAGCGCCGACGCCGATGGGAATCTTCTTCAACTCATACAACTCTTGCGTAGCCATAGATCACCTCACTTCTTCTGCAATTGAAGTCGAGACCACCAGCCCCTCCCAGCACTAGCGCTTGGCAGGGTGGCGAACGGCATTAGTCGCCCAACCGAACATACGGTACGTAGACCGGCTCCCAGACATATTCGCGGAGCTCCGTCTCAAAAGACTTCTCATCGGGTACCCCTGCGAGGCCTTCTGCGATCGCCTGCTTCCCAACCGCTTCCGCGACCTTCAGGCCAACCGCCCGAGAATCGGCGATAGGCGGTAACAGAGATGCTTCCTTGTTCTTCTGCGTCGGAGAAAGTGCTGCGAGAGCCTTTGCGGCAGCCATAATCATCGAATCCGAAACCCGCTTCGCCCGTGAAGTAAGAATCCCGAGGGCAAGACCCGGGAAGATATAGGAGTTGTTCGTCTGTGCAAACTCCACACTCTTACCGTTGATCTCCGCTGGCGGAAATGGACTACCCGTGCCGACTAGGGCGCGGCCATTCGTCCATCTCATAAGGTCCGCGGGAGCAGCTTCGCTCTTGGAGGTGGGGTTCGACAAGGGAAAGATAGCCGGACGATCTGTGTGCTTCGCCATCTCGCGCACAATCTTCTCAGTAAATGCGCCCGCCTGGCTGGAGACTCCGATCAGGACCGTCAGCTTCGCGTTCTGGACTACATCCTCGAGCGAAACCTGCTCCGGATTGGAAAGCGTCCATTCCTTCAGATCGGACTTCTTCTTCGCATAGCGCGCCTGGTCAGGCCGAAGGCCTGTCTGTCCTTCGAGGATCAGTCCGTAGCGGTCGACCGCATAAAACTGCTTATGAGCTTCCTCGTCGCTCAACCCGCTCTCTTTCATGGCGGCGAGAAGCAGATTGGCAATCCCAATTCCCGCGGAGCCAAAGCCGAGGAAGCCGATCCTCTGTTCTTTCATCGGTATGCCAGTCGCCGTAACCGCCCCTAAAACAGTGGCAGTTGCCACCGCCGCTGTTCCCTGAATATCGTCATTAAACGTGCAAAGCTGGTCGCGATACCGTTCGAGTAGGCGGCTGGCGTTCGAACCGGCAAAGTCTTCCCATTGCAGAAGAATATGCGGCCACCGGCTCTTCACCGCCGAGACAAACGCTTCGACGAAGTCGTCATATTCCTGCCCTCGCACCCGCTTGTTGCGCCAACCGATGTAGATCGGATCCTTGAGACGTTCCTCATTGTCCGTTCCTACATCGAGAAGCACAGGCAGGCAGTGTTCCGGATGAACTCCGGCCAGGGCTGTATACAGAGCCATCTTTCCGATCGGTATCCCCATTCCTCCGGCTCCCTGATCGCCGAGACCGAGAATCCGTTCGCCGTCACTCACGACGATGCATCGCACCTTGTCATAACGAGAGTCGGCAAGCATCTGGTTGATACGGTCCTTGTTGGGATAACTGATGAAGAGGCCGCGCGGCTTAAGCCAGGTCTCACTGAAGCGTTGACAGCCTTCGCCCACCGTCGGCGTATACACAATCGGCAGAAACTTCTCGACGTTCCGGGTGATCAGGGCATAGAACAGGGTCTCATTCGAGTCCTGCAGGTCCCGCATGAAGTTGTATCTTTCAAAGCTGCTCGTCTGATTGTCGAAAGCCTTCATGCGACGTTCCAGCTGATCCTCCAACGTCCCCAGATGCGGCGGCAGCAATCCATGGAGCGCGAAGGTATCTCGCTCCTCCTCTGTAAACGCTGTCCCCTTGTTTAATCCTGGATGGAGTAGCAGGTCGTAGCCAGAGAGCCTGGTCTCCACGACCGCCGCTTTAGTAAAGTTTTCTACTGCGGAAGGTGAGTTCATTTTTGATCCTCTTCTCTGTCGTGACGGAGATGACGAGGGACCGTGCGACCTCTCTTCGATGCGGGGATCGCAACATCAGGCTGCAGGATTTGTCAGGCACATTCACAACCAAAGTGCACCGGTTCCCTGGTTGTCATGCAACACGTAAATCTCCGACAACCTGCCCCCGAGAGAGAGGAACTCTATTATCTTCTTCGCGTCTCATCATCCGATAGAGTCAATTTCCAGGTTCATAACGGAGAAGCGACCGCGCAGTCTCACTCCTCTCCATGGTTCTCCGTCGAGGTCTTCCGTTGCCAGCCGCGTGGGTAGCACAAGCAGGCCTGATCGGTCAGAGCCGCACGGCATTCGCAAGTCCTTCCGCACTGCCCCCCACTCGCTTCTGACACTTCTGTGTCAGTCCATAAAAATATTTCTTCCGGTTGGGTAAAAATACCCTGCATTTTGCGAAATTTC
The DNA here is from genome assembly GCF_040358255.1 of Tunturibacter gelidoferens. Lineage (NCBI taxonomy): Bacteria > Pseudomonadati > Acidobacteriota > Terriglobia > Terriglobales > Acidobacteriaceae > Tunturiibacter > Tunturiibacter gelidiferens. The sequence goes on from NZ_CP132938.1 coordinate 661,222, forward strand.
TGCTGCCACCTTTGGACTATGGATGAGAAGCCGCGGCTAAGTGATTCTAGTGAGGAGCAAAGGAGGCCAATAACTCTCTTATGCGATTCCATTCTCTATCGGCGAATATGCAGGCCTGATAAGAACGGCACGAAAGTTCTTGGGCCTCTTCAGGCTTTAGCAATACCAGCATAGTTCTCGCCTCAGGAAGTCCCTAGCAGAAAAGCAGCGCAGGAGTCGAACGTGGCCACCATCCACCGGAGCTTTTGCGTAAGGCGCACCCGTCTGCCTGGAAGCTTCTTGTCACGTCATTAGTTGTCACGGAGATAAGCATGTCGTCACACCGCACCAAATGCAAAAGCCGTTCAGGATATCTAAAGTCTGGCAGCCGTTCTTTCTCAGGCATCTTGCTGGCTGTCCTGGGCCTCCTCCTGGCAACTGTGTCCGTGCCTGAGAGCTTCGCTTTGGGCGCTGCAACAACGACAAGTCTGACGCTCTCTTCAGCCACCGTTACCAGTGGAACCATGGTCACGCTCACCGCCGCAGTGACGACCGGCGTGAGCACACCAGTCTCCCCGGGATTGATCACTTTTTGTGACGCAACTGCGACTCACTGCGTAAATTCCGCGATTCTAGGCACAGCCCAGTTAACCGCGACTGGAACTGCGGTACTTCGCCTTATTCCTGGTATCGGGACTCACAAGTACACAGCTGTCTTCAATGGAACGAACTCCCATTCCTCCAGCTCCTCTCCGTCACAAACCCTCAGTGTCACCGGAACTTACGCGACAGGAACAACCCTCACCAGCACAGGCACCGCAGGCAACTACACACTCGCAGCCACGGTCGTGGGAAACGGCGGGTTCACCCAATCACCCACAGCCGCCCTCTCCTTTGTAGACACATCCAACAGCAACTACGTCTTCGGCACCTCTCCTTTGGGAGCTGCTGTCGCCGCGCAGACGTTTAATGCCGCCGCCTCTGCAAGCGGCACAGGTATTCCTCCCAGGGGCTCCGCCCTAGGGGACTTTAACGGCGACGGAAAGCTGGATATCGCAGTAGCCTCCGCTGCGAACAAAGTCAATATCCTGCTGGGCACAGGAACCGGAACCTTCACCACAGGAACCACGCTCACCGCCGGCCTCACACCCACCGGCGTTGCAGTCGGCGACTTCAACAACGATGGAATCCTGGATCTTGCCGTAACCAATGCCGTAGGCAACTCGGTAAGCATCTTCTTTGGTAGGGGGAATGGCACGTTTCAGAACCAGGTGATTTACCTCACGGGAATCACGCCAAGCGCCGTCGCCGTTGGCGACTTCAATAACGACGGCAACGCCGACCTCGCTATTACCAACCAGGCCAGCAACACCGTCACCGTTCTTTTGAATAATGGCAACGGCACATTCACCGCTGCTCCCTTCTCGCCATTTACCGTCGGAGCCGGTCCTCTCAATCTCATCGTGAGTGACTTCAACGGAGACGGCAAAGCCGATATCGCCGTCACCAACTTCGCGACCGTCTCGGTCTCCATTCTTCTGGGTGACGGCACAGGAAACTTCAGCCAGGCCAGCGGTTCTCCGATCGACGTCGGCAGATACCCAACCGGGCTCGTTGCAGGAGACTTCAACGGCGACGGCATCATCGATATCGCCGTCCCTAGCTCCAACGACGACACCGTCGGGATACTCATCGGTAACGGCAATGGAACCTTTCAGCCACGCGTCGTCGGTGCAAACCCCGTCGGCGCAGTACCGATTGCAATTGCATTGGGCGACTTCAACGGAGATGGCAAAGCCGACCTGACAGTCGTGAATCAAAACAACACGACACAAAGCGTCCTGCTTGGAAACGGTGACGGAACGTTTCAGGCCGCAGTAAATTACACCGTAGGTGCAACCGGATCTTCAACGCTCGTCGGGGATTTCAACGGCGACGGATTTCCAGATATTGCAACTCCAGTGCAGAGCAACAACAACGTGGCAGTCCTGCTGGACCAGATCACCCAGACCGCAACCGCCACTCTAAACACTCCTAACGTCCCCGCCGGCGCTGCGATCGCGCACAAGGTCGACGCGGTCTACCCCGGAGAAACCTACTTCGCCAAAAGCACCTCCAACCTCTTGTCTCTCACTGGTACGCCAATCACCACAGCTACGCTGCTGAGTGCGAATCCTTCATCCAGCACTTACAGCCAGCAGGTCGTACTCTCTGCCACCCTCAGCCCCTATGCCTTAGGCGGCTACACCACTAACAACGAACTGATCACCTTCCTCAACGGCGCCACTGTTCTGGGTACAAGCAAGCTTTCAAGCGGAATCGCGACACTGAATGTGACGTCGCTGCCTGTCGGCACGGATAGCCTTACCGCGAGCTTCAACCTCGGCAGCCCCACTGATGCAAACTTTCTAGCCAGCACATCCTCACCCATCAACTACCCCGTCGCAAAGACCACGCCGGTCATCACCTGGGCCACGCCGGCTCCCATCAACTACGGCATCCTGGTGTCCTCGACCCAACTCAACGCCACAACAACCGTCGCCGGAACATTTTCCTACAGTGTGGCTGCTTACACCCTGCTCCCCGTAGGCACCTACACGTTGACCGCCACCTTCACCCCGAGTGTCGCCAACAGCTCGAGCTACTCCTCGGCGACCGCCAGCGTGACCCTCGTGGTCAACCCCGCGAACCCGCAGATAAGCTGGCCTTCGCCAGCACCCATCACCTATCCCACCCCGTTAAGCAACATACAACTTGACGCGACGGTGGCTGTTTACACGCCGGTCCCGCTGACCTCGTACTACAACCTCAACGGTATCTACACCAATGGCACGGGCTTTAGCGGTGGCTTTGATCAAGGCGGCAATGCCTACTCGTCGAATTTGCTTGGAACCTCCGTCACCTGGAACAACATAACTTATCAATTGGGACCCGCCAACGCACTCGATGCAGTCGGCGGTCTGAGCAGCACAGGAACGACGGTGACCATCGCTCTTCCAGCTGGATACTACGCCAGCCTTAATATGCTTGGCGCGATGGTCAACAACTCTACCGCGGCGAACCCATTCATCATCACTTATACCGACGGAACCACCAGCACCTATACGCAAAGCCTGAGTGACTGGGTCTATCCGATGAACTACCCCGGCGAGACAGAAGTCACTTGCGTCCCTTACCGCAACACCTCCGGTGGTGGCGAAGATAGTCACTTGACGTGCGTCTACGGCTATTCGATTCCGCTCAACAGCTCAAAAATTGTTCAGAGTGTCACGCTTCCCGCATGGCAGGGACCAGGAGATGTCTCGATACTCGCCATGGACCTGGTCTCGCCTCCCATCCCAGGCGCACTGGTCTATTCGCCTACGTCAGGCACTGTCCTGCCTACTGGAGAAAACACACTCTCCGCTACCTTCACACCGACCAACACGACCAACTACACCGGCGCCACGGCATCTGTACCACTGCTCGTCAATCCAGCAAGCTCGACCGTAATCGTCTGGCCTACGCCTGCCTCAATCACCTATGGCACGCCGCTCAGCGCCACCCAGCTCAACGCTGTAGCCGAGATCACTCCGAACACGACTTCTGTTTCACTTTCCTCTTATTACCGCGTCAACGCCTTTCAATCGAATGGATCCCTCTTCTCAACCGGCGGCTTCGACAACATCGGAAACGCGTACTCCTCCAATTCGGTTGGCACCTCTATCACCTGGAATGGCCAGACTTACTCTCTTGGACCAGCGAACCTTCCAGACGCCGTTACCAGCACCGTCATCGCCCTGCCCCAGGGAGCCTTCTCCGGCCTGACGATGATCGGCGCGGCCACAATCGTCGGACAGACGTCCCAACGCTTCACCATCACCTACACCGATGGAACCACCGTGTTCGCCGCAGTCAGTCTCGACAGCTGGACACAGACCTCTCCCTTCACTCCCTACCCCGGCGAGAGCATCGTCTCCACGACGGCCTTCCGAAATACCAGCGGCGGCGGCCAGACCCTCGGCACCACTTATCTCTACGGCTATACCATTCCTCTCGACAACACGAAGACCGTGCAAAGCATCACCCTGCCTAACAATCGCAACGTCGTCATCGTGGCGATGGCGATGAACACGGCGGCCACGCCAACGGTAATTCCAGGTTCGTACGTATATACCCCTCCTGCAGGAACGGTCCTGCCTGTAGGCACCAATAAACTCAGCGTTCAGTTCACCCCAACCAATCCGGCCTACGGATCAGCCGCGGGAACAGTAAACCTCGTTGTCACCAAACAAGCCCTCCTCTTCACGGCCAACAACGAGACCGCCGTCTACGGAACGACAGTCCCTCCCTATACCTATTCGGTCACGGGCTACGTCAACGGCGATACCGCGTCCACTGCATACAGCGGCAATCCTTCGTTGACCACGATCCCAGCGGCCCCCACAACCGCAAACACCTACACCATCACCGCCGCCATCGGCTCTCTCACGTCCTCAAACTACAGTCTGACCTTCGCCACCGGAACGCTCACCATCACCCAGGCGATCCCCACCGTAACCTGGGCCAACCCGGCAAATATCACTTACGGCACCGCTCTCTCCGCCACCCAGCTAAACGCCACTGCATCAGTCCCAGGGACCTTTACCTATACCCCGGCGCTAGGCAGCATCCCAGCCGCAGGCATCGATACTCTTTCCGTCACCTTCAAACCAACGGACTCCACCGACTACTCAACCGTCACCAAGACCGTACAAATCACCGTAAACCAAGCCACACCCGTTATCACCTGGGCCAATCCCGCCGCCATCACCTACGGAACAGCGCTCTCCGCAACCCAGCTCAACGCAACCGCCTCTGTACCCGGCTCCTTCACTTACTCCCCCGCCATCGGAAACGTTCCTGTTGCCGGCACGGTCAGCCTGACAGCAACCTTCACTCCGACCGACACCGTCAACTACACTACCGCAACCAAAACGGTTCAACTGGTCGTCAACCAGGCAGCCCCAGTCATCACCTGGGCCACTCCCGCAGCCATCACCTACGGCACCGCGCTCTCCGCGACCCAACTCAACGCAACCGCCTCCGTAGCTGGTTCGTTCGCATATACTCCCGCCGCAGGCAACATCCCTGCTGCAGGTACCGATACTCTCTCGGTCACCTTCACCCCAACCGACACCACCGACTACTCCGCCGCCACCAAGACCGTGCAGATCGTTGTCAATCAAGCGACGCCGGTCATCACCTGGGCAACACCAGCAGCCATCACCTACGGAACCGCCCTCTCTGCAACCCAACTCAACGCAACCGCCTCCGTAGCTGGAACCTTCACCTATACTCCCGCCTCCGGCACTATTCCGGGCGCTGGCACGGACACTTTGTCGGTCACCTTCAAACCAACCGACTCCACCGACTACACCACGGCAACAGCAACCGTACAGCTCGTCGTCAACAAGGCAACGCCCGTCATCACCTGGGCCAATCCCGCGGCCATCACCTACGGAACCGCCCTCTCGAACACCCAACTTAACGCAACTGCTTCTGTCGCAGGTTCGTTCGTCTACACTCCTGCCGTGGGCAACATCCCAGCAGCAGGAACCGACACCCTCTCGGTCACCTTCACCCCAACCGACGCCACCGACTACACCACCGCAACTAAGACCGTTCAGATCGTTGTCAATCAAGCCACCCCAGTCATCACCTGGGCCAATCCCGCAGCCATCACCTACGGAACCGCCCTCTCCGCGACCCAACTTAACGCAACTGCCTCCGTCGCAGGTACCTTCACCTACACCCCCGCCGTGGGCAACATCCCAGCAGCAGGAACCGACACCCTCTCGGTCACCTTCACCCCAACTGACTCCACCGACTACACCACAGCCACCAAGACCGTTCAGATCGTCGTCAACCAGGCGACCCCGGTCATCACCTGGGCCAATCCCGCAGCCATCACCTACGGCACCGCACTCACCTCAACCCAACTCAACGCCACCGCCTCGGTCGCCGGTACCTTCACCTATACACCCGCCGCGGGTTCCATCCCCGGTGCTGGTACTGACACGTTGTCGGTCACCTTCATCCCAACCGACACTACCGACTACACCACAGCAACCAAGACCGTTCAGATCGTCGTCAACCAGGCCACCCCAGTCATCACCTGGGCGACCCCCGCTGCCATCACGTACGGAACCGCACTCTCCGCCACCCAACTCAACGCCACCGCCTCGGTCGCCGGCACATTCATCTACTCTCCGGCCTCCGGCGCTACTCCGGGCGCTGGCACGGACACCTTGTCGGTAACCTTCAAACCAACCGACGCCACCGACTACACCACAGCAACCGCAACCGTACAGCTCGTCGTCAACAAGGCAACGCCGGTCATCACCTGGGCAAACCCTGCGGCCATCACCTACGGAACCGCCCTCTCGGCAACTCAACTCAACGCCTCTGCCTCCGTCGCCGGTTCGTTCGCATATTCACCGGCCGCAGGCAGCATTCCCGCCGCTGGCACCGATACCCTTTCCGTCACCTTCACCCCCACCGACGCCACCGACTACACCACAGCAACAGCCACTGTACAGCTTGTCGTCAATAAGGCCTCCCCCGTCATCACCTGGGCAAACCCCGCCGCGATCACCTACGGAACTGCACTCTCCGCAACCCAACTCAACGCAACCGCCTCCGTCGCCGGCTCGTTCGCTTACACCCCAGCTGCAGGCAATATCCCGACCGTCGGAACGAATACACTTTCGGTCACCTTCACACCAACCGACGCCACCAACTACACCTCCGCCACCAAGACCGTCCAGATCGTCGTCACCCAGGCAGTCCCAGTCATCACCTGGGCGACTCCCGCCAGCATCATCTACGGCACCGCACTCTCCGCCATCCAACTCAACGCCTCTGCCTCCGTTGCCGGCTCGTTCGCCTACACCCCGGCCATCGGCAACGTCCCTGCCGCTGGCACTGACACCCTCTCGGTCACCTTCACCCCCACCGACACCACCAACTACACCACCGCCACCAAGACCGTCCAGATCGTCGTCACCCAGGCAGTCCCAGTCATCACCTGGGCAAACCCAGCCAGCATTACCTACGGAACAGCACTCTCCGCAACTCAACTCAACGCAACTGCCTCCGTCCCAGGTTCATTCGCTTACACCCCCGCCGCAGGCAACATCCCAGCAGCAGGAACTGACACCCTCTCGGTCACCTTCACCCCCACCGACACCACCAACTACACCACCGCCACCAAGACCGTCCAAATCGTCGTCACCCAGGCAGTCCCAGTCATCACCTGGGCGAACCCAGCAGCCATCACCTACGGCACCGCGCTCTCCGCAACTCAACTCAACGCAACCGCCTCCGTCGCCGGATCGTTCACTTACACCCCGGCCATCGGCAACGTCCCTGCCGCTGGCACTGACACCCTCTCGGTCACCTTCACCCCCACCGACACCACCAACTACACCACCGCCACCAAGACCGTCCAGATCGTCGTCATCCAGGCTTCACCTGTCATCACCTGGGCCAACCCAGCCAGCATCACCTACGGCACCGCACTCTCCGCAACCCAACTCAACGCCACCGCCTCCGTCCCCGGCTCGTTCACCTACACCCCCGCCATCGGCAATATCCCAGCAGCAGGTACCGACACCCTCTCCGTCACCTTCACCCCCACCGACTCCACCAACTACTCCACCGCAACTAAGACCGTACAGATCGTCGTCACCCAGGCAGTCCCAGTCATCACCTGGGCGAACCCAGCAGCCATCACCTACGGCACCGCGCTCTCCGCAACTCAACTCAACGCAACCGCCTCCGTCGCCGGATCGTTCACTTACACCCCGGCCATCGGCAACGTCCCTGCCGCTGGCACTGACACCCTCTCGGTCACCTTCACCCCCACCGACACCACCAACTACACCACCGCCACCAAGACCGTCCAGATCGTCGTCATCCAGGCTTCACCTGTCATCACCTGGGCCAACCCAGCCAGCATCACCTACGGCACCGCACTCTCCGCAACCCAACTCAACGCAACCGCCTCCGTACCAGGTTCGTTCGCCTACTCTCCCGCCGCAGGCAACATCCCAGCAGCAGGAACTGACACCCTCTCGGTCACCTTCACCCCCACCGACACCACCAACTACACCACCGCCACCAAGACCGTCCAAATCGTCGTCACCCAGGCAGTCCCAGTCATCACCTGGGCGAACCCAGCAGCCATCACCTACGGCACCGCGCTCTCCGCAACTCAACTCAACGCAACCGCCTCCGTCGTCGGATCGTTCACTTACACCCCGGCCATCGGCAACGTCCCTGCCGCTGGCACCGACACCCTCTCGGTCACCTTCACCCCCACCGACACCACCAACTACACCACCGCCACCAAGACCGTACAGATCGTCGTCAATCAGGCAGCCCCCGTCATCACCTGGAACACTCCAGCCCCGATCACCTTCGGCACCGCACTCTCCGCAACCCAGCTCAACGCCACCGCCTCCGTCCCCGGCTCGTTCACCTACACCCCCGCCATCGGCAACGTCCCTGCCGCTGGCACTGACACCCTCTCCGTCACCTTCACCCCCACCGACACCACCAACTACACCTCCGCAACCAAGACCGTCCAAATCGTCGTCACCCAGGCAGTCCCAGTCATCACCTGGGCCAACCCAGCCAGCATCACCTACGGAACAGCACTCTCCGCAACTCAACTCAACGCCACCGCCTCCGTGGCCGGCTCGTTCACCTACACCCCCGCCGCTGGCAACATCCCAGCAGCAGGTACCGACACCCTCTCTGTCACCTTCACCCCCACCGACACCACCAACTACACCACCGCCACCAAGACCGTACAGATCGTCGTCAATCAGGCAGCCCCCGTCATCACCTGGAACACTCCAGCCCCGATCACCTACGGCACCGCACTCTCCGCAACCCAGCTCAACGCCACCGCCTCCGTCGCTGGCTCGTTCACCTACACCCCCGCCATCGGCAACATCCCCGCAGCTGGCACCGACACCCTCTCGGTCACCTTCACCCCCACCGACACCACCAACTACACCACCGCCACCAAGACCGTCCAGATCGTCGTTACCCAGGCCTCACCGATCATCACCTGGGCCAACCCCGCCGCGATCACTTACGGCACTGCCCTCTCCGCCACCCAACTCAACGCCACCGCCTCCGTCCCAGGTTCGTTCGCCTACACCCCCGCTGCGGGTTCCATCCCCGGCGCCGGTACTGACACGTTGTCGGTCACCTTCACCCCCACCGACACCACCAACTACTCCACCGCAACTAAGACCGTACAGATCGTCGTCACGCAAGCCACACCCGTCATCACCTGGGCCAACCCCGCCAGCATCACCTACGGAACGGCGCTCTCCGCAACCCAACTCAACGCCACCGCCTCCGTGGCCGGCTCGTTCACATACACCCCCGCCGCTGGCAACATCCCAGCAGCAGGTACCGACACCCTCTCTGTCACCTTCACCCCCACCGACACCACCAACTACACCTCCGCCACCAAGACCGTACAGATCGTCGTCAATCAGGCAGCCCCCGTCATCACCTGGAACACTCCAGCCCCGATCACCTACGGCACGGCGCTTTCGAACACCCAGCTGGATGCGAGCTCCTCCGTACCCGGCACCCTGACTTATACGCCAGCCGCGGGCACAATCCCGGCGGTCGGTACCGACACTCTGTCGGTCACCTTCACCCCGACTGACACCGCCAACTATTCCAGCGCCACCAAGACCGTACAGCTTGTCGTCAATAAGGCCACTCCTGTCATCACGTGGCCCACACCCGCAAGCATCGTCTACGGCACCGCACTCTCCAACACTCAACTCGATGCCACGGCCTCGGTCGCAGGTACGTTTACCTACACTCCCGCCATCGGCGCGATCCCAGCCGCCGGCACCGATACCCTCTCGGTCACCTTCACCCCCACCGATACAACCGACTACACCACCGCTACCCAGACCGTCTCACTCACCGTAACCCAGGCCGCTCCGACCATTACCTGGCCGACGCCGGCGAGCATCACCTACGGAACAGTCCTCTCCAACACGCAGCTCAACGCGTCTGCCTCGGTCCCCGGCAATCTCGTCTACACTCCGGCAGCCGGCACCACCCCAGCAGCAGGTACCGACACACTCTCCGTCACCTTGACCCCAACTGACACCGCCAACTACTCCTCCGTCACCAAAACCGTTCAGCTCACCGTCTCCCAGGCCGCGCCCGTCATCACGTGGGCCACACCCGCAGCCATTACCTACGGCACGGTCCTTTCCAACACGCAGCTCGACGCGTCTGCCTCGGTCCCCGGCAATCTCGTCTACACTCCGGTCGCCGGCACCACTCCAGCAGCAGGTACCGACACACTCTCCGTCACCTTCACCCCAACTGACACCGCCAACTACTCCTCCGTCACCAAAACCGTTCAGCTCACCGTCAACCAGGCCACACCCACCATCACTTGGACCAACCCCGCGAACGTCACCTACGGAACGGCGCTCTCCAACACCCAGCTCGATGCCACCGCCTCCGTTGCCGGCTCTTTCGTCTATACCCCCGCCGCGGGTTCCATTCCCAACGCAGGCATCGACACCCTCTCGGTGACCTTCACCCCAACCGACACCACCAACTACTCCACCGCCACCAAAACCGTGCAGATTACGGTCACTCAGGTTGGCTCAACCATCACCTGGTCGAATCCCGCCAGCATCGTCTACGGCACAACCCTCTCCAACACGCAGCTCAGCGCAACTGCTTCTGTCCCCGGTAGTTTCGTCTACACTCCCGCGGCCGGCACCACCCCTGCAGCCGGAACCGATAGCCTCTCGGTCACCTTCACCCCAACCGACACCACCAACTACACCAGCGCCACCAAAACGGTACAGATCGTCGTCACCCAGGCAACCCCGGTCATCACCTGGGCCAACCCCGCCAGCATCACATACGGCACTGCCCTCTCGGCAACCCAGCTGAACGCAACCGCCTCAGTCACGGGCAACTTGGTCTACACCCCGGCCATCGGCAACATCCCCGCCGCAGGAACCGACACCCTCTCGGTCACCTTCACTCCAACCGACACCGTCAACTATTCCAGTGTCACCAAGACCGTTCAGATCGTTGTCAGTCAGGCTTCGTCCACTCTCAGCTGGGCAACACCGGCGAGTATCGTCTACGGAACCGCCCTCTCGAACACCCAACTCGACGCCACCTCCACTGTCCCCGGAACCTTCACCTACACCCCCGCCGCAGGATCTATCCCCGCGGTCGGCACAGACTCTCTCTCGGTCACCTTCACCCCAACCGACACCACTAGTTACTCCACCGCCACCAAAACAGTTCAGATCGTCGTCACCCAGGCCACGCCAACCATCACCTGGGCCAACCCCGCCAGCATCGTCTACGGAACCGCCCTTTCCGCAACCCAGCTCAACGCAACCGCATCGGTCCCCGGCACCTTCACTTACACTCCGGCCATCGGCAACGTTCCCGCCGTCGGCACCGACACCCTCTCCGTAACCTTCACCCCCACCGACACCGCCAGCTACACCACCGCAACCAAGACCGTTCAGATCGTCGTCACCCAAGCCTCGTCCAGCATCACCTGGGTCAACCCAGCCAGTATCGTCTACGGCACCGCTCTCTCCGCAACGCAGCTAGACGCCACCGCATCGGTCCCCGGCACCTTAACCTACACTCCAGCTGCTGGAAGTATTCCCGCCGTAGGCACCGACACCCTCTCCGTCACCTTCACTCCAACTGACACCACCAGCTACTCGAGCGCCACCAAGACCGTTCAGATCGTCGTCACCCAGGCCACGCCGACCATCACATGGGCCACCCCCGCCAGCATCACCTATGGAACCGCACTCTCCGCAACGCAACTGAACGCAACCGCATCAGTCCCCGGCACCTTCGTCTACACTCCCGCCATCGGCAACGTTCCCGCCGCAGGAACTGATACCCTCTCAGTTACATTTACCCCCACCGACACCACCGGCTACACCACCGCCACCAAGACCGTCCAGATCGTCGTCACCCAAGCCACATCCACAATCACCTGGGCCAACCCCGCCAGCATCACCTACGGCACCGCACTCTCCGCAACGCAACTGAACGCAACCGCCTCAGTGCCAGGCTCCTTCACTTACACTCCCGCCGCAGGCAACATTCCCGCCGTCGGCACCGACACCCTCTCGGTCACCTTCACCCCAACCGACACCACCAGCTACTCCACCGCAACCAAAACCGTTCAGATCGTCGTCACCCAGGCCACGCCAACCATCACCTGGGCTAATCCCACTGCCATCACCTACGGCACTGCCCTCTCCAATACGCAACTCGACGCAACCGCCTCCGTCCCAGGCACCTTTACCTACTCCCCTGCAGTAGGCAACGTGCCCGCCGCCGGAACCGATACCCTCTCGGTCACCTTCACCCCGACAGACACCACCAGCTACACCACCGCCACAAAGACCGTCCAGATCGTCGTCAACCAGGCCTCCTCCACCATCACCTGGGCCAACCCAGCCAGCATCGTCTACGGCACTGCCCTCTCCGCAACTCAACTCAACGCAACCGCCTCAGTCCCCGGCAGCTTTACCTACGCCCCGGCCGCAGGCTCTCTCCCAGCAGTCGGTACTGACACCCTCTCGGTTACCTTCACCCCAACCGATACCGTCAGCTACACCACCGCCACCAAGACCGTCCAGATCGTCGTCACCCAGGCCACTCCCACCATCACCTGGGCGAACCCGGCCAGCATCACCTACGGCACCGCTCTCTCCGCAACCCAGCTCAACGCAACCGCCTCCGTCCCAGGAAGCTTCACCTTCACTCCTGCATCCGGCAGCATTCCCGCCGCAGGAACCGACACCCTCTCGGTCACCTTCACCCCCACCGATACCACCAGCTACACCACCGCCACCAAGACCGTCCAGATCGTCGTTAGCGCGGCGTCCTCCACCCTGAGCTGGGCCACTCCCGCCAGCATCGTCTATGGAACCGCCCTCTCCAACACGCAACTCGACGCCACCTCGACCGTCCCCGGAAGTTTCGTCTACACCCCAGCGACAGGCAGCATTCCCGCCGCCGGTACCGACACCCTCTCGGTCACCTTCACCCCAACCGACACCACCAGCTACACCACGGCAACCAAGACCGTTCAACTCGTCGTCACCCAGACCGCACCGATCATCACCTGGGCTAACCCAGCGAGCATCGTCTACGGCACCGCTCTCTCCGCGACCCAACTCAACGCCACCGCCTCGGTCCCAGGCTCCTTCGCTTACACGCCCGCAGCTGGCACCATCCCCGCCGCGGGAACTGATACTCTTTCGGTTACATTTACCCCAACCGACACCACCAACTACTCCAGCGTCACGAAAACAGTCTCGTTGACCGTCACTCAGGGCGCGCCCGTCATCACCTGGGCGAACCCAGCCAGCATCACCTACGGAACAGCGCTCTCCGCGACCCAGCTCAACGCCACCGCATCCGTCGTTGGTTCGTTCGCCTACACCCCGGCAGTCGGCAATATCCCCGCAGCGGGCACCGACACCCTCTCAGTCACTTTCACCCCCATCGACACCACCAACTACTCCAGCGCCACCAAGACCGTCCAGATCGTAGTCACCCAGGCTGGCCCAGTCATTACCTGGGCTACTCCGGCCAGCATCATCTACGGCACCGCACTCTCCGCCACCCAGCTCGACGCGACCGCCTCCGTCCCCGGCACTCTCGTCTACACCCCAGCCGTCGGCAACATCCCCGCAGCCGGAACCGACACCCTGTCCGTCACCTTCACCCCAACCGACGCCACCAACTACTCCACCGCAACCGCCACCGTGCAGCTCACAGTAACCCAGGCCGCTCCGACCATCACCTGGGCTACTCCAGCGAGCATCACCTACGGGACGGCACTCTCAGCCACCCAGCTCGACGCGACCTCTTCCGTCGCCGGTACCTTCGTCTACACCCCTGCAGTCGGTAATGTCCCCGCTGTTGGTACGGACACGCTCTCCGTAACCTTCACACCCACCGACACCACCAGCTACACCACCGCAACCAAGACAGTTCAGATCGTCGTCACCCAGGCAACACCCACCATCACCTGGCCGACCCCAGCCAGCATCACCTACGGCACAACCCTCTCCAGCACGCAACTGAACGCTTCATCGCCCGTCGCAGGCACCTTCGTGTATACCCCCGCGGCTGGAACCACCCCGGCTGCCGGAACCGACACACTCTCGGTCACCTTCACCCCAACCGACACCACCAGCTACACCACCGCCACCAAGACCGTCCAAATCGTCGTCACTCAGGCCACACCCACCATCACCTGGCCGACCCCGGCGCCGATCAGCTACGGAACCACTCTCTCCGCTACGCAGCTCGATGCAACCGCCTCGGTCCCAGGCAGCTTTGTCTATACGCCGGCCGCAGGCACCACTCCGGCCACCGGAACCGATACCCTTTCGGTCACCTTCACCCCAACCGACACCACCAGCTACACCACGGTGACCAAGACCGTTCAACTCATCGTCAATCCGGCGACCTCGGGCATCACCTGGAACACCCCGGCACCCATCACATACGGCACGACACTCTCCGCCATTCAGCTCGACGCGACTTCTTCTGTCCCCGGCACTCTCGTCTACACTCCCGCCGCAGGCACCACTCCGGCCACCGGCACCGACACTCTCTCGGTCACCTTCACCCCCACCGACACCACCAACAACTCCAGCGCCACCAAAACCGTACAGCTCGTAGTCACCCAGGCCTCCTCCACCCTCAGCTGGGCGACTCCTGCCAGCATCGTCTACGGAACCGCCCTCTCCAACACGCAGCTCGACGCAACCTCCACCGTCCCCGGCTCCTTCGCCTACACACCCGCCGCAGGCAACATCCCCGCCGTCGGCACCGACACTCTCTCGGTCACCTTCACCCCCACTGACACCACAAACTACTCATCCGCCACCAAGACCGTTGACATCACCGTCACTCAGGCAACACCAACCATCACGTGGGCCACTCCAGCCGGCATCACCTATGGAACCGCTCTCTCAGCAACGCAGCTGAACGCAACCGCCTCGGTCCCAGGCAACCTGGTTTACACGCCCGCAATCGGCAACGTCCCCGCCGCAGGAACTGATACCCTTTCAGTTACATTTACCCCGACCGACACCGCCAGCTACTCCACCGTCACCAAGACCGTTCAGATCGTCGTCAACCAGGCCTCCTCCACCATCACCTGGGCGAACCCGGCCAGCATCGTCTACGGAACCGTTCTCTCCGCGACACAGCTGAATGCAACCGCTTCGGTCCCCGGCAACTTCGTCTATACCCCAGCCGCAGGAACCACCCCCGCAGTGGGCACCGATCCCCTCTCAGTCACCTTCACCCCCACTGACACCACAAACTACTCATCCGCCACCAAGACAGTTCAGATCGTAGTCACCCAGGCCACGCCAGTCATCACCTGGGCCAACCCAGCCAGCATCACATACGGTACCGCGCTCTCCGCGACCCAACTCGACGCCACCGCCTCCGTCCCCGGCAACCTCATCTACACCCCCGCCATCGGCAACGTCCCCGCCGCCGGAACTGATACTCTTTCGGTTACATTTACTCCCACCGACACCGCCAGCTACTCCGCTGTCACCAAGACCGTCCAGATCGTAGTCACCCAGGCCTCCTCCACCCTCAGCTGGGCGACTCCTGCCAGCATCGTCTACGGAACCGCCCTCTCCAACACGCAGCTCGACGCAACCTCCACCGTCCCCGGCTCCTTCGCCTACACACCCGCCGCAGGCAACATCCCCGCCGTCGGCACCGACACCCTCTCGGTCACCTTCACCCCGACCGACACCACCAGCTACTCCACCGCAACCAAAACAGTCCAGATTGTCGTCACCCAGGCCACACCAACCATCACCTGGTCGAATCCCGCCGCCATCACCTACGGCACCGCACTCTCATCCACGCAGCTTGACGCAACTTCTTCCGCACCCGGCACCTTCACCTACACTCCGGCTGTCGGCAACATCCCCGCCGCAGGAACTGATACCCTTTCAGTTACATTTACCCCCACCGACACCACCAGCTACTCCACCGCCACCAAAACAGTCCAGATCGTCGTCAATCCGGCCTCCTCCACCATCACCTGGGCCAACCCAGCCAGCATCGTCTACGGAACCGCCCTCTCCGCCACGCAGCTGAACGCAACCGCCTCGGTCCCCGGCTCCCTCGCCTACACCCCCGCTGCAGGCTCTGTGCCCGCCGTAGGCACCGACACCCTCTCAGTCACCTTCACCCCGACTGACTCGACCGACTACTCCACCGCTACCAAAACCGTCCAGATCGTAGTCACCCAGGCCACACCCACCATCACCTGGGCGAACCCAGCCAGCATCACCTACGGTACCGTTCTCTCCGCGACACAGTTGAATGCAACCGCCTCCGTCCCCGGCACCCTCGTCTACACCCCCGCCATCGGCAACGTCCCGGCGGCCGGTACCGACACCCTTTCGGTCACATTCACCCCCACCGACACCACCAGCTACACCAGCGTCACCAAGACAGTCCAGGTCGTAGTCACCCAGGCCTCCTCCACTCTCAGCTGGTCTGATCCCGCAAGCATCACCTACGGAACCGCCCTCTCCGCAACTCAACTCGACGCAACCTCTACCGTCCCCGGTTCATTCGTCTACACCCCCGCCGCAGGCAGCATCCCGGCCGTCGGCACCGACACCCTCTCGGTCACCTTCACCCCAACCGACACCACCAGCTACTCCACCGCGACCAAGACCGTTCAACTCGTCGTCACCCAGGCCTCCCCCACCATCACCTGGGCGACGCCAGCAAGCATCGTCTACGGAACCGCACTCTCCGCCACCCAACTCGACGCCACTGCTTCGGTCCCCGGCACACTCACCTACACCCCCGCCGCGGGCAACATCCCAGCAGTAGGCACGGACACCCTCTCGGTCACCTTCACCCCCACTGACACCACCAACTACTCCACCGTCACCAAGACAGTTCAGATCATCGTCACGCAAGGCGCTCCCACCATCACCTGGGCCAACCCCGCCGGCATCACCTACGGCACCACCCTCTCCGCGACGCAACTCAACGCCACCGCCTCGGTCCCCGGCGCCTTCACCTACACCCCCGCCTCCGGCTCCACTCCTGCAGTCGGAACCGACACCCTCTCGGTCACCTTCACCCCAACCGACACCACCGACTACTCCACCGCTACCAAAACCGTCCAAATCGTCGTCACTCAAGCCACACCCACCATCACCTGGACGAACCCAGCCAGCATCACCTACGGCACCACGCTCTCCGCCACCCAGCTCAACGCCACCGCCTCGGTCCCCGGCGCCTTCACCTACACACCAGCCTCGGGCACCACTCCTGCAGTCGGAACCGACACCCTCTCGGTCACCTTCACCCCGACTGACACCACCAGCTACTCCACCGCAACCAAAACAGTCCAGATCGTCGTCACCCAGGCTTCCTCCACCCTCAGCTGGGCAACTCCCACCAGCATCGTCTACGGAACCGCACTCTCCGCCACCCAGCTCAACGCAACCTCGACTGTCCCCGGCACCTTCACCTACACCCCAGCCGCAGGCGCTGTTCCCGCTGTGGGCACTGACACCCTCTCGGTTACCTTCACCCCCACCGACACCACCAGCTACTCCACCGCAACCACGACGGTTCAGATCGTCGTCACCCAGGCCACACCTGTTGTCACCTGGGCCAACCCAGCCAGCATCACCTACGGCACCGCACTCTCAGCCACACAACTCAATGCCAGCTCGCCCGTTGCCGGCACCTTCACCTACACTCCCGCCGCAGGCAACACTCCCGCAGTCGGCACCGACACGCTCTCGGTCACCTTCACCCCCACCGACACCACCAGCTACACCTCCGCAACCAAAACCGTCCAGATCGTCGTCACTCAGGCCGCGTCCACCATCACCTGGGCAACCCCCGCCAGCATCACCTACGGAACCGCGCTCTCAGCGACTCAACTCAACGCAACCGCCTCGGTCCCCGGTAGCTTCACCTACACCCCGGCTGCAGGCGCAGTTCCCGCAGTCGGCACCGACACGCTCTCGGTCACCTTCACCCCCACTGACACCACCAGCTATACCCACGCCACCAAAACCGTCCAGCTCGTCGTCACCCAGGCAACCCCGGTCATTACGTGGGCCAACCCTGCTGGCATCACCTACGGCACAGCACTCTCCACAACCCAGCTCGACGCAACCGCCTCCGTCCCCGGCAACTTCACCTACACCCCGGCGATCGGAAACATTCCCGCAGCCGGCACCGACACCCTCTCGGTCACCTTCACCCCAACCGACACCACCAGCTACACCAGCGTCACCAAGACCGTCCAGATCGTCGTCACCCAGGCTTCCTCCAACCTCACCTGGGCGACTCCGGCCAGCATCACCTATGGCACGGCGCTCTCCGCAACCCAGCTCGACGCCAGCTCCACCGTTCCCGGTTCCTTCGTCTACACCCCCGCCGCTGGCAACGTCCCCGCCGCGGGTACCGACACCCTCTCGGTCACCTTCACCCCTACCGATACCACCAGCTACTCCACTGCAACCAAGACCGTTCAGATCGTAGTCACCCAGGCCGCGCCAGTCATCACCTGGGCCAACCCAGCAAGCATTACCTACGGAACAGCTCTCTCCGCCACTCAGCTCAACGCAACCGCATCGGTCCCCGGTAGCTTCACCTACACCCCGGCTGCGGGCAACATCCCAGCCGCTGGCACCGACACCCTCTCGGTCACCTTCACCCCAACCGACACCACCAGCTACTCCACCGTCACCAAGACCGTTCAGATCGTCGTCAACCCGGCCTCCTCCACCATCACCTGGGCCAACCCAGCAAGCATTACCTACGGAACAGCTCTCTCCGCCACTCAGCTCAACGCAACCGCATCGGTCCCCGGTAGCTTCACCTACACCCCGGCTGCGGGCAACATCCCAGCCGCTGGCACCGACACCCTCTCGGTCACCTTCACCCCAACCGACACCACCAACTACACCTCCGCAACCAAGACCGTTCAGATCGTCGTCACCCAAGCCACACCCACCATCACCTGGGCCAACCCCGCCAGCATCACCTACGGCACAGCGCTCTCCGCAACCCAGCTCAACGCCACCGCATCGATCCCCGGCAACCTGGTTTACACGCCCGCCGTCGGCAACATCCCGGCCGCAGGAACTGACACCCTCTCAGTCACCTTCACTCCAACCGACACCACGAGCTACTCCACCGTCACCAAAACCGTTCAGATCACAGTCACCCAGGCCTCCTCGAATCTCAGCTGGGCGACTCCGGCCAGCATCACTTACGGAACCGCCCTCTCTGCGACCCAACTCGACGCAACCTCTACGGTTCCCGGAACCTTCGTCTATACCCCGGCAGTTGGCAATATCCCCGCTGCAGGAACCGACACCCTCTCGGTCACCTTCACTCCAACCGACACGACCAGCTACTCCACCGCCTCCAAGACCGTTCAAATCGTAGTCACCCAGGCCACCCCGGTCATCACCTGGGCCAATCCAGCAGGCATCACCTACGGCACAGCGCTCTCCGCAACCCAGCTCAACGCAACCGCATCGGTCCCCGGCAACCTGGTCTACACCCCGGCGACCGGAAACATCCCCGCTGCAGGAACTGACACCCTTTCGGTTACATTTACGCCGACCGATACCACCAACTACTCCACCGTCACTAAAACCGTCTCACTCACCGTCACCCAGGGCACCCCGACCATCACTTGGACCAACCCCGCCAGCATCACCTACGGCACAGCTCTCTCCGCCACCCAGCTCAACGCAACCGCCTCCGTCCCCGGCAATCTGGTCTACACTCCGGCGATCGGAAACGTCCCCGCTTCCGGAACTGATACTCTTTCGGTTACATTTACCCCAACTGACACGGCCAACTACTCCTCCGCATCCAAGACCGTCCAGATCGTCGTCACCCAGGCCACACCGGTGATCACCTGGGCCAACCCAGCCGGCATCACCTACGGCACTGCTCTCTCCGCTACACAGCTAAACGCAACCGCCTCGGTAGCCGGCACCTTCACGTACACCCCGGCAGCTGGCAACATCCTTGCTTCCGGAACTGATACTCTCTCGGTTACATTTACCCCAACCGACGCCGTCAACTACACCACCGCAACAAAGAGTGTTCAGATCGTGGTCACTCAGGCGTCTTCGAACCTCAGCTGGGCCACTCCGGCCAGCATCACCTACGGAACCGCCCTCTCTGCCACCCAACTCGACGCAACCGCCTCCGTCGCTGGAACCTTTGTCTACACTCCTGCAGCTGGCAACATTCCCGCCGCTGGAACCGACACCCTCTCCGTTACCTTCACTCCGAACGACACCACCAACTACTCCGCGGCGACAAAGACCGTTCAGCTCGTCGTCACCCAGGCAACCCCCGTTATCACCTGGGCTAATCCCGCCGGCATCACCTACGGAACGGCACTCTCCGCAACCCAGCTCAACGCAACCGCCTCCGTCCCCGGCAATCTCATCTACACCCCGGCGATCGGCAACATTCCTGCGGCAGGAACCGATACCCTTTCGGTCACCTTCACCCCCACTGACACCACCAACTACTCCACCGTCACCAAGACCGTCTCGCTGACCGTCAGCCAGGCCGCCCCCACCATCACCTGGACTAACCCAGCCAGCATCACCTACGGCACCGCACTCTCTGCCGTCCAACTCAACGCAACCGCCTCCGTCCCCGGTTCCTTCACCTACACTCCCGCCGTTGGCAGCACACCAGCCGCCGGCACCGACACTCTCTCGGTCACCTTCACCCCCACCGACTCATCCAACTACACCACCGCAACAAAGTCCGTCCAGATCGTCGTCACACAAGCCACTCCGGTGATCACCTGGGCTAACCCAGCCAGCATCACCTACGGCACAACTCTCTCCAACATCCAACTCGACGCCTCCACTCCCGTCGCTGGTAACTTCACCTACACACCTGCCGCTGGCAGCACCCCCCTCGCCGGCACCGATACGCTCTCGGTCGTATTCACCCCGACTGACACCTCCAACTACACCACCGCAACCAAGTCTGTACAGATCGTCGTCACCCAAGCCACTCCCGTCATCACCTGGGCCACTCCCGCCGCAATCACCTACGGCACCGCGCTCTCCGCGACACAACTCGACGCCACCGCGTCCGTTCCGGGAACTTTCGTCTACAACCCAGCCGCTGGTACCGTGTTGACCGCCGGCACGGACGCCCTCTCGGTCACCTTCACCCCAACCGACACCGCCAACTACACCACCGTCACCAAGACAATCTCACTCACCGTAAACCAGGCCACACCAATTATCACCTGGGCCAACCCCGCAACCATCACCTACGGCACAGCACTCTCGGCCACACAGCTTGATGCGACAGCCTCGGTCCCCGGCTCCTTCGCCTATACCCCGGCAGCTGGCAGCATCCCGACCGCAGGCACTGACACCCTCTCAGTCACCTTCACCCCGAGCGACACCACCAACTACGCCACCGTCACCAAGACGGTTCAGCTCACCGTCAACCAGGCCACACCAACCATCACCTGGACCAACCCTGCAACCATCACCTACGGCACTGCGCTCTCCAGCACACAACTGAACGCAACCGCCTCGGTCCCCGGCTCCTTCACCTACTCCCCGGCAGCGGGCGGCATCATCACCGCAGGCACTGACACCCTCTCGGTCACCTTCACCCCAACCGACACCACGGACTACACCACCGCCTCCGCCTCGGTTCAGATCATCGTCAATCAGGCCACTCCAACCATCGCGTGGACAAATCCGGCGCCCATCACCTACGGCACCGCGCTCTCTAACGCCCAGCTCAACGCCACCCCGTCGGTCCCCGGAGAACTCACCTACTCCCCGGCAGCGGGCGCCATCCTCACCGCCGGAACCGATACCCTCTCGGTCTCCTTTGTCCCAACCGACACCACCGACTACACCTCGGCCACCAAGACCGTCCAGATCGTCGTCAACCAGGCCACTCCCGTCATCTCATGGCCGACCCCATCCCTCATCGTCTACGGCACCGCGCTCTCTAACGCCCAGCTCGACGCCACCTCTTCCGTCCCCGGCAAGCTCGTCTACACTCCGGCAGCCGGCAGCATCCCACCCGCCGGAACCGACACCCTCTCGGTCACCTTCACCCCCACCGACACCACCGACTACACCTCGACCACCCAGACCACGCAGCTCACCGTCAGCCAGTACACCCCCATCGTCACCTGGGCCACGCCGGCATCAATCGTCTACGGAACCCCGCTAAGCACCACCCAGCTGAACGCCGCCGTCTATCAACCCAACAGCACCAACCCGATCCCCGGCACCTACGTCTACAGCCCGGCAATTGGAACCAACCTCATGGTCGGCAACCAGCCCCTGTCCGTCACCTTCACCCCAACCGACACCTCCGACTACACCACCGCCACCAAGACCATCTCCCTCGTCGTCACCCAGGCCGGCCTCACCATCGAAGCCGACAGCTTCACCCGACTCTACGGCACGCAGAACCCAGCCTTCACTGGCACCGTTACCGGCCAGCAGGATGGAGACACCTTCGTAGAGACCTTCTCCAACTCCGCGACGATCCAGTCCAACCCCGGTCAGTATCCGATCATCCCGTCGGTCAACGGAGCCAACCTCTCCGACTACACCCAGACCATCCAGGCCGGAAACCTCTCCATCACCAAGGCGCCAGCCCTCACCACGCTGAGCCTCAGCACCACCGCCATCCACTACGCCCTGCCCGTAACCTTCACCGCCAACGTCGCCTCCACCACCACCGGAACACCCACCGGAACCGTAATCTTCTTCGATAACGGCAACCCGCTCAACACCGCTACCCTCTCGAGCGGCGTCGCCACCTTCTCCACCACGTCCCTCTCCGTAGGCGTCCACACCATCACCGCCGTATACAGCGGAGACATCGACTTCAGTTCCAGCACCGCCTCCGCCGCATCCGGAGCGAACACCATCACCATCGCGCCTCTCGACTTCACCATCGTCCTCACCAGCGCCCAGACCGTCGAAGGCACCTACGGCAGCACCCGTCTGTATACCTTCCACGTCTCTCCCGTCGGCGGATACTACCCCGGAACCATCAATCTCGTCGCCAGCCCGACCGGCCCCATCCTCGCCACCTATACCTTCTCGCCGTCAACCATCGCCCAGTTCGCCGGCCCAACCGACATCACCCTCACCGTCGCAACCCGCAAACTCGCCTCACTCGACTCCCCGCAGGATCGCTCGCGCCGCCTCTCTCACATCGCGCTTGGTCTCTTCCTCCTGCCTCTCCTCGGCCTCCGCTACTCGCGTCGTTCCAGCCGCAAACTCACACGCCTCATCATCCACTCGCTCCTCATCCTGTCCTCTCTCGGAGCCATCGGAACCATCACCGGTTGCGGCGCAGGTTACTTCGACCGCACCTACCCCATAGTTGTTACAGCCAACAGCAACGGAATCCAGCACACTGTGAACGTCGACTACCACATCGACCAGTCCCCACAGTAAAAATTGCAAGCTTCAAGAGAGACCTCCGCATGAGTAACAAATCGACTTCAAACAGATTCGCAAAGCTTGCAAAGGATCTCATCCCGGGAATCAAGATCTCTGCCCTGCTCTGCGTCGTGAGCTTCGCCGCCTCACACCTCCACGCCCAGGCACTTCCAACCGCCACCAGCGCCGGAGTCCTTCAGGCGGGCGGCGAGTTCAACTACGCCAACTCCGACTACGTGCCGCAAAAGATCAAAGGCGGAGGCGCATACGTAGGCTTTGACTTCAAATATCACTATGGAATCGAAGCCGAGTTCCATCAGATCAATGACCCCGACCCCACCACACAGATATACGAACGCACCTACGAGATCGGCCCGCGCTACGTCCTGCACTTTCACAGAATAGAACCCTTCGCCAAGGTCATGTACGGCCGCGGCGTCTTCAACTATCCGGAGGTCCCGAGCCTCACCCCCGGCGGTCCCCCACAAGGCAACGCCGCCAACCTCGCCTACAACATCGCCGCCGCAGGCATCGGAGTCGACTACCGCCTGACACGCTCCATCAACGTGCGCGCAGAGTATGAGTTTCAAAAATGGTTCGGCTTCCCGCCAAACGGTCTTTCCCCGCAGGTCTTGGGAATCGGCGCAGCCTACCGCTTCCACTAAAGTAAATAAGGTATACAAGTCACGAAGTGACCGCGCCACGCGCAGTGGGCCCGTCCGGCAGGACCTACAGAATCGAACCTACCTCCCGGCAACCTCCAACTCCCCGCCCTCAGGCCTCTCCGGCAACAGAATCGTCAGCGAGTGCATCGCCTCATCGAATCTAGAGTTCGCAATCGCTTCGCCGCCGTATGTAATCTTCCCCGGCGCAACGTTCCAACCGAAGATGGTCACCTCTACCCGATTCCACCAGGGCTGAAAACTCCCCTCTCGCGCCCCAACGTGAAGGCGCAAACCATCGCCAGTCGATTCGCAGCTATACTTCACGCGCAGAAAATCCTTCTCCTTATATGCGAAGCTGATTCCGTCATCCTGATACAGTGAGCCCGCGCATCCCTCGCCCGGATAGACCTTCAGCGTCAGCGGACCATCCGGCTTCTCCTGCGTACTCTCGACCAGCGGCGCAAACGGCAGGATCGACCCCGCCCGAACAAACACGGGCAACACATTCACCTCAGGCTTAATCTTCACCGACTGAAGCGCACCCACTCCCAGCGCCGCACCCGTACTCACCACCACCGCCTCACGAGCACTAGCCGCAACTTTCGCTCCCGTCCAGTAGTCATACCAACCCACCGGAGGAAACGTTACCGCATAGCTATCCGGCGCCTCAGGATAAGGCGCAGGCGCGATCAACAGATCCGGTCCAAGCATAAACTCATTGGCAGCATCAAGATCAAGCGGATGCTTGTCTGCAGTCGCATCAGGAAACTCCAGAAACAGAGGCCGCATCATCGGAACACCTGTGCGGGAGTTCTCCTCCGCCAACGTATAAAGGTACGGCATCAACCGATACCGATCCTCAATGTACTTCCTCCGAACCGCCTCTACCTCAGGACCACCCACCCACGGCTCCTGATCCGCCGTGAACTTTTCGGTGTGGTCGCGATAGATTGGATTGAACTCCCCCACCTCAATCCACTTCGTCAGCAGATCCTGCGTGGACGAACCCGCATAGCCTCCAATATCGTCACCCGCCATCGAAAACCCGCTCAGGCCAAGGTTCAGAAGCATCGGCGTACTCATGCGAAGGTGATTCCAGCTGCTCGAGTTATCTCCCGTCCAAGTCGACGCATACCGCTGACCGCCCGCGTAAGTAGCCCGAGTCAAAACAAAAGGCCGCTGGTTCGGCTTCAACGCGAGCAGGCCTTCATAGGTCCCCCGCGAGTTCTCCATGCCATACACGTTGTGAATCTCCGCATGACGCGCAGTCCTCGGCACAAAGCCCGGCTCATCGATCCGATGCACCACATCCAGCGGCATCGTCTTCGATGGGGTCTCGAACACCGAAGGTTCGTTCATGTCGTTCCAAAACCCCGCCGCTCCATCCTCATAGAAGTCTTTATAGAGAGTTCCCCACCACACCCGCGACTCTTTCCTTGTGAAATCAGGAAACACCGATGGCCCCGGCCACACCTTGCCCACAAACACCGACCCATCCGGATTTTTCACAAAATGATCGCCCGCTAACCCCGTGCCGTAAGGCGCGTATCCCTGATTCGCTCGATCCGCAATATGCAGATCCGTAATCAACACCAGGTTGAAGTGCTTCTCCTTCAACTCCTGAATAAACTCCGGAAACTTCGGAAACGCCTGCTGATTCACCGTGAACGGCGCGTTCCGATCCTGAAAGTCGATGTCCAGATAGAGTGCATCACAAGGAATCCGATCAACGCGCATACGGTCTGCCACCTCGCGCGCCCGCGCCTCCGTCATGTAGGAGTAGCGCGACTGCTGAAAGCCCAGTGACCACCGCGGAGGCAGCGGCGTAAGACCAGTCAACCAGGCATAACCCTCCATCACCTGCTTCGGCTTCGGGCCATAGATAAAGTAGTAGTCAATCGGTCCGCCATCGGCGCCAAACGAGTAAGCCTCCGAGTCTTCCTTCCCAAAATCAAAGCTCGTCCGCCACGTGTTATCCAGAAACAACCCGTACGATCTCCCCGCATTGTCCGCGACAAAAAACGGAATCGCCTTATAAAGCGGATCGCTGCTCTCCTGAAAGCGATATTGATCTGTATTCCACATCTCGTAGGCACCACCTCTGCGATCAAGCGGCCCCGTCTTATCTCCCAGGCCAAAGTAGTGCTCCTCTGCCGGCATCCTCTTGTAGACGCGGAAGTGATCGCCGTGAAACTCAACCGGTCGCGCATCCTGCAACAAAACTCCGCCGCTCCCATCGCTGATCGTGACGGCAAGCGTCGCGCGGTCCACAGAAACCTGCAGTGCCTTCGTACGAAAACCAGCCTTGCTCGCCTCCGCGCGATAGGCCGTGGCGACGGAGCTTGTTCGCGAGCCCGGAAGCACAGCCCACGACGCATCCTCCGGCATCTTCCCCGTCTTCGAGACTCGAATACGCAGAACATCCTCTCGCAGCGCGGTAATCTGAACCCTCGCCTCGCCATCCCTCAGCTCTAAGCCATTCGGCAGCGCCGCAGCACTCGTCGCACGATTCAGCGAAATCAGATCGCCCTTTTCACCCGTTGCGCTCTGTGCCGACAGACCGGGAACACTCATCACGCAGCCCAAAACAAACAGGACAGCAACTCTTCCAAAACGCAATCCATTCATATTTCCTTCAACCTCATTCACACATAGAAAAGCGGGAGTCTGACTCCGAAGAAGCCTCCGAGTCACAAACCAACATTATGCACCTCCGCCCCCAAGTCTCCCCGCGCTCCCCTAAACTAAACTCCCAGATGGACTAAACAAGGCCCACCTCTGTCATTTCCGTGGCCTCCCTTTCGCTGGGCTGCCTCTGCATTAAGAGGGCCGCTGTCTTCTAGCGCCAACCGCCTGTTCAAAGATAGGATCTCTGACGGTGCCGCCCTAACTGCCGCCTGTCCGCTATGCCGACTATCCCTCCAAGTGACGAGAAGCGCGTTTGTGAGGACTCATCTCGCCTAGCTCGCGAAAAGACGAGAGCGCGCCTATTACAGTCATCGCGCTTTCACCACCTGTGCCGTTTCATCTTGGGAAAGTGAAGAGCTCGACGAGCGCCCTCACGCGCTCTTTCTGACGGCTGCGCGGAAATCGCTTGGTTCTTGTTAGCTCGGCGATACCATGGAGGCTCGCCCAAAACAGTTCCGATATAACCTCTGACTTCGAGCTCTGCCCCGGAAACAACTCCAGGAGTTGGGAAAACGCGAAACGCAGCTCCGGAGGAGTAGCCGCGTCATCGAATGGCACGCTCAGGCTGAGCGAAAACATCACTTCATACAGTGCGGGTGAAGACGCGGCGAACTCCAGATACGCGGCCGCGACCGATTCGACAGTACCTCCACGCTTAACCCGTTTCCGTGCCTTCTCCAAAGCCAGGCCCATCTCCTGGAAACCCTCGATAGCAACCGCGGCGAGAATCCCTTCGCGGCTTCCAAAATGAGCGTACAAGACGGGTTGGCTGTATGAAATTTCGTCGGATAGCCGCCGAACGGTTACGTTGGACCACCCTTCAAGCTCCGCGATTCGTCGTGCGGCACTGATGATCTGTGCCCGGCGGGCCTGCTTGTCACGCAGTTTTCGTTCCGCAATTCGGTTAGGTGTTAGCGTCGACGCCATTGATAGAAATTATAGCACCGCTAGAATAATTTAGCGGACAGTGAAACTTTTCCAAATGCTTTGCATCTTATATAGCGTTGCTAGATTTTATAACAAGGAGACATATTATGCGTAACGCCATACCGCTTTCTCTAGCTGCTCTCATGGCTGTGGCGATCATTGTCATCGGTTGTTTCTACCTTATATCTCCTGAACGAATGACAGGATCATTTGGTCTTGAGCCGCCTGCATCCGATGCTGACACTCGTGCCTGGCTACGCCTTAAAGGAATTCGGGACATCGCATCTGGATTGGTCGTGCTGACGATGATGCTGACCATGGGTACGCGGTCGGTAGGCATAGCCCTACTCGTATTAGCCATCACCCCTCTTGGCGACATGTCAATCGTTCTGGGGTCGGGCGGGTCGAGGTCGAAAGCGCTCTCAATTCATGGCGTAACCTGCGCGGTGATGCTGGTCGTTGGCCTCTTGTTGATCCATGCCATTTGAGAGAAATGCCTCAACCAGTATTGCTAACCCATGTCTATGCAATAGGAGGCGACAATGCGAACCTTTGAACTTCGCGTGTACAAACTGCGCACCAAAGACGCGCTCGATTTCTACATGGAGCAGATTTATCCCCGTCATCTCAGCAGCTTTCCGCTGTTCGGGATTGAGGCCCACGGCTTCTGGACTGCCAAGGAGGATGTCGAGCCAAGGTTCTTCGTGCTGGCCTCCTATGCGGCGGGCGAAGAACCCGGCGAGGTCGTTCGGCGGTATATGCAAAGCACAGAATTCGCTGAGGACATCAGGAACTTTGATGTATCAGACATCGTTGGCGTTGAATCGACAATCCTTATACCTTCAACAAGCTCCCCTCTTAAATGATGTAACTCATTCCAAGGTGTTGTTTATGGAGGAATTCATGATGGAAGTCCTAAATGTCGTTGCAATTATCGTCGCTGGATTGATGGTTGGATCTGAACTGGCCATCGCCGCGTTTGTTCATCCAACGCTCGATAAACTTCCGGATGATGTTCATCTGCCAGCCGCAAGCGCCCTCGCTCGTGTGCAGGGGAGGTTCATGCCGTTTTGGTACATTCTTGTATTTTTGCTTACTTTAGCCGAGCTTGTAATCCAATGGCACCAATCTGGTCGCTTACCGATCTGGATCACTACATCGGCCGTTTTGTGGATTTTGGCGATTTTGTATACGGTCACCGCCCTCGTGCCGATCAACAACCGTATCGCATCGTGGGAAAAGTCCACTCCGCCTGCCGATTGGAAGACTTACCGGAGCAGATGGGATCTGCTTCACCGCTGGCGTGTTGTTCTCCTCACGATAGCTTTCGCGTTTCTAATCGTGGGATTCGTTTGCAAGTAGTCATCTTTGGCCTCTTCCCCAAGGCAGCTATCGCCGGAGATCGGGAGTCGTGGCAGTCTGCGCCATTCCGGCTCTTTCGCGTGGCCTATTACTTACCGCAAGTAATCACCGAGCTTTGCGAGGCTTCGGCTCGCTTCGAGCCGCTTTGCCGCCGGCACCGGGGGCGGGCATTACCTGGCCATGTGCTACCTGACCCAACGCTACGGGAGGCTTTTGAGCGATTTGGCTCCGGGTAAGTGCGACGCGAATCGCTATGCCGTTGTTCTTGCCGGTATCGATGAGATAGTCGGCGGTGACGGGCAGATTGTTCACGAAGGCGTCGCGCAGGAGGCCGAACATTGCCTGGCGGGCCGGAAGGTTGTCGTCGTTTCGGAGTTGAAAGCCATAGGCACCATCGCCGATTGCGTTGAGGATGAATACGGCCTCAACATCCAGGGCATCGTTGGGAGGACCGTAG
Source organism: Tunturibacter gelidoferens (assembly GCF_040358255.1). Classification (NCBI taxonomy): domain Bacteria; kingdom Pseudomonadati; phylum Acidobacteriota; class Terriglobia; order Terriglobales; family Acidobacteriaceae; genus Tunturiibacter; species Tunturiibacter gelidiferens. Next base: position 690,894 of record NZ_CP132938.1, read on the forward strand.
CCGGTGCCGAGGTCGTGGGCGCGGAGAAAAACGATTTTTCCTGTCTTTTCGAGCAAGTTGGACATGGGTAGTCTCCTATGGGTTCGCGACGCGAATGATTTCACCTGCGCGGGGGCCGATGGTAACGTAATCGAGCCGGATTGGCCGCCCGGCGATGAAGGCGGATCGAAGCATGTCGAACATCTCTCTGCGCGTGGGTCCGTTCGGGTCGGCACGCAGTTGAAAGCCGAACGCACGCAGCGGTTCCTCAGCGAGCTGCACGACCACCTCACAGTCGAGAAAATTTGGCGATTTGCCGTATCCGCTGCCGAGTTCGTGAGCCCGCAGGAACGAGATCTGGCCCACCGTCTCGATCAGACTCCCGATCGGATCGACCCTGCCGTACCCGATTACATCCATAAGCTGCAAGTCGACAGCCGAGACGGGATTGACCACACCTGAGTCGGAAAACTGATTGAACGAGTCGTTGGTGCCTCCCGCCCAATCCCGGGTATCTAAATGATTTGCGGCAGAATCATTAAACTCCTTCAGCAGGGTGACCCCGTTGTCGATCGAGAAGAAGTTCCCGGCACCACCGCCGAGTGACTTCATTCCGGCACCAGTGTAGGAAAAACAGTCGATCAGACTGAACGAATTGTTTCCGCCGGAGAGGCCGGTGCGGCCCATCACTTCGGAGATCTCATGTGCAGCAACACCCTGAAAATCAAATGTTCCCGGGGCGATTGGACCGGAGAACGTGAAAGAGTTTCCCACTCCGAAGGTCGTGCCTCCATCGTCAGTCATATCATCGGGAATATGGCCAAGCGCTTTGGCTTGCGCTCGCATCAGCTGCCAGGTTCCGGCGCCATTGGTGGGATCGGTTGCGGTCATCGAGCCGCCAGGGCCGATCGCGATGGCATCGTTTTGCGTCGATGCGTATGCAACGACCTGATCGTAAAGATCGGCATACGAGATAGACACGGTCGCCGGAAAGCTCTCTCCGAAAACTGTCGCCTTTGTTACCGCGTCAACCGTGATATTGACGTGAATGTCGTCAGAGAATGCGTCGGTGAAGACCTTGGCCGCCGCCGTCCATGCTGCCTTGGCCGCCGTTGCGTTGACTCCGAAATTCGTGTCGAACCCGGACGTGAATGTGGGAGTGATAATCAATTCGACCTCCCCTGAAGTTCAGACTGCTTGCCCTAAAGTTAAGGACCGTCAAGTAGGACCCGAATGGCTAGAACCCCGAATGGCTGGAACCCAATGGCCTATCGCGTCATTCGTCACCTCCCCAAAGGATGAACGATAGACGGATACGCACAGTAGGTGAACTGTGCACAATTGCCGAACGCTGAAAAGATAGCACGAAAAGTCGGCTTGTGTGTTTACCGATCCGCTCCATTTTGTGTGGAGGTACAACCGGTTTACCGGAGAAGTGCCGTCGATTCAATTGCGGGGGTTCCGTAGCAATGGAAGAAGCCGTCCACAGCGCAAGGGGCTTTAGCCCCGGAAAATTCTGTCAAGCCCCAAAATCACAAAAAGCCGCGCCATCCCTGCTCTTTCGCGTGGCGTATTAGTTACTCTCAAACCGCTACAATAGAACTATGCATAAAGAGAGCCCCGGCGAATACCGGGGCTCCTTGCTTTTAATCCCATAACCCTTTTGTTTGAACGAATCTGCACGCAACCCGTTTCTTATGAATATTTTGCCGGCCAAGACTATGCGCAAATCCATGATAATACTCAGCTTACGCGCAGGTAATAGGAGGGGGGTACCCATCTATCTTTGCGCAGGAGCCGCCTGATCGAGATCCAGATTCAGCATCAACACATTCACCCGCGACTCTCCGAGAAACCCAAGCTGACGCCCCTCGGTATGTTGTGCCACCAGACGTCGCACAGCATCTTCGCTCAAACGTCGCTCCCGCGCAACGCGAGCCACCTGAAACTCCGCAGCCGCTGGCGTAATGTGAGGATCCAGTCCCGATCCCGAAGCCGTGACCAGATCAATCGGCACGTTCGCTCCAGGATGATCGACCTGCAACGCCGCCACATCCCCCGCTACCCGGTCGATCAGCTTCTTGTTCGTCGGACCAAGATTCGACCCACTCGAGTTCGCAGCATCGTATCCAATGCCCGCCTCCGAAGGCCGCGAATGAAAGTACTGCGGAGCCGTAAACGACTGACCGATAAGACGCGAGCCAACGAGCTGCCCACCCGCATAAAGAAGCTGCCCGTTAGCCTTGTCATGAAACAGCACCTGCGCCAGTCCGGTCACAACAAACGGATAGACCAAGCCGAACAAAACAGTCGTAACAACGGTATAAAGCACAGCGGTGATCAGATTGCGACGCATAAAATTCCTTAGGCCAGATGAATGGCAGTGATGATGATGTCGATGAGCTTGATACCAAGAAAAGGAGCAACAAGTCCGCCGAATCCGTAGATAAACAGATTGCGCTGCAACAACGCCTCCGCCGACATCGCCTTATAACCAACGCCCCTCAGCGCCAGCGGAATCAGCCCAACAATGATCAACGCGTTGAAGATCACCGCCGAGAGAATCGCCGACTGCGGTGTCTTCAGATGCATGATATTCAACGCACTCAACACCGGAAACGTAGCAGCGAACATCGCCGGAATAATCGCAAAGTACTTCGCAACATCATTTGCGATCGAGAACGTCGTCAGCGCACCACGAGTCATCAGCAACTGCTTTCCGATCTCCACAATCTCGATCAGCTTCGTCGGGTTCGAGTCGAGGTCGACCATATTCCCCGCCTCCTTCGCCGCCTGCGTGCCTGTGTTCATCGCAACGCCCACATCAGCCTGCGCCAGCGCAGGAGCGTCATTGGTTCCATCGCCCGTCATCGCAACCAGCTTGCCCTCAGCCTGCTCGCGGCGAATCAGGTCCATCTTGTCCTTGGGCTTCGCCTCCGCGAGAAAGTCGTCGACACCGGCCTCACGCGCAATCGCCGCCGCAGTCAGCGGATTATCTCCGGTAATCATGATCGTCCGAATCCCCATCGACCGAAGCTGCGCGAACCGCTCCTTCATTCCACCCTTCACAATGTCCTTCAGATGGATCACGCCCAGTGCCTGCCGATTCTCCGCCACCACCAGCGGCGTACCCCCACTACGGGCAACCGTCTCAACCGCTGCGCGCACCTCATCCGGTAAACTTCCGCCATTCTCCTTCAAAAATGCGGCAATCGCGTCGGTCGAACCCTTCCGAATAATCCGCCCATCAAGGTTAACGCCCGACATTCTCGTTACCGCGCTGAACGGCACAAACTCCGCCTGCAACTCGCTCAACTCGCGCCCGCGAAGACCGTACAACTCCTTGGCCAACACCACAATGCTGCGCCCCTCCGGCGTCTCATCCGGAAGCGACGACAACTGCGCCGCATCCGCAAGCTGATCCTTGCTCACTCCAGGCGCAGGAATAAACTCCGCAGCCTGACGGTTGCCCAGCGTAATTGTTCCCGTCTTATCCAGCAGAAGCGTATTCACATCACCCGCCGCTTCAACCGCGCGCCCCGACATCGCCAGCACATTATGCTGCACCAGCCGATCCATCCCAGCAATCCCAATCGCCGAAAGCAGCCCGCCAATCGTCGTCGGAATCAGACACACCAGCAACGAGATCAGCACAAACACCGTCTGCGGCGCAGTCGAATAGATCGCGATCGGCTGCAACGTCACCACAGCTAGCAAGAAGATGATCGTCAAGCCCGCAAGGAGGATGTTCAGAGCGATCTCATTCGGAGTCTTCTGTCGCTCCGCGCCTTCAACCAGCGCAATCATGCGATCCAGAAATGTCTCACCGGGGTTAGATGTAATCTTCACCTTGATCTGGTCCGATAAACACCGCGTTCCACCAGTAACCGCGGACCGATCTCCACCAGCTTCGCGAATCACTGGCGCAGACTCACCCGTGATCGCCGACTCATCCACCGAAGCCACGCCTTCGATTACTTCGCCATCGCCGGGGATCATATTACCAGCAATAACAATGACATGATCCCCCGCCCGCAGATCCGAGCTGGGAACCTCCTCCGTGCTCCCGTCTATGCGAAGCCGCACTGCAGTCGTCTCCGACTTCGCACGCCGCAGCGCGTCCGCCTGCGCCTTGCCGCGGCCTTCCGCCATCGCTTCCGCAAAGTTCGCGAATAGTACGGTGAACCAGAGCCACAACGTAATCTGCAGATCGAATTGAAACGACCCGCGATGCGAGAGACTATCGCGAAGCAGATAGATAGTGGTAATCACGCTGCCGATCTCAACAACGAACATCACCGGATTCTTCATCATCGTGCGCGGACTCAGCTTGACTAACGCGTCGACCAGCGCGCGGCGTACTATTTTGCTGTCCCATAAGGAGCGTTTGCGGGTATTTGCCATGGTTATCTGTTTTCTCTGGACTAGAAGCTTTTGCCAGCGTGCATCATTAGGTGCTCAAGAATTGGACCGAGCGAGATAGCGGGAAAGAAAGTAAGCGCGCCAACGATAAGAACAACGCCCACCAAAAGCACCGTGAATAGCGGCGTATGAACAGGAAAAGTTCCCGGCGATGGAGGAACCAGCTTCTTCTTCGCCAGACTACCGGCGATAGCCAGCATCGGAACGATCATCAGGAATCGGCCGATCAGCATCGCTGCCGCCAGCGATAAGTTGTACCAATGCGTATTCGCACTAAGGCCCGCGAAAGCGGATCCGTTATTTCCAGTCGCTGACGTGTAGGCGTAGAGAATCTCCGATAGACCATGAGGTCCCGTGTTCGCCAGCGACGAGAGGCCAAGTTGCGGCATCATCAGGGTCACCGCCGAAAATCCCAGAATCGACAAAGGAAAGATCAGCACATAAAGCATGGCCATCTTCACGTCATACGATTCGATCTTCTTGCCCAGATACTCAGGCGTCCGCCCAACCATCAAACCGGCTATAAAGACAGCCAGTACGACGAAGATCAACATCCCATAGAGCCCCGCTCCCACCCCACCGAAGATCACCTCGCCCAGCATGATGTTGACCATCGGGACCAAACCTCCGAGCGGCATAAACGAATCGTGCATGGCGTTCACCGCACCGCAGCTTGCATCCGTTGTCACTGTCGCAAACAATGCGGAGTTGGCGATGCCGAACCGTACTTCCTTGCCTTCCATATTGCCGCCGGCCTGCATCGTCGAAACATGCTGATCCACCGAGTGAAGAAGCGGATTTGTCTGAGCCTCCGCGTAGTACGCCACAAAAACACCAACAAAAAAGAGCGCAGACATCGCAGCAAAGACTGCCCAGCCATGCTTCGGCGCTCGCGTCATTCGACCCAGCGTGACTGTCAGCCCGGCGGGTATCAGGAAGATCGAGAACATCTGCATCAAATTAGAGAGAGGCGTTGGGTTCTCGAACGGGTGTGCGCTGTTTGTATTAAAGAACCCTCCACCATTTGTCCCTAGCATCTTGATCGCTTCCTGAGAAGCAACCGGGCCCTGCGCAATGCTCTGCGTCGTCACAGTTTGTGTCGTCGTCTTACCGTCAGAGCCTGTGGCAGTTGTCGTCTGCGCCTGCACGAGCTTTGCCTGATCGTAGGGGCGAAAGTTCTGCACTACGCCTTGCGAGACCAACAAGAGCGCATAGATCAAACAACCTGGAAGTAGAACCCACAACGAGGCGCGCGTCGCATCAACCCAAAAATTTCCCAGGGTCTTCGACTCTCGCCGCGAAATACCACGGATCAGCGCAACCGCCAAAGCCATTCCGACAGCCGCCGAGAAGAAGTTATGGTAAGCAAGGGTGAGCATCTGAGTTAAATAGCTCATCGTCGTCTCAGGCACATAGGACTGCCAGTTGGTATTCGTCGTAAAAGACGCCGCCGTGTTCAATGCAAGATCAGGAGTTACAGATGTGAGATGCTGAGGATTGAGGGGCAGCCACTGCTGCAGCCGCTCTACCGCATACGTTGCCAACATTGAGACCAGGCTGAAGAGCAACATGACAACCGCATATTCGCTCCAGGTCATCTCATGCGTTTCGTCGATGCCCGTCAGGCGATAGACGAGTCGCTCCAGCGGACGAAAGATAACATCTACCCAGGTCTGTTCGCGCTCGAAGACGCGAGCCATGTACAGACCCAGTGGCTTTGCACATACCAATATCAATGCAAAAAAGACGAAAACCTGAAACCAGCCGTTCGCGGTCATGATAACTACTTCCTCTTAAAACTTTTCAGGGCGCAGCAGCGCATAAACCAGATAGATCAGTAACAGTACGGTTACCAGGCCAAGCAGCAATGTCTCGATCATCCCTGCTTCTCCTTCATCCCCAACCGCTCACATCCTGTCGTGTAGCCAATCGCGATCACAAAAAAAAACACACTGGCACCGACGCATCCTAAATCCCACATAATCCTGCCTCCGAACGAAGCCTTCCCATCCGAGCCTCCACAGCCACTCAACCCTAAGGTCACCGGCTGCGCATGACGAAATCTCACGCTTCCGCGCGTATTCTTCATTCAAACAGTGGATCCATAAAGAAGGTGTAGAAAGGTCGTAAAGAAGTCGTATGTGCCGTGAGGCAACCTAACAATAACGACACGCTCCGGCACGAGCTGCAAGCCTGTTGTTCTCTTTCTCTCCGTCACTACCTTCCAGGCAACTGTTCTTTCATCTTTAAATGTTCCCGCAAAAGATCATCAACGTCGCCGATCTTTTCCGACAGCATATTCAGCTTGCCCGACAGGTTTTGAATTTCGGATTCAGCACGAAGATTCACATCATAGTCCAACTCACCACGCACCCGGTCTTTCGTGTCCTGACGATTCTGGCTCATCATAATCACTGGAGCCTGGATGGCAGCCAGCATCGACAGAAACAGATTCAGCAAAATAAACGGATAGGGGTCCCAGGCTCTCCCCTTCAGAGCAATATTTGCCGAAGCGTAAACCACAAGTACAGATCCGAATAAGATGATAAAAATCCACGACCCACCGAATCGTGCGACCGAATCCGCGAGGCGGTCTCCAAAGCTCATCTCCTCTTCGATCACGTCATTTGAGTTGCGACTGGCTCGAAGCCGCACCAGCTCCTGTGACGCATGAAACTGACGGCTCACGACGGTCAACATGTCCATCCCCGCCATCGGTTTTTGCTGTAGCAGAGCCGCAATATCGTCACGGCTCACTTCAACACAGGTCGTCTCTTCCATCGCCAGTGCCGTGGTTTGGTGAGGTGTGTCCTCCAGCATCGAAGCAAAGCCAAAGAACTCACCATCGTGGGGTTCATCCACGAGCACCTCCTGGTGATCTCGGTCCACTGTCGTCACCCGCACCGTACCCGAAACCATCACGTAGGCGTGTTTCCCCGGTTCGCCCAGCTTGTAGATGCGTTGGCGTGCAGCAAACTTCTTGATCTCAACCTGTGCTGCCAGCACCCCTATCTCTTCATCGTCGAGCAGCGCAAACAGAGGAATCTGTCTCAGCTCTTCCGCCTTACAAGCCATAGTTCACCTCGTTCTGATCCTGTGCTATTTTGCACGGCGAACGAGCACTTGGCACACTCTCTTTCCTTCCACATTGCTAAAAGAAGCAATCCAGACCCACCAAAAGCAGGGATTACACGAAATCGACGCCTCTGTAATATCAGGAATCGACCATCACCCCTAGTCATCCGGCAATCGGCAATCGGAGATCAGCTCTACACCCAATCTGACCATCCGCACGATTAGCCAGTTGCACCGAACCTCGATGTGCCTGCGCAATCTGCTGCGCGAGAACCAAACCAATCCCCGTTCCACCCGGCTTGGTCGTATAAAACGGAACAAACAGATTGCTCGCGTTGGTCAAGCCAGGACCGTTGTCCAGCACACCGATAACAACCTCTAACCCGGCGGTCCTCCAAACGATCTCTACGTGAGGACCACCTTTACCGACATCGTCCGGACTAAGCGCAGCATCGGCTGCATTGCGCACCAGATTAATCAGTGCCTGTTCAATATGGTCAGCATCCACCTGCACAACGACGTCTGGCGCCCCCTCTACAGTCACCGCGACCCGTCTCTCCAGCAGTGCGACCCTTTGCGCCAAAGTCGCCACCGATACCGAAGCCAGCCGCGGTGCCGGCAGACCCATCAGCTGCCGGTATGCCTGCAGAAACCGGTTCAGCGATTCTGATCGATTCTCGATAACCTCGAGGCCTCTTTCAAAGTCAGCGATCTCGCCTGATGCATTACTCATACCCGCAAGTCGACCACGCAGACTCCCTGCAATCGATTTGATAGGCGTCAGCGAATTGTTAATCTCGTGTCCCAGAACGCGAATCAACCTCTCCCACGCAAGCCGCTCCTCCTCCCTCAACGCGGCACTCACATCCGACAGCACAAACAGCGTATGCGGAACGCCGCGAAGTCGGAAGCTTGTTCTCTTCACCACCCACCGTACCGACTGCTGCCCGCTACCCAGCGACATGACTTCCTCATCCGCTACATCAAGCAGCTGCTCAAGCTTCAACCCTACAGCCGAGTGACCGAGCGCCGTCTGAACTTGCAACCCAAATGCCCGCTCCCCCGCCGCATTGAGCAACTTCAATCGACCCTCAGGATCAAACGCCAGCACCGGAGACTGCATCGACCCCATCACGCGTTCCACCAACGCCATTGCTTCTAACGCGCTTGCACGTTGCCCCTGTAGCATTCCCGCGAGTCGATTGATCTCAAGAGCAAGATCGCCCATGGCGTCATTTCTCCGCCCTCCTCGTGCTCTGAAAGAAAAGTCATCCTCCCGCAACGCAGCCACGACGTTCGCCAGCGTCTGCAGCGGTCGAATGATCTGCTCCATCAAAACCGAGACCGCAAAGATCCATCCCAGCGCCAGACCCAGCAGAACAATACTCTGCAGAAGAGCGTCAACCGAATGACGCCGTAACAGAAGCCAGCACATCACCAGCATCGGCAGCCCGGGAAGGCAAAGCCACAGTCGCAGCCTTTTTTCGAAACTCAGGCGCCGCGCCGATCTCCCCAGCGGCATACGGGTCCGCGGCCGGCTATTGCTGGATATCTCGCCGTCTGGATCTTCAGAGACCATATTTTTCGATGCGGCGGTAAAGCGCTCCTCTGCTCAATCCAAGCGCATCTGCCGCATGGCTCACATTACCACCTGTACGGGCGAGCGCCTTGCGAATCAGAATTGCCTCCACCGCCTCAAGGCTCATCTCGTCCATGCTCTGCGCCGAGCCCCTCTGCTGCGTATTCAACCCCAGGTCCGCAGGTTCAATGAGCGCTCCTCGAGCCATCAGGACCGCGCGTTCGATAGTGTGATCCAGCTCGCGCACGTTTCCCGGCCAGCCATACTGCAACATCATCTGAAGCGCCGTCGGCTCCAATCCCTGAATCGGCCTGCGATACCGTGCAGCGTATCGCGCCATGAAGTGACCCGCCAGCGCCGGAATATCTTCACGCCGCTCCCGCAGCGGGGGAAGACTAATCTCGACCGTGTTCAGCCGAAACAACAGATCTTCCCGAAAGCGTCCCGCCGCGCACTCCGCTCGCAAATCCGCATTGGTCGCCGAAAGCATCCGTACATCCACCTTCTGCGTCTTCGAAGAGCCTACGCGCTCCAACTCGCCTGTCTCCAGGACCCGCAGCAACTTCGCCTGCTGCCGCACCGGAATATTCGCAATCTCATCAAGAAAGAGCGTTCCGCCGCTCGCCAGTTCGAATCGCCCGATGCGGTCAGAACGAGCATCGGTAAAAGCTCCCTTCACGTGACCGAACAACTCGCTCTCGAAGGTCCCCTCCGGCAGAGCGCCTGTATTGACGGCCACCAGTGTTCGCTCTGCGCGCGAAGACAAGCGATGCAGCGTCTGCGCCACAATCTCCTTGCCCGTGCCATGCTCACCTGTAATCAGCACGTTCGCATCCGACGGACCCACCCGAGCCATCGTCTCCAGCACAGGCCGCATCGAAGCCGCAGCAGCAATGAAATCCGGAGCGCCTGTAGCCCGCAGGATCCGATTCTCCGCCTCCAGCCATCGCATTTTCTTCTGACTGCGGTGCAGTTCCATCTGCGTCCGCAAAATACTCAGCAGACGTGCGTTCTCCCACGGCTTCTGAATAAAGTCTCCCGCACCCCGGCGCATCGCCTCCACCGCAAGATCGATATTGCCCCACGCCGTCATCACCACCACCGGCAGCTGCGCGTCGATCTCCTTGACTCGAGTCACGAGATCCAGTCCTTCCTGACCGGAGGTAGTATCCCGCGTGTAGTTGAGATCGATCAGCACTCCATCGAAGCTCTCATGTGCCAAAGCCTCCAGCACCAGCGCCGGCGTTCGCACCATCTCCAGCTGGTAGCCTTCCGGCTTCAATAACAGTCGCAGCGCCTCCAAAATATGTGGCTGGTCATCTGCAATCAGCAGTCTGCACGACGCCTCAGCATCTTCCGCACCCGACTCCTTCTTGTCAATCCGCTCCGCCAGCATGGTAACCTGCTCCTGCGCGCTACTGCCCACTTGGGGCAATACCCGTCTTCGCCGATTCTATCGAAATCTTGTTTGCTTCCAGCGTAGAGCCGACCGCGCGATCCACTTCAATCTTAGCCTTTTGATACGCCGTCATCGCGGCAACCAGCGTTGACTCAGCTGCCGCAAGATCCCGTCGCGCCGTCAGGGTCTGATAGTTCGATCCCGCGCCCAGCTCCTGCTCCTTCGCCGTAATGTCGAAGGTCTTCTGCGCCAGGTCCCGTCCTTTGCGTGCGGAAACCACACGCGCTTCACTCTGCTCCAGCGCATATTGAGCGTTCCGAACCTCGATACGAATTTGCTTCTTCAACTGCTCCAACCGCAGCTCCGACTGTCTCGTCTCCAGCTCCGCGCGATACTGGTCCGACTTCGCCACTCGATTTCGCAGTGGCACGTTCACCGTCAGACCGACATAGTAATCAGGAGCACTATTGTTGAACGCCGTCTTCAACGCTCCGCCAAAATCCTGCGGCTTGGTCGAGATCGTGCCCGACTCAGGATTTTGCAACCCAGCCAGACCCGAGCCTCCATAGTATGCAGTCAACGCAACCGTAGGCAGCAAGGCATTACGAGCCGCATCCCGGCTCAGGCGTCTATTTTCAAGGTCAATATCCGACTCGCCCAACTCCAGCCGGTCCTTCAGTGCGTGCGCCGTCATATCCTCAGTCGGACCCTGCGGGGTCGCGTCGGTCATTGCGCTCTGATCGGTCGGCCGCACCGGCATCGCCTCCAGAATCGGATCGTCTAGATTTTTCGTCAGCGCATTCTTGATCAACAACTCCTGAAACTGCAACGTCGTCTTCGCAATCGTCAGATCCTGTTCACGGCTCGCCTCTTCCGCCTCGTCCTTCATCACATCCATCGCAGGAATCGCTTGCAACGCGAGCTGCTTGCGCCCACTCTCCAGCGCCTGACGGGCAAACTCGAGCGAGCGATTTTTGACACCTTCATCCTCGTAGGCAGCCACCAGATCCCAGTACATATTCGCAATCTGGGTCACCGTCGTCACCACCTGTAGCTTGAACGCTTCATCCGAAATGCGCTGATTGTTCTTGGCGATCCGCAGAAACCGCAGATTTGGTCCAAGACCGAAGCCTGCAAGCAGTTGCTGCTGTATTGCGAAGTGATAGTACGAGTTCAGCGTCGGGACGAGAAAGCTCTCAGGACTGTTTGTGGTTCCGCGATTGTTATCGAAGACCGCCGAAATCGAAGTTCCCGTCGGAAACGCCTGCGCATAACCAATGTCTCCCGTCGTCGTATTCTGCTGCAACTGCGGAACTCCATAGACGATCGTATTCGACAACGGCTGCGCATAGTGCTCGATACTGAACGTCCCCGTAATTGCAGGATCGTACGAGGAAACGATCGTCCCTGTACCAAGAGTCGACGAAACGAGGCCCGACGCGCCGGAGCCCGCACCACCTGCGCCACCCGATGTCCCGCCAGCACCAGCCCCACTCGATCCTGAGCCAAAGCCGCCTACACCGCCTCCCGGCGTATTCTGCACCACACCAGTATTGACTCCGCGAAACGAGCCGCCCGCCTGCGTACGCAGAACGTCCGCGGCAGCAATCGGAATGTTGTATCGAGCGATCGCAATGTCCAGATTGTTTTCCAAAGCCAGAGAGATCGCGTCTTTCAGACTAAGTTCCAGAACACCGTCTTTCACTAGAGCGTCAATTCGTGGCGAGTTCGCCAGATTCGGTCGCGGCACCAGCGAAGCACGATACGTATCAAGCGGATTGCTGGAATGCGGAATATCCAGGCGCAACGCAGGCGACTCCGCTGCTGGTGTGGCCTGGGTCACAGTAGCCTGCTGCACCTGCGCCAGCAAAGGCATCTCCAATAACGCCATCACGCCGAAGCAGCGAAGCAGCGAAGAACTTCCTTTCACGCCCGCACCCCCGCTCCTTCAGTCGCTGCAAGACCCGCCGTATCCCGAGATAGCCATCCGTCCCGCAGTTCAATCGTACGCGTGCCATACTCTGCGTTCGTCTCCGAATGCGTCACCTGCACCACCGTCGTACCCTCTTCATTCAACCTGCGAAACAGCTGCATAATCTCCTTCGCCTGCTCCGAGTGCAGGTTCCCCGTCGGCTCATCGGCCAGTAGTAGATCCGGTTTGTGGATGACGGCCCGTGCAATTCCAACCAACTGCTGTTGCCCACCAGAGAGCTGGTTCGGGAAAAGGTCCTTCTTGCCGACAATGTTGAAGCGATCCAACGTATCGGCAACGAGAGCCTGCCGTTCCGGCTTTGGAATGTCTTTGTACGACAAGGGAAGATCGATATTCTCCGCCACCGTCAGATCGTCAAGGAGGTGATAGCTCTGAAACACCATCCCAATCCTTCGCCGCGCTAGTTCAGCCCTCTGTTTGCGATTCATCGCATGGACGGCATCGCCTGCAAAGTAAAACTCTCCCCTCCATTGATCGTCCAGCATCGCCAGCACGTTTAACAGCGAAGACTTCCCCGCTCCAGACGGACCCATTACGGTTACGAATTCACCTTCACGGATCGTGAGATTGATTCGTCGCAGCACCCATGTCTCCGTGTGGCCCGTCTTATAACTCCGCTCCAGCTGTTTCAACTCAATCATGCTCTGCTCCATCTTCAAAACTTCCATCTATTCGAATGGCGATATCCTTAGCCTATGATTCGCCGGCCTGCGTTACTCAGTCCTCAACGCCTTGACCGGATCAGTCGAAGCCGCGCGCCGCGCCGGGATCAACCCCGCAACACACGCAGAAACGATCAGCACCACAACTGCTCCAGCAAGGACAATAGGATCCTGTCCACCAGTTCCATACAGTTGAGCCTTCAAAAATCGCACGCACAATAACGCAACAGGCAAGCCGATCGCCAGCCCCACTCCGGCCTGCAGCATGGCCTCGCGCAGCACCATACTCACCACGCTGCCACGTCCAGCACCGAGCGCCATCCGTATCCCAATCTCCGGTGTTCGTCGAGCTACGGTATAAGCCGTCACGCCATATAAACCAACCGAAGCCAGCACCAGCGCCAACAAGCCAAACATCAACGTCAACCGCGCAATCAACTTCTCCTGGCTGAACTGACCCTCAATCTGACCGCCGAAGGTGTTGTAGTTGATCACGGTCAAGTTCGGATTGATATTCGCAAGTGTCCGCCGCACCTGCGCCTCCAGTCCCTCCGAAGGTCCTCTCATCTGCAGCATGATCGCCCCCGCAAAGAGCGACCTCACATCGACGTTGTCCGACAGTGGAGCGTGCTGCAGAAATGGCCGGAAGTACATCGGCCGCACAGCCTCACGCGGTTCGACATACTTCACATCCGACACCACGCCGACGATCTCGATCTCACCCGCGCTCTTCACGCCATCCAACCCGAAGTGAGCGCCAATCGGGTCTTCGCCCTTCGAAAAGAATCGCTTCACGAAAGCCTCATTCACGACTGCCACCATCGGCGAAGTATCCGTATCCTGATCGGTAATTCCACGACCACGCAAAACCTGTTGCCCGATCAAATGAAAGAAGTCCGGGGTCACACGATCCCACGATGCACCGATATGATCTTTCGGCCCAGGCTCAGGTTGCCCCTGGATCGTAACGCCCTCACCCCAATTGTTGCCTTCGAGCGGAGTGTAAAGCGACAAACCCACTCGTTCGACTCCCGGTAATGCCCTGAAGCGTTCCAGCATCTCTCCATAGAGAGCCTGCAACTGATCCGGCTTATAACCCGCATTGTCCGGACTGATATGGATCACTACGCGATTCTCTGTCTGCAATCCAAAATCTTGATGCTCGAGCTTATTCAAACTTCTCGTTAGTAGACCGGCCCCCACCAACAACACCAGCGACAATGCAGCCTGCGTCACCACCAACGATCGCTGCAGCAAAGAAGCGCTGTCCCGAGTCGATCGATTCGCGCCGCGAAGAGACTCCGCAGACTCCGAGTGAGATGTGATCCAGGCCGGCGCGATTCCGAAGATCAGCCCTGTCAACAGCGACAAGCCAAACGCAAACCCCAGAACCGGCAGCGAAGGGCTAGCATGTATCGGTAGGCCCGGAGAATCAGGAAACGCGAGCGTAAGCAGCATCCGCGTTCCCGCGTACGCCACCGCAAGTCCAGCGATACCTCCAAGGCACGCCAGCAACACACTTTCAGTTAACATCTGACGAATGATTCTCTTCCGCGCCGCACCGAGAGCCATTCGAATCGAGGTCTCAGCCCGTCGCGCCATCCCACGCACCAAAATCAGGTTCGCAATATTCGCACATGCAATCAGCAGCACCAGCGCGGAGATCCCCATCAGCAGCAGCAGTCCGCTTCTGTATTGGGTCTGCATATTCGCAATCCCAACGCCACCTGGCGTCAAAATCAAGTGAGTCTTTGGCAGCGCCTTCTTTCCCTCCGCGCTCTGATATGACTTGATCGGGACCAGCCAGTCCCGCAACAAACCGCTCATCTTCTCTTGCAACGGACCAATCTGCGTGCCCGGCTTCACGCGGCCAAGCACATAAAGCCAGTTCGACTCCGGACGATTCAGCAACGCACCAGGATCGAGAATCGGCTCCATCGTCACCGGAAGGAAGAAATCCGGCGGCGTATCGGTCATCCGGTCCCCATAAAAAGAAGGCGGTGCGATTCCCACCACCGTCACCGGATGTGTATTCAATTGGAACGTGCTGCCCACCACAGAGGGGTCCATGGCGTAATCGCGCTGCCACGCCCTGTAGCTCAACACCGCAGCCATCGGAGCTCCCGCCGCGTCATCAGACGGCACCAGAAGTCGTCCTGCGAACGGCTGCAAACCAAAAGTTTGAAAGTAATTCCCGGAGACAAACTCCCCGGATGAGGCCTTAGACAGACTGTTGCTT
Source organism: Tunturibacter gelidoferens (assembly GCF_040358255.1). Classification (NCBI taxonomy): domain Bacteria; kingdom Pseudomonadati; phylum Acidobacteriota; class Terriglobia; order Terriglobales; family Acidobacteriaceae; genus Tunturiibacter; species Tunturiibacter gelidiferens. Next base: position 706,242 of record NZ_CP132938.1, read on the forward strand.
GATCCACGCCGTGCCGTCAGCGTTCCTGGGTTGACACCCGCCTGCATCGCCGCCAGCTGCTCAAACTCAGGACTGCTATCGCGCAGATGCTTATACAAATCATAAGAAAACAGGGAGTAGTCCTCATCTTCGGGCCGTCCCCCCATCACGCAGCAATCATCTTTATCGCCTAGACGTATCAGCGTCTTCGGATCGCTCACAGGCAGGTTCTGCAGCAGCACCGCATGCACCAGCGTGAAGATCGCCGCATTCGCGCCAATGCCAAGCGCAAGCGTCAGGACAGCCGTTAGGGTAAATCCCGGCGCCTTCCGCAACTGTCGCAGCGCATACTTCACATCCTGTATCAACCCGTCCATCCCTCGCTCCATTCCATTCTCTTGCGCCACGTCAAGTTGGCAACTTCGCAATCGGTGCGTCGCCCTTGGACGACAAAATCAAACTCTGCCTTTCCCCGAAGCCGCGAAACGACTCATTGCGTTGGAGCACTGCGCTTCACAGCAGCGGTACGGTACACATTCCGTCCGGCCTCGCCGCTCCCGAACTCTCTCGCTAAAGGCCCTCAACCCACTCGCTCGCCGCACACAATCTGCGCTGCGCTTGGCCGATCGCCTTCATCGTTGAAACCACCGTTCGCACAACCTTCCACTCCGTCTGCGCCGCGGCCCGCAGCGTAGTCCTCTGACATACCGGTTGTTTCCCAGTCCGCACGCTCGCCACCAAGCCGAGAGCAGCGACGTTCAACGCAACGCCGAGCACAACCACCGGCACCACATTCACCGCCGTTCCTGACATTCCAATCGCTCCGCACATCTGCCTGAGAAACAGACGCATGTCCTCGATCAGTGCCATCATCCCTCTACCTCCGCTAACAGCCGATTCAGCTCACCTTCAGCCACCACCTTGCCGTCAAACAGATGCACCTGCCGCTCCGCATGTGCCGCAAACCGCGGATCGTGCGTCACCATACAGATCGTCGCGCCCTCTGCATGCAGCTCCTGCAGCAGCTTCATCACAGCCTCACCATTCTTCGAGTCCAGATTTCCCGTCGGCTCATCAGCCAGCAGAATCGATGGCGACCCTGCAAGCGCTCTCGCCACCGCTACCCTCTGCTGCTGACCGCCCGAGAGCTGCGCAGGATAGTGCCGCATCCGGTGAGCCATATTCACGCGCTCCAGCGACTCCTGCACTCTCTTCTTCCGCTCCGTCGCCGGCATTCCAGCTCGATAGGTCAACGGCAGCTCCACATTCTCAGCAACCGTCAGATCGCCAATCAAATTAAAGCTCTGGAAGATAAACCCAATCTCCTGGTTCCGAATCCGCGAGCGATCCGCGAAGTTCAGATTTGCGACTTCCTTGCCGTTCAGCGTGTACCGTCCGCCCGTAGGCGTATCCAGCAACCCGATGATCGACAGCAGCGTGGATTTCCCACACCCCGACGGCCCGGACATCGCCACATACTCCCCGCGATTAATGTTCAGATGAACGCCCGACAGCGCATGCGTCTCAATCTCGTCCGTATAAAAGATCTTCTTCAAGTCCTCAATCTGAATCATCGTCTCCGTCGCCATTCCTGCTCTCCTTTATCCCGGCCGTCGCCTGGGCTCTCTAATTCAAGCGAATCCGATCCGTGTTATCCCACCGGCTCATGTCCGACAGAATCACCGTATCGCCTTCCTGCAATCCTTCCAGCACCTGGATACTATTTACCGAAGCCCGTCCGACCTTCACCGGAACTCTCACCGCCGTCTTGCCGTCAGACGCAGCCTTGAACAGGCTGATCGTACTGTTCTCATTCCCGAACGCCGGACGGCCCACATACAGCACATCCGTCATCCGATCCAGATCGATCGTTCCGTCAACACTCAAGTCCGGCCGAGCACCCTGCGGCAGAGCTCCAGCGAGTTCTACGTCAACCGTCACCGTTCCGTTCAATACCGCCGGATCAATTCGCATCACCTTACCGTTGATCACGCCGTTATGTGTATCAATCTCCGCTGGCTGTCCAATCTGAATATCACGCGCCTGCGTCTCTGCAATCTTCAAACTCGCCTTCAACTGGTCCGGCTGTACCACTTTTGCCAGCGTCGTTCCTGGAGCCACATGCTCTCCCACCTGGTGCGGCAACTCAACCAGCACTCCGCTGATCCCTGCCCGCACGCTCAACGCATCCAGCTGCTTCTGCTTCAACCCAAGCAGCGCCTTCGCCTGATCCACCTTGGTCTGCTGCACTGCAAGCTGTGTCTCGATCGCTTTCTCGTTCAGCGTAAGCCGCTGCTTCTCCAGATCGTTCCGCGTCGTCAACTCATCGGCCTTGCCCTTCGAAGCGCTATAGGTCAACCCACTGATCACGCCCAGATCAAACAACGACTTATCCGTCTGCGCCTGCAACTGAGCCTGATTATGATCCGCCCCTACCGTAGCCGCCGCAGCCTTCTGATCCATCAGATCGCTCTGCACCTTCGCGCGCGTATTGATGTAGTCCGCCTCTGCGCCCTTCATCTGCAGCTGCGCATCCAGCAACTCCTGCTGCAGCTGCGGATCAACAAGGTCCATCAAAATAGTGTCCGGCTCAACCTTCGCACCCGGCAGCACACGAATCCGCACAACCGTCGCCTCAGTCTCAGAAGGAATCAGCCGAATCTTGTCTTCCCGCGGAACCAGCGAACCCGGTCCACGCACCTGCCGCAGCAGCGGCCCCCGCTTCACTGCGTCCGTCCACACGGTAGCCCGATCGACTTCAGGCGCTGCAGGCTTTAACCGGGTCACGAAAAACGCAATCACCGCAAGCACCACCACAGCGCAGCCACCTGCGATCCATTGCCGACGCATCTTCTTTTGCTTTATATCTGGTCTGGAGATATCCATTGCGGTGGGTCTAAGTGCAAGCGCAAGGCCATTCTCCACCGAATGGTTTCAATCACTTAGAACGAGCCAGACAACACCCCTCGTCCGCAATCGAAACAGACTGTCCATTATCGAACACGCTAAATTGCCGCTAAGCAGCCGTAGATATCTTCAGAGTTTCCAACATCTTCGGTGTAATTTGCTGCCGCAACTTGAAGAACTGTTTCCACGGATCGCGACTCAACCGCCCCTTCCACCCTTCGAACTCCGCAACTCGAACGACAATTCGTTCCGGCGACTTCAGCTCGTCCCAATCAAGCGGAAGCGAAACCGCAGCCCCCGCACGCGCCCGCGGAGAGAAAGCCGCCACTGCCGTTGCGCCACGTTCGTTTCGCAGGTAATCCAAAAAGATTCTGTCTTTGCGTGCGGCCTTACTCATCTTCGTCAGATACAAGCCCGGCTGATCCTTCTCCATCTTCAACACAAACGCGTGGGTAAACTGCTTGATCACTGCCCAGTCGTACTCCGGCACAAACGGAATCACAACATGCAGTCCCTTGCCCCCTGTGTTCTTCAGGAAGCTCTCCAACCCAAGCTCCTTAAGCTCTCTACGAACCTCTCCGGCGCTCTCGGCCAACCTCGGCCACGCAATCGAAGCATCCGGGTCAAGGTCGATGATGATCCGGTCTGGATGCTCAAGATCCTCATTCCTCGATCCCCACGGATGAACCTCCAGCACGCCCATCTGCGCAAGCCCGGCCAGCGCCTCCGCGGTCGAAAGCGTAATGTACGGCTCAATCTTCCCCGTCTTCTTATCAGGTACATCCACCGCGGTGATCCCCGGCGGCAGCGTAGCGTTCACATGCTTCTGATAGAAACACGGCTTCTCGCTCCCATCAGGACAACGTACCAGAGACACCGGGCGGCCCTCGATATGCGGCAGCATATGCGATGCAATCGCCCAGTAGTAGTCGGCCAGTTGCTGCTTCGTAAGCTGCGTCTCCACATCCAGAACCTTCTCAGGATGCGTCAACCGCACCGGTACATTCTCCGAAGCAGATTTCTTCGATACTTTTCCAACAACTTTCTTTGCAGCGACAGCCTCTACAGGAACGTCCTTCGCGGTATCCGCCTTTACACCACCAGCCTTCGCCGCAATCCCGGTCGACGCCGAATGCGAAGCGCTTTTCGTCCCGCGAACCCGGGCCGCAACGGTCAGCTCCTCTCGCCGAACCTCGTTCGCAGGCTTATCCTCTCGCAGTCCTTTAAACGAAGCCTGGCGCACCAGATCATCCGCGGTCCAGGTTGCAAAGTTGACCTGAGCCACCAGCTCTGGCTTCACCCAGTTCGCTCCCCGACGCGCCTCAGCCGGAGGATTCTCAAACGGATTCTCCTTCTCACGCAGCTCTTCCAACTGATTGCGCAGCACACGGTGTGTCTTCTGCGTAAATCCTGTACCCGTCCGCCCCGCATAGATCAGCTTCCCGCCGTCGTAGTACCCCAACAGCAAAGCCCCAACTCCGTGGCTCCCATTCGACGGCAAAGTAAACCCGCCAATCACGAACTCCTGCTCGTGGACGCACTTTACCTTCAGCCAGCTCCCACCTCTCCCACTCGAATACCTGCTTGCAGCGCGCTTGGAGACGATTCCCTCGACATGCATCTCGCAAGCTTTCTGAAAGATGACCCCGCCGTCCGACTCCAGGTGTTCGCTAAGCCGCACAAACTCACCATCGCCTTCGAGAAGTGTGGCCAGCAAACTCTTTCGCTCAATCAGCGGCAGATCCCGCATGTTGTGTCCGTTCAAATGAAGCAGATCAAACACAAAATAACTAAGCGGCTTCTTCACGCCCTCCTGAAACGCAGCCTGCAAATCGGCAAAGCTGGTGGTGCCGTTCTCTGCCAGCACCACAACCTCGCCGTCAAGAATCGCCCGCTCCACCGGCAACTCTCCCACCAGAGCCGCAATCGTCTTCATCCGGTGCGTCCAGTCCAGCCCCGTCCGCGTCAGCAGTTGAACTCTATCCCCATCCTTGCGAGCCTGAACGCGATAGCCATCCAGCTTCAACTCATGCAGCCATCCAGTACCACTAGGCGGAGTCGTCGCCTGTAACGCCAGCTCCGGCGTAATAAACTCAGGCATTTTTTCCTTCGGCGCACCCGCCGGCACCGTCAACTTCCCGGCAACCCTCTTCGACTTGCGAGACTTCGCGCCTTTATCCGTAGAGACGGTCTCACTCGAAGCGTTCTCCGCAACCACCCCTTTCGCAGCCGCATCCCCCGCATCCTTTCGATACCAGGCATTCCCCCTCGCAGTCTCCTTCGAGTTCCACACATGATCTTCATTCCGCGCAATCTCCTCGAGACCTCGCCCCGTCACGACACTGTTCGGTTCCTCATCGGTTACTGCGGCTTCATCCTTCGTCCGCTCAAAATCATCATGCTCTTTGATCAGCAGCCAATTCGGCTTGCTCTCATTCGCAGCCTTGCCACCCATGCGAATCAGAGCCCACTTCCCCTTCATCTTCGTCCCATGCAGGATGAACTTCAGTGAGCCCGTACGCAGTCCCTCATCCACATCGGTGTGTCCAGCCTGCGGCTCCCACGTCCCTTGATCCCACACCATCACCGTGCCGCCGCCATACTGGCCCTTCGGAATAATCCCCTCAAAGCCCCCATAGTCGATCGGATGATCTTCCACCTGCACCGCCAGCCGCTTATCTGCCGTGACGTAGCTCGGTCCCTTCGCCACAGCCCAGCTCTTCAGCACCCCATTCCACCCAAGCCGAAAATCATAGTGAAGCCGCGTAGCCGCATGCTTCTGAATCACAAAAGGCAGAGGCTGATCGTTAAAGAACTTCTTTTTCGCCGACCCGCTAGGCTCCCCGGTGACCTCGAAGTCCCGCATCGAGCGATAGAGTCCAAGCTGCTCATCCACAGCGTCCGCCGCAGACACCATGGACTTCGGCTTGGCTCTCTTCTTCGTAGCCATAGCGAACTCTACGCCGACTTACGCGGTTTGGTCGCCTTTGCAGGCTTCACCAGCTCGATACCCTTTTGCGCTTCCGCCGCCGTGGCCCTTGCCGGAGCCTTCTTCTTACCCGCAGCCGCCTCGTCGCCCTGCACACTCTTCCGCAGCGCGTCCATCAAGTTAATAACCTTGCCCGATGCAGGTGCAGGCTCATCCTTCGGAATCGGCGCATGCTTTACCTTCGCCTCAACCATCTCGCGCAACGCAGCCTCGTACTCGTCCTTGAACTTCTCCGGGTCAAACTTCGACGCTTTGCGCTTGATCAGCTCCTTCGCCAGCGAGAGCTGATCTTCATCCACCGCGACCTTCTTGATGTCTTCGAAAAACTCCTTGGGATCGCGAAGCTCCTCCGCATAACGCATCGTGTACGCCATCATGCCCGGCAGCTTGTCGTCAGTGGCAGCCGACACCGCCACCAGGTGCTCGCGCCCACTGAAAGCAATCTTCCCCAGCGCAATCTTCTTCGTCGTCTGCAGAGCCTTGCGAACAACCGCGAACGCCTCTGCCTGAACATCGTTCTCCGGCACTACAAAATACGGCTTCTCGAAGAACTCAGGATCAAGCTCGCCCTCATCGACGAACTGCGTCACCTCAATCGTGTGCTTCGAAGGAATTCGAATCTGCTCGATCTCCTCCGGCTCGACCATGATGTACTCGCCCTTGCGATACTCATAGCCCTTCACGATATCGGAGCTCTCCACCTTGCCCTCATCGCCCGAGACCTTCTGGTGCTTGATCCGCTCACCCGTCTTGCGACTCAATTGATGAAAGCGAATCTCGCTCTTCGATTCGGTCGCCGTAAACAGCTTGACTCCAAACGAAACAAGCGAGATCTGTATCTGACCTGACCAGTAAGGACGCGGCATGAAGGGTTCTCCAAAGTAAGTTGGAAGCAAACAAAGGCCCGGAAGATGCTTTTATCACCATAAAGCCCACAAATTCAAGCCTTAAAAGCGCAACGCCCCTGGTTTACAACCTCTTACCCTCCTCTCCGACCACCGGGAGGACGGGTGAAATCAATCCCATCGAGACAAGGTACACAAGTCACGAAGTGACCGCCCCGCGCGCAGCGGGCCCGTCCGGCAGGACCTGGTTCGCGGAGAATCTACCTGAGCCACCATCTCCTCCCTATACTGAATCCCAGCAGATGTTCACGCCCGTCAACGTATTCGCTGCCATCCTCACCCTCATCCCTTACCTGTCCTTCGCCTTCTGTAGCGACACGACTCGCCAACGAATTCAAGCTCTCCCCGCACCACTCAGGCTACTTCTTCCCTCGGCGCTAAGCCTTCCCTACCTCCTCATCACCCTCGCCGCCTCCAGCTTTCATTGGTACTGGTTCTGCCTCTACACTCTCCTCCCCATCGCCATCGCACTCCTCCTCCAACAAGCCCGACAGCTTGATCCTGGCCAGACCGGCAACTGGCGAGACTATCTCGTCCTTCTCACCCTCGGCCTTGCCGTCGACCTGCGCTGGTTCGAGCCCGCGTGGCCACCGCACCTGGCCGTCTTCAACAAGATCATTCTGCTCAACGCCGGAATCTATGGCTTCCTGTTTATCCGAGAGTTAAACGGAGTCGGCTTCAATCTCCGTCTCAACCTGCGCGACCTTCGCATCGGCCTGCGCGAATGGGCCTTGTACACGCCTATAGTCATCGCTCTCGGCCTCAGCCTCAGCTTTCTCCACTTCCACCCGCACTGGCCGCGCCTCTCGCAACTCGCCGGAGCCTACCTCTTCACCTTCCTCTTCATCGCTGTCCCCGAAGAACTCTTCTTCCGCGGCTGGCTGCAAAACCTCCTCGAACGGCGCATAGGCCGCACTCAGGCATTGCTTCTAACCAGCGCCCTCTTCGGTCTCTCCCACTTCAACAAGCGCGCCCTTCACTTCAACTGGCGCTATGTTCTGCTAGCCGCCATCGCCGGCATCTTCTACGGCAGAGCCTGGCGTCAGGATCGCCGTGTCGGCGCCTCAGCCATCACCCACACCATGGTCGACACCTTGTGGTCCATCTGGTTCAGGTGATGCTGCCCATGCGGCCGATACCTCAGGTAACCAAGCCCGACCCGCATATTGTGCTGCACCGACGCCGGCAGAGTAACCGCAACACAGATCCCGAGAACCGCATGCGCCATCCCCAGCGTAAACAGGTTCCGATACCGCAGAAAGATCAGACAAGCCGCCAGTCCCCACACCAGCGTCATCACCGTCAGAACTGGATTCGGCAGGTGCGCTAATGCAAAAAGTCCAGCCGCCCCCGCAACCGCAATCCGCCGGTCATTCGTCAGCTTCAACAACCGTCTCATCACAAAATCATTCAACAAAAACTGTTGAAAGAAGGACCAAACCGTATATCCCCAGAACCCTTGGATCAGCCGCACCGCGCTATGCGGCCCATGCAGCGTCTGCTCTCGCATCGCAAAGATCACCGCTCCCGCCGCCAGACAAAGAGCAATCCCCACAACCCAGAGGGAACGGAAAAACCCCGCGACCCTCACTCCCATCGCGTCCCAACCGCTAAAAGAGCTCCACGTCGCGTACCCAATCCAACCAAGCGTAACGAAGTAAAGGACAGTCCGCAGTGGCGCAGGAGTCCAGATCACAATCAGGATCAGCCCATACCCCACCGCCAGATCAAGCAGCGTCCGTCTCTTCCACCCCGCAGCCCCCAGCCGTTCTGGCCCCGAGAAGTCCAACGCGCTGGCAGCACTCGCACTCATAGCACCCGATCCGACAAATTCATCGAATCTTTATATTAGCGCCAGGCACCATCCGAGGTCAGCTTCTACTCCTCTGCCTCGTCGTGGACCGGCTGCTTCGCGTTCGCCAGAATCTTCTGCGCCAGCAACGCCGGCACCACCTCGTAGTGATCCATCTCCATCCGAAAACTCCCCCGCCCCTGCGTAATCGAGGTCAGCGTCGTCCCATAGCTCAGCATCTCCGCCATCGGAACTTCAGCCCGCACCGTCGTTCCCGCGCCGCCGCTCTCCATCCCCTGCACTCGCCCCCGTCGCCCATTCAGATCGCCAAGCAACGCCCCGGCAAAGTCGTCCGGAGCCTCGATCTCCACCCGCATCACCGGCTCCAGCAACACCGGCCTCGCCTGCTCCATGCACTTACGAAACGCCAGGCGCGCCGCCATCTTGAACGACATCTCGCTCGAGTCCACATCGTGGTAGCTGCCGTCGAATACCGTCACCTTCAAATCCACCACCGGATACCCCGCCAGAAACCCACGCGCCGCCGACTCTCGAACACCCTTCTCTACCGCCGGAACATACTGCCGCGGAATCGCCCCGCCAAATATCTCATTCCCAAACACCACTCCGCTTCCCCGCGGCATCGCCTCCATGCGAACCTTGCAGTCCCCATATTGTCCATGCCCGCCAGTCTGCTTCTTGTACCGTCCCTGCGCCTCCGCGCGGCCGAGCACAGTCTCCCGATAAGGTATCTTCGGCGCCTTCAGCGTGACATCCGTGTGGTATCGCCGCTTCAGCTTCGAAACCACCGCCTCAATATGCTGCTGTCCCGCCCCGGCCACCAGAAACTCATTCGTCTGCGGATCACGGAAGAACTTCACCATCGGATCTTCTTCCATCACCTTATGCAGAGCCGGCCCAAGCTTATCCTCGTCCGCCCGCGACTTCGGTTCAATTGCATAGGTCATCGCCGGTTCCGGCATCGGCACCGGCTCCAGATAGACCTCATGAGCCTTATCGCCCAACGTGTCTCCCGTCAAAGTCACCCGCAGCTTCGCCACCGCCCCAATATCTCCCGCATGCAGCTCCGAAACCTCAACCGCCTTCCGCCCCTGCATGATCGACAGATGCGCCAGCCTCTCCGGCTCATGCCGGGTAAAGTTCTGCACCGTCTTATCGGTCGTCATCATTCCACTGACAACCTTGAAGAACGAGATCCTCCCCGCAAACGGATCGGTCATCGTCTTGTACACATAAAGCGCCAGCGGCTCCTTATCATCCACCTTGCGCATCACAATCTCGTCCTGATCGCCCCCCGCACCGCTCCCGTTCACGCCGTTCGAGGCCGAATGCAAGATCCCCCGCGTAGCCACCGGCTCCCTCTCCGTGGGCGCTGGCGCATACACCTTCAAAAAATCCAACAGATGATCTGTCCCAACATTCCGCAAACCGCTCACATACAGCACAGGAAAGATCCTATCCTCGCGAATCGCCTCGTGCAGCGCGACGATCAGATGCTCCTCCGGAATTGTGCCCTCGCGAAAGAACTCCTCCATCAACTCGTCCTTCCCCTCAGCGACAAGCTCCACCAGCGCCTCATGCGCCGCCTTGGCATCGGCCTTCAACACCTCCGGAATCACCCCAACCTCACCGCGCCCATCTCCATCCGGCTTGTACAGATAAGCCTTCATCGTCACCAGGTCCACCACCCCATGGAACCCATGCTGATCCACAATCGGCAGTTGCACCGGCACCACCTGCCGCCCCCACTTCTCCTGCAACTGCTCAATCATTTTTTGCCGGCCCATCCTGCTATCAGCCTTCGGATGATCCACCTGGTTGATCGCGATCACGCGCGGCAGCGTCACTTCGGCTGCGTACTTCCACACACGATCAGAGACCGCCTCCGCCCCGCACTGCGCGTTCACCACCACCAGCGCAACCTCCACCGGCAGCATCGCCGCACGCGTCTCATGCACAAACATATGAAATCCCGGCGTATCGATCAGGTTGATCTTAATCCCGCTCCACTCCGCAAACGCAACCGCGTTCGACATCGTCGTCCGCCGCGCCACCTCTTCCTCGTCATACGCCGTCACCGCCGATCCGTCCTCAATCCGTCCGCGTGTCGCCGTCATCTTCGCCGCATGCAACATCGCGCAGATCAACGTCGTCTTCCCACTGTGTGCATGGCCCACCACAGCCACATTGCGAATGTCGTTTCCCAGATAGACCTTCATGTCAGACTCTCCTTCACATCAGAGCTGATAAATCTCCATCGGTTACAAATGAAATCTCACGAAAGGGGAGCGATCCGCACCATCTCCAGCCAACGGCGGACGCCTTCACTCGCCATCGAGTTCAGCCCCCGCAAGGACCGCTATCTCGAGGAGCAGGGATGCTATCACAAACAGGGATTCAGCTTCCCCCTCTAATTTGCGTCTCACTTGCGCGAGACACGACCGAACCAAACAGCTTTGAAATAAAAAATCTTAGAGACGCTTCCAGCTGTTTCGAAGCATCGACAGCGTCGCAAAGATCAACCCCTCGAAACGCTTTTCAACAAGCCAGCCCATCACCAGGGACCAGCCGGAGCGGCTCCGCAAGTGGCATAAGCTCTCCACCCGAAGCTATCTCTTCCCCGTCCCAGGAGGGCACGTCGACTCCCGCACCACCAGTTCGGGATCGACGACGATCTCCTGCGCGTGGTTCCCGCCAGCTGCCGTCCCGATCTGCAGCAACACCGTCTGCGCCGCCAGCATTCCCATCGTCCGTAGCGGCTGCCGCACCGTCGTCAGCGCGGGATTCTGAAACGCTGCCGATTGCACATCGTCAAACCCCACGACCGAAACATCCTGCGGCACGCGCAGCCCAGCCTCCCGCAGCGCCTTGATCGCACCAATCGCCGACACGTCATTGAACGCAAACAACGCGGTAAACGTCTCGCCACACGCCATCAGCTTCTGCGTCGCCAGATAGCCCGGCTCGTGCGTCGGCTGATCTCCCTCAAGCTGCGTCACCAGCTGCGGAAGAATCGTCAACCCTCTCCTCTCCATCGCGTGCCGAATTCCCCGCCACCGCGACTCCGTATCGGAGCTGAACTTCTGCCCTTTGATAAATGCCAGCCGTTTATGCCCCAGCCCACTCAGGTGATCGATGGCAAGCTCCGCCGCCAGCCGGTGGTTCAGGACAATGTTGGTCACACCCTTCGGTTCATGATGGCCCGAAACCGTCACCGTCGGAATCGCCCATCGATCCCGCAGCAGTGTGTCCACCGCGATCACGCCCTCCACGGCCCGATCGCGAAACAGCCGTTCGCTCCTCTGAATCATCTCTTCGCGATGATGATGGCTGATCAAAAAGTAAAAATAGTCCGCCTGCATCAGCTCATGCTCGATCCCACTTAGCACCAAGGTCGCGTAGCCTTCGCTTACCTCAGGCACAAGTACTCCAACTGTCTGACTACGCCGGTTGCGCAGCGAACGGGCAAACAGATTCGGCCGGTAGTTCAGCTCCTCGGCCGCCTTCAAGATCCGATCCTGCGTCGCCTTCGGTATCGAACGAGCAGCTGGCGCTCCACTTAGAACCCGAGAAATTGCAGCCATCGACAATCCGAGATGATCCGACAAGACCTTCAGGCTTGCAGGCTTGTGTTCTTGCGTCTTCAGTTCTTGCGTCGCAGTATTTTTCGCGCGTCCACGCATTCATGCAGTCTGTCACAAGTACGGCTCTTTGTGAGCGTTCCTTAATCCTTGACGGATTACCTCCGGCGGCTCCGACAGGATCCTCGGTACTCTGTCGGAACCCCGACTTGACGCGATCCTCACGCGGATTCTTGACACTTATTTTCCGAAGTGGGCAATATCCACGTAGGCAAACCTTTGCCCAACCAGCCGACAATGCAATCGCCGTCCCACAACTCAACTCCACATGCGAGTTCCAGCCACTCGACTCGAAGTCTCTGGCAAAGCCTCTGCCCGGGGAAAAATCGCACAGCATCGACCTGCCCACCCGCAGCATCCAAGTAGCAAGTCTGTTCCAGCTCCTCACCAGACCGGGACATGCTCTACAACGTCCGCGTTACTTTTACACGATTCACAGCGTCAGACACGTCTGCAGTCCTGGCAGGAACGTACGATAGAGAGAATGAGTTTCAGCACCTCGACTCCGCCTAAAATCACGCGACGCAGCGCGACTAAACTCCTCGGCGGAGCCATTCTGTCTGGTTTTGCATCATTCCCTCTCGAGGCGCAAGAGGCAACCTCGCCCCAACCGTCATACACACGGCTGCTAAGCGACGAAGACATCGCCTTTCTCGAAGAGATGGAACGTGCGGGCTGCCTCTACTTCACCGAACAGGCCGACCCGGCCACCGGACAGGTCCTAGACCGCGCCACCAACAAGACCGCCACCGGCGAGTTCGACCAGCACTTCGCCGCCAGCATCGCCGCCACCGGCTTCGGGCTCACCTCACTCTGCATCTCCGACAGGCGCGGCTACCTCGACACCAATCGCATCAAAAAGCAAGTCATCACCACGCTCGACTTCCATCTCAACAAGATGCCGAACGAGCACGGCTTCTTCTACCACTTCAGCGACGTTAAAACCGGCAAGCCCCTCATCAACGTCGAAGTGTCCTCCATCGACACGGCTATCTTCCTCTGCGGCGTCCTCACCGTCCGCGCCTACTTCGCCGATCCCCAAATTACCTCCCTCGCCACTCAGCTCTACAACCGCGTTGACTGGCCCTGGATGCTCAACGGCGGCAAAACCTTCTCCATGGGCTGGCGCCCCGAGACCGGCTTCATCTCCACTCGGTGGGACCACTACAGCGAACTGATGATGCTCTATCTCCTCGCCATCGGTTCGCCCACCAATCCCATCCCCCCAGACTCCTGGAGCGCCTTCACCCGGCCTCCCATGACCTTCGGCCCCTACTCCTACATCAGCGGACGCGACCCTCTCTTCATCCACCAGTTCTCCCACGCCTGGTTCGACTTCGCCGGCAAGCGCGACGCCTACGCCAACTACTTCTCGAACTCCATCACCGCCACTCGAGCCCACAAGTCTTTCTGCCTCGGCCTCAAACGCGGCTACACCGAAGACTACTGGGGCGTCTCCGCCTCCGACTGGGAGCACGGCTACTCCGCCTGGGGAGGCCCTCCCCTCATGGGTCCAGTTGACGGGTCCGTCGTCCCCAGCGCCGCCGCCGGTTCGCTCCCCTTCCTACCCCACGACTGCGTCCACGTCCTTCGCGCCTTGCGTGACAACTTCGGCAAAGACGCCTGGGGACGCTACGGCTTCTGTGACGCCTTCCACCCCGATCTCCACTGGTACGACCCCGACGTCCTCGGAATCGACCTCGGAATCAGCGTCCTCATGGCAGAAAATCTTCGAAGCGCCTTCGTATGGGACACCTTCATGCAGAACCCCGAGCCCATCGCCGCGATGAAGGCCTGCGGCTTCCACAGCGCTCGTCAAACCACCAATCCCTCCGAGCCAAAACCCACACCAATCCCGAGCCCCAGTCAACCCGTAGCTCCAAGCACCGTCCGCCCTCCGCACCTCGTCTCCCCGAAGCTCGTAGACCAGCCCTAGCCCTGCGCGATGCACCCTAGATCCCTTCCGACCAAAGGGAGGACCCATGCAGCCCGTCACGCCCAGACCGGTACACAAGTCACGAAGTGACCGCCCCACGCGGAGTGGGCCCGCCCGGCAGGACACGCTCCCTTGCAACTACCCCAGCAACTCCAGCAACCCCGCCTCATCCAGCACCTTCACCCCCAGCGAATTCGCCTTATCCAGCTTCGAGCCCGCCTCCTCCCCCGCAACCACGTAGCTCGTCTTCTTGCTCACACTCCCCGAAACCCGCCCTCCCGCAGACTCGATCTTCTCCTTCGCCGACTCCCGCGTAAGATTCGGCAGCGTCCCCGTCAGCACAAACGTCAACCCCTCCAGCGTCGAAGTCGTCACCCGCTTCTCCGCCGTCATCTCCAGCCCTAGCGCCGCAAGATCCTTCACCAACTCCTTGTTCTTCTCCACCGCGAAGAACTCCACGATCGCCTGTGCCACCTTCGGCCCCACCTCATTCACCGCCTCTAACGCCTCGCTCGCCTTCTCCGAATCCTGGGTCGCCGCCGTCATCAGCTCATCCATCGAACCGAAGTGCTCCGCCAGCAGTTGCGCCGTCCGCTCACCCACAAACCGGACTCCCAGCCCCAACAGCACGCGCGCCAGCCCCGCTTTCTTCGAACGCTTAATCTCTTCCAGCAGCGCATCCGCAGTCTTCTCGCCCACGCGCTCCAGCCCAAGCAAATCCTCGCGCTTCAGCCGGTACAAGTCGCCAATCGTATGAATCAGCGGCCTCCGCACCACGACCGGCGCCCCCTCCTCCGTCACTACTTGCGATTCGCCGCCCAGCTCCGCACTCTGGCCAAGCAGCTGCGCCACCATCGCGTCGCCCAACCCTTCAATGTTCATCACTCCACGCGCCGACCAGTGCAGCAACTCTTCACGCACTCGTGCCGGACAAGAGTTGTTCACACACCGCCAATCCACCTCGCCCTCAATCCGTTGCAGTTCGCTCGCACAAACCGGGCAGTTCTTCGGAGACACAATCTCCTTCGTCCCTCGCGGATGCGCCTTATCCTCCACCACCTCCACAATCTTCGGAATCACGTCGCCACCACGCTCCACCTGCACAAAATCCCCAATGCGAACGCCAAGCCGCGCAATCTCATCCGCATTATGCAACGTAGCCCGCGACACCGTCGTCCCCCCAATCAACACGGGCGCAAGCGCCGCCACCGGAGTCACCTTCCCTGTACGCCCCACCTGAAACAACACATCCTCCAACTTCGTAATCCCAGCCCGCGCCGCAAACTTGTATGCAATCGCCCACCGCGGAGCCTTCCCGGTAAACCCCAGCCTCCGCTGCTGCGCCGTAGCATCCACCTTGATCACAACACCATCAATCTCATACCCCAGCGAATCACGCAGCGGCTCCGCATCCGCAATAAACTTCACCACCTCGTCGATGCTCTTCAAAGCCCTGACATACTTGTTCACGCGAAAACCCGAAGTCTTCAAGGCATCGAGCGCGGTCGACTGCTGCGGCAACAAAAACTCCCCATCCCGCAACAAAAAGTAGGCATAAAAATCCAGCCGCCTCTGCGCCACAATATTCGGCTCCAGCGTACGAATCGTCCCCGCCGCTGCATTCCGCGGATTCGCTGCCGGAGCCTGTCCCGCCGCCTCCCTCTCTTCATTCAGCTTCAAAAATGACGCCTGCGGCAACACCACCTCACCGCGAACCTCAAAGCTCTGCGGCAAACCCGCCGCTTTCAACTTCGCAGCCGAGATACTCAGCGGCACAGACCGAATCGTCCTCACATTGCTCGTCACATCCTCGCCAATCGACCCATCCCCACGCGTCAGCCCCCGCACCAGATGCGCCGAGCCATCTTTCGCGCCATGCGCCTCGCCTTTGCCAGATCCAGCCCCATACTGAAGCGCCAGCGACAAACCATCCAGCTTCAGCTCGCATACATACCGCACGGCCTCCGTACTCGGCAGAGCATCACGCACCCGCTGATCCCACGCCCGCAGCTCCTCTTCGTTGTACGCATTGTCCAGCGACAGCATCGGCCGCGAGTGCGGCATCTTCGTGAATCCCTCTTTCGGTTTCCCACCCACACGCTGCGAAGGCGAGTCCGCCGTCACCAGCTCCGGATGCTTCTCCTCGAGCCGCTTCAGCCGGTTCATCAGCGCGTCATACTGCGCATCCGTCAGCTCCGGCGCGTCTTCAACGTAATACAAATATTCATGGTGGCGAAGCTGATCGCGCAGCTCCTGTATCGCCTGATCGGGTGTAAGCTCTGAAGCCATAGCCAGAATTATAGAGAGCCGCGCTCTACACTCTCGCACCTCACTTCAACCTGTTCCTGCATCTCACTCTTATATGCCCTACCGCCTTCGCCGCTACCCACCGCCGCCTCCGGCCAACCAGGACGCGCAGAAAAATCTCGAGCGCCCCAGCGCCCAGGACATCTACGAGCAGGTCGCCAACAACGCCCGCCAGGAGCTCGGCCGATCCAGCGTCTCCCTCGCCATCTCCGGTCTCGCCGGCGGCATCTTCATGGGCCTCTCCGCTCTTGGCAACGCCATCGCCATCGCGCTCCTCACCACCCCCGGCACCGTCCCCTCCCACACCATCTTCTTCGTCGGCAAGATGTTCTACCCCCTCGGCTTCATCGTCGTCATCCTTGGCCGCTCCCAGCTCTTCACTGAAAACACCCTCTACCCCGTAGCCCTCGTCCTCGCCGAAAAGAAGCACTTCTGGAAGACCCTTCGCCTCTGGGCCACCGTCCTTCCCGCCAACGTCCTCGGCGCTCTCACCTTCGCCGCCCTCGCCGCCCTCACCAACGCCGTCAACCCAAGCGTAGTGCAAGCCCTCGCAGGCCTTGGCCTCGAAGCCATCCACAACCCCGCCGCCACCATCTTCTGGAGCGGCGTCATGGGCGGCTGGATCATCGCCACCGTCGCCTGGCTCGTCTCCGGATCACACTCCATCACCGGCTCCGTCATGATCATCTGGATGTTGACCTTCGTCGTCGGCCTCGGCAACTTCGCCCACTGCATCGCCACCAGCGGCGAAATCCTCACCGCCGTCCTCATCGGCAAAGCCGCATGGACCAGCTATCTCACCTGGCTCCTCTTTGCCGTAGCCGGCAACATCTGCGGCGGCGTTGGCATGGTCACCCTCCTCGAATACGGTCAGGTCATCTACGGTGGCGACGCCGACGCCGAAGCCATCGCCCCCCATCAGAAGGAAGAGTCAAAGACCGAAGAGTCTGCAAGAGCCTAAGCCCTTCCCTCCGAAATTCGCGCCCTTTCGCCGGCGCAATCATCCAAAACGTACGCGTAAGACCGCAGGAGCGTACTCAACATGCCCGACACAGTAAAGATGGTCCGCTTTCACAAAATCGGCGGCCCCGAAGTCCTCCAGTTCGACGACCTCCCCCTCCCCGAACCAGGCAAGGGCGAGGTTCGCCTCCGCGTCAGAGCCATCGGCCTCAACCGCGCCGAGAGCATGTTCTTCCACGACCGCTACCTGGAAACGCCCGTTCTCCCGTCCACAAACGGCTACGAAGCCTCCGGCATCGTCGAAGCTGTCGGTCCCGGCGTGGACACCAGTTGGATAGGCAAAAAGGCCAGTACCACCCCAGCCTTCTCTCTCAACCACTACGGCGTCTACGGAGAGGTCGCCATCGTCCCCATCCACGCAGTCGCCGAGTACCCCTCCAACCTCTCCTACGAAGAAGGCACCAGCATCTGGATGCAGTACATCACCGCCTACGGCGCCCTCATCTTCTACGGCCACCTCAGTAAGGGCGACTACGTCATCATCACCGCCGCCAGCAGCAGCGTCGGACTAGCCGCTATCGAGATCGCCAAAGCCGAAGGCGCCATCAGCATCGCCACCACGCGCACGTCAGTCAAAAAAGCCGAACTCCTCGCCTTCGGGGCCGATCACGTCATCGTCACCGACGAAGAGAACCTCGTAGCCCGCGTCAATCAAATCACTTCCAATCAAGGTGCACGTCTCGTCTTCGATCCCATCGGGGGCAAAGGTCTCGAAGCGCTCGCCAACGCCACCGCAGTCCAGGGCACCATCTTCGAATATGGCGCGCTGGCCATGGAGCCAACTCCCTACCCCCTCTTCACCGCACTGAACAAGCGCCTGATCATCCAGGGCTATACCCTGCGAGACATCCTCGCCGACCCAATCAAGTCACAAAATGCGAGAAAGTACGTCTTCGACAACCTCGTCGCCGGCAACTTCAAACCCCGCATCGACAAGACCTTCCCCTTCGCACAGATCGTCGAAGCCCACCGCTACATGGAGTCGAACGCGCAGATAGGAAAAATCGTAGTCACACTCTAGAGCCGATAGCTGTAGAGGAAATCTCTAACGCCGCTGGATTGTGTGATCCGTCATCTCAACCATAGTCGCGCAGTCGTATCGCGCGACGCAGTGGAGAGATCCCTGTATTTCGTCTTTACACTCGCAGCTGCTGCATCTCCGCTGCTACGGCGTCTTATCTTCACCGATATTCAGCATCCTATCCACGTTGTTTTTATCGATCAACGAAACGCCCGTATCGATAAAGGTAGGAACCGGCGCAAACGAATCCAGCGAATAGTCCTGCACCAGCGGCTTCAAGGGATAGTGATGGATGTCGTCCAGTGCCTTCAGCCCCACCAGTGCCATCGTAAAGGGCTTCTGCGAGATGGTCGAATCGATCGTTCCATCCTTCACCCCCTGCAACACCGTCTGGTCCGTGTCCATCCCCACCAGCAACCGGTCCTTCACACCCGCCCGCCGAAACGCCTCGGCCACATCTCTACCCGACGCCGCCTCCAGGCACACGATCGCATCAACCCGGTTCGCTCCCGTTCGCGACAGATAATCCCGCGTCTGATCCATCGCCAGACCCGAGTCTCCCTTCATATCGAAGACGTCGACGATCTTGATCCCCGGATAGTGTGAGAGCGCATCTTTATAGCCCTTCAACCGCTCATCAATGTTTGGCTGTCCCGGAATCGAAAAGAAAGCCACGTTCCCCTTGCCATTCAGCTTCGCCGCAACCCGTTGTCCGCCCAGCCGCCCCGCCTGCAGGTTGTTCGTCCCGATGAAGTACAGCCGGCCACTCCCCGGAGCATCGGAGTCCATCGTGATCACCGGAATCCCCGCCCCCAGAGCAGCTCTAATCTCCGGAGCCATCAACTCCGCGCTCGCCACCGACACCAAAATCCCCGCAGGCTTTCGCGCCACCACCGTACGAAACTCCGCAACCTCGCCCTGCGGATCGAACGTCGTCGTCCCGCGCATCTCGGCCGAAACCCCATACTGAACCGCCGCCTTCTGAAACCCGGCGTTCGCCGCCTTCCAGTAGGGCAGGTTGATGTTGGTAGCAATCAGGTAATAATGCTCGTCTTTGCTGTGTCGGGTGCATCCCGCAAGCACTGGAAGGAACATAGCCAAGAGCACAAAAAGAGGTCGTCTCATAAAAGAGTTCATCGTCATCCTCTGGCAAAAACTTCTGTCCGAAGCCAAAGACGTTGAATCAGGCATCGGCTCAGATCACATCTCGCGGGCCCAGATACAAAATCCAAACCACGGAACGAAGGAACCGTCCCGAAATCTCCGCGGCCGCCGAAAGAGTCCATCTCTTTGCGGCAACCGGAAGACTCTCAGACAAATCGCCAGATACCAAACAGCAAAATCTACTGATTTACCGATCTCTGCTTCTTCATCACAGCGTCCAGATTCGTCTTATCCACCAGCGCAACTCCCGTATTGACGAAGGTCGGGAACGGAGAATAAGGATCCAGCCCGAAGTCCTGGTCCAGCGGCTTCACAGGATAGTGATGAATATCGTCCAGCGCCTTCAATCCCAGAAACGCCATCGCGTACGGCTTTTGAGAGATCGTCGAATCGATCGTTCCATCACCCACCAGCTTCAGTGTGTCAGAGTCCACATCCATCGCTATCAACAAGCGGTCGGTGACATTTCTCCGTTTGAAGGCCTCCGCTACGTTCGCACCCGACCGGGAGTCCAGGCAGATGAACGCGTCGATCTTCGCCGGCCCCTTCCGCTCAAGGTACTCACCCGCCTTATCCATCGCCGTCCCCGCATCCGTCTTGATATCGAACACCTCTACGATCTTGATCCCGTGATAATCCTCTAAGATGTCCTGATAGCCCTTCAACCGCTCATCCAGGTTCGGCTGCCCCGGATTCGTGAAGAACACAACATTTCCTTTCCCGTTCAGTTGCGCCGCCGCGCGCCTCCCGCCCAGCTTACCCGCCTCGAAGTTGTTTGTCCCGATAAAGTACAACCGCTTGCTCTCCGGCGAATCCGAGTCGATCGTAATCACCGGAATGCCCGCCGCAATCGCCGCATCGATCTCCGGCTGCATCAGCTGGGAGTTCACAACCTGGACCAGAATCCCTGCAGGCTTCCTCGCCACCATCGCCTTGAACTCATCCACCTCTGCCTGCGCGTTCAACCCCGCCGGTCCGCGCGTGTCCACAGACACCCCATACTCCGCACCCGCCGCCTCAAATCCGCTCGCAGCCACCTTCCAATAGGGCAGCGCCGTATTTGTGGCGATCAGATAGTACTGCTCGCTCTTGCTGTGACGGGTGCACCCCGCAATCAGTGGGAGCACCACCGCTAAAAGCGCAAAAAGATACCGCTTCCTCAAAGTATTCATGTCCATCCTCCGGCAGTATCTCTGTCCGAAGCCGAAAAAATGTCGAAATCGGGCAGCAGCGCAGGCTCTATTTCCCTGCGGGAGCCAGATACTACTCCAAATCACTCTGCGGAGTAAACCCGTGCAGACTCCGCTTGATAAACTCCATACAGCATGGTTCTTCCCTTCGTCCGCGAGCTCCTCGCAGACTTGGAGCATTCTGAAGCTTTTGAGCGTGTACGCCGCCACCTCAGCGGAGGCACGGGGCGCAGACGTGTCTCCGGACTCACCTTCACCGCACGCGCCCTCTACCTTCCCTTCTTCGTCCGCGCCGCGCAAGCCCCCTGCGTCATCATCGTCGCCGACAACAAAGCCGCTGAAGCCCTCCAGGCCGCCGTCATCAGCGCCTGCGAGCTCACCGGCGCCCTGCCGCCCGAATCCGTCCTCAGCCTCCCTGCGCACGACGTCCTCCCCTTCGAAAATCTCTCCCCCCACCCCGAGATCCAGGAGACCCGCGCCGCCACCCTCTGGAAAATCAGCCAGCACGCGACCAACCAGGCCCGCCTCGTCATCGCACCCGTCGAAGCCGCCTGCATGCGTCTCTTCCCCCGCGACTACTACCGCGCCCTCACCCTCCATCTCAAGATTGGCGAAGAGTACATGCCCGACATGCTCGTCGAGCACCTCCTCTCCGTCGGCTACGCCAAAGTCGACGTCGTCGAGATGCCCGGTCAGGTCACCCTCCGCGGCGGCATCCTCGACGTCTACTCCCCCGAGATCGACCGCCCCGTCCGCATCGACTTCTTCGGCGACGAGATCGAATCCATCCGCCGCTTCGACCCCGACACCCAGCGCTCCGCCTCCACCCTCGACAGCGCACTCCTCCTCCCTCTCACCGAAACTCCCGTCACCGACAAGCTCCTCACGGCCATCAACGCCCGCCTCACCCGCGCAGGCAAAGCCGGAGCCGTCCTCGAAGGCGGCGAAGAGCCCGCCGAACTCCTAACCCACGTCAGCACCCGCACCGGAGAGGCCACCATCTTCCCCGGCTGGGAGTTCTTCGCCCCCGTAGCCGGCGCCAACCTCACCCTCCTCGACCTCCTCAGCGCCTCCAGCCCCACCGCCCCCCGCGTCTTCCTCGAAGAGCCCGCCATGATCAAAAATCAGGGCGAACGCTGGTGGAACAAGATCGAACAGCGACACGAGCGCTCCGGCATCGGCAACCTCGTCCGTCCCGAAGACATCTACCTCTCTCCCTGGGACCTCGACGACCGCCTCCACAAGTTCCCCGGCATCGAACTCGACCAGCTAGGCGCAGTCGACATCCTCGACGCCGACCGCAGCGACCTCTCCGAAGTCGACTTCGCCACCCGCCCCACCATGCGCTTTCACGGCTCCATCCCAGCCATGATCGACGCCATCAACGCCCTCATCAAACAGGAAGCCCGCATCCTCCTCACCGCCCCCAATCAAGGCGAAGTCGAGCGCCTCGCCGGCCTCCTGCAGGAGTACCAGCTCCCCTACCGCCTCGGCTCCCGCAACGAGAGCCCCGGCAGCTCCACCGTCTACACCGAGTCCAGCTACCTCGGCGGAAACACCATCGACCTTCGCATCCCTGTCATCGTCAAAACCCCCATCGCCGCTGGCGTCCAGATCCTTGATCTAGATAAAGCCACCGCCCGCCAGATCGTCATCTTCGGCGCACAAGACCTCACCGACGATGCGGACGTCACCACCCGCCCCGTCCGTCGCGGCAAATCCAAGGCCGCCGCCTTCATCTCCGACTTCCGCGACCTCGCCGTCGGCGACTACGTCGTCCACGTAGAACACGGCATCGCCCGCTACTGCGGCCTGCGCGTCATCGAAGAGAACGACGCCCCGCCACTCGAGCTCATGATCCTCGAGTTCGCCGACGAAGCCAAGCTCTACGTCCCCCTCACGCGCCTCGACTTAATCCAGAAGTACCGCTCCAGCGAGACCGGCCCACCGCCGGAGTTAAACAAACTAGGCACGCAAGCCTGGCAGAAGACCAAAGCCCGCGTAAAGAAGGCGATGGCCGACATGACCGCCGAGCTGCTCAAGCTCTACGCGCAGCGTCAGGCCGCCGTTGGCACGCCCTTCTCCCCCGACACCAACATGCAGCACGAGTTCGAAGACGCCTTCGACTTCAACGAGACCGACGACCAACTGACCGCCATCGCCGACATCAAGGCTGACATGGAGTCCACTCGCCCCATGGACCGCCTCCTCTGCGGCGACGTAGGCTACGGCAAAACCGAAGTAGCCATGCGCGCCGCCTTCAAAGCCGTGCAGGACTCCAAACAAGTAGCAGTCCTCACCCCCACCACCGTGCTCAGCTTCCAGCACTTCGAGTCCTTCAAAAAACGCTTCGCCAACTTCCCCGTCAACATCGAGATGATCTCCCGCTTCCGAACCGCCAAAGAGAAAAAGATCATCCTCGAAAAAGCCGAAGCCGGCAAGATCGACATCCTCATCGGCACCCATGCCGTCCTCTCCAAAGACTTAAAGTTCCAGGACCTCGGCCTCCTCGTAGTCGATGAAGAACAGCGCTTCGGCGTCCGCCACAAAGAACGCCTCAAGCAGATGCGTGCCGCCATCGACGTCCTCTCCATGTCCGCGACGCCCATCCCACGCACCCTGCATATGTCACTGATCGGGTTACGTGATATGTCCGTCATCGAAACCCCACCCAAAGACCGCATGGCCATCCAGACCATCGTCGCCAAGTTCGACGAAAAGCTCATCCGCACCGCAATCGAGATGGAGCTCGAGCGCGGCGGCCAGATCTACTTCGTCCACAACCGTGTAGAAACCATCTACGACCTTGCCTCAAAGATTCGCGAATTAGTCCCGCAAGCCCGCATCGTCATCGGCCACGGCCAGCTCCCCGAAGCCGAACTCGAGCGCGTCATGCTCGCCTTCATGAACCACGAGTACGACGTCCTCGTCGCCACCAGCATCATCGAAAACGGCCTCGACATCCCCCTCGCCAACACCATCATCATCAACCGCGCCGACCGCCACGGCCTCTCCGAGCTCTACCAGCTGCGCGGCCGCGTAGGCCGAAGCAACCGCCGCGCCTATTCCTACTTACTCATTCCACCCGAAACTGAGCTAACCGAAATCGCCCGCCGCCGCCTCGCCGCACTCAAAGAGTTCTCCGACCTCGGCGCAGGCTTCAAAATAGCCGCCCTCGACCTCGAGCTACGCGGTGCAGGCAATATGCTCGGCGGCGAGCAATCCGGTCACATCGAAGCCATCGGCTTCGAGATGTACACCACCATGCTCGAAGAGGCCGTCCGCAAGATGAAGGGCGAAGAAGAAAAACCCGCCCACGCCAACACCGTCATCAACCTCGGCATCTCCGTCCGCATCGACAGCGACTACATCCCCGAAGAGAACCAGCGCCTCCGCATGTATAAGCGCATCGCCGGCGCGCAAACGCAAGCCGACCTCGCCGACGTCCGCGCCGAACTGCAGGACCGCTACGGCACACCACCCGAGACCGTCCTCAACCTCTTAGCCGCAGGCGAGATCCGCCTCCACTGCGAACAACTCGGCATCTCTCAACTCGACCGCAAGCGCACGCAAGTCGAACTCCCCAACCCCAAAGGCAACAGCGCCCGCGGCTCAGCAAAAGCCCAGCCCATCAAAACCTTCGTAGAGATGCTCCACGTCAAATTCGCCGCCGTCAACGCCGACCCCTCGCACTTCACCAACGGCAACAACAAAACCGTAGACCCTGCCACGCTGATGAAACTCGTAAGTCGCAACACCAAACGTGGAGCCCAGTTCACCCCACAAGGCACCTTACGCTGGCCCCTCCCCTCCGCGAAATCCGAGGAAGTCCTCAGCGAAACCCGCGCCCTCCTCGACTCTCTCACCACCACCTAGCCGGCAGCCGCCCTTCAGCGCGCAAGCTTCCACGAGCTATCCGGGTCATACATCGTCATCGCCTTCACAGCCGCCTCCGTCCCGTCTCCCAGATCCTTCTGATACACAGCCCCGCTTCTTCCAATAACAAAGGTCATCACGCCACTGGCCCCATACTCCGCCGGCCACGCAACGATAGCGAAACCGCCCGTCATCTTCCCGTCCCTCACATAGTCCTTCGCGCCGCCGACCGCATGCGCTCCCTGCGCCTTCAACACCCGGTAGTAGTAGCCATGAAACGGTGTACGCTTCCCGCCCTGCTGTATGTCGTACCCCTCACTAGTCGCTGCAGCCACCAGGCTGCCAGCCGGACTCTCCTCCTCGCCCTCCTTCGTCTCCCAGTAAAGACCATTCTCCTTGCCCGGCGCACTCACAACGTGCTCCGCATACGCGCCCCTGGGGTTCCCGTCATGGCCTGACTCGGCATACACCTTCTGCGCATCACGTAAGGCCCGGCACACCTTGATAGCGTCCAGTTCGTTTTGCCCAATCCGCCGATAAGCCAACTCCTGCGCGCCTTTTACCGCGTCGAAGTGCCATGCACCATCGGCCTTCACAATTGGGAACGGCAGCGGCCACGCACTCGTTCCCACGGTCAGGGTGACCATGTCCGGCCCGTTGTGAACAAACGCATGCGCCTTTTCGTAGCCCTTCAGGAAACCCACCCGCCCATTCTCATCGGCCGTCGCATCACCCGACGACAGCAGGTCCTGCGCCTGTGTCCCCAGGATCTCTTTCAATGCGGCATCATCCTTCGCCTTGACCGCCAACACAAACGCGCCCGCCGCCGCCCGATAGGTCGGAAATGTCTTCACCTGCGAGTCCTGCGCCAACGCAGACGCCGCACCGAAGGTCAGCAGTGTCGCAACAAGGGATCGAGACCACCAATCACGCCTGTAAAGTTTCATCTCGATCTACCTCCCGGACGTCCACCGGCACTGGCTTGGCCGCGACTGCTGGCCTGACGCGTTGCCGCGCCATTGTTGTTGCCACCAAACCCGCCCGGCCGCGAACCAGTCTGCGGCTGAGGCCGTTGCGCCGGCTTCGCACCACCCTGTGGATGCCCGGAATAAGACCCTCCCGGCGCAGGACGACTTGGTGCAGGCCGCGTAGTAGGCGTAGGGCGAGCCGTTGGCGCGGGCCGAGTAGTAGGAGTAGGAGTAGGACGAGGGGCTGGTGCCGGCCGAGTGGTAGGAGTCGGCCTGCCACCTCCACCATTCCCAGGAGGTCGAGTCCCTCCCCCATTCCCAGGATTTCCGCCATTACCCGGCGGTCGAGTCCCGCCTCCATTTCCATTCCCAGGAGGCCGAGTCCCGTTACCATTCCCCGGACGATTCCCGCCGTTGCCGTTGCCAGGCGGCCGCGTCCCGACATTGCCCCCCGGTGGCCTTCCACCATTCCCATTATTCGGCGGACGTCCACCATTGTTCGGCGGCGGTCGATAACCCGGCTTGTTCGGTCCATTCGGTCGATACCCCGGCGGCGGCGGACGATACCCAGGACGGTTATTCCAATTATTCGGCGGTCGCGCATAAATAGGCCGGCCATACATCGGCGGCCGCGGCCGATACGGTGGATAAGGACTGTGGTAGTGGTTGTTGTACACCCAAACATTGTTATGGACGATCACACCGCGACCACCCCAACCCCAACCCCATCCGCCCCACCCGTACGGCTGGTTGTTGTTGATCAGCGCCCCAATCGCGATCCCAGCCCCAAAGCTCAGCAAGGACGCCGCGACCACATCCCCCGTGCTCGGTCCGCTGACATAAACCTGCTGCGGCTGGTACTGCGGAACGTAAACCACCTGCGGATTCGCCGGCTGCACCACCACCACCTTCGTCCCACCGTCCTGCTGCACCGAAACCGTCTGGTACTCATTGCTGTCCAGCGCACCCGAGGCATACGCCTGCTGCCTCAACGTCTGTATCGCCGACATCACCGTCTGCTGGTTCGCCTTGAACGCCGCCCCCAGCGCCGCATAGTCGTCAATATGCGTCGCCATCGCGTCCAGCACCTGCGGAAAAGTCACCAGCGAGACAAAAGCCGGATCAAACCCACCCTTCAAAGCCGCATCCTGCAACGCCTGCCCCTGCAGCCCGGAGTTCTGTTTCACCCAGTTGTTCGCATCGATGATCTGCTGAGGATCCGTCGATGCCGCGCAGATCTGCGCCAGCAGAGTATCCGGATACAACGCGATCGGTGCTACCAGTTGGGTCAACTGGTCTCCCGTAGGAATAGCCTGGGCATGACTTACGCTGCCGGAAACCCAGTGGCACGCGATCAAAGCGGCCAGGACAATCACCATAACCCTGCGAAGGCACATCGAGTATCACCTCGAAACTGTCATCATGAAACCATGTACAACAACCCGCGAGTTAACGAATTATCGGAGTGAAGGCACTCTAAGCCTGCCAATTATATGTCAATCTCCTCATCGTCCACCTCATACGCTTTCAACAACCCGGTCGCGATCTTCGAAGGAATCAAACCTGCAGACCCATGCCAACGGAACGTTTGAAGTGAAGACCACCCCTCAGCCCGCTGACTCCGATGCTGGAAGCGAGGCCCTGGGCCGTCTCCTCCTCGACAAGCAGTTCCACGGCGACCTCGAAGGCACCAGCAAAGGCACGATGCTTGCTGCCGGAACAGCCGTCAAAGGCTCCGCCGGCCACGTCGCCATCGAGATCGTCACCGGAACCCTCAACGGCCGCACCGACACCTTCGCCCTCCAACACACCGGCACCATGACGCGCGGCACCCCACGCCTCAGCGTCACCGTCGTACCCGACTCCGGCACCGGCCAGCTCACAGGCCTCTAAGGAAAGATGTCCATCAACATCGCCGACGGCAAGCACTCCTATGACTTTGAGTACACCCTCCCCGAAACCCAATAACTATCATTTGTCTCCGGCATGCAAACTTTCCGTCTTTTTTCGGGTTACAACTATCGGAGCTTGGACCCTCTCCCGTCTCATGGATAACAGAAAGGGGTAACCATGCATTACCCAATTCAAATCGGCAGAATCAGCGTCACCTTCCTCCAAAGCCGCCACGAAACCGGAGGCGCCTTCGATCTCTTCGAACTCATCGTCCCGCCTAACTTCTACCTCAGCGTCCCGCACCTGCACCGCGACTACGACGAGACCATCCTCGGCCTTAACGGCATCGCCACCTGGACCATCAACGGCGAAGAGATTCAGGTCAAACCAGGCCAACTACTCACCATCCCCCGCGGCACCGTGCACTCCCAGAACAATCTGCATAACGACACCGCCCGCATGATGTGCCTCCTAACCCCCGGACTCCTCGGCCCCGAGTACTTCCGCGAACTAGCCGCCACCCTCAACACCGACGGCCCACCCGACATCGCCAGCATCGGCAACATCATGGTCCGCTACGGCGTCATCCCCATCTCAGCCGAGCGATAGCAGCCGAACAGTCAGTCATGCCGTAAACTCATTGCAATGTCAATGAACCGCACTCTCCTGGCAACCCTCGTGCTCACGCCAATCCTGCTCGCATCGGCTCCCCAGGCCCACGCCCAGCACCTCTCCGCCGACGGCGGTGTCCAGACGTTCAACTACCTCGCCGACCAGTACTTCTCCGACGTCTACTTTCACTTCGGCCCCACCGCCGGCACCTCCGCCGGTCTACACCAGTACGACGACAAGCTCGAGGACTACTCCGCCGCCAACATCCAAAAACAAATTGCCGCCCTCCACGCCTACGAGAAGAAAGTTGAAGCCGTCGACCCCGCCACACTCGACGCCTCCGTAGCCGGCGACCGCGCCATCCTCCTCAACAGCATCCGCAGCACCCTCCTCACCCTCGAGGTCATCCGCCCCTGGGAGAAGAACCCCGACAACTACTCCTCCGGCATCACCAACTCCGCCTTCGTCATCATGGAGCGCCCCTACGCCTCCGCCGACATCCGACTCAAAGCCCTCGTGTCCCGCGAAAACCAGATGCCGCAAGCCCTCCTCGAAGCCCGCAAGAACCTCAAAAATCCCCCGCACATCTACACCGAGATCGCCCTCGAGCAGATCGACGACATCATCGGCTTCTTCCAGACCGACGTCCCCTCCGCCTTTACCGACGCCACCGACGCCGACACCAAAGCAGCCTTCGCAAAATCCAACGCCGCCGTCATCGACGCCCTCAAGTCCTACGCCGCCTGGCTCAAGTCCGATCTCCTGCCCCGCTCCAACGGCGACTTCAAGTTCGGCGCCGACACCTTCGCCAAAAAACTCAGCTACGACGAGATGGTCGACATCCCCCTTGACCACCTCCTCGAAATCGCCTTCGCCGACCTGCACAAAAACCAGGCCGAGTTCGCCCGTGTAGCCAAAGAGGTCGACCCCACCAAGACCCCGCAGCAGGTCCTCGCCGAACTAGCCACCATCCACCCCGCGCCCGACAATCTCCTCAGCACCTTCAACCAAACCTTCGCCAGCCTCATCGACTTCATCAACACCCACCACATCATCACCATTCCCTCCAAGGTCGAACCCACCTTAGAGGAGACTCCACCCTTCATGCGCGCCACCACGCAAGCATCGATGGACCCTCCTGGCCCCTTCGAAACCCACTCCACCAAGGCCTACTTCAACGTCACCCTGCCCGAGAAAAACTGGACGCCCGAGCACATCGCCGAGCACATGGCCGCCTTCAACGTAGGCACCGTCATCTCCACCAGCGTCCACGAGGCCTACCCCGGCCACTACGTCCAGTTCCTCTGGACCCCGCAGTTCCCCTCCACCGTCCGCAAGATCCTCGGCGCCAACACCAACATCGAAGGCTGGGCCCACTACACCGAACAGATGATGCTCGACCAGGGATACGGCCAACCCGGAACCGGAGCCCAAAACGAGCGCGAAGCCAAACTCATCCGCCTCGGCCAGATCCAGGACGCCCTCCTTCGCGATGCCCGCTTCGTCAACTCCATCAAGCTCCACACTGGCCAGTTCACCTTCGACCAAGCCGTCAACTTCTTCGTCACCGACGGCTACCAGTCCCACTCCGTCGGCCTCGTCGAAACCAAGCGTGGCACCGCCGACGCCACCTACCTCTACTACACCCTCGGCAAGCTCCAGATCATGAAGCTCCGCGCCGACATGATGCAAAAACAAGGCGCAGCCTTCAACCTCCAGACCTTCCACGACAACTTCATGCGCCAGGGCTTCGCCCCCATCAAAATCATCCGCAAAGCCATGCTCCACGACGACTCCCCCGTCTTATAGGAAATTCACCGCGCAGGAAATTCACCGCGCAGGAAATTCACCGCGCAATGGCATTCAAAATGGTAAAATGGCAATCATGAATGCCATTACCGAAATAGACAAAGCTGGCCGTGTCGTCGTACCCAAGAAACTTCGAGATGCCCTCCATCTCGTGCCGGGTACCCGGCTTACTCTTCATCAAGAGGGCGACCGGCTCGTGATTCAACCAGAAGCCAGGCCTCGCGGCCTCTACATGAAAAAAGGGACGCTGGTTTATGACGCAGGTCCACTCCCGCAGCTCGATATCGCTGACTGGATCGAGACAGACCGCAACGACCGCATAGATTCCCTCATGGGCGACCTGAAAAAACGATGAATTTTGTCGATACCTCTGTCATCGTTGCGGCCTCCCAACCCTACGATCCACGGCAGCCCGCATGCCTCGATCGGCTTGCCGTCGCCGACGCCCGTGGCGGCGCGTGCGCCATTCACACCCTGTCCGAAATCTTTGCCGTCCTCACCCGGCTTCCACTTCCATACCGCCTCCCAGCCGATGCAGCTCTCCAGATCGTCAAACATACAAGCAAACGTTTTAACGTGATCGCTCTGACCCCCGCGGAACAGATGGCAACAATCGAAAGATTCGTAGCCGAGGGACTCACTGGCGCAATGATCTACGACGCCTTAATCCTTTCCTGCGCGCGCAAGGCGAACGCAACCCGCATCTACACCCTTAATCCCAGACACTTCAAGCAAGTCGCCCCCGATCTCGCCGCCCGCATTCACGAACCATGAACGGCTGCAAATACCATCCAACTTTCTTCCCAACCCGATCGGACTATCCCACTCTTCCGCCAGCCCTGTTAGCATTTTCAAAGTCAGACCTGCATCCAAGGAATTGATGACTCCAACCATGGCTCCCCAGAAAATCCGCAAAGCCGTCTTCCCCGCCGCAGGCATGGGCACCCGCTTCCTCCCCGCCACCAAGGCCATGCCCAAAGAGATGCTCTGCCTCGTCGACAAGCCCCTCATCCAGTACGGCGTCGAAGAGGCAGTAGCCGCCGGCTGCACCGAGATCATCATCGTCACCGGACGCGGCAAGTCCACCATGGAAGATCACTTCGACCGCAGCCCCGAGCTTGAAGCCTCCCTCGCCGCAAAGAATAAAACCGCCCTCCTCGAGGTCGCCCGCTCCGTCTCCAAGCTCGCCAAGATCACCTACACTCGCCAGCCCGAACCCCTCGGCCTCGGCCACGCCGTCCTCATGGCCAAAGAGCTCGTCGGCGACGAACCCTTCGCCGTCCTCCTCCCCGACGACATCGTCGACGCCACCATCCCCTGCATGAAGCAGATGGTCGAAGCCTTCAACGAAACCCAATCCAGCATCCTCGGCTCCGAGATCGTCGAAGGCGCAGCCATCCAGAACTACGGCTGCCTCGACTGCACCCCCGACCCCAAAAACCCGCGCCTGCTCGCCGTCAAAAACCTCGTTGAAAAACCCAAACCCGAAGACGCGCCCTCGCAGAATGCGATCATCGGCCGTTACATTCTCACCCCGCGCATCTTCGAGATGCTCGAGCACATCACCCCCGGCGCAGGCGGAGAGCTCCAGCTCACGGACGGCATCAAAGCCCTCCTGCAACACGAGAAAGTCTACGGCTTCGTCTACGAAGGCAAGCGCCACGACGGAGGCGACAAGCAAGGCTTTCTCCGCGCCACCGTAGAGCTCGCCCTCAAGCACAAAGACCTCGGTCCCGCCTTCCGCGAATGGCTAAAATCCCTTCCGCTGTAGGCATACCCTCCTGATCACCGTCATCTCGACCGAAGCGGCTCGCAGTCTCATCGCGAGCCGCGCAGTGGAGAGATCCCCGCATTCTGTCCTTGCTTCGTCCTCGCCTTCTTGTTTGTCATTCCGCAGCGTAGCGGAGGAATCTGCTTTTCGCTTCACACCGGCAATCCCTCCTTCACAAACTCCACCTGTAGTTTCTGCATCTCACACCAAAGACCACGCACCGTAGAACGATTGGAGAACACATGCCTGATAAAGCAACCGCACCCTCGGTCATCACCCGCGAAAAACTAGTCGATCTCCTTAACGAAGATCTCTCCCGCGAATATCAGGCCATCATCGCCTATGTCGTCTACTCGCAGGTCCTCAAAGGCGCTCAATATATGAATATCGCCGACGAGCTCGCCATCCACGCCACCGAAGAGCTCGCCCATGCCATCGCCCTCTCCAATCACATCGACTATCTCGGCGGCATGCCATCCGTCACCCCCAAGCCAGTCAAGACCTCCGAGAAGGCCGAGGATATGCTGCGCTTCGACCTCGAAAACGAGAAGAAGACCATCGCCAACTACCGCCGCCGCATCCGCCAGTGCGACGAGCTCAACGAGTTCGCCATCGGCGAGTCCATCCGCGAGATCCTCATGCAGGAGCAGGACCACCTCATCGCCCTGGCCACCGCCCTCGGCGTAGACCCACCCAACCCAGGCATCGCCGACTAGAGCCGTTCCAGCAATCGTCCTGAAGTCCTCCTCCGACCAACGGGAGGACCAGGCATTTCATTCCTTCACGACCGGTATACGCGTCACGAAGTGACCGCCCCACGCGTAGTGGGCCCGTCCGGCAGGACCAGCAGTTACTTGCCGATCTTCAAATCGATATAAAACTGATTTTTATTGTCGAAAGAGCTGATCGTCTTCACGCCGCTCTTCTTCCCGTTACTCTCAGCCCAGATCTCATAATCCGTATTCTGCACCAGCTGCCCGAAACGGTAGCCGCCCGCATCGTCTGAAAAGTAGCTCTTCACCGCGAGGCTATGATCGTCCTTCAAGTAGACCACCGCGCCCTTCACGGCCGTCCCTTCGGCATCGACAACTTTACCCTGGACAACCCGTTGCACAGGACCCCGCTGCTCCGCAACCGCGGAAATCGACTGCACAGCACCAAAGACAGTCATCAGCGAGCAAGACGCGAGAATCACCTTACCGGCAAACGAACGGAGCAAGAGATCAGTACGCTTCATGTCTTCCAGTATACGGCTATCACCATCCAGATCAGCCGTTACTCCTCTTCCTCCTCGTCGGTATGCGTTACATCTTCATCGTCATAACCCGCATCGTCGACAGCCGCCAACTCCAGTGGATCAACAGAAACAACCTCGAGATCGACGCCGCACTCATCGCACTGCACCGTCTCTCCCTCTTCCACTTCATCGACGTCAACAACAATCGGGTTATCGCATTCCGGACAAACAACAGCCATGGTCGTGCCTCCAGGGTCTTTGGGCCCACTCGCCCGTCTATAGGATTACAGGAACATCCCGACGGACGCCCTTGCTATTTATTTAGCGGCCATCCCGTTCCCACGTCAAGCATACGATTCACCCGGCATCTCGGTTTTGCACAAGGAGAAAAACTTCGTGATCGCTGCATCCGTCCCGCCCGCACGCCCGGCCCGCTCTCGCTTCCTCGGAACCACCGCCCTCCTCGCCTGCACCCTTCTCCACGCCCAACAAGCCCAACAGCCCCTCACCACCGGCCTCCCCATCACCACCGCACCAGCCGACCCCGCCATCACCGCCGCCCTCGCACAGGTCTCTCCCGACCACATCAAAGCCACCATCACCAAACTCATCTCCTTCAACAACCGCAGCACCCTCTCCAGCATGGACACTGACCTCGCCCCCAACACCGGCGTCAACGCCGCCGCCGACTGGATCGAGTCCGAGTTCAAATCCATCTCCACCGCCTGCAACAACTGCCTCGAAGTAAAGCGCGACACCTTCACCGAGCCCGCCAGCACCGCGCCCAACTCCCGCATCACCAAACCAACCAAAATCTCCAACGTCTACGCCGTCCTCCGCGGCACCGACCCCGCCCAGGCCGCCCGCATGGTCCTCGTCACCGGCCACTACGACTCCCGCAACTCGAAGAACGAAAACACCCACGACCCTGCCCCCGGAGCCAACGACGACGCCAGCGGAGTAGCCGTCTCCCTCGAATCCGCCCGGATCTTGAGCAAACTCAAGTTCCCCGGCACCATCGTCTTCGTAGCCGTAGCCGGAGAAGAACAAGGCCTAAACGGCAGCGCCCACCTCGCCAAACTCGCCCGCGAAGAAAACTGGCAGCTCGAAGCCGTCCTCAACAACGACATCGTCGGCGGCGACACCACCCCCGGCAGCACCACACCCCCCAACATCCAGGACAAGACCACCGTCCGCGTCTTCTCCGAGGGCGTCCCCGCCAACGCCACCCCCGACCAGCTCCGCACCATCGAAAATCTCGGCGCCGAAGGCGACTCCCCCTCCCGCGAACTCGCCCGCGCCATCGTCGACGTCTCCTCCACCTACTTCCACCCCACCTCGCAGCGCCTCTCCGCCGGAACCCCCGCCAACCGCCCCCACAGC
The DNA here is from genome assembly GCF_040358255.1 of Tunturibacter gelidoferens. Taxonomy (NCBI): domain Bacteria; kingdom Pseudomonadati; phylum Acidobacteriota; class Terriglobia; order Terriglobales; family Acidobacteriaceae; genus Tunturiibacter; species Tunturiibacter gelidiferens. The sequence goes on from NZ_CP132938.1 coordinate 740,663, forward strand.
ACGGCCATGCACATGATCCCCGCCTTCCACCCCGTCCTCATCTTCCGTCGCGACCGCTTCCTCCGCGGCGGCGACCACACCAGCTTCAACCAGGAGGGCTTCGCCGCCGTCCGCTTCACCGAGTGGACCGAAAACTTCAACCACCAGCACCAGGACGTCCGCACCGAAAACGGCACTCAGTTCGGCGACCTCCTCCAGTTCGTCGACTTCAACTACGTCGCCAACGTAGCCCGCCTCAACGCCGCCACCCTCGCCACCCTCGCCTCCGCCCCCGGCGAGCCGCAGAATGTCCGCATCCTCACCACCGCCCTCGACAACAACACCGAACTCACCTGGCAGCCCCCCACCGGCGCTCCCGCCAACACCACCTACGAGGTCGTCTTTCGCGAGACCGACCAGCCCGTCTGGACCGACTCCGAGACCGCAGGCTCCTCCCTCAACCTCAAGCTAGCCATCTCCAAAGACAACGTAGTCTTCGCCGTCCGCTCCGTCGACCCCGCCGGCCACCGCAGCATAGCCGTCCTCCCCACACCCGAACGCGGCCAGCGCCCCCCAACCCCGGCAAAATAGTAATGTCCTGCCGGACGGTCCTCCTGCGCGGAGGGCGGTCACTTCGTGACGCGTATACCGGTCTTGCCGGAATGAGCGGCACGGGTCCTCCCGCTGGTCGGAAACATCTTCCTTCGCGACCAACGGAAGCGCCGAGCAAAGCCCTACACAAGTCACGAAGTGACCGCTCCACGCGTAGTGGGCCCGTCCGGCAGGACACAGCGCTCGAAAACAGCTTATATTGCTTCCAGGCAAAACGGAGTTCCTGGCCGGATGACAGGAGGTCACACCCAATGCTGAACAAAACTTTCACCGCCACCCTGCAAAAGAGCCCTGCCAAAGGTGGTTGGACCTACGTCGTCTGGCCCGACTCAGTAAAATTCTTCGGCACGCGAGGACTCGTCAAAGTCACCGGAAAGATCGATGGCCACCCCTTCCGCAGTTCTTTCATGGCCCTCGGCGACGGCACCCATAAACTGCCCGTCAAGGCAGACATCCGTAAAACCATCAACAAACAGCCAGGCGACATGGTAAAGGTGCTGCTCGAAGATCGCATCGACTAAATCCGGAAACAACAGCGTGTAAATCCGCAGACCAACAGCAAGGCGTCCCGTTTTGATGAAAAAAGCAGCGCCGTCCGCGCAAATCGGCGCAAACTCTCCCCGCCACCGGACCGGAGAACCTATGATGAAATAAGAAAAGCATCCATGCCTCGCTCCGGCCCCATCTCGCTCGCACTCCCCGCCTTCGAAGGTACCACCCGCAAGCTCATCCTTCTGAACGTCGGAACCTTCTTCGGCCTCCTCCTCCTCCGCTGGCTAGCCCCGCAGCTCCAGGCCGTCCTCCTCGCCCACCTCATCCTCGAACCCCTCGCCGTCCTCCACGGCGAAATCTGGCAACTCCTCACCTACTCCTTCGTCGAACAGGGCATCCTCGGCATCCTTTTCGGCATGCTCACCCTCTGGTTCACCGGCTCCCTCCTCGAACCCTCCTTCGGCGGCCGCTGGCTGGCCGAGCTCTACCTCACCTCCGTCATCGGCGGCGCCATCCTCGCCTCCGCCCTCTCCTTCACCCACGTCCTCGGCCTGCGTCCCGACATCGTCGCCGCCGGAGCCTGGTCCGGCATCTTCGGCCTCATGGTCGCCATCGCCATGATCTTCGGCGACCAGGAGTTTCTCCTCTGGTTTGTCCTTCGCATCAAGGCCAAGTACATGGTCGCGATCTACATCCTCATCGCCATCGCCATTCTGCTCAAGCAGGCCGACAGCTTCAACGCCCTCATCCAGCTCTCCGGAGCCCTCTGCGGCGCGCTCTTCGTCAAATTCGCTCCCCGCCGCGGTCTCGCCTTCGCCGTCTCCGAGCAGTACTTCAGCGTCCGCAACCGCTACTACCGCTGGAAGCGCCGCCGCGCCGCCCGCAAGTTCGAGGTCTACATGAAGAAGCAGAACCGCGAAGTCCACTTCGACAAGGACGGTCGCTACGTTGACCCCGACGAACTCCGCAAGAACCCCAACGACAAGCGCTGGATGAACTAAGACAACGCCGTATAGAAATACTCCATCTCTCCTTGGCAATCAAACTACTGCGTTTGCAGTTGTCCCTTTTTGCAGTTGTTTGTTCTTTTGTTGTCATCCCGTAAGGATCTGTTTTTGTATTCCCCAGCCCCAGCAAACACCCAGGGTGCCCCATCCATCGCGCTCTATGCGATGGGTGGGAATGTAGAACTCTTCCCGACCAGCCGTGGCTTTTGTTCTTGCTCTTGCAGTTTCTCGATCTAATCCAAACCGCAAAGAATCGTCATCTCGACCGGAGCGGCGGACAGCCCATCGTCCGTCGCGCAGTGGAGAGACCCCCGTATTGGCCGTTGTCGTTGCCTGTTTCAATCAGCTTTTAGTTTTTAGATAGGTTCTACGGCATACTTCAAATCAGCCACCGTCAAGCTGCCAAACGCCTGCTGATAATTCGCGCTCCAAATCCCCTCCGCATCCTCGCTCTGCAGATAAACCCGCTTCTCCCCCGAAAACTCCGGCGCAAACTCCACCACAAGACTCACCGTCAGACTCTTCCCCGCAACCTGCGACGAAGCACCCGCCGCCATCACCGTGCACTGCGAGTTCTTCACCCTCGCCGAACTCCCCACCTTCGCCGGATGAGTCCCCCACACCCCACCCATATTCGGCACCAGTCCAATCTCCTGCGCCCGCACGTCGTATCGCACCAGGCACTCCTTCGCCGACCACCCCCTCTGCTCTCCCGGCCGCACGTTACTCGACATCACCGACACCGTGACCTCACGAATATGCCCGCCCCCTTTAGGATCCTGAAAGGTCGCCGCAATTCTCTGCTCGTATCCCTCGCCACGCGACACAACAACCGACACCGGAGTCGACGAATCCATCCTCATAGGAGCCACCCGCCTGCATCCCGTCAGCAAAGACCCGCAGACAATCGCCACCGCAATGAGCCTCACATCCCGCACGCCAGCCCTCCCAGAACCAACCTGCCCTCTTCAGCCAGCCAGCCCTCAGATTCAAGAAACTTACCGAAGAAGGCTTCGCTCTGCCTAGACCTCAAGAACGAATTCCGGAGATTTCTCACTGCCCTAAAATTCAACCGCCACACTTGTTGAACCACCGTTCCCGTAAACCGTGTCATTCCGACCGAAGCGCAGCGAAGTGAAGGAACCAGCATCTCGCCAGACCCCACAAAACCGAGCATTCCCCAGCAAAAACACCTGTCAACCCCACAAACCATCTAACCAAAACAAAATAAACAAGATCGACGTGGCGCATTAGTTTCACTCAACTTGGTAAACTTGAAAGGTAGAGATCTCAAAAGCCCCGAGCCAAAGCTTGGGGCTTTTGTTTTTGAACCTAAACCCTTTAGAAAGAAGTATTTGCCGCTAACCCCAATGGTTGCACGAATTTAGCAAAACGACAATTTGTCATCTTGTTGCAAACATTCAACTTATACGGAAATACCCCCCAGGGGGTACCCCAGGAGAGGCACCATGGAATATCCAATCTGCCGTCACATCAAGACCAACGGTCTGCAATGCCACGCGCCCGCCCTCACCGGCGGCGACTACTGCTACTTCCACAATCGCCTCCACGTCCGCCACGCGCAGTTCCGGCCCAACGACATCTCTCGCCCCTACTTCACTGCCGGCCGAGATCTGGAGCTGTGCGCTCTCGAAGACCGCGAGGCGGTTCAGTTTGCACTCTCCGTGGTCATCAACGCGCTCGCCACCAACCGCATCGACACCAAGCGCGCCACGGCGCTCCTCTACGGACTCCAGCTGGCCTCGTCCAACGCCGTCCGTCTCAACAACACTCCGGAGACACCCGATGTGGTCCGCGCCGTCGAGTCCTCGAACGACGGCCTCGACCTCGCCGAACCCGGAGCCATCATGGAAGTCTTCACTCGCCTTGAGCTCGAGCAGAGCACAAGCTCATAGATGCCTGTCCTGCCGGACGGGCCCGCTACGCGCGGCGCGGCCACTTCGTGGCGTGTATACCGGCTTCGCCCGGCGCTCCCGATGGTCGCGAACGAATCTCGATCCCGACCATCGGGAGGACCACCCGAAGGGATATACAAGTCACGAAGTGACCGCGCCACGCTCAGTGGGCCCAAGCGGCAGCGCAGTGTTTCTATGTTCTCGTCACCGTCTTCAAATGCAGCTCCCGCATCTGCTGATCGCTCACCGGCGTAGGCGCATCGACCATCAGGTCGATCGCCTTCGCCGTCTTCGGAAACGCAATCACCTCACGGAGGCTAGTCGCACCAGCAAGTATCATCACAATCCGATCCAGCCCCAGCGCAATCCCGCCATGCGGAGGCGTGCCGTACTCCAACGCATCCAGGAAGAAGCCAAACCGCTCCTTCGCCTCTGCATCCGACATGCCCAGCGACCGGAAGATCTCCGCCTGCACATCCTGCCGGTGAATACGAATCGAGCCCGAACCAAGCTCCGTTCCATTCAGCACGATGTCGTAAGCAAGCGCACGCACCGCGCCCTTATCTCTCGTCAACTTGCCCGCCTTGATGTCCTCTTCATGCGGCGAGGTGAACGGATGATGCGCCGCATTCCAAACCTTGGTCTCCTCATCCCACTCGTACATCGGGAAGTCGGTGACCCAGAGAAACTTGAAGTCAGCCTCGGTACCAGTCTTCACAAACCGTCCATGCTTGTCGGCAAACTTAGTGGCAAGCTGCAACCGCAAAGCACCAACCCGCTTATAGATCCACTGCGGATCGAAGTTCCACTTAGCCGGAGCACCAATCTTGGGAGTAACAACAATGATCAGATCGGCAGCATCAACCTGGCTCGCAGCACCTTCAAACCGAGTCTGCTCCTCCGACAGCTTCGCCTCAATCACAGAAGCTAACGGAGCAAACGCATCATTCGTCTTCAACCGAGCCACATCCAGAAAGTCCAAGCCGCAGTCGCCAAACGTAGCGCGAATCTCCTCCACCAGCGCACGCTTCTGCGTCCCGCTCAGCATACCCGCCTTGGGAATTACAAACCCAAGCACCGGCAGCTCTTTCTCAATCTTCAACGTCTCCCTCAACTCAGGAGTCAACTCATCAGTCAGCGAAACCATCGCCGGCAGCCGCATATCCGGCTTGTCGATCCCGTAGTTCTTGATCGCATCGTCATAAGTCATCTGCACAAAAGGAGTCGTCAACGAGATCGAAGCCGTCTTGAACGCAGCAGTCAGAAAACCCTCGACGACGCGAAACACCTTCTCCTGCTGGGGAAAGCTCATCTCAAGGTCGATCTGGGTAAACTCCGGCTGCCGATCTGCACGTAGATCCTCATCGCGGAAGCAACGAGCAATCTGAAAATACTTATCGAATCCCGAGATCATCAGGATCTGCTTGAAGATCTGCGGCGACTGCGGCAGCGCATAGAAGCTGCCCGCATGCACCCTGCTCGGCACCAGGTAGTCACGCGCTCCCTCAGGCGTAGAACGCGTCATGAAAGGAGTCTCAATCTCAAGAAAGCCCTGCTCAACAAGGAAGTTGCGAATCGCCATCGCAACCCTGCTGCGCAGCGCGAAGTTATGCTGCATCTCCGTGCGTCGCAGATCGAGATAGCGATACTTCAACCGCACCTCTTCGTTCGCAATCGCATCTTCCGCCGGCGAAAACGGAGGAGTCTTCGCCTCATTCAGCAACAGCAACTCACTCGCAACCACCTCGATCGCGCCCGTAGGCATATTAGGATTCTCAAGCCCCGCGCCGCGCCGCCGAACCTTGCCCTTCACCGCAACCACGTACTCCGACCGCGCTGCCTCCGCCTTCGCATGCGCCTCGCCGGACACCTCTTTGTCGAGCACGACCTGAGTAATCCCACTCCGGTCCCGCACATCGAGAAAGATCAGGTTCCCATGGTCCCGCCGACGATTCACCCAGCCCATCAACACCACCGGCTGCCCATCCTGCTCCACGCGAAGCTCGCCACACATATGGGTCCGCTGCAAACTACCTAAAAAATCCAACATGATCTCATTCACTTTCAAAATCGAAGTCGCTCGCGAGGAGCTAATCAGGAAGCAGAGTTCACTAAGCGCGCAGAAAACCCGCAAGCTCAGCGCGAGGAACCTTCGTCTGCTCTCCAGCGCTAAAGTCTTTAACCGTCAGAATACCCGATGAAACCTCATCTTCGCCGACAATCACCATTCTCCGAGCGAGCTTATCGGCAGCCTCGAAGGACTTCTTCAGCCGGAAACTTCCATCTCCAACCTCAACCGAAAGTCCTGCTCGACGAAGCTCCTGAGCCAGCGCAAGCGCAGCAGCATTCCTCTCAACTCCCATTGGAGCAACGAACGCATCAAGCTTCTGCTGTTTCGCCATCGCTTCCTGAGCCTGAAGCGTAAGGATCAACCGATCCTCGCCAATCGCGAACCCGATTCCAGGAGCCTTCGGTCCACCAAGCATCTCCGACAATCCGTCGTATCTTCCTCCACCAAGCAGAGCGTTCTGAGTTCCCAAACCGCTTCCATCAGGCACCGTGAACTCGAACGTCGTCCGCGTGTAGTAGTCCAAACCGCGAACCAACCTCGGATTCACCGTATAAGCAACTCCACAAACATCAAGCGCAGCAAGCACCTGCGCAAAGTGCTCCTTGCTCGCATCATCCAGGAAGTCGGCGATCTTCGGCAGACCGTTGATGATCTCCTGATCTCCAGCATCCTTCGAGTCCAGCACGCGCAGCGGATTCGTCTCCGCGCGACGTTGGTTATCTGCACTCATCTTGTCCTTCACCGGAGCCAAAGCCTCACGCAGCGCAGCAATGTACTTCGGCCGATCCGTCGACGAACCAACCGAGTTCACCTCAAGCTTCCACCCCTTCACGCCCAACTCGTTCAGGAAGGTAGAAAGCATCTCCAGAACCTCAGCATCACGCAGCGCACTATCAGCACCAGACCAGGCTGGTCCAAGCACCTCAGCCCCAATCTGCCAGAACTGCCGATATCGTCCACGCTGCGGTCGCTCACGGCGAAACTGAGGCCCGATGTAGAACAGCTTCTGCAGCATCCCAGTATCAGCAAGCTTGTGCTCGATATACGCGCGCACAACTCCAGCCGTATTCTCCGGCCGAAGCGTCAGGCTCTGCGCGCCATCACTATCCGCCCGCGCACGATCTTCCCACGTATACATCTCCTTGGAGACAATGTCCGTCTCCTCGCCCACACCACGCGCGAACAGCGACGTGTCCTCGAAGATCGGTGTGCGAATCTCCCCAAATCCATAGCGTGCAAAGACGGCTCTCGCCGTAGCCTCCACATAGTTCCAAAGCGCCGTCTCGGGAGGCAACAAGTCCCGAGTCCCGCGTACTGCCTTCAAAGTAGCCATCACTTCCAGTGTAGCGAAAGCCTCACCTGATTTACGCACCAGCAGCTTCGGCCAGGTAAATCGCCGTGTAATCCAGATAGTTCTGTGCGTACTTCAGGATCAACTCCCGATCCGCATCGCCCAGTGCTCGCCTCACCTTCCCCGGAACACCCGCAACCAACGAGTTCGGCGGAATCACCGTATGCTCTGGAATGACCGCTCCCGCCGCGATGATAGATCCCTCCCCAATTCGGGCGTCGTTCAAGATGGTCGCGCCGATGCCAACCAGAACCATATCTTCCAACACGCATCCGTGCACGGTGGCATTGTGTCCGATGGTCACCAGCTCCCCTACGATCACCGGATAGAGATTGCGCATACCATGCAGGACCGCACAGTCCTGTACATTGCTCTTCGCACCGATGCGGATCGAATTCACGTCACCCCGGACGACCGCGTTCATCCAGACACTCGCTTGTTCGCCGAGGATAACGTCACCGATGATTTGAGCTGACAGATCGACGTAGGAGCTGGCAGGAATTGTCGGTGTGTGTGTCTGGTAAGTGCGAATCATGAACAAATTCTACCCTCGGAATGCAAAAGATTTCAGCTTTCGCAAGAGTCGGTATCCGGCCTCGAATTACCAACGATTTATGTGATTTTCTTGACGAAGGGGCGTATTCTGGATATATCCCGATTGGGAGTGTTTGGAGGTGTATTTTTCTTGGCAGAGGTTCGAGTACAAGAAGGCGAACCCCTTGAGAATGCCCTGCGGCGCTTTAAGCGCAAGGTGCAGACGGAAGACATCATCAAGGAAGTCAAGCGTCACTCTTTTTATCTGAAACCAGGTGAGAAGAAGCGTGTGAAAGAAGCGCTTGCACGCAAGCGCAATCGCAAGAAGGTCCGTAAGGAGCAGGATTAGTTAGCTCCCCAACCACGACGTGCCGTCTCTTCCTCTATCAGCGAGTTTGAAGAGACGGCCGCCTGAACCGCTAGAGATGGACTCCCGCCATTGACTAGCCCCGGCAGACAGAGCCTGATTACGGGTTCACATTGACCGGCAAATCTGAGCAAATTCCACGAACTCGCAGTTTCGGGCCCCCTTCAAATCCAAAGTAATGGTCATCAGCAAAGGTAAGCCCCTTGCGGCGTTGCCACGATCGAGCCCTCGGGTGTTCTTCCTTTCCGTAGGACGGGAGAAGCGGCATGGAATTTCTGGATCGGCTATTAACCTGTGCAGATTGCGGCGGCGAGTTCATCTTCACCGCCGGGGAACAACTCTTTTTCTTCGACAAACAATTCAAGAACGACCCGAAGCGCTGTAAGCCATGCAAGTCCAAACGGTCCGGGGTGGGGCTTAAGGCTGGCGCGGGACCGGCGGCGGCAGGCCTGTCAAGAACCGAGACTCGTACCGAGTGCTCCGAGTGCGGGGTGGAGACTACTGTGCCGTTCAAGCCGACACAGGGGCGGCCGGTGCTTTGCAGGCAGTGCTTCCAGAGCAAGCGTGCTCCTACGTCGGGGGCGCTGGTGACTGCGGCAGCGACAGCGGGAATGGTCGCTGGTGCTCCTGGAGAGCACGTTGCGGCCAGCGTAGAGTTGCTGGCGGCTTCGCGGGTCTGACTGTCTACCTCTCGACTATATCCCTCACATTAGGATGTGGGTGAGGGACTTATGGGCGTTGATGACGGGAGCCGGCTGTACGACTCGGCTGGGGAGTTGGTTCGGGCACGAACTCAGGTTGGGGACTTCGAGCTGACGGTTTGTACGGATGGGACCTACAAGCTGGATGGCGGCGCTATGTTCGGCGTTGTGCCAAAGCCGTTGTGGGAGAAGCGAGCTGCGGCGGATGAGCAGAACCGTATTCTGCTGGGGCTGAATACGGTGGTGGTGCGAACCGGCAGGAATACGGTGGTGATCGAGACTGGAGTCGGCAACAAGCAGTCGGCAAAGATGCGGGAGATCCAGTGCAACCAGGAGCTTCTGCCCCAGTCGCTCGCTGCGGCGGGCGTGAAGGTTGAGGAGGTGGATGTTGTGGTGAACACTCACCTCCACTTTGATCACTGCGGTTGGAATACCACGCTGCATCCGAATGGTTCGGTAGCTCCGACGTTCCCGAATGCGCGGTACTTTGCGCATCGTGGCGAGGTGGAACATGGTCGTCTGCAGCTGGATCGGGATCGGGTGAGTTATCTGTCGCCGAACTATGATCCGCTGGTTGAGTCGGGGCAGATGACGCTGCTCGACGATGCTGGAATCAGGGCGAATCCGGAGATCTGTCCGGGCGTTAGCGTGGAGGTTTTCCCTGGTCACACGGCGCAGTTGATGGCGGTTCATATCGAGTCGAAGGGTCAACATGCCTGCTATATTTCGGATTTAATTCCAACTAGTTCGCATCTGGATCCGACCTGGGTGATGGGGTACGACCTGGATCCGGTGGAGACGATTGCGCAGCGGAAGCGGTTTTATGCGCGGGCGATTCCGGAGAACTGGCTGGTGCTGTTTACGCACGATCACGAGACGCCGATGGGGCGAATTGGGCTGAATGAGAAGAACAAGCCTGTTTTGGTTGCGAGGAAGTAAGGTCGGACGACAGTCCGAGACTAGAAAACCCTGCCGAGGCAGGGTTTCCAATCCAAAATCGCGGTGACTTTATGGTGACTTTTGGCCAGTTGTTGGTGACTGCTGGCGACTAGACAGGAACGGAAGTAAGCTCGGCTGGATCGACGTTGACGAAGCGGCCGTGCTGGCCCTTGTCCTGGAACCGGACGATGCCGTCGACTTTAGCGAAGAGAGTGTCATCTTTGCCGCGACCGACGTTGGCGCCGGGCTTGAGCGGGGTGCCACGCTGACGGACGATGATGCCGCCGCCGAGGATCGTCTGACCACCGAATACTTTGACTCCGAGCCGCTGGGCGTTTGAGTCGCGGCCGTTTTTGGAAGAACCTAAACCTTTTTTATGTGCCATTCGATTGCCTCTTTCGCGCTGCCCTCTGGGCTTTTGCGCTCACTGAATCTGGAAACGGAAGTAAAACAAAACTTTTCGCAGAGAAGCTGTTTCTTTATGCTTCCTTGAAGCTCTTGCCGTTGACGAGGATCTCGTTGATCTTGACCTCGACGAAGTTCTGGCGGTGGCCCTGCATCTTCTTGTACTGCTTCTTGCGCTTGAGCTTGAAGACGAGGATCTTTTCGCCGCGGCCTTCGCCGACGACGGATGCGAGAACCTTGGCGCCGGTGAGGTCGGACTCGAACTTGCCTGCTTCACCGCTGACGGCGAGGACGTCTGAGAACTCGATGTTGCCGTTCTCGTGGGCGGTGGTTTCAATCTTCAACTTCTCGCCAGGGGAGACCAGATACTGTTTGCCGCCGGTGCGGATGACTGCGTACATGACTAGAACCTCAAGCGATCGCGTGCTGACCGCTTTCTTCAAAGTAGATTGTGCTGCATGGGGCGCATACAGGAGCACTGCAGTAAGCCAACCGGTCAAGCCATCGCAGTCTGAGTTTCCAATGACCGCCGGGCCTAAGCCTGTCGTCCCTGCAACCCTTGAGATGAAGACACAGGGGTTGCAGCGCCAAACTTAATGAGTGTATCGCGTTCCGCGAGGGGGGTCAACGTTGTTTGGTGGTGAAAGTCTGCTGGTGCGGGGTGCCGCCCCCCCCCGGGGGGTACCCCAAACTAAGTCGCTTCGTTTCAATAATATCCTAAAATCGGTCCTTCCAAAATATTGCATTCAAAGGGGTTAGAGGCAAATACGTCATATCAAACGGGTTAGCGTTTCTGTTGGATGGGATAGAGTCTGTACGACACTTTTTCATCTATACCTTCCCATTTTACCTTGTGGAATGAAACTAATACGCCACGCGAAAAGCCGCGGCTGGAGTGGGTTTTGTTGTGTTTGGGACTTGACAAGAGTTTGGGACGCGAAGAGGAAAGGGTTTCTCCACTGCGCGGCTCACGGTGTTGCTGTGAGCCGGTCGCAAGAACTTTTGTCGAACGGCAAAAATGAAGGGCAACAGCAGATTCCTCCGCTGCGCCGCGGAATGACAACAAAAAGGCAACGGCAAAGACAAGCACAAATACAAATGCGAATACGGGGATCCTTCGGCTGCATTGCTCACAAGATGCCGTGAGCAACTTCCCTCAGGATGACGTGGCTTTGATTGTTGAGAGAAAGAAGGCAACCTCAACGGCAACAGCAACAGCAACAGCAACTGCAACAGCGGCCTCAGCAACGGCGACGGCAGCCTCAACAGCAACGGCAACAACAACTGCAACAGCGACTGCAGCGACAACGGCGATTGACGTTGCGGTGGCAGTGGCAATGGCGTAATTGACTCGCTGGTGGAAGGGGCGGTGCAGTAATCTCGGGAGGTATGAAGGTTGCGATTGTTACGGGGGCGGCGCAGGGGATTGGGCGTAGGGCGGCGGAGGTTTTGGCTGCGGCGGGGTATGGGTTGTTGCTGATGGATCTGCAGGCTTGTACGGCTACGGTGGAGGCGGTGAAGAAGGCTGGGGTCGAGGTCGAAGAGGTGTTGGGGGATATCTCGGACGAGGCGGTGGTGAAGCGCGCGGTTGAGGTGGTGCGCTCGCGGTGGGGTCGCGTGGATGTGCTGGTGAATAATGCGGGCATCAGCTTTATTGCTCCGGCGGAGACAGTGGAGGGGAAGGCGTTTCTGCGGGTGCTGGAGGTGAATCTGCTGGCTCCGTTTCTGCTGGCGAAGGCGTTCGGCGCCATGATGCTGGAGCAGAGGAGCGGCAGCATTGTGAATGTGGCTTCGATTGCGGGACTGGTGGGGATTGGCGATCGTTCGGCCTACAACGCTTCGAAGCATGGGCTGATCGGGCTGACGCGGACTCTGGCGGCGGAGTGGGGTGGGCGCGGGGTGCGGTGTAATGCGGTGTGTCCGGGGTGGGTGAAGACGGAGATGGATGTGGCGGATCAGGCGGGCGGCGGTTACAACGATGCTGATATTGAGGGCGTGAATCCTATGGGGCGATTTGCAGCGCCGGAGGATATTGCGCAGGCGATTCTGTTTCTGGCGGATCCGGAGAAGAGCGGGTTTGTGAATGGGCAGGCACTGGCGGTGGATGGCGGGTGGACGGTGGATGGAAGTTGGCAGAGCTTGAGGATGCGGAAGCGATAACGTCGCTTTTTATGAGAACGAGTTGAACCGCGAAATCGTGTCTGACTGGAGTTGATTCGACTTTGCATTCGAAGTCGTTACGAGACACGATGCATGCGGCGGATTTCGGCTTTGATGTCTTTGCGGAGGTCGGGTGGCGCAATGGCGGCTGCCCGAGAGCCCAAGCCCAGGACGACGAAGCGGGCTTGCCGGTAGCTTTCGAACTCCACGTGGAAGAGACGCCAGCCCTTGTGCAGGGTTCGTGCTGCGCGATGGTTGAGCGCAGGAACCATGGGACACCAACGTTCGATGGATGCGACGGCTTCGTCCGAGAGCGCAAGGATGGTGGAGATGGTCTGGTGGCGGTCTTTGAGTGCTGCGGTACTTTGCTTCCAGTAGGCGGCGAGATCGAAGTTGGACGGCCGGGTAGATGAGAGAGCCAGGACGACAACTTCGTGCATGCGAGAGATCCGGTAGGTGCGGGTGCCTGCCTGGGATTGCGCGATGAGATACCAGACGGTTTGTTTGCAGACGAGGCCGAGAGGGTCGACGGTGCGGGTGCTGGTGTCGCCGTCGGCGCGGGTGTAGAGGAAGGTGAGTTTGCAGTCGCGGGCGAGGGCGTCCTGCACGATGGGGAGCATAGAGAGGTCTTCGGGGGAGGGTCTCCAGCCGGTGGGGTCGATGTGAAGTCGGGCCTGAATGGAGTGGGCTTGAAGGCGCATGGCGGTTGGCATGGAGGCCATGAGCTTGTCGAAGGCGCGCTGGGCGGCGGCGGTGAGTTTGCGGTCGCCGAGAGCGCTGGGCTGGGCCATGAGGAGGGCCTGGAGTTCGGCGTCGTCGAGGCCGGGGACTTTGGTGCGCCAGCCTCTTTGCAGCTCCCAGCCGCCGGTTGCGCCGCGATGGGCGATGAGGGGAATGCCCGCTGTACATAAAGCTTCCATATCGCGATGGGCGGTGCGCTGCGAGATCTCGAGGCGCTCGGCTACCTCGCGGGTGGAGAGACGGCCGTGAGCTTGAAGCAGCATGAGGGTGGAGAGGAGGCGGTCGGACTTCATTGGATTGGCTGCCCTCGCTTCCCAATAGAGTTATTTCTTTAATATGACAGCAGATGTCATATATGGGCGACTAACTTTCGAAGTGAGAGCCCGAGGCTTTCTGAGGAGGAAGTGCGATGGAGTTCAAGAGATATTTTCTGGAGCAGTTGGAGTGCGAAGCGGAGGCGTCACGGAAGGCGATTGAGAGGGTGCCTGAGGGGCAGAATTCCTGGAAGCCGCATGAGAAGTCGATGGAGTTGGGGAAGCTGGCGGCGCTAGTGGCGACGATGCCTGGCTGGGTGGCGTTAATGATCGATCACGACGAACTGGATTTAAATGGGAATGGAAAGAGTTTTCAGACGAAGGCGGTGGAGACGCGGGCGGAGTTGCTTTTGCTGCTTGAGGATGGGCTAAAGGCTTCGCGGAAGGCGCTGGAGAATACGACGGAAGACCATTTGATGAAGACGTGGCGGCTGAAGATGGATTCGCAGGTGCTATCGGAGGGGCCGAGATACGTCACGATTTCGAATGGCGCGCTGAGTCATCTGGCACATCATCGTGGGCAGCTTACGGTTTATCTGAGGCTGAACGATGCGAAGGTGCCGGCGATCTATGGGCCTAGCGCGGATGAGTTTCACTAGACTACGGGAGCAGATAGCGGGGTGATTCCTGCTATCTGCTGTCAGGCGGCGAGGGCGAGGGTGTGGGTGTGGAGGTCTGCCAGCCAGCGGGCGAGGTCGAGCTTGCGCGTGGTGAGGTCGCGGGTGGCGATGAGGCTGAGGATGGCGTCCTGCAGCTCGGCGGGTAGCTCGGTGAAGGAGTAGCCGGTGCGGGTGCGGGTGATGGTTTCGATCTCGTCGAGGCCGAGGCGGTAGTCGAAGGTGATGGGGGGCGCGGGCGCGTCGGGTTCGGCCTCGCTGGCGCTGGTGGCGAGGGTTGCGTCGAGTCGGGAGGCGGCGTAGCGCGAGCCCGGATAGGAGAGGAGCAGGGTGATGGCTTGCAGGGTTGCGAACTGATTGGGGTTGAGGTTTTGGGGGATGTAAAGGGTGCCGCTGTCGATGAGGCGTTTCAACCAGACGGTTGGCAAAGGGTCAGTTGTTCGGTGCAAAGGAGTTGCAGTCAGCTGGTCGGCGTTGATGGCCACGATACGACTCTCCTGTTGTTTCGGGCACTGCATATCAAGACGTCCCTCGCTACTGATTGGACGCTGGGAGACGGAGGAAAAGCCGAAAAATGAGCACGTGGTTCTCCCCCAAAGGTGGGATACCGGAATGTTGGATGCTATGGGGGATGTGGATAACGAGGTAGTAACTCCGGTTCGGGTGAGAATAGAGTTTCGTCGGATTTTTTTGGAGGATGGATGGCATTGGAGTTGGGAGATGTGGTGCGGATTCGGGTGGTGAAGTTGCGGCCGGAGGCTCAGATGCCGAGGTACGCGCATACGGGAGAGTTTGGGGACCTGGCGGCGGATCTTTATGCGGTGGATGGGGCGACGCTGGAGGCGGGAGCGACGATGCCAGTGGCCACGGGAGTGGCGATGGAGTTTCCTTCGACGCATGGGGCGCTGGTGGAAGATCGGTCGGGGCTTGCGGTGCGCGGGGTGACGACGCTGGCAGGGGTGATCGACCCGGGGTACAGGGGGGAGATCAAGGTAGTGATGACGAATTTGAGCGCGGCGGCGGTGGAGATCACGGCCGGGGATCGCATTGCGCAGTTGCGGATTGTGCGGCGGATTGAGGCGGCGTTTGAAGAGGTGAGTGAGTTGGTGGAGGCTTCGCGGGGCGCGAAGGGGTTTGGGAGTACGGGGAGCTAGGTTTTCGGATGCGGCGTATGCTTCGGCGTGTGGTTTGTGAGTCGCGGGAGGGGTTATGAGTGGAGTGGCACAGTGGCCAGAGCTTGCGTGGGGGGACTGGGCGGCGACGGCGGATACGCTGCATATGTGGACGCAGATTGTGGGGAAGACGCGATTGGCGCTGACTCCGCTGCAGAATCACTGGTGGAACGTGCCGCTGTATGTGACCGCGCGGGGGCTGGGGACCTCGGCGATGGACTATGGGGATGATGTGCTGGATATCGAGTTTGATTTTTTGGCGCATGAGCTGCATCTGCGGATGGGGTCGGGTGGGACGCAGGTGATGAAGCTGAAGGCGCGAACGGTGGCGGATTTTTATGAGGAGTACCTGGGTTGTCTGAAGGAGCTTGGGGTTTCGGTGAAGATCGATCCGATGCCTTGCGAGTTGGCGAAACCGATCCGGTTTGATCTTGATACGGAACACGCTACGTATGATCCGGAGTATGTGCATCGCTTCTGGCAGGTGCTGGTGCATGCGGAGAAGGTGTTTCGTGCGTGGGGGACAGGGTTTCTGGGGAAGGTGAGCCCGGTGCACTTCTTCTGGGGGAGCTTCGATCTGGCGGTGACGCGGTTCTCTGGGCGGTCTGCGCCACCTCGTCCCGGTGCGGACAAGATTCAGCGGGAGGCTTACTCGCATGAGGTGATCTCGGCGGGTTTCTGGCCGGGGAATGGTGGGTATGGGGCGGCGGCGTTCTATTGTTATGCGGCTCCAGTGCCGGAGGGGCTGGCGGAGGCGAAGATTCGGCCTGATGGTGCGGGATGGGATAAAGCGTTGGGGGAGTTTGTGTTCAAGTACGACGCGGTGCGGGCGCTGGCGGCTCCCGAGAAGGCGATGATGGAGTTTCTGGAGAGCTCGTATGGCGCGGCAGCGGATGTGGCGAGGTGGGATCGGGCGGCGCTGGAGCGGCGGTAAGGTGCAGCAGGGGGCTTAGCGTGCGACAATCTTAATAGCGAGCCATGCCAAATCTGCAAGCCCAGCAAGACAAAGCCCCCTCCCCAGCTACCATTACTCCGGAGCTGCTCAAGCAGCACAGTATCACTCCGGAGGAGTACACGCGCATCGAAACGGCGCTTGGACGCACCCCTTCCCTGACTGAGTTGGGGATTTTTTCTGTGATGTGGTCGGAACACTGCTCGTATAAGTCTTCGCGGGTGCATTTGAGGCGGTTGCCTACGAAGGGCGAGCGCAAGACCGGGCCGGGGAGCGTGGTGCAGGGGCCGGGGGAGAACGCCGGCATCATCGATGTGGGCGATGGGTGGGCTTGTGCGTTCAAGATCGAGTCGCACAATCATCCCAGCTACATCGAGCCTTATCAGGGTGCGGCTACGGGTGTGGGCGGGATTCTGCGAGATATTTTTACTATGAATGCGCGGCCGCTGGCGGTGATGGATTCGCTGCGGTTTGGGCCGCTGGATGAGGCGGAGGCAGACGAGTCGCTGCGGCGGCGGAATCACCAGATCGCTACGGGTGTGGTGCATGGCGTGGCTGGATACGGGAACTGTTTTGGCGTTCCGAACGTGGGTGGAGAGACGCGATTTGAGGCCTGTTATTCGGGCAATCCGTTGCTGAATGCGTTTGCGCTGGGGCTGGTCCGCAGCGATGAGATCTTTTATGCGAAGGCTACGGGCGTTGGCAATCCTGTGATCTATGTCGGCGCGAAGACGGGCCGCGATGGGATCCATGGCGCGACGATGGCGAGCGAGGAGTTCACCGAAGGCTCCGAACAGAAGCGGCCTAATGTGCAGATGGGCGATCCGTTTCTGGAGAAGCTGCTGCTGGAGGCTTGCCTGGAGGCGATGGCTACGGGTGCCGTGCTTGGGATTCAGGATATGGGCGCGGCTGGGTTGACGTGCTCGACGTGTGAGATGGGTGCGAGGGGCGATCTTGGGTTGACGGTGGAGTTGGATCTGGTACCGCAGCGCGAGACATCGATGTCGAGCTACGAGATTATGCTGTCGGAGTCGCAGGAGCGGATGCTGCTGGTGGCCGACAAGGCGCGGGCGCAAGAGGTTCTGGATGTGTTCGCGAAGTGGGGGCTGGATGCTTCGATCGTCGGAGTGGTGACAGAGAAGCCGAATATGGTGATTACGCAGCATGGAGAGCTGGTGGCGGATATTCCGAATCGATCGCTGACCGACGATGCGCCGCTGTATCACCGGCCTGTCGGGGTTTGGAAGGCTCCGGTGCCGCTGGATCCTCCGGCGCATGTGCTGGAAGAGTTGAAGAGGCCTCGGGACTACACGGCGGATTTGAAGAAGCTGCTGGCGAGCGCGAACGTCTGCGATAAGCGATGGGTGTTCGAGCAGTATGACTCCATGGTGCAGACCAACACGGTGCAGGGGCCCGGTGGCGAGGCCGGCGTGATTCGAATTAAGGGTACGGGTAAGAGCTCGGGTGCTCCTCGCCCTGAGGGATTGCTGGGCAAACTGGCGAATCTGGTAGCTTCATCCACCCCGCAGGGTGAGGCGACGCTTGCGAACGACAACCCGGATGCTACGAATCCTGTGGTTGATCCAGATGATTCGCATGAGTTTACCGAGACGGTGAAGGGCGACCGTGGATTGGCGATGGCGCTTGCGGGCAACGGGCGATGGACTTATCTCGATCCGAAGCTGGGTGCGATGCATGCTGTTGCTGAGGCGGCACGGAAGGTTGCGTGTACGGGCGCGATGCCGGTGTCGGCAACGAACTGTTTGAACTTTGGCAATCCTGAGAAGCCGGAGATTATGGCGCAGCTCTCACAGGCGATCGATGGAATTGCCGAGGCTTGTATTGCGCTGGGTACTCCGGTGACGGGTGGAAATGTTTCGCTTTATAACGAGACCAAGGGTGAGGGGATTTATCCGACGCCGGTGCTGGGGATCGTTGGAATTATTGATGACGTGACGAAGGCTGTGCCCTCTGCGTTTCGCAAGGCGGGCGATGTGATTCTGTTCCTCTCGGCGTTTCAGGGCGAGGGGCGGAAGATCGAACGGGAGTTTGGTTCGACCGAGTACGCGAAGACGGTGATGGGTGAGTTGTGGGGACAGCCTCCCTTGCTGAATCTAGGCGAAGAGGCTGCGCTGCATAAGGCGCTTGCGGCTCTTTCTGCGAAGGGTGTGTTGGCTTCGGCTACGGACATCTCGGACGGGGGTTCGGTAGTTGCGCTTGCGAAGGCTTGCTTCCCTCGCGATTTGGGTATTCGAGTGTCGATGAACGTGTCGGAGATGGAGCCGTTCGCGTTGAAGGAGCGGTTCTTCAGTGAGATTGGATCTTCAGTGATTGTTTCTACGGATAAAGGGCATGTGGAGGCGATTCGGGCTGTGCTCGCCGAGCATCCCAAGGTGTGGATGGCTTCTCTGGGGGAGATCACCGCGGACAACTTCGAAGTTGTGATCAACGGGAAGAAAGTTATTGATGAACCGGTCTCCGCGCTGAAGGGATCGTGGACGGGGGCACTGGAGGAGCAGTTGGCCGCAGAGGTGGTGACGGCATGAGCGATCTTCCTGAGAAAGTTATAGCAGCGCAGAACGAAATGCGGGAGTCTCTCCACTACGCTACCGCTGCGGTCGAGATGACGATATCTGAGGTGGATGAAGAAGACGAGACGCCGTTCGATAAGCTTCGCGAAGAGTGCGGAGTAATGGCGATTTATAACCATCCTGATGCGGCTCGGATGACCTACTGGGGGCTTTATTCGCTGCAGCACCGGGGGCAGGAGTCGGCGGGGATTGCCAGCGCGGATGGGTACCAAGTGAACGACATCAAAGGTATGGGGTTGGTGTCGGAGATCTTTACGGATGATGTGCTGGGCAGGCTGCCGGGGCATATTGCGATTGGGCATACGCGGTACTCGACCACGGGTGACTCTGCGCTGTTGAATGCGCAGCCGATCTCGGTGGAGAGTACGAAGGGTTTGATTGCGATTGCGCACAATGGCAACCTGATCAACCTGGGGACGGCGAAGGAGAGGCTGGAGCGCGATGGAGCGATCTTCCAGACGACGTCGGACTCCGAGATCATCATTCAATTGATTGCGCACTCGACGAAGAACACCCTGATTGACTGCATGGCTGAGGCTTTGATGCAGGTGGAAGGCGCGTTTTCGATTGTGATGATGACGCGCAACCGCATCTTCGCGGCGAGGGACCCGCATGGGTTTCGGCCGCTGGCGATGGGGCGGATTGAGGGTAAAGACGGCGCGCCGGATACGTTTGTTTTTGCGAGTGAGACGTGTGCGTTCGACCTGCTGCATGCGAAGTACGAGCGCGATGTAAAGCCGGGTGAGCTGGTGATGGTGTCGGAAGATGGCGTGACGAGCCGCTACTTCAACACGACAACCGAGCAGGCGAGCTGCGTGTTTGAACATGTTTATTTTGCACGGCCTGACTCGAAGATCTATGGGCGTTGGGTGCAGCAGTCGCGCGAAGAGATGGGGCGGCAACTGGCGCGGGAGTCGGGTGTGCCGGCGGATCTGGTCGTGCCGGTGCCGGACTCGGGCGTGACGGCAGCGATTGGGTATGCGGCGGAATCAGGGATTCCGTTTAATTTTGGGCTGATTCGAAACCACTATGTGGGACGCACGTTTATTCAGCCGGAGCAGAGAGTGCGGGACTTCGGCGTGAGGATGAAGCTGAACCCGATGCGGAATTTGCTGGAGGGAAAGCGTGTTGTGTTGATCGATGACTCGATCATTCGCGGAACGACCTCGCGGAAGATTGTGAGGATGGTGCGGGCAGCTGGGGCGACGGAGGTGCATCTGCGGATCTCTTGTCCGCCGACGATCTCGCCTTGTTTTTATGGGGTGGATACGCCCTCGAAGAAAGATTTGATTGCGGCGAACAAGTCGATCGAAGAGATCCGCGAGTTTGTCGAGGCGGATTCGCTGGCGTACCTGAGCCTGGTGGGGCTGACGCACTCCTGCACGAAGGGAGAGCCGGCGGATGGGTTGTCGCCGGGGAGCTTCTGCACGGCTTGTTATACCGGGGACTATCCGACGCAGTGGGTGGATGTGTCGGAGATTCTACCTGCGGTGACGACGGCGTAAGGCTTCGAGTCGGCAGGGAGGTTCTCCGCTGCGCTCAGACGGTCTATAATTGATAATGTAATATCAATAGCATGATTGACACAGCAGGATGCTGATGAATCTCTTCTCTGAAAGAATCTTCAAAAATATGAATGCCTCGTTGCGTGCTTCAACTTTTTCTGCAGATAGTCTTGGCGTGTGGGCCTCTGCTCTCTGCGTGGTGCATTGTGTTGTGACGCCGGTTATGGTCTCGATGTCGGTGGTGATGGCTCGATTTATTCCGGGGGAGGAGAGGACGCATCGTGCGCTGGCGGTAGGGGTCGCAGCGCTTGGTGCAATGGCGCTGGTGAAGGGATCTCGGACGCATGGGCGCAAACGCATTCTCGGGTTAATGGCGCTCGGGCTGGCGTTTATCTTCGTTGGGGCGTTCTTTGGGGAACGGCTGCCTTCCCACGGATACGAAGTCGCGGTGACGATGACGGGGAGCGCGCTGATGATCTGCGCTCACCGGATGAATCACACGTTCTGCAGAGAGTGCAGGCGGTGTACGCACTCGGATGCGGGAGTCTGTTGATGGCTATTGAACTGCGCCTTATGCCTTGATGGTCTGGAGGTAGGCGAAGTTTTCTTTGAGGCTGTCGAGGATCTGGAGGGCGGTGTCGTCCTGATCGAGGTAGGCGTAGCGGATGCCCTGCTTGTGGGCCTGAGCGAAGATGGCGGGCCAGTTGAGAGTTCCCTTGCCCATCTCGGTGATGTGCTTGGCGGTGGGGCCCATGACGAAGCCGGTGGGGGCGTTGACGATGCGGTCTTTGAGGTGGAGGAGACAGACGCGGTTGGCGTAACGGGTGAGCATGGTGAGGGGATCCTGGCCGGCCTGGGCGAGCCAGTACATGTCGAACTCGAGCTTCACGAGGGCTGGGTCGGTGTGCTGCATGAGTTCGTCGAAACCGGTGGTGGTGCCCTGCGGGGCGAACTCGTAGCAGTGGTTGTGAAAGACAAATTGCATGCCGGCGTCGTGGACGTTATGGCCCCAGGTGTTGAAGTCGGCGGCGGCTTTATGGAAGTTGTCGAGAGTCCACTGGCCCGGGTGTTCCGGGGGGATCATGGGGCATACCATGTACTCGAGGCCGAGCTGATGGGCGTAGTCGATTTTGGTGGGGACGCTGGCATAATCGAAGTGGGCGGAGACGAGGCCGAGGCCGGAGTCGGCGACGATGCGGCGGAGCTCGGGCGCGGGGTGGGTATAGACGATGGGGAAGAGCTCGATCTGGGTGTAGCCGATCTGCCGGATGGCGTGGAGGATGCCTGGGAGATCTTGCGGGGCCTCTTTGCGGACCATGTAGAGCTGGACACCGTAGACGAAGGGAGCGTCGGCGGCGAAGGCAGAGGGAAGGCGGCCGAGGGTGCAGCCGGCGGCGGTGGCGAGGGCGGAGAGGCGGAGGAAGTCGCGGCGGGTGGGCATGATCGATGCTCCTGGAGTTCTTCGAGCTGGTGGTGTTAGCGGTTCAGCTGTCTAGCGGTTTTCGGCTTCGGTGGGTGCTTTGCCTAGGATTGGAGAGCAGCAGGGCGTGCCGGAGGGCTGAAACTCCATGTATTCAACGCGGGTGAGATCGGGGTCGAAGAGGTTGAGCTGGACCTTGCCGTCTTTGCCCATCTGGGTTTTGGCGCAGTTGGGGCCTTCGCATTTGTTGCGGGCGAGGGATGCAACGACGTCACTCATCTGGCTGGTGCCGAGTGAGAAATGATTGAGGACGCCGAGCTGTTTGGCGGAGGGAGTGGTGTCGTAGAGCATGTACTCGAGCCAGTCGGTGCCGTCGGGAACCTGCTGGCTGACCCAGTCGGTCTTGCCCTCCTGCATGCCGCCGTGCCAGTAGGGGCGGAAGCCGAGGAGGTCCTTGTAGAAGCGATCTTCGGCGGCGGCGTCTTTGACGAGGAAGCCGGTGTGGATGATGCGATGGGAGGTGGCGTCGGGCGAGGTGATGGGAAGGCCTGGGATTTTGGTGCCCTCTTGCACGAAGTAGACGAGGTTGCCTTCGGGGTCGTGGACGGCGAAGGTTTCGTGGGCGAGAGGCTGCTCTATGACGACTTTGTGAGCTTTGAGGAAGCGCTCCAGGGCTGTGGCGTCGTGGGTGGTGAAGGCGATTGCTGCTAGGCGACTGGCAGGTGCGGGGTTGGGCAGGGCTTCGACCTCCAGCCACTGGAGGTCGTTGACGGAGTAGCGAGTGATGCCGTCGCTCTCTGCGTGGCCCAGTCCGAGAGTTTTGCCGTAGAAGGTGGCGGAGGCAGCTGGATCGGCGGTGTACATGCGGATGAAGGCGATGCCGGTGATGGCGGGGCGCTCTTGTGCGAGGGAGAGACCGGAGAGGCAGAGAAGGAGGCAAAGTGCGAGGGAGAGCGGAAGACGAGGCCTGACTCTGCGCATGGGAGTCACTTTAGTTGGTGGTCCGACCTTTTGTCAAAAGATGCGTGGCAAGGGTTGATTTGACGAACTGGACGGATCAGACCGCCTCGAGGTTCATGAGGAGGTAGTCCATTCCCCAGGCGGGCTTGATGCCTTGCTGGCGGGCGAGGGTGGCGAGTTGTGCGTAGTGACGGATGCTGTGCAGTAGAAGGTGAAACAAGATCGTTTTGGGAGTGGACCGTGCGGGGCCCATGACGCGGGTCGAAAACTCGATGGGTTGGTCCCAGTCCATCTCGGAGGCGAGGAGTTTGTGGACGAGTGCGAAGGCGTGGTCGTGGGTGGCGTATATTTTTTCGACTGAGTCGTAGGAGATGCTGGTGTAGTCGGTCGCGGTGAGATCGGAGAGGCGCTCGGCGAAACGAAGCTCAACGGCGACGATGTGCTGCAGGAGCTGGGCGACGGATTGAACGTTGTTAACGTCGCAGGGCACAGCGAGCAGTTCTGGGTGGGCGGCTAAGAGGTTGCGCCAGCCGGTGGAGGTTTTTTCGACCCAGGCGATGAGTTCGTGCGCGGTGAGAGCTGGTTCGGTCATGGTCTTCTCCCTTTTCCTATTTACGAAAGATGTCATAAGAATGTTCGACTGGTCGCGACAGGGCTGCGCATAAAAAGCGCGTGTATTTGCTGCAGCCCTGTCTTAATGTTTCGGTTTTATGGATGTGCGGCGAGGAAGGCGTTGATCTCCGCGTATTCGGCTTCGGTGAGGCGGAAGGTGACGGCGGGGGTGACGCCTTCGACCTGTTTGGCGTTGCGGCCTCCGACGATGGCTGCGGTGATGGCGGGGTTGTGAAGCGTCCAGGCGATGGCTACGACGCCGGCAGTTACGTTGTGACGTGTGCCCACGGTTTTCAGGAAGTCGGCGATGGCAAGGTTGCGGGAGAGGAGCGGCTCCTGGTAGTTCTTTGCGTTGCGGCGGAAGTCGTCGCTGGGGAAGGAGGCGACGCGCTCTTTGGTCATGGCCCCGGTGAGCAGACCTGAGTGCATGGGGGCGTAGTTGATGGTGCCGATGTTGTGTTTGTGGGTGAAGGGGAGAATCTCGGCTTCGATGGCGCGGTTGAGCATGGAGTAAGGCGGCTGGTTGGAGGTGATGGGGGCGATTTTGATGGCGCGCTCCATCTGGGACACGCTGAAGTTGGAGACGCCGATCCAGCGGACCTTTCCTTCGCGCTGCAGGTCGGCCATTACCGTCCAGCCTTCTTCGATGTCTTCGTCTGGCTTGGGCCAGTGGACTTGATAGAGGTCGATGGCTTCGACTTGGAGGCGGCGAAGACTGTCTTCGACTTCGCGGCGGATTTGTTTGAGCGAGTTCGTGATCTCGCGCTTGTCGTCCCACACCATGGAACACTTGGTGAAGAGGTAGGGTTTTTGTGATGCGGATTTGACGGCTTTGCCGACGACCTCTTCGGAATGGCCTAGGCCATAGACGGCGGCGGTGTCGATCCAGTTGATGCCGAGGTCGAGTGCTTTGTGGATGGCGGTGATTGAGTCGTTGTCGTCCTGGGGGCCCCATGAGAAGGCCCAGTCGCCGCCACCGATAGCCCATGCGCCGAAGCCAATGGGGGAGATTAAGAGATCAGATTTGCCGAGTTGTTTCTTGTCCATTTTTATTGGACGCTTCGAGGGCAACGGAGGCTTCAACAGGAGATGAATAGCTGGGTTATAGGTTTGTGGTAGAGAAGCAGATTCCTCCGCTGCGCTGCGGAATGACAACAAAAACGACAACGGCAGCGGCGACGGCAACGACAACGGCAACAGATTCTATGTTGGTTCTTAGCGTAAGGCACGGTGGCCGATGTCGCGGCGGAACTGCATGCCTTCGAAGGATATCTTCGCGAGTTGGGCGTAGGCCTTGTCGAGGGCGGTTTGCAGATCGGGCGCGAAGGCGGAGATGGCGAGGACTCGGCCTCCAGCGGTGACGGTCTTTCCGTCTTTGAGGGCTGTCCCGGAGTGGAAGATGACCACGTCTTCCTCTTTGGCTTTGTCTCTCGCGTCGCCGATCGAGTTGTCGGGCAGGCCGGAGATGGGTTTGCCCGAGGCGTACTTGCCGGGGTAGCCGCCGCTGGCCGCGATAACGCAGACGCTGGCTCCGGGGCGCATGTTGATGCTGAGCTCGTTGGCGGTGCCGTCGATGGAGGCGTTGAAGAGATCGAGGATGTCGGTCTCGAGGCGGAGGAGGATAGCTTCGGTTTCGGGATCGCCGAAGCGGGTGTTGAACTCGAGGACCATGGGGCCGCGCGGTGTCATCATGATGCCGCAGAAGAGGATGCCTTTGAAGGGTTCGCCTTCGGAGTGCATGCCGTCGACTACCTTTTGCGCGACGTTGTGGAGGAGCCAGCTGCGCATGGCCGGCGTGGCGATGCCGTCGGTGGAGTAGGCTCCCATGCCGCCGGTGTTGGGGCCGGTGTCACCTTCGCCGATGCGCTTGTGGTCCTGCGCGGAGGCTATTTCGATGGCGTGAGTGCCGTCGCAGAGAGCGAAGAAGGAGAGCTCTTCGCCGGTGAGGAACTCCTCGAGAACGACTGCCTCCTCCGTCGTGCCGAGGAGGGAGCCGCTGAACATCTCGGCAGCGGCGGCTTCGGCCTGAAGGTGAGTCTCGCAGATGACGACGCCTTTGCCGGCGGCGAGGCCGGAGGCTTTGACGACGATGGGGACGGCGAAGCGAGGGAGCTCTTCGCGGACCTGCGCGAGGGTGGTGCAGATGCCATACTCCGCGGTGGGAATGGCGTGGCGTTGCATGAACTCCTTGGCGAAGGCTTTGCTGGTCTCGAGCTGGGCTGCGCCTTGCGTGGGGCCGAAGACGCGGTGGCCGCGTTTGGTGAGCTCATCGACCAGGCCGATGGAGAGAGGGAGTTCGGGGCCGATGACGGTGAGCGCGGGCTGCTCGATAGAGACGATGTTGACCAGTTCGTGGAGGTTGCCGGGGTCGCAGGGGATGCAGCGGGCGAGCGCGGCGATGCCGCCGTTGCCGGGAGCGCAGAGGACCTCGGTGACCTGAGACGATTTTAGGAGAGCCCAGACGATAGCGTGCTCGCGACCGCCGCCGCCGATTACCAGAACCTTCATTCCTTGACCTTCATTTGCTGATGCGCTCCTGTGGATGCGAAATTTGCTTCGCAACTTCGAGGCTAGCATCGTGGGAGATGAAGTCAAACCGAGTCGGCTGTAAGCTATTGACCGAGGGAAGAGAATGATTGGCGATACAGCGCAGTATCAGGAGCTGGTGAAGCTCTACGCGGCCTACGGTGATGACGAGTTGTTGGGGCTGGCTCGGGGAATGAGTGACCTTACGGATATGGCGCAGGAGGCGCTGCGAGGAGAGATGTCGCGGCGTGGGCTTAAGGCTTCGTCAGCGCCGGAGCGTGCGGAGCAGAGGGTACTGAGTGATGACGATCTGGCGGATTTGAGGGCGTTTGCCGCGCTGGCTCCGGCGGACTGTGTCTTTGAGTACAAAGATGGGCGCGGTGCGGTGGCTGCCTCACTCGCGCTGCGAGAGGCAGGGATTGAGTCTATCGTCTTGCAGGGAGATGGATCGCGGATGGACGTGCAAGGGCCTCGCGTTGTGGTCGCTCCAGAGAATGCGGAGGACGCGGCGATACTGTTGTCGCAGCCGTTGGCTGAGCGGTTCAAGGCGGAGGTTGACGAGTCTGCGTCGGGAGAGTTTACGTTGCCAGCCTGCCCGATATGCGGGAGCCACGAGACCCTGCTGGAGGCGGTGGAACCAGCAAACCGATGGCGATGCGATGACTGCGATCATGACTGGCTGGAGGGAGAGGCTTCGTCAGCGGTGGAGTGATTTTTTGATGGAGAGGAATAAAAAGACCCGCGCCAGGCGGGTCTTTTCACGTGCAACGGCGAAAGTAGCTTAGTGTGGCTTTCCTTCTCCGTGTGGAGCGGGTCTCGCCTCAGCCTGCTGCCTAGCTTGAGGTGCCGGACGCGACTGTGGTTGAGGTGCCGGGCGTGACTGGGGTTGAGGTGCCGGACGCGACTGTGGTTGAGGTGCCGGGCGTGACTGGGGTTGAGGCGCCGGACGCGACTGTGGTTGAGGTGCCGGGCGTGACTGGGGTTGAGGGCGTGGCTGCGGTTGGGACTGAGGACGGGCTACGTTCTGCGGGGTTGGTTCAGGTCTGCTCTGCGGTTCAGGTCTGCTCTGCGGTGCAGGGCGAACCTGGAGCTGAGGCTGGGGTTGGACAGGACGGGTTTGGGGTTGCGGCTGGACCGGTCGTACCTGCGGTTGGACTGGTCTGGTTTCGGGTTGGGCGGGTCGTACCTGTGGTTGAACCGGTCTGGTTTCGGGTTGGACTGGTCGCACCTGCGGTTGGACCGGTTTGGTTTCGGGCTGAGTGGGTCGTACCTGGGGCTGAACCGGACGAGTCTCGGGTTGCACGGGACGAGTTTGAGGCTGGGCTGGACGGCTGACTTCGCCGGGCCTCGTGTTGGGCTGACCAGGGTTTGGTTGAGCAGGACGAGTTTCAGGCTGTGTGGGGCGGCCTGGCTGGACGGCCGGCTGACCAGGACGTGCAGGTTGTATAGATGGCTGGCCGGGGCGATTATTTTCGCCGGGCCGCGTATTTGGCTGGCCGGCGTTTGGCTGACCGGGTCGCGTTTCAGGCTGGACGGGGCGGCCGGGTTGCACTGCCGGCTGGCCAGGGCGGGATGGCTGTATGGCAGGTTGGCCGGGACGGTTGATCTCGCCAGGACGCGTGTTTGGTTGGACGGGCTGAGTGGCACGGACTGGTTGCACGGCTGGACGAGCGACCGCGGCGATAGGACGGGGTGAGGCGACCAGAGCGGGACGGCCCTTGTTCACGTTGTAGAACTGCTGGCGATTCTGTGCGGCCTCGCGCTGGTTCTGAAGTTGCGTGGTCATGGGCGGGACGCGAGGGCCGCGGTTGGCTGCGACCTCGGCGGGCTGGGGGCGTACGTTGACGCCGCCGCGGCCGCCGTTGTAGGAGACCCGGTTGATGGTGGTGTTGTTAACGACGACCGTGCGGTTGTAAACGTTGGTGATGCGTGTGACGTTAACGTTGTTGACCGAGCGATTGTAGTAGAAGTTGCGGCCCTGCCAGTAGCCACCGTGATAGCCGCTGCCGGTGTAGCCGAAGCCGTAGTTCACGCCGCCGTAGAAGCCGATGTGCGGGCCCCAGAAGCCGCGATGAAGGATGTAACGGCCTCCGAAGAAGCCCCAGTAGCCGGGGGTCCAGAGAGCTCCGTAAAAGGGTGGAGCGCACCAGGCTCCGGGTACCCAATAGTAGCCGACGGGGGCGTATCCCCAGTAGCCGGGGGTCCAGAGGTAGTTGGGCGCAGGGGCTTCGGGCTGCTCGTATTGGGGGAGGGGTGGGGGCGGTTCGTTGGCCTCTTCGAGCGCCTGCTGACCGGCATCTACCTGGGATTCGTCGTAGTTGGTGGGGGCGTTGTAGTCGTAGTTCTGATCGTAGTTCTGGTCGTTGTTCTGAACCGGGGGCTGGGCGCTCTGGGCGGCAGTGTAGGCCTCGTTTTGAGGCGGCGGGGCGGCTGCTTGCGGAGCGTACTGCTCGGAGTTTTGCTCCGGCGTGGATTGGGAGCGGATGCCGAGGACTCTTCCCTGCACGGGCTGTGGGGCAGGGGCGGCCTGGGGCTGGCTGTTGTCTACCGGGGCCGTGTTGGCATCAGCAGGGTCGGGACCGGAGTTGTCGGGAATGGCTGCAGGCTCTACGCCCTTGTGGCAGCCTGAGAGTGTCACTGTTGCTGCGAGTGATGCAATGCCAAGCGATAGACCTAGAAAAATCCTGGGAAATGATTTGTACATACTGCCAGTCTCCTCGTACCTGCTGCGGGTATAAACACGAACTTCTTGAATGAGATGCATTTTTCTTACAATTGCGGACTTTGCGAGTGATGACGCAATAGCCAAAGCGACGCGTTGTGCTGTGGAGTCTGATAGTTGCGACGCTTTGGACGCCAGCCTGCCGCGTTTTGCAATCACCCTTTGGTGGGAGGGTCAGGCGCTTTACCGCAACCGGACGGAACGCAGTAAGATTAGTTTGATGGCAGGCTGTCTTCCCAACACGAAGCGCTTTCGCCACGGTCGCCCTGACCGCGGACGCTGCTAATTCGACCCCTCCCCTGAAAACTTGATAGGCTTCAGCCGTCGCCGTCTGCGGTTCGAAGATGTGACCACGGCCCCAACCATCGCGCTTCCGAAGAGCGCGCCTCGGAGAAGATACCATGCCGACACAATCGCATCCTGATTCGTTTAAGAGCTTATCCACACTAGCTGTAGGGAAGAGCACGTACGATGTATTTCGACTGAAGGCGCTGGAGGGGACGGGTGTTGACCTTGGCCGGCTTCCCTTCTCACTGCGGATTCTGCTGGAGAACCTGCTGCGGCATGAGGATGGCCGCACCGTGACTGCTGAAGATATTCAATTTCTGGCGTGCTGGGATCCGAATGCGGAGCCTTCGCGAGAGATTGCTTACATGCCGGCGCGAGTGTTGATGCAGGACTTTACCGGCGTGCCTGCTGTTGTCGATCTGGCTGCGATGCGGGATGCGATGAAGGCGCTGGGCGGTGATCCGGAGAAGATCAATCCGCTGCAGCCGGCAGAGCTGGTGATCGACCACTCGGTTCAGGTGGATGAGTTTGGAACACAGCGGGCGTATGACCTGAATGCGGCGCTGGAGTTTCAGCGCAATCGCGAGCGCTATGCGTTTTTGAAGTGGGGGCAGACGGCGTTCGATAATTTTTCAGCTGTGCCGCCTGGAATGGGGATCTGTCATCAGGTGAACCTGGAGTACCTGGCGCGGGTCGTGTTTACGACGACGCCGGATGCGCAGGGGAAGGTGTTCGCATATCCCGACACTTTGGTGGGAACCGACTCGCACACGACGATGGTGAATGGTTTGGGCGTGCTGGGCTGGGGCGTAGGCGGCATTGAGGCAGAGGCAGCGATGCTGGGACAGCCGGTGAGCATGCTGGTGCCACAGGTGGTTGGGTTCAAGCTGACGGGCAAGCTGAAAGAGGGCACGACTGCTACGGACCTGGTACTGACCGTGACGGAGATGTTGCGGAAGCTCGGTGTGGTGGGTAAGTTCGTGGAGTTTTATGGGTCGGGGATTACAGAGCTGCCGCTGGCTGACCGCGCGACGATTGCGAATATGGCTCCGGAGTACGGGGCTACTTGCGGAATCTTCCCGGTGGATGCGGAGACGCTGAAGTATCTGCGACTGACCGGGCGCAATGAAGAGCAGATTGCACTCGTAGAGGCTTACTACCGCGAGCAGGGGCTGTTTCATACGGCGGATGCGAAGGAGGCCGTTTACTCGGCGACGATTTCGCTGGATCTGGCGACGGTAGAGCCGAGTGTGGCCGGTCCGAAGAGGCCGCAGGATCGAGTTGCACTGTCGCAGGCAGGTGCGAGCTTCAAGGAGCAACTACCCGGGCTGCTGGGGCCGAATGGAAACAAGCATGTGATTCGGCAGATGGTGCGCTGGGAGGGAGAGGGTGGGACGGCTTCGGAATCGGGCGATCTGAGCAGCAGCGTAGGGGCTTCGGCTCCTGTGGTGGAGGCTCCGGTAGTGCCGGTGATTACGATCAGCGATCAGACCATACCGCTGCTTGAGGCTCCGCATGTGTCGATTCGGAGCAGGTTTGGCGTAGATCCGGATCAGTATCTCGATCATGGATCGATTGTGATTGCGGCGATCACCTCCTGCACGAATACTTCGAATCCTTACGTGATGATGGCTGCAGGTTTGCTTGCGAAGAAGGCTGTGGAGAAGGGGCTGAGCACGCCGCCGTGGGTGAAGACTTCGCTGGCTCCGGGTTCGCGCGTGGTGACTGATTACTACGTGAAGGCCGGGTTGATGCCGTATCTCGATCAGCTGCGTTTTCAGGTGGTGGGGTATGGATGTACGACGTGCATAGGAAACTCGGGACCGCTGCCCACAGATGTTTCGAAGTCGATCGAGGATCATGGATTGGTGGCAGTGTCGGTGTTGTCGGGGAACCGTAACTTTGAGGGGCGAATCTCGCCGGAGGTGAGGGCGAACTACCTGATGAGTCCTCCGCTTGTGGTTGCGTATGCGCTGGCGGGGCATATTGCGCACAACTTCGAGACGGAGGCACTGGGCCGCGATCTCGACGGCAAGCCTGTCTTCCTGCGCGACATCTGGCCTACGCAGGCAGAGGTCTCGGCGGCGGTGAATTCTTCGATCGATTCCGAGATGTTCCGTCGGCAGTACTCCACGGTCTCGGAAGGCGACAACAACTGGAAGAGCCTGAAGTTTCCGGATGGCGAGACGTATGGGTGGGAGCCGGATTCGACCTATATTCGCAAGGCTCCTTACTTCGACGGGATGCCAGCGACGCCTGCTCCGGTTGGAGATATTCATGGGGCTCGCGTGCTGGCGGTGCTGGGAGATTCGGTGACGACGGATCATATCTCGCCGGCGGGTTCGATCAAGCTGAATGGGCCTGCTGGGAAGTACCTGACCGAGCATGGGGTGAAGCCGTCGGACTTCAACAGCTATGGATCGCGGCGCGGCAACCATGAGGTGATGGTGCGCGGCACGTTTGCCAATGTGCGGTTGCGGAACAAGCTCGCTCCTGGAACTGAAGGCGGTGTGACGCGGCTGCTGCCGGAAGATGTGCCGATGTCGATCTACGATGCGAGCGTGGAGTATGCGAAGCGTGAAACGCCGCTGGCGATTCTTGCGGGCAAGGAGTACGGCTCGGGCTCTTCGCGCGACTGGGCGGCGAAGGGGCCGCGGCTGCTGGGGATCAAGTTTGTGATCGCGGAGAGCTATGAGCGGATTCACCGGTCGAACCTGGTCGGGATGGGGATTCTGCCGCTGCAGTTCCTGCCGGGTCAGAACGTCGAGTCGCTGCATTTGACGGGCGAGGAGTTGTTTGCGATCGGGGATGCGCCGGGTCAGTTGAAGGCGATGCTCGATGGCAAGTTCGCCGATGGCAAGGTGGTGACGGTGTTCGCGGAGTCCGATCTGGGCAAGACGATTGAGTTCTCCGCTACCGTGCGCATCGATACGCCGCAGGAGATTCTGTACTACCAGAACGGCGGAATCCTGCAATACGTGTTGCGGCAACTGGCGGGGAAGGTTCCGGCCTCGGCTTAGCTGTCGGTACTACCGTTTCTCCTTTCTCCCTATCTCCAGTGGGGGAGGGGTACACCCCCCTCCCCCATGTTACGGGGGGATAAAGCGCTTGTATTCAACAGCTTGGAGATAGTCGATGTCTGCAAAATATAGATAATACATGGTTTGCGTACAGAATCCTTGTTATCAACAAGTTAGCCCCGGAGGGAGTCTATCCCTGCGGGGCCTGCTTGTTTTTGATCTCTGTATCAAGTGTAGCGAATGGAGTGAAACTAAAGTGCCAAGTTTGGCAGAATCTATCTATTTTGTTATGTGTGGGTTAATGAGTTTTTGAGAGGTTTGGGGCTTGACAGGATTTCTGTGGAGGAGCTGACGCGGCAGAACGAACAATCACACCTCCTGCAACGCTCACTCTCGAGTAGCCCGTCTTAGCAACATAGCCTTGCGTCTTACCCCGAAGTTGTATATAAAAGGTCCGCCCGCGCTCGACCGGATATCTAAAGCGCGTGGCTCGAGGCAGCCTGCTCGGTGGGTCCAACCGTCCTCTTTGTGTGCCAAAAGAAAAAGCTAATCAGGAGGCATCATGAAATTTCAGGGATTCCTGAGTCGCGCGTCTCGCTTTGTCCTGTGCCTGACCGCATCGTATGCTCTACCCCTCTACGCAGCTCCCCAAACCCCTTCGGTAACCCGCGCGGCGCTTGACCCGTCGCTGGTCGATGATCGTGGGGCGAACGCTCACTTTGTTGAGCAGGAGGCTGAGAATGCGGTGACCGACGGCACGATCATTGGCCCCGCCCGGACCGCATACACGCTTCCCGCCGAAGCGTCGGGTCGCGCGGCGGTCCAGCTCCTCCCCGGACAATATGTCGAGTTCACCCTGCCCGAAGCGGCCAATGCGATTACGGTGCGTTACAGCATCCCGGATGCGCCAACCGGCGGAGGTATTACGGCACCGCTTGAGGTCTCAGTTAACGGCCGTTCTCTTGTCACCATGACGCTCACTTCGCAGTACGCATGGCTCTATAACCAGTACCCGTTCTCCAATGATCCGAACGCCGGCCTGTTGTTTCCCGATCAATATATTACCGAGTGTGCCTGCGTACCGTCGGCCACGACCCCGCCGCCGGTGATCACCAAACCGTTCCGACCGAACCACTTCTACGACGAACAGCGTTTGCTGCTCGGTCACAGATACCATGAGGGCGACAAGATCCGCCTCACCGCTCCGGCCTCGAGCAATGCCGCCTGGACAGTAATTGACTTGCTTGACTCCGAGGTGGTTGGCCCCCCGCAGCACCGCGACGAGCCTGCCGTGAACGTGCAGCGGTTCGGTGCCGATCCGACCGGGCAGCGCGATTCGGCGGACGCGTTTGACACAGCGATCGCATTCGCGAAGGCCTGGCACCGCGAGGTCTACTTGCCGCCAGGCACATATCAGGTGAACCGCCATATTCTCGTTGACAACGTCACAATCGAAGGTGCCGGTAACTGGTACACGATCGTCAAGGGACACCAGGTGACCCTGAGTACTCCTTTGCCCGATGGCTCGGTGCACACCGGCGTCGGTTTCTACGGCAAGTACGTTGCCGACGGTGGCAGCTCGAATGTCCATCTCTCCGGCTTCGCCATCGAGGGTGATGTCCGGGAGCGCATTGATAGCGACCAAGTAAACGGCATAGGCGGCTCGTTGAGCCATTCGACGATCGAAGGGCTCTACATCCATCACACGAAGGTGGGCATGTGGTTCGATGGCCCGATGTCGAACCTAAGAATCCGCAACAACATCATCGTGGACCAGATCGCCGATGGGATCAACTTCCACACCGGCGTCACCAACTCGGTCGTGGCGAATAACTTTGTTCGCAACACCGGGGACGACGCCCTAGCTATGTGGTCGGATAAGATTGAGGATGCCAACAACACCTTCGATCACAACACGGTGCAGACACCGGTGTTGGCCAACGGCATCGCCCTCTACGGTGGCACGGACAACACCATTTCGAACAACCTCGTGGCCGATCCGATCCGCGAAGGCAGCGGATTACAGGTTGGTTCCCGCTTTGGAGCCCAGCCGTTCACCGGGAGCTTATGGATCACGAACAACACTACGGTTCGGTCTGGCCCGTTTGAGCTGAACTGGAACATCGGCCTGGGCGCCATCTGGATCTACGCGTTGGAGGGAAGTATTAACGCGGACCTTGAGGTGGTCGGCAACAGCTTTCTTGACAACACCTACAACGCGATCATGCTGGTCAGCGATTTCCCCGTAAAAGACCTGTACACGATCACGAACGTGCACTTCAAGGATGACCGGGTTGACGGCACGGGCACCTCGGTGGTCAGCGCACGGGTGGCAGGTTCGGCATCCTTCGAGAACGTGGAGGCCCGCAACGTAGGCGCCGTTGGCGTCAATAACTGCGGTTCGTTCCACTTCACTCCGGCCGGGTCGGAGTTCACGCTGACCGATCTTGGCGGCAATGTTGGCGGCGGCACTACCGGACCCTGGCTGGCCCCGTGGGAGCTGCCCAATACTATTACTTGCGACGACCGTCCACCGGTCGTTCCACCACCACCGCCTTCTCCCTGGGTTACGCCCTAGTAGTACGCAGCGGAAAGATGTTCTGTTCAACCCCGATTCCCCACGTCTCTTACGAACTTTGAGACGTGGGGATCGGCGTTTTTCTGGCGATCGTTTCAGTAGGAGTAGGCCGCGTCCGCCACAAGGAGCGTGTAATAGGCGGGGTCAGCCAAGCCCGCATCGCTGCTGGTAAAGGAGTCAACTCCTGGAGTTGGGAGCCTCCATGGTATCGCCGAGCTAACAAGAACCAAGCGATTTCCGCGCATCCGTCAGAAAGAGCGCGTGAGGGCGCTCGTCGAGATCTTCACTTTCCCAAGATGAAACGGCACAGGTGGTGAAAGCGCGATGACTGTAATAGGCGCGCTCTCGTCTTTTCGCGAGCTAGGCGAGATGAGTCCTCACAAACGCGCTTCTCGTCGGTGGACTTCCGGTTTGTCGGAATTCCCCAAAGTTGGGGGCGTGGCAGATCTCCTTGAAGCGCATAGCCTTCTTTCGTTATGGCTGCTAAGGGGTTGACCGGTCGGCCTATAATGAACTATGGCAATCGCTCCTCCGGCCTCTTCGCAGGCTGGCCCGCAGCCGAAGCCGCACGACGAACCGAAGAGCCAACCGGATGTGGAACATACCGATACGGGGATCGAGCTGGAGACAGCTCTTCCGGTCGCGGAACCACCGGTTGGATCGGACACGACCTCTCGCGTGAAGAAGAAGAAGCCTGCGGTGCCTGATTCCTCGGCGCTGGTGATTGCGGGCGTGGAGGAGTCGTCGGCGACCCATCTGGCGGGCAGTTCGGCGAAGGATATTCATGCGGTGGATGCGAAGTTTCATCGGCTGCTGGAGACTGTGCATGAGAACCGGCCTGCGGATGATCTGGAGATCATTCGCGGCGCATGGGCGTTCTGCCTGCAGCAGCATGAAGGACAGAAGCGGGCCAGCGGCGAGCCCTACATCATTCATCCGCTGGAAGTGGCGCAGGTGCTGGCCGAGTTGAAGATGGATTCGACTGCGATTGCGGCGGGGCTTTTGCATGATGCGGTCGAAGATACCGATGTCACGTCGGCTGAGATCGCGAAACGGTTCGGCGATCAGGTCGCTCACATCGTGGAGGGTGTGACGAAGCTCGAAAAGATCAAGTTTGCGAATCGTGAGGACCACCAGGCAGAGAACATTCGCAAGATGCTGCTGGCGATGGTGACCGATGTTCGCGTGGTGATCATCAAGCTCGCGGACCGGCTGCACAACATGCGAACGCTTGAGCACCTGAAGCCAGAGAAGCAGCAGAAGATCGCGCGGGAGACGCTGGATATTTATGCTCCGCTGGCGCACCGGCTGGGTATGGGCAAACTGCGTGGGGAGCTGGAGGATCTGGCGTTTCGGTATACCGATCCTTATGCGTATGAGCAGGTGTCGACCGAGGTAGACGCACTACGCGGCGCCGGCGAAGAGTTTCTGCAGAAGATCGTGACGCAGCTTGAGGCGAAGCTGAAGGAGTTCAAGATCCAGGGCCGGGTGGAGTCGCGCATCAAGCGGCTTTATTCGATTCAACAGAAGCTGGTGGATCAGAAGATTCCGGTCGATCAGGTCTACGATTTGCTGGCGATTCGTGTGATCTGTAACTCGGTGCAGGATTGTTATGCGCTGCTTGGGTTGCTGCACTCGATCTGGCGACCGGTGCCAGGCAGGATTAAGGACTTTATCGCGATGCCTCGGCCGAATCTTTATCAATCGCTGCATACGACGTTGATTGCTGAAGGTGGTCATCAGTTCGAGGTGCAGATTCGTACGGAGGATATGCATCGCGTCGCAGAGGAAGGGATCGCGGCGCACTGGAAGTACAAGGCCTCAGACAATGTGAGTGCGAAGGACGAGCAGAGACTGGCGTGGGTGAGGCAGTTGATGGAATGGCAGCGGGAGATGACCGATCCCAATGAGTTCATGTCGACGCTGAAGATCGATTTGTATCCGGAGGAGGTTTATACCTTCACACCGAAGGGCAAGGTGGTGGTTCTGCCGAAGGACGCGAGCCCGATCGACTTCGCGTATACGATTCATACCGAAGTTGGAAACACGACGGTGGGCGCGAAGGTGAATGGTCGGATTGTTCCGCTGCGGACGAAGTTGCGCAACGGCGACATCGTCGAGATTACAACGCAAGCGGGACATGCTCCTAGCCGCGACTGGCTTAGCTTTACGAAGAGTTCGCGGGCGCGGAACAAGATAAAGCACTGGCTGAATGAACATCAGCGCGAACGAGCGATCGAGATCGGCAAGAAGCTGCTGGACCGTGAGGCGAGGAAATACAAGCTGTCACTGGGCAGGTTTCATGAGGCTGACTATGACAAGGTCGCCAGTGAGTATGGGTTAGGGACTCAGGCGGAGCTGCTGGCGGGTGTCGGGTTTGGGAAGTTTTCGGCTCGACAGGTGTTGAATAAGCTGGAGCCGGGTTCGACAATGTCGGCGGAGCCTGCGGCGCCGGAGGGTGGAATCGGCAATACGGTTGGGCAGATGTCGGAGGCGGTGAAGCGAGTCTTCTTCGGCAAGGGATCTGACTCATTGCAGGTGGAGGGGCAGGACGATCTGCTGGTGTACCGAGCGCGTTGTTGTAACCCAATTCGCGGTGAGGAGATTGTTGGTTACGTAACGCGGGGCAAGGGCGTGGCGGTGCATGCGAGAAGCTGTCCGAATGTACAGAATCTGCTGTATGAGTCGGATAGAAGGATCCAGGTGGAGTGGTCGCCGTCGCCGACGGAGCCGGGAACGAATAAGGCGCAGACTTATCCCGTGAAGCTGACGGTGTTGTGCGATGACCGAGCGGGTATGTTGAAGGAGTTTACGGCTATCATCTCCGATGATGGGACGAATATCCGGAGTGTGGATACGAAACCGATGCCGGATGGCCAGGTCATGGTGGACTTCGTGGTGGAGACGGTTGACGTGCGGCACCTGAACAAACTGGTGCAGAACCTGCGGAAGGTTCCGGGTGTGCGGGATGTGCAGCGTGTGCAGAAGATATAACTTTGCGGCTGGCGGGGTTGCAGAGGCGCTGAGCAGGATGTATGGTTGATACCAAGATGATTACTCAGTCCAGCCGAATTTCGTTTATTCTCCGCTATTGGCGCACAATAGCGGCCTCGGCGGAGTAGCTTCATCTGAGAGATCTGTAACTTCAGTTGATTCGACATTCCTACGAGCCGCGACCTTCCAAGTCGCGGCTTTCGTTTTTTACGCAAGGCGAGATTGCAGGAGAGACCAATGAGTGTCAGTTCGACGGCAGGTGTGACGACGGCGGCGGTGGCGGGGCGGTTTGGAGCGTATGGCGGGAGATATGTTCCGGAGACGCTGATGGCGGCGCTGGAGGAGCTGGAACAGGCGTATGCGTTGGCTCAGAGTGATCCGGAGTTTCAGGCTGAGCTGGATGACCTGTTGCACAACTACTGTGGACGGCCCACTCCACTGTACTTTGCGAAGAGGCTGACCGGGCAACTGGGCGGGGCGAAGATCTATTTGAAGCGCGAAGATCTGCTACATACCGGCGCGCACAAGATCAATAATGCGCTAGGCCAAGGGCTGCTGGCACGGCGGATGGGGAAACAACGAATCATCGCAGAGACCGGCGCGGGACAGCACGGGGTGGCGACGGCGACGGTTTGTGCGCTGCTGGGTCTGGAGTGCGTCGTCTACATGGGCGAGGAGGACATGCGGCGGCAGGAGCTGAATGTGTACCGGATGCGGTTGCTGGGGGCGGAGGTGCGCGGGGTTTCGGCTGGGTCGGCTACGTTGAAGGATGCGATCAATGACGCGATGCGGGACTGGGTAACGAATGTGCGGACGACTTATTACATTCTCGGCAGTGCGCTGGGGGCGCATCCCTATCCGACGATGGTCCGGGACTTTCATCGGGTGATCAGCCGTGAGGCGCGGGCGCAAATGCTGGAGCAGGAGGGGAAGCTGCCTACGGCGATCGTCGCCTGCGTGGGCGGTGGCTCGAATGCTATTGGCGCGTTCTATGAGTTCTTGCCTGATGCGAATGTTCAGTTGATCGGCGTTGAGGCGGGTGGCCGCGGGACGGCGTTGGGAGAGCATGCGGCGCGTTTTCAAAAAGTGGGCGGCGGCTTGCCGGGTGTGCTGCAGGGTACGTACTCGTATGTGTTACAAAATGACGCTGGGCAGGTGAGCAGCACGCACTCGGTCTCTGCGGGGCTGGACTATGCGAGCGTGGGGCCAGAGCACGCGATGCTGCATGATTCCGGGCGGGCGAGTTATGTCTCGTGTTCGGATGATGCTGCGCTGAAGGCGACGGTGACGTTGTCGAGGACGGAGGGGATTTTGCCGGCGCTTGAGAGTGCTCATGCGGTTGCGGAGGCGATTCGACTGGCTCCGACGCTGGCAAAGACGGATGTGCTGATGGTGAACCTGTCGGGACGCGGCGATAAGGATATGGGGATCCTGGCGAGGGAGCTTGATTTGAAGGGCAGCGAGAGAGCGAAAGGCTAAGTACAGGACGATGGCGATTGAGTTTAGAGAGAAGCCGGGGATTGTTGCTTATTTGACTGCAGGTGATCCGGACCTGGCGACGACCAAGGACATTGCGCTGGCTGCGATCGATAATGGCGCAGATGTGATTGAGCTGGGTGTTCCCTTTAGCGACCCGCTGGCGGATGGACCAGTGATTCAGCGAGCCAGTGAGCGGGCCGTGGCGCGAGGAGTGAGGTTGACCGATGTGCTAGAGCTGGCGAAGGAGCTGCGTGCGTTGCGGCCAGCTGCGGGATTGGTGCTGTTTTCTTACCTGAACCCCGTAGTACGGATGGGAATGAAGACGTTTTGTGCACGCGCGGCCGAAGCCGGGGCCGACGGAGTGCTGTTGACGGACATGATTGTCGAAGAGGCGGGCGAATATCTGGAGGAGATGAAGGCGAACAGACTGGCGCCAATCTTTCTGGCGGCGCCGACGAGTCCGGACGCTCGGCTGAAGGCGATCGCTGGGGTGTCGCAAGGGTTTGTGTATGCGATCTCCCGGGTCGGGATTACCGGAACACAGCAGAAGGTGGCCGGAGATGCTTCGGAGTTGGTGTCGCGACTGCGACAGTTTACGAAATTGCCGATTGCCGTGGGATTCGGCATCTCCAATGCTGAGCATGTGAGGGCGGTGGGTGAGTTTGCGGACGCGGCGATCGTCGGGAGCGCTCTCGTCGCTCTGATTGAAAAGACTCCGCCGCCAGAGGCGCCGACCGTAATTGGGCAGTTCATCGCGGGGTTGAGAGCATGAGGACAGTCAATGTGTCTGGACGAAGCGGCGCGATGGGACGTTTATCATGGTTAGTACAAAATACTCTGCGGCGAGCTGCGTTTAGACGTGCTGCGTTGCACTGCGAGGCGAGTGGATGGATATCTCCGACTGGAGACGGAAGATTGATGAGCTGGATGTTGAGATCGTTCGACTCATCAGCCAGCGAGCGGCAGCCGCACGCGCAATTGGAGAGCTCAAAAAGACTGCGGATCTGCCGGTCTATGAGCCGCGGCGGGAGCAGGAGGTCTTCGATCGTGTGCGCAAGGTGAATCCTGGCCCGCTGGCGGACGCTGAGCTGCTGCATGTGTACGAGCGGATCATCGACGTAATGCGAACGCTGCAGCGAAGAGACCTTTAGCTGGCCACACCGGTACTGGAAGCAATGCGACCTCCGAAATCGGTTTGTATCTAATTGAGTTACGTACAAAGAGAGTGAAGCGAAGACCATGATAGTTGCGATGCATGACCGGGCGACAGAAGAGAATATTCAGCAGGTGATTGAACGAATGGTGGAGCTTGGCTTCAACGTTCACCGCACTACCGGCGCGGCACAGACGATTCTGGCAGGCGTGGGGACGCCGGAACACTTCGAGGTTGCGGAGTT
Organism: Tunturibacter gelidoferens; assembly: GCF_040358255.1. Taxonomy (NCBI): domain Bacteria; kingdom Pseudomonadati; phylum Acidobacteriota; class Terriglobia; order Terriglobales; family Acidobacteriaceae; genus Tunturiibacter; species Tunturiibacter gelidiferens. Next base: position 781,085 of record NZ_CP132938.1, read on the forward strand.
CAAGGTACTGGCTGGCGTTTATGACGCTTATCGCATCTCGTCGCCGTACAAGCTGGCTGGGCGGAACTTCCGACCCGAAGGAACTACGATTACATTTCCAAACGGCGTGGTGGTAGGCGGAGAGGAAGTTGTCGTGATGGCAGGGCCGTGCTCGGTGGAGTCACGGGAGCAGATTCTGACCAGCGCAAAACAGGTTGCGGCAGCAGGAGCGAAGTTTTTGCGGGGTGGAGCTTTTAAACCTCGCAGTTCGCCTTACAGCTTTCAGGGCATGGGGCTCGATGGGCTGAAGCTGCTGCGTGAGGTCTCCGATGAGACGGGGCTGCTGGTTATCACGGAGGTGATGGAGATCTCGCAGATCGAGTTGATGCTGCCCTATATCGACTGCTTCCAGGTGGGCGCGCGCAATATGCAGAATTTCAACCTGCTGCGCGAGCTTGGGCATGTGCGAAAGCCGGTGCTGATGAAACGCGGGATCTCGGCGACCATCGAAGAGGTGCTGTTGAGCGCCGAGTACATTTTGTCTGGCGGCAACTACAGCCTGATGCTCTGCGAACGAGGGATTCGGACGTACGAGACCTATACGCGGAATACGATGGATATCTCGGCGATTCCGGTGCTGAAGAAGCTGACCCACCTTCCTGTGCTGGGTGATCCGTCGCATGGCGTCGGGATTCGCGATCTGGTGCCGCCGATGGCTCTCGCGAGCGTGGCAGCTGGGGCGGACGGGTTGTTGATGGAGATGCATCCTAACCCCGATAAAGCGATGAGCGATGGAGCGCAGAGTTTGTATCCCGAACAGCTACAAAAGCTTATGGCACAGCTACGGTTGCTGGCGCCGGTGGTGAAGAGGACGATTGCTTAAGGCGAGGATTCCAGGATAATGGAGCGGGTATTCATCATTGGGACAGGGCTTATTGGCGCTTCGACGGGCCTGGCGCTACGTGCGGCTGGTTTTGGGGGCCGCATCGACGGGTGGGATACGAGTCAGCTCGAGATGGCTTCGGCCGTGCAGATGGGCGCGATCGACGGCAGGGCTGCGAGTCGAGAGAATGCTCTGGAACTAGCGCGACTGGCTGATGTAATTGTTCTGGCGGTCCCGGTGCTTGCGATCAAAGACTGGATGCAGCAACTGGCGCCCGTGCTCCACACTGGGCAACTTGTGACTGATGTAGGGAGCACGAAGCTTGAGATCGTGGAGTTGGCTCGGCAATTATTCGCAGGAGATGCTGATGCTGTTTTTCTTCCTGGACATCCGATGGCGGGCAAAGAGTCTGGAGGCGCTTTGCTGGCGGAGGCGGGATTGTTTGATGGCGCGATGTGGCTGTTTACGCCGATATCGGTCGAGATGACAGCGATTGAGAAAGACTGGCGCGGGTGGATTGGGTGCTTCGGGTCGCGGATGCTGGATATGGATGCGACGCGGCACGACGAGATGTGCGCCTGGGTGAGTCATCTGCCGCAGATGCTGTCGACTGCGCTGGCGGCGCTGCTTGAGGAGAAGTTTGGCGATGCTCCGGAGATTGCGGCGATTGGCGGGCGCGCGCTGCGAGAGACGACGCGGCTGGGAGCCAGTCCATACAGCATGTGGCGAGATGTAGCGATGACGAACACCGGGCCGGTCGCGGATACTCTGCTGGCGTTGGAGCAAAGATTGCAGCACGTGCGGGAGAATCTGCGGACGCCGGAGTTGCGGGATGAGTTTGTGCTGGCTAACCGGTTTCGTCAGCGGCGGTGATTGAGCGTTGCGCTAGAAGATGATGTTTTGCGAGTTTGAAGAGAGATCATGATGCCTGTGAAGGATTCAATAAGCCAATTGAGTATCGGCCTTGCGGACGTCGCTGCTGCGCGAGAGCGGGTACGTGGAGCGATTTACTATTCGCCTTGCCCGCACTCGCAGATGCTGTCTGCGCTGACAGGGCAACAGGTGTATTTGAAGCTCGAAAATCTGCAGATGACCGGCTCGTTCAAAGAACGCGGGGCGCTGAACCGGATTGCGATGCTGACGGCGGAGCAAGCTGCGCGTGGCGTGGTGGCGGCAAGCGCGGGGAACCATGCTCAGGGTGTGGCCTACCACGCGACGAAGCGAGGGATTCGTGCGCTGATCGTGATGCCACTGGCGACGCCTCTTGTAAAGGTAACGGCGACGCGTGGATTTGGCGCGGAGGTGGTGCTGCACGGGGCGAACTATGACGAGGCTTGCGAGGAGGCTACACGGCTTTGCGAGGCGGAGGGAATGACGTTTATTCATCCGTTCGACGATGCGATGGTAATGGCCGGCCAGGGCACGATTGGACTGGAGCTGCTGGAGCAGGTGCCTCAGTTGGAAGCGGTGGTGGTTCCTATTGGCGGCGGGGGGTTGATTGGCGGGATCGCCTGCGCGATCAAAGAGTCGCGCCCGGAGGTTCGTGTGATTGGGGTTCAGACCTCGAGACTGCCTTCGATGGTGGCGGCGCGAACGGTTGGACATCCGGTGACGCTGGAGCCTTCGACGACGATCGCAGATGGTATTGCGGTGCGGCGTGCGGGAGATACGACCTTTCCAGTGGTCGAGCGCTATGTCGATGAGATTGTGACCGTTGATGAGGATGAGATTGCTTCGGCGATTCTTGTTTTGCTCGAGCGCGAAAAAACATTGGCAGAAGGCGCGGGAGCTGCGGCATTGGCGGCGTTACTACAGAGGAAGACTACGTTGAATGGGGCGCATACTGCGGTGATGGTGTGCGGCGGAAATATCGATGTGACGCTGCTGAGCAGGATTATTGAACGCGGCCTCGTGCAGGACGGAAGGATGATCCGGTTGAGGATTCATCTGCTGGATAAGCCCGGGGCGCTTGCGGAGCTGACGCTGTTGATTGCGAAGTACCGCGCGAACATCGTGGATACGCTCTACAACCGGGCATATTACGGGGTAAACCTGGGCGATACGACGATCGATATCACCCTGGAGACGCGCGGACGAGAGCAGGTTGAGGAGTTACTGGCGGCGATGACGGCTGGTGGTTACAGATACAGTCAGGTGATCTAGCGGTTTCGCAGAGATTCTGTGCGGTTAGGACTTTTCGTAGTGGAAGTGAAGTTCCTGCTCGCTGGCTACGGGCTGGCCGTCTTTGGTGGCGGGATGGAAGGTCCACTGCTGAACGGTGGCGATGACGTTTTCATCGATGCCGTGGCCGAGACCGCTGGTCATTTTTATGTCGGCGATCTTGCCTGTGGTGTCGATGACGATGTCGAGGATGACGTCGCCTTTGGTGCCATGTGGGAGCGCGGAGAGATCAGGTTTCGGCGGCGGGAAGTAACTTACCAGAGCGATGTTGATGTTTCCGGAGCCGAGTGAGTCGGCGCCAGCGGTCGAGTCAGGCTGGGCGGAGGCTGGGGAAACGGCGTTGGGTGAGGCGGTCGGCTCTTTGGGCTTTTGCGTGGGTGGCGATGGCAGCGGAGTGGTGGACTTGGCCTGTTTGGGCTGGGTCTTGGGGTTTGGTGCCGAGGTTTGTAGCGGGGCCCTGCCCGGGGAGTACGTCAGAAGCAGATTGGTTCCGTGCGGACTGCCGGGGAGGTGGATCGGTGCGATCCAGGAGGCGTGTTGGTGGACGAGAACGGCGATGAGAAGCAGATGCAGAAGGGACGAGGCTATAGCGTAGGTCGGCATGCGGTGTGGCGCTGTGACGGGTTTGCCGATGGGATCTATACTCAATCTCCTCCTTTATCTGAGATGTGACCGCAATGCGATCTCTGTTAGACGCGAGTGAAGGTGGTCTGTTGTTTTTCCTGGTGGCGTTCGGCGGCAAGGGCGATGAGGCGGTCGATGAGTTGTTTGTAGGGCAGACCGGTGGCTTCCCATAGCTTGGGGTACATGCTGATACTGGTGAAACCGGGCATGGTATTGATTTCGTTGAGGTAGATGTGGGCGGCTTTTGATTCTTTGCCCTTCTTATTTACCACCGCCGGCTCCATGAGGAAGTCGACGCGGGCTAGACCGGCGCAGTCGCAGGCGCGGAAGGCGGCGATGGCCATCTCGCGGATTTGTTTTGATTCGGATTTGGAGAGCTTCGCCGGGATGATGGGGATGGAGGCGTCGGAGTGGTACTTGGCGTTGTAGTCGTAGAACTCAGCGCCGGGGACGATCTCGCCGACGACGGAGGCCTCGGGGGAGTCGTTGCCGAGGACGGCTACTTCGAGTTCGCGGGGTTTGGCGCCGGGGCCGCCTACTCCCTGCTCGATGATGAGCTTGCGGTCGAAGCTGGCAGCGAGGTCCATGGCGGGGGCGAGTTCACTGCGGTCGTGAACTTTGCTGATGCCTACAGACGAGCCTAGATTCGCTGGTTTTACGAAGACGGGATACGAGAGCTTCTTCTCGATGCGCTTGATGCAGCGCTTGGCTTCGGCCTTCCACTCGCTGCGCAGGAGATTGACGTGTGGGGTTTGGGGCAAGCCAGCTGCGACGAAGAGCTGCTTCATCACAGACTTGTCCATGCCGGTGGCGGAGCCGAGGACGCCAGAGCCTACGTAGGCGATGTCGGCTAGTTCGAAGAGGCCCTGGATGGTGCCGTCTTCGCCGAAGGTGCCGTGGAGGACGGGGAAGATGACGTCGAGGGATTGGGCGAGGGAGCCGTTTTGCTGCGCGAGAGCTTCGTGGCTACTGGTGCTGGTGCGGAGTGCGACGGATTTAGTGGCGGTGCGTTTCTTCTGGATTGGCGCGGGTTTTGTGTTGCCTGCGAGCAGGTGCTGGGCTTCGGTGGAGGTGAGCCACTGGCCTTGTTTTGTAATTCCGACGGGAATTACTTCGTATTTTGTCTGGTCAATGGAGTTGAGGATGGAGGCGGCGGAGAGGAGAGAGACCTCGTGTTCGCCGGAGCGGCCACCGAAGAGGATGCCGATGCGAAGTTTTTTGGGGGGAGGGCCTGGTGGCCTGTTTTTTGGTCTGTTTTTTCTGTTTCGTCTGTCTGGTCATGGATAGGTACAAGTCTCTCCTAAATTGGAGAGGTTCTGCGGGAAAAAAAATGCTGGGTATCGAAGTGGTCTTTTGCTGTGGGTTTTGCTGATTCTGGTGCGTTTCGTCGTGGTTTTTTGTGGTGAGGTTGTGGTGATTTGCGTGGCTGATGTGGTGTTTTAGCAGTCACTTTTCGAGGTCAAAAAAATACGCCAACTTTTTATAATAATTTTCCGGGATTCCGCCCGGATCGGTGAATGGTTCTGGAGCTTTCTGCATCTTTCCCTTTATGCCGGACCGGAGACGCAAACCCGAACGTACGACTCCGCACAAGGACAAGATCTGCAAGACGTGTGGGCGCTCGTTTGAGTGGCGGAAGAAGTGGGAGCGGGACTGGGATGTGATCAAGTACTGCAGCGATGAGTGCAGGGGGCATAAGCCGGGGGAGTCGGATGCTGAGCTTGAGGCGGCGATTCTTGAGTTGTTGGCGGAGCGCGGGCGGGATAAGACGATCTGTCCTTCGGAGGCGGCCAAGGCGGTGGGTGGGCTGGCGAGCCGCCGGGACTGGGAGGGCTTGATGGAACCGGCACGAACTGCGGCGCGACGCCTGGTTGCGGCAGGGAAGATCGTTATGACACAGCGTGGACATGTGGTTGATCCTTCCACTGCAAAGGGAGCCATTCGTTTACGATTGCGTTGAAATTTTTGGGGTGGGGGGCGACAAGTCTATTTTCTCGCTGCTCATCTTCGACGTGGATGCTTCTAAATGAGGATGACAATCGCAAAGAAGTCAGCAGCCAGGAGTACGCCGTCAAAGCCTTCCAGGTCTTCCAGGATAAAAGTGAGCCCGAAGCGGAACAGCTCAACGCGAACTCGCGGGGCAGGTCATAGTTCGTCCAGCGAGACGGCTCATAAGACCGGTAAGAAGACTGCGAAGGGGCAGGCGTGGACCGAGGAGCACTCTGAGAACAAGAGTTCGACCGGACACGGCAGAGCTAAGAAGCAACCAGCGAAGCAGGAGTCGCGTTGCTGGCCGGGGTATGAGCCGGTTCCGGGGAAGAGTCGAGGGGAGAAGGGGAGCTGCAAGCCTAAGGCTCGTCAGACGGCGGCCGAGAAGAAGTCGGACGCGATGGCCTCGGCGGCGAATAAGCTGCGGAAGAGTTGAACGGTGGGTTTTATACTCCGGGATGGATCTCGAGCGAATTCGTCTCCGGGGTGCCACACAGATTCAAAAGAAAATTGCTCGAATGCCGGGGAACCGTGCTAAAAAACTAGCCATGACACCGCCGGCACGCAAATGGGTGATCGAAAAGATACAAGAGCTTGCACTTTGGACAGTGTTCGTGGTGCTGGCCGGCCTGTTTCCCATCTGGGTCGTTTACGATCACAAGCGCCTCACGAGTCTGAGTCCCGTCAGCACAACCCAGCTGATAATCCAAGGTGAGTTGTTGCTGGTCGCATTCGCAATCGCGGCAGATTCCACCTCCCGCGTAATGTCTCGAGTCTTCAACAGCGGAGGGAAGGCTAAGCGACAAACCTGGCAATTGCTTGGGATTCTGGCCAGCATCGTCTTTCTAGTCATGGCGGGGTGTGAATATACCACTGTCATAGCAGTTGGGCGAGCGATGGTGAACCCGGACTATGTCGCTAATCAGTCGCTCATTCTGTTCGTGGCGGCGCTATTTACCGGCGGCGGTCTAATTCTGCTGGATTAAGGAGAGTCCGAATGGATACTTTCACTGTTTTGGCGCTGATTGCTGGACTCGTTACGTTCGCCGCGGGGGTCGGTCGAGTGTACGAGCACGCCAGAAAAATCTCTCGAGAAGGCCCAGACACCGAATCCTCGAATAATCGATTTGGGGGCGGGGCGCCGCTCCGAAGGTGATTGCAAGTCAGGGTGACATGCCCACGGAACAAGCGGTTTTGATCGAGAGCGCGCCCGCACAGCTCTCTCAGTTCTGGAATTGGGCGGTGGAGGCGGCGAATAAGCTGCGGAAGGGCTGAGCGCCGGGTTTTATACTGCGGGGATGGATCTCGAACGGATTCGCGCTTACCTGCTGACGCTGCCCCATGTGGTGGATACGGTGCAGTGGAGTGGGAGCCTTGTCTTCTGGGTAGGAGATAAGGCGATTGGCGGCAAGATGTTTGCCATGTCGCGGGTTGATCAGGGGGTAAGCCCTGAGCGTGACGATAAGAGTCGCGTTATTTCCTACTCTGCCGGCAGGGAGCGCTACTATGAGTTGCTGGAGAGGGAGGGGATCTTTCCGGCTCCTTATGCGGCGCGGATCTTCTGGGTTGCAGTGAGGAGTTGGGACGTTTTTCGGAAGGCGGAGTGGGAGCATGAGCTGAGTGCTGGGCATGCGCTTACGTTGGCGAAGCTGCCGCCGAAGGTTCGGGCGGTGCTTGAGATGCCTGCGGGTCAGCAGAAGCGATTGATCGCGGAGCGGAGGAAGTTGCTGGCTGCGAAGAATGCTAAAGGACGGTGAACGGTCACCGGTACGCTCGCCTAATAGACTATGCCTGATTTCTCTGGCTTAATTGCTATTCAGGCGTCCTGATGAATCAGATGAGGGCGGTGGGCATCTACTTGTCGAGACACCAACTCGGTCCCAATCGAGGTTTTCATGATCGAATCTTCCGATTTTCGGACTACGAAAATATCGCTCAACCACGGAGCGGGCCATATGCCCGCACTCGGATTTGGCACTCTGATCCCCGATGCAGCAGCGACGATAAGTGCTACCAAAAACGCGCTGGAGGCCGGATTTCGACACTTCGACTGTGCGGAACGATACCGGAACGAGCGTGAGGTGGGCGAGGCCTTGCAGGCAGGACTTGCTGCTGGAGGGATTGCGCGCGAGGACATCTTCGTCACAACAAAATTGTGGAATAGCAATCATCGGCCCGAGCGCGTGGAACCGGCTTTCGAGGCGAGTCTGGACAGACTCAGGCTCAACTATCTGGATCTCTATCTCATTCACACGCCATTTGCGTTTCAACCGGGGGAGGAGCAGGATCCGCGGGATGAAAACGGCAATGTTATTTACGACCGCGATGTGACTTTGCTCGACACCTGGAGGGCGATGGAGGGTCTTGTGGATCGTGGCAGATGCCGCGCTATTGGACTGTCTGACATCACCCTGGACGGGCTTTTGCCCGTCTACGAATCGGCGAGAATCAAGCCAGCGGTCGTCCAAGTCGAGTCGCATCCGCATCTTCCGGAGACGGAGCTTCTGGAGTTCTGCAAGGAGAAGCGCATTGTGTTATTGGCTTTCGCACCTTTGGGTCATGGAATGCGGCCAGGGCCGCTCGAGGATCCAGTGATTGTGGCGATCGCCTCGCGAATTGGAAAGACGCCAGCGCAGGTGCTGCTGGCCTGGGCGGTGCAACGCGGCACGGCTTTGCTTACCACGCCAAAGACTGCGGACCGGGCGAGAGAGAATTTCAATATCTCTCCGCTTCCAGAAGACGCCTTTGACGAGATTAGCCGCATTCAGACCAGGCAGAGGCTGAACGACGTGGTGAATACCGGCAGCCCAGGTTTCATTCCACGAGTTGGATCAGCATGAAAGCCAACCAACACTGGAGCAAGCCATGCAAGAAGAACAAATACGCGAAGCATTGAACGCGCATTGGCGTGCGTCGGCAGCAGGCGATGCAAACGCAGAGCACGATATTTACGATGACGACTCGATCTGTGATTATCCGCAATCAGGCGAGCGAATCTTCGGGCGAAGCAATTTGCAGGCCTTGCGGAGTCATCATCCCGGCAAGCCGTCGGGGTTCGAGGTCAAGCGAATTGTCGGGAAAGGTGATCTCTGGGTCACGGAATACACCATCGTCTACCAGGGGCGAGCAGCATACACCGTGAGCATTATGGAGTTCCGCAACGGCAAGGTCGTGCACGAGACACAGTATTTCGCGGATCCGTTTGAGGCGCCATCCTGGCGAAGCCAATGGGTTCAGCGGATGGCGTGATGCCGGCATTGAGAATCGACTCGTACCGAGAGGGTCGGCTTATCGCAAGTGACACAGTATGGCGAGAAGGCTGTTGGAGGACCTATTTCTTTCTCGTGTAGTGGCACCACGTTACATTCGACTCAAGCCGACGGTGGAGTTCCGATGAGAACGGAGTTACTGCGATTTAACGGCGCCGTCGAACACGATCCCTCCATCGATGCGTGGATGAAAGAGCATGGAGGTGAGTTGGGAGCGATCGCGCAGCAGTGGTTTGAGAGGATGCGAAGATGCGGGGACGAAGTCCGGGAACTTCTGCATGACGGATGTCCGGTTGCATGTTTGGGAGATGCGCCTTTCGGCTATGTCAATGTATTCGCTTCGCACGTAAACATAGGATTCTTTCACGGCGCAACGCTACCGGATCCGGCCCGCTTGTTGCAAGGTACCGGCAAGTTCATGCGCCATGTGAAGCTGAGACCGGGAACAGCAACAGACGCCGCATCGCTCAGCAGTCTGATCGAGACGGCGTACTCGGACATAAAGGCTCGCGTGGAAAACGGTTAGCTCAGAGAGATGCTCTGAGGGTCGTCGCCGGATGGGGAGCCGGCCGCAACGGCGGTGGAGTTAGCGGCAACAGCCGCGGAGGCAGCTAGGCTCGGCGGCCGTCGGGGGTGAAGATTCCTTCAAAGGCTGGCCAGTAGGCCCAGATGAGGAAGATCTCCAGGAGAGCGCAGACGAGGCCGGGTCCGACTCCTGCCCCTCCGGTCAGGGTCAAGTGAAACAGCAGGATGTTGACCAGGATGGGGCCCAGGATTACGAGTGCGACGGGGACGTATCGGCCCACGAGCAACAGGATCCCGGCGACGGTGTAGAGGATTCCGTGGAAGGTCAGCCATCCATGCGTGAACATAATGTTGGCCAAGACGCCGGCGTCGCCGGGTATCGGCTGATTGGGGATGAAGTGGAAGAAGTTGTTGAGACCGAATACGAAGAAGACGAGTCCAAGCAGAATGCGTGCGATCAGGACGGCGATTTTCATGGGCAGCGAACTCCTCCGAACGTACTTGGTAGAGAATTCTCTGTGTTCGTTTCACTTGCGTCAAGAAGATTGATTGGATAGCGTCGAGTCTATGCTTACGAACGGTAACTCCGGTATCACGATGTCGCTGGCTGGGAAGGTCGCATTGATTACGGGCGGTTCGCGCGGAATCGGCGCTGCGACGGTTCGGATGTTTTGTCAGGCCGGGGCGAAGGTGGTGTTCAACTATCGCTTTGCGGCGGAGCAGGCTGAGGCTCTTGTCGCGGAGTGCGGCGGTCCGGAGGTGTGTCGTGCGGTGGAGCAGAGGCTTTCCAGCCCGGAAGAGGGAGACGCGCTGGTTGCGGCGGCGGTGGCTGCGTTTGGGCGGGTCGACTGCGCGATTCTGAATCACGGCATATGGCCTGCGCATGATGCGCCGATCGCAGAGATGACGAGTGAGCAGTGGCGCACGACGCTTGGCACGAATCTGGATAGTGTCTTCGGAGTGGTGAGGGCTGCGGTGGGCCAGATGAAGGCTCAGCCGAAGATGGGTGGTGCGCGTGGTCATATTGTTTTGATCAGTTCGACGGCGGGGCAGCGGGGTGAGGCGTTTCATGCGGACTACGCGGCTACTAAGGGGGCTCTGATCAGTTTGACCAAAAGTCTTTCGACGGAGCTGATTGGCGAGGGGATCTACTGCAACTGCGTAGCGCCTGGCTGGGTGGCGACCGATGCTACCGTTGGAGTGCTTCGCGATCCTGAGGTCTCGAAGCGGCTGCTCTCTCTGATTCCGCTGGGGCGTCCGGCGCATGTGGATGAGATTGCGGCTCCTATACTTTTTCTCTGTACTCCCTTCGCGGGGTTTATCTCAGGCGAGATCTTCAACGTCAACGGTGGGGCGGTGCTGGTCGGATGAGTGGAGTCTCGATGAAGCAGGTTGTGGCTAGAATCGGCGTTGCGCTTGCTCTTGGTCTGGGCCTGGGGGTGACTCGACCGTTGTGGTCGCAGGCGAATGACATTCCCAGTGCTGCTCCTGTGATGCCTGCGGGACAGACGCCGGAGCAACACGGGCGCAAGGTGCTGGATGAGATGGTCGAGGCGCTGGGCGGTGATGCGTGGCTGCATCGGCGCAATATGCGTGAGTTGGGGCATATTGGACGCTTCTTTCGTGGCACGCCGACGGGCGTCGTGATTGACTTTACTTCGACGCGCCAGTTTGCTACTGCTGATCGCTTTGAGGCGCTGCGCGTTGGATTTATCACCGATAAGAGCATTCTTTTGCCGGGGAAGAAGATCGATATTGTGCAGATCTGGACGGCCGGTAAGGGATATGAGGTGACTTACAAGGGGAGAGTCGAACTGCCGAAAGATCAGGTAGAAGACTTTTATCGACGCCGGGATCACTCGGTCGAAGCGGTAGTGAATACGTGGCTGAAGGCTCCGGGCGTGGTGGTGGTCTATGAAGGGACGAGCATGGTGGAGCGGCGTCTCGCCGAGAAGGTGACGATCCTGAACGATAACAATGACGCGGTGACGCTCGATCTGGACGTCACGACGCACCTGCCGCTACGCCGTACCTTCGAGTGGAGGAATGAGACGTTCAAAGACTTGGACGAAGACGCTGAGGAGTACGCGGACTATCACACGATCCAGGGGCTGCCGACGGCGTTTACGATCAGCCGATATCACAATGGCGACCTGACGAGCCAGACGTTTTTGCTGAAGGTGGAGTATGACGTGGATGCAGCTCCGGACATGTTCAATCCGGATGTGTTGTTGAAGAAAAAACAGTAGGGATGGCGCGGGTGTGAGTAGACTCTGTGCAGACCGAAGGAGTGACACGATATGAAACGGAAGTTCGCAAATATTCTGGAGACCGTGGGAAATACGCCAGTCGTTCGGATCAACAGGCTTGGGCCGCCGGATGTGAATCTGTTTGTGAAGATTGAGGCGTTCAATCCGCTGGGATCGGTGAAGGACCGGCTTGCGCTGGGTGTGATTGAGGATGCTGAGCGACGTGGGACGTTGAAGCCGGGGCAGACGGTGATTGAGGCTACGAGCGGCAATACGGGCATTGGGCTCGCGATGGTGTGTGCGCAGAAGGGATATCCGCTGGTGGTGGTGATGGCCGAGACGTTCAGCGTTGAGCGGAGAAAGCTGATGAGGTTCCTCGGCGCGAAGATTGTGCTGACACCTGCGGCGGAGAGGGCGGTGGGGATGGTCAGGAAGACGGATGAACTGGCGGAGAAACATGGGTGGTTTCGGACGCGGCAGTTTGAGAATGAAGCGAATGCGGATATGCACTCGCGCACGACGGCGCAGGAGATTCTGAATGATTTTGAGGACGATCGGCTGGACTATTGGGTGACGGGGTTCGGCACGGGTGGGACGCTGAAGGGGGTGGCGCGGGTGCTGGCGGAGAAGAGGCCGGAGACGAAGATTATTGTGTGCGAGCCGGATGCGGCACCGATGATCTCGAGTGGAGAGGCGCAGCCGCGGAATGCAGATCGGACGGCTTCGGGAAGCCACCCCGCGTGGACTCCGCATCCGCAGCAGGGCTGGAGCCCGGATTTTATCTCGAGCCTTACACAGGATGCGATCGATGAGCATCGGATTGACCAGGTGCTGCGGATTACGAACGGCGATGCGATGAAGTGCAGCAGGGAGCTGGCGCTGAAGGAAGGGATCTTCGTGGGGATTACTTCAGGGGCGACCTTTGCGGGTGCGCTGAGGGTGTGTGCTGAGGCGGCGAAGGGGTCGACCGTGCTGTGCATGCTGCCGGATACGGGGGAGCGGTACCTGAGTACGCCGCTGTTTGCGGATATTGCGGTGGATATGACGCCGGAGGAGCTGGAGATCTCGCGATCGACTCCGAGGGCGCAGCTTCAGCCAGCGGGGTGATGGTTCTTATGTTGCGGGTCCGCTTCGCGCGGGGCGGTCACTTCGTGACGGGTATACCCCTTCGGTTGGCGCTCCCGTTGGTCGCGAAGACAATATCTAGGCCGACCGCTGCAGTGCGGAAATCTCTCAGCGCGGTCCGGCGTTTATACTCATCCTTGCTATGAGCGAGACGACGACGGATCCGATTGCCGACGAACAGACTGCGGCACGCACTACGATGGACATTCTCGAGATCATGTCCCTGCTGCCGCACCGCTATCCTTTTCTACTGATCGATCGCGTGATCGAGATGGAGCGGAAGCAACGGATTGTGGCGATTAAGAATGTGACGATCAACGAGCCGCACTTTCAGGGACACTTTCCAGACTATCCGATTATGCCTGGGGTTCTGATGGTGGAGGCTATCGCGCAGACGGGCGGAGCTCTGCTGCTGACCGAGATTCCTGACCGCGACCAGAAGCTGATGGTGTTTACGGGGATTGAGAATGCAAGGTTTCGGCGGCCGGTGGTGCCGGGAGATCAGCTTCGCATTGAGGTGACGGTGCTTCAGTGGAGAAGCCGCGCTGTAAAGATGTTGGGTAACATCACGGTGGATGGCAAGCTGGTCTGCGATGCTACGGTGACGTGCCAGGTGGTGCCGCGGGTTGTGAAGAAAGCTACGCGGGAGGCTCCGGCAGAGTGAGTATTCATCCCACAGCCATCGTCGCGGCGGGGGCGCAGATCCCTGGCAGCTGCACGGTTGGTCCTTATTGCACGATAGGTCCTGATGTTGTGTTTGGCGAGGAGTGTGAGCTGGTATCGCATGTTGTGCTCGACGGGCATCTTACGATGGGGCGTGGGAATCGCATCTTCTCGTTTGCCTGCCTCGGGATCTCGCCTCAGGATTTGAAGTACGCCGGCGAGCCTACGCGGCTTGAGATCGGCGATGGCAACACGATTCGGGAGTACGTGACGATCTCGCGTGGGACCAAGGGCGGCGGGGGAGTTACCAGGGTCGGGAGTGAGTGCCTGATCATGGCCTATACGCACATTGGACATGACTCGCAGATTGGGAATGGTTGTATTCTTGCGAACTCCGCTACGCTGGCGGGCCATGTGACGGTGGAAGATTACGCGGTTGTGGGTGCGCTGTGTCCGGTGCATCAGTTCTGCCGGATTGGACGGTACTCCTACATCGGTGGGGGCACAACGATTACGCAGAATGTGCTTCCCTACTCGCTGACCTCGATTGAGCGGAATAATCACGCTTATGGGTTGAACAAAGTGGGGCTGGAGCGAAAGGGGTTTACTCCGCAACAGTTGAAGGAGCTGCGCGCGGCTTATCGTACGCTGCTTGCATCGAAGCTTAATATCTCTGATGCGCTCGCGGCGATTCGGGAAACCGTTGCCTCCGGCGGAGCGGGCGAACACGTTGCCTATCTCGCGGATTTTATCGCCAACAGTGAACGTGGGATTATCAAGTAAGCGTTTCGCGAGTCTTTGATACACAGCATCAGATTGGAGTTTTGGCCCGTTATGATCTCGTCGGTTAGAAATCGTCTCCTCTTCGCAGCTTCCTTTCTGGCAGCAACCTTCTCTTTTTCTACGAGCGCAGATGCTCAGACGGCTCCGCCGACACGTGTGGCAATTGTCGGGCTGGTTCATGGCCATGTGCAGGGCTTTCTGCATAATCTCGCCGCGCACCCGGAGATTGCTCTTGTGGGCATCTCTGAACCTGATCCGGCGCTGCGCCAGAAGTATATTGCGAAGACACACCTGTCTGGCGATCTGTTCTTCGCGACTGAAGCTGAGATGCTGAAGCATACGCAGCCGCAGGCGATTCTGGTTTATACCTCGATCGCGGGACATCGAGCAGCTATTGAGGAGGCTGCGCCGTTGCACATCGCGGCCATGGTGGAGAAGCCGCTGGCCACTACGGTGGAAGACGCGCTTGCCATTCAGGCGCTCTCGGAGAGGTACAACGTTCCTGTCCTGACGAACTACGAGACGACCTGGTACAACTCGAATACTGCAGCGGTAAAGATGCTGGAAGAGGGAAAGATTGGCGATCTGCGGAAGCTGGTCGTGCATGATGGTCACGAGGGTCCGAAGGAGATTGGGGTCGATCCGGAGTTTTTGAGCTGGCTCACCGATCCGAAGCAGAATGGCGCGGGTGCTCTGTTCGACTTTGGTTGCTATGGGGTGGACCTTGCGACGTGGATCCTGCATGGGGAGCTGCCAACAACTGTGACCGCGGTTACGCTGCAGATTAAGCCGAAGATCTATCCCAACGTTGATGATGACAGCACGGTGGTGCTGACCTATCCTCACGCGCAGGCGATCCTTCAGGGCTCGTGGAACTGGCCTTTTGCACGCAAGGATATGGAGATCTACGGGGCCACCGGGTATGTGGATACGGTGTATGAGGATGCAGCGCCAGGTGCGAAGCTTCGCGCTCGTTTGAGCGGAGAGAAATCTGAACACGTTGAGACTGCGCCGGCGCTTCAGGCTCCGCAAAATGATTCGCTGAACTATCTTGCGGCGGTTCTGGCCGGAACGGTGAAGCCGCAGCATGATCTGAACTCGCTCGATACGAACATCACTGTCGTTCGTATTCTCGATGCTGCGCGACGTTCTGCGCAGAGCGGGAAGACGATTTATGTCGCACAGGAAGTGGCAGCGGCGGCCAAGTAGCTTTTCTCGACGTGAAAAATGACTGTACCGGGCGAACCAGAGAAGTTGGGATTGATTGCGGGGAACGGGCGCTTTCCGTTTCTCCTGCTGGACGCTGCGCGTGCGCACGGCTTGCAGGTTGTGGTCGCGGCGATCAACGAAGAGACCGACACGGAGATGAATGAACGCGCGGCTGCCGATGCTGGGGTTCGCGTTCATTGGCTGTCGCTTGGCGAGCTGTCGCGGCTGATTGAGACGTTTCGTGCGGAGGGCGTAACGAGGGCCGTGATGGCTGGTCAGGTGAAGCACAAGCAGATCTTCTCCAGCATTCGGCCGGATTGGCGGCTGGCGAAGCTGCTGCTGAACCTTCGCACTCGTAATACCGATATGCTGCTTGGCGCGGTGGCGAAGGTGCTCGGCGATGAGGGGATCGAACTAATCTCCTCGACGCAGTATCTGGAGCCGCTGCTGGCGAAGACTGGTGTGCTCACGCGGCGGGCTCCTGATGAGGAAGAGGAGAAGGACATTGTTTACGGCAGGGCTGTTGGGCAGGCGATTGCCGGTTATGATCTGGGCCAGACCGTGGTGATTGCGGCGCAGGCCTGTGTTGCGGTGGAGGCGATGGAAGGAACGGACGCGACGATCGCGCGGGCCGGCGAGCTTTTTCGGACGCTTGAGGGGGGAGATGAGACTACGCTTCGTCGCGGTCTGACGGTGGTGAAGGTCGCGAAACCCAACCAGGATATGCGCTTTGACGTGCCAGTGATTGGCGTCGCAACGATCGAGGCCATGAAAGCTGCGGGTGCTACCTGCCTGGCGATTGAGGCGGAGAGGACACTGATGTTTGATCCTGCGGCGATTGTGAGGGCGGCGGACGATGGCGGGATTGCGATCGTCGGGAAGTAAAGATATTGTCATGGCTTTGTAAAGAGCCTGCGCTCGAAGGGTAAAATTGCGGTCAGGGCGTTCAGGCGGCGTCTAACGCGGCTGCCACTCGTCTACAGCTAAGAGAAGGACATAAGGGGAACCACCATGCGCAAAGCAGTTTGGATCGCAGCAATCATCGGCGTAGCAGCGGCGTGCGGCGTAGGTATCAGGGCGCATGCAGCGCCTGCCGCAGACACAATACAGGCTGGAGCCATGGCGCCCAACTTTACCCTGCCCTCGCAGGAGGACAAGCCGGTGAGCCTGACCGACTACAAAGGCAAGTGGGTCGTCCTCTACTTCTATCCCAAGGATCAGACTACCGGCTGCACGATTGAGGCGCATAACTTCCAGCGCGACCTTGCGAAGTACGATGCTCTGAACGCGGTCGTCCTTGGCGTGAGCCTGGATACGGTGGAGGGCCATAAGACCTGGTGCTCGAAGGATACGTTTGGCTTCAAGCTGCTCGCTGACCCGGACCACAAGGTCGTCGACATGTATGGCGTTCCGGTGAAGAACTACGGAGTGATGAAGTTTGCCAACCGCGAGACCTTTTTGATCTCGCCCGACGGCAAGGTTGTGAAGGTTTGGGAGAAGGTCGATCCGAACGTCCACAGCACGGAAGTTCTGGCTGAGATCACGGCTAACAAGAAGTAGGAACTTATCAGCAGACGCAAAAAGGCCCGGGCTCTCAATTGAGGAGTCCGGGCCTATTTGCTTGCCTTGGTGTTAGTTACTTCTTTTTTGGAGCAGCCTTCTTTACAGCCTTCTTTACGGCCTTCTTTGCAGGAGCCTTCTTGGCTGCCTTCTTAGCAGGAGCCTTCTTTGCTGCTGCCTTCTTCGCTGGAGCCTTCTTTGCTGCTTTCTTAGTTGCCAAGGTAGTACCTCTCTTCTTTGGTTTTTTACTGCTTGCAGTGCCCTTGTTGCCGATCGCCTTTTTAGGGGCGACCTTACCGCCGCGCAGAGCACTGACCTTCTTCGCGGCAGATTTCGATTTGGCGGAGGCCTTCTTTGGTGCGGCCTTCTTCGCCAGAACTTTTTTCACTGCGGCCTTCTTCGCCGCTACCTTCTTTGCAACGACCTTCTTGGCGGCCGGCTTTTTCGCGGCTGTTTTGCTGGCGGCGGGTTTGCTGACCTTCTTCGCCGCTGCCTTTACGGGAGTTGGCTTCTTTGCTGCTGCCTTCTTGGCGGGAGCAGCCTTCTTGGCTGGTGGTGCAGCGGCCTTCTTTGCCGCGGGCTTCGCCGGGCTTGCCGAGGACTCGCTCTTTACCGGCAACTCCGACTGTTTTGACGGCGGCTCGTAGCTGCGCACCGGCGAGGGGGGCAGCGCGAACAGCTTCGCATCTTCGGCGTGGGGGTCGTCGTCGGTATCTTCTTCGTCGAGCTGAGCTTCCTCATCGTCGTCATCCGAGGTCATCGTGACCTCTTCTTCTTCGTCGTCGTCATTGAAGCGGCCGTGGAGATCGTCCTGTTCGTCATCGGGTTCATCGCCGAAGTTATGGTTGTCATCGGCTGCAGTTGCGTGAAGCTTGATGGTGTCATCGAACATCATTGTTGTTGTCCCCTCACTGCTCTCTACTTCTATCGCTCTCTGCGTTGTCTTACCAGCTTCGATGCAGCAACAAACATCTTTACTTCCCGGCACGAGATTCTAGCAACAGGATGCATCCAAGCGCTACCGAAGGCAAGCAATCTTTTTCACGAGGAAGCTTATCGTGTAGCTTTCTTTTTCGTTTTGGTGCCTGAGCTCGGCTTCGCTGCATGTGAACTCTTCTTACCTGCGGGCTTACTAGTCGTTGACGATCCGCTTGCCTTCGAGCCTGCGCGCCCGCTGGAGGGATGCGCAGAACCCTGATGAACACTGGTTGAAACTGTACGCGAGCCACTCCTCTTTCGAGAACCTCTGCCGTGTACGTGGGTGCCGGGTGCGAGCTTAACCGGCTCCGCGACAGCGAGGGAGGCACCGGGCCGCACCGCGCTCGAGGAGAGATGGTTCCATCGCCGCAACTCTTCCACCGAGACGCCGAATCGATCGGAGACGGTGACCAGTGTGTCGCCGTGATGGACGGTGTATCGCTGCGGCCGCGTGCTTGCAGCGACGGTCACGGGGATAACAAGTTCGTCTCCTGTATCGACACCGTCGTTCGCAGACAGGCCGTTCGCGGCGACGACGTCGCTCAAATGGGCATGCAGAGAGGTCACGATGCCGTCGAGCGACTCACCGGAACGGACTACGTGAAAGCGCCAGGTGTTGCGTTTGTCCTGTGGAATCTCCTTGAGGCGCTCCGTGAAAACGTCATGGGTACCGATGGGTATGTGCAGATCGAACGGCATGTCGCCTGGTGTCGTCATGCGCAAGAGACTGGGATTGAGGGCCACGATCTCGGGCAGAGAGGAGTTGGTGATGTCGGCGACGAGACGCAGATCGATCGCATAGTCGACGGACACGGTGTCGGAGACGACAGGTTCGTCGGGCACCATCTTGTCGAGGCCGTACTTCTCGGGGTTTTTGGCCATGATGACGGCAGCGAGAATCTTCGGGACGTAGTCACGAGTCTCCTTTGGCAGCGCGTTGCGGCGGTAGAGCTCCCAGAAATCCGCGTAGCCGGTTCGCTGCACGGCGCGCTGCACGTTGCCCGGGCCCCAGTCGTAGGCGGCCATCGCGAGATACCAGTCACCGAACTGGTTGTAGAGGGTTTTCATGTACCTTGCGTAGGCGATCGAAGACTTTTCGGGATCGAAGCGCTCATCGAAGTAGCCGTTGCGTGCCAGGCCGTAGGCGCCGGTCGGCATGAACTGCCACATGCCGCCTGCGCCCGACTTCGCGTTGAGCACCTGAGGCTGAAAGCCCGACTCAGCCACGGCGAGATAGATGAGGTCCTGCGGGACGCCCTGCGCGGTCAGCGCGCTCTGAATCATAGTCTTGTATTTGCCGGCGCGCTCCATGCTGCGAAGCATATGGGCGTGGAAAGAGGGTGAGTTCGCAAAGTATCCGATGTAGCCGGCGACCTGGTCGTTAATGACGAGGGGCAGGTCGGAGGAGATCTGCAGTTCAGCCTTCAGCTTTGCAGTCAGCTCCGGGTTTGCGGGGAAGGTAAGATCTTCGGCTGTGTCGAGTGGAGCCTCCTCGATCTTTGGTGAGAATCCGTTGCCCTGCTTCAGGGCTGCCATCTCGAGCGAGTTGACCGCGTTCAAGAGATGATCGAATTCATCGGCTAGTTGCGGGTCGGTCTTCAGATCCATGCCGCTGGTGAGCATGAGGTCGACGGCAGAGTCGAAGTCCAGCCGCGCTGCGTCGAGACGGCCCGCGCGATAGTTGTCTACGCCGCTGCGATAGGCGGCCTCGGCAGAGTTGATCAGCTGCTGCACCTTGAAAGCCCGGGACGCGCTGTCGACAGACTGCTCTGTGGAGGGAGCTGCCTGCCCGGATTGAGATGCGGCCGCGCTTGAGGCTTGCGTTATCGCTGGAGCGGTTGTCTGAGCAGAGGTGTTGCCAGGCGAGGCGGACTGATCCTGAGGACAGCCCGTCAGCAGTACAAGCGGCACACACGCCACCACGAGTGCTACCGTTCGCACCGAATCGCTTAAAGTCATCCGCACCATCTTCGCTTTTCATTGTAAGGGGTGCAAGAAGCAAATTCGCCGGCGCTGATGGAATAGCATCTTGTGCGGATGAGAGGCGCGTTCCGAAAAGCAGCGTGAGACGACGTGCTGCCGACTTCAAATCGGCGTTTCATTCGGGTTATCGACTTCGAATCAGGACCGCGGTTGCGTCATCGATGTGGTTCGATCCATGGCTGAATCTGCTCACTTCTTCGATGAGTCCATCGACGCAGGCTAAGGGCCGCAGAAAGTGTTCGACAAGCCGTCCGGCCCCGAACTCTTCGTCGCTGCGGTTCATGGCCTCGGTGATTCCATCGGTGTAGAAGAGGAGCTGAGTGCCTGGCTTGAGGGTTACTTTGTATTCGGGATAGGTTGTCGCACCGAGTCCAAGCGGCATGCCGGTGTCGATGTCGAGGAAGGAGCACTGGCCGTTGATGAGGAGCGGACGCAGATGTCCGGCGCTGGCAATCGTGATCTCACGGGATCGCGCATCGAGCACACCGTAGATCATGGTGACAAATTTGCCCATCGGAAAGTCATCCATCAGGATTTGATTCAGCCGCATGAGCGTGCTTCCGGGCGAGGGGTCGAGCTTGACCAGCGTGCGCAGGATGGCGCGTGTTGCGGACATCAACAGGGCCGCAGGCATGCCCTTGCCGGAGACGTCGCCGAGTACGATTCCGCAGCGATCGTCGCCGAGGTCGATCAGGTCAAACCAATCGCCAGCGACGGCTCCGGCCGGATTCCACGCGGTTTCAAATGCAAAGCCACAGACCAGGGGGACAGCCTTGACGAAGAGCGATTGCTGGACGACGCGGGCGTCGTCTGCTTCGCGTTGCATGAGCTCGCGTTCGTGGCGCTCATTGCGGAACAGCCGGGCGTTTTCGATGGCCACCGCGATGTGCCCAGCCAACGCCTCCATCACGGAGATCTGGTCCTCAGAGAAGGCGTTGGTCTCCTTGTGATCCACGCACAGGACTCCAATGACCTTCCCGTCAAGCAGAAGCGGAACGGTAACCTCTGACCGGGTGTCCAACTCACACGCGATGTAGTAAGGATCGATCGTCACGTCGTGGGCGTAGCGCGTCACACCCGTTGCAGCGACGTGGCCGATCATGCCGCGGACGCCAATTTTCATGCGGTCGCCCTTCTTGTATGTGGGGCAACCTCGAACACCATGAAGCACCATCTCATCGGTGCCCGGGTCGCGCAGCCAGACGGAGACCTCTACGCAGCCGATCGCACCGGCGATATCGTTTACGACCCGATCGAACAACACATCCAGATCGAGGCTGGAGGTAATAAGTTGCGCGGCCCGCTGCAACTTCATCAAGGCCTGTACGAAATCACAGGATGAATGAATGCGCCTGGGAAGCGCTTCTAGTGCATCGATCGAAGGGAGTTGAGTCGCCATAGTGTCCTCCTTAGCAAGGACCGGACGTGAATCTATGCCCGTTTGATGTTGCGGCCAACGCCGCGATGCAAAGTTTGATCTTCTGAATTGGCCGATTTCAGAGTGCCGTCGAACTAGATTGCCCTGTGCTGCAAGTCGTTAGAGATCAACCCCGTCTGACCATTACCGTAAGTTGCCGGTCCCGCTCTTAGAAACGCATGGGTGTTAAGATGGATATTGAGGCTACCCAGCTACAAAATGGATCCAAGTCACATCCGCAACTTCGCGATCATCGCGCATATCGACCATGGCAAGTCCACCCTTTCCGACCGGCTTCTGGAGCTGACCGGCTCTGTGACCTCGCGCGAGATGCAGGCCCAGGTGCTGGACGCCATGGATCTGGAGCGCGAGCGCGGCATCACGATCAAAGCGCACACCGTCCGCATGATGTACAAGGCGCACGATGGTGATACGTATCAGCTGAACCTGATCGATACACCGGGACATGTCGATTTTTCTTATGAGGTGTCGCGCTCGCTGGCGTCGTGCGAAGGGGCGCTCCTGGTGGTCGACGCATCGCAGGGGGTCGAGGCGCAGACGCTGGCTAATGCCTATCTTGCGATCTCGAACGGGCTCGAGATTATTCCGATCATCAATAAGATCGATCTTCCAAGTGCTGATATTGAGCGCACGAAGGAGATGATTGAGAAGTCGGTTGGGCTGCCTGCGGACGATGCCATTGCCGTCAGCGCGAAGACGGGCCTGAATGTTGCAAGCATTCTTGAAGCTGTTGTCACGCTGTTGCCGCCGCCGCAAGGGGATCCGGAGGCGCCGCTGCAGGCGCTGATCTTCGATAGCTGGTTCGATCCGTACAGAGGCGTGATTGTTCTGGCGCGCATCATCAACGGCAGGCTGCGCAAGGGCATGAAGATTAAGGTGATGTCGAACGGAAAGATGTTCGATGTGGAGAGCATGGGCGTGATGACGCCGAAGCCCGTCGAGCTTGCGGAACTGAGTGCGGGCGAGGTCGGTTTCTTTGTCGCTACGATCAAGAATGTTGCGGATACCAAAGTCGGCGACACCATTACTTCGGTGGAAAATCCCTGCGCAGAAGCGCTCCCGGGCTTCGAAGACATCAAGAGCATGGTGTTCGCAGGGCTTTACACCGTTGATTCGCATGAGCATGCGATGCTACGCGACGCGCTCGAAAAGCTTCGGCTCAACGATGCTTCGTTTTCGTTTGAGCCTGAGTCTTCTGTCGCGCTTGGGTTTGGGTTTCGCTGCGGATTTCTTGGGCTGCTGCACCTAGAGATCATTCAAGAGCGTCTGGAGCGCGAGTACGATCTCGACCTGATTACTACTGCACCGGGCGTGCGCTACAGGATCACGATGACCGACGGGAGCGTGCGCGAGGTGGATAACCCCTCGCGTTGGCCGGAGACCACCGAGATCGAACAGATCGAAGAGCCTGTGATCGTTGCGAAGATTCTGACGAACGAAGAGTACGTTGGCGGCATTCTGAAGCTCGTCGAGGAGAAGCGCGGACGGCAGCAGAACATGGAGTACGTCTCGGACACGCGGGTTCTGATTACGTATGAGCTTCCGTTGAATGAGATCGTGCTGGATTTTTACGATCGTCTGAAGACCGTCTCGCGTGGGTACGCCTCGCTTGACTACCAGCTTGCCGGGATGTGGGTTTCGCCGATGGTGAAGATGGATATTCTTATTGGCGGCGATCCCGTGGATGCGCTGTCGATCATCATCCACAAAGACTTTGCGCAGCAGCGAGGCCGGGCGCTCGTATCGAAGATGCGCGAACTGATTCCGAGACAGATGTTCGAGGTCGCCATTCAGGCCGCGATCGGTTCGAAAGTCATCGCTCGTGAGACCGTCACGGCAATCCGGAAAAACGTTATTGCCAAATGTTACGGTGGGGACATCAGCCGGAAACGTAAACTTCTCGAGAAGCAAAAAGAAGGAAAGAAGCGAATGAAACGGATTGGCAAGGTCGACATTCCGCAGGAGGCTTTCCTTGCTGTCCTCAAGGTTGGCGAGGAGTAACCTGACCTGCTACAGGTTTCAGACGGCTTCGATTTTCGACGCAACTTCTTGTCTAAATACGATTAATCGCTGAACTTTGCAGGGAGATTCCGGCACCCAGCAGCATTAGATGCGGGAATTTGTAACCTGGTCGTAACGTCGATCTGTGGAAACCCTTGAAACAGCGTTAGTTGCCGAGAGTTACCCATCTTTGGGTCTCGTAACTCTGGCGGAGGCCTCTCAATATGCTGATTTCTATGCACTTAGCGAGGAACTGTGGAAGTAGCCAGGTTGGTAGAAGCTGAGATTCGCCAATCTTCCCCTATACTTTGGTTTCCGCAATCCACAGGTTTTTCCACAGGAGTCCTGTGCTTAGTCCTGAAAACAAGCACGATGCAGCGAGGAGAGAATGTCTATTAAATCTCTCCTCGCTGCTTCATACCGTTGATTTTCGAACTATTGCTTCGGTGCAGCAGGCTTCGGCGTAGTTGTTGGACGCGGGCGAGCTGTCGTGGCGGCCGGGGAAGACGGTCCAGCTGGGGGTGGCGCCGCGACACCGGACGAGGTGTTGTACGCGGTCACAATGGCCTGTGTCACATCCGTGCTCTGGTTGGCCCACATCACGTTGCTCTGCTGTCCGCTGACATCGAGCAGCAGGGTGTAGCCATTCTTGCTCACGTAGTCCTTCAGGGTGACCGAGACCTTCGCAGCAACCTTGCCGTAGGCTTCCTGCAGATCCGCGTTGTAGGCGGTCTGGGCATCTTCGGCGTTGCGGTTCAGCTCCTTCTCTTTGGTGTCGATGTTGCGCAGGCGTGTAGCGCGCTCTTCATCGGAGAGAGTTGCGGGAGCACTCTGCAGCTGGGCCTTGAGCGAATCGACCTCCTTCGAGAGGGTGTCGATCTGATCCTTCTTTGGCTTGTACTTGTCCTGAATCTGCTGGACGGCACGTTGGCCTTCGTTAGTAGCAAAGACCGCCTGTTCAAAGGCAACGAGCGCGATCTTTGCGGGAATGGCCTGAGGCTCGACGGCAGCAGGTGCAGCGATAGCAGGAGCTGGAGCTGCAGCGGTCTGAGAGACTCCGGCTGTGGTCATCAATCCGGCGCCAAGCGCGGAGATAAGAACAAGGGTGCGATTCATGCGGTCTGTGGTACTCCTTCAAAATTTCGATCTGTTCGATCGTCGATAGCTTGTTACAAAATATCTGAACTGATTCGGATCACCAGGCGGCATCGTTTTTTTTCGAAGTCTACGGAGGTTAGCTTGCGACCAGCCAACTCTCCGTAGCCGAGTTTGTCACGTTCGCGTTACTGCTTCGGCAGCGCAGGCTTCGGAGTCGCGGAGGCGTGCGGATGAGCCGTTGGGGAAGGTGCGGAGGGCACTGGAGGTGCGACTCCCGAAGACGCGTTGTACGCATCGAGAACTGCGCGCGAGATATCTGTACCTTCGCTGGTCCAGAGCACGCTCATCGAACCGCCCTGTTGGCCGGTGATATCGAGGAGCATGGTGTAGCCGTTGTCCTCCACGTATTTCTTGACGACTGGCGCGAGTTTTTTCGCAACCACAGCGATAGCCTGCTGCTGCTCACCGGTGACGGCCTGCTGTGCATCTTCGCCATCGCGCTGGAGCTGCTTTTCTTTGGTGTCGATGGCACGCAGCTTCGCGGCGCGTTCGGACTCGGTCATCGTCGCCGGAGCGCTCTGCAGCTGCTTCTTGAGGGTGTCGATCTCCTGCGCTTTGGCCTGCAGCTCAGTACCCTTGGGTTCGTACTTCTTCTGCAAGGTCTGAAGCGCGCGTTGTCCTTCGTTGGTTGCAGCGGCGACCTGCTCGAACTCGATGGTTGCAATCTTCGCGGGGACCGCGTGTGGCGCTACTGGAGCGGGGGCTGCCTGGGTGGGAGCTGCTGAGGGGGTGGCCGGCGTGCCAGCGGTCTGGGCCACTCCGGCAGCGGATAGCATTCCCGCAGCGAGAGCGGTAGCAAAAGCAAAGGTACGATTCATGCGGTGTGTGGTACTCCTTCAGGGATTGATCAAACCTTGTACGGCTTCGGGCTCACGGTCGCGTGCCGTCTGGGCCGTTCCCTCCATCCACTCGATCAACGCACCCTTGAGACAGAGCACGCCCATCTTTTGCCTCGATTGAACCGACTTCCGTGAGGGCAAATCGGCAGCAAAACGAGAGGGCTGCCGGAACACATAGATTATAGGGTCCAGCCTGAGCAGGGTCAATCGAGGTGATTCGAGGGCACTCTACAGAAAGTTGGAACATGCTTGAGGCGATATACTGTTTTTCAAATCTTCCGAATAAGGCTTGGCAGCTTCTCGTCGAGATTGCCAGTGAATGGCTGACTCCCCTTTTGGCGAGCGAATTGCTTCTTCGTGGAAGGCAACACGTTGGCTCGATCCGACGTGTGCCAGATACTTGCCCCCAGCTCGCAGAATCTACACCCAACGGATGGTGTAGGCCGTAAGCCCGGAGGTCTGCTTCCTTCATCGGAAGATTTCAGGAGGCCAGTGACTGGCCATTGAGATGGAAGGGCCGCTTCCGCGAAGCGGTCCTTCTGGTTTCAAAACAGGGATCGTCCCCAGAAAGTCGTAGAAGAGAGCTCTTGCCAAGTGGCTTCTTTGGGCGTACCCTAGGAGTTGCCTTGTGAACCGGCTGTGGGTGCCGATCGCTGTGTGGCCACCAGAAAACTACCAATTGCGTAGGTTTGGCGGCCAAAGACACAGGATTACAGTAGACCGGATTTGTCGGACTCTGTCGCAAACAGGTAGAGGGTGAAAATCAGGTTCGCCGTTGTCTGGCGCTCCAGGCTGTGCGTAACCGGCGGATTGGCCGGTGTGATTGCAGCCAAATACCAATAGAAGACGTCCGTTCGAGTAAAACTTGAGACCGTTTCATCCGACGCTGCAAAACCGGTTTGGTTCCTCCTCCGTGAGTCTCACGGGGAAGGAGAGGCCGTTTGCGTGGGAAAGAACGCTAATTGCGATCTAAAGCAATAGGAAGTGGAAGCATGACTTCAGAGCAGAATGTACCCGAGGTAGATTCTCACCAGGGTTCGACAATGTCACCCGTCCAACAGGATGGGGAGGCACAATTTGCGGGGCAGAACGTCCCGCACGGCATGGGTCAGTCCAAAAGCAGCCGCCGTCGCCGCCGCAAGCGGAAGAGTAAAGGGTCAGACGGTGCGCAGGGCACGCAGTCCGGCGAGCAGAGCGCGGGTCAACCCGTCGGCTCCATTCAGGGCTCGGCGGCTCCTCAGACCTTTCAACCGCAGGGCGGCCAAGGGTTTCAAGCAAACGCCGGCCAGCAGCAGAGCGGCTCCTCCAGCGGCAAGCGCTGGAAGAAGAAGTTCCGCGATCGTGACCGTCAACGCTCCCCGGAGAATCCGGGCAACGTCGCCAGCGGCAGCAACGGCGGCGGGTTCAGCAGCAATGGCGGCGGCTATCGCGATCGCGATACGCATCAGCCCGGCAACAACAGCGGCGGATTCAAACGCAAAGGCGGCGGCGGCAAGCAACAGCAGCGCGGTCCCCGCAGCTTTGTGGGCCCCATGGACCATAGCTATCGCGCCGTGAACGGCAACTTCGCCGACACTCCGCCCTCCACGATGGATTCGCACAACGGCAACTACCAGGGTCGCAGCAACGGCCATGGCGGCGGACGCAGTTACCAGAGCGACTCTCAACCAATCGATTACTCGCAGGGCCGCGCCATTCCGATCGCGGAAGACGCGCCGACAAAGATCTTCTTCTTCATTGAAGATCTGTTCTTTATCGCCAAGATCTCTGAGACGGCGCGTAAGCTTGGGGTCAAGGTCGCCTTCGTCAAGAACGACAAAGAGGCGATTGCCTCGCTGGTCGGCGGCGAAGAGGAAGACCGGCCTGGGCTGATCGTCTTCGACCTCAACAATGCAAACGCCAAGCCTCTGACGCTGATTCCCAAGCTGAAGACCAAGCTGAAGCGCAGCACCTCCATCATCGGCTTCCTGTCGCATCTACAGGGAGATCTGAAGGCGAAGGCTGTTGAAGCGGGTTGCGATACCGTAATGCCGCGTGCGGCGTTCTCACAGAATCTGCCCAACTTGCTGCGACGCTATGGCATGGAAGAGGAAGAAGAGCCGAACTTCAACCAGTAAGATCCATGCGTCCTGCCGGACGGGCCTCCTACGCGGAGGGCGGTCACTTCGTGACTTGTATACCGGTCGGGGTTGGGGGAGGGTGCGGTCCTCCCGTTGGTCGGAGGAGAGTGTTCAAGGCCACCCGGCTAGCCCGGTGGCCAGTTCATGTGTCTGCCGCCCAGCAGATGAAGATGCAGGTGGTTCACGGTTTGGCCGCCATCATCGCCGGTGTTGACGACGATTCGGTAGCCTTTGCTCAACTTCTCTCGGCGCGCAATCTCGACCGCTGCAGACATCAAGGAACCTAACAGCGCGGCGTGTTCTGCCTCTGCTTTCGCGATGGAACCGATGTGTTGCTTCGGGATGATCAACAGATGCGTTGGGGCCTGCGGATTGATGTCGGGGAAACCGATGCAGAACTCGTCCTCGTAGACGCGGTTCGCCGGAATGTCTCCGGCGACGATCTTGCAGAACAGGCACTCGGAAGATGCGAGATTACTCGGCGGTATCTTCATTATGGTTGAAAGTACTTTGGATGCTGCCCTGCTGTCCAGGGGTTATAGGCTAGTGCGAAAGCCGCACGGCTCGCGGTTGATGGGTGGCCATCAGACCAAAAATCGACAAGGGGATGCGGCGTGGGGTCGTCGAGCGAGTTCTCGCCAAGTTTCTGGAACCCTTGCTGTGTGGTGGTTTGCGGGTCGGCGACGATGCCATGGATTGCCTCCTGACCATATACATCGGCAGCATGTTCGATCGAGCGGCTGAAGCTGTTTTCGATCGGCTCCGCGAAGAAGTTCAGCACATTCAGCACGAGCACCAGTACGGCCAGACAAGCCCAGTCGTTCTGCGAACGGATTTGCCAGCGTGCCCCGTACCTTGCGAGCAGCCACCACGTCATTCGCTGTCCCACGAAAAACCCGACCAGCAGGAACACCGCGCTGAACAGCAGTCCCTGCACGATGTGATGCAGCGCATAGTGGCCTAGCTCGTGGCCAAAGACGCCGGCGAGCTCATCGGGAGTCGCTGCCGCGATCGTCGTGTCCCAGAGCACCAGACGCTTCGAGGGTCCGAAGCCGGTAACGTAGGCATTCATGCTTGTCACCTTGCTGCTCGCACGCATGTAAAACATTCTGTCGGGCGGTAGAGTTACGCCACTGCGGGCCACCACCTTTTCCAATTGCGTTACCAACGCTGGATCGTGTTGTTGTAATGGCTCGAATTTATTGAAAAGCGGGTCAACGAGAATCGGTGAGAGAAAGACGCCGAACAACACTGCGGCCATGGTCGGGATCCAGAACCAGAACCACCAGTGCTTCGGCGACTTCCGGATGACCCAGAAAAGCACCATCACCAACAGGCCGGCGACGAGCCATTCGAGCAGGAAGCTTTTACCGAGATCCGCGAACCAGCTCCCCCAACGCTGCACTGAGAGTCCGTACTCGAGCGAGACATGGTGTCCATAGAGCCGCAGAGGCACGTTCAACAGCGCAGTCAGAAGCAGGAAGAGAAAGACGAACACGAAGCATTGTCCCCATCGGCTCTCCGTCAATCTCTCGGCGAGGTCACGCAAGCGCGCCGGCACACCCATCGCCAACAGTAGAACGAGTTGTAGGATTCCCCACGCCTCGCCCACGAAATGGAGCGCAGTGCGACTGCGGAACAATGCCTTCGCCAACTTGAGCTTCTCCGGAGGCAGCGTATAAGCCGTTTGATTCTGCTCAGCCGCTCTCAGAGCTTGTGCCTCTGTGGGAGTCGTTTCCAGGGCTTTCGCGGAAGGGATCGCGACTGCAAAAAAACTGGTCAACAGAAGCAACGCTACACGTACATTCATCAATCATTGACTCCTGTCCTGATGAAGTCAGTGTGCATGAATCGCCTACGCAGCGCAAAGAGGAACGACAGGCTCGAAACCTACCGATCGGATCCAATTCCCGGTGAGTCGGCACCGATCTCCAACCCGAAGCGCGATAGCTCGCGCTTCTGCAGGTTGTAGTCGATGAAAAAACCTATGCCGATAGCCAACGGAATGATGCCGACGGCGGCTCCGGTCAAGACATCACGCTCGCGGAGAATAACGCTAAGGGTGAGGAAGAAGAGCATAAGTCCTAGTCCCACCGAGACCAGAACGATTCCTGTACGGCGTGCGTTGCCGAGACTGCGCAGCGGGTCTCTAACGCGTTTCTCCTCGTCGCCACTACCTAACAGCTTCTCGATCTCGGCGATGGGAATGCCACGCGCAATCATGGCCATGCGTTGTTCTGCTTTGTTTCGGCGCTGCTGAGCCTCAAACCAGATGCCTGAGACGATGGCGATGGCACCAACGGCGCAACCTGCCACGGGCACAATAAACGGACTCATCATAAAATCCATACGCTACCTCCTCTTTCTGCCCGCGTTAGACCGGCATGCATCTGCAAAGTTTCACTCGCCTGAATGAAACTTTCGGAGCAGTCTATTGTCTAACCTCGCTTGGACATCGATCTCACCTTCGAGCAGTTGGTACGTGACCATCAGGCGATGGTCTTCCGCACCCTGCTGCGCCTTACAGGTAGCCGTGAGCACCTCGACGATCTGGCCCAGGATGTCTTTCTACGCCTTTACCGCGCGCTGCCCAACTTTCGCGGAGAGGCCCTGATCACCACCTATCTTTACCGGATCGCCGTCAATGTCGCGCAAGATGAGTGGAAGCGGCGCCGTCGCAACGACCGTTCCCACGTCTCTCTCTCGGACGAAAGCTCGGCGTGGGAGGAGCGGCTCCCTCATCTGGACCGGAACGCTGAACAGCAGATGGAGGAACGCGAGTTCCACCAAGCTGTCGAAGAACAGCTCCAGCTTCTCAGCCATATTGAGCGAACAATTCTGATCCTCTATCATCAGGAAGAACGCAGCTACGAGCAGATCTCCTACGCGTTGGGGATGCCGATCGGCACGGTACGGACCCACCTTCACCGTGGACGCAAAAAGTTACGCGAAGCCATGCAGCAACGTCAAACGAAGGAAAGGAGAACGGCGTGTCAGACGAATCGATGAACCTCCAGGCCGCAAACAGAAACGCAGACGATGAGATGGACCGGCGCGTTCTCCATGCTCTCGAAACCGCTCCCAGGATCGACGTCCCTGCCGACTTTGCTGAGTGCGTTGCTCGACAACTCCCGGCTCGTCGCCCAACATCGCTTACTGCTACTCACTACGGCCAGAGTGCGGTGTTCCTTGGCATGATCCTCACTCTGGTAATGCTGATCGCTCTCACGCTTCACAATGGCAGGCACGCTACCTTCGGACTGGCAGAGTCTCTCCTGCTTACCCAGTTCTTAGCGTTGACTGTGTGGCTGAGCGTCCGGTACCACGGCGTTCGGTAGGCGGCCTGTCGACGAAAATCACGCTGCTTCGTCCAACCCTCAGTCGTCTGCGGGAAAACTGCCAATGTTGTGCGATCTGCAAGGGATTACGCGCTGCAGCGGCACTTCCGATACACTCGGCAACAGGCGTATTTTGCAGGCGAAACGAGTCCCCTTTTCCATGAAGAGACAAAGAATGGCAGTGGCCGGCGTTGGTTTTGCCGGTCTGGCAGTTGTGGCAATATCCTCTGTTGGTTACAGCGCTGCAGCGGAGAACAGAAATCCCGAACCTGCGCCGGCGTTGGTGCTGATCGACACCATGGAGGCAGAGTTGCATCGCGCGATGAGCTCGCTGGGCAACAATGCGACGGACGCGACTCAGCAGCCGAAGCCGTATTTCCTCAGCTACGCAGTCTCCGACAGTGACAGCATGAGCCTCTCCGCGCAGTTTGGCGCCATCACCGGCTCTCACGAAAACCGCCGCCGCGTAGCCGACGTACAGGTTCGCCTTGGGACCGCCGCTGAAGACAATACACACGGCGACCACCGGAATAGCGCACTTACAACCATCCCCTTGCCGCTCGCGAACGACAGCGACGCGATCGCGCGCACGCTCTGGTTCGCAACCAATCGTGGCTACGGAAAGGCGCTCGACGGCTACCTGAAGGTGAAGACGGAGCAGCAGGTCCGCGCAAAAGAAGAGGACGGCTCCGCCGATTTTTCGAGCGAGAAGCCAGCTTCGGCGATTCTTCCACCTTCGCCAGCGCTGGTCGTCGACGCTGCAGCATGGCAGATCCGTCTGCGTGAACTCTCCGGACTCTTCCGACAGTACCCCAACGTCTTCTATAACAACGTTGCGCTTGAGGCATCTACCGAGACGGACTACTTCGTCTCCTCGGAAGGCGCTAAGGTCGCTACACCAAACCAGGTGGCGCGCCTGGTCATCGTCGCGCGGACACGCGCCGCCGACGGTATGGATCTCTTCCGTGCCGAGACTTTCGAAGCCGACGAAGTTGCGCATCTGCCCGATCAGAAGACGCTGATCGACAAGACCGTCGCCATGGCCAAAAATCTCGAAGCCTTGCGCGAGGCGCCCGTTACCGAACCGTTCAACGGTCCTGCAATCCTGAGCGGCCGCGCATCTGCCGTCTTCTTTCACGAGGTCCTTGGACACCGGCTCGAAGGACAGCGCCAACGTGGGGACGACGAAGGACAGACCTTCACCAAGCTGCTTGGCAAACAGATTCTTCCGCCGTTTCTTAGCGTGTCCGACGATCCGACGCTTGCCGACTTTCACGGCATGTCGCTCAGCGGCCACTATAGCTACGACGACGAAGGTCAGCAGGCGCGTCGTGTGGACCTCATCAAAGATGGCGTTCTCGACACCTTTCTGATGTCGCGCCTTCCTATCGCCAGCTTCTCCACCTCGAACGGACACGGTCGCGCTGAGGCAGGCCACATGCCTACCGGCCGTCAGGGAAACCTCATCGTCACGTCCTCGAAGACTGTTAGCGATGCCGAACTGCGCGAGATGTTGAGGGCTGAAGCGAAGAAGCAAGGTAAAGCGTACGGGCTTTACTTTGAAGATATCTCTTCGGGCTTTGCTGTTACGACGCGGCGGTCGCCACAGGCTTTTCAGGTGATTCCACTGGTTGTCTATCGCGTCTACGTCGATGGGCGCCCCGATGAGCTCGTCCGCGGAGTCAGCATTGTGGGCACACCTCAGGCCGCACTGAACCGCATCCTCGCCACCAATGACAAGCAGGACATCTTTAACGGCATTTGCGGAGCGGAGTCAGGGAGCATTCCCGTCAGCGCCGTTGCCCCGGCCATGCTGGTCAGCGAGATTGAAACCCAGCGTCAGGCTCAGGGTACGGCGCGGCCACCGATTCTCCCACCGCCTGGAACAGATTCCACTTCGGCTAGCGGGAAGGGTGGCCAGCAATGAATTTAGGTCATAATAGGTTACAAATTAGCAGATTTTGGCCAGCGGCTATTTGGTTTATATCTTTATCCGCCACAACTGCAGTTACAAATAACGTTTTTGCGCAAACGCCTTCCACAGGGAACGATCCCTTGCTCCGCGCGATGCAGGAAGAACTCGACCGCGAGAAGGCGCTGCTGCTTCCAAATATGCAACGCCCCTACTTTGTGGAGTACCGGCTGGACGACATGGCCTCCTACGAGGCCGTGGCCAACTATGGCGCGTTGACCCGCGAAGAAGAGAATCGCCAACGCATCGTCCGCGTTACCGTTCGCATTGGAGACTATGCGGTGGACAGCAGCACCAGCCGCGGCGACGGCACCCTGGAGCTTGCGCCCACCGACGATAACCCCGAAGCGCTACGGTACGCGCTTTGGACAGCAACCGACACCGCTTATAAGAACGCGCTGCGAGCTTACTCTGCCAAGCAGGCCGCGTTGAAGCAGTTTCAATCCATGCAGGCCCAACCCGACTTTGCGCAGGCCAAGGCGG
Organism: Tunturibacter gelidoferens; assembly: GCF_040358255.1. Taxonomy (NCBI): domain Bacteria; kingdom Pseudomonadati; phylum Acidobacteriota; class Terriglobia; order Terriglobales; family Acidobacteriaceae; genus Tunturiibacter; species Tunturiibacter gelidiferens. Next base: position 814,434 of record NZ_CP132938.1, read on the forward strand.
TCGTCCAGATCTCACCCCTAGTCGCTCTCGACCTTGATCGCGCCGAGTGGAAGCGCCGCATCGTCGAAGCCAGTGGCCTCTTCGTTTCGGACCCCCAGGTTCGTTCCTTCGCTGAGCACGTCCAGTATTCCACTGCGAACATCCGCGGCATTGCACTCAACCGCTACCTGGTCAACACCGAAGGAACCGTGTTGCGCCAGGGCTATACAGGCTATGACGGAGCCATCAGTGTTGGTGGCCAAGCGGCGGATGGCATGCGCCTGAGTCGCGACAACGGTACCGTCGCCGCTAACGCCAAAGAACTCGAGAGCGCCGGAGCTTTTCGAAAGCGTGCGATTGAAGATCTTAAGAGCTTTGAAGAGCTTCGCAATGCTCCGGTAGTTTCAGCCGACGACTATCATGGGCCTGTGCTCTTCAGCGGTGACGCTGCGGCAGACGTCATCGATCGCCTGCTCGTGCCCAACGTCGAAGCCGATCGACCCGAGATGGGCACAACTGCACGCACCACCGGCGCATATTCCTCGAGCTTCAAGGCCCGTGTCCTTCCCGAGATGCTCAGCGTCGCCGACGATCCTCTGCAGGCGAAGTTCGACGGTAAAGCTCTTCTTGGGGCCTACACAATCGACGACGAGGGTGTTCCCGCGCAGTCGGTTGATATCATCGTCAACGGCAAGCTCGAAAATTTTCTCATCGGCCGCGAGCCCGTTAAAGACTTTGACATCTCGAATGGGCATGGTCGCGCCGCTCCTGCGCAGGCCGCCCATTCGCGCGCCGGTGTTATTTTGGTCAAATCCAGCCAGCCTTTGTCGCGAGGCGAGCTCAACAAGCGCCTCCTTACTATGGCGAAGGAGCAGGGCCGCGACGTCTACTCTGTCGAAACCCTCGGCGGCGAACTTCTACCGCGCCTGCTTTACCTGGTACATCCTGATGGAACACGCAAACTTGTGCGCGGCGCGATCTTCGACGAACTCGATAACCGTAGTCTTCGCTCCGATATCGTCGCTGTCGGCAATGACCCCTATGTTTCGAACTCGCTTGGTACCGTTCCCCAGACCACCATCGCACCAAGCATGCTCTTTGACGACATCGGCGTGAAGCGTGCGACGCTGGAGCAACAGAAGCTTCCCTACTACGCGCCGCCTACGCTCCCGGGCAAGTAGGGTTCGCATCCACTCGAAATGATTCAGGAAGACTTGATGCATCTTGATACCCACATACTTCGTGCCGTTGCGGTCGGCCTCGCCATCGTGCTGCTCTACGGCAGCCGTCTGACCAAGGGCTCGGTCAGCCAGGCTCCGGATGGTATCGTCTTCCGTATCAAGCCGCTCTTCGCCTGGTCGCGCGCCATCGCTCTGCCGGCCTATATTCTCTTTTTTCTCTATATGGCTGCGACGCAAAAACAGCAGGTGCCGTGGTGGATGGCTCTGCTCCTTCTTGCGGCAATCGCGCTCGGCGTGATGCAGATGCCCGGAACCATCACGCTGACCCCCACCGCGATCAAGCAACGATTCTGGTTTCAGCCTTCGAAGACGATTCAATATGGCGAGGTGATGGCGATTCAGGCGATGCAGGGAGGCCGCATGACGCGCGTTGCCGGCGACAACCGCGTCACGATCACACACACTTCGAACCATTGTGCCGCGATGGAGTTTCAACAGGAGATCGAGCGGCGCACCGGAAAACGCATCATCCTCTAGGCGTCTAATCGGTTCGAATCAGATAGGGTGCAGCAGCAGTATCCTTGGGGTGAATGCTGTCGGCTACCTCGCTGGCGTTGCTCTTGTTCGGCAGCTTCGGACTGATCCTGACCCAGTGCCCTGTTGGTCCGGGGAACTCAATGACCTTGGCAGTGGCATAGCGCCGAATCATCTCTTCTTTCAGCTTCAGCGCGTCCGACTCTCGCGCGAAGGCTCCGACTTGCACGCACCAATGGCCGCCCGGGTCAGCATTAGCACGAAGCGGCGCGGCGAATGCCTCTACCTTCACTTTGGCGACTCCGGCGCGATATACCCCTGTCGCCTTGGCGGCGGCCAGCGAGAGATCGATGATGCGGCCATGCACAAAGGGCCCGCGATCCGTGATCTTCACCACTACCGACTCGTTGTTGGTCAGATTCGTCACACGCACCATGGTCCCCATTGGCAGAGTGAGGTGCGCGGCGGTCATCGCGTTCTGGTCATACACCGTGCCGTCAGCGCCTTTTCGACCGGCGTAGGGAGGTCCGTACCAACTGGCCATTCCGACCTCGCTTGAGATGGGTTTCCCTAGATTGCCCGGTGGCTGCGCAGGAGCGGGTGGGGATGAACCTTGGGCAGTAGCGACATCTGCGGTTGGGTTGGGCCGCGCGGAGCGAGAGTTTTTGCCGTGACTTGAAGCAGTCGTTGTCGCCGGTGGAGGCGGTGGCCGGTATGCTCGTGTTGTCTCTTTATGACAGCCGCTCGCCATCAGCGCGAACGCAGACAGCACTGTGACACTGCCAAGCCGGCCCCTCATCACGGCTTCGAGGTATCTTTCGGTGGCGGCGGGGGAGGAGCAGACGATCTTCGCGCATGATCATCCATTCGCGAGGCGAGCTTGTGCAACTCTGCCGCAGCGGTTCGCAGCGCCTCCGAACTATTGCGACGAACGCCCGGCACCACCTCGTCGTTGATGTACTTCACGACGTTCTTCAGGTCTGTCTCCAGATGTGTCGCCGCATCCCGCAACTGCTGCTCCCACGGTCGCTTCGGCTCTTCGGTTGACATACGGGCACCTCTTCCTCTTGATTAGATGACGCAGAAAACGCGAGGTCAACGCCCATCGCGTTCACGTGCCGGGATGGTAACGACGGTCCGACTCTACCTGCCCGGCAAATGCAACTTGCCGCAACGTTCCTGCGTCCGTTATACATAGGCAAACGCTCACATCATGTCGTTCACGCCATGGACCAGCCGCTGCTCTTTAGTCAGGCGCGGTACCAGAAGTCTACAAGGGAGTTCTTTTGACGATCGCAAAGGTACGTTTGATTTCGAGAACATCGTCCAAACTGATCCTATTTCTGGCTGTCCCGGCGTGCCTGGCATTTGCTGCGACCTTTGTCATGGCACAAACTGACCCGCTTCAGGCACCTGATGCAGAAGCGAAGCTTTCATGGCCAGACGCTCCTGCATTGCCGGAGAGTCCTGCTGCTTCAACCAGCGGCGCGCCCGTTGGCGAATCCAGTTTGGCCGGAGAGCCAACAGGGAGCGCAGGTAATTTTATTCCGGATCCAGAAGAACATCTGAGTCTGCCAACTCGTCGTGACATGACGATTCTTCCAGCGGAGACAGCTCACCCCCTTACTTCTCATGAGAAGGTGCTTCTTGGCCTCAAAGAGTCCGTGTCGCTGTTTTCTATCGTCGGATGGTCTGCATCGGCTGGATACAGCCACCTCATTAACAGTAGCCCCAACTATGGCACCGACAAGGCGGCTTTCGGCGAACGGCTAGGTGCGGCTGCTCTACGCAGCGTAACTGACAATCTTTTCAGCGTTGCCCTGTTTGCTCCGCTGCTCCACGAAGATCCACGCTACTACGAGCTCGGCGCCGGCCATCGCTTCTTCAAGCGTTTTCTGCACGGAGTAGAAAGGCCTCTCATTACAAAGTCTGACGATGGACGCTCGACAGCCAACTTCTCGCTTATTGCCGGTAATCTCGTGGGATCGGCTCTGACAAACGCCTACTATCCTGAACGCAACCGGAGCGCGGGCCAGACCATAGAGACCTTCGGTGCCTCAATGGGTGGATCTGCCCTGGGTTACGTCCTCAACGAGTTTCTTAACGACGCACTTGCGGCCGCTCACCTTCGAAAGGCTGACTGATCTTACTTGCATGGGATGGTCGGATGAAGACACTGATTGGGATCGCGTAAGCATGCGTTGGTTGCTGACCATGACGTTGCTGCTGTTTGCGGCGATCGCCCACCCGCAAGCACCGTCCCCGATTGACCCGAAGGCACTCGCCACCTTCTCTGAATCCACCTCAACCGATCTTCCCGATGCACCAAGCGCAGTCGATACACCTCAGAGCAATGTCGTCGCCGTAGCCCAGGCCTCCTTCCAACAGACCGGCGACGGGGTCAAGCCCTGCAACGCCTTTCGCGCCATGAAGGTCATCTACTACAACCCCAATCGTCTCGAGGAGATCCCCAAACCCTGCAGCAACCTCATCTATCCATATCAGAAGTTTCTCGGCACGAACATCATCATCCCCATGACTTGGCAGGAGAAGGGCTATCTCGCCCTACACGAGCTTGCCGACCCCGCTAACTTTGGCACCATCGTTGGCATCTCCGCTATCTCGGTCGCGGCCGACTCTCATTCTGCCTACGGCCCCGGGCTGAAAGGGTTCGGCAAATCAGTCAGCGTCAGCTATCTACAGGACGTCACCGGCCAGTTCTTTGGAGCCTTCACCTTCCCAGTCCTCTTCCATCAGGATCCACGCTACTTCCGCATGCCACACGCTCCATTGACCAAGCGCATCCTCTACTCGGTCTCCCGTACGGTGATATCGCGCCACGACGACGGCAGTTCCATGCCGAACTACTCTGTCCTCCTCAACTACCCCGTCGGCGCGATTCTCTCCAATCAGTACGTGCCTGGGATCCACAGCGATGCCTCCTCTACCGTGATTCGCATCGTCACCGGATACGCTCTCGACCCCGCAAACAATCTGCTCAACGAGTTCCTCCCCGACGTGGCCAGCCACGTCCACGTCCGCATCATCTTCGTGCAGCGAATCCTGAACAACGTCGCCAATGGAACCAACGGCGTTAGCCTGCAGTGATTTATTTATCGCTCAAACCAGTCCCGTCCACCGCGTTACGTCGCCATTCAATGCAGATTATCGCCATTCGATACCACATGCTTCGGTATGGCCCTTTGGGTGGGTACTGTTAAGGGGTGAGTCGAACGGGATTGCCGCTGCATCTGACAGGAAAAGCAACAGATAGCTCGAATCAAGATGCATACCTCTCGAGGCGCAAAGCATCAGATCAACAGCTAAAAACTCGGCCCTAGTAGATAAGATCAGATAACAATCCAGAAGATCTCAAGACATCAGACGGACACTCAGGAGACAAAGTAAATGCCGAAGGCCAAAATTGCTGAAAAAGCTCTCACCTATGGAGCCAAAGCAGGTTGGGCAGTATTCAATAAGCTGAACTCATTCAGCCCCAACGCCAGCTTCACCCCTAAGTGGAGCGACAAGCCGCTTCTGAAGAGCTATCAGAAAGAGAAGCCGCCTCTCGGTTGGCCCCGCACCACTGACTCTCTCTGCCCGAAGTGTATTCCGGAGATCCGTCAGCAGATCGTGGACGGTAAACTGCCTCACGAGATTCTGCTCAATGAGAAGGTTGGCGAGATCAAGGCCCAGATCATCGAGCGCAACGGCGAGATCCTGATGGTTAAGGACTGCCCGATCCACGGTCACTTCGAAGACCTGATGTCCATCGACACCGCCTTCTTCAAGCACCTCGAAGAGGTCTTCCCCGGCCGCGACATCCGCGCCCACAACGATGAGAAGCTGCACAACCACGGCACGTCCACCGTCACCCACGGCCGTGGTTCGGTTCTCACCATCGACCTTACCAACCGCTGCAACATGATGTGCGACCCCTGCTTCATGGACGCCAATCAGGTCGGCTTCGTCCACGAACTTACCTGGGACGAGATCAAGACCATGCTCGACAACGCGGTCACCATCAAGCCCAAGCGTCAGATGTCGGTTCAGTTCTCCGGCGGCGAGCCCACGCTCTCCCCTTACTTCCTCGACGCCGTCTCTTATGCCCGCAAGGTCGGTTACACCTCCGTTCAAGCCGCGACTAACGGCATCGAGTTCGCCAAGTCGAAGGAGTTCGCCAAGGCTGCTGCTGAAGCCGGTTTGCGCTACGCCTACCTGCAGTTCGACGGTATCGGCAACGCTGCCAACTCGCACCGCAAGGTCGGCAACGCGTTCGACGTAAAGCTCCAGGCCATTCACAATCTGCACGAAGCTGGCGTCGATATCGTTCCCGTCACCACCATCGTCAACGGCATCAACAACGAGCAGGTTGGCCGCATCATCGAGTTCGCGCTCGACAACCCGAAGAAGATCAACTTCCTCTCCTTCCAGCCCGTCAGCTTCACCGGTCGCGACGAAGACATCTCGGACGAGCGCCGTCAGGCACAGCGCTACACCCTGTCACACCTCGCGCACGATGTGAAGAATCAGACCGGCCTCGGCGAGCCGACCCGCGACTGGTTCCCAATCTCCTTCATGTCCACCTTCTCGGACTGGGCCGACCTCGTTCACGGGCCGGACCGCGACTGGGGCCAGCTCTCTTGCGGCTGCCACCCGAACTGCGGTATCTCGATGGCCCTGATGATCGACAAAGAGACCAAGGAAGCGGTTCCCGTCACCGCGTTCATCAATGCAGACCGCCTCGCCAAGGACGTCGCACGCATCAACGACGCAGCCCGCGGCAAGTGGCTCTCCATCATCGGCGTCACGCTCGCGCTGCTCCGCAACTACAAGCCTGAGGCTGCACCGACCCACTTCAAGATCAAGGACCTGCTGCAGAAGTTCGATAAGAGCTTCGGCGCAACGGGCCGCAGCTACGGTAAAGTCACCGCAGACCGCACCATGGCCGACATTGAGAAGCGCCGCGGCGATCGTTGGAACTTCCTCTTCATCGCCGGCATGTGGTTCCAGGATCTCTTCAACTACGACTTCCGCCGCACCGAGCAGTGCATCATCCCCTACGCCACACAAGAGGGTGAGATCAGCTTCTGCGCGTACAACACTGGCGTAGGCTGGCGCAACATTATCGAGAAGATGCACATGACCTCCACCCTCACCAAGTGGTACGAGGAGCATGGCCGTCACGAGATCTTCGCCGGCGGTAAGAAGGTTGGTCTCGAAGCTGAGATGAAGTACGACCTGGTCCTCAACGACGAGCATGTCAACGCCGCCGCCAACGACACCTTCGACAAGTCCGGCATCGCGAAGAACTCTCGCGAAGAAAAGATCCGCGCACGCGATGCAAAGATCAAGCAGGACGCCGAAAATGCTCGCATGGCCAAGCTCTACCGCAAAGAGATCCTGCAGGAGCCCGATGCTCCCGCTGGCTTCATCTCTCTCGGCGAGATCAAAGCCGCACCAGCGCCCAAGGTCGAAGAGACCGTCTCCGGCGACTAATTCCAGAATCACACCAACAGAAAAGGTCGCCAGCAATGGCGGCTTTTTCTACATCGTTTTCAACCTGAACAAGGAAACCTCCACACATCTACTCTGCCATGCCTACTTCGGCTCCGCTGGATGCACTCCGAGTTCCTTCAGCTTTCGAGTGGCGTTGCTGTTGGAAGGGTCTTTCTCCAACGACTTGTTGTAGCTTTCGATAGCCAGCTGTTTCTGACCGGATCTCATGTAAGCCTCGCCGAGGCTGTCATAGGTGTTCCCTGAATCGGGATAGTTCTTCACGTTTAGTTTGAAGATGTCGATGGCTTCGGGGAGGTGGCCGTCGGTCATCAGTTCGTAGCCCCAATAGTTAACTGTCGATTCATCGAGCTTGAAGTCTGTTGATTCCTTCCTTATGGCTGCATAGACGTCTTCGGCGTGATCGAAGCCCTGCTGGCCCAGTTCAGCACGAAAGGATTCGAGAGTTGCGGGCGCGCCTTTTGCCGGACGGTAGCTTGCAGACAGGAAGTGTTGGGGCGCGCCGTTTTCAGCAGGTGTTTTCTTGAGCCAGACCATTGCCGCTGTGTCGTGTTTCAGATAGGCGTCGAGAAAATGAAGGGTATAGCGGGCAATCCAGGTGTAACCGGCGATTCCGTCCTCGCGACCATAGTCGGCGATCTGTTGTTCGGGAAAACCTTCCCAGACATCCTCGTTCCGCTGGTACATTGAGCTGTGCTCGACGTGCACTAGCCCCAACATACGCACCAGGACGAGATCACCGTGCGCCCATGCGTTGAGGACACTGGGCCCTCGGTTCGCTTCGCTGTTGAGGTATTGGGACTGGTCTTCGAGTGTCATTCCTCCCTGGGTGAAAAACAAAAGAGGAATCGCCATTTGCTCTGGATGCACGTCGCCTTGCTTAACCAGTCCGGGGTAGTAGCGCATACTGCCGTCAAGGGCCACCAAGGCATCGATACGGTTGTCGCGTGCAGCGGCGAAGAGGTTAGAGATGCCGCCCCAGCTGAATCCGGCTACGGCAAGTGCGGACATGTCGGTGTTGGGTAATGTCTGTGCATAACCGATGAGAAAGGAGATGTCGCGGGCCTGCGCAGTGATCCCGACGATATCGTCGGTCATATCGCGCGTTGATGCACCCATGTCAGGGCTGGCGATGACGACGTAGCCGTGGCTGGCGAGGTATTCGCACAGGTCCGCGTTTTCCCAGGACATTGCGGAGAAGCTAGGTGCGTAGATCACGACAGGAAAGCGCCCCGATAGAGCTGGAGCATCGCGCACCGCCCACATGGGCATTGCGAGTGTGGGCTTGATGCCGTCGAGCCACTTCTGATGGGCAATGGACAGACTGGGCTTGTCGAAGCTTGTCTCCGTAGCCGCGAGATTGCCGTAGTCGCCGACGGTCATCGGTCTTGAAGCGGTCTTTTCGGCTGGATACCAGATGAGCGTCTGCAGGGGCCGGGCGCGCTCGCCCTTATACGGTTTGCCCAGGTCGTCGGACTTCGACCGGTATGTGCGGGAGTAATCGTATTGATCGACCACCTTGAGGCCGACAAGATGAGGTCCTGGCTTTTCTGCGAACCGAAACAGAGGTGTGTTTTGTGCAGGTGCGGCGATCGCAATTGCTACAAACCCAAATGCACCGATAATAAAGCGAGCAATTTCACTCATCCGACAACCTCTTAAAAGGACCTAGTTTCTCCACAATGGCGCGAGTATAGCATCGCTAAAGTACTGAATCGCTTACTACTATTAGCGTCAGCACCGAGGGTCACTTCCTCCAGGTCGGCTTTTCGAAAGCGATCTGAGAATTCCCTCTAGGAACGACCCGGAAGCTGAACTATTGTGAGGTCTTGCGCAGTTCGCTCCGCGCCCAAAGCCTTATCACCCCACGCGCCCGACTCTTCATCGCCGTAGTTCCTTCGCGTAAAAACCTCTCGATCATCTCCTCCGCCTCATCCCTAAGGGAAGCCTCCTGCATCGCAAGCAGTCCAAGCCCTTCCACCGCCGAGCACCTCACCACGTTGCTCTCATCCACAGCCAGCAGTGACATTGTTCGTGCAGCCCTCAATCGCTGCATTCGAGTCTGCGCGATTCTCGGCACCACCAGGCCAAGATGCCAGCGCGTTCGCGACTCCTCCGTGGGCAGCGTCTCAAGCAGGCCAGCGAGTTCGTCGGCGTAAGGCTCCAGCAGTCTGCCGTCCTTCTCCGTGATGCGCCGCGCCACATCGGCTGCGCGCTTGCGTATCTCGACGTCGTCGCCAAAGAGCTCCCGCACCAACGAACGGACCGCGGATCTGTCGGCAAGAATCTCCGCGGCGATCTCGCGCGCCATCGGCAGACCCCATCGCTTTACCCTGAGTCGTTGTCCCAGAGACTCCATGCGGCGAAGTATAGTTGAAGCTCATCCGGCTACACGGGAGCACATCGACCAGCCAAGCCGTATTGACACCGCTGCTAGGATTAATTCAGGAAGATCAGAAGACCCGGCACACTGCCGGGCCTTCCCTATTTAACAGGATTTGCTGGAAGTCCAAGTTCAAAGTCTTTGCTTTGAAGACTTTGCTCACTTTTGTACGGGAGGGGGAGGATGAAAACTACGCGCTGAACCTACATCCCGGTCGCGCGGCCGCCATGAGTCTTATGTCCCGGACGACGCGGAGTTACGCCAAACGCCCACTCTCGCACCGGCCCCACGTCTACGTGAACAAACTGCGACACCGGGTAGTATCCAACCCCACCGGCGTGCAGCGAAAGCGCGGTATTCCGCAACTGCACCGTCGAAACACCGGGTACGCGAAGGTCGATCGCATGACCTTCCATGTGCTGGCTATGCTCGGCGACCCCGGTCTTCACAGACGCGTGCCGCAGCGCCTCATTGGTCTCCGGCGTCCGGTACCCGCAGACAACCTGGATAACGCCACTCGCCTGTCCCAGCCGCGACATCATCGCGTGCAGCACATCGAACTCCTTTGGCTCGTAGTGGACTACGTCCTGCGTATAGTGATCGCGCAGGAAATAGTTCAGCTTGTCCAGCGCCTCAGGAATATAGGTGTCGCCGATCCGGTAGACTACGTCCAGACTCTCGCCGGTGTGCAGATTCGTCATCCGCAGTTGATACGGCTTTCCATCCTCCGGCAACTCGCCCGAGACCACACCCGAAGAGATCTCATCGGGCATTACGCCGGGCACAACCTCTTCGCCTGTGATCGCCACCGAATGCGTTTTGCTTCGCGAGGAGGTATGGAGAGTGCTGTGCAGCCCGGCGTGTACTCGGGTACGCACCGACTTGGCCCACGAAAGACCGGTTACCCCCAACATCAACATCGTAGTGGCCGCAACCGCCGCAAAACCTTTCGCGCACAATCTCTGCATCCAAACTCTCCTGGCCCCAGTGTTCGAAATGCGAATCCCCAAATGCGGTCCGCGATTCGTCATTTCCTTCTTCTAGTTTATCGGACTCATCTCCAAATCACTGATAGCACTTCTGTAACTTTAGTGTCATATTTGGATCGGCTTTCGAACTGCCTCAACCGTTCCCGTCAAAGACCGTAACCAGATGTATATCAACAATTAGCTGCGCTCAGCGGCAATCAACGTGTCGTAGACCAGTCTCGCCGAAGCTACGTCTTCGATCGCAATCCCGACGGATTTGAACACCACGGGACGATCTCTTCTTTCCAAAGCCTTTCCCAGCAGCAACTCTCCAATCTCAGCACTTACCTGCGCCTTCGCCAGAAGAATATCTCCCGGTTCTCGCAGCGCAGCCTCTCGAGATTCGACCACAACCGCTCCTTGCATCGCCTCTTCGTCGAGCTCCCTGCGATTTGGCGTCACGGCACCGACTGCACACACCATCGCGTCCTTCTTGAGCCATCGACCGAACAGGACCGGCTCCGGCGAACTTGTCAGCGTCAGCACAACGTCCGCGCCGGATACCACCTCCTCCGCTGTCCTTACTTGTGCCCCAACGTCCGCGGCGAACCTCCTTGCATTGCTTTGTGTACGGCTCCAAACGCGAATCTCTTCAAACTTCCGAACCCGCGACAGCGCCCGCAGATGGGACCGAGCCTGAACACCGCTTCCCAGAATGCCCAGCACCTTCGCCTCAGGTCGCGCGAGAAGATCGACAGCCACAGCCGATACCGCCGCCGTCCTCATCTCCGTTATCAGCCGCCCGTCCATCATGGCCAGCGGCTCGCCCGTTTCCGCACGAAACAGTTGAATCACTGCCTGATGCGTATGCTTCCCTCTATCGGCGTTGCCGGGGTAAAACGTGACCATCTTCGCCCCCATCACGTCTCCGTAGACGGCGGGCATCACGGCAAACCATCCGGAATGTGCGGCCACGGACATGACCGTTCGCAGCGGCTGCACCACGCGGCCTGCAGAAAAATCCGCCAACGCCTGCCGCATGGCTGGGATCAGCTCTTCATACGAGAGCGACGCCCTCACCTGTTCTTCACCGATAAATAACACTTGGCCACCCCTTAAATCGTTCTCCATTATCCGACGAGCCAGACCGAGCGTGCATGTGGCACCCTAGTAGATATGCAGCTCGACCCCATCCAGCTTCGCGTCCTCGGCTCGCTCATCGAAAAAGAGATCACCACTCCTGAGAACTATCCGCTCTCGCTCAACGCACTGGTCAATGCGTGTAATCAGCGCTCCAGCCGCGAGCCCGTCCTCGAGCTTGGGGAAGAGGAGGTTCGGCAGGCGCTCCACACGCTTGAAGATCTTGCCCTCACTAACCCCGTCCGCGACGCCCGCGTTCCCAAGTACGAGCATCGTGTCCGGACCGTCCTCAACCTCCGCCGCGACGAGACTGCTGTCCTTTGCCTGCTGCTGCTGCGCGGTCCACAGACACCCGGCGAGCTTCGCAGCCGCGCCGACCGCCTCTACACCTTCGACGACCTTGCAGCTGTCCAATCCACCCTCGAACGCCTCGCCACTCGCACAGCGGCGGACGATTCGACTCCGGAAAAGACCGGACCTCTCGTAGCCATCCTCCCTCGCCAGCCCGGCTCCCGCGAAGCGCGCTACGCTCATCTCCTCGGAACGCCACCGGACCTTACCGCCTACCCTGCCGAACGAGCCGAATCGGTCACCTCAACCACTCAACGCATTACTCAATTGGAAGCTGAAATCGCAACGCTTTCCGCTGCCATAAAGGCTCTCCAGACACGCGTTGACTACCTCGAAGTTCGCCTCGGATCGCAAGCAGAAGTGCCTGTGTCTCCCGACGATTCCTCTGTAAGATGAAGCTTCGTCCGTACTTTCGCTACCATGTCTGACTCCATCGTCTCCAAAGCGCCAGTGACTCTCAATCGCCGTGCTCAGTTTCGGCGTGAGAGCGATGCCGAGAACGACAACCTCGCACGCCTGGTTGCGCAACTGCCGGAAGCGATTCTCTGCTTCAACCACAATTGGATCGTCACCTATGCCAACGCGGAAGCTGTTCGAGTCAGCCGCATCCAGCCCTCCGATATAAACTCCAAAAGCCACTGGCAGCTCTTCCCGGAGACCGTTGGCACGGCTCTGGAACGCACCTACCGCACCGTTATGCAGACTCGCCTTCCTCAGCACATCGAGCACTTCTACGCTCCATTCGATGTCTGGGTCGACGTGCACATCCTCCCTACCGACGAAGGCGTCGCTCTCTACTACCGAGACGTTACCGACCGCAAACGCGCCGAAGGCCTTCGCGACTCGGCCGTCCGCCAGCTGCGGCAGATCTTCGACGCATCCCCCGACTCCATCGTTTGCATCGATCGCAACTGGAACTGTACCTTCGCCAACCGCGCGGCGCTCGACATTCTCAAAACGGACACACTCATCGGTGAGAACCTATGGGAGCGCTTCCCGTCGAACCAGAAGGAGCCTTTTCGCTCTCACTATCGCACGACGATGGACCGGCGCATCGCCACCGAGTTCGAGGCCTACTACCCGGCGCCGCTCGACATCTGGTTCCGCGTCTCCGCACGACCCTTCGAAGACGGCATCATCATCTTCTCGAGCGACATCACCGACCGCAAGGGCGCAGAGCTTCTTCGTGATGCCGCCGCGCGCCAGCTCCGCCAGGTTCTCGAAACCACCACCGATGCCGTCGTAAGCCTGAACCGGGATTGGAACTTTACCTTTCTCAATCGCCGCGCCAGGGAGCTTCTCAGCCCCATAGGCGAACTCCTCGGAAAGAATCTCTGGAAGGAATTTCCCGCCGCGGCGGAGCCGGGCAGCGATTTCCGTTATCACTACCATCGAGCGATGGAGGAAGGAATTCCAGGTGAGTTCGAGGCCTATTATCCGGAGCCCTTCAACCTCTGGCTCTCGGTTCAATGCCGGCCTTACGACGACGGTATGGTCCTCTTCTTCCGCAACGTCACCGCACGGCATCAATCCGATCAGGTTCTCAAGCGGCAGCAGGATCTTCTCGCCTCCGTCCAGCAGACCGCTCGCGCCGCCACCTGGGACGTGGATTACGCAACTGGCAAGGCCACCTACGGAGCCGGCTCATATCCAGTCTTTGGCCATCCCCTCGCCGAAATCCCCGACGCTCGCTCCTTCAAGAAATTCCTTCTCCCCAAATATCTGCCTACGATTGCTTCGGCCGTGCAAGCCGCGGTCGAGACAGGTCAGATGATCGTGGTGGAGTGTCAGATACAAGCTGCAGATGGTCGCATTCTCTGGATCGAGAACCGGGGCCAGATCGTCTCGGTTGCCGGCAAACCTGTCAGCCTTCGCGGCCTCTCCATCGACATCACGGATCGCAAGAAGAGCGAAGAAGCTTTGGTCACAAGTGAAGCCCGGTACCGTGTCTTGGCCGATCTCAATCCGCAGGCCATCTGGATGGGCGCACCAGACGGCAGCATTACCTATGCCAACCAGGGATTCCTCGACTACATCGGACTCACCATCGAAACCATCGGCGGCCACAACTGGCTCAATGCCTTCGACCCCGAAGATCGGCAGCGCGTCACGGAAGCCTGGACTCATTCCGTCGCCACCGGAGCCGAATATGATATCGAGGCACGTCTTCTACGTGCTAAAGACCGTTCTGCTCGCTGGTGGTGGCTTCGCGCCCAGGCGGTTCGCGACGAGTCCGGACAAATCCTCCATTGGCTTGGGGTGGCCATCGACATCGACGACCGCAAGAGGTTCGCTGAAACCCTCCAGCAACGCCAAGAGGAGACCGAACGTCAGCGATCAGAACTCGAATCCATCTACCAGACCGCTCCCGTAGGGCTCGCTCTCTTCGATGCCGCCACGCTTCGCTATCTCCGCATCAACGATCGTCAGGTGGAGATCATCGGCCTACCCCGCGAGAAGATCCTCGGCCAGGTCATTACTGACGTCGTCGCAATTCCCGGGCTCAAAGAGCTGCTCCAGACGGCTGCTTCCGGCCGGCCGGTGCGCAGTCATCTCCTCCATGGCGAACTTCCCGGACGTCCTGGCGAACAACGTTCTTTCAATGTCAGCTACTCTCCCGTCTTCGCGGCAGACGGTTCGGTCGAGGCTATCGCCGCTGTTGTCCTCGAGGTCACCCTTCAGAAAAAAGCTGAGGCTGCCCTTATTCAGAGCGAAAAACTGGCCGCCGTCGGTCGTCTGGCCAGCTCCATCTCCCACGAGATCAATAATCCGCTGGAGGCCATCACCAACCTGCTCTATCTCATCAACCTCTCTGCCGATCTGCCCGAAAACACACGCGAGTATCTCCACACGGCACAGAGCGAACTCTCCCGCGTCTGTCAGATCGCCACGCAAACCCTCCGCTTCCATCGTCAGGCCGTCCGTGCTACCCACGTCAGTGCAGCCGATCTCGTCAACGCCGTCCTCAATCTCTATCAGGGCCGCCTCGCCAACTCGCACATCAAGGTGGAGGCCTCCTACAAGACCAGCACCACCGTACTCTGCTTCGAAAACGACATCCGGCAGGTCCTCAACAACCTGATTGCCAATGCGATTGACGCCATGCGCGGCAACGGCGGACATCTCATCGTCAGAGCCCACGACGCCACCGACTGCTCCTCCGACTCGCAGCCACCGCGTCAAGGCATTCGCATTACAATCGCCGACACCGGGCATGGCATGTCCACCGCGGTAAAGGCTCGTCTCTTCGAGCCCTTCTACACCACCAAAGACCTCAATGGCACGGGACTTGGCCTTTGGATCTCCGCCGGCATCGTCACACGCCACCAGGGCAGACTCACCTACCGCAGCAGTGAGCACCCCATCCACCACGGCACAATCTTCTCCCTGTTTCTTCCCTTGGCAGAGGTCGATGCGACCATCCCCACCTAGCTCATCGTTGCCGGCGACAGGACACTTCCAGCCGGTTGAAGAATTCACCATCTTCACTGGCGACCCACGGCATTGCGTAATTGTTCAAAGACCGAAGTATTATGACTCGATAGCTTTTTTCTGCGCATACCTCACCGACACGCGCACCACTACCGGAGAACACCTCATGCAGAAGTTCGCAATCCGTCACATCCTGACCGCCGCACTCCTTCTCGCCGCGCCGGCCTTTTCCCAGACGAATCCTCAGGCCAACACCACGGTGCTCGTTGACATCGACCATCGCCCAGCCACCTCTCTCGACGGCGACTGGCATACCATCGTCGACCAGTATTCGACCGGCATCTACACCCTGCATCAGGAGCTTCGCAAAGACGGCTTCTTCATGAACGCTCCGTTTGACCCGAACGGCCATCCGCAGGACTACAACTTCGCTAACGCGCCCACTCTTCGCGTCCCCGGCGACTGGAATACCCAACGCCCGGAACTCCTCTACTACGAAGGTCCTATCTGGTACGAGAAGGACTTCCAGCACACTGCCGCGCCGAACACCCGCACCTTCCTTCACATCGGCGCGGCCAACTACCGCACCTTCGTCTGGGTCAACACCAGGAAAATCTGCGAGCACGAGGGTGGATTCACTCCCTTCGATTGCGACATCACGGCTGCCCTCCACGATGGCAACAACTTCGTGGTCTTGTCGGTTGACAGCACCCGCATCGCTGACGGAGTTCCCACGCTCCAGACCGATTGGTGGAACTATGGTGGCCTTACTCGTGACGTATCCCTCGTAGAGGTTCCCGATCAGTTCATCGATGACTACGACCTTCACCTCAGCCGCACGGACCGATCCGTTATCGAAGGCTACGTCCACTTGGCGAGTGCACCGGCAGGCACCCCGGTTACCGTCACCATCGCCGAATTGCATGCGAAGGTCGAATCAACGGTAGACGCGAATTCACGCGCCGTCATCAGCATTCCCACGAAGTCCCTCAGCCTCTGGTCGCCCGAAAATCCCAAGCTGTACAAGGTCGAGATCTCCTCGGGCCCCGACAAGATCGAAGACACCATCGGCTTCCGCACCATCGAAACCCGCGGCACGCAGATCCTCCTCAACGGCCAACCCGTCTTTCTTCGTGGCATCTCCATCCACGCCGAAGCCCCCTTCCGCACCGGCCGCGCTTACACACAAAAAGATGTCGACACCCTCCTCGGTTGGGCCAAAGAACTTGGCTGCAACTACGTTCGACTCGCCCACTACCCGCACGACGAGCGCATGACCCGCACCGCCGACCGCCTCGGCCTCATGGTGTGGTCTGAGATTCCAGACTATTGGGCCCTCCAGTTCGACAACCCCGCTGTCCTCGCAAAGTCCAAGCAACAGCTCTCCGAGATGATCCGGCGCGATCGCGACAAGGCTTCGATCGTGCTATGGTCCGTTGCCAACGAGACGCCGAACACTGAGGCCCGCACGAAATACCTCACCGCAATGGTCGATCTCGCGCATCAGCTCGATCCCACTCGTCTCGTCACTGCGGCTCTTCTTGTTCGCACGGAGAAGACCGCAACCGGTTCGAATAAAATCGTCGACGACCCGCTTGGCAAAGCGCTTGATGTTATTGGCACGAACGAATACATCGGCTGGTACGAACAACACGCAGAGGGTGCCGACACCACAACATGGGACATTCGCTATGACAAGCCTCTGATCATGTCTGAGTGGGGTGGTGACGCAAAAGCAGGCAACCACGCGCCCTCCGGCGATACTCACCCGGCGTTGTGGACGGAGGAGTATCAGGCCGAAATCTATCGCCATCAGATCGCGATGCTGAACAAAATCCCTCAGCTTCGCGGCACCAGCCCTTGGATTCTGATGGACTTTCGCTCGGCCCGTCGCGTCAACCCGGGCCTGCAGGACAACTTCAACCGCAAGGGCTTAGTCTCCGATCAAGGCGTCAGGAAGCAGGCCTTCTTTGTCCTTCAAAAGGCCTACAAAGACAAAACTCTTGGCAAAGCGGAGTAGCGGGACTGAACCTGGCGCGGAAAAAATGTGAGACCTCGGCCTGGCCGGGGTTTCGCATTTTTGCTGGCTTTTTGAGGGGTGTTTTGGAAAAACCTGGGGCGTAGACGTGGTTTTCTGGTGGTGTAATCGTGGTGAAATGCATGGTAAACGTGGAGGAAAAACTGTCTCTCATGCATGGCCGAAAAATACGACACCAATCTCAACTTTATTTTGACGGTCCGGGATGGAGGTTCCGTTCTGACGTCGCGTTGTGCTTCCCCCGGATACCGGCCCTCGGTTCCAGCTAAAGGATGCCCTGAAGCTGTTTGCTCAAACACCTCCGGGATGTTTCTACAAACGGGGGAGCCGAAGTGACAGTGACTTGGACCGCAAGAACAAGGGTGGAGACGAGTCTCCACCCTTGTTTGTAAGGACTGTTTTGGGGTTAGAAGTTGAGCTTGAGCTGGAACTCGGTCGTGCGTGGGCCACCCTGATCGAAGGTACCCGAGTTGCGCACTACACGAGCAGAGTTGGCCGTAGCCTGATCGGATGGACCGTTGAAGTATCCGCCTGGAACACCGCCAACAGCATTAGCCTGGTTGATCAAGACTCCTGTTCCATTGCCAGGGATAGAAGGAATGTCGTTGAAGTTGCTCATGTTGAAGACGTTGTACATCGCAACTCCCGGGACCAGGCTGAAACTTTCGCCGAGTTTGCGGATGTGGATCGGATAGTTCGCGCTGAGATCGAAGGTGCGGAGAGCTGCATTGTTCAGGGGTTTGTTGGGACCCAGAGCAATTGCTTGTTGAACTCCGTTCAATGCAGTCAACTGTCCCGGTGTGAAGAGGCCAGCGGCAACCACCGCCTGGCCAGCCGGAGTCAGAGTACCTGCCTGAGTGGCGTTGTAGTTGTTGATCAGCCGGTTGAGTCCTGCACCTTTGACCTCGTGCTCGTAGGCTCCAGGAATAGTTCCCGGAACCAGGTCGCCTACGGTTCCATCGCCATCGACGTCCGTCTGGAAGAGTTGTCCAGTGGTCCCGCTCGTAGTGTCGAGGGTAAGCGAAGACGCAGGTGCGGAGAAGAAGTGACCGATTGCGGAGACGTTCAGGCCGTATTTGATAGCCAGAGTGCCGCCGAAGCTCAGCTCGTTGGAGTGGTCGAGCGGACTGCGACCAATGTAGCGGTTTGGGTCGTCGTTGTTGAAGGACTGGCCACCCGCGAAGAACTGATCGGTGGGAGACGCTGATCCATTGGACGTTACGATGCGGGAGAGGCTATAGGATACCTGGTAGTTGGTGCTTAGGATGCCGGGAACAGGGTGCGATCTCTGCCCCTGGAGAACTGCCTGCAGTGCATCATATCCAGAACGGCCGATGGGAAGGATGAAGAGTCCCGTGCCGACATTTGGGTTGGTGCCCGCAAACGCCGCGCCGGTGTCCGGGGTAAGACCAAAATAGGAAGCTGATGGTCCACCGAGATAGGTAGTGCCTGAATCGAGACCGTTGCCTGCGAAGTCTGTGATGTGAGCTCCAGCCGCGATGGCGCAGGTGATGGCCGCCGAAGTGGAGCCTCCAGCGCAACCAAAGCTTGAGGTGGTGGCCGCAATGGCGTTCTTGGCCGCATTGACATTCAACGTACGCGCTGCACCGCTGTGGTTGACGTCTTGCGAGATGGGAAGCTTGAGTGTCGCGTTGTGGACGTAATCGACGCTGAGCACCAGACCTTTGGCGATCTCACGCTGAATTCCGCCATTGAACTGGATGGAGTAGGGGCTCTTGTAGGGGCCAGCGTAGATGCTGTTGGCGAAGAGACCGCTTCCACCGCCGATATACGAAGGGTTAGTGCCGGCAACGTTCTTCACCTTCGCCTGATACTCCGCCTTGATCGCATTTACTTCAAATGCAGCCTGACCGATTGACTCGCTCAGGATGGTCGAGACAGGTGTTCCGTCTGGCGCCGCAGTGACCGTGCCGAAGCCAGGCAGAGCTATCTTCGTTCCGCCCTTGGAGGCGACGCCGTAGTTGAAGGCGGGGAAGTCAGCCTGTACGGTCTCTGTGCGGGCATTTCCAGTGTTGTTGAAGACACTGCTCTCGTAAAAGATACCGATACCGCCGCGGAAGGAGGTCTTGTGGTCCCCAGGGCTGAAGTTGAAGCCTGCCTGCGGTCCGAAGTTGGCGTAGGGTTGATGGGTCCGGACCCCGAGGCCTTGCTGATACTGGTCGAAGAGCGGAGTGTTGCCGGTGCAGCCGGGAAATTGAAGCGACGGATCTACGCTGGAACAGAGCGGGGTTGCCAGATCCTGATTGGCGCGGTCAGTATCGACACTCCAGCGGAGACCTGCGGTAAGCGTGAGTGACGGTGAAGCCTTCCAGGTGTCGGCCGCGTATGCTCCAAAGCGCCAGCTGGGAGATAGACCACCGAGGAGGCCGAAGCCGGGACGCTCAGAGAACAAGCCGTTACCGTTACCGATGGCGTACAACGAAGCGACATAGTCAAGCGGGTTTGCAGGATCCCCGCCCGCCACCAGATTGCCCGGGGTAGCCGAGATCCTAGTGTAGAGACTCTCGCCATAGAACTCGGCGAAGCCTCCGCTGGCCAAGCGGTTCAGGTCGAAGCCAAACTTGAAGGTGTGGGCTCCCTTGGTCCATGTACCGTCGTAGCGGAACTGCTTGTCAGTCTGGAAGGTGCCCTGCGGTGCCAGGTAATTTGGCCCGGCGTTCATGCTGCCTCGGAGCGTAACATTGCCGCCTACGGAGGGCCCGGAGGGGTTGTAGATGGAGTTTCCCAATCCATGGGTTCCATCCTCGAGGAGGTTATGGAACTTCTCATACCCGCCACGGAACGAGTGGGTAAAGTGGCCGGTGGTGAAGTCGGCTCCGCCAACGATCCCTGGGACGTTGTCTCTGTTCTGATAGACCTGGTAGGGGGTTAGACCGAAGGTGGCATCGGCGGCGTTGACGCTGTAGGCTCCGCGCACGAAGAAATGGATTCCCTTGGGGCCGTTGTAGTCGAAACGGAGCATGCTGAAAGTGTCGGTAAAGGGAGCTGGCACGAAGGGAAATTGGGTGAGGATAGGTTGGAAGACCGGGCTGGCGCCAAGAGCAGCGTCCAACTCGGACTGCTTGATTCGCTCGATACCACCGAAGAAGAAGAGCTTGTCCTTAATAATGGGGCCGCCGACATAACCGCCGAACTGATTGCGCTGGAAGGGGGCAGTTGCTCCAGCGACATCTGCAGCGCCTGCGCGGGCGTCCTGGAAGTTGTAGAAGGCGTTGCCGTGGAAGCCGTTGGTTCCAGACTGAGTCGAGACGAGAACCTGGCCGGTCGAGGTTACTTCGCCAGAGACGTCCTGAGTGGAGCGGTTGAGCTGAAACTCCTGAATAGCGCCTGACGGAACGTTGTAGATAGTTGTTCCGACGGTCTCGTCGGTGATGTCCTGACCGTCGAGAAGAATGCGGGTAGTACGTCCGCCTACGCCGCTAACAGAGATGGCGGAGTAACCTGCTTTGGTGGGGTCGAAGGACTGGCCGGACTGGAGGATGACACCCGGCTGGAGCTGAGCATAGTCCAGAATGTTTCGACCGTTTACCGGAAGAGCATCGATCTGTTCGCGAGTAATGACGCCGGAGACGCCGATCTGCTCTGTATTTACCTGGAGGGCGCCTGCGTTCACCTCTACGGTTTCAGCAGAAGAGCCGAGTGTGAGCTTGAAGCTTCCTGGCGTCGCTGTTCCTGTTCGAACCACAGTTGTAACTGAGAGCTTTTGAAACCCAGACGCGCTGACAGTAACGGTATAGTTGCCGGGATTTAGCGGTCCGACACTATATAGTCCTGCGCTATCCGTAGTGATCGTCTTGGAAGAGCCGGTATCAACCGCAAGGATCGTGACGGTGGCGTTTGGCACGATGGCGCCCGAAGGATCCGTGATCGTTCCTTGGATCGATCCGCCGTTCACCGAGGTGGCTTGCCCGTGGCTCAGCACTGCGGTGGCGAATAACAACATAATTAGCGCAAAAAGCTTCTTCATCTTTTCTGCTCCTGGTTCGGGTCCGGAATATTCCGTGAGACGGGGAGATTCAGGCGGCCGGCTCCAAGGGACATGCATCTTTAGGGCCATTGCAATAAAAATCTTTCTGACCGAAATCTTCGCAATAACAAAGGCTTTTCCCGAACCTCGGATCCAGACCCGACTCTCTCCGCGATCCTCTTTATGGAATAAGAGATTTTCTTATCCAAAAAAATGGATCATCAAAGAATCCAAGCTCTTGAGATATGTCGGGACGATTGTAGACACGTATTGAATAAATAAGTTGCTGACTATTTTCCTAGATTTGCCAGGCTAAATGGAAGGTGCGCCGAAAGAGACAATCGAGGAGGTCAATATAGGTTATTGCCATTCGGAAGATAGGACTCCCGGAAGAAGCTAGATCTCCGCCCAGCGGCGCAACAGATTGTGATAGACCCCTGTCAGTTGCACACCCGCAGCGTTTTTGGGACTTTCGACCGCCAACCGCTGAATTGCGGTGTCGAGGTCGTAGAGCAGCGTTCTGTCGCCATCGTTCCGGATCATGCTCTGCACCCAGAAGAAGGATGCCACGCGCGCGCCTCGTGTTACCGAAGTGACGCGATGGAGGCTGGTCGCCGGATAGAGCACCATGTGGCCGGCGGGAAGTTTGACGGAGTGAACGCCGTAGGTGTCCTCGACGGCCAGTTCGCCGCCGTCATACTCTTCCGGTTTTGAGAGAAAGAGTGTCGCCGAAACATCGGTTCGGATGCGCTGGCCGGTGGAGGCGTTGGCGCGAATCGCGGTGTCGACGTGGGTGCCGAAGTGGCCGCCGCCGGTGTAGCGGTTGAACATCGGCGGAAATACCCGCAGGGGCAGCGCTGCCGACATAAAGAGCGGCGATCGTGCCAGTGCTGCCAGAATCATCTCGCCTAGCTTGACCGCTACGGGATGACCCTCCGGCAGCTGAAGGTTCTCCTTTACGCTCTGGGCCTGGTACCCGGCTGTGACCCTTCCGTCCACCCAGTCCGCTGCATCGAGCGCTGCCCTTGCCTGCTTCAGCTCACTGGCAGTCAATATATCCGGAATCGTAATTAACATTGTCTTGCTCCTTCGCCTACGGCCTCCAGGAGAGAAAAGTGGGGGCCAGTCTTTAGACCGACTCTGATGCTTCGCTCAACTTAGAACTTGAAGTTGATTCCGATCTGCGCATTGGCTCCGGCGCCGGGAATCAGGTGGCTCGGATGGGGCAGGTCAATATAGTAGCGATTGAGAAGGTTATTAACGTTCGCTTGCAGCTCCAGGCGATCGGTCAATGGTCGCCGCACCATTGCGTTGAAGATCCAGTAGCCGGGGACCTGCTTCAACTCGGTTGCGAGTACCTGGTAGTGAACGGCCGGTGCGCCTGTTGCAGTGAGATAGCTGATCGGACCCGAGTAGGCGGTCGGGACATAGGGGACCGTGGAGCTGGCTGTGCGACTGGCCACATAGTTTCCGCCCAATCCGACGTTGAGCCGCAATGGCAGGCGATGCGTCACAAAGAGATTGAAGGTCTGCTTGGGCACGTTTGCCAGGGGGTATCCGACGGAGGTTGGAAAGAACTTCGAGAAGATAACTTCGCTATCCAGATACGCGTAGCCGGCGACGATATCCATTCCTTCCGGCAGCCTTCCGACGAGGGAGAACTGCACGCCCTTCACGAGTTGATTTCCGGCTGCAACGATATTGTTTGAGTTTGTTGGGTCGGTCTCGCGGGCGTTGTTCTTCTCGGTCCTGAACCACGAAGCTTCGGCGAGAAGCCGCTCATTCAGGAAGCTCCACTTCGCGCCGACCTCGTAGGTCTGGTTCTCTTCGGGAGCAGCGGAGCTGTTCGCCAGGCCAATGCTCAAGCTCAACGATTCGGCTGCGGGGTTGAAGCTGGTTCCGTAGTCGAAGTACACGCTTCCTCGGCTGGAGGGCTTGTAGACAAATGCTGCGCGGTAACTTGGCTGCTCATCGATGCGACTGATTGGAGCCACAGGAGCGGTGACGGTTCCACCTGCGGGAGGAGTGGGTTGATATAAATTGTAACCGGTATCGAACCTATCCCATCTCACACCGCCGCTCGCCTCAAACAGTCGCCCGAGCTTGATCGTGTCGACGAAGTAGAGTCCAACGCTCTCCGACTTGGTATGCACAATCGAGGTGATGTACCCTGTTCCCCCGAAGGGCTGCTGTGCATTTGGCTCGATCAGGGTAGCCGTCGGCACGGTGTTGATCTTGTTGATGGTGTAGCTTGTCCTGATCGGGTTCGAGATCTCCTGGCCGCCTTCAACTCCAGCCACCAGGGCGTGCTTTATGCCGAACGTTTTGAAGCGCGCCGAGACCTCGGTCTGGTCCCACAGATCGCCTTCGACGCTCTTTACCTGTATCTGATTCCGGTTGACGATGATCGTGCCCGGATCGCTTGCAGCGGTATAGGCACAGGGTAATGCTGTATTTACCGCGGAGGTGGGCAACGACGACACGAACCCGCCAACCGACACGCTCGCCGGCGCGTTTGAGCAGATCTGCGGCTCAGTGATCTGCGCCTGGCGTGGATAATTGGCTGCCCGCGCAATCGTGTGCAGATTCAGGTTGGGCGAAAATTCGTGTTCGACCTTAAGGGTCAAAATATCGTCGTTCGTGTTCAGGTAGTTCTCATCGGGGAAGCCGTAGTAGTCATGCCGAATCGACCCGGGTGCCACGGCGTTATTGAACCATGGCAGTCCATAGTCCGGCGTGTCGCTCTCGGTCATGTGCAGATAGCTCAGGGTCGCGCGCGTTTGCGTGTTCAATCCGACTGAAACTGTTGGCGCAATACCGAACCTTCGTATCTCCGCGTAGTCCCGTCCGGCGACTCCGCCCTCCTGCCCCATGAGGTTGACACGATAGGCTGTACCGCCCAGCACATCGAGCTCCGGTTCGTTGATGTCTGCCGTGATCCTGCGCGTCTTGTCGGTTCCGAACTGCGTCTGCACATTCACGAACTGCTGCACCACCGGAACCTTGCTCTCCTGATTGATCACGCCTCCGGTTGAACCGCGCCCGAACTGAACTCCGGCCGGACCTTCCAGTGCCTCGACCTGCTCGTAGTTGAACGAATCACGATAGTAGCTTCCGAAGTCGCGGATACCGTCGAGAAAGATATCGTTGCGCGCGGTAAAGCCACGAATCGTCAGATTGTCTCCCTGTGCACCTGCCTCGCCCGCCGCCAAACTGATGCCCGGCACATTGCGCAGAGCATCGCGCAGAGTTGAAACGCCCTGATCCTTCATGACAAACTGCGGCACCACGCTGATGCTCTGTGGAGTATCGATCAGCGGTTCAGTGAATTTCGAGAGCGAAACCGAGTTAGTAACCGAATCAGTTACAGAAACAGTGTCTTTCGCCTGCACCCCAACGAGCATCGTCGTGGCATCCTCCGCACGGTAGTTCAGACCGGTGCCTTCCAGCAGCAGACGCAGCGCTTCATCCTCTCGATATAGCCCCACGACACCCTGCGAGTTGAACCCTGCCACTGTTCCCGCCGGCAGCACGATCTTCACGGTCAGACCGGTGGCCTCCTCAAAAGCCTTCACCGCCGCATCCAACGGGCCTGCCGGAATATCAAACTTCTTCAGCGGCATCGTTGCTTCGGCCGCTCCACTCGCCGCCGGATCTGCCTTCTCGACCGAGGCCATCGCCGTCTTCGTGCCTCCCATCGCCGCATAAGCGGCCAGCGTTCCTGCCGCGATCCACCCGCGACTCCCGCCAATCGGTGCCCGGCTCTTCCTCTTGCTTGGTGTCGTCTTACGCGTCGCCTGCTTCATGCTTGTCTCCCGATAAAGTTCCGTGCTCCGTGAGACCGATCGCGTTCTCTTCTTTTTCAGAACGGCGTCGATCTTCATGTCCATCTGTCAGATCGAAGGCTGAGGGCAAAAACGGGCGCACCTCATCGTCGACCGCTAGTCCCCAAAATCCCCGGCGAGACCTGAATCGCCGGAAAAGTTTTGAGGGGCTTACTGATATGCAATGGAGTTTCGAGCCGAAGTAGAACGATCCGCAGATCGAACCTTATAATGCAGATAATCTGCAGTCACTCGGCTGTAGCTTCCAGGTCCTCGCGGTCTCCGCCAAGAGATATCCCGCGGGGATCTGGTCAAACACTCCAACTCCCAATCAAACTCCTGACATCCAGTCCTGAAGCTGCGATCAGTTGAATATACGACGATATAGGTCCGATATCAAGTGAATAGGCGACAAATTCAGTCGCAATACATGACCATCTTGCGTAGGGTCCGCCACCAGTACATTCCGCCATCAATCCCTATATAAATTCATAGATATTTAGCAATTCTTATTGAAAGTAGGTGTTGGTGATGAGAAGAATAAGGCACTTACGACGACGCGCAGAATCTTGAGTGTTTGGTGGATAAATTGCTCTCTCTATATTCACGCGACCTAATCGAAAAATGACTTCGGTACGCCATTCGATGGCCATCCGCGGTGTTTCGGTTTTGGTCAACCCTTGGAGAGAAGACATGCGACGAATTTCCCTTTTTGTTCCCGCTATAACGATGGCCTTTATAGGCGCTGCATTTGGTCAAACCACTAGCGGAGATTTAGTCGGCACCGTAAAAGATCCATCAGGTGCTGCCATTGCGAGCGCAGCTGTTGTCGTGACCAACGAAGACACTGGCGTGGCTACCAGTGTTAAGGCCGGAACTGCGGGCGAATTCCGTGTGGGCAACCTTCTTCCTGGTAAGTATGATCTCGTCGTAAGTTCTTCAGGTTTTCAGCCGTTTACGCTCCGCGGAATCGTCATCGAGCTCAATAAGACCTCTACTACCAACGTTGGTCTCTCGATTGGCGCCAGCACTACAGTGGAAGTCGCGGCAGAGGCCGGCGCCGCGCTGGATACTACCAGCACCAACCTCACCCAGACCTTTAGCAATGTCGAACTCACCGATCTTCCGTCGACGGCATCGGGTGGGTCGGCCGGCTTCGGCGTGTTGAACGCTTCGCTCTTGAGTCCCGGGGTGGCGTCAAGCGGAGGTATCGGTATCGGCGTAGGACCTTCGATTGGAGGTCAGCGCCCACGCAATAACAACTTCACCATTGAAGGAATTGACAACAATAACAAAGCTGTAACCGGCCCCCTTATCTATCTCCCGAACGATTCGGTTGAGAGCTTTACTCTGATTACAAACCAGTTTTCCCCGGAGTTCGGTCACTCTTCAGGGGGGCAGTTCAACACCAACGTCCTCTCCGGAACGAACAAGTTCCACGGGCGCCTGTATGAGTACTTTCAGAATCGCAATCTGAACGCCGAATCCGGCACTCAGGGCGGAAAGCCCGCCATCAACCCCCGCTACGACAATAACCGCTACGGCGGACAGGTTGGCGGACCGATCTTGCGCGATAAGCTCTTCTTTTTTGTCAACTTCGAACGTAACTCGATTGGGTCGAACCCGGCCATTTTCTCCTGCGTGCCAACCGCCGCAGGACTCACAACTCTTCAGTCGCTGGGTTCGCCTTACGGCCTGAATGGAACCAACCTGGCTCAGTACCTTAAGTACACCCCCGCAGCGACAACGTCGGGGCCAAACGGGACAGGAATTGACGCGTCGGCCGACGTCGCCTGCGGAAGTGAGGCAACAGGGCCGCAATTCCTTACCGTCAACTCAGCGGTTTCAGGTGCATCAACCAATATTCCTTTAGGTAATTACCAGAGCACAGCAAGCACACCGTCAAACTTCGACGTCCTGACAACAAGTGTCGACTACACGATCTCTAACAAAGACAGCTTCCGCGGACGTTATTTGTACAACCGGCTCACTGATACGGATACGGCAACCAATACGGTTCCATTCCCAGTTTTCTTCACGCAACAGCCGTTCCGTTTCCAGCTCGTTGCACTTAGCGAATTTCACACGTTTACACCAAACCTCACCAACGAATTCCGCATTGGCTTCAATCGGTATTCGA
This sequence comes from Tunturibacter gelidoferens, assembly GCF_040358255.1. Lineage (NCBI taxonomy): Bacteria > Pseudomonadati > Acidobacteriota > Terriglobia > Terriglobales > Acidobacteriaceae > Tunturiibacter > Tunturiibacter gelidiferens. The sequence goes on from NZ_CP132938.1 coordinate 841,909, forward strand.
ACACCGTGACTGCGGGAAACTTTAGCTATCCCGGGCTCGATCAATTCCCCAACCTGGTCTTTGATGATCAAGGCTTTGTCAATCTTGGACCGGATCCGAATGCACCGCAGTTCACGATTCAGAATCTGTATCAGGTCGTCGACAACGTCAGCTATGTTAAAGGAAAGCATACCCTCAAGATCGGATTTGACGGTCGCAAGTACATCTCTCCTCAAGGATTCACGCAGCGAGCGCGAGGAGACTACGAGTGGAATGCCCTCTCAGAGTTTCTTCAGGATCTCGCACCTACGAGCTTCGGAGAGCGTTCTACTGGCAACCTGACCTACTACGGCGATCAGACCGCGCTCTATGGCTATGTCAACGATACCTGGCGGGTTAGCCCCAGGGTTACACTCAACGGTGGCCTTCGGTATGAGTTCACCGCCGTTCCTGTCGGCGAGCGGGCACAAGCGCTGAATTCTGCTGCCTCCGTTCCTGGTCTGATCAGCTTCGGGAAGCCGTCACCAGCCTACAAGAGCTTTGCGCCTCGCTTTGGCGTCAACTTTGCACCCGATGACAAGACGTCTATTCGCGCAGGTTTCGGGCTGTCCTACGATGTGCTGTTTGACAACCTTGGTACCCTCTCCTTTCCTCCGCAGTATTCAGCCACCAATGATGTCGGCAACCCTGGCAACCCTGCACCAGGAGACCCGAACTTCCTCGCGAACGGAGGTCTTCCTCCCGGCAAGGGCGGCATCCTGGTCTTCCCGAACACACCGGCTGGCCTCGCAGATCAGCGCGCGTCCACTGCTGCATACATTCCCAACCAGACGGTCCCCTATTCGGAGACCTACACGCTCACCATTCAGCGCACCTTTGCGACCAACTACACAGCCGAGATTGGATATGTCGGTACCCGAGGCATTCATCTACCGACGCAGATCCAACTCAACATTCAACCGCGGGTCAATGCATCGAATGTGCTTCCCACCTCGTTGAACGGCGGTACTTCGGTCATCGCTCCTGCAGGTGCCAGCACGTTGGCTGCGATCAACAGCCTGTCAAATATCCGCCCGGATTTCCTCGCCGCTGGCTTTACGAGCAAGATGACTTCTTATCAGCCTTATTCCAGTTCCAACTACAACGCTCTGGTTGCGAACGTGACTCGCCAGTTCACCGGTGGATTGCAGACCAATCTTTCCTACACCTACAGCAAGACGATGGATGACGCAACGGCGGAAGTCTTCGCGACTACGCTCACTCCGCGACGTCCACAGAATTCGCAGAACGTAGCGGCCGACTACAGCCGTTCAGCGCTTGACCGTACGCATCGCATCTCGCTCGAAGCGGTCTACGATCTGCAGCTTTACAAGCATGCCCACTCGTTTCTTCTAAGGAATGTCGTTGGTAACTGGACCATTGCACCCATCTACACCTACGAATCGCCCGAGTACGCCACTGTGCTCTCCGGCATCAATTCAAACCTGAACGGCGACAGCACCGCAATCGATCGCTCGATCATCAACCCGAACGGTGTGAAGGGGACAGCAAGTACGGTATCGGCTCAACATGCTACCAATCTCGATAGCCTCTGCACGCCGGGGACAGAAACGACAACTTGCACTGCGAACATCGTCGGCTATGTAGCCGACAACCCAAACGCTTATTACATCCAGGGTGGAAAGGGAACGCTCCCGAACGGTGCGCGTAATACTTTGCCTACTCGTCCAATTAATAACTTCGATATGTCACTTTTGAAGCGCGTCACATTCCGCGAACGATACTCAATCGAGTTCGGAGCGCAGGCTTATAACGTACTCAACCATGCTCAATACACTCCCGGCACGGTGAATAACATCAACTCGACCTCCAATACAACGACGTATATCAACTTCCAAAGGGTTGATAACGCGTTCTTCAATCAGCCCGGCAAGGTCTTCGCCAACAATGCCCGCACAATGCAACTGTCCGGGAAACTCTTCTTCTAACTGAAGATTGCAACAAAAAAGGGATGGGCTAAAGCCCGTCCCTTTTTTTGTCGATAAAACGGCTGCGCTGGCAAAAGTCTGTAAGTCTTGCATTTTCTGCGTGTGTTTGCCCACTTACAATCTGTTTGCCGAGGACCGCTTTACCCCGCCAAATCAAGCATTTATCATGGAAGTACACCATGGCTGATGATCTGTTTCCGCAAGACCCGAAGAACCCTGACGCACCCTCCCCGCAGGACGCGAACTCCAACAACCCTCCCCCCGCAGGATCTCCTCCGGACGGCTCGACCGTCCAGGGCCGGGGTGCTGCGTTTATGCTCTCCATCAATATAGAAGAGGAGATGCGGAGGTCGTATCTCGACTACTCCATGTCCGTCATCATCGGCCGCGCTCTGCCCGATGTGCGCGACGGTCTCAAGCCTGTTCATCGCCGTATCCTCTACGGCATGCAGGAGATGGGTCTCCAGTTCAACAAGAAGTACACCAAGTCCGCCAAGGTCGTCGGCCACGTGATGGGTAACTACCATCCCCATGGCGACTCCGCCATCTACGACACCATGGTCCGGCTCGCCCAGCCATTTTCTCTCCGCTATCTATTAGTAGACGGTCAGGGAAACTTTGGCTCCGTGGACGGTGACTCCGCCGCGGCCATGCGGTACACCGAATCCCGCCTCACCCGGCTTGCCGGTGAGATGCTCGCGGACATCGACTACGACACGGTCGACTTCTCTCCGAACTATGATGAGTCGTCGCTTGAACCTACCGTGCTCCCGGCCCGCATTCCGAACCTTATCGTCAACGGCAGCTCCGGCATTGCCGTCGGTATGGCGACGAACATTCCGCCGCACAATCTCACCGAGATTGTGAACGCGTGTATCTCGCTGCTGCAGAAGTCCCCGCAGGATCATCGACCAGATCTCGACCTCGTCCTGGAGCACGTGCTTGGACCGGACTTCCCGACTGGCGGCTACCTGTTCGGCAAGACGAATATCCCCCAGGCCTACCGCACTGGCCGCGGGCGCTTCATGATGCGCGCCAAAGCGTCCATCGAGAACATCTCCGGCGGGCGTCAGGCCATCATCGTCACGGAGATTCCTTACCAGGTCAACAAGTCCAAGCTCATCGAACGTATCGCCGAACTCGTCAATGAAGGCGTCATCACCGACATCGCACGCGACGAGTTCCGTGACGAGTCCGATCGCGACGGGATGCGCATCGTCATCGGGCTGAAGCGCGGCGCCGAGCACCAGATCGTTCTCAACCAGCTTCATAAGCACACCCAGATGCAGGAGTCGTTCTCGATGATCTTCTTGGCCGTCCATAACGGTCAGCCGAAGGAGCTCCCGCTCGATCAGGCGATCCGGGCGTTCCTCGATCACCGCACAGAAGTAGTCCGCCGCCGGACTGCCTTCCTGCTCGCGAAGGCTCGCGACCGCGAACACATTCTGCTTGGATATCAGATCGCGCTCGATCATCTCGACAACGTCATCAAGATTATTCGCCAGTCGTCCAGCCGTGCCGATGCTCGCGAAAACCTCTTCTCCTACTTCTCGAACAAGCGCATCAACCTGCGCGGTACGGAGCTGCGCGGCGTCACGTTGGACCCGGCTAAGTACGGCGTCGATATGATCTTTAGCACGACCGGCACGTTGATCCTCTCCTACAAACAGATCGACGCGATCCTCGAACTGCAGCTGTACCGCCTCACGCAGCTTTCTATTGATGAGTTGCTCAAGGAACTGGCCGAGGTGCGCGACAACATCACGGAGTTCGAGTCGATCCTTGCTTCACCGGCGAAGTTGCGCAAGGTCATCGTCAAAGAGCTTACCGAGATTCGCGACAAGTATGGCGATGCTCGCCGCACGACCATCATTGATGAGACCGCCGAGCTGCAGCTCGAAGATCTGATCACTGACGAGCAGGTGGCAGTCACGGTGTCCAACACTGGTTATCTCAAGCGCACGCCTATCTCGATCTACCGTCAGCAGCGTCGTGGCGGTACTGGGCGGCTTGGCATGAAGACTCGCGAAGAGGACTTTGTCGCGCAGCTCATCATCGACTCCACGCATGCCTATCTTCTCTGCTTCACAAATACGGGCCGCGTCTACTGGCTGAAGGTGTATGAGGTCCCTGATGTTGGCGCTGCCGGCAAAGGCAAGGCTATGGCTTCGCTGGTCGCGCTGCAGCCTGGGGAGAAGGTGGTGACCATTCTGCCGGTTCGCGATCTGGAAGAGGACTCGAAGTACATCCTGTTTGCGACGCGCAATGGCACGGTGAAGAAGACAGCGTTGAAAGACTTTTCGAATGTGATGGCGCGTGGAATTATCGCGATCAATATTGAGAAGGATGATGAGCTGATCATTGCGCGAATTACGGACGGTCAGCAGGTGATCTTCCTGGCTACGCATGATGGCATGGCTATCCGGTTCAACGAGCAGGACTTACGTCCGATGGGGCGGCCGGCTACCGGTAACCGTGGCATTACGCTGAAGAAGGGGGACTATGTGATCGGGGCGGCAGTTACGCCTTCGAACGAGGCGCGCAACAAGCAACGGCTGGAACGTGCTGCTCAGAAAGGGCTTACGGATCAGGTGGAAGCGGCGATTGACGAGGCTACCGAGTCGACTGAGGGGCAGCCGCTGGAGCTGGCTGAGCCTGGTGAGCTGGCTGCTCCGGTGGCTTCGGCTGAGGTTGCGGCGAAGCTTGAAAAGCTTGATAAACAGCTGGGTTTGACGCCTTGCCTGGTGCTTACGGTGAGTGAGAATGGGTTTGGCAAGCGAACTGATGTGGATCAATATCGCCTGCAGTCGCGTGGCGGTAAGGGCGTTATCAATATGAAGACGACTCCTAAGATCGGCAAGGTTACTAGCATTCAGCTGGTGGATGACACGACGGAGATGATGGTGATCAGCCAGTTTGGGAAGATCATTCGCATTGATACTAAGAGTGTTAGGGCCGCCGGGCGTAGTACGCAGGGGGTTAAGCTGCTGGATCTTGAGGATCAGGATAAGGTGGCGGCGGCTGTGGTGATTCCTCCGGAGGAGGCTAAGACTCAGCCGGAAGAGGGAACTTTGCTGCAGTAGTTTTCTGTTTGCGGTAATTTTTTATGATGTGGTGACGCCCGTTTTTGCTGAGGTTTTTGGCAAAAACGGGCGTTTTCGCGTGGTGAATTGGTGGTGTGGACGTGGTGGATTGCGTGGTGAACGTGGTGTTTTAGCAGCGTGTTTTTTGGGCTCTAAAAATGCGCCACGTCTTCGGGGTTTATTTTTTGGGGTTCCCGTTTTGGGAATGCGGTGGGTGGGAGGCTGCTATTCTTTTCTGGCTTCCGTGTCAGCGCCCTGAAATGAGCGGGCGGGCTGCGTAGGAGAATTTGCCATGAGCAGCAATGAGAAGACGAAGGGCAGCTTCACGCAGAGGGTCAAGCACGAGCTGATTGAGTTCTGGATGATCGCCTTGTACCTGATGTTCTTCTTCTGTGCGCTGGTGACGTACACGATGCTGCTGTTGAAGAAGTATGAGGTCAGCAACGATGTACTGAACTACGGCTTTGCGGTGATGAATGCGCTGGTGATCGGCAAGGTGATTCTGGTGGGGGAGATGATGCGCGTGGGCAGGGGCTACGAGAAGAGGCCGCTGTACCAGTCTGTCCTGTTGAAGTCAATTGTCTTCGCGGGGCTTGTGCTGGTGTTCCATATCCTCGAGGAGACGGTGAAGCGGGTGATTGCGGGGAAGCCGTTTGGTACGGTCTGGCACCATCTGCAGTGGGAGGACATGGTCTCGCGGGCGCTCGTCATCTTCTGCGCGTTCGTTCCGCTGTTTGCGTTCAGGGAGATTCGCCGGGTGCTTGGTGAGGAGAAGCTCTACGCTCTGTTGCGCGGGCGAGGAGTCGCCGACATGCCGGATTCTCCTGTCGGACGCTAGCTGTTGCTGAGCGCAGAATTGCGTAGGCGATCAACGAGATGACGCCCGTTTTTGCTGGTGTTTTTGGCAAAAACGGGCGTTTTCTACGTGGTGTTTTGGTGGTGTAGATGCCGGAGTATTACCAAAACTCGCGTTCTGGGTGGTGTTTTGGTGATGTCTGAAGTGAATTCTTAAACTAGCCGCCGAAGACTGCCATCGTTAAGGATTTTCCGAATGGTATGCCGAAATTCCCCGTTTTGTCACTGAATCCCACAGGATTTGACTCCGAAAAAAACGTAATTTCCTCACGGACTTTTTCGTTAAGGAGAGACTGAAGATAAACGATGAACGCAATCACCTTCGGCGGGCACGCCAAAGCTTCTTGCCGCCTAGGCAGAATCGAATCCACTCCGCATTGGTAAGGAATGTAGGATTCGGTTCTTGGCAATAACGGTATCCTATCGTCGAACCAGATTTCAGCTGAGCATAGATCTTCGGGGTCAGGATACGAATGGGCAATCTTATTTCGAAGTCTGAAGACGCTTTCTATGTCTCGAACTGGTTGATCGGTCTCGCGAGGAGTTTTGGCTATTTCACGGCAGTGGAGCGGGAGACGCAAGAGCTTGTCTTTCCATGTTTCTCTTAATGCTTCTTGAAGAATTACCCTATTTTCAAGAAGTGTTTTATTGCGTAGAACAGCAATGAGCATATTTAGGTAGGACTCCGCCGTATAGGCACATTCCATCACCAACGCTGTTGCAATACAATTCTGATGCTCCATCTGTTTCATGTATCGGTCTATATCTTTCGCATGTTTGTCGCTGTCGCCTTTCTTGACCACTATGCTCTGCGGTACATCAATGTCTTTTACCTTTATCTTTCGTAACTCTCCTTCGAAATAGGTCATCATACGGCGGTGCCGATAGTGAGGATTGATTACAAGTCGATACTTCTCTAGCGACTCAAAGGATTCCTTGAGTCCTTTCTCGTGAAGTGCGAAATTGTGCGTAAACATTTTGAGTACTTCTTGCGAAGTAATCTTTCCACCGAAGCGGCGGACCTCTAGATTCAACCAACTTCGAACTATCGAAAGATAGGTCGAGTCAGGAAGTTGTAAGAAATATTCATATTTAAAAGGAGCATCAGGATCTCCGTGCACACCTAGCGCGAGGACATTAGTCCTTGCGGCCTCCCAAAAAGACTCTTCAGTAGCGCAAATAGATAAGCTTCCGGAAAACTCAACGGAAGCCGAATAGACTGAGCTCCCATTCCTTTTATAGGTATAGGCCGTACTGCCTTCGCGAGGGATAAGTCAAAATCGGTGAGCAGTATTGGCGTACTCATCTAATGAACATATTAGGTGACGCAGGCCGCATCTAAAAGTCTAAATGTAGATGCCTCGCAGGCGCACAAATGAATGTTGTCGCGCGAGGAGTCTTATTCGCCGCCCAACTTTGAGTCCTCGTGAACCGCCACTAGTTGCGCAGCTAGCATTGAGCCAAGCAGTTCCTTCATGGCGGTCAAATCAATCTTTCCTTCGCGCCACGCAATGTCAGCTTCCTCAAGCGCCTTATAGTATGGCCTCTTGTCGGCAGAGATTTGTTCGGGAATGGTCAGCTTACCGGGTAGTAGATAGCCCAGCTTCACGCAGAGAATCAGATATGAGGCCGCACGCGAAGTCCTTCCGTTTCCGTCAGTGAAGGGATGAATCCAGTTCAGCCTCCACATGACATAGGAAGCAAGATGTAGTGGACTCTTCTCGTTCCACCTTTCGTTCACGTAGTCGCATAGCTCTTCGATCATTTCCGGAATCCGGAAAGGGTCTGGAGGGGTATGGCCGCTTCCCTGAATCTCGATTCCAGAGGGTCGCCAGTTTCCGGCGTACCCCGAGAGACCCATCAGCGCCACGCGATGAAGAGTCTGAAGATGAGAGGGACGAAACTTGAAGGGCCGCTCAGGGTCGAGGAAGCTCTGGATCATCTCGACGACAACCTGAAATTGCTTCAGGCCATTGAGGACCTCTTGCTGCGCTTTAAGCGCGGGATCGGTGATCAGCTCAGCTTCGAAAGCCTGACTGTGCCGAACCTCATCCGCCATTAAAGTGCCTTGGCTTCGATCTGTAAAAGTTCGTCTTGCTCGGCAACCATCTCGCGCGTTACGCGGTCGTTTTCAATCTTCGTATTGCCATACGCGAAGCTCCGCCGTTGAGCCTGCAATTCATCCGGTGAGACAGGGCGCGAACGAGCTGCATCTATGAGCATTTGAAGATTTTTCGGCATGACGGTTTCCTCTGTCTTTTTGAGGTTATCACTTAAGCAGCTTCGCGTTCCAGCATGCGAAAGAGGGGTACGCAGTGGATAAACAGGATAATCTCGCTCTGGTGGATTAGTGCCGTCTTTCCCATGGAGGAACCCAAGACTGTGGCTAGGTCGCAGGCACCAATGCGATGTCGTCGCCGACAAAGGCGTGCAGCGATTGGCCTTGTTTGATTTCGACGTTCTTGCCGTGTTTGATCAGGCCGATGGGTCCGAAGAGCACTGTGAGGACTACGGCGCCGGTGGTTCCGCTTTCGCCTTCTTTGCCTTTTGTGCCGCGTAGCTTGATCTTGGTGTCGCCTGCCTTGAGGTAGTTGAGGCGAATGTTCAGATCGCCGGCTTTGCCCATCATTCCTGACTTCTCGGCTTTGGTGACCTCGCCGATTGCTTTATCTCCGGCTTTTGCGACTACGATGTCTCCGACCTTGAGGTCATCGACGAGCGTTAGCGTCACCGGATCGCCTTCGGATGCGGTCTTTGAGCTGAGGTCCTGTGCAAACTGGAGATTCACGTCCGTGCCATCACGCAGCATGTACCTGCCTGAGGCGTCCGGAGCATTTGGGTTGGGAGGAGTTACAGGTGCTGGGGTGACTGCGGCGGCGAGTGGGGATGGTGCGGGAGCGGATGTTCCAGTTACAGCTTGTTGCGCTTGGGCGAGATTGCCGAATCCAGAGAGAACCAAGAAAAGTGAAGCAAGGGGGTAACGCATGTTTTTTCGTACGACCTGATCTCAACAAGTTTGAAGTCAAGACGAAAGCTATCTTTATCCGCGTGACAAAACAAGGGGGAAAATCACAATACTCCACTAAAGTCGCAGCTGGAGGGAATTGTTTGCGTTGGTGTGAAGCTGCGGGAGGAGGGTAAAAGCAGATTCCTCCGCTTCGCTGCGGAATGACAACAAGAGGGCAAGCAACGACAACTGCAGCTGCAACGGCAACGGCAACAGCAACGACAACTGCAACTGCAACCGCAACCGCAACGACAACGACAACGACAACCTCAGATTCCTCCGCTTCGCTGCGGAATGACAACAAAAGGGCAAGCAACGACAACTCCTTGGTTGGGTCGGTAGATTTTGGGGGCGACGGGGGGCGCGGTACATCCCCAGGCTTCGGAACCTCGTCCACCTGTGGAGTACACCTAGGGGAGTACATGGAAAGAGGATTGAACTATGGCTGACAACATTATTGCTAGCGCAGAGCCGATTGAGCATCCGAAGGCTCCACATGACCCCAAAGAGATCAATCCGAAGATGTCGTCCGATATTCACTACTGGGCGAAGGAGTTTGGGGTGACCGGCGATCAGCTGCATGAGGCGATCCGGGTGCACGGGACGCATGTGGATAAGGTTCGCGCTGCGCTGAATCATCACAAGGGTTAGGCAAGCGGCGTTCGCATGGACGTGCGCGGAGATTCTTGCAAAAAGGACGTTGCTTCGACAGATAGCCGTTTGCGCGGATTGAAACGTTCGTACCGATAGACGTTCGCACGGATAGGGACGTTCGTGCAGAAAGACGTTCGCATAGATAGACGTTCGCACAGGGAAGACGAGCGACTTTGCGGCTGTGCCGTGGGTCGCTCGTTTTGCGTTGCCGGTCTTACGTTGCCGGTCGTGTGTTGGCGGTCGTGTGTTATCAGCGATGTTTGCGTGGCAGTGTGGATTGGTTTGGCGGGACGGAAAATCTTTTTTACTGCCGTTTTGTTTTTGCACAACGCGGCGGGTTGCAGGCGGCATCAAGGGATGCAAGGGGGTAGGCTATGGACCCAAAGATCGTAACCGCTATTTTGATTGCTGTTGCTGTGCTGATAGTTGTCGGGGTGATTTTATATACCAGACGCAACCGATCGGCGCAGCTGAAACAGAAGTTTGGCCCGGAGTATGACCGGGTTGTGAGTCAACAGGGCGACCCGAAGCTCGCCGAGAACGTTCTCGCCGAGAGGGAGCGGCGGGTGTCGAGCCTGAAACTACGTTCGCTGCCTGAGGCGGAGCGTGATCGTTATATGCATCAGTGGACCTTTGTTCAGAAGCAGTTTGTGGATGATCCACGTGGTGCGGTGAACGAAGCGGATCGGCTGGTGACGGATGTGATGAATTCGCGTGGCTATCCGATGAGTGAGTTTGCCCAGCGTGCCGATGACATCTCGGTTCATTATCCCGAGACGGTGGGCAACTACAGGGTGGCGCACGATATTGTTCTGCGCCATGCCAAGGGCCAGTCCACTACTGAAGACCTGCGGAGAGCGATGGTGCACTTCCGTTCGCTGTTCGACGAATTGCTTGGCGTGACAGCCACGACCCACAAGGAGGTAGCATGATAGGCGAAGTTCGCGATGACGCAAGATTGACTGCAGATGAGATCGCAAATCGAGTACCGGGATCTCGGTATGAGCATACGAATTATCCAACAAGTACGGAGGTGATCGATGATTCGCGGAATGATCCGCGGATCGGCTCGCGCGAAGTTGTGCGGGATGTGGATGTCGATCGTGAGGTTGCAGCGCAGAGGCTGCAGGTTGTGGATGAGAGAGTTGCGGACCAGAGAGTTGGCGACGAGCGAGCGGCTGCGGATCAGAGACCCGTGGAGCAGAGAATGGATTCGGGGCTTGGGAACGATCAGCCTGGGCCGCTGTTTCCAAGCAACGAGCTGAACGATCTTCGCGCGCGCTGGGACAAGGCTCAGATCGGGTTTGTCGATGAGCCGAGGACCGCGGTAAAACAGGCGGATGAGCTGGTTGCGACCGTGGTGAAGCGGATCTCGGAGCAGTTCGCGACGGAGCGGTCGGAGCTGGAGCATCAGTGGGATCGCGGAGACAATGTGTCGACCGAGGATCTGCGACAGGCGCTGCGGCGGTATCGTTCGTTTTTTGATCGCCTGCTGGCATTCTGACGACGCACGAAAAAACTGCCCATCTTCGCAACTTGAAGTCTGCGAAGATGGGCGTTTTTTTGTTACATGAGAACCAACGGGCCTAGCTAATACAGCAGCTTTGTTTCTATTTGTTCAAATCGTGAATGGTCTGCCCCACGGCCTGTCCGACGCGCCCTGCGGCATCCTTCACATCTCCAACGACGCGATCCGCGGTGCCCTCATCGGCCAGGTTCTGGTTGCCGGTGAGATTGCCTGCGCCTTCTTTGATGGCGCCGGCGACCGAACCCAGCTTGCCCTCGGCCTGTTTCTTCGTGCCCCAGGCGTAGGTCTTGCGGGCTGCATCGGTGAATCCGTCATAACTGGTGTCATAGGCCGGCTCTGGTTCGTTGACGAAAAGCAGGTACGTGACCGCGACGCCGACTCCAATACCGGCAAGGATCCAGGGGAATCCCCTCATAGCAAAAACCTCCAATGAGTAGGATGCAGTTTTCGCCTGTCGGGGAAGCTGAATTTCTCTGGTGTGGACCTTATTCGGTCGCGGGTTGAGTGTCCGAAGCGCTGCGGCGGTCTATGGGCTAAGAGTGGGCTAAGAGTGCGTCCTAGCGTGTCTTAGCGTGTTGAGGCGGCGCTACGGAGGGGCTGCAGATCCTGATCTAGCATTCCGGCCAGATCCGTCGCCAGGCCGGAGCCTTTCGCGTCGGTGTAGGTGCCTAGCGTGCCCTTCAACTCCACATCGGTCTTCTTGCCGGCGACCTCCTCGGTGCAGGGAGTTCCAGTGAGGTAGGAGGCGGTGAAGCCGATGGTGCGCTTGGCCGTGGTCTGCTCCTGAATGACGACGTGCAGCGTGCGGTCTGCGTTGGCGGCGGTGTCGACTACGGTGACGCCGGTGAGCGAACTTATCGCCTGGCGGATCTGGCCTGCGATTGCGCCGGTGGAGTCATCCCCCGCTACGGTCAGCAGCACGTGAATCTGTCCGGACGGCGTGGTTCCGCTCGCAGGACATACGAGCCAGTGCTTCTTCGGATCGGGCTTGGCCGAGTTCATCAGGTTCGTCAGCTGTACCTGGGTCAGCTTGTTGAGTCCGTCGGCCTTGAAGTCATCTGAAGAGATGCCGAGGGTCTTCTGCACGTCCGGCGACCAGACTGCCATGGCTGACTTGGCCGAGGTCTTCGGCTTGTGCGGAGCAGTCGGGGGAGCTGTTTGCGCCGCCGCAAGGGAACCGGCGATCGCCAGCCCCATAAGCCCCGCGACTAGCCCTCCAGAGATGCCATAGATCAGATCCTTCACAGACTCTCCAATCCCATTCTTTTGAAGCTACTGCAAGAAGAGACGATGCTGCACGCCAATTAGACGAAAATCGGTTTCTATTCTTTAGGCCAGGGGGAGCTGACTCCGGAGTGGATGGACGAATTCCTGTTATACCGCATTGAGAAGACGACCTTTGGCCGTCATAGGTTGCACAACTCCTTCAAAAAGACGCTGTTCGATACCTGGATTCTGTCATTCCCGGCTCGATTTGGCCCCACGCGGGGCGGAGATCTCGCATCTAACCGGGAATGACCAAGCTACGAAACGCGGTCCTTCTTACGCCTCTTCTCTTTGCGGCCGGAATAGCTCCGGCGTTTGCACAACATTACGATAACAACAGTGCCTACTACAGCGGTATGCGTAACGGCGGCCATGGCGGCAACTACTATAACAATCGCGATCGCCCCTACCATGACGACCATCGCCGGGATCAGGGGGGCATCGGACCTGGCAAGGGCGCGCTGATCGGTGCAGGTGGCGGGGCGGTTCTCGGAGCAGTCTTCGGTGGCGGCCTCAAGGGTACCCTTATTGGCGGAGCAGCCGGCGCAGGCATCGGAGCCGTAGTAGGCAAGGCCGCCCAGAACAAACGCGACGATCGCCGCTACTACTAGCGCTTTCTAACCTACGAACGTAAAGGAACGATCCCCATGCGCCTCATCTATCGCCTCGCACTCTGCTTCGCTATCGCCGCCGTCGCCCTTAGTGCTTCTGCCCAGCAACCCTCGGCTCAGCAACCCTCGGCCGTTACCATCACACCTTCGGCAGACGCTGCTGCCCCCCACAACTGGACGAACGAGCAGATCCTGACCTGCCCCGTCTCCGATTGCTGGCAGCTCGCAGGCAAGAACGAAGCCACCTTCTTCGACATCATCCAGCAGCTTGCCGCGATCTCCGCGCAGGCTCGGGGCCTGACCCTTCCGGATAACGCCGAGGCTGGCAGACGCGCCGGCGAGTATATCAAGGCAAAGGCTAAGTCCGATCATCGGCAGCTGCTTTATGCAATCGTCGACGCCTCCGTCCGACGGGTAGGGACCAGACCTCCGACCGCTCCGGCGAACTAACTCTGGGTTCAGCAGCGGGAGGCAGACGCTAAGATAATTCCCATGCGTCTCCTCCTGCTGGTTACCGCCTCGCTCCTTGCGTCCAGAGCACTCTCTCAGACACCTGCGGCTCCGCCGCAGCTTCCTGCCTCCGTCGAGATCGTCAAGCTGGAACAAAATCTCTGGACGACAATGACCGAGGGCGACTTCGCGGCTGTTCACGCCTTGTTTACGCCGGACTTCATCCAGGTCGACGAGCATATTCAGGCTCTGGACACGCTTCTGATCACCCTAAAACACTGCAAGCTCGAGTCCTACGAACTTCGTGATCTCCAGGTTCGCATTCTGACGCCAGACTCTGCGCTTACCGCTTATCACGTGGTCAATACGTTCAACTGTGGCAGCGCGGATAAACCGTCTCTCATGAATAATGACAACAACTCCGTCACCGTCTGGGTTCGGCAGCCTAAGAGCGGGAGATGGCTTGCCCAGGCCCATACGGAGACACCTGCGAAACCCTGAGGATGGACTGACGGGCTTGTCCTGCCGGACGGGCTCCCTGCGCGGGAGGCGGTCACTTCGTGACGCGTGTACCGGTCTGGGTTCGGGAAGAACCGGGGCCCTCCCGTTGGTCGGGCGCGGCAGCGTCTCGTCTCATGGTCCGGGATGCAAAACCCGGAGACTTGGCATACATTCGATCTGCCTGAGAAAAAGAGGTGTTCGTGTCCGCGTTCAGGAGTGGTTGCAAATTCTGCTTTCAGATAGCCGGCCTTGCAGTGTTGTGCGCGTCGTTGAACGGCTGTGTCGATCTTGATGACGCGGCGGGTCTTTCAAAACTCTCCGACGAAGCACGAGTCGCGCTCCCTAAGGTTTCTAACGATGTCGCGGCAACCTGTGCGCGCCAGAACGTACTGTTCGAGAACACTCCGGCCGCAGAGCGCCCCAAGGCAGAACAGGCGCAGGACTGTAAGCCATACCAGGAGCTGGCCGATCATCTGGCGAAGGATCAGAACGTGCTTATCGGCTACTTTAACGCCCTCGGCAAGCTCTCCTCGAACAAGCCGATGGGATACGATGCAACCATCGATCAGAATGTAACCACCTCCAGCACAAATACCGCCTTCTCCCCGAGCGCGATTACCGCAGGCAACGACGCGCAAAACATCTTGAAGTCCCTGGCCGACGCAGCCACCAGCGGGTACCGCGAAAAGCAGCTTGGGCAACTGATCAGCGCCAACGATGCCGCCGTTCAATCTCTCACACACTCGCTCAAGAAGGTCATCACCGCCGATTATGCCCTGCTTCTCACCAACGAGGAGCTCAGCCTCGATTCCTTCTACCAGGGCCCGATGGCAAGCGCTCTACCGAATGAGCGACTCGCTCTCATCCTCGTGCAGAGGCAGTACGCCCACGACAAAACTGCGCTGCAATCTCGCAAAGACGGCGTTGTCAGCTACGGCAAAGCGATGGACGACTTAGCCGCCTTGCACACGAAGCTAAGGCAGGAGGCGGGCAAGCGGGCAAACATGGTGGAGGTTTCAAAACAAATCGGGCCTATCGTCGAATCGCTCAAGACGGCACTCTCAGATATCCAGTCGAGGTCGAATCAGCCATGAAGAAATCTAAACCGGTCGCAGGCGTCACGCCAAAGGCGGTCACCGTAGCGTCCGCTACAACTCTCAGTGACGATCAGATGCAGGCGCTAGCCCAGTCTTTTCACGACATCGCCGTAGAGATAGGACAGGTTCGCCTGAACGCGATCAGCGCTGGCAGCAAGCTCACCGATTCTGCGATCGTTCAACTGCAAGGCTACGTTTATTCCCTGATGACGACTGCCGGGAACTTCGCTCTTCAGGCCGCTAACCTGACCCTCGCCAACGCCGATCAAGCAGTCAGTGAGATCTCCCTGGCCACTCAAGCAGCGGACAAGGCGCTCGATAAGCTTCAGGATATCGACAAAGCGGTCAAGATAGCCTCTTCGGTGATCGTTCTGGCGATGGCCATCTCCACGAAGGACATGGGCCAGATTGCAGCGGCGGCCAAATCGGTCGTCACGGCGGCCGGCGTGTCGGTGTAGCGTCGCCATAAAGACCGAATAGGGGTTTTTACCCCTTGGGATAGTCCGGACAGCGAGGCGACTGTTGGATTGCGGTGCGAGTTCCTCCTTCGCGAGGCAAACTGCCTTGCTTCGTCGTGACTATCATTCCCTGTCGGAACAGACTGCAAACATCCCGATATGGTACGAGCACGGATTTACCGACGGCTTTATTTGGTAAAAAACGGCTCCTAGTCAAGACCGCGAACTAGAATTCTTTATAGAACTTCAAGACGAAACGCAAACCAAAAAAGGATCTTGAGATTCGGTAAGCGAAAGTATTAACCGAATCGAAACTTTTGTCTGCACTTTGCGTCTTCATTTTATGTGAGATTGTGCCCGTCGAGGCGCACCCTCCCCAGAGGAAACAAGAATGACTCACAGGTTCAAGCGGTTCGCGATCACGCTGATGCTTCTTATAGCGCTCAGCTTTACCTTCGAGCGCCAGGCCCACGCCTACGTCGATCCCGGCTCAGGTCTGCTCTTGTTTCAAGGCATCAGCGCGGCAATCTCAGGAGCTCTCTTCTACTTCCGCCGCCGGCTCAAGAGTCTCTTCGTCAAACCTCAAGCAAAGTCGGAGCACGGAACAACACCGTTCAGCTCGTAGGGGAATTGTCCAGGCGAAAACTTACTGCTGCGGATCCTCCGGCATAATTGCCCCTGCCTTGACCCATCGCTCCACCGTCGCGATATCCGCATCAGAGAGCTTCGGCTGCTTCGGCGGCATCGGCATCGGATCCTTCGCTGGCCCCTCATGACGGATCAGCCGCACGAGCAGACTGTTTGCCGGATCTCCGGGTATCAGCACCGGACCTTCATGTCCACCCTTCAACATCCCCGCCCGCGTTTGAATACTCAACCCGCCGCGATGGTTCGTCCCGCCATGACACCGGTAGCAGTTCGCCTGAAGGATCGGCTGAACCTTCGTTGAGTAGAACTCGGGGTTCGCTGCCTCATCGGCCCCCGCAGCCTGCACCGCTCCCGCTCGTAACCCCAACCCCAGCAGCCCGATAGTGACCAGCCCCAAGCACGCCAACATCCTCTTCATCCATTCCTCCCTGTTAATCGACAAGTATACGGAACCCACCTCGTCACTTACACGCTCTCTCATCAACGATTAACTTAGAAGTTGCTCTGGCGTCTCCGCGCCTCCGAAAACATGATGCGTTTGAACGCCCCCATACCGGCCCTTCTGGCGCTTGCAGCCCTGTCTTTGTCTTCTGCAAGCAGCCTCGCCAAACCGACGCATCACCCCTCGGCCCATAAAAAGACCGTTGCCGCTGCAGCTGCAAAGCATCCAGACAAACAAAAGGCCGCCGCCAAACCGACGCACGCCGCCCATGGCTCCAAACACCACGGCGCGCCGAAGGCTGACCCTCCCGTTACCGCCCGCGTTCATGCGCGGAGTACGACCGCACACCACCGCCTGCGGCACGCCGTCAGCGCCCCGGTGCCGAGGAGCACGCAGCCTGAGCTGACAGCCTCCGCAGCCGCACCGCAGAAGGCGACTTCGGAGGACTTCCTCAAAGCCGCCGCGTCCACGCAGATGGAGACGCAGGCCGCCGTCGCGATCCACGGAACCTCTCGCCCTGAAGAGCTCAACGAGACACGTGATGCGCCTGTGCGCAAACCCACCGCAAAGCCCGTCTCCGTGGCCAAGCCAGTACCTGTGATCAGCGTTGTCCGCCCGGCTGCGGAGAGGCCACAGCTGGCCAGCGTCGAAGAGGTCGCATCGACTCCGGTCATCCTACCCAATCTCTACAACAAGCGCGGCCGCCTCATCGTCCCGCCGCCGCTGAAGGGCTCTCACGAGATCCTCGTTCACCAGAACGAGGTTGCCGATCGCGATGGACTCTCTCGCATTCAGGATGACGGCGACCTTACGGACATGCGCAGCAAGAAGCTGCTCGTCGCGCTGCCCGAGAACGAAGGTTTGCAGGTGGACGACCGTCTGCCCACAAACCGGCGGTACTGCCGTCCCTGGACTGCGCAGTTTCTCGCGACCCTGGCGCGCGCACACTACGCTCGCTTCCATACGCCGCTGCAGGTCAACTCCGCAGTGCGCACGGTCGAATTTCAGCAGCACCTGATGCACATCAACGGCAACGCCGCTCCCGCGGAAGGCGACACCGCGTCTCCTCACCTTACCGGTCAGGCGATCGACATTGCGAAGCATGGCCTCTCACTCGCCGAGATTGCGTGGCTCCGCGGATACCTTCTTCCACTCGTGCAAGAGGGGAAAGTTGATGTCGAGGAGGAGTTCCAGCAGTCCTGCTTCCACGTCAGCGTGTACAAAAAGTACCTGCCGCCTGCGCCTGAGCGCGACCTCGCCATCCTGCATCACGGCGGAACGTCTGCACTGGCTACGGCGTTACGCTAGGGCCACTCTCGACCAGCGGGAGAACCGCAGCCGAGCGATTCGGCAACCAGGAAAAACGCCATGCAATGGCCGCCCTCCGCGCAGGAGGCCCGTCCGGCAGGACAGAGGGCGCAGTCTATCTTGTGCTCTTCAACGACTACAAGCTCTCGCGGGCCCCAGTTCTCCAACTCTTGATAGCAGCATCGAGCGCCTGCATATTGTGAACGCCATCTTTTCCAGTGGCCGCGAAGTTGCCACCACCGCGCAGCGCCACGGCAAAACCGTCCAGCATCCGGGTGTAGCCGTCTCCGTTGTCGACGGTCACGCTCTCCACCACCTCACCCGCCCGACGCACTACGATCTGCACGGGCCGGTCTACCGTCAGACCACCTTCGGAGGTCATCACCCCATTGCTGCCATTCACCTCAACCAGTGATCGATAGGGCGCGCGCGCACTCGTCGTTACAGTGGCAAAGACGTCGCCCGTCATCTCCATCTGCAGCGAAGCAACCGCCTCCACCTCTCCTGACGCGGCATCCTTCCGAGCCAGAGTGCTGACACTCACCACATCCTCGCCGAGGACGAAGCGCAGCGCATCGATGCAGTGCACACCGACATCCCCGATGGGGCCGCCGTAAGCCAGCTTCGCGTCGATGATCCACTTTCTCGCAGAGTTTGTAGCCGGGTAGCAGTACTCCGCGCGCGCCAGCTGTGGCTTCCCGATCACCCCAGCGGCTATCTGCTCCCGCATCAACTCCAGGCTTCGGTTGTAGCGAAAGTTTTGTGCCACCCCAAACAACAACCCTGCGGCCAAAGCGGCAGCATTCATCTCCTCGGCCTCAGCCGCGCTCATCGCCAGCGGCTTCTCGCAGAGCACTGCCTTGCCATGCTTCAGCGCCAGCAGCGTGTCGTCGCGGTGCATCGCGTCCGGCGATGTGATGAACACAACATCCACATCCGACGAAGAACAGAGTTCCTCCCGCGTGGCAAAGCAGTGAGGTATCTGGTACTCCGCGCAGTTCGTGAGCGCAGCCGCGTGGTCTCGCCGCCACATCCCGCTCAACGTCGAATGCTCGCACTTCGGAAACGCCGGCAATAATCGACGGACCGCATGATGACCAAAGCCGAGAATCGCGTACCGCACAGGCGACTGCGTCATGAGAACTCCCAGAGAAAGAAGAGAGATGAGTGGCGATATCCGGTTGAAGAGTTAGTGAGCGTCCGTCTTGAAGATCTGTTCGGCGAAGAAGTTCTCCACCTTGGCCTGATCGTGCACCATCTCAAGGTAGGCGCTCTTCAACAGCTGCGAGCGTACATCGCGCAGTTGCTGGCGGATGGCCTGCTGTACCCGAGGATCGTTCACATCGCGCTGCCCAGCCGGGTCGCGTGAGATCAGTTTGTAGATTGCATACCCCGCCGGCCGCTTGCTCTGTGCATCGAGCAGCGGAAGGATCTCGGTGATCTGTCCCGCCTTCAGTTTCATCACAGCGGTAAAGACCGACGGATCCGAGTGCAGCTGCGATTCGCCGACGAAGCCCATATCTCCCCCGTTGGGGGCAGTCTCCGGCTGCTCCGACCAGTTGCTCGCGATCGTGGCGAAGTCCTCACCGCTGTCGAGACGATTCTTCAACGCCTGGATCTTCTTCTTCGCCTCGACGTCGTTGGTCGCTTTGCTTCCCTGCAGGTTGCCCGGCTGCGGCGACGGCTGATCGGTGACTTGAATCGTCGCCAGGTGATACTTCGTCTCAAGTAGGTTGAACTCGGCTTTGTGCTGGTTGTAGTAGTTCGCTACATCCGCGTCGGTCACGGTAATCTTCGAGTTGATCTCTTTGTTCAGCAGCTTGTTGATCGTGAGATTTCGCCGTAGCGCGTGCTTCAGATCATCGACCGTCTGATTGCTTGCCTTCAACCGCTGCTGAAACTGCTCCTCGGTATAGGGAGCCTTCATCTCGGCGAGTTTCGCATCGACCTCTTCGTTGGTCGCAGTAAGATTCATCTTCGTGGCGCGCTGCTCGACAATCTCTTCGTCGATCAGCTCGCGCAGAACATTCAAACGCAGCGAGTCGGCCTGCTCCTGCGACGGCTGCTGTTGTTGCTGAGCGGCATCTCCAAGCTGCGCCTTGTAGGCCTTGTCCAGATCAGCCTGCATAATGGCATGGCCATTCACCGTCGCGACTACATCCGCACTATGTCCGCGATTGCATCCAGCAACAGGCAACAGACCTGAAGCCAGAATCAGCACTGCCGGAAGAGAGACGGCACGAAAGGAGCGCGTTGTAAAAGTACGTTCGGTATCGGTCGACAAGCTCGGCACGTCCGTGTTCGGCATCCAAATCTCCTGCATTCTTCTGCTAGTTGCCGGGTTTGGTCGCCGGCGGGGTTTGAGGCTGAGCCTGAATTGGTGTCGGTGGCGGTGGCGGCGTCTGCCCGGAGGCAATCAGCGCGCTATCGATCATACGATACACATCCTCCAACGGCTGCGCTCCCTCCACCTTTTCTCCATTAATGAATAGCGCCGGGGTCGAATCCACGCCCAGGCTCTCGCCCAACTTGATCGACGCTTTGATCGCCGTGTCATCCTGCTTCGCGAGGCACGCGTTCAGGGCGTCCGCGTTCAAGTTCTGTTTCTTCCCCTCATCGCGCGCCAGCGTATCGAGGTTCTCGTTGGCCTTTGCGAGACTCTTCTCCGTACCGCCAAGGTCTCCCGCGTGCGCGTGGATGTAATCCACCAGATTCCAGTAGCCCACCGGGCTCTGGGCACCCACGCAGTTCGTGTCGATCGCCGCGCGCATCGCCCACGGATGCTGATCCAGCGGAAAGTCACGATAGACGATATGAATCTGGTTCTTGTAACGCTCTGTCAGCGCAGGAAACAGCTGTTCATGCATCTTCGCGCAGTATGGGCACTCCAGGTCGTCGAACCCGACGATCAGCACCGGCGCATTCGCCGGACCACCTCGCGACGGCCTTCCATCGCCACTCACCAGCAGCTTCGGATCCTTGCTGATATCGAATTTGCTGAACTGTGCCAGGGTGTTGCCGTCGGTCGAGATCAGAAAATCCGACGGTTTGCTCGACTTGCCGTCGGCCAGAAATGACACGCTGATTTTGTCAAAGCCCGGCACCTCGCTCCTGGTGCGCGGTCCAACCTGAATCACATACCCGGCTGGAACCGACGCCCGCGAACGAATCAGCACCTCCACCCGTCGCACGAGTTCGGGAGAGAGCTTCCCCGAAGTGTCGCTCGTCGTCGGAGTCGGAGTCTGGGCGTGGCAACCAAGGGCAGCCAGCGCAAAGGCAAAGATCAGGGTTCGGAACGGCTTCACAGCAATCAGCACAATACCTCGATTATCTCACGCAGAGGCGATTTACAAGGCCGCGGACCCCTCTGAGCGGCCCCAGGAACACACGCGCGGCCACGCCTCAGAACAGACTCGCCGCCCGCCTCAGATTGCCCGCAGTCCCGATGTTCAACAACGTAAAGTTGAATCTCTCGGTGGTCTCATTTCGTACCGAGCCCAGCTCGTACTTCCGAACCTCTACGCTGAATCCGCAGCAGTCCCAGTTATACGACCCCTGCACCGCCCCGTACTGTACCAGGCCGGTATTGTTCGCGTTCAGATCCAGTCCAACATTCCCCGCAAGACCCAGCCCAGGCTTGGTCGGCGACCCGTACCCCAGCAGCAGCCGCAACTGGTCGAAGTTCGAGACGGGAGAACTCACGCCCTCTGTGTAGAAACGCCCCGGAGCGTTCAGCCGCGCATAGCTCAATCCGGCAAAGACGTTGTTTTGATGCACGTCCACGAACACATTGTTAGACGTAAACTTCTTCGCTCCGGTATCGAGGTCGAAGTCCCACTCCACATCCATATGCGACGAGGTCCGCACACGTAGACGCGAGATCAGCGGCGAGATCGCCCGCGGCTCGGTCAGAAACGCAATCCCGGAGAAGTTCAGCGTCGTGTCGAAGATATTTCGCCGGCCATTGATTACGGCTCCGCCAAAGTTCTCGTTGAAGAAATACTTCTGCGTCAGCCGCCAGCTGATCAGCGGATGACTGCCGCAGCTGGGCAGCTTATCCTTTGCGTCAACACTTGCCCCCCTGGTCTGAACCATGCCGCTATCGTCATCCCAGTACTGGGTCTGCGCCGTGCTCACCGGCCTCTCCTTGCAGGGCCGATCCTTCACCGGCCGCAAGAACAACCGTTGCGTCGCTCCATACTCCAGTTCATTCGTATCGCTCACAATATCGACATCGTCGAAGCGCAGCACACTCAAAAAGTTATTCACTCCGGTCACATACCGGTAGGTCAGCTCCGGTTCGATCGTGTGCTTCACATCGTTGCCGTAGAACAGCTTCTCCACGCGTGGTGAATCGAAGGTCCGCTCCACCACAGGAGCCCGCAGAGCAGCCTCGACTTCTAGATCCGACCGATTCAACGGATTCGGAAGCTCGACCGGCACTCCTATCTCTGCGTAGGGAACCTGCCTGCTTCTGCTGTATGCCGTCTCGCGCACCGCAACCGACGACAATACTCGCCACCCATCAAGCCCCAGTCGATACGAGAGCTCCGGATGCACATCGAAGCGCTGCGTTAAACCGCCAGTAGAAAAGCCCGGCTCCACGCGCGACAGTCCAGCATGCGAGGCATCCACGCTCCACAGCAATCCGGTCCTGCCGATCTCATGCTCGGTACTGCCGAAGTCCAGCGACGGCGCATGAAAGATCTTCACCTCTTCTTCCGGAATCGCGGGAGCGGTCGGGGTCGCAGCCACACCCGCCTGTTTCAACCCCTGGTAGCGATCCACACGCGCCGAAGCGGCATAGCCGTCCCACTCATGCACGCCATACACGATCGAAAGGATGTCGCTCGACACCGCCACGCTGAAGTTCTCCGCAAATGCCTCGCGATACGCATAGGAACTCAGATACTCAACATCCCCCGCCACTCTCGTCTGCGAACTGAAGTCATGCCGGCCTGAAACCGTCACGTCTTCTCCGCCCTGGTTCAAGTACACGCCGTTGGTATAGATTCCACGGTCGATCAGCCCTGTATATCTCGCCTTCGCAAAGTCATTGCCCAGCCCACGATATCGAAACGTCGCCGACTGCTCCCACCCACGCAGCGAGTAATACTGCGCGCCCACCGTCAGATCGGTGCTGCGATTGATCGCCCAGTAGAACTCCTCGCCCAGCGTAAATCCCTTCGTCGACGAGTACCCCGGCACCGGGATCATGAAGCCTGTCTGCCTCTGCTCCGAATCGACCGGATGCGTGACATACGGCAAGAACAGCACGGGAATATTCATCAATCGAAAGGTGCTGTTCTGCGCCTTCGCCTTCTCGCTGTCCACGGCAAACTTTCCCGCGTAGAGCATCCAGTCCGGGTGCGGCAACTGACAAGTCGTCAACGTGCCCTCGTAGATCTCGTACGACTGCGGCCCCGTCCGGACCACCATCCGCCCCGTAAACAAAAATGGATTACTGCTCGAATACGTCAGCGTGTGCCCTGCGCTCTTCATCCCCACGGAGCCGACTACGTCGTAAAAAGTCGCCGTCTGCTGCTTCAGATTCATCGTGCCGTGTCTGGCGGTTAGGTCCTCGTGGTTCGCGCCCCCGCTCACATGCAGATGCCCTGTCGCCGTCAAATCCCCGGTGTCCTGATCGAATTCGATGTGGTCCGC
The DNA here is from genome assembly GCF_040358255.1 of Tunturibacter gelidoferens. Lineage (NCBI taxonomy): Bacteria > Pseudomonadati > Acidobacteriota > Terriglobia > Terriglobales > Acidobacteriaceae > Tunturiibacter > Tunturiibacter gelidiferens. Next base: position 865,448 of record NZ_CP132938.1, read on the forward strand.
TTCTACGACTCGGTCGCGGTAGGTAACCTTGACATCGCCATCCAAGGTGACGACGCTTCCGTTCCTCAGCAGAGTGTCCTCCTCTGTCTTCACGTCTGTCGTGTCGTCGGTCGCGGGTAGCACCTCCGCCACCGGATATTGCGTCGCTCCCGGCGCGTCCGGCAGGCTCGAAGACGACTGCTGCTCTTCAGCCAGGGGGGTTGCCTGACTCGTCACCTGCTGTCCCAGCAGATGTGGATGACTTGCCGCGAGCACCATGATAGTTATCAAGAGGTAAACAGTCGTCCGAACGCTTCTGGAGTCCCTTCCGTGAGCCTTCGGGACTGGATGCAACGGCTTCAATCCGCCGGACAGCAAAGCCAGCAAAGGCAGTCGGCGCTGCCAATGGGTCTTCCTCCCAGGTTCGTTCGGTTTGAAACTTGTCAGACGTGCCACCCTTTGAGGCTAAACGATTTTACGGAAGCGAGTTTGGAATTGAGCACAATGAGCTCTGCACAGCGTGACCTGCTACCACTGGACGAAGCCCCGAGCGAAACGGGAGCAGCTGCGCCCTTTGCGCTTAAGGAACAAGTAGCCCAGCGCCTGGCCGCCCATCGTGCCCGCCGCAACCAGCAATCGGGCTCCGCGGTCACTGCCATCGCGCAACCCGGCCCCGAAAAGTCCCGTTCCTCCCGCATCGCCGCCACGGTCGCCGAGCGCTACGCCAACTCCCCCAGCTACCGCACCTTCCTCGCCGAGCAGGCCGAAGCCGCCATCCGCGAGGCCGAAGCCGCAGCCGAGATCGCCGCCCTCAGCGCCAAGGCCGTAGCCGATGCTCAATACCAACTCCTGGCCGATCTCGATCAATGGACCCTGACGCCGCCAACGCCTGCGCCAGTCCCGGCGCCAAAACTCGCCACTGCGGAACCCTCTAACGCCGAAGCGCTCCCACACACCTCTCCAACCGGCTCTCAGACGACAGCCCCTGCTCTCACTGTAAGACCCTACGAAGACGCAACCCGCCGCCCCCTGCAGGAACAAGCCGTTACCCCCAGCCGCCCGCTGATCTACGAGGCCTATGAAGCGTCGAACGAAGCTGAAACCCTGGCGCTTGACGAGGAGATCGCCTTCCGCCAGGCTCCTGTCTTCGAAGAGTCCGGCCCTCCCATCGAGATTCCGGCTAACCTTATCGAGTTTCCTCGTCAGCTGGTAGCCGCTCGTAAAGCCCGCCCGCGACTGGCGGAAGGTCCGCTCCGCGAAGATGCCGATCAGGTCCCCCACAATGTGCCGGCAGCGCAGCTCCGCATCTTCGAAGTTGAAGCGGCCCAGATCTCCACCTCCCCGGTCGTAGAATCCATCGCGCCCGAGTGGTCCTCCATCCTGCTCGCGGCCCACCCGGTCGCGGCCCCGGTGGAATCGGCTGAGGCGCCCTTCCAGCTCGAGCACCGACCCGAAGCCGCGCCTCTCAACCTGCGCCTCATGGCCGCTATCGTCGATGGCTGCATCATTACAGCCTCGTTCCTGTGCTTCGTCGCGGCCTTCGCCGTCACGGTTGGCAAGCTCTCAACCAATCCCGTGAGCTTCGCCCCTCATATTGTTCCGATGAGCCTGCAGACCGCCGCCATCGGTACAGCCGGGACTCTGGCCGCCCTTGCCTTGATCTACCAGCTTCTGTTCTTCACCTTCAGCGAAGCCACCCCTGGTATGCGCTATGCCCGCATCGGCCTCTGCACTCTTGCCGACGACAACCCAACCCGCTCGGCCATGCGCCGCCGCATCTTCGCGTCTGTCCTTGCGGCGTGTCCGCTGGGCATCGGCTTCCTCTGGGCATGGATGGATGAAGACGGCCTGGGCTGGCACGACCGTATCTCCCGCATGTATCAACGAAGCTATTAGAAGATTCTGTCCTGCCGGACGGGCCTCCTGCGCGGAGGGCGCCCACTTCGTGGGGCGTATATCTTGTTTGGGTGAATTGACTGCAGTGGTCCTCGCGATGCTCGGAAGGAAGATCATGCCGACCAACGGGAGGCCCTGCGCAGATCATCCTGCCCGGACAAGGTATACAAGTCACGAAGTGGGCGCCCTCCGCGCAGGGAGCCCGTCCGGCAGGACATAATCTTCCTTAGAAGGTCGTACTCACCGTCAAGCGGAACGTCTTCCTGGGCTCGCGCAGGATGTAATCCGCTCCATAGAACTGCAGCGCCTGCTGATAGCTGAACTGCCCGGCTCCATCGCTCGGGAAGTAGCTCTTGAAGGTATTCACGTTGTCCGGACCGGAGTTCGGCACCGCCAGCTGCTGCGGAACCGTCTTGTAAAGACGCAGCGGATTGTAAGCGTAGAAGATACGGAACGGCGCATTGACGACCGGCAGGATCACCTGCAGCTCGGCGCCGAGCGAGTCGCGCGGAACATAGTTTGTTCCCGGCACAATCGTCAGCAAATTCGGGAACTTCACCGACTGCCCGCCAAAGCAGGCGCCGTTGACGATCGTGGGGCATCCATACTGCGCACCATCGATCAGCGACTGACCCGCCGTGCTCTGGCGCAACTGGCCATGCAGCGCGTCGAAGGTCATGCCAAAGTCGTTGAAGAACGCGAACGTTACCTGATTCACAATCGGAATCCGATACTCAAGATTCGCGACGATCTGCGTATCGCCTCCAATGGATACCATGCGGTAGATCGGCAGCGGAATCTGCACCGGACCCAGCGCCGGGTTCGTCGGATCGCGCGGAACCGAGGTCCCATCCGGGTTCGTCAGGATGTACTGAACTTTATTCGGAATGAACGTGTACGGGCCGACCGACCGAATGTCGAACCCGCGAAGATCCGACTCACCACCGCTATACAGACGATGCGTCGGCGGAGCGACCTCGCCGCCAAAGCCTGACGTATGAGCCAACTGGATGCGATAACCCAGCACATTGTGGCCCTCGCTGTTTACCCGCAGCCCCTTCATCGGGAAGAACTGACGATAGCTGGCAATCGGCGAGATGTACTTCACATTACCGCCCACGCCTGCCACCTGCATCGAAACGTTGAAGTCCTTGCCGTGATGCGGTCCAACGGCACGATCGAGGCTCGAGAAGGTAAAGCTCGGCGTCACAACCGAAGTAATGATGCCGCTCAGTTGATTCTGTCCCGCAACGCCGGACCGGAACGCAAGCGATTGAAACACGTTGGTCGTGTTCTGATTGAACGTCGTAACCGAAGACCGCGACAGTGAGTACGACAGACCGATACGCGTTACGCCGGTTCGTGAAAACAGATGCCGAAGAGGCTCGCTTGCCGAGACCGTCAACCCTGTCGTCGACTGGTTATAGTTCGTCAGCAGCGACTGTTGCGCCGTCGTCAGATTTCCCGCCGCCTGGCCGGTCGCCGACTGGCTCTTCGAAGGATTGAAGTCATACTTGCTGGCAAAGATCTGCGCGCCCAGCGAGATCGGCTTGTCCCGCAGATAAGGCTCGGTAAATCCAAGACTCAGATTGCGGGAAAGGTCGCCGATATTTGCCTGCACCGAGAGCGTCTCGCCCAGTCCCAGAAAGTTATTGGTCTCGTAGTTCAAACCAACAAAGGTGCCCGACAATCCGCTGATGCCGCCGTTCAGGCCGATCGAGTTCTTGCCCTTCTCCTTCAGCTTCAGCAACAGATCGACCGTTCCGTCATCCGTATTCTGACGGCTCTCCGAGTCTTGCTCCGCCTTCAACGCCTCAAAGTAGTTCAGCTGATTCAACCGCAGAATCGAAAGATCCCAGAGCCTGCTGTTATAGACCTGCCCTTCTTCGAGCAACAGCTCGCGCCGAATCACCTTGTCGCGCGTAATCGTATTACCCGTAAACTCGATCCGCGAGACGTAAAACGCCTTGCCTTCATCGATATCAATGTTCAGCTTGATCGTCTTATTCGCTTCATCGATCGTCGGTACAGGCGTTCCTACGAAGTTGATGAATCCCCCTTCGCCAAACGCCTTCCGCAGTTGATCCAAACCTTTGCCGAATAAGGTCGCGTTGAAGTACTCGCCATCTTTCTGCGCAAACTGCGCACGAAGAGCCTTGGTATTCGTGAAGTGGGTATTGCCGGAAAAGGTGATGCCCGCCAGCTTGTAGCGTGCACCCTCTTCCACCGGCATCAGGATGTCGATCCGTTTGCCCTTGGACGGGTGAAGCGTAAACGGGTTGATGCCGCCCGCGTCCCGGATGTGCGTCGTCGGCTCGCTGGTCAGAGCCTTGAAGTAGCCACGGTCCCGGTAAGCCTGGCGCACGCGCTCGGTGTCTTCATCCAGCTTGCTCGCGTCGAAGGTCCGCGCAAACAGATTCTCCAGGATGATCGAATGCGGAATCCCGATCGGCCGAAGGTTCTTCATTGCGGCACGCAGGGTGCGATCGTTCAGGCTGTTGTTGCCCTGAAACGCGATCTTGCCCACCTTTACGGTCGGCCCTTCTTTAATGTTGAACGTAATCGCCACAGCCGCCGGCGGAATCGTCTTCACTTCGGTCCGGATCGTGGCGAACTGGTGCCCGTGCTCTGCCAGCAGATCCCTCAGCACAACCTCGGCCCGCTTGATCTTCGTCGGGTCGTACTGGCTCTCGACCGAAAGCGGCACCTTCGCCTTCTTGAACCGGTCCAGAATGTCCGACTGCGTCACCGCGCCGAGACCCTTGTAGTTGATCTCGCGAATCGTCGGCTTCTCTTTGACGTAAATGATCAACTGCACGCACTTCGGGCTGTCGACGCGCTCAATCCGCACATCGTCGAAGTAGCCGGTATTCCAAAGCGAGTTGAAGTCCCGCTCCACCACCAGCGGGTCGTACAGGTCGTTCTGCCGGCTGTACAGCCTGGCCAGCACCGACTCCTTGGGAATTCGTCGATTACCGATCACCTGAGGCTGGCACAGCGTCTCCACATTGCCCGATACCGATCCCACGGCCTGGGCCGAAAGCGACGGGGCCGAGAGCGACGAAGCGGCCAGCGCCGTAAACGCAATCATGTACGCGGCATAAGCGATGCGGGAGCGTCTGGAGCGCGTGCACACAGTCTTGGTCTTGCTTTTCAGGGAGCTTCCGCTCTCTCGATTCACGGTAAAGATACGCACACCCTCACTGCTCTAAAAATGACGCTCGCCAGCAAAGTCAGCGAAGTCCTGATTATATGGGAGCGGCCAGCGGTTAGCGAGTTCGCCCCGTGGTTCTGGCCGGACGAACCTCAATCCAACCAACGAATTCCAGCGTGATCGTTGGACGAATGCGCCCACCCAACGGCACCCGCCAGTGGAATTAACTCTCCAACTCCGCCGTAATCGTAAATTCCTGCGCCGACCCGTCCCACCTCACCGTCAGCACGTTTGGCTGGCAGCAGACCTGGCAGTCCTCCACATACTGCTGCTTCGAGCCGCCCGACTCATCCACCGTCGTCTCCACCCACTCCCCACAACCCGCGCACTGAAACCCTGCTGCGTGCATCGCCCACCTCACTGAGCCTTCGTCTCTCCTTTAAGATACTTGTCGAACCAGCCCACCGACCGCGTCAGCTCATCCACCTGATGCTCCCGCTTGATGAAGCCATGCCCTTCTTCGGGGTAGTACACCGCATCCACCGTGCGCCCCTCCTTCTTCAGAATCTCCACCACCTGCTCGGCCTCCTCCTTCGGCACGCGAATATCGCGCTCACCCTGCAGCACCAGTAGCGGAGCCTTCTCCTCCCGGATGTACTTCAGCGGCGACGAAGCCTCATACACTGCCTTGTCCACCACTGGATCGCCCAGCAGGGACTTCTCATACTCCTGCAGCTGCGCATCCTCATGCGCCAGCATCGTGTACCAGTCCAGAATCCCGTACTCATCCACCGCCGCCGCCCACATCTCCGGATTCTTTCCGATCGCCATCAACGTCATAAATCCGCCATACGACCCGCCCCAGATCCCCACCTTCTTCGCGTCGACAAATCCAGTGGCCTTCAAGAAATCGACGCCGGCAATCTCATCCTTCAGATCCGCGCCGCCAAGGTCTTTGTAGTTCGCCTTCTGGAACTCCATCCCATAGCCCGTCGATCCGCGCACATTCGGCGCAATCACCACGTACCCGCGCGACACCAGCAGAATCGCCCGCGGACTGAAGCTGTCCAGCGTCTGTCCCGTAGGCCCGCCATGCGGCATCACCACCACTGGTGCGGTCCCATCCCGCTTCAAATTAAACGGCACCCATACCAGCGCCGAGATCATCTTCCCATCGAAGCTCTTATACGTCACAAGCTGCGACGAGGGCAGCGTAGCAGAAGTCAACACCGGGCTCTCGTTATGCGTCACCTGCGTCACAGTCCCGCCTGCGCTCAACAAATAAAGATTCGGCGCATGCGTCGAGTCCTGATGCGAAAACAGGTAGCTTCCATCTTCACGAAACGCAGTCGGGCCCGCACCCGGAGTGTTCAACCCGGCGGGCACTCCTCGATCGCTCGCCTTCAGCGTCTTTCCATCCACAAAGTTGATCGTCGCCCGTCCATCCGCATTCAGGATGTAGGTAAACGTGTCGCCCCTTGGCGAAAATCCTCCCGCATGCGCCTCCCACTGCGTATCCGTCACCCACCGCCTCTTCTTCGACGCCACATCGAGCAACGCAACATTCGCGTACCCGCCCTTCTCATTCGAAGTCATCAGCAGCGTCTTCCCATCCGGCGACACCGCGGACGCCAGCATCAACACCTTTCCCGTATGCGCCGTCAGGTTCTCCGCCGCCCCGCTCTTCACCTCCACGCGATAGACGTCAGCATCCTCCGTCCCCACCTGCCGCACCGCATAGACATATCGACCATCCGGACTCCAATCCACAGCATCCCACGAGGCCTTCGGATCCTTCTCGTGCGTCAACAACCGCGCCGTTCCCGCAGGCCACTCCATCACCGCGAGATTGGTCGAAGACTCCACCTTCTCCTTGCTGCCAAACGCCAACCACTTGCCGTTTTTAGAAAACAAGGGCCCACTCTCGCTCGTCTTGTCCGTATTCGTCAGGTCTCTCGGCTCGCCTCCACTCACCGAAACCGCATACAGGTCATACAGCTCATCGCCGCCCTTGTCCTGCTCAAACACAATCTCTTTGCCGTCTTTGGTGAACGCCGGACTCGACTGACGGTCATTGGACTTCAACAACTGCCGCGCACCCGTGCCATCCGCCTGCATCACCCAGAGATTCAGCCGCCCCGAAGCATTGCTGATGTATCCAATCTGCTTGCCATCCGGGGACCACGTAGAACCCGCCAGTCGCACCGTCTGCAACAACTCACCCACCGGCATCGGAGAACCCCCAGCCGCACTCTCTGCCGAAATCACGCTCTTGGGGTCCGTCGCCACCCTGTCACCCGGCCCCGAAGCAAATCCCGAAACCGAAGCCAGCAAAACCAACCCAGGCAACAAGCAGAAGCGTGTCATTGCGAACTCCATAACAAATCGAAGTGAACACCAGAAACCGACCGCGCCAGACTAGCACGCCTCTAGCTTCGACGTTTCGGGGAATCCGTCTGCTCTAACCCCAACGAGTGATCTTGAGGAGGCTCTAGAATCCGCAGCGCGACTTGAGTTTTAGGCTCAGCTCAACCCGCCGTCGCACAACACGCTGCCAAACACGTCGCTATCCACATTCCCGCCACACAAGACTGTCCCCACGCGCTTTCCACCCTTCGGCCGATCCATCAGCAGCGCAGCCAGGCCAATCGCCCCCGCACCCTCCGCCACGTTATGCGTGTCGACGAAGTAAGCGCGCATCGCCTCCTTCACCGCCTTGTCATCGACCATCAGAATACGATCCATCCCCGCCTTCAAGATCTCCAGCGTCGTCTCATCCGGCTTCCTGCAAGCGACACCATCGGCGATCTCGGTGGTCGACTCATGCTCCCGCACATGCCCCGCCGCAAACGACAACGCATAGGCAGGTGCATGGGTCGACACCACACCCACCACCTTCGTCTTCAACCCCAGCGCATTCCGCGCCGCAATCGTCCCGCACACACCCGACCCCATCCCAATCGGCACATAGAACGTCTCAAGCTCCGGGCAAGCAGTAAACATCTCCCACGCATACGTCGACACGCCCGTTACCAGCCGCAGATCAAAGCTCGGCACGCGATGCCAGCCAAACTTCCCCTCCAGATAAGCCGCATGTTCGCTTGCCTCCTGAAAGTCGTTGCCAAACTCCACCAGCTCCGCACCCAGACACCGCATCGAACGGTTCTTCTCCGGGCTGTTTCCAAACGGCACCACGATCACCACCCGCAGTCCAAGCTGCTTGCCGGCAAACGCCATCGACTGACCATGATTCCCGCGCGTCGCCGACACCACCGTCTTCACCTCTGGCCGCTCATGCCGCAGCCAGTCCATATACACCAACCCGCCGCGAACCTTGAACGCGCCCACCGGCGTATGGTTCTCATGCTTCACCCAAACCTCAACCGCCCCGGCGATCTGCGAAGCCCGTTCATTCAGCAGCGGCCAGCTGTACTGTGGCGTAGCCGGCATCGTCTTGTAGATCAACTCGGCCGCAGCCTTAATCTCATCTAGCCCCGGCAGTACCTTCACATCACCTAACGTCATCGTGCCCTTTCCTTACCTCAACCAAAGTCGAATAAAACGTTGCGCCGCCACCAATATCGGTCAGCGTCTCCGACGTCAGCGCATTCACGTTGGCGCGGTTCCCCGAGAGATCGTTGCCCAGCTTACTCCAATCCAGCCGCGCCGCCACCACGCCCGCCGACACCTGCGCGTTCACCAGCGCCCTCAGCGTAATGCTGCCGCGCCCGTTGAACACCTCCACCGCATCGCCAGTCGCAATCTGTCGCGCCGCCGCATCGGTCGCGTGCATCTCCAGTACGCCCGCCGTGCGCTTCTCCATCCGCTGATGCAGAGGAATATTCGCAAACGTCGAGTTCATATAGTTATCCGCCTTCCTCGGCAGAAACTCCAGCGGATACGGCCCCTTCGCAGCGTTCGCGCGAGACTCCGTAGGCGCAGCAAACACCGGCACCGGTAACAACTCACCCCGCCCACTCGCTGTCTTGAACCACACCGCCGTGCTGAACGGCAACACGTCGCCCTTCGCATCAACAGGAAGCCGAAGCGCAACATGCCCCTCCCGCTCCAACCGCTCCCGCGTAATCCCGGCAAACCACGGATGCTCCGTCTCGAGCGCCTGATCGATCAACTCGTCCTCGCGATCGTCAAAGCACGCCTCTTCAAATCCCATGCGCCGCCCCAACTCACCAAACATCGCGACGTTGCTCCGCGCCTCGCCCAGCGGCGCAATCGCCCGCTCGCTCACCTGCGCAAACAGATGCCCATACGCACCCTGCACATCCTTCACCTCAAGAAACGTCGGCGCCGGCAGCAGCACATCCGCATAGTCCGCCGTGTCAGTAAAGAACTGCTCATGCACCACCGTAAACAGATCGTCACGCCTCATGCCGCGCAGCACATCGTTCTGGTTCGGAGCCACCGCCGCCGGATTCGAGTTATACACAAACAGCGCCTTCACGCGCGGCCCAGTTTGAGCCCCAGCCTTCGCATCGTTCCCAAGCGTAGTCAACGCCTGACCAAGCTGGCTCATATTCACGACACGCGCCGGCCGTCCCAACGGACTCGCCAGCATCAACTCCGGCATCTGCAGCGCCCTCTCGTTGAACGGAAATGAACCCGACGTAGAGAGCAGCAATCCGCCGCCTTTGTACTTCCACGCACCGGTTAACAACGGCAGCATACAAACCGCCCGCGCCGCCGTCCCGCCATTCTCACTCCGCTGAATCCCGTAGTTCAACCGAATCACCGCCGGCCCGGCGACGTTTGAGCCCTCAGCGTTATTCCCTGCGTCCGCACGCCCCGCCGCAGCATAAGCCCGAGCCAGCCGCACAATCGCCCCCGCATCGATCCCCGTAGCCTTCGCCACACTCTCCGGCGAGTACTCCGGCTTCAGTGCATGCGCCCGCAGCTCCTCAAATCCGTTCGTGCACGCATCCACATACTCGCGATCCTCCAGCCCCATGCTCAGAATCACGTGCATCAACCCCAACGCCAGCGCCGTATCGGTCCCGGGATTAATCGCCAGATGCTCATCCGCCAGCGCCGCCGTCCGCGTCCTGTACGGATCGATCACCACCAGCCGCGCCCCTTTGCGCCGTGCCTCTTCAATAAACGGCCACAGGTGCACATTGTTCCCATGAATATTCGCACCCCAGGCAATCACCAGCCCGGCATGCGCGAAGTCCTGCGGAACCGTCCCCAGCTTCACTCCATACACAGCCTTCAGCGCCGTCCCACCCGCCTCCGCGCAGATCGTCCGCGCCAACTGCGAAGCCCCAAGTCGATGAAAGAATCTCCGATCCATCGACCCATACCCAAGCTGCCCAATCGTCCCCGCATAGCTGTAAGGCAGCACACTCTCCGGCCCAAACTCCGCCGCAATCTTCGTCAGCTTCGCGGCAATCTCGTCCAGCGCCTCATCCCAGGAGACCCGCTCAAACGCATCCGCCTCACGCCCCTGCGGCAGCGACCCCTTCGCCACGCCCTTTCGCCGACGCATCGGATACAACAGCCTGTCCGGCGAATAAACGCGGTCCAGATACTTCGCCACCTTGCCGCACAAAAACCCGCGCGTCACCGGATGCGAGGGATCACCCTGCACCTTCACCGCCCGGCCCGTCAGCTCATCCACCGTCACCAGCACGCCGCACGAATCCGGGCAGTCATGCGAACAAACCGCATGAACAACCTTCATCGCGCTGGAAGGCGCGGTCGTTTCCAGAGGATTTGCAGCCATTCCACTATTTTAGTCTCAATAGCCTGCTACCCTGCGCAATCACCGTTGTATGCTGCTCCCAACACCGCAGCCCAGCGACAAACCCATGCCCCGCCATCACCTCTCCTCCCCAGCCCGTCTCGAAGCCTTCTCCGACGGAGTCATCGCCGTCATCATCACCATCATGGTGCTCGAGCTCAAGGTCCCCCGCCAGGAGGGCGTCGCCGGACTCTACTCCGTTCTCCCCACCCTCGCCATCTACGCCATCTCCTTCGCCTTCACCGGCATTTACTGGATCAACCACCACCACCTCGTTCACCGCACCGAAGAAGCCGACGAGCTCGTCCTCTATGCCAACCTCTTCTTCCTCTTCTGGCTCTCGCTCCTGCCCTTCTTCACCTCTTACGTCCTCGAGAAAAAACTCGACTCCTTCTCCGTCTTCCTCTACATCGCCTCGATGATCTTTACCGGGTTCAGCTTCCTTCTGCTGCGCCTCTCCATCGCCCGCCGACTCCGCATCGCCAACAAGCTCGAAGCGGAGGACACCTCCGTCCAGCGCAAAAACCAGCTCTCCCTCTTCGTCTATCTTGTCGCCTTATTCCTTGCCTTCTCCCACCCTCACCTGGCCCTCGGCCTCTGCGCCTTCGTCACGATCATCTGGATCACCCCCACCGTAGGCGTCAAGCCAACCGAAGACCTCGACAACACCCACTTCAACCGCGATTAGTCTCCGCTACAAAGCCGGCTCGCGAAGCATCTCCGCATCCACCCTCTCGGTCGATCGCCGTTCCAAGCGATCCCGAAGCACCATAAACGGGCGCTCCACCAACCCGTACAACACCCCGGCCCCCAGCAGACATGTCACCGCATAGACCACTACGGTCTTCGCATCCCGAGCCTTAGTAAGCGAGATCAGGTACCTCCGATCCAGATGCGCGACCTCTTTATGTGTGAGATAAAGACTGAACGCAAGCGTAGCCAGCAGCCGCGACCCAGGCACTCTAAACCGACTCAGCCATCCATCGCTGCTTACGCTCGAAACCACCAGCAACCCCAGCCCGGCTGCAAGCAGCGGGTACCCAATCACCGTCCCCCATGCCGCAGCCTTCGTCGCATCGCCCATCCCATCGCTTCGGAACATCCAGCAAACCGCGCCCGTAAAGGCGATCCCTACAACCAACGCCGCGTGCCCTCTGCGGGCCAGCCACGACCACCCTGCAGGCCGGAAGATCCGTACCAGCGCCAGCGTCACCCCCACCACCAGCCCATCAAGCCGCGAGTAGGTTGGATAGTAGAGATATCTGTAGTAAAACGTTCCGAAGTCATCCGGCACCACGCGTCCACTCCATCCCGACGGCGCAATCAGAGGCAACAACTTGTAGCCGCGAAGGCAGATTCCAAACAGAATGACGCCGCCGATCAACAATGCCGTCTTCCGCAAAGATGGCCTCCGCATCACCCAGATCACCAGCAGCGGAAGCACCAGATAAAAATGCTCCTCCACACACAGCGACCAGACATGCGAAAAAGCATGCTGACTAAAATCGACGAAAAACAAATTGACGGTAAACGTCAAAAACTGCCACAGCGGCGGCAGTACCGAAGACTCCCGCCACCCGGGAAACACAAGATAGATCCACAAAACAACAACATAGGCCGGAAGAATCCGATACGCTCTGCGCCGATAAAAACTCCAGATCGAAGGTCTATCCCCAGACGCGTACGGCTTCAGCAACTGCAGGCCGATCAGATATCCGCTCAGCACAAAGAACAGATCGACCCCCATCCAGCCAAACTGCGCAACCACCGCCATGCTCTCGGGAAGAAATGGTTTCAGGTGATACAACATCACAGCCACAATCGCGACCGCCCGCAACGTGTCCAGCCCCGGCAATCGCCCTGAGTTCGATCGTGTCATTAACATCCTTGTCAAAACAATAACCGGCAACTCCTCTTCTCTCCGAAGACAGATCGAAGACTATCCGGTGGGTGCTCAGACAGTTACTGTAGAAGATCCGGGAAACCAAATCTTCCACCGACATGGTCTACTATCAATCCAAACTTGACACGGCATTCTATGAAGCAACCACACGAAGCAACGCTAAACCAGACAGCTCCCCCTTCGAGGTCTCCCATGCCACTGCGTTCCTCTCTCCGCCTTGCTGCCGTCTTATTCGTTCTCCTCGCACCGCTCACCCTCACCGCGCAAAACCCGGATCGTCTCCACACCGCCTCCCGCCAGGAGCTCGACGTCATCAAGGTCCTCCTCGCCCAGGAGGCAGCCTGGAACCGGGGCGACCTCCCCGCCTTCGCCAACGGCTACAAAGACTCCCCCGACACCCTCTTCATCACTCACCAGATCTCCCGCGGCTACGCCGGCCTCCTCGACCAGTACAAGCGCGACTACCCCACCCGAGCCGCCATGGGCACCCTCTCCTTCTCCGAGCTTGAGGTCCACCCCCTCGACGAAAACTACGCCGTCTGCATCGGCAAGTACCACCTCGAGCGAGGCAAGAAAGACGGCGGCAACGCCGGAGGCATCTTCTCCCTCATCTTCGAAAAAACCACCGACGGCTGGAAGATCATCATCGACCACACCACGTAGTGCAATCGTTCGACCTCATCGCCCTCTCCTACTCCAACTTGAGATCCGTCATCTCGACTCTCCTGCTTGAAAGCCGTCATCTCGACCGAAGCGGCGGACAGCTTCATCGTCCGCCGCGCAGTGGAGAGACCCCCGCATTTGCCTTGCTCCGCTGTGCTTCTCCTTTGGTGTCATTTTGAGCGAAACAAAGAACTCCCCGCGTCCCATCTCTCTACCTCCGATCGAAGGCCGACAGTACGAGACCCGCTAAGCCTCCCCACTCAACTCCGCGATCAATCCCTCCAGCCCAGCCCGCACCTTCGCACTCATCCCCTCAAACAAGAACCCCGCCCCCCGCGTCCTCACCATCCTGCTGGTCCCTTCACACCGCAGCACCCGCTCATGCGCCCGAAAGATAATCTCAACCGGCGTCCCCGGAGCGAGCCGCAGCCGAGCCTCCGTCTCGATGTAGCACCCACCCTGGCTCACATCCAGCACCCGCCCGCGAAACAGCATCGTCCCATCCTTCACCATCACCTCGGCCCATGCATCCACGGCGTAGCGCGTATGCTCCCGCCGCTCGACGACCCCCTCCAACGCCACACTCCGCCGCTCCTCCTTGCCCTCAAACTGGCCCTCAATCTCGTCCACGCCCGCCTCCCAGAGATCTCGCTCATCCCGCAAAGCGAGGACGGCTGATCCAGTCATCGGCGCAAATCGCAAAAACATTACAGCTTCGAAGCTTCCTGCGTCCACTGCTTTCAACCCACCACCCACCCATCAAACCCGCTCCGCAAAATCACCCACACCCGGCAATCCAACCCCAACCATCCGCCGTACCTCTTACTAGCGTGTGGCTGTGCAAGTCGAGCCCAGCGGAGGCACCGATGAAATGCACAAAATGCCACCACGGCAAGCTCTCGCGGACCAAGCGCATCGGACTCCTCGAGGACAACCTTCTCCCCCTCTTCGGCTACTTCCCCTGGATTTGTTCCACCTGCAAGCAGCGAGTCCTTCTCAAAAATCGGGGCGAACGCAGACGCGTCAGCCGTGACGAAGATCCGACTCCATCCGCCCATCCACAAAAAAACGGCCTCCACCAGGTACAGTGAAGGCCGTTCAATCTCAACTCTGAAACTCTCAGATCTGAAGACTCTCAGACCGTCATAATCTCTTTTTCCTTGGCCTTGAAGAGATCCTCCACCCGCTTGATCTCCGCATCGGTCAACTGCTGAACCTCTTCGTTCGCGCGCTTCTCGTCATCGGCCGAGATCAGCTTGTCCTTCGCCGCCTTCTTGATCTGGTCGTTCCCATCGCGTCGGATATTCCGGATCGCGGTCTTATGGTCCTCCAGCGTCTTGTTCAGCTGCTTCACCACATCTTTTCGCCGCTCCTCGGTCATCGGCGGCACCGGCACCCGAATCACCTTCCCATCGGTCATCGGATTCAGTCCCGTCCCCGACGTGCGAATCGCCTTCTCGATCGCCGACACCATCCCCCCGTCATAAGGCTGCACCAGAATCAACGTTGGCTCCGGCGTACTCACCTGCCCCATCTGCGCAACCGGCGTGTCCGTTCCGTAGTAATCCACCTTGATCTGGTCGAGCATATGCACATTCGCCCGCCCCGTCCGCGCCGAAAGCAGATGTCCACGGAAGTCTTCCACCGTGCTCTCCATCTTCGTCTTCAGCTGCTGATGCGTGCCCTTCAACGCCTCGATCCCTGCCATTGCCGATGCCATACGTTCTCCTCCACTGCCATCCGATATTTTACAGAGACGCAACCAACCACGCGAGGCGAGCCGTAAAAACCTATGTCCTGCCGGACGGGCCTCCTGCGCGGAGGGCGGTCACTTCGTGACGCGTATACCGGTCTTGACAGGATGATAAGCATAGGGCCTCCCGCTGGTCGGCGATCTTCCCCTCCGAGCATCGCGAGGACCCAGGCAATTCAATTCGCCCAAACAGGTACACAAGTCACGAAGTGACCGCCCCACGCGCAGTGGGGCCGTCCGGCAGGACATAGGTTTTTACGGTCGATCCCCAACAACGCGTGCGCCAAACAGCGCAATCAACAACGCCGCCTGATCCGGGCTGATCTACCGCTATCTACTGCGCCGCCCCAACCTCCACAATCATGAAGCTCCCCGGCTTTGCCTTCGGACGCCCAGAAGCCGCTCCAGGCTTGACCTCTTCAAACTCCATCGTCGGCAGATAGATCTTGTTGGTCGTTGGATCGATCCCCAGCGTCTTCGCTCCATAGGGAGTCTTGACGATCTGCTCAACCTCAAATTTCCCCGATCGCTCGCCAGTAACTACAAGGGAACCATCGCGACAGCTTGCGAATCCCTGCCCCGCCTCGAACACAGTCGCATCGACGCCCGCTCCGATTGGCAGATCGGAGAGGACCTTGCCGTCTTCCGTGCTCATGACGATCATCTTCTGGGGCTTGCGGCAGCCGATAAACAAGCGGTGCGTCTTCTTGTCCAACGCCATCCCCACGGGGTGGCCGCCGGGCGTAACCGGCCAGCGTGCAACTACCTTCTTTGCCTCAAGATCGACCTCCGCGACTACGTCCTTGTCCTCCAGGTTGATGTAGACCTTTCCGGTTCCATCCGAGGCGAGAAACTCCGGCGCCCCGCCCAGCTCCAGCGGCGGATCGATCTTGCCGCTCTTCGGATCGATATCCGGTTTGAACGACATCAGCACGCCCTTGTCTCCCGAGACAGCGAGAATGCGGTCGAGTGCAGCGTCGTAAATAATGCCGTCCGAATCGGGCACCGTTGCCAGCGTCCCAAGCACGGCATACGTCTTCAGATCGAAGATAACGATAGCACCCTCTCCGCCGCCATCCGTGATGAAGCCGCGCCCCAGCGACGGGACGATCGCCACGCCATGCGCAACCTTCTGCCCCGGAATATCTCCCAGCACCTTCCCTGAGCCGGCGTCGATCACCATCGTGTGGGTCCCGCGCGGGACAAACAAGCGGTGTGTCTCGGGATCGACCGTCAGATAGTCCATTGCGCCTTCTCCGCCAATGTGCCATGTTTTGGTCACCTCCCACTTTGTCTGCGCCATAGCGGGCAGAAAACCGGCGATCAACAGCACCGCCAGTGACATTACAACCATTCGCATCGTTCGCATTGATATCTCCTGGCTGGATCCGATGCACCCAATCAACAGCCAAAGTGCATTCGATCGACAGCAGAAGCAAGGTAGCATTGAATGCTTAATTTTCGCTGAATGCGCGAGGCGAGCCGCAGAAACCTATGTCCTGCCGGACGGGGCTTACTGCGCGTGGGCCCCGTCCGGCAGGACACAGGTTTTTACGGTCGATCACCAAACAACGCGTACGCCAAACAGCGTAATCAGCAACGCCGCCTGATCCGGGCTGATGATAAAACGTCACCATTCGTCCAGACTACATTCGTCCAGACTAAAGGAGCACTAAGTTCGGTGTCGATCTCCCCCAGTCTCGCGAGATCAGAACCACCCTATTCCCTTCAGCCTGAAAAGGCTTAGGAGTCCGCTTCCGGATCCACTGGTCCCATCCCCAACCCGCGCCCCGCCTTCTTCTTTCGCGCCGGATACGCCTTCGCCGCCACCGGAGGAGCCATCGTCTCCTTCACCAGCGCCTCAATCCCGCGCCAGTACTTCAAGTCCGCCGGTCGCGCACTCGGCACCGCCTGCCGCATCCGGCAGTACCACAGCGACCACTCCAGCTCCTTCGCACTCTTATTCTTGATCGCAGCTTCAATCCGCGTCACTTCAGAAAATGGCGGCATACCTCTTCATCTTATAGACCCAGGGAACAAGCCGCGCCCTAACGCAGCTCCCGCAGCCTCCGGCAAGCCTCCACCAGATCCTTATCCTTTTTCGCAAAGCAAAACCGCAGCAGGTCCTCACCCTTCCCCGGCCTGAAGAACGCCGACCCCGCCACCGAAGCCACTCCCGTCTTCGCCAGCAGCGCCCTCGCCTTCTCCGCCGCCGTAGCTCCCGGCAGCCCAGCCGCCGAAGCCAGCACATAATAAGCCCCATCCGGCACATGCGGGGTCATGTGAACCTCCCGGAGCGCCTCCACAATCATCGTTCGCTTCACCTCATGCTCCATCGCCAGCCCACTGTAAAAATCCTCCCCCAGCTGCTCCACACCATCCGCTACCCCCTGCTGCATCGGAGCCGGCGCACACACATACGTCAGATCATGAAAGTACCCAATCGACCCCAGCCATCTCGCATCGGCAATCAGATACCCCACCCTCCACCCCGTCACCGAAAACGTCTTCGAAAACCCCGACATCAAAATCGTCCGCTCCCGCATCCCCGGAATCGCCGCCGGACTAAGATGCGTCGCCCCTCCATAAACAAAGTGCTCATAGATCTCATCCGTAAACACGAACAGATCGAACTCCTCCGCAATCTTCGCCAGCCCCTCCAGCTCAAACCGCGTAAACACCTTCCCCGCTGGATTCGAAGGCGTATTGATCACCATCCCCCGCGTCCGTGGCGTAATCGCCGCTCGCACCGCCGCCAGATCCAGCCCCCAGTCCGGCGCCGTCAAAGCCACTGCCACCGCCGCCACCCGCAGCGAGCTCAGCGTATTCACGTGATACCCATAGAACGGCTCAAACACCAGCACCTCATCGCCCGGATTCAGCAGCGCCATCGCCGCCGCCTGAAACGCCCCCGTCACCCCACTGGTCACCAGCACCTCACGCTCCGGATCAACCACAATCCCCAGCGTCCGTTCCACCTTCCCCGCAATCGCCTTCCGCAACCGTGGAATCCCATCCAGCCGCGTATAGATATTCAACCCATCGCGAATCGCACGAATCGCCCCTTCGACCACCACCTCCGGCACCTCCGTGTCGCACACTCCCTGCGCCAGATTCACTCCACCCATCGCATCGCACGCCACACTCATCGCGCGAATCTCCGACTGCACCAGCCGCGGAGCCAGTTCACTCAGCCCCAACCTTGCCGAAACCTCAACCTGTCCCATAGCCCGATCCCCCTTTTGAGCCCATAGCCCAGAGTGAAATCATCTTACGTCCAACCGCCAACAAGCAATCCAATCCCGACCAGCGGGAGGACCACGGAAGGTCAATCTCACGCAAGGAGAAAATTGCATAGATCTCGCGGCTGGGGAGTCACACTGCACTTTGACCTTCCAAATCACTGCTGGAACCGGCCGTTTCAAGGATGCTTCCGGGACTCTTACGTTGAACGAGAGGGTAGTGCCAGTGTTGGCCGATGCCCTTAACAACCCTGTCTTTTTTGCTGCTACGGGAGAGTTCACAGGAACGGTCTCCGGAGTAGGCAGAGAGGCGGATTACCAAGAGGATCGACAATAGGAAGTCATATTCCTTGGAAGTTGCGCTCGCTCCGGGCGTAGCTTCCATGGCGAATCGCCAATGCCTCATCGACAAACGAAGGTCGCTCACTTGTCCGTGTAGTCGGCTTCTCGGACAAGTGATTCCCCTGTAGTTCCTTGAAAACGGGATTATAGGAAACGTCGATGATTGAACTTGCCGAAATCCTGACTTTGCGTGAACCTCGGCCAGCCGGACTTCCCGAGTGTTTTCATCTAAGCATCGGTTGACTTGGCCTAAACTTGGTGCGAGGTCCGACCGTCGTGAAACTTGCCTCATGTGTATTGCTGTTCACTGCGTTTTTCCGCATTCCTGAACCGGGGACACAATCAGCACCGAAGTCCGAACGGCCAACCGAATCGGAGCATCTTCTAGGGCCAAACGGCATGGCCGGATGGACGCTGAACTATCCCAATCCCGACCGAACCGACGAGCGTTATCCACGAACCTTGATACTGAGCCGACACGGGCGCATCATTCGTCGATTTGTAGGTGAGCATTACGTTTGGAAATGGATCTTCTGGGCGGATGGTCATCAAGTCGCCTATGAAGATGGTCCTCCCCACTTTGTAATGCGCTGCGTTCTCGCCGACGTCGCCACAGGCCGCAGGATAGCCGATGTGGACTGTTTCAGTGAACTACCTAGTGATGCCCCACACTGGTTGAGGAAACTGGAGGACGCAAGGTAGCTCGCTACAACGATAGGCCGATTGGACCAAGGGCTGCATCGCCGTCAACGATAGCGAGATCGAGGAAATCTGGCCTCTGTTCCTGACGGTACGTCACTGAACATATTGAACGAAGTTCGCGTAAAACGAGGTTATCGGCAACTTCACACTGAATCAGCTCTCTTTTCGCGGCCGGTTAGCTCTCAGCAATAAAGCGATACCCAATGCAATGGCTATACCACCATAAACCGTCCACCTAGTCTGTCCAGTCATGAAACTACCAGGCAGTACATTGATCCCTTGCAGGAACCAAATGACGCCCGCTAGAACCAGAAGACTAGCAACGATATTCAGTGTGATCCTCATCATTCCTCCCGTGCCCGCACTTCGGAACAAAGGCCATTGTGGCCGCACAGCTGTACATATTACGGAAGCGCAATTTAAGCTCTCCAAGATGAATCGCTTGGAAAACCTCGGATGCAGTTAAAGAAATACCAGTTTTCCGGCAATTTCGACTGGTTCGTAACCGGACTTGCCGCAAACCGGACTTTGCGGGAACTACGGATTACTTCCGGTTTGCCCGTCACTCGGGACAATCGCCAGACGCCAGAAAATGCTTTCGCCTCCGGTTTTGCAGAACACCCGGGGTAACGTAAGATTCCCCAGGAGAAGGGTCGGCCATCCTTCTGACGGCTTCTTCGAACGCGCGCCCCTATCCTCTGTTCCGCTCCACTCTGCGCACCAACGCGCGCCCGAAAAAGCACTAGCGTCATCCAGACACAATTCATGTCCGGAAGGTACTTTCTGGCGAGAGCTACAAAGGCTGTTCTCGCAGCCTATTTGTCGCTGAAGGACTTGTTGCTTTCTTGGCTTGTCTACTTTCGACAGTAACTGGATGCAGACGGCCACGCTTTGCGGTAGAGCATCGGGGATTTCGTAATCTAACTCAGAGCAGGTCGATTCGCCGGAGGAGCTCTTGAAAACGATGGTCGGAGCGATAGCGATCAAAGATCGGATCGACGGCGAGGTATTCCATCCAGACAGCGTGATCGCGATACGCGGCTTGCAGCCATTTGAATGTGTCTTCATCGCTTTTCAACGCTGCGTAGATCTGAGCCAACCCGTAGGGCGAAACGTAACGCTTCCTCGAGATTGTCTCCAGTTCGTGTGAGATTCGGAGTGCTTCACGCCTCCGCCCTGCCGCTGCAAGGGCAACCGCGACCTGGGCCGTGTAAAGTGGGCTACCCCCTGACAGACTCGCAGCCAGCTTCAGCTCACTAACGCCCTCGCTGCGTAAGCCTGCCTGAACGTAGCCCTCGCCCAGCAGAAGGTGTGCAGCTGCGAAGTTCGAGTCCTGCTCAACAGAGTTTCGACCTTGTTCGATTGCATGGGAATAGTCACGGGCCTGATAGTATCGCAGTGCCACCCATGTGCTGATCATGAGATTAAGTGGATCGAGTTCCAGTGCACGGCTGGCTTCGGCAAGCGCCTCGTCATGGCGGCTCTTGATGGAAAGATAGTCTCCGTACCAGTGGTGCGCATTTGCATATTGAGGATCCAACTCCAGAGCACGCTTGAACTCGGCCTCGGCTCCAGCCCAATTCCAACCATGGCTGAACACAAGTCCCAGGGAGGCATGGGACTCAGCCGATTGTGGGTCGATCTCCACCGCCTTGCGAGCGGCCGCGTAAGCTTTCGGAAGCGCCTCGGCCGGGGATTTGAACCCGTGCCACGCAAGTCCGCTGTTGCAGTCGGCCAACCCGGAATATGCCGCGGCGTAGGTTGGATCGTTGTCAATGGCCTGCTGAAAATAATCCTCCGCCTTTTGCATGCCGTCGGCTGTTCGCTTGTTCCAGTGGTAGCGACCTTTCAAATACGCCTCGTATGCTTCAGGCCTTGGCTGCCGCGGATTTGCTAAACGTGTTTTCTGTTCTTCCGTGAGAGCGATGTGTATTTGGCTCGCGATGCTCTGCACGACTGAGTCCTGCACAGCTAGCAGATCTTTGAGTTCGCGGTCGTAACTCTCGGTCCAGAGGTCTGTCTGATTTTGAGCCTCGACGAGTTGGACGGTGATGCGTACACGGTCCGACGAGCGGCGGACGGTGCCCTGGAGAAGATAATCCGCGTTCAGTTCTTTACCGATCTCTTTCGCGGCCAGAGTGGTGCCTTTGTACTTTGCAACCGAACTGCGGGCTATCACGGTGAGTCGATCCCGATTCAGCTTTCCGGTCTGGGCGATCATTTCTTCAGTCAGACCGTCACTGAAAAACTCCTGGTCGGGATCGCGACTCAAGTTTTCGAATGGTAGAACAGCAAGGACTATCTTGCCCTGGGAATGGGTGGGCGGGTTCGATGCTCGTCGCCAGCCCCAAACTACCAGGAATGACAGAAGGCACGCGACTGAGAGCAAAGCGGCCGCTCCAACGAAAAGCCACCTGTAGGACTTGCGATTCGCCTGTCCGCTTCCGGCATCCGTCGTCTTTTCCGCCGTGCGATCCTGATCTGGCTCGACTAAACGCAGTCTTCGGGCTTGTAACCAACTATCGAGTTCCGACACGAAATCCCGGTCGCTGGTGAGAACACCCGCTGCCTCTGGTTCGGAAGCTGCGCTTGGTTCTTTGGGAGTAATAACCAGCGCGACGAAGCGATACCCCTGCCCGGTCACGGTTTGTATGAACCGTGGGGTCTCGGCGTCATCCTTCAGGACTTGGCGAAGCTTGCGGATCGCGCCCCGGATACTGTTGTCGGTATCCAGGAAAACACCCTGGCCCCAAACCCTGGAGACGATTTGATCCCGAGTAACAATCTCGTCCCGGTGTTCAAGCAGTAGGAGAAGGATCTCGAACGGGATACGCTCAAGCTTCAGCACATGACTACCATGGCGAAGCCTCCGAGGACGCAGATCAACCTCGTAGCCCTCGCCGAACCGGATCGGTTGCTCCACTCCAGCTAGCTCGGAAGCCATGGCACACCCCATGGAAGCTGAGTGATTCTACACCACATCGGTAGAGGCTGACGCAAGTGGAACCCACGCTTGTCTTTAGAGCGACACAAAACATAACGCCGCGACACACTCTCCGATATGGACAACAGCCTTCGTTGCCGCAAATATCCCGATCACCACTGCCCGAAAGCCAGTGAAGAATCAGGAGGAAGCACAATGAAAAAGATACATGGCGACACAAAGAACCGGGTTCTCGGGCTATGCATGTTGATCGCGACTCTATTCGGGTCTGCCGTCGCGAAAGCCGATGCCGTATTGGACTGGAACGTGATCGCAGTGAACACAGCGGTCACGAACCGCCAGAACCCATTCGCCCAAGCACGATACGCGGCAATCGTACAACTCGCTGTATTCGAATCCGTGAACGCCATCACGGGCGAGTATCATCCCTATCTCGGAACGATCGTAGCACCGCCAGGTGCATCCCCCGAGGCTGCAGCCATCCAAGCTGCCTATCGCGTGCTTAGCACCTATTTTCTAGCTAGCGCCTCGACCCTCGACGCCGACCGCGCCAACTCCCTCGCGTTTATACCGGACGGTCAAGCCAAGACCGACGGCATTGCCACGGGTGAAGCCGCAGCTGTGGCCATGATCGCTCTGCGCGCAAACGACGGATCGTCGCCTCCGCAATTCAAGATACCGGGGCCGCCGGTTCCGGGGGAATGGCAAGCCACACCGAGTTGTCCAATTGTGAATGGAGTCGCTGTCGGAATTGCGTTTCAATGGCAAAACATAACTCCGTTCGGCATCTCGAGTGTTAGGGAGTATCTCCTCGACCCACCGCCAGTGCTCACGAGCCGCGAATATGCGAAAACCTACAACGAGGTGATGACGGTGGGAAGCATCGACAGCAGAGAGCGACCACAAGATCGCGCGAATGTCGCGCTCTTCTATGGCGCGTCCTCGCCAACTCAGGTCTTCAATCAGGTCGTCCAGCAGGTTGCGCAGGAGCGGTGGCATTCTCTGACCGAAAATGCTCGTGCGCTGGCCGTAATGAACATGGCGATGAATGACAGCTTGGTCGCGGCATTCTTCAACAAGTATCACTACAATTTCTGGCGACCCGAAACAGCGATCCATGCTGGTGACACAGACGGCAATCCGAAAACCGATCCTGATCCCAGCTTTGTCCCGTTTGTCACGACTCCATGTTTCCCGAGTTATCCCTCCAACCACGGCAGCGCGGCGAATGGCGCAGCCCAGATTCTTAAACGCATATACGGTGAAGGTGGGCATTTCATAACGTTGTCAAATCCCGCCGTGCCCAACATTGTGTTGCAATACACCACCTTCGACCAGATCACCGACGACATCTCCGACGCACGTGTTTACGGTGGGATACATTTTCGAACCGATCAGGTCGCAGGCGAGCGCCTGGGAAACGCGATAGGCAAGGCCGTGTACAAGAACAACCTACGTCGCATGCACGATGACGACTGAGCGCTCAGTTCGAGAGCGATTCGCCATTCGTGTCCTGCGATAGACCACCGCATTCGACGGTAAACCGCTGAAATCGCTGCGAAACAGCCCATTACCGCTTGCATCCCGGCCCCGGCCCACGTATACACGGGCTTTAGGCGACGAGAATCCTTTGGTAACGTCGGGCCGACTTTAAGAGCAACTCTGAAGGAGGGTTTATGCAAATAAACCTACAGCGAGTGTCAACCGACACGCAAGAAAATGAGTTTTCATGCGCATAGTCTCTCGCGTCTCCGAAAGACCTACTCATCTCACTTTTCGGAAACTACGATTTTGAACTTGCCACAAACCGGACTTTTCGGGAGCTAATGTCGATTTATGAAGGTCTCGGTTGATGTTGGGCATCGAACCGGACATTGGTTCGAACTGAGCGAGATGCTGAATCGGCATTTTGGAATTGGGCTCGGGGCTCGGGAACAACCGGTAGTCATTTCATCGCAATGCCGTGGGGACGTGAGGTGGTGGCGGTGCTGACGCTCATTCGGGCAAGGACCGTACTGCTTCCAGTTCCTGGCGCAAGGCACGAACTCGTGACGAAGCGGAATCACGATGAGGTGCCGAAGCTAGTCGTGGAGGCATTCCGATTATTCGCTTCCGGTTCTAGATCGGTCACCGAACCTGAACAAGCGCCATGAGTGCTTTTCCGAGACACTTCCCAAACGAGGACTTCTAGGGCGCTCAGTTGGCGCGAAAGCAATCCGCACTCACTGAAGCACGGTCTGTCCCCAGAAATTGACCTAATGCTACTCGAAGAGGGAGATGGCGACTCGGAGATCGGCGGCCAGGCGCCTGAATAGCTCCTGTACGGTGCGGAGCGCCAGGAACTGGTCTGTGACGGCTCCGAGGCGATCATTTTTTCGATGGCCTCAATGTCGGACGCGACAGATGCAAGCTTTTCGTTCAAGAGATCCACGAGGGCTTGTTGCATGGCGAACAACTACGTGTTCTTATCGAACGCTGTCCGCATTCCATAGATGGGCGTTTTTGATGAGCGGAGCATATACATGCTTTATCGCTATCGGCATTCCCATAGCTGTACGCACTCATTTTGTCGGCGCGTAGGCGTTCATGCAGTTCTCAATCGTCCAAGATTACCATTCATCTATAGGACGTAATCTCGAAGTGTCTGCTGTTCTCGTCATCGTGCCGACGAGACACCAACCTGCTGGGCACACAGATCCTTCCGCGCTGGATCTGTGTGCCTGGTCGGGTACTAGGCTGACTTCGGGATCAAACCATGTGGATCGATCACGAACTTCTTCGCCGCCCCCTTATCGAAGTCCTTGTATCCCTTAGGAGCATCGTCGAGGCTGATGACCGTTGCATTTACGATTCTCGCGATCGGAAGCCGATCGTGGAGAATCGCCTGCATGAGCTGCCGGTTGTATTTGAGCACGGGAGTTTGACCGGTATAGAAACGGTGCGATTTCGCCCAGCCGAGTCCGAACCTCATGCTCAGATTCCCGGTCTTTGCTGCCTGCTCTTTAGCGCCCGGATCTTCGGTGACGTAAAGGCCAGGAATGCCGATAGAGCCAGCGGCTCGCGTGATCGTCATGAGGGAGTTGAGGACGGTTGCAGGCGCCTCTTCTCCGTGCTGGCCGTGCGCCTTTGCCTCGAAGCCGACTGCGTCGATGGCCGCGTCTACTTCGGGCTTCCCCACGATCTGGGCGATCTGATCTTCGAGAGAGGCGTCTTTGGTCAAATCGATAGGCTCGTAACCGACCGACTTGGCATGAGCCAGCCGCTCAGGGTTCATATCGCCGACCATGACGACAGCGGCACCAAGAATATAGGCCGATGCGGCTGCGGCCATGCCAACGGGACCGGCCCCGGCAACATAGACAGTTGAACCGACGCCGACGCCTGCATTGACCGCACCGTGAAAGCCGGTAGGAAGGATATCGGTCAGCATCGTGAGATCCCTTAGCTTCTCCATGGCCTGGGCCTTATCAGGAAATGGAATCAGATTGAAATCAGCGTAAGGCACCATGACGTATTCCGCTTGACCGCCTACCCAGCCCCCCATGTCGACGTAGCCGTATGCTCCACCGGCCCGGCCAGGATTCACATTCAGGCAGACGCCCGTCTCCTGAGCCCTACAGGTGCGACAGCGGCCGCATGCAACGTTGAACGGGACGGTGACGAGATCGCCCATCTTGATGTACTCGACGTCGGTCCCAAGTTCTACGACTTCTCCTGTGATCTCGTGACCAAGGACCATGCCAGTCGGAGCAGTCGTCCGACCTCGGACCATATGCTGGTCGGAACCGCAGATGTTGGTGGAAACAACTTTGAGAATAACTCCATGATTGATCTTCTTACCGTTCGGATTTTCGAGCTTGGGATAGTCGATGGATTGAATTTCGACGTGGTTCGGTCCGAGAAAGACCACTCCGCGATTGGAGGCCATAAAGAATCCTTTTCTGCTGCTAGAGCAAGTGCGGGTTGCGTTGCGATAAGAATTAATCCGGCGATGCTCTGCTGCGGTTGCAGCTCGACCGCCAGACACCTTAAGCTTGGATGCTTCGGGAAAGCAGATGGACCAGGAATGCCCTTACCCAAGCGAAATGGCTCGCATGCTAGGCATCCTGGCAGTCCCATATCTCAGATGCCCATATATTCCGATGTATAGTCCCGAAACAGTCCTTTGCCGGAATACATGATGCGAACGCGAAGACCTTCGTCGAGTTTGCTCATCTTGACCCAATACCAGGCATCTAGACTTCTGAGACATCGAAGTAAAGGGTTTCGGCTTTGCTTTCCGGCGAAATAGCTACTTGGGAAATAGGCCTGCGATTCACGCTGTACATTGGCTTTGTCATGAAAAAGTTCATTAACCGTCCCGAAGATGTCGTGGAAGAAATGATGCAAGGCCTGGCCGCGCTTCACCCAAGTGCGGCCCGTTTGTTGGGGCACAAGGTTATGGTCCGAGCAGATGCGGAACGAGCCCGTGACCAACAGGTTGCTGTACTCTCTGGCGGAGGAAGCGGCCATGAACCAGCTCACGAGGGCTACATTGGCGTTGGTATGCTGAGCGCTGCTGTGGTAGGAGAAGTCTTCACCTCGCCGAGCAGTGACTCCGTCTTCGCCGCTATCAAGGCGGTCTCCGGAGAGGGCGGTGCGCTCCTGGTAGTCAAGAACTATACCGGCGACCGGCTGAACTTCGGTTTGGCGGCGGAGATGGTGCGTGCGGAAGGTATTTCCGTCGAAATGATCGTCGTGGATGATGACGTTGCCCTAAAGGGAACAGAGCAGGCTACGGGTGCGCGTGGTCTCGCCGGCACCATTTTCATTCACAAACTGGTGGGGGCTGCCGCGGCTGAAGGCAAGAGCCTGGCCGATTTAGCGGCAATGGGAAGAGCGGCGGTTGAGTCCCTAGCGACCATGGGCGTCTCGCTTTCCGCCGGAACTTCACCTGCAGTCGGAAAACTCAACTTTGAACTCGGCGAGCATGAGATGGAGCTTGGCCTCGGTATTCACGGAGAACGCGGCGTGAAGCGGACGCAACTGCAGACTGCGGACAAGCTGACAGAGACGCTCCTGTCCCAAATCCTCAAGCACGGAAGGTTTGGCGACGAGAAGCGCGTGGCAGTAATGGTGAACAATCTGGGCGCAACCACAGAGATGGAGCTGGCGATTGTAGCCCGCCATGCGATGCGCTTTCTCGAAGGCAACGGAATTACGGTGGAGCGAATGTATGCCGGAACATTTCTTTCATCACTTGATATGGCGGGGATCTCGATCACTGTTCTCGGTGTCAACGATGAGTGGCTGCGCTGGCTAGATGCAGTTACTACGGCTCCCGCATGGCCCAACGAGATGAAACAACGCCCGAGACAACCACAAGCGCAGATCGCAGCGGAGCTCGGCAGGAAGGCGAGTTCGCCGACCGGCAAGGGCGCGCAATCGGAGGCAGGCAGAATAACAAAGCAGGCCATCGAGGCTGCGTGCAAGGCGCTGTTAGGCGCAGAAGGTGAGCTTACTGAAATGGACCGCGTTACAGGTGACGGCGACCTCGGCACCAGCATGGAGCGCGCGGCCAAGGCCGTGCAAGGTGCGGTAGGTTCGTATCCTTTGGACGACGTTCCAGCCACGATTAGAGCAATAGGTCATACCCTACGGCGCGAGTTGGGTGGATCGTCAGGACCGCTCTATGGGGTGCTTTTTCTGCGTTGCGGCAGCGTCCTGGAGAAATCGGGCGCAATGGGATTGACGCAGTGGGCCGGGGCGCTCGATCAGGGCTGTCGCGCCATCAGTGAATTAGGTGGCGCGAAGCCCGGCGATCGGACCATGCTGGATGCGCTCGATCCATTCGTGATGGCTTTGAGAAAAGGGGTCGGCGGAAAGGCGTCGCGCGAGGTAATCCTGGCCGCGGTTGAAGCAGCGGAACGCGGCGTCGAAGCGACGGCCCGAATGAAAGCCCGTCTGGGGCGGTCCAGTTATCTTGGAGATCGCGTGCTCGGCTATCCGGATCCAGGAGCGAAGGCAGTCGCCGTCTGGTTGCGTGCAGCCTCCGAAGCGCTCTTCGCACGCTAAGCCTTAAAATCGAAATCTGAGCGTTCGCTGCGCAGCGAACAGCTCGAAGTTGCCGATAACATGACTTTCGAGGAGTTTGCACTAGAACGTGATTTGCCCTAGTTTCACTACGACGTTCTTAGTGCGCGGGCTGATCGCCGATCGGTGAGGTAAGCGTGAACACCATAACATTAGAGTCAACGGTCCCAATCCAGAAATTTTGGGTGTACTGATGAGCAGGCGGTTGTGCTGGCGCTGGGATAAATTCTTCATTGGGATTGTGGCCCGTGTACTCTGCGGTCAACAAGTAGCGGCCGGCAGGAAGCGCCAGAGCGGCGATCTTTGGTTCGTAGGACCAATAATCCACTAGATCGATAGCCGGTAGCTCGAATGTGCCACCTTCGGGAATCGTCACGATGTAAGGCCCCAGTGTGCCAGCGACAAACATGGGATCTCTTTTCACCAAGTGCCGCATTCGACCGCGCTCATCCGTAATCGAAAACTTGATCTCTCCTGCATACTCTTTGCCACCCACGTTCGTGCCCAAGTCAAGGATGAGCGGTCGACCGGACTGCGCAGCCCCGTCCCGGGCGACTTCGAGTTGGAGAGCGTCCGAGGAGGCATTCTGGGCTACCGCTTGAAGGAACAGAAAGGGGCAGACAGCGAGAATCAAGGCTAGCTGGTTTTCTATGAGTAGACGCATCACTTCCTCACTCTGTAGTTACGAATGGTAAACGGGGTTTGCGACAACTTGAACTGAACTTGCCGCAAAGACGACTTCCCGAGAACGATCTACGGAAATCGGAGAGTGCCTACCGCAAGCCTGAGACAGCACTTGCGGCGACAATGTTGCACCCGGGGGTCTCGATCAAGCCCGGAATCGGGGGGGACAGAGGATGTTCAGCTCTATACGCTTTTCACTCGGGACAGTAACCGAAGCTGTATGAGATGGAGCAATCAACCAAGCAGAGATTTGCAGCGCGATCTCATCGCTGAGAGATTTGCTCGGAGTACCCGCGATTTCGACATCTTGCACGGAACCACTTCGGGCGACAGTAAACTTCGCTATCACACCTTTGATGGTGGCCGCCCTTCCCGCTAGGAAGGAAGGTGAAGAAACCTGAGTAAACTGACAGTCGAGACAGCCGTCAATTAGCGATTCCGAACGACCTAGTTGGAACGTCATCGAGCCCGCGGCAGGCGGCGGTTGCGGAGCATCAGAAGGGATCGCCTTGCCGCACTTGAGTCCTCGATCTATTGTGCACAGAGTATCCCCAACCATCGCCCACTTGTTGGTCATCGCTGAATCTTGCGGCAGTGACCAAACTTTCTCGGACTTCCCGTAGAGGTCTTCGAGCACCCCATATCGCAAGTAACATCCTTGCATTGTGCACCCGTCAAATTCAGTACTGGCACGGACGCCATGTTCCCATACCTGCCCGTCTCGAGAATGCAATACCACGGCGCACTGTAGCCGCCGCTAGGATCATGCTCTCGCCCAAGATACTCAATGCCAAATGCCCAGTATTCTCCTTCGTGGGGTAAAAGAGTACCGGCAAACGTATTCACAATATGCGTTGGAATCCAGCTCTCGCCACCGTCAGTTGTTGAGACAATGATGTTTTCACCTTGCTCTTGATGGGCCGCTACAGCATAGTGTGTCGTGCTCAAGGCGGCTATCGACTCTATCTGCGAAAACTGTCGTATTTTGGGATCAGTCATCATCGGCTGATCTCCTGCCAATGCACTCCCCCGTCTGATGTCAAAGAGGCGTGCCCACCTACTTTAGCGATACCGTCATTTGGACCTGAAAACGAGAAATCATCTATCGTAGAGCCGCCCGAATGAGAGGACCAAGTATGCCCGCCATTCGTCGTCGAAAGTACTATCCCTCCGGTTCCTGCTGCATGCCCGGTGTTTTGGTCTATGAATGCAATCTTCTAAAGAACCTCACCGTCTTGCCTCCGGCGGCGGACCATCTCAGTAATCCCGTTTTCAAGGAATCACGTTATTGCTTCCGAGAAGCCGTCAATCTTCGAAAGCGTTCGTTTGGAAATCGGCCATAGTGTGTGATCTCTCAACGTTCGAACCGCAGCCTTCTTGCATCCTCATCTCACTGAGATGAGAGCTTCAGAGTTCAACCCGGAGCGAACGTAGTAGCTGATTGAGCGGCGTTGCCACAGAGCAATCATTGCACTATGAGCGTTATCTGATCGTTATGAATGAGGGAACCACTGGAAGCGACGACCGTGATGGTGTATGTGCCGGCTGGGGTGTTCCGCCGGGTTTGGGCCGGAGGACTGCCAGATCCCGGACTGCCGCCGCACCCGTTGAGCAACAGGGCGCCAGAGAAGATCCCCAGCAGACAAAGAAGGAGCGTTAACCTGTTCAGACGTCGACGTGTACGTCGCGAAATTGCAGGTAATGCAAATACTGCCAGTGCGGGCAGGTAAGCGGGCCAACCCGGTGTCGCCGGTCTTCGTCGAAATAATGACGTAGAAGTCTGCTGCGTATTGATACTCAGGGATACAGGTGTGGAGCTCGACCCAACGGTGACGCTCGATGGAGTAAAGGTACATGTCGCATACGTCGGTAGATTGGCGCAGCTCATAGTGACGACACCGGTAAATGTACCGACAGTGCCGATGCTGAAGTTGAAGTTCGCCGCCTGGCCCGCGGAGATGGTGGCAGTGGATGCACCTGTGGGTGGGGGCAGGACAAAGTCCGAAGCTACTACAATACCTCCCAAACTGACGCTCTGCGGCATTGCGCCGACGGAGCCTACGGTCAGCACTGCGCTTTCGTCACCGGTACTGGTGGGCTTGAACGAGACAGTCAGGCTGCACGTTGCATTCACCGCAACGGTCGCCCCACAGGCAGAAGTCACCGTGAAGTCGGTAGAGTTCTGCCCGGCGACCGCTAACACGACGTTTGCGAGCGCGATGCTTCCGGAGTTGCGGAGTGCCAGTGTCTGCTGCGTCAAGGTGCCGGTGGATATAGTGCCGAACGAAAGAGACTGACTGGAGAGCGTGAACACGGGAGCCGAACCAGTGCCAGTGAGCGTAACGGTCTGTGGACTGTCGGGAGCATTGTCGGTGATCAGCAGATTCGCGTTGTTGGAGCCGGCCACGGACGGCGTGAACACCACGCTCACTATGCAGCTCGAACCAGCCGCCAGCGTGCTGCTACAGGTTGAAGTTGTCGCGAAGCTAGATGCATTCATTCCGCTAAGCGAAATAACTAATCCCGTCAGAGGCGACGCGCCGGTGTTTTGTATCATGACGGTCTGGGCTGCCGATGCGAGACCCTCCGCCTGCAAAGGAAACGTGATTGCCTTCGTGGAGAGACTAACAGCAGCACCACCGGCGGCCGAAGGAGTCGCCAGACTGCTGCGGACCAGTATGATCTGCGATGTAGATACGGGATTGGTCCAGAAATCAGCAGGGTAAGATTCGTTGTTGCGGAATGCGAACCCATCGGCCCCCCAACGCAACAGTTCGTTCTCACTGGGAGGGCTGTTCAGAGCGAACGAGAGCACTCCCGACAGCTTGAAGGTCGACGGGTCATAGCTAAGGATCTGCGGATCTCCGTATGGCGCCCCTGCACCGATCAGTCCATCGTCCAGGATAAAGGTGCGCTTTGCGACACTGTCAGCCGTAACCGCCGCTTCGTAGAACAGATTTGTGTCGTAGCGGCCAAGAAGCTTCTGCGCTTTCGGGTCCCATACCTCGCCGCTGTTGGTGTAGAGAAGAGTCCCGTCCGTCGCCAACTCCGAGCCTGTAGTTTGGTCACAACAACCTGCGCCTCCAGGCAAACCAGGTATTATTCCAGTCGCAGATACGGAGGTGGCGCTGAAGAAGCCGCTGGTACCGATCGGATAACCGTAAAACGTCGTTGGGTCCGACGTAAAGATGAAGCTGTCCAAAGTATAGTTGGCAGGATAGGTATTAGCGATGTACTGCACCAGACCGGCGTCGTTGAACAGCGCGACACCATTCTCTGACGGCGAGGCTGCCTGCGACAGCGAAGCGACCAGCAGTTGAGGCGAACCCGGAACGACATGCATATCAATGACACCGGCGGAGGAGTTCGGCAGCGTGAAGGTGCGATCGACAGCACCTGCGGTCAAATCGATTCGCTGCAACATCGCTCCGTTCGGATTGTAGTTTGCACTTGCGCCGACGTTGTCCAAGAATGCCACATACAGATAATGGCCATCGTCGGATAGAGCGAGCCGTGTCGGATTTGTAAGGACGGGAATCGGCGTGCCCAATGTGCCGGTAGTCGGGTCGACCGAGATCACTGTGTTGGGGTTCGAGGCTGATGTTGCGGGGATCGCCGCGTACAACAACTTCGACGCCGGTTCATAAACGACGTGAGTCGCATTGAGACTGACCGCATGGAAGGTTGTCAGCGTCCCCACGTTGCTAGCTCCTCCCGGTGCAGGGTTGACGACCTGCACTGGGAATTCGCCCATCGCCCCTAAAGTACTTGGATCGACTGTAACCTCGATCGACGTGCTACCCAAGGCGGTCACGGGCACACTCACACCGTTCACAAATACTGTGGACTGTGGAAAGAAGTTGGTGCCGTTGATGAAAATCGTTGCCGGACCACCGTCGAGCGAGATCGTTGCGGGCGAGGGGCTAGTGACGGAGGGAACAGGGAATGATGCCAATGCCGTGCCTGTGATCGCGATCGTGAGAACTGGTGTTCCGGGGTCGTTGGTGTATAGCGTCAGCGTTCCGGTCGCCGCGCCCGCTACCGTGGGATTGAAAGCGAATTCATAGACGCATGACGAGGTCGGAGGGATGGGACTGCTGCATGTCGTGTCTGTGACGGCGAAGGGTCCAGTGATCGTGGTACGCGAGGTATCCACGACTAGGGGCGCGTTTCCTTTATTTTTAAGCAATGCCACACCGGATTGCGGAGTAGTTCCCAGCACCTGCGGATCGAACGAATAGCTGTTTCCAAAAAGAAGAGAGACAACAGGTGCGGTAGCGGTCGCATATATTGTCTCGAGGTTCGCCGCCATTGGAGCGTTGGAGCCGATGGCAACGGCTGAGCTGAAATTACCTGCCGAGGTTGGACTGAAGGTGTAAGCCAAAGTGCACGAAGCTCCTGCTGCGAGCGACCCTGTGCAGATATTTCCCGAAGCAAAAGCAACTGCATTCGTGGGGACATCCGCGGAGGATGTGGTAATTTGCACGGAGGATATCGTCAGAGGCGCATTGCCGCAATTGACAATATCGAACGATCCAGTGCCGGTTGTGCCTACCTGCGCGGTCACCTGGGTCGCGTTGGAGAAGCAGATGCTCGGACCTGGCTTCGACGCATCGATCAGCGCGGCAAAACCGTAGTTATAGGTGTAGTTCGGCGGCGGTGGCGTTACCGCTCCAAGCAGCGCACCGGGTGTGGTCGGGAAGTCTTGTGACGCGATCCCGACGACGTGAGCCAATCCCGTTGAATCGATCGCCATGCCATTCACCTGCGAGAAGCCGGCGGTGCTGTTTACGTAGCCCGAAAAAAGCAGGTTATGCATCGGGGGATCGAACTCTGCGATAAAACCGGTACCGCTGAATTGATAGTTGATCGCCGACTGCAGCGGATTCACCAGCGGGAGGACGCCTTTCGTAGTGCCTGCAAGCCAGACTTTGCCGTTCGGGTCTTCTCCGATTCCACTGATAGTGACGATAGCGGAGTCAGGTCCAAAAGCACTCGAATAGAGAAGCTGTGTTCCGTCTTCGCTTACTTTCGCAAAGAAGCCAAGAGCTCCGGGGCCAGTTACGCCGTTGATGTTCGTACTAACGTTTTTGCTGTAGGCATCCGGGGTGACCGGGAAGTTGTAACCGGCGTCGCCGGCAATCAGTACGTCGTGGGTAGGGGTCAGGGACATGGATGAG
Organism: Tunturibacter gelidoferens; assembly: GCF_040358255.1. Classification (NCBI taxonomy): domain Bacteria; kingdom Pseudomonadati; phylum Acidobacteriota; class Terriglobia; order Terriglobales; family Acidobacteriaceae; genus Tunturiibacter; species Tunturiibacter gelidiferens. The sequence continues at coordinate 899,720 of NZ_CP132938.1, forward strand.
ACAGAGCCCGTGCCAACCAGGGTAGAGCTCAGAATTGTGCTGCCATCTGCAGAGATTCTCGTGACGAACGGTCCACCGTCGGACGAACTCGTCTGATAAGCACCGGAGGTCGTAGGCCATGGGGTCGTTCCTGTGTTTATGGAAACGCCAGCCGTTCCTGCCATGTAAATGATGCCCGTACCGTCCACAGCAAGCCCCGTCGGACCGGTACTGCCAGAAGCCTCGCCGATCTCGCCAACGATTGCGCCATAACTCAGCGAACCAGTTGGCGAAAGCTTGAGCAGGAATGCACCCGTATCACCATAGCTGGGAGAAAACGCATGCAGGGCGCCCGGTGTGACGGGCAGGCTGGTAGATTCCGAGAGGCCCGAAACATAGACATTCCCGGTGGTGTCGGTTGTCAAAGACTCGGGATAGACCATATCCGACTGCGAGACAGAAGAACCGCCCCCCAGACGGCTGGAGAAGTTGAACGCCGACCCATCCGGTGTGAGCGACAGCACAAAGCCATTGTCAAAGTTGGCAGCGGCGGAAGAGATTGGGTTCTTCAGAGGAAAATCCGCCGAAGCTTGTGATCCTGCGACAATGGCGTCGCCACTCGCATCGACGGTCAATGCAGTCGATTGATCGGTGCTAGGACCGTTGTAGGGATCCACACTGCCGCCGATGAAGGTGGAATAGATTACCGCGGTCCCTGCGGGGTTCAGCTTGGTCACAAACACTGCAAGCTTGTTCGTCCCGGTGACGCAGCTGTTACACGTCGCCGGATTCGCCATGGCTGGAAAGGCTACTGGAGCTTCGCCAGTGATGTACGTGTCACCGCCGGCGTCAACTGCAACTGCTGTCACAGACACGGACGCATTGCCAAGGAAAGTCGAATAATCCAACACCGGGTCAATCACTAGCGGCTGCGTGCGGTCGTAATCTCCCAGATGAAAGCTTACGGCTCCATCTGCCAACACAAATTGCGCCGGAACTTCGCGACGATCACCGCCAATCATCTGGTAGGCGTGCGGATGACGCAACGTAATTTCGCTCTCGTCCACGGAAATACGCAGATCACCGGAACCGGTCAGGTCGACCTTGCGAGCACCATCGAGTTGCAGGCGAATACTTGAAGGCGTAGCCCCAGGATGCACGATGTAGTCATGCTCCACCTGGGATCCATTGCCATAGTAGGTAAGGTCGATTCCGCGGTAGACCTCCTCATATGTCACTCTGCCGTACCGCTGCACATGTTGGTGCCAAGCGGAGATTTTGTCACCAAGTAGATAATTCGACTCTCCGCCGAGCTTGTCCGCGGCATGAGATGGTGCATCTGCGCGGGCGCCCGATAAGCGAATCGAGAGCTGCTGGCTCCGTCCGTTTGTCTGGGGAAGCGACAGGCGCATCCAATTGGCTGAGAGCTCTGCCTGCATGGCTCCTGTAAGTACCAGATAATCTGTGCCCGGAACTGCCTGTCCGACATTGGCTTCGAACGCCAGCGGGAGCCGCTGCAACCGAATAGAAGCGCTGTCGGGGTCTCGTCGAGGCGCCGAGGTGTCGTTGGTTTGCCCATAAGCGCAAACTGAAGTTAGTAAAAGGCACCAAAACAGGTAGGGGCAACGCAAAAAGTGGCGCATCAATTCTCCAACACGGCAGGTGTAGCTCGATTTCTACGGAACTAAATCACTTTATCGCGAGCACCTCTTTTTGCATAAGGAAAAACCACTCGACAGTCTGGCCGTTGATCAGCATCTCCGCTTGGTTGTGCTTGAAGGGATGGAGTAGGCAGAACCGGAGTGAGAAATACGTCGTACTTCTGGAAGTACACGGCATAACCGTTCAGTCGCTCCGCAGCTTGCACTGCGTCGATGTAGTCCGCCGCTGGAGTGTCAGACAGTGAGAGCATGAACCTGGCCATGTATGAAATTTCACCCTCGCTGCGGCGCGCCGTCTTATTCACGAATCCGGGCTTCATCTCGAGGACATGCAGACGACTGAACACATCGAGCGCGAAGTCGCGCTCGATGTGCAGGAATGCGCACGGACTCGACTGTGTGCCCGAGTTCCTTGAGCACTTCAGCAGCAGCGTCCACCGTGGCCGCGACCTCGCCGTCGATCGGACCACAGCCGGGCCCCACCAGCCAGCCCACACGAAGCGGACGCTTGTTGGAACTCCCAATTCCGTTATCGAACGAGATGGCGTTGCTGGAGTAGTCGTCCTGTCCGTCCGGCCCAGCGAGTTGGGAAAAAGCCAACGATAGATCGCGGATACTGTGCGCCATCGGGCCTACATGCCAGAAACGGCGCGGCTCACGCGGCCAGATACCGGTCATGGGGACACGCCCGTGGGTGGCCTTGAGCGAGAGAATGCCGGTGTGCGCTGCAGGCCCCCGCACGGAGATAGCAAGGTTAGTACCCGGCCAAGCGGAGACATGCCTGCCGCAATCGCCGCCGACTCGCCACCTGGAGCCACCCGGCGTCAGAGCCAAGTTCCAGGAATGAACCGGGACGACATGAAACCAGTACCGAATCTACTCTGACGCGCCTTCCACTGCGATACCAGAGTTGAGCATAAATACCAAATCGCAGGTCGAGCTTTTCTTACCGCAGTACACAACCGCATCGCGCAGCACACGCGCAGACGATCCGGCTGGCTCCGCGCCGGGCAAACGCAGCGACTTTGCCTCGTCCAGCAGGGGCTTCAGTTTTGCATCACCGGAGACGAGCATAGCTGCCGCGATACCATCGGCGTTCAACTGGAGACGTACCGTGCCGCCACCCTCTGCACCCGCGCCATTCTTGACGTGGTAGCTGCGAAAGTCCTGCATCGACGTTGCAAAATGCTCGCCGCTGGCCGCCTTGACCCCGGCCTTCTCAAGGCGCGCAATGGCCGCAGCCACTTCGGCAAGGTCCTGCTTCGCATCGGCCGCATTCTCCGCCTGCTTTGCAAGCCGATACATCCATAGCGCATCTGCATTGCGGTCCAGACCCTCGAAGGCCTGCGCCAGGTGATTGCCGACGATTACGTTTTGCTGTGAGAACCATGCTGCGCGCAGGTACGGCTCGGCCTCCTTCGGCTTGCTCTCCAGCAGCAGAATGTAGCCCAGCGTGTCCCACGAGGCCGTGAGGTTCGCCGACTCGGCAAAGGCCTTCGTATTCGCCTCTTCCAAAACGTGCGAGGCGGTCGCCTTTTCCAGCAGATCGACCGAACGGCGCGACTGCGTCTCCGCGAACGGCAGATCGATCTTCGTCTCCGACAGCACGTAGACGTTATTGTTGATGACATCGGGATCATCGCTACCGTCCATCGCCTTCTTCGCGGCCATGGCGGCTTCTTCGTTGCGATGCAGTTCGTACAGCGTGCTTGCCACCTGCGAGGCCACCGCGCGGTCTTCAGGCTGGCGCGCCTGCAGATCGCGCAGAACTCCGAGCGCATGCGTGTAGTCGCCCTGTTTGCCAAACACATAGACTCGCATCTGCTGAACCCGTTCGCTGCTACCGCCGCACCTGTTCAGTAATCCATCAGCATCGCTGTAACGCTGCTTGTTGCTGTACTCCTGGGCCAGTCCGAGAACCATCCAGGGGTCGTCATCGGGATGTGCCTTCATCTCCGCTTCCACATCGCGGGCGCCGGAGTCAAGATCCCCGTCAGTCGCCTTCACGACGCCCAGCATACCCAGGACGTAAGGCGCATCCGGCGAACTCTTGCGTAAAGCTTCGAGGCGGCTGCGGGCTCCACCCAGATCTCTTCGCTGCAGCATAGCGGTGATCTCTATCAGCTGCTGTCGCGTGTCAGAAGGGTTCGAGGGCTCGGCCGCGGGCGTCGTATCTTTGGCCGGCGTGGTGGATGTGCTCTTCGCGCCCTCCTTGATGATCGTGAGGTGATCGGGCGGGATGAGCCGCAGGTAAGGCTCCCCATCGTTCACCAGAGTTGCTTTCTGAAAGGCAAGGTAATCCTTCCATCGGTCACGCGGCAGCTTATGCACCTTTACGACCAGCTTGCGATCCGCGATGACCTTCCCGTCGACAAGGCGATATGTTTTGTCGTAGGTAGCGAACTCCCGGGAGACATGAACTGCGTCGGGTAGCTCTGCACGATAGCCCGCGGGAAGGGCCATGGTGCTGTGAGCCTCGACGGTACGCGGTGCGCCAAGGTCGATATCGTGTTCGGGCGCCTTCTCTTCGCTCACATGAGTTCAATGACGGGAAAGAGAGGCAGCGATTGCTTGTTCTCCCACCCAGCGTACTTTTCGCGGCTGTAATCGTAGGTGATCTTCACCGGCGCAGCTGCGTCAGTCTGGCGCATGTCCGTGCCGCTCACCTTGCCCCCAAACCCCATTGCCCCCGAGAGGTACTGCATCGCGTCGTCCCATTGTGCGGGTGATAGCCGCTGCATCATGGAGCGCAGCTCCAGCTCATTGTCAGATCTCGCGGTCAATACCATGTGGCTCTTCAGCAGACCGTCACTGTCCAGCGCGCCCACGGCGACAAAGTCTTCGTGATAGGCATAGGGTGGGTTCGCCGGAGTCTTCTCAATCGCGGCCGGAGCGTTATCCGGGATGACGAGCGCCTGCTGGTCGCGGATGACGGGCATGAGCACGCGGAAGGGTGCAACCTCAGCGGTGGAATCGAGCCAGACTCGCTCCGGCTTGCCGGCTGCGTCAGACAGTTCGACCGTCGTGATGGCGTGGTTGAAGACCGCGGGGGATGGCACATCTGTTACCGGCGCAATCCCCGCCCCGATCAGCACGGGTGCCGTGGTCATCCCTTTCGCGCGCAGCAGGCTCTCCAACAGAGTGTCCTTGTCCTTGCAATCGCCGTAGCCGTGGTCCAGCACCTCGTCGGGTGTGTGCGGCTGGAAGCGGCCAACACCGAACGAGAGCGAGATGTAGCGGACCTGCGTCGCAACGAAGCGATAGAGCGCCTCCGCCTGTTCCTGAGGCGTCTTCGCATTTTTGGTCAGCTCATCGGCTTTGGCTCGCACGCTGGCGGTAGGCTGGAGGCGCTGCTCCGCCAGACTGCGGTACCAGTCGCCAACCTCGGCCCAGCTATGGAAGGTGGTCCATGCCACGCTGGGCAGCTTGCGTCCGTCGGCGTCCTCGTCCGGATCCTTCACCTCGGCCGCGGTCATCTTGCCGTTCTCGTCGCGTGCGCTGGCCTTGGTCTGCGAGGAGGTCCACGTCCACACCTGCATTCCGTCGCGCGTCACCGGCGTCGTCTTGTGGTTCGGGCTCCAAACCTGCACGTAGGTCTTTTCCGGCACGGCAAGCGTTAGACTCTGTTCGAGAACCACGCCACCCTGCACCAGGAAATGCTCCGCCCCCCAGAATTGTCCCGGCGCTTGCGCCTTGGTAAGGACTGTGTGGAACTGATATTCGAGCCGGTCGCCCGACGCAAGGCTACGCACGGGGAGGTGTTTCTCTTTCAGGTCCGAGTACATCGGCGCTTCGCGGGTTACTTCTGCGGGCATCTCCATGGCGTCGTCGACTGGCGTGTTTACCGTGCCGCCGTCCGGCTTATGCACGCGTACGAATTCCATCGTCGCGGTTGAATTTGCTGAAGCGTAAGGCAGATTCAACACGCTGAACTGCCGCGCCACGCCGTCTGACTGAATGCGCACGATCACATGCTGCACTATGTCTCCGGTGCCGTCGGCCTTCATTGTTGTAGTGGTGTCGTACCGCTCAAAGACAAACGGCTCGTCGCGGTACGGATCCACGGAGGAAGCCGGAGTTTGAGTATGGGACGGCAGCGGCAGAGTCGCAATTACGGCAGCGGACAACACAATCAGACGGAGTTTCATGGATGTAACTGCGTGTATAGCAGATTTCGGGAACCGGGTACATACCCCACATTGCCCCCCGACCAGCCACCACAGTTAGAATGACCTAGCCCGTCCCTCGTCCATGTGACGATTACTCAACGTAAGCCGACTTATCGGTACTGACCTGCTTAAATGAGCGTTGGGCAACATCGATGGACCTACAATTAAGTGGCGGTTGGTAATAAATAAAAGATGTACGTTCCGATTGGAATCGATTCCCATGCAACGTGCTCCCTTGGTTAAACTTGTCTTTTTCCTGGTTTTGTTCTTCATCTCGGCAACAGTCCAAGCCGTAGACGTTCAATCAACCGAGGATCACCCGACCTGTCCTGGGTTGAAGCTGGAGATTGGAATCCCCGACGATGTCGTTCGTCCTCAATCCGATGTGCTTCTGGAACTGAGGCTGACAAATGTCGCGCACGAGGCGATACTACTTCCGTCAGGTTCACCAGACTTCTGGTCCTACGAATTCGAACTGAAAGACGAGCGCGGTGCTCTCGTCCCGCGAACGGCGGAGTGGATGCATGCTCTTTCACAACGTCCTACGATCGTCACGGCAAACGTGTCCATACCACTTTCCGCCCGACCCTCGCTGACAAAGGCTGTGTTGCTTGAAAAACTCTTCGACCTGACCAGGCCGGGTCGATACACACTTCGCGTCTCATTTGGTTCGGTCATGTGTGGCAACTCAGCTAAACACGTCACCTCCAACTTGGTTCAGTTCACTGTTGGCGCTCCCTCAATTCGGCCTTTAACGCCTAAAGCGGGGATCTCTGTTACGGCGAGCGCCACGCGAACCCGCGTACCCGTCGGCTGGGGAGTGCCACTCGATATTGTTGTTCAGAACAACAGCGGCCATATGCTCAGATGGGCAGTTGATGACCTACCCAACATGGCACCAGATGAATTCCTCACTGGCGCTAAAGTCTTCGATGCTACAGGCGTACTACGCCCAGCGCCCAATTCGCCCAACTCTAGTTGGAGTCTCTCTCGTTTCCGCGATACCGCCTCGATCATAGAAATCCTTCCCGGTGAGAGAACCGAACAAATTGTCTTACTCGGCGATCTATTTGACATCAGCAAACCCGGAAGATACCGAGCTCAAGTTGTGCTACTGGACCCGCAGAGCAATCGGAACATCGAATCCAACCGTGTGCCCTTCGAGATCGGGGACGCCACGTCTTCACATCCTCTTCCAAACGAACCTCCCTTTCTCGTCACCCTGCGGTCGGCAAATTTCGACCCGCCTGACCCGAGCAACGTCCTGGTCTGCATGAGCAACATCTCAGACCACGACATCGATCTAGATAACTCATCTGCGAAGGATTTCCTATCTGTCGAAGGCCTCGATGGAAACCCTGCCACTTTGACTGAAGTAGCGCAAAAGGCGAAAAAAATGGTGGATCTTACCCAGGTCCCAGCCGCTTCAAAACAATGTTGTACTTGGTATACGGTGAGACCTCGGAACGCCCTATGCGGGGGACTTCGTGTTAGCAAAATCTATGACCTTTCAAAACCGGGCGCATACAAGATTCGCAATGATCGCTACGATGAACCCGATGCAATGTCGGGACAGAAGCTCGGAGAGTTGCCCTTGGTTCACTCAAACTGGCTTATGATCTTCGAGCCTTCTCCTGCTATTTTCTGAAAGTAGATAGCGAAAAACGCGCTTCTCGTCACCTATTCCCGAAGGGTCGGCAGCACGGAAGCCATGGCTCGCCTTCTCAGTTGGTGATAAATCGCCAATGCACTGCGGGGCGAAACAATTATGAGCTTTGGTGTTCTGGGCGGTTGACGGGCAAACCGGAAGTTACTCTCCTCCTTGATCGGCCAGCTGCTAGCCGACAAGCCAACGGAAATAACCGAATGCGCAGTTATAGTGCGTCACCATCGTGAGCGTAGTGTAGGATTCCGCCATGCGAGAAACGCATTTACGAGTCTTCGCGGTGGCAACCGCGGCGACGTTGTTGCTTGTTCCGGCTTACGCACAGCAGAGTCACTGGTCTCCGGCGGATGATAAAACCGCGAAATACATGATCGAGATGGAGCGCAAGTGGGCTGAGGGTGTGTGTGTTGAAAACGGTGTCGTCGCTGGTCTGCTTGCCGACGACTTCCAAGGCACTTCAACGAAAGGTGCGCGCTTCACAAAAGCTGATGAACTGAGGGACGAGAAAGGCGCACACACCGCTCATGGTTGCGGACTTGATGAGGCTAAAGTGCGTTTCTTCGGAGACAGTCTTGCCATTGTCTACGGCAGCGAACATGCTGTCGGCAAAGACAAGTCCCAGCCGAACATAAAGGTGTGCCAGGTTTGGACTGACACGTGGCTGCAGCGTAGCGGTACATGGCAGATCATCGCCTCGCACGACAATCGTGTGAAATGTAAGTAGCTAGAGAACGCCTGACCTTTTATTCTGCATTGGCATGGTTCGCAAAAACCCAGGTCCGACTTCGAGCACTCGATGTGGCAGTCCAGATCACGCCGATTCAAGTGGCTAAATGGGAATGTAGTGGGTGGCGGGATAATTGTGCATTGGGTATGTCGCTCGTGGCGGGATAACGTTGCAAGGGTGCGGCATTTCGTTGTATCCAGCAGTAAATACATAAGAATCGAGAACTCGTGCCATAGCATCAATTGCGTGCCACCCGTTACGCGGACCTGACACGAAGAGCACTTCCAGTATTGCGGGTGTCTTCGGCGAACTGAACAACCGTTATCCAACACTGCTGGGTCGCAGCACGGAGAAATTTATCCTTGTCAGAAGGTTTGGGACTACCGTTTTTTGTCATTGCAACTCTCACTGCCCGTTCATACCAGCTTGGTAGGCGCTCGTACTTATGCAATTGACCCAGCCGATTCGTCGATCTCAGAACCTCGATTAAATAATCTGGCCAGTCTGCGAAGAGACTCACCACCGCCTGGAGCATATACGCTCTGGATTTCACGTCGAGATATTTGAAATTTGTCGGTGTACCACTCCAATATCTGCAAGTGATTTGGAGTGAGTCGGACAGCAGTTGTGACCTCATGTGCCTCGCTAAAGCGGAAGAACGGCACATGACGTAAGGAAGTCTCGCCAACACGTCAAAGAAGTCCCCACAGTTGGAATTCCTGACCAATGAGTCCAACAGGCAGGTAAGTTTCAAACTATTGTTGTCTGCCAACTTGGATGGAGCACCATTCACGACAGATCTACCGCAGTGTGCGCAAAGTTGCAGTTCCATCTTTGATTTGACAGTCGACGATCTGAAAAGCCTTGGCACAGCTCGAAATAACTTTCTGCAATGAGGACACCTTTTGTTGAAGAAAGCACCTGTGCTGCACGCAGCAACTATAGACGCCGATAGTCCATGAAAGCTGATGGTGCCCGGACTGCCGAAGACAGACAGGGCAATACTGACTAACCCAATCTCTGTCCGACGGACTTTCCCACCGGCGCCACAATCCAGGAAATTTAAAAGCCGCTGAAAACGTTTGAGAAATGGGTTTCCCGAACAGTCCATAAGGCTAGGACGAAGGCACTGAATAACCGTCTCCTTCTCGACTCCCACCGCCATCGCGATAGAGTTTATGAGCGGGTTATTATCCGCCATCGAATCCAGCGTCCCAAGTTGATCGTCGTTTCCAAGCCATGCGCAGAGGCTTCTGACGGACACTTCATTCCCGGCTGCAATCCTGAGAATCCAAGAAGACAAAATCTCGTCGTTAAGACGGCGTGGGTGCCATGGTAAGAGATTTGACACCTTCGTCACCCCTTATCTGGCTGGCCGCGCACAACGCTATTTCGTACTGGTACGAATTATCGTTGTTCAGTACGAATTAGCGGTGTTTTTGACAGCCAGCCCCGTACTCTCCGCCTGCTCCTGCGCATGGTAGCTGCTCCGCACCAGCGGCCCGCTCTCCACATGCTTGAAGCCCATCCCCACCGCCTCATGCTTCAGAAAAGCAAACTCCTCCGGCGTATAGTACCGAGCCATCGGCAGGTGATCCCGGCTCGGCCGCAGATACTGCCCAATCGTCAGAATATCCACCTTCCGATCTGCCAGATCGCGAAACACCGCGAGCAGCTCGTGCATCTCCTCACCCATCCCAACAATAATGCCTGTTTTGGTTACAATCTGGTCGCCATCCCGGTCGTCGAACATCTCCGCAGCAAGCTCCTTCGCATGCTCTAAGAACCGCAACGACTTCTCATACCGCCCACCCGACTTTGCCACCCGGTAAAGCCGCGGCACCGTCTCAATGTTGTGGTTCAGAATCTCCGGCCTCGCCGCCACCACCATCCGCAGCGCCTCTTCGTTCCCCTGAAAGTCTGGCGTCAGCACCTCCACCCTGCACCCCGGAGCCTGCAACCGGATCTCATCAATCACGCTCACAAACGCCCGCGCCGCGCCCACATTATCGTCATCGCGATTCACGCTCGTAATCACCGCATGCGCCAGTCCAAGCTGCGCGACAGCATAAGCCACCCGCCGCGGCTCATCGAAATCGATCGGCTCCGGCTTCCCCTTCGGCACCGCGCAAAACCCGCACCGCCGCGTGCAAAGATTTCCCAGCATCATGAACGTCGCAGACTTCTGATTCCAGCACTCCCCAATATTCGGGCACTGCGCGCTCTCGCACACCGTATGCAGGTTCAGCTCCCGCGCCATCTTCTTCAGGTTATGAAAGGTCTCCCCCATCGGAGCCTTCGCCTTCAACCACGCCGGCTTTGGCGCAGGTTTGCGCGGCGTCAGATCAATCTGTATCAGCTCTGCATTCAATTGGGCCACCGGTGGAGTCATCCCATCCATTGTATCCAACCCGCCCAAACGAGCCGAAGACCCGCCTCCGCTAGCCAGCCTTAGCGCGCCGGTCTGTGCCGTTTCACATCTCTCAACAATGGACTACAAACAGCTCTCCCAAACAACATGAGCCAGCGAAACGCTGGATTCGCTGGCTCTTTCCGCATCGACAAAGTTGACATAGTCAAAGGCGATCACACCTCCCAGTCCTACAGGTTCAGCGTCACCTTAGCGTTATCGACTACTTTCGCCCATCTAGGATCTGTCGAGCCGCTCGAGGCGTATTCATCGTGCCAGTTCCACCACTTATACGGCGGCGTCTGCGGATAGCCCGCAGGCGAATCCTCCCACTCCTCCTGCCGTCCAAGCGCGGTCATGTCGAGATAGCTCCACACGTTGCCCATCGCCTCATCGCCACGGCTGTTGATGAAGTAAGTGCGGTATATCTTGTCGCCATCACGAATAAACGAATTATGGCCGTGCCACTGGTCCACACCGAAGTCCACGTCGAAGCCATCCGTAATGGTGTACCAGGGCATCGTCCAACCCATCCGCTTCTTCAGGCGCTCAATCTCCGCCTGCGAAGCGCGCGAAGCATAGACAAGAGTCGTATCGCGCGCATTCAGATGCGTGAGGTTGGAGACCTGATCGGCACCCAGCGAGCAGCCGCGGCACGCGTGATCGGGCCAGCCAAACACCCCCGGCTCGAAGAAAGCCCGATAGACAATCAACTGACGCCGCCCGTCAAACAAATCCAGCAGGCTCGCCTTCCCGTTCGGTCCCTCGAACTCATACTTCTTCTCCACCGCCATCCACGGCATCCGCCGACGCTTGGCAGCCAACGCGTCGCGCTCGTGCGTCACCCGCTTCTCCTCGGCCACTAGACTCTCGCGAGCCGCTAGCCACTCCTCTTGCGACACCACCTTCGCATTCTCAATCACACTGGTTGCCATCTTGATCTCTCCTTTGATTTGAGTTCGAGACAATACCTCCTGCTCCATTTCCCCTTCCAGACAGCTTGGATGGAGTTGGTTCAGGATGGTTGTCCACGGCGTTCTTCCCACCGAACTTCTTCATTGCGATCGCCGAGAGGCCGCCCGTAGAGGTAACACTGCCGGCGATCAGCATTGCGGTTGCCAGGCACACTGGACACATGGGCTGAACCTCCCTACGGTACGGGCTGACTACGCCGGCTGATGTTCCGGCTGGAGTACTGAGCGCTCGTCGGCGCTCGGGCCCCAGCTTGACGGCACAGGAACGTCGAGCAGGCGCAGGTAGACGCAGAACTGACCGCGGTGCTGATACCAGTGGTTGAGCATGATATTGCGCAGGAAGACGACGCGCGGCATAGCTGCGATCTCCTGATCGCCGGCGACGATGCGCCAGGTTGCGTTCATCGCGGCGTCATCGAATCCCGGCAGAACCTCGCGCACAGTGGCCACGCTCTGGTCGAAGGCGTCGAGGACTTCCTGCACGCTTGCGGGCTGCGGGAATTGGAACTCCGGCGGAGGGATCTGGTCCTTTTGAGCGCCGCGAACGACCCCTCCGGGCACGAAGGCGAGGTGATAGGCCAGTTGCCCAGCGGTCATGGACCTGGAGTGAGGCTTCCAGGTGAGCTTGTTGTCAGGAAGGCGCTCGAGGAACCTCCGCGTCACAGGAACCTGATCTTCAAATTCTGCCAGTAAGGATTGTGCGAGCATGCGGTTCTCCTTTCGGGTTTGTGTCCTTAAGACGGATTGGGATTTGAATTGGCCTAGTCCCGGGTAGGGACGCTAGAGCTGCCTCTGCCTCGAGCTGCTATTTGCGAGAGGCCTCGGCATGCCTGCGAACACGCTCATGCATTGAGTTCCAGCCCTTCGGCATCCCTGCCTTGTGATCCTCAGTCAGCAGGCCGAGCGCCGTGTGCCGGAAGACGATCAACGTTCCTCCATCGACCTCCTTCAGCCGGTACTGGACGTTGTTGACCATCGGGAACGATGCAAACAACGGACCTGCGAACTCCAGCAGCGTAGGCCGCTTGATCGCCTGCACATTGGCCCAGAAGTGCCCATTGCCGTCGCCCAGGTCGCGATACCACCTTCCACCCGGCCACGGTTCGATCTTCATGTTCATCGATTTGCCATCCTCGGTCTCGTTGCCGGGCCCCAGCTGCTCGAGCAGCGCGGCAAAGGTTACGTCCAACGGCGCCTTAACGTGGATCTCCTGATTAAGCGTAAAGGTTAGGTTTTCAAGGGTCTGTTCTGGGGCAATCATCGTCTCTCCTTTGGGTCTGAAGGATTGAAATCCGGGGAATTGAAATCTGCTGAGCTCTGGCGGACCGTTGCTTCCGCCAGCTCCTTCACACGAAGCAACTGGTGCTGCCAGTAACGCTCGAACGTTCCGGCCCACTCGTGCAGAGGGCGTATCGCCTCCGCATTGGTCCGGTACAGCTTTCGGCGCCCCTGGCACCGCATCCGAACCAGCCCCACGTCGTGCAGCACGCGCAGGTGCTTGGAGATCGAAGGCTGCGGAAGGCCCAGCGCTGCCACAATCTCGCCGACCGGCCGCTCGGCTCCGGCAAGATAGCTCAAAATCTCCCGCCGGCGGGGCTCAGCAACCGCGTTGAACGTATCCGAAGTGGTGGTCGCTCTTGCCATGGCAAAACATTACATACCCATATAGGAATATGTCAAGCGGTTTTGCCTTTGACTTCCGCACAAGGCTGACAACTAGAGCAAAGTAGCCGCTGGCGTAGAGTCTGCCGTGTCCTTTGGTTGTCATTCCCGAAGGGAATCTGCGGTTGCCTTCCTCCACACCAACAGCAAATCCGCTTCAACCAGTGGCAAGGGAGCCCTCTTCTCTAGCCTCATCCGAAGGATGATGGACCGGATGACCTCGCCAGTCGCGGAACCATGACTCCTCACCCCGGTACACACAAAGTAATGACCCGGAAGTCGTAGACGTAACTAAAGAAAGAGCATCAACAGATTACGAACAGGGGATATGCTCGCCTCAAGGACTCTTACGACCCCATGCGCCGTCTTCGACCGGCCGCGCAAAGCCGAGAAATACGGAGGATCCACCTCGATGACGCGAACCTCAATCATGCGGACGATAACGCGAACGAAGACCATCTCTCTCTCGGGATTGCTTGGCTTGGCCCTGGCTTTCTCCTCGACGGGCCGCGCCGCTGCGCAGATACAGACCGCACCGCAGATACAGCCCGCCCAATCAGCCCCCCAGCCCGCCTCGCCAGTGCAGCCCACAGACGCATCCCAGCCTACAGACGCGTCCCAGCCCACAGCCGGGCAAGGGCAGACCAGTCAGCCCCTCGATGACAACAAAGTCACATCGTTTCCAGCCATCTCGCAACCCGCCGCACCCATCGTTGCGAAGGATAAAAAAGGAAAGCAGGAGTACACCGGACCGACGACACTGGTGGAGCTGCCGCCCACGCCGATGCTCGACGCAGAAGGCAAGCAGCAGCAGGACCCCGAAGGCAAGCTGATGTTCAACCCGCCCATCCGGCAACAGCGCGACAAAAAAGGACACCCGCTCTTCGACGCTGAGAACAAGCCCGTGATGCAGACCAAAAACGAACTCGGATACGACGAGAACGGCAAGAAGCTGCACGCCCCGAAAGAAAAGCCGCCAAAGACCGTCTCAGTCTCCATCAGCCGCGGCACCCTCACCGTCGACGGAATGACCGGCAAGGCCGCTCTCAACTACGAGATCAAGGACCTCAAATACATCTACGTCTACGTCCCCGGTGTCGGCACCACGATCATCTCAAACGATCCCTTCCCCGGCGCCGTCGAACAGAAGAGAGCCTTCGACGACAAGACGCTCACCGTAACCGTCGGCGATCACGTCCTGCAGTTAGCCTCCGACAATCGTCTTCTGGGCAAGGCCCCGGAGTCTGCCTACGTCCTCGTCGACAGAAGTTTTTCCGTGCCGACCAAATTCCCGGTGGTCGGTTACGGACCCATCCGTGTAGCTCCTTATGCATGGCCCGGCTCAAAGGAGAACGAGGTCTTGACCGGCGCAGTTGAGGCCCCTCCCCTGCCTGCTGATCTGCGCCCAACTCCGCTTCTGCAGCCTTGCCCTGCAGGCCAGATGCGAACGGCCGGCCCTGCCGTGCTCCCTGGGCAAACCGCCGCGCCGCGCCCCTGTGTCCCCATCGCCTCGGTCCAAACGAACGCGACCTACGCCAACCAGGCAGCTCTACCCATGAGAAACGCAAGCAAATAATCGAAGCAAACAACCCGGACAGAGAGCGAGGCGAGCAAGATAAGAAGTGAAGGGCCGGAAAACCTGCGCCCCCGACCGAAGGGAGGACCCACGCCCCGAACCCGCCAAGACCGGTACACAAGTCACGAAGTGACCGCCCTCCGCGCAGGAGGCCCGTCCGGCAGGACCAAAAATAAATCCGAAAAGCTGGCGTATCTTTCAACCCCCAAAAACACGCGGCGAAACACCACACTCCCACCAGCAATCCACCACAAACTCACCATCAAAACACCACACCCAAACCAGCTTTTTTCCAAAACCCCCTCAAAAACACCAGCAAAACAGCAAAACCATCACCCGCCACCACCCCGCAATTTTTTTCTCTCCTCATGCGCTTTTTTCGTCGCGCAGTAGATCACCCGCTCCACCTCCGCGACCACTCCCCCCGCATCGTCCTTCACCTCCACCAAAAATTTCACATCCGCCCGCCCCTCCCCCTCGAGCAGCGCCCAAACCTCAGCCAGCCGCTCTGCCGTCAACCGAAACTCCGCGCGAACCCGCCCCAATCCAGGCTTTTTGTAACGTATCGAAGCCGCCTTATCCCAGACCACAAACTCCGGTCCAAGATTCGTAGCCAGCATAATCATGTAAAACGGATCAGTCAGCGCGAACAGCGACCCGCCAAACTGCACCCCCACATAGTTGCGATTCCACGGCCGCAGCGGCATCTCCACGTCAATCGCGCGCAGATCCTTATCCAGCCGCGTCACCTTGATGCCCGTCCCAAACAACGGCGGCCACCACCCGATATGACGCAGCCACCAGCTCATCGCAACCGATCCCGCACTTCCGTCCGCACCAGATAAAGAAAGAACACCAGCGCAAACAATCCCTGCACCAGGAACGGCCCAGCGTGCGTCTTCTCAAACACAAACAGATTGCCGAGGCAAAGCGTCAAACATCCACCCAACACCAGAGCCCATCCCCATCGCCGCAGCCGCAGCAGCCCAAACACTCCCGCCGCCAGCAGCGTGCACAATGCCAGCACGCCATACTTTCCCGGTCCTGCACCAAACTTCCCGTTCAACGCAGCGAACGCGTTCACCATCGTCAACACGAGCATGAACAGTGCGATCCCGGCCACGCCCGGCAACATCCCATGCGCCCGCGCTTCAAGCTTTTTTATCTCTTCCGGATCGCTCATAAGGTATGCAGATACGCCATCAAATCATCCAACTCCTGCGGATCCAGCGTATTCCCTTGAGCAGGCATCAGATTGCGTCCATGCACAATTGTCTGCGTCACGCGCTCATCATTTGCCGGCGCGCCGCTCGGCAGATACGGCTTCTTGAACATCCCGATCAGCGCCGGTCCATGCAACGGCGCAGCCTTGCGATCGTAGTGGCACTGGGCACAATGCGCCTGATACACCCCATGTCCATGCATCTGCTCCGCGTTCAAATCCGCCAGTGGAGTGGGCGGCGCGATCGACTTACATCCAACAAGAATCCCCACCAAAAACAACAAAGAAAAAGCCCGAATCATCCTCTAATTCTCTCATCCATCTCGCGAAATCAGTTCTCTGCCGCAATCGCTGCCGCAATCGCTGCCACAATCTTGTCCATCACATCGCGGTCCGCATGCGTCTGCGGCAGATGGTTCCCCACCATGATCGAAAAGATCACCGTTCGCCCGCTCGCACACTCGACGTACCCACTAAGTGCACGCGCCTCTCCCAGCGTCCCGGTCTTCGCAAACACCTTCCCCTTCAGCGGAGCCTTCGCAAACCGCCCCTCCAGCGACCCATCCACTCCGCCAACAGGCAGGCTGCTCTTCCAACCTGTAAACCACGTCTGCCCGCTCGCATACTGCAGCAACCGTGCAATCGCTCGTGGCGTCACCAGGTCATGCCCACTCAACCCCGACCCATCAAGAAAGATGAAATCATCCTTATCAATCCCTGCACTCACCAGAAACTGCCGCACCACCCGAGCCCCCTGCGCAATCGTCCCATCTCTGCCCCGCGCCAGGCCCAGTTGGCGAAGCAACAACTCCGCATGCAGGTTCTGACTCGTCTTATTCGTCACCACAACATCCTCCGCAAGCGCAGGGGACACATGGCTCGCAAGCGTTCTCTCTTCACCCGTAACAGCAACACCGAAGGCTGCATCATCCGCCGGTTCGATCCTCTGTTGCGGCGACCCCTCCTTCGTCGCAGCATCCTCAATCGCGCCCGACTCTTTCCAGAAACTCTCCGTATCCATCAACACTCGATGCCGAGCCCTCGCCTCGCCTGTCACACGAACTCCGCGAGCCTCCAGCATTCCCTTCAGCGCCAGCGCCGCATACTGTGCCGGATCCTCAATCGCAATCTCCTCCACATCCGGCTGCCCATGCAATCCGATCGCTCCATAGATTCGCAACACCTTCGATCCCGGCGCCCGCTCCATCTGCACCGTGCTCCCACTCTTCACCGCTCCCGTCGTCACTGCAACATCCAGCGTGTAATAAGTCATTGCCGGATCGAACACCACACTCGCGGGCGCGCCCACCGCGTCTCCCGGCGTTATCGTCACCTTGATCTGGTTATCGTTGACCGACAGAGCCGACACTGGCGCACCATACCCCCAAACCGCATCGTCGATCGCCCAGTCCTGTGCATAAGGCTCCCACGGAAACACCGTGTCGTCCCCAATCACATCGCCCTGCACACTCTTCAGTCCGGTCGCCGCAACCTGATCGGCCATCTCCTCCAGATATCGCAACGGAGCAAAGCCGGAGTCCTCTGCTGCAGCCCTCTCTCCGGGCACCGGCGCAACATAGGGCAACACGCGGCCCGACAGATTCGCATCCCCGTTTCCAACCAGCATCAGATGTCCCGTCAGCTTCCCGCCATCGTCAAAAACGCCCTGCGCCAACACCTTCGTCTGGTAGGTCGCCTTTGCTCCCAGCAGAGCCATCGCCGCCGCAGTAGTAAACAACTTCGCATTACTAGCAGGCTGAAAAAGCTGACCGTCATTCAGCGCGTAAATCGGCGCCCCATCGATTCCCACCACCGCGATGCCCCAGTGATCTCGCGCCACTACAGGCTCCTCCAACAAGCCGGCAATCGCCTGCGCCAGAGACGTGCAAGGCCCGCTTCGACCAGCCTTCAACACAACCGACGCGTCGCATCCAACGCCCTGCGTCTGCGCCAAAAGCGTCTGCGCGCACACCGCAACTCCCAGCAAACAACATGGACCCCATCCTGAAAGCCTCATCATCCGCGCAGTCTAGCATCCTGTTTAAAAGATCAAGTCCGGCAGGACACACAGCTAGAATCCAACCATGCCCTTCACCCCCCGCAGCCATCACGATTGGCACCTCCGCACCCGCACTTTGCAACTGGGCCAGAGAACCATCGTCATGGGCATCCTCAACATCACACCCGACTCCTTCTCCGACGGTGGCTACTTCTACTCTCCCCACCACGCCCCCGAGCGAGCCCTCGCCCAGGCCCTCAAGCTCCTCGAAGAGGGCGCCACCATTCTCGACCTCGGCGGCGAATCCACCCGTCCCAACGCGACACCTCTCACCACAGACGAAGAACAGTCCCGCATCCTCCCCGTCCTCGAATCCATCCTCAAAGAAAAACCCGGCACCATCCTCTCCATCGACACCTTCCACGCCACCACCGCGCGCCGCGCCCTCGAATCCGGAGCCGAGATCATCAACGACGTCAGTGGCCACCTCTGGGACCCCGACATGTCCAAAACCTGCGCCCAGTCAGGCTGCGGAGCCATCCTCATGCACACGCGGGGCCGCCCTCAGGACTGGTCAACCCTCCCTCCACTAGCACCCGAAGCAGTCTTACCCCTGATCCTCACCGACCTAGCCGAGCGCCTCGAAGCCGCCACCGCCGCCGGCATCCAACGCAACAAAATCGTCGTCGACCCAGGCTTCGGCTTTGGCAAGCGCCTCGACGAAAACTACCCGCTCCTCGCACACTTTGACCAACTCCAGCAGTTCCACCTGCCGATCCTCGCCGGCGTCTCCCGCAAAGGCTTCCTCGCCCACACCCTCACCCAAAGCCCTAGCCTATCCGTTCTTCTCGAAGGAGCAACTCCCTCGATAGACGACCGTCTGCACGCCACCACCGCCGCCAACGTAGCCGCTATCCTCGCCGGAGCCCACATCCTCCGCACCCACGATGTTCGCCCCACCGTCGAAGCTGCCGCCATCGCCGACCAGATCCTCAAAGCGATCTGAGAAACGGTGTCCTGCCGGACGGGCCTCCTACGCGGAGGGCGGGCGTTCCTACGCCTTTCTAAAGCTTCGCGCGGTCCTCCCGTTGGTCGGAATCATCTTCCTTCGCGACCAACGGGAGCGCCACGCAAAGCGGTAAACAAGTCACGAAGTGAGCGCCCCACGCGCAGTGGGCCCGTCCGGCAGGACAAGCGCCTCTAGACCGGATTTCCCGCCGAATCCGTGCTCCAGCTCTCCGTCTGAAACGCAATAAACACAGCCGTCCAGGCCCCCTTCGACGGCAGATTAATAAACAGCGCCCCATCCTGCCAAACGCCATTATCCCCACTGAACCCGCCGCCGCTGCCACCCACAGGATTCCCCTGATTCATATGGATATCGTGAATCCCATCCACCTTCCCCGAATCCGCGTACGCGCTCCCGAACACATAGATCACGCCGTCCTTATCGGCGATCGTCATATTCAGCAGCGTCACCACAGCGTTTTCAAGCGCCTTCGCCCGCGCCCGCTGCACCATCTGCTCCTCCGCGCTTCCACCCTTCGCCTGCGCCTTCAGTTGCGGCAGCAGAGTCATCTGCGCTTTCGTAATCATCGGCCCGCCATTCACGGTACTCCGGACAAAATCCAGTGCCAGCCCACCCGCCTCACTCTTCAGCGCCGTCATTCCCATCGGCAGCGTGGTCACTCCCGCCAAATCCGGCGGCGTAAAGTCTTCAACAATGTCGTACAACACCTCCGAACCATCCACCGACTGAATATTCACCGCCACCGTAAATGGCCCACCCGGAGCCTGCATCGTGATCTGGTAGTGCGTACTCGCGCCCGTAACCACCTTGCCCGCAGTCGGCTTTCCCGCCAGCACACTGTAGTTCGTAATCGGCATCCCTACTCCTCAACCTTTCGAAAAACCAAAACACATCACAGACACCATCTCACACGCCCGCCTCGTCTTTCACGTCTTCCTCTTCATTCTCTTCCTCGTCCTCCTCTTCCTCTGCGGCGTCGTCGTCTTCCTCCTCCAGCTCCTCATCCTTCTCATCTCTCGCTGTTGCAGCCGTCGCTGCCCCACTACTGGCGTGCGCAGTCGGATCGCTGGCCGAGTTATCAAACATCGCCGTCGCATCCGGCCCAATCGTGCGCAACATCTCGTCAAATCCATGGTTCCCAATCGCGTCTGCCATCTCGTCTCTCCTGTTCCACAAGAATTTAGCGAAGGCACCAGTCGGTGTAGAGTCGCCCACGATTTTTGCTTGTCATTCCCGAAGGGAATCTGCGTTTGCAGTCTATACGCCGTTAAGCAAATTTCCATAGCGCAGCGGCAAGACCGTGTCCCCAACCTGCCACGTTGGATGCCTAATTCTTCAGCTAGGCCGAACTCTATTTTCCAGGGCACTTCTCTCTCACTCGCGGTATCCTCAGGGGAGAAGGAAATACGAATATGCTCGCAGCCCTGCTTGCCCTCGCCGCCGCCAATCTGATCTGCCTCGTCCTCCTTCTGCTCCGCAAGCAACCTGCCCCGGCGACGGACCCACGTCTCGCCCAGCTTCCCGACCATCTCACCCGCCTCGACGCGCGAAACGACGCGCTCGACCGTCACCTCCGCAGCGAACTCGCCCAGTTGCGCACCGGCGCCGCCGACGAAGCCCGCCGTACCCGCGAAGCAGCAGCAGCAGACTTCACCAGCCTGCGCACCGAGATCACCGCAACCATCGCCGAACTCAGCGGACTTCTACAGAACGGGCTCAACGCCTTTCGCAGCGACAATAAGACCTCCGACGAAGTCCTCCGCACCGCCGTTCAGCAAAACCTCGACGCCATCGCGCAGCGCCTCACCTACTTCATCGGCGAGGTCAACCGCAACCAGATCGAGGCTCGCGAAGCCCTCCACAGCCGCCTCAACGAGCTCTCCGGCGAAGCCAACGACCAGCAGGAGAAGCTCCGCTTCACCGTCGAAGACCGCCTCACAAAACTCAACGACGCCAATACCGCCAAGCTCGAAGAGATGCGTGTCACGGTCGACGAAAAACTCCACGCCACACTCCAGACCCGCCTCACTGAATCCTTCGGCCAGGTCACCACGCACCTCGGAGAAGTCCAGAAGGGCCTCGGTGAGATGAAGGAGCTAGCCACCGGCGTCGGTGATCTCAAGCGCGTTCTCTCTAACGTCAAATCACGCGGCGTCGTCGGCGAGTTCCAGCTCGGCCAGCAGCTAGAGCAGATGTTCTCTCCCGAGCAGTACATCAAAAACGCCCGCATCAAACCCGGAACCCTCGAGTCCGTCGAATACGCGCTCAAGTTCCCCTCCGGCGAAGGTCAGACCGGCCCCGACAGCTACACCCTCCTCGCCATCGACGCCAAGTTCCCCAAAGAGGACTGGGAGCGCCTCGAACACGCCTACGAAGCCGGAACCGTCGAAGAGATCGCTGCGGCAGGCCGGGCCTTTGAGCGCGGCATCCGTGCCGAAGGCAAGCGCATCTGCGACAAATACATCGATCCACCCACCACCATGCCGCACGCCATCATGTTCCTGCCCACCGAGAATCTCTACGCCGAGGTCGTCCGCCGCCCCGGCCTCCAGTCCGAGATACAGTCCAGTTGCCGCGTCACCATCGCCGGGCCGTCAACCTTCATGGCCATCCTCACCAGCTTCCAGATGGGCTTTCACACCCTCGCTATTCAAAAGAAGGGCGACGAGGTCTGGCGCGTCCTCTCCAGCGCCAAAAAAGAGTTCGAGACCTACGGAGGCCTCATGCAGAAAGTCGAAGATCAGGTCGGCACCGTCCAGAACACCATCCAAAAGCTCGGGGTCCGTACGCGCGCTATTAACAAAGCCCTCAAAAACGTCTCCTCGATCGACCCTGGCGTCCCCCTATCCAACCTCATCGGCTTCGAAGACATCTCGGGCGTCGCCCCGTTGCTCGCGGCATCGGGCGAGGAAGACTGAAAAGATCCTCTTGCCCACTCCCCACGGCCGCCCGCTGTTGCTTTACACTCACTGAGGCGCTCAGTATGCTTGAGATTGGCCGTGTCGACCTCGAGCGACAAAACATCCAGGCTTCAGATTCCAGACGTAAACAGGAGAACGAAATGGCAGCAGTAGACGAGAAGGTAAAGCAGATTATTGTCGAGCAGCTTCAGGTGGATGAAGCAGAAGTCACCCCGGGCGCAAGCTTTCAGGAAGATCTCGGTGCAGACTCCCTCGACGTCGTCGAGCTCGTCATGCAGTTCGAAGAAGCATTCGACATCCAGATCCCCGACGAGGATGCCGAGAAGATCAAGACCGTCAAAGACGCCGTCGACTATATCGAAAAGAACCAGAAGGCCAAGTAAACAATGGAGCATCGTCGCGTAGTTGTCACCGGCCTCGGCCTGATCTGCGGGGTCGGCAAAACCGCCCCTGAGGTTTGGGAAGGTCTTATGGCCGGACGAAGCGGTATGGCCGAGATCAAGGCATTCGATCTCACCGGCCATCCAGTCCGCTTCGCTGCAGAGGTTAAGGACTTCGATCCTCTCCTCTTCGTCGAAAAGAAAGAATCCCGCAAGATGGGCCGCTTCATCCACTTTGCCCTGGCCGCAGCAGCCGAAGCGATGGCCCACTCCGGTCTCAAGATCACCGAAGAGAATCGCGATCAGGTCGGCGTTCACATCGGCTCCGGCATCGGCGGATTCGATGTCATCGAGCGCGAACACTCCAACCTGCTCTCCGGCGGCCCGCGAAAGGTCTCGCCCTTCTTCATCCCCGGCTCCATCATCAACCTAGCCGCCGGCCACGTCTCCATCAAGTACGGCGCACGCGGACCCAACGAAGCCACGGCGACCGCCTGCACCACCTCGGCGCACTCCATCGGCGACGCCTTCCGCATCATTCAGCGCGGCGATGCCGACGCCATGATCGCCGGCGGCACCGAAGCCTCCATCACGCCGCTCGGTGTGGCAGGTTTCGCCGCCATGCGCGCCCTCTCCACTCGCAACGACGACCCTGAGCACGCCAGCCGCCCCTTCGACAAGGATCGCGACGGCTTCGTAGTCGGCGAAGGCGCAGGCATTCTCATCCTCGAAGAGCTCGAGTTCGCCAAGGCTCGCGGCGCGAACATCCTCGCCGAAGTCATAGGCTACGGCCTCTCCGCCGACGCCTTCCACATGACCGGCATGGCTCCCGAAGGCGAAGGCTGCTACCGCTCCATGCAGCACGCGCTCAAAGTCGCCGGCATCTCGCCCGACCAGATCGACTACGTCAACGCCCACGCCACCTCGACGCCCCTCGGCGACGCCCTCGAATCGAAGGCCATCGAAAACGTCTTCGGCGAACGCGCGATCGACGGCAAGCTCCTGGTCAGCTCTACAAAATCCATGACCGGCCACCTTCTCGGCGGCGCCGGCGGCCTCGAGGCCGGCATCACCATTCTGGCCATGCAGCACCAGATCGCGCCCCCCACGATGAACATCGTCGAACTCGATCCCCAGTGCCGCCTCAACTACGTCCCCAACAAGCCTCTACCGGCGAAGATCGACTACGCTCTCTCCAACTCCTTCGGCTTCGGCGGCACCAACGGCTCTCTCGTCTTCAAACGCTGGACCGAATAAGCCGCACCAACCGCACTGATTAAACCAACCGCGCTAATTAAACTGAGGCTCGGCCAAATGCCGAGCCTCAGTTTAATCTCTGCTTTTGCCGTTGCCTGTTCCCTTGTTGTCATTCCGCAGCGAAGCGGAGAAATCTGCGGTTACGTTTGCAGTTGCCTGTTCTCCTCCATCACCCAAAACATCGTCATCTCGACCGAAGCTGTTCACAGTCTCATCGTGAACAGCACAGTGGAGAGACCCACGTATTTCGCCTTGCCGCCCCGGTTGCCTTCGCCTTGTCTCTGCCTTTGCCGTTGCCTAGTTGTCTTGGTTGTCATTCCGCAGCGGAGCGGAGGAATCTGCTTTTCACCAATCTCAACGCCGCAAAAACATCGTCAACGCAGCCAGACATCCAGTCTGATCGCGACGCGCGCATTGGAGAGACTGGCGACCTTCGCTTTGATCGCTGCTTGTCTTCAGGTCATCCTGCGAAGACGCGCATACCTCTAGCGGCGAAAAGAGCGAGACGAAACCTTCCCTCCCTCAGTCTCGTCAACACAAACGTCACGCCAAATTATAAAAGTAGTCGGAGACCCGTTCATGAAGTTTCGCCTCACCCTCTGCCTCTTCGCCGCAACCCTCACCACGCAAGCCGAAGTCTCCCTCCCCAAAATCTTCTCCAGCCACATGGTCCTCCAGCGCGACATGCCCATCCACATCTGGGGCAGCGCCACACCCGGCGAATCCATCACCGCCACTTTCCACGACCTCACCAATACCGCTACCACCGACGCCACCGGCCGCTGGAGCCTCTATCTCCCCCCGCAGCCCGCCGGCGGCCCCTACACCCTCACAGTCCGCGGCTCCAACACCATCACCTACGACGACATCCTCCTCGGCGATCTCTGGTTCGCCTCCGGCCAGTCCAACATGGAGATGCCTCTCTCCGGTTTCGACCCCCACACTCAAATCCAAAACGCCGAAAAAGAGATCGCAGCCGCCAGCTATCCCAACATCCGTCTCCTCCGAATCGAAAAAGACTCCGCTGACTACCCCGCCGAAGATGTCAAAGCCACCACCGGCTGGTCTCCATGCACCCCCGAATCTGCAAAAACCTTCTCCGCCGTCGCCTACTTTTTCGGTCGCGATCTGCAAAAGGCCCTTGCCGACAAGCAGCAACACATTCCCATCGGCCTCATCGACTCCACCTGGGGAGGAACCCTCGCCGAGGCGTGGACCAGCCTCGACACCCTCGGCTCCAACGCCTCCCTCCTGCCCGTCTTCGCGGCCCGCGCCGAAAAAATGAACCACGAGACCACCGAGATCCGCCAGGACGCACTCGACAAAGCGAACCGCGAACAAGGTAAGCCGGTCGCCATCCGTTGGCATCCCGACCCCGACTCCTGGCGTCCGGCCGGCCTCTACAACGCGATGGTCGCTCCCTTCACTCCGTTACCGATCAAAGGCGTCATCTGGTATCAAGGCGAAGCCAACTCCGTCCTCAACACCGTCGACCTCTACGACAAACTCCTCCCCGCACTCATCCAGGACTGGCGTCAGCACTGGGCCCAGGGCAACTTCCCCTTCCTCTACGTCCAGATCTCCGCCTACGCCAGCACCCCACAGGAAAACTGGGGAGAACTCCGCGACGCCCAGCGAAAGGCCCTCTCCCTCGTCAACACCGGCATGGCCGTCACCATCGACATCGGCAACGAGTACGACGTTCACCCCGCCAACAAGCAGACCGTAGGCGAGCGCCTCTCGCTCCTCGCCCGCCGCCTCGTCTACAACGAAGACCTCGCAGCCTCCGGTCCGCTCTTCCGCCTCGCCTACCCCGACAAAGGAGCCATGCACGTCTGGTTCGACAACGCCGCCGGCCTCCACACCAAAAACGGCGCACTCGAGGGCTTCGAGGTCGCCGGCTCCGACCGCGTCTTCCTCCGCGCCAACGCCCACATCGATCACGAAGCGAGTGGCGACACAGTCATCGTCGCCAGCCCTGCCATCCCCAACCCGCAGTACGTCCGCTACGCCTGGCCCAACTTTCCCCAGGCCAACCTCTACAACGGCGCGAACCTCCCCGCCTCCACCTTCACCTCACTCCAGCTGTCCGCGCAACCTTAGCCGCTGATCGCCGCCGACACCACACTCAAAATGAAGATCAGCACCCACCAACCCACCACCACCGCCGCAGCCTTCCCACGGCTCACCTTCGCCACAATCGAGGTCCCAATCACCAGCAGAATCAAATTCCAGATCCCGATCACATCAAAAAAACTCAACGCGGTCTTCAGCCACGGCGCCGCATCCGGCATAAAGTAAGCCGGGTTCGTCCCCACCGCATTTTTGATATTGAAACTTTCCGCACTGCTCCCAAAAATAACCGTCACCATCGTCAGCAACCCACTCAACAGCCGCGGCAGCGACGCGTACATCCACACGCAGAACATCTGCGCAAACGTCGTCTTCGCCCCCAGCCCGAAATTAAAGCTCGCCCAGTTAATCAGCGCCCCAATCGCCGAGATGAGCAGAATAATCACCGGCGTCGCATACGACACATACTTATACCCCTTCGACATGCTCTGCATCCTGCCCGCACGCTCATCCGCCGTCAGGCTCTGCATCTGCTCCTCCTGCTTCGGACTATCCAGAATCACGTTCTCTACCACACGACCGAAGCCCACCTGCTTATCGATCGTGAACGTGACACCAAGCGACACAACCACCGCCAGCAGAAACGGCAGCCACCAACTCGTGCTCCGAAGAATATCCGTGAACGTCTTCGACGGAGCGACAAACGTATCCACCACCCGCTCCACCTGGCTCAACCCCGGTTGTCCCGGCTGCGCCTCCACCGCCACAACGTCGCTCATAAAGCCTCCTCGCGCAAATTCTTCGACCAGCGCAGCAAATTAACGCTCAAGAATGTCTCCGCATTCTAGCCCACCTCGCCATGCCGCCCAACAGAATCGAAAAAACACCCAAAAAACCAACGCCCTCCAGAGCGAATGACGCTCTGGGGAATGACGCTTTATAGGTAGACATCTCTTACCCAGAGGGTGATACAGTTCCGCTGTACTTTGGATTGGTGCGCGCTATGAAGTGTAAGGCTGTGTTCCTCCTCTCTAGCCGGTCGCAGCCTCGACCCGTCTCCTGCACGATATTCCTCCTTGCCTTGATGTCTCTCTTCGGCGCGACTGCAGGCTGCGGAGGCAACTCCTCGGGCGGAAAATCGCCTGGAAACGAAACCCCTCCGGCCAATCTGGTCTATCCCCAAACCACCATCGCCGCTACCATCGGCCAGGCCATCGCCAACAACACTCCAACCGTCACCGGCACAGTAACCTCCTACTCCGTCAGCCCGACACTTCCTCCGGGCCTCAGCCTCAACGCGACAACCGGCACCCTCTCCGGCACCCCCACCTCCGCCACTCCACAGGCGACCTACACCATCACCGCAACAAACTCCGCAGGTTCGACGACCGCGACCGTATCCATCGTCGTAAACCCTCCGCCGCCGACAAACCTTGTCTACCCACAGACCACCATCGCTGCGACTGTCGGCCAGTCCATCGCCACTGACACTCCTACCGTCACCGGAACCGTAACCAGCTTCACCGTTAGCCCTGCACTTCCCGCTGGCCTCAGCCTCAACGCATCGACCGGAGCAATCTCCGGAACCCCCACCGCCGTCACCGCACAAGCGACCTACACAATCACCGCAGCGAACTCCGCAGGCTCGACGACCGCGACCCTGAAGATCGCCGTGAACCCCGCTCCGCCGACCAATCTCGTCTACCCGCAACCTACCATCGCCGCAACAGTCGGCCAGGCCATTACCACTGACACTCCCACCGTCACAGGAACAGCAACCAGCTTCACCGTCAGCCCCACACTCCCTGCTGGCCTCAGCCTCAACGCAACAACCGGAGCAATCTCCGGCACCCCCACCTCCCACACCGCACAGGCCACCTACACCATCACCGCAGCAAACTCCGCAGGCTCGACCATCGCAACCGTACAGATCGCCGTGAACCCCCCTCCGCCAACAAACCTGGTCTACCCTCAGACCACCATCGCCGCGACCGTCGGCCAGGCCATCACCACGGATACTCCCACCGTCACCGGAACCGTAACCAGCTACACCATCAGCCCCGCACTTCCCGCTGGCCTCAGCCTCGACGCGACGACTGGAGCAATCTCCGGCACCCCCACCTCCGTCATCACGCAGGCGACCTACACCATCACCGCAGCAAACTCCGCAGGCTCGACCACCGCCACCGTACAGATCGCCGTGAACCCTCCCCCGCCAACCAACCTGGTCTATCCACAGACCACCATCGTTGCGACCGTCGGCCAGTCCATTCCCACGGATACTCCCACCGTCACAGGAACCGCAACCAGCTACACCGTCAGCCCCGCACTCCCCGCTGGCCTCAGCCTCAACGCGACGACCGGCGCGATCTCCGGCACCCCCACCTCCGCCACTCCACAGGCGACCTACACCGTCACCGCAGCAAACTCCACTGGCTCAACCACCGCCACCGTACAGATCGTCGTGAACCTTGCCCCGCCAACAAATCTTGTCTATCCCCAAACCACCATAGCTGCCACCGTCACCCGAACCATTCCCACCGATACACCCACCGTCACCGGCACTGTAACCACATACACCGTCAGCCCCGCGCTCCCCGCTGGCCTCAGCCTCGACGCATCGACCGGAGCAGTCTCCGGCACCCCCACCTCAATCACATCACAAGCTACCTACACCGTCACCGCGACAAACTCCGCAGGCTCCACGACCGCAAACCTTACGATCACGGTCGCCAGCTTCAGCGCCTTCACTCTGCTCGATCTCGGCCACGCCAACTCGCTTGCCGTCATGCGGCTTCAGCCCACCCGCCTCTTCAGTCAGGACACCAGCGGTCATTGGGCGCTCTGGGATTACACCGCCACAACCGAGCTCGCCAGCGGCGACCCCGCCACCCTTGGCCTCATCTCCCCCTATCCAGCCGACATGGCAGGCTCCGTCCTCGCCATCGGCACCGCAAACGCGGTCGAAATCCGCTCCAACACGGATGGAAGCCTCATCACAACTCTCACCTCGCCCAACCTCGACCCCGTCCCCTTCGCCGCCGCCTGGTGGAAGCTCTCCGCCGACGGCACCTACATCGCCTCAGGCTATGCTTCCGGCCTCTCCGTCTGGAGCACCACCGACGGACATCTTCTCTTCTCCCGCACCGGCGACTACTCCAGGGCAAGAGCCTTCGCGGCCGCCGGACAGCTTCAAATCGGCCTCGGCCCCGCCGGCAATAACGTCATCGAAACCGACTCCGTTCCCTCCGGAACCTCCTCCACCGGTCCTGCCTTCACCGCCAACTTCAACTCATGGTTCACCGACGGCAGCCACTTTTTCACCAACACCCCCAACCTCAGCCCGCCCAACACCCCCCCGGTCTATGACGTCTACACCTACTCAGCGGCCACAGTTCAACAAGGCATGCTCTCCCTCGGCTACCTGAACTTCACCGGTTACGCCAACTGGTTCTGGACCTACCCCGTCAACGTCCTCAGCGTCTACCCCATCGGCGCCACCACTCCCACCGCCACCTACACCCTCAGCGCCGACACCGCCGTCATTCCCTCCGGGTCCACCCTCGGCGTGCTTCCCTACGGAACCCCCGCCGCCTCTACCATCGATATCTCCGGCACCACTCCCACCCTCAGCACCGCCGTCAACCTTCCCGTAGCCTACGAGTCCGCCTTCGCCGCACTCTCTCCCGCACAATGGGCCGTCGGCAATCAGCACGGTGTCGTCCTCGACGGCCCCAGCGCCACCACCACACCGCGCTTCTTCGGATACGGCAACGCCTTCAGCATCGCCGGAGCACCCGGCCACGCAACCATCGCCACCGCCATCGGTAAAATCCTCGACTACGATCCCGCCTCCCAAACCATCCTCAGCACCATCAACTTCACCAGCTCAAAGCTTGCCCTCTCCACCGACGGAACCGTCCTCGCCGCCAAAGCCAGCGACATCGACTCGCAATACGAACCCGACCGCACCCTCAACATCTACTCACTCCCCGCCGGCACCGTCACCAGCACCTTCCCTTATCAACTCAACGACCAGTCCCCCGCAACACCCTTCCTCTTTGACTACTCTCTCTCCAGCTCAGGCACCGCACTCGGCCAGTATCTGGGCACCTACAACGGGCTGTACTTCGACTACACCCGCCAGGTCACACCCATCCCCGGCTCCCCCATCGTCTGGTCCGATAACCCACCCTCCGGCGTCTACGACGGCACCACGCCCATCCTGCTCTCCCCCGATGGAACCCTCGTCGCCGTCTCCACCGGCGACTACTCCTCCACCTCAACCACCAGCATCTACAAAAACGGTGTCCTCGCCGCCACGGTCAATGGCTTCGCCGTCGGCTGGATCGACAACAATCGTGTCCTGGTCAACACCTTCGGCCCGCTGGGGACCCACGTCTACCCACCCTATCTCGGAGCCGTCATCTACGACGCCACCGGCACCCAGCTCACCACCCTCACCGCACTCCCGCAGCTCCCACCCGCCGGCCAGAGCCTGCCCTTATCCACCACCGCCTTCTTCCCCGTCGACTCCAACTCCATCTACTCCCCCTACACCTACACCATCTACTCCCTCACCACCGGCGCCGCAACCTGGACCGAACCCCTTCCGCATCCCGGAACAACGACCGTACCCTACAGCGGCGCCTCAGCCGTCTCCGGCAACTACATCGTCTTCACCTCCGGCGCCCACATCCTAGTCGACCTCCCCTGATCGCAACACTAATCTGGGAGCCCGCCAGCGTTATTCGCGAACGCTCAATTCGCAGTCCCCATCAGTTGAATATTGTCCGGTGAACTAGCAGCATTCGTCATAATCTGCAGAATCGCACTTCGCGTCCCCGAGGCCGTAGGATCGAAGGAGATCGTGAGGGTGCAGTTCGCACCGCCAGCCAGACTACTTCCGCAAGTGTTGCCTTCAATCGGGAAGTCGCCCACGTTCGCACCGGAGAACGTCTCTCCAGAGATCGTGAGAGTCGCGTCGCCCGTGTTGGTCAACGTCACCGTCTGAGAGATCGAGGTCGTGCCGATATCGCGCGCCGCAAACGTAAGCGAAGAGCTCGACAACGAAACCGATCCTACCCCGCCCGAACCATAAACGGTGAAGAGGGTCGTTTGGGCGGTTACAAGATCAGTCACCAGATAATCAGCATAGTCCGACCCGGTCTTTGAAGGTTTGAAACTGACGCTGATCTGACATGGAGTCTGGGTAGCGCACGTTCCCGGGTTCAAAGGAAAATCATTATTGTAACCATCATTACTGAACTGAATCGATACCGGGCCGCCGCTCGGAGTCGACACCGTCATAGTCTGGGCTGCGCTCAGTACTCCCACCTCGGTACTACTAAACGTGAAAGTAATAGGCGTGATCGAGGGATCGATCGCATCTCCGGTGCCAGTGAGAGGAATGGAATGAGAGACTCCAGAGCCAGTATCAGTAGCTGTGAGAGTCGCGCTCCTCAAACCCAACCCAACCGGGTTAAAGGAAATATTGAAAGACTGGGACTGCGCTGGCACTAACACTAACGGACTACTAGCTAGAGTCCCAGGCAGAACAAAATCTCCGGAACCCGTAGCAAGTCGCAGATAGAGCACCGTGCTTCCAGTGTTCTGAATGGTAACCGGGACAGGAAGGCTTACCCCAACTTGAGACGATACAGGTGCCACGGGCGTAATTGAAAATGACGCACTGTCTGTAACTCCATTTCCGCTCAGCGGAATATTGCCATAGTTCGTGACCAACGTCGCAGTCCGCGCACCTAGTCCGGTTGGAGTGAACGTCACATAGGCAGTAGTTTCGTAGCTGTTGCCGAAGAACCCCACTCCAAAATCCGATGCATTAGGACCAGTTATCGAGCCGGAAAAAGGCGGTGCCGGGCCATAGTAACTACTCCCAGAAGCTACGTTGGAGGCGTTAGCCATGCTGGTTACGCCTAAAGGCATGCCCCCAAAATTGATAGGCAAGGGCGTAAAGTTCACGCTCCCGTAAGGCACATTGACTGGGAGCGTTTCCACTCCGGGGTTTCCAGTATCCGTAACCGTCAGAGTGCCTGTGTTCGTCCCCACATTATCAAAACTGATGCCAAGAGACAGAGTTTCTACTTCTATGGTGCAGATAGATTGCGCCGCCAACATCGCACCGCAGTTGTTAGTCTCTGAGCCAAGAGTAGTGCTGATAGATCCCAGCGCAATAGGCTTAGCACTATTGTTCGTAACTGTCACTGCCTGAGGTACGCCCGCAAGAGTAAATGTGAGCGAAGATGGCGAGAGCGTTACAGAACTACCGACGTGCGGCAGCCCTGTCCCGCTCAAAGCGAAAGACTGCGGCGAGTTTACTCCGTTGGTCTCAACAAGCAGGGTGGCATTCCGCACGCCGCCCGCAGAGGGAGCAAACCCAATCCCTATCACACACGTTTGCCCGACCGGCAAGCCCGGGGGAGCAGGACAGCTCGCCTGTAGAGAGAAATCGCTGGCGTTGGCGCCAACGATCTGAACGTTAGTAAATCCCACAGCGAGCGGCCCGTTATTAATCACGGTCAACGTCTGTGTCGCCGGAAAATTCAAATAAGCAGCGGAGAACACTAAAGCCGACGCAGAATAAGACAACCCACCCGACGTTGCCGCAACCTGAACGGCAAGGCTCGCCGGCGCCGATGTCAGCGTAGGCTGGAAGGGAGACTTTCCTCCCACCAGCCCGAAGATACTCGCAGAGTTCAACGTCGGATTATTCGCAAGACTCATGCCCGCTCCAACCACATTCACCGGAGCCGTTCCCCCCCCTGTGGCGTCGCCGCCCCAAACAATATCCCACACGCCGACCCGTCCCCGGCAACCCCTCCGCTCGAGTTGGTACAACTGGCAAGCGCATCCGCCAGCGTATTAATCTGCGCCACTGGAACCGTCGTCCCAGTCGGAACGTTCAGCCCAGGCACCGTACCATTCGTCGTGTTCGCAAAGATCGCCGCCGTCGCAAAAGCACTAGCCAGAGCCGTCGCATCCGAGCTCCCCGATCCAATCGCACTGTAAGAACTCATAAACGGCGCCAGCGGCCACACCGCCGCCACCGTTGTCAGCTCATTCACAAAGATCGTCGTCGTTGATCCCAGGCTCCCGCAGTTCCCGAGCGCAGCCATCAAAGCCAACTGTGGATTCGTCATGCCAGTCGGCAGTCCGGATTACCGCCCGCGGCCGTCAGGTACACCTGCGTAGAGGCCGACGGACACTGATAGTCCCCCGTCAACGTGAACTCGCCACTCGAATCGCTGGTAACAGCCTGAGTCAGCAGAGGCGTCGACGCCGAACCATCCCCCGTCGTCCCCACCGCATACAACTGAATCGTCGCACCACTCACCGGCTGATCCCCACCATAAGCGGTGCCATGCAGACGAAGCGACGCAACAGTCGCTGCCCCACTCGCAACACCAGACCTCTGCGAACATCCCGCAAGCAGCAAAGAGAGGAAACCAACTCCCGCAACGCCAACCACAAAACCGAAACGAGAACCCTTATTCGCACAGATACACGTATCCCGCCGTCTCCCCGCCACCGTTTCGCTCATACAAATCTCTCCTCGCGTCCACAGGTCGCGTCTGAACAGCACAAACCAAAATTGCATCAGCGATGAATTGCAGTTGGGATGATCGCTTCGCATTCTAGCCCGCCCCACAAGGCGACCCAATGAAAATCGAGAGATTCGCATGATACTTAAGCGGTACATCTACCGCGATCAATCCCCAGCCGCGGTGCTCATCCAAAATTGACTCATCTATAACGATCGGGTGCCCCATCCTTCGCGCTTTTGCGAAGCGTGGGATGTAAGATTTCGAATCGGCCAAGTGCCTAATATCTCGATCGTGAGATGTGGGGCATTCGCGCCACACGCGAACGGCTCTCGCTCAACCGACCACTATCCTGGGCAAGGCCAGCCTCTCCTACAAAACCTGTCAAGCCCCGAAACCGCAAATCACCGCGCCAATCCAGCACATTCGCATGGCGTATGAGTTACGCACCAACCGCTATAATGAATACATAGATCCAAAGCCTTCGACTCCATCGAGGGCTTTTTTCATGCACACTGGGCTAAGTCGTTTGGATAGACGAATTTGCCTATAACCCTTTTAGAAAGACGAATTTACCAAAACCGAATTACGCTAAATCGCACATTCTGAATAGCTTATGAGGGATGACCCCCGGAGGGGGGGTGGGGCCGGAACAGAAGAGGAGCAACGGAACTGCAACGGCTCGAGAGAGAATCCCCTCTAGCCGTCTCAGATTCACCGGAAAGCTACTCCACCACCACCAGCACATCCCCGGCCCCGACCGCATCGCCCACCGCAATTGCAATCTTCACCACTCGTCCAGCCTTGGGAGACTTCAGCTCATTCTGCATCTTCATGGCCTCGATCACGACAACCGCCTGGCCCTCCTCCACCTCGTCGCCCACCTCAACCAGGACCCGCACCATCCGCCCCGGCATAGGAGCCTTCACCGGCCGAGGCCCATCCGTCCCGGCTCCTGCCCCCCGCCTCCCCTGCAGCGACCGCGGATCCGCAACCTCAAACCCGAACCGGCGCCGCCCAATCACTACCCCATCGCCATCCAGAACACACCGGTACTGCCGCCCATCAATCAGCAGAGACAGCACACCAGCCTGCAAAAACCTGACATCCGCCATGATCGACCGCCCATCGACCAGACACTCCACGGCTCCGGACCCAGCGCCGATCTCCCCCGGAAGCTCAACCCGCCTCTTCTCTCCCTCAACCTCAAGCCAGACCGTCACAGACGCAACCCCTCCCGCCGCCCTGCCACCGCCCACCGGCTCTCCTCCGAGACAACCGGCGCAGCCAACGTCTCCCGCCGCGCAGACGCCGCAAACAGTGCTGCTGCCAGCGCCACAACGTCCTCAGGAACGTCCTCCAGAACCGGGGCCACCCCCTCGGCCAGCAACCTCTCCAGATACCCCGTATCAATCCGCGCCGCGCGAAAATCTTCATCCATCAGAATCCGCCGAAACAGCCCGATATTGGTCTTGATCCCGCCAATCACATACTCGTCAAGCGCCCGCAGCATCCGGTCGATGGCCTGCTCCCGCGTCGGCGCAAACGCCACCAGCTTCGACAGCATCGGATCGTAGTCGAGCGGCACATTCCACCCCTCATACACCGCGCAGTCCTCCCGAATCCCCGGCCCGCTCGGCTGAATCAGCCGCGTAATCAACCCCGGCGACGGAAAAAAATGATTCTCCGGATCCTCCGCATAGATCCTGCATTCAATCGCATGTCCACGCAGCCGAACATCTTCCTGCGTCAACGGCAAAGGCTCACCCATCGCCACACGAAGCTGCAGATGCACCAGATCCAGCCCAGTCACCATCTCGGTCACAGGATGCTCCACCTGCAGCCGCGTATTCATCTCCAGGAAGTAGAAGTTCTCCGCATCATCCACCAGGAACTCGACCGTCCCGGCATTTACATACCCAGCCGAAAGCGCCAGACGAACCGCAGCGTCGCCCATCCTCCGCCTTAGATCCTCGCTCACCACGGCGGAAGGAGCCTCTTCGATCACCTTCTGGTGCCGTCGCTGCACCGAGCACTCGCGCTCGCCCAGATACACGCAGCTCCCATGCTCGTCCGCCATCAACTGGATCTCAATATGCCGAGGCCGCTCGATCAGCTTCTCCAGATACACCTCGCCCGACCCGAAGCTCCGCTCCGCCTCACTGCTCGCCGCCGCAAACGCCGCCGCCAGATCCTCCGCCCGAGTCACCGCCCGCATGCCCTTCCCGCCGCCTCCAGCCGCAGCCTTCAGCATCACGGGATAACCAATCCCCGTTGCCACGCGCAACGCCTCCGCCACATCCGCCAACCCGGTCACACTCCCCGGAACCCGAGGCATCCCGGCCGCATCCGCCGCCTGCCGCGCCCTCGTCTTCGACCCCAGCACCCGCATCGCGCTCGCAGGCGGCCCAATGAACGTCACCCCCGCCGCTGCGCAGGCCTCGGCGAACTCCGCGTTCTCCGACAGGAACCCATATCCAGGATGCACTGCATCCGCCCCCATCCGCCGCGCCACCTCCAGGATCAGATCCCCCCGCAGATAGCTCTCCGCCGCCGGTGCCGGCCCCAGCCGGTAGGCCTCATCTGCATGCAGCACATGCAGAGCCCCCCGGTCGGCATCCGAGTAAACCGCCACCGTGGCCACCCCCATCTCCCGGCACGCACGAATCACCCGCAGCGCTATCTCCCCGCGGTTCGCAATCAGCACTTTTTCTATCAACCGTCGCAAGCGGCCATTCTATCGCAGACGACAGCCGGATTTGCGACTCGTCGGGAACGATAGCTGTAAGCAGAAGAGGCCTCCCGTTGGGGAGGCCTCTGGTACTGCGATTGCGAGACAGCGGCTACTGCATCGAAACGCCACCCTGCGTTGCCTTTTCCTTCTTCAATTCATTTTCTCTACGAGCGCCCATGGCCTTCTGGATCCACGAATCGACCTGAGCCATATCAGCCTTGCGAGCCGCTTCATCACCGCACTCCAGATCCGCCTTACGACGATAGGTCAGTTGCAGGTACTGCATGGCGTCGTCATAGGTCGGATTCAGCTCTACTGCTTTGTTCAGATACTGCAGTCCTTCGTTCACGAGATCGGTGTTAGCGGCCTGCAGCTTCTGGCAGGCACCCTTGCTCTTCTTGGGATTACCATCGCCCTGATCGGTCAGCCCATCCGCCGCAAGAATCGTGATCGCGTTCTTATATGCCAGCGTCCAATCCACGAAACCCACCGTGTAATAAGCTTCGGGATCGTTTGGCGCAATCGCGATGACCTTTTTCTCGTACTCCTTCGCCACATCGAACTTCTTGATGTTGCGATTGATCGAGGCGATCTGTTTCAGCGCGGTCAGATCGTTGGGGTCTTTCGCCAGAACAGCATTGAACCCATCCAGAGCCTTTTGCGCGATCGCAAGATTCTCCGGCGTATCAAGATTCGGAACCACTTGATAGGAGTACGCAGTCGCCAGATACAGCTTCGCGTCTTCATAATTGGGATCGAGCGCGATTGAATTCTGGAAGTGGTTCACAGCCTCTTCGTATCGTGCGTTCTTAAATGCCTGCACTCCCTTGGTCAGCTGATCCCGAGCCTTCAGGCGATTACACCCGGTTGCAGTGATAAGCATCAGCGCCAGCAAAGCAGCCGTAACCGGAATCCGTGCGGTGAATTTCATTGGGCGAATCATCTCCTTCAAAATGGGCGCGAGTTTCTATTCCAAAGACCGGGAAAGACATATAACCAAGTTTCGGCGTTCGCTTGATTGTAATGGTATATGTCCTAGCGTGACTAGAGCAGCTTTCTTTCCCTTCCTCAGATGGGAATAACGTCGGTCTTTTGTACTACAACTATGGAGCTTCTGCATAGTTCGAACTGCTCTTTCAAGATACGATGCATTCTGGCTGCGGAGCGGCCAACCAAAAAACATAAACAAAGTGGGCTAAACTATACGCCCATCCTTCATCTTGACGATCCTATCCGCATACGAGGCAGCGTCAGCGTCATGTGTGATCATCAGAATCGTCTGGCCCAGGCGGCGGTTTAGATCCTTCATCAATTTCAATACAGCAGCCGAATTTTCACTGTCCAGATTGCCCGTAGGCTCGTCGGCCAGCAAAATCGCCGGTGAATTCACTAGTCCCCGTGCAATGGCCACCCTTTGTTGTTGTCCGCCAGAAAGAGCGCGAGGCTTGTGTTTCAACCTGTCGGTGATTCCAAGCAGCTTGAGAATCTCTTGAAATGCCGGGTCGAAAACCGTATCGCGGCCACCGATATACTGCACGATCCGGATATTGTCTTCCGCAGACAACGTCGGCAGCAGGTTGTACTTCTGAAACACAAATCCCACCGTAGTCTTGCGAAGTTCCGTCCGCTCGGCGTTCGTCATACCCGCCAGATCACGCGCATTGATTTGCACCGTGCCTGTGGTCATCGGCGTCAGACCGCCAAGAATGTGAAAGAGGGTCGACTTTCCCGAACCGGAGGCGCCAATAATCGCTACAAACTCACCCTTCCGGACCTCCAGATCGACGCCACGCAATGCATCCACGACGACATCTCCCACCTGGTAAGTCTTCGTCAGACCGCGCACTTCAATAATCGACGGCTCACTCATAGGAGAGAGCCTCTGTAACATCCTGCTTCACGGCTTTGACGCCCGGGACGATCGCACCCAGAAGCGCTCCCACCACCGCAATGCCGGTGGAGATCGGCCACCAGTCGTAGACCGTCTCCTGCACCAGGCTCACCGACATAGCATGTTTCATCAGCCACTGCGTTCCATAGGTCAGGAGAATGCCGACCACCGAACCGAGTAGCGCCAGCAATAACGTCTCGCGAAACAGGATGTTCAAGATCAATCCCGAAGACCCGCCGACTGCCTTCAAGATCCCGATCTCCCGCGTTCGCTCCAACACCGCCGTGTACATCGCCATAAACACCACGATGAAACCCACGATCACGGCAACCCCAATCACTACCCCGATAAAGCTTTTCAGCATTCCAACATTGCTGATGGAAAGCATTGAGGTGAACTCTTCCATAGTGTAAATCTGGTACCCGTGATACTTCACTCTCAAAGCATCCACCACTGCTTGCGCGTTGTTTGGGTTATCCACCTTAACGAAGATCTGGCTTAGACGGCCTTGGTTTCCAGTCATCGCCTGAAGAATCCGCAACTTTACGCAGATGCGAGAGAGCTTACCCGATTCGAAGATTCCCACCAGTTTCCAATCATGATTGACCAGATTAAGGGTATCGCCCAGGTGTAGGTGTTTTTGTTGGGCGTAGTATTCGTCGACGATCACGTCGTTGTCGTCGACCAGCGGCCCACCTTTCAAATAACGGAACCCTCCGTTCAGTCTCTGAAAATCGTCAAGGTCGAGCCCCGTCATCGCATCGAACCCAGAGAGGGGTTGAACCATGGTCCCCATCGCAAACGTGACGTGCGGCTCCTGCATCAGCAGGGCAGGAATCTTATCGCTCATCGGAGCCGAGCTCAGTCCGATCGCTGAAGACCCCGGCGGCCGAAACCATATATCGGCGCCCACCCCACGCGCCCTTTGAGCGGATTGATCCAACGTTCCGTGGCTGACCCCAACCAACGTCAGGATCATCGTCACCTCAACGGCAATCGCAAGCACGCTCAGCAACGTGCGGACCGGTCGGTGGCCAAGATTCGCGAATATCAGCTTATTGAGCAAGATCAGATTCTAATCGAAATCTCGGCGGGCCAAATAAAGTACCGAAGGAATTCATTGAGCGACACTTCATACTCTCGCCCGCCCGCAGACAGTATTGGCGTGCTGATGCCTGAACACCAGTGATCAACCCCAGGCTTCGACTCCAGCAGCCTGCGCTGCTTCGATCACCTCTGCAATGACTCCGAAGTCCAGACCCGCATCCGCAATCAAATTCGCCGCGTCATCTGCCGTGACAGCAGTTCCGACAGCAGCGGGCCGAACTGACCCTTGTCGGCCCCAACACCATTAATGCGATAGATGACATGCGCAGACCGGAGCTCAACCTGCACCATGATCACTCGATTCGGCGCTTCGTCAACGGTACTCGCACGACCGGTCTTAGGAAGCGCGGCAGCCAATCCACGCGGCATTACCGGCACGATCACCATAAAGATGATGAGCGTCACCAGCAAGACGTCGATCAGTGGGGTTACGTCGATCTCAGAGGAAAAACCACTACCTTCCGAACTTCCAGTCGTTGAGAATGCCATGACTCATCTCCCAATGCGTTATTGGGTAAGCAAGCACTCGATCAACGTACCTTCTCGCACGTACAGAAAGCTTCAGGCGACTGGTCACCTAACCAGCCGCCTGTGCGAGAGCTTTCGTTACAGAACCTACTGTCCTGCTTCCACTCGAGGTGTAATGAGACCAATATTATCTACGCCAGCTTGATGACCGAAGTCGATAACCTCAGCAACCTTGCTGAAGTCGAGATCCTTGTCGCCTTTGACAAACATGACCTTCTCCTGCCGAGTCGCGAAGATCTCCACTAGCTTGGGCTCCAAGTCCGACTTGTTGAACGAATTATCGTTGATCTTATAAGCGGGTGCAGCCGCTCCGTTCGACAGCACCTGCACTACGATCGTACGGTCGTTGACCGGATCTTCGTGGTGCTCCTTGGGCGGCTGAGGAACCAGCGTCTCCAGGCCTCGAGGCGTTACCGGCACGATGACCATGAAGATGATCAACAGCACCAGAAGAACGTCGATCAGCGGCGTTACATTCATGTCCGACATCGCTCCGCCGGTATTTCCACCACCCATTCCCATAGCAATCTCCTCGGATACTCTTGCCGCTCCAATAAATGCGAGTTCGACACCCTACATGTTTACTTCTTGGTAGTCGCCGTTCCGCTGT
Source organism: Tunturibacter gelidoferens (assembly GCF_040358255.1). Classification (NCBI taxonomy): domain Bacteria; kingdom Pseudomonadati; phylum Acidobacteriota; class Terriglobia; order Terriglobales; family Acidobacteriaceae; genus Tunturiibacter; species Tunturiibacter gelidiferens. Next base: position 939,858 of record NZ_CP132938.1, read on the forward strand.
CGTCTGTTCTTTCGGTCAGCAGGCCAAGCTGGCTCACACCGGCGGACCGGATTCCATCAACCGCGTCCATCACTTTACCGTAGTTGGCACGTATATCCGCGCGCATAAAGACCTCTTTGCTGGTCTTATTTTCCAGCTTCGCAGAGATCTTAGGTCCAAGATCATCGAGCGTTACCTGGTCGCCGCCCAGAAACGTCCTGCCATCGCGAGTCACAGCGACTACAACGGCGTCTTCCTTATTGGCATCTTCCATCACCACCGCGGCGTCAGCCTTCGGCAGGTCCACGTTGACCTTGTTGTTCAACATGGGAGTGATGACCATGAAGATGATCAACAACACCAGCATCACGTCCACCATCGGCGTCACGTTGATGTTGGAGTTGACCTTCTTGCCTTCCTCCCGCTTATTGATACTCATAACGTATGCTCCGTCCGGTTTGCTGTATTTGCTTTCCTGCGATGCCTGTTAGGCCTCCGGCTGCCGTTCGCTGGCGACATCCGGAGGACCTATCAGAGATGTGATTCCCGCAGAGTACTGCTGATTGGCCTTACGCTTCTGGACCGAAGCCCTACCGGTGGCTCTGCTTGATGAAGTAGTCGACCAGTTCGCTCGAGCTGTTGTCCATTTCGACGTCGAAAGCCTCAACCTTACCGGTGAAGTAGTTGAACGTCATAACGGCAGGGATGGCGACGAGCAGACCGAAGGCGGTCGTTACGAGGGCCTCCGAGATACCGCCGGCGACTGCACCGATACCAGAGGTTTTCTGAGTTGCAATCTGTTGGAAGGCGTTCAAAATACCGACTACGGTACCGAACAGACCGATAAACGGCGCCGTCGAACCGATGGTGGCCAGACCGCCCAGACCGCGCTTCAGCTTGGCATGAACGATAGCCTCAGAGCGCTCAAGTGCGCGCTTGGAGCTCTCAATCTGCTCGTCGGTGATCGTACCGCCAGAACCGAAGCTGCGGAACTCCTGCAGACCAGCCGTAACAACTTCGGCGAGGTGCGACTTCTTGGAACGGTCAGCAACCTTAATCGCCTCATCGAGACGGCCGTCCTTCAACGCGCCGGCAACCTTCGGCGCAAACTCACGAGACTGCTTGCGGGCTGCAGAGAAGTAAAGAGCGCGATCGATGATCACAGCGAGCGACCAGATCGACATGATGAAAAGGAAGATGACAACGCAACGAGCCAGCCAGCCCATGTTGGACCAGAGACCCATAACACTGAAGCTGACCTGCGCCTCTTCAAAGTACAGGGCGAGGGAAGCAGGAACGTGAGCGAAGGTTGTTGCTAGATGAGCGAGAATCACTGGAATATTTCCTCCTGGTAGAACTCTAACTTTCAGAATCTTGACCCGGGAATCCCCCAAAAGTTCGACACCTTTGGGAGACCCGCGAGAGACGTTGCTGCGTGATGAGCCTTGGTTTAGCCGCCGCCAAAGTTGAAGTTGACGGTGATCTGTGTGTCCACCTCGGTCGGCTCGCCATTGAGGAAGTACGGCTTGTAGCGCCAACCTTGGACGGCCGATACAGCCGCGGACCGAAGCATCTCAGGACCGCTGACCACCTCGAGCTTTTCGATCGTACCGCTCTTCGAGATCACGGCGTGCAGAACGACAGCACCCGAGACGTGAGCAGCCCTTGCGATCGGAGGATAAACCGGATTCGACCCCGAAAGCTTGTTACCAGCCACTACGCCGCTTGAAACGCGCTGCGGACCCTTCGGAGGAGCAACTTTGACAACCGGAGTCGGCGCAGTGCCGATTCCGCCCATCACGCCACCCGGGACGCCGTTGCCGCTACCCATACCCGCCATGCCGGCAACGCCGGCGACCTGCGGAGGAGGTGCAGCATCTTCCTTCAGCATCTTGATATCTTTTGGAATTTTCGTAGGAGCGTGAAGACCTGCGTCGATCTCTGACACCATCTTGATCGGCTTGACGATCTGTTGCGGTGGCGGAGGGGGTGGTGGAGGAGGGGGTGGAGGCGGCGCTGTCAGCATCGCGGTCATTGCCGTCTTCGGCAAAGCCTCCGGATACAGCAGCGGAATAAGGATCATGGTTGCCAGGATCGCGCCATTGAAGATAAAGGTCCCAATCATCCAGTACTTGGACTTGGTCTTGATCTGGCCGCCGGATTCCATCAACGAGGATTCGAACATATGCAGCCTCTTTACTGTGAAGAAGAGCTATTTTTCTTTAGACACCGCGTTGTTGCTTTTTGTTCCCAGCCATTTCTTTTGTTCCCGTTATTACATCGGCAGAAGAGCCAATCCCTACACCTTCGCGCGCTTACCCGCAGGTAACGTCACCGACTTGCCCTTGCTTACCCGCCAGTCCTGGTACGCCACCAGCATCGGTGCCGCCACAGCGATCGACGAGTAGGTACCAATTAGGATGCCGACAACGAGCGCAAAGGAAAACCCATGCAATACCTCACCGCCAAATAAATACAGGGAAAGCACCGTCAGAAAGGTCAGTCCCGAAGAGATAACCGTTCTGCTCAGCGTCTGATTGATGCTCCGATTGACAACATCATGCAGCGACTCCCTCCGCGAAAGCGCCAGATTCTCGCGTATGCGGTCGAAGACGACGATCGTGTCGTTCATCGAGTAACCAATCAACGTTAGGATTGCAGCGATAACGGTAAGGGTTATCTCCTGATTCGTCAAACTGAACGCGCCAACGGTAATCAGTGTGTCGTGGAACACCGCGACCACCGCCGCCACGCCGTAGATCAGCTCAAACCGGAACCATAGATAGATGAGCATCCCGATCAGCGAGTACAACGTCGCCAGCCAAGCCTGCTTCTGAAGCTGTTTCCCAGCCGTAGGCCCAACAATCTCAACCTGCTCCACAGTAAACGCCGAGTCGTGGTAGTTGGCGCTCAGGGCACTCTCCACGCTCTGGCGCCCGGCATCGTGCGACTGATCGGTCGCCGTCGACTCCGGCAGCGCAATAATCACCTTGTTCGCCGCATGGCCGCTGGGATCGCTGACGCGCTGAATCCGTGCGTCGTGCACGCCCGCGCGGTCCATCGCTTGCCGGATATGATCCTCATTAGGAGTCTGGTCAAAGGCCACGCGAACCTGCGTGCCTCCCTTGAAATCAACCCCAAGCGGAATGTGGTGCCAGAACAGCATGCTCAGCACACCCAGCACAGAAAAAATCAGGGAAAACCCAAGGAAGTACCACTTCTTCCCGAGCCAATCAATATTTGTTGTACGAAACAGTTCCAAGCTCAAACCCTCAGCGGCAGCCAATGGCTCCGCAATCTCTCGAAATCTAAATAGACAGCGCCGCGCCGCGTTCCTTCTTCTGCAGGATCGTGTCAAAGATCACGCGCGAGACCAACACCGCGGTAAACAGGTTGGCGAACAGACCAAACGCCAGCGTCACCGCAAACCCACGCACCGGTCCGGAACCAAACAGGAACAGGATCAACGCCGAAACGATGGTCGTCACGTGGGTATCGATGATCGTCACTAACGCATGCTTAAACCCTTGCTCAACCGCCGCCGAGGCTGTCTTTCCAGCTCTCAACTCCTCGCGGATGCGCTCAAAGATCAGCACATTCGAATCCACACCCATGCCAATGGTCAGGATCACGCCCGCGATTCCGGGCAGCGTCAGAGTCGATCCAGTAAAGCCCATAAACCCAAGCAAAATAATCAGGTTCAACATCAGCGCCAGATCCGCATTGATCCCCGCGCCGCGATAGTAAATCAGCATGAAGATCATGACCGCCAGCATGCCGGCAATCGCCGCGACCACGCCCTGATGAATCGAAGCAGCGCCCAGGCTCGGCCCAACCGTTCGCGTCTCGAGGTAAGAGATCGAAGCCGGCAGCGCGCCCGTGCGCAACATCAGCGACAGATCGTTCGCCTGTTGCTGCGTAAACGCGCCGGTGATCTCGCCGCTATCGCGAATCGCCGACTGAATTCCCGCAACCTCGCGAACCTTGTTATCCAGCACAATCGCCATCGAACCCGGCGTCGCGCTCGAAGCCGTATGCGCCTCGGTATATTTGTAGAAGCGATCCCCTGCCTCAGTCGTCAGGTTGAAGCGGATGTTCGGCCGGCCGTTCTGATCCTGTCCCGGCTGCGCATCGCGGAAGTCCGTACCCTCCACCTCGCTCACCCGCTTCAGCAGCCAGATCTGGTCCGGAGCTCCGGCAGAACCGGTCCCATGCACCAGCATCGAATCAGGAGGAATCACCCCACCGTTCGCCTGCATTGCAGCCTGGTCCGACTCGTAAGGTCCACCCGTCACCGCATGAATCGACAGCTTGGCAGTCGACTGAATAATCTCTTCCACACGCGCTGGATCATCGACGCCCGGCAACTCCACCAGGATCTGGTTCTCGCCCAGCCCGTACTTCTGGATCACCGGCTCGCTAACACCCAGCTTATCGATGCGCTCGCGAATCGTTTCGATCGAGGTATCAAGCGTCCTCGTCTCAAGGTCACGCACCGCTCCGACTTTCATCGTCAACGCCGAGTTCCCGTCGGCTGTAGTCGCGACATCATAAGTCGAATAATCATTCCCCTGTAGCACCGAGCGAGCGTCGCTCAACTTCGCCGCCGGAATACCCGACACAATAATCGTCTGTGGCCGCGATGGATCCGTCTTTCCTACTATCGCGCCAACCACTCCGGCCTTCTGCAGGTCGGCCTCAAGTCTCGCGACATCGCGGTCCGTAGCCGAACCTATTGCCTCAGCCACATGCACTTCGAGCACCAGGTGGGTGCCGCCCTTTAGGTCGAGCCCCAGGTGGATACGATCTTTGATCGACTGCGTGAGCCCGCCGTGGGGAATGCCCACGATGCCGAAACAGAAGATCACCAGTACCGCAACGATGAATGCCGATTTCCCGGCCAGATTCTTGCCCATGATCTTTATTGAAGGATGCAACCGCAGTGCCATGCTCCGGTACCGCCGTCGCTATCCTTGTTTCTTCCTCGTCCGTTGTTAACGGTTCAATCTCAACGTGCCTACATCTAATAAACGTGCCTACATCTAATATTTGCTACAGCCTATTTTGAAGTGTTCGTTCAGGCAGCCTGTTCGTCCGTCGTCACAGCGGCAATCGCGCTCTTGACGAACTCAAGCTTCACGCCGTCCGGCTGAACCCGCAGGACAACAAGATCATCCTTTACGGTCAGAACCGTGCCGCGAATACCGCCATTGGTAGTGACTCGGTCGCCGGTCTTCAGCTGCCCCAGCATCTCTTGCCACTTTTTCTGCTTCCTCTGGTTCGGCGCGATCATCAAAAAGTAAAGCACCACAAAGAACAGGATCGGCAACGCAAGGCTGCCCAGATTACCCAGCCCAGCCGCACTCTGCAACCACATCGCAAGCATCAATCAAAACTCCGTTCAACCACTCAATTCCTCTTCGCCGCAACCAACCCAAAAACACACGCGAGCGCGCCCAACTGCACGCAACTTCGCTCATTGTGCAAAAAGTGTGCCTAGCCCCTTAGCATCGCGTAACCGCAACACCCTGTCAAGGCGCGATCACTTCGTCAAACGTCGCTTCCAGGCCATCTTCAAAGCCCCTTCAAGCACATCCGCGCTCACCGCATCCAGTCGTACGCGCGTAGCCCCACCACGTCCCCACCCTCCAGGGACAGGGGAAAACACCTCCGGCGCATCCTCCACCAGTCCGGCCTGCTCCTCTGGACTCAGCTTCAGAACGCCATAGCCCTCCTTCTCAAATGCAAGAGTACAAAAGATCTTCCCTCCCACCCGGAAGTCAGGATGCCCTTGATGCGATCCTTCGGAAGCTCCCGGCAATCTCAATGCAATCCGTCGATAGTCCTGTGCGGTCATCCGCACTCTCCTCTCAAACGAGCTCTCAAAGCCTACGCCCATCCGTACGAACTTCGCGCAAACCTTTGCCGCAAGTCGGAACGTCAACCTTCTATCTCATAAACTGTCTGCAACGAGTCGTTTGAACCATGTTCGACCGAAGCAGGAAGGAAGCGCCGCTCATGCCCATCCCCGAAGACCTCGCCGCAATCGCTCGCCAGGAAGCCGAGCTCCACTTCTCCGCCTTCGACTACGACACAGCCTGGCGTCTCGGCCAAAGCCTCCGCGATCTCGCCGTCTCCCGCAATCATTCCCTCGTCATCGATATTCGCCGCTTCGGCCAGCCTCACCAGCCGCTCTTCTACGCAGCCCTCGCCGGCACCACGCCGGATAACCCCCGCTGGGTGCAGCGCAAATCGAACGTAGTCGCCCGCTTCCACCGCAGCTCCTACGCCATCGGCCTCGCACTTGAGCAGAGCAGCCGCACCTTTAGCGAACGCTACAACCTCCCCGACGCCGACTATGCCGCCCACGGAGGCAGCTTCCCGCTCCACGTCACCGGCGCAGGCGTCATCGGCTGCATCACCGTCTCCGGCCTGCCGCAGCGCGAAGACCACAACCTCGTCGTCGAAGCACTCTGCCTCGAACTCAAACAAAATCACGACTCCCTGTGCCTTGCATAACCAGACCCTGCCGCGCCGCAAGGCACCCATAGCCGCAATGCTCTAATAAAGGTTTGTCCGCAAAGCAGCGGCACCACGGGAGCATCGAAGCCATGTCGGATCGGTCTTACGCCATCACCCGGACACTCTCCTCCGTGTTCCTCGTGGGGTGCCTTCTCCTCTTCGTCATCCGCACCTGGCACTGGCCCCTCATGGGCGACGCCGCCCTTATGCACTACGTCGTCTTCCTCATGGACCACGGCATGGCTTCCTATCGCGACATCGTCGACCCCAATATGCCGACGACGCTCTTGATCGAAGGCGCCGTTATGCACCTCTTCGGCGGCAACTCGCTCGCGTGGCGACTCTTCGACCTTGCGCTCCTGGCCGTCTCCGCAATCGCCATGTTCGTCATCTGCAAGCCCTACAGCCGTTTCGCTGCACTCTTCGCAGCCGCACTCTTCGCCCTCATCCACGGCCGCGACGGCCTCGTCCAACTAGGCCAACGCGACCTCACCATGACCGTCTGCCTCTTGATCGCATACGCCTTCCTCTTCACAGACCTGAGAACGCATCACAGAGCACTTCTACCAATAAAGACCAAACCCTGGACCGCGCTCTTCGGATTCTTCTGCGGGGTCGCCACCACCATCAAGCCCTCCGTCCTCTTGCTCGCCCCAACCGTTTTGCTTCTGGCCGCCATCACCCTCCGACGCAGACGACAACCATTTGCCTCGCACATCATCGCTGGGCTTATCGGCATGCTGACGCCCATCCTTCTGATCTTCGGTTGGCTCCAACACCAGCACATCACCGCCGACTTCCTCCGCACCCTCACCCAACTCCTCCCCTACTTCCTCCTCCTGGGCCCACGGTCTTACACTCATCTCATCCTCCACAGCATCTCCTCCGTCATGCTTCCCGTCGTGCTGCTTTGGCTTCCCATTGTCATCCTCAAAAAAGACTGGATCACCTGGGAACGTGCAGCACTCCTCGTAGCCGTTCTCTTCGGACTGGCCTCGTTCTATCTCCAAAGGAAGGGCTTTCCCTACCATCGCTACCCCTCCGAAGCCTTTCTTCTCCTCCTCATCGGCATCGACTTCACCACCATCCTCAAAACCAAACCAGCCAACCGGCGACTTCGTTTCACCACAAATAACAAGCTTCTGCCGGGCCTCGCCATGGCAGGCATCGTAGTCAGCGTCTTGTTCATCGGAGTCGGCTCAACTGCCCACGCACTCTGGCAGGACTGGCACAACCAGGAGTTCGACACCCTTCTCCGCGCCGACCTCAACCGCCTCGGCGGCCAGGATCTGGCAAACCGCGTTCAGTGTCTCGACATGGCCGACGGCTGTATCCCCACGCTCTACAACATGCGCCTCGTGCAAGCCACCGGCTACCTCTACGACTGCTACATGCTCTCCGATCAACCCGGTGCCGAACGAGACCGATCCCGCGAAGCCTTCTGGAAGGCCATCATGAAGAATCCCCCGGCCGTCTTCGTCATCTCCAGCAACGACTGCGACCCAGCCACCCAGAGTCCCGGCTACACCTATCAAAAGGTGAGCCGCTGGCCCCAATTCCACGACTATCTCAAAGCCACCTACCATCTCGACGCCGAACGAATCCCCCCGCACATGGTCAAGGCAGGCAGCAGTCCCTCGAAGCCCCTTGGCTACAGAATCTACGTCAGAAATAATCTCAACTAACTTCGCCCGCCCCAGCCAGATCTCCACGCACCCTCTCCATCGTATCCAGATAGAACGCGATATTGTGCACGCTGTTAAGCACCGCACTCAACGGCTCACCTGAAGCAAACAGATGCCGCAGATAAGCCCGCGTATACCGCCGGCACACCATGCACCCACACGTCGCATCGATCGGCCCCTGATCCTCCGCATACTCCTTCTTCTTAATATTGATCCTGCCCTCCGACGTAAACAGCAGCCCATGCCGCCCAGACCGCGTCGGCAGCACGCAGTCCATCATGTCCACACCCATCCGCGCATACTCTTCAATCTCATCCGGATACCCCACCCCCATCACATACCGCGGCTTGTCCTTCGGCAGATGCTCCAGCGTCCGAGCAATCATCTCCCGCGTCACCTCCCGCGGCTCCCCCACCGCCAGGCCGCCGATCGCGTACCCCGGCAGATCCATCTCCACCAGCCGCTTCGCACTCTCCTCCCTCAAATCCGCATACATCCCACCCTGCACAATCCCGAACAGGCTCTGCGTCTGCTCCTGCCTCTCAGAAAACCACGGCACCCGATCCTTATGTAACTCAAAGTGATCTTTCGACCTCTGCGCCCATGCATGCGTCAGTCCCATCGACTCCCGCGTCCTCTCCCACGTCGCCGGCGTCTCCACGCACTCGTCGAAGACCATCGCAACATCCGCCCCCAGCGCAATCTGCACATCCATCGAGTGCTCCGGCGAGAAGAAGTGCTTACTCCCATCCAAGTGCGACCGAAACTCCACTCCCTCCGGCGAGATCTTTCGCAACTTACTCAAACTAAAGACCTGAAACCCGCCCGAGTCAGTCAGCATTGGCCGCTCCCAGCTCATAAACCGATGTACCCCACCCATCCGCCGCACCAGTTCATGCCCCGGCCGCAGATACAGATGGTAGGTATTCGCCAGGATGATCTGCGCCCCCTTCCCACCCGCGCCAACCTCCTCCAACAGACTCTGAGGCACCGCCTTCACACTCGCCGCCGTCCCCACCGGCATAAACACCGGAGTCTCCACCACCCCATGCGGCAGCCTCAGCCGCCCCCTCCGCCCACCACCCTCTGCAGTCCGATCTACCTCAAATGAAAATCCCATTACTCCGATTGTAAGAGGCCCACCCACTTCGGCCTCAACGACGCACTGACCGCCCCTTTGGAGAAGTCACACTCCATTAATTCATCTGGCATTCAACTTCAATTCATAAATCCAGTCACTTTCAGACCTAACAATAAGGAGCACCGCATCTCTACCAACTTTTGAGGCCTCAAAAATGATTCGGAAACTTCTCGCCCTCTCGTTGTCCACGACCCTTATCCTAAGCGGCTGCGGCCAGGGCACGGTCAGCACGCCTCCAGGCAACGGCAACGCCAACACCACCCCGCCGCCAACGCCGACCACAGCCCCGGTCGCCATTAAGCACGTCGTCGTCATCTTCGGCGAGAACATCTCCTTCGATCACTACTTCGGCACCTATCCCAACGCCGCGAACCTTCCCGGTGAGACGCCCTTCGCCCCAGCCACCGCCGCCACTGTAGCCGCTGCGACCCTCGCCGGAACCACCAGCCTTCCGGCCACCCCGGCCAACATGGTCAACTACATCAGCACGCCGTCGCTGCTCACCGCGAACCCGAACCTGAACAGCGCCAACAACGTCGCCGCGATGAACTCGAACCCGTCGAATCCGTTTCGTCTGGCTCCTGCCCAGGCCGCCACAGCGGATCAGGACCATGCCTACAATCCCGAGCAGCTTGCGTTCGACAACGGCAAGATGGACCTCTTCCCGATCTCGGTCGGCACGCCGGACAGCTCCGCCCTTCCGTTGTTACCCAATCTGGCGGCGGTCACCAACGCCCCTCCGCAAGCTAACACCACTGCGCTGACCATGGGCTACTACGACGGCAACACCGTCACCGCCCTGTGGAACTACGCGCAGCATTACGCCGTCAACGACCACTCCTTCGGCACCACCTTCGGCCCCTCCACTCCTGGCGCCCTCAATCTCGCCTCCGGCCAGACCAACGGCGTCATCAACCCCACGGGTGCGGCCTCCGCAATCGTCGCCGACGGTCAGGGTGGCTTCACGGACATCAACGATGACGATCCCACCGGCGACATCTGCTCCTCCACCAGCGCCAACTTCAGCATGTCTGGCAAGAATATCGGCGATCTCCTCAATGCCGCCAAGATCACCTGGGGCTTCTTTGAGGGCGGCTTCGACCTCACCGTTACCAACTCCAACGGAACCACCGGATGCGGCCGCAACACCGCCGCAGTCAACATTCCCACCCACCCAACAAAGGCCGACTACATCCCGCACCACCAGCCCTTCCAGTACTACGCCAGCACAGCGAACCTGAACCACCTGCGTCCTACCGCAGCGATCGGGACCACCGACCAGGCCAACCACCAGTACGACATGCACGACTTTACCGACGCTCTCGCCGCCGGCAACATGCCAGCCGTCAGCTTCCTCAAGGCCCCCGGGTACCAGGACGCTCATGCGGGCTACTCCGATCCCCTCGATGAGCAGACCTTCGTCGTCAACACCGTCAACGCCATCGAGAAGTCGTCCTTCTGGTCCTCCACCGCCATCATCATCGCCTACGATGACTCCGACGGCTGGTACGATCACCTCACCGACATCGTCAATGGCTCCGCCAGCGTCTCCGATGCAGCCATCTGCACCGGCGCAGCGGCTGCCTCACTCCCCGGTCCCAACTCCAACGGCGCTCCCGTACAGGGGCGCTGCGGACACGGCCCCCGTATGCCGTTTCTGGTCATCTCCCCCTGGGCGAAGAAGAACTACATCGACAACACCCCCACCGACCAGGCCTCCATTCCCCGCTTCATCGAGGATGTCTTCCTGTCCAGCCAGCGCATCGGCGGCGGGTCCTTCGATGCCTCTGCTGGCGCACTCACCGGTATGTTCAACTTCACCAGCACCGTTGTTCCGAACCCCAACGTAGTCGTGCTGGACCCCACCACCGGCAAGGTCACCAGCGGCAACTAACCGCCGTTTTCACGAAACCGTCACATTCACCCGTTACGCTCAACAGCACGCACTCCCCACGGAGTGCGTGCTTTCTTTTGCCCCGGAGAATCCACCCGTTGTCTGACCCGACCCATCCCCTGTCATCCCGCCGCCGCTTCCTCCAGCAGACCGCCGCCCTCAGCCTTCTCGGCCCCAGCGCTCTCGCCCAAATGGAGCACATGCAATCCGCAATGCCCGCGCGCATGGCCCCCAACGCTCCCGACGCGAAACACCCCATGCTCCATGTCCTCGAGCTTCCCCCCTTCGTCGACCCCCTCCCCGTCCCATCCGTCCCCATGGGTACCCCCTCTCCGCGCAAACTCCGCATCACCATGCGTGAGATCCAGTCCAAAATCCACCGCGACGTCCCCCCCACCCGCATGTGGAGCTACGGCCCCACCCCCCTCGGCCCCGTCATCGAAGCCCGTTCCGACCATCCCGTCGAGATCACCTGGGTCAATCACCTCCCCTCCAAACACTTTCTCCCCGTGGACTTCAGCCTCCACGGCAGCGGACGCGACCTCCCCGAAGTCCGCACCGTCGCCCACGTCCACGGAGCCAAAGTTCCTACCCAGTACGACGGCTACCCCACCGACTGGTTCCCCTCCGGTCAATCCAAAACCTGCCGCTATCCCCTCCAGCAGGAGTCCGCCACCCTCTGGTACCACGACCACGCCATGGGTCTCAATCGCCTCAATACCTACGCTGGCCTCACAGGACTCTTCCTCATCCGCGACCAGGTCGAGGACGCCCTCAACCTCCCATCCGGCCCCTTTGAAATCCCCCTCATCCTCTGCGACCGCAACTTCACCACCGACGGCCAGCTCTTCTACGCCACCTCGGGCGACCCCGACCACCCCTGGATCCCCGAGTTCACTGCCGACGGCATCCTCATCAACAGCAAGCTTCGCCCGTTCTTCAACGTAGAGCCCCGCCTCTACCGCTTTCGCGTCCTCAACACCTCCAACAGCCGCTTCTTCGGCCTCGCCCTCGACAACCACCAGCCCATGATCCAGATCGGCAGCGACCAGGGTCTTCTCGCCACACCCGTAGAGCAGAAGTTCTTCGCGCTCGCTCCCGCCGAACGCGCCGATCTCCTCATCGACTTCAGCCACCTCGCCGGCCAGACCATTCACTTACGCACCGGAGCCTTCGACATCCTCCAGTTCCGCGTGGCGAATCAGACCTCCTCCGCGCCTCTTCACTCCATCCCCAAAACCCTCCGCACCCTCCACCGCACCCCCGAGTCCTCCGCCACTCTCACCCGTACCATCACCCTCAACGAGCACCAGGACCGTCTCCAGAACCCCATGGTCATGCTCATCAACAACAAGCACTGGCACGAGCCCACCACCGAGTTCCCCAAACTCAACACCACCGAGATCTGGGAGTTCATCAACCAGACCGAAGACACCCACCCCATGCACATTCATCTCGTGCGCTTTCAGATCCTCGACCGTCGCACCTTTGATCAGTTCGAGCTGATGACCAACAAAAAACTACGCTTTCGCGGCCCCGTCGAAGCCCCCGCCCCCAACGAGATGGGCTGGAAGGACACCATCCAGTGCCCCGCAGGACAGGTGACCCGCGTCATCATCCGCTTCGAAGGCTACCCCGGCAAATATCTCTACCACTGCCACATCCTCGAGCACGAAGCCAACGACATGATGCGTCCCTTCGAAGTCATCGCCTGATTTCTTCGAAAAGATATGCCCTGCCAGACGGACTCCCTGCGCGGGAAGGTCACTTCGTGACGTATACCGCTTCGCCAGGCGCTCCCGATGGTCGCGAATCTAAATCTCATCCCGACCAACGGGAGGACCACGCAAAGCTCTAAAAAGGCGTGCAAGCGCCCGCCCTCCGCGCAGGAGGCCCGTCCGGCAGGACACCGTCTTTCCCATGCAAGCGAATCGGAGTAATCTACCTCCAAGGAGATCGCGCCATGCTAAGGAGAGACTTCCTTCGCCGCACGACCCGCACCCTCGCAGCCACCCTTCTCACCCGCTCCGCCATCGCTCGTGCCGCCCTCGTCGAGCCGGACCCCCTCCCGCAAAAGTTCCACGCGCAAGACGAGGTAATCCTGGGAAACACCGGCATTCGCACCAGCCGCTTAGCTATGGGAACCGGCACCATAGGCTACGGCGGCTCCTCCAACCAAACCCGCCTTGGCGACTCACCCCTCACCAAACTGCTGCTCGACGGCTACCACGACAACGGCCTCCGCTTCTTCGACTCCGCCGATTCCTACGGCAGCCACCCGTACGTCGCCGAAGCCCTCAAGCACATCCCCCGCGACAAAGTCACCGTCCTCACCAAGACCGACACCCGCAACGCCGCCGGCGTCCGCGCCGACCTCGACCGCTTCCGCAAAGAGCTAGGCGTCGACTACATCGACATCGTCCTCATCCACTGCGTCACAGAAGGCGATTGGACGACACGCTACCGCGGCATCATGGACGTCCTCTCCGAAGCCAAACAGAAGGGCACCATCCGCGCCCACGGAGTCTCCTGCCACAGCCTACCCGCGCTGAAGGCCGCAGCCGCCTCGCCTTGGGTCGAAGTCGATCTCGTCCGTCTCAACCCCATCGGCTCCCACATGGACGCCGACCCCGCCACCGTAATCAGCGTCATCAAACAGATGCGCGCCCAAGGGAAGGGAATCGTCGGCATGAAGATCCTCGGCCAGGGCGATCTCCGCGACAAACCAGCCGAGGCCATCCGCTACGCCCTAGGCACTGGAGTCCTCGACGCCTTCACCATCGGCGCTGAATCCCAAAGAGAACAGAACAATCTCATCCAGCGCGTAGCCGCAGCCTGAAGGACGTATCATTCCGACCAACGGGAGGACCAGGCGAAGCGGTACACAAGTCACGAAGTGACCGCACTCCGCGCAGGAGGCCCGTCCGGCAGGACGCTACCGCTCCAGCATCTCCACCGCCTGCGCAACGCTCATATCCGCCGGCATCTGTCTAAATTCATTGTGAACCAGATGCTCACTCCTGCTGATTTCTTTGAACAGCAGCGCCTTCCCCTCGATCGCAGTATTAACCGTTGCGTCCTTCCAATCGCCGCCCGGCTCCATCTCATGCGTCGTACTAAAGCTGCTGCCCGCGTGCACCGTACCCAGCAGGCCATAACCCAGACTTACATCTGCAGGCATCTTCCCTTCGATCCGGTGTAACTGCATAGTTCGCTGATCCACCAGGACCGTACCCCACATCGCATGCAGCACACGCTCCTCCAGCGACTGCGTCTTATACGCAGGATCAGGTCGAAACACAATCTGCAGATCGCTCCCTTCCACGCGCGGATCTTCAAAAAGAAATGCCTTTCTCAACAGCGCCAGCATCTGTTCCGCGTGCTCTTCGTCATTCTTCATCGCCTGCTCCCGCCGCTGAAAAGTCTCGGGATGCGCAACGATCTGCGCGAGCCGTTCTCTCTCCGCAGCCGCACGCTCCGCACTCAACGGCTTGCCATCTTCGGCCAGCAGCAGCCTCACCTTGCCCAGCGACGTCTCCACCACGCGCTCCTGCCACAGATGTCCACCCGTACGCTCCGACCGCTCCTCCGACAGATACATGTATCGATTGCCGTGCTCTGCCGGATCATTCTCATGGGTCAGCATCGTGTCGACAATCTGCTTCGCCGTACTCGAACTTTGAGCGCGCAAACCTGCGCCCAGCAGGCAAATCAGCACCGTCACCCTTGTCGCAAACCGCATTGACCCTCGATCCTTGTCTCGTCAGCAGAAATCACCGTTCCGCCAACACCCAGTAAAGCATGCCCTCAGCAAAACCCCACTACATTCCCGCGACTTCCCGTACGATGCGCCGCAGGACTCGCACGCCACACCTTAACGCCGAAATATCCAAGAACGAGCCATAAAACTCACGTAGACTGCCATCAATCGCATGGCTGAATCACCACAAAACTCGTCGCAACCAATCACGACGCCCGATCCCGTCGCTCCGGATCCGCTGATGACCGAGCCCGAAATCGTCAGCCCCATCGAACCCGATATTCCCCTCACTCCAAACCCACCCCCAGGCCGCCGCGCCGCCGCCACCTTCATCTTCTTCACCGTCACCCTCGACATGCTCGCCCTCGGCATGATCGCCCCCGTCCTCCCCCGCCTCATCGAAGGCTTTCTCCACGGCGACACCTCCTCAGCCGCCCGCATGCTCGGCCTCTTCGGAACCGTATTCGCCGCCATGCAGTTCTTCTTCTCCCCCATCCTCGGCTCACTCTCCGACCGCTTCGGCCGCCGACCCGTCGTTCTTCTCTCCAACTTCGGCCTCGGCCTCGACTACATCCTCATGGCCTGGGCTCCCGCGCTCGGCTGGCTCTTCGTAGGCCGCGTCATCTCCGGACTCACCGCCTCCAGCATCCCCACCGCCATGGCCTACATGGCCGACGTCACCCCACGCGAGCGCCGCGCCGCAGCTTTCGGCATGTTGAACGCCGCATTCGGCATCGGCTTCGTACTCGGCCCCGCAATGGGCGGACTCTTGGGCAACATTAACCCACGCCTGCCATTCTGGGTTGCAGGCCTCCTCAGCCTCATCAACGGACTCTACGGCCTCTTCGTCCTTCCCGAGTCTCTCTCCCTCGCAAATCGAAGCCCCTTCTCCTGGGCACGCGCCAACCCCGTCGGCTCCCTCAACCTCTTAAAACGCGGCGGTATGCTCGCCATCTCCGGCGTCCTTCTCCTCGGCTACATCGCGCAGCAGTCGCTCATGAACGTCTACGTCATCTACGCCGACTATCGCTACCACTGGACCGACCGCACCGTCGGCTTCTCCCTCGCCACCATCGGCATCTTCACCGCCATCTACGGCGCTCTCCTGGTGAAGCGTGTGGTCGCAAAGTTCGGCGAGCGCGGTGCCATGACTCTCGGCCTCATCGGCGGAGCCATCGGCTACTCCATGTTCGGCTTCTCAAAGACCGGCCTCATCTTCTGGCTCGGCATCCCGGTGCTCAACCTCATGTCCTTCACCTGGCCTTCCGCTCAGAGCGTCCTCTCCCGCAAGACCAGCCCCTCCGAACAGGGCCAGCTGCAAGGCGCCATCAACAGCCTGCGCGGCATCGCCGGCCTCATCGGCCCCGGCTTCTTCACCTACATCTTCAGCCAGTCCATCGGAGCCCACGCCATCGTCCGCATCCCTGGCACACCCTTCTACGTCGCCGCCTCCATGCTTCTCATCGGCCTCATCCTCGCCCAATACGCTACGCGCCACTCCCAACCTGCCAGCTGAATTCATCGGCAGCGGCGCCAAATTCTGACGCTCTCACTGAGTGGGCGAGTTTGCGTCCGCCTCCACGTCTATTTCGATCTCGACGTCCGGCGTCATTAACCCGCCCAGTTCCTCGAGATTATCGCGCGCGCCCATGCCGAAATCGGCGCGCTTCAGCCCCGCGGACCCATGGAACGCCATGCGCGCCGGCCTGCCAGGCTTCACATCAGAAAACGCCCCATTGAAGGTGAATGTCAGCGGCACCACCCTGGTCACGCCGTGCATGGTCAGCGAGCCGTCCATCATCCAGGAGCCTCCAGCCACACGGCGAATGCCGCGACCGTGGTAGGTCATCGTCGGGAATCTCTTCACATCAAAGTAGACGGGGCTGCGAAGGTCCTCGTCGCGCTCGCTGATCTGCGTATTGATGCTGGAGACGTCGATCGTGACGTCGACACTGCAGGCGGCCAGGTCCTGCGATGCAGTAATGGTTCCCGCAACCTTGTCGAACCTGCCCCGCACCAGCCCCACCACATGGTGACGAGCACCGAAGTACGCGAAGCTATGGTCCGGATCGATCTTGTATATCCCCGGAGCGGGGAGCGCCTGCGCCACCGCAATCTTCTGGGCAGGTTGAGCGGAAGGATCTGCCGCAGCAACCTTGGTCGAAGGCGCCACGCAAATGGTAAAAAGCAACACGCCCATTGCGAATAAATTGAACAGTCTATTGAAGATCATCTTTTCTCCATACTTGTTTGTCTGCGATTCGGGATGCAGCTGTACGGTACCCGGATGAGAGCCGGAAAGTCCTGAGCTCAGTCTGAAACACTCTGAATACTTCTGAAATGGAGTTGAACGGCGGTAGCACAAGTAGGTAGCGCTGCTGGGCTCAACCCCGGCCCGAACGCAGCCAGCATCTCCTCGCGATGTTGTTACAATCAGCGAGCGCTTTTCCGCTTAGAACAAAGGACAATCACCAGTCCTGCATGGAACGCCCGACTATGACAATGCTTCGCATCGGCGATTGGTCCGTCAATCCAGCATCCAGCCAGATTTCACGAGATGGAGAAACCGCTCGCGTAGAGGTGCGGACGATGCGGCTGCTGCTGTGCCTCGCCGAGCACGCCGGCAAGGTCGTCAGCATCGATGACCTGCTCAACCAGGTCTGGCCTGAAGTCACCGTCTCACCAGACTCCGTCTACCAGGCTGTGGCATCCCTCCGCCGTCTGCTCGGCGACGACCCCAAACAGCCCACCTACATCGCGACAGTCCCGCGGCTAGGATACCGGATGGTAGCGACGGTCAGTCCCTGGGCCAATGAGACCGATGAACCCATCGCCCAATCCACCGCACAGCCGGGTTCTTCATTGTCTTCAAACAGCGAACAACCGCCCCCGATCACCACCGATGCGCCGCCCCCAAGCCCACGCTCCAGAGTCGGCTTCGCGTGGGCTGCCGGCGCGGCACTTTGCCTCGCACTCATCGGTGCCTTCCTGTTCCACAACAAGATCGCGAACAACCATCACGCAGCACCACCTGCCATTCTTCCGCGGCCACAGAAATCCATCGCCGTGCTGCCGTTTCTCGACCTGACCGAGGGGATGAAAGAGGAGGAGTTCGCCGACGGCATGACCGAGGAGTTGATCGACAAACTCAGCAAGATCCCAGACCTTCAGGTGCCTGCCCCCACGGCCTCGTTCTACTTCAAGGGCAAGCAGATATCTGTCGCCGATATCGCAAAGACGCTCGGTGTCGCTTATGTGCTCGATGGGAGCGTGCGCAAGTCGGGCGTCAGGCTGCGAGTAGCCGCACGGTTGGTTCGTGCAGACAATGGATATGTTGTCTGGTCTGAAACCTACGATCGGCCATTCGACGACATCCTAATGGTCCAGGACGATATCGCCGGAGAAGTAACGAAAGCACTCAGGGCATCCACGGAATTTAAAGCACGATAGTTCGGTTTGTCAGTAACTCGGAAACCGTCCCTGACAGCTCTCGTCAAATAACCATTCTCACTTCGCCACTTTCTTCACCGGCATCTTCAGCGACTTCACCAGCTGCTTCCAATCCACCTCTGTCTGATCCGCGTACGCCTCCGCAAACGCACCTACTGCCTCATCAAACCGCGCCGAAGTCCCCACGTAGCCCGCCACCATCGCGCTATCCCCAGCCCGCGCATGCCCCCTCGCCAGCATCTCGCCGCATACCCCCGCATACTCCAGCAACCCGGCGGCCTTCAGATCCTCCAGCTGAATCGAAGCCTTGTGGTCGTTCAACTGCCTCACCAGGTAGTCTCTGCCCTCCATCGTCGTCCATCCCAGAAACGGATCGGACTGCAGCTGCATCGCACGCTCTCCATTCACCACACGCTGTCCCTGATGCTGCTTTCCTCTCCTTCCCTTCAGAGCTCCGGCGACGTAAGGCGCATATCCCGAAGCAACCTCCTCCTTGATCTGCAGAAACAGAGGATCCTTCACCCCATTTCCCTCCATCAACACCACGTAGTCCCGCAGCCCCACCGACCCCGTCCCCACCACCTTGAACGCCACATCCATCGGCCGGTACTGCGCCAGAAAATGCCTGCGCTCCGGCTGCAGACTCTCCGCATAGATCGCGAGCGATCCAACCACCTGCTCCGCCAGCGCTCCCGTCACCCGCTTTAGGTTCGGCGGAATCGTCCGAAACACCCGCTGCGGCCGCTCCGAACTCTTCGCCGCACCCTTCACCGTCTTGACGCCCTTCTTCTTCACCACTGAAGGCCGCCCTTCCACCTCCGTCAACGTCAGCAGCGTATGCATCGGCGTAGCCCTCTCCGCCATCCGCAAAATCCCCGCCACCGGCGACACATTTCCCAGCCGATGCACCTGGTACTTCGCCACCTCCAGCACCGGCATTCGCGCAAACGAGTGCATCATCGTCCGGTACCGCTCCAGAAACACCGCCGCGGCCTCCCTGCAATGCAGATTCTTCGCGCCCGCCGCACGCCCCGCCAGCACCAGGCTCGTCGCCATCCGTTTCACATCCCACTCAAACGGCGCAACAATCGTCTCGTCGAAATCATTAATATCGAACACCAGCCGCCCATCCGGTGCCGCAAACGCGCCCAGATTCCTTACATGCGCGTCGCCGCACAGCTGATTGCAGATGCCCGTATTACCCACCAGCGACAGGTCATACGCCATCACCGGCACCGCCCCGCGAAAGTACCCAAACGGCGACGCCGCCATCAACTCGTTCTTCAGCGCCACCAACGTCGGCACCCGTCCCCGCGTCGACACCTCCAGCAGCTTCAGTGGACTCTCCCGCCGCTGCTTCGCCGTCCACGTCTTATGGTGCAGCCGCTTCATCTGCTTCCGCCGCTCCCGTCCGAAGGCATAGCGTTCCCTCGCGCTCACCAGCTGCGTCTTGTCCATCGATCCTCCTCCAACCAATCTGCAACCCAATCTGCAAACAAGAGTCTAGCCTACGCTCGACGCAATAAACCGCCGCCCATCAGCACGCTTGATGTATTCTTGCCCGCATAAGCGCAGAGCATCCATCAGGTCCCACGAGGTCTTACAACTCCCATGTCCCGCGCTCGCACTACCGAGATCCCCAGGGTTGAGCCTCTCCTCGTGCTCGCCGTCATCGTCCTCATCCTTTACTTTGCGCGCGAGCTCCTCATCCCCCTCACCTTCGCGCTCACACTGTCGTTCCTGCTCGCCCCCGCCGTCAGCCGCCTGGAAACCCGCCGAGTTCCACGCGTTCTCGCCGTCGCCCTCATCGGCATCCTCGCCTTCCTCAGCATCTTCAGCATCGGCTACGTCGTCGCCCGCCAGCTGCTCAACGTAGCCCGCACCCTCCCCGCCTACCGCCTCAACATCCAGCAGAAGATGGCCACCGTCCACTCTCCCGCCGAACAGTCCCTCGAAAAGGCCTTCACCGCCGTAGAAGACATCAGCGGCGACATCACCCCCTCATCGCCCACGCCCCTCGCGCAATCCCCCGTACAAGTTCAGCCCGTCCGCGTCATCGACCCCGACCGCACCCAGCTCCAAACCACCACCGAGCTGCTCATGCGCTTCCTTCGTCCCATCGGAACCGTCGGTGTCGTCATCGTCTTCACCATCTACCTCCTCATGAAGCGCGAGGACCTCCGACACCGCATCCTCCTGCTCGCCGGCATGGGCCGAATCAACCTCATGACCCAGGCCCTGCAGGAGGCCGCCACCCGCATCAGCCAATATCTCCTCTTTCAACTCGCCGTCAACGCAGCCTACGGTTTCCTCTTCGGCGGAGGCCTCTACCTCATCGGCGTACCCAATGCTTTCCTATGGGGAGTCCTCGCCGGCATCCTCCGCATCGTCCCCTACGTCGGCACCGCCACCAGCCTCGCCCTTCCCCTCATCGTCTCCGTCGCCATCTCCACTACCTGGTGGCCGCCCATCCTCATCCTCTGCCTCTTCCTCGCGCTCGAGCTCTCCGCCACCAACTTCGTCGAACCCTGGCTCTACAGCACCCGCACCGGCATCTCATCCCTCGCACTCCTCGCCATGGCCATCTTCTGGGCGCTCCTCTGGGGATGGCCCGGCCTCATCCTCTCCACCCCGCTCACCGTCTGCATCGTCGTCATGGGCCGGCACGTCCCACAGCTGTCCTTCCTCCACACCCTCCTCGGCACCGACGCCGAGCTCTCTGCCGAGGCCCTCTTCTACGAACGCCTCCTCGCCATGGATCAGCGCGAAGCCCGCGCCGTCGCCAACCGCTTCCTCGACGGCAAACCGCTCGTCGAGCTCTACGACTCCGTCCTCATTCCCGCTCTCGCCCTCGTCGAGCAGGACCGCCACCAAGGCAACCTCGACGACAAGCGCTCAGACTTCTTCTTCCTCACCATCGGCGAAATCGTCGCCGAACTCACCGACTACCACCAGAAAGAGCCTGCGAACGCCACCCCCGCGACCGCACCACGCCTCTCACGCACCATCGAAAAAGAGTTCGCCGTCATCTGCATCTCCGTCAGCGACCAGGCCGACGAGCTCACCACCCTCATGCTCGTCCAGCTCATGGAGCGAGCCTCCCATCAAACCCTCCTGCTCTCCGCTGCCTCCGTCTCCAGCGAGATCCTCGACTCCCTCGCCTCCGAGCCCGACACCGTCGTCTTCATCTCAGCGCTTCCACCCTTCGCCTTCTCGCAAGCCCGAGCCATCTGCCAGCGTGTCCGCTCTCATCTTCCCAACAACCGCATCGTCGTCGGACTCTGGAACACTGCCAACGACCCCGACCAGACTGCCGAACAATCCATCGAGCGCTTCGGAAGCGGCAAACCCAACGTAGTGGTCAACACCCTCGCCCAAGCCCTTCATCAGATAACCCACTGGCACCACCAACACCACAGTCAATACATGCGCTTCTAAAAAACCTCGTACCTCCCACAGTTGCAAAGCCGCTGCCACTGCTGTTGCTGTTGCCGTTGCTGTTGCTGTTGCTGTTGCCGTTGCTGTTGCTGTTGCTGTTGCCGTTGCCGCCGCTGTTGCCCTTGCCCTTGCTTTTGCCGTTGCCGTTGCCGCCGCTGTTGCCGTTGCCGGTTTTTTTGTTGTCATTCCGCAGCGCAGCGGAGGAATCTGCTGTTGCCTTTCGTTGTGAAAAAAGAAAACTCGCGAATCCTTCCAACACAAAGAAAAAGGACCAGACACCCTCGCCTGGTCCTCATCATTCAAGCAAATAACTCCTTAGTTAACCGCCAGCCGCTGCCGCTCCACACCATCCAGAGCAACCCAGAGCGCCTTCGCCGCCCGCTCTCCAGCCGCCAGCACCGCCTCTTCGTCCTCAGGCGAGCCCGCAAGTTGCTTATCAATCAACTCCCGCCAAACACTCGCATGAGCAACGTCAGCCGTCTGGTGCAGCGTAAAGTACCGCGCCGCCGCACCCTCGGTCCCATAGTGCTCCGCAAGCCCCTCCGCCTTGGTCGTAGCGATTGCAGGCACCTTCGACTCATACGCATACAGCGCCGCCATCGCAGCCGAAGCCCTCTCCTCCTGCATCAGCTCGCGGAACGTAGCCATCAGCGCTGTCATCTCCGGCTGAACCGCGCGCCCCTCAACCTCATCGCGAGTCGCACCCATACCGGCAGCAAAGTCCATCCACAAATCGCTATGCGGACGAGCTGTAGCCGCATCCACGCCCTCTTCCTCAGCCAGATTGCGCAGAACCTCACGCCGCATCTCTCCATCCGGCAGCCGCGAGTGCAGCGCACTCAGATAAGTCGGAAACGCCGACACATGGTGCCAGTACTCCGCCGCATACTCCCGCAGATCCTCACGTGTCAGCTCACCCTTCGACCACGCCTGATAAAACGGATGCTGCAACAAGTTGAACGGAGCAACACGCTCCTCGAAACGGCTCCAGAACCCAGCACTCCCAAACTCGATCGCAGACATAATCAAAGCTCCATTCAAAAAATTCGCAAGCGAGCAGAACCGCCCGCGAGGATTCTCAGAGTGTACCCCGGCATACCCCCGGCACAAAGTCCGTCCCCCACACGATGGATAGAAAAACCATCCTTTGAGTTGAAGACAGCACCCGCGTGGGCGCATAAACTCCCTCGTGACCAGGGTATACGAATCTCTTCGCAGCCAGGCTTCGCAGTCACACGATGACCGCTAAGCTCCGCAAGAAGTCGTGCGTATGCTTTCCTCTCACGACACGGAGAACGACCATGACTTCGAATCACGCGCCAGCATCGTCCGGGTCTAAAAACCCGCAACCAAGGCGCCTGCCGCTCCTCTTCTCCCGTCGCCGATTCATCCTCGCCGAACGCAGCCCCAGACCCAAAGGGCGGAAGGCCACCCTTCCCGCCTGTCTTACATTCCTGTCTATGCTCTGCCCATCGCTTCACGCCCAGACCATCGACGACGGCATCATGCTGGCGAAGAGGTCCCTCTGTGCAGGCGCCCTCTACACGCACGACAGTTGGGACAACTACTGGCAGGGGAACCTCCAACGCGTCAACGGAAACATCGGCACCATCACGACGCAGACCGTCACCATGGCAGCCAACTACGGCGTGACCAGCCGACTCGACTTCATCATCAACGTTCCCTACGTTTGGACCGACGCAAGCAAGGGCGTTCTCCACGGCCAGTCCGGATTTCAGGACCTCACCCTCGCAGCAAAGTACAAACTCCTCAGCATTCCCGTCGGCAAATTCGGCGCGCTACGAGCGATCGCCGTGCTCTCGGGCACCCTCCCCATGACCAACTACACCCCCGACCTTCAACCGCTCTCGCTCGGCACCAACAGCAAGACTCTCTCCGGACGCGCCACCTTGAACTATCTGGGCAGGCGTGGCCTCTATCTCAACGGCACCGCCGCCTACAACTTCCGCGGCAACGTAACGCTCGACCGCTCCAGCTACTACACCAACGGACAGCTCTATCTCAGCAATCAGGTCGCGATGCCCAACCTCTTCAACTACGGCACCAGCGTCGGCTATCGCAAAAACGACGTTTCGCTCTTAGGCGACTTCTCCGTACAGCAAGCCCGCGGAGGCGGTGACATCCGCCCTCAGGATATGCCCTTCGTCTCCAACCGCACCAACTTCTCCAAAGCAGGCGCAACGATCAAGGTCCCGGTCCCGAAAGTAAGAGCCCTTCAGTACTGGTTCATCTACTCCAACACCTTTCAAGGCCGCAACGTTGGACAAGCCAACACCTTCACCACCGGCCTCATGTATACCCTTCCTTTCGAAAAGCGAGCCACCCCGTGACAATGAGAATGACCAGGAAAACGCCTCTCTTCCGCGCATCGATCTCAGCCGCAATCTTCCTTGCCCTGGCCCTGAGCACCTCCAGCTGTAGCAAGGACATCCCCTCTTCCGAGCCCTTGCCGACAGTCACTCCGGCGAACACCGACGCCAACGCCGGATCATGGAAGATGATCGTTCTCTCAGGTCCCACGCAGATCCCTGTGACAGCCCCGGCCCCTGTAAGCGACCCCGGCTATCAGTCTGAGTTAGCATCCATCAAGGCCGCACAGGCCAGCCTCACCGATGCGCAAAAGACCGCCATCACCTATTGGAGCAGCGGCGGCGTCCTCCGTTGGAATCAGATCATGCGGGAGATTGCAGCGCGCTCCGATCTGCCGCCCTCTCCAAATCCGGACGGAAGCTATCCCGTTCCAAATCCCGCAAATCCATTCGCGAATCCGCAATATCCGTTCAGTAACCCTCCCTACGCGGCACGCGCCTACAGTTACGTCTCTGTCGCGCAGTTTGAGGCCCTCAAGGCCGCGTGGTACTACAAGTACCTGTACAATCGCCCCTCCCCCTTCAAAGCGGACACCAGCATCAAGGCGCTGCTGCCGACCAGCGACATTCCCTCCTACCCCTCCGAAGATGCCGTCGAAGCAGGAGTCAACGTTGCTCTGCTCACGCTCCTCTTCCCCACCTCGGTCGATGAGATCAACGCCAAGGCAGCCGAGCAGCAACAAGTCGCCCTCATCTCCGGCAGAGCGTCCGCCAGCGACATCGCCGCGGGAGTAGCCCTGGGCAAAGCCGTCGCCGCCGTCTTCGCTGCTCGCGCCGCCTCCGACGGAATGAAGGCAGCCGGCGGAAACGCTGCTCTCTGGCAGTCCCTCGCCGACAATGCAACCGCGCGCGGAGAGATCCCCTGGATCAGCCAGGACGGTCCACCTCGCCCGCCCATGCTCCCCGTCTTCGGCAAGGTCAAGGTGTGGATGATGACTCCCAACGACATCGTGAACGAGCGGCCGGGTCCGCCTCCATCCACCTCATCCCCTCAAATGCAGACCGAAACCGCCGAAGTGAAAAGCATCGTCAACAGTCTTACCCGCGACCAGCAGGCGACGGTCTACAAATGGGCCGATGGAGTCAGTACCGTAACTCCTCCTGGCCACTGGGACGCCATCGCCGAGCCGTACATCAGCGCTGCCAGTTTCAGCGAGGTTCGCGCCTCACGCGTCTTCGCGCTGCTCAATATGGCACTCCATGACGCCGCCGTTGGCTGCTGGGATGCGAAGTACTTTTACTTCAACCCCCGACCCTCGCAGCTCGATCCCTCCATCAAGACCCAGACCGGACTTCCAAACTTTCCATCCTACGTCTCAGGCCACTCAGACTTCTCCGCCGCAGGCTCCGATGTCTTGTCCTATCTCTTCCCCGACGGGGCAACCTACTTTCAAGCGCAGATGCAGGAGGCCGCCATGTCCAGGCTCTACGCGGGCATCCACTATCGTTCAGATATCGAAGTTGGAATGGATCATGGCAAGAGAATCGGAGACTACACGGTCAGGTTTGCAAAGACAGACGGAGCAAACTAAAAACGACAGACGGAAGACGTAAAACGCAAGCTAAGTCCACGCAGCGCGAGATCACTGTGGCCCTCCCGACCACTGGGAGGGCCACAGTGGATCGATCCGCCAATCAAGGGAAAGCCGGGTGCCCCATTCATCGCGTCGCACTTGCGCGATGAGTGGGCTCCGCTCTGCCGAAGGCCGGAGTGAAGGCGAAGCCGCAACGACTGAATTGCCTTCTTCCATCCGGCCACAACTCCGCCGGCTCATCAATGAATCAAGAATCCGAGCGTAAGCTATCCAGCATCTCCCGAACGGTCAGCCCAGACACCGGATGCACCATCTCCGGCGCGATCTCCCCCAGCGGATCCAGCACAAACCTCCGCGCCTGCATCTCCGGATGAGGCAGCACTAGCTCCTCGGTCTCCATCACCGCTGCATGCCCCTCTGCATCGACATATAGCAACAGATCCAGATCGATCACCCGCGGGCCCTTCGCCACAGCCCCAACCCGCTCCCGCCCCATCGCCCGCTCCACCACAAGCAGCTCCCTTAGCAAAGTCACCGGCTCCAACTCAGTCTCAAGCAGCAAAGCAGCATTCAGGAATCTAGGCTGATCCAGAAACCCCACCGGCTCCGTATCGTAAAACGACGAGACCGCCGTCACCTCACCCAGCGGTCGGATCAACCGCACCGCCTCCTCCAGATTCGCCTCACGGTCCCCGAAGGACGATTCCAGGTTCGACCCCAACGCGATCGCCGCCACAGCCTTCACGCCCACCCCGCTCGAAAACGGGGCTTAGCAGCCACACAAATCACCACATCGTCACCACAATCCACCATCAACAAACCACGCGTTTCGACCACAAAATCACGAAACCGTAGCTGGTTGCAACTGGCCCATCACCCTGGCCGGCTCTGCTACCTCATCGTACCCATGCGCCAGCTCCCATGCCGACCTGTCTCGCATAAGTCGTTGCACAAGAGCAGTATGCATCGCATGTCCAGCCCGCTCGGCCACCACATGGCCCTGAATCCGACGCCCCGCCAACGCCAAATCCCCAATCAAATCCAGCACTTTGTGCCGGACAAACTCGTCATTGAAGCGAAGTGGCCCATTTACAACACCTTGCCGCGAAAGAATAATCGCGCTCTCATCCGAAACTCCACGAATCAGGCCCATATCCCGCAACATAGCCTCATCCTCCTTAAATCCGAAAGTACGCGCGGGAGCAATTAACTTAACATAGTCCCCAGTCGCAAGATCCCCCCTAAACGTCTCATACCCAATAGGTTGCGGGAAGTCGATCGTGTACTGAATTCGATAGCCCGACCCCGGATAGACCCCGATAAACTTCGATCCCTCCCGCACCTCAACCTCTTTTAAAATCTTTAGGTACTCCCGTTTACGCCGTTGCTGCTTAAGCCCAACAGAATGAAATGCTTGCACGTAGGGCAAAGAACTTCCATCCAGAATCGGAACCTCAAGGTTATCCACCTCGACGATCACGTTATCCACACCAAAGCCGATGAGAGCAGAGAGCAGATGTTCAGTAGTTGAGATCAAAACACTCTGCCGCATCAAGCTCGTCGCGTAACTGACCTTGGCGACATTCCGCCCAATCGCTGCGATCTCGAAGTTGTCTAAGTCGGTGCGACGAAAGACGATACCAGATCCAGCCGGCGCCGGGACCAATCGCATCAGCACAGGCGCCCCGCTGTGTAAGCCGATACCGCTGAACTCTATCTCCGAACGAATTGTCTGCTCAAAATGAGCTTCCAATGCCACGAGTAGGCGTCTCCGGATAGAACCATCTCCGAGACTACAGCGGAAAGAACTCTTCCCGTTGTGGCAAATAAGCCACAGTTCCCTGAGAGGATGACTACTTTTTTCCTCAACATGCGGTCAACTAATCCTTTTGCTTGCTATAACATCCGTCCATGGACCCCAAAGCGATCCTCAGCGCCGTGGAGAACCAGGAGGGATTAATCGAAGAGACCCTCCGAGCTCTCGTCCAGCAGGAATCTCCAAGTGAAGACCCGCAGGCAGTTAACGCAGCCGTCGGCCTTGTCGAACAATGGGCTGAAGAGATAGGTGCCCGATCGAAACGCCATAGACAGCATCAATTCGGCGACGTTCTGGAGCTCCGCTTCGGCCCCTCGCGCTCCAAACAAAAACCTATCCTCCTATTGGGGCATCTCGACACCGTCTGGCCCCTCGGCACACTAAAGTCAATGCCATGGCGAAAGGCAAACGGGAGATTCTGGGGACCAGGCGTATTAGACATGAAGGCCGGAGTCGTAATGGCTCTAGCAGCCGTTAGATCATTGCAACAGTTGAAGTTAGCTCGCCCGATAACGCTCCTGCTCAACAGCGACGAGGAGGTCGGAAGCACTATTTCGCGGCCAATAACCGAGAAGCTGGCCGGAGATTCGTCTGCCGTGTTGGTGCTGGAGCCGGCCCAGGGGTTGGCTTATAAGACTGCCCGAAAGGGCGTAGGCCAATACAATGTGCAGGTTACCGGAGTCGGAGCACATAGCGGCGTCGACTTTGAGCGCGGCCACTCCGCGATTCTTGAACTCACAAAGCTGGTCCAAACCATCTCCGGATTCACAAATCTGCAGCGCAAACTGACGGTGAATTGTGGTGTCATCGCTGGTGGAACGCGGTCCAATGTCGTCCCGTCGCACGCCTCCGCGGAGGTCGACGTCCGTATCGCGAAGGCTAGTGACGCCGCCTACGTCGACAGGCTTTTCCGGAAACTCAAGGTCTCAGACCCCCACTGCAAACTCACAATCACCGGCGGCATCAACCGTCCACCCATGGAACGCAAGTCGGGAACCATCGCCCTCTTCAAAAAAGCGCGGGAACTCGCCGCCGAAATTGGCTTTAGCCTTGAGGAGGCGTCTACCGGCGGCGGCTCCGACGGCAACTTCACCGCTGCCCTCGGTGTACCAACGCTCGACGGGATGGGCGCTGTGGGCGACGGCGCCCACGCCGCACACGAGTCCGTCGTCATCGAGCACCTCGTACCGCGAACGGCTCTGCTCGCGGCCATGATCGCCAACATCGAGTGAGCGGCCGACCAACATCCCCATCGTCGATCTAGACCTTCTCCGCGACGGGCGTATCCAGTTGAGCCTGAGCCAGCAACGCGATGGTGCGAGCGATCGGCAGGCCGACAACATTGAAGTAGCAGCCCTCGATCCGAGGTATCCACCGTGCTGCGTAGCCCTGAATCGCGTAGGCCCCCGCCTTATCGAGCGGCTCGCCACTGGAGATGTATCGTCCAACCTCCGCGTCAGTGATTACGTTGAATGTCACCTGAGTGATGTCGAGATCGCGCACTGTCTTTTTCGCCGTGATCGCAGCGATGCCCGTCAACACTGCGTGTGTGCGCCCGCTCAGCAACTCCAGCATACGTCGTGCATCGGCACTGTCGGCCGGCTTCCCCAGAATGTGTCCCTCCACAACGACGCACGTATCCGCGCCAAGAACTACCAGAGGATCCTCAGAACGATCCGACGCTCTGTGCGCGTTCCACACAGCTTGCGCCTTTTCTTCGGCAAGCCGTTGCACATAAGCTGCGGCAGCCTCATTCGGTAACAGGTCTTCGTTCAGGTTCGCGGCCTCGGCTCTAAAGGTGAGACCCGCCTGCGTTAGAAGTTCGTGACGACGAGGAGAAGCAGAGGCGAGGATGAGCATCACTCTCTGAGAGTATCGACACAGCGGCGGATCTGCAAAATCGTCGCCTCTGCTCTATCGAAGTCCGCTAGCCATGAAGCTCATCCAAGGTGACCCGCGCCTGCATGGTGTACGTAGCGCCCGGAGCGAGCGTGATCGCATCGGTCGCCGCGTTGACCGTCTCAATCGCGACAAACTCATGCCACTCCGAAGGGTCCATATCCGCCAACTTCGCCGCTCCCGACTCCCAGGGGTTCCACACGACCGTAGTGTTGGAGCCTGTCTTTGCAACAGCAATTCGCCGTTTGCGCACAGGATCACTCAGCGTGCAGGTAGCGGTCGTGTCCAGGTAGACGCGATCTGTTGGACCGGTCACGGTGATATCGCCGTGCTGCACCTTCTCCTTGAAGCTATCGACCTTGTCGAGATAGCTGACTCCATCCAGACCTGCAATGGCGATCTCGTGAACATCCGCGACTGCATAGTAAGTATGCAGCGCCTCCTCAAAGACAAGCGGTGTATCCGCATCGTTGGCCACCGTCAGCTGCATCGTCAGGGTGCGTCCGATGGTGAGCTGATAGCCAAGATGGAAGTGATCGTATCCGAGACTGCGGCTGAGATCGTTAGCCCCGAGCGTAAAGGTAAGGTGCAGATCCTCGCCAGCCAGCGCAGCAAACGCGAGCGTCCAGTCCTGAATTCGCGCGAATCCGTGCGAAGGCCCAGTCTTTCCGTCGTGACGCGTTGCAAACCACGGAAACGCAATCGGCACTCCGCCGCGAATTGCCTTCCCTGGTGCCAGATCGGTCTTGCGGCTGGTAAAGATCGCAGGCTGATGGCCCGCAGGCTGCCACGCGGTCAGGTGCGCGCCTTGCAGGTATACGGTCGCAGTCGCGTGTGGCGTCGTAATGTCGGCACGTACAAGACCACCTTCCGTTGCGTGAAATGCGAGAACACCCGGCAGGCCAAAGTGTTCGTTCAGTTGACTGATATCCATCATTTCCTTTTCCTTGCGCTCGTCTTGACGAAAGAGAATCCTTATCGCGAGTTATATCTGCGAGTAAGCCGTCGGACTCAAGATCAGATTCGAGATGTTACTTACGATCTCCTCAAAGTTATAACGCGGCGAGCTCTTCAACTTGGTCCACTCGGGATCGGTACGGAATTTGTCCCATTTGACGTTGAGGTCGGTCAGATCTGAGAAGCTGAGCATGTAGGTAAGGTTCGGCATTCGCGGACCGATTAGCGTATCGCCGTAGAAGACCTGGCCGAATCCTGCACGCTGAAAGATGTCGAACTCCCCGTGATGAAACATCTCGACCTTGCGAATATGGTCCTGATTGCTGGGACTTTCGTAGGTGCGCAGTTGAAATATTCTTTTGCCGTGCTCTACCGTTGCTACTGGCGGAGTCAACTTCGGCCAGCCTTCAAACGCAATATGAAGCGAGCTCTCGATGCGCTGAAAGGCGGGTGCAGTCGCTGGCGCATTCCAGAACGGCTCTGCCGTCTTCAAGAACTGCTCATCATGTACAAGTTGCAGTTCAGCCGAGACGAGCGTCTCCAGCTTTGAGCTTGGCAGCAAAAGATACAACGTCGGCGTCTCCGGTCCAATGTCCAGATGGAAGGCCCCAACCGGCGCAATGCCCATTCGATTCAACGCTGGAATCAATGCTTCTGATATGTAACTGTCGGTGAGCTTAATCTGTGGACCGGTCTGCAAATGGTACCTGCGAATCTCATAGAATTCGCGCGGTTTGCCGGATGGAGTCTGAGCCGACCCCTGATTCGCGAGTGCGAGCGCTGAAGTTGCAAGAGATGCGGTCAAGAATTCACGCCTTTCCATCAAGCCTCCCGTGGACCAATATCCCGTCGATACAGGACTGAGTCTCTCCTTACAGGATACAGACTCCGTCACTGGTTAACGCCGAAGCGCCTATGGTTAATTCACTGGAGAGCCAGGCTGAGGCGGCCCCTTCATCAGTTCGACGAAGAGCTTGTTGAATCGCGGCAAATCGAGGTCTGTCTGTACATGAACCAGCTGCAGATCGAGTTGAGGCTTGTTGGCCGAAGTCCACGAAAGCGTGTCTCCATAAAACGGTCCCCGAGTCAGGTCCACATCAACGTACAGCTTTTCCTCTTTAGTGATGATCGCTGGATCCAGCCACGCAGCGGCCGCAAGCTCGTCCCATAGGTAGTAAAACTCGCCCGTGTAAGCGGCCAGATACTTCGCTCCGGGGTTAGGCGAACGAGCAATCTCGCCCAGCATCTCCTTGGTGAAGCCTGTCTTGATGGAGATGTCGACCGTCGTCAGGTCGATGCGCGGCCAGTGGGCGCGAAGCGTAATGTGCGCGGCCTCGGGATCGAACCAGAAGTTGAACTCGTGTCGAGGATTGTTAGCAAACTCAGGATCGCCCGTCTGCGGACTCAGACTGCCACCCATGATCACGATGCCCTGCGTAAGTTCGGCGAAGTGCGGGTCAATCGTGATCGCGAGCGCAATGTTGGTGAGCGGGCCGGCGGCGTAGATCGTAACCTGATGCGGATGCGCATGGACCTGACGAACAAGGAAGTGCGCAGCGTCCTCCGCCAGGGGCTTCAGCGCAGGCTCGCCCTCAGCCAACTTCGGCACGACGTACGGCCCATGATAAGGTTGCCGGCTCGTCGTCGCAGCAAGGTCGCCCCACGCCCCATACCAGGGAAAAGTCCCATAGAGTTGCTGCTGAACCTTCGACTCTTCCTCGGTCCTGACCAGCGGAAAGATCGCGCCCGGCACAACGGGAACATCCGGCCGATGAACCAGTTCGAGCATACGCAGAGTATGCTGCACCTCCTCCGGCTCCCACGCGTTCCCGCTCACCATGGTGATGCCCAGCACCTCAGCCTGCGGGGACTGCAGCAGCACCATCATTGCCATCTGGTTGGAGCCGCCAGGGCCGGAACCGTCCTGGTCGATCAAGACCATGCGCCTGGCCTGAGCGTTTGAAAGCTGCGAGATCGCAGCGAAAAAAACCGTGACGAGGAATAGAGAAGATCTTCGACTCATGATCAGCACAGATTACCAGCCATCCCGACAGATGGGGGTCGCAAAGATAACGAACAAGCTCTCCATCGCAACTGCCGTTATGCTTTAAACAACATGCGCCGAATTCCGCTCTGCCTGCTCCTCTTTGCTCTTCTTTTCTCTGCGCCTCACCCTGCCTCGGCGATCGAGGTGAAGGTCTCCGCGCAGGCCTTGGAGCGCACCCTGCGAGCACAGCTGTTCAACGGTCCACAAGGCCGCTACTACATCCGTGGCGATGCCGCCTCGCCCTGTTATGTCTACGCCGAATCACCCCACGTCACCTTCGTCCAGGACCGCATCGTCGTCCATGTTCATGCCAAATCGAAGCTTGGCACCTCTGTCCGTGGCGCCTGCCTCGGTGTCTCGCTCACTACCGACACCGACGTCTCGCTAATCCCCGAAGCAGAAGAAGAGAGCATTGGATTTCGCGACGCGCGGATCGAAAAGCTCAGCGAATCCAGGGAGCTGAACTTCATCCTCGCACCCTTTCTGAGCCACAAGGTCCCCGCACAGATGAAGGTCAACGCCGCCGTGCTGATGCGTCAGCTCCTCAGCGGCTCGACCGAAACCACCGGCTACGCCCTCTCACTCGACTCGCTGAAGCTCCACTCCCTGCTGGTCGAAGGCGAGTCGCTCGTAATGGACGCCGACGCAAACCTGAAGGTGAACTAATCCGAAATTTCAGCATGGCTCATCAGCTAGAACGAAAGACGGGCTCCAAACTGAAACTGACGTGGATCGGATGCTGCAGTCGGCGTACCGGCCGCGGTATAAAGCAGGTTCACATCCAAAGTATTGTTTTTGTTAATGATGTTGAAGACATCCATCGACACCTGCAGCGCAATCTCGTGCGGGAACATGAACGCCTTCGCTAGTCGAAGATCCGTAAACACGTTATACGGTTTCACCCCAACGTTGCGGCCAAGATTGCCGGCGTAATAGCTGCTCGCAGGCCCTGCATCTGGCGGCGCATCCGCGTAGCACGGCAGATTGAACGCCCCAGTCGGAGAGTACTTGGAGAGCACCGGAGCCGTGCCGCAGCTGGTGGGTGCGCTGTCACGAGCGACCGCGTTCGGCCGATCTGTCAGCGGATCGAAGTCAAAGTTCGTGTCCGTTCCCGTCAGGATGTTGAACGGCCTCCCCGAGGAGACCTCAAAGATCGGCGCCACCGTCACGCCGGAGAAAACCACAGGAACAAATCCCGAACCTCCAAGATGACCCGTATTGTACACGCCCGAGAGTACAAAGCGATGGCGTTGGTCAAACGTCGAAGTGCTGCGTTCCGCATTCGGCGCGAAGTTGCTCTGAGGTGCATCTGACGTCGAAACCACATCAGTAGAGTCGTCGATCGCGTGGGACCAGGTGTAGCTGACCAGAAACTCATAGTTCGTCGAAAGGCGCTTCCTCAAATTCACGCTCAGAGCGTTATAGCTCGAGCTTCCGGTCGTCAGATTGGGCGACATATCGCCGAACGGAACAGGAATGCCGACGCCTAGTCCATCCGCCGCAGCGATCTCACTCGCCAAGGCAACGCACTGCCCACCGCCCACATTCGGATTCGCGAGGAACGTCGCAAGCGAAGTATTCAGCCCGGATGGGCGAAAGAAGTTCAGCAGCGCTGGCGTAACAAAGGGACCTGTAGGGCCCGCTCCACAGGGATTGACCCCAGCCGCCGTCCCGACAGTCAACGGATTCGAGGTCGGACTGGCCGTTCCAGGTGCTGCCGTTCCCGCCTTCACCGCGTTCACCGCATTGCGCCAGTTGGCTGTCAGCAACTGCGGATTCACAGGATTCACGTTGATCGGACGGTTCAGATGCCGGCCCCCAGTCGAAGTAAACGCGACGTTCAACGAAGTATCGTGACCCAGATCCTGCTCAACTCCAAACGACATCTGCTGCACATAAGGCGTCTTGTAGAACAAATCTGCAGGCAAGCCAGAAGGAAGAATCGCCAAAGGGAATCCAGTCGCCAGAAAGTTCTGGTTGACGAAGACGGAGTTCGAGTTGTTAGGATCGAACCGCTGTTGGCTTGCAAGATAGTTCACCCCGGCCGCGCTCGCGCCAAGGCAGTTCGGGTTCCCCAGCGATCCCTGAAACGCATTGGTGGCGTTCAAATTCAGCGGACTTGCCGCAGCATTTGGACTCGCTATGCTGCAAGGAGCTCCACCCCCGAGAATGACGAGCGGAACCTTCGTCGAATTGAAGCTCGTCGATTGCGATTCAAGATTTCCAGGGGCGCGATCATAGAACAGCCCGTAGTTAGCGCGAATTACCGTCTTCGCATCTCCCCGCAGATCATAGGCAATCCCTATTCTGGGAGCAAAGTTCAGAGGCTGCAGTCGAATGCCTTCGCGAATCCCATAGATTCTCTCGGCTTGATTCGTATTGCTGTTCAAAGCAAGCTGCGTCGGGAAAGCCTCAATGTCATACCGAACCCCGAGGTTCAACGTCATTCTGCTGGTGGCGCGCCAACTATCCTGCAGAAAAGCACCAAGCGTCTTCAGGTCATACTTGTACGTCGTCTGTCCGATGCCCTGCGCGAAGGACTGCGGAATCCCAAGCCCATAGGCCTGAATAGCCGAGAACCCCGGCAAGCCCGCTAGCAAAGGCGAAACATCGGTCGCATTCAAACCGGCAAAGGTATAGTCGCCACCGCCATAGAGCTGCCCCTGCAGAAGATTTATCGGGATATACCGAAGATCGATACCCGCCTTGAACGTGTGAGCACCTCGAGTGTAAGTAAAGTTGTCCTGCAGCTGGTTCTGATTCTCAATGCGATTCACAATCGAAAAGGGAGTCTTGCCAAAGTACGCATACCCAGGGATATTCACCGCTGTACTGCCTCCGCCGGGTGAGTTCGTGTTGGCGAATAGCACGGGGTGGCGCGCATACTGGAAACGCAGATCGTTCACCTTGTTGTCGCCGATAATAACCGTATACTGCGCCGCGATCGCAAAGTCGTGCAGACTCTGGGTCGCCGTGCGGGAGAAAGAATTCTCGCCAAGGTTCTGGTTTGCGGCACTCTCTTGTATTCCCGTGATGTAGCTAGGGCTCGCGCTACCATGCAGAACAAGCTGCTGATTGCTCGTCAGCTTGTGATCGATCCGCAGAGAATAAATCTCCGTCTTCTCCGTCACCGGAAAGTTCCCGATCAGATTGTTGAGCGGTGTAAACGAAGCTGGTGTTGCCTGGCCCGAAGTCGCGAAGTTCTTCGGGCCGATCGCCGACTGCAGAAATGCAGGATTCTGACCGGTCGTTGCCAGCGAAGATCCCGACCCGACCAGAGCGATATATTGCTGAATTCCCGGTGTGTTCGGTGGAACGGCTGCATTCTGCAGAAACGCCTGCTGCTCCGGCGTACCCTGAATCGTAAGCGCACCGCCCGGAACCCCATAGAACCGGCTCACATCGATGCTTGTAAGCCCAAAGTTGTTCGAGCCGATATCCGAAAAGCCCGTCTCCTGCCGTCGCGTAATCTCGGTTGAGAAAAAGTAAAACGTCCTGTCCGGTATGATCGCTCCGCCGAGGGTGAAACCCGCCTGAACCCGCGTATACGCTGGCTGGTCCACGGTCGAAAATGGGTTCGTCGCCTGAATATAGCGATTACGCAGGAACCCGAAGGCGCTCGCATGGGTCTTATTTGTGCCTGATTTAGTCACAATATTAACCACGCCGCCCGACGCCCTGCCGTACTCCGCCGCAAAGCCATTCGTAATGATCTGAAACTCCTGCACCGCATCCTGCGATACCGTCGTCCGAGTGCCGCCAGAGATATAGTCCCCAGCATCGGCGCCGTCCACATTGATCGAGTTCGACCGCGCCCGAACCCCGCCAAAGTTTAGCCCCGAGGTAGGGATCGCACCGATTGAAGGCGCAGCGTCGCGCGCAATCTGCGAGTTGGTCAGAGTGAAGTTGATGTAGTTGCGCCCGTTCGTCGGCAGGTTGTCGATACGAAGCTGGTCGACCGTCGTGGACTGGGAGCTTCGCTGTGTCTCGACGATGTCGGCGCCTGAACTAACCGTAACAATCTGAGTCGTACCTACTGAAAGAGAGAGCGGAAGCTCGGCCTGTTCGCCAGTCGTCAGAATCACATTCTTGCTGACATACGTGTTGAACCCTGTCGCCGTCGCCTTCACGGTGTACGTACCTGGCGGCAGCAGCAGCAGACGATAGTTGCCTTGCGCATCCGTAGTCGTCGAACGGGAGAAGCCCTTCGATTCATCCAAAATGGTCACGGCGGCGTTGGGAATGACAGCCCCGGTCTGGTCGTGAACAGTACCATTGAGCTGCGCCGTGGAGATGTTCTGAGCCTGCAGAACGGTGGAGGAAAAGCACACCAGAAGAAGAACAGCGGCCAGAGCGTTGAAACAAAAAAGCCGCGAATTGAAATTGAACATGCGTGTTGCTCCCCATTGTGTCAGCCGGCCCAACTCCGTTGGCGACGGCCCGACCGACAACTTTAACGACGCGATGTTCTACATGAATGATCATTCAGTACGCAAGAGGAAACCGGGGACAGTGGGGTTACCTGTGCAATCCCCTCTGAAATTCGGCCCCCCAATACCTCTGTTTTGAGAGCTTTGCCCAACCCGCACTACCCTCGCTCCCACGCAGGCATATCCGACACATCTTAACTCCGACTGGCTTCGATCAGCTCAAGCCACCTGCGCCGGCAGGACAGACATCAAGCATCGGACAAGCGTGGCACTTCGGATGATTCTTCGTACAAACCTGCTGACCGTGAACCTTGATCAGAGTGTGGTGCTCGTCCAGCATCTCCGGCGACCACTCCGCAGGAGCCATCTCCATCAGCCGGCTCTCCGTCTCCCGTGCATCTGCACTCTTGCCGACAAACCCAAGCCGCTGTGTCACCCGAAGATGATGGCTATCGACGCACATTGCCCGGCGCCGCAACGTACTGAAGTTCACTACCGCCGCGCTGGTCTTCACACCTACGCCGTCAAAGCGCTCCAGCCACAAGCGAATCTTGTCGGTGCGATACCCCTTGAGGAAATTCAGCGAGAGCGATCCGCAGCGCTGCGTAATCTGCTCCAACGCAGCCTTCAGATTGATCGCCTTCGGTTCAGGAAACGTCACCGCCCGAATTGCATCTTCGATCTCCGGAACCGAGGCATCGCGAAGATTCTCCCAGCTTCCGAAGCGCTCTTCGAGATAACCAATGACCTCTAGCGAGATCTCTGTCTTCGTACGCGAAGACAGCATCGAGTAAATGAACTGCTTCAGCGGATCCCACACATCCCGCTCCGGCGGTCGACCATAATACGCCAGCAGTCGGCGATGAATCTCCTCCAAACGAGTATCGGTAAACAATGGCGCGGCCAGCATCATCCTCGATTTTATCTTCGCCGCTGCGACCCGTCCTAAGCCGAACAAGACACAACTTGCATACGATCAAAGTGAGATTAGTCGCGAATCACGCCCAGCTCTCTCCCTGCAGGCGTCTGCAGTCCCCAGGCCATACGTGGCGTATTGTGGGCCATCCCCACGCGGCCATCTGGCCCCAGCAAAATAATCCCGCCGTGCCCACCCAGCCGGCTGAACAGATAATCGATAGCCTCGTGCGCAGCCTCGTCAGGGCTGGCTCCAGCCGCCACACGATCCACGGCCCACTTCCCCAGCACCAGCTTCATAATCGGCTCGCCCCAACCCGTCAGCGACACCGCCGCCGAGAGATTATCCGCATAGCAGCCACACCCGATCAACGAAGAATCCCCCACACGCCCGGGAGCCTTATTCAGCGTGCCGCCCGTACTCGTGCCAGCCGCAATATTTCCATGAACATCAAGCGCCACAGCGCCCACCGTATCGTGCGAATCAAGACTCCCAGAAAAGGTCTCATCCGGCAACCCCGCCAACTCGTCGGCCTGAGCCTTATAAAGCCTCTCCTGCTCCCGCGGCACCACCAGATCCATGTTGTCGCAAAGCGCCATGCCATGCTGCCGCGCAAAACGCTCAGCTCCCGTCCCGACAAAGTACACATGCGGCGACTTATCCAGCACCAGCCTCGCCGCCCGTATCGGATTCCGTAGCCGCTCCACGCAGGCCACGCCGCCGGTGCGTAGGTTCTCGCCATTCATCAGCAGAGCATCCATCTGAACCCGGCCATCCTGCGTCAGAAACGACCCACGCCCCGCGTCGAAGGTGTCATCGTCTTCCATGACGACAACCGCGGCCTCCACTGCATCCACTGCAGCAGCGCCTTGTTCCAGCAGGGCATAACCGGCAGCAAGCGCGTTCGCGATGCCATCTTCGTGGGCGGCGATGGCGTCGTCGGGCATCGCCCACGCACCGCCATGAATTAACAGAACTGGTTTCACACTCATCGCATCTCAAGTCTACGGGAGTCTTCCCTCTAATGCCCTCCAGTGTCATCGCCGCCATGTCCTACAACGACGAAGCCCGAGTCCTCACCATCGTCTATCGCGGGAAGCAGGGTGTCTACCGGTACTTCGGTGTTCCGCCGGAGGAGTTCGCGGCCTTTCGCGCTGCACCGTCCAAGGGCATCTACCTCAACGAAATCTTCAAAACAAGGCAATATCAATACGAACGCGTCGCAGACCGCCAAACACCCGTCACCAACCAGCACATTCACAAACAGAGCACTCTGGAGAAACTCCATGGCAAAGACAATCGCTGACCTGATCGTGGAAAGCCTGAGAAACGCTGGCGTAAAAAGGGTCTACGGCCTGCCGGGCGACTCTCTCAACGGATTTACCGATGCACTGCGACGAGACGGCACCATGGAATGGGTCCATGTGCGCAACGAAGAGGTCGCCGCATTTGCCGCGGGCGCCGACGCGCATCTCACCGGCTCCCTCGCAGTCTGCGCGGCAAGCTGTGGTCCCGGCAATCTCCACCTCATCAACGGCCTCTTTGACTGCCACCGCAACCGCGTACCCGTACTCGCCATCGCCGCGCACATCCCCAGCGCCGAGATCGGCACCAACTACTTCCAGGAGACCCACCCTCAAAATCTCTTCAAAGAGTGCAGCGACTACTGCGAGATGGTCGGCGTTCCCGAACAGATGCCTCGCGTGCTTGAGATCGCCATGCGCACCGCGATCAACCTATCCGGCGTCTCCGTCATCGTGCTGCCCGGCGATGTCCTCCTGCACAACGCCGTCGCCGAACACAATCTCGTTCCCATCCGAAGCGCGCAGCCCATCATCCGGCCCAACGACGACGAGCTCCGCGATGCCGCTGAGATTCTCAACGCGGGAACAAAGATCACCATCCTCGGCGGAGCGGGTTGCAAGGGCGCGCACAAAGAGTTGATTGCCACCGCAGAAGCCTTGAAATCCCCTATCGTTCACGCGCTCCGTGGCAAAGAATACATCGAGTACGACAATCCCTACGACGTCGGACTGACCGGCCTCATCGGCTTCAGCTCCGGCTACCGCGCCATGGAAGACTGCGACGTGTTGCTGATGCTTGGAACCGACTTTCCCTATCCGCAGTTCTTCCCCAGGCACGCAAAGGTCATCCAGATCGACCTCCGCGGCAACCAGATCGGCCGCCGCACGAAGGTCGATCTCGGCCTCGTCGGCTCGATCAAAGACACGCTCTCCGCGCTCCTTCCTCTGCTCACAACAAAGACCAACCGCGCTCATCTCGACGCAAAGATAGAAGACTACAAAAAGGTTCGCGAAGGCCTGAACGAGTTGGCCGGTCCGGACGAAAACAAGACCCCCATCCACCCGCAGTACGTCGCGAAACTCATCGATCGGCTGGCAGCCGACGACGCAATCTTCACCTGCGATGTAGGCACTCCCACCGTCTGGTCAGCTCGCTATCTCACCATGAACGGACGCCGCCGCCTCCTCGGCTCCTTCTCCCATGGATCGATGGCCTGCGCCGTCCCCCAAGCCATCGGCGCGCAGTCAGCCTTCCCCACCCGTCAGGTCGTCACGCTCTCCGGCGACGGCGGCCTCGCCATGATGCTCGGCGACCTCCTCACCCTCCGCCAGCTCAAGCTTCCCATCAAGATGGTCGTCTTCAACAACGGCGCTCTCGCCTTCGTCGAACTAGAGATGAAGGCCGGCGGCATCGTCAACTATGCAACCGATCTCGACAACCCCAGCTTCGCCGATCTAGCCAACTCCATCGGCATACACGGTGTCCACGTCGATCAACCCAACAACCTCGAGTCCGCACTAAGGACAGCGTTCGCAACTCCGGGGCCTGCACTGATCGAAGTCATGGTGAATCGACAGGAGCTCTCCATGCCGCCACACATCAGTCTCGACCAGATGAAGGGCTTCTCCCTCTATATGGCAAGAAGCGTTCTCAGCGGACGCGGCGACGAGATCATCGACCTCGCAAAGACCAACGTCCTCCAGCGAATCCTGTCCTAGGGTGTGTCAGTACAGAAGTGCGCCCTGCGCGGGCGGCGGTCACTTCGTGACTTGTATGCCGCTTCGCTTGGCGCTCCCGTTGGTCGCGAAGGAAGATGATTCCGACCAACGGGAGGACCACGCGAAGCAGTAAAAGGCGTGCGAACGCCCGCCCTCCGCGCAGGAGGCCCGTCCGGCAGGACACAGCTTCTCTCTAGAAAAAGTGTCGAGATCAAATCCGCGTCGCCTATTTCGCCTGCGTCTCCAGCAGCTTCCTGCGCTCCGTCTCCAGATAGGTGTAGCGGATGCGGTGAATCACCGTCAGCGTCGCAAACAGCGCCAGCACCCACAACGCCGGAGCCATCACGCCCCACCGGTTGCACAGCGCACCCAGAATCACGCACACGATGCGCTCCGGCCGCTCCATGAAACCCACCTTGCACGTCCCGATCAGCGCCTCAGCCCGCGCGCGCGTGTAGCTCACCATCACACACGCCGTCATCACAAACGCCACCAGTCCCACATAAAACAAGCGGTTCCCGCGCGCGTAATAGATCAGCAATCCAAAGAAGATCGCGACATCCGAGTAGCGGTCCATCACCGAATCGAAGAACGCGCCGAACACCGAAACCTGATTCGTCTTCCGCGCCACCCGCCCATCGACCATATCGAAGACGCCGGCACCGATGATGATTAGCCCCGCATAGGCAAACATCCGATTTGCATTATTCGGCCGTGCAAATCCAAAGAAGCACGCGGCGATGATGTTGATCACCAGACCGATGAACGTCAGTGCGTTCG
The DNA here is from genome assembly GCF_040358255.1 of Tunturibacter gelidoferens. Classification (NCBI taxonomy): domain Bacteria; kingdom Pseudomonadati; phylum Acidobacteriota; class Terriglobia; order Terriglobales; family Acidobacteriaceae; genus Tunturiibacter; species Tunturiibacter gelidiferens. The sequence continues at coordinate 981,520 of NZ_CP132938.1, forward strand.
GCGAGATGCGGGTCAGCGCTAGGCCGTTCACGATCTTCTGCAGCAGCCAGCCGCTGCCTTTGCCGAATGCGCTTGTCCAGGTCAAAAAACTAATCCTCCGGGGACGATCCCCGTCTTTGCCGCTTTCTTGGTATCACATCGCCACACGTACACCACGCGTGCGATGCCGTTTGTCTATTCTTCCTCGGGGGCGTCGTGAATGGTCAGTAGCTTGAGGATCTCAAGTTCGCGCTTGCCGTTCGGTGTAATCACCGTCGCAGACTCGCCAACCTGTTTGCCCAGCAGCGCACGACCGATCGGGGAAGTTGTCGAGATCAACCCCTTGGACACATCCGACTCCTCACTCGTGACCAGCTGATACTTGATCTCCTCGTCCTTGCTGGAGTCGAAGACCGTCACGCGCGAGCCGAACCCGACCTTGTCATTGGGGATATTGACGAGATTCACCATGGCCAGCTCGCCCATCCGCTTCTTCAACTGACCCAGGCGGGCGTTGACGAAGACCTGGCGCTGTTTGGCCATATGGTATTCGGCGTTTTCACTCAGGTCGCCCAGTGCGACGGCCTTCTTGATCTCAGCAGGGAGTTCGGTGGTTAGTTCGTGCTCCAGCAACTTGATCTCTTCTGCAAGCCTCTTTTTTACTTGTTCTGGCATGGGGCCTTCCGGATAGTACTGGCGAGCGCGCAACCCTTCGCGCGACAACGCTCTCTGATCAAAACTCGATTATACGATGGCGGACCCGCAAAGCCATCCGCAGGCGACTCCCTCCACCTCTGCCACCCTCCAGGAACGCCCCTGCTCATCGCCCCGAGCCTCAAAAAAACGACTGTAGAATCAACACGCCGCCACCTGCTCGATCATCCAATTTCGGCATGTCGCCGCGTGCCCCATCCCCAGAGGCCGGTGAGCACGAGTAGTCAACCGCTCAAGATCCGTTTTCGATCTCTCATCGGTAGTCACAAACTTGAGTCTGCTGCGGGCCCACTCCCCGCTCAGCCGTAAAAGTCCGCCGTAAAATGAGAGCACGAGCCAGACGACACGGCCGAAGCGCGTCGGCAACCTGACGCTGACCATCCCACGCCAGAAAATACGGAGCGCGCACTTGAAGTTTCTCGGTATCCTCGTTCTGCTTCTGCTCATCGCCCTGGCCGTCGTCGCTGGCGTCATCTACCTCCCCTACGGTCCCTCCACCGAGACCTTCGTCGACATCGCCCCCGGCACCGGCACCGAGACCATCGCCGCCCAACTCCAGCGCAGCGGCGTCATCCGCAACCGGCTCGCCTTCTATCTCCTGCGTCTCAAGACGGGAGGCACCCTCAAAGCCGGCGAGTACCGCTTCGACGGCCAGCTCCCCATGACCGACGTCTACCAGCGCATCCTCCACGGCGACGTCTACACCCGCGCCTTCACCATCCCCGAGGGCTACAACATCTTCGACATCGCCCAGGCAGCCGAGGCAGCCGGCTTCGGCCCCCGCGACACCTTCCTCGCCGCCGAGCGCCAGCACACCGAGCTCATCGCCGCCTTCACCGCCGACGGACCGCCCCCCGTCTCTCTCGAAGGCTATCTCTTCCCCGACACCTATCAGTTCTCCCGCCACGCCACACCGCTCCAGATCCTCTCCGCCATGGTGCGCCGCTTCCACCAGGAATCCGCCCAGCTCGGCCTCACCAACGACGTCTCCCAGACCGTCATCATGGCCTCGCTCATCGAAAAAGAGGTTCGCCAGGACGCCGAGCGACCCCTCGTAGCCGGCGTCTTTGTCAACCGCCTCGCCAAAGGCATCCCCCTCGCCACCGACCCATCCGTCATCTACGCAGCCCTGCTCGACAACCGCTGGCGCGGCACCATTTACGCCTCCGATCTGCAGTCCCCATCGCCCTATAACACCTACAAACACGCCGGCCTGCCCCCCGGACCCATCGCCAACCCCGGCATCGCCGCCCTCCGAGCCGCCATGCGCCCCGCCCGCACCGACTACCTCTACTTCGTCAGCGACGCCTCCGGACACACACGCTTCTCCGCCACCCTGCAGGAGCACGCCCAGCAGGTCCAGTCCTACCGTCTCGCGCAGAAACATCAACTCTCCGGAACCGGAGTTACCCCTTAGCCAACCGCGCTTTAGCTGAGAAGTTTGAGAAGCGCATCGGAACCTCCAGACATCCAATTCGTATTACGGAACCAGTAGAAAACAACCGCGTCGCGGCATGAACCAGAGGAACCGAGCCGGGAAAGATATACTTGAAGTTTGTGCTCATGAGGATAAAACAAGCGGCGGCGATGGCAATCCTTGGGCTGGCTCCGGCGCTGACCGGTTGCCTGACCCATACCCGCATCGTCCCCAAGACGCGCCCCGCCGACGTCATCCTCAACGCCGAGCTGGAAGATCTCCTCAAACAAGTCGACGTCCGCTTCAGCGCCGTTCAGACCATGAACGCGAGCGTCGAGATCGTCGCCACCACCGGCGGAGGCCGCCAGGGCAAAGAAACCCAGTATCCCAGCTTCAGCGGGTACATCTTCCTCAGAAAACCGCAAGACCTCCGCGTCCTGCTCCGCGTCCCCTTTCTCGGTTCGGTGGCCCTCGATATGGTCAGCGACGGCAAGACCTGGAGGTTCTGGGTCCCCAGGCGAAATCTCGCCATGACCGGCACCAGCGAGGTCACCAAACCGTCCAGTAACGGCCTCGAAAATCTACGTCCCGCGGTCTTTTTCGACTCGCTCCTCATCCACGGCCTCGGCCCCGATCAGGTCGTCTCCCTCACCCAGGACACGCGGGTCGTAGCAAACGAAAAAAACAACAAGGACCTCATCGAGGAACCCGACTACGACCTCGAGTTTCTCGCCCAGCCCAAGGGCCAGACCGCCCACACCGTTCGCGTCATCCACATCAGCCGCGCCAACCTGCTCCCTTATCAGCAGGACATCTACGGACCCGACGGCACCGTCGTCACCCGCGCTTTCTACAGCAACTACCAGAAGTTCGGCGACACCCCCTTCCCCATGAAGATCGAGATCAGGCGTCCCCAGGATCAGTACACCCTGACCCTCACCCTCACCAAGCTCACCCTCAATCAAAAACTCGAAGACGATCAGTTCGAACTCAAGATCCCCGACAACGTCCCCATCAAGAAAATGGACTAGCCTGCACCTCGGCCGCCGCCACTAACATTGTTCAGTAACGGTTCCGCTAGCCGGCTCTTTTGTTGTCATTCTGCAGCCCGCTCAGTGTCGCAAAAGCTCGGCTTCGGCGAAGTCGTCATCACCCTCCCCCACTGGCATGTATCGGCATATTGCGCTTTTGCTGGTTCATTACGATCGAAATACCAGAGAAGATGTCATTCCGACCGGAGCGCAGCGGAGCGGAGGAATCTGCTTTTTCTCGTCAGCTCAAGAGTACGTTTGAAGCTCTAGTCCTCCACCCACCGCGCCCCGGCATCAGCCACCCCATACGAGCCGCGCTCCGACCGCCCCTCGCGCTTGACGACCGAAACTAGCGCCCCCAGCAGCAGAGCACCACCCGCGTCCGCAAACACCGAGTAGCTCAGCGGCTGCTTGATCCCCACGCTCCACGTCATCGCCAACGCGAACAGCGCAAACAACCCAGCCGATCCATAAGCGACATACTCCAGCTTGTACCCAATCAACAGCCCCGCTCCAAACACAATCTCAAACCCTGTAGCAATCCACGCCAGCGCAGGAATCAACGCCTTCGGCGCGAAGCTGTTCACAACGCCGCAGTAAGCCACGAAGTGAGCCCAGTCGCCCCACGAAGCCCGCGGCGATCCATACGGCCCCCACAACCCAAATCTATCCGCCACGGCCGAAAGCAGCGTCACCGCCAGCGCAACCCGCCCCACCCATAACGCAAACGTCACAACGCGAGAAGATCTCATAAGCAAAGAATCAAACCGCAGGCTCCCTCTCCCAAACATACCGCACTCCGGAAGCCGCATCCACCAAACTCAGCGAACGATCTACGCCCTTTCCATTAAGGGAAATTCAGCCGTCACAGGTAGTCTTGCAACCCCGCCCGCGCTGCATGCCCCGCAATCGCCTCATTGATCTCGAGCGCCAAAGCAAGCGCTGCATGCCCATCCTCGCCCGAGACCAACGGTCGCGTGCGCGTGCGTACCGCCTGCAGAAACGCCTCAATCTCCAGCCGCAGCGGCTCGCCCAGCTCCACCGACACCTTCTTCAGAGACAGCCCCGCCGAAGGATGTCCGCCCAAAAGCGATCCCGGCTGCGCCCCCGCCTGTTGCGCCTTCTCCGCCATCGCAGCCAGCACCGCCGGATCCATCCCCGCAGCCGCCGTCACATCGATCATCAACAGATCCTGCCGCGCAAAATCCAGCGAGAGATACTGATGCGGCTGAAAAAATCGCAGCTTCCTCACCCGCTCCGTACTCACCCGGCTCGCCGTAAAGTTCGCAATGCAGCCATTCTCGAACTCCACCCGCACATTCGCAATATCCACCTTGCGCGACAGCACCGGCAACCCCACCGCGCGCACCTCGCGCACCGGCGAAGCCACCAGGCTCAGCACAATATCCAGATCGTGGATCATCAGATCCAGAACAACATCCACATCCAGCGAACGCGGCGTAAAGATACTCAGACGGTGCGCCTCAAAGAACATCGGCTTATGCAGATGTTCCCGCGCGGCAGTCACCGCGGGATTAAATCTCTCCAGGTGCCCCACCTGCACCACGCGCCCATGCTTCCGAGCCAGCTCCAGAATCAGATCCGCATCGGCAAGATTAGCCGCCAGCGGCTTCTCAATCAGCAGATCCACCCCAGCCGACAACAGCGGCGCCGCCGCACTCGCATGATGCACCGTCGGCACGCAAACCGACGCAGCATCAAGCCGCCCAACCGCAGCCAGGCAAGCCTCAATCGTCTCATAGCCCGGTACTTCAAACTTCTCTGAAGCCGCAGCCAGAGCCGCCGAATCCCGATCCACCACGGCCACAAGCTCAACCGCCTGCCCAGCGTGCTGTAGCTCCCGCAGCACCCGCAGATGATTCCGCCCAAACGCCCCCGCCCCAACCACCGCGACCCGCAGAGCCTGCGTCCGTGCTACACCTTCCTGTGCCACTACTTCTTTTCGACCGGAGCCTCAACCGCCTCGCGGCAGCGGGCATACAGCTCAAGCAGATGCGTAACCTGTTCCTCACTCTTCGACGAGGTAGGCAGACCAAAACCAGTTGATCCCGCCGATTTGCTTCCAACATTCGCCTGCGATGCAACAAACTTAAGTAGGTCAAGCGCGATATCTTCGGTACGGCGCGCTGTGCTGATGGATTCCATGAAGTGGTTCCTCTCGTTTCTCTTAGCCTGATGTTAACGGCCCACATGCCATGCACGCAAATGAGTGCCGCTTCACCACAACGATAGACTTCTCCTGCAACGTCTACCAATGGAGGTGCACTTGGAAATGAAGTTAGAGGACCATGACGACCAGCTGACCAAGTTCGAAGCCGAAGGCGTCCCACTCCCGCCGCTCGAACACCACGGCCACGTCGAACACGAGGGAGCCCGCATCTGGTACGCGACCTACGGCTCCGGCTCGCCTGTCATCCTGCTCCACGGAGGCCTCGGCCACAGCGGCAACTGGGGCTATCAGGTCCCCGCGCTCCTCGAAGCCGGCCACCGCGTCATCCTCATCGACAGCCGAGGCCACGGCCGCAGCACACGCAACACCCGCCCCTACACCTACGAGCTCATGGCCTCCGACGTCCTCGCCGTCATGGACACCCTGCATCTCAAACAAGCGTCCCTCGTCGGCTGGAGCGACGGCGCCTGCACCGCTCTCATCGTCGCCGCGCAAGCCCCCACCCGCGTCGCCGGCGCATTTTTCTTCGGCTGCAACATGGACCCCAGCGGCCTGAAGCAAATTAACCAACACAACTCCCTGCTCTCCCGTTGTCTCTCCCGCCACTTGCAGGACTACGCCCAGCTCTCCGCCACACCCGATCAGTTCCACGAGTTTGCCGAGGCCGTTGGCATCATGATGAAGTCCCAACCCAACTACTCCACGCACGATCTATCCCAGATCGGCGTGCCAGTCCTGATCGTCCAGGCCGAACACGACGAGTTCATCCGGGATGAACACGCCCAGTACCTCGCTCAAAACATCCCAGACGCAAAGCTCCTCTTCCTGAAAGAAGTAAGCCACTTCGCCCCGCTGCAGCGCCCGCAGCAGTTCAACGCCGCCCTGCTCGCCTTCCTCAGCGAACGCCAACCCCAGCGTTAGATCGAAGCTCTGTCCTGCCGGACGGGCCCACTGCGCGTGGAGCGGGCGTTCACACGCCTCTCTGGAGCTTCGCGTGGTCCTCCCGTTGGTCGGAAATCATCTTCCCTCGCGACCAACGGGAGGACCAAGCGAAGCGGTATACAAGTCACGAAGTGACCGCCGCCCGCGCAGGGCGCACTTCCCTAACCGGCAATCCCACACCGATGCGCCGTCTGCACCGCACACACAATCTCATAAGCGATCGTCCCCGCCAGCCGCGCATGATCGTCCGCCGTCACCCCGTCCCCCAGCACCACCACCTCATCCCCCACCGCAACATCTGCGATCCCGCTCACATCCACAACGGTAAGGTTCATCGACACCCGCCCCACAATCGCCGCCCTCTGCCCCCGCACCATCGCCCACCCCCCCAGCCGCGCGTTTGACGCCGAAAGCTCCCGTCGCAGTCCATCCGCATATCCAACCGGCAGCAGCGCCAGCCGCATCGCTCGCTCCGCCACAAAGATCCCGTTATACCCAACCGTCTCTCCCGCCTCCACCTCGCGCACCCCAATCACTCGCGTCTTCCACGTCATCACCGGCTGCAGCTCCCGCCGCACAGTGTTCAAACCCCCACCCTCAATCGGCAGACAGTACCCATAAAGCGCAATCCCGGTCCGCACCATAGACTTTGCCCCAACCCCAGCCGCCAGTCCCCGCAGCCACGGAACATTCCCCTCAGCCCCCTGGTTATCCAGCGTCGAAGAGTTCCCCGCATGCACCCAAGCCGGTCGCACTCCCGCCGCCGCGACCGCATCCATCGCCTCATCAAATCTCTTCCTCTGCGCCAACGTCTGCGCCGACCCCGCCACCTCCGACGACGCAAAGTGCGTCATCACCCCATCCACCCGTAACGCAGTCTGCCCCTTCACCCATCCCAGCAGCGCCTCCAGCTCCTCCCCCGGCGCCACCCCCTGCCGAGCCATCCCCGTATCGATCTCCACATGAACCGGCATCACCACTCCGCCACTCTGCCCGGCAGCCTCCACCAGCCACTCCATCTGCTCCCTTAGCCAAACCACCGGCGTCAGCCCATGCCGAATCACATCCCCCGCATCCTCGCGCAGCAACCCCGACATCACCAGAACCTCCGGCTGCTCTTCCCGCGCAATCCCGGCCCCAGCCAGCGCCTCCCGCACCGCCGCACCCTCCACAACATCTGTCACCCCCAGCCACTCCGCGCCCGCCCGAGCCAGCACCGGCGCACACACCGCCGCTCCATGCCCATACGCATTGGCCTTCACCACCGCCAGCACCGCTGTCTCCGCACCCGCCGCCTCTTGCAGCAGCTTGTAGTTTCCCGCCAGCCGCTGCTCCGAAACCTCCACCCAGTTCTTCACATCCCTATCCTACCGTCGCCGCCCGCTCCAGCAGATACCTCCCAAATACCTCTTGTTCCCCATCGCACCCCGAGTGTGATACAAAGCCACGTCTGCAGAAAGCACACCCGCCGCGCCTCCACCCGGGGTCCGCGACGTCTCCAAGGGGTTCGTCCGTCGCCATGAAAATGAATAGCCGTTCAGTCCTGTTGCACTCCAGCCTAGCCGCTGCCCTCACCCTTTCTTTCGCCGGTTGCAACAATAACGGCAGCAGCACCTCCAAAGAACTCGCCGACCTCCAGGCCCAGCAGGTCAAGAACATCGGCAACTTCTCCAACACCGTCTTCCTCGGCGACTCCCTCACCGCCGGCTTCCAGAGCGGCTCCCTCCTCGACACCACTCAGGTCCATGGCTGGGCCCCCGTCCTCGCCGCCCAGGCCGGCTTCAACATCATCCAACCGCTCATCGCCTATCCCGGCGCCCCTAACGTCCTGCAGCTCGAATCGCTCGGCCCACCGCCCGTCATTACGCAAGTCGAGCCCACAGTCACCACCAAAGGCCGCGACAACTTCGCCACCCAGGTCACCGACCTCGCGGTCCCCGGAGCCCTGCTCAACGACGTCATGAACACCCTCCCGCTGGTCAATCCGAGCACCCCCCAGCAGCAGATCACCCAACTTGTCCTCGGCTTCCCCGGTCTCGGCTACGGACAGGCCAACAGCCAGGCCACCTTCGCCATCAAGGCCCAACCCACCACCATCTTCCTCTGGATCGGCAACAACGACGCCCTCGTCGCCGACGAGACCGGCATGCCCTCCAGCATGACCTCCGTCGCCAACTTCACCAGCCAGTATCAGGCCCTCATCACCGAGCTCACCACGATGACCCCCGCTCACCTCGTCATCGCCAACATCCCCGACGTCACCAAAGTCCCCTACCTCACCCCCGCCGCTCTGGTCCTCGGCGAAGTCTCCGCCGAAACCGGCCTTCCCACCGCCGTTCTCAGCCAGATCCTCGGCATCGTCCCCGGCGACCTCGTCAATCCCACCGGTACCGCCGAGATCCCGCTCATCCTCACAGGCCAACAGAAAGGCCCCATCGACGACGCCGGCTTCCTCTCGGCCGCCGAGGTCGTGACTGTCCAGGCTCAGGTCACAGCCTTCAACCAAGTCATCGCCTCTCAGGCAAAGGCCGCCAACGCAACCCTTGTCGACATCAACGCCCTCTTCAACCAGGCCTTCGCCAATGGCGTCACCATCAACGGTTACACCGGCACCTCCAGCTTTCTCGGCGGCATCTTCGCCCTCGACGGCATCCACCCCACCAACGTCGGATACGCCGTAGTCGCCAACACCTTCATCGACACCATGAACACAGCGATCAGCACCAAGATCCCCGACGTCCCGCTAGGCCCCGTCGCCGCCTCCGACCCCTACTGGCCGCCCAACCTCGCCGCCGGGGTCGCACCCTCCGCTCGCCCCAGAATTATGCCCGCCAACGCCGGCAAGGCCATCGCTCCTATCCTCGGAAAGAAGCAGTAGATATCTAAAAAGGCCAGCCTCAAAACTCTGCAAATCGTCATTTCGACCGCAACCGCGCAGTCTCATCGCACAGCGGAGTGCAGAGGAGATTGTTTGCGAAACTCTATCCTCAGACACCAGCCCATCGCTGCCCATTTCCAAATTGCGGACAATCCAGTAGAAGACAATCCAGTAGAAAATGACGAGATCCTTGTTTCCCGGTGCCGATCCCACAACGAGGTGATACCCTCCGGATTGCCTATACTCCGACCGGAGTTCGGCGGCCAACTTCCACACCAGATTCACGCTTCCCGGTAACCGCATCTGCCCGCAACAGCGTTCACCAGACCCCAAGGTGTTGATGCGAGCTCACTGAGCCGCGCCTGGAGGAGATAACGAATGACGCCTCAAATTGATACGAGTGATCAGCAGGAATTGAAAAGCCTGGTTCGGGGCACAGTTCATCTTCCCGGCGGCGACGGCTACGATGAGGCGCGCCAGGTTTGGAACGGAATGATCGACCGCCGGCCGGCAGCGGTCGTCTGCGCCGCCGGAGTCGCAGACGTGATCGCGACCGTGCAGTTCGCGAGTGAACGCGGTCTCCCGGTTGCCATCCGCGGCGGCGGCCACAACGTGGCGGGAACCGCGGTAGGCAATGGCAGCATCGTCATCGACCTTGCAAGGTTGAAGTCGGTTCAGGTCGATTCAGCCGAGCGCAGAGCGCGCGCAGGCGGCGGTGTCTTGTGGTGCGAATACGATCACGAGACGCAAGCCTTTGGCCTCGCTTCACCGGGAGGCGCGATCTCGACTACCGGCATCGCCGGCCTGACCCTTGGTGGAGGCTACGGCTATCTATCGCGACGTTACGGAATGGCTTGCGACAACCTCGTTTCCGCCGACGTCGTCACAGCCTCCGGGGAACTGGTGACCGCGAGTGCCGACTCCAACCCCGATCTCTTCTGGGCGCTGCGCGGCGGTGGAGGCAACTTCGGGGTCGTCACGGCGTTCGAATTTCAACTTCATCCCGTCCGGGAACCGCTCGGCGGAATGATCGTGTTTCCGTTCGAGTTGTCGAAGACCGTATTGCAGCGATTTCGCGACCTGTCTCTCGAAGCGAGCGACAACCTTACGCTATTGTCCGCAGTCCTGCCGGCTCTGGACGGCGGGAAGGCCGTCGCCGTAGTGTTGAGCGATATCGGGACCGAAGGGGAGGGCGAACGCGCCCTTCAGTCTTTCCGCGAACTGGGATCGGTTCTGGTCGACACGGTCGCGCGCATGCCATACTGCGCGATGCAGCAACAAGTCGATGTGTCCTACCCCAAGGGCCAGCGTCACTTCTGGAAATCCGCGTTTCTCAAAACTCTCACCGACGACATCTTCGACCTGATGATCGAAACCCTCAGCACGTCCCCTTCGCCACGGAACCTCATCATGATCGAGGTCTACGGAGGCGCGGTTGCACGGGTACCCACAGACGCCACGGCCTTCGGACACCGCGACGCAATGTTCAACCTGAGTCTTCTGGCCATCTCGGACGATCCCGCAATCGACACCGAACAAACGGCGTGGGCGCGGGATGGATGGCAGAAGATTCTCCCCTACTCAACCGGCGGCGCCTACGTAAACTATCTCTCGGAGGGAGAGGACGTGCACTCCGCCTACAGCGACGCCCGCTTCCAGCGCCTCGCGGCGATCAAAGCGCAGTACGATCCCGCGAATCTATTCCGCTTCAATCAAAACATTCCGCCTGCCAAGAGTTAGCCGCCCGACCACTCTCCGTCCGCAGGTCCGGAAACCGAAAGTAATCCAGAGGCCATTCGCTGCCTGGTTGGATAGATACAGCGCGCCCCTATTTTCGCCGCCTGCCGGGCGGAGTGGAGGGCTGCCTCGGCGTTGAGCGCGAACCTGCGATGAGGATGTCAACAAGACGGCGGGCGCTGGGCTCCCAGCCGGGCTGAGCAGCGGTGTGGAAGACGCCAACGAGGGCACGAACGAAGTCATTCGCGTCAGTGTCGGAGCGAAGATCGCCGCTCAAGACGGCCCGCTTGACGGAGGTTACGAAGGCGGTGTTGATCAGCGACCGGGAGCCTTCCATGAGCCGCAAGGAGCCTCCAGCGATCGTATTCATGGCGGGGATGATGAGCATCTTTCCGGCGACATGGTCGATGAAGAGAAGCATCCACGCACGCAGCGCTTCAAGCGGTGGCATGGTGGCAGCGAAGCGCTGTTCGGCTGCAGCAAGCTTTTCGACTTCGCTGCGATAAACGGCTTCGATGAGGTCGTCGCGAGTTGGAAAGTGGCGATAGAGGGTAGCGTTGCCGATACCGGATCGGCGTGCGATGTCGTCGAGGCTCGCATCTGCTCCATCGCGTGTGAAAACATCCTTGGCCACCTCAAGGATGCGCTCGCGGTTGCGCTCCGCGTCGGCACGGGGTTTGCGAGGAGGCGAGAGGCGCGACAACTTCTTTTTGGCCATAGAAACGGGAGACGAAAATTTTATGCAACCGGGGACTATCCCCGTTTATCTTATTATGCGGGGACAGTCCCCGTTTTATAAGGCACCAGCCTGAATGTCAACTTGACGCGGGCTTGGTAGACTGCGCCACCAACAACAGGAGGAGTGACCATGCGTCTATTCGTAACGGGTTCGACGGGATTCATTGGGACGGAGCTGGTGAAAGAGTTGATTGAGGTAGGGCACCAGGTGCGTGGACTTACCCGCAGCGATGCCGGCGTGGAGCAGTTGAAGGCTGTCGGTGCCGAGGTCCATCGCGGCGACTTCCAGGACCTCGACTGCCTGCGCCGCGGAGCCGAGGGGATGGATGCTGTGGTAAACCTGGCCTTCAACCACGACGACTTTTCGAAGTTTGCGCAGAATGCGAAGGACGAGATCCAGGCGATTGAGGCCATGGGATCGGTCCTCGAACCAGGCAAGTTGCTGGTGATCACCTCCGGGGTCGGGCCCAGTGCACCGGGTCAGCTGCGCAAAGAGACTGATCCCCCGGCAGACTCGCCCGCGATGCCGCGCAGGCCGGAACAGGCGGCGCAGGCTGTGGCGGCAAAAGGTGTTCATGCGGCGATTGTGCGGCTACCGCAGGTGCATGACACGCGCAAGCAGGGGCTGGTGACGAGGTTGATTCAGATCTCTCGCGAGAAGGGTGTTTCGGCTTATGTGGGCGACGGCGCGAACCGCTGGGCCGCAGCTCCGCTAAAAGATGTTGCTCACCTGTATCGTCTGGCGGTCGAGAAGACGGGACCAGGCACGACGACGTATCACGCTTTGCAGGAAGAGGGCGTGTCGCTGCGGGATATCGCGGAGACGATCGGTAAGGGGCTGCAGGTGCCGGTGGTTTCGATCCCCGCTGAAAAGGCCGTCGAGCACTTCGGGATCTTCTTCGGGCACGCTGCAGCACAGAATATGCCGGGTTCAAGCGAGTGGACGCGCAAGACACTTGGCTGGGAGCCAACAGGGCCGGGGCTGATCGAGGATTTGACGAATAGGAAGTACTGACGATTCCGTTGGACGACTAAGACCGCCCAACGCCGAGGCCCCTGGGTCGTTCCGGGGCTTCGTTCTGTTTGCGAATCGTGCCGATCGATGTGTGTTGCTCACGCGTTGGTCCTTGAAAGTCGGCTTCCAGGAAGTTACGGACTCGAAATCAGGAAGATGGCCCGAACTCCGAAAGGGCCGACTCTCCAACCTCCCGTTTTCACAGTCAAAATCTTCTGTCAAGCCCTCATCACATCTATCTCATTTATCGTCAATGAGATCCACCTTGCGCATGAGTTATGGCAAATCCGCTATCATTGAAAGACAGAGCAAAAAAGAAGGCCCCCGCGATCATCATCCCCGGGGGCTTTTTCTATTTCTGCTCGAATTATCGACGCTAACCCTTTTCGAAAGACGAATTTACCCGTAACCCCTTTGCATGGACGATTTTACGAAACGTCAAAAATGTTATGTCACTCATTCCAAAGATTTTATTACGAAATACCCCCGGAGGGGGGTACCCCCAGGCACGGCATACTCAGACGCGTATCGGTATCCATGATGCAATCCGGACACATCGACGTCGCCCACCGTTCAGAGGCTCACAGGAGGTACAGGCGTGATCCGTCCATCCCGCAGCGCGAACAACTCCCCGCGCCACACCACAGTATCTCCGGCAAAGCTCCAGGCCCAGAAGCCCAGCCCAAAGAAATCCCGCAGCGGCAGCAACCACAGGTCGCGCAACACCTGCTCATCGCCCAGCACGCCCACTCCGACCGAAAGCGCCACCGCAACCCGCGCCAGCAGCACCACACTCAGCAGAGAAAAGCTCCAAAGTGCAAGCCCACTCGCAACGCAGGTCATCACCGCCCATGGCACCGCATACGTAATCCCCAGTCCGAGGTATCCCAACTTGCGCGAATCCCGCGTCGATCTCGCCCAGCGCAGTTGATGGTCCTTGAACCCGCGGTAGTGATACTCCGGTACGGTAGTCTCCACCACCTCATTCGCAAGCTCCACGCGATACCCTGCCCCCGCAATGCGCGCGCCCATCTCGTAGTCGTCAGCCAGATACTCCGTCAGCGGCTCAAGACCCCCAGCCTTCGCCAGCACGCTCTTGCTGGTAGCAAGCGTCGATCCCAGCCCAAATCGAATCCCGCCCTCCAGCTTGCGCGCCGTCAGCACACCCGGCAGAAAGTCCGTCGAAATACCCAACGCCTCCAGCCGCGACCACACCGTCAGGCCCCCGCCGCCCTCCGCAGTGCGGCCGATATAAGGAGCCGTCACCATGCCCACCTTCGCGTCGGAAAAACACTGCATCACCCGCGTCAGATACTGCGGAGAGACACGAATGTCGCTGTCGTTGATCAGCACATGCTCATACCGGGCCTCGCGCAGCATCTGCACCAGATTGCTCACCTTACCCGACGTACCCAGCCGCTCCCGGCACTCCACCAGGCGGATCGCACACGCAGGAAACTCAGCCTGCAGCCGCTCGATCTCACCAACGGCCGGATCGTTCAGGCTGCTTACGCCGAAGACAATCTCGAAGTTGCCCGCGTACTGCTGCCGGCAGTGACTCACCAGCCCCGCATACATCCGCTGGTCCACGCCCTTCACCGGCTTCAAGATCGTAACGTCGGGGGCGAAGCCAACATCGACCGCCTTTCGCCGCCAATAGTGTGCGAAGTCACGGGTACCCCACAGCGCCAGCAGCAGATAGGCGAGCCCGGCAAGTGTCAACAGCGTCGTGATCGCCTCAATTGTGATGGCCATCTCAGTAGTCTACCGAACCTACTCACACCGAATCACCACCCGCTATTCCGAGATCGGTCACCTACACTACTCATAACGCAAAGCCTCGATCGGATTCAGATTCGCCGCCTTCCACGCCGGATAAATGCCGAAGAGAAGTCCGATTCCGCACGAGCAGCCGAAGGCCAGGGCAACCCACAGCGCCGACAGCATCGACGGAAAGAAGAGGTGTAGCACCAGGGCGATCGCACTGCCGATGAGCACGCCAATGACGCCGCCGACAGCGCAGAGCGTAATGGCCTCCAGGGTGAACTGCGCGAGGATGGTTTGCTTGCTCGCACCGATCGCCTTGCGCACCCCGATCTCCCGCGTTCGCTCCGTCACGCTGACCAGCATAATATTCATCACGCCGACGCCTCCCACCAGCAACGCCACGCTGGAGAGCGCAAACAGCAGTAAAAACAGGCCACCTGTGATCGTGGTCCAGAGACGAGTCAGCGAATCGGTTCCAAAGATCGCGAAGTTGTCCGGCGCCTCGTTCTTCACCTTCCGCCTGCGCCGTAACAGCTCTTCCAGCTCATCCTGCACCAGCGTCTTGTTCTTCTGGTCATCAAACTTCAGGCTGATCCAGTAATCCAGTATCTCCGGGTGGATCTTGTGGAACGTAGTCACGGGGAAGAACGCCTTGTTGTCTTCCGGGTTCTTGCCTCCGCCAAACGCCTGTTTCTGTTTGTCCATTACCCCCACAACGGTAAATGTCATGCCCGCGATGGTCACATCCTCGCCCACCGGATTCGTCGCGCCGAACAGCCCGTCCGCCGTATCGATCCCCAGCACGACAACGTTCGCTGCCCGCTCCACGTCGCTCTCGTTGAAGAAGCGGCCATCCTTCAAGTCGAGCTCATACACATCCTTCACGCTCGCCGTGTCACCCTCCAGGGTCGTCCCCTCCATGATCTTGGGACCATATTTCACCGCGACCGTGCCCTCCACACCGCTCTTGTCCCGATATTGCAATCCCGGCGTCACCGCCACCACATGCGGCAGCTCCTTCATCGCCATCGCGTCCTCGTAGGTCAACTGCTTCCGCGTCAGCATCTCTGTCGTTGGCCGCACCCCGATCACGGGAAACCGGAAGACCCAGATCACATTCGTCCCCAGCGACTCCACCAGGCCCGACACACTCGAGTTCAACCCGTTAATCACCGACGAGATGATAATCACCGTCATCACGCCAATCACAATCCCCAGAATCGTCAGTCCGCTGCGCAGCTTGTTCGCCCGCAGCGTATCCAGAGCCATCACTACCGTTTCTTTCGTATCGGCGATCCGCATCAACGACCTCCCTGCCCTCTGTCCCTGCCCAGCCCGTGCCTCACTCCGATCTCAGCGCCACGATCGGATCCAGTTGCGCGGCCTTTCGCGCCGGATAGACACCGAAGAAGATTCCCGTACCGGTAGCCATCACCAGCCCGGCAATGACGCTCCACAGCGCAATCGTCGAAGGAAATCCTGCCAGGATCGTAATCACCTGCGCCACCAGGATTCCCCCGATCACGCCGAAGACTCCGCCGACCAGCGCCATTGTCCCCGACTCGATCAAAAACTGCATCAGGATATCCTTTGGACGCGCGCCCAGAGCCTTGCGGATACCGATCTCGCGCGTCCGCTCAGTCACGCTCACCAGCATGATATTCATAATTACGATGCCGCCGACGACCAGCGAGATCAGCGCCACCGCCCCGGCCACCGCCCCAAACGACCGCGTCACGATGCTGAAGAATCCCACCAGCGTATTGTTCGTATCCAGCTCAAACGAATCCTCGGATCCCGGAGCGTCATGCCGGCTCGATCGCACCAGAACCCTTACCTCGTCCGCCGCCGTCTCCAGCACCGGTCCAGCCTCACCCGCCTTCACATAAATCGTCAGCGTCTTCGCCGTCCCATAGCTCTTCTGAAACGCCGTCAGCGGCACGGCGACCCAGTTGTCCTGGCTAGCACCAAACGTGCTCCCCTGTTTCTCGCTGATCCCAATCACCGTGTACGGAGTGCCGTCGACCCGCAACTCTTGTCCCAGCGGATCCACTCCCGCAAAAAGATGGTCCTCAATATCGGTCCCGATGATCGCCACATGCGAGGCATGCTCCTGGTCCGCCTCTGTGAACCCGCGCCCCTGCATGATGTTCAGGTTCTGCAGCGAAGGCATCTGCCACGTATATCCCCGGATGTTCGTATCAGTCGTGGACTCCGTACCCCGCACGATCTTCCCCGTCACGGCCTGCTGCGCGCCAATCCCGATGCAGTGCCTGCAGTTCGCCGCCACATACTGAAAGTCCGGGTAGAGGATGTTCTTGCGCTTCTGATACCGCTGATAGTCCTCAGGGCTGGTGATGATCTGGGGCATCTTCGAGACGGTGAAGACATCTGCGCCGTAGCTGGCGAACTTTGTGGTGACATAGGTGTTCGCGCCGTTGACCAGCGTCACCACCGCGATCACGCTCGCTACGCCGATAACAACGCCGAGCAGGGTCAGGACGGAGCGGAGCTTGTTCGCCCAGAGCGACTGCAGCGCGATCTTTACGGCCTCTTTGAATTCCATTGCCTTGTCTACCTTGGGTACGCTTGAGACTACCAGCCAGAGGCCTCCAAAGCGAGACTTGCCTTGCTCTCTAATACGCAGCTGGACGGGTTTTGTTCGCTGCGTGGGATACACTTATAGCTGCAGGCGGCTGGATGATCGCTGCCGCCTTCACCGCAAGGTGTTTGGCGGGGGAGGAAAGTCCGAACTCCGCAGGGCAGTGTGCCGGATAACGTCCGGGACGGAGGTTTCAAGACCTCTGGACGGCAAGTGCAACAGAGAATGAACCGCCTCAGGTTGGTGATTTGCCTCGGTAGATCCGCAAGCGGCTTGGGGTAAGGGTGAAAAGGTGCGGTAAGAGCGCACCGCGCGGCCAGTAATGGACGCGGCAGGGTAAACCCCACACGGAGCAAGACCAAATAGGCAGGGATCTTGCCGCTTCTCTTCAGGCGGCAGGAGCGTATCGGCCCGATGCGCCCAGGCGGAGAGACTCGAAATGGCGGTGACGCCGTCCAGAGAGCCGAAACTTGCGGGTAGGTTGCTAAAGCGCCGCAGTAATGCGTCGCGTAGAGGAATGATCGTCTAAAACAGAATTCGGCTTACGGGCCGTCTGCGAACTTATGGCCTCGAAATCGCTCAAACGGTTTCGAGGCCGTCTGATTTTCGGTGGGATTTTTTTTGCTTGTGGTGGGAGGGGATTTTTGCTGGGTTTCTACAAATTGTGGATGCAAAACGTGGTGTTTTGGATGGTGAAACGTGGTGTGTTTGTGGTGTTTTGTATGGCTGGGGATGCGCCTTTTTGAGCTGCGAAAAATGTGACAGGTTTTTGAGATTTATTTTTGAGGTCGTGGCGGACACGGGCGAAATGCAGGGGTCTCTCCACTACGCGACAGACGGTGAGACTGTCTGTCGCTTCGGTCGAGATGACGAGGTCTCGGGCAGTGGCAAGGTTCAGGGTGACGAGGTTCAGGGCAGCGCCGGTCCAGGGCAGCGACTGGGTCCAGGGCGGCGACGGGGTTCTCGGCGGTGACAAGGCTCAGGGTGAGGAGTTTCTGGCGACGAGGTTCAGGGCGGTGACGAGGTCAGGGCGACGAGGTTCAGGGCGGTGACGAGGTTCAGGGCGACGAGGTCAGGGCGACGGTGCGAGGCTAACGGATGGCGGCCATGGCGGCGCGGAAGAGGCTTTCGAAGTCGTGGGAGGCAGCGGGATCTTTGGCGACGGCGGTTTCGATGGCTTTCTGGGCGACGGGGCGGGGGTAGCCGAGGTTGACAAGGGCGGAGAGGGCATCGTCGCCGGCGGGGCCGTGATGAGGGCCTCCCGTGGTGGTGGGGATGGCGACGGCGAGGTCGTCGAGCTTGTCTTTGAGCTCGAGGACAACTCGCTCGGCGGTCTTTTTGCCGATGCCTGGGATGCGGGTGAGGGTGGCGTGGTCGCCGGAGCGGATGGCGGTGATCAGGCGGCTGCCGTCGATGCCGCTGAGGACGGTGATGGCCAGCTTTGGGCCGATGCCGGAGATGGTGAGGAGCTTTTCGAAGAGACGCTTCTCCTGAGTTTCGGAGAAGCCGAAGAGCGCGATCTGGTCTTCACGGACGTGGGTGTGGATGTGCAGAGTCGCTTCTGCGCCTTCGTTGGGAAGAGCGGAGAAGGTAGTGACGCTGATGGTGACGTCGTAGCCCACACCAGCACACTCGAGGATGGCCTGATTGGGAGTTTTTGCGAGGAGGCGTCCGCGGAGGTGAGCGATCATGCTTCTGGTGATTGTAGCGTGTTGGGCGCTCCGCTCTGGCAAGACGAGGGGTGCATTAAGATGTGCCCTATGAGGACTTCCTTTCTTGTGCGGCTTGCTGGGATTTGTCTGCCAATGATGAGTTGGCTGGCTGTTTGTTCGTCTGCGTGTGCGCAGGAGAGGAGTGAGCCGGGGAAGTTCGATTTTTATCTTATGAACCTTTCGTGGGGGCCTGAGTTCTGTTCGGTGCCCGGGGCAGGTCCGGAGTGTAAGGCGACTCGTGGATTTGTGTTGCACGGTTTGTGGCCACAGAACTACGACGGATCGTATCCGGTGAACTGCGCGGAGCGACCGGGACCTTTGCAGCCGGAACGGAATCTGGATATCACTCCTGACCTGCCGCTACTGGAGCATGAGTGGAGTAAGCACGGCACCTGCACCACAATGTCGCCGGAGGAGTTCTTCGGGCTGGAACGTCAGGCGTTTCATTCGGTGAGGATTCCAAAGAAGCTGCGGAAGCTGAAGCATGAGGAGCCGATGAGGCCGAAGGATATTGTCGATCTGTTTGCGAAGGCGAATCCCTCGTTCCCGCAAGCAAGCGTGGTGGTGAGTTGCGCAGATCATCGGTTGACCGCGGTTGAGGTTTGTCTGGCGAAGGATGGGTTGATGCCTATATCTTGTCAGGGCTTGCGGGAGTGCGATGCGGATGCATTCCGCGTCGTGGCTCCGCCACTGAAGTAAGCGCGTGTGCGGTACGAAGAAGGTAGGATTCTGGTTATGGGTACGGAGCGGCTAAAGGTTACGGTTGGGGTTTGCGGCGGGATTGCGGCTTATAAGTCGGTGGAGCTGGTGCGGCTGCTGCAGGATGCCGGGTACGACCCGCATGTGGTGATGACGGCGGCGGCGGAAGAGTTTGTGAGGCCGCTGACGTTTGCGGCGATCTCCGGACATAAGGTGATTACTTCGTTGTGGGGCGAGGAGGCGGGGACCGGGTCGAGCGAGGATGACTCGTCGGGCGAGAGTGGAGGCGGGGCGCCGAGCAGTATCGAACATATACAGGCGGCGCAGTCGACCAAGCTGCTGGTGGTGGCTCCCGCGACGGCGAATATGCTGGCGAAGTTTGCCCATGGGCTCGCGGATGATTTTCTTTCGACGATGTACCTGGCGACGACGGCTCCGGTGATTGTGGCTCCGGCGATGAATGTGAATATGTGGGAGCATCCGGCTGTGCAGGCGAACGTGGCGACGCTAAGGGCGCGGGGCGTGAAGGTGATTGAGCCTGGGAGTGGGTATCTGGCATGCGGGATGGTGGGGGGTGGAAGACTGGCGGAGCCGGCGGCGATTGTAGATGCGATTGTGGAGAC
This sequence comes from Tunturibacter gelidoferens, assembly GCF_040358255.1. Classification (NCBI taxonomy): domain Bacteria; kingdom Pseudomonadati; phylum Acidobacteriota; class Terriglobia; order Terriglobales; family Acidobacteriaceae; genus Tunturiibacter; species Tunturiibacter gelidiferens. The sequence goes on from NZ_CP132938.1 coordinate 1,001,565, forward strand.
ATTGGCTGAGAGCACGAAGGGCGCGGGGAGTGGGGGTGGGGATTTCACTGGTGAGACGGTGCTGGTGACTGCGGGGGGGACGCGGGAGGCGATCGATCCGGTGCGGTTTATCGGGAACCGGTCGAGTGGGAGGATGGGGTACGCGGTGGCTGCGGCGGCGAGGAGGCGTGGAGCGAAGGTGGTGTTGATCAGTGCTCCGACTGGGCTGCCTTGCCCGGCGGGGGTTGAGGTGGAGCAGGTGGTGACGGTGGAGGATATGCGAGCGGCAGTGATGGCTCGGCTGAATGAGATGACCGTGGTGGTGATGGCTGCGGCAGTAAGTGACTACCGGGTGAAAGACGTCGCGGGGCAGAAGATGAAACGCGAGGGAGCGCAGGCGGTCTCGTTGGAACTGGCGGGGACTGTGGACATTTTGCGCGAGGTTGTTGGGCGGCGACGGGATGGCACTCTGGTGGTGGGTTTTGCGGCCGAGACCGAGAATGCTGTGGCGAATGGGCGCGCCAAACTGGAGCGCAAAGGCGTGGATGCGGTGGTAGTCAACGATGTTTCGAAGGATGGCGTTGGGTTCGATTCGGAGCAGAACGCGGGCAGCTTTCTGACGAAAGACGGCTCGGTTGAGTTTCCGGTGATGAGCAAGACGGAGATGGCGGAACGGATCCTGGACGAGGTGCTGAAGCTGCGAGAGGGGGCGGAGCACTGAGAAGCGGTCCTGCCGGACGGGCCTCCTGCGCGGAGGGCGGCCACTTCGTGACGGGTATACCTTTTTCGTGAAGCTACGATCTATCGTGGTCCTCCCGTTGGTCGGGATCCTCTTCCGTTGGCCTCTGGAGGAATTTTTTGCCGGGCACAATTCGCGGCTGCCGGTGCACTGTGGCCGCGCGAACTAGTAAACTAACGGCACATGAGTTTCCGCAAAGCGTTTCTCCTTCTTGCCATCGTTGCCCTTGTCAGTGCTTCCTCCGCTCACGCTCAATTTGGCGTTTATGGAATGTTCACCGTAGATCGGCTCAGCAATATTGCTTCGTCGCCGGAGCAGACTCCCAATGTAACCAGCACACGCGCCAATACGGTGGATCCGCTGGGTGGCACGGGCGGCGTCTACTACGATTTCAAGAAGCTTGGGCCGGTAACGCTGGGAGCGGATCTCCGTGGCAGTATTCTGACGACTAAGCGCGGGGCCTATCAGAACTTTAATGGTGGGGGAGCGAGAATTTACTCGACGCTGGGCGGCGTGAGGTTTGTCTTTCATACTCCGTTGGCGCCCCTGAAGCCTTATGCTCAGGGCTCGTTTGGCCTTGGCCGTACGGATTACGGGCTGCTGTACACCCAAGCCGGGGTCACCAACAGTGGGATCGTCGGGAACAGCCCAATTCTACGAAACAACTTTGAGTATGAGGGTATTGCCGGGCTGGATATCAAGCTGCTTCCGATCCTTGACTACCGCGTCGCCGAGTTCGCTTACGGCGGCCTGAACCCGTTTGGGGACAAGAGCCACAACTACCCGATCAAACAGGTCAGCATGGGGTTTGTCTTTCATCTTCCGTTCTAAGAGCGCGGGGTCGCGAGAGGATAGTGCATGCGCGTAGCTCTGTTCGGTGGCAGTTTCGACCCGCCGCATCATGGTCATCTCGCTGTAGCTACGGCGGCGGCGGCGGCATTTGCACTGGATAGCGTTTTTTTTGCTCCTGCGGGCCGTCAGCCTTTGAAGCTTAATGGCACGGTAACTCCTTTTGAAGATCGGCTTGCGATGGTGGAGCTGGCGTGTCTTGAGGATCGTCGCTTTACAGCCTCGAAGCTCGATGCGCCGCGTGCAGATGGCGCACCGAACTACACGGTGGAGACTCTGAGCGAGTTGGCGCAGAGGATGCCGGAGGCTGAGCTCTTCAATCTGGTGGGGGCGGACAGCTTCCTCGGCCTGCCGCGATGGCACGAGCCCGAACGTCTGTTGCAGCTCGCGGAGTGGATCGTCGTGAGCCGGCCGGGTTTCCCGATTGCGAGTCTTTCTTCGCTGGAGCTTGATGCGCATCAGCAAAGCCGCGTCCATCTGCTTGGTAATGTTCATGACGATACTGCGGCCACGGGGCTACGCGAACGGCTGGAAGCGGGCGATCCTTGTATCGATCTGATCGCGCCGCGTGTTCTGGACTACATACAGAGTCACCACCTCTACCAATAGTGCAGACCCATTCTGGTTCTGCTGATTTCGTCTTCGCCGAAACTTTGTTTTCCTCGAAACTTTCCTGAATGGAAGTGTGTCTGTACAAGCATTGCGTCTTGATAGGGGTCCTCTTTTTGTTTGTTGAGCCGGCCACTTTAGTGCGTGCAGTAGCAGAACCGTAACTTCTATGACAGAGCTTTTGGCATATCCCGCACTCCCTACCTTTCGCGATCCTGCGGGCAGCGTCGAGGTTCGTCCGGATGGAGCTTACCGGAGCGTTCGCGCTCCCTTCGACGAGGAGATGCTTGCGTTTCTGGCAACGCCGCTGGCTTCAGAGCTGGTGGCCCAGGGAAGGCTCGTGGCGAGCGAGGTGGTGTCGCCTGAGAACGCGGAGACGCTTGTGCTGCGGCATCCGCGCATCTCTTTCCAGTCCTATCCGTGGGAGTGGAGTCCGGGGATGTGGCTTGCAGCGGCAGAGCTCACACTGGGTTTGTGCAGCGACCTGGTCGAGCAGGGTTGGCAGTTGAAGGACGCAACACCTTTGAACGTGTTGTTCCAGGGGCCGCGGCCGATCTTTGTCGATGTGCTTTCGATTGAACGCAGAGACCCGCATCAACCGATCTGGCTTGCTTATGGCCAGTTCGTCCGAACCTTTCTGTTGCCGATGCTGGCTTACTCCCGGCTGGGATGGCCCCTGGAGATCTCGCTGACACGCCGCGATGGATATGAACCAGAGGAGGTCTATCCGGCACTCTCGTTGGCTTCGCGGTTGCGGCGGCCTGCGCTGTCCACCGTTACGCTGCCGTCACTGCTCGCGAAGACGAAGAAGGGCAAGGCCGGCAAGGTAACACCGCGATCCGTGAAAGATCCGGGGCTTGCAAAGCAAATTCTGCTGAGGACGCTGAGGACGCTGAGGACTGATATGCGGCATGTGACGCCGGGCCACCGCTCCTCGACCTGGTCGCACTACGCTGAGACGGCGTACCACTACAGCGACGAAGACCATGACGATAAGCGGAGGTTTGTGAGCGATGTGCTGGGGAAGGCGCGGCCTGCGAAGGTGCTCGACGTGGGTTGCAACACCGGAGTGTATTCGAATCTGGCCGCGGACGCGGGTGCCGAGGTGGTCTCGATCGACACCGATGTGCAGGCGGTCGATCGGCTGTACGCAGGCCTAAAGGTGAGCGGGAAGAATATTCTTCCGCTGTGTGTCGATCTGGCTCATCCTAGCCCGGCCACTGGATGGGAGAATCGCGAGAGTGCCTCGTTCCTGAGCCGCTGTGCAGGCCATTTCGACATGGTGATGATGCTCGCGGTGTTGCACCATCTGCTGCTGCGCAATCAGATTCCGATGAATCGTATCGCGGCGCTTTGCAGCGAGCTGACGACGCGACACCTGATCGTGGAATGGGTGCCACCGTCGGATCCGAAGTTTCAGGATCTTCTGCGCGGAAGAGATGCGATGTACGAACACATTACTGAGGCAGCATTTCGCGAGGCCTTTGCGAAGCATTTCACGGTCTTCGACGAGCTGAAGCTGGCGAATGGGCGCATCTTGTTTCACCTTGGGAAGAGATAAGACGCATGGCGGGGCACCCGGGGGGTAGCGGTGAGCGAGCCAGTGTCTACGTCAGTTCAGGACTATTCCTGTGAGGCAGGAAGTTGCTGTTACCCTTGCAGACGCTGGCTTCAAGAGCCGCAACCCGCTACCATGGAACTCCAAGGAGTCTCATGCCCTCAATTGAAAGCAATCAGCTGCTGCTCGCTGCGGCTGCGGCCTGCGAAGACAAGAAAGCTGAAGATATCCGCATCCTCGCGCTGGATCCGGCCGAGAGCGGCCTGACCGATTACTTCCTGATCTGTAACGGAACCAACGACCGGCAGAATGTGGCCATCACGGACGAGATCGAGCTTCGCCTGAAGCGCGAGTTTGGGGTTTATCCCAACTCTGTCGAAGGACGCCGCCAGGCCGAATGGATTTTGATGGACTATGTCGATTTCATCGTCCATGTTTTCTCGGCCGAGAAACGTGCGTTTTACGGATTGGAGCGACTGCGAAAGTCTGCGACTACGATCAGCGTGGCCGATCTCCATGCTGAAGTCAAAGCATCGCTCACGACGAGGCGCTTAAAGAAGACGCCCGCGCCCACGGCTCCGAAGAAGATCGCAGTCGCCAAGAAATCCAGCGCGGTCGTAAAGAAGGTTGCGGCGAAGAAGACAACGAAGAAGACTGTTTCCGCAGCCAAGAGCAGTAAGGTGACCGCGACTAAAACAGGCAGAAAGCCATCTACGAAGAAGTAAGACGGGGCTTTGCTGCAAGGGTGAAACCTGTCTTTGACTGGAAAGCTAAGGGCGGGGACTCATTTCGAGTTCGCCGCCTTTCTGCTTTGTGATTGATCGGCAGGTAAGGCTGCCGACAAAAGGATGGACGCGTAGAAGCATCGGTTACGCCAGTCGATTCGAGGATGCTGGTTGCGGCTCCGATCCTTTGGGCCGAGCGATGGTGCTGACTGCTCCGAAAAGAGGCACACTGTTGAGATGAAGCTGATTCTTGCAGCTGTGCTCGCCCGCCAGTTTCGGTCTAAATCGGAGGCTGGTGATCGACTGATCGATGAGTACATGAAGCGCACGGCTCGCTACGCCACTTGTACCTCTGAACTGTTTGATTCGGAGGCGGGGTTGCTGACATGGCTGGATCGACAGGCGGGGAGGACGCCGGCTTATGCGCTTCTGCTTGATAGTCGCGGACAGCAGTATAGCTCTGAGGAGTTTGCTGGTCAGATTGGGCGGCTTCGCGATGAGGGGACCCAGCGGCTGGTGCTTGCGATTGGTCCGGCGGACGGCTGGTCGCCGGCGGCACGGCAGCGGGCAGATCTACTTCTTTCTTTGGGACGCATGACGCTGCCTCACCAACTGGCGCGGGTCGTGCTTGCTGAGCAGGTGTACCGCGCCTTTACCATCCTGGCCGGCCACCCCTATCACTCAGGTCACTGACCATCGCTGGCCGTCGCTCAGGCATCGAAACGGGCACCTGTAGGTTGCGCACACTCCTACTCGTCAATTCGTGCATCTTTGGCTTTGCGAGGTTTGGAGGTCATCGTTTCGACTATGCACTTCTCGGAGACGCGTTGCGGATTCGCGCATTTTCCAGCCGCTGCGCGCGTGAACGCACGATAGAGACGGTCCACGTCCACCTGCCCTTTGCGGCCCTGTGCCTCCAGGGCGGAGTGCATGGCCGATAGCAGCTCCGACCTTAGTTCATGGAAGATCTTGTCGATATAGATGTACGGCAATTGACCCTCCGCGGCCCTGTGCACACGATACATGGGCCACGCGTGATGATGAGCGACAGAGGCAGGCCTCCGCCATCTGTTGCCTTTGCCTCACTTGGGCCAAAAGTGCCAGACTGGTACCCCGAAATAATGAGGGGCGGCTGGCTCTCGGGGTTATGGTCGAGAGTTGCCATCGAGACTCTCGGACAGCCGTTCGCTCTGGGCAGAGACCGTCATAATAGAGTGCGATCTTATCGTCCATCCCACAATAGATGGTTCTTTTGTGTAGGTTGAGCGCATGTTTTTTCTTAATTAGAAAGCGTCGATGGCCTAGGCTGATGCAAGCGCACATTTGCGCACTAGGAGCCTTCCCCATGAATAAGTCGATCCGCAATCTCGCGCTCACCGCCGCTGTCCTCTTCTCCACCGCTGCTCCCATGTTTGCAAACATGACAGGCGGCAATCCGCATCCGCAGGTAGCTTCTGTTGCTCTTTCTCTGGGCGACTACGCAAGTATCGTCATCTCCGTCTTCGGGCTGTAAGATCGTTCCGGATAAGCCTGCGAGGCAGGAATGAACTTTCCGGCTCTGGACAACATCATTTGGGCGGCGAACTTTGTCGGTCTCGCCGCCCTGCTGCTCGTGCTGCTGCTTCGTCAGCGGTGGAGGCGGTTCCCTGTCTTCACCGGCCTTATCACTTATTCGATCCTGGTGTCGATTGCACTTTTCCTAATTTCCCGTCACAGCACGCCGAAGATGTACAAGATCACGTATTGGATTCTCGCAGGCGGTGACTTTCTTTTTCAGCTTGGTATGGTCTTCGAGATCGCCCGAGTCGTCTTGCGTCCAACTGGAACCTGGATTCGGGATGCACGTTCTTCGTTTGTGCTGGTCGGGATGACTGGCACAGCCATCGCGGCCGGACTTTGTCTTGCGATAAAGACACCTCCGGGTTCAACCGCGGGAATTTGGGAGATTCGGGGAGACCTTTTCACTGCGTTGCTCGACTGTGAGCTTTTTCTTGCGATGCTCTTTGCTTCCAATAGGTTAGGGTTGGAATGGCGTAACCATGTGATGGCTTTGGCCCAAGGGTTGACCCTTTGGGCGTTCGGTTCCGCCGTTAGCGACCTAGCCAGTATCTTTCTGGGGTGGACCCAGCAGTATCGAGTTGTCCAGCTTTTCCCCTCTTTCCTCTATATAGCCGTCCTACTGTATTGGATCGTCGCCTTTTGGAGGCCGGAACGTGTCCGCGCGCCTCTGTCGAACGAAATGAAAGATTATCTCGTTGCTCTTCACAGCCGAGTGCAGTACGATCTTCAGCAGGTCACTCGGACGCGCGACCACACGTAACCCATATGGCACCTATAGTCATTACCGCTCTGGTTACTATCCTGTTAGGCTGCGCGCTTCTCCATTCGTATTTGACGGCACGGCGTTTGGCTCGCTGTACGTGGGAGGAGCTGGTGGCGAAGCTTCATCCGGTTGAATCCAAGGGAGTCATGACTGTGGCGCTGAACCACCTTGTGCCGCAGAAGGACGCTCTTGAGCTGGAACCGGCAGAGATGTGGAGTTTGATGGGCGGCCTTGAAGGGGTTCAGCGTATGCGAGAAAACGCCCGGATCCTGGTCGCGCTCGCCTCCTATGTGGAACGCTGGAACTTCGACGAAGGCATCATCATTGCTGAGCGTATGCGCCGCGATGGTTTGCAGCTGCGTCGCGCTGTCACGCAGATTATGCTGGCAACCTTCTTCGGAAGGCAACAGATGCGAATTCCCTTTTATCTGCACGAAGTGGCTTCTTCGTACTACCTGATGCGGCAGAGGTTGCTGGTTCTGTATGAGACCAACCATGCCGGCCTCTACTCCCGTCTCGCCGAAGCGCTCTGACTCCAGCTCAAGAACCAGCGCACCGCTGCCCTGTTCAGTCGTTACAATGAACAGGGCAGCGGTCGAAAGGGCATGCAAGGATGAGTTGGTTCAAGCGCGAAGATAACGAGATCGTCAATGACTCGGAGAAGACGGTTCGGACCGAGGGACTGTGGATCCGTTGCCCCGACTGCGGCAAGATTCTATTCAAGGCCGAGCTTGAAGCGAACCAGCACGTCTGTTGGCATTGCGGTCATCACTTCCGCGTTGATGCTCGTACGCGCATTGAGAACTTGCTGGAGCCGGGGTATGAGCTTGTCGACCTGGAACTTCGCTCGACCGATCCGTTGAACTTTACCGATCTGAAGCCCTACAAGCGGCGGCTTGCGGAGGCACAGACGAAGACGGGCCTGAACGACGCAATCGTCAACGCAATTGGGCAGCTTGGGCCGCACAGCGTTGTCCTGAGCGTAATGGAGTACGCCTTTATCGGCGGGAGCATGGGCGCAGTTGTTGGGGAGACGATTGCGCGTGCGGTCGACCGCTCGCTGGCTACACGACATCCGCTAATCATCGTTGCGGCCTCGGGTGGCGCGCGCATGATGGAGGGCATCGCTTCGCTGATGCAGCTGGCGAAGATCTCTGCGGGCCTGGCGCGCCTGGATGACGCGAAGATTCCTTATATCTCCGTGATGACGGATCCGACTACGGGTGGCGTCACTGCAAGCTTTGCTATGCTTGGCGACCTGAATATTGCAGAGCCGGGGGCGTTGATTGGCTTCGCGGGTCCGCGCGTGATTGAGCAGACGATTCGGCAGAAGCTGCCGGAGGGCTTTCAAAGATCAGAGTTCTTGCTTGAGCATGGGTTTCTTGATGCGATTGTCTCGCGCAAAGAGATGAAAGAGTATCTTTCGCAGACCCTAAGCTGGATGGGCGCTTAGGCGCGCGCCTTGTGAATCGCATATGCAATCGGCGAGTCCATCACGCACAGCGCTTCGCGTAGCACTACGCCGTGCGGCGCACCAACTCTACGACGCAAAGCCTCTCGTCTTCGAAGACCCTGTTGCAGTCCCCATCCTCGGCGACTCCTACGCGGAGGAATTACGCCGGACTCCAACTCGCAATCCAGATCGAAAGGATCGGCCGTTCTCTGTTGCTCTGCGCGCTTTCCTGGTTGCACGTAGTCGCTACGCCGAAGACACTCTTGCTCAAGCTGTCTCTCAGGGAGTCAGCCAGTATGTTGTGCTGGGGGCGGGCCTCGATACGTTTGCCCATCGCAATCCCTATCCGCAACTTCGCGTCTTCGAGGTGGATCACCCGGCGACGCAACAGTGGAAGCGCGAGCTTCTTGAGAGCACTGCGCTAACTGCGCCAGAAAACCTTACTTATGTGTCGGTGAACTTTGAGGAGCAGACTCTGCTCGATCAGCTGGAGGCGGGCGGGTTCAACGCGAAGGTGCCGGCGGTGTTCGCGTGGCTTGGCGTGGTCCCGTACCTTACGCTTGAGGCCTTCCGCGCTACGGTGGGGTTCCTTACATCGCAGGCTGCCGGCAGTGCGCTCGTTCTGGACTACGGGCAGCCTCGGTCGGCGCTTCCGTTCTTTGAGCAGTTGGCCCATGATTCTCTTGCTTCGCGGGTGCAACAGGCCGGAGAGCCGTTCAAGCTCTTCTTCACTCCAGCTGAGATCGCTATAGAACTCAGCACTTTTCGCGCTCTTGAAGATCTTGGGTCGGCTGAGATCAATGCCCGCTACTTCGCTGATCGGGCCGACTCGCTGAAAGTCCTTGGGAGTGCCGGGCGGTTGCTTCGTGCATGGCTGTGAGGATCGGCGGAGAGCCGACCATCGTAGGATTGAGTAACTAGTTGCGAACTCGCTTTCGACTGTTCGTCGATAGATGAGCGATGAACGCTGCAAGCACAAACAGGAGACGAGTGTCGCATGACGAAGACGAAGAACGCTGTTCACCGCTGCGCATGGGCCGACAACGATCCATTGATGCAGGACTATCACGACGAAGAGTGGGGCGTGCCGGAGCGCGACGGTCGCGCGCTTTGGGAGGCGTTGATGCTCGACGGCTTTCAGGCTGGACTGTCCTGGCTCACCATCTTGCGGAAGCGCGAGGCTTTTCGTAAAGCCTTCCGTAACTTCGATCCGAAGAAGGTGGCACGGATGGGGGAAGGTGACATAGAGCGCCTGCTACAGAATGAAGGCATCATCCGCTCGCGCGCCAAGATCGAAGCGACCATCAATGGGGCGCGGATTTATATGGCAATGGCGGATGCGGGAGAAGACTTTTCGGCTTACGTATGGAAGATGGCTGGTGGTAACCCTATTCAAAATAGCGGGCCGGTTCCGGCGAAGACTGAGTTGTCGGAGGAGATCTCTGCAGCGCTGAAGAAGCGTGGCTTCAAGTTTGTCGGACCCGTCATCGTGTATGCGTGGATGCAGGCCGTTGGCATCGTGAATGACCATAGCCCTGATTGCTTTCGGCGTAAGACCGTCTGAGCGGTCCGCAGTTTTTCGCTAGAGTAGCGCTGTACTGACGTGAGTCTGTTATTGGGCGGCTTTGGTGGCAAACATACCTGCGGCGGCGAGGTTCGCGGTCAGCTCTGCTGGGAAGCCGTGTCGTTGCTCCAGCCACGCGGGATCGTTCCAAGAGAGCAGCACCTTGCCGTCGGCTCCTTCAGCAACGAGAATCTTTAGTGGAAGATCGAGGGCTGCACTGGGCGCGGCAAGCATGACGGGAGTACCTGCCTTCGGGCTTCCGAAGATCAACAGCTTTGTAGGGCTCATCTCCAGGCCCGCTGCGGCCGCTTCGCCGGAATGGTCTACGGCTGCAAACAGCTTGACACCCTTCTCTTTGAGGAGAGCCTCCAGCCGGGAGACAGTTTCGTCGACGGAGTAGCGGCTGGTGCAGGTTTTTATTCCTTCGCGGGTCTGCTGGTCAGTCATCATCAAACCTCCGAGATAAGTTTGGCCACCTAACGAAGATACCCCCTTGGAAGGGGGTACCTGGGCGTTCGTACTGAGAGTTATTCGTGTTTTTATTTCACTCCGTCGGCGGGAGGAGCTGCGTTCGGATAGATCCCGGGAATCGGCGCGGTCATTTGCTTCTCCAACTCTGGATGTGGGAAGGGCTTGCGCGGCATCATGGCCTCGCGCTCGCTGGTGTTGTAGAGGAAGATCGCCTCAATGACAGCTGCCTGCTCGAGGTCGAGCGCGTGCAGACGGTCGTAGGTGTCCATGTCGGAGTGATGGGTTCGCGTGTCGTAGTCCATCGGATCCTGAATGTACTGGAAGCCGGGTAGACCAACCGCATCGAACGACAAGTGATCGGTGCCTCCGGTGTTGCGGTAGGAGATCGTCGTTACGCCGAGATCGGCAAGTGGCGCGATCCACTGCTTGAAGATCGGAGCGATGGCCCAATTTTCCTGCGTGTAGACGCCGCGTACTTTGCCGGTCCCGTTGTCCAGGTTGTAGTAGGCGTCGAGGGTCTCCCACTCCTTCGTTGTGGAGAGAGCTCCGTGCTGACGCAGGAAGGAAGGCACACTTGCCGGCTCGGGAACCTTTGGCTCAGCGAAGGTTCCGAAGTGCTGTTTGACGTATCCCTGTGAACCGAAGAGACCTTGCTCTTCGCCGGACCACAGGGCGATACGGATGGTGCGCTTTGGCTTGATGCCCAGCGACTTCAGGATTCGAACCGCCTCCATTGCGACGATCGAACCTGCACCGTTGTCGGTCGCGCCCGTGCCCGAGATCCAGCTATCGAGATGGCCGCCGACCATGACTACCTGATCCTTCAGCTTTGGATCGGTGCCGGGAATCTCGGCGACGGTGTCGAAGCCATGCTCGTGGTCGCCGGTGAACTTCGTCTCGATGTTGAGTTCGAGCGTGACTGGTACGTGGTTTTCTACCAGGCGTCCCAGGCGGTTGTAGTGCTCGATCATCATTACGGCGTTGGGGATGGTGACTGCGTTTTCCTTCTTCTGTGCATCACGGGCGAGGTTTGCTCCGTTGTCATCGAAGATGATGCCGGTTCCCCCACCGTCGCCGCCATCGCGGCTCGGTGTCAGCACGGCGAGCGAGCCTTCGTCTGCCATCATCTTGAGTGCGGCTTTGCGAATCTCGGCGATCTTCATACGGTCGGCGAGAAACTTTGCAAACTCCGGAGAGCCCGGGGTGTAGCGTCCACCGCGCGCTTCATAGGTTTCCATCTCCTTGAGTTCTGCGTCGGTATAGCGGCGGAATAGCGGGTCGGTGATGTCGGGGGTGGGACGCATTGCGCCAAGGAGGACGATTTTGCCTTTGAGCGTGCCTTTGTACTTTTCAAGGTCGCCCATCTCCTGGACGTTCATGTAAACCACCTCGCCGGTGACTGGGCCGTTGGTGGACGGAGACCAAGGGGCAGCCTGCGCCCACAGCGGTTCGGGATCGGGCGATACCATTCGCACCCAGGTGTTGATCTGCTGCCAGCCCATCCCGAATTCGCCCCAGTCTTCGAGGTGCGCGTTTTCGAGGCCAATCTTCGTCAGGGTGTCGCGGGTCCAGGCGTTGGCCTTCGCCATATTCGGCGAGCCGGTAAGACGCGGTCCGATTCCGTCAGCCAGTGCTCCACCAAACTCCATGACGTGGGAGTGTTTGAAGCCCTCTTCGCGGATGCGCGCATACATCGTGAGATCGATGTTCTCGGTCGCTGGCTGCGGTCCGTAGTAGGAATGCGTCTCGGCGGCGGCATCTTTGGCTTTCTTGTCGGCGGCGACGGAGGGAACGGCGAGGCTCGCAATTGCGGCCGCACTGCAGCCCCAACGCGCAAAGGCACGAACGAATGACATACTTGATGGTCCTCCAGGAAGTGTTTCTGAGAGCGAAGAATAGCAGATATCACCGACCGACCGCATCGAGCCATTACCTCTCAATTTTGCTGGGCCGCTCGAATGCATTGTGGAGGGATTCTTAGCTTTTGCGAAGCTGCCGGCGTATCCAGAGGGTACCGAGGTACGAGAGCGTCACCAGCAACACCAGCACACCCACCGGGAGTCCGACCCGCGTGTAAGTTAGCGAGAAATCAACCGCATGGTGTGTTGCCGTGTTGTAGAAGAGAATTCCGAGGATTGCGCAGAAGGTCGCCGCGAAGAAGGCCGCAAACCCTAGCGCAAAACTCATCAGAAGGCTGGTAAACCAGCCGAGGTCGCCCAAAGGCACACCAAAGAGATATCCTGCGCCAAAGGTTCGAGGTGAGGCCGAGGTTTCGTTCTGCGATGCTTGCGCCATACCAGTAGAATACTGCTTTATGGCAGAAGGCGTTCAGAGCGAGTTGGTGCAAGCGGCGCAGGTAATGCGCGAAGCAGTGGTGCGGCAGGCGCCAAACGGGATTCGCTATGCAGCATTTGGCGATAACACCCTCGAGAATAATGATCTTGAGCACATGGCCCAGGCCGTGCCGATCGCCATCGCCGGCGCGATTTCGCGCAAAACGTACTATTTTGTACCGCTTGCTTTGAGCGAGGCACGGGGTAGCGAAGCCACGATGGTTGCGCCGGCCTACACGCCCGAGCTAGGCGATCAGGCCATCTGCCATCGCAACGTAACGCACGATGGCACGGAAGGTGTCTTCATCTCTACGCGGCTGCTGGGGGACCGCTTCGCCCTGGCCTTCGAGTTCTTCATCAACGTCGGCCATGCCTTTGTCGATGCGGTCGGCGTTCCCCAGGCCTTTGACCAACTTGTCTGGGGACAGGCTCTGGCTGATGTTCGCGGCGAAACCAGCCAGGATGCCTGGGAGAGTCGCGGTCTAGCCCTTGGCGCTAAGACGGAAAAGATTGATGGCAAACCGGTGATCGACGAGAAGGCCAAGACTGCGTTTCTCGAATCCGCCTTCTCCGACGCAATCGCCATCTACCAGCTTTCGCTCTCTGTGGACTTCGACTACTCCGAACTTCGGGAGCGTGAGTATCCGCTACTCGCGCCGCTGGCCCTTGCGGACCGCCTTCGGCTCGTGGCGCGGCTTTTTCCCCCTAATCCTACGTACGAGTTTTCCATCCGATACCGCCGACGCGCCTGAGTTCTGACCCCTGGCATTCAATCCCTTAAAGCAAAGGGGCGAAGCTTATAATTTCGCGAGCGGAGTCGGAGATTGGGATGGAGACGCGCTATGCGCTCGATACGGATTTCGTTTGCGATGACGGCATTCTGTATGTTGACCGGCTATGCTCAGCAATCGCCCTATGCGCAATCGGCGACGCCTAATGCAGCGCCAGTCGCAGACCCGGCACTTGCCATTCAACCCGCGGTCATGAAAGTGGCGTCAGACGATACGATTTCTGAGGCTAATCGGGAGATGCTTTCCAAAGATTTAATGGATAAGGTGAGAAGGGCGACCGAACGAGGTGTGAGTTCCCCGGAGTTTCGCATTTCGCAACACGTTGATCACTTTCCCCCACGCCCTGGGCTTGAACCAGTACTCCCTATGAGTGCGCTTATCGAGTGGACGGGGCCTGGACGCGGTCCTGAACAGCTCTCTGTCGTTGAGTCGATTGGCGACCTCAGCTTGTCCACTTCGGTGATGGAGCGCGCAATTCAGATGAGCTGGGATGGTCATCGCCTCGCGTGGGAGAGGGATGGGCGTCTGCATCCGGGCCAATACCTTTGGCGCATTGCCGTCCACGATGGCAATGGAAGGGTTTTCGCGTCGGCAGCACAGAAGATCGCCGTCGAGGTGCCTCGGCAGGCGTTGATCGAGGTGAGCAGCGTGATCATGGGCAAGTCGTGCGAGGAGCAGGTTGGATCGGTGAATGGCCTGCGGCGGCGAACGACAGTCGATCGCGACGATGACGAAATACTACATTCGCAGACTGACCCTATGCGTGCGGTAGACTGCAGGATCGAGTCTGAGGCTTCCGATAGGTTCGCGCCATCGGACCGGCTTCATGCTTTTGTGCGGATTTATCCAAATGGGAAGCTCGAAAAACGTGGAGCTGCGAGTTGGACCGCAAAGTTTATTTTGCGGTCAAAAGACAATCCCATTGCGACCGAAAAAGAGACAGCATTCAGAGTTGATTCGGCCTCCGGGTACCTCGCTTACGTAGAGATGTCACTGGACACTCCCGGTATGCCGCCCGGTCAATACGCGCTGGACGTCGTCATGCGGGGTCCGGGTATTCGCAAGGAGCTAAAAGAGTCTCGTTCGATCTCGATTCAGCCACCCGTTGCTGCCCAAGAGAAAAATGCCGCGGCGGAGATTCGCAAACACGTTGACGAATGAGACCGAATCAGCCGAGACACACCCAATCGCTTAGGACGGAGGACGAGAATGCCTGCAATCCGAAACTGCAAACAGTGTTGCCAGAAGAACCGTATCGCCGCAAATCACCTTTCAGACACTGGCCGTTGCAAGTAGACGCGGCGCTCTTCGATGAGATTGTCCAGAGCTCTCGCGTCCCCGTTCTCGTCGACTTCTGGGTGGAGTGGTGTGGGCCGTGTCACGCCGCCGCTCCCGAGGTTGCACGCACTGCAAAGGATATGGCCGGCCACGCGCTTGTGTTGAAAGTTGATACCGACAAGCAGCAGCAGTGAGTGTACCGGGACATGCGTTACGTTGTGGACCTGAGACATCCGTTACAAGCCCCTTGCGGTGGCGATGGGTTCGCGTTGAGCGGGCACGAGAAGTCATATGTCCAGCCGTCGAGGCTGTGGGAATGTGGGAATCCCGAAGGGATTTCCAAAGAGTGTGGGAAGGGTGGGAAGCCGGCTTCATGGCTTTCCATGCTCTGTCATTTCCATGGCCTGCTTTTTCGCGCGGCAAGTGCTGAATAATCCGATATGCCGCCACCCAGTGCACTGTGCCGCACTCGCCACGAGATGCCCATCGGTACTCATCCTTGGCAATGAGTGACTCGGCGATTTAGCACTCAGTGAAGAGGATTCGTGAAGAAAAACACGTTTCTTTTACCAATTGATTGCGCATGTGAGCTTGCCTCTAAAGATCATTACAGCGGATCCAAGATATTCTTGACAATAAGGCAAAAACAATTGAGTGTCAGTAAAGTGATAATGCAGATTCAATTGTCCGGTGGCACATGAAAAAGTTGTCTAACTCCTTGAAAAAAAAGAAACATAATTCAAAAGCTACCGACGCTACCACTGTGGAAGAATCGATTCGGCCTTATGCAATTGCCGACAAGCTGCGCACCTTGCGCTTGCGCCGCAGCATGGGGCTCGCGCAGCTCGCCGAACACTCCGGATTTTCACCTGCTATGTTGTCGCGCCTCGAGAATGGCCGACTGGTGCCGACTTTGCCAACACTTACGCGTATTGCCTTGGTCTTCGGCGTTGGACTCGATTATTTCTTCACTGATCCGCGGAAGCGTCACGTTGTGGCCATCTCACGGTGCAATGAGCGCAAGGTATTCCCATCCGATCCGAAATCAACTTCTACCTCGTGGTCCTTCGAAAGCCTCGACTTCCGTGCTAACGAGCGGAAGCTGAATGGCTTCCTGGCACACTTCCGTTCATTGCCTGAGCAGAAACTCACACCGCATTTTCATCCAGGTGTAGAGTTGCTGTACCTCATCGAGGGGGAACTGGAGATGACGATCGGTGTTGAAAAGTTCCAGCTCTCAGCCGGAGATTCTGTCTACTTCGATTCGCTGCAGAAACATGCCTATCGAAGTCTGGTCAAAACGCCGTGCACCGCAGTTGTGATCACTACGGCATCTTCCACGTAGGAGAGCATGCTGCGCATGCGAAATTGGACGTGTTTACGGATCAGCAATCAAAGCTGACTTCTTTGCTTGTGAAGCAAATGATTCCATTTTGAGAGCTCAACTCCCGCCGTAACCTCACCAGGGGAACCTATGGTTGGGGTATGAGCTTTGATCCAAGAGATAGAAAAAGACACATCGCAATCGTGGGAGCCGGACCTGGCGGACTCGCCACTGCGATGCTTCTTGCGCAGCGGGGCTTCCGGGTTCAAGTCTTCGAAAAGCAGGATGTCATCGGTGGCCGCAATGCAGAACTCCGCCTTGGCGAGTATAGCTTCGATCTGGGGCCGACGTTCCTGATGATGAAGTTTTTGCTCGATGAGCTCTTTGTTGAAGGAGGCCGCCGCTCGAGCGACTACCTGCAATTCCATCGGCTCGATCCGATGTACTCGCTCAATTTCCCGGACAAGACAATGCTTGCGCGCTCTGACCCGGATGCTATGAAGGCGGAGATTGAAAAGCATTTCCCTAGCGAAAGCGCTGGCTTCGACCGCTTCCTGAGGCGCGAGAGTCTTCGGTTTGAAAAGCTCTATCCGTGTCTGCAGCAACCCTACGGAACTCTCGCCAGCCTGATCAGTCCCACGCTGCTCGCAGCCGCCCCCCATATTGCCGCAGGACGTTCGCTGCACAACGTGCTCGCCGATTATTTTCGCTCAGAAGAGCTCCGCCTCGCGTTTACGTTCCAGTCGAAATATCTCGGGATGTCACCGTGGGATTGCCCTGGTCTCTTCACCATGATTCCGTACACGGAGCACGCCCATGGCGTGTATCACGTCATGGGTGGCCTTTGCCGAATTAGCCAGGCCTTTGCAGAGGTTGCCCGTGAAGAGGGCGCTGAGATTCACACCTCTACACCGGTCGCTCGAGTTCTACTTGATGGACGACGCGCCTGCGGCGTCGAGCTTGCGAGCGGCGAAAAGATCTACTGTGACGACGTCGTACTCAACGCCGACTTCGGCCATGCCATGACCATGCTGTTCGATGAGAAGGATCTTCGTCGCCACAAGCCATCGAACCTCCGCAAGCGAAAGTTCTCATGTTCGACTTTCATGATGTACCTCGGTCTCGATCGTGAATATGACGATGTCGAGCACCACACGATCGTCTTCGCGAACAACTACAAAAAGAACATCGAAGACATTTCGCATGGTCGTTCGACCTCAGAAGACATGTCGATTTACATTCGAAACTCGAGCAAGACGGACCCGTCCAGTGCGCCCGCGGGCCACTCCGCGCTATACATCCTCGCCCCGGTGGCAAACAACACCAGCGACATCAATTGGAAGGAATATAGCCGGCAATGTCGCGAGTACGTTCTCCGCATCCTGCGCAAACGTACGCCCTACGGCGATGTCACGCCGCACATTCGTGAGGAGATGATCCTCACTCCTGAGGACTGGGAGAAGCAGCACTCCGTCTTCCTGGGTGCCACCTTCAACATGGCACACAGCTGGGATCAGATGCTCTACCTGCGCCCTCACAACAAGTTTGAAGAGTTCTCCAATTGTTACCTGGTAGGTGGAGGCACGCATCCCGGCAGCGGACTGCCCACCATCTTTGAGTCGGCACGTATCTCTGCCAATCTGATCTGCGAGCAATATGAGGTCCCATATCCCGTTGCGAAGCCGCTGGAGCCGGCACTAGTATGACCTCTGCTACCTCAGATCGGATTCTTGCCCGAGCCCGTGCTGCGCAACCCGCGTGGGCCGCACTGACGGTCTCACGCCGGTGCGCCATTCTGGGAAACTTGCGCCACGAGATCGCCCTTCAGTGCGAATCAATCGCCGATACCATCGCGCGCGAGACTTCGAAACCACTGCTGGACGCTCTCTCCGGCGACGTGTTCGTCACTCTGGAGCATCTTCGCTACTACGAGTCCTATGCCGCGCGTATATTGCGTCCGCGCCGCATCGGTAAGTCGTTTTTCTTGTTTCATGGTGCTCGCTTCGAGACATCCTTCGAGCCGCATGGTGTGGCCATGATATTCGGCCCGTCGAATTATCCTCTCCAGCTATCGGTAATTCCTCTCATCACTGCGCTCGCTGCGGGCAATGCAGTGGTGCTCAAGTGTTCCGAGCGCACACCCAAAACAGCAACTGTGATCGCGAGGCTCTGCGCAAAGGCGAATCTTCCAGTCAACCTTGTGCAGGTGTTATACGACGGCCCTAAACAATCCGCAGCCCTCATTGATGCTCGCCCTGACTTCATCTTCTTCACCGGAAGCAGCCGTCACGGGCAGCAGGTCGCAGAACGCGCTGCGAAGCACCTCATCCCCACGGTCCTTGAGCTGGGGGGAAAGGATGCAAGCCTCGTCTTTGCGGATTGCCATTTAGACCGAGCTGTTGAAGGGATCACTTACGGCGCCTTTTCCAATGCGGGACGCGTGTGCGTTGCAGTCAAACGTGTCTATGTTGAAGCGTCCATCCATGACGAGTTTCTTGCCCGCCTAAAGCATCGCATCTCGATGCTTCGCGTTAATACTGATCCAGACGCAGACTTCTTCCCGCTGACTGAGGATGCGCAATCTGATGTTCGTGCCCAGGTCGAAGACGCACTCTCCTGCGGAGCCACGCTGCACTGGCCGCAAGATCGTGCCACGGCCGCATATGAGCCGACGCTCCTCACTGACGTTCCCGCCGAGGCCCGCATCCTTACCGAAGAATCCTTCGGCCCCGTGCTCTGTGTGGCTTCTTTCCGAGACGAGGCCAAAGCCATTGCACTTGCTAACGCGAGCCCCTTCGCGCTCAGCAGCAGCATCTGGACTCACAATCAAGCGCGTGCCCGTCGCGTCGCTGCCCAGCTCTCTGCCGGAAGCTGCAGCATCAATGACGTCATCCGTAACATTGCAAATCCTCATGCTGCATTTGGTGGAAATCGTCTGAGCGGGTACGGCCGCTATCATGGCCCCGAAGGTCTGCGCTCTTTCTCGCGCATGAGGACCATCATGGTCGCCAGCGATCGCCGCACTCGCGAAATCAACTGGTTCCCATTCAATAGCCGCACTAGGCACCAACTTGCCAGCTTGATCAGATTCCGACACGGAGCGACCGGTCTCCTGGGACGCCTCAGCCACCTGCTCCTGCCTCTCCTGGTCAGTGCGGTACTTCCTCTCACCCTCGCTGCGCAGTCCAAAACGGAGACGCATCTCACCATTGACGTCCATCTCACGCAGCAGGCACAAGGCGAGTTAGCCTATCTCGTCTTTGCTTCACCCTCCGGATTTCCTGATGACCGCGATAAGGCACTCCGTCACGGATTTCTTCCCATCCCCTCTAACGCCCAGCATCTCCGCATTGATACCGATCTCCCACCGGGCATCTATGCTGTCACCGTTTACGAAGACCTCAACAGCAACCACAAGCTCGATCACAACCTCATCGGCCTCCCGCGCGAGCCGGTCGGCGTCTCGAACAACCCACCTGCGCGTTTTGGTCCTCCGCACTTCGATGAGTGTTCATTCCACCTTGGAGACACTGCTCAAACCATCACTATCACCTTGGTACACGCATCATGACAGCTACTGAAAGAAACAAACGTGTCATCGTCATCGGAGCTGGGCTTGGCGGCATGTCCGCTGCCATCATGCTCGCTCGCAGAGGCTTCCAGGTCACCATCCTTGAGAAGAACGCGCAGGTAGGTGGCAAGCTCAATCAATTGCAAACCAAAGGATTCAGCTTCGATCTCGGACCCTCGATCTTCACACTTCCTGAGATCTTTCGTCCCATCTTCGAAGGTGACGGCAAGCGACTTGAAGACTATATAACCCTGCAGCGCGTCGATCCGCAGTGGCGCAATTTCTTTGAAGACGGAGTCGTCGTCGACCTCTGGGAAGATCCCGAAAGAATGCGCACGGAGCTCGAGCGCTTCGGTCCGCAGGTCTTCGGCGAGTACAAGGACTTCCTCAATTACTCACGCCGCCAATACGAAATCCTTGAACGTGGCTATCTCCGCCATGGTCTCGATACGCTTGTACAATTCTTCCGCTTTTATGGATGGAAGGAGGCCCGCGACCTCGACTATCTGCACTCGATGTCCGGCAGCATCTATAAGCGTCTGAGCAATCGTTATCTTCGCGATATCTTCGAATACTTCATCAAGTATGTCGGCTCCAGCGCACTCGACTCGCCCGCTTTCATGAACCTCATGCCGACCATCCAGATGGATTTCGGCCTCTGGTATGTTGCTGGCGGTCTGTATCAGCTGGGCCACGCATTCCGCAGACGTCTTGAAGAGACCGGCGTTACGCTGTGTCTCGAGCATGAGGTTCAGCGCATCGACTACTCCGGCAGCACCGCCACTGGCGTGCAAGTCCGCAACTCTCATGGAGATTTTCGCATCTTGCCCGCCGATTACGTCGTCTCCAACATGGAAGTTATCCCCGCAATGCAGCGGTTGCTGCATTCGCCCGCTTCCACCATGAAGAAGCTGCGTCGCTTCGAACCATCCTGCTCCGGTATCATTCTGCACCTCGGACTGGATCGGGTCTATCCGCAACTCGCACATCACAACTTCTTCTATTCCGCTAATCTGCACGAGCACTTCCGCCGCGTCTTTCGTGACAAGAACCTGCCGGACGACCCAACCATCTATGTCGTCGCCCCTACCCGCACCGATCCATCGCAGGCACCACCCGGCTGCGACAACATTAAGATCCTGCCGCACATTCCATCAATCAATGACCGTAATTCCTACACACGCGAAGATTACGTTGCGCTGAAAGAACTCTGCCTCGACAAGCTTGAGCGTATGGGCCTCAACGATCTGCGGCAACACATCGTCGTTGAGGACTTCTGGACTCCATTTGACATCGAGACTCGGTACGCCTCCAATCGAGGCTCCATCTATGGCGTAGTCTGCGATCGCCGCAGTAACTTCGCTTTCAAAGCGCCTAAGCAAAGCCCTCAGTTCCACAATCTGTTCTTCGTTGGCGGCAGCGTCAATCCCGGAGCGGGCATGCCCATGGTCACGCTGGGTGGCCAACACGTCGCTCGGATGATTATCGAGCAAGCCGCCAAAGGAAAGCCATGATCATTCCAGCCCTCCTCGGCGCTGTCGGACTTCCCGCCGGCTTCCTGCTCATCCGGCGCGTTCCTACATGCCCTTCCGCTCAGTCTCACGATGCGACCAGTCTTTCTATCGTCATTCCAGCACGTAACGAGGAAGACAACCTTCCTCGCCTTCTGCGATCGATCGCTGCATCCGTAGCACAGCCGGCAGAAATTCTTGTCGTTGACGATGCCTCTACGGATAAGACTGCACCTATTGCACGAAGTCTTGGCGCGACCGTTATCACTTCAGCTCCGCTACCCGACGGTTGGACTGGCAAGGCGTGGGCGTGTCATCAGGGAGCCCAGCGTGCCATCGGCAATCATCTGCTTTTTCTGGACGCGGACACATTCTTTGTCGACGGAGGCCTGGACCGTCTCGTTGTTCGCTGGCTCCGCGAACGTGATCCAAGACTGGTCCTATCGTTGCTGCCTTACCATGCCATGAGCGCCACATACGAGCAGTTATCGCTCTTTTTTAATGTCCTCATGGCTGGGGGAGCCGGTGGGTTCGGTTTAGTCTCTGAGCCGCGACTCTTTGGCCAGTCGCTCCTCATCTCCAAAGAAACCTACTTCGCTGTTGGCGGTCACGCTGCTGTTCGCGGCTTCGTCCTGGAGAATCTCAATCTAGCCGACCTTATCGGCGCCTCAGGGACGCGCATCCTCTGTCTGGGTGGACGCGGCACTCTTCATATGCGTATGTTTCCGGAAGGTCTCGGCCAGATGTCGGATAGCTGGACAAAAGCTTTTATCCACGGAGCCGCAGTCTCGGACAGCCTTGTTCTTGCGTCAGCCGTGATGTGGATCTCCGCTCTCTGGTCTACCGCGATACTCCTGATCGTTCCGCGTGACTATGGCCGCCTCGGCGTGGCCGTCGTTTACCTGCTGCTCAGCCTGCAACTTGTCTGGCTCGCACGTCAGCTTGGCAGCTACCGTTTCCTCACCTGCCTGCTGTATCCGCTGCCGCTCGCATACTACTGCGCTGTATTCGGCCGTTCCGCCGCGCGCCGCGCTCTCCGCCGCAAGACTGTCTGGCGAGGGCGCGAAGTATGATCGCGCTGGTGTGGACGGCGAACGTCCTCGGCTGGCCCATCCTTCACATCGCCATCGGCTTCATCTCTCTCCGCGTCCCGCCCCAAGTCTTCGTACGCGACACATGGCTCACCGCCCCGCGCTCTTGGGAACAAGATGGGCATGTGTATCGGGATTGGCTCGCCATTCGAAAATGGAAATACCTGCTCCCTGATGGTGCACCTTGGCTTGGAGGATTCGCTAAGAAAAAACTCCTCAGCCGCAATCCCACTTGCATTGCTCGATTTCTCATCGAGACACGCCGAGCCGAAATCGCGCACTGGTTCATGCTAGGCTGCCTACCCATTTTCTTTATCTGGAATCCGCCATGGGCGCGCTGGGTGATGGCCTTCTACGCCCTCGCGGCGAACCTGCCCTGCATACTTGCGCAGCGCTATAACCGATTGGTATTTAACCGCATCGCTCGCTCTCGATGCCGCACTTTCGTCCGACTATGAACCCACCTGCACAGAAAATCAATCCAGGGTCTCGCAGGCGACGCTACCTGATCCATCTGTGCTGCACGTACGATGAAGGCAGTCATGCCTGCCGCTATGCCGCTCGCATCCAACTCTGGAAAGCCCGCAGCAGCGTTCACGCGAAGACCCAAGAGCGTGTCTTCACAGACGAATATGAACTCATTGAAAGCATTAATCCCCTGCTCCCTCAGGGCTCCGATGTCCGTAACGTCATCAGCCACATTGAAAATCCAGATGGCTTTCTTTATCTTCTCAATCTCAGTTCCGAGGAAGCGAACAGTCTGGGATGGCGGGAATAAATCGAGATTGTCTGATTATAGAGTTTGAGGATGAACAGAAAATCATGTTCGGTGAAAACGCTCAAGGAGTACTAACCCTTCGATGTATTCATCGAAGACTCGTCTGCAACGGTAAGCCGCCTTGTCTCTACTGATCGCTAGTGAAGCGAAAGCTCACTCGGCGTAACTGGCCGTAGCGCTCATTGAGTCTTGTGCCGAAAGCCTTGTGAGTTCCTGATCGATTGCGAGCCGTCCGGAACTGTCTGGTTCGGGCTAGTGCGAATGGCCAGTTGTAGCAGTGCACGAAAAAGGTGTTTTGAGGCAAGTTAGACTCTGCAGACACACGCACTAGCGTCGATGAGATTGTGAGCACTCTGCCGAGAGACTAATCAATGGCGGCGTTACGTTGCATTCGTTGGCGACATAAGAGTGTCAGGGGTAGCGGAACGATTGTATCCAGGGGCAAACTCAGACCGCTCGCCGTGCGGCTCTAAAGCGAAGCTCTTCCACATTGAGTTCTCCGATCGCCATATCTCGAAAGACTCTGTAGACCCCTGGTGTAATTAACTCGAACCCCAGCTCTTCGAAGCGGAAGACCTCGCTGATGAAGATTCTGTTTTTGTGCCAGATGATGTCGCCGCTGTTGTTCACCCGTCGCAAAAGTAGCCCCTTCGGGTACGTGAACTCCGGCAATTTGCGTCGCAGTCGAACGGAGCTGGGGTGGTAGAGACTGGTTGGGACTTGGTTGTCCAGGCCCTCATGTGGGCGCTCGTTATTGAACACGTAGCGGAAGGTTATCGAAGCGGCTCTGCTGTGCGCGAAGGGATGCCGCAGGAGGTTTAGTTGTGTCTTCCTTTAGCGTTCGATGCATCCGCTCGTGGCGACCGTTTTGCTGCGGTCGGCCCGCTTGAATGCGCTCATGCACGATCCCGAGCTTCATCCAGCCGAGCGACAGCTTCGACAGCCCTAACAGTCCTGTTCCTGCAAACGGTGCGCCGTTGTCTGTTCTGATCCGTGCTGGCACCCCGTATTCCCGCATGGCCGCTTCGCAGATTGCTCGGACCTGGCTGAGGTCCATACGCGAGACGATCTGGCAACGAATCAAATAACGGCTATGCGCGTCAGTGATGGTGAATGGATCGCAGCGCTTTCCGTCGCCGGTGGCGAAGTAGCCTTTGAAATCCATGCACCAAAGCTGATTTGGACCAGTGACCAGAGAGAACGGCTCAGAGCATGGCGTGGTGCGTTTCCGCTTCTTCTGCGGACTGGTCAAGCCAGCACGGCTCAAGATATTACCGAACGTACTAGCTGCCGGCCACGCTACGTCTGGTTGCAGCATCTCCAACCTCGCTTTGAGCTTGCGCGCGCCCCAGGACGGATGCTTGGCCCGAAGCACGAGGATGGTGTTCTCGATCGGCTCAAGCGTCGCGTGGGAGCAACTATGCGGGCGGCGGCTGCGATCCACGAGTCCTTCTGGCCTCGTCTCGTTGTAGCGGTTGATCCAGCGATAGGCCGTTGGACGCGAGATTCCGTACGCGCGACATAGGTCCGCTACCGACATCTCTTCCTTCTGATAACTCGACAAAAACTGCAAACGTTGATCCAAGATTCGACTCTCTTTCCAGGGCATACAACATCGTCGTGCGTGCCCAAATACCGAGCATCAGTAGCCGTCGCGCTCCGCTGTAAACCATGTCTCCGGTCTGTTTTGTAACGGAACTGCTATACCCGCTACGACGAACTGAACAATGAGACTCGTATACTTGGCGCGGAGTAATCGCGTGAAGGATATGAATCGATGAAGCTGATCTTCCTCTATGGTTTGCCCGCCACAGGAAAGTTGAGCGTCGCGCAGGAACTGGCAGCGATGACCGGCTACAGACTCTTCCACAACCATCTCACAGTCGATATGCTTCTGTCGGTCTTCGACTTCGGTTCGCCAGCCTTCGTCGCTCTTCGGGAAGAGATCTGGCTATCGGTCTTCGATCAAGCCGGCCTTAGCCAGCTGTCAGCCCTCATCTTTACCTTCGCGCCCGAACCGACGGTGCGGCCCGGCTTTCTTCAGAAGGTGCTGACTACGGTCGCCAAGAGAGGCGGTGAAGTTGACCTCGTCGAACTCGTCTGCCCGTTGAACGAGTTGAAGCGACGCCTGAATAGCCCATCGCGGCTTCAATATCGCAAACTGACTTCCGCCACAGTATTCGATCAAATTCACGCAACCGGGGGATTCGACGGATCTTCCCTGCCGAAGCCTCGTCTCTCGATCGATACAAGTCTCTGCACCGCCGCACAGGCAGCAGCTAAGATTGCCGAGGTACTCGGACTCGATCTGTCGCTGACCTAACTTCGTTCACGTGCCGAGGGGATGTCACTTTGAGAGGTCTTATCGTAGCGCATGGTGGAAGCCGAGCGGACCAAGCAGGCCAAACGTCTGCAGAAGCCATACGATCACTGCGATGATCACCACCACTCGGATGATTTGTTTGATGGTTCCATCCATCGGGATCAACCCGATCAAGTAAAGCAGAAGGCCAACCACGATCAGAGTGACGATGACGCTAATAAGCGCGGGAGTGAGCATAAGGATTTCTTCCTCTTTCTACAGAGCTGGTTAGTGTGATGCGGAAGTGCTCTGTTTTGAGGAGGCGATGGTCAAAAAAATGTATTCGGCTTCGTTGCAGTATCCGACGATTGCTGAGACTTAGCGGCGAATCTCTCCTGGTAGACGGCTCTACCAATCGCGGCTGTGATGGGGGATCCGCCCGCAGTCACCTTCTGTGAGGTAGCAGCGGAGTATTCCAAAGAGCACAGTGGCCCCTGCCCCGATGATCATGAAGAGAACGCCGGTTGTAATTCTTCCTGTGAAGTAAGGAAAGAGGAAGACAGCAACTCCCGCGTACATCAGAATCGTAAGTAAAGTCCGCGTGACGCTCTTCGTCATTCCTCTACCTCCAGTTATACCCGCGGCCAATGCCGGAGCAAAAACGTTCGCATACGCTTCGCCACTCGAATCGAATCAAGCGGGACCGCGTTTCGCGTCACTTGCGCTCCGCGGTACTGCACATCCTACTCCGAAAAAATAACCTTTTGCTAGACTTTTTGTTTTTTGGGACGCTGCAAAGTCCTGCAACTATGTTGATTCTAAGATTCGTCGTGCGTTGGTCGCCGATCTGGAGTGCTCTATCCGGTCACTATCCCCATCGCCAAAATGGCACCGATGACGGCACTGAGGTCCTCGACGAGTGCCACAGGCCAGTCTTTGCACCCCAATCGCACCACGATCTCTCGGCGAATCAAGATGCCTGCAAAGGCCCCTATGAGGGCACCCAACAAGCAGAGAATGACGCCCTCGACTCCAGATCCATTGAGTCCTGCCGCCACGATTGCACCCACCAACCCGGCAAATACCAATCTTGCTATCAATGGGAACGGCGCCGTCCGATTTGGTGTCTTCGGCAGCTTGTCCCCGACGTATTCCCCCAGCGCCAGCACGGTAAAGACGATCGCCGTCACCAGTTTTCCGGTCCAGGATGCCCAGCTGTCGCCGACAGAGAGCTGGCCCGCATAAGCAAACCAGCAAAGAACTGCCATCGCGGTCATCGTCCGAAGGCCGGTTACTAGACCAAGCAGGGGAATGGCGATCAACCAGGTCATCATTTGCATCGCCATAGCGCTCCCCCTTTTCTCCGAGACTCGAAGGCCATCAAGCCGCAACTGCACTTTGGCCAGCTTATCGACCACTCCCGTTAGTGTTCAATCGAAAACTATACTCGCAGATGGTTTCCGCGCAGCCGCCGGCGAACCAGTATTGTCACACTACCGATTGCGACTCAATCAGATGTTCGTTGAAAACGGTCTGGCTATAAGGAAGTTATTCGCCTTGCAGCCAACCGTAAAGCGGGAATTTCTCTGCCATTTCGAGCACCATGCCGCGAATCTGCCGCAACTTCGCGGGGTCGGTTCGGTGTTCGAGAGCCTCCGCAATCCAACCTGCAATGACGCGCATCTCCGGTTCCTTCATGCCCCTTGTCGTCAACGCTGGCGTACCGATTCGTATGCCGCTGGGCCTCATCGGCGGATTGGTGTCGTAGGGGATTGCGTTCTTGTTGACTGTGATCCCAGCCTCTCCCAGAGCGTGTTCTGCTTCAGAGCCGAGCATTCCCTTCTGGAAGACGTCGATAAGGATGACATGCGTGTCGGTGCCGCCGGAGACGATGCGGTAACCCTCTGCGGCCATTGCTTCTGCAAGGACCTTTGCGTTGACGACTACCTGGTTCGCGTAGGTGGCAAACTCCGGCGCGAGAGCCTCTTTGAATGCTACTGCTTTGGCTGCAACAATGTGGATGAGTGGGCCGCCCTGTTGGCCCGGAAAGACGCTGCGATCTACGCCTGCGGCGAACTCGTGATTGCAAAGGATCATGCCAGCACGTGGCCCACGCAGGGTTTTGTGTGTCGTGGTGGTGACGATGTGAGCGTGGGGAATTGGGGATGGGTGCGCGTTGCCTGCGACGAGGCCGGCGAAGTGGGCCATGTCGACCATGAAGTAAGCTCCTACTTTGTCGGCGATGGCGCGCATGCGAGGGAAGTCGAACTGGCGCGGGTAGGCGCTGCCTCCACCTACGATTACCTTGGGTTTTTCGCGGATCGCGGTGGCTTCGAGCACGTCGTAGTCAACGGTTTCGGTATCTTTGCGGACCTGGTAGCCGACGATTCTGTAGAGTTTGCCTGAGAAATTGAGTTTGTGGCCGTGGGTAAGATGGCCGCCGTGGGCCAGGTCGAGGCCCAGGATGCAGTCGCCGGGGTTGAGGATGGTCATGTAGGCGGCTGCGTTGGCCTGGGAGCCGGAGTGGGGCTGGACGTTGACGTGGTCGGCGCCAAAGAGCTGTTTGGCGCGGTCGCGGGCTATGTTTTCAACGACGTCGGCGTACTCGCAGCCGCCGTAGTAGCGCTTGCCGGGGTAGCCTTCTGCATATTTGTTGGTGAAAACAGTGCCTGCGGCCTCTAAGACTGCGCGGCTAACGAAGTTTTCCGAGGCAATCATCTCCAGGCCTTCGTGCTGGCGCTTTATTTCGTTTTCAATCTGGGCGGCGATTTCGGGGTCGGAGGCGGCCAGCGGGGCGTTGCGGTCGATGGGCATGGCGTTATTTTATGTCACGGGTTTCCGTGTTTTTTTTGTGGGTGGAATTTCGCATGGTGTTTTGTGATTTGCTGTGTTTTTGAGCGGTGTTTTGGGGAAAGAGGGTGTTTCGGCGTGGTGTTTTGGTGGTGAGATTGTGGTGAGATGCATGGCTAATGTGGACGCCAGACAATGTACTTTTCGACGGCTAAGAATGTGCCACAACTTTCAACTTTATTTTTACGGGGGACAATCGGCCTGATCGCCATGGGGTTCTGGTGATCGGGTTGCCTAGAGAAAAAGAAAATTGAAGGGTGCAAGAGCCTCTGATTTTCGATTTCAAACGAATAAGGTTTTCGGGCGGGCATCCATTCGGTTGCAGTTGGCGTTCTTATTGTCAGCAGGCATAAAGCGAGCAGCAATGGAAAGGATCACCTATGCAGACCTTATATGTTGGAATTGCGTTTTCGATGATGGTGATTCTCCCGCTTCTTGTCGCCAAGTGGAGCGGAGCGCCGCAACGGGATCTTGAGTCCTTCGGCAGCAAAGATCAAAAGATCATCAGCTAGTCAGCAGAGCGGAGTTTTGAAAAGCCACGAACGTGCTCTAGTTCGTGGCTTTTCGCTGCGCGGTGTGAACTTGTGGATGGAAGGTGACGGGTTTCTTCACCTGGCTGTGCTTCGGTTGCAGGTTGAGGTAGACTACACGATCGCACACGACGAGTGAGCGATTTTTCACAAACTGGATGCGATCGATTCTTCTTCTCACTGCTCGCTTCATGGATGGATCGGTGACCAGAGCCATGATGGAACAGTCCAAGTGCGAGAACCTGTAAGGGATCACGGTCGCGCCGGCCCCGCTACTGTATAACGGCTGCCCTGACGGTAAGTAGCGCCGTCGTGCGTGCCTGCGTCTTCGCAATTGCCGACTTCAGGAGTAATCCCGCCCGAGTGGGAACGCAGACGCACATGGAGTTAAGGGATTTGCTGGTGCTGCCAGCGCGCCCGGGCTGGGAACCGATGGCGACGATGACGAGAAGGACGGCTATGAAGATTGCGAGACGCCGCGTGGAATTATCGGCTGATGGAGGATACGGAGGCTGTGTCATGGGATGACCCTCTGGCGGGATTATACGGAGGCCGGGTTATGGAAGTTCCATAAAAGTACGGCCAACTTCCATGGGTCTACCCTCTGCGAGCTGGAAGTCGACGAACTCATGTCAAGTCAACGCGGGGGAGGCGAAAAGATCGGCCTTTCACCTCGCTTAGACTTCTAACAAGTCTTATCACTTCTTATAAGCCGACTTATCGGACTGATCCGACAAGTAACTTAGTGATTTTGTGCTATTTGAAACCGGCTGACATTGCTCGGATAATGTGCTCACACCCAGTATTGCGGGAGGAACAGAGAGGGCCGACTGCATGCCGGCCCTCTGCTCTTTCCACGTTATTTCGCGAATCCTATTGGCCCTTGTATGCGTTTGTATAGCCCTTCACGAATGACTCACGAAACTCCGTCTTGAACTGGTCTTTATCCATCCCCTTCGGGATCTTCGCGTGAGCATAGGCCTTGTTCTCGGTAGGACGGAACGCCTGGCCTCGCGACACGTCCGCCTGGCCCTGGTTGAAGCCTGCGGCATAGCCTTGACGAGCGACCATGTTGGGAGTGCCGTTTTCGGGATAGGCCATGTCATAACCGCGTGGCGCGCTCCAGCTAGCCGAATCGTCGCTTTGCGGAGTTTGCGCTAGCCCAGCCGACACAACGCTGAAAGAAAGTGCACATGCAAGCACTACACATGACCAAGTGCTTTTGCGAAAAATCATAAAAACCTCCAGACGGGCAGCATTGCAGCGCTACTCACCTGAAAGGTACGACTCTGTATGTATCGCCTGGGTTGCCCCTGGCCACCATTACGGGAAATTCAACTGAAGCACCTAAAGCAGCTTGCGAATAGCCGCTGTCCCAAAGAGAGAAGGGCGGTGGGAGACGGGGCACGCGCCTATTGTTAGCGATTGGCCGGTAGACAGAATGCGGCCTCAGAGCACACTATCGATCAGGCACGAGGTCTTATCATCTGCTTCGACTTTGAAGAAGTCTGAGTGTTTGCAACTAATTCTGCACCTAGAGGAGACTATTATGCCGTTTGCTCGTATCGATCTGCTTAGGGGAAAAACTGTTGAGTATCGCGCCATTGTGGCCGACGTCGTGTACCAAGGGATCGTCGATGTCCTGAAGGCGCCGGATGGCGACCGCTTCATCGTCATCGGCGAGCATTCACCGGACAATTTAATCTACGACCCCAAATTCCTCGGCTGGGATCGATCGCCTGACTTCATTTTGATACAAGTGACCAGCACTGTCGGAAATAATAAAGATTCAAAGCTGGCCTTCTTTCGATATATAGCCGACGAACTGAAGAGCAGGCTATCCGTGCGCCCTGATGACGTCATGATCAACTTGGTCTTCGTTGACCGCTCGGATTGGTCCTTCGGCAATGGCGAGCCGTGGGTTTAGCCGATCATTGCCTGACAGGGCTCGATGGAAAGCAGACGTAGACCCTCGCAGCCTTACATCGGCAGAGTAACGCCTTGCCTGCGGCGGCGCGGGCTGGCGTTTGGATTCAGAGGATTTATCGAGCCTTTGCTGTTTGGGGAGATTCGAGTGCCGGGGCGGTCTTTGCCTGTGCGAGATGCTTGAAGGACTTGTAGATGAAGGAGCCGAGGTACCAGCCGTCGATGTACTTGTAGGGGGTTTCGCCGGTGGTGTAGTGGCCGCAGGGGAGCACCTTTGAGATGTAGTCGATCTTCAGGGCGTCGAAGTTGGTGAGGACGTCGAGCGAGTATTTGAGCGGGAAGGTGAGGTCATAGGTGGCGTGGACGACGAGGACTCGCTTTGGGGTTGCGGCGAAGCGTTCCATGTAGGACATGGGGCTGACGATGGAGAAGATCTCGCGGACCTGATCCTGGGTGAGGCCGGACTGCTCGAAGGCAGCGCGGATGTGGCGGGTGCTTTGGCCGGCCCAGACGACGTCTCCGAACCAGGTGGAGGCGTGGTTGAATGCGCAGACCTGCAGGCGCTGGTCGAAGGCGGCGGCGATGAAGGCGTAGCAGCTGCCGAGGCTGGTGCCGAGGACGCCGAAGTGCTCGTAGCCTTGTGATTCGAGCCAGTCGATGCAGCTGCGGATGTCGACTACGGCCTGACGGCAGGCCTCGGTGGTGCGGCCTACGTTGGAGCTTACGGCGTAGTCGGAGCGCTCGAGTTCGGCGGGACGGCGGACGTCGTGATAGGGCTTGGAGAGGCGGAGGCAGGAGATGCCGAAGCTGTTGAAGAGGGTGCAGAGGGCGTTGTGGGAGAAGGCGTCGGCGTTCCATTGGGGCATGACGATCATGGCCTGTTTGGGCTTTCCCTTTTGTGTGTCCGGGTGTGCGGGATACCAACGCGCGTTGACCTGGTCGTTCTCTGGATAGCGGGTGCGGATGGGTGAGGTGAAGCGGAGGAACTCGGCCTCTTCGATCTCTCCGGTTTCGGCTTGGCGTTTGAGTTCGGCGTCCTCTTCCAAGGTTTCGGGGCGGACGTTGGTGGGGTAGAGCTGGGGGTGGCGGCGCTCGAGGCGGAAGTCGGTCGGGGTCTCGTAGCCGAAGAACTCGTCGGCGCGTGCGACGATGTCGCGGTTGACGGCGGTCATTCGGGCAAAGTCGTCTGCCACAGGCGTGTCGCTGAGGTGCGGGTTGGCGGCACGAGCGAGCGGGCTGAAGTCCTCAAGCCAGTCGAAACCCCACTCGAGGGGGCGGACGATGCGATTGGTGTCGCGGGTGGTGAGGGCTGTCTCCCAGGAGTACATCCACTTTGCGTAAAGCTTGGAGAGCATTATGTACAAGTTTAGCAAGAGTGTCGTGTCAGAATCGTCCGGCGCCGCCATGAGGGGGAGTTTAGGACTTTTGTTGAGAGGAGTTGTGGGCTAGGCTGTTGCGTAAACCTGCGTGCATCTGTTCGTCAGCCTTTAGAAAAGTTGAGCGGGAGGATGGTGTGCGATGAAGTCTTATCCCGTGCCGCTGCGAAGGCGGCCGCGTCCTAAGAGTGCGAAGCAGTTTGTGGAGAGGGCGAAGGAGTTCTTGTGGGATGCCGCGGGGAGGATCACCTTCTGGCGTCTGGTGAAGGGCTTCGTTGTCGTCTTTCTGTTTCTGCCATTGGTTGTATATGTCGTTCGCGAGGTGAATCGCGACGTTCTCATCATCGATCCGTTTGGCGTTCCCAAGAGCCTTTCGGAGGCGGGCCTTTCGTCAGAGGTTATGGCGAACCGAGTGGGGGAGAGGCTGCGGGTGATGGAGGCGACGACCAAGACCCGAATGAAGAAGGATGTTCTGGGATCGCAGGGGGAAGAGGCGTCGATTCCAGAGGTCGAAATTCCGGGGACGAAGTTAGGGCTGAAGACGATCGTCGATGTGGCGAGGAGCCTGTTTCATCGTGAACCAAAGCACGTGGGCGGCGACATCGTGGTTGCCGCGGCGGATGCGGCGCAATCCACATCCGACCCGCCAATGGTCAAGAGGCCGGCGATGATAACGGTGTACTTCAAGCAGGGGAGAAACGGGAGCCAGGCGCTGAGCGGGGCCGCCGAGCGGGACGATGAGAACATGCTGGTGCAGCGGGCGGCGGAGCTGGCTCTTGAACAGGTGAATCCTTACGTGCTGGCGTCGTATTGGGACGATCATCGGGAGTTCGACAAATCGATCAGAGTTGCGCGGGCGATCACCGAAGACACATCTCAGGATCTGCTGCACCGGGAGGCCAGCTTCAATCTTTGGGGAGCCGTGCTGAGCGACGAAGGAAAGTCGGAGGAGGCGATTGCGAAGTACCAGAGGGCGATCGAACTAGACCCGATGGATTCGTTTCCCTACTACAACTGGGGAATCGTGCTGGTCGGGGAGAAAAAGTATGAGGAGGCGATTGCAAAGTTCCAGAGGGCGATCGAGTTGAATCCGAAGGATGGGGATGCCTACGTCTACTGGGGAGACATTCTGTATGACGAGAGAAGGTATGACGAGGCGATTATGAGGTACCAGAGGGCGACCGAGCTGGATTCGAAGAATGCGGATGCCTACGTCAACTGGGGAAACGCGCTCTACGTCGAGAGAAGGTATGAGGAGGCGATTGCGCGGTACCAGAGGGCGATCGAACTGGATTCGAAGAATGCGTCTGCCTACATCAATTGGGGAAATACGCTATGCGTGGAGAGAAAGTATGAGGAGGCGATTGCGAAGTACGAGACAGCGGTCGAGCTTGATCCGAAGAATGCGCTTTCCTACAGTGGCTGGGGAAACGCGCTGTACAGCGTTGGAAAGTATGAGGAGGCGATTGCGAAGGATCAGAAGTCGATCGAGCTCGATCCGAAGAATGCATTTGCCTACGGTGCCTGGGGACAGGCGTTGTATGGCGAGGGAAAGTATGAGGAGGCGGTGGCGAAGGACCAGAAGGCGATCGAGCTGGATCCGAATAATGCGTTCGCCTACGGAAGTTGGGGCCTGGCTTTGAAGATGCTTGGTAAAAACAGCGAGGCTGAGGAGAAGTTTGCGAAGGAGAAGGAGTTGGAGGGGTCGAATTAGTACTATGCGTGGGGGATTCGCTGCGATGCGGTTGGTGTCGCGGGTGGTGCGGGCTGTCTCCCAGAAGTACATCCGAACGTAGGCGCTGGTACGGGGTAGCCAGGAATCAGATGATTCCGCCGCCGGTGGTACGCGGCTTTCGGTAGTTGAGGCTGGCGTGCTCGGGACTTGGGTGGTTCACTTTGGAGGCGCGGCCGCTCTCACGCATGCGCCGGTCAGCCTCCTCCCAGGAAGGCAGGCTAGTTTGCTCTTGCTCCCAATGTGCGACGGAGGCTTCATCGCACCAGTGCATGAGGTGAGGCATTGCACTCTTGTGCGCCCCTGTCGTCATATATTGGCGCATACTTTCGCGTTCGTCCCAAGCTGTCATGGTCCAGAAAGTCCAGCTTCGGTCGGGCAAAAGCGCACCGGTATGGAATCCGGGGGCCTTCTTGACCTGTCGAAGTGAGCGCACGGTGTAGATCGCAAACACGGGCAGGTAGAGGATGGAGCGAATGCGCAAGCGCGTGAGGCTGATAAAGATCATGACGGATGGCCTGACTGTCCCTATGCTATCCCGTTACACGACTGCGGTCGTCACGGTCAGCCTTGTGTTCAAGTTGAGTTGATGTCGCTAACCATATGCCGACTTTTCGTTGCTGATCTGAATTCGAGGAGTGACTCGGCGATGGTGAGTTCATGAGAAACGGAAATTTCGGTGGGCAAGGCTGCAACTTCGAAATAAATAGCGTCACGTCGCTCTTGACAAACCATAACCATATGGTTATGGTTTCAATGTGAAGCCGGCTAATGCCAATCCTGTGTTCCGCGCTCTTGCCGACCCGACTCGCAGGGCCATCTTCGAGGAGTTGACCCGGCAGGGCGAGCAGACCGTCCACGCCTTGACTCGCTATGCGGGCGTGTCGCAGCCTGCTGTCTCCAAGCACCTGACGGTGCTGAAGCGTGCGAAGCTGGTACGGCATCGACGTGCGGGACGCGAGACTCACTATCGCGCGCAGCCTGATGCGCTGGCGCCGATGGTGGACTGGCTGCGTGACTACGGCGACTTCTGGCGTGACCGGTTTGACAAGCTTGAAGCACTTTTGGAAAGGATGGAGCCATGAGCAATGCAACAGAGGGGAGCAATCCAGCAGAGAGTACACGTACGCTTGTGATCGAGAGGGTATTTCCACACCCGCCAGAGAAGCTGTGGCGAGCGCTCACGGAGCGCCCGCTCCTGGCGCAATGGATGATGAATAACGATTTCGAGCCGGTGGTCGGGCGGAAGTTCCAGTTCCGGGCCGATCCTATGCCGAACTGGAACGGCATTGTCGACTGCGAGGTACTGATCGTCGACCCACTTCGGCGCCTGTCTTATAACTGGGGTGTTGGGGGAGGCGAAGCCGGGCTTCAATGGGTTGTGCTCTTCACGTTGACTCCAGCGGAGGGCGGCACCCAAGTTCGCATGGAGCAGTCCGGCTTCGGTCCCGATCAGCAGGCAGCTTATCAGGGTGCAAACTACGGCTGGCAGAAGTTCTTCGGCGGCCTGGAACGTGTCCTTGGGGAGGTGGAATGACCACGAAGGCAAAAAACATTACTTATTGGACTACGACCGGACTGATCGCGTTCTTTATCGGAAGCGGCGGTTGTGCGCAGATGGTCCAATTTTTCGGCAACCCCCATGGCGTTGTGCCGGTGCTTGGCTACCCAATGTATTTCTTTGCCATCCTGGGATTTTGGAAGGCGCTTGGAGCCATTGCCATCCTTGTGCCGCGTTATCCGCGGCTCAAGGAATGGGCGTATGCCGGCATCTTCTTTGACCTGACAGGCGCGGCTGCATCCTGCGCTGCAGTCGGGGGTTACGGCGCTTACGGCTTTCACGTCCTCGCTCCGCTCATCCTTACTGTTTTTACAGCGGTATCGTGGGCGCTGCGACCCCCAAGCCGTACCATCGGCGCCCTGTTTCCTGCGACAAATGGCGAACCGGTGTAAACGCGTGAGCAGCGTTTGCGTATTGAGTTCTCGTGGGCAAGCTGGCGGGCTTGGTTGCACTGCTCGTCGCGATAGTCCCGGCACGAGGCGCGATTTGTCAGATCGCGCCGCACGGAATCGCAGCTTGCTCAGCTCAGGTTAACGCTTACCGCGAGGGTCATACTGGAAACACTGCTCGAGCGACACACCAAGCACGATTGCGACTTTGAACGCGGTCTCAAGAGAAGGCGAATACTTGTCTTGTTCGATCGCAATGACGGTCTGCCGTGTGACGCCGACTCGATCGGCGAGTTCCTGCTGGGTCATCTCGCGGAGGGCCCGGAGTTCTCGAATCTGATTGCGTATTGCGGGCATCAGAGGGCTCTCCGGTAAGCCATAATTTGCGTGGCGGTCTTCGTGATATCAGCGATGACCAACATGCCAAAGAAGACGCTCAGGAAATGAAGTCCTATCATCCGGTTTTCCAATTCGAGATGGCCGACCGTCGAGTGAAACCACAACATGCCCAGCCCGAGGACCATGAGGGACGCGAAGGTCAAATAACCGGCACGATAGCCGCGCAGCTCAATCAAGCGATCGCGCTCGTCCGTTACACGGTTGCGGGTTACGGCGGCAATGACCGACTGCAGGATGATCTGCAATACGATGATTCCGACAATCATGCCTGCGACCTTGTTGATGGAGTTTTGCTGGTGCAGGAAGAAGTAGGGGCCGTACACGAGGAGCTCCGCCACAAGCGAGGCGTAGAGAGACTTCTCCCGGTATGAAAGGTTTGTCGCCATAGCAAATCGCTCCCTTGTCAAAAATATTTGACATTGAGAAAGATAGCGCTGCACTCCGCACATGTCAAATATTTTTGACGTTGGTTTCCGAAGTTGCGATCTTCACCGCGCTTCATTGGAGTGCATCGCCAAGCCAGATGGAATTATCGTGCCAGCCCAAAGCTTTTTGTGCAATCTGTTGTACGCTCTAGAGTGAATTCAATGGAGTCTTTGCGTACTGTGCGCATTTTCTGCGAGAATGCGTTTGGAAAGCGATAGCTGCGTCGCGAACATCCGCCGGAACCGGCAAAGAATCAACTCCGAATCGTCTCGCACACGCACTGTCCGGGCCCCAGTTATCCCCATCCCCGCAACCTCTGGAGGCTTCCATGCGCCCGAATGCATGTCTTCTCACACCCCTTGCGGTGTTCTTCGCGATATCCACCCTCACCGCCCGCGCCGACACTTTCAGCTATACCTTCTCCGAAGGTCATTTGGGTCATGACGCCTTCACTTACACGAGCCCGACGCAGATCCTGACGACCACAACGTTCACGCCCACTACCTGTACCGTGCAGGCATCACAGGCTTGCTCGACCGTCTCGTTCGACATCGCAGGCTCAGCCTCTTCTCTGATCATCGATGTAGCGGCGGGCGGAGCCGATTCGTTCAACGGTTTACCCGCGTCCTTCTTTACCAACATTGGCGTGAATACCGCATTTAGTCCCAACACGATAACTCTTACGGTCACCGATATTCCGTCCGGAGTCCCCGAGCCTTCCAGCCTGCTGCTGCTCGGCACTGGTGTACTCGGCCTTGCCGGGGCAGCCTGCCGCAAGTTTCTCGCGGCCTGAGATCGCTGTCTCAGGAATCCCCCTGTCTTTGGGGGTGGGCATTTTTGTTGAAAATGGAGACATCGGCCACTTTCTAAAATGGTTAATTGAACAGAGACCTGAGGCCTGGCGTGCAGCGACGACGCCCGTCTCCTGAACGCGCCAGCAAAGTCGGCTTTTCGGAAACTTCATTCATTCACTCCAAACTGACCACTACACGACGTCGGCGGAGGTTGCAGGTTACGCTGAGTGCAGTGAGAATAGGTGCGGGAGTTTGCACATATGAAAAAGGCCGTCGCGGGGGAATCTGCCTCTGCATTCATCGACGCGAAGATCAACGAACTTGGGGACTGGCGCGGGAAGACGCTCGCGAGGGTGCGCGAGATCATACACAAGGCAGACCCTGAGATCGTCGAAGAGTGGAAGTGGATGGGGACTCCCGTCTTCTCACACGGTGGCATCGTCTGCACGGGAGAGACGTACAAGAACGTGGTCAAGATGACGTTTGCCAAGGGAGCTGCGTTGAAGGATCCTTCGGGGCTATTCAACTCCAGCCTCGACGGGAATGTCAGGCGCGCCATCGACATTCACGAAGGCGAGAAGATCGATGAGGCGGCCTTGAAGGAGCTCATCCGCGCTGCAGTGACGCTCAATCTCGAAGGCGAGAGCAAGCCGAAGCCCCGGCGAGCGAGCAGCAAGAGAGTCGACTAGGTTCATGGCGGCTCGGGTCTCTGCTACGGCCATATCTACTCCGGGAGGAGTTTGGGCATCTGGCTCATGCGCTGAGCGGGCCTGTGAGAAGTGGGATTCTCTGGGCGTGTCGTCGGTCCAATTGCCCTCTGCTTTCTAGTTGCTTCCCGCGTCTGACTGATGTCGGGACCTGGCTGTGGAGGTGAGCTTGCGCAGGACGAACTCCTGTATGACGCCGTTGGCCATGTCGGCGGCGATGTCAATAAACGTGGTCGAGAAGACCAGCCCCGGGCCGCGATTCGACTCCGGATAGTAGGTGTTGGAGAGGGCACCGGAGGCGAGATATCCGCCGAGGCCTGAAAAGTTCGGCTGCCAGCGTCCGTTATCTCCTTTGCAGATGAAGGGCGTGGAGAGGGCGTGTAGTGCGCGCGACTTCTTTGTGCCTGTGCCCTGGTAGAAGTAGCGGGGGTCCTGATGCAGGATGGATGGCAGGATGGCGCCGCCGATCAGGATGTCGGTTAAACCGTTGGCGTAGTTTGCGCCCAAACGCTGGCCGTAGCCCTTGGTGCCCTGCTGGTAGTTTGGGGTGTCGGAGGCTTGATCGATGCCAGAGACGAAGGCTGCGCCGGCGAAGGTGACGGGGTCAATCGAGGTCTTGAGAGCGAGTCTGAACTTCAGTTTGGGCGTGAGTGGAACGGCGTTGTGGTCATAGACGACGTAGAAGTTGGGGATGAATCCCAGGACGCGCTGCTTTTCCTCCAGCTTGACCTGCTCGGTGGCGAGTTCCTCGGTCGAGAGAAGCGCGTTGACTGTGGTGATCGCGGCAGCAATCCGGAGGCGGATGCCGGTGAGGTCCATATATTGACCTGGCCGGAGGATGACTTCAGGGGAGCTCCAGTCTGCGAAGCCACTGGCACTGACGGTGACATGGTAGGGAGTTCCCGGATCGAGATGTTCGAGTTTAAAGAAACCGTCATCGCCCGTCTTTACGCGTTGGGAAGCGGTGAGCGAAGGACCTTCAAGAACGACCGTAGCTCCTGGAACGGTGGCATCATTCACATCGGTCACCGTACCGATGACCGTTCCAGTTTGAGGTTCGGGTGCGGAGGTACGCTGGGCTACCGCGGCACCGGTGACCGACATACTGATGACCGACATACTGAGAAGAAGGAGACACAGGCGATTCCCGAGACTCCTCTGGCGTCGTGTCTTATCGACAACTTGTTGGGGGACTTTTTTCACCTCTGTCACTCCGAAAAATAACAGTTGAGAATCAGCACCTCACCGTACCTGGCCGTACCGAACGACGTTTGGACACCTGATCAGATGCATGCGTCGCGACTTGTGATTCTGGATATCCAGGTGTGATAGTTCCGAGGCTTCGCTCTGCTTTGTTGACGAGCGATTCCTCCTACCCTTGGTGATGATAGGCCCTTCGGTTCGCTGTGTGTGGTAGGAAAGTGGGATTTCGTTAAATCTTCGCTTGTGCTTGCTAATTGTGGGCCGCTCATCGGATTTCCAGCATCAGATGGTATGTTCGTGCTCTATTTCTGAAGAAATTACCCTTCGGAAGAGAGAGTGGAAAATGTTTTCCTACTTTTGGCAATCTGGGGCATTCGACGGTGTCGGATGAGTGGTAACGGGCTGCGGCAGTAGCGTTGAAAACAAAGAATGACGGGCGTTTTAACAGCATTGGCAGGCCAAGTGCAACTATGCAAGATGTAGCACAGAGTTCGCGGAGACAGCGAAACGGAGGGGAGAGCTATATGGCAGCAATTACGATTTATACATGCGTTTGCGGGGTCCAGAAGAAGACCAGCAATCATTGGGTTCTGGCCAAGGTTACGTCGCACGGCGTTACGTTTATGCCGTGGGATGCGGAGTTGGCGCGGAGCCGGGACATTACCATTCTTTGCGGTGAGGGTTGCGCAGCATCGATGCTGAGCCGTTCACTGGGCGATTGGAAGAAGCCTGCAGTGGGCGTGACCAGCGTTGGTTCTGTAACTGATGTCAGCGCGGAAGAGTACGAGTTGGCGGTGGCTTAGGCTGGTTTCCCCGGGAGCCGCAAGAGGCGCTCTGCGGGGATTTCGTGGTCGGCTTGTGTTCTGGATTGTCTTGGATTGTTCTGGAATGGAGACGGCTGAGCGCGGTTGGGGGTTGGGTTTTATTGGGTTAGTAGATGCCGGGGATGAGGCATTTGGTGGATTTGCTGTAGATCTCGTACTCGTGGCCGAAGGCGCGGCGGAGGGCTGACTCTTCTACGTGGATCCGGTAGAAGAGCGCGGCGGTAGTGGGGATGAAGATGATCGCCAGACCGAGCCAGTTGCGGGTATAGAGGCCGACGGCGGCGAAGATGAGAATGAGGCCAGAGTAGGACGGGTGGCGGACGAAGCGAAATACTCCGGTTTTGTGGATGGTTTGCGTGACGTGGATGGCGACGTTGGCGCTGAAGGAACGGCCGAGGGTGACGATGGCAGTCCAACGGATAGCGAGGCCCAGGATGAGAAGAGTGAGCGCGGTGAGTCGAACCCAGGAAGCACCGTGGTCGATGGTGTGGGAGTGGGTTTCGCCGTAGAAGCTACCGAGGGTGATGGCGACGAGGATGACGAACCAGAGGATGCGGAGAGAGCCTCGGTCTTGTATGTCGGCGCTGGGATTGCCGCTGCGGATTCGCGTGATCACGAGGATGGCGACTTCGGAGAAGATCCAGGCGAGGTCGAGGATGCGAAAGAGAGCCGATACGTCCATTCGTGACCTCGTTCTGGTTTGTGAGGCGTGGTGGCACTTCGCGCGATTCTAGGGGAGTGGTGGGGTGATGCTTTCGACGATGACGCCTTCGGTTTCGAAGTGAGAGACGCGGTGGTCGGTGGTGTGGCCCATGTGGATCGCCTTCTTGAGAAGCGTGATGAGAGGGCGGGAGGTCTCGGGGAACCAGCGATCGGAGGATTGGTCCCAGTCGACGGCGAGGTTGTAGGTGGTGTCGCACTTTGGGCAGGTGAGGGGCGTTTCGAGCCAGCGTTGGAAGGATCCGGTGGTGAGCTTGCGGACCGGGTCGGTGCCAGAGCGGATGGCTGCTATGCGGAGGTTCATTGGTGGGGATAGGGTAGCACTGAGAT
This sequence comes from Tunturibacter gelidoferens, assembly GCF_040358255.1. Classification (NCBI taxonomy): domain Bacteria; kingdom Pseudomonadati; phylum Acidobacteriota; class Terriglobia; order Terriglobales; family Acidobacteriaceae; genus Tunturiibacter; species Tunturiibacter gelidiferens. The sequence continues at coordinate 1,042,581 of NZ_CP132938.1, forward strand.
CTTGTGGGTATGTCCTGGTCTGGGTCTGGGTTTTTTTCGAGTGGCTTTAGGACAGGCAACGGCGTGCTGCGCGCACGGCGCGATCTGCCATCGAGGCTGACGCGCCTTCGGCGCCTTCTCTCTGGTATGTGTTTTCAGAGCTCGGAGAAGACGAGGCAGACGCGGCCTACGATGTAGTCGGCCGGGGTTTCGTGGGAGGCGAGGGGCAGGAGCTGGACGGGGAAGTCGCGGGAGTAGGGACGGAGGATGAGACGGCCCTCGTCGAAGTCCACGAAGCGGAGTAGGAGGGCGGCTCCGCAGCGGACGGCGTAGAGTGTGGGTTGGTGGGCGCGGTAGGGGGCGAGGGAGTTGTAGTGGCGGTCGAGGACAGCGATGGCTCCGGGGGATAGGAGCGGGTCCATGGCGGCGGATTGCTGGGTGTCGGCGCGAATGGCGAGGAAGCGCTGCCAGTGGGCGTGCTTGGTGGAGGGACGGGCTCGGTTGTCGTGAAGCCGAGAGGCGGATACCTGGACGGTTTCGATGATGGAGGCGGGGGGGATGCGCGCGTCGTCCATGGCGGCGGAGGGGGAGACGACGGGGATGGTTTCGATGGGATCGCTGTTTTCGGGGAGGGTTGGAGTGGAGGCTGCGTTGAGGTCGAGCGGGAGGATGTGTTCGATGGAGAGTTTTTGCGAGGCCAGGACGCGGTCGAGTCCTTCGAGAGAGAGGGCGCGTTTTCGGTTGAGGAAGTTGGAGATGTGGGCTTGCTGGAAGCCGGCCTGATGGGCGAGGCGGCTGCCGGTGAGGAGACCGCGGTCGATGCGTCGAAGGAGTTCAAGCCGAAGGAGTTCGTGAAGGTCTTGAAAGTTCATAATGGAGGGTAACCCTCGGCGAACCATATCATTGGGCAAGGCGAACATAAAGCGAAATATTCGCTTGACGCAATAAGTTTGTGCTCCAAACTACTGCTAACGAGGGATATACGAGACAGCATAGCCTGAGGAAAGATTGCGGTTGACAGTAATTTTGTCAAAAGCTATAACCTTGAGACTTTCCCAATGCGGAATCGAAGCGGTAAGGCGACCTAAAACCTCGAGCTGGGGTTTCAAGTGCCGGACTGCATTCGGAGACGTGTGAGGAGGAGACAGGGTGATTGATTTTTCCCAAGGTGTGACACCGAACTGAAGCAACGAGAAACGAATGTTGTCGTTTGTCCGACGGAGCCAAGAGAGCGAAGCGGCGAAGCGAACGGCGTTCCATAGCAACTTAGGCGAGCCCACTCGACCATTGTAAAAAATTGAGGCTCGTCCGGGGGAGAAGTACGCCTTGAAAGGGAACGAAGTGAACTACTTGCGCATGGATTTGAAGGTATGTGAAGGGTGCGGGGCGCTCTGGCTCCGTGCGGGCTCTGACGGTGTGTACTGCCGGGGATGTGCTGGGCGACTGGCAGAGTTTCCGGCTCCGCGAGGCAAACATGCTGGAGGCCGGAAGCGGCGGCGTGTGCGCGTTGCGGGATGCACTGCGGCGGCGGTGGGTGTTACTGGAGGTGCTCGATGAGTGCAGCTCTTGTGATTCTGCCGGCGGTGTGGGCTACGGCTTCGCCTTCTCGTAAGAAGACGCTGCCAGAGGTGGTGCAACAGAAGAAGACGGCTCCGGAGCTGGCGTTCTACCGGAAGTATACGGAGGGAATGCTGCGACGGTATGTGAGGCTGTCGATGGAGGCGGGAAGAGCGCCATCGTTGCTGGGTCGCGAGATGTTTCGCGGGAAGGTGACGAGCTACCGAGTGCACAGCTTTGAAGATGTGGTGATAGCGGATTTGAGTGTGCTGAAGAACCAGATGGAACATTTGCTGGGGATAGGACAACCGGGGAGACTGACTCAGCTGGAGGACAGGGTTGATCAGCATGAACGCAGCGTGCAGCGTATTAAGGGGCTGCTGGGTGCAGGTGGAGCCGTATTGGCCATGTTCCATATGGCGATTGACTACTTGAGGCGATAAGGGAGAGGTTATGAATTTTCTGAAGTTATTTTTGCGATCGATCGCCTTGCTTCCAGGCGTAGTTCAAGGGACTGAGGCTTTGTTTGGGGCGAAGACCGGGGAGCAGAAGAAGGAAGCGGCGGTAGAGATCGTAGGGGCTGCGATCAACATTACCGATGCTGTGACGATGAAGCATATCGCCGACTCAGACAAGTTTACGCAGGGACTGAGTATGACGATTGACGGTGTGGTGATGTGTCTGAACGCGAGTATCTGGGCGAAGCGTTCGTAGTACTGCTCGGGGCACGGCGTGCACTGGAAACCGTATAATCGGGCCATGGACGCCGAGCCGCTGGGCACTGTTTTGGTTGGAGTTGTGATGGGAAGCCGCAATGATTATGCGGTAATGCGAGGCGCCGTGGAGGTGCTGAAGGAGTTTGGCGTTGCGCACGAGGTGCGGGTGGTGTCGGCTCATCGGACGCCGGATCTTCTATTTGATTATGCAGATTCCGCCGTTGAACGACGACTGCGGGTGATCATCGCGGGTGCTGGTGGCGCGGCGCATCTACCTGGGATGATTGCCGCAAAGACGGTGGTGCCAGTGCTTGGCGTGCCGATTCCGGCGACAGCTTTGCAAGGGATGGATTCGCTGTTGAGTATTGTGCAGATGCCGAAGGGAGTTCCCGTGGGAACCCTCGCGATTGGAGCGGCTGGAGCTACGAATGCGGGATTGTTAGCTATAGCGATCCTGGCTATTACCGATGCGGCGTTGCAGAAGAAACTGGTGGCCTGGCGTGCGGCGCGGCGGGATGAGGTTCTTGCGCAGGTAGTCGGGGAAGATGAGGTTGGCGCGTGAGCTCTGGTTCTTCGAGTGCGAAACCGATCCTACCGGGCGCAACAATTGGGATCTTTGGCGGTGGGCAGCTCGGCCGTATGACGGCGATGGCGGCTCGTGGTATGGGATATCGCATCCTCGTGCTTGATCCCGATCCGGCCTGCCCTGCCCGGTTCGTAGTGGATGGATGCATCGAGGCGGGGTGGGATGATTCGCGGGAGGCAGCGAACCTTGCGCGCGGCTGTGACGTGGTGACGCTGGAGATTGAGCAGATCTCGCCGAGGAGCATGGAAGCCGCTGCGAGCTATGCGCCGGTGCGGCCGGGCGGTGCGATGCTCGCGGTGATTCAGGACAGGATTGAGCAAAAAGACTGGCTGCGGCGGAATGGATTTCCCGTGGGGGAGTATCGTGCGGTTCGGTCGCTGGACGATTTGCGAAGTGCTGTGGCTGCACTTGGAGGCAGGTGCTTCTGCAAGAGTGCTACTGGCGGGTACGACGGACGAGGTCAGGGTAAGGTTGGATTTACTGCCGGTGCATCGCTCGATGATGAGGTGCGGGGTGCGTGGGAGGCTTTGGGTGAGAGGGCCGGCGTGGCTGAGAAAGCGGTTGAGCTGGCGAAAGAGATCTCTGTGTTGGTTGCGCGTGCGCCTAACGGAGAGGTGAAGGTCTATCCAGCTGCGCTGAATCACCATGAAGAGCAGATTCTGGCCTGGAGCGTGATTCCCGCTCCGCTGTCTTCGGAGATGGAAGAGCAGGCTCGGGAAATCGCGGAGGCTATTGCGGATACATTTCAACTGGAGGGAGTGTTGGCCGTGGAGATGTTTTGCACGACCGACGGGAAGCTGTTGGTGAACGAGCTTGCTCCGCGGCCCCACAACAGCTACCACGCGAGTGTGCGGGCTTGTGTGACGGGGCAGTTTGAGCAGTTGGTGCGGGCGGTTTGTGATCTGCCGTTAGGTGACGTTGATGTTGTGCAACCGGCTGCCATTGCGAATCTGCTCGGCGACCTATGGCTGAAGGATGGACAGGCTGCCGAACCCAGGTTTGATGCGGCACTTGGAGTACCCGGGGTTAGGTTGCATTTGTACGAAAAACATAAGCCGCGTAAAGGACGGAAGATGGGTCATCTTTCGGCGGTTGGTGCAACGGCAGACGAGGCGGTTGAGCTGGTGTTGCGGGCGAAGGCTCTGCTGTGACGAAAACTAAAACAAGAAGCGCGGCCGACTAAGTCAAGTCTGCCGCGCGGTTCTTGTTTGAAGCTGGTTTCGGTTAGCCGATGTCTTCGGACCAGTTCTCGAGGTATGCCTTGAAGTCGGACATGAATTTGCCGGCATCTGCACCATCGACGATGCGGTGATCGAAGCCAAGGGTGAAGCGCTGGATGGAACGGATCGCGATGGAGTCGTTGCCGTCCTTATCAGTGATGACTTCGGCTTCCTTATTGAGGCCGCCGATGCCGAGGATCGCGCTCTGTGGCTGGTTGATGATGGGAGTACCGAACTGCTCGCCGAAGATGCCGGAGTTGGTGAGCGTGAAGGTGCCGCCGGAGATCTCATCGGGAGCGAGCTTCTTGTTGCGGGCGCGATCGGCTACGTCAACGATGCCGCGAGCAATACCCAGGAAGTTTTTCTCTTCAGTCTGCTTCAGAACAGGGACGATGAGGCCCCAGTCGAGGGCGACGGCGATGCCGATATTGATGTTCTTGTTGTAGCGGATCGCTTCGCCTTCAATTGAGCCGTTGACGATGGGGTGCTTACGCAACGCGACGATCGCCGCTCGGGTAATGAAGGGCATGTATGTCAGCTTGACGCCGTTGCGCTGCTCGTACTTTGACTTCTCCTTCTCGCGGAGTTTGACGATGCGCGTCATATCCACCTTGAACACAGTGTGTACATGCGGGCTGGTGCGCTTGGACTCGACCATGCGCTGCGCAATGATGGAGCGCATCTTGGTCATAGGAACAAGCTCGCCGGGCTGCGGCTGGGGAGCGGCCGGTTTTGCGGCTGCCGAGGCCGACACGGAGGCCGCCGGAGCGACAGAAGCAGCAGCAACAGGCTTTGGACCCTGCTCCAGATGGCTGACGATGTCGGTCTTCGTGATGCGGCCCGAGGCTCCTGTGCCAGGAACCTGCGAGAGATCGACGTTGTTGTCTTTTGCTATCTTGCGGACCAGCGGGGAAGAACGGACGCGCTCGCCGGCTGCTGCAGAAGCGGAAGGTGCGGCGGGCGTAGGAGCAGCCGTGGTTGTCGCGGATCCAGGCGCCGATGCAGTCGGAGCGGCTGCCTTTCCGGCCGCGCCACCGATGACCGCGACCACCGTGTTGATTGTAACGGTGGCACCCTCCTGAACCTTGATCTCGGAGAGTGTACCGGCCACGGGCGACGGGATCTCGGCATCAACCTTGTCGGTCGAAATCTCGAAAATTGGTTCGTCGCGCTGGACTGTGTCGCCCACTTTCTTGAGCCACTTGGTAATCGTTCCCTCTGTGATGGACTCGCCCATCTGAGGCATTAGAACTTCGGTTCCAGGACCTGCGGCGCCATTCGAGGCAGCAGGCGGATTCCCCTGAACCGCGGGTGGTGCGTCGGCCGCAGCGGGTGTGACGGTGTCGGCTTTGGGATTAGCCGCCGTTTCAGTCTTTGCCGGAGACGCGGCGGGTGTCGATGACGAGCCGGCTTCATCGATGCTGCAGACGACAGTGTTGATCTGGACCGTCGTGCCTTCTGAGATTTTGATCTCCTTCAGAGTTCCGGCGGCGGGCGAAGGGATCTCCGCATCGACCTTGTCCGTGGAGATCTCAAAGAGGGGTTCGTCCCGCTGAATGGCGTCGCCCGGTTTCTTAAGCCATTTTGTGATGGTGCCTTCGGTGATGGATTCGCCCATCTGGGGCATAACTACGTCAGTCGGCATGAATATCTCTTCTCCCCTGATTTCAGGTGCGGCCTAGAGGTACGAGCGGCGAACCGCCTTGTGTCTGCCCGGTCCGCTGTCGGGCGTACGCAAATGGGATTATACGGCGGCGAGGTGATTGTTGGCCGCGCGGTGCGGTTAGCGAACATCGGCGGCAGCAACGGATTTATCGGTTTTTATGGGTGCCGCGAGCAACTGGTCAAGTGATTCGCACCAGAGCATCTGGCGCTCGAAAACCCGGCCGAAGTTCCGGGCTGTCGAGTTAAACGCCGCCTCCATCGTTGGCTGGCGGTCGTGATCAGCCTCCACTTCGAGGCTTGTTACTTGCCGATCGGCGATGCCGCAAGGGATGATCCAGTCAAAATCTCTTAGATCCGTGGTCACGTTCAGCGCAAAGCCGTGGGACGTCACGCCTTGAGAGACATGGACGCCTATCGCCGCAATTTTCTTCTCGCGGATGCTGCCACCGGCCATCGTCCAAACGCCTGTGAGCTTGCAGATACGCTGCGTCATGACGCCGAAGTCGCCGCAGGTGCGGATTAAGGTCTCTTCGAGCAGACGAACGTAGTCGACCGGGCCGAGATGAGGTCCTTTTTTCCCTGGCAGGTCGCCGCGCAGATCGATGATGGGGTACCCGACCAGCTGGCCCGGGCCGTGATATGTGACGTCGCCGCCGCGGTTGATTTCATACAGCTCGATTCCGCGCTGAGCCAGTTCTTCGTTGCTGGCAAGAATGTTGGAGCGATGTGCGTTCCTGCCAAGCGTCAATACGGGAGAGTGCTCCACCATCAGCAGCGTGTCGCCTATCAAATTCTGCTTTCGCGCCGCGATGACCTGTTGCTGAATAGCGAGCGCTGCGCTATACGGGACGCGGCCGAGATTGAGAAGATTGATGTACATGAGCGGTTCTTGGCGTCGACGATTATCAGACAGCAACCGAGCCAGATCGCCCGGCTGCTGTCTCAACAATGATTCGGGCTAGACGTTGACGGCCATACCTTCAACGCTCGAGAAGCCGTCAAGGAGGGCCTCAGCCACCGTCGGATGCGCGTGGATGGTGAACATCATCTCTTCAATCGTGGCCTCGAGCTCGATTGCAGTGACGGCTTCGGCGATGATCTCTGTCGCGGTAGTGCCGATGATGTGGACGCCGAGAATTTCGCCGTGCTTCGCATCCGAGACGACCTTGACGAAGCCATCGTGCGCATCGAGGATCGTAGCCTTGGAGTTGCCGACGAACGGAAACTTGCCGACCTTGACCTGGAAGCCTTTCTCCTTTGCCTGCGCCTCTGTAAGGCCGACGCTCGCAATCTGAGGATCGCAGTAGGTGCAGCCCGGGATACGGGTGCGGTTTACCGGCTTGGCGAACTTGCCAGCGATTCTTGCCGCAACGACGAGTCCGGCCATACTCCCGACATGGGCCAACTGAGGCAGCCCGGCGACGATATCTCCGATTGCGTAGATGCCAGGCTCGGTCGTCTCCATCCATTCGTTGGTGACAATGAAGCCACGGTCCGGAGTGATCTTCACCTTGTCGAGACCTACATCATAGGTCCGCGGAGCCCGGCCAACTGCGACCAGCACCTTCTCGGCCTGCTTGGTCTCGCCCGTTCCGTCAGACTTCGTGAAGTGAACCAACACGCCATCTTTATTCTTTTCGAACTTGTCGACCTTCGCTGACAGGTGGACATCGACGCCACGTTTCTTGAAGAGGCGCAGCAACTCCTTGCTGACGTCTTCATCCTCCGCGGGCACCATGCGGGGCAACGCTTCGAGTATCGTCACCTCCGCTCCGAAGCTTTTGAAGATAGAAGCGAACTCGACCCCAACTGCGCCGGATCCCACGACCACCAACGACTTGGGGGCTGCGTCGATCTTCAATATTTCGTAGTTCGTCAGAATCGTCGTGTCCGCTTCGTAGCCGGGGAGCATACGAGCGTCAGAACCGGTTGCCAGCACAACTTTCTTGGCCTTGATGGTGTCGGTTTTGCCATCAGCCGTCCTCACCTCGATGGTGTGGACGCCGTCCTTCGCGGGGCCCGTCAAACGACCGTAACCCTTAATGGCATTGATCTTGTTCTTCTTCATCAGGAAGTCGAGACCCTTGACGTGACGCGAGATCACGTCGTCTTTGCGCGCCAGGACGCCCTTCCAGTTGAGCTTGGGCGGCGTCACTTCGATGCCGTATCGGTCGGCATGCTTCAGGTGATCCCAGAGTTCGGCGGAGAAGAGCATCGATTTGGTGGGAATGCATCCCCAGAGCAGGCATGTTCCTCCCAGCCGGTCATTGGCGTCGATCAGCGCGGCCTTCAGGCCATATTGCGACGCGCGGATTGCGCAGGTATATCCGGCGGGTCCGCCGCCAAGCACTACTAAGTCGAAAATCGTATCTGCCAAGGGAACACTCCATAGGATCTCGGAACTCAAACAGTTTCAATTTTACCCTCAAGCGTTGAGCCATCGACAGCACGCCAAGGACACTGATTCTCGCGAAGAGAAGTTGAGGCGCATCGGAAAAGACGATGATGCATCCTGTATCACGTCGATCGATAGGTAACGAAGGAGTGTCGCGAGGCGAAGTTTCGGCGAAACTCCTTGACACAGGCTAGATAATCGAATCAGGGAGAAACGTTTCGATGGTTAGCAATGTAGCCCGGCTGACAAGCGCACTTCGCAACAGCGTTTTAGAGGAGGATGCCGATTCGCCTCCTTCCCCGGAGACCACCCTCACCGAGAAGATTGACGCTGTACGGCGCGATCTGGCTGAAACCGGGGTAGCCCTCTTCACTGACGACCGAGGCCACCGCTTCCGCATCGTCCGCAAGCCCGCCTAGACTATGAGTGCGCTGGTCGCGGGATTTCTGCTGATCGGCTACCTGCTAGCGCCGGGGGTCATCTACCGGCTCTTCTTCTCTGCTTACATTCCGGCAAGAAGATACCAGCGCACCCGCACCGAAGAGGTCGTCTTCTCGTTGCTCGTTACGATCGTGCCCTTTGTTCTCTCGTGGATCCTGCTAGTGCACACACCGTTGGGCAACCTGCCGAATCTATCGATCGGACCTTCCAAGGCCGAGGCCTATCGCATCGTCTTTCGTTCACTTCTTCCTGGCCCCGAACTTACCCCGCCGAATCCTCTCACCGCGAGAGCCCATCTGGCCGATTCTTATCTGCGTGCGTTTCTTGAGCAGGGCCGCTTCCTCTCTTTGCTGTGGCTCTTTTGCGCGCTGGAGGGATGGGCGTCAGGCCTGATCGTCTCACGCTACGGCGACTACAGCACCAACCAGCGCATGCACCGGCTGTTGAAGCGCTTCTGCGATGACTTTCTTCTCACGTATGTCTCGGAGTGGGAGCTGCTCTTCACCACACGTTCCCTGCCGCGCAATCAGCAGGACTTCGACGTCGAGATCGATGCTCTCGCCGCGGGCATTCTCTATCGTGGAAAACTAGTCGACTGGTTTCTAGATCAGGATGGAAAGCTGGAGGGCATCTTCCTCGAACGTGCCGCACGCTATCAGCAGGCAGAGTTGGAGCGCGATCGAGCGCACGGGGTGCAGAAGACCCGCGAGAGCTATTGGCGCGTGATTCCAGGGGCTAAGCTCTACTTAGTAGCGAGTACCATCGCGAACTACAACATTCGCTACGCTCCACCCATGCAGCAAGACACAACACTGGCCCAGCTACGCGCCCGTTTCGGTGAGGAGGCGATCATCACTCAACTTCCTCCCGACAGCTTCGAAGATCCCATTAACTCGCCTTAGCCACTGCTCAGCCTGACGAAATCGGTCGCTACGCGAGCACCTTCGCTGCATCCTTCGCGAAATACGTCACGATAAAGTCAGCACCAGCCCGCCGAATCGAAAGCAACGACTCCATCATCGTCCGCTCCGGCTCCAGCCATCCGCGCTGAAATGCGGCGTGCAGCATCGAGTACTCACCAGACACCTGGTAGGCGCCCATCGGCAGATCGTATCGTTCCCGCGCCTCGCGAATCACATCGAGATACGGCATCGCGGGCTTCATCAGCAACATATCCGCACCCTCCGCGATATCCTGGTCGATCTCGCGCATAGCCTCTCGCAGATTCGCACCGTCCATCTGGTAACTGCGACGGTCCCCGAACTGCGGAGCAGAATCAGCCGCCTCACGGAACGGCCCATAGAACGCCGAGGCGAACTTCGACGCATAACTCATCACTGGAGTCTGTTCGTGGCCGCCCGCATCGAGAGCATCTCGAATTGCCTCTACGCGACCATCCATCATGTCTGAAGGTGCGACAATATCCGCGCCTGCCTTGGCCAGCGAAGCTGCTGTCTTCGCGATCAGCGCGACACTCGAGTCATTCTGAATCTCGTAGTGATCCCCATCCCGCGCCACGACGCCGCAGTGGCCATGCGAGGTGTACTCACACAAACAAACGTCAGCGATTGTCACCAGGGAATCAAGCGCCCCATTCTTCTTCATCGATCGGAGCGCCTGCTGAACGATGCCGTCTTCAGCCCATGCCCCGGTGGCCTCTTCGTCTTTTTCGGACGGCAGACCGAACAGCAGCAACCCGCCAAGCCCCAGCGAAGCGCAGGCCTGGGCTTCCTTCATCGCTTCATCGATCGACAAGTTGAAGACCCCGGGCATCGAGCTGATCTCTTTGCGTATTCCTTCGCCAGGACAGATAAATAGTGGGTAGATCAGCGCGCCAGGATGCAGATGAGTCTCGCGAACCAGAGACCGCATCGCCTCGGTTCTGCGTAAACGCCGTAGCCGTGTAGCAGGAAAGTTCATGATTCCAGTTTACGTCCGACCTTCAGGTTCGATCCGCGATCGCATCGTACTCCAGACCAGAAGCCCCTGGGGCCAGCACCCACAAGGTATAGATCCCCAGCGCGGTTCCAAATAGCGGCTTCAACAAAGTCAAGATTCCGACGACGATGGCGAACGTCCTCCCCCAGGGCCGCCGCGTCAAAAGGCTATACCCTACCAGGACTGCCAACGCAGCCATAACCACCGTATAAGCTGCGATCAGGGGAAACAACGCTGTCATCCAGGAGTGTTCGAGGCCACTATGGTTGTTGAACGGCCAGTCGAACCCGCCGAAGTTGCGGAACGCAAATGCCCGCAGAAAAAACATTCCCATCAACCCGCCGATAATCCGGTACGCTCCAAAAACACACCAAAGCACTCCAAGCGTCTGCAGATTCCGCTGTACCCGGGGAACCGCTATAGGCATCGGTGGCTGCGGATAAGCAGCATACATCGGTTGAGCAGCAGCGACCTGCGCCCCGCATTTCGCACAAAAATGAACACCATCGACGACGGGAGATCCACATGCCTGACAGACCATCTCACACCTCCAACCTCTCAAGGCGCCGGCCCTGCGCTCTCGTTGCTACGCATAGGTTCGATCAGCAGTTCCCTGCGAGGGTACGATAAAGAGAGTGAATTCACCAGAGCTACTGCCGATCATCCCCTCCCCTCTACGCGAAGCGAGCGCTGCTGCCTTGGAGTGGCCACGCCTCCGCGAGTACATCGCCGGTCGTACCTTCTCCCCCCTTGGTCGCGCTTGGATTCTCGCACTCGAGCCCTGCGCCGACCTCGCCTGGATCGACCAGCAGCAGCAACGCACCGCCGAGCTGCGCGCTATGCTCACTCGTGGCGGCAGCTTCGATTTCCGCGGACTCTTCGATCCCACCACTCTTCTCGACAAAGCCCGTATCGAAGGCGCTGCCCTCGAGTCCACCGAGATTCGTGATCTCCTCGCCGTCGTGGAACGCGTCGCAGCGTGGCGCAACCTCATCGACCCTCCCCCAAATGGGACCCGCTATGAGTGGCCAGGAATCGCCGCATTCTCCGCGCCTTTGCTCGCCTACGACCTCGCGCCACTCCTTCGCGTCCTGCGCGGCAAGATCGAACCCGACGGCAGCCTCAACGACGACGCCTCCCCCGAACTCAATCGCATCCGACGCGCGATGGAGCGCCAGTACCGCGCCATCGAAGCAAGCCTCCGCAGATCCCTGCAAACCCTTAGCGAAGGCGGCAGCACGCAGGAAGATCTCATTACCATCCGCGGCGACCGCTTCGTCATCCCGGTAAAATCCGAATTTAAGCGCAAAGTCCCTGGCGTCGTTCACGGTTCGTCCTCCTCCGGACAGACCGTGTTCGTCGAGCCACTCGAGACCATCGAGCAGAACAACGAGCTTGTCCGGCTCCTTGATGAAGAGCAATCGGAGATACACCGCATTCTCGTCGCGATGACGCACGCTCTCGGTCAAAACTCCGCAGCGATTCATCTCGGCGCGTGCATTCTTGCGGAGGTCGAATCGCACCATGCTCGCGCTCGTTTCGCCGAGACCCTCAACTGCTCCCGCCCAAACTTCACGCAGGAGCTAGCGCTTACGGCCGCTCGCCATCCTTTGCTGGAGCTGCGCATGCGCGCTGACGCCGTGGTCGAAGGCATCGAACCCACCGCGCCAGTTCCGCTCACCATCATTCTTCCTGCCGAAGCCAAACAGCTTATTATTAGCGGCCCCAACACCGGAGGAAAAACCGTCTCTCTCAAGACCCTCGGCCTTCTCGCACTGATGGCCCAGGCAGGCATCCCTGTTCCCGCCGAAGAGGCGAATCTTCCACTTTTCAAAAGCATCTACGCTGACATAGGCGACGCCCAATCCATCGAGCGCAATCTCTCCAGCTTCTCCGCCCACGTCGTCAATCTCGATCGGATCTCGCGGGAAGCGACCTCAGATTCGCTTGTCCTGCTCGACGAACTGGGCTCGGCTACAGATCCCGAAGAAGGTGCCGCGCTCGCAGTCGCCATCGCCACTCACTTTCTCAAGCTCAATGCATGGTGTTGCATCACGACTCACCTCACCTCCCTGAAGGTCTACGCTGCCAATCACCCGGGCGTCCTCAACGCAGCCGTCGGCTTCGATCAGCAGACCCTCACCCCTACCTACGAGTTGCGCCTCGGTGTGCCGGGAGCCTCTGCGGGTCTTAACATCGCAGCACGACTAGGCCTTGCCCCCGAAATCATCACCGCAGCCCGCGCCCAGATGACCACGCAGACCGCTGACATCGGCGCCTTTCTCGACCAACTCCACAACCAGCTCACCGCAGCTGCAGCCGAGCGCGAAACCTTGCAGCTTCGCGAACGCGAGCTGTCCCGCGAAAAGGCTCGGGTCGAAGTCGAAGGCCGGGTTGAACAAAAGACCCGCACTAAAGAGCTCGAAGCCAAACTCAGCTCTCTCCTCGAAGACTTCGCCTACCAACTCCGCGAAACCGTAAAAGCCATTGACGACAAGGCTCTTGCCCAAAAGATCGCTCGCGACTCCGACCGCCGCATGGCCACACTCCGTCGCGAGTTCTCCGAGCAGTTCAACTCCACCGTCGTGGCCCACACAACGCGCGCGGATAAGAACGACCCAGCCGCCCAACCCCACATCCCCAAGGGCATCAAGGTCGGTGATCTCGTAAAACTCAAGTCGCTCGGCCGTCAGGCAAGAGTAGACCGGGTCATCGACACAAAAAACTTCGAAGTGTCGATGGGGCCGATGAAGATGCGTGCCGCCATAGACGACATAGCGGAGGTCGAGTCTGTAAACGTAGTCACGCCGCTCGAAGCCGCGCGAAAACGCGGAGGCATCACCGTTGCCACAGCCAACAACGACACCGACTACATGACCTCCGAGATCAACGTCATCGGCCGCACCGCAGACGAAGCTCAGACAGAGGTGGAACGCTTCCTCGACCGCGCCTTCCTCGCCGGCCTGCCGCGCATTCGTATTGTGCACGGCACCGGCATGGGCATCCTGCGCCGAACCCTGCGTGAATACCTCCGCAATCATCCTCACGTCACGACCGTCACCGAGCCGCCGCAGAATCAAGGCGGACAGGGTGCCACCGAAGTCGAACTGCGCCAATAACCGGCATGCGATAAACTGCGCACAATCGGGCCCGATCACCCACGCTCATTGCAAAGGAAGCCCATGCCCTCTCACCGCACGCGCATCACCGTCATCGGTTGCGGCCACGTAGGAACCAGCTGCGCCTATGCCCTGCTTCAAAACCACCTCGCACGCGAGATCGTCCTAATTGGTGACACCGAAAACCTTGTACACGGGGAAGCTCTCGACCTACAGCAAGCCGTCCCGCTCGGCACCCCCGTGAAGATCTTCGCTGGCACCTACAAGGACGCAGCCGCAAGCGCCATTGCGATCATCACCGTAGGCACGCCAGGAAAGTTCAGCGGTTCACGACTCGACATGCTGGCAGGCAACGCCATTATCGTTCGTAGCTGCATCGCCAAGCTCATGGCAGAGGGATTCGACGGCGTACTTATTATCGCCACGAACCCTCTGGATGTCCTCACTTACATTGCTCAAACAGAATCGGGATTGCCCGTTAGCCAGGTCATAGGCACCGGAACGCTTTTAGACACAGAGCGTCTCCGCCACATTCTCGGTGAGAAGCTTAACGTCGATGCACGCTCAGTCCACGCCGCCGTAATCGGCGAACATGGAGATTCTTCGGTCGCGGTGTGGAGCGCGGCTCAGGTCGCTGGCATCCCCCTCGCTCAATATCCTGGCGTCGACACGCTGCCATCTCAGGAAGAACTTCTGATCAGTGTTCGCCACGCCGGCCCGGAGGTCGCCGCACTCAAAGGCAACACCTGCTTTGCTATCGCCGCCTGTGTCACTCGTATTTGCGAGGCTATCCTCCGAGACGAGCGTTCTGTTCTCATAGTCTCAACTATGATGACCGGCCAGTACGGCCTTAAAGAAGTCTCACTAAGCACGCCTTGCATAGTAGGCAACTGCGGTGTCGAGACTGTCCTCGAATTACGCCTCAATGAAGTCGAACAAAAGTCTCTCGAAGCATCAGCCGCGGTGCTAAAACATGCATACGCACAACTCCAGAAAAACGAATCGCCGCTATGAACTACACCTCTTTGGCATCGATCTGTACCAACGCGGAGGAAAATCGCCGACGCTCTTGAACACGCTGAAAACAAAGGTGGGCACGCCGCGGCGTTCTCCGCCAAGGCCCGTAAGCTGAGGCGATCGCTATCCGTCGCTTATGTTCCGCAGAAGGTCTGACTGACGCGCTCCTCAGGGCGTGCGGGGGTGGCATACTTTTTCAGATCTGGCCTGTTCTCGTATGGCCGTGACACTACGTCCAGCAGTTCCTCAAATGGCTGGAAGTCTTGCCGCTCCACCGCGGCATTCAGCGTTGCCTCCACCAGGTGATTGCGCGGCATAAATGCCGGACTTGCGATTCGCATGGCCGCAGCGCGGGTCGATGCGGGTATAGGCTCCACTTCCATGCGCTGACGCCATCCAGTAGCCCACTTGTCATAGCTTGTTGGTTCATCGAACAACAAGCGCGCTCCTTCCTCGCTTTCCGATCCGTCCACGACATCGCAAAGTCGTCGAAAAGTAAGGGTGAAGTCTGCGCGGTTGGCGGCCATGCGGTCCAGCAGATCCTGTGCCAGCGCCGCATCTCCATCACTCTCTGTAAACAGGCCCAGCTTACGGCGCAGACCAGCGACGCGAGCCGCCTCGTACTGCGTTATGAAGCCGGCAAGCGCTTCCTTAGCCGAAACCAGCGCGTTCGCCTCGCTTCCCGTCTCCTGCTCCAGAATGGGCAGCAAGGTCTCAGCCAGGCGTGTCAGGTTCCAGTGTGCTGCAGGGGGCTGGTTGCCATAGGCATAGCGTCCCTGGTGATCGATCGAGCTGAACACCATGGCCGGATCGTACGCCTCCATAAAAGCGCAGGGTCCGTAGTCGATGGTTTCACCCGAGATAGAAGTGTTATCGGTGTTCATAACGCCATGGATAAAACCGAGGAGCATCCATTGTGCGACCAGTTGTGCTTGTCGACTAACCACTCCATTCAGCAACGCCCGGTAAGGCTGTTTCGTCTCTGCAGCCTCAGGATAGTGTCGCGCGATCGCATAATCCGCCAGAATTCGTGTCCCTTCCGTATCACCCCGTGCAGCGAAGTACTGGAAGGTGCCCACACGAAGGTGGCTCGCCGCCACTCGCGTCAGCACGGCTCCAGGCATGACCTCTTCGCGCATCACCTGTTCGCCCGTCGTCACCGCAGCAAGTGCCCGGGTGGTCGGCACGTTCAGCGCCGCCATGGCCTCGCTCAGAATGAACTCACGCAAGACCGGACCCAGAGCGGCTCTGCCGTCGCCGCGCCGGGAGTAGGGTGTAGGCCCCGAGCCCTTGAGTTGGATGTCGTAGCGTATGCCGTCACGCCCCACCACTTCTCCCAGCAGATTGGCGCGGCCGTCACCCAGCTGAGGCACAAAATGTCCGAACTGATGTCCGGCATAGACTATCGCCAGAGGTTCAGATCCTTCAGCCACGCGGTTGCCAGCAAATATCTCGACACCTTCAGGGCTTATCAGAGCGTCAGGATCCAGCCCAAGCTTCACGGCCAACTCCACATTTATCTTGACCAGGCGCGGAGCACGAACAGGGGTAGGATCCAATCGCGAGTAGAAGCCTTTAGGCAACCGAGCGTAGGTGTTTTCAAAGTTGAAGCGAAAGGGTTGGCGGTCGGAACCGCCTTTTACGGGCGGTTCGGCCGCATCGGTTGAACTCATAACCCATTTTACGTTGGCTGTCGCTTGTTGTTTCCCTTCAAAAAGGTTTCTCGGTCAAGCCCCCCATGCTGACTAAGACGTTGCATAGCTTCCGCCGAGTCGCTTTCGAATGAGATGTGGTGGCAGGTCCAAGCTATTTGAAACAGCATGAAAATAACCCATAAACTGGCCAAATGGCCAGTTTATGGGTTATTTTTTACAATCTTCAAACTCGCTCAAAGTCAGATTCTCATGGGCATTAGGATGTATCTGTATTTCACATCCTCATTCGCATCTTCGGGCCGCATCTGCCCCGCGCTCTGTGCATCCTTGAACTCCAGACGTACCTCGCCCGTGTTGCCAATAGCCTTCAAAAAATCGATAAGATACTGGCTGTTAAACCCCACCACCAGCGGATCGTAGTTATAGGGCGTCTCAATCGTATCTTCCGACTCACCCGCATCTGTGCTCGACGACGAAAGCTTCAGCTCATTCTGCTCCAGCCGAATCTTGATGGCGCCGCTTCGCTCATCCGCAAACTGCGCCACACGCTGAATAGAACCCATCAGATCTTCACACCGGACGATCACAAACTTGTTGTTATCGCGCGGCAGCACCGCCTCATAGTTCGGAAACTGCCCGGTCAGCTTGCGGCTGGTCAGCACACGCCCACCAACCCGGAAGAACAGGGTCTGATCGTCATCGCCAAACTCTAGCGTCTCAGCTTCGGTCGAGCCTAGCAGAGAGGAGAGTTCACTCAGCGCCTTGCGCGGAATCAGCGTCTTCTTCTCGCCCGACACGCCATCCAACGTCTCCCCCAGCTTCTCGATATGCGCCAGCCGATGCCCGTCGGTCGCAACCATGGCCATGCTCTCTGCCTTCAGAACCAGCAGCGCCCCATTCAAAGTGTAGCGAGACTCTTCGTTTGAGATCGCGAAGATAGTCTTCGAAACCATGTTCTTCAGCGAAGGAACCGAGATCTTCACCGCGCCGCTAGCCGGAAACTCCGGCACCTGCGGAAAGTTCGCCCGCGCCATCCCGACCATCTTCGTATTCGACCGGCCCGCCCGGATCTGCACCCAGTGATTGTCCATCAGCTTGATCGAGATCTCGCCCTCAGGCAGCAGCTTGATGTAGTCGTACAGCTTCCGCGCCGGAATTGTGCAAGCCCCCGCCTTCTTCACCTTGGCCGCGCAGCTTGTCCGCAGACTTTGATCGAGATCCGTCGCGGTAATGGTCAACCGGTCGCCGCCCTCGCTCTGCGTCGCCTCGAACAGAAAGTTCGACAGGATCGGAATCGTCGTCTTCCGCTCGACCACGCTCTGTGCAGCGGTCAACTCTCGCAGCAACTCCGCACGGGAAACTGTGATCTCGAGGTTGCCGGTTGGGGCTGCGCTCGTCTCGGTCGGCAAAGTCATCTCGGGCTCCTGGGTCGCACTGGTCACAGTTTTGTCTCCATCTTCGTAGTTGGTGCTGGCCAAACTGTACACCGAATCGAACTCGCGATGCATCTCGGCCGCTCAACGTCTGCTTGATTCTAGGGGTGAAACGCCCTCCAGCGCGACAGATTTCTTTGTGGAAACCACGGTCGTTGTGTGCGATGCCGAAACCAGCCAAAACTTTCCATCAACGGCGATTACTGCTTCTAAGAAACAAAAGAAAAAGAGACAAATACTAGTAGCAGTAACCGTTCTCGCTTGAAAAGTGGATATCTATCCCATCGATCTCATAAATAGGTGTTTATGCCAGCGTCCTGTTTTAGAAAACCGGCCAGCCTAAAGCGTAAGTTAAGGAAGACTAGCTCCGCTCGTATGATCAACCGCCCTCTTATCCCACTTCCTCACAGCCACACCTTTAAACTTGCGAGAAGACTCATCCTCAACCGTGGGAATATTCACCAAATAAAACAGAATCATGCATTTACCCCAACCACTTTTTTCACACCTGCGTCTCATGCCAGAGGATAATCAGTCCCGAACCCAAAGGAGCCAGCATGAAGATCGCTCTCTTCGGAGCCAGTGGTGCCACCGGAAAACTCCTCACACAGCGCTGCATCCTCGCCGGCTACGAGGTCACAGCGCTGTTCCGGTCCACCCCGCCTCCCCATTTCCTCTTCACACGTCCTGCGTCTCCAGGCGCTCGGGAGCCCCTGAACTTCAAGATCGTCCGAGGCAGCGCCTTCGACCCTGCGCCCGTGCGTCAAACCATCGCGGGCGCCGACATAGTCCTGTCAGCGCTTGGCGCAAACTCCCTCAAGAAGGAAGACGTCCTCGAGCGCGCCATCCCGCAGATCATCGCCGCGATGCAGGACACCGAAACTCAGGCCAAGCCTGTCCGCCGCATCATCGTTCTTGGGTCCGCCGGCGCGCTCTCCACCTCGCTCGACAAGCAGCCCGCCTGGCGTCGCTGGATCGTCCAGAACATCGTCTACAACACCCTCCTCAAGTGGCCCGTGGCGTCGCAGATCTCACAATGGAACAATCTCTCCCACAGCAGCCTCGACTGGACCATGGTGATGCCTCCCATGCTCACCAACACGCCCGGCCGCGGCGCCTATCGCATAGACGGCGACGCCTTGCCCCCAAACGGCAGCCGCATCTCTCGGGAGGACGTAGCCGACTTCATGATGCAGCAGATCGGTAGCCCTCAATGGATTCGCAAAGGCGTCTACATCACCTGGTGAAAGAAAAGAGGGGAACTTCCCAGCGGTGTTCCCGTACCTCACTCACCCCCGCATCGCAGATCGCAACAGAAAGAAAACCTCAATGATCCTAAAGCTCCCGACGAAACTCGCTGCGTCGCTCCTCGCCATCGCTCTCTTCTGTCTTCCCACCCCGGCTCCTACTCAGACGCCAGCAAAAGATCTAAACGCCAACTTCTTAGGCAAGTGGACAGGCCAGTTGGAGTATCGCGACTTCCAGAGCAACGCCCAGGTCTTCCTCCCAACCTGGTTGACCATCACCGAAACCGCCGACCAAAGGGCCCTTCAGTTCAACTACATCTACGACGACGGTCCATCGAAGACCGTTCGCGAATTCACAACCGTCACCCTGGACCCAATCGCTGCAAAGATCACCTTCACCTCCGATCGCGATAAATCCACTGACATCTACACTCTTCAGGGGCTCGAGGACTTCTCCAAGCTTGGCCGTGGCACCCTCATCCTCACCGGTCATGGCAAAGAGAACGACAGGCCTGTAGACGTCCGAATCACACTCACCCTGCGCCGCAACCTCTACACCTATCGCAAGGAGACCCGCCGCCCCGGCGAAGACTTCAAATTCCGCGACGCTTACACCTTCACCCGCGCCGAGCCGCCCTCGACGCCCTGAGTGTCGCGACTCTCAAGGGTGCACTACTAGTTGTTCATCGCAGTCTCGGCTGCCCCAGCCATCTTTACCGCATGCGCCACATCCGTCCTCTGGCTGGTCTTGCCAAAGTCCGTCTGCCGAGCCGCCGCCGTGTAGAACGCACGCGCCTCCTCCGGCTTCTTGTCCTTCTCCGCAGCCATCCCAGCGCTCAGCAGCCCGTTCAGCCGGTTCAGGCTAAGCTTCAGGGCCATCTTGTACTCCACCAGCGCCTCACCCGGTCTCTTTTCCATCATCAGAAGATCACCCAGCATCTCCCGCGCTGGAATATCCACCTCGCCCTGCCCCAGCTTGTCCTGCTGGTCGGCGGCCTTGCGCATTGCCGTTGCAGCCTCCTCCGGCTTGTTCTCTGCGAACGCCTGCCAACCCACCATCTCATTCCTCTCCACCTCCATCGAGCTGATGCGCGACGCATAAGGAGATTTCTTCAGCGCCTCAACTGCCTTATCGAACTCCGTCAGCGCCGAAGCGGCGAGTTTTGCATTCTTCAGGTGTCCCGCCGCTACGCCTTGGCCCCAGTACGTATCGAACTTCAGATACTCCTTCGAACCCGGTGCCGGGGCCTCGGCAGCCAGAGTCTTCCAGTCATGCATCTCAATGCCGTATACTGCTCGCACCTCGTTGTCCAGGCGATTCCCGCCATGCTTCATGTCGTCCATGCCCGGCATGGCCTCCATCCGGTTGCCGACCGACCGCATGTCGTAGGTCAGCTCCTTAGCTTTCTGATCCTGCCCCACCTGCAAATACGCATAGATCAGGAACTCCTTCGCATGCATCTGATGCGCGGCCCCCGGTTGGCCCGCGGCCTCTGCCTTCTCCGACTCCTTCACCGAAGCCACGTTCGAATTGATATCTTCCTGCCACATTCCCAGCCGCGCAAAGATGTGACCCGGCATATGCAGCGCATGGGCCGACGCAGGCGCAATCTTCGCGTACTCTCGCGCCGCCTGCAGACCCTCCGGTGCCAGCGCCGGAGTATCGCAAGTATGAATGATGTAGTGCGCGAGCCCTGGATGGTCTGGATGCGCCTCGAATAAAGGGATCAGAATCGCCAGCGCTTCATGCTCATGACTCAACGAGGTATCTATCGGTGACTCCGCGGCGAGGATCGCCAATGCGTCGAACGCCGCCCCTTCCACATCGTCGGGATAAGCTGCGTGGAGCGCATTCATCTTCGTTTCATATGCATCTGCCCTCTGTTGAAACGTCGCATCTTTAGGATCGAAGAACGCGCTCAAAGCCCCGATATAGGCCTGCTCGCGCGTCGTCACCACTGCAGGAGGCGCAGCCAGCCTCCGAGCCTCGGCCATCTCCTCCTCGCCGGTCTTCAGCGCTGCGGACTCTGGCTCTCCCCAAAGCTCCTGGTACTTCGTCATTGCCACACCCCAGTGCGCCATCGCGCATCCCGGGTCATCCTTCGCGATCGCACGAAACTGCATCTCGGCCTGGGTGTATCCAAACGAGTGCAGCAAAGCCACACCATGCTCCATCGGCCCCTGCGACCGCGCCGCACACGACGTCGGAAACGAAACCCGTCCCAGCGTCCGATCCGCATCATCGTGATGATGGTGGTGCTCCGCCGGCATTGATTGGGCATACGCGCACATCGCCGCGCACAAAGCTCCAAGGAAAAGAAAGGTCTTTCGCATGCTCCCAAGGCTATGCCTTGATCCTCCAACTCCGCAACAGCTTCATTCGTGATTAACCAGAATCTCTCTGACCTTAGTAAAGTAGGTCTGTTACTCAAGGAGCTTCCGTGAAGCCAGCGAACCGAATCGTCGCTACCCTGCTGTCCTTATCTCTCGCAACTCTCGCGCATGCGCAGACCTCTGCGGCCCCGGCGCAGCCATCAACTCCTCCTACGTTGATCGGTTCCATCGCAACGAGAACCGACTGGCCGCAGGCCAAACCCGACGACGTGAAATCACCCGAAGCGATTCTCAATGCTGTCTACAGCGTGATCTCTGGCCCCAAGGGCCAGGCGCGTGACTGGGACCGTATGCGCTCGCTCTTTATTCCTGATGCGCGCCTTATTCCTGCAACGACGTCAGCTGCTAGTGGGCGTAGTGACGCGGTTGTTCTTACGATTGACGGCTATATCTCTCGCAGTCAGGGGCGGATGACTACTAATGGATTCTTTGAGCGCTCTATTCACAATGAGATCGAGCAGTTCGGCAATATCGTTCAGGTTTGGAGTACTTACGAGTCTCGCCATAACGCTGATGATCCCACTCCTTTTATTCGGGGGATCAATAGCTTTCAGTTGTTGAAGGACGGGGATCGCTACTGGGTGGTCAACATCTTCTGGGATTCCGAGTCCCCGACCAATCCGATTCCAGAAAAATATCTTCGGAAGTAGATTTTTTTCCGGCGCTGGTGGAAAGGCATTTTAATTGGGATTTTTGAGGAAAATGGTGTTTTTGTCGTGGTGTTTTGGTGGTGAGAACGTGGTGGTTTGCGTGGTGGACGTGGTGGGCTAGCAGCGTGTTTTTTGGCTGCTAAAAGTACGCCACGTTTTTGAACTATTTTTTGGGGGACTGTCCTGCCGGACGAGCCCACTGCGCGTGGGGCGGTCACTTCGTGACTTGTATACCGCTTCGCTTGGTCCTCCCGTTGGTCGGGGGAAGATCGTGCCGACCAACGGGAGGACCGATGCCGCCGATCCTGCCTAGACCGGTATACGCGTCACGAAGTGACCGCGCTCCGCGTAGGAGGCCCGTCCGGCAGGACGCAGGGGTTAGCTCAATGTCTCCATCAGCTTGTTGATGGTGCGGTTCAGGTCCTTGTCAGCCCGGCGCTGTTCGTCGATCTTCGAGATCGAATGCATCACGGTCGTGTGGTGCTTACCGCCAAACTGCCGCCCGATCTCGGGCAGGGAAGCCTCCGTCAACTGCTTGGCCAGGAACATCGCAATCTGCCGCGGCACCACGATCTGTCGGGAGTTGTTTTTCTGCTTCAACTCCGCGACCCGCATGCCGAACTGCTCAGCTACAGTGCGCTGAATCGTCTCAATCGTAATCTTGCGGACCTGCGTATCGATGAACTGCTTCAGGCACTGCTGCGTTACGGCAAGCGTGATCTCGACGCCATGCATGCTGCACCAGGCGATCAGCCGCACCAGCGCGCCCTCGAGCTCGCGCACGTTCGTCCGCACGTTCGAGGCGATAAACATCGCGACATCCGTGGGAAGCTGCGTCTGTTCGCTCTCTGCCTTCTTCTGCAAAATCGCAACCTTGGTCTCGAGATCCGGCGGCTGAATGTCGGCGATCAGGCCCCACTCAAAACGTGACCGCAGGCGATCTTCAAAGTCGGCGAGTTCTTTCGGAGGCCGGTCGCTGGCAATGACAATCTGCTTCATGCTCTCGTGCAGCGTGTTGAAGGTATGGAAGAACTCCTCCTGGGTGCGCTCCTTGCCGGCGAGAAACTGAATGTCGTCGATCAACAACACGTCGACGTTGCGGAACTTGTCGCGGAAGCCGGTCATCTTGTCGTAGCGGACCGAGTTGATCATCTCGTTGGTGAACTTTTCGCCGCTGACGTAGCTGATGGAGGCGTGCGGCTGCCTGCGTTTTACGTCGTGGCCGATCGCGTGCATCAGATGGGTCTTGCCCATACCGACGCCGCCGTAGAGGAAGAGCGGGTTGTAGGCCTTCGAAGGCCGTTCTGCCACGGCCTGTGCCGCTGCCGATGCAAACTGATTGCCGCTTCCGATGACGAAGGCGTCGAACTGGTAACGCGGGTTGAGCTGCGAGGCTGCGCTCCAGTCAAATCGCGCCTGCTCGGGCGTCGGCCCCGATACTGAGTTCGTCGATCCGCCGAGGCGCTGCTTGGGTGCGTTTTGGCTGTGGCTCGGCAGAGGCGCAAAACCGCCGTCTTCCCGGACCTTGGGCGCGCGCGGGTCCTGCTCGGGTGTGGTGAACGCGACCGACTCGACGTCCAGTCCGAGGTTGTCAATAGCTTCCTGGATGAGGTCGGCGTAGCGATCGCCGATGTGCTGAAAGTCCGTGGAGGGAATTCGCACGAAGAGCTTTTTGCCCTCAAGATGTGAGAACCGTGTCGGCTTGAGCCAAGTCTCGTAAGACTGGCGGTTGATCTTCTTCTCAAGCGCAGCCAGAATACGAACCCAATAATTCAATACGGCGGTAGCCGTCGGAACGAATGACATTCTTTAGTTTCCTTGTCTTGTTTCCTGTTCCAAACCAGACGTGGCACTTCTTTCAGTCGTGCGGTTCACACGATAAGCAGCAAATAGAGGTCCATCCCTGCCCCTGAGGACAGGTGAAGACGGCCCCTGTGTTGCCAGAATTCTCTCCGCTGAGCACCCGTTGCAACACTGGCCGCGGAGAGGAGTAGTTCAACGTAAAGCAGAGTGCGGGACGGCTGGGCTTGCAGAAAAACGTGTTGCGAATCGGGTTCGATAGTAGCACGGAAAAGATGGCGTTTTTCAGACCTTCGCATCAAAAAAAGGAAGTTGCACCATTACCAGTGAAGAACTGAAATCAAGCGTCTGTAGCAGGGAGAAAATACGTTGCGACCCAGATGTTTCTTCTCTACTAATGCGAAGTTTCTTGTGTTAAGAGATTCGCGATCCGGTCTCTTTGTGTGGTGGGTTGATATCACTATCAGGATATCCGGTGTGTCTGTTTTGCGGTGCATGTGCGCGCCTTTGGTGGCAGTGATTTTCTTTTACAGGATAGTTTGTTGAGTCGTCTCATTTCGAAACTTTCGTCTCCCCATCGCATTCCATCGTCGCTGCGAAGGAGTTCGATGGCTGATCCGATCAAGAGTCTTCGCTGAAAATAAGTTCGTCACTGGCACAAAGGACCCTTTATGGAACGCTCGGCGCGTTTCCAGATTTCAATGACTGGGCTTTGACAGCAGAGTCCGCCGACTAGGTTTGTCCCTCAGGCGGTTGCTCCGGGTAATAGAACGCATGTATCGCTTTAATCTGTCCATCTACGATGTGAATTCGGTCAAAAACGTGATCCACTCCATTAACAGTCTCCATGTCGAAGACGGTTGCAACATAATCTCCCTCGACAATGTGCTGCTTTAGCTGAATACCCCTGACCACGGGGAGAATTTGCGTAAGGAATCCGAGTATGGTTGCACGACCCGTCAATTTTGGCATGCGCGGCCCTTCAAATGTTACGTCTTCGGCAAAGGACACTTTGGACAAGTCCTTTGTTGCAAAGCAATCCAAATAGGCTTCGACCACAGCGACTTTCTGTTCTCGTGACATGACTGCTCCTCGCTCGCATATGATCTCAGACGCGCCACTGAGAGCCAATGAGCTTGGTTTTCGGGCAACTGACCTTATCTGAAGCGTGTGGCCAAAAGGACGCAGCATTACGGCTGTGAAAATCCCGTCCGATCGGGTATACTCAGAGATTGTTGCAACAGCCTAAAAGTTTGAGCAGGTGTTCTACCCTGCGCAGGAGTTTTTTGTCATGCCGAAGCGTACTTTTCAACCCAACCGTCGCCACCGCGCCAAGACCCACGGCTTTCTTTCCCGCATGAAGACCAAGGCGGGTGCCGCTGTCCTCAGCCGCCGCCGTGCCAAGGGGCGTCACAAGATCGCCGTCAGCGCCGGTTTCCGCGACTAGTCTTTTTGCTTAGAGCCAGTTAGCCGATCAGCGTCTTGATGGGCGCTTGATATACAGGTTCCTCAGGAACTCGTAAGCAATAGAAAATCTGAAAGAAGTATATGTGGTTTGCAAAGACCATCGGGGAGAGCTATCGCTCTCGTTCGATGGTGTTTGCCTTTTGATAGCCACCGCTCTGGGTTTCGAGGTCCATCATTCAGATTCGAAATGAGTTCCGTCTGCGGCGGGATTGCATCGGCTAAACCAACATCTACCAGCATGTAAGGCATCTGTTTTGGGGCAACCATCCGGCCGCGGCAGGTCTCTTAATGGTTGTCGGCAACGTTGAGATAGTGGTCGACGGCCGACAAAGGAGAGAATTGTCATGGCACAGAACATGAATCAGCCAAACCAGGGAAATCAAGGGAACAACCCGTCGCAGGGCAGCAACCAGGGCAACACGACGACGAAGAAACCGGGTCAAGAGACAAACGTGAAGAGTGGAGACAGCAGCTCCACCCCTAAGAAATAGGTAGCGGTTGTTTTTGCAGGAACGCAGAGGGTGATCGTCCCTCGAGAAGCTCGCCGGGCCGGCGGGCTTCTTTGCGTGAAGAGGGTGAGGCGGCTGAGGGCGCTGGAAAGAAGGGAAGCTTGTAGGATGGAGACAGCGAGCCGTCTGCTTGTACGCCAATGACCGCGAATCCAAATTCGATCTTTCGCCTGCGGAAACACGCCGACTACCAGCGCGTGTATAAGGCCAGCCGCAAACAGTTCGCGAAACAGATGAGCTACTTCTTTACGCTTCGCCCTCAGCTTGGGGCCGATGGAACTCCATTGCGGGATGCGGATGCGTCGAGTCCGCGTGTGGGGCTGACGGTGGGGAAGGTGATGGGAAAGGCGGTGGACCGCAACCGCATCAAGCGCCGGATGCGCGAAGCCGTTCGCAAGAATCTTGCAACACTGAACACACCGGTCGATGTGGTTCTGCACCCGCGCCGCAGCGTCATCGATCTCGACTATCCGACCCTGGAGCGCGAGGTGGCAAGCGTCTTTCGCGCTATTCAGAGGGCGGCTGAACGGCAGCCCAGAGAGGGCGCGGTCCAGCCGATGTCTTCCAGGTCGCGGTGAACCGATGATGGACCCTCAGCCCAGTCTCGGCGTCCGCGTGGCCTACGGCCTTTACAAAACGATCGTTTCGCCGGTGCTGCATGCCTTCAGTCCGAGTCAATGCCTCTACCTTCCGACGTGTTCGGAGTATGCCTATGTTGCGCTGGTTCGCTTCGGTGTCGTGAAGGGGTCGTGGCTGGCGCTTCGGCGCGTCGGCAGGTGCCACCCCTTCGCTAAGGGCGGGCTGGACCCGGTGCCTCTGCGAAGCTCGAAGGCTACCGTGGCCGCACCTATTTCCACAGACCATTTATCATAAAGGTAGCGTCTCCAAAGTCTGCGGAGGCGGCCTTACGTTTAGCAAAGAATAGGAAGTCTCTTTTGGCAGAGTTCAAAAACCCCAATCAACAGGGCGGCGGCGACAATAAATCGCTCCTCGTCATGATGCTCGTCCTGGTCACCGTCTTCTTTGGCCTGCAGTACTTCCGCGCGAAGAATAATCCGCAGACGGCCTCCCCTAACGTTAGCCAGAGCACAGCAGCTGTGGGTGGAACGCAAGCCCCCGCGCAGCCTCCGGCTTCCCCGGCAGTGACAAATTCAACCGCAGCTGCTCCTGCGGCCTCCGGGGTTCCGACGGTGCAGGCCCCTGCTGAAGCGACCACCACGGTCGAAAATGAGCTCTACCGCATCACCTTCACCAACCGCGGCGGTCAGGTGTCGAGCTGGATTCTGAAGAAGTATAAGGACTCGGACGGCAAGCCGCTGAACCTGGTGCACACGCAGGCTGCGCAGCAGTTTGGATATCCGCTGTCGCTGTATACCTATGATGCTGCGTTGACGGCGAGCTTGAGTAAGGCACTGTATGTGCCGTCGGCTAGCGGGGCGCTGGCAGCTCCTGCGAGTTTGACATTCAACTACTCGGACGGGGCGACGACGGTTCGCAAGACGTTCTCGTTTGACGAGACCTATGTTCTGCACGCCGATGTTGAGGTGACGCGCAACGGCGCACCGGTTCGCGCGCTGATCAACTGGCCGGGTGGGTTTGGCGACCAGGACAATGCATCCGCCTACGCGGGGGCGCAACTTGACTACGCACAGAACGCGAAGGAGCAGCACCTGGCCGCGAAGAAGGTCTCGGGCGGCGAGACGCTCAATGGACCGTTCGACTGGGCCGGTACCAGCGATACCTACTTTGCAGCGATCTTCCTGCCGGATTCGCCAGACACCGCGACTGTGGCGATGTTGCATAACCAACTGGACGTAGCCAAGACAATTCGGCGGACGGGGCTCGGATCCGGCGCGCCGGCCAAGGGAGCGATTGAGGTGCCGGTTCTCGGTGCTGCGCTCGGTGACACGAGTGGCCGCACTCAGACCCGCGTGTATGTTGGCCCTAAGGCAGTGAACGTTTTGCGCGGCATTCACGCGACCGGCAATACAATTTCGCTCGAGCCGCTGTTGGACTTCGGCTTCTTCGGGCCCATCGGCAAGTATCTCTTCCTCTCGCTGCAGTTCATCCACGCCCACATTACGTCGAACTGGGGCTGGTCGATCGTGCTGTTGACGGTGTTGATCAACCTGCTGATTCTGCCGCTGCGCGTGAAGACGATGCAGAGCGGTCTGAAGATGCAGCGCATTCAGCCGCAGATGGACGCGATCAAGGAGCGCTACAAGAAGTACAAGGCGACTGATCCGAAGCGCAACGAGATGAACGTCGAGATCATGAAGCTGCAGAAGGATAACGGCGTGAACATGTTCGGGGGTTGTATTCCGACGTTGATCCAGATGCCGCTGCTGTTCGCCTTCTTCAGCATGCTGCCCAAGGTGGTGGAACTACGCCAGGCGCACTGGTTCTGGCTTCCGGATCTCTCAAGCGCAGACCCATACCACATCCTGCCGATCGTGATGATCGTGAGTCAGTTCCTGGTGCAGTTCTATACGCCCTCACCCGGCGTCGATCCGCAGCAGCAGAAGATGATGGCGTTCATGATGCCGGCGGTGTCGGGTTACATGACCTGGAATTACGCGTCGGGTCTGGCTCTCTACTGGACGATCGGCAACCTGATCAGCATTGCGCAGCAATCTGTGATGAACCGCACCAGCCTTGGCCGTGAGATGCGTGAGATCGCCGCCAAACGAGCCCGCCGCAAGGCAGGAACGCCGACGACCATTTCGGGAAAACGATGAGGTTTGGTGCGATAAACGCGCCATCGTCGGGCAGCGCGACCCCAAAGCAGCGATACTTTGAGAGAATCAAATAACCAGGGGTTGAAACTTCATTCCCTTGAAATCGGTCTTAAGAAAATGACGAACCCCCTGATGGATCAGGGCCGTGCAGTGAAGAAGATCGCGGACTTCCTGAAAACTTTAACAGACATAGGAAGTCTCGATTTGCAGTCTCACATCCTTGCCTGCAACGGCCACGTGCAACCCAACGCTGACACTCCAACCGGCGCGAACTCCTCTGCCGTACCCGGCGCTTCCGGCTCCGAACCGTCGCCTTTGATTTGCGTCGAGTTTACCGGCACAGATACTCCTCTTCTCCTTGCGCGTAACGGCGAGCTGCTCCACGCCATCGAGCATCTTGCCGCCAAGATCCTCCGGCTCGAGCCCGAAGAACACGACCTGATCTTCTTCGACGCAGAAGGCTTCAAAGCCAAACGCGACCGGGAACTCCATCTCGCTGCCGAGACAGCCATCGAGCAGGTTCGCGCCACTGGCAGACCCTACTCCTTCCCGCCTATGACTTCGCGTGAACGCCGGATGCTTCACCTCGCCCTGACCAAGTCTGGATTGCCTACGGCCTCTTCCGGCGAAGGCCCCAGACGCTTTGTGGTTCTCTATCCAGAGGGCCCGGCGCCTGCGCAGCCGATCCCGACGGCCGACCGTACACGCGCCATTCGCAACAGTTTCCGTCGGCGCTAACGACGCATTCATAGCGAGTTATTGGGAAGGTCAACTTTGCGAGCGAGGGAGCAGACTGCTAGCTTCCCATCTCTGCTTCACCGAACTTCCTTTGGGAGCCACCGCGATCGTCACGGATTGACCATCGAGGTAACGGTGCCAGTCTTCGGACTCTGCCACCTGCTTGAGCCCGGCATTCCGCTCCATGAGGAAGGCCGTGAGGTGGCGCTTGACCAGGATCTTCGTCGCGAGCCGTCCTATCGCGCCCCAGGGAGCGGTGAATCGAATCTCGTCGCGCAACCGGGTACCGTCATCCATGGCCGCGAAGTGATGTTCATGCTCAAAGTGTGAGAAGACACCCGTAACCATGACGTCACGAAAGTACGAATAGGGTCGCAGAACCTCGATGCGGCTCTTGTGTCGCAGTTTCAAACCGAGATGCCGGCCGCGAAAGGTTACTGTCTCGCCCTCGCTGATCAGACCCTTCGTCACCCCTTCTACTGCCTGCTCTCGGGAAGAACGCGCCGATGCAAGATGAAGATCAACACTCAGGGACAGCAGAAAACATCGTTCTACCGGTGCATCGATCCAGCTTTCTAGTCGAATCGTCTCCATGTCCATGGCCCAGTCACCGTTTACTCTTCAGTACTTGGCGTAACAGAAATAGATTACGCCAGTAATAGTATCTTTCCTATCCCACCTTTTGCTGCAGCTGCCTGAGCCTCGCCCGCTTCGGCGAGCGGCACCATCCTGTCGATTGGAATGGCAAACCGTCCGGCAACCAAGTCTTCGGCCAACGTTCTCAGTGTTTTAGCGTCTGGCACGGCCTTAACCGCCTCGACCCTGACCGTGGGATGCAACTTCGCATCTGTCGGGGGCCCCAGTACCGAAGCGAAGACTCCCCCCGGTTTCACCTTTGCCAGGAGTTTGTTCGCGGTCTGGCCGCCAACCGCGTCCGCGACCGCATCGAGAAATCCGATTTTCTCCATTGCCGCCGAGTCATCAAGCGCGACTATGTGGTCGGCCTTCAAGGTCTCCGCCTCTTGTAGCTGCGACTTTCTCACTCCCGCGATTACGATAGCCCCGGCCTTCTTCGCGGCCCATACCGCCGACCGGCCAACGCCGCCGACTGCACCGGAGACCAGCACGGTCTGGCCGGATTGAATCTTCGTGCCGCGAGTAATCAGCTGCTCCCCAGTCAGTGCCACCAGAGGCAGTGCTGCCGCATGCACGGGATCCAGCTTCTCCGGAACGAGCGCGAGATCGGTCGCTTTGACTACCACCAGCTCAGCGTAGGTTTTTGTCGCGAATCCCATCACTTTGTCGCCGGGCGCAAAGCCGCTCACGCGTTCGCCTACCTCACGAACGATCCCTGAGAGATCTCGTCCGATGATCGCGGGCAGCTCCAGCGGAAAGTGCTGCTTCGCCTCTCCGCTCCGCATCTTGTAGTCGATCGGATTGATACTGGTGGCCACAACCCTCACCAACACCTCACCCCTGCCGGCAACGGGGTCTGGAACAACTTCATACTTCAACTTATCCGGTCCACCATACTCATGCAGGACGACAGCCCTCATCGAACACCTCTAGAAGGGTGAGATGCATACAGAACCACTCCCGCACTTGAAGTGGTTAAACAGATGGAGACTAAATTTGTTGTGCCTGGGATCGAAGATCGGGACGTAGCCTTAGTCCGCTAGTGTTTCTTCCGGAAGATACTTTCGCCACTCCTGACTCTCGGCTACTTTTTTCAGCAGCTTCATCCTGCGCCGAAGCACCCGGGAGATGTAAGGCACAAGGATCGTACGGGCGACGATTCTCCCCGCCCACGAAAGCGGAAGAGTGAACCGAATCTTGTCGTTCAAAACTGTGCGTCCATCGATGTAGAAGAGGTGATGGTCGTGTTGGAACCGCTTGAAACGTCCCCTCCCCATCGTGTCCTGAAAAAACACAGGCGATTCGTATTGGGTAATGAGGGTCTCATGCATCTGCGGAAAGCCGAACTTCCATCCTGCCCACAGCAGCTTGTCTCCAGGTGCAATCGTTCCCCTGGTCTTGCCTTCGATCGGCTTCATTCCCAGCGTTTTTCCCACCAACTCAATGTTGGTCGAAAGCAGGAAACATCTCTCGATCGGAGCATTGATATGAACACTGTCGCTAATCGTAAACATCGGTCCCCTGTCGATTGTACTGCTGTTCAGCTTGCAGACTCAATCTAAACCTTTGTCCGTCAACAGATCCGCGGCGTCGCCGAACACCCTCGCCCTGCTCTATCGATACTTATCGCTTGATCATCAGTGATGGAGATCTCAGGAAACAGGTCCTCAACATCATGCGAATCCACGTTCTGCTTCAGCCTTCTGGTGACAGCTATGGCATACCAGCTGGGTGTTTCTTGCAGTATACCCATCGATGGCACGAAAACGATCAAGTTCCGCGCCGCGTTCCGGCAACGTTGTATGGCACAACGCGCAAAGTCCAAGCTGACTCTTCCGCTTCGCCTCTTTCAGCTTGCGGCGCTGGGTCGGCGTTCCACGCTCGTCGAACTCCAGGTGCTTGAGGATGTATCGCCGCATCTGAAACAGGCGTTCGCGATCGTCGCCGGTGACAGCAACGATTCGCTCGCGCAACTGATCGAGGATTGTAATCGCCGCTGCCCGGTCCTGATTGGAGAGCGAAGCCATCGTCAACTCCTCCACGTCGATTGAGAGAGCAACCGTCTTAAATCACAGAGCAACCGACCTTAATCACAGACCAACCGACTTCGAAGCGACCAATCCCCCGGCTCGTTCGATAAAGTCGTTGAGCGCAACACTGCCCTCATCGCCCTTTCCGCGTGTCCTCACACTCACGGCTTCCGTAGCCGCTTCCTTGTCGCCCACCACCAATACGAAAGGTACCTTCTGCAGGGTGAACTCGCGGATCTTCGCGTTCATCTTTTCATTCCGCTGGTCGAGCTCCACGCGCAGGCCCTCAGCTTCAAGCTTCGCCTTCACCGCGACGGCATACTCTACGTGCTTCTCCGAGATGGGTACGATTCCGATCTGCACCGGCGCGAGCCACAGCGGAAAAGCGCCGGCGTAGTGCTCAATCAGCACACCGAAGAAGCGTTCCACCGAACCGAACAGCGCACGATGCACCATCACGGGTTGATGCAGCTCTCCGTCCTCGCCCTTGTACTCCAACTGAAAACGCGCGGGCAGATTGAAGTCGAACTGTACGGTCGACAGTTGCCACAGCCGTCCCAGGACGTCCACGAGCTTGATATCGATCTTCGGGCCATAGAATGCGCCCTCGCCGGGGATGGCCTTAAACGCGACGCCGCGTTTGGTAAGTACACCCTTGAGGGCCGACTCGGCATTCTCCCAGTCGCCAGGGTTGCCGACGAACTCTCCTGACTTCTTGGGATCGTGCAGAGAGAGCTCGACCCGGTACTCGTTAAACCCGAAGGTCTTCAGCACAGCTTCGGCGAAGTCGAGACACCCTTCAATCTCGTCGACGACCTGCTCCGGCATGCAGAAGATGTGCGCATCATCCTGCGTGAAGCCGCGTACGCGCAGCAAACCGTGCATCGTGCCCGACCGCTCGTAGCGATACACGTTGCCGAGCTCCGCGTATCGCACGGGCAGGTCGCGATAACTCTTGGGCGAGTTCTTGTAAATCAAGATGTGGCCGGGACAGTTCATCGGCTTCAGCCGGTACTCCGCGTCGTCGAGCTCCATCGGCGGATACATGTTCTGCGAATAGAAACCTTCATGTCCCGAGATCTTCCAAAGCTCTCGTCGCATGATGTGCGGCGTGTAAACCATATCGTAACCGCGACGGATACATTCTTCGCGCATCCAGTCTTCCATCGTCTTACGAATGAGTCCGCCCTTGGCATGCCAGAAGATCAACCCCGATCCCGCGACCTCCTGGATGGAAAACAGATCGAGCTGCTTGCCGAGCACGCGATGGTCGCGAGCCTTGATCTCCTCGAGCCGCTTGAAGTGGGCGTCGAGATCCTTCGTGTTGAAGAATGCAGTGCCGTAGATTCGCTGCAGTTGCTGATTCTTCTCATCGCCCAGCCAATAGGCTCCGGCAACCGATGTCACTTTGAACGCCTTCACGCGGCCCGTGGAAGGCACATGCGGGCCACGGCAAAAGTCGACAAACTTGCCGTTGCGATAGAGCGAGATCTCGTCGCCCGGCTGCGTAAACTTCTCGATGAAGTGGACCTTCATGAATTCGCCCTGCTCGGCGTAGTCCTTCAGTCCCATCTCGCGCGACTCTTCCTCACGCAGAAACTTCTCATCGCGCGCAACGACCGCGCCCATACGCGTCTCGATCGCGGCGAGATCTTCGTCGCTGAACGGCGTCTCACGGTACACGTCATAGAAGAAGCCGGAGTCCGTCGCCGGTCCATGTCCGAGCTTGGTCTCGGGAAAGAGTTCGAGAATCGCCGTAGCCATCACGTGCGCGGCGGAGTGACGCACCACCTTCAGTGCAGCCTCGTCGCTCTCCTTCAGGAGCTCGAGCGCCACATCTTCCGTTAGGGGCGCGGTCAAATCGACCAACCGCTCTCCACTCTCAGCGCCGCCATACATCGCGGCTTCTGAGGTCTCATCCGTCTCAACAGCTCCGGTAGTCGCCGGCGTCAGCGGACGAATCCGCGCTACTACCACCGCTGCAGCTAGTCGTGGCGAGATGCTCATCGCCACGTCATACGCTGTCGTACCGCGCGAAACCTCGCGCACTGAACCGTCCGGAAGCTGAATCCTGATCATCTGTTCGCTCACATCTTCAAGAATAGATGGTTGCCGCAAATCGCGTCGAGGCGACGGCTTGCGAATGGGACACGAACCTCGGCCGCCGTCGGTCATAACGGCGGGCGTTACTACCGAACCATGCCGTTGACACGAGCGTGCTATGGCCTCGTCGGGAGGCTCCGGCTACGGTAATGATGTTTGAGAGTGTCCAGAAATTCGGGTGAAACTCCCCACAGGACGACAACTACATGCAGGTCTTACTTAGAAGATCCGAGTTCCGGCAGGACATTCACTGTTCGGTTTGCGGTCAGGGCTTCCGCCTCTACTGGGAATCGAGTTCCCCTGCCGAACGTGCTACCACGCGCTCTATCGTTCTCGGCGAGCTCCGCGACCATCACTCTCCAGAACAGAGCGACGATAAGACTGCTGCGGCTCACCCCTTCGATCTGTTTCGTCTCCCGGGCTGGACGGGCTCGCCGCGATTCACCAGGACGGCGATGCTTGCCGGTCCTGCTCGGATACCCAGCGAGATCTCAAAAGTCGTCATGATCTCCAAACGGGCAAATCAGGAGCGATAGTCAGTCACGCAAGCCTGTTCCTTCTCCCTTCAATAGGGAGTCGAAGCGGCGGCCCGATAGATGAGCCGCGCTTTGTGTTGAACCAAGATCCAATCTAGTCTGGTTTCTTCTGCCACCCCATCCAACTACCGAATCTATCGCCTGAATTGAGACCAGGAGCGAAAGAAAAGGACCGCACCCCTATGGGCAACGGTCCTGTCTTTCTTTTACGGCTGTCGCTGCTTTAGTTAAGCGATCTCTGGAACACTCTTCATCGTACGTTCTGCGGGGATATGTTTCTTCAACCACACATTCGCCCTCCACCGACCGAAAAACGGTGCCACGGCGATCATTCCAAAAGCGATACCTAGTGCTAAGCGCATAAAACGTCTCCTTTCTCCCCTTGGGTTTTAAGGACCCCTCCAGGGATTGAACCGGCAGATTAGTTTGCAAAACATTGCATGTTGCAACTGTTGATACCCCACTATCCGCCCGCCGAACCACCCTCGATATCCCACCTTGGTGTTACAGGCGGCACGGCAGTGGAATTTGCGAGTTCGACCCGGGTCACGGTGCCCGCCGCACTATTCAAAGCCGCGCCATCGCCTAAAATAGCCCCATGTCCTACACGGCAGCGGTCGACCATCTCTACGCTTTAGGGCAGGAACTTGCCCCCGCAACACCCAGTACGCCCCGCCGCAAATTCGACCTCGCCCACATGCGAGTCCTCGCCGCGGCACTCGGCGACCCCCAAACGACCTTTCCCTCGATTTTGATCGCTGGAACCAACGGGAAAGGCTCTACCGCCGCGACCCTGGCCAGTATCCTCAGCGCCGCCGGCTACCGTACCGGCCTCTACACTTCACCCCACCTGATCCGCGTCAACGAACGAATCCAGATCGACGGTCATCAAATTCCGGACGAAGACTTCGCCCGCCTCTACTTCCAGGTCGACGAGACCGCCCGCCATCTTGTCGAAGCCGGCGACCTGCCATACCCGCCCAGCTTCTTCGAGGTGCTCACCGCGGTAGGCTTTCTTTACTTCTCTGGAGAGATCGCGACGCACGCGGAAAAGACCACGGTAGACATCGCCATCGTTGAAGTGGGTCTTGGTGGACGTCTCGACGCCACCAACATCGTTGACCCGCTCCTCTCAATCCTCACCGACATCGCTCTCGACCATCAGGACTATCTCGGCAACACTATCGCAGAGATTACCCGCGAAAAAGCCGGCATCCTGCGCCCCAACGGCACTCTCATCACCCTCCCTCAACACCCCGACGCGAATCAGGCTATCGGCGAGGCTGCAGCCACTCTCAATCTCCGCGCCATCAACGCCGCCAGCTACATTCCCGGACAGACTCCAGGTGTTTCGAGATCCGTTCCAGGCCACCAAGTGGGAGCGTCAGGAAAGCAAGCGACAACCCCGCTTCCAGCCAACCACTACAGCATTACGCTCGACGGGGAAGCCCTCGAAGTGAATTCGCCCCTCTCCGGGCATCATCAGCAGCGTAATATTGCGCTGGCAATCGCCGCTGCGGCAGAGTTACGTCACTTAGAAGGTTACAAATTAGGCCAGATTGCTGGAGAAAGTAACCAAATTGGTTACAAAATAACCAATGCCCATATCGAAGCAGGAATTCGGAATACGCAATGGCCCGGCCGCCTCGAACTCTTTAGCTTCCCCAGCGGCCCGCAGCTTTTGCTCGACGTAGCGCATAATCCGGCCGGTGCCTGGACGCTCCGCGCCGCGATCGCACAGCTTCCCGAAGCCCAGCCTCGCACCCTCGTCTTCAGCTGCCTCCGCGACAAGGATCTCAACGAGATGGCGCAGATACTCTTTCCGCTCTTCGACGCCTCCTCTACAGATTCCAAACGCAGCAAGGACCACATTGTCTTCGCTCCAATCGATAATCCCCGAGCCGCCCATATCGACGATCTCCTGGCCGCTGCCCACGCTCTCGATATTCCAGCTCATGCTGCCCCTCACCTTGCCGCCGCCCTCGCCCAGGCGCGTGCCGTAACGCCCTCAAACGGTCTCATCATCGCCACCGGCTCCGTCTATTTAGTGGGCGAGATCCGCCGCCTCGCCGGAGAGCTATGAACGACTCTCCTCTGGCGGAAAACCTGCCGGACAAGACTGAGAACGGCGCCGCTTCCGTATCCGAACCAAAGCCTTCGGCTCAGCCTGCCTTCTCCGTAGAAGAGCGGGAGGGTCTACCCTTCACGTCGAAGCAGCCCCCGCTTTTGCTTCGCTGGTTGTCGTATCTTCTTCTAATTCCCCTTGTTGGTATTGCGACTGCGGGTTTCGGATGCATCTCCCTCCTGGCCGGCCTTTGGGATAAGTCTGGCCGCCAGCAGCACGCGATTGCACACCTCTGGGCGCGCACGCTCCTGCTCATCAGCCTATCTCCCGTCAAGATCATCGGACGCGAAAAGCTCCACGAGCAGGAGACCGCCGTCTACGCCTCCAACCATCTCAGTTATATGGACACGCCAGTCCTCTTCGCCAAACTGCCCTTCCAGTTCCGCATTCTGGCCAAGCAATCGCTCTGGAAGATTCCGTTCATCGGCTGGTACCTCAATCGCTCTGGCCAGGTTCCGGTGGATTCGAAGAGTCCCCGCTCCCTGATAGCCAGCCTGAACCGGGGCGTCGCCACGCTGAAGCATGGTCTGCCACTGGTTCTCTTTCCGGAAGGGGGCCGTGCAGCGACAGGCCAGCTCCAAACGATGATGTCCGGCTGCGCCTATATGGCCATCAAGGCCCAGGTTCCCCTGGTGCCGCTCACTCTCATCGGAACCTACGAACTTCTTCCCATCCACGTCTACGCTCTTCATCCTCGCCCCGTCTTCATCGTCATAGGCGACCCAATTCCTACCGTCGGCCTCAATGCCCGGGACGCGGACTCACTTACTCAGCGGCTCTACGACTCCATCTCCGCCACGTACTCCCAGTACTCCACCAATCAATAGTGAGTTTCACTTGTGGCCAGTTACGGAGAAGATGTTCCACGTGGAACACAGCGACAAGTCGTATGATTAATCTGCCATGAAGCCCCGCATCGCCATCCCCGTTCCCACGAGTACAGACCTCGCCTATAACCAGCGCTCATGGCCCCAGTACGCGGCCGCGGTAGAACGTAGTGGGGGCGATCCGGTCGAAATCCCGCTGAACGAGACTCCCAAAGCGATCGCGGATCTGATCAACACCTGCCAGGCCGTCCTCCTCCCCGGCAGCCCCGCCGATGTAAACCCGCAGAAATACGGCCAGGAACCCATCCCTGAGTGTTCTCCCGCGGACAACGCCCGGGAAAATGTGGACGAACTACTCATCCAGGACGCCCACAACCTCTACAAGCCAATCTTCGCCATCTGTTTCGGGCTGCAGTTCCTCAACGTCTGGCGAGGCGGCACATTGGTGCAAGATCTCTCAATCCTCCCGGTAAACCATGCCGCCGGCAGAAGTGTCGCTATAGCCCACAACGCCGCAATCGCGCCCGACTCCCTGCTGGGCTCTTTCCTGGACCCCTCCGAGGCCCCCCAGCAGGATGAATTCCTCCGCCTGCCTATCAACTCCAGCCACCATCAGGCTATCGGCATCCCCGGTGATGGTCTCCGCGTCGCCGCGCGCTGCCCGCAAGACGGAGTCATCGAAGGCGTTGAGGGCGGCCAGGCCAGCGAAGGCGCCACCTCACACTTCGTTCTGGGCGTCCAATGGCATCCCGAGCGGAGCTATGACCTCAGCCCCTCGTCCCGCGCTCTCTTCGATCGTTTCGTCGAGCAAGCCGCCACTTGGACCCCGCGCCCTATCCACACCTCCGTCGCCTGAAGGCATCGTTCTATTCATAACGTTCCACGTGGAACACTCCTATTCCCAAGACTCAACCGCTGAGACCTAACCCTGAGATACTGGACTTCCATGCCAACCCTCTCAGAGGCGGAGATCGCCTCACTCCTGACCCCATATCTTCCGAATGCAGCACCTGTCGTCGTCTCTCAGCTCTCCCTCTACCTCGAACTCCTCCTCAAGTGGAACGCCCGCACCAACCTCACCGCAATTCGCGACCCCGAGGAGATCGTCCGTCGTCACTTCGGCGAAAGCCTGTTTGCAGGACAACATCTAGCCCCCGAAATCAGGACGCTCCTCGATTTCGGCTCCGGCGCAGGTTTTCCCGGCCTGCCCATCGCCATTCTCCGCCCCGAGATCGCCGTAACTCTCGCCGAATCTCAAAATAAAAAGGCCACCTTTCTGCGCGAAGCCGTTCGAACCCTTGGCCTGCCGGTCGAAGTATGGGCGGGTCGGGTCGAAGCCATGCCAAAAACCATTCAATTTCATACAGTTACGCTTCGCGCAGTGGACAACATGGCGGCCGCCTTATCGTCTGCTGCTCCCCTCGCCGAAAAAGAACTCCTTCTACTCGTGGGAGCCCCACCAATCCAGCCTCCCGATTTTACCCTTCGAGCCCCGATCCCCATCCCCGGTACCCAAACCAGCATCCTTCTTCGAGCTACTCGCCAATAAATGTTCCACGTGGAACAAAAGATTTCCACATCGCTTCTCCCGAAAGCCTTCAATCCAGACGCCAAAAACACGTATCCCACAAGTTCTCCACAGCCTTGCCCGTTCTGCACAGATCAGCCGCCATTGCCACGCCGCCCGCCGCCCGATACCCTGCAACTACCGCAATGACGACTGAACAGCTCACTCCCAAGCCTGAAGACGCAGCACAAAAGCCCGCAGAAACTACTCCCAAGCCGTCCAAAGTCATTGCCGTCGTCAATCAAAAGGGCGGAGTCGGCAAGACGACCACTGCCATCAACCTCGCAGCTGCCCTCGCCCTCGAAGGCCTCAATACCCTTCTCATCGACTGCGATCCGCAGGCCAATTCCACCGGAGGACTTGGCTTCGCCCGCGCCAGGGACGGCGAGGAAGCCCGTCTCAGCATCTACGACATCCTGGTTGGCCAAACCACCATCGCCGAAGCTCTTCTCTCCACCGAAATCGACACACTGAAGCTCGTTCCCAGCAGCAAAAACCTCATCGGCGCCACCATCGAGCTGATATCCCTCGACCGCCGCGAATACAAGCTCCGCGACGCCATCGAGCCCATCCGCGCCGATTACCCGTTTATCCTCCTCGACTGCCCCCCGGCCCTCGACCTGCTCACCCTTAACTCCCTCGTCGCCGCTGACAGCCTCCTCGTCCCCATGCAGGCCGAGTACTTCGCCCTCGAGGGCATCTCCGAGCTCATGAGCACACTCGACCGCGTCGGTCAGGCATTCAACCCCGGCCTTGCTCTCGAGGGCGTCCTCCTCACCATGTACGACGACCGCACGAACCTCTCCCAGCAAGTCTCGGAGAATTTGCAAGCCTTCTTTACGGACAAGCTCCTCAAGACCACGATTCCCCGCAATATCCGCCTCGCCGAAGCCCCCAGCCACGGCAAGCCCGTCTCGCTCTACGACCCCAGGTCTCGCGGCTCGGAGGCCTATCGCGAGTTGGCCCTTGAACTCCTGACTCGCAATAAGATGGACAGCCCAGAAGAGAAACGCAGAAAAAGGGCAGCCGCAGCAGCCGCAAGCTCTCTCAAGTCTTTCAACAAACCTGAAAAGAAGACCCGCTTCTGGCAGTCCAGCAAATAGAACAGAACTCACACCGACCAACGGGAGGGATCACTACAGATCCGCGAAGCCACAACAAGGTATACAAGTCACGAAGTGACCGCCCCACGCGCAGTGGGACCGTCCGGCAGGACAAGCCTCTCATTTCAAAAACAGAAAGCCGAAAAATCATGCCAACCGTCACCGCAGATCCCAAACGCCGCGCCTTGGGCAAGGGCCTTGAATCCCTCCTCCCCCAGCGTCCCACGCCTGCTCCTATATCTCTCTCCGCAGCGGCAGCACCTGCCGCAGAACCAACCGGCAAGCCGCTGGAGATCTCCCTGGACCAGATCGAACGCAACCCGTTCCAGACCCGCAGCCACTTCGACGAGGCCAAGTTAGCGGAGCTGGCGCAGTCCATCACAGCGTCAGGCGTAGTACAACCTATTGTCGTGCGGCCACTTAGCGGAGGCCGCTATCAGCTCATCACCGGCGAACGCCGCTGGCTGGCCAGCAAAAAGGCAAACAAAAACACCATCCCGGCTATCGTCCGTCAGGTCTCAGACGAGCAAACGCTCGAGATGACCATCGTCGAAAATCTCCAGCGCGCCGATCTCAACCCCATCGAGCAGGCTCGCGCTTATCAGCGTCTCAGCAACGACTTCAAGATGACTCAGGAACAGATGGCCTTCCGCACCGGCAAGGAACGGGCGAGTGTAGCTAACTTCCTTCGTTTGTTACGTTTGCCTGAATCGGTCCAACAAAAAATCGAGTCCGGCGACCTCTCCTTCGGCCACGCCCGAACCCTCCTGGCGCTCGATTCCCCTGAAGCCATCACCGCTGCCGCCCAAAAAGTCATCGCGCTATCACTCTCTGTCCGACAGACCGAAAGCTACGTACAAGGCCTCATCAATCCTGAGGCAAAAGAGAAGAAGGAGTCGAAGGCCGACGCCCAACCCGAAGATCCCAACGTCCGCGAAGCGCAGGATCGTCTGCGCCGCACCCTCGGTCTCAAGGTCCGCATCGAGGACAAAAACGGCAAAGGCCGCGTCATCATCGAATACTCCGGCCTCGAAGACTTCGACTCGATCCTCACCGCCTTAGGCGGTCAATAGTTTCTTTGAAAACTCAGGCCGAGCAGCAACGCACCAAAAATCCTCAACAGAAACGTCCAGGAGACTGCACATGCGTTACGCGAATCACGTGAAACACTATCTGCTCCTTATTTTGTTACAAATTGCAGTTTCTTCCGTGTTCGCTCAAACGACACCACGCACCCTCCTCCGCGCCGGTCATGTCCTCGACGTGAAAACCGGCGCAGAACCTGCCGCGCAGACCATCATCGTCACCGGCGACCGCATTACCGCGATCGCGCCGACGGCCTCTACCCCGAAGCAGCCCGGCGATATCGAGATCGACCTCACGAAATACACCGTCATGCCAGGCCTGATCGACGTGCACACCCATCTCACCATGGCGCCGAACTTTGACCCCTACTACGAACTCTCCATGACTCCCGCCAAAGAGGCGATCATCGGCGTCGAAAACGCAAAGGTCACGCTCGAAGCCGGCTTCACCACTGTGCGCAACGTTGGCGCGAACGATTTCACCGACGTTGCCTTACGCGATGAGATCAACGCTGGTCATATTCCCGGCCCGCATATGCAGGTCTCCGGCCCCGCCCTCGGTATCACCGGCGGACACATGGACGAGAACCTTCTCCCGTACGAGTACCATGTCCACGGCCAGGGTGTAGCCGACGGCATCCCCGCCGTTCAGCACCAGGTCCGCGAAAACATCAAGTACGGTGCCGACCTCATCAAGATCGGAGCCACCGGAGGCGTCCTCTCCAAGGGCGACGATCCGCAAGCCTCGCAGTACACCCTAGAAGAGATGCAGGCCATCGTCGCCGATGCTCATCGTCTTGGACGCAAGGTGGCGGCCCACGCGCATGGAGCACAAGGCATCCTCTTCGCCACCGAAGCTGGCGTCGACTCCATCGAACACGGCAGCTACATCAACGACGAAGATATCGCCCTCATGAAGAAGAAGGGCACCTACCTCGTTCCGACGGCTTATCTCATCGATTGGGCTCAGCAGTACGCCAATCTGCCTCCTTTCTATGCTCAGAAGATGAAGGACGTCAGCGCCGTTGAAAAGCAGAACATCGCAAAAGCGATCAAAGCCGGCGTCAAAATCGCGCTCGGCACAGACGCGGCCGTCTACCCGCATGGACTCAACGCGCACGAGGTCGATGTCTACGTCAA
The DNA here is from genome assembly GCF_040358255.1 of Tunturibacter gelidoferens. Classification (NCBI taxonomy): domain Bacteria; kingdom Pseudomonadati; phylum Acidobacteriota; class Terriglobia; order Terriglobales; family Acidobacteriaceae; genus Tunturiibacter; species Tunturiibacter gelidiferens. The sequence goes on from NZ_CP132938.1 coordinate 1,084,997, forward strand.
TCAGTTTGGCATGTCGCCCCTGCAAGGCATCCAGACCGGCACCACGAACGCGGCCGATCTCATGGGCTGGACCGACCGCGTCGGCACGCTAGAACCCGGCAAGTGGGCCGACCTCATCGCCATCGACGGCGACCCGCTCAAGGACGTCAAGCTCCTCCAGCACGTCCCCTTCGTCATGAAGTCCGGCGTGGTCTACAAAGACGAGACTCACAAGTAGCAGGAAAGAAATCTCCGAATCAATATGAAAGCCTCAGCCCTTGAGTTTCGTCTTCGTTTCATCATTGGCATCATCATTTACCTGCTCGGATTCATTGCCCCGTGGAACAGCCTGCTGCACCTGGACTCCATCCGCACCTGGCAGTACCTTGCCGCATGGCCCGCGCGTAGCGGCTGGCTTGGCTTCAGTGCTGCCACTATCGCGGTTCTGGTCCTCGGCATCGTCTGCGCCTTCGTAGGAGCGTTCCTGCGCACCTGGGGCTCCGCTTACGTCGATCCCTCCATCGTTCAGGCTGGCGCGATGCACGGCGAAGGGTTCGTGGCGGCTGGTCCCTATCGCTATCTCCGCAATCCGCTCTACCTGGGCACCTTCTTCCACACCTTCGCGCTCGCGCTTCTCATGCCGCCCAGCGGAGCGATCTTCTGTATCCTCGCCATCATCCTCTTCCATCTACGCCTCATCTTAGGAGGAGAGTTCTTCCTCACGGCAAAACTCGGTGCTCCTTATCTTGAGTACTGCGCCAAAGTCCCACGCCTCTTCCCGTCATTCACCGCACGCATTCCCGCGTTCCCCATGCGCCCCACCTGGCCCACAGCATTCCTATCCGAAATCTACATGTGGGGTGTGGCCATCTCCTTCGCGACGCTCGGCTGGCGCTACAACTCCATGCTCATCATCAAGGGTGTCCTCATCTCACTCGGCCTCTCCCTCATCGTCCGCGCCTTCCTCAAGCCCGCACCCAAGAGAGCCTAGAGAGTTTCGGGACAGCCCGGATTCATCAGCAGATAGGACAGGTGATTTGAGCCTGTAGGTGCATAGAACTCTTCGTGCGTAAAAGAAAAACCAAGCCTTCCGATGAGGCGTCGCGACGCGGCATTTTTCGGGTGATGTCCCACGAACAATCCTCGGACTTGCAGCGTCTTGAATGCGAAATCGATAACGGCTCGTGCCGCCTCTTGAGCAAGGCCCTGCCCCTGGTAACTAGGTTTCAGATGGACTCCCATCTCAAAGATGCGGCCATCGTTTTTATAGGGCCGAAGTCCGGCACACCCGGCAAAATCATCGCTTTGAAGCAGGAAGACAGGCCAATACTGAACCTGGTGGTCGATCAACATGGCTCTCTCACGAGCTAGCCGCGCACCGATCTCACGATCGGTAAAGGGCCCGCCAATCAGCGAAGACACTCCAGGATCGCCCCATAGTTCAAGGGCGAGGGGAAGGTCTCCTTCGCTCCACTGTCCAAACCCTAAGCGATCTGTCAGAAGAAAGTAGTCGTGCGGTCGAGTCAAAGAGGAATCCGCCATCTGTAAAGGGAAAACCCGCCGCACCCACATCAGATCGTGGACACAGCGGGTTGGTGTTACTGATGCTCACGCTTCAGCAGACTAGACTCTGAGGCGCATCAATCGGGGAGGGCTTGTCTCATGCGACACGACCGCACCAACCGGCACACTCAGCGTCGCAGTCGAACTACTTCTTTACCGGTGCGATTGTGTCCTTTGCAACCTTGGCCACGCGGAACTTCACCACGGTCTTGGCCTTGATCTTGATGGTCTCACCCGTCTGCGGGTTGCGGCCAAGACGCGCCTTACGCTCTGCCTTTACCAGCTTGCCGATCCCAGGAATGGTGAACTCGCCATTCTTCTTGGTCTCTTTCACTGCGGTCTCTGCCAGCAGTTCCAGGAAACCAGCGGTCTGCTTGTTGGTGAGTTCGAGCTTTTCCGCCAGGTGGCGAACCAGCGCTGTCTTTGTCATTCCCTTTGCCATGTGTTGCTCCTTCTTGCTTTCGATATAGAGTCTAAGGTCTGCTCACCTTGCCCACATAAAGTTTTCGTAAAGCGCATCCAGTTTTGCAATGCGAAATCACCAGTGTTCATGCGGGTGCGGAGAACCGTACCGCAATTCACCTTCAGCCTTTCCGCGCGCTTTGTCAACTCTCTTTCTTCGGTTTCCACAGGTTTTTTCCGGTTTTTCTCGGTTTTGTTCGAAAACAGGTACATTTTTCTCATAAATTTCCAAGAAAATCCCAGATTTGAGGCGCAAAGACCTCACCAGCAGCCTCGTTTTAGGAAGGGTCTGATCCCTAAAAAAAGTGTTTTACCCAACGATCTATGCACGAAATTTCATCACGAATTCAGGCCGCGATAAACCGCGATGGCAAGCTAGCCGCAATAGCCAGATAAAAATATCGCGCCCTGCCATTCAGCCTCCATGCGCCAAAACTCGTAGCGTCCCCCCGAATCGATTCCACGAGTCAACACCGCAAAGTTTTCCGGTAGTGGGTCAGATTCCTGATTGCCGCCTTCTCGTCCAAGTGCAAACTTCCGGATTGCCGACAACCCGCGAAGTGCATCCTAACTAACCGCCGACGATAAGGCTGTGGCGTCCAGCGCTGGCGACCTGGCGCCCCTGATGACAAGCCACAGCATAAACGCCACCTCCCCGAAAGAGGCGGGCTGAGCGTAGGTAAACACCTTGTCGTAGTATTGCGGCAACAGTATGCCCGTAAGGCTCAGGATCATCCACGCCAGGCCATCGAGGGCGAGCCAGATGCCCAGGAAGCGCGGCAGCAATCGCGACCCGTACACCAGCAGCGCGAGCGGTAAGAGCCACAGACCAAAAAATATTTCGTCAACAACAAGTCCCTGAAAATGAAGATTAAGGAACAGCATAGCCAGAGCATCCCGCTGAGGCTTTTCAAATAGCGATAGGAAGTCAGCCCCGCGCACCAGAACGAGGGCAGCGATTGAGTTCAGCTCATTCAGAAACGCTATCGGGATCGAGACAACAACGAACGTCACCATGAGCGAGGCGTACCGCCGGTTGACCCCCTTGAGCAGGTCGTATAAAGCCAGCGCCACGAAGATAAAACCGGCCTGACTGATGAGTTGGGCCGCGATGCCGAGGCGAAAAAGCGTCTCGGAGGCCGCAATGTTGTTGGCCGTCGCCGCTGCGTTTCCGTGCACGAGTAGCTTGCTGGGAACATAGACCATGGCGAAGACGCCAGGTATTGAGAAGAGTAGATACAGCAGTCCTGCGAATCTGCCTGGGTTCTTCGTGGAACTCATGTTCCCTCCCTCGTTGTAAGGGGCCTTGGTAAAAGGGGTCTATCGGAGAAACGGCGAAGGCTGTCGAAATGTTACGCCACACAATGAAACCAGGTGATTTCTCACAGAACCTCTTGCAACCAGGCCTGATCCGGTTCTAGGCCGTATAAAGGGCTAACCGGAAACTGACCCACCACATCCTGGGTCCTTACAAAAGAAAATATCGGAACCATTCATTCACTAATATGAAACAAAATTATAGATATGCTCAAAATCATTTCATCTCGTTGCAGCGATGTGATATGGTCCTCCGCAGCAAATCTCCGCAGCAAATCCAAGGAGTGAAGTCATGCACAAAGCACTCTCCCCCTCGCGCGTCGACGGAGTCCTCCCTTCCGTTTCGAAATTTCTCCTCCTCGCATCCCTCGCCCTCTGCACCGCCTCTGCGCAAGTCGTCCCCGTGCCGCCGACCCCGCAGGTAGGCTCTTCGAACCCAGCCACGGCCGAGCCTCTTGTCTCTCGCCCCCCCACCAAACCCTGCGTCGTCTCTCTGCTCAGCAACGCAGCCTTTGAAAACTTCAACGGCGCGCCCCTCACCTACGCGCCTCCCGCAGCCTGCCCCGGTCCCTGGGCGAAGGTCGTCCTCACTGCCGACTTTACCGTCACCGCCGGCCGCCAGTTCGACCGCAGCGCCTGGTTCTATCTCGGCGACACCAACATCTTCTACGGCACCACCGCCGAACCTCGCGCCGCCCTCAGCCCCTCCTGGCACATTGAGCGTGATGTCACCGACCTCACGGCACTCTTCAAATCGCCACAGACCGGCCTCGCCTCCATCGGCAACATCGTCAACTCCACCTACACCGGCATCATCTACGCCAGCGCCGCGCTCGAGTTCTACCCAGCCTCCTGGCAAGCCCCCGCTCCCGTCACGCCCGACATCGTTGTACCAGTAAGCTCCGGCAACGGCCCCGTCACCCTCAACACCACCACCGACCAGGCCACCGCCACCCTCAACCTCCCACGCAACGTTGAGAAGGTCTACCTCGACGTCATCTCGCAAAGCCAGATCGGCGACGAGTTCTGGTACCTCTGCGTCCCCAGCGCCGTCGCAGGCGAGCTCGAAACCTGCGGCAACACCGCCTTCCGCGAGACCGAAATCTCCATCGACGGCAAACCCGCCGGCGTCGCTCCCGTCTACCCTTGGATCTACACCGGAGGCCTCGACCCCTATCTCTGGGAGCCCATCACCGGCGTCCAGACCCTCGACTTCAAGCCCTACCGCGTCGACCTCACGCCCTTCGCCGGCCTCCTCGCCGACGGCAGCACACACACCGTCGCCGTCAGCGTCTACAACGCCAACGGATACTTCCTCTCCACCGCCAACATGCTCGTCTACACCGACCACGGCAGCAAAGAAGTCTCAGGCGGAGTCCTCAGCAACACCCTCAGCGCCGCACCAAATCCTGAGGTCGTTCAGAACCTCTCCACCGACTCCAGCGGCACCACCACCGGCACCGTCAACGTAGGCTCCAATCGCACCTTCGCCATTACCGGATACGTCAACACCTCGCACGGCCGCGTCGAAACCACTGTCGCACAAAAGGTCAACTTCCTCAGCGCCCAGACTTTCAACGTCAATCCGGTAACCCAACCCGAAATCCAAAACCTGGTTCAGACCAGCACCGTCGACTCCGAGACCACAACTCGCGACAGTTTCCTAATCGAGAAGACAACCAGGCACATCTCTTTCCCCCTCACCCTCGACTACACCTTAATCAATAATCCCGACGGTACCTTCACGCAGACAGTCTCAGTCGACCAGCGGAACCTCCACACTGAAGCGAAGTCTCTTGACGGCTTTTCCTACTTTCATTCCAACACTCAAGAGCAGGTCGCTTCAAAGGACACTATTCAACTAAGCTCCGGCTTCAGCATCCTTGCGCCCGGCGTAGGCACCTCCAGCGCCTCCTACCGCAGCAACGACTCCCTCGGCGACTGCTACAGCCGCTCTCTCACCGCCGCGAACCAGAAGCTGACCTCCGTCACCGACGGCAAAGGCTGCCACGACCACAACCCCTGGTTCTAATCACACCTGAAGCAACCCAAATCATAGGGTTCCCCCATCCATCGCGTAGTTTGCGATGGGTGGGAGTACCTCTCCCCCGATTTGCCCGCCGCTGCCTCTGCTGTTGCCGTTGCCGCTGCTGTTGCTGTTGCCTGCCCTTTTGTTGTCATTCCGCAGCGAAGCGGAGGAATCTGCTGTTGTCTTTGCCGCCCCCCCATTAGACTTCGTCCTCTCGACCGAAGCCGTTCACAGAAGCACCGCATCTGAATCCAATCCCACTCCACATCATCCATAGGAGACAATCAATCCAGAGGACAACCGATGCAGATCGGCATTGACAGCTTCGCCGCACTCGTTCCAGATCCCGTCACGGGCCACACCGTCACCGCGCAGCAGCGCATCGCCCATCTCCTCGAAGAGATCAAGCTCGCCGACGAAGTTGGCCTCGACCACTTCGGCCTCGGCGAGCATCACCGGACCGAGTACCTCGACTCCGCCCCCGCCGTCATCCTCGCAGCGGCAGCCTCCATCACCAAAACCATCCGCCTTACCTCTGCCGTCACCGTCCTCAGCGCCGCCGACCCCGTCCGCGTCTTTCAGGAGTTCGCAACCCTCGACCTCATCTCCGGTGGCCGCGCAGAGATCGTCGCCGGCCGCGGCTCCTTCATCGAGTCCTTCCCGCTCTTCGGCCTCAAGCTCGAAGACTACGACGACCTCTTCGCAGAAAAGCTTGATCTTCTCCTGACCCTTCGCCAGAGCAACAACATCCACTGGTCCGGCAAACATCGCGCCGCGCTCACCGGACAAGGAGTCTTCCCGCGCCCGCTGCAAAACCCGCTGCCCGTCTGGCTCGGCGTCGGTGGCACACCAGAGTCCTTCGCCCGCGCCGGCATGCTCGGCCTTCCTCTCATGGTCGCCATCATCGGCGGCGAGCCCCACCGCTTCCGCCCCCTCATCGACCTCTACCGCGAAGCAGGCAAACAAGCAGGCCACGCGCCAGACTCGCTCAAAGTCGGCATCCACGCCCTCGGCTACGTAGCCGACACAGACCAGCAGGCCTCCGACGACTTCTTCCCCGGCTACGCCGAAGCCTTCACCAAGATCGGCAAAGAACGCGGCTGGCCGCCAGTCACTCGCAGCCAGTTCGAAGCCCTCCGCCGTCCCACCGGCGCCCTCATGGTCAGTGATCCCGAAACCGTAGCCTCAAAGCTCCTCAAGATGAACGAAGCCCTCGGCGGCATCTCCCGCATCAGCTTCCAGATGAGCGTAGCCGCTCTGCACCACGACAAACTCCTCCATGCCATCGAGCTCCTCGGCACGAAGGTAGCTCCCATCATCCGCAAATCTCTCTCAGTACCCAACGCGGCAAAATAAATCGAACGCTCTAGCTTCTGCCCCAGCAGTAGCAGTAGTCGTACCGTAGTCTTGTCGTAATACTTGTCTTTGCCTTCTTGTTGTCATCCCCGTAGGGGATCTGCTGTTGCACTTGCACATCCCAAAAAAGCAGACACGCACCCCAATAAATGAAAAGATGAGATGCTGATCGCGCGCGGCAGGCTCTCTGGGCTGCCGCCGCTATCAGCCGCAATAACATTGTTCAAAGGACCACTGCAAACTCTTTCCCGTCCGGACCCGCCAGGTGCTGTCGATATTGGAGGACTTTGGTATGTCGCTGTATCGAAGAACCGGTCGCACTCTGTTCCGTTCCCTCATACTCCTCATCACTACCGGCATCACTCACAGCCAGACCATCCCTGCAACCACCCCATCTCCTGCTCCCGATCTCGCTCCAGCGACCACGGCACCCAAATCCCAGGACGCAGCCCCCACCGCCAGCCGTCATCCCCGCGTAGCCCTCGTCCTCGAAGGTGGCGGAGCCCTCGGCTTTGCTCACATCGGCGTCCTTCAGTATCTCGAGCAGCACCACATCCCAGTCGACCTCGTCGTCGGCACTAGCATGGGCGGCCTGGTCGGCGGACTCTACGCCACCGGTCGAACCCCCGACGAGATCCGAGAACTCGTCCAGAACATCGACTGGACCCGCGCCATCGGCGGCCGCGTCCCCTTCTCCGACCTCTCCTACCGTCGCAAGCAGGACCGGATCGAATACCCTAACCGCCTCGAGTTCGGCCTCCGCCACGGCATCTCCCTGCCTGAGGGACTCAACTCCGGCCATGAGGTCGGCCTCATCCTCGACGCCGCCACCCTCGCCGACTACAACCTCAAGTCCTTCGACGATCTCCCCGTTCCCTTCCGCTGCGTCGCCACCAACATGAACACAGGCAAAGCCCACGTCTTCGACAACGGCTCCCTCGCCCGAGCCCTCCGCGCCACCATGTCCATCCCCGCGATCTTCGTCCCCGTCGTCATCGATGGCGTCACCTACACCGACGGCGCAGCAGTAGACAACCTCCCCGTCGACGTCGCAAAAGCCAACGGAGCAGACTTCATCATCGCCAGCTACCTAGACAACTCAGGCGGCCCACAGACAACTCCCGGCTCTTTCCTCGCCACCACCGGAAACTTCGTCAGCATCGCCATCGCCGCTAACGAGATGCACAGCCTCGAAGCCGCCGACATCCTCATCACCTCTAAACTTCAGGGCTTCACCAGCAGTATGTTCACCAAATCCAGCGAGATCATCCCCAAAGGTGTAGACGCGGCCGAAGCCAAAGCCAAACTCCTCGACCGCTTCTCCGTCACCGACGCCGAATGGGCGGCATACGTCGCCCAGCGCAACTCCCGCCGCAAGACCGAAGTCCCCGATCCCCAATTTGTAACCGTAGCAGGTGTAACTGGCCCAGCCCGCGTCGAGATCGAACGGAGCCTTCAGCAGGTCATCAACAGACCCATCAACGCTGCCTTCCTCGACAAGGAGATGACCCGATACGTCGGCTATGGCACCCTCAACGCCGCTGGCTACAACCTTATCGACCGCAACGGCGCAACCGGGCTCTCCATCAACGCCTACCCCCGCTACAACGGCCCTCCCTTCCTTGACCTCGCCATCAACATCGATGGCGGCGACACCCAGGACGTCCTCTTCGGCATGGCCGGCCGCATCATCTTCCAGAACCTCGGAGGCTTCCGCTCCGAGTGGCGCACCGACATCTTCTTTGGCTACTCCTACGGCGTCCGCAGCGAGTACTACCGGCCCTTCACGCCCCACAGCAACTTCTTCTATGCTCCCCGCGCCTACGCCACCAGCAGCCGGTTCGACTTCTACAACGAAGGCTCCCGAACCTCGCAGTATCAAATCAACCAGAACGGCGTCGGCTTCGATGTCGGCTACACCTGGCGCCGCAACGCCGAACTCCGCCTCGGTCAGGACGAGTACTGGTACTCCGTCTCCAAACGTGTCGATTTCGACAACCTCTCCATCCCGCCCCAGCAGCAAAGCGTCTCCTCTCTCCGCTACACCTACTACGGCACCGACAATGCCGTACTCCCCTTCCGAGGCGTCAACACCTTTCTCCGCGTCGAACGCCACGAGCCCTCCAAAGGCAACGACCCCTTCACCCTCGCCGAAGCTCGCGTAGCCGGATACCTTCCCCTCAACGAAAAAAACAGCGTCTTCCTTACCGCCAGTGGAGGCACCGCATTCGGCGCGCCGCCAGAGGTCACCGACCTCCAGGGCTTCCCACTCGGCGGTCCATTCCGCCTCGGCTCCTACGGCCGCAACGAACTCCTCGGCACCCAGTACTGGCTCTTTCAAGGCGGATACGAACGCAAGATCTTCCGGCTACCACCACTCCTCGGCGAAGGCGTCTATGCCGTCGGCTTTTTTGAAGGAGGCAAGGTCTACAACAATCTCAACCCCGTGGACGAACTTGAATCCGAAGCTTGGGACGGAAGCGTCGCCGTCATCGTCCGCACCGCTCTCGGCCCCATCTATATAGGCGGAGCCGCTGGCAACAACGATCACCGCAAGTGGTGGTTCGGCCTCGGCCACGTCTTCTAGCGTTATTCCCTTGACAGCGCTTCGCAGACGCCAAGTAGACTGATCCCGATTCCGAATCAAACAAAACACTCGCTTCCGCCACAATCGCGAAGCCAGCTAAACCCGCAGAAGACTCACAGCAACATCAGGAGAAGCATGAATCCCTCACGCCGTCTGTTCCTGCAACAGTCCGCTGCCGTTGGCCTCGCCTCCCTCGTTCCCTTCCGATCCGCATTCGGCGAAACCAGTCTCCCCATCGGCGTGCAGCTATACACCGTGCAGGACGAGCTAAAAAAAGATGCCCTCGCAACCCTCCACGCCCTCGCCAAGATCGGTTACCGCGAGGTCGAGTCCTTCCCCCTCCAGGACATCAACGCCGCCCAGATGCGGACCATGCTCAACGACGCGGGCCTCAAATGCCCCAGCGCCCATCTCTTCTTCGGCATGGCCGACAACGCCCAACTCTTCGATCAGGCCAACACCCTCGGCGCCCACTACGTCGTCAGCTCCGTCCTCCTTCCCGCCTCGCCGCAGGCCTTCGACGTCTCAAAGATGATGGATCTCATCAAAGCCTTCACCCTCGACGACTTCAAAAAGATCGCCGCCAAGGCCAACGAGATCGGCGCCCAGGCCCAGAAGGCCGGTCTCCAGTACGCCTATCACAACCACAACTTCGAGTTCCGCGACTACGACGGCCACACCGGCTACGAGATTCTCCTCAGCGAGACCGACCCCAAACTCGTCAAGTTCGAGCTCGATTGCGGCTGGATGGTCACCTCCGGCCACAATCCCATCGACTACTTCACCAAGTATCCCGGCCGCTATCCCCTCATGCACGCCAAGGACTTCCCCGCCGGCACTCCCGTCACCACCACTCTCGGCGTCGACCCCGCACATCGCCCCACCGAAGTCGGCCGCGGCCACATCGACTTCAAACCCATCATCGCCGCCGCCGAGAAGTCCGGCCTCCAACACATCTTCGTCGAGCAGGATCCACCCATCGAAGGAATGACCTCACTCGAAGCAGTCCGCGTCAGCTACGATGCTCTCCGCCCCATCGTCTAAACGAAAGAAAAGATCATCGCCGCGAACGCATCCCGCGAACAAATCTGCATCCTACATCCAGGCATTGCTCCAGGGGGAAACATGGGAACCGAGGAATTAGAACTAGCCGAAAGTCGTCGCTCTATGAGCAAGCTCATCCTGTTCGCAACCATCGCATCGGGAGTCATCGCAGCCTATCTGATGTACCGCCGCGGCGAACCGTTCGGAACCATCGCAAAGCAGGCAATCACCAACCCCGTCGGTTCGCTGATGACCGAAGTAAAAAACAAGCTCTAATCTTGTCTGCCCCGAACTTATAAAATGTGGTCATCTCGACCAGAGCCAGTCCAGACACTCATAAACGCCCGAGCCTATTCCAGACACTGATAAACGCGTCATCTCGACCGGAGGCGTGCGGTCTCATCGCACGGCGCAGTGGAGAGACCCCCGCATTTCGCCTTTGCTGTTGCTTGTTCTCTCAAAAACAAAACCAATCTACTTCGCCGTATCCAGGTGGAAGGACTCCGTATAAGCCTCCACCGGATACCCCTTCTCCTTCCACGCCGCAAGGCCACCCCTCAGCAGCTTCACTCGCGTAAAGTTCAGCGCCCGCGCCTTCCCCAACACCATCTGGCTGGTCTCATCGTCGCCGCCCGTGCAATAGATAACAGAGTTCTGGTCGCGAGAAAACTCAGCCGTATGCTCAGCGATATCCTTAGGCGCGATCCTCGTCGCGCCCGGAATAATCTCCGGATGCGCCAGAAAATCCAGCGGCTGACGCACATCGTAGAGCAGAATCTTCTTTGCCTTCAGCAGCGCATACAGGGCTTCGGGCTCAATACTCTTCACCCTCACCTCACGCTTCGCCAGGACGCGCCGCACAATCAACCCCGCCACCACGATGCAAACTACCGCTACAACAATCGCCGTCACGCTCATCCCGTCCTCCAGCTACTTGGATCAGATGTTCGCTATCCAGCACCAGTTGTCGGCGCCATCAAATCCGCGAAACTCGCGCCGACCAACGGGAGGACCAGAGCCGATCACCAACCCAGAAAAGGTACACACGTCACGAAGTGACCGCCCCACGCGAAGTGGGCCCGTCCGGCAGGACAGGGTCTTTAAAAGAGAGGCATCTTAGCCTTCCCTAAAAGCGGAGTATTCAGCAGCCTGATCAAAGGCGCGGCCACCTTGAACCGCTCCACCACATCCTTCAGCAACCCCGGCGAAGTCGCCCGTTCCACCGGCAGAGTAGCCGACAAGCCCCACTGCTTGCACATCACCAGGTCGATCGCCGGATCATCCGCAGCAAACCCCTTAGGCGGCCGCGTCAGCGACAGCGTCTCAGTCTCCTGCATCAACGACCGAAGCTTCTTCCCCGCCATAATCTTGCGAAACTCCAGATGATGATCCACCAGGTATCGCCGTATCGCCAGCAACTGCTCCCGCTCCGGCATGTACACCCCTGCTGCGATCAGCAGCTCGGTCGAACTCACCTGCAGATAGAACCCGCCCCCCGACGTCTTCTGCAAACCATCCCTCGCCCACCACGCCGACACATGATGCTTGTAAGGCCGCTTATCCTTGCTGAACCGAATATCGCGATAGATCCGCATCAGAATCTTGTTCGCTGGCCGCAGGTGCTCCGGCGAAAACTCCGCCATCGCCTCATTCACCTCGCCGATCAGCGCCAGCATCGGCTCCTTCAGCTGCTTCTCGTAGACATCCTTCCGCTCCCCAAACCACTCGCGGTTGTTGTTCTTCTTCAGCCCCCGCAAAAACTTCAAAGCCTCATTCGAAAACTGTGTCCCCATCCTTCAATCGTACCCTCCAGATGCGTTCCGTCTTCAGCCATCGATCACCGATGCGATCGAAGAGAAAACGCCAGCCGCACCTTTCGCCTTTTCTCATGCAGGATCAAGGTTGTGTTTTCGGCCCGGAGCTACACGCGAGGAGCGCATGCTGCTGTTCTTGCTTTTCTCCTATTGACCTTAGCTCACAGCCAAAAAGCTCTCTCTGTGATCCGTATCTCCATGCAACAAAACCTCTAGTTCCCACAAATCCGCAATTCTTTGCACGGACTCTCACTTTCACTCAAATAAATGCTTCCTTTTCAACAGCGATAGTTGGAGCCGCAATTGCAACTAGCTTCGCGTCAGCCAACAAGCTCCACTATCTGGAAAGCTTTCTTGGCGAACGCTCGATAGACACTACCGCAAACCAGACGGTTATGTCTCCGGTTCGGTTTTTAGGCCCCTTCAAAAAAAATCATCTCTATCTCCGTTTATGCTGTCGTTCCTCCGACACCATTCGCCTGAGAACCTGCGGTCTTTTTCTCCCATCCGCAGCGCAAGCGAAGGCTCGGGATTCGTTTACTCTTTACAACCAGCTCTGGAGGTGTTTCTTGAAAAAATTACTTGTTTTAGCCTGCCTGTTCGCCGCCGCGACCTCTTCAGCTCTCGCGGACGACTTCATCTACGGGGACAACGCCGACAACGGCGCCCCATACGTCTTCCAAATCGATAAGACCACTGGTGCCGTCACCAACACCTACACAGGTCTCAGCGGCTTCAACGGTCGCGGTGTAGTGGTCGTCGGGACCACAATGTATTACACCTCGGCTACCACCAACGCCGTCTACTCCTACAATCTCACCACAAAAACAGACAACGGACCTTTGTTTACTGTCGCCGGCTCGAGAGCTCTTTCGACGATCGCCTACGACGGAACAAACTTCTGGGTCGGCGACTACAGTGGCACCAACCATGCCTACCTGTACAGCCCTACAGGAACGCTGCTGAAAACGGTGTCGCTCGCAGACTGCACTGGGTACTGCGACGGTCTCGAGTACTTCGTGATGAACGGTAAAGGATATCTTTTATCGAACGAGGCAGATGGCAGCGTAGATAACTACGATCTCTACGACACCAACGGCAACCTCATTCAGGCGGACTACATCAACGCAGCGGCTCACTCCGGCGGTACAACCGGAATCGCGTTTGATGGAACCGACTTCTTCACCTCAAACATCTTTCAGGGCTCCCTCAACGAATGGACCGAAGGCGGCACTTTCGTCAAAACCATCTCCCTAACCGGCGCAACCAGCAGCAATCCTTTCCTCATCGAGGACCTGTCAGCTGATTACTCCCAGGTCCTTGGACCGCCTCCTGCCGTTCCGGAACCCAGCACTTTCGCTCTCTTTGGGACCGGGCTGCTCGGGCTGGCGGGAGTCGTCCGTCGCAAGCTCTCCTGCTAGTCACTCCAACCCCAGAGTCTGCTTTCCCACGAAGCAAACCTGACCTCGGGCCGATCCTCCCTCGCGGAGAATCGGCCCTTCTTCGCTGCCCGTCTCTTCATCCCCACCCAGCCAGGTGTCGCTTTTTTTGGTTTGTCATTCCCGAAGGGAATCTGCGTTTGCAGTCTCTATTGCTTCCGGCTTAATCAGAGGTCCCTTAGAGCAACGCCGCAGTTGGCGTGGAGTCGCTGTCGCTTCTTGTTGTCATTCCCGAAGGGAATCTGCGTTTGCAGTCTCTAAACCATCAGGCAAATTGCTATAGAACGACTCCAAACTCTTGAGACCCTGAGCGCAGTCGAATGGCGAGGCGTCCAGTACTTGCCCTGGGCGTACCGCAACCAAGGTCAAGCCGCACCTCTCTTGACTTCCCTCTCTTCCTTCACCGCGAGACCGCAAAAATAAACTTCGAAACCATGGCGCATTTTTCAAAAAAAAAACACGCGGCGAAAAACCATACCCAACCCCACAATTCACCACGCTCCCACCACCAAAACACCACGTTCAAAACACCATATTTCGCAAAAAACCGCTGCAAAACACCACAATCACCACGCCGGTTTTTTTCCCCGCTAAGATGGAAAAATCCAGGTGAGCGACCCCAACTCCAACTCCGATTCCAGATTCCTCTCCGAGGACTCCAAATACTCCGAAGACACCATCGTAGCCATCTCCACCCCTCCCGGCCGCGGCGGCATCGGTATCGTCCGTCTCTCCGGCCCCGCAGCCCGCACCATCGCCGAACCCCTCCTGAAACTTCGCCATCCCTTGGTCCCCGCCCAGGCCCGCTTCGCTGAAATCCTTGATTCCACAGGCGAAGTTCTCGATGAAGCTGTAGTCACCTACTTCCAATCCCCCCACTCCTACACCTCCGAGGACATCGTAGAAATCTCCGCCCACGGATCGCCCGTCCTCCTCCATCACCTCCTCCGCCAATGCCTCGCCGCCGGCGCCCGTCTCGCCGAACCCGGCGAATTCACCCAGCGAGCCTTCCTCTCCGGCCGCCTCGACCTTACCCAGGCCGAAGCCGTCTACGACCTGATCGAATCCACTACCCTTCATCAGGCCCGCATCGCCGCCCAACAACTTGGCGGCTCGCTATCACGTCATATCACCCCAATAAAACAACAACTTATAAGCCTGATCGCCGCGCTCGAAGCTGGCATCGACTTCGCTGAAGACGACATCGACCTCCTCGCGCAAGATCAAATCTCCTCCCAAATCACAGCAATCGAAGCCCCCCTCACCGCACTGGAGCACTCCTTTGACTACGGCCGCATCGTCCGCGACGGCTTTACCATGGCCATAGTTGGCCGCCCTAACGTCGGTAAATCCTCTCTTTTCAATCGCCTGGTCGAACGCGACCGCGCCATCGTCACATCGACTCCCGGTACGACACGCGACCTGGTCACCGAACGCGTATCACTGGAAGGCATTCCCCTCGAACTCATCGACACCGCAGGTCTGCGCGTTTCTACCGACGAAGCCGAATCAATAGGCATCGCCAAATCCCGCGAAGCTATGTCCGAAGCCGATGTAGTACTCCTGGTCCTGGATGCCACTGCACTACCGCATGAAGAAGACGCGGCAGCAGTAGCCACCCTGACTGGCCGCCCCTTCCTCATTGTTATCAACAAGCAAGATCTTGAACACCCGGAATCGAACATCCTGAAACCTACTCTTCAAACGATTGAAACGTCTGCTCTCACCGGATCGGGTATCTCTGAGTTACGTCGAGCCATCCTGTCGCTGGTCACGAAGGAAATCCCAAACGTTGAGACCGCGGTTCTCACCAACCACCGCCAACAGCGGTCGGTATCGGACGCATTGGCGGCTCTCAATCGAGCGAGGCAAGCGGCGACCGCGATCATCCCTCACGAAATGATCCTTCTTGATCTCTACGAAGGTCTTCACGCGCTGGACGCTTTCACAGGCTCTACGACGACCGACGACATCCTAAACCTTATCTTCAGTAAGTTCTGCATCGGAAAATAACATTGCCTACAAAAGCAGTTCTGTCGGTGATACCTGTTGAAACAACGTTCCCTGTATCCGCGCCAACAGAAGAAAGTATTGAATCCGCGAGAACGATGATGGCTAGTCGACGCTCGTCAGCGGCAGCGGGTCACTCTTGACCGAAATCCTTATGGGTCGCTTATAGGAGGACGATGATTCTTTTTGTCTGCTCGCTAATTCGCCCCAGCATACCCGATTGCGACCCAGCTCCTTTGCCTGATAGAGCGCCTTATCGGCCGCATCCAGAAGGTCCTCCTTACAGTTGACGTCGCTCGGGTAGCAGGACGCTCCGCCGCAACTTACCGTTGAAAGCCTGGGATGGCTGCCGGGCTCGGGTAGTGCTGGAGATCCAGCCACCTCGACGAGCTTGCGGATGCGTTCGGCGACGATCATGGCTCCTTCCTGTGTTGTGCCGGGAAGTAGAACCACGAACTCTTCACCACCGAATCTCGCCGCGAAGTCGTCCTTGCAGCGCAGACCTTGCAACAACAGAGAAGCAACTCGGACCAGTACTCGGTCGCCGTACAGATGGCCGCGAGTGTCATTTGTGAGCTTGAAGTGATCGATGTCGATCACGATGGCGGATAAGCAGGAGCCGGAGTCAATAGATTCGCTCCACAGTTTGGCAAACTGCAACTCGTAAGCATGCCGATTGGCGAGTCCAGTCAGGCTATCGATGCAGGAAATTCTTTGCAGTTCGACATTCAGGAAGGAAAGCTCTTTGCTTTGTATCTCGCTGCGCAGCCGCATCAGGAAGCCCAATCGTTCTTCTCGCCCGATGCTGTAATTCGCAATTGCGGTCATCGAAATGGCGCAGACCGCCAAAGTGATTCCGAGGAGCTTTTCCGATGAGTTCAGGAAATGGTCGTGTTGAATGAAGACGAGATCGCTCGCCAGCAAAATGGTCGACGCGCTGAGAGCGTAAAAGAACTGGAGCCGCATCACGACGTTGACAAAAATGACCGCTACAATCAGGCCTACTTGAGCGTACGCGGAAGAGGCTGCATTCTTATTACTCTCGATGTAGAGGTGCGTTATTCCTATAAGGCAGCTGGCGCCGGCGATGCTTACTTCGCGATAGATCTTGTTTGGACTCCAGCGCATGCTGAGATTAATCAGCAGGGCCAGGGGCGTGACAACGCACAGTCGGATTTGTAACGGGAGCCAGGAGTTGCTGCTGTTTTGGAGAAAGTGGTCGACGAGGAGATAGATATTGAACAGACCAATCGCTACCAGACCTTCCAGCCAGAGACGCTCGGATCGTCGAGCGAGTGTTGACTGCTCGAAGGCGTTCTCAAGAGGCCGTGGCAACGCTAGTCGCTGAAACCCTCTTCGTGAAAGCCGCTCGATCTGCTGAATCGCGAGCTCGTGAATGGAAGTGCTCGGCATCTGAAGTTGCCTCTTACCTTGCAGTCTGTCTTGCATCCTTTGCCGGTGTCCTGTCCTACGCAGCCGGCAGTTCAAGGACAAGTCGTCACTAAGATGGCGCTCCCTGAATGTTACTAAAGCGGGAACCCAATACACGCATATTTGCAAGGGTTGCATGGTACTTCCGTGTCATTTGCGGAGCTCGCTCTGGCGCTATCGACCCGTTTGTCGGTTTCACGCGACGAGGAAGTTGTCGATCAGACGCGTTCGCCCAACATACGCTGCTACTGCGATCAGGACGTCTCTCTCTGCAGATGCGACGGGAAGGAGGGATCGGGCGTCGACGATGGCAAGGTAGTCAACCCGTATGCCCTTCGCAGTCTCCAGGGTGTTTCTCCCGATTTGCAAGAGCGTCGAACTGCGGCGTTCGCCGCTTGCGATGCTCTGCTCGATCTTAGTAAGCGATCGATGCAGAACCAGTGCCTGTTCGCGCTCCGGAATGCTAAGGTATTTATTTCTGCTGCTCAGAGCAAGGCCATCAGCATCTCGCACGATCGCACAACTCACCAGCTCAAGGTCGAAGTTCAGGTCCTGAATCATCTGTCGCAAGACGGCTAGCTGTGCGGCATCTTTCTGTCCGAAGTAGGCGCGGTGGGGGGCAACCACGTGAAATAACTTCGCTACCACGGTGGCTACTCCGGTGAAGTGACCTGGCCGGGAGGCTCCGTCTAACCGGTCGCCGATGCCGGGCACGGTGATGGTGGTTACAGCGCCGGTTGGGTACATCCCCGTGGCCTCGGGAGCGAATAGAACGGATACACCTTCGGCCTCGAGTTGCCTGCAATCTTGCTCGAAGGTTCGTGGATACTTGGCGAAGTCTTCTCCCGGACCGAACTGGAGGGGATTGACGAAGATCGATGCGATTACAGTTTGGCACTCGGCTCCGGCTCGCTGGACCAGGGAGAGATGGCCTTTGTGAAGCGCGCCCATGGTTGGGACAAAGCCCAGCAATCCATCCTGCATCCGGAGTTTGCGACAGATGCTCTGCATCTCCGCAACACTCTTTACGATCTGCATCAAATGACGGCTCCTCTCGCCCGCGTCGCTGCGGGTTTATCTTTAGTTCTTCACTTCTTCAGCGCACCAACGTGTGCCACCATAGTCCGCTCGACGCGACTGAGAGTTTCTTTCCTGCTCGTTTCGATTGTCCGGCTATCCCACCACTTCGATCGGTTCTGTCATCAATTCCCGGACCTCGCGGGAGAAGTGATAGCTCTCGGCGTCGGCGGGGAAGGTTCTGGCTTCGACGTCGTGCCGGTATTCTTCCAGTGCCTTGCGCATGACTCCTGCTACGTCGGCGTACCGTCTGACAAACTTCGCTGGAGGCGAGAAGGTCATGGTCATCATGTCGTGGAGGACGAGGATCTGTCCGTCGCAGTCGGGGCCGGCGCCGATTCCGATGGTGGAGATGTGAAGCTCTTCGGTGATGATGCGGGCGAGCTCGCGGGGCACACCCTCGAGGACGATGGCGAAGCAGCCTGCCTCCTGGAGGGCGAGGGCGTCGGTGCGTAGTTCGTCGATCGCTTCCATGGTCTTGCCTTGTACTTTGTAGCCTCCCATGCGATGGACGCTCTGGGGAGTGAGTCCGATGTGTCCCATGACCGGGATCTCGGCGGCTGTGATTCGCCGGATGAGTTCGGTGCGTTCGCGGCTACCTTCGAGCTTGACTGCTTCGGCTCCGGATTCCTTGATGAAGCGGATCGCGTTGGCAAGTCCTTCGCGGTCGTTGGTGTGGTAGCTGCCGAAGGGCATGTCGGCAACCAGCAGGGCGCGTTTTACGGCCCGCCGCACTCCGCGGGTGTAGAGAAGCATCTCGTCCATGGTGACGGCGAGGGTGTTTTCGTGGCCCTGCATGACCATGGCGAGCGAGTCTCCCACAAGGACGATGTCGAGGCCAGCCTCGTCGACGAGCCTGGCGCTGGCGTAGTCATAGGCCGTGATGGCGCTGATCGGCCGGCGTAGAAGTTTCTTTTCGAGGAGGGAGGGGACGGTTACTTTGGCGGGGGAATCGGCCTGTCGCCCACCCTGGGCTCCGGCTCGTTCCGTAGAGAACGTGGTCAAACTCATTGCAAATCTCCAGTGCAGCTCCGCCGCGTGTCGTCCTTGGTGAGGATGACTTTGGCTGGATACCACCTGTCCCAGCAGGTACCTGGGTCCGGGTTAAAACTTACGCGTCTTGTGGTCCTAATGGCAAGGGGTTGAAGGTTCGCTGCCCTGTCCTCGCAAGGTACACCCCCCATATTACCCGCGTGTAACCTTTTTATTATCATAAGCTTACGGGAGAGTATCTCTCGCAAATATTTCATTCTAAACGAGTTACCCGCAGATACCTAGAAACAAAAGGGTTAGAGTGTTTTCGGCACTTGTGGGGCGTCAGACCATCTCACACAATCTGACTGTTTCAATTGTAACGGTTTAGATGAAACTAATGCGCACAGTGCAAGCCATTGATTGCAATGGGTTTGATGGCGACGGGGCCTTGACAGCTTTTTGGGATTGCAGTCGAAGAAGAAACAAGAGCACGCAAACGACAGATGCATCCCCTCAATTCAAGTACGATGCTGAGATGGCTTGGATTGATGCCCCCAACCATCCCTTCGCGGGAATTGCCGAGAAAATAAAACGGGCCGACGAGAGAATCTTCAATCTCCAAAGTGAGATCGCCAACTTTTCAACAGAAGCAAATACCCAACTATTCCCGATCCAAATGCGAAGGAATGGCAAGAGGCGGTTGACTATCATCGCAATCTCACCATCCCGCTGCGTTTTAGCGTTCTGAGCGGAGAGATTGTCCACCACTTGCGATCCTGCCTTGATCACATCGTCTGGTATTTCTCCAGCATTGAGTATCGGAGGGATCACGAGACAGCGATTCAGTTCCCGGTGCTCCAAATATCTCCGACGACGTAAAACGAACTGGGCGGGTATCAAAGAAAAATAAAGGGAATTACCAACGCCAATGCTTTGAAGCTCATTGAGGACGTCCAGCCATACCAAAGAGGAAGCGACGCGGTCGATGATCCTATTTGCATCGTCCATGACATGGACAGATTCGATAAGCACCGGGAACTGACGATTGCCATTAGCTGCGCCCGAATGGTCTTCTCTCCAGGTACGGGCGACGACGGTGTTCTCGCGCTCCGTAAGTACGGTAAGGGAGAGACGCTTTCCGATGCCGAACTGCGGCCGCAAACAAGGCAATCAAGAAGAATCTTGAGGTCGCCCCGCAAATCGCGTTCGCCCAGTTCGGAAACAGGCAAACGCAGCCTGTTATTCCAGCGGTGGCGCAACTCATGCGTGCCGTTGCTGATGTCGTTGACTTGTTCGCATGTGAGGTCAGGGATAATTACCGAGGGTTATTTCCCTTTGGCAAGCTAAGGGTCAGAATGACAGGCGAGAGGCAATGGCAAAGCAGATCCCTGCGGAATGACAAGCAAAAAGAGTGACGGCTATGGCTGGAAGAACAACTGTAGCGTTGAGATGGTGGGTGAAAAGGGGCGAAAGGTTTGGCGGGACAGGCTTCGTTGGGATCCTTCGCTGCGCTCAGGATGACAGCACGAGCAGGCAACGGCAAATGCAGCGGCAACGACAACGGCAAAAGCAACGGCAAATGCGGGGTTTCTCCACTGCGCGTACCACGATGAGACTGTGGTCCGTTTCGGTCGAAATGACGATGTTCTTGGGTGAGAGACAGCAGATCCCTGCGGGATGACGCTCAGGATGACGGCGAAGGACGGACAACATTTCGGTTTGGAGCGAAGGCTAGGCGCGGCCGCGGGCGGAACCTGGGGGTGGGGGGTAGTTGGGCTTGAGCTTTACGGGTTCGACGATCTCGGGTTCGAGCGCGATGGGGCGGTGGGCGGCGACCATCTCGGCGATGGCGAACTTGAGCGGCTCGATGCCCTCGCCGGTGACGGCGGAGATGATGAAGAAGGGTAACTTGCGGCGTTTGGCCATGGCGGTGAGCTTTTTGAGCTTTTCCGGATTTGCCACGTCGGCTTTGGCGGCCACAAGGATGGTGGGCTTGGCGGCGAGCGCGGGATCGAAGCTCTTGAGCTCTTCGGTGATGACTTTGTAGTCTGCGACGGGGTCGGGACGGGAGGTGCCTTCGGCGGCGCCGGAGTCGGAGACGTCGACGAGGTGGACGATGACGCTGGTGCGCTCGATATGTTTGAGGAACTGGATGCCGAGACCAGCGCCGAGGTGTGCGCCTTCGATGAGGCCGGGGAGGTCGGCGACGGTGAAGGATTCGGTGTGGGGGAAGTCGCCGACCTGGACTACGCCGAGGTTTGGTTCGAGGGTGGTGAAGGCGTAGTTGGCGATCTTGGGTTTGGCTGCAGAGAGGCGCGAGATGAGGGTGGATTTGCCGACGTTGGGGTAGCCTACGAGGCCGGCGTCGGCGAGGAGGCGGAGTTCGAGGCGGTAGGTGCGTTCTTCGCCGGCGCGGCCGAGTTCGTGCTCGCGCGGGGCCTGGTGGGTGCTGGTGGCGAAGTGCTGGTTGCCGCGGCCGCCGCGACCTCCCTTGGCGATGACGATGGTCTCGTTTGGGCGGGCGAAGTCGTGGATGAGTTCGCCAGTGGCGTCGTCGTAGAGGAGCGTGCCTACGGGAACTTTGAGGGTGGTGCTATCGCCGGCTGAGCCGGAGCAGTTGGAGCCGAGGCCGTGGCCGCCGCGCTGCGCCTTGTGCTCGGGGTTGAAACGGAAATGGACGAGGGTGTTGTGGCTGAGGGAGGAGGACATGAGGACGTCGCCTCCGTGGCCGCCGTCGCCGCCCGAGGGGCCGCCCTTGGGGACGAACTTTTCGCGGCGGAAGGCCATGCAGCCGTTGCCGCCGTCGCCGGCCTTGATACGAATTCTTGCTTCATCAATAAACATTTCTATTAACAGTGTACAAGTTTGCGCGCCTGGAGCGGGCTGCGGCGATCGCGCGAGGCTCTGTGACGATGCGAGGGTGTCATGCGGGAGCGTGTAGAAGACATCATTTTTACTTCTCGTAATCCGACGTTAACGGTCTCATGCGACGCTGGGGAGACTCACAGAAAGCAAGCAAACTTTGGCTCGTAGCAGGCGCGGAACGACGTGCAGTCTGCAGGGCGAAACAAACTCAGGAGACCAGATGAAGATTTCGGGATGGATGATGCGCGGCGCGCTGGTTGCGCTGATTGCGACGTTTTGCGCGGCTACAGGACTAAGGAGCTACGGGCAGTCAGCAGTCGACGGCGCGATCGGCGGTACGGTCGAGGATGCGAGTGGTTCCGCGATTGGGAGCGCGATCGTAGTCGTCCATTCGAACGCGACGAATGCTGAACAGAACGTGAAGGTCGATGGCTCGGGTGTCTTCCGGGTGATCCATCTACAGCCTGCAACCTACACGGTTACAATTACGGCGCCCGGGTTCCGAAGCTATCGTTCCGGTGAGGTCCTCGTCGAGGTTGGACTGCTGACAGATATCTCGCCCAAGCTGCCTGTGGGTAACGTGAGCGACACGGTTGAGGTGACGAGCGAGGCCCCGGTGCTGAATACGACGTCGCCTGATTTTTCGGGAGTCATCAATCAAAAGATGCTGCTTGATCTTCCAGTGAACAACTATCGTTGGTCGGCTTATGCGCTGTTGACACCTGGAGTGGTTGCCGATTCGAGCGGGTTTGGGCTTTTGAGTTTCCGCGGCCAGAGCACCCTGCTGAATAATGTAACCATCGACGGAGCAGATGACAATCAGGCCTACTTTTCAGAGGAGCGTGGACGCACTCGCGCGGGATACTCGACGGCCAAAGCTTCGATTCAGGAGTTTCAGGTTAATACTTCGAACTACACGGTCGAGTATGGCCGGGCTGCTGGCGGCGTTGTGAACTCGATCACGAAGTCGGGCGGCAATAAGTTCCACGGCGAGGCGTACTTTTACGATCGCGATGCGGAGTGGGGAGCGGCGAACGCGTTTACGACGAAGACCGTGCAGGTGGTTCCGAATGGACCCTTCAGTTCGGTGAACTTCAAGCCGACGGATCGACGCAAGCAGTGGGGCGGTGCGGTGGGCGGGCCGATCTTCCGCGACAAGCTGTTCTTCTTCTTTGCGGCTGATCGCTTTCAGAGAAACTTTCCTGCGGTCGCGGCCGCCAGCAATCCGACGAGCTTCTTTGCGACGCCTGATGCGGCGCTACCAGGCGGGAAGGTGTGCGGAGGGACAGGTGCGACGGCGCCAAGCACGATCGACGCGGCGGCGTGCACATTGCAAAACAATCTCAAGCTGGCCAGTTATGGTGCGGCCGCAACGGATTACACCAGCGGTCTTGCCAATCTGAATTCACTGCTTGGCAGTGTGCCGCGTACGGGCGATCAGACGATCTTCTTTCCTAAAGTGGACTGGCAGATCAACGGAAAGAATCATGCTTCGTTTGAGGTGAACCGGTTGCGTTGGATCTCACCGGCCGGTATCCAGACCGGCGCTACTGTCTTTGATGGTTCGCATAGTTTTGGCAACGACTATGTACGCGATACGTTCGGCATTGCGAAGCTGGATACGTTGATTACGAACAACATCAGCAACGAGGTTCGTTATCAGTACGGGCGCGATTTTGAGTTCGAGTTCGCCCAGGATCCTGCGGCCTATGAGACTTCGAACCTGGTGGGCCCGACCCTGGGAGGGTATAGCAATCCGTTTGGCGGACTACCGCCGAGTGTCTCGATTACGAACGGCTTTACGTTTGGAACACAGACGTTTCTGCAGCGTGCTGCGCTGCCGGATGAGCGCAGGAATCAGGTTGCGGATACGGTGAACTGGATTCGCGGAAACCACAGCATTAAATTTGGCGGCGACTACATTCATACGAATGACCTGATCAACAATCTCTTTGCGCAGTATGGCGGATATAGTTACTCCACGTTGACGAACTACCTAACGGACTTGTATCTCTCACAGAATCCGAAGACAGTTGCCCAGGCGCATAACTACAGCTCGTATACGCAGGGGTTTGGTCGTCCAGGCCTCGATTTCAATACGGGGGACTATGGGTTCTTCGTGCAGGATGAGTGGAAGTTGAATTCGCGGCTGAGCCTGACGGGAGGCATTCGGTATGAGTATGAACAGTTGCCGTCGCCGGTCAGCAGCCTGGTCGTTTCATCGATTCCGCAGACGGGATCGCTGCCGAGCAACAAGAGCAACATCGGTCCGCGAGTTGGCTTTGCCTACGATGTGTTCGGAGGCGGCAAGACGATTCTGCGAGGCGGCTATGGAGAGTTCTTCGCTCGTGTCATCAACTCCTCGATCTATAACGCGCTGATCAACACAGGGTCGCTCAACGGCCAGCCGAGCTTCACGTACACGTCGACGAGCGCGGGCGCACCGGTGTTTCCGGAGGTCATTCCGACGCTGGTCAACACGGGAACTCCACCGAACTCCACGTTCTTCGACAAGAACTTCAAGCTGCCGGAGATCCACCAGGCAGACCTGACGGTGGAGCAGGACCTTGGCTGGAATACGGTCGTCAGCGTGACCTGGTTGGGATCGTTTGGGCGGCGTCTGCCGAGTTTTGTCGACTTGAACCTGCCTGCTCCGACCACCGTGACCTACACCGTGGTGGATACGTCTGGGAAAGGCCCGCTGCAGAACGGTTCCACGTTCACGTCGAACTTTTTTGCGAAGAGCACGACGTCTTCCAAGGTGTGTCCGAGCCAGCGTCCGGATTGCAACTTCGGATCGAAGACGAACATCTTCAGCGGGGTGAACTCGAACTACCAGGGTCTGGTGGGTCAGATCTCCCATCGTCTTACGCACAACCTGCAGTTCAGCGCGAACTATACCTGGTCGCACGCGCTGGACTATGGGGAGAACAATACGACTGGAAGCTCTGCGAATGCACTGTTGGATCCGACGAGTCTTCGCGAGGAGTATGGAAACTCGAATCAGAATGTTCCGAACCGGTTTGTCCTGACAGCGGTGGCGACGTCGCCGTGGCGCTTTACGGGTTGGAAGAGCTATCTGCTGAACGATTACGAGGTTTCGCCGAACTTCTCGGCGCAGAGCGGATTGCCCTATTCGGTGGTCACCAGCGGGACGCTGTCGACGGGTCTTATCAACGGTGTGCAGTTGAATGCGGTAGGCGGTGGCGTGAACGGATCGAACGGAGCTTTCCGGCTGCCGGGGTTTGAGCGCAATGGTCTGCAACAGCCGAGCACGAATGTGCTGGATCTTCGGCTGTCGAAGCGGTTCAATGTTGCCGAACGTGTGAAGCTGGAACTGCTTGGAGAGAGCTTCAACATTCTGAACCGGCAGAACGTCACGTCGGTGAATACTACCGGATACTTCATCGGTACTACGACCAATGCGGCCAAACAGGTAACAGCGAACCTATTGACGTTCAACACGAGCAGCGCGAACTCCGCTTTACCGCTGTTCGGCTCCGTGACGAACTCGAACGCGAGCGGATTCTCTTACACACCCCGTCAGGTCCAGTTGTCGGTTCGGGCGCAGTTCTAAACCTGGTTATTTCGAGAGGGCGGCGGCTTCGGTCGCTGCTCTTTTGTGCTTAACACGGAAGTGGCCTTTCACAATTGCCGCGTCTGCGGCTAATCTCATAGTGTCCTGTTGTTTTTGGCGTGGTGCGGACCATTTGCGGCTGCGACGCTTTGCCTGGATAGCGAAAGGGCATGGCGAGCTTTCTTTTGAATCTTCCCGTGGTTGCGGCGTAGAGCGGTACAGAATCCGCGGAGAGTGCATGTCGTTCTGTCTGGGACGCGCGAAGGTGAGCGCGGGTGTGAGGAACGTTGTCCGGGCCTGCTTGCTGTGGTTTAGTGCCGCTGCTGCCATGGGGGGCTGCGCGTGGGGCCAGAGTTCGGTGGATGGGGCGGTCAGCGGTTTTGTAGTTGACGCGACGGGTGGTGCGCTGGTGGGCGCGGTGGTGCAGGTGCAGAATCTCGCGAACGGATTGACTGCTGTTGCGAAGACCGAAGGTAAAGGCGAGTTTGTCGTGTCTCATCTGCCTGCGGGAGAGTATCGGGTGCTGGTGGACTATGAGCGGTTCGCGAATCTGACGCTGGAACCGGTGGTCGTGGAGGTTGGAGGCGTGACCACGGTGGAGGCGAGGCTCAAAGTGAGTGGGGTCGTGAGTTCGGTGAACGTGACCGCAGTGCCGGAGACGCCGGCTACGGTAAGCGTCGACGAGGTGGCGTCTGCGGCCACGGCCAGTGTCGTTACACCGGAGGAGATGGAGAGGACTCCGGTGAACGGGCGGCGATGGCAGACGTTCGCTTTATTGACGCCGACGGTCAACGCCGATCCGGAGGGGGACGGGCTGTTGAGCTTCCGCGGGGTGGCTTCGACGCAGAACAGCAGCCGGATTGATGGTGGAGACGACGACCAGAGCTTTGGCGCGGTGCCGCGAGGGACGGGCGGGGAGAGTGCAGGGGAGATCGAAGACGCCGCGGAGACGGGGTCTTCACGACGGGTGAGTGCGGGGAGCGTGGATGGAGGGGGTGGGTACAGCCGGCACGCAGGAGCTGCTTCCACGTTTTCTCAGGAGGCGGTGAGGGAGTTTCGTGTGAGCGGCCAGAACTACTCGGCGTTGTATGGGCATGCGGCGGGAGGAATCATTACGACGGTCTCGAAGAGCGGTGCGAATGCGCTGCATGGGACGGGTTTTTACCTGGTGCGGTCGAGCGCGTTTGGAGCTACGAATCCTTTTTCGATAGCGACGACCTATGTGAATGGTGTGAGCACGAGTACCGCGGTGAAGCCCTCCGATCTTCGGCAGCAGTTCGGCGGCAGCGTTGGCGGGGCGGCGGTGAGGGATAAACTTTTTTACTTTTATACGTACGATCAGCAGCTGCGGTCGTTTCCGGCTGTCTCGACACCCTATGATCCGAACTTCTATTTGCTGACACCAACGCAGAGTGCGCTGCTGGGCAATCGAGGCGTGACGGGGGCGAAGGTGAGTGCTGCGTTGACCTATCTCGACAGCCTGACGGGGACCGTGGCGCGGCGACAGGACCAGACGATCAACTTCGGCAAGATGGATTGGCAGGCAACGGAGCGCCATCGCGTGAGTTTGCAGTACAACCGGGCGCGGTCAAGTGCGCCGTCGGGGGTGCGGTCTGCGCCGGTGGTGGATCTTGGAGTCGCAAGCCTGGGGAGCAGCTATGTGAAGGTGGATTCGCTGTTGGGGCGATGGATGTGGACGGTATCGCCGAAGCTGAGTCATGAGCTGCGGGTTCAGTATGGGCGTGACTTTCAGTACGAGACGGCTGCGAAGCCACTGCCCCAGGAGCCGGCGGTAGGGCCGGATGGATATGCTCCCGAGATTGCGATTGGGCCCGATGGATTTACGTTTGGGACGTCGAGCTCGCTGGGACGCACGGCTTATCCGGATGAGGATAAAGTGCAGTTGGCGGATCTGATGACGGTGGTGCGAGGGCGGCATCAGCTGCAGGTGGGCGTAGATGTCAGCTTTGTTCATGACGATATCTCGAGTCTCAACAATCCACAAGGAGCGTTTCATTACGACAGCGGAGTTACGTCCGGTCACTCGGGTGGGTTGGTGGATTGGATCACGGACTATACCTTCAATGTGAACGCGTATCCGAACGGCGGTTGTCCATCGATCACCGCGGCGGTGCACGATTTTTGCTTTCGCTCTTTTACGCAGAGCTTTGGACAGAAGACAGTGACGTTCAACACGCAGGAGTGGGCGGGGTTTTTGCAGGATAGCTGGAGGGTGAGGCGGGGGCTGACAATAAGTGCCGGATTGCGTTACGAATACGAACTCTCTCCGCTGCCGCAACAGCCAAATGCAACGCTCGATGCGGTGTTTGGGCAGAAAGGCGCGACGAGTGTGTTTCCGGAGGATCGCAATAACTTCGGCCCGAGAGCGGCTGTGTCGTGGGAGCCGTTTGGGTCGGGCCGGGGAGTTGTTCGCATTGGATATGGTCTGTTCTATGGCAGGCTGCCCGGCGCCAAATTGAGCAGTGCGCTGTCAAACACGGCGCTCCCCTCTTCGACGACGAGTGTTCTGATCTTACCGACGACGGTTACAAATTGTCCGCAGGTTGCGAATCAGGGGTTTGGGTATGCCTGCTCGTACGTGACGCCGCCGCCGGCGGCTGTGGGGAAGACGACGTCGGCGATGGTGTTCGATCGGAGATTTCGCCTGCCAGCGGTGCAGCAGGGCAGCTTTTCGATTGAGCGTGAGGTGGGTGCGGGGATGGTTGCGAGTGCGACGTATCTGCTGAATCTTGATCGTCAACTGCCGAACTCGGTGGATATCAATATTGCTCCGTCGGTTGCGACGAAGGAGTTTCAGCTGCAGGGTGGCACCGGTGTTGTCGGTGTTCGAGATGGGGAGACGTTTGTTATTCCCTTTTATTCGCAGAGGCTGAACACGAACTTTGGGCCCGTGACTGACATCCTTTCGAATGCAAATGCGACTTATAACGCTCTGGTGCTGGAGGCTCGGCGACGCAGCCGGGGCGGGTTGGAGTTTCGAGCGAGCTGGACGTGGGCGAAGGCGATTGACTATGGCCAGAGTAGCGGGGCGACGCCGCGGACCAACGGTCAGTTCGATCCGTTCGACGTGCGGTATGACAAGGGGCTCTCTGCGCTGAATTATCCGCATAAGATCGTGGCCAGCGTGGTGTGGGAGCCGAAGTTTTCGATCGAACAGCATTGGCTGAGGAGCACGGTGAACGGCTGGGCGGTTGCTCCTATTTTTACGGAGACGAGCGGGAGACCTTACAGCCTGGATATCTTTGGCGGAACCAGGCTTGCTGGTGGACACGAGAGTATCAATGGTTCAGGCGGGGCGGCGTATCTGCCGACGGTTGGAAGAAATACGCTGCGGCTGCCGGACACCGGGCGCGTCGACCTGCGTTTGAGCAAGGCTGTGCTGGCGAGTGAAGGTGTGAAGGTGCGGTGGGTTGCCGAGGCGTTCAACCTGACGAATCGGGTGAACTACTCGGCGATTATGCAGCGGGCCTACCTGGTGGGGACGGAGGTAAACGGGGTGACGCCGCTGGTGTTTCAGAATGCTGCGACGGTTGCGGCGGAGGGGCTGAACGTACGGCCGTTCGGGACGTTTACGGCGGCGTCGACGGGACAGTCGCCGGAGCGGCAGGTGCAGTTGGGGGTTAGGGTCGAGTTTTAAGTTGTATGGCTTCTTGGAAATCTATCGGCGTAAGCTGCTTCGTACCTGAAGTGCAGCTGGAGAAGCGGTGAATGGGCCTGATCGACGTCATATCAAATCATGGGTACACAGTGACGGCGATGGTGATGTTTCTGGCAGCGATGGGACTGCCACTGCCGATGTCGATCACGTTGCTGGCGGCGGGCGCAGCTTCCCAGCATGGTTTGAGGCTGTCGACTGTCCTGTTGGTAGCGTGGGGTGCAGGGGTAGCGGGCGATACTTTGTTTTACTTCGGCGGGCGCTATACGGGTTGGTGGTTGTTGTCCGGGATGTGCCGGATGTCGATGAACCCTGAGCAGTGCATCTTCAGTTCGGCCGGATATTTCTATCGGCGCGGACAGAAGACGCTATTGTTCGCGAAGTTTATTCCGGGGCTTGGGGCGATGGCGGCTCCGTTGGCTGGTTCGTTGAACATGCGGATTGGGCGGTTTCTCCGTCTGGATGCACTTGGAGCCCTGGCTTATTGTTCGGTGTGGCTGGGTATCGGGTATGCGTTCAGCGGATCTCTGCGGGAGATTACAGAGTCGCTTGGAAGAGCGAGCCATGCTGCACTTTTTCTGTTATTGCTACTTGGATTCAGTTATGCGCTGGCGTTGGTTGTTTTTACGATGCGTGCGCAGAGATACAAGGGGATCGACCGGATTACTGCGGACAATCTTTATGGCGCCTGCAGGAACAGACACCGGAAAAGCTGATGATCATTGCTGATGTGCGCAGTCATGGGTACTACGATCCGGGGATGCAGCGGATTAAAAACTCGATTCGAGTGGAACCGCACCGGTTGAAGGAGGAGCTGATTGCGTTGCGCGAGTTTATGGTGCCGGAGTGCGAGGTCTACTTGTATTGCAGCTGCCTTCGCGATACTACCAGCGTCAGGGTGGCGCATATGTTGATGCAGGAAAACTGCCACACGAAGGTGATTACGGGCGGGATGAAGGCCTGGATTAAAGCAGGCGGTGAAGTGGAGCTGGTTCCTGAAACAGACCTGCAGCATATGCCAAGATTCGACTAGTTCGACTGACGGCTCAGTGCTGTGAGAGCGAGAGCGTGTTTCCGTCGGGGTCGGTGAACCATGCGACCTTTGCGGCGCCGCCGGGCGCGGTCCAGACGCCGTCGGGACTTTGCTCGAAGTGGGGATAGCGGGTGAATACGAGGCCTTTGGCGGTGAGGTCTGCTACTGATTGGTGGATGTCTTTGACCTCCCAGCCGAGGATGGTGAAGGGCGCGGGAGTAAAGTTGCCGACGCGAACGATTCGGATCATGGTGCCGTTGGCTTCCATGACGAGGGCGAATTTGTCGTCGTCGACGAAGCGCAGGCCGAGGAGGTCCTCGTAGAACGCGCGGGACTGGGCGGCGTCGCGGGTGGGGATGAAGGCGATGATGGGAGTTTGGCCTAGCATGGGGACCTCGCTGGATGGCTAGTTTATAGCGATTTTGGGTTGCCGTGGGCGAAAGATATGTCCTGCCGGACGGGCCCGCTACGCGCGGGGCGGTCACTTCGTGACTTGTCTACCCTATAGTGGCGGGTGAAGACTACTGGTCCTCCCGTTGGGCGGAAGGGAGGTGCAGATCTAGTTGTGGTCGGTTTGTTGAAGGGGATTTGGGAGCCTCTGGTCTTCCTGCGGTTGGGCAGAGCCATCTGGACGAGAGGCGAAGCGCGTGGTGGGGAAGGCGTCGGGGTAGTTCTGCTGGATCCACTCGGTCATCTTTTCGCGGACGAGGCAGCGGAGGTCGAAGTTTTCGCTGGAGTTGCGCGAGCTCATGAGGCAGCGGAGCTCCATGGAGCGGTCGGTGAGGTTGGTGACCTGGAGGCCGCAGACTTGCTTGTTCCAGAGCGGCGAAGGGTGGACGATGGATTCGAGTTGCTGGCGAAGGTCCTCTACTGGGATGGAATAGTCGACGTAGAGGAAGGCGGTGCCCATGATGTCGGAGGACTCGCGGGTCCAGTTCTGGAAGGAGTTTTCGATGAAGTAGCTCAGGGGCACGATGAGGCGGCGGAGGTCCCAGATGCGGATGACGACGTAGGCGGAGTTGATCTCTTCGACGCGGCCCCACTCGCCCTGGACTACGACGACGTCGTCGATGCGGAGGGGCTCGGTGACGGCGATCTGGAGGCCGGCGAAGAAGTTTGCGGCGGTGGATTTGGCGGCAGTGGCGAGGATGAGGGAGGCGATGCCGGCGGAGGCGAGCAGTCCGGAGCCGTAGTGCCAGATGCGCGGGTCGTTGAAGGTCCAGAGGAGGGCGCCGATGTCGATGATGACCACGAAGCTGATGAGCATTCGGCGGAAGAGCTGGAACTGGGTGTGGACGCGACGGGCCTGGATGTTGTTTTCGGCGTTGAGGTCGTATCGCCGGAGCATGATGGACTGGAGGACGTAGATGCAGCCGACGGCGAACCAGCCGAGGGCGGCGACCATCGCCATGATGAGGCCCTGACGGATGGTGTCTTCGAGCTTGTCAGGCAGTCCGGGGATGATGGGGAGGATGATGAGGAGACAGGTGAGGAAGAAGATGGCGCGGGCTGGTTTGCCGAGATAACGCTGGAGTCCCCAGCCGAGAGTTTTGTTCTCTTCTTCTTTGCGGCGCAGTATGCGGAACAGGACGTAATGCACCACGTTTGCGAGCACGATGGCGGTGCAGAAGAGGAAGATAGCCAAGAACCAGGTGTGGCGAAAGTGAGGGAACGCAAGCGCGAGCGAATCTATGTGCGATGCAGTGAAGCTGGTCGGGCTATGAGTGAGTCGATTCAAGGTTGCCCGTCTCTCCTTCGTCGGTTAGATGTAACGAAGCTGAGAGCATTTTAATATCCGGCAACTCGGCTGCGTGTGACAGCACTATTTATGTTGAAGGTAGTCGAGACCGTCGAGGACCGCCTTCTCGAGGGCGATGCGCTGGTCGGAGTAGGAGTGGTCGGTGGCCATGTGGATTGCGGTGACCTCTTGGTTGCCGGCTTTGTGGAGGGCTTCAACGAAGGCGTCGTTGGAGGGTGCGAGGCCGTCGTCAGAGGTGATGACGAGGATGGGGCGGGTGGCGAGCTTGGGGGCGAGAGCGGGGATATTCCATGCGGTTGCGTTGGCGACGACCTCTTTGGCGAGGCTTTCGGGCGTGCATCCGGCGAGCGGGGCCATGCCTTCTGCAGCGAGGTGTGAGGCGAGAGCGGCGACTGCGGCGTCTCTCTGATCGGGTTTGATGGATTGAACCCTGTCAACGCCCATATCGGCTGCGGAGATGAGGCCGACGGCTTTGATGGCGGGGTCTTGTGCGGCGACGTAGCGGGCTATGAAGCCACCCATACTGTGGCCGACGAGAACGATAAAGGACGGATCGGAGTGAAGCTTCTTTGCGTTGGCGGGGTCGCGCAGGTAGGCGATGGCGGATTGGGTGTCCTCGATGGAGTGGGTGAAAGAGAAGTCGCCGGGGGAGCCCCAGGAGCCGCGGTAGTCGAAGTAGACGACGTCCCAGCCGTCGCGGCGGATGGCCTGGGCGAGATCGAGATTTTTCTCGTTCCCGGGGAAGCCGTGAAGTAGGAGGACCACGGGATGTGGGCCTGGGCCGGGAGCGATGTAGGCAAGTGCGTTGAGGAGGGCTCCGTGGCTGGGGATCTGGAAGGTTTCGAAGGCGGCGGGGTTGGTCTTGTCGTGGGCGGGGTCAGTTGTGATGGCGGTGGGAAGCTGCTGAGCATGGGACGGAAGGGAAAGTGTCGCACAGAGAAGCATGCTGGCGGCAATGATCTTGAGGATAGACATGCGTTGATTGTAGATAAGTTACGGTAGTCCTCATAGAATGTATTCGTGAGAATCCGTAATCAGATTAGGTCAGGCTGGATAGTGACTGCCTGCTGGATATGGACAATGACGTCTGTAATGCCGACTAGAGCGCAAGGGATTCCCGGCAATGACAGCGGTTGGATGAATTTGTCGCGGGTAAGCCACAACAGCTCACTGATGTTCATCAAGAAAGACGCTACCTGTGAGAGAGGGGCTGTTTTGAAAGTTGATGCATCAAGTGTAACGGTAACCCGATTTGAGAAGAAAGACGTGACCATTCAAATAGGGGACTTACTGCAGGTTGGTGAGGGTGGTCCGCATAACCTTGTATTCAATGCGCGTTCTTCTTGGAGCGATGTGATCGGTGCTAAACCTGGTCACGCAGAAGCACTATCGATCACAAAGAAAGATGGCACGAAATACACGGGCAGACCTGTTTCAGTCTCGGGTACCGAGATTACTCTCAAGAGCCTTGCGCGGACCGAAACACTTGCGAAGGCAGACATAGCAACCATCGATTACATACGCCAAAAGCCATTGACGGACAGCGAAGAGTACCTGTTGCAGGAAGCGCCCTACCTGTTGTTATTTTCTCCAAAGAGTTATGTAGTTGCTATGGGGCTGTCACCCAAGCTGGATGTACGCCTGTTCGATGCATCGAAGCCCGAGGACAACTCAAAAGTGGGTTGTAACCAAGGGAAATCTGAACCGCATCTAAAATAGAACTATGACCTTTTCGGAACAGTTCGATGTGGTGGTGGTGGGTGCTGGGCACGCTGGTTGCGAGGCGGCGATGGCCTCTGCGCGAATGGGACTTCGTACTGCGATCTTTACGTTGAATCTTGATCTAATTGCGCAGATGAGCTGCAATCCTGCGATTGGTGGGATTGCCAAAGGCCATTTGGTGCGTGAGGTGGATGCGCTGGGTGGGGTGATGGGCGAGGTCGCAGATGCTACGGGGATACAGTTTCGTCTGTTGAATACTTCGCGGGGGCCGGCGGTGTGGTCGCCGAGGGCGCAGTGCGATAAGGCGCTGTATCGCGTGAAGATGCGCGAGGTGCTGGAGGGGCAGAAGAATCTGTTTATCAAGCAGGCCGAGGTGGTGGATCTGATTGTGGAGGACAGCGAGTCGGCTAATCAGCGAGTCAGCCAATCAGCGAGTCAGCCAGTCAGCGAGTTTTCTCCGAAGCGAGTTGTGCGCGGGTTGAAGTTGCGGGATGGCCGCGTGATTCATGCTGCGGCGACGATTGTTACGACGGGAACGTTTCTGAATGGGTTGATTCATTGCGGGGAGCAGCAGTACACGGCGGGGCGGAGTGGAGAGCCAGCCAGTGTATTGCTGGGAGAGGCGCTGAAGCGGCTGGGGTTGCGCGAGTGCCGTTTGAAGACGGGGACGCCGCCGCGGCTCGATGGTCGCACGATCGATTGGAGCCAGTTTCAGGAGCAACCGGGGGATGAAGATCCAACGCCGTTCAGCTTTCGCACGAAGGAGATTCCGCTGCGGCAGATCAACTGCCATATCGCGCATACGACGCCGGAGACGCTGCGGCTGATTCGCGAGAATGTGCATCGGTCGCCGATGTATACGGGGCAGATCGAGGCGATTGGGCCGCGATATTGTCCGTCGATTGAAGACAAGATCGTGCGGTTTCCGGAGAAGTCGCGGCACCAGTTTTTTCTGGAGCCGGAGGGGTTGAATACGCATGAGGTCTACATCAACGGCATGAGCACGAGCCTGCCGATGGAGATTCAGGCGGCGATGGTGCGGTCGATACCGGGGCTCGAAAATGCGGAGATGCTGCGTCCGGGATATGCGATTGAGTATGACGCGATTGATCCGACGGAGCTGGATCGTACGCTGCGGGTGAAGTCGTTTGCAGGACTCTATCTGGCTGGGCAGATCAATGGGACGAGTGGATATGAAGAGGCGGCGTGTCAGGGACTGATGGCGGGGATCAATGCGGCGCTGGCGGTGCGGGGCGAGGATGGCTTTACGCTGGATCGGACCGAGGCCTATACGGGGATTCTGATTGATGACCTGATCAGCAAGGGGACGAATGAGCCTTACCGGATGTTTACTTCACGCGCGGAGTTTCGGCTTCACCTGCGGATTGATAATGCGGATAGCAGGCTGACTCCGCATGGGCGGCGGCTGGGGCTTATCGATGATGCTGCGTGGGCGGAGTATGAGGCGAAGCAGGCTCGGGCGGTTGCGTTTGAGAGGCTACTGGGTTCGGCGCGGGTGAAGGCGGAGGAGTTGCCGGTTGCGCTGAAGGAGAGGCTGGATGGCGATGCGGCTGGGGTTAGCGGGCAGACGTTTGCGCAGCTTTTGAAGCGGCCTGAGGTGCCGATCGAAGAGGTTGCCCCGGTGCTTCGGGAGAGATTGCGGGATGGGGATGAGGCGCTTGGGGGTTGGGTGGCGGCGATGGATGTTGCCGGGGATTCGAAGCTGCCGGCCTGGGTTCGGAATGAGATGAAGACGGTGGAGACGGAGATCAAGTACTCGGGGTATCTGGACCAGCAGCGGCGCTCGATGGAGAAGATGCGGAGGGCGGAGAGACGGGCGATTCCGGGGTGGTTCGATTATTCGACGGTGAGTGGTTTGTCGAGTGAGATGAAAGAGATTCTTTCGCGGGTGCGGCCGCAGACGATTGGGCAGGCTAGCCGTATTGCAGGGGTTACGCCTGCGGCGGTTAGTTTGATTCACGTTTATATCGAGATTCAGGGCAGGGCGCGCGTGGCTTAGTTTTGTGCCCTCGGGTGTCCTGCCGGACGGGCGCCCTGCGCGGGCGGCGGTCACTTTCGTGACGTGTGTACCTTCTGGCTGAGTGAGGTGTGTCGGCCCTCCAGATGTAACCGCTGGCGGGGTTTGGGCGTCCAAGTTGGGAAGGGTTGGTGCATGATGGGTTCTTTCAAGACAAGTTTGATTCTGCTGGCTGTGGTGGTGGTCGCGTTGATTTTATTTGGAAGGGGAAAGAGTATGGTGATGGGCGCAGAGCGGAGGGAGCCGATTCCGGCTCCTGTGATGGATGAGCCACATGCGGCGGTGGGGCATGAGACTGCAGTGTTTGCGGGTGGATGCTTCTGGGGCGTACAGACTGTGTTTCAGCGGGTGAAAGGCGTTACGGCTACGACTGCGGGGTATTCGGGTGGATCTGCGTCGACGGCTACTTATGACCAGGTTTCGTCTGAGGGTACGGGGCATGCGGAGTCGGTGAAGATTGTGTTTGATCCGGCGAAGGTTAGCTACGGGACGCTGCTGCGGATCTTCTTTTCGGTGGTGCATGATCCTACGCAGTTGAACCGGCAGGGGCCGGATGTGGGGACTTCTTATCGGTCGGTGATCTTTTATACGACTCCGGGGCAGGAGAAAGTGGCTAAGGCCTATATCTCTCAGCTGGATGCGGCGCATGTGTTTCCCAAGCCGATTGTGACCGAGGTTACGCCGCTGAAGGCTTTCTATGACGGCGAGGACTATCACCAGGACTATGCGGAGAAGAATCCCAACAATCCGTACATCCAAGTGTGCGATGTACCGAAGATGGCGGCGCTGAAGCAGCAGTTTCCTGATCTTTTTCAGGATTACAAGCACAAATAATTTTGGGCTGGCGGGCCTGCGACGGAGGCCCGCTTTTGCAGGGGGTTTTGCGAAATTGTGGTGTTTGAACCTGGTTTTTTGTGTGGCTGGGTGTGGTGGGATGTGTGGTGAATGTGGTGTTTTAGCACCACACATTTGGGTGGCTAAAAATACGCCAGGTTTTGAGATTTATTTTGGCGGGGTGGCGCGTGTGCGCGAAATGCGGGGGGCTTGACGGATACCGCAGCATGCATCGGTTCGCTGCAAGTGAGAGATGTGGCCGCAATCCACTGCGCGACAGACGGTGAGGCTGTCTGCCGCTTCGGTCGAGATGACGAAGTTTGAGACGGGTTTAGGGGAGGAACAACGGCAAAGGACTAAATACGGGGATCCTTCACTCCGTTCAGGATGACGACTCGAAAGGGATGACGATTCGAGCAGGAGGACGGCTCGAACAGATTGACGACTTGAACAGGATGACGGCTCGAAAAGGGCTGCAGCTCTGGGCAGGAGACGGGTTTCAACGGAGCAGAGTGCGGGTTATTGGGTGACTTCGCCCTCGGGTTCGTCGGTGGGGTTTTCGATCTCGGCTTCGAAGCCTTCGAGGAGGCGGTTGAGGAAGGCTTCGGGGTCGGTGTCCTTGTTTTGCAGCTGGTGGGCGAGGGCGATGTGGCGGGCGAGGTCAGCGAGGACGATGCCCCAGGCGAAGGGGTCCTCCCAGGCTCCGCTGCGGATGCTGACGTGCTGGCCCTGTTCGGCGATCCAGACGCGGAGGACCTCGAAGGAGGCTTTGTCGCGTTGGGCTTGCTCGGGAATGGCTAGAACCTTTTCGACGCCCATTATTGCTCCTGCGGAAGTTTGTTTGTCGTTAACGAATAGCCTATAACGACTTTCTGTGGAGGCTGAAAACACAGACTCACGAGGGCTGGTGTGGGGCATCCGGCTTGGTTCTCTGGATGTGGGTGGGTGTGGCCGGGCGGCGTAGACTGAAATCTGCCCGACAGCTGGGTAATCCACAGAAATGCGCCGCCTTCCGCAGGCTGGCATTCGATAATTTAGGACTTCATGGCTACTTATCCCCACATTGTCGGCGAGCAGGAACGGCCGGCGTCAGTCCATGCCGAGATGACGATTCTTGGCGCGATGCTGGTGGAGCCGGTCGCGATTATAGATGCGACGATGCTGCTGAAGACCGATGACTTTGCGCTGGATTCGCACCGGAAGATCTACGATGCGATGCTGCACCTGGTTGAGGTTGGACATGCGGTAGACATCGTTACGGTCACCGATTATCTGGGGAAGAAGAAGGAGCTGGATTCGGTGGGTGGGCTGCCTTATCTGGCTTCGCTCAGTGAGGGCCTGCCGCGCAAGCTGAGTATTGAGAGTTATGTTCGGATCGTTCGCGATAAGAGCCTGATGCGGCAGCTGCTGACGGTGTGCGATATGGGGATGATCGAGGCCTCGGACCAGAGCCGCGAGGCGATCGATGTGCTGAACCAGGTTTCGAGTCGGTTGACGGAGATCTCCGAACACGCGGTGACGGGCGGGTTCTCGGATATTACGGCGATTGTGAAGGACTCGTTTGGGTCGATCGATGCGCTGTATGAGCAGGGACGCGAGGTTACGGGGCTGGCGACGCACTACATCGAGTTTGACCGGATGACGAGCGGGTTGCAGGAGTCGGAGTTGACGATTATTGCGGCTCGGCCTTCGATGGGCAAGACGGCGTGGGCGATCAATATTGCGGAGAATGCTGCGGTGCGCGGGGGCAAGGTGGTGGCGGTGTTCTCGCTGGAAATGAGTAAAGCGAGTCTGCTGCGGAGAATGCTGGCTTCGCAGGCGCTGGTGAACTCGAAGGCGATTCAGACCGGGATGTTGATGCGCGAGGACCGGGCGAAGCTGATCAATGGTCTGGAGCGGCTGATGGAGTCGAAGATGTTTATCGACGATACGCCGGGGATCACGCTGGCGGAGATGCGGGCGAAGGCGCGGCGGCTGAAGCAGCAGCATGGTGCGCTGGATCTGATTGTGATCGATTATCTGCAGCTTATGACGGGCTCGTCGGGGTCGCAGAAGGGGTTTGAGAATCGCACGCAGGAGGTCTCGGCGATCTCGCGCGGGCTGAAGGCGCTGGCGAAGGAGATGAGGGTGCCGGTGGTGGCGCTGTCGCAGCTGTCGCGTGCGAGTGAGCAGAGGGGCGGCGACAAGAAGCCGCTGTTGAGCGACCTGCGCGAGTCGGGTTCGATCGAGCAGGATGCCGACGTGGTCTGCTTTATTCATCGCGAGGAGTACTACGACCGCGAGAATGAAGATCTAAAAGGCAAGGCGGAGATCATCATCGCGAAGCAGAGAAACGGACCGACTGGAAGTATTCAGCTGGCGTATCTGGCGGACTATACGCGGTTCGAGAATCTATCGCATGGCGGGGATTCGGGCGGGTACTAGGCGCGGGGAAGCCGACGCGAAGGTTCGCGTGGGCGGTGGGCAAATGACGAGAAGCGCGTTTCTCGTTACTTATCCAATTTGGAGAAGCGTAAATCAAGGTTGATGAGTGCATAGGCCTGATGTCATCAACGTAGCAATGAAATTTCTGTCAGACGGATCTTGTATGGTCTGAAGGTTCAGAGGGCAGCATCAACCTCATTACCGTGAGGGATGGTGATAACGATTTTCCCTTGTGCATGTCCTTCTTCGCGATAACAGAGGGCTTCAGCTACTTCGGCTAGTGGGTATCGCCTGTCTATCACAGGTACGATCTTTCTGGCTTCGAGAAGGTCCTTGAGAAGAAGCAGATCCGTTACGTTGACCTTCGCAATGAAGAAACGCACTTTCTTGTTGCCGATCAACGATAGAAGCGGCCTCAGTGAGATCGCCTGGAACATTCGAGCTAAACCACCTCCAGCCCACACAAAGATTCCGTCCTGATTGAGCGCACGCCTGTAATCGAGAATCGAATGATGGGCGTTCGCCCCGAGGATCAGATCGTATCGCAACCCGCTTAGCGTGAAATTTTCTCGTGTGTAATCGATCACATGGTCCGCACCGATTGATCGCGCCATGTCTACATTTCGCGGGCTGCATACGGCGGTCACTTCGGCCCCGAATGATTTGGCAATCTGGACAGCGAACGTACCCACGCCACCCGATGCGCCGTCGATCAGAACTTTCTGGCCGGGCTGGATCTGACCGTGATCGCGTAGACCCTGAAGAGCAGTAATCGCAGCTACGGGCACGGCTGCTGCTTGCTCGAACGACAGATTGGATGGCTTCGGCGCAAGGCT
Organism: Tunturibacter gelidoferens; assembly: GCF_040358255.1. NCBI lineage: Bacteria > Pseudomonadati > Acidobacteriota > Terriglobia > Terriglobales > Acidobacteriaceae > Tunturiibacter > Tunturiibacter gelidiferens. The sequence continues at coordinate 1,124,844 of NZ_CP132938.1, forward strand.
GTCTTGCTGAGTACATACGTACTCAGCAAATCCTCCCTGGCCTTTTCCCGTGAACGATGCCCCAAAGACTTCATCGCCCGGCTGAAATCGCTTTATATCCCGGCCGACCGATTCAATTCGCCCCGCATAATCAGCGCCAGCTATCTTGTGTGTCGGTCTGAGAAGCCTTCCAAGGCTCGGAACGAAAAACAAGGGCCCTCTAATTGTGAAACCGTCGAGCGGATTGACGGACGAGGCATACAGCTTGACTAAGACCTCCGCCTCAGTCGGCTCTGGTGTCGCCACCTCTCTGAGCTGCAGCACATCCAGCGGCGGGCCGTATTTCCTGGTAACGACGGCGTTCAATGAGCCACGCTCCCTTCGACAATGCGAGAAATGTAGCATAGTCGTGGATGGCCACTCTACCGCACGGATTCTCAATTGGTGCTAAATCGCCAATGTACTCATCCATGAAAGGTAAGTCTCGATAAGTCGGCTTCTCGTCAGAAGCGTTCGGTGGCGAAAAGCGCGTTTGCGGTTACCGATCATAAGAGGCTTTCGATGGAGGGCGGTCACTTGGCGCGAGTGAATGGGATGGATTGGTTGTCTACAAGGAAGGTGCCGGAGTCTGGTGAATCGAAGCGCAGCTCGACTTGAGTATCCGTTGCGAAGAAGGTGTTGGGCGCGGAGGGGAAGAGCGGGCTGGAGCCGTAGTAGGAGAGGTTGGCCTGCAGGTGCCCGGATTCGAGAGCGATTTCGATTTCGCCGAGTGACTTCGTGCTGAATTTGCCGGTGTACGGAGTCAGCGCGGATGGTGCTAAAGAGATGGTGCTGCGCTGGGTGGTCTTCCAGGTGGACCAGTTGTAGACGCGGGAGATGCTGCGCAGAATGTCGGGCCAGAGCCAGCCGCCGCTGTCGCTGCTGGTCATGATGACGGCGCCGTCGCCGTTCTCGTAACCGATGTAGAAGTCTTTGTAGCCGGCATTGCCGCCGCTGTGGGCGAAGGAGGGGATGTTGTTTTGTTTTGAGAGGTCGACGCCGAGACCGTAGTTGTCTTTGATGGGGGTGAGCATGGTGCGGGTCATGTCGGGTGAGAGCACGTGATTGGCGTGGCCTGAAAGCGAGCGCTGCATTTCGATGATCCACAGGGCGAGGTCGGAGGGGGTGGTCCAGAGGCCGGCGGCGGCCATTTCAGGATAGATGTGGGGACCGCCGGGGATTGGCTCGCCTTTGTCGTCGGCGGGCAGGGCGACTTCTTTGAGGCGAGACTGCGGAAGGGGCTGCTGATAGGTGCTGTGGTGCATGCCGATGGGGCCGAGGACGAGGGACTGCATGATCTGCGGGAAGGGCTGGCCGGTTGTGTCGATCATCATCTGCTGGACGATGGTGAATCCGCCGCCGGAGTAGCTGTTGGCCTGGCCGGGGACGGCAGTGACGCGGATCGCGTCAGTGTTGGCGGGCTTGATGCCATCGAGCACTTGTTGGAGCGTCGGAACCGGGGCCGCGGTGGCGTAACCGGGGAAGCCGTGTACGTTGATGCCGGCGGTGTGGGAGAGGAGCTCGCGGAGCGTAACGGGCTGCTGGGCGGTGAAGGTGTTCTGCGGGAGGGTCCAGCCTTTGAGCTCGGTCTGGACGGGGGCGTCGAGCGAGAGCTTGCCTTGTTGGACCAGGTGCAGTGCCGCCTGGGCGGTGAGGGATTTGCTGATGGAAGCAGCCTGGAAGAGGGTGTCTGGCGTGGCGGGCGGACCGCCTGCCGGGTTCAGCGTGCCCCACGCGTGGGCCCACCGTATGGCGCCGTTGTGAATGACGGCGATGCTGACGGCAGGGATGTGGCGGCGGCTCATTTCTTCGGTGAGGGAGCGCGTTGGGTGCAGGTCTCCAGAGACGGTGACAGGGGGGAGCAAGCCGGTCTCTACGGCGTGGATTTCGGCTGCGATGGTTTGCGGCGGGGAGGTCTGCGAGGCGGGGGCAGGGACGGCCTGGCTGAACAGCGGAGGAACACAGAGGAAGACGGCTACGGCAGCGAGAGTGGAAGATCGCATGGAGAATAGTAAACAAACTCGACTGCTCGCAGAGATGAGGAGGTCATGCGGTTAATGCGGGACCGAGGGGCACCATGCCATGTGACGCGAAGAGAGCCTTGTCTTCACCCGGCATCGCCCCGGTCTGAGCGACCTGCTCAAAGAAGGACTCCATCTTTCCCGCCGGCGCGAAGGAGACCAGGATCTTTCCGGAGCCTTTGCCGAGGAACAACCAGCGGTGAGATACCTGGCGCGGCCCCAGCACTGAGTCTCCTGCAGTGAGCACCTGGCGTACGCCTCCAATCTCAACCAGGAACTCACCCTCCAACACGTAGAACCATTCGTCCTGGTCCAAATGCATGTGCAGCGGTGTCCCACCCTTTGCATGCATCATCTGCTCGGCTACGAAGAGGGCTGCCTGGGTGTCGGCCGTGACGACCTTATAGGCCAGCACGCTTATGCCGAGAGGATGGGCTGTGCCGCTGCGATCGTCCGGGCCATGCAGAACTGGAATCTTTGGAGAGGCTGTGCCGTTTGATTGTGCACAGGCGGCATGTCCCGCCGCTGCTGCGATGAGCGATAAGAAGTTGCGTCGTTTCAATGTCACCCCGGTCGAATGTAACCTTTTCAGGTGCAAATCGTTCACACGGCTTAGATCGCTGCGCGGATGCGAAAGTATACATGTGAAGACGCTCGAAGATCGCGCCGGATAAGGCGACGGCCAGCTCTATCCTGAGTAATGCTCATGCTCTTATTCGAGAGCGCCTCTCTTTGAGGGGAGGCGCTTCGAAGAAGAGTGCGGATGGGGCTGACCGACGGCGCTCACGCGCTTATGAGCGAGAAGTTGCGGCGGGTTATTGCTTGGGCGCTGCGGCGATTGAATTCAGGCTGGTGATAGTTTCGGGTGGGAGTTGCAGGGTTGCGGCTTTGAGGTTCTCGCGTAAGTGGGCGAGGGATGAGGTGCCGGGGATGAGGAGCACGTTGGGGGAACGCTGAAGGAGCCAGGCCTGTGCGACTTGCATTGGCGTGGATTGGAGAGACGCTGCTGCTTCGTTGAGCAGTGAGGATTGCAGGGGTGTGAAGCCTCCGAGGGGGAAGAAGGGGACGTAGGCGATGCCTTGTTTGGCGAGGTCGTCGAGGAAGGCGTCGTCGGTTCGGTGGGCTACGTTGTAGAGATTTTGAATGCAGACGATGTCGGCGATCTTCTGCGCTTCGGCGAGCTGCTGTGGGGTGACGTTGCTCAGGCCGAGATGGCGGATGAGGCCTTGGGCTTTGAGTTCGGCGAGGAAGGTGAGGGGTGCTGCGATGGAGCCCTCGGTTGGTCCCATGACTCCTCCGACGCGGAGGTTTACGACGTCGAGCTTGTCGAGGGCGAGGTTACGGAGGTTGTCGTGCACGGCGTCGATGAGATCCTGGCGCGAGAGAGCGGGGTTCCAGGAGGCGTCTTCGCCGCGGCGGGCACCTACTTTGGTGACGATGATGAGGCCGTCTTTGTAGGGGTGGAGAGCCTGCTTGATGATTTGGTTGGTGACGTGGGGTCCGTAGAAGTCGCTGGTGTCGATGTGGTTGACGCCGGCGGCGATGGCCTCGCGCAGAACGGCCACGGCGACGTCGATGTCCTTCGGCGGGCCGAAGACGTGGGGCCCGGCGAGTTGCATGGCACCGTAGCCCATGCGGTTGACGGTCATCGAGGTACCGGGGAGGGTGAAGGTGCCGCCTAGATTTGTCTGTTGCGTCATGCTGTTGCTCCTTTTTGTTGGGGCGCTGCTTGCGGCCGTCGTGGTTACCTGTGGTTAGATGAAGAAAGCCTCAGGTTAGGAGTTCGCATTTGACGCAACGTTCCCAGGTGCTGCTGGAGCCGCGTAAATCGCCGGTGCAGGCGCGTTCGGCTGCGAGCGTGGATGCCGTTTTGGAGGCGACCGTTCAGGTTTTGTTGAGCGTGGGCAAGGAACGGTTGACGACGACGAAGGTGGCGTCGCGGGCGGGGGTATCGGTGGGGACGTTGTATCAGTACTTTCCGAATAAGAGCTCGTTGTTGCAGGCGGCGTTGACGCGGCATCTCGATGAGGTGGCCGGGGCGATGCGCAGGGTGTGTAGAGAGGAGCGGGGGAAGAGTCTGAAGGAGATGGTGACGGCACTGATCAACGCGTTTCTTGAGGCGAAGATGAGGGATGCGAAGACGAGTGTGGCGCTGTACTCGGTGAGCTCGGATGTAGATGGTGCGAAGATTGCGCTGAGAAACGGTGTGGAGACGAATAAGGCGCTTGTGGGGATGCTGGGTACGGCGCGTGATCGGCTGACGAAGGATCCGCAGATTGTGGCTTCGATGTTGATGAGTGCGATGGCCGGGGTGAGCCGAAGATTGCTGGAGTCGGGTGATCCGGAGAAGCATTTTGAGGGTTTGCGGCAGGAACTGGTGTTTCTGGTGTGCGCTTACCTGGAGGCTTGTACGGTGCGGGAGTCTGTTTAGGCGATGGGGCCGAGTGGATGGAGATCAGTCTGAACAAGAATTAGTCTGCAGAGGGGGTATCTAATGAAGCGCACGTGGATCATCATAGGAGTAGACGATGTGCGGGGCAGCTTCAAGTGGTATCAGGCGTTGTTCGGTCAGGCGGCTACCCTTCCTGCTCATGACTACTTTGGACAAATTCTTGATTCCGATGGAACTGTTTTGCTCTGCCTCCACGAGTGGGGCGCCCACGAGCATCCCTCATTGATGAAGCCCGATCACGGGATCCCCGGCAATGGGCTTCTATTGTTTTTCCGCGTCGATGATTTCGACCTGACGCTTCAAAGGGCACGCTCTCTCGTCACTCAGCTCGAAGAGGAGCTTCATGTGAATCCGAATACTCAAACCAAGGAGTTCTCGCTCCGAGATCCGGACGGATATTACGTTACGATCAGTGCGCTCTCTGCGGCTTGAAAAGGCGCTGTAGTTGTAGAGCGCCGGCCGGGGGGTCTGGGTTTCGATAAGGCGGCGCCCAAGGAACAGAGGACCTGGCCTACCTGCGGGCTGCACGAGACGGAAATTGGCAAAGGCTACTGACAGTACGGTGTCAGGAGGGTGTCAGTATGCTGCCTCTGTGTTCGTAATGTCAGAGGAGGCAATATGAAGGAACAGCCGAAGTCGGGGGCAGTTTGGTTCGAGATTCCGTGTGCCGATCTGGAGCGGGCAGCGAGGTTCTACGAGACGATTCTGGATCGCAGGATGAAGAAGGATGATTTTGGGGAGCTGGGCGATCCGATGCGTTTGTTTCCAGCGGCTCCGGGTGGTGTTGCGGGGGCTTTGGTGAAGCGGCCGTTCCGAAAACCAGGTCGGGGCGGGACGATGGTTTATCTGAACTGCGATGGGGAGCTGGATGCCGTGATCGCTCGGGTTCGTGAGGCTGGGGGGTTGATGCTGATGCCGCGTACGGTGATTCCTGGAGGGCATGGCGCGTTTGCTTGCTTGAAGGATACGGAAGGGAATCATATTGGTTTGCATACTTCGGTTTGAGTGTCCTGCCGGACGGGCGCCCTGCGCGGGCGGCGGTCACTTCGTGACTTGTATACCCCTTCGGTTGGCGCTCCCGTTGGTCGCGAATGAGATATCTTCTGCCGACCATCGGGAGGCCTGGGACGAAGCCGGTATACACCCCACGAAGTGGGTAGGATAGGTGCATGCGACGGGCTGACCGACTCTTCCGGATCGTACGAGTGCTGCGCGGCGGCAGATTGCAGACGGCGCGAATGCTGGCGGAGAAGCTTGAGGTTTCAGAGCGGACGATCTATCGGGATGTGCGTGATCTGCAGATCTCGGGGATGCCGATTGAAGGAGAGGCTGGGGTCGGCTATACGCTGCGGCGGGATATGGACCTGCCTCCGCTGATGTTTACGCGGGATGAGCTGACGGCGCTGGTGCTGGGTGCACGGATGGTGCAGGCGTGGGGCGGAGCGGCGAGTGTGGCTTCGGTCGATCAGGCGCTGCAGCGAATTGAGGCGGTGCTTCCGGCGGATCTTCGAGAGCGATTGGATTCGATCCTTATGTACGCGCCTGGGCACAGAATGGTGCAGCCTCTAAAGGAGCGGCTGGATCTGCTGCACGATGCTTGCGTGGGACGTCGGGCGGTAGCGTTTTGTTATGCGAAGGAGGATGGGCAGAGCAGCGAGCGCGAGGTGAGGCCGCTGGCGCTGTACTTCTGGGGTGGGGCGTGGACGCTGGCGGCGTGGTGCGAGCTGCGAAATGACTTCAGGGTGTTTCGCATCGACCGGATGCAGGAGGTCGATGTGCTGGGGCGCGAGTTCGTGCAGAAGAAGGGGCAGAGGCTGGAGGACTTTGTGAAGCAGGCGGGGAAGCCGCCTTATGTCTCCGAATCGGCTGCTGCGGTGGGTATTGGGTAAGGTTAGTTTACGAGGTAGGTTGCGGGTCGGGAAGAATCGTCCGTCGGGCTGTGCGTGGGGGCGAAGACGGTCTTTTGTACCGCCAGGCACTCGGAGACGCGCTTGAGCATGTCGGTGGGGTGGACGGGTTTGGTGAGGGTGGTGAAGTTGTAGCCGGCATTGCGCGCGTGTACGAGGAGATCGGCGGTTGCGGCCTGGCCGGAGAACAGAAGGATTTGGCATCCGGGGATGGTCTGGCTGACAGCGATAGCCAGTTCGATGCCGGTCATGCCGGGCATCATGACGTCGGAGATGAGAAGTTGGGGGGCGGACGTTCGTGCGAGCGCTAGTGCTGCGGTACCGTCGTAGGCGGTGAGGGTGGAGAAGCCGCTACGGGAGAGGATTATCGAGAGAGTGTCGGCGATGATTCGCTCGTCGTCGACGATGAGGATGACGGGTTTAAATTCCTCGGGCAGCGAGACTTCATCTTGCTTCGCAACTTCTGACAAGGGAACGACCTCAAAGTACGTTTTTGGGGACATAACGTAACCTCTGAAGACACCTTAGGCCAGCCGTTTCTATACGGGTTAACTCTTTTCGATCTCTCAGTTTTTGGTCGGTTCAGGCTTTGGCTGGGATAGCATCTTGACAGGTGATTTGAGCATCGGCTTAACTTTAGGTTAGTGTCACGATAGCCTGAGAGGACGAGAAGGAGGGGAAGTGAGCGGCGACGACGAGTTTGATTCAAAGGAGATGAAGTTTGAGTCGGTGCTGCAGGCGAACGTACCCAAAGGTAGAGAAGGCAAGCACAGAGAGATCATTACGCAGCTGTTGAGCGATATCGCGCAATTGAAGCCTGGCAGTGCGTTGAAGATTCCGCTCGATCAGCTTCCGGATACGAAGGAGAATGTGCGATCGGCTTTGAGCAGGGCTGCGCGGCAGCAGAAGATCAATCTGGCTACGTCTAGCAATGACGAGTTTTTGTTTGTTTGGAAGACGGATAAGTAAGGCTGCCTGTAACGACCCCTTCAAAAAAATCACCGCTTTGTCCTGCCGGACGGGCCTCCTACGCGGAGAGCGGCCACTTCGTGGCTTGTATACCGCTTTGCGTGGCGCTTTCGTTGGTCGCGAAGGAAGATGATTCCGACCAACGGGAGGACCGGGCGAAGCACTAAAGAGGCGTGCGAACGCCCGCCCTCCGCGCAGGAGGCCCGTCCGGCAGGACACCGTCTTTAGTAAGGGTTGGGTTGGTTGCTCAGGATCTCTTTGCCGCCGCTCTGGGCGATGAAGAAGGTTTTTCCGGGGAGGGTGGGGACTGGGTCGGACAGATCCTGCCAGAGGAAGATGCGGCGGGGCTCGAGCCAACGGACTTTGAGAGAGAGGGCGTCCTCGAAGATGGGTGGGGCGTCGGGGAAGAAGGACCCGTACCAGAGGTTGGAGGAGCGGCCGTTGAGGATGTGGAGGTCGTTGCGCCCGAGGTAGAAGCCGAGGGTGCTGGCGCTCTCGTACTCGCCGTGGATGACAATGAGGTCGCTGGGTTTCAGCTCGGGCTGGATGGCGGTGGCTAACTGGCGAGAGCTCAGGACCGGGGAGAAGATCTGCAGGCCGACGTGCGCGGCGAGAACGAAGGCGAAGGTGGCGGCGGCGAGGCAGAGGTTCGCGGCGTGGGGCTGATAGTTGCGGCGGAGGAGCCAGTTGGCGAGGGTTCCGGAGAAGAGCGCGACGGCGGTGAGGAGGAGCGGATCGCGGAAGGCTCCCATGGCCTGGGCGTTGAGGTCGAGGAAGTGGCCGAAGGAGAGGGCGTAGTCGCTGGGATTTTGTTTTAGGAGTGAGGCGAGGTCAGTGCCGGGGTTGGGTGGGGCGGAGTGAAGGAGGAAGAATCCCGCGGTGAGGGCTGCGATGGAGCCGAGGACGAGAAGGACGACGGAGATGCGCTGTCCGGAGCGAACGAGGGGGTTGGGGACGGTGAAGGATTCGGCTTCGGTGGCTTCGGCGTCGAGCCAACCGGCGATGAGAAGGATCATGGCGGGGAGGGCGGGGAGGACGTAGTACTCCTGGCGGGTGGAGAGGGAGAAAAAGAGGACAGGGATGATGGCCCAGAGGCCCAGGAGGAGTAGGGTGCTTTCGGGTGGGGTGAGGGTGCGGATGGAGACTCTAGGGCGGAGGGCCTTGCGCCAGGGGACGGTGGCGAGGGCACGATAGAGGAAGGCGCTCCAGGGCATGATCCAGATGAGGATGAGGGCCCAGAAGAGGGCGAGGGGGACGGTGTCGTAGTCGCGGGGGACGCGGAGGTTGAGGTAGCGGAGGAGCTGCTCGTTGACGAAGTAGAACCAGAGCCAGCCGTGGACGTTGCCGTCGGTGGGGAGGGGGACGGACCAGTGGCCGTGCGAGAAGGAGAGAGCGCCGGGATGGCCCTGGGTGGGGTTGGCGAGGGCGATGAGGATGTGCCACGGAGCGGCGATGACGAGGAAGACGATGGTGCTGGAGAGGGGGTGGAGCTGGGGGATGCGGGTTAGGACGGCGTGGAGGTTGCGGCGCGTCAGGATGAGGTGGGTGAGGACGATGAGGAGGGGGAAGACGATGCCGATGAGGCCTTTGGTGAGGACGTTGAGGGCGCAGCAGGCGGCGAAGAGCCAGCAGAGGGTGATGCTTGCGTTGGCTTTTGTGAATGGGAAAGGAGTGCGGTTCGCTTCGCGAAGGCCCACCTTAGCTTCGCGAAGATGGGGCACCCGATTTTGGGGCATCCCATGGGTCTGTCGCTCATCGGCCTGCTCGGTGGCCCAGTAGAAGAAGAGGGCGAGGGTGAGCCAGAGGCAGACGTCGGCGTCGGGGAGGAGGATGCGGGTGAAGATGAAGATGCCGAAGCTGGAGAGGAGCATGAGTCCGGCGTAGAGGCCGGCTCGGGGGGATTGAGGTTGTTCTGGAGTGCTGAAGGCGCGGCGGGCGAAGCCCTCGAGGAGGAGGGCGAGCGAGAGGACGGTGAGGGCGATGGGGAGGCGTGCGGCCGCGGTGTTGACGCCGAAGAGTTTGAAGCTGAGGGCCATGCTCCAGTAAAGGATGGGGGCTTTTTCGAGGTAGCGGATGCCGTTGGCGTAGAGGGTGACCCAGTCGTGGCGGAGGAGCATCTCGCGGGCGACTTCGGCGTGTACGGAGTCGGCGTCGTCGAGGAGCGGGGGGACGAAGAGGGTGAGGGTTGCGTAGAAGAGGAGCCAGAGGACGAAGAGGATGAGACGGTTTCTTGCTACGGGCGATAGGGCTGTCGGCGGTCTGGATGTTTGCGACATGGGGGATGGGCGTTTCGTCTGCATGGTGGCGGAGGTGCGGGGCGTTAGGTGAGTTTATCAATGCGTGTTACGGCAGAGGTGTTCTGGTTGTTGAATACGCCGCTGATCGGAAAGAACGAGAAGCCGATGTTTTAGTTTGACGCGAAGACGAAATGCGGTGGTCTTGACGGATACCGCAGCATGATTCGGTTCGCCGCAACTGAGAGCTGTGGCCGCAATCCGCTGCGTCGTGCGATAAATCGCACGACTTCAGTCGAGATGACGAATGTTTTTTGGTGGTGGTCGCAAGGCTATGATGAGAAGCGTGTTGTTTGAGCGAGGCGTTCAGGTTGACTGAGTTGGTACGAGTTGCGGAGGTTGCGGGGCCGCCGACGGAGCTGATCTTTGGGGATTGGTATCCGGCGCTGCGTGCTGGGGCGCTGCGGGAGGGCAAGACGGCGAAGGCGCTGCTGTTGGGGGTTCCGCTGCTGCTGGGACGGAAGACGGGGGGAAAGCTGTTTGCGATGCGGGATCTTTGTCCGCATCGGGGGATTCCGCTTTCGGCTGGGTGGTTCGATGGGGAGACGGTGACCTGCAAGTATCACGGTTGGAAGTTTGAGCCTTGCAGCGGGCAGTGCAGGGAGATTCCTTCGCTGACAAGCCATGAGACGCTGGATCCGACGAAGATCTATGCGGGGGCGTTTCCTTGCGAGGAGCGCGATGGGTTTGCGTGGGTTTATCTGCCTGAGGTGGGGGCGGGGCGAGTGCAGGTGGGAGAGGCTTTGCCGCCGGTGCCGGAGGTGCCGAAGTTTTCGGTGAGGTTTCGGAGTGCGCATCTGGTGGCGGAGCTGCCTTGCAATGTGGATCACGGGATTATCGGGTTGATGGATCCGGCGCATGGGCCGTTTGTGCACCAGGCTTGGTGGTGGCGTTCGGCGGCTAGTATTCATGAGAAGACGAAGCACTTTGAGCCGTTGGAAGACAGAGAGAATAATGGGCGGAATGCCGGGTTTCGGATGTCGTCGCATGCGCCGAGCGCGAACTCGGCGCCTTATAAGCTGCTGGGAGTTTATGGCGAGCCGATTACGACGACGATTGATTTTGTCCTGCCGAATCGGCGGTACGAGACGATACGCGCGGGGGAGAAGTGGTTTTCGAGTTTGACTACGATTACGCCGGTGACGGCTTCGACTTGCAGGATCGATGTGGTTGCAGCCTGGAATGTTTTTTACTACATTCCATTTGTAACTTCTATTGCTACGTTTTTTGGGGCGCGGTTTGTGCGGCAGGATCAGGAGACGATGATCGAGCAGGCTGAGGGGTTGAGGTTTCATCCGGGGCTGATGCTGATCGATGATGCGGATAAGCCGGCGAAGTGGTACTTCGCTTTGAAGCAGGCGCGGTTGAAGGGGACGGGGGAGCATCCGCTGAGTGGGCCGGTCACGCTGCATTGGCGGAGTTGACGAGCTGGTCTTTTGAGGGTGCCCCTCCCGTCAAAAGTTGCGCAAAGTCTTCTAAAGATTATGGTTAGGCTTGGACTCCAAGTTTGATCGCACCGATAATTGTGCGGAGGCCTGGGACAAAAAAGTAAACTTAGTGGATCGGCGAGCGGCGGGAGGCGGGCGCCGAGCGAGATTCGCTGCGTTTGCCTTGTCGAGAGCATAAAATGTCATAAGCTCGGGTTAGTTCGCGACCTGCGATTCCGCTTCCTGTAGCATCATCCGGCCCCCTCCCCGATAAAGACTCGGCTCCGCTCCAAAACAATTCACAGGCACCCTCGGAATCACGGCCCCTACATTTTCTGAAAAAGGAGAGCAGGCCATGGCTTTTACGAGTTCAGGGCTACCGAATAATGGGAAGACGGCCCATTATCAGATTTCATATGACACGACACTGTCGCCGGTGGATGGTGTGGCTCGCGCGCTGGATCTTTTTAACATATGCGAGGCGGACTTTGCGCTGATGTCGGGCTGGTTCGCTGGCGTCAATTTGATTTTCAATTTTCCATTGCCGGTGCAGATTGTGAATGCGTTTGGCGGGGCCAGCTGGAGTAATCCGAGTGGATTTCAACTTATCTTTGGTTCCAGTCCGACGATCACGATCAAACCGGCCTCTGGCACGTCAGTGAATGTGATTCGGTACCTGCTGGTTTCGGAGGTGACGGAGATGTTCATGGTCTCGAAGAACAACCAGTGGGCCGAGCCAACGTCGCTTTTTCAGGGCGGAGACGAGGGGAGCATGGGCGAAGGCCTATCGCGTTTTCTTGGGGTGCAGTTCCAGTTGGCGAATGGGATCGGCGGGGTGCCGCCGCCGGGAGCTGGGGTGGTTCCGGTTTGGCTGAACGGAGCGCGGCCGGACTTTGTGAACAACGATCCAGACGATAACAGGCCGGATATAGTGACTGGTTGCACGACGCTGTTTATCTACTATCTTTTCAACCAGCTCAATTTCAGTATCCAGCAAATCATCAATGCGGGCGCGTCGAACCTGGCGGGGGTCTATCAAAATCTGACTGGGCAGCCTGCTGGGTGGGCTTCGTTCATTGACCTGGTAAACAGATATTATCCGCCGGCATTTTCTCCTTATACACCGAAGGGCGACAACATCTTTCCGGTGTCGGATCTGAACGCGTTTTTTCCGCCGAATCCGATTACGTGCGGATATGGTCAAACGACCCTGATCTCGATTGATCGGCCTGCGATGGCGCAGGTCAATGTTGTGCTGACGAGCGATAATCCGGGGCTGGTTCAGGTTCCAGGGACGGTGACGATACCGGTGGGTGGCACGTCGGCTCCGGTCACGATCTCTACGACGGCGATTCCGATTCCATTCGCGCCTCAGATTGTAAATCTGCATGCGAGTTATGCGGGAAAGACGATCACGGTAGCGTGTGAGGTGGTTCCACCGTACCTTACGGGGCTTACGATTGCGCCGGCGAAGGTGACGTGCGGCGACAATGCGACTGGAACGATTACGCTGAGCCAGCCGTCGCTTTCGGGGCCAGTGGTGGCGACTATGCTCAATGGGTCGACATTTGCAAATGTGCCTGCTACGGTTACGATTCCGCCGGGGGTGGCTTCGCAGAGCTTTGTGATCACGACGCCGAATATTCCGATTCCGTTCAAGACGGCGATCTGTTCGATCTACGCGACGTATGGGAGTTCGTCGGCTTCTGCGGTGTTATTGGTTGCTTCGCGGGTGATTGCGCCGATTATGAGTTCGTTGACAGTTTTTCCGACGACGGTGACGATTGGGGAGATCAGCCGGGGGACCGTGACACTGGTGGAGGCGGTGCCGATGCCGGCTGTGATTGCGCTTGAGGCGATGGACCCTACTGTGGGGCCAGGGGGTCCGCTGCCGCTGCCGGGTTCGGCGTCATCGATTGCGAGCGTGCCTGCTTCGATTACGATTCCGCCGGGGCAGACTGTGGGCATTTTTAATATCACGACGCATGGGATTGTTTCCCCGGGCACGCATCATTTTGTGAGGATTGTGGCGGGAGGGATTCCGCTGATGTATGCGGCTTTGACTGTGAATGCGTGAGGGGTGATGGTTGGACGTGGTGCATGGATCCAATTATTCATCGCGAAGGAGGATCAGGGGGCATGCGGAGTCGCGGCCTCGCGTCTGGGCGGTGCTAAAAAGACTGAAGGGCGCGCGGTTAGAAGGCGCTGACGCCCTCTTCGATGACGAGCTGGTCGACTTTGATGTTCATGGTCTCGCCTAGTTTTTTGAAGCCTTCTTTCCACTCGTCGGTCCAGTAGTTGGTGTCGCTGCGGCGGAGGAGGTCGTTCCAGATGTTCTGGGCCTGCCAGATGTTTACCTCGAAGGGCATCTTGTGGGTGGCCTGTGCGACTTCAATGGCTGCGGCCAGTGCATCGGAGGACTGGTGGTCGCCGGCGGCTGCGGCCTCGAGGCGGATCATTGCGCGCTTCATGCGCTGGCCGGTGGTGTAGCTGAGGAGCTGTGTGTCGAGGGGAATCTGGTCGACCTCAGCACGGGCGATGAGTGCTTCTATTTCGGCGGTGTCGAAGGTGTCGGACTCGATGGCCTGGCGGAGGCTGGCGTTGATGGCGAAGCGTGCGGCGGTGGCGAGGGCGGGCGGCGCGGTCATGCCGGACTCGGTGAGGAAGTGCATGAGGGAGGCGTGGTCTTCGTAGATCTTGCGGAGGGAGTCTTCCATCTCGGAGACGGTCTGGTTGAGGATGGTGCTGAGGATGCGATGCTGCTCGTCGGCGAAGAGCGAGGTGAGGGAGTAGGCGGTCTCGCCGAAGAAGCGATCGATGAGGCGGATGACCTCGGGCAGGTTGGCGCGGCGGATGGCGGTACTGATTTCGGTGGAGAAGGTGGCGAAGGCTTCGACCTCGGCGGGGTTGGTGGAGTTGTAGGCTTTGACGGCGGCGGAGAGGTTCTGGTCGCCGAGATGGAGGACGGCGAAGCAAAGCTCCTCGCTCTCTTCGGTGATGCGGGAGTAGAGGAGCGCGCGGCCGAGGGCGACGCGGCCACGGCCGGAGTTGAAGACCTCCTGTGATTCGCGGTGGACGTCGAAGCAGAAGAGCTCGCCGTGCTCGGGATAGGCGCGGAAGATGGAGCTGATGGCGTAGTGAGCGCCGACCTGTTCGAGGCCGATCTTCATGTTGGTGACGTAGCGGCGGTAGACTTCTGCGCCGTCGCCCATCTCGGGGACGTTGCTTTTGGCGTGGGCGAGGCGGGTGAGGAACTCGGCTTCGAGGGCGACGCCGGGAGGGCCGAAGAGTTTGGCGGCGAGCTGGAGGACGCGGCCCGCGTAGGCGATGATTTGCACGGTTTCGATGCCGGAGATCTCGTCGAAGAACCAGCCGCAGCTGGTATACATGAGCTGGGTGTGGCGTTCGAGCTCCATGAGTTCGAGGGCGGTGACGCGCTCGTCTTCGGTGAGGTGACGAGTGGTGTGATCGGCGAAGAAGCGGATGATGGAGGCCGGGGAGCGGTCGAGGACCACGTGAATGTAGGCGTCGCGGGCGGCCCAGAGATCTTTGAAGAGGGACTGGGAGAGCTGTTCGGCCAGGGGTGCGGTGGCGTCGCGGAGGTAGTCGAGAGCGTCGCGAAGGGGGGCGCGCCACTCCTGATTCCATCCGATCTTGCCGCCGTTGCAGCCGCAGTTGGAGCGCCAGCGTTCGACGCCGTGGGCGCAGGACCAGGAGGTGTCTTCGGCGACTTCGGCCTCCCACTTGGGCGGGAATTTTTCGAGGAACTCACCGTAGTTGGTGAGCCTGGCTTGCTGACCTTCTTCGATACGGTGCATGGCGGAGGAGAGAGCCATCTCGCCGTGTTTGTGATGATGGCCGTAGCTCTCGCCGTCGGTGGCGACGTGTGAGATCTGGGCGAGTTCGGGGTCTCCGGGAGAGGCGGGGTGAAAGCCGCTGACGAGACGGTTGGCAAAGTTTTCGCCGCTGTTGAGGAGGCCTTCGAAGGCGATGGCGCGAGAGCCGGGGCCGTCGTAGAAGAAGACGGCGATGCTGCGGCCTTCGTCGAGTTTGATGAGGTAGGGGTGGGTGGGATCGACGTTGGCGTTGGGGGTCTGGGTCCAGGGTTCTTCTGCGGGGGCTGCGGCTGCGGCGACGGGGTCGAGGTTTGGTTTCGAGGCTGTGCCTGCGGGTGGCTCCAGGCGGCGCACGCGGGCGCACTGGACGGGAGCGAGGATAGTGAACTTGATGCCCTCCTGCGCCATGAGATCGAGCACGCTGCGGTTGACTGCGGTTTCGGCGAGCCACATGCCTTCGGGTTTGCGGCCGAAGCGGGATTCGAAGTCGGCGATGCCCCAACGGATCTGGGTGAGAGCGTCGCGGCGGTTGGCGAGCGGCATGATGAGGTGGTTGTAGACCTGGGCGACTGCGGAACCGTGACCGCTGTAACGCTGGGCGCTGAACTTGTCGGCATCGACGATCATGCGGTAGGTGCGAGGGGCTTTGTCCTGCAGCCAGCTGAGGAGCGTGGGGCCGAAGTTGAAGCTCATCCGGGCGTAGTTGTTCATGATCCGGATGATCTCGTCCTGCTTGTTGGTGATGCGGGAGGCGCCGTTGGGGGCGTAACACTCGGCGGTGATGCGGTCGTTCCAGTCGTGATAGGGGGCGGCGGAGTCCTGGACCTCGACGGTTTCGAGCCAGGGGTTTTCGCGTGGGGGCTGGTAGAAGTGGCCGTGAATGCAGACGAAGCGGGGGGCTTCGACGGTTGTTTGCGGCTTGGGGGACTTCGCGGCGCGAGGTTTGGCCATAAGTATTCAGTTAGAGGGTATCGCGGGTGGAGGGGTTGGGTGCGGCGCGCGAAGTAGAAATTTCGCGGATTTTACGAGAGCGAGGCCGTAAATCATTAAAGAGCGGAGTTATGCGGTCCGGGGTGAACGCTTCGCTGGTGGGATCAGATGAGTGTTCCCTTCGCTGTGCTCGCAGCGCGAGAGGGCCCAAAGAGAGAACGAAAGCGTGGAAACCGAGAGATAGAAGAAGGCGTATCGCAACTTGTCCGAGTGGATTGCGAAGGTTATGACGAAGGGCGCAAGCATCACAAAGATGGCAGCGCCAAAGATGAGGAAGAGGCGTGGAAGATCCATGCGAACCCAAAAAGCGGCGGACGCCACAAGAATCGCGAGCAATGGAAGGGTCCACTGAGGATGGATCACAGTGGGAATGTAGCGAAGCTTGTTTGCGTTCTGCTGGAGCTGCAGCAGGAGTTGCGAAAGAGGATGCGGCCAAAAGACCGGTAGAGTGATGGCACAGGTTGAGAGGAGAATGAGAAAAAACAGCACGGCGGCACGGAGGCGGAAGGTTCGCTGGAGCGTAAGCGAGAGCAGAGGGATCAGGATGACTGCGTAGAGAATGCGCGACGAGAGAGCGACACCGAGAAAGAGTGCGGCGGGGATCGAGGCGTAGAGGGAATGGTTCAGAGACCGGCTGAAGAGAGTAACGGCGATGGCGATGTAGAAGAAGTTGGTGAGGTAGTCGCCGCCTGAGGAGAAGTCGCTGAGATGGGCAGGCGCGAACAGGAGAAAGACCGCGAGATAAAAGAGTGCGGTGGAGCGATAACGGAAGAACCGAAGGGCGAAGAAGAAAAATAGCGCGAGCCACAGTAAGTTTTGCCAGGCAATGTGTCCGAGTGCATAGAAGGGTGCGGCCAGCAGCATCGCACCCGGAAGAGGGGTCGGGGGATTTCCGAGGAAGGTGCGGGTGTCGTAGGGGTATTGATGATGGCCGATGGCGAGGAGTTCGATGCGGAGGGCATCTTCGCGGTCCGATCCGATGTTCAGGGTGTGTCTCAGAGAGATGGGATAGAGGATTGCGAAGGCTGTCGTCAGGGCGAGAAAGAGAAGCAGAAGCCAGGCGATGCTGATCTCACGTGGCCTTAGGTTGAGACGAAGAATCCAGGACATGCCGATGGCGATGGAAAGAGAGCCAAGTATCAAGGCGCCTGTTGCCTTAGCCGGAGAAAGATATTTGAGAAGAGGAGCGACCGAGGTGAGCGCCCAGGCCACGCAGATGCCAAGGACAAACAGAGTTCGACGGCCGACTTCGCTCATAGGTAGGACTATACGGAGGAGATGTCAGGATTTTGTCTGCCGAGGTACGACGAGGTGGTCGAGCGCGGCGGTGAGAGTGATGGCGAGGAGGTAGGCGAGGATGTTTTTGAGAGAGAAGTAGCGGCCGAGGAGGATTTTTCCGGCGAAGGTGAGGCGGAAGGTGTCGATTGGGGCGATGGAGACGAGGCGGCTGAGCTCGAGCAGCGTGGCGATAGTGAGGGCGATTGTGGCGACGACTATTGGGCGGAGTGTTGGGAGGAGGGTCGCGAGGAACCAGTAGAGTGCCCCTGCCCAGAGGGCGGAGCCGAGGTATTTATAAAGGAACCAGGGTAGACCGAGCGGGAGAAGGCGTACGGCGAGTCCGATGGGGATGGTGATGAGCATGAGGGTGAGGGTGGTGATGGAGCGGCGCATTTTGTGGCGTTCGTGGCTGAGGTGGAGGAAGAGCATTCAAAGACAAGAACAACAGCAGATCCCCTGCGGGGATGACAACCAGAAAGACAAGTGCAGAAGCAGTGCAGAAGCAAAGACAAGTGCAACAGCAACGTAAAGGGCAAATGCAACGGAAAAGGCAAAAGCGAAGGCAAGTGCAATAGGAGATTCTCCGCCTTTGGCGAAAGATGACAACAAAAAAGTAAGGGCAAGTACAACTGCAACTGCGAAGACACACGGTTAGGTCTTGGGTTTGACGAGGTCGCAGGCTCGCCAGAGATACCAGCTGGCGACCGAGCACCAGGGCTCCCATTTTTTGGCTCGACGACGCATGACGTCGGGTTTGGGGAGATCCATGGGTGTGACTTTGTCAACGGGTTTGAGTTTGCCGAAGGTGAGGGCGAAGCCTTTACGGACGCCGTAGTCGTCGACGGGCAGGACGTTTGGTCGGCCTAGCCGGAAGATGAGAAGCATCTCGACGGTCCAGCGGCCGACGCCGCGGACCTGGGTGAGGTGCTCGATGATGGCTTCGTCGGACATGCGACGGATGCGGAGGAGGGTGGGGACGGTGCCGTCGATGGTCTTGGCGGCGAGATCGCGGAGGGCGAGGGACTTGTTGTGCGAGAGGCCGGCGGCGCGGAGCTGCTCGTTGGGGCAGTCGAGGAGATGCTGGGCGGCGAAGTGCTCGTTGGAAGTTACTGGGTAGAAGCTTTCGAGCAGGCGGCGGTGGATCGCGGCGGCTGCTTTGCCGTGTAGTTGCTGATAGATGATGCTTTCGACGAGGGCTTCGAAGGGGGATTGGGTGCTGGCGACTCTGAGGGTGAAGGGACCGGCGCGTTCGATGAGCTTGCCTAATTTGGGATCGGAGGTGGATAGATCCAACAGGGCCTGGCGGGCATCATAGCGGGGAGAACGAGGAGCGTGGTGTGGGCGCGGCATGACACTGACGGTATCGCAGGAGGGGCGGGAAAGTCTTGTGCGCGATTAGCAGAATTCGGACTAAGTTGGTTTCCATTTACAAGTCCGATACGTTTCGGGCAGGGTAGATGTAGTGGTCGTTTTCAGCCGGTGAACAAGCATGCACGAGATGTTGTGCGTGGGATTTGAAGTGGGTTCGATAATCGGATGTTGCAGCAGGAAAATCAGTTGCGAGTTGTAGGGGATGAGTCGAGGCGGGGTTTTCCACTGCTATACTCTGAGTTTCGAAGACAGAAATTTTCGGGGCCTCCGTTTGCGGATGCTCCAGCCGCCGCGTATGGATTGCGCGGCGATCAGCCAGAAGCAGTAACTAAACCTTGACAGCAACTTCTCAACCCTTAGCTCAGGTAATGCAGAGGAAGCAGGAACGCACTCATGGCGCAAGTTTTTGACCGCAGTTCGAACGCGCTGGCTCGATTCAGCCTTGTATTGACGGGCGTAATCGTCATCGCGCTCGGCGTAACCCTGGACCAGCTACAGCGATCACCGTGGGTGACGCGGCAGGGCCAGCGGCCAGATCAGCCGATACCGTTCAGCCACAAGCACCATGTCGAGGGACTTGGTTTGCAGTGTCAGTACTGCCACACGCAAGTGGAAAAGGCTGCGTACGCCGGGATTCCTCCGACGAAGACCTGTATTAACTGCCACGCGCAAATCTGGACGAACGCGGAACTGCTGGAGCCGGTTCGACAGAGCTGGGCGACTGGCGCATCGATTCAGTGGATTCGGGTGCACGATCTACCGGACTACGTTTACTTCAACCATGAGATCCACGTGAACAAGGGTATTGGCTGCGCGAGTTGTCATGGACGCGTGGACGAGATGCCGCTGATGTACCAGCAGAACACGCTGCAGATGGAGTGGTGTTTGAACTGCCATCGCAATCCGGCGGTAAATCTGCGGCCGACCAGCGAGATCTACAACATGGCGTGGGCTGGGCCTTCGAGCGAGAAGCCGGTGTGGTGTTCGAGCACGGCGACGGGCGCAGCTGGATCTGGACCGACGGCGCAGAATGTGAGCTGCACGACGACGAATCCTTCGGGCAAGAGTCCTGAGGTGGCGATGTTGCAGATGAACACTGAGGCGAATGGGCCGACGTCGAGCGATGTGCCCCCGCTGGGGATCACGATGCCGGCGAGCTATCAGAAGTTCACGAGCCAGATTGACCTGGGCAAGTATCTAACCGCTCAGTATCACATCCGCAATCCGGAGCAGCTGTCGAGCTGTGAGACGTGCCACCGATGAAGACGACTGGGAATCAGACTGGAACAGACGAGACGATGGCTGAGATGAGAGCACCGGCAGGACAACCCGTAGTAGTCACCCAGATTGCACCGGCGAAGATGACGCTTGCTGAGGTCCATGCGAAGTTGGATGGCAAGACGGGTCGGCGCTTCTGGAAGAATCTGGATGAGTTGGCGGATACGCCGGCGTTCCAGGAGTTGATGCAGGAAGAGTTTCCACGGCAGGCTGGAGCGGGCGAGTGGGTCGATGCAGTGAGTCGACGCGGCTTCCTGAAGGTGATGGGCGCGTCGTTGGCGCTGGCTGGGCTGGCGGGTTGTACGAAGCAGCCGGATGAGCCGATCTTTCCTTACATCAAGCAGCCTGAGGACCTGGTTCTCGGCAAGCCGATGTACTTTGCGACGGCGTATCCGTTTCCGACCGGCGCGATTCCGGTGCTGGTGAAGTCGGATTCGTTCCGGCCGATCAAGGTCGACGGCAATCCTGAGCATCCGATGTCGAAGGGTAAGTCGGATGCATTTACGCAGGCGACGCTGCTCGATCTGTATGACCCTGATCGTTCGCAGCATGTGCTGCATCGCGGCGAAGTCTCGTCGTGGGGTGAGTTTCAGCAGGCGTTTGCAACCGCCGCCAAGAAGACCTCTGGTGGACAGGGGATCTACTTCCTGAGCGAGACGATTACGTCGCCCACGTTGGCGGTGCAGTGGAAGCAGGTGCAGGCGGCGTATCCGCAGGCGAAGCTGGTGCAGTGGGAGCCGGTAAACCAGGACTCCTCGCGCGCGGCCTCGAAGGCGGCGTTCGGCAGCTATACGGATGCGCAGTACAAGCTGGAAGAGGCTGACGTCATCCTCTCGCTCGATGCCGACTTCCTGGGTGGTATTGCTCATCCGGGTTTCCTGCCGCTGGCTTCGGGCTATGCCGAGCGACATCGGTATGAAGAGGGTAAGACGATGAACCGGCTGTACGTCGTCGAGACCATGCCGACGGTGACGGGGTTCAAGGCGGAGCATCGACTGGCGTTGAAGCCTAGTGAGATTGCGACTTTTGCGCAGGCACTGGCGACCGGCTCGGCTCCCCAGGGTGCGACTGCGGAACAACAGAAGTTTTTTGCAGCGTTGAGCGCGGACCTGAAGAGCGCGGGCGGCAAGTGTGTCGTGATTCCTGGCGAGCAGGCTTCGCCGGCGGTTCATGCTGCGGCTTATGCGTTGAACTCTTCGCTGGGTGCTGTAGGCAAGACGGTTATCTACACCGAGACGGTGAATCCGATGCCGAGCGAGCAGGTTGCTGACCTGAAGTCGCTGGTTGCCGATATGAAGGCCGGCAAGGTGCAGTGGCTGGTGATGCTCGGTGTCAATCCGATCTATTCAGCACCGTGGGATCTTGGTTTCCGAGACGCCTTCGCGAATGTTCCGGTGACGGTGCAACTGGCGTCGCATGTGGATGAGACGGGCGCGATCTCGAACTGGCATATCAATAAAGCGCACTACCTCGAGAGCTGGTCGGATGCGCGGGCATACGACGGAACGATCTCGATTATTCAGCCGATGATCGATCCGATGTATGGCGGCAAGTCGGCGCATGATGTGCTGCAGGCGCTGCTGGCGGATCCGCAACAGTCGGCCTATGACGTGGTGGTTGCAAATGCGAAGACTTATATCAAGGGCGACTTTGCTACCTCGTGGCGCAAGGCGCTGCATGATGGCTGGGTAGAAGGAACTGCCTTCACGGCGAAGGCTGGTGGTGCGGGTAAGAGTTCTCTAGCGTCCTTCCCCGCGGCTGCGGCTCAGAGTGGACTTGAGGTTTCGTTCCGGCCTGATCCTTCGATCTACGATGGGCGGTTCGCGAATGTGGGCTGGCTGCAGGAGTTGCCCAAGCAGGTGACGAGTCTGAGCTGGGATAACGCCGCGATCATGAGCATCAACACGCTGGCCGATTTGAAGCTCGATGAGTCGGATCCGGTGAAGATTTCGTTGAATGGCCGCGAGGTGGTTGCGCCGGCGATGATGATTCCCGGACATCCGGATGGCGTGATCACGGTTCATCTTGGCTTTGGCCGAGGCGTTGAGGCGGGTCGTGTTGGTCAGGGCGTCGGCTTCGATGCTTACCAGATTCGCACTACCGATGGGTTGTTGTCGGTTTCAGGCGCGACCGCAAAGAAAGTTCCCGGAACGTACGATCTTTGCATCACGAAGGTCCACAACATCGAGCATCGCGGCAGCTTTGCGCAGCACGATCTGGAGAAACCGCTCTCGGATAAAGATGGCGTGTACTCGCTGGCCGGGCACGAGGCGGAGGAGCGGTCGATCATCCGGTACGCGACTTTGGATGAGGTCAAGAAGAATCCGAACTTCGCTCATGAGGGCGGGGCGAGCGGCACGCTGATCGACAAGGTTGGGTATTCGCCGCAGGGCGAGAAGGTGCCACACGACAACTCGTTCTTCCCGGATAACTGGAACTATGAGAAGCAAGATCCATCGACGCTGAAGATTCAGAATGCGTGGGGCATGGCGATCGACCTGAACAGCTGCATTGGTTGCAATGCCTGCATCGTCAGCTGCTATGCGGAGAACAATATCCCCGTGATAGGGCGCGAGCAGGTGAAGGTTGGGCGCAATATGCAGTGGCTGCGCATCGATACTTACTTCGAAGGCGATCTGCATGCACCGAAGGCGCACTTTCAGCCAATGGCCTGCCAGCACTGCGAGAACGCGGGCTGCGAACAGGTCTGCCCGGTGGGCGCGACAGTGCATACGCCGGAGGGCCTGAACACGATGGTCTATAACCGCTGCGTTGGAACGCGATACTGCTCGAACAACTGCCCCTACAAGGTTCGCAAGTTCAACTTCCTGTTGTATTCGGACTACGACACGGAGAGCCTGAAGTTCATGCGGAATCCTGACGTTTCGGTTCGTTCGCGCGGCGTGATGGAGAAGTGCAGCTACTGCGTGCAGCGTATTGAGGCGGCAAAGATTACTGCGGATAAGGAAAATCGCGAGATTCGTGACGGCGAGATCGTGACGGCATGCCAGCAGGCCTGCCCGACGAGCGCTATCACCTTCGGCAATATCAACGACAAGGCGAGCAAGGTGGCAAAGATGAAGGCTGAGGAGCGCGATTACCAGGTACTCGCCGACCTCAACTTCCGTCCGCGCACCACCTATACGGCCGGAGTCATCAACCCGCATCCGGAGCTGGCATAATGGCGACCAAAGGACCCATGCAAGACCCGAGCGTCGATCCCGTGATTGATCCCATGATCGACCCGCGTACTGGCGAGTATGCGGTTATCGCGCCGGGCCATAACTTCAAGTCGGTGACGCAGAAGATTGCTGGCATCGTGCTGACGTCGAACACTCCGCTGGGCTGGTTCTTCGGCCTGATCGTGGCCGCCGGTGTCACTATGGGGCTGGTGATCGGCTGTACCTGGCTGTTCCTGAAGGGCGTCGGAATCTGGGGCGTTACGATTCCCGGCGCCTGGGGATTCGCCATCATCAACTTTGTGTGGTGGATCGGTATCGGCCACGCGGGTACGCTGATCTCGGCGATTCTGCTGCTGTTCAAACAGACCTGGCGCAACTCGATCAACCGGTTTGCGGAGGCCATGACGATCTTTGCGGTGGTCTGCGCGGGAACGTTTCCTCTGATTCACGTTGGCCGGCCCTGGCTTGCGTACTGGCTCTTCCCTTACCCGAACACGATGAACGTGTGGCCGCAGTTCCGTAGCCCGCTGGCGTGGGACGTCTTCGCGGTTTCGACGTATGCGTCGATCTCGATCATCTTCTGGTACATCGGAATGATTCCCGACTTCGGGACGCTTCGCGACCGGGCTACGATGCCGGCTGCGAAGTACTTCTATGGGATGCTGTCGCTGGGATGGCGCGGATCGACCCGGCACTGGATTCGCTATGAGTCGGCTTCCCTGCTGCTGGCGGGGCTTTCAACGCCGCTGGTGCTCTCGGTGCACACGGTCATCAGCTTCGACTTCGCGGTGGCGGCACTGGCGGGATGGCATACGACGATCTTCCCACCTTATTTCGTGGCGGGAGCGGTGTACTCGGGTTTTGCCATGGTGCTGACGCTGGCGATTCCGATCCGAAAGTTCTACCACATGGAAGATCTCGTGACGCTGCGACACCTGGACAACATGGCCAAGGTGATGCTGGCTACGGGTTCGATTGTGGCCTATGGGTACGGCATGGAGGTCTTCATGGCGTGGTATTCGGCCAGCCACTGGGAGTTCTTCATGATGTGGAACCGCATGTTCGGGCCGATGGGTTGGGCTTACTGGATCCTGATCCTGACCAACATCGCGATTCCGCTGACGACGCTCTGGTCGCGCAAGCTGCGGGTGAACGTGACGTTTCTGTTTATCCTGTCGCTCATCGTCAATACGGGTATGTGGTTTGAGCGTTTCGTCATCGTCGTGACCAGCCTCTACCGCGAGTATCTGCCCTCAAGCTGGGGCACCTACCGCGCGACGAAGTGGGATTACATGATCTACGTGGGAACGATGGGTCTGTTTACGTTCCTGTTCTTCCTCTTTGTTCGCTTCCTACCGATGATTCCGATGTCCGAGATTCGAATGATGCTGCCGCAGACGAAGGTGACGCCGGGCGGAGCAAACGCAGAGACAATCAGTCAGGAGGAGTCCTAATGCCGCCCCGCGAAGGAATTTACGGTCTGCTGGCCGAGTTCAATACCCCCGGTGAGTTGGTGCATGCGACCGAGGAGGCGCACCGTGCCGGTTATCGCAGGATGGAGTGCTACACGCCCTATCCGGTGGAACAGGCGGCGGAGGCGCTGCACTTCCACCAGACGCGCGTCCCCTTGGTTTGCCTGCTTGGCGGCTTGATGGGGGTAACGACGGCGTTCCTGATGGAGACGTGGATCAACGTGTGGGCCTATCCACTGAACATTGCTGGTCGTCCGTTGTTTTCCTGGCCTGCGTTCATTATTCCGGCCTACGAGTGGACGATTCTGTTTGCAGGTTTTTCGGCGGCTCTCGGAATGATCGCGCTCAATGGCCTGCCGCAGCTTTATCATCCGGTGTTCAACGCGCCGAACTTCAGGAATGGCGCGACGACCGATAAGTTTTTTCTGTGCCTCGAGGCAGTTGATCCGAAGTTCTCGCTGAGCGAGACGCGGGCTTTCCTCGAGCAGTTCCCTGCGGTCTCCGTGGTGGAGGTGGATCATTAATACCCAAGTGAGATTGACATCCCGACGCATCACCTTGGCCACGGCTGCGCTGTCGCTGCTGGTTGCGGTGGGTTGCCGGCAGGATATGCATGATCAGCCGAAGTTTTTTCCTCAACGTGGCACGGATTTTTATGCGGATGGCCGCTCTGTGCGTCCGCAGGTAGAGAACACGGTTGCGCGAAACCAGCTGCATGAAGACGCCTACTTTTATACCGGGCTTGTGAATGGAAAAGAGGGGAACGGCATGCCCTTCCCGGCTACGATGCAAGTGTTAGAGCGCGGGCAGGAGCGTTACAACGTCTACTGCACCCCGTGTCACTCGCGTGTGGGAAATGGGATCGGCATGATCGTGCAGCGTGGGTACTCCAAGGCTGGCAGCTTTCATTCGGCTCGGCTCGAGAGCGCGCCACTGGGGCATTTCTTTCACGTGATGTCGAATGGCTATGGTTCGATGCCCGACTATTCATCACAGATCACACCCGCAGACCGCTGGGCGATTGTCGCCTACATCAAGGCTTTGCAGCTGAGCCAAAAGGCGACGCAGGCGGACGTTGCATCAGGAGCTCACGTTGAGCCGCTTGCAGGCATTGCCGAACGAGAGGGCCTGCCAGCCTCTTTTGCAAATGAGTGGGTGCTACCGCCGACTGCTGTGACGGGAACACCTGATAATGGACTTTATGTGCTACCCGTCCCGGGAGCCGGGGCTGCTGGAGCGCCATCTGCTGCACCATCGCGAACCAACGCAGTTCCTCCGGCGGCGTCTGCCGGACAAACCGCACCGAAGCAGTAACCTCGGAAGCTTCCGAACGAAGGCTTGAAACGCATGTCATTTGGACACGAACATAACGGAGAAGCAGGCGGGCAACACGACCACTCCCACCACGGGCCGCGAGTACTGCCTGCGTCGCTCGCCGCGCCGGAGATTCTCTCCGCCTGGCGGACGCGTGCGCTGATCATTTTTGCGGTCGCCACGATTCTGTCGATCTTCTTCGCATTCACTCACGAGGGAAAGAATCATATTCTTCGCGCCTACCTGTTGGGCTACATGATCTGCTTCAGCTTCGCTGGTGGTGGGTTGGCAATGCTGATGCTGCAGTATGTCAGCGGCGGTAAATGGGGTCTGTTGCTGCGACGCCCGCTCGAGGCGATGACGCGCACGATCTGGCTGGTAGGCCTGATGTTCGTGCCGATCATCTTCCTTTGGAAGCATTTGTATCAGTGGGCGGCGTTTCCGACGGCTGGAGCGGTGGCTCAGGCGTTGGCAAATCACGCGGTGACGCTTGAACAGGCGATGACGCTCGATGCTAAGCGAGCCATGTTGAATCCGGCTGCGGCAATCTTTCAGACTTTCGTGATCTTCGCGATCATCGGGACGTTCGCGTTTCTTCTCAATAAATGGTCGCTACAGCGTGACGCCGATCCAGAGCGTGGGACCGAACCAAGCTTTGACCGTTGGCGAGTGAAGTTCGAGAACCTGAGCGGCATTGGAATTCTGATCTACGTCATTCTCCTTACCGATGGTGCGGTCGTCTGGATCAAGTCGCTGGACATCACCTGGTATTCGTCGATATGGGGGCTGCAGTTCCTGGTAGGGCAAGGTTACGCGGTACTCGCGCTCGGGATTCTGACGGTAATTCTGCTGTCGCGGTTTGAGCCGATGAAGACGATGCTGCGGGCGACAGAGCAGCACGACCTGGGCAAGCTGGCGTTCGCCTTCGTGATGCTCAATATCTATCTTTGCTTTGCAGAGTTCCTCATCATCTGGTCGGGGAACGTGCCGGACGAGATTCCCTGGTATCTGAACCGAATCCACGGTGGGTGGTGGTATGTCTGCTCTGCGGACTTCATCTGCCACTGGCTGATTCCCTTCTGCCTGCTGTTGTCGAGGGATCTGAAGAGGAACAAGCAGAAGATGATCTGGTTGACGTGCTTCATGATCTTCGCGCGCTGCCTGGATATGTTCTGGCTCATCGAACCGAACTTCGCAGATGCTGCGGGCAATCTGCATATCGCCGGCAATATGGGAATTCTTGCCTACATCACTGTTCCCGTAGCTGTTATTTCGCTGTGGGCCGCTTATTACATGACGCAATTGCAAGCACGTCCTCTGCTCAACGTGAACGATCCTCACGTTGAAGAGATGTTGGAGCCTGAACATGCCCACTAACGATCACGAAATGCACCAGACTCCGGGACCACACGACGTTCATGTCCGCGATGCGGAGTCTCCGGGATACGAGACGACGGACGTCAACGCCGGTGGTGTGGCAGTGTTTTTGGCCGGTCTATTTGGATCTGTTCTGGTCTTCTTTATCTTCTGCTTTGTGATGGGGAAGGTCATCAACTCGGCGATTGAAAAATCTGACGGGCCAACGACAAAGTGGAATAAGCTATCGGCGTTTGCTGGCGCGGAGACAACCAATGGGAAGCGGCAGGATCTGGCCAGCAACCCAGAGATGCAGCAGAGAGAGTTTCAGCAGATGACGTCGAGCTTCCCGGAGCCGCGACTCGATATCGATGATGGCAATCAAGCGACGGCGGACATGCATGCTCGCGAGGATCTGCTGCTGAACTACTACAGCGTGACTCCTGCCGAGAATGGGTCGATTCGAATTCCGATCTCTCGTGCAATGGAGTTGATCGCGCAACGTGGTCTCCCGGTCAGCCCTCAGGCGGCTGCTACCGTTGAGATGGCCGGAGATGAGAAGCCAGTGGTCTTAGCTCCTTTGACCTCCGGATTTGCCCGGACCGGATATGAGCTTGAGGTTATCGAAGCACGGGAGCAAAAGATGACATACGGCAAAGCTGAAGCAGCCACGCAGGCGGAGTTTGCTCCAGCAAAGTAATGAAATTGATCAAGCAGATTTAGCATAGAGAAGAGATATGAGATACGGGCGGACAATCCGACGTGGATGGCAGGCGGCGATTCTTTGCTGCGCCCTGTTTGGTGCACCGTTGTTTGCGCAAGTCTCAAGCTATGGCGATAAGCAGAGTGGCGATAACGCTGGCGACCAGTTGCCGCAGGTTTTGCAGAAGGTCGGGGTTTCGCAGCATTTGAATCAGCAGCTTCCTCTGGACGCGTCTTTTGTGGACGACACCGGGAAGACTGTGAAGCTGGGCGACTACTTTGGAAAGCATCCCGTTATTCTTTCGCTGGTTTACTACAACTGCCCCATGCTTTGTTCTGAGGAACTGGACGGACTGACCGGTGCGCTGGAGATGGTCAAGCTGACACCCGGGAAGGACTTCGATGTAGTAATTATCAGCATCGACCCGAGTGAGACTCCGGAGACCGCGGCGGCAAAAAAAGCCTTCTATGTGAAGCGTTATGGGCGCCCGGAGACTGCTTCGGGTTGGCACTTCCTTACAGGGCAGCGACCGGCGATTGATGCGGTAACGAATGCAGTCGGGTTTGGCTATGTCAAGGTTCCCGGACCTGATGGAAAGCTGACGCAGTTCGCCCATGCGAGCTCGATCGAGATTGTTACGACGGACGGGAAGTTGGCTCAGTACTACCTGGGAGTGGAGTACTCGCCGAAGGACATGCTGCTTGGGCTGATCGATGCTTCGGGCAACAAGATTGGTTCTCCGGTGGCGAACATTTTGACCTATTGCTATCACTACGATCCGCAGACGAATAAGCATTCGCTGATCATCGCGCGAGTGGTGCAATTTGGCGGCATGGTGACGGTCGCAGGATTAGGCGGCTTCATGTTTTTGATGTTTCGACGAGATGTCAACTCCGCGCGCGAACACGACCTGACTAAGAAAGAGAACGGATAAAGGGTAACGATGCATATCAGTCCAGTCCTGTGGCAATTTTTGGTGAAGTGGCTCAACGCTTCGGCGCTCTTTCCGCGCGAGGCGTCGACCATTGCGCCCTACGCTGACGCGCTCTACTTCTTCCTGCTGTTGATCACAGTGATTGGTCTGACGCTGGTGGGTTTACTTGTCTTCGGTTTCTCGATCCGCTACCGCAAGGAGAAGCACCCAGAGGCGATTCAGGTGGAAGGGTCGACCTTGCTCGAGGCGACCTGGACGATCATTCCCCTCGCTCTCTTTCTGATCGTGTTCGTGTGGGGCGCGTTGCTGTATTTCCGGATCTACAATCCTCCGACTAACGCGATGAACATCTATGTGGTCGGCAAGCAATGGATGTGGAAGGCAGAGCATCCGGGCGGGCAGCACGAGATCAACGCGCTGCACGTGCCGACTGGCCGCCCTGTGCAGTTGACGATGATCTCGCAGGACGTGTTTCATAGCTTTTCGATTCCTGACTTTCGCGTAAAACGTGAGGTGATTCCGGGACGCTACTCAACGGTTTGGTTTCAGGCGACGACTCCAGGGACTTACCATATCTTTTGTACGCAATATTGTGGGACGAATCACTCGGCAATGATTGGCGAAGTCACCGTGCTGAGCCCGGATGATTATGATAAGTGGACACAGGAGTCCACCAGCGGCATGTCGTTGGCTCAGAATGGTGAGAGACTCTTTGCGAGTATGGGCTGCAACGCATGCCATTCGGGGAGTGCGGCTGCTCGTGGACCGAACCTCGCGGGTGTTTACGGGTCGAAGTTGCAGCTTGCCAGCGGATCGCAGGTGCTGGTCAACGACGCCTATCTGCGTGATTCGATCCTTAATCCTTCGCAGCACATCACGGCCGGATATGCGCCGATCATGCCGACTTACCAGGGGCAGATCAGCGAAGACGGCTTGATCGACCTGGTCGAGTACATCAAAGCTATGCAGAGCAACTACCGTGTCCAGCAGACGCTGACCACGTCACAGTCGAACGAAACGGCGCCGACAACGCCAGGGGTGGTGAAGCCATGAGTGCAACGAGCTACACAATCGTCAATTTGCCGGATCAGAGAACGGCTACGATTCCAAAGCGCAATTATCTGAACAACGAGGACGGACTGCTCAGCTGGCTGTTTACCGGCGACCACAAGCGCATTGCGATTCTGTATCTGATCTCGATCACGTTCTTCTTTTTCATCGGCGGTGCGTTTGCAGGTCTCATCCGACTTGAACTCCTGACGCCTCAACCTGATCTTGTGGCTTCGGATACGTATAACAAGTTCTTCTCGATGCACGGTATCGTGATGATCTTCCTCTTTCTGGTGCCATCGGTGCCGGCGACGCTGGGGAACTTTCTGATACCGATCATGCTCGGCGCGAAAGACCTGGCATTTCCCAAGGTGAATCTGCTGAGCTGGTACCTCTACTGGATTGGCGGTTTGTTCACACTGGCTGCTCTCGTTCTGGGTGGTGTGGATACGGGCTGGACATTTACGACTCCGCTGTCGACGCATTATCTGAACACTCATGTGGTGACGGCCGCGACGGGAGTCTTCATTATCGGATTCTCGTCTATCTTTACTGGTCTGAACTTCATCGTTACGATCCACCGGATGCGGGCGCCTGGCATGACCTGGTTCCGTATGCCGCTGTTCTGCTGGTCGAATTATGCGGCGTCCATTCTGATGGTGCTTGGAACCCCGGTTTTGGCGATTACGTTGGTTCTGGTTGCGCTCGAGAGACTTGTCGGTATCGGAGTCTTCGATCCTACCAAGGGCGGCGACCCGCTGCTGTTTCAGCATCTTTTCTGGTTCTACTCGCACCCGGCGGTTTACATCATGATCCTTCCCGGTATGGGTGTGATCTCTGAGGTCATCAGCACCTTCAGCCGCAAACGGGTGTTCGGTTATACAGCGGTTGCATTCTCGTCCGTAGCGATTGCTCTGTTTGGGTTCTTTGTCTGGGCTCACCACATGTTCATCATGGGCGTCTCCAACTACTCGGCGCTGGTATTCTCGCTGCTGACGATGCTTGTGGCTGTACCTTCGGCGATCAAGATCTTCAACTGGGCATTCACCTTGCAGAAGGGTTCCATCACCTTCGAAACCCCGATGCTTTACGCCTTTGGGTTCTTGGGACTCTTCACGATCGGTGGCATGACGGGAGTGTTTCTCGGTGCGTTGGGCATGGATATTCACCTGACGGAGACGTACTTCATCGTTGCTCATTTTCACTTTGTGATGGTGGGCGGAATGTTGATGGCGTTTCTTGCGGGTATCCACTTCTGGTGGCCGAAGATGACTGGGCGTATGTATCCTGAGTCGCTCTCCAAGCTTGCTGCGGTCACGACCTTCATCGGATTCAACCTGACCTTCCTGCCGCAGTTCATTCTTGGCTACCTGGGAATGCCGCGACGGTACCATGCTTATCCGCCGGAGTTTCAGGTACTGAATGTACTGTCGACCGCGGGTGCCACGGTACTTGGCGTCGGCTACATGCTGCCCCTGCTTTATCTGGGGTGGTCGCTGAAGTATGGCGCTATAGCAGGCAATAACCCGTGGCAGGCCACCGGGCTCGAATGGCAGATTCAATCGCCGCCGTTGACCGAAAACTTTATTGAGACGCCGGTCGTTGATCATGAAGCTTATGACTACGAGTGGCTCGCCCACAAGACTGCACAAGAGGTGACGACCGTTGGATAACGCGATCGTAGCTACGCATCCCCACACTCACGAGACCGCGGTTGCGGCGGAGCACGAACACATCGTTCTCCCGCAGCATCGCCATCACTTTGAAACGAAAGAGCAGCAGCGCGAGGCTGCCACGTTCGGGATGTGGTTGTTCCTCCTGACTGAAATCATGTTCTTCGGTGGACTCTTCTTCGCCTACCTGCTGTACCGCAACTGGTATCACGATGCGTTCGTCGTGTCTTCCAATCAGCTCAGTATTCCTTTGGGCGCTGCTAACACCGCTATCCTGATCACCTCGGGATTCTTTATGGCACTTGGGGTGTGGGCTGCGGAGGTACAGAAGAAGGGTCTTCTTGTCCTCTTTCTGGTCCTCACCACATTTTTCGGGGTCGCTTTTCTTGGGATCAAAGCCGTTGAATATCATGAGAAATGGGAGAAGCATCACATCCCAGGAGCGCACTTCGATGTCTCCGAGTTCATCAATCCGCAGGCGTATGGGTTGAAGGAGAAGCCGCTCGCACCTGATATGGCGCAGAAGACGCAGGTGTTCTTCTTCCTTTATTTTGCGATGACCGGAATGCATGCCTTCCACATGATTTTGGGAGTTGGGCTCTTGTTCTGGCTGACGTGGCGCGCCAATCGGGGGGAGTTCTCCTCCGGGTATGTCGCACCTATCGAGAACTTCGGACTGTATTGGCACTTCGTGGATATTGTCTGGCTCTTTCTGTTCCCCTTGCTTTATCTCATCAACCGACACCCCGGCTCCTAGCCGCGACTGTAGTTCCGTTTTGGCTGGAAGGAGAAGAGTATGTCCGAATATCATGATCCGTCGAATGTCATCAATCCGGAGCACGCTGACCATCACATCATTACGCCGGTGACCTATGGAATCGTCTTTGCAACGTTATTGGTCTTTACCGGGATCACGGTGGGCGCGGCCTATGTGGATCTGGGTATCTTCAATCCGGTCGTTGCGCTGGCTATCGCGAGCTTCAAGGCTGTTGTGGTGATCCTGTTTTTTATGCACGTCAAATATCAGTCCAAGCTGATTAAGCTGACGGTTGCTTCAGGATTTTTTACCTTTCTGGTCCTGATCACGATGACGATGAGCGACTACATCAGCCGCGCGTGGGGTCTTTGGTAGTACAGATGGTTTTCACTAGGATGCGGCCTTCGGGTCGCATTTTTTGTTGCGGTCGAACTTCGGCTAGAGCACCCCATACACTCGAGTTATGCCCTTTGCGCGATCTGCCCTGTCGGAAGAATTGATTAGCTGGTCAAAAGATTCCCGTGTGACAGTGCGGCGGGACGGAGGGCCGGATCCAGAGGGCAGGTGCGTTGTCTACTGGATGCAAAGGGCGCAGCGCGGTATCGACAATCATGCAGTCGACCTGGCCGCTAAGGTGGCGAACCTGCTCGGCCTTCCCCTTGTAGTTTATTTTGCCGGGATCTCTAACTTTCCCCATGCAAATCTGCGCCACTACGTATTTCTCAATCAAGGGCTGCCGGATATCGAGGCAGACCTTGCGGCTCGCAATATCACGTTTGTGATGCGTCGCGCTCCACGCGAGTCGCACCAGCAGATGTTGGCTGACGTGCATGCAGCGTTTCTGATTGGGGATGAAAATCCGATGCGCGTGCCGGAACAGTGGCGCAAGGATCTGGCATCGAAGATCAAGATCCCGTTCTGGACGGTCGATACGGATGTGGTGGTCCCTTCAAAGCTCATAGAAAAGGCTCAGTATGGCGCCTATACGATTCGTCCGCGCCTCTATCGTCTGCTGCCCGCGTATCTGCACCGCTACGAAAATGTGCACGCCGACCATGCATGGAAGCGGCCTAGAGGATTCTATGTCGATTCCGTCCATGAGGACATGACGCGCGACTGGAAGGAACTTGACCGTACCGTTCTGCCGGTGGAAGCGTGGAAAGGGGGAACTCATGCTGCGCTTCGGCGTCTCAAGTTTTTTACAGGAGAGCTTCTGAAAGATTACGACACGCAGCGTAATCATCCGGAGACCGATGGCACTTCTTGCATGTCGCCGTATCTACATTATGGGCATATTGGTCCAATCACGATTGCTCTCGCCGTGGATGCGGCTGCGAAGGCAAATCCGAAGCTACAGACTGCACGCGACAGCTTCTTCAACGAACTGATCGCCTGGCGGGAACTCGCGGTCAACTTTGTGCGCTACACGGCAAACTATGACTCGCCCGATTGCGCTGAGAGCTGGGCCAAGACGACTATCGCCGAACATGCTCGCGATGAACGCGAACATTTGTACACGCTTCATCAGCTGGAGAACGCGCACACTTTTGACGATCTCTGGAATGCAGCCCAGATTCAAATGGTTCGATATGGCTGGATGCATAACTACCTGCGGATGTACTGGGCGAAGAAGATTCTGGAGTGGACGCCGGACGTCGCTACCGCGATGAAGTACTCGATCTATCTCAACGATAAGTATTTTCTGGACGGACGCGATCCTAACGGATACGCGGGTATTGCGTGGGCGATCCTGGGGAAGTTCGATCGTGCCTGGGGAACTCGGCCCATCTTCGGCAAAATCCGATACATGTCCGGTGCTTCGACGGGCAAGAAGTTCAATTCCAAAGAGTACATTCGACAGATGGAAGTCCTGCCTCAGCAAGGTTCGCTAGCGTTTTAGGCGTTCGGAAGCGGCTGTCTTCTCGGCAGACGCCTTTGTCATCACCCCATTCAGGGGCCCGTCCAGGTCGAAGTCTGCTGCCTCTCTTCGACTAATAAGCCTACAACTATGATGAGATTGTGGCGATGTTGTAGCTGATGGTAGATTCGAGAAATAGCGGACGTTGTTCGATGCCTGTTACACCGTCGCCGTGGAAGACTTTGAAGAGGTGGCCACAGAGCCCCGTGATGTCCAAAAGCCAGAATGTTTATGAGAGATTCCTCATCCCGTTCTGGCACCGTCTGTCGTACTTCTCCTGCTCTAGCGTTGACTCATCCTATGTCAGCTTGCAGCATCATTGTTAGCTGTCTTTAAGTTGCGGATCAAACGCTATGGGCCTGGTCGTATCCTCACAACACGAGCGTCTTGCGGATCGTCTCCGCCACGGTGTGAGTCGCTTCTTTTATACGATTGTTCTTTTTCTCACGTTTACTGCGCCTATTCTCGTCCTTGGCCAGTGGTACCCTACACCTGCAACTGCGACGCACGAAGGCACTGTGCCCTCGGCGAATTCCATCTCTCCGCATACGGTTCGATCGCGTCGATTTCTCGGCGGCCGTACTCTTGCGGGAGATGAGCCGGCTGCGCAAGCCATGGATGCGGCTCGCCTCATGATGCGACTGGGAACACCATTTATGCGACGGTTATGGGGTTTGCAGGAAATGGGATCAACGCCGCGCATCTCTATCGCTCCACCGATGCCGGTTCTCATTGGAGCAACATCAGCAGCAACCTTCCTGACGCCCCGGCCAATAGCGTCGTCGTCGATCCCAACGATGCCAATACGCTTTATGTTGCGATGGACACGGGTGTATATGTCACGACGGGGGTTACCACTTGCGCCACTGCTAATTGTTGGAGCGTCTACGGCACTAATTTGCCGAATGCTCCTGTGGTCGAACTCGCGGCTGCGCCAGCGATGGCTACCGGCGACGGCCGCACCGGTGAGTTGCGCGCTGCAACTTATGGTCGCGGTTTATGGCAGATTCCCCTGGTTACGGCATCTACCGCAGCGCAACCGACGATCAGCCTCAATCCCTCTTCGCTCACTTACAACGCGCAGTCGATCGGTACGGCGACTGCGGCGCAAACTATTACAGTTACAAATACAGGAGTGGCACCGCTTACAGTCAGCCTGGTGGCGGTCACGGGCGATTTCAACGAGACTGATAACTGTACGGCAGCGCCTATCGCTATCGACCTGACCTGCACGATTCAGGTAAGCTTTCTGCCGACTGCAACGGGGAGTCGTACCGGTATCTTCACTGTATACGGCAATGTTGCCGGCGGCCAGGCGACCGCGACACTATTGGGTACCGGATTGGCCGCGGCAGCTATTGTCCTCGATCCCGTTGTGCTCACGTTTCCTTCGACACTTCTCAACGCAACCAGTCCGGTTCAGAACATCACAATCTCAAATACGAGTAGTGCCGCAGTGGGCTTGCAGGGAGCGACCATAACAGGCGGAGACTTCAGAATCACGGTCAACACCTGCGGTCCGAGCCTCGGGCCAGGGGTCGGATGTACAGTCGGTATTGCATTCACGCCTACTGAGTCCGGAGCGCGAAGCGGAACCTTAACCGTGACCGATGATGTGGGAACCCAGACGGCTTCGCTGATTGGAGTTGGGACATCTCCTGCGACTGATGCACTCTCGCCACTGTCACTGACTTTTGGCGTACAGCAGATCGATACTGCGAGTCCTGCACAGCAGATTACCCTGTCCAATACGGGCGATCTGCCGCTGACACTGATTGCTGCACAGATTACGAGTGGAGATTTTACCGTAGTCAATGCCTGCGGCAATTCGCTGAATCCGCATTCTGCCTGTTCGATGAATGTAATTTTTGCGCCGAAGAACGTTGGACCGCTCAGCGGTGTGCTTTCGGTATCGGATCAATATAGAACTCAGACAGTTGCGCTAAACGGTATCGGCGTTGCGCCGCCTGGTGTATCCCTGGCTCCCTTTTCGACGGTTGTGTTCCCCCCCACCGGTGTTGGTCTTCAGTCTCCACCGCAGACTGTTACGCTGACCAACAACGTCGGTGTTCCGCTCTCGATACAAGGGATTTCGCTTACAGGAGACTTTGTGATTTTGCCGAATAGCAGCACTTGCGGTGCTAGCGTTGCGGCTAATACTGCGTGCGTGTTACAGGTTGCTTTCGCGCCGACTGTCGGTGGGCCGCGTTCTGGATCGCTTACCGTGACGGATAGTGCGGGCAATTCACCTCAGAAACTTTCACTTACTGGACCAGGTGTTGATTTCACACTCACCACGAATGGGATTACCAGCGTTAGTATCACGAGTGGTCAGAACGCTGTTTTTCCGTTACTACTCAGTTCGGCGTCGAATGTTTCTGGCACGGTAACTTTCACCTGCACGGGAATGCCCGCTAACTCAACCTGTAACGTCACGCCCTCCAGCATTCCGCTCGGCAGTACGACTACCGTATCCGTGACTGTATTGACGGGCGTTGCCCCAGCCTCGCCGTCCATTCGCTCTTGGATCAACCGCCCAGGCATACTTTTATTTGCGACGTTGTTCCCGTTCGGGTTGCTGGTGCTGCGACCAGCGCGCCGCACAAGCGTGGCCGGTTTTGCTCTGCTGTGTTTACTGATCGCTGCGAGTGGCTGTGGTGCGGGACGGGAGATTCCTTTATCAAGTGGATCGAATCCTGGTGCACCATCAGGCCCGGTGACGACGGCGGGGACCTACACTGTCGTTGCGGCGGCGACAAGCGCTGGCTTGACGCGAAGTGTCAATCTCACACTGATCGTTCA
Source organism: Tunturibacter gelidoferens (assembly GCF_040358255.1). NCBI lineage: Bacteria > Pseudomonadati > Acidobacteriota > Terriglobia > Terriglobales > Acidobacteriaceae > Tunturiibacter > Tunturiibacter gelidiferens. The sequence goes on from NZ_CP132938.1 coordinate 1,161,846, forward strand.
GTAAATCCTAGGAGTTTCGATCCTGCGATGTTCAGGCAGACTCGCCTGCGCTCACTCCCGAGGCCCACGCCCATTGGAAGTTGTATCCACCCAGCCATCCTGTTACATCGACGACCTCACCAACAAAATAGAGACCTGGTACCTTGCGGCTCTGCATCGTCTTGGCATCCAGTTCTGCGGTGTCAACGCCCCCCACTGTGACCTCGGCTTTGGCATAGCCTTCGGTTCCTGCCGGCACCAGACGCCACTGGTGTAAACGCTGTTCTAGCGCCGCTAAAGATGCGTTCGTCCAGTCGTCTGGATTATGGAGCGCAACCCATCGTTCTGCCATGCGGGCCGGCAACACAGCTCGTACGGCGTTCATCGCTGCGGCCGCATCTCTTCGCGAATTTTTTGCCAGCAAGGGAGCGAGTACTTTCAAATCGGGTGCGAGGTCTAGTGTCACGGTCTCGCCCGGACTCCAGTAGGACGATGCTTGCAGAATCGCGGGGCCGCTCAGTCCGCGATGGGTGATCAACATCTTTTCGCGGAAGTTTCCTCGTCGGGGGCGGGTGCTCGACTGCGCCACGACCTCAGCTGAGACACCTGCCAGGTCGCACCATTGTTCGCGATCTTCTGCACTGAAGACGAGGGGAACCAGGCCGGGCCGGCACTCTACGACACGCAGGCCAAACTGTTCGGCCAAGGTGTAGCCGAATGCGGTAGCGCCCATCTTGGGGATTGAAAGGCCACCGGTGGCGATGACTACGGATTCGGATTGAAACACCGTATCCGAGGTGTGAACTTCGAGGTGGTCATTGCGATGAACGGAGATCGCTATAGCGCCGAGAATTATGCGAACACTCGCCTCTGCGCATTCGCGCTCCAGCATGGTGATGATGTCGTGGGCAGAGCGGTCGCAGAAGAGTTGTCCAAGCGTCTTCTCGTGGTAGCGGATGCCGTGTCTTTCGACCATGGCGATCATGTCTGAAGGCGTGAAGCGAGCTAGGGCGGATTTCGCGAAGTGGGGATTCTCTGAGAGGAAGTTTTCTGGGCGGCAGTGGATGTTGGTGAAGTTGCAGCGGCCGCCTCCTGAGATCAGAATCTTTTTTCCGACGCGTTCGGCGTGATCGAGCAGAACTACCCGGCGCCCGCGCTTGCCGGCTTCGATAGCACACATCATTCCCGCTGCGCCCGCGCCCAGTACTATGACATCAACCTTTTCCACGTGCGCTCGCGTTGTCATTCTTTGTTGGAGGTTTCCGCTTGCATTGTCTTAGAGTTCTTCTCCGTCTGAGCCGAAGCTGGCGCTCGTTCGGATTGAATTTGGGTGAGAAGATTTTGCGGATATTTTTTTCTTACCCCACCCGGCAGATGAGGCACTTGAGGTAGCTGGTCTCGGGGAGGGTGAGGACGGCGGGGTGGTCGGGGGCGGCCCCCCGGGTCTCGAGGAGCTGGACTCGGCGGGCTGCGTCGGAGGCGGCGGAGGAGACGACCTCGGTGAACTCCTGCAGGGGAACGTGGTGGGAGCAGGAGCAGGTGATGAGGGTTCCGCCGGGGCGGAGCATCTTCATGGCGCGGAGGTTCAGCTCCTTGTAGCCGCGCATGGCGCCTTCGGCGGCGCGTTTGGACTTGGCGAAGGCGGGTGGGTCGAGGACGATGGTGTCGTACTGATGGCCGGTGGATTCGTACTCGCGGAGGAGCTCGAAGGCGTCGGCTTCGATCCACTCGACCTGGGCGGGAAGATCGGGGTTGAGCTCGCGGTTGCGGTCGGCGACTTCGAGGGCGCTGCGGCTGGCGTCTACTCCGGTTACACTGCGGCAGTGTTGCGCGAGATGGAGGGCGAATCCGCCCTGATAGGTGCAGATGTCGAGCGCGGAGCCGGTTGCGTATCGGGCTGCGGCGGCGTAGTTGAGGCGCTGATCGAGGAAGGCTCCCGTCTTCTGACCAGAGCCGGCGTCGAAGTGAAAACGAAGGCCGTTGATGGTGAAGATGGTGGTGAGTTGTGGTGTTTCGGTGGTGTTTGGGTGGTGGAGTGGACCGGGGTTGGGGTGGGCCAGTTGCTCGAGTTCGCGGATCTTGGGGTCGGGGCGCTCCCAGAGGGTGATGCCGCCGGTGTCGAGGCGGAATCGGTCGCGAAGGACTTCGGTGAGGAGGTGGCGGACGTCGTCCTGGGCGGTGCCCTGGGTGAGGAGTTGGAGGATGACGAGGTCGTTGTAGCGGTCGGCGACGATGCCGGGGAGGTTGTCGGCCTCGGAGAAGATGAGTCGGCAGGCGTCGTCTTCCATGGACTCGGGCGCTACTTCGTCTCGGAGCGCCAGGGCGGCGAGGACTAGCTCGCGTACCTGGTCAAGGTAGGCGACTCGGGTGAAGGCGGCTTCGTTCGAGACGATTCTTACTGCGATCTGCGAGGCTGCGCTGTAGAGGCCGGTGCCCAGGGGGATGCCTCGGCTATCCATTACCGTGATAAGGGCCCCGGGCTGGAGGTCGGTGGCCCCGGTTGGCGGGACGAGGGACTCTACGTCTGACCGGTAAACCCAGAGGTGTCCGGCTCGGAGGCGGTCTGCGGCGCGGCGGGTGATCGCTGCGGCGGGTCCGTGCGGCTGGGCCGCGACGACTCGCGGGGCCCGATCTTCCACTTTTCTAAGCATCTTTCAATGGTCGCATAGCGTTTAGGCCGGCACGACCCTCCCCCTCCCCCTGGAGGTATTTTGTACGGAAGTTGTTTTGTTTCAGTCGTTTGGAGGGGTACGGTGTCTGTAGAATATTGATTCTAAATGGTTTGCCTGCAAAATATTACAAATAAACGGGTTACGGGATGGTGAGGAAAGGTCCCGGCTCGTTTTGGAGCCTTTTATCTCTCTGGTTCCAGTATAGCGGCTGGAGGATAACTCATACGCCACGCGAATGTGCTGGATTGACGCGGTGATTCGCGGTTTTGGGGCTTGAAAGAGTTTGGCGGTTGATCAAGATTTGTCATTTACGGTTGCTTAATTTTATTTATTCGCTATATTTGAATAAATGAGAGAGCATAGCTATCTCGGTGAGTTTGAACTCATCCTCCTGCTGACAATTCTTCGTCTAGGAGACGATGCGTATGGTGTTCCTCTGTCCAGAGAACTCTCTGTGGTGCGCGGCAGGGATGTGGCAGTCGGAAGCGTTTATGCGGCGTTGGACCGGCTCGAGTTGAAGGGACTGATCGCGTCCAGCCTGGGTGAATCAAGTCCGGAGCGAGGAGGTAGAGCGAAGCGATACTTCCGCGTGACCGCGGAGGGGATTCGCTCCATGGAAGAGACACGGCGGGTACTGACAGGGCTTTGGAAGGCACTCCCCTCTGGGGAAGGTGATCTGATATGAAGTCGATCAACTCAGTAGCACTGGCAACGTGGATGTTGGAGCATCTGGCCTTCGGGTCGGATAACGAGGCTCTCTGCGGCGACCTGTTGGAAGAGTTCCAGCTTGGTCGTTCGGTGGCGTGGTATTGGCGTCAGGTGTTAGCCGCAATCGCGATCCGAGCCGGCGGCGCGGCTCGCAAGCTCGCGGTCCCTGTCGCGTTTTCGGCTGGGTGGACCACGCTCTATCCGGCGTGGAGATTTGTTACCAGGGTCTCAGGTGTCTACGTGGGGCCCGATCAAGGAACATGGTTCGCATGGCCCTCCTCGGCCCTGATGCAGATTGGCTACGGGGTGGTTCCGGGAGTTTTATTTGTTTGGGTTGGGTTTTTGATTTTTCTTCTGTTCCGCGCGGCGGCGGGCATTGAGTTGCGAGAAGGTGGTTTGCTTCGCGGTCTGTCGCAAAGCCTCACCGTGTTCTTTCTATCGACGATCCTGCTTCTCTTTTATTTGCGGCATCCACAGGTGGATCTGGCCTGTGTCACCCGAGGCGATTTCTATACCGTCTTTCATCTTTGCAATATCAGTGTTCCGATTGCTCTCAGTGTTCTGGCGGCGGTTCTGGCCTTGGTTCCACGGGCATCGCGAAGTCATCGGCGAAGACGTCGCCCGAATGATCCAGTGTTGAGCGGGATGAGGCGTATGGTGCAGGCGTTCTGTCTCATCCTGTCTTTGTCGCTGGTCGCCTCTGCGCAGACCATCTCTTCTCCATCCGTTCAGTTTGTTTCGGTCGCTCAAGACGTCCGGCTGGAGGTTCTTGATTGGGGCGGGACTGGGCGACCGATGATCTTTCTAAGCGGCTTGGGAGACACTGCGCATGACTTCGAAGATTTCGCCAAGAAGTTCACTGCGAACTATCACGTCTACGGAATCACGCGGCGTGGCTTTGGAGCTTCCAGCAAGCCGGCTCCAGAGATTGTGAACTATGGCGCCGACCGTCTGGGGGATGATGTGCTTGCCGTGATGGACGCACTTAAACTCGATCGCCCCATCGTGGTCGGTCACTCTATCGCGGGTGAAGAGTTGAGCTCCATTGGGAGCCGCCATCCGGAAAAAGTTGCCGGGTTGGTCTATCTCGATGCGGCATTTCCCTTTGCCTATTACAACCATGCTAACAGCGAGTGGACGCTGGATATGGTGGATGTCAGGAAGCAGATTGAGGCGTTCCAGGCAGGCGCGATGTTGGAGCCTCGAATTGTGGAGGAGATGTCGGGCAGCGTCGAGCTGCTCGAAAAAGATCTGCGGGATATGAAGAAGGAGTTGGCGATGTTTCCCCCACCCTACCCGCCGCCGCCCCCTCCAATTGGTTTGGCAATCAAGTTCGGAGAGCAAAAATACACGCAGATTCCGGTTCCAATTCTTGCTGTGGTTGTGTGCCCTCACAACTTCGATGATTTGAAAGACAAACCGAAGATTGAAGCTGCGATCGTTGCAGAGGATTCGGCTCGCTGCACGGCGCAAGCTGATGCATTCGAAGCTGGGGTTCCGACGGCCCACGTTGTTCGTCTGCGAAATGCTGACCACTATGTTTTTAAATCGAACGAGTCAGACGTGATTCGGGAGATGAATGCCTTCCTCACAGGATCGCATTGAGGGCTGGAGGACATCCTTAGGGGTAGTTTTAAAGCCTACATATGGGCACCGGTTGCGTGGGTGAGTATTGGGTCTCTTTGCTGCGTCACCGTAGTTGATACAGCAGATTCCTCCGCTGCGCTGCGGAATGACAACAAAGAGACAGGCAACGGCAAAACCAACTGCAAAGGCGAAATACGGGGATTCTTCGCTTCGCTCAGAATGACGGCCTAGGACAGGCAACCACAACGACAAATGCGGGGGTTTCTCCGCTGCGCGGACCACGGTGAGGCTGTGGTCCGCTTCGGTCGAAATGACGATTTTGTTGGTTGGGTGACTTTATCAGACCGGATTTGCTGCTGATATCCAGCGGATTTGTTGCTGATATCTCGGACGCAACCCCAGATTCCCTTCGGGAATGACAAACAAGAAGGCGCGGCAGACTCTTCGCTAACTGCTACTTTGCTCTCGCTCTCTTCGCTAACTGCTAGTGCTCTCGCTCTCGGGATTACTCTGTGCGGAGGGCTTGCATGGGTTCGATGGAGGCGGCTCTTCGTGCGGGGAGGACTGCGGCTAGTGTGACCATGACCGCGGCGAGAAGCACTGCTCCGGCCAGGGTCAGGGGGTCGGATGTGGTGACGCCGTAGAGTTGGCTGCGGAAGAGTCTTGCGAGTAGGACGATGGAGGGGACCGCGAGCACGATGGCGATGGCGGCGATGATCGACATCTCGCGCACGATGAGTAGGACGACGCTGGTGCGTTGTGCGCCGAGGGCCAGCCGTACGCCGATCTCGCGGGTGCGCTGTTCGGTGGAGTAGGCGAGGACGCCGTAGAGTCCGACGGCTGCGAGGACGATCGCCAGCGCAGAGAAGCCGACGGCAAGAAGCGCGAGTGCGCGCTCGTCGGAGGCGCTGCGGTCGACCTGGTCGTCCATCGTTCGCATGCCGACGACGACCAGCGTGGGATCGAGGCCATGAATGCTCTGGCGGATTGCGGTTTCGACTGTCTCGGGCGCCTGATTGGTGCGAGCGTACATCTTGACGCCGGTGGGATGAGTGATCTGGGCGATGGGCTGATAGACGGCAGGCCCTATGTCCTGACGCAGATTCTCGTGCTTGATGTCGCCGACCACGCCGACGATGGTTGCGTCGAGTTTTGCCCGGAAGTCGGAGCTTTGGGTGAGGTGATGACCCAGCGCGTTTTGTGCGGAGCCGAAGTACTTCTTTGTGAAGGCCAGATTGATGACGACGACTTCGGGTGCACTGCTGGTATCCGCAGCGGTGAACTCCCGGCCGACCAGAAGAGGCTGCTTGAGGGTTGCGAAGTAGGCGGGAGTGACGGCTGGGGCTTCGAACTGCATCTTCTCGTCTTCGGCAGGTTTGTAGCCTTCGACTTGGAAGGATTCGAACTCTTTGTCTCCGGTGAGCTCGGGATCGGTGGTGGCTGCGGCGGAGGTTATGCCAGGGATTCTCTGGACTGCTTCGATCGCGTTGGTGACGATGGGCACGATGCGGGCTTCTTTGTAGCCGGAGTCGGTGGGGTCGAGGCTGAAGGTGGCGAGATGGCTGGTGTTGAAGCCGACCTCCTGATGGCGGAGATTGTCGAGGGTGCGCACGAACAGACCAGCACCGCCGAGTAAGAGGACGCTGAGAGCTATCTGAACGCCTACGGCAATCTTGCGGAAGAGTTGAGAGTTGCGGGATGCGGTCCCTGCGCTTTGGCGCAGCGTGCCTGCGAGATCGGGACGCAGGAAGTGGAAGACTGGCGCCATGCTGAAGAGAAGGCTCGAGATGACGGCGATGCTGAGCGTGAAGAGAAGGACGCGGCCATCGATGGCTGCCGAGTATGGCTCTTTGCCTGGGTTGGCGCTGGTGAGCAGACGCACGAGGGTGTTGGTGACCAGCGGTGCCATCAACAGGCCCGCCGCTGCACCGAGGATGCCGAGGAGTAAGCCCTCGAGGAGGAGCTGTGAGACGACCTGGGTTTGCTTGGCGCCGAGGGCATAGCGCATGGACATCTCGCGGGCGCGGCCGGCGGCTCGGAGCAGAAGCAGGGTCGCCACGTTGATGGCGCACATGGCGACGAGCAGAGTGGCCATGCTCATGAGGATGATGAGGGGCGTTTGCAGATCCATGCGGCCGGGGGAGAATCCTGTGGAGTCGTCGAGGACCTTCAGCTGCGAGTCGTCGAGGAAGTGCTTGCTGAAGCGTTCGGTGCGGTTCTTGTAGAGCGTTAGCTCGTATGCGCGGAGGGAGTGCCAGAGGGGTCCGAGTGCAGCTGCGGCTTGAGGGGCGGTGACGCCGGGCTTGAGGCGGCCGACCAGCGTGAGCCAGAGCGACTGATGGTTGTTGAGGTTGTCGCGGGGGATGGTCGCCGGCATGGCTTCTTCGACCATGCTGATGGGGAGGAAGGCGGCTGGTTTGTAGCCTCCGATGGCGGATTGAAAGTTCGCGGGGGCTACGCCGAGGATGGTGAAGGGCTGGCCGCCGATCAGGACGGTCTGTCCGACGACGTCGCGGGATGAGGCAAAGCGTGTCTTCCAGTAGTCGTAGCTGAGTACCAGGACTGGGTTTGCGTTTTTTGCGGTATCGTCCTGCGCGGTGAGCAGGCGTCCGAGCGCGGGCTTGAGGCCGAGGAGGTCGAAGTAGTTTCCGCTGACGAGCTCGGCGTCTCTGTCCTCGGCCTGATTTTGCCAGGAGATGGCGAGGTTGGTTCGATCGGCAGCGAGCATTCCGGCGAAGACCTGGTTTTGATCGCGCAGGTCTTTGTACATGGGATAGGAGAAGTAGTTTTCGAGATCGCCGCCGAAGCTGCTGGCTGTGCCGGAGAATCCTCCTGTCCACTGGAAGCGCACCAGCTCTTTGGGCTGCTGGACGGGCAGCATGCGGAGGAGTACCTGGTCGAAGAGGGTGAAGACGGCTGCGTTGGCGCCGATGCCCAAGGCCAGTGTCAGCACTACGGTCAGGGCGAATCCGGGCGATTTGCGCAGTTGGCGTAAGGCAAAGCGCAGATTCTGAAGCAACGTCTGCATAAAGAGATCCTCCGGGCGCAGTGGGGCGCATGGAACAATGCACGTTTTGAGCCAAAGAGTTTGTGATGCAAACACTGTGTTTTGTGCGACGCGGGGAGCAGTTGGCCGTTTTCTGAGCCGAAGTTGTCCGGAAACGGAAATCTCCGTTCGCTGGTGAACACCACTGCGTGTGGTTAGCGTTTCGTGAGGAACGACTATGCCAGGCTGGGAGGAGGGTGAAGGTGTGGGCGGAGTGATTAGCACTCTGGCGGGTGGGCCGGACGCATAACGCAAATGATATTGCATTAGTGTTTGCCAAACTTTTGCGGATATACTTCTCGCAACTGGAAATTTGTCCCTTGGAGAGTGTGAGGATGTCGAGGAAGCTGGTTCGGATCGGTGTGTCTTGTGGAGTGTTGTTTGCGTCCGCTGCTGTCGCGATGGGGGCCGGGCCGCAGGAGAAGAAAGAGAGCGATAAGAAGAAAGAACAGAAGCTGGTGGTAACGGGGACCTCAGTGGTAGAGCCTGCGGAGCCACCATCGGACTCGACTACGGATGGCTCGGTGACGGTGGGTGGACAGGCGGTCGCGTACCGTGCGGTGGCGGGGACGCTGACGGTGGGGTCGAGCGACTCGCAGGACGCGATGATGGGGCTGGATGGGAAGCTGCTGCCGGACACGGGAGAGAAGGCGCCTGATCCCGAGAAGCCGGAGGAGGCTCCGGCGACGGCGCGGATGTTTTATGTGGCGTACTTCAAGAAGGATGCGCCGGTAGGGCGGCCGGTGACGTTTTTGTACAACGGCGGGCCGGGGTCGGCGACGATGTGGCTGCATATGGGATCGTTTGGGCCGAGGCGTGTGGTGACCACCGATGCGCAGCATGATGAGGGAGCGCCTTACAAGATCGTCAACAACGACTACAGCCTGCTGGACGTGAGCGATGTGGTGTTTATCGATGCGCCGGGGACCGGGTTCAGCAGGATTATGGGCAAGGACAAAGAGAAGGCGTTCTGGGGTGTGGATCAGGACGCGCATGCGTTCGACCGGTTCATTCGGAGATTTTTGACGAAGTACAACCGGTGGAACTCGCCGAAGTATTTGTTTGGCGAAAGCTATGGGACGCCGCGCAGCGCGGTGCTGTCAGCTGCTTTGCAGAATGTGGATCTGAACGGGATTGTTTTGCTGTCGCAGATTTTGAGCTTCGATAACAGCATCGATGGGCCGAAGTGGAATCCCGGTGTGGATCAGGCGTATGCGCTGGGGCTGCCTACGTTTGCGGCGAGCGCGTTCTATCATCACAAACTGCCGACGCAGCCTGCGGCGCTCGAGCCGTTTCTCGCCGAGGTGGAGCAGTATGCGATCGGCGACTATATGAGCGCGCTGCTGCAGGGGGCGGAGTTGCCGGAGACGAGGAAGCAGGCGGTGGCGGAGAAGCTGCATCAATATACCGGGCTCCCGGTGACGTATCTGATGCGGGCGAATCTGCGGGTGACGGGTGCGGCGTTCAGCAAGCAGCTGCAGTTGGATGACGAGACGACGACGGGGCGGCTGGATACGCGCTATAAGGGGCCGGATATTGATCCGCTGAGCGCGGACGCAGAGTATGACCCGCAGAGCAATGCGATCTCGTCGGCGTATACGGCGGCGCTGAACCAGTACATGCGGACGGAACTGAAGTATGGCGAGAACCAGACGTACAAGCCGGGAGCTTATGGAGATCCGGACTTTACGTGGGATCTGCGGCACCAGGCTCCGGGTGGTCCGCCGGCAAACTTTCAGGAGGGCGGGACGAATGTGATGCCGGACCTGGCGTACACGATGAAGTCAAACCCGAAGATGAAGGTGATGCTGGCAGGCGGGTACTTCGACCTGGCGACGCCTTATTTCGAGGGCAAGTTCGAGATGCATCATCTGCAGATTCCGCAGAAGCTACAGGCGAATATCAGCTATCACTACTACCAGAGCGGGCACATGGTCTATGTGAACGAAGATGTGCTGAAGCAGTTTCACGCGGATGTGGCGGCGTTTATCCGGGGGACGGAGGACGGGAAGTAGACTCGCGTGATGCTTCCCTGCGGGCACGAGGGTTAGAGGGGCGACTTGCGTTTGTTCTTGAGGCTCTTCATGCGCCACTTCGACTTGGTGATCATCTCTGACAGAATGTATCTGGGTCGAAGGAGGACGGCTAGAGTTGCATTGCCGACGGTGCGGATGTACCTTCGACCAGCGAAGTGGCCAACCGCTGCTTTGTAGAAGATCTGTGAGAAGTCGACTCTCTCCTCGTTGATTCGCCGGCGAAGGGGAGTCTGTCGCCGGAACGCGAGGAACTGGTCCCATGTAAGTTCGGGCTCGTTTCTTCTGCGGCGCAACATGCATTCTCTCAGCCAGCGGACTTTTTTTCGAGTAAGGTGCGCACGAGAGATAGAAGCCGAGCCGCCATGGATGCGGTAATCGAGAAGGATTTCGGGCTGGACGAGGATCTTATGTCCTTGTTCTGCGAGACGGTTCCAGAGATCAATGTCCTCGGCGGGCCAAAACTCCTGACGGTATCCACCTGCAGCTTGTACTACGCTCTTGCGAAGTACGACGGCCGGATGATTGAAACCGATCAGCTTGTTGAGTTGAATTTTTTCTTCAATCTCCTCGTGGGTGAACAGAAAGGAGTTGTCCTGTCCGATGACTCTTCCCTTCTCGTCGATGTGATTAACGAGGCTGCTGGCGACGGCCAGCTCAGGGTGCACTTCGAGGAAGGCCAATTGTCGTTCGAGACGGTTCGCGTGCATGACGTCATCCGCGTGCATGATGAAGACCCTGTCCGAAGAGGCGAGGTCTATGGCTCGATTGAGTGTGACTGCAGTGCCGACATTGGGCTGGCTGAAGACTTTAATGCGGGGATCGTTCTGCGCGTGAGATTGAACGATGGCCAGCGATCCGTCGGTTGATCCGTCGTCAACCACGATGAGCTCGAAGTCGGTAACGGTTTGACGGAGGACGCTGGTGATTGCTTCGTGGAGAAAGGCCTCCGCGTTGTAGGTGGGCATTACGACGGAGACGGTCATTCAGCCGGAGGCATCTCCTCGCTGTGGGCGGGAGTCGTGTGAGCCGTGAAGCGCGAAGATGAGATCAGAGGACAATCCTCCTGGAGGAAAAGCTGGCCTGTAAGGGACGATTGTAGATCACGGGGTTTACGTTCAGGTTCGCGGAGCCGCCTGGCAGCACGATAGCAGAGTAAAGCGTATGTGCTCGTTGTGATCCGTTCGCCGGTCCGAAGTTAAGGGGAGGACGGCTGGTGCGCCGCTTTATATAAGTTGTTGATTTTACGACGGATTATATTCTTGAGAGCCCCAAGCTTTGTCCGAAGCTTCACCTGCCTCAGACTGTAAATACGGAGGACGTCACGGCTTCTGCGGACGCCGGCGTGTTGACAATCACACTGCCCAAGAAGGCGGAGGCTCAGCCAAAGCAGATCAAGGCGCAGGTGGGCAACGACACCAAGCGGGTTGAGGCGCAGACGGCTCAGTAACGCTTTGATGCGGTATTGCGGGGGGAGGCTTTCCCCTTTTTCTTTTGGGGCGGAGGCGTCACAGCATAGCCAGGGTCTGTCCACATCGCTGTTCGCAACGGGCCACCAACCGCCTAACAGGGGCAGGGCGCGCCTGGTTGGCGAGACGGGAGCCAAGAGTTATCAACGACATATACAACTGTTTCGGCGGCATGTTATAAAGCGCGGTGCGTTCTACGCCCGTGGTGCGAATGTGTTCAAAACTTTCAGTATTGATTGGTCTGTTGTGTCTATCCGCCTTTTGCTGCAGGTTCTCGCTCCCAGGCCAGATTTACCGACCGAAGACGAGTATGGCAATTATGTCGGCAACCCTGTCGGCTGGGACGGCTCTTCGGAGGGCCTGAAACAGATATGCCGAATGATGCCGCGGTGCAAGATAACCTGCGGTCGCGCCGCGCTGACTCGTGAGGGTGATGGTAGCTCCAGACCTGACTCGGGCCAGGGAAGGCCAGTGCTCAAAATAGAGTATCCCGACGGGAAGATTGACTATGTCGAGGCAGAGTTGCGTCGACCGACGATATCCATGGGTGGAGTTGCGGCCGGGGAAGTGAATGCATAGCCTCGCGGTTCTTGGCTGAGTGGTGCCGGGTGCGGGAAAGATTTAGCCCGATGGCGTGGTTGGGCTTTCGGTGCCTTTTCGCATAACCGGGAAGGCATTGGGCTAACGTATGTCCCTGTCGCAACAGGGCTTTGCCCACATTTCCGAATGTGAGTGAGTTGTTGTCAGATTTCCGCATCTTCTTAAGCATCTCGGACGTCTAATCTAAGCGAAAAGCTCAAATCTGTGGATTTGGATGGGGAGATAAAGATTTATGGCGATCAAGTGGGATCGGTTGACGGTGAAGTCGCAGGAGGCGGTGCAGTCGGCCGGTGGACACGCCGCGGAGAATGGCAATCCCGAGGTGATGCCGCTGCATCTGATGGCGGCGTTGCTGGAGGACCGCGAGGGAGTGGTGATCCCGGTGCTGGAGAAGATTGGGGTGCCGGTGGAGCAACTGTTGTCCGGGGTGAACTCGGCGATTGCGAAGCTGCCGAAGGTGCAGGGTGGGGGGCAGCCGGGGATGTCGAACGCGCTGCAGAAGGTGCTGGAGCAGGGATTTAAGGAGGCGGAGAACTTCAAGGACGAGTATGTGTCGACGGAGCATCTGCTGCTGGCCTTGTCGAAGGCGAAGAATGACCCTGTGCAGCTGGCACTGGCGGCGCTGGGGGGCACGCATGAGGCGATTCTGAAGGCTTTGAGTGCAGTGCGGGGGAGTCAGCGGGTGACGGATCAGAATCCTGAAGGGAAGTTTCAGGCGCTGGAGAAGTATGCGAAGGACCTGACGGATCTGGCGCGGCGCGGGAAGCTCGACCCGGTGATTGGGCGGGATGAGGAGATTCGCCGGGTGGTGCAGGTGCTGAGTCGCAGGACCAAGAACAATCCGGTGCTGATCGGGGAGCCGGGCGTGGGCAAGACTGCGATCGTCGAGGGATTGGCGCGAAGGATCTTTCTGGGGGATGTGCCGGAGATTTTGAAGAACAAGCGTGTGTGCTCGCTGGATCTTGGCGCGATGATCGCAGGGGCGAAGTTTCGCGGGGAGTTCGAGGATCGGCTGAAGGCGGTGTTGAAGGAGATTGAAGAGTCGAACGGCGAAGTGATTTTGTTCATCGATGAGTTACATACTCTCGTGGGCGCGGGTGCGAGCGAAGGGTCGCTGGATGCGAGCAATATGCTGAAGCCTGCGCTGGCTCGCGGTGGTCTGCGGGCGATTGGCGCGACGACGCTAAGTGAGTACAAGAAGTACATCGAAAAAGATGCGGCGCTGGAGCGACGGTTCCAGATTGTGTACGTCGGCGAGCCGAACGTCGAGGATACGGTCGCGATTCTGCGTGGGCTGAAGGAGAAGTATGAGGCTCACCATAAGGTGCGAATTAAGGATTCGGCGATTGTGGCTGCGGCGGTGCTGAGTCATCGGTATATCTCGGATCGGTTTCTGCCGGATAAGGCGATTGATCTTGTGGATGAGGCTGCTGCGGCGCTGGCGATTCAGATCGGCTCGGTGCCTGTGGAGATTGATGATCTGGAACGGCGGGCAACTTCGCTTGAGATTGAACGCGCGGCGTTGAAGCGGGAGAAGGATGCGGGCTCGCAGGAGCGGCTCGAGATTGTGGAGCGCGAGTTGGCCGAAGTGAAGGAGGCATCGGCTGGTCTGCGTGCGCGATGGCAGAAGGAGCGCGGCGCGATTGGGAAGATCGCGGAGCTGAAGGAGCAGTTGGAGTCGCTGCGGTTCCAGATGGGCGAAGAGACTCGCAAGGGCAATCTGCAGAGGGCGGCGGAGTTGCAGTATGGCGAGATTCCGAAGCGAGAGGCAGAGTTGCGCGAGTTGACGGCGGAGCAGGATGCGGCGGTCCGGGAAGATGAGGCTGAGGCGAAGTCTGGCGTTGCTGCTGGAGTTGCGAAGCGGCCTTCGCGGATGTTGAAGGAGGAGGTCGACGAGGAGGATATCGCCGCGGTGGTGTCTAAGTGGACTGGGATTCCGGTCTCGAAGATGCTGGAGGGCGAGACGCAGAAGCTGGTGCAGATGGAGGAGCGTCTGCGCGAGCGCGTGGTTGGGCAGGATGAGGCGCTGAGTGCGGTGGCGAATGCGATTCGTCGTTCGCGCGCGGGGTTGAGCGATCCGAAGCGGCCGATTGGTTCGTTCATCTTTCTTGGGCCGACGGGCGTTGGGAAGACGGAGACGGCGAAGGCGCTGGCGGAGTTCCTGTTCGATGATGAGGCCGCGATGGTGCGGATCGACATGAGCGAATATATGGAGAGGCATGCCGTGGCGCGGTTGATTGGAGCGCCTCCCGGGTATGTCGGGTATGACGAGGGCGGACAGTTGACGGAGGCTGTGCGACGACGGCCGTACTCGGTGATTCTGTTTGATGAGATTGAGAAGGCGCATCCGGATGTGTTCAACGTGCTGCTGCAGGTGCTCGATGATGGGCGGCTGACGGACTCGAAGGGCAGGACGGTTGATTTCAAAAATACTGTGCTGATCATGACTTCGAATGTTGGCGCGGGGCAGTTGTCGACGGCCTGGGCGCAGGGAGAGGACGGGTTCGAAGAGGCGAAGGGTCGCGTGATGGATGAACTGCGCAAGCACTTCAAGCCGGAGTTTCTGAATCGTGTGGACGACATTGTGATCTTCCATCCGCTGGCTGATGAGCAGCTGACTCATATCGTCGACCTGCGGCTGAAGGATCTGCAGAAGTTGCTGGCGGATCGAAAGATTACGCTGGAGCTGACCGATGGTGCGAGGAAGGCGATCTTCAAAGCTGGGTACGACCGGGCTTATGGGGCGCGTCCTTTGAAGAGAGCGATTCAGCGGCTGGTGCAGGATAAGCTGGCGGTAAAGATTCTGGACGGCAGCGTGCTGCATGGTGACCATGTGGTGGTGAAGGCTGGAAAGAACGGTCTCGAGTTCAATGTGCAGGGACGCGAGGCTCTAGTTTCGTAAGAAGGTTGCGGTTTCGTAAAAAGACGAGAGGCCCACGTTTATTGGTGGGCCTTTTCTTTGCTTAGGGGGCGGACTGCACTGCGGGGTGGTGGTACTTCGCGGTGATGAAGTGCAGCATCGGCTTTTCTATCAGGCGGTAGCAGAGCAGGCCTGCGACAGCGACCAAGAGAGTTGAAAGGAGTACGTTCGGGTCAGCGCCAAGGCTCGCCAGATGAGGGTAGAAACGTTCGTAGACGTAGAAGACGGGCAGCGAGACCAGATAGATGGAATAGGAAGCGTCGCCGAGTTGAACGCCGAAGCGTCCGAGAGGTGATCGTATCTGGGAGGAGCGGAAGACGAGGCCGGCGGTGACCATGGCGGCGGGGATGCCCCAGATCAGGAGGCGATGCCAGCTGAGCGATCCATTGAGGACATTGTTCGCCTCGATGTCGTATTTGTTAAAGAAGGTGGATAAGACGAGAGGGATTGTTCCAGCGAAGAGCAGGACTGTACCCAGGGCGTGGCGCTTGCCGTAACGGGCGAAGAGGAGGCCAATCAGGCATCCTAAGACGAACTCCAGATTGATGGGATTGGCGAGCAGGATGACGACTGGCCTCTGAAGGCCGATGATGCTCCCAAGCGCGATCAGGACGAAGATGGTGAGGATGGTTCTTTCTACGACCCGACCGGCGCCGAAGAAAAGGTTGAGCGTGATGATGTAGTAGAAGAACATCTCGAAGATCAGGGTCCAGCCGACGAAGATGAGCGGAGGAGGGATGGGGAAGTGCAGGGAGGGTACTAGAAGATAGGAGTTGACCAAAGACGACAGGACGAGATGATGCTGTTTGAGGTCAACCAGAACAAAGAAGAGGGAGAGAGTCCAGTAGATAGGAAAGATGCGGATGAATCTCCGAAACAGAAAGTCGAGCGCGCTGTGAGCAGAGCTGGATTTGGGACGGATGTTCATGGCGACGGTAGAAAGAATGAATCCGCTGATGGCGAAGAAGATGTCGACCCCGCAGGCTCCCACACCAGAGAGATTGAAGAAACGGGTCTCTGCGGGGATGGCGTGATGTGAGACGCTGAAGATGGCATGAACATGGACGACGAGAAGTGCGGCGACGGCGCGAAGGATCTGGATGGAGTCGTTTTTCTTCATCGTTGAGGCGGCCTTCGCGACGGGAGTCGAGGGGGCGGGTTCGCCGATGAGGGTGGGGACCGGGATGGGCATAGGGACGCCTTCATGATACATGGGGCGCCGAGACGGAGAGGTGCGGCTCGCAGGTCGAAAGAAGATCAGAATGAAGTCGACCTCTCCTCTCAATAAGGCTGTTTGATAGAGTGAGAGCGTGACGTCCAGGACAGTAGATACTTCAGGCGCCGCTACGCACGGCAGGCGGCTTCTCCTCTTTGTTGTGTGCAGTCTGCTGCTTGCGAACGTTGTTCAGTGGGGTCTTTGCCGGGCGTTGCATCTGGGCAATCCTGGCAGCATCAAGGGCGACGTCGCAGCCTTCATGCACATGCGGCAATGGACCGACTCGTGGCTGCCGATGATGAAGTCGCTGGATTACTTCGATGCGAATTCTACTAAGCCGATTTACGCGGCTCCGTTGTATGACACGCTGATCTATTCGCTGGCTAGCGAATTGCCGCTGGTTGCTTTGCGCAGGCTTGGAGTCGGCGATGCTGCGATGCTTCGTCTGCTGGCTGTGTTTTCGTGGCTTTCGGTGGTTGGTGTTGCGGGGGTGTCGCTGGCGATGGGGCGCGGGTTGTTGCGAAGGCGCGGTGCGGATTTGAGCGGGGCGGATGTTCTTGCGGTGATCCTCGCTTGTCTGGGATGTTATCCGCTGTTGAAGGGATACGCGTTGGGGAACGCCCAGACGATGCTTTCCTTTGGATTCGCGTTGATGCTCTATCTATGGACGTCGGGGCGCGAGCGTGAGGCAGGAGTTGTGGCGGCGCTGCTTGCGTTTGTGAAGCCACAATATGTGCTTCTGCTGGTGTGGATGGTGGTGCGCAAGCGGTGGGGTGCGATGTGGGCGTTCCTGATCTGCTCCGTCGTTTTGTTGACGATGTCGGTTGCGGTCTTCGGTTGGCACAACAATCTTGACTATGTCGGTGTGCTGGCGAGTCTGAGCCATAAGGCGCAGTCGCACTATGCTAATCAGTCGATGTTCGGGACTTTGAACCGGATGATCTTCAACGGCGAGAACCTGGGATACACGCCGCATGTGTATACGCCTTACGTCTCGTGGGTATACCGTACGACTGTCTTGACGTCATTGGTGCTGGTTTGCGGAGTGCTGCTGTATCCCTGGAGAAAGCTGCGCGGTTCGACGGCGGATATCGCTGCGATGGGTCTGGCATCAGTGGCGGCGTCGCCGATGGCGTGGGAGCATCACTACGGCATTGTGTTCGGAATCTTTGCGTGGTTCTGGTTTGCGTATGGGTGCTGGGAGGCCAAGAGGCCGTGGTTGTGGGGATTATCGTTTTTTCTTTGCGACAACTTTTTGGCGGCGACTAATCTGCTGGCCGACAGGCGCGGATGGAATGTGCTGCAGTCTTATATGTACTTCGGAGCGCTTCTTTTACTGGTGCTGCTGATGCGGCTAGCTCGTCGAGCTGAAGGTGTCGAGACCGTCGCGGCGTAATGGCGGTCATATTAACTCGAGGAATCACAAGATTATTTTGAGGTCTGAGAGTTAGATGAGAATCGCAGGGAGGCTGCGTCGCCTCCCATGGCGGGTCCTAGCGGCGTGATGTCGGCGTGTGCGGCTGCGAGGGCCTGGTCGGTCCAGTTCCAGCCGCTGTGCAGGAGCACGAAGACGTGCTCGCCGGGTTCATTGGTGAGTTGCTCCCAGGAGATGATGGGGAATCCGGTGAAGTGGCGCATGTGCTGTGCGGTGAGCGACTCGGTGTCGCGTCGGCTCCAGAGAAGCTCTTGGTTGCTGGAGTAGATCAGGGCCATGTGGGAGCGGATATCAGGGTCGGGTTCGTAGTAGCTGGCTACTTCGAAGGTGCCCATCTCCTGCAGGTAGAGCAGGCCGCTGGGGCTGGAGAGAATCGCCGCTTTGATCTGCGGGCTGAGTGTGAGCGAGGCCATGAAGTCTCTGGTCTTTGCCTGCTCCGCGTGGATGCGAATCGCTCCCGTGAAGACGATGGCGATTGCGAGCGTGGACAACGTAAGGATGGCGGTGTTTGTGCGGCGAAGTATTGGAAAGAGGGCAATCGTCAGGAGAATGCTGAGCGCGAGGATTGCTCCGAGTACGTAACGGACCTCGATGGAGTGCGTCACGAAGAAGGCCAGCAGGAAGCCGAAGAAGGGCAGTGCGGCGAGGACGATAAGAAAGACGAGCTCGGCGGTTGGGAGTTGGACATCTTTGTTGCGTAGCTGGCGCACACTGCCGAAGACCAGGAGAGCCGCGAAGACAATGAGGCCGATGGCGGCGAGGTGCTGGATGCGGAGGCTCGCGTGGGTGTAGTCCAGGAAGAGTGAGCGGTAGGCCTGGGTGATGGCGTGGTAGCCGACGTCTCCGGCGTTGTAGTAGTTCTTGCGAAACTCGGCGGCGGACTTTTCAAAGGGTAACGCGAAGGCGATGCAGGCCATGCCGAGGATGATGGCGGCTGCGACGGGAAGGTCCATTCGTCGACGTTGAACGGTGCGAAAGAGTTCTGCGGCGCAGAGGGGTAGGAGCGATAAGACGCCGAAGTAGTGCGTGTTCAGCGTGAGTGCGACCGCGAGTGCGAGGAGGATGAGAGAGGCAGTGCGTTGCGACTGGCGTCGCGTTGCGGCCTGCCAGGTCACCAGGGCGAGGCCGTAGAAGCCGAGCAACAGACCGTAGGGACGGCCTTCTGCGGAGTAGAAGAGAGTCGCCGTCATCGCGGGAAAAGCCATTGCGAAGATCGCGGCGTTCTCGTTGGCGATGCGCCGCACAAAGTAGAAAAGGCAGATCTGCATCAGGAGATAGCCGAGCAGCGAGGGCAGCCTGAGGGCGAAGGCTCCTGCGCCGAAGACGCTGATCGCGATGTGCGCGAGGGTGTGGTAGACGAGGGGGTCCAGCGAGATGGGATAGCTGCGTTGGATGTGGATGAGTTGGGCGTAGCTAGGCACGCTGTCGGTCTGTAGGACGAAGAACTCGTCCTGCGACATGAGCTTGTGGTGCGACCAGAGGAGGGAGATGACGGCGGTGAGGATCAGAGATGCGATGGCCGTCCAAGGGAGGGCAAGACTCTCGCGGCTGCTTTCAACACTGGAATTTTGCGACGAGATCATATCTTGGCGTGGATTCTAAGCCGCTGGTGCTCGAAGCCGGGTGGAGTGTAGCTGATGGGCGCGGGTTGAGCTACGGCAGGAGTGGTGGAGGGCATGGTTGGAGTGAAGAACAACTCCAGACGCGGGATGCGAATGAAGAGTAGAAGCCCCATCACGATGGCGGTTGAGGCGAACGAGGTCATCAGCAGAGGTTCGCGATAGAGCTTTTCGGGGTTCTGTACCGCGCTGTCATGCTTGAAGGCGAGCTTGAGATAAACGGCCATGGTGAAGGCTACGAGAGGAAAGCCGAGGATGAGTTCGATGCGATAGCGGATGATGAAGGCTCCGAGGAAGAGCATCGCGGTGGAGGCATAGAAGACAATGGATACGAGCAGCGACTCGGGCGTGTAGCGCTTGAAGGATGCGCGATAGGCGCCTGCGACGGCGCGATCGCCTATCTCGGAGAGCTCGCTGAAGCGCTTGAGGCCCATGAAGTAGCAGCCGAGCATCCAGTAGGCGATAAGCAGCGAGACGGGCGGCACGAGGACACTGGTGACGGCGTACCAGCCGAGCAGCATGCGCAGTGGATTATTGATGGACTCGGTGAGGACGTCGAGGTAAGGGACGTCTTTGGTGCGGATGGGAGGAAAGTTATAGAGGCAACCCATGATCCAGAGGATGAGCGCGACGAGGGCGAACATGCGCGAGATGAGGAGGCCGACTGCGATTCCTGCGATCATCATCAGGAGCCATTGGACGTAAGCGGCGGGAATGTTGACCAGACCGAGTGCGGCGGGGCGGTTGCGCTTGGTGGGATGAAGACGGTCGAAGGGCGCGTCGAGGACTTCGTTGATGACGTAGTTGCTGCAGGCGACCAGTGTGACCGCGACAAATGCGAGGAGCAGAGTTACGAAGAGATGGGGAGTGAAGAGCGCCGGATAGACGCTGAGCGGTACGATGACGCCGGGCAGAACGAAGAGATTCTTGATGGAATGATCGAGTCTGGCGATGGCGAGATGGGCGCGGAGGCGCTCGGACAAGGAGACGTTGCGCAGGGGAGGCTCGGTCATGTTTGTTGTAGGGGCTCCTTCGCAAGCTGCCTTGGGGCTATGGGCACAGTGTAGCAAATGGAGATGAAGCCAGCGGACTAGGTGCGCTCTGGCAGCGAGCGATTTGTTTACGATAAGCTTGGGTTTGGCGCGGTGTGCGCGTCTGGAGCAGGCGGGCGCATGTCGCGGAGAGCAGTGATTATCGGAGCGGGGCCTGCCGGGCTGACGGCCGGGTTGGAGTTGCTGAGACGGTCGGATGTGAAACCGATCATCCTGGAGGCGAGCGAGGAGATTGGTGGAATCTCGCGCACGATCAAGTACAAGGGCAACCGGATGGATATTGGTGGCCACCGGTTCTTTTCTAAGAGCGACCGCGTGATGCAGTGGTGGGTGGACCTGATGCCGCCTGATGTCGGCGATGCGGGGTCGGAGCCGGAGATCTCTTATCAGGGAAAGAAGCGAATGGTCGCTGTACCTGCGCGCCTGCCGGAGGAGCCAGTGCTGCGTGGAGCGGGGCCGATTGATCCGCGTGCGGCGGAAGAGGTCGAGGACAAGGCGGAGAGCGAAGGACCGGTGGAGATGATGGTCACGGCGACGACGGCCGATCCGGACCTGGTGATGCTGATTCGTCCGCGGAAGAGCAGGATCTACTATCTGCGGAAGTTCTTTGATTATCCGATTACGCTGACTGCGACGACGTTGAAGAATCTCGGGCTGGCGAGAACGTTTCGCGTTGGTACGAGCTATATGAAGTCGCAGGTGAGCCAGATTGCGCCGGAGAAGAGCCTCGAGGACTTTTTGATCAATCGATTTGGGAGGCAGCTTTATCTGACGTTCTTCAAGAGCTACACGGAGAAGGTTTGGGGAACACCTTGCAATGAGATCTCGGCGGAGTGGGGGGCGCAGCGGATCAAGGGGTTGAGCCTGACGACGGCGGTGAAGCACTTTTTGAAGAAGGCGTTTGGAGGTAAATCGAAGACCGGTGATCTGGCGCAGAAGGGCACGGATACGAGCCTGATTGAACGGTTTATGTATCCGAAGTTTGGACCGGGGCAGCTTTGGGAGCACGTTGCGGACTTGATTCGTGAGGGTGGCGGTGAGATTCACATGGGTTGGAAGGTGGATCGGATTCACTGCTCAACGGAAGGCGACGTGAAACGGGTGATGTCGATCGATGCGGTGAATGCGAGCGGCGAGCGACAGACGTTTGCAGGAGATTATTTCTTTTCGACGATGCCTATGCGCGAGCTGGTGGAGGCGCTGGATGCTCCCGTTCCGGAGAACGTGCGCGAGGTGAGCGCTGGGCTGCAGTATCGCGACTTTATCACCGTGGGTCTGCTGGTGGACAGGCTGAAGGTGAAGGAGCCGGATGGTGGGCTGCTGAAAGATACATGGATCTACGTGCAGGAGCCCGATGTGGTACTGGGACGGTTACAGATATTCAACAACTGGAGTCCGTACCTGGTGGCGGACCCGACGAAGGTCTGGATTGGGCTGGAGTACTTCTGCTACGACACCGACGATCTTTGGAAGATGCCGGATGAAGAACTCAAGAAGTTTGCGATTGCAGAGGTGGCGAAGATCGGGATCCTGAACGCGGAGGATGTTTCGGACGGGCATGTGGTGCGGGTCCCAAAGACGTATCCGGCGTACTTTGGAACATATGACCGCTTCGATGAGCTGCGGGAGTTTACCGACGGGTTCGAGAATCTGTTTCTGGTGGGGAGGAATGGAATGCATAAGTACAACAACCAGGATCACAGTATGTTGACGGCGATGACGGCGGTGGATGGTATCGTGGCTGGGCATGTAGATAAGGCTGCGCTCTGGGGCATCAACACGGAGCAGGAGTACCACGAGGAGAAATAATTGAGAAAGATTCTGGTTGTGGGGACGTTGCTGCTGGTGATCTTCGTGGCGGTCTTCCGGCAGAGGATCTTTCTGCGAGATCCGCTGGGTAAGGTAGAGCGTAACGGTGTTGCGGTGGATGGGGCGCGGCTGTTTATTAACTTTTCGAACGACGTGCTGGTGGAAGAGCCGGGGACGGAGCGGCGGTATCTGGTGCAGGGATGGAGCGGCGTGCCTGGGGTGCCGCAGATTCTGGGTTGCGTCCAGGGGTTGGTGTGCTGGACTGATGCGGACCATGCGGCGGTCTATCCGTTGGATGGCCGAGGGGCTGGAGCGAAGGCGGTGATGAGCGCAAAGGAGGTTACGTTTGCGGATGAGACGGGAGCACAGGTGCGGGTGCAGCTAAGGTAGGGCTCATCGGCACGTAGAGAAATGGCGTAACCTTTGCCGCGGGAAGAACTCTAACGATTCGGAGAGTGCTGAGTTGTAAATGCTGTGTGCGCGAGAGTGCACGATGGGAGCTCAAATGCCTGAGAAACCTAGAGACAGAAGTGAGCCAGGCGAGACCTTGCAGCCTGCCGCTGAGATCCCAGCAGAGACGGTCGATGCAGCTCCGGAGGGATTGCGGGTTCCAATAGCGACGACGGCCGGCGGTAAAGCGGTGGATGAGCCCGTTGCGGCAGCTGCTTCCGTAGTTCCGGAGCCACTGGCTTCGCCTGTTGGAGTTGTTGCGGCGCCTGTCGAGGCAAGAGAGCCTGCCGTGGCAACGATCAGGTTGGAGAAGAAGCATCCCTTGGCGATTCGGTGGATGCATTGGGTGAACTTCCCGGTTCTGTTCACGATGATCTGGAGCGGGTTGCTGATCTATTGGAATGACTCGGATAATGCCTATCAGCATCCCCATGCGGTGTATCGAGTGGGGGTGGGTTCGCTGACGTTGGTGCGGTTGTTTCCTCCGTGGTTCTGGAAGCTGATCAATGCGCCCTATCGTGTGACCGAGGGGCTGGGATATCACTTCTTCTTTATGTGGATCTTTGCAATCAACGGGATTCTCTATGTGGCTTATCTGTTGATCTCAGGGGAGTGGCGGGTGCTGGTACCGGAGCGAAGATCCTTTCTGGATGCGATTCAGGTGACGTTGGTGGATTTGCATCTTCGCAAGGGATTGCCGCCGCAGAAGAAGTACAACGGGGCGCAGAAGATCGCTTACTCCTCGGTAGTTTTGATGGGTCTGGGATCGCTGGTCACGGGTCTCTCGATCTACAAGCCGACGCAGGTGCACTGGATCACATCGCTGCTGGGCGGATACGAGATGGCGCGATGGGAACACTTCTGGCTGACGATGGGCTTTTGCGCGTTCTTTGTGGTGCACGTGGGGCAGGTGATTCTCGCGGGGTGGAATAACTTCCGGTCGATGGTGAGCGGGTATGAGATTGTGCCGGCGGTCAAGGCTTCGCTAGACGAGGAAAGGAGGACGGGATGAGCGACGGACGGGAGGAGCGAGAGGAGCAGGAGCAGCGCCGCAAGTGGGAGAAGGAGAAGAAGGAACGCGAGGATGATCTTGACCGCGACTGGGAACGCGACGGGGAGCGGGAGCGAAGAGATTCGCGCGCGGTAGAGGCTCTGAACGCGGAGCTCAGGGCGCAGTCGGGGCAGAGGACGCGTCGCAGCTTTCTGGTTGCAGCGGCGGCGACGGCGGGTGGATACGGATTTTATCGGTGGATCGATCGCAGTCCAGGCGACCAGCTGATCCCGAAGCCGCTGCGTAAGATGCTGGAGTTCAATGCGAAGGTGTCGCGCGGGGTGTTTGATGAGCGCGGGCTTGCGCCGACGTATCCGGTCGATCGATCGATGGAACTGCGGACGAACGGCAACTACGGATTGAAGATGGACCTGCTGCCGGAGAGCTATCGGCTGCAGATGGTGGGGGTGGCGAATGCGAAGGGTCTTCCTCAGTATGTCGAGGATGTGACGGCGTGGGAGTACCGATACGTTGCGAAGAAAGAAGCTGGGCCCGTCGAGCACGATTCGAAGGTAGCGCCGAAGGCCGCGGCGGTAGTAGGAGATGGGCCACAGGCCAAGGTCGATCCGAATGGCGATGCTGGCATGGGGGAAGGGCCGATGATGCAGGGTGGCGCGGCGAGCACGATGGTCGCCGGGAACGGCGAGAAGAGTGATGTGAAGATGCCGCCCGCATTTGAGGCTGCGTTTGCTGCGTTGAAGAAGGCGCAGGGGAATAAGCGGCCGCGTGGGCAGGAAGAGGCAGGCATGTCGGATAACACGCTCGATCCGGGGACGCCGGGGCTGCTGCTCAAGATGGACGACGTCACGAGTCTGCCGCACCATGAGTTGGTGACGGAGTTCAAATGCATTGAGGGTTGGAGCCAAGTGGTGCATTGGGGTGGGTACCGGCTTGTTGATTTGATCGCGAAGTATCCGCCGGAGAAGAAGCCGGATGGATCGCTGCCGAAGTATGTCTACATGGAGACGCCGGATGGGGACTACTACTGCGGGTTCAGCCTGCAGGCCTGTATGCATCCGCAGAGCCTTCTGGTGACCGAGATGGCAGGACAGCCGCTGGCCCAGTGGCATGGCGCACCGATACGGTTACATATGCCGATCAAGTACGGTTACAAACAGATCAAACGGATTGGATTGATCGCCTACACCGATATGCGGCCTGACGATTACTGGACGAAGCTGGGATATGACTGGTGCGCGGGGCTTTAGGGAAATCTAAGAATACGTTTAATGACTTATGTCCTGCCGGACGGGCCTCCTGCGCGGAGGGCGGTCACTTCGTGACGCGTGTACCGGTCTTGGGCGGGAGGGTCTGCATGGGGCCTCCCTCCGGTCGGCATTAAAATCTCTCGTTCCGACCAACGGGAGGACCGATGGTGTTCGGTCAAACGTAACAAGGTATACAAGTCACGAAGTGACCGCCCTCCGCGCAGGAGGCCCGTCCGGCAAGACACTAGAGTTTTTAGGGTGTGTGTGCTGCTCCGGATGTAGCTTGCTGGGTAGACTCGGCTTTTTGAGCGGCTATCCAGCGATCCGTACGCTGGTCGAGAAGGTCGAGGGGAAGCACTCCGGCGCTGAGCATCTCATCGTGGAAGGCACGGAGGTCGAACTTCGGGCCGAGCTCCCTTTTCGCACGCTCTCGCAGCTCGATGAACTTTAGCTGGCCAATCTTGTAGGCAAGGGCCTGTCCGGGCCATGCGATGTAGCGGTCGGTCTCGGACTGGATCTCGGGACCTTGAAGGCTGTCAGTTTGTTCGAAGAGGGCGACGACCTGCTCGCGAGTCCAGCCCTGTGAGTGGATGCCGGTGTCGACGACGAGGCGGACGGCGCGGAAGAGTTCGGAGGAGAGGCGGCCGTAGTCGCTGACCGGGTCTTGATAAAAGCCGACATCCTTGCCGAGTTGTTCGGCGTAGAGAGCCCAGCCTTCGGTGTATGCGGTGAAGCCTCCGCCGTGAATGCGGAACTGCGGGAGGCCTTTGAGTTGCTGCTGAACAGAGCGCTGCATGTGGTGGCCGGGAACGCCTTCGTGGTACGCGATGGCCTCGTCGTTGATGAGCGAGCGGTGGGCGAAGTCGCTGGTGCCGACGGAGACGCGACCGGGGTGTTTGCAGTCGGGCGTGCCGGCCTGGTAGTGAGTGGCGGCAGCGGCCTGGTAGGCGGGAATGGCTTCGACCGGTACGGGGCAATCGGGAAGTACCGTGAAAAGTTCGGGGAGCTTCGGCTGCATCTGGGCGATGTAGTGGCGGAAGGTGTCGAGGATCTGCTCGGATGAGGTGGGGGTGTATTTCGGGTTGGGCTTGATGGAGGCGCGGAAGCTTTCGAGATCTTTGAAACCGGCCTTGTGGGCGAGGGTGGTCATCTCGGCGGTGATGCGGGTGATCTCGTCGAGTCCGAGTTGGTGGATCTGCGCCGGGGTCATGTCGGTGGTTGTCTGTTCGCGTACTGCGACCTCGTAGCGGTGCTTGCCGTCGGGTAGTGTCGAGACGCTGATAGAGGTGCGGCCGTGGGGTGCGTAGTCCTTTGCGATAAATGTAGCGAAGGTGCGGTAGGCTGGCGAAACTTCAGTGTCGACGGTCTGCTGGATGGCCGTGGTAAGGCGTTGACGGTCGGCGTCGGAGAAGGTCGCGGGAATTTTGTTGATAGCGAGCAGGAAGGGGCTTTTGGCGGCGATGTCGGAGGCCTGCTGGGCGACTTTTTCGAGCAGGAATCGTGGCGGCATCAGGTGATCTTTGACGCCGAGGCGCAGGATGTCTTCGGATTGGGCGAGGGCGCGAGGAATCTGGTGGAGGCGCGCGATGTAGTCGTCGTAGTGCTGGACGGTGTCCAGCGGAACGGCCAACGGCAAGTCGGAGAGAGAGGTGTGGATGCCGTTCTGCTGATTGACGGACATCTCGTAGTTCTTGAGATCGAAGTTTTCGATGCTCTGCTTGAGCCTGCGCTCCATGAGCTGGTGGGAGAGAAGGTCCTGTTCGGGGAAGCCGGCGGCGTTGATGGCTAACAGGCTGCGCAGGTTCGCCTGATTGGCGGCGTTCTGCTGGATGATGGCTTCGAGGGAGTAGTCGGCGAGCTTGTCGTTGTAGCGATAGTCGCCCACGGCGGTGGCGCGCTCGGGATTGTTTTTCAGGTCGGCCTGGTAGATCTCTTCGAAGAGAGCATTCTGGGCGGTGATACGCGTTTCGACCGAGGGCGTCTGGGCGATCAGGGAGAAGGGCGCGACGGCGTAGAGACAGGTCGCCAGAAGGAGATTCAGGACTTGGGGGCGCATGATGGGAGGGTAGCAGAATCTGATATCTGATTTGTGGGAGCCGCACAATTTCTGGTGTCGGATGTTAGAGCGGTCAGCTGGCGATGGTGCCCTGATGAAAGACGAGCTGCCAGCGGTTGTCGCGAAAGATCCACAGGGAGGAGCGGTGGGAGACGGCGACTGAGGTAGTGGCGCGGTAGGTGGCGAGAACGATGTTCTCTGCGAGCTGGGCGATGTAGAAGTGGTGGATAGTCGCGTGGCGGGCGGCGCTGGTGAGCAGGACGTCAATTACTTGCTGGCGGTTGAAGACGCGGCCGGAGGTGCAGAACTCTCTGTACTCTTCGGCGAAGAACGGGATGAGCGCGGTGCGGTCAGCCTCGCGGTCAGGGTGGAGGAGACGCTCTTCGAGCGCGTAGAGATGGTCTTGAAGTTCGGTCTTTTTCATGGAACACAGGCTCCAACTGTTATACGAACAACAGAGTAGAGGGTTTCATTGTGACAGATTTTAGTGTTCCGGGTGGAAGGAGTTCGGCCTGCGCGCGAGGGCGACGCGTGGGATCTGCTGGAGATCGTTGACGAAGCTGACGTCGTTCCATCCGGCGAGCAGGTGGGTGAGCGGTTTCTGCTGTCCGTGGCCGATCTCCAAGGCGAGTATGCCGTTTGGTTTGAGTGCGCTTAGGGCTTCCGGAATGAGTCGGCGGTAGATGTCTAGGCCGGTTTCGCCTGCGAAGAGTGCGGTGGCGGGCTCGTGTTCGCGAACCTGAGGGTGCAGGGTGGTGCGATCGGATTCTGGGATGTAGGGCGGGTTGCTGACGATGGCATCGAAGGTTTCGCCAGGAGATTGGACGGCGGCGAGTAGATCGGATTGAAGGAAGTGGATGCGATTGGCTACGTTGTGTTCTCGCGCATTGAGCTCTGCGATGGCGAGAGCCTCGGAGGATAGGTCGAGGGCTGTGATCTCGGCGAGCGGAAGATGGACGGCGAGTGCGATGGCGATGGCTCCCGATCCGGTGCCGATATCGACGAGCTTCACAGGCCGGTTCGCGGGGAGCAGCTTGAGGACGGCTTCAACGAGATGCTCGGTCTCGGGCCGAGGGATGAGGACGGCGGGGGTGACGTGAAGACGCAGGCCGTAGAACTCCTGCTCGCCGGTGATGTACTGGATGGGCTCGAGCTGGAGGCGGCGGTTGATGGCGATTTGATAGAGGGAGTGTTGGTCGGGAGAGAGATCGCGGTCGGGATGGGCGATGAGGGTCACTCGGGAGATCTGCAGCGTGTGGAGGAGGAGGAGCTCGGCGTCGCGGTGGGCGTGTTCGCTGAGGTGTGGATTGGCGGCCAGCTCTGCAGCGGCGTTCGTAATGGCCTGGCGAAGGGTCATACTGACGGCTACCTTGACTGCGGCTGGGTGGAGTCTGAGGTTGTGGGGAGGATGGTTGAGCTGGCGGCGAAGCGATGGTAGTTGGTGTACTTCGCGGTGAATCGGAAGGCGTTCGTCTTTGTGGTCTCTGTCGTGAAGGCGATGATGGTGGAGGGGAGCCAGAAGGATCTTCCGTTGAGGGTAACGGGGGCGTAGTCGACGGAGGCTGTGCCTAGAACGGTTTGATCTTTGCCGATGGGATGAGGGACTGTGCGTTCGATGTGCGTGACTTGCATGGAGGCGTCGACGACAAATTTGCCGGTGGTGCCTGGTTGAATCGAGACACAGGCAGGTTGTTTCGCGGCGGCCTCGCGAGCGGTGAAGGTGAAGGCTTCGGTGCCGGGAGGTGCAGGGGAAGCGGGATCCGCCCCGTAGTCGAAACACTCGCGCCGATCAGCAGAGAGGAACTTCGCGAGTGCGCCACTGAAGCCGCCGTTGAACGAGATGGGCATGTCGAGTTTTTTGCCGCTCGATAGTTTGCCGTTGACCGACCTCACTTCGCGGGATTCTTCGAGGGAGCCAGCCGGTGAGGCGGATCGAGTTACTCGGAACAGTGCTTCGACAGTCGTTTCGTGCTTGAGCTTGCCGTCACGGATCTCCTGTGAGCTGATGCGCTCGTCGCAGAGGAAGCTGGGGACGGTGGCCTTGTACTGCTCGGTGTTGGCTTCGACGCGGGAGAGGATCTGGTCGAGCGCGGGGGCGGGCTGCTGGCCCAGGGCAGTGGCGAAGCATCCGAGTAGGCAGGCGAGAGGTGTGCGTGCGAAGAGTGAAGAGAGGCGCATGCGTGACTTTACGGTAGCAGAGGGGAGATGGTTGCTAGCGGGTTTCGAGGATCAGGACGTTGCCGTCGGGGTCGATCACAGTGAGGGTGGTTCCGTTTTTCACGGTGAAGACGCCTTCTTTGTGGAGGTGGCGTGCTGCCTTGCCGAGATTGGTCGATTCCATGGTGATGCGTGCGTGACTCCCAGGGGTCGCAGGCATGATTTCAACCTCCTGACCGCTCTCGCCGGGCATGTGAAGACTCATCGGATCGTTGGCGATGGGCTTGAAGTTGAGCTGGTTAATGTAAAAGTCGCGTGCGGAGGAGGGGTCGGCCATGGGGAGCGAGATGGCGATCAGCTTTTCGGCGACGCGGTCCGGGCCGAGGTGCTTGCCCTGGTCTTCGCTGTGGAGTGAGCCCGGCATGTACTGGGTGTACTCGATGGTCTGCGGCCCGGAGAGCTGGGTGGGGCCTCCCATGATGAAGCGCAGGTTCCCGGTATCTGTTTTGCGAACGGGTGTGGGGGTGAGGCCGTGGCTGAGGTAGTTGTCGTTGATTGCCTGGACGTCTGCGCCTTCGAAGCAGAGGCTCAGGAAGCCGGTGTCGGTATCCGTTGGGGTGGACGCGTGGAGTTCGATGAACTGCGTGTCGTTGATCTTGATGAAGGACTCATAGGGGACATTGTCTTTGCGAAGGTCAAAGGCCTGTTCGAAGCCGAGTTTTTCGTAGAAGGCGACGGAGTTGGCGAGATCGTGGACACGAAGCGCGACGTGGGCGATGCCGTTGAAGGGTGGTGTTTTGGTATCGGGCTGCGCGTGAAGGAGGGGTACGAAAAGGAATAAGACAAGTGCGAAGAGGACGAGGTGCATCGCGGGACGGGCAGAGCTGTGGCCGCTCCGGTGCTGCCTGATCATAGGTCGGTCCTCTTGGAGGGGCTGACATGGATTCTCGCCGTGGAGTGCGGGTAATACCAGGTCAGCCGCCTCGTCGTCTGTTGCTGGGGCAGGCGTGAAGCAGGTCAGGCAGCTTCTGCTTCGGCCTTAAGTTTTTCGGCGGTGTAGTGCGCGATGAGGGCGTCGATGGTGGGTTGAATCTGACCCTCCATGACCATAGCGAGCTGGTGGTTGGTGAGGCCGATGCGGTGATCGGTGAGGCGGTTCTGCGGGAAGTTGTAGGTGCGGATCTTCTCGCTGCGGTCGCCGGAGCCAATCTGCTGCTTGCGATCCTTCGCCTGGAGCTGGTGAATGCGTTCGGCCTCCACCTCGTAGAGACGGGCGCGGAGGACGCGCATACCCTTCTCGCGATTCTTGATCTGTGATTTTTCGTCCTGGCAGCTGACGACGGTGTTGGTTGGCAGATGCGTGATGCGAACGGCCGAGTAGGTCGTGTTCACCGACTGGCCGCCGGGTCCGGAGGAGCAGAAGGTGTCGATGCGCAGGTCCTTGGCTTCGATCTTGATGTCGACCTCTTCGGCCTCGGGCAGCACGGCAACGGTGATCGCTGAGGTATGGACACGGCCCTGCGTCTCGGTCGCCGGAACGCGCTGCACGCGATGTACGCCGGATTCGTACTTCAACTGCGAGTAGACGTTTTCACCTTCGATGATAGCGGTGATGTCCTTGAGGCCGTGGCCGATGCCGGATTCGGTCTGGGAGAGGATCTCGACCTTCCATTTGTGTTGCTCGGCGAAGCGCATGTACATGCGGAAGACCTCTGCGACAAAGAGTGCGGCTTCGTCGCCTCCGGTTCCGGCGCGCAGCTCGAGGATGACGTTCTTCTCGTCGTTGGGATCCTTCGGGAGGAGCAGAACCTTTAGCTGCTCTTCCACGGGCTCGAGGCGCGGCTCCAGCGTGTCGAGCTCGGCCTGTGCCATCTCCTTTACTTCGGGGTCGGGGTCGGCGAGCATGGCTTTGGCTTCGGCGATGCCGTCCCTGATCTTGCGGTACTCGCGAAACTTCTCGACGGTGGGTTCCATGTCGCGGTGCTGCTTGGCGATGGCCTGAAACTTCTTCTGGTCGTTGACCAGGGTCGGGTCGGACATCTGCCTGCCTAGGTCTTCGTAACGGGCTTCGAGTTGGTCGAGGCGGTCGAACATAGCTACTCCATTGATTGAAAGTGATAAGGGATCAGGAGAATCGGGTGAAAAGGATAGGCGCAGCTAGGCAAAGTCGTGACGGTCGGGGGACTCGGTCACGTTGGGGGTGTACACCGGATTTGCAAGTGCGTTCATGTCTATTTAGATGTTACTCCTGACCTGGATGATGCGGAATGCATCTTTTACAGGGAAGTTCCATTTTTGAACTCAATTTCGGCAAGGGGTCTGCTTCTAAATGGCTTTATTTTATGCAGTGGCGGACTTGGCGGAGCAGTTGGCTGGTGAGCCTGGGCGCCTGAAGAAGCGGGCAGCGATCTCAGCGGCGATTGCGGCCGCGCATAAAGCTGCGCCCGAAGGTGAAGATGCGGGGTGGTTTGCACTGTATGTTGCCGGAACGCCGTTTGCGGAGGCGGATTCGCGCAAGCTGAACGCTGGCGGGGCGTTGTTGTCGAAGACGCTGCTGGCTGTGAGCGGGGCCAGCGATCAGGCTTTGACTTTAGCTTATCGGCGGCATGGGGATATGGGTGCCGCGGCATACGATCTGCTGGTCGCTGCCGGAGCTGCCGGTGCGGCCAAGACGGCTGAGCTATCGCTTGCCGAGGTAGCCGAGGCTTTTGCGGCGATGGCGGTGGCGAAGACGACGGCGATTCGGGCGGCTCTGGTCGAAGGTTTGCTGCGGCGGGCGACTCCGCTCGAGGCGAAGTATCTGCTGAAACTGATGCTCGGCGACATGCGGATTGGAGTGAAGCAGAGCCTGGTGGAGGAGGCGATCGCCGTCGCGGCTGGAGCTTCGGTGGAGGCGGTGCGGCGAGCGGTGATGCTGGAGGCGGATCTCGGCAGCGCGGTGCGCCGAGCGTTTTCCGGGACGTTGAATGAGGCGAGAATGCGGCTGTTTCATCCGCTGGGATTCATGCTGGCCTCGCCGGTCGAGACGCCGGAGGAGGCGGTGGAGCGATTCACCGAGAAGCCTGCAAAGGTGCCGGTCGTAAAAACTAAGAAGCCGCGAAAGAGCAAAAAGGCGGAGGACAGTCTGAGGCGGGCGATGGAGCTCGATCCTGACCGCGATGCCGGTGCGCTCGCCGTGGAGGCTGAAGGCGACACGCCTGGTGAGGTTGTTTCCCCGCAAAAGCTCGATGTCGATGCCGAGGAGTTTGAGGATGCTCCCCCGGAAGATGTGATTGCAAAAAGCATACCGGAGGAGGGAGATGAGACGGCGGCGAACGCTCAGCAGACGCAGGGTATCGAAGCGTTTCTCGAGGATAAGTACGACGGCATGCGGGCGCAGGTGCACTGCGGAGATGCCAGTCAGCCAGGGCGGGTGGCGATCTACTCTCGCAACAAGGAAGATGTGACAGAGAGCTTTCCGGAGTTAGAGGAGGCGTTTGCGCAGGTCTGCTCGGAGGTAAGCGGAGCGACGGGCTCGCTGATTTTGGACGGTGAGATTCTGGGGTGGGACTTCGAACAGGGACGTGCGCTGCCGTTCGCGGTGTTGGGGCAAAGGATCGGACGCAAGCGGGTTTCAAACGAATGGCGTCAGCAGGTGCCGGTAGTGTTTATGGCCTTCGACCTGATGTGCGAGGATGGCGAACTGCTGCTGGAGTTCCCGTTGCGTGAGCGGCGCAATCGGTTGGAGGCGGCGGTGGAGCGGCTTGTTGAGCGGGTGGTGTCGCCGCTGATAGTTGATAAACGCGCTCGCGATTCGCAGGCGGTGTTGTTTGCAGGTGAGGAGAGCGCAGGTATGGAGAGACTGATGATCTCGCCGTCGCGCCTGGTGGAGTCGGCCGAGGATATTGACCGGGCGTACTCAGACGCGAGGGCGCGGGCAAACGAGGGCGTAATGCTGAAGGCGGCGGGGTCTGTGTATCAGCCGGGGCGGCGTGGCCTCGCGTGGGTGAAGCTAAAGCGTGAACTGGCGACGCTGGATGTTGTGGTGACAGGGGCGGAGTTTGGGCATGGGAAGCGTGCAGGGATCTTGAGTGATTACACGTTTGCGGTGCGAGGAGCTGATGGCGAGTTACTCAATGTGGGCAAGGCTTATTCGGGTCTCACCGATGTCGAGATTGCCGAGATGAGCGCATGGATGATGGAACACACTCTCGAAGATCAGGGATTCTTCCGCACGGTCGAACCGTTGATGGTGCTGGAGGTAGCGTTCAACAACATTATGCGCAGCGGACGTCATGCGAGCGGCTTTGCGCTGCGGTTTCCACGCATACTGAAGATCAGGACAGACAAGCCGGTGAGCGAGATTGACACGGTCGCACGGGTCGAAGAGGTCTATCAGTCGCAGGTGGATAAGCCGGTGGAGTAACCACTCCATCGTCATTGACCGGGGTCTTCTGCATTTACTGATTGATCTGGCACGGTCAGCCTGCTACAGTCCGTTCGATAACCACCTAGCTCGTTGGGGGGATGATGCTCGAAGACAGCCGTGCGCCAGGCAAGGTAACGGGATTTCTTGTCATATTGATCAGCTTCTTAGCGCTCGACCTTTTGTCGTGGCCGATCTTCTTTTCGTACTATCTCTGGGTCTTCGCGGACAGGAGTAATTTCCTCAACCTCGATTACATGCTGGCTGAACATCTTCATCTGGGAGTCGATGCCTTTTATCAGTACGGGCTTCTCCCGGTTTTTATCCAGCACGTCTTGTTTGCGATGTTCGGACGAGGCTACTGGCCGATGATCGGTTGCACCATCGTGGTCCTCATCCTGATGGCCGCGTTTTGGTCTCTCTTCCTGCGCTACGTTTCCAGGCGATGGCTTTACCTCCTGGCTGTTATCACGGTCACTCCATTTCTTTTGTGGGTGAATCCCAATTTTCCTTACTCGCTGGTGCAGTTGTCGATGCTGTTTGCCCTGCTCTTTCTTTTGGAGGGGCGAGCAGACGCTGCCCTTGCAGTCTCCGTGATTGGTTGCTTCAGCGTTCCGTCGCTACCTCTGCTTCTGACCGGTCTTCTCGCTCTATATATCGCGGCGGATTGGTGGCTTAACAGCGACCGCTCAATCTCACTTTTAGTCCGGCGGTTCGCTCCCGGTGTACTAACCTACGTTTTATTGTTTGCTGGCCTGAGTGCGTTCTTTGGCTTCAGATCAGCCGTGGCGACGGCGTTCCCCATGCTGGGCGTCAAGTTCTACTACGGGTTGGGCAAGATGGATTACAGCGACCTCAAAACGTTCCTGCACCCTGCCGGACACAGTCTCAAGTACTACATCGCGTATTACATCGTTACACCAGTCACATGGTGGATCCTCAGCACGCTGGCGTTGATTGTCATGGGAGTGCAGTCCTTCGTGACCATGGTGCGCACCCGTAGACCCGATCCCAAGTATGCGGTCGTTGCATTTTGCGCGGCCTTGCAGGTCTTCTTTGCCGTTGTCGCTTACAAGGGTGACGGGCAGCATATTATCTACGATCCTATCGTCGCAGCAGGTGTCCTGCTCGGTATCTCAATCCTCGCGACTCCTCCTTGGCAAAATCGTCTTCTGATTCTCTTCATCTGCGTCGGATTGTGTGCGCAGGCAGCGCAGGCCAGGGCCACACTGACGGCGTGGAAGGAAACTCACCGCTCTCCGATCACGAAGAACCTCTACGCAGAACCTGAGTACGGTCCGCAGATGGCGAAGATTCTCGAGATCGCCTCGAACCACAAGGTGCTGATGATGTCGAATGCGACCGGAGTTCACAACTACTACCCCACCGTCGGCTCTCCCGACACATGGTTTCTGATGCCCAATCAGCAGCTTCCAACAGACCGCGAACGGATCCTTGCTGACGTCCGAGCTGCCGAGGTGGTGGTCGAGGACACGACACATGTTCCGTACTTCACCGACCGCGATCCGGACGTTCAGGCTGAACTTCGCTCGATGTGTCTGACAGATGTGACACGCGACTTCCAGATATGGTGGCGGCACCCGCTGGAGTCCGCCGCCTGCAAGGTCAACATGCGCAATACGCGAAGTGGCCCTCAGTAACCTGCGTCGCCGAACGATGACATGCTTTTTAAAGCGGAGTCATGCACTACGCGAGCTAATCTTCAGAGTCGCGATCGGCCTCGTTCATCCCAGCACGTGACAGATCTATCCACCCGGGCGGAGAATGCTGGAGTGAGCTTCAAGATATCCAGACGGGAGCTATTGCGAGGCGGGGCCGCTGTGGTGGCAGGCGGAGCGTTGCAACAGGTTGGGTTCGCTGCGTTTGCCGCGCGGCCGCTGGAAGAGGTGGGCTACGGACAGGTAACGCTCAAGAGTGCGCCACACCTGGCTCAGATGGAGAACGCCCGCTCCGTTCTGATGGGACTCAGCGATGACAGTCTATTAATGCCCTTCCGAAAGATGGTGGGACAGGATGCGCCGGGCGAAGATATCGGCGGGTGGTATCAGTACCGGGCGGACTACGACTACAGAAAAGAAGACGCAGGGTTGGCTCCGAGTGCAACGTTTGGCCAATGGGTATCGGCCCTGTCGCGAATGCATGCGATCACTGGCGATCCGGCGCTGCGTGAACGAGCTGTGCGTTTGAACCGCCTCTACGCCCAGACGATTGCAACCGAATACTACGCAAAGAACCGCTTTCCAGCCTACTGCTTCGACAAGCTTGTGTGTGGGTTGATGGATGCGCACCGGCTTGCTGGGGACGGCGATGCGTTGGAGATTCTCGAGCGCACCCGAAAGGCCGCGTTGCCGGAGTTGCCAGGGCACGCAGTAGACCGGGAGGTGGTCTGGCGGGAGGGTAAGGATGTCTCCTGGGTCTGGGATGAGAGTTACACACTGCCGGAGAATTTGTATCTTGTGTCGGCACAAATGGGAGTGCAAGGGACCGCGTATCGCGAGATGGCGGAGCGTTACCTGGACGACGCGAGCTACTTCGACCCGCTTGCACGGGGAGAGAACGTGCTGGGGGGCAAGCATGCGTACAGCTACGTGAATGCGTTGTGCTCGGCGATGCAGGCGCACATGGTCGGCGGAAGCGAAAAGCACCTGCGCGCAGCGAAGAACGGCTTCGACATGCTTCTCGCCCAGAGCTTTGCGACCGGTGGATGGGGACCGGACGAGATGCTGCAAGCACCCGGATCGGGGAAGGTCTTCGCAAGCCTCGCAAAAAGCCACAATAGCTTCGAGACGCCGTGCGGAGCCTATGCGCACATGAAGCTGACGCGTTATCTGCTGCGTTGCACTCGCGAGGGGCGCTATGGAGACAGCATGGAACGCGTGATGTACAACACCGTTCTTGGAGCCATGCCGCTGCAGCCCGATGGACACGCTTTTTATTACGCGGACTATCATTCGCAATCTTCGATAGATAATGCGGCGGACACGGCGGACACGCCGAACGACGCGTTGGGCTCTGGAGGCAAGCGGGTATATTCGGATCATCGGTGGCCCTGCTGCTCGGGGACGCTGCCGCAGG
This sequence comes from Tunturibacter gelidoferens, assembly GCF_040358255.1. Classification (NCBI taxonomy): domain Bacteria; kingdom Pseudomonadati; phylum Acidobacteriota; class Terriglobia; order Terriglobales; family Acidobacteriaceae; genus Tunturiibacter; species Tunturiibacter gelidiferens. The sequence goes on from NZ_CP132938.1 coordinate 1,198,414, forward strand.
CCGCCGCTGACTATTGGATCAACGGATACTTTCACGAACCCGGAGCGGTGTGGGTGAATCTCTATCTGCCTTCTGTTTTGCGGTGGAACGAAGGTAACGCAAAGATCGAGATGGAGCTGGAAGGAACGTATCCGGAGACGCCGGAGGTGCGCCTTCGCATGAAGACCTCGCACGTGGTTTCGTTTGCACTCAAGCTGCGGATTCCGGCGTGGGCGGATGGAGCCACGCTGCAGGTGAATGGTCGTTCCGTCCAGATGGCGGTAGCGTCGGGGTTTGCCACGGTTCAACGCAAATGGCGGACCGGCGATACGGTGAAGCTGGAACTGCCAATGAAGCCGCGGCTCGAGATGCTGGACGAGGCACATCCTGAGACGGTCGCGGTGATGTTCGGACCGAGGGTGTTGTTTGCACTAGCTTCGGAGCCGGTGGCGGCGAGCAGTGCGCACGCGCTTGCCATACAGCAGACCGGGGGCGAGGAATGGATGCTGCAGAGTTTGAATGGCCCGGTGAAGATGGTGCCTTTTACCTCAGTACAGAGTCAGACTTACTTGACTTACATTCGGGTGATTTAGCTCCAGCGACCCGTGAGCGGCCTCGATCACGAAGGCCGAATGTGAAGGCTCAAAATTTAGAGCGAAATGGGTGCTGGCTGCATCTCAATCTGAATGGAATACAGACAACTTGGTAAATCGGGTTTGAAGGTGCCGGAGCTATGCTTCGGTGCGGGGACGTTTGGCACTGCCAACGAGTTTTTCAAGGCCTGGTCGGAGACGACGCAGGAGGAAGCGAACCGGATCGTCGATATCTGCATGGATGCGGGGATGAACCTGTTCGATACGGCAGATGTCTATTCGGACGGTGAGAGCGAAAAGGCGCTGGGCAAGGCTCTGGCGAAGCACAATCGTGACGATGTGATGATCTCGACCAAGGCGACCTTTCGGCTCGGCAAGGGACCGAACGATGTGGGGTCATCCCGCTACCATCTGATCCAGTCAGCGGAGCGCTCGCTGAAGCGGCTCGGCACCGACTATATCGACATCTATCACCTTCACGCCTTCGATGCGACGTCGCCTGTGGAGGAGACACTGCGTGCGCTCGATGACCTCGTTCGCGAAGGCAAGATCCGCTACATCGCGTGCTCCAATTTTTCGGGATGGCATCTGATGAAGTCGTTGAGTGTAAGCGAGCGCTATGGTTGGTCGCGTTATGTTGGTCATCAGGTGTACTACTCTCTCGTTGGCCGCGACTACGAGTGGGAGTTGATGCCGCTGGCTGCCGACCAGGGTGTGGGTGCCCTGGTATGGTCGCCGCTTGGTTGGGGACGTTTGACTGGCAGGATCCGCCGCGAGACTGGCATACCGAAGGACAGCCGTCTGAATTCAAACATCGTGAATGATGCAGGTCCGCAGGTCCCCGAAGAGTATCTCTACACCGTGGTCGACGCCATCGACGAGATCGCGAAGGAGACCGGCAAGACGGTACCGCAGATCGCGTTGAACTGGCTGCTGCGGAGGCCTACGGTTTCAACTCTAGTTGTCGGCGCAAGAAACGAGGAGCAGTTGAAGCAGAACCTCGGAGCCATCGGTTGGGAACTGACCAAAGAACAGGTGGCTAAACTCGACAAAGCGAGCGAGTTGCCGAAGGCCTATCCGTACTGGCACCAGGTTCAGTTCAAAGAGCGCAATCCGTTCCCGGTGTAACCGCGTAGAATTGGCGATGATTTCGAGGCTCGCAGACTACCGCGGGCTTCGATCAATGTTGCGTGTGTGAGGATTGAATGCGACTACTCGTCTTGTTGCTTGCCGGCCTTCTTAGTGTCAACGGATTCGCGCAGGCTCCAAAGGCGCATCGATTCACCGTGGAAGGCGATTACTTCGCGCTGGATGGCAAGCCGTTTCAGGTGATCTCGGGGGAGATGCACTATCCAAGAATTCCGCGAGCCTACTGGCGTCAGCGATTCCGAATGGCGAGAGCGATGGGATTGAACACAATCACAACGTACGTCTTCTGGAATGTACATGAGCCGAAGCCGGGTGTGTTCGACTTCTCCGGAAACAACGATATCGCAGAGTTTGTGCGTGAGGCTCAGCAGGAGGGTCTCTATGTGATCCTGCGCCCAGGTCCGTATGTGTGCGCGGAGTGGGAGTTCGGCGGCTATCCGTCGTGGCTGCTGAAGGATCACACCACAAAGGTGCGCACCAGCGACCCGAAGTTCATGGCGCCAGTGGCACGATGGATTGCGCGGCTGGGCAAGGAACTGGCTCCGTTGCAAGTGGGTAACGGCGGTCCGATCATCCTGACTCAGGTGGAGAACGAATACGGATCGTTCGGCAATGACCACGCTTACATGGAGCAGATTCACAAGCTTCTAATCGATGCAGGATTCACGCAGTCGCAGCTGTACACCGCCGACGGCCCGGAGAAAGTGCAGGATGGCTCGCTGCCCGAGCTTCCGGTTGGGATCAACTTTGGCGGCGAAGAAGATGGTGCAGCAGAGCGGGCGTTTGCGACGCTGAAAAAGGTTCGTCCCAACGGTCCGTTTATCAACAGCGAGTACTGGGCCGGGTGGTTTGATCACTGGGGCGCAGACCACGCGAACACACACGCGGATAAGCAGTCAGACAATCTGCAGTGGATGCTGGCGCATGGTTATTCCGTGAGCTTCTACATGTTTCACGGCGGCACAAGCTTCGGAGGCATGAATGGAGCCAACGGAGATGTACCGGGAACTTATGAGCCGGACGTCACCAGCTACGACTACGACGCCGCGTTGGATGAAAGCGGACGGCCCATACCGAAGTACTTCGTGTTTCGCGACATCATCGCAAAGTCCACTGGAGTCACACCGCCTACAGTGCCTGCGGTTGCACCGGCGATCCAAACTCCTGAGATGAAATTTGTTGAATCAGTGTCGTTGTGGAAGAGCCTGCCCGCGCCGATCCGATCGGAGCATCCGTTGAGCATGGAAGATGTCGACCAGGCCTATGGCTACATTCTGTACCGCACCGCTCTGAAGGCAGCGGCGCAGAGCGAGCTTATTCTTGATGAACTTCACAGCTATGCCCAGATCTATCTGGACGGCAGACTGATCGGAACGCTGGATCGACGATTGAAACAGGATCGTCTTACGGTTCCCGCGGTAGTGAGCAATGCACGTCTGGATATTCTGGTGGAGAATACGGGCCGGATCAACTTCGGCAAAGCCATCGGTGGCGAACGTGCCGGCATTACAAAGCAGGTGACGTTAGGTGGAAACGAGCTAACAGGCTGGGAGATTTATCCGTTGCCTCTGAAGGACACTGCCAGCCTGAAGTTCTCAAAAGAGCCCTGCGAAGGCGCTTGTTTCTATCGCGCCAGCTTCAAACTAAGCGCCGTTGGCGATACTTTCCTGGACACCAGCGAATTTACAAAGGGGCAACTTTGGCTCAACGGCCACGCGCTGGGCCGCATCTGGAATATCGGTCCACAGAAGACGCTCTACGCACCGGCACCATGGATGGTGAACGGAAGCAACGAAGTGATCGTGTTCGATCTACAGGGGAAGATCGGTGCGACTGTTCGAGGCTTGGACAAGCCTGAGCTTGGATCACCGACCAAAGAGTCACCCGTAGCGCAGTGAGTCGTTTCGACAAAAAGAGAGAGCCTCAGGTCGATGACCGGAGGCTCTCTTGAACTGCATTTACGGGTGTATCGGCGTCTAGAACTTCATGAGGAATGCCAGCGTCAGGCGGTTCTCGCTGTTACGAAGATCCGGGCTCCAGCCTGGAACGAGAGAACCTAGTGCACCGGTGTTCCCGCCTGGCGGCGTAACGCCACCGGGTCCGGCAAAGTAGGGGACGTTTGCGGCGCGATGGTTGTACTCCAACCGATAGGTGAAGTACTGGCTCGGCATGTAGTCGGCAGTCACAGAAGCATCCCACGCTTTGAACGGATCACCCGGGTTCTCGGTGAAGTAGGGTGTTCCGGAGGCAGCGGTCGCTCCGTTGATCGGTGGAAGAAGGACCAGGTAACGGCCTGGGTTGTTGATGCGTCCACCGCCGAGTGTCAGGCCAAAACGATCACGATCAAACCAGAAGCGATTGTAGGCCATGAAGCCGAGAAAGCTCTGCTTCGGTCCAGTCTTCCCGTTGCCAAAGCAGCTCACGCCGCCGCCGCTCTCGCAGCCTGCGTCGCCGGTCAGAGTTGCGGCGGCCTTACTAAGGAAGGAGTCGGGCCGCTCGTAGTACTTGTACTGAACACTGTCGTCGGTGTGGTAGCGGGTACGTGAGCCTATGCCCAGCGCATCCTCTCCAAAGCCGTACTGATTGCCGACGATCGACCAATTTCCGTTTGGCCGATAAAGGATCGATCCGCCCAGACCGGGTCGATTGTTGAACCGGCCGTAGGATTGCCAGCCGTTGATGAACCATGGTTCGATCTTCAGTTTGGCAGTGGGAAACCATTGCACACGCACACCATTGAAGAACCATGGCGTGTTTGACGACACATAGGACGGCTGATAGGCCCAGTTATCGAACTGGTAAAACGAGAACAGTCCGATGTAGGAGAGGAAGATGCCAGCATCCACGTTCAGGCCGTGTTGCACATTGAAGTGGTAGCCGGCGTTTGCTTCACCAACATAACGATAGGCGTCGGCAAGGTCCCACTGGCCGCGCGCAGAGCTGGCATCATTGCGCGGTGTTGCCGTGGCGTAAAGACCGATCTGGCTCAAGACGCGGGCGCGCACATTGTTATAGTGAAAGTCGCCGCCAATTCCAAGGTCCGTCAGTGCAACCTCGCTGGACCGAAAGACCTCGCTTGATCCGACGATGGTGTCGTCCTGCGGATGGCGGAAGTCGTAGGTGTAGCTCACATCCGAGCGAATCTCAGGTGTGAAGAACTTGGTTGCATACGGCGTGTCCTTGGTCCGTGGGTTGCCGGTGAGCCAGGTGAAATCGGCAAAAGCGAATGGCTCTGAGTGCGGGCTGGCGGGGTCGGTGACCTCCGGTTCCGCTTCACTCAGATCGGGCGCGGCAGCTGATGCCTTCGCCGTCGTGGTGTGATGGGTCTCCGGAGCCGAGGAGCTAGCCTGCTTGAGCTCCATCAGCTGCTTCTGAATTTGCTCCAATTGGTCCTGGAGCTTTTGAATCTTCTGATCCTGGGCTGTTTGATGATCCGGCGTGGCTTGTGTATTTTCTACGGCCGTCTGCAGATTCGGCTCTGTAGCCTGAGCCCGGAGATCGCTTGTACAAAGAGCCATCCCCGCTGCAAAGGTGAACGCTGCCAGACCGAATCGCTGACCGCATGTCGTTATTCTGTTTTTCACTGACGCTCTCCATTCCATACAGCCGCCGTGGCTGATGAATGGAGCTGCCAGGCCGCCGGACGCTGATATCCAGAGCCTAGCGAGCCGGCTATAACGAATTCGTCAAGAAGGCATAATGAATTCGTAAAGGGACTGTGCGCGTCTACGACAACGTTGCAGTCAAATAGAGTCGCATCAGCACGGCTGCGAGTCTCTTTGCGCAGATATTACTACTGATCGGGATTGGAGGTGGTCTGTTTGGCCGCAGTGGCTGAAGTTGGTTTCCAGAAGCCGTCCTCTTTCCCCAGCGTTCGTCCGGATGACAGATCTTCGGATTGAAGGCGAACAAGTTAGTCGGGCTTGACTCAACGCAGGAGGGCTCTCCACTTCCTCAACTTCTTCGGCTCGCCTTCGCTCAGTAAAGTGGTGAACTTCTTTTCGTCGCCGAGGCCGTGGTCATCGTCAGCCAAAGACTTCATCGGGTTGAAGACCAGGTAAACGGCGCGTCATTGTCCACCCCGTACCCCTCTCGAAGGTAACCCCGCGTTCATTTGGCACGTCTTTTTTCAATCGACGATTTGTAACTGGAGAAGGTCTAATGGCCGGCGGAAGGACTCGCGTGTTTGGGTGGCCGCGGGATGAAGAAGAGCAGAGGCAGCATACACGCGCAGAAGACCGCCATGTACTGGATGATGTCGAGGTAGGCGAGCATGCCCGCCTGACGGTGCAGCTCGTTGTAGAGATACGCCTGCGCTGTGTGGGAGCCGGTGCCCGTCATGGGGTTTCCGCTGCTGTGGCCGCCAAACATGCCTTTCAGCTTTGCCACCCGGTTCATGAAGGAAGCACTGCCAGTCGTAAGATTGCGTACCATGTTCGTCTCGTGGGCTGCAGTGCGGCGTGTGAGCATGGTGGCGACGAACGCCGTTCCCACAGAGCCGCCGATATTTCGCGCAAGATTCGTCAGGCCCGACACGTCGTTATTCTCAGACTGCTTTACCCCGATGTACGAGATCGTATTGATCGGGATAAACAGGAACGCAAGTCCTGACGCCTGGAAGCAGCGCACAAAGACCAGGTATCCGTAGCTCACGCCGAGGTTCAGCGTGTGCATTGTGATCAGCGACAATGTCAGCATGATGAAGCCGTAGCCGATAAGTTTGCGCGGATCGACCTTGCCGACCAGAACGCCGACAATGGGCATCATGCACATCATCATTAGGCCCGCAGGCGAAAGTACCAGACCGGCAAGTTCCGCTGTGTAGCCTAGCAGCGTCTGCACAAACTGCGGGATCAGAATGGTGGTGCCGTAGAGGGAGAAACCCAGCACGAACATCAGCAGAAAACTGATCGAAAAGTTGCGGCGCTTGAAGAGCGTCAGGTTGAGGATGGGGCGATGGCCTTCGCGGAGTTGTTTGAGCTCCCACCAGATCATCGCGACAAACGCAATGACCATGGCGACGGCGAAGAAAGTGATGAGGTTCGAGGAGAACCAGTCATCCTCCTGGCCCTTGTCGAGAATGAACTCGAGCGAGCCGAAGGTAAGGCCCAGCAGGCCGAAGCCGAGAAAGTCGAGCTTGATGCCGCCCTTCTGCGACAGTTCAACCTGCTTCTTTACGTAGGGAGGATCTTCGACAATGCGCGAGGTGAGGAACAGCGAGATCAAGCAGATGGGAACGTTGAGAAAGAAGATCCAGCGCCAGTCGAAGTTGTCCGTGATATAGCCACCCAGGGTCGGTCCGATTGCGGGAGCGCAGACAACGGCGAGGCCATACATCGCGAAGGCCTGTCCGCGTTTCTCAGGTGGGAAGGTGTCGGCGAGGATCGCTTGTTCCGAAGGTGCGAGACCGCCCCCTCCAACGCCCTGCAGAACGCGGCAGAAGATCAGGATCGGAAGCGAAGGGGCAAAGCCGCAGAGAGCGGAGCTGATGCCGAACAGTGCAACGCAGATCATGTAAAACTTCTTGCGCCCGATGAAGGTTGTCATGTAAGCCCCGGCCGGCAGAATGATGGCGTTCGCGACCAGATACGCGGTGAGCACCCACGTCGCCTCGTCCTGCGTCGCTCCCAGACCGCCGGCGATGTGCGGCAACGCAACGTTGGCGATCGAGGAGTCCAATACCTCCATGAAGGTCGCGAGCGTTACCGTCATGGCAACGATCCACGGGTTGATCCGCGGACGCCAGGGCCGTTCCACAGTCGGATGGTGCTCGGGACTATGCGCTTCAGAGAGCTGCGCCTCGGGGAGTTCGATTACTGTAGCTGCCATGTGTGGTTTATTCGATTGTATCGGCGCACGCCGGGATTCAGAGAGTTGCAGCGAAATTCCGGCCAATCCACACGACGGCCTACCGTTTCGATACGGTGATAACTTCATAACCAAGGCTTCTGGGAGAAGCGGAAATGTACATTCCTCGGGCAAATAGCGAAACCCGCACTCCGGTCATCCATAAACTGATCGAAGAACATCCATTTGCGTCTCTCATCACCATGGGGACGGCCGGCCTCTTCGCATCGCATATCCCAATGGTTCTCGAACGCGATGGCACACCCTTGGGCCGCCTGAAGGGTCACCTCTCGCGAGCGAACCAGCAGTGGCGAGAGTTCTCACCCGAGGTCGAAGCGCTTGCGATCTTCTCCGGTCCACAGCACTACATCACGCCCAACTGGTATCCGGAGAAACAGGAGAGCGGGAAGGTGGTGCCCACCTGGAACTACGTCGTGGTTCATGCGTCCGGTCATCTGCGTGTCGTCGAGGACAGCCAATGGTTGATGGCCCATCTGCACAGCCTCACAACGATCCACGAGGCCGATTCCCCAGCTCCGTGGAAGATCGAAGATGCCCCCGCAGACTATATCGCCTCGCAGATAAAGGGCATCGTTGGGCTTGAGATGGTCATCGATCGACTAGAGGGCAAATGGAAGGTCAGCCAGAATCGCTCCGAGCAGGATCGCAACGGAGTAGCGAACGGCCTCGCCGACTTGAACACAACGGACAGCCATGCGATGAAATCTCTTGTCGAGAAGCGCAGTTGATCCGCAATCCAACTTGGGGCAAATCGCGATAGGCTAAAGTCAATGCTCTCAGTCGCCCTTCGCAACTCTTCTCTAAGCGTCTTGTTGTTAGGAATCGCCATCCCGATCTCTGCCCAGACGTCGCAGCCCACTGCCCCGGCCCCCCCGCCGCCTGCGATCAAAGAGCCTACCCACGCCGATCTTTTGCGCGGATCCTACGGGCCGTATCGCGCCAACAACGATCTCCTCTTCTATCACCTCGACCTTCGCGTCAATCCCGAGAAGAAGTTCATCAGCGGCAGCAATACGATCCGCTTCAAGATGCTCGCGGACGGCACACGCATACAGCTCGAGCTCTTCCCTACCCTGCAGATCGACAAGATCGAGATGGGCAAAACTTCGTTGAAGTATGCGCGCGACGGTGGCACCTTCTTCGTCGACTTCCCGAAACCTCTGCGTACCGGCCACACCTACTCCATCGACGTCCACTATTCAGGAAGCCCCGTCGAGACTGGCCGCTTCGGATGCTTCACCTTCAAACAGGACACCTCCGGCCATCCCTGGATCAACACCGCCTGCGAAGAGACCGGCGCCAGCGTCTGGTGGCCGAACAAAGACCAGTGGCGCGACGAGCCCCAGGACGGAATGGAGATCAACATCGCCGTTCCGAACGGCCTCATGGATGTATCGAACGGAAAGTTCATCGGCAAGAAGGATCTTGGCGACGGCTATACACGCTGGGACTGGAAGGTTCACTACTCCATCAACAACTACGACGTCGCTTTGAACATCGGCAACTACGTTCACTTTGACGACAAGTTCGGCGATCTTCCTCTCGACTACTATGTTCTGCCCGAAGACCTCGACGGAGCGAAGCGTCAGTTCGCGCAGGTGCCGGGCATGATGAAGGCCTACTACCACTACTTCGGCGAGTATCCCTTCAAGAAGGATGGCTACAAACTCATCGAAGTTCCATACGCGGGTATGGAGCATCAGAGCGCCGTCGCCTACGGCAACCACTTTCACAACGGCTATCTCGACCGCGACTGGACCGGCGTCGGTATCAGTCCGCGCTTCGACTTCATCATCATTCACGAGAGTGGCCACGAGTGGTTCGGCAACGCCATCACCGCAGCCGACAAGTCCGATATGTGGATCCACGAAGGCTGGACCACCTACCTCGAGTGCCTCTACGTCGAGTACAACTACGGCCACGAAGACGAGGTGAAGTATGTCAACGCGCTGAAGAAGAAGGTGAAGAACGACCGTCCCATCATCACGGCACGCGGCACCAACGCCGAGCCGCCGCAGGATCAATACTTCAAGGGCGCTCTCTTCATCAACACCCTGCGCAGTATCGTGGACGACGACGCCCGCTGGTTTGCGCTGATCCACGACTTCTATCAGCACTTCGAATATCAGAACATCATGACGGAAGACGTCGAGCAGTACTTCAACCAGCAGACCGGGATGAACCTGACGCCCGTCTTCGATCAGTATCTGCGTCACACCGCGATCCCCGCGCTGGAGCTGAAGTTCGACGAGGCCGCAAGCACGGTCCAATACCGCTGGAAGGCAGACGAAAAAGCTTTTGCCATGCCAGTGCGCGTAGGCTTGAAGGGGCACTGGGAGACGATTCATCCCACAACGGAGTGGCAGACCATGAAGACGCCGCTCACCGAAGATCAGTTCGAGGTGGCGACCGATCTGTACTACATCACCGTAGATAAGCTAGCCAAACAGTAAGGCGCATACTTAACAAGTGACGAGAGCAGTGCTAGACTTCGAGTTTTCCGCTGTAGTTGAGCCTCTTCAGCGATCGAACCGAGTGGAAAGAGAGACGTCAGATGCATCCGGACCTTGAGAAACTAATCGTATTGCAGGCACACGACGTAGAGGCCAAACGCCTCCGCGATGAGATGGTCGCGCTGCCGAAGCACGTGGCGGCGCTTGACGCGAAGGCAAAGGCGACACAAGGGCAACGCGCAGTTATCGTTGACTTGATAGCCAAAGAAGAGGCACTGCGACGCCGGCAGGAGTCTGACGTCAAGGACCAGAAAGCCAAGATCGACCGCACGCGCAAGCACATGGACCTGGCCACAACGACCGTGCAGGTAACCGCATTCGAGCACGAGATCGCCTTCGCTCAGGCGGAGATCAGCAAGCTCGAAGACGCTGAGATCGAAAGCATGGAGCGCAGCGAAGGACTCGAGTCGCAGAAGAAGCTTGCCGACGAAGCCGTCACCGACGCGTCCGCCACTTTGGAGCGCGAGCGAATCCGAGCCACCGACACCATCGCCGCTGATAAGACGCTGCTGGCCGCGGTGGAGCAGAAACGCACCGCGGTTCGCGCAGAGGTCGGCGAGGCTGCACTCTCCACCTATGATCGCATCGCAAAGGCGAAGGGAACCGCGGTAGCCGAGGCGCTCAACCAGAAGTGCATGGCCTGCCAGATGATGGTGAGGCCACAACGCTGGAACGACCTTCGCGACCGCGGCAATGACGAGACCATGATGACCTGCGAGAGTTGCGGCCGCTTGCTCTACTACGATCCCGCGCGTGACGCTCCGCAGCGCAAGACGGTTCCGGTAGAGAGCATCGCGGCATCAATCATTCGATCCCTCTAAAATCAGCAAACACGATTCAGCAAGGGCCAGCGTGAGATCTTGAAGAGAATTTGCATAGACATGGACGAGGTGATGGCCGATGCGCTCGGTGAGCATCTCCTCCGCTACAACCAGCACTTCAGCGAAAACGTTACGCTCAAAGACCTGCAGGGCAAGTGGCTTTGGGATGTGGTATCGGTAGACCGCCATGCCGTGCTCGACGCCTATCTGCGTTCGGAGGACTTCTTCGAAGTGCTGTCCGTCATGCCGGAGTCGCAGCGTGTGCTGCAGCGGCTGCACATGAACTACGAAGTCTTTATCGCGACCGCGGCGATGGAAGTTCCAACCTCTTTCCAGGCGAAGTATCGCTGGCTAGCGAAGCACTTCCCGTTTATCCCGGCATCCCACATCGTTTATTGCGGCGACAAAAGCATTCTGCGCGCAGACTATCTCATCGACGACAACCCGCGGCAGTTGCGACGGTTCATGGGCGAAGGTATCCTCTACAGCTCGCCCCACAACGCCGGTGTCACGGGCTATAAACGCGTCAATGACTGGCTCGACGTGGAGAAGCTGTTTCTCGGCTGACCTTGAGCCGCTTCGTCAGGCGTAGAGGTTCGACTCAAAACGTTGCAATGCAGCATCGGACCACGCATGGCTCGACTTGCGCCACGTATCCCCCTGCTCCGACATGAAGTTTGGAAAGTCCATGCGACAGTATCCGCAGCGCGCCTGAAAGTCATAAAGTGCCTGCGCGGTCCCATCAAGATAAAGCACCGCCTGCAGACCATCGCGCGACCACTCCACCGAGGCGATGCGCTGTGGCTCAGGACGCTGGAGCTCGACGTCGCTCTTGGCCAGCGCGGCTACGTTGTAGATCAGCATTGCATCCATAATGCTGTGTTCATGCACCTCCTGCGAGCGATCGCAGGCATAGAAGTATCCCGCGACGCCTTCATCCTCAAAGACCACGGTCCAAGGGACGATCGACGAATTGACAGAAAGAAACGCACGGCCAGGAGTAAAAGAAAGCGACTGCATATCTCTCACGATACACTCGATGAGGCGGCTGCTGAAACGTCTCCGGCAGTGCTAGCTGCGCAGCAAATTGCTCGCCAGTGCACCCGGACAGCCCGATCGGAAATCAGACTTGAGGAAAGATAAAGGCCGGCCTACTTCAGAATGGGAATGAAGCTCCCCCGCATTAAGTTCGGACGACCGCAGCAGTGGGCTGCGCTGCTGTTACTAGTCTTTCTGGCCGAGTGCCTCTGGGTCGTGGGCCGGCAGCAGCTCTCCCAACAGGACTACCGCTACGCGGAGTGCGGGCGCGAGATGTGGGAGCGGCCTTCGCCTTTGGCCGGTTACTTCACCACCTGCGGCAATCTCAACGGAGACGGTACCTTTGCGTATCGCGTCGCTGGGCTACCTCTTACCGTGCAGCGTCTGGCCATGCTCGGTGCGGACAAGCTTCGCAAACCGGAGAACCGCCTCTACGCGCAGAGCTCGCTGAACGGCTCAACGTGGGAGGCGCGGCACGAGCTCTTCAGCGTCAAATATCTCCTCCACCTGCCCTTCATCTTCTTCGCGATCTGGCTTGGCGGCGGTCTGTGGTGGGTCTGTCGGCGGCTCTTCGGAAATGAAGGCGGATTCTTTGCGCTGGGACTCTACTGCTTTTGTCCCGCCATCGTCCGGTCCGCCGTAACCCCAAATAACGAAGTGCTGGCGATGTGGGGACTCTACGGGCTCGTCTACACCGCCATGGGAGTCGCCCACGCGATGCAAGGGCCGCGAAGCAAGTGGCGGCCGCGAATCGCATTGCTCACCCTCGCACTGGGACTTACAGCGGCCGCGCATCTACTCGCTGCAATCATCGGCTTCGCGATGGCAGTCGTGTGGATGATGTATCTCGCGCAGCGTCGCCGCAGCTATGTCATGCAGATCCTCGTCTTCTCTGCGATCGGCGCCCTGGCGATTCTTTTCGCGTCTTACGCCTTCCGTCCAGCGCCATTCAGCTACGTCTTCACCGGCGGCGGCGCACGTTTCTGGTTTGCGCTCGATGGAGCAAAACGCTTCTTCCTGAGCACGGCGAATGCACCCATCATAGTAGCGACGCTTGTATCGCTCCTGCTCTACATTTCAACCCGCCGCTGCCGCTACTTTGGCAACACCGCGCCGCTCGTCATGGTTCTCCTGTTGTTTCCGCTAGTAACGACGCAGACTATATCGCAACCATGGCTGTGGGCACTCCCATTCCTCTTCACCTTTGTCGGCGGAGTCTTCGCAGATGTCCTGGAGATGCGTCAACGGAAGATGTTTCTAGCTCTGTCAGGGGCAATCCTTCTCATGCAATTCATTCTCTGTCTGTCGCTGTTACCGGAAATCGCACGTTAGACCTCTCCCCGTAGCGAGGGCCGCCTGTATCCCGATTCGCTACTGGTTAGCCGGCTGATTTGCGCGAAATTCTCTGCAGATACTGCATAATAGGTCCGCACCCTCATAAATTGTCGCGTCCTGAAGGATGGTCTTGTCCGTAATGATGAAAGTCTCTCTTCGCTCCGCCTGTACCGCATCGGCCCTTACTGTTTTGCTGCTGGTCGGCGGATGCCATCGCCACCGTAAGTCGAAGTCTCAACCCAACACGACGGCGTACGCGGATAAGCTGCACGAGCTCGTCGAGAAAAAAGCGCTGCCGCCCGAGAAGGTAGACACCACCAAAGTCCCCAATCTCCGCTGGCCAAACTTCTCCGACTACGAATCCATCATCAAGACCTTCTACGACGATCGCAACTACGAGGTCGCGTGGACCCGCGACGGCGCGCCGACCACCTCCGCAAAGGGTTTCATCCAGGCATTTCAGGACGCCGCAGCGAAGGGCCTCATCCCCGAGGACTATGATGCGCCGCGCTGGGCCGACCGCGTGCAGGCTCTAAATAGTAAATCCGAGGACGCCATCTCGCTCTTCGACGTGGCGATGACTGTCAACGTCATGCGTTACATCTCCGATCTGCGCATAGGCCGCGTCAACCCATCGCATTTCAACTTCGAGATTCCCGTCCAGGACAAGAAGTACGACCTCGCCGAGTTCGTCTCCGACAACGCTGTAGACGCTGCCGACGTGCCGAAGCTTATCGCTGGCGTCGAACCTGGCTCCGAAGAGTACCGCCAGACCGAAGCAGCCCTGGCACACTACATGGATCTCGCGAAGCGACAAGGCCAGACGCAGGCAGAGCCACTGCCCACAGTGCCAAAGGCGATCTCAACGGGTGGCGCCTATCCCGCGCTACCCGCCCTGCTCGCCAGGCTCCAGCTCGAAGGCGACGCCGAATCCAACGCCACCCTCGCGTCTCCCGCCACCTTCGACGCCACTCTCTCCGACGCAGTCAAGCACTATCAGCATCGCCACGGCTTCACCGAAGACGGCAAGCTCACGCCGCAGACCATCAAATCTCTCAACGTCCCCATGGACCTCCGCGTAGCCCAGTTGCAGGACTCCCTCGAGCGCTGGCGTTGGCTCCCCGAGCCCTACCTGCACGCCCGCCTGATGGTGAACCTGCCGGAGTTCGTTCTGCGCGGCTATGACCCCGACCACAAGCTCGACTTCACCATGCGCGTCGTCGTAGGCAAAGTAATGGGCCAGCACGAAACCCCTGTCTTCACACACATGATGAAGTACCTCGTCTTCCGCCCCTACTGGAGCGTTCCGGTCGACATCGCCCGCAAGGAGCTGGTACCGCACATCGAATCCAACCACGGCTATCTCACCAGCAAGAACTTCGAGGTCACCAACAACAAGGGCGTCATTCAAACCGACTACACCGCCCACCAGGTGGCGCAAGGAGCCGTGATGGTGCGCGAAAAGCCCGGCCCCAAGAACTCGCTCGGTCTGGTCAAGTTCATCTTCCCCAACCAGTACGACATCTACCTCCACTCCACGCCGGCCGTCTCGCTCTTCGAGCAGACTCGCCGCGACTTCAGCCACGGATGCATCCGCGTCCAGAAACCTGCCGACCTCGCCGCCTGGATCCTCCAGGGCCAGGGTGACTGGGATCTCGACAAGGTGAACGAAGCCATGAACAGCGGCCCGGACAACAAAACCGTCAGCCTCAAAACTCCTCTGCCCATCGTCATCTTCTATCTCACCGCCATCGTCGAAGACGGCGGCGAAGTCCACTTCTTCGACGACATCTACGGCTACGACTCAGAGATGCAGAAGGTCTTCTCCAAAGGGCCGCCCTATCCGATCAAGCCTGAACCCATCGTGCCCAAAACCAAGGAGGGCGACACGGTCTAGCGCCGTGTAAACTGCTGTCCTGAAAACAGGGAGAGAACGCATGCCAGCGGCAAACTTCAACGCCAGAGTAGACATGTACATCGCGAAGTCCAAACCCTTCGCGCAACCAATCCTCGAGCATCTCCGCGAGCTCATTCATAAAAGCTGTCCACGCGTCGAAGAGACCATCAAGTGGAGCATGCCGTTCTTCGAGTACGGCGGCGTCATCCTCGGCAACATGGCAGCATTCAAAGAGCATTGCAGCTTCGGTTTCTGGGGCAAAGAGATCGGCGCCGTGTTGACCGAGGCCGGCATCGTCCAGCGCGGCGGCATGGGCACGCTCGGCCGCATCACCAGCATCAAAGACCTCCCCTCCGATAAACAGATGCTCTCCCTCATCCGGCAGGCCACAGCCTTCATCGACCGCGGCGAGTACACCAGCCCCATGGCAGCCAGGGGCAAAGTCGTAAAAGCTCCAAAGCCCGCAGTCGAAACACCCGAGGAGCTCACCGCCGCCTTGAAGAAGAACAAGAAAGCCGCCTCAGTCTTCGCCGCCTTCAGCCCAAGCTGCAAACGCGAGTACACCGACTGGATCGCCGACGCCAAGCGTCCCGAGACACGCGAAAAGCGCGTCGCAACCGCAGTCGAATGGATCGCCGAAGGGAAGCAGCGCAACTGGAAGTATCAGAACTGCTAAGGACCTTCGCACAAAGATTCGCCTCATCGCTTACGATCACTGCCGCACCGAACGCTACTTCATCCATAAAAAATTTTCAGGGTGTATCCCTCCACGACGCTATAGACTTGCAGCGATGTCTTCTCTGCCCAGGCCAGCAATCACGAACGAGGATCGAGTGCACCCCGCTGTTCCGAGAAGCGCATCCCTCGACCCCGCTCTCTTCCGGCGAAGACTGATGAGCTGGTACCGGACCCACGCACGCGAGCTTCCATGGCGCCACGTCAGCGATCCTTATCGGACTTGGCTCTCCGAGGTCATGCTGCAGCAGACGCGTGTAGCCGCTGTCATCGATCACTATAAGAGCTTTCTCCGGCGTTTCCCTACTATCCTTGCTCTCGCGCTCGCGCCTGAGGCCGAAGTTCTCGCCATGTGGTCGGGCCTCGGCTACTACCGTCGTGCGCGCATGCTGCACAAGGCCGCGCAGTTTCTCACCGAGGAGCGCGGCGGCATCCTGCCCAGCACTGCCGCGGAGCTGCGCACCCTACCTGGCATCGGCGAGTACACCAGCGCCGCCATCGCCAGCATCGCCTTTGGAGAAAGTATCGCCGTCGTCGACGGAAACGTGGAGCGAGTGTTGTTGCGCCTCACCGGACGGCCAGAGCAAAGAGACGCCGCCGGTCGAGCCTTCGTCCAGAAACAGGCGTCTGCCCTTGTACCAAACCGGCGCATCGGCGAACAAACCAACGCCGCCGGCGATCACAACCAGGCCATGATGGAACTCGGCGCGACCATCTGTCTGCCCAAGGCTCCCCTCTGTCTCAATTGCCCTGTGTACGCAATGTGCAAAACTCGCGGCGAACACCTTACGCCGCCGCGTGTCGCGCAGCTCAGCCGCCCCGCCGCGTACCTGCTCAGCCTGCGAAAGCGCGGCACCCTCACCGAAGTTCTCCTGCAGCTTCGCGCCGAAGACGCCAGCCTGATGCCGAACATGTACGAGCTGCCACCGCTGCCGCAGGACGCAGTCCAGGGCCGAGAACCCATGCTGCGTATCCGGCACTCCATCACAACCACGAACTATTACGTGCAGGTCTACGCTGCCAGCGGACCGCAGGATCGTGGACTTCGCCGGGCTGTTCCGGCTGCAAAGAGTGATCTGCACTGGGTCCTGACCAGCAGGCTGAACTCAAAGCCCTTGACTGGGTTGACGCGCAAAGTCCTTCAGCGTCTCGACGTCATGAAAGTAAATCTACCGAAGCTGCCGGGAGTGAAAACCTTCTCGCCCCCACGCTGAGAAGCCTCACTCGCAAAAGCTTTGCCGGTATAGGGTCGTCCGAACTACTGCATCTGCGAAGACATCTTCTTGGCAGCAGGAGTCTGCGGCAGAATCGAGCCCGGAATGCCGCGCACCTTCCCGTTGGTCGTATTCGACGACCGCGTGCCACTCCCGAGCTGCAGCAACAACGGATGCTGCAACGTTACGATCACGGCTGTGGCGGCCGTCTTGCCGGTGCACATGTAGCTGTGGATCGTGTTCGCGTCGAAGTAGATCGCATCGCCCGCCCCTACATGGTGAACCGTCTCGCCATGCCGCACATCGAGTGTTCCCGAGAGCAAATAGAGAAACTCGCACCCGACGTGCTGGTGAGCGCGCGGCGAACGGCCCTCTTTCTCCGGCAGAAACTCCGCGAAGTAAGGATCGAGTTGACGGTCGGGAACCAGGTATCCCAGGCTCTCGAAGAAGTAGGCAGGGTCGTCAGCCCCGGTCTGCGGCAGGCGCACACGCTCATCGCGGCGATGCACCCGGAACAGGGTCTGGGGCTCCGGATCGAAGAAATAACTCAGGTCTTTCGAGAACACCATCGAAATCCGCGCCAGGTTCCGCAGCGTCGGCACCACGCGCCCCGTCTCCAGTTGCGACAGAAAGCTCGCCGACAGTCCGGTATGGCGACCCAGCTCCACCAGGCCCATCGACTTCTTCAGTCGCAGGTGTTTGATCCGTTCCCCAATGCGCTTTTCAGCGATGAACGACTCAGCCGCCTCCCCGTCGACCTGGAGGTGCCGGACGTTTACCGCCGAATTTGCTTCGCCGCCGGGGACGAAGCTATCGGTTTGAACTGAGATCTCAGCAGTGGCAAGAGTAGGGGAAGAGATTGTTTTGCTCATAAGATTTATTCGCTACACCAACAGACGTTGAAACCCGATCAAAAGATGTACGGATTAGCTCGCTTTTTGGATTGGATGCGAAATTTTTACCTGCACACATCCCCTCTTCGCAAAAAGATCTTCGGCCAGAAGATTTCGCGTTCGTCATCTCGATCTCGGCGGTCTTCCTGACCGCACCGTGCAGGTCCGGACCCCAGGTTCTCTAACTCTCTGGCCTATGATGGTCACAGACCATGAAGTTTTTGCTCATCCCTTGCCATTCGCAGATCCGGCGATGGTTATCCCTCAGCGCCGTCGCGCTATCGATTGTGTTTGCTGCGGGCTGCGCCAGTCCGGGACCGCCTCATGCCCCATCCCTCGATCTGCCCGAGGTCGTCAAGGACCTCACCGCTGAGAGGGTGGGCGACACGGTCACTCTCCACTGGACGACCCCGGAGAAGACGACCGATCACATCGCCATCAAAGGCACAATCACCGCGGAGATCTGCCGTTACTCCGTCTCGGCCTCCCCTGCAACTCCAGCCTGTGCCGTAGTTAAGCGCCTCCCGGTACAAAGCGGATCGAGCCATGCGGAGGAGCTTCTCCCTCCAGCCCTGACCGCGGATCCGGCCTCTCTCCTCGCCTACAGGGTTCAGCTCTTCAACGTCCACCAGCGCTCGGCAGGTTCTTCGTCCGAAGCCTTCGCCGCCGCCGGCGCTGCCCCTCCGCCGGTCGAGCAGCTCCGGGCGACGTCCATCCGCGAGGGCATTCAGCTCGAGTGGCAGCAGCAGAAGGACGCCGCTCCGGGGTACTCCCAGGTGCAGCTTGACCGCCATCTGGTCGCACCCGCCGCTACCGCTGCAACTTCTGCCCCGTCTAATTCAACCTCTTCCACCGCCCTGAAACCCACGCTCCGAAGCAAATCCAGAAAGACCTCTCCTCCCGCCGCGTTCGCCTCTGCAAAGCCGCAGGCGACGTCAACGACCAAGCCAGAGACTCCGGATGACGTGAAGCTGGAAACTCCCAAACGCGCCGCAGACGCAGGCGGCACGATCGACCAGACCACGCAGAAGGGCGAGAGCTACCGCTACACGGCCAGACGGGTTCGCGAGATCTCCCTCGCAGGCCACGCGCTCGAAGTTCGCAGCGAGCTCTCCGCTCCGGTCACGGTCGCCATGCTCGACACCTTCCCACCCGCGATCCCGACTGGGCTTGAGGCCGTCCCCGACGGAGCCACCCCATCAGACCGCTCCATCGATCTTTCATGGACCCCTGACACAGATCCCGATCTCGCCGGGTATAGTGTGTATCGACAGGAAGTTACCTCGACAGGCCAAGTTGCGGGACCAGCAACGCGCCTGAACCCATCCCCGATCGTCGGTCCTGCCTACCGCGATCAAACCGCAATCCCCGGCCATCGCTACGCCTATCGCGTTACCGCGGTCGATGCCACCGGAAACGAGAGCGCCCCAAGCGCCGACGTGCAGGAAACATTAAGGGAGCAATAAAAAACACATGCGTTACTGTAAGTACCTGTCGTCTGAAAACGGCACCTTTCTCCCTCGTTACGCCCTGGTAGAGAAGCGCAATGGCATCCTCTGGGCCACGCTTCCCATGCAAGCCCCGCAGGAAGACCTGACCGCCCGCATCCTCGGCGGAGTTCCCGTCCCAACCCTCGCCGTCGACTTCGAACCCACTCCCCTCGACGACCTGCATCTCCTGCCCCCGGTCACCCCCTCGAAGATTCTCTGCGTAGGCCGCAACTACCGCGACCACGCCGCGGAGCTCGGCAACGAAGTCCCCGCCGAACCCCTCCTCTTCCTCAAGCCGCCCTCCTCGCTGCTCGGCCCCAAAGGAACCATCCGCATCCCTGCGATCTCCAATCGCGTTGATTATGAAGGAGAACTAGGCATCGTCATCGGCCGTCGCTGCTACCGGATCGGCCCCGACGAAGACGTCCGCCCCTACATTCGCGGCTACGTCTGCGTCAACGACGTCACCGCCCGCGACATCCAGAAGTCCGACAGCCAATGGACCCGCGGCAAGGGCTTCGACACCTTCTGCCCCGTCGGCCCCATCGTCTCGGACGAGATCGACCCCGTCGGCTTCGGAGACAAGGATCCCTCGCCCGTCACCGTAACCACCCGCCTCAACGGCATCGTTAAGCAGCAGGGCAGCACCCGCGACCTCATCTTCCCCATCGCCGATCTCCTCCGTTACATCACAGCAACCATGACCCTCGAGCCCGGCGATCTCATTCCCACAGGAACTCCCGCAGGAGTAGGAGCCGTTCAGCCCGGTGACCGCATCCAAGTGGAAATAGACAGCCTGGGCGTGCTCGAAAATCAGTTTGCCGCCAGTTAGCATCCGCCGCGCTCTAACAGACAGCGCAATCCCTCAGAGCTTGATAAAATCTGTACCAACAGCCAAGGAGAAAGATTATGGCATCGTTACTCGAACAGCTTCGCGGATACACTACCGTCGTCTCCGATAGCGGAGACTTTAACGCCATCCAGCAGTTCCGCCCGCAGGATGCGACCACGAATCCATCTCTGATTGCCGCCGCCGCCGAGAAATCTGAATACCAGTCCGTCGTCGACGACGTGCTCAAAGCAGTGCGCAAAGAAGCAGGCCCCAACGCTTCGGACAAAGAAATCGCCGCAACCGCCTTCCGGCCTCTCGAAGTCGCCTTCGGCCTCAAGATCCTCGACATAGTCCCCGGTCGCGTCTCCACTGAGGTTGACGCCCGCCTCTCCTACGACACCCAGAAGTCCATCGACGAGGCCCACGCCATCATCGCTCTCTATGACAAGGCCGGTATCTCACGCGACCGCGTCCTCATCAAGCTTGCCTCCACCTGGGAGGGGATCCGTGCCGCTGAGATCCTCGAGAAGGAGGGCATCCACTGCAACATGACCCTGCTCTTCGGTATTCATCAGGCCGTCGCTGCGGCCGAAGCCAAGGCCACCCTTATCTCGCCCTTCGTCGGACGCATTCTCGACTGGTACAAGAAAGACACCGGCAAGGACTATGTTGGCGCCGACGACCCCGGCGTTGAGTCCGTCACCACCATCTACAACTACTACAAGAAATTTGGCTACAAGACTGTCGTCATGGGTGCGAGCTTCCGCAACATCGGCGAGATTACTGAACTCGCCGGCTGCGACCTTCTCACCATCGCACCGAAGCTGCTCACCGAGCTTGAAAGCACTCAGGCCCCGCTGCCCCGCAAGCTCGATCCCGCCAAAGCACAGAGCCTGGACATCAAGAAGATCCCGATGGACAAAGCCGCCTTCGACAAGATGCACGCCGAAGACCGCATGGCCACCGACAAGCTGAAGGAAGGCATCGACGGCTTCTCCAAGGCCATCGTCGATCTCGAAGTGATCCTCGAAAAACGTCTCAGCGAAATCGGCGAACCCGCCGCAGCAACTCGCTAATCCTCAACAAAATCCATTGCATATCTCTCGGCGGCCTATCAAAGGGCCGCCGAGTTGCCTTAGAACGGGATTTATTTTTGGCAACCCCCCACACTTTCGTTCTGCTCTAAACAGGCAGAGGTGAAAAATGCACGTTGCAAAAATTCTCGCCGCAACTACAGTTGCTGTTTTCAGCTTCGCAGTTGCAGCTCCTAAAACCCAGGCTCAGATCAGCGTCAACATTGGACCCGCTCCCAGCTGCCCATACGGCTACTATGAAGCTCCTCCCTATAACTGTGCTCCCTATGGCTACTACGGTCCCGAGTGGTTCACCAGTGGGGTCTTCATCGGTGCCGGTCCTTGGTTTCACGGCCCCGAACACTTCTATGGACACGTCGATAACCACTACCATCCCGAGCACGGATATCACGGCCCATACCCTGCCCGTGGCGAGGCCCCGCGACCCGAGTACCACGTCGATCACAATGAGAACTTCCACGGCAACGAGATGCGCGACGGCCACGGTCATGTAGGCGGCGAACACCACTAATTCGATTCGTCACAAAACGGTTACAAAAAGGGCAGAGACCGATCAAGCCAGGTCTCTGCCCTTCTTCGTTTCACCTCGTCACACACTCGAATAGAACCACGCCCTACCTCTGCGCACTCGCCACCGCAGCCATCTGCGAATCGGTCACCGCGGCCGTCAGCGGAGTAACGGCCTTAGCCGTCTGGACTCCCGGCCTTTGCTTGGATGCGTACATCCTCTGGTCTGCCACCCGCAGCAACCGGATCGAGTCGTGGGCATCCTCCGGATATACGGCCATGCCTACGCTCGCCGACAGCACCATCGGCTTGCCCTCCACCACTATCGGACGGTCCAGCGTTCTCTGCACCGTCTCCAACAGGTGATCCAGTGACTTTCCCGGTTCCACATCCGCCGCCACAATCACAAACTCATCTCCGCCCAGCCGCGCCAGCGTATCCGACGCTCGCACGCCCCTGCGCAGAGTCGCTGAGACCTCGCGCAACACCTGGTCGCCCGCCTGGTGTCCCATCGTGTCGTTGATTCTCTTGAAGCCGTTCAGATCCAGAACGATCAGCGCCAGCCGGTTGTGCGTGCGTTCAGCGCGGTCGAGCGCCATCATCAGCCGGTCCGCAAACAGACGCCGGTTCGGCAGCCCAGTCAACTCATCATGCAGCGCCAGCCACTCGTTGCTCGAAACCTGCTCCTCCAGCATCACCAGAATCATGCCGATCGAGATCAGCGACTTCTGCATATTCCATATGTGCGAAGCGATATCGGCATACTCGCGATACTGCACAATCCACGGATGCAGAAACAGGCACAGCGCCCAGATCGTGAAGCCGGTTACAATCGCCAGCCTGCCGGTGCTTCCCGTCGGCAGCCGCCGCTGGAAGTTCACCGCCGCGGTTGCGTATACGCAACACAGGCTCCAATACACTGCCGACCTGTAGTCGGAGATGTGGATCAGATAGCCCATCGCCATCCATCCGCACACATGCAGCACCGCCGCAACCCAGCTGCGGCGAAGATACAGCGAGGTCGAAACGCCAATCACCATACCCGCGGCCATGCACGGGAAAAAGACAATCCCCCGGTTAAGGTGCAACCCATAGACCGTGCACAACGCCAGCAGTGGCAGCGAATTCAGCGAGAGATAAAGCAGACGCGAAGCCTTGGAGACAGGGTAAACTCCCGACGCCCACACAAAGATCATGCCCGTCAGCAGGTAGCAGTCCATCACGATCACATGCAGAATCTTCTGCGGCGGTCCATTCGCTGCGTAAAACGTATGCGCAGCCGCTTCCACCAGCGTAAAGAAAAGGCCCAGCAGCCACAGATCGGCTCGCTCCTGAGGATGCCGTTTTCGCAGCAGCATCAGGATCACAATCAGGATCATCAACGCCAGAAGATCGGGAAGAAACGCAAAGTTCATCGCGGACCCGGGCATCGTCGCACTTGGATTTGGCCCCAACTGCAGGCCACGCGGGATGCGTTTGCTACCTCTTCGGTGACAGAACGAGTGCCGTCACCTTTAATCCTCAAACCCTGAACCAGAACAATAGTCCACAAAGCATCATCAGCGCGATGGCAAAAGTCATTTATTTCAGGACTGAGAGATTTGAAACAAACAACAGTCCAGAATAAGAACTGTGCAGAGCCTTCCTGCAATGGGCGAATTGCTGCCTCGGTCAACTCTTCTAAAGACAGCAGAAAAATTACAGAGCAAAATCTCTGACCCTCCCGCCGGGTCTTTAAAATTCACTGCAGCTGCTTCGCGGGGGCCCTGGTAACTCGTCGGTCTTACAGAGATAGAAACGCTGTTTGTTGCACAATTATGCGGTATCCCTGACAAAGTCAAACATAAAAATCAACTACGCCGACGCCTCGAAATTACTCCTGCAAGCCGCCGGATTCTGTCTCCAACTCAGCTAACTCAAGCCCTTCAATCGGATACGCCACTCCTCCGCGCCAGCCTGCTCCGCTAAAACACCAGGCTGGCGAAAGAGTGGCAACGCACTGGTAGTGACCCTTAAGTTCAAAACGTTACACAACAATTCGTTTAGAAACAGCACTCACCTCGTTGAGGACAATCGGAGATAGGGAAGGCCATCGATTTCAGTCGATTCAAATCGCCACCTATCCCCACGAAATAGACAGGGCTGGAGACCGTCTTCGGTCATCCAGCCCTTCTTGCTCTAACTCCTTTTCCTGTCTGACTTACCGGTGGCCACCGCCACCACCGCCGCCTCCGTGAAAGCCCCCTCCGCCCCCGCCTTGGAATCCGCCGCCATGGAATCCTCCACCAGCAACCGACGCCCCACGGTAGCCTCCGCTGACGCCGCGGAATCCATATCCGCCACGGTAGCCGTAGCCGCGCCCATAGAAGCCGCGGCCATACACAAAGCCGCCGCCATACAGGTAGTACGGAGAGTAGAAGCCATATCCAAAGGGGCTGAAGAACGGGCCGCCACCAGGCAGCCAGTCATACCCATACAGATAAGGATCCCAGGCCCAGCCAGGCGCGAACCCGCCGTAGCCGTACTCCGGTCCATACCCGGCATACTCCGCCGCAAGATTTACGTTCGCCTCGCCCAGATACTGCGACCGCAGCTGACTCCAGCGATACAGATCGTCTTCCGAGCGGTCCTTGTTGAAGCTCACAGGCTTCACCGCCTCCCCAACGAGCGTGATCTGCTTGCCGCCCTTCACATCCACAGGCTTTACATTGCTCTCGAGGTTATTGCCGGGATAAACCGCCGCCTTCCCGTCGAAGGTGCGTACCGTATTCGCATCCGCGTTGAACTCATACAGCCCGTTCTTCAGAATCTGCGTCTGACCGCCCTTCTGATCGATCAGGATCATGTTCTGCGGGTAGAGTTGATCCGCCTCCACCTCGGCACGCCCCTGCTCGATGCTCACCTCGGTATGGGTCAGGTCCGGCTTGATCATCTTCACTGTGCTGTTCTTATCCAGCCTCAGAAACACGCCTGGCGTCAGCAGCATCTCCGCCTTGCCGTCGGCAGTCGCAAGGTATTGACCCGGCCCCACCTCCGCCTGGCCCACAGAATGCGCCGTGACTTGGTGTCCATCGATGGAGGCTTGGCCTTCAACATAATTGAGAGTTCCCGGGCGGGCTGGGTTCGCGCCTTGCTGCTGTGCAAAGACAGGCGTAAACAGAGTCGCCAGGGAAAGGAGAAGAATTGATTTGAGCCCTGACATATTCAAAAACCTCTGTTGTTTTAGATGAAACAGAGGAGGAAAAGTCACAGTAGGCTCAAACTGTGCCTGACCATTGAACCCGATGTAGCTCAACAAGTTGCTACCGCTGACCGACGAATGACAACGCCGAGACAATACTCCACCAAAGGCCCCGAAAACGAGCCTTCCAACGCCAAAAACCGCGGAAATAGAGCTCGAAGTCAGTTGTAAAAGTTATGTCTTCTCAGAAGCCGTTGAACCAGGCGATCAATCATGAAAATTAAAGTGAAAGAGCTGGCGCATTTTTACGCCAGCTCTTTCCTGCACTTCCAGCCACACAAAACACCACAACTTCACCACGTTTTACCATCCAAAACACCACGTTTGGACACCGTAAAACGCAGAAACCCCTGCAAAAGCACCACCTCCACCACGCGAAAAAAAACTACAAAATATACCGCGAAAGATCCTGATCCTTCACGATCGAGGCCACTTGCTGCCGCACATACTCCGGATCGACAACGATCACCTTCTCGACGCCCGTAGCAGTCTGCCGCTCAATCACAGGCAGAGGCGGCGACGGCATCTGCGGCTCCGACGTAAGCGATGCAGACACAGGTACTTCGCCCACAACACCCTCCTCCGTAATCTCCGCCCGCGGACTCTTGAACAAATCCGGCGCCTGGAAACTAATCTCATCCAGCACCCGCTCCAGAATCGTATGCAGCCTCCGAGCCCCAATGTTTTCGGTGGTTTCGTTCACCCTGAAAGCAAACTGCGCCATCTCCGCAATCGCCTCCTTCGTAAACTCCAGCTTCAACCCCTCCGTCTCCAGGAGCGCCGTAGACTGCTTCACCAGCGACGACTTCGGTTCCGTCAGAATGCGAATAAAGTCATTCACCGTCAACGAGTTCAGCTCAACGCGAATCGGAAAACGTCCCTGCAACTCCGGAATCAGATCGCTGGGCTTCGACACATGAAACGCCCCAGCCGCAATGAACAAGATGTGATCTGTCGAAACCATCCCATACTTCGTGCTAACCGTAGTCCCTTCAACGATCGGCAGAATATCGCGCTGCACGCCCTCCCGCGAGACATCCGGCCCATGCCCACCCTCACGCCCGGCAATCTTGTCGATCTCATCCAGAAACACGATCCCCGAGTCCTCAACCCGCTCCACCGCAAGCCGAGTCACCTGATCCATATCGATTAGCCGGTTCTCCTCCTCCTGCACCAGGTAGTCGAAGGCCTCTGCCACCTTCATCTTGCGCTTCTTCGTGCGCTGTCCAAACAGCCCCGGCAGCATGTCCTTCAGGTTGATATCCATCTCCTCCGAGCCCTGATTGGAGATCACCTCAAAGCTGGGCTGGTTGCGGTCGCGTACATCCAGCTCCACCGTGCGCTCATCCAGCTTGCCCTCGCGAAACTGTTGCCGGAGCTTCTCTCTCGTCCTATGCTCCCGATCCCCCGGCTTCTCCTCAGAGTCATCAACAGGCGCAGCCACCGGAAGTTGAATGAGATTGCTCCCCGGCTCGTGCGTGGCCGCAGCAGCAGTCGCAGCAGATGCCGCGTTAGGCGTCGGAGGCAGCAGCAGATCGATCAGCCGATCCTCCGCCGCAAGCTCCGCTTTATCCTCCACCTCTTCCATCTTCTCTTCGCGAACCATGTCGATCGCGATCTCCACCAGGTCACGCACAATCGACTCGACATCCCGCCCCACATAGCCGACCTCAGTAAACTTCGAGGCTTCCACCTTCAAAAACGGAGAGTTCGTCAGCTTAGCCAAACGCCGAGCGATCTCCGTTTTTCCGACGCCTGTCGGCCCAATCATGATGATGTTCTTCGGCATGATCTCATCAGCCAGCTCCGGCGGAAGCTTCTGCCGGCGCATTCGATTACGCAATGCAATCGCCACGGCCCGCTTTGCCGCATGCTGCCCCACAACGTACTTATCAAGCTCGGTGACGATCTCGCGCGGCGTCATCTCATCGAGTGCGAGTGCCTGATCTTCAGCAGCTCCAGGTAGAAAAATTGCCATAGTGCGGTACTCCTTGTCGCATATCCCAGCGACGAACCTTCTCTAAAACTTCTACGAACAGTCGACGCTACTGGTTCTCCGGCGTCTCGGCTTTCAACTCTTCGACCGTCATCTGATCATTGGTATAGATGCAGATCTGCCCGGCGATCTTTAGACTCTTCACCGCGATCTCCCGGGCGCTTAAATCTGTGTTCTCCATCAGAGCCCTCGCGCTTGCCAGCGCAAAGCTGCCACCCGACCCGATTGTCGCGATCCCCTCATCCGGGTCGATTACGTCACCAGTACCGGAGATCAAAAAAGTCTGCTTCGGATCCGCCACAATCAACAGCGCTTCCAGCTGACGAAGCATCTTATCCGTGCGCCAGTCCTTCGCCAGCTCCACCGCCGCTCGTCCCAGGTTGCCGGCATACTGCTCCAGCTTTCCTTCAAAACGCGCAAACAGCGAGAACGCATCCGCAGTCGATCCCGCAAATCCCGCCAGCACTTTGTCCTGATAGAGGCGGCGGATCTTCTTCGCCGTCCCCTTCATAATCGTCGCGCCAAGCGACACCTGCCCATCGGCAGCCATCACCACCGAGTCGCCGCGACGCACACAGATCACTGTCGTAGAACGAATTCGCCGCCCTTCGCCCAGATCCAGCGGATGGGCAACAGCGGATGGCAGAGTGGAGACTTTTTTAACAACAACAGACCTGGTGCTGGAAGAGGAGAGAGGCTTCATGGGCAACCTTCAGTATATCTTCAAACCCTCAATCCTCTATAACGTCGATCTCCCTCCATTGCACGCCTGCCAAACTCAACCGAATGCGATCCTTAATCAAAGCCTGAATCAACGGCAGGCCGCGTTCTTCGCGTTAGGAAACGCCAGGAACGTGATGCTGGCAGGGGCAAGCTGAACCGCTCCCGCGGCCTGCGCCTGCCCTTCAAGCGAAGGAAGATCGCCGTCGGAACTCACCTTCAGCTCCGCCCCGTTCAACTCCACCTTGTTGTCCATAAGGTCCTTCGCCGTCAACGTGTAGCGCATCCCCTTCACAGGCACATCCAACGCCTGAGGTGCCGTACGATCCGCATTGATCGCCAGCAACGCCACGCCTCCTGGTTGTTTCCTCAGGCAATGCGCGTACAGATGCAGATTCGGAGAAGGGGAAGCGCCAGCGTCGAGCACCGTCGTTCCCATCATCTTCCTCCACAACAGAGCCGACCAGTAGTTCGGCCGGGGAATTAGCGTCGTCTCATCCACCAGCGCATAATCACTGGCTGCCAGCGTGTTGTGCATCACCACCTGCACACCCCGCTTTGCCAAACTTCCAAGTTGGTTCAGATACCGAAAGCTGTCAATAAAGTCCGACGCCCAAGGATTGCCTCCGCACGCTGTCTCTCCGGTCTCGGTCAACCACATCGGCTTCCCCGGCGCGAACCGATCGCGCAGCTGCGCATAGAAATCCTCATCCCGATTCGTTCGCGACAGCCAATCATCCGTCAGCGCAGCCTCCGGTGTTGTCTGCGCCGCCGGACCCATCATCTTGCATCGCTGCGACACGCCCCCGTAGAAGTGATACGAGAACGCATCCACCCCGGGCCCGGACGCAGCCATCATGTCCTCGGTCTTAATCAGGGAATCCGGGGGCAGGCCCACTGCGAGCCCTATCTCCCCCACCGATCCCGGACCGAGAATCGTCATCTCCGGCGCAGCTTCTTTCACAAAGCCACGAAACACTTTGAAGTCTCTTCCATACGCCGCCGCGTTATATCCCTTCGGCGCGCCGCCCATCCCTGCAAAGGTGGGTTCATTGAACATCTCTGCTGCCGCGATGCTGCCTCCAACCGACTTCGTATACGAAAGCACCTTCTTCGCCTCTACCGGAGTCCACACTCCCTCCGCATCTCGCACGCCAGGACTTATCGCGAACGACGTAACGATCTTCGCATCCACGGCCTTTGAAAAATCGACGACACCCTTCCACTCCGGTCGCGTCAGCACGCTGTTGAAACCCGTTGGCGGAGTCACCGGCGCAGCATCATCCGAATCATGGAAGTAAGTCGTGTTCTCCCAGGTCCCGCTCACCCTTACATAAGACGGCGCCAACCCCGCGGCAAGCTTGCGCAGCCGCGGGTTCGCAAGGTTGATCGGCTCCCTGTACCGAAATGCCGACGGATCCATCCCTGCAGGCGCCGAGTTCTTCGCGCTTGCCGGCACCTCTTGGTCAGCGGTGCCTTGCTTTTTATACGGTGCCCAGAAGCGACCGCCTGTTACCTCAACCATCTCGATGTTGAACGATTGAAAGCGCTCGTCGACCGTGCCGGTCTTCGGCATCTTCGCAGGCGAAATCGCAACCGGTGTCTGAGCGAAGGCATTCAGCGGCAAGCCGAGCGCGATCAACAGAACTCCCTGCAGGGAGGTAAACCATGTATTTTTAGCCATTTTTGATCATCCGCATTATTTAGTTCGAAGTTCGCCGTAATACTACTCCACCCTGCCCACAAAGGGGAACCTGCAATTCCATTTTTTTTCTGGGGGTCGAATCCGCATCGCAATCCCCCAAAAGAACGTTACTGAGACAGCACCTTCCCCTCACGACCGCCTCGGCATGGTCTATGCTTTTGGGCAGAGACTGTGTTTTCGCTGATTCCAACTCACCTGCCGCTTGCCCTCCGTTCGCCGCGAGTCCTCATCGCCATTGGAGCAACGACTGCGGCAGCAATAGGCGTCGCCAGTTACGCCCTTACCCGTCGCAGGCCCTCTGCCGAAGAGATAGAGCGAGAGCGTCGAGAGCTGCTGGCGCGAGTTGGACGCATCACCGATGGAACCATCATGGACACCATGGTTGCGGAGGTTCGTCAGCCCGCTTTGGACCTTGCAGACGATCCTGAGCCGGTCCGTCCGGGTCCTCTGACACCAGACATGATCGTCTATGTCTACCGCATCGCCGGCGTAACCTACGAGTGCGCGCAGGACGTCACCATGCTCGCCGACCTGGTCCATGGCATTCGCACCGACCTTCCCATTCAGGTACGCTACGCCCCGCAAAACCCTGCGAACAGCATCGTCGTAGCGGAAACATGGAGCGGCCTGCGGCTAGGCACCTACCCCAATCAAACCGAAGTTGAGCGCCGCGATGCGATCTAGTCGGCCAGTCCCGCCAGATTGCCGCTGCAAAGCGCCTTCATCCTCTTTGTAATAAGTCCTCGGGTTTCGAAGCGGATAAGGAATAAACGCTGAGAAGTCGCACCGGTGTGGTTCGTTTGATTGAACCCGGACCGCGCGCAGACTACACTTGTTGTTATGCACATGGTTGCCAGCCCGAACAGCAAGATGCAGCGCGTTCTGCAGCTTTCCATGGTGCTCACGCTGGCATACGTCGGGGCGACTTTCTACTTCGGGCTGCGCGCACACTCCCTGGCCCTTATCTCTGAGGCCGGACACAACGTCAGTGACCTGCTTGCCATCGTGTTGTCCTTCGTAGCCGTTTATTTTCAAGCACGTCCCGCAACCGACCAGAAGACCTTCGGGTACCAGCGAGCGGGCGTTTTGGCCGCCTTCGTCAACGCCGCAACCCTCATCGTGCTCTCTATCTGGATCGCCTTCGCTGCCATCCATCGTTTCAGCGTGCCGGTCGAGGTGCAGCCCAAACTGATGATGTATGTGGCTGCGGCGGGCGTGCTAATGAACGGCACTATCGCAACCCTGCTTTGGAAGTTTTCAGGCGACGTCAACATTCGTAGCGTCTTCCTGCACATGCTTGGCGACACGCTTTCCACCGCCGCAGTGATCGCCGGAGGCGCAGCCATCTTCTTCACCCACATGTCGTGGATCGATCCGGTGCTCTCTATCCTGATTGCCGGAATGATCCTCTGGAGTTCGATCGGCATCATTCGCGAGACCCTGAACATCCTGCTCGAAGGCACGCCGCGTAATCTCAAGCTCGGCGAGATTCGTCAGGCCATGGCCTCGGTTGACGGCGTCCTCAACGTTCACGACCTCCATGTCTGGAGCCTCGGCTCACAGTCGCACGCACTCGCTAGTCACGTCACCATCGCCGAGATGCCTATGTCCGAGTGCAGCAGCATCCTCGCAGACATCAAGTGCGCCCTGCGCGACCGTTTTCACATCACTCACACGACCATCCAGTTCGAGATCACCGGCTGCGAAACCACGCATGGTTGCGCTGCGCCTCCCGAACTCGAGGCAATCGGTGCCCACAGTCACGGGCATGACCATCACGGCCACGCTCACTGATTAGTCCTCCCGGACGGGGCCGCTGCGCGCGGCGCGGTCACTTCGTGACTTCTATACCTTGTAATGGCGGTCCTCCAGTTGGTCGGAAGGAAGTTAGATCCGACCAACGGGAGGACCAATGCAGTCTGTCCACCCCAAACCGGTACACCCGCCACGAAGTGGCCGCCCCGTGCGTAGCGGGCCCGTCCGGCAGGACAGCCCCTCTTCTAAAGCAGCGTAGCGTCGAGCGTAATCGTCGCCGCCTTCAGCACCTTCGACACCGGGCATCCAACCTCGGCATTGTGCGCAAGCTCATCGAATTTAGCCTTATCAATCCCAGGAATCTTCGCCTTCGTGGTCAGGTGAATCTTGGTGATCGTTGGCGCGCCATGAACATCGAGCGTTAGCACCGCAGTCGTCTCAATGGTATCGGGAGTAAAGCCCGCCTCCGTAAGCTGTCCGCTAAGCGCCATCGTGAAGCAGCCAGCGTGCGCCGCCGCAATCAGCTCTTCGGGATTAGTCCCCACACCGTCGGCAAACCGCGTCTTGAAGCTGTACTGCGTGTCCTTCAACGTGCCGCTCTGCGTGGAAATGGTGCCGGTGCCGTCCATAATCTTGCCGTGCCAAACTGCGCTGCCAGTGCGATCCATCTTGTTTCTCCTTTTGTTCTTAATTGGTACCTTTCAACAGTACCTTCTTCGATGCGCGGCTTGAACCAAAGGACCTTGAAAAAATCCCGCATGCGATAGCATTTCGAGATGTCCTCAACCCCAGCGCCCGCCCCCGCCGATCACGCAGCAAAAACCTGCCAGATCTCCTCGCTCGCGCCCGAACACCACTCCCGTTTCTGCCCCACCTGCTCTTCTCGGCTCGAAGACAGCCGCTGCAAGCTCGTCTGCCGAACCTGCGGCTACTTCCTCAGCTGCGCCGACTTCTACTAGTCCGCAGATTCTTCCCGCGCCGTCCACCCCACGCGACCCTATCTCGTTCCCTGGCTAGCCTTCCGCGCCGCTTCGAACTCATCCTTCGGCTTCCACTGAATGATCGTCGGCGCGCTCAAAGCCTCCCAGCCCAGCTCCATGCCAAAGCGATCGAGTTTCGCGTTCCCGCTGAAGTCCCAGTCCTCATGAAAGTTGTCGCTGAAGTTGTGATAGTCATGTGCGGTGAAATCTTCATGCTGCTTATGTCCCCAGGCCGCATCATGCCCTTCATAAAGATTCCCCGTCTCAATCGAGAACGCCGGAATTCCCACCCGCGACAGACTGAAGTGATCCGACCGATAGTAGCTCCCCGCCGAAGGCTTCGGGTCCGGCACAATCGCCAGGTTGAACCTCTTCGCCGTAGCCTCCACCGTCGGATAAAACGTCGTCCGTTGCGCCCCATTCACATTCGTCTCCAGCGGCACGCCGATCGGCAGAATCATGTCGTAATTAATATCCAGCGCAATCTGCCCCGCAGGAATCGGCGGATGCTGCCCCAGATACTCCGATCCCAGCAACCCCTGCTCCTCCGCCGTCACCGAAGCGAAGATCAGCGAGTGCGGCAACTTCACGCCCGACTGCGCCCACGCCCGCGCCATCTCCAGCAGCATCCCGCAACCTGTGCCGTTATCCGCCGCGCCGTTGTAGATATTGTCCCCTGCCATCCCAGGCACAAACCCAAGATGATCGTAGTGAGCCGTATACATCACCGCCTGATCTTTGCCGCCAGCATTCGCCCCAGGCAAAATCCCCACCACATTCGGCGACTGAAACGGCCGCACCGTGCTCTCCACATGCGCCTTCAGCTTCACCGGAAGCTCCACCGCCTTGAAGCCCCGCTTCCCCGCCGCAACGATCTCCGCATCCGCATCCAGCCCACTCGCCGCAAAGATCTTCTTCGCTACATCCAGCTGTATCCAGCTAGCCGCCTCCAGCTGCGGATTCTTATCGTCTCTCAAATAAGTCTTCTCACTCGTATTCGAGTTCTTCACCACATCCCAGCCATAGCTCGCCAGGTCGGTGCGATGAATAATCAGCGCGCCCACCGCGCCCCTTCGCGCTGCCTCTTCAAACTTGTACGTCCAGCGCCCGTAGTAAGTCAGTGCATCGCCGCCAAAGAAGTTCGGATCCGTCGAAGGCGGATCCCCCACAATGCACAGAATCACCTTCCCTTTCACATCCACGCCCGCATAGTCATCCCACTGAAACTCCGGAGCAATCGCGCCATAACCAACAAACACAATCGGCGCATCGATATCCACGCTCGGCGTCAGCATCCGATTGCTCACCGTATAGTCGTCCGCATACTTCAGGTCGATCGAGTAAAGATCAATCGAATTGCCCGCAGGCTTCGCAGGAATCAGCGACATCGTCGTCTTCTCAGGAATCGCCTTCATTCCAACGAAGTTGATCTGCTGCAGATACGTTCCGCTGTCCCCGCCCGGCTTCAGCCCGTACAGCGCAAACTGCGTCGCAATATACTTCGCTGCAATCTCGCTCCCCCGCAGCCCCGGCCCCCTGCCCTCCAGCAGATCGTCCGACAGAAAACGCACCTGCGCGCGAATCTTTTCGCCGTCAATGGATGCCTCCGCTGCCTTCACGGCAGGCGGAATCGACTGCGCAATCAGCGCTGTGGAGAGAGAAATAACGAAGGCTGCAACACGGACGGCCGAGCGAATCTGGATCACGTTCCTACTCCTGGCGTAAGTCTTCTAAGACTTCCTGTAAGACTTTACGGATGCGTCCAGTCTAATCGCAACTTAGCGCAGCCTTCGCCTCCATCGCAGAGTTCCGCTCCCGACCGAACGGAGCACGCTGACTTTGATATGTTTATTCGCATGGTGATGAAGCGTTTTAGCGTGGCTCTGGCACTTCTGCTCACAGTCTCCGCAACAGCACAGGACAAAGCGCTAGCTCCTACACCACCCATGGGATGGAACAGCTGGGACGCCTACGGCCCCACTGTGAACGAGGCCCAGTTTCGCGCCAACATGGTCGTTCTTGCAGCGCAACTCAAGGAGTTCGGCTGGGAGTACGTCGTCATCGATGAAGGCTGGTATCTGCAGAACCCCGAAAACATGTCCATGCCGCAGGCTCTGCACTACACCGTCAACCTCCGCGGCCAGTACGAGCCCGCTCCCAACCGCTTCCCCTCTTCCGCCACCGGCAGCGGCTTCAAACCACTCAGCGATGCCGTCCATGACGACGGCCTCAGGTTCGGAATCCACATGCTCCGGGGCATCCCTAAAAAGACTGTCTTTGCCAACCCCTACATCGGCGCCACGAAATATCGCGCCAGCATGGCGGCTGACACCACCGACACCTGCTCCTGGAACCCGGACAACTTCGGCGTCAAAGCCAACCTCGCCGGACAAGCCTGGTACGACGCCTTGATGAAGCAATACGCCTCCTGGGGCGTCGACTTCCTAAAGGTGGACTGCATCGCGCACCCCTACAAGAGCGCCGAGATTCGCATGATTCGCAAAGCCATCGAGCGATCTGGCCGCCCCATCGTGCTCAGCCTCTCGCCCGGGCCCACGCCAATCGAGCACGCCGGCGAAGTGGCAAAGAACGCGCAGATGTGGCGCATCTCGAGCGACGTCTGGGATCACTGGGATAAGGACCCCGACGCCACGTGGTCGCAGGGCGTAAAGGATCAGTTTTCTATCCTCGCGAAGTGGGCCGATCAGGCAAAGCCAGGAAGCTGGCCCGATGCGGATATGCTCCCCCTCGGCCAGCTCCGTCCCAACCCCGGCGAAGGCAAACCACGCAACTCAAGACTCACTGAAGATGAGCAGCGTACCATGATCACCCTCTGGGCCATCGCGCGAGCACCGCTCTTCCTTGGAGGCAATCTCACCGAGATGGACGATGCTCTCAAGTCACTTCTCACCAATCAGGCCGTCATCGAGATGGACCACGACTCCATCGCCAGCGAAATGAATACAGAGGACGGTCCCCTCGTCACCTGGACCTCGCGCTCCATTCGCGGAGACAAGCAGTACCTCGCCATCTTCAACGTCAGCGACACGCCCGTCCACGTCGACAAGACCTTCGCAGAGTACGGTTACATCGACAAAGCGCAGTACAAGGTCCGCGACCTCTGGCAGAGACAAGAGCTAGGCCTCCTCAACTCCTTCCAGGTCGATCTCCCTCCACATGGCTCAGCCGTCTACTCCCTCCACGACTAACCTCATCATCTCGACCACCCCAAACACTCGTCATCTCGACCGAAGCGACGGACAGCTTTACCGTCCGTCGCGCAGTGGAGAGACCCCCGCATTTGCAGTTGTCCTCATCCCCGCGTCGCACCCAAAGCCCCGGACGCAACAGCTACATCCCAGACCATCTTCGCCGCACCATCGCCCTCAAGCGGAACCTTTCAAAAGCAAGTCCAAGGTCGATCTCACTCACACGATTCTCTTCACGATCTAACAGATCGCCAATCCCACCAGCGTAATCACGATCAGCGCAAGCGGCAGGTAATACGGCGAGCCCACTCGAAACATCCCAAACGCATTCACTCCCTCCGACGGCAGAACCACCACGAGTATCACCAACTTCAAGAGCGCTCTATCCGCAGCTCCATTCTGCTGGCAAGCACCACCACACTCACGCCGATCCCAACCAGCGTTCCACCCAGTGCACGCAGCAGCTCCCGAACCAATTTGGAGCTATGAGGATCACCTCCGCACACAACCGCCAGATTCGCAGGCAAGCGGGAACAAAGACGTCATACAAGCCACCAAGAGCAATCAGGCTCCCGGCTCCCTCCAGAACGGCTTGTCCGATCGTTGGCATAGCTGGCGAAACCATTCAGCCCGAACATCCGAAAAGATATCGGGCGCTCACAGTTGCTTCCGGCCGCCCTTCGCCTTAGTATCGCCCTCAGGGCATGGCGAAGATAGACCTCAATCAAGCAAGATCCACCGAAGCGGAACGTCTGGTCTCTGCCGGCAAAGCCGACGACGATGACGCCTTCGAGCTCAAGCTGCGCCCAACCCGCCTCGCCGAGTTCATCGGTCAGGAAAAGGCCAAAGAACAGCTCGCCATCGCACTCGAAGCGGCAAAGTCACGCGGCGAAGCCCTCGACCACGTCCTCCTCTTCGGCCCTCCCGGCCTCGGCAAGACCACGCTGGCGACCATCATCGCGAACGAGCTGGGCGTCGGCTACCAGCAGACCTCCGGGCCCGCGCTGCAGATTCAAGGCGACCTCACCGCCATCCTCACCAACCTGCGCGAGAAGCAGGTCCTCTTCCTCGACGAGATCCACCGCCTCCAGCCCGTCCTCGAAGAAAAGCTCTACACCGCCCTCGAAGACTACAAACTCGACATCATCATTGGCCAGGGCCCGGCCGCTCGCACCCACGTGATGGAAATCCGGCCCTTCACCTTCGTCGCCGCCACCACGCGCCCCGGCCTGCTCTCCTCGCCGCTGCGCAGCCGCTTTGGCATCCTTCTCCGCCTCGAGTTCTACACCGACGATCAGCTCCGCTTCGTAGTCGAGCGCTCCGCCGAGGTCCTCGGCGTTCCCATCGACCAGGACGGCGCTGCCGAGATCGCCATGCGCTCCCGCGGAACCCCACGTATCGCCAACCGTCTCCTCCGCCGCGTCCGCGACTACGCCCAGGTACGAGCTAAGGGCATCATCGACCGGCCCACAGCGCAGGCCGCCTTGTCCCTGCTCGAGGTAGACGCCCACGGCTTCGACGAGTTGGACCGTCGCCTTCTCCGCACCATCATCGAGAAGTACGACGGAGGCCCAGTAGGCCTCAACACACTAGCCGCAGCGTTAGCCGAGGAGCAGGACGCCCTTGAAGAGGTCTACGAGCCCTTCCTCATCCAGATAGGCTTCCTGGACCGCACCCCCCGCGGCCGGGTAGCCACACGCCTGGCCTACGAGCACCTCGGCATAGAGATGCCCCGCAAACTAAGCCTCTTCTAGACCCGACCAACGGGAGGACACAGGCGCTCCACTCACCAAGACCGGTATACAAGTCACGAAGTGACCGCCATCCGCGCAGGAGGCCCGTCCGGGCAGGACACATCTTCTGGAGCCGTCTGTTGCCCAAAAATAAAGTTGAAAAACGTGGCGTATTTTTCGTCGCAAAAATTTGTGGTGTTTCCAGCCACACATTCACCACGATCTACACCACGTTTACCATGCCAAAACACCACGTTACGCAACCATAATTTGCGAAAAACCCCTGCAAAACACCACAACCACCACGCCAGAAAAAAACCCTGCAACAGAACACCAAATTATTGCCGCAAAGCAGCCGGGACGAACTCCGAACTCAGCATCTTTGGCGATTCGGTCAGGTAGTAGGTGGGGATCTTCGGAAACTGCTCCTCGACGAGGATGAGGGTGCGGAAGTCGAAGCTCTGAACCTCGGCGCGAGACTCCATGTGGTTGCGCACAATCGCCCCGCACAGCGTATTGACAAAGGTTTGCGGGTCTACTGTGTGATTGCTGGCCGGTTCGGCATGGGAGTTGGCCAATGGCGGGTTCGGCCCAACGGGATCATTGGGCAGAGGCAGGATCTTCGTCTCAAGGTTGAAACGAACTCTCTCCGCGTTAGCCGCGCGCGCAGCCGCGTCCGGATGCGACTTGCCCGCTCCGCTGCGATAGTAGGCGGCGTAGAAGCGTGTAAACCGGAAGAGTTGCTCGGCGTGTGTTGGGACATAGGGGCTGATGAGATGCTCCTGTGCCGCGAAGGCTACAGCGACGGGCGAGAGCGCGAGATCGTTCTTCTGGTCGGGGAACTGCGGATGCAGCTTGTCGCAGATGAACGTGCTCTGCGCCTCGGCAAGCGAGATATCGCGAGTGTAGACGCGGTTTTCGAGCGTGTAAGGAGTACCGTCCACCCGCCGGCACGACTCCGGATTGAGGAACTGATCGTGCCAGATGAGCGAGACGTGATCCGTCGTAACGCCAGTGTCGGTCTCGACCGTTGTGCTCAGATGATCAAGGCCGTCCTCGAAGGAGGGGAGCGTGTTTTCAGGGCGCAGGCCGCGGCCTCCACGATGGGCCGACACGTCGAAGCTTTTGAAGTAAGCGGCTTCGTCGGGGTGAGCTGCGGCCTCTTCTTTGACCACCTGTTGAAGCAGGTCGGGGCGGTCTGAGATGATGCCGTCGACGCGGAGGTCGATGAGCGCGCGCATCTTGGCGGGGTCGTTGGTGGTCCAGGGGATGACCTTGAAGCCGGCTTTGAGGAGTTGGGCGACGTCGACGGAGGGGTTTGGGCCGATGAGGGTAGCGTCGACGGGCGAGAGGACGGGCGTCTGCGCGCCGTGGGCCTTCGCGTGGGCATTGGCAGCGGTCATGAGGGCGAGGAAGGGATTTTGCATGGGAGCCTGCTGGGCGGTGAGGGTTCCGGTGGTGAGGAGGGCCTTGATCAGGATTCGTGTTCGGATGGAAGCTAACATAACCGATGATGATAGCGGGTTGAGGTTGCTCCGGTGTGAATGCGAATGGGTTGGAGAATCACGGTTCGTGGTCCCACGACGACCAGCTTATGAGATGGATGGTCCATGGGCCGGACCGAGTTCGTAGTATCCACAGGTGGCTGCCGAGGAGTTGTCGCGGAGTGGAGTCTTCTGCGGAGGAGAGGGTGGTTTTGTAGTTCGCGGTCAGGTAAGAGATGTCGCTGGAACCTCGAATGCGACGATCGGTGATCTCGATGGAGTGGATTTTTGTGGTTCCGGTCGCTATCTTCGCTGCGACTGCGGCGCGTCCGAGCACGGGCTCGGCGTCAGGCGGCCACAGTTCGATGTCGTCGGCGCACAATGCGATCAATTTGTGAGCTTCTCCGGCGACTTCGTGAGCGATCCAGTCTGAATGGATCCGCACGATCTCTTGAATGGCGTCGCTTGTGAGTTCGCCCATATACCGAACAAGGGATAGCAGATGCAGCTCTAACCGTGCAAGGCGTTACTTGCCTTCGCCACGATCTTCATCGCTTATGTCGCTCTGTTGCAGCGCTGCCTTTGCTGCGGCCTGTGCTGTGGCCTCCATCCAACCTTGCAGGATGACGACTGCGGCGACCTGATCGATGACGTACTTGCGCTCGCGGCGGCCGTGCCCTGCTTCGTTGAGGATCTCGTGTGCTGCGACCGAGCTGAGGCGTTCATCCCAGAGCTGCACGGGAAGGCCAGAGCGCTTATGCAATTCGTCGGCGAACTCATGCACCTTCGCGGCCCAGGGGCTTACGTCGCCTGACATGTGCAGCGGATTGCCCACCACGATTTTGACTACTTCATGCTTTCGAATTAGGCGTAGCAGGCTGCGCAGATCCTCGCCCCTGGTCTTGCGCCACAGTGTTAGTAGGGGTTGCGCGGTGTAACCGAGTGGGTCGGATAGGGCCACGCCCACACGAATCTTTCCCACGTCCAACGCCATCACGCGGCCGGTCTTCATCCCCTCAGTCTACCGCTGCCTCTCGCCGCAAGACTGTGCGGTTCAGGACTTCTGATTCAGGAGCGCGGAGAGATTGCCGCGGTGGGCTTTCAGTTTTGCTTCGGCGCTGGTGCGGTCGATGGAGAGCTTCTGCATGACGATGGCGGTCTTCACGCTGCCGGCTTCATCGAGGATCTTCGCGGCGGTGGGTTGGTCGATGCCTGTGGTAGCCATGATGATGCGCTGGGCGCGGTCTATGAGTTTTACGTTGCTGGCCTGCATGTTGACCATGAGGTTTCCGTAGACTGCGCCTGTCCTGATCATGACGCCGGTGGAGATCATGTTGAGGACGAGCTTGGTGGCGGTGCCGGCCTTCATGCGGGTGCTGCCAGTGAGGATCTCGGGGCCGGTGATGGGAGCGATGGAGATGTCGGCGTTTGCAGCCATCTGCGAGTCTGGTACGCAGGCGAGGGCGATGGTGAGAGCGCCGAGTTTACGGGCGTGGGCGAGGGCGCCGAGGACGTAGGGGGTGCGTCCGCTGGCGGCGATGCCGAGTACGGTGTCGTTGACGGTGAGTGCGTGAGCGGCGATGTCTGTGGCGCCTTGTTCGGGAGAGTCTTCTGATTGTTCGCTGGACTTGCGGAGGGCGCCGTCGCCGCCGGCGATGATGCCCTGGAAGAGAGTTGGGGGGACGGAGAAGGTTGGGGGACACTCGCTGGCATCGAGGACGCCGAGACGGCCGCTGGTGCCTGCGCCGATGTAGAAAAGGCGGCCGCCGGCGGCGAAGCGTTCGGCAATGGCATCAACGGCGCAGGCGACCTCTGTAAGAACGGCAGCCACGGCGGCGGCGACCTTGGCGTCCTCCTCGTTGATGAGGCGGAGCATGTCCAGGGTGGAGAGTTCGTCGATGTGTTCTGTGAGGGAGTTGCGGGCTTCGGTGGCGAGATGAGCGAGGGTCGACTTAGTTTCCATGCGTTAGCGGTTCACTTTCCTAACTGCAAGTATGCCTCAGTCGCCTGGAGTGCGTTGACGCGGAGGAGAACAGCGGGTTTTTCCACTTCGCAACTCGCAAACTGCGCGAGTGGCTTCGGTCGAAATGAGTTCGCAGTCAGGTCAAGACTGCTAAGGGACGATGACGCAGGAGCCGTTGGCGGTCTCATCTTTGACGGCTATCAAAGCGTCGTTGGCTTTCTCCAGCGGGAAGGTTTGGATCTGCGGCTTCAGGCCGATCTCGGCAGCTACTTTGAGAAAGTCGGTTGCGTCCTGGCGGGTCATGTTGGCGACGCTGCGTATCTGGCGTTCGCCCCAGAGGAGCTTGTCGTAGTCGAAGGCGGGCATCTGGTCGAGGTGGATGGCGTTGATGGCGACTACGCCGCCTTTGCGGAGGCTGGAGAGTGCGCTGACGACGACAGCACCGCTGGGCGCGAAGGTGATGGCGCGATCGAGCTGAACGGGCGGCTTGTCGTTTTCTGTGCCGACCCACTGGGCGCCCGCAGCAGTCGCTTGCGTGCGGTGGGCTTCGCCGCGGGTGGAGACGTAGACCTCGCAGTTCCAGTGGCGCAGGACGTTGATGGCGAGCGAGGCGGAGGAGCCGAAGCCGAAGAGACCGACGCGCTCTCCGGGCTGAGTGCCGGCGACGCGAAGGCTGCGAAAGCCGATGATGCCGGCGCAGAGGAGGGGGGCGACGTGGGTCTCGTCGAGGGCGTTGGGGAGTGGGTAGGTGAAGTCGGAGCGGACGAGGACGTACTCGGCGTAGCCGCCGTTGATGGTGTAGCCGGTGAAGACGGGGTTGTCGCAGAGGTTTTCCTCGCCGCGGAGGCAGAAGGGGCAGGTGCCGTCAGCTCCGCCGATCCAGGAGACGCCGACGCGCATGTCGTTGGGGCGATTCGGTGTGGCGCCGTCGACGACTTTGCCGACGATTTGATGGCCTAGGATAAGCGGCCGATGGAGGAGACAGAGGTCGCCCTCTGCGATATGGAGATCGGTGCGGCAGACTCCGCAGGCGAGAACGCGGAGGAGGAGATGGCCCTCGGTGAGGACGGGCATGGGGACCTCTTCCATGCAAAGAGGCTGGCTGGCGGATCGTAGAACGGCGGCTATCACTGGACACCTTCACGGACGGGA
This sequence comes from Tunturibacter gelidoferens, assembly GCF_040358255.1. Classification (NCBI taxonomy): domain Bacteria; kingdom Pseudomonadati; phylum Acidobacteriota; class Terriglobia; order Terriglobales; family Acidobacteriaceae; genus Tunturiibacter; species Tunturiibacter gelidiferens. The sequence continues at coordinate 1,240,310 of NZ_CP132938.1, forward strand.
CTGGGTTAGATCAGAGTTAGGCGTCGCTGATCCTTGTTGATTTTTGCTGATTCTTGTCGTTCGATGCTGAATTGAGGGCTGGGGTGCCTGGAATCAATTCGCTTCAGCAGGCATCGGCGGCTTCCATCGAGCCGTCCATGTGGTCTTGGCGCCGGCGGCGTAAAATCTTGCCGAGTATGAAGGAGGGGATATGCCGAGGCGAATGTTTGTGGCTCTGATCGCGGGCTTGTTGATGGTGACCTTTGCGGGTGCGAAGAACAAGGCTGAGAAGAGTTTACCTGACTACATTCTCAGCGCGAAGACTGTTGCCGTGATTATCGATCCTCAAGCAGGAATTGACGTTGACGACCCGCGCGCCAATCAAGTAGCGCAAAAGGACGTTGAGACGGCGCTGTTGAATTGGGGAAGATTTCAGCCAACGATCAGCACTCAGCGCGCGGACCTGATTATCGTGATTCGCAAGGGGCACAAGGGCGTGGTCGACACGACGATCAGCGATCCGCGGCAGAACAACCGAGTGGGAGTGATCGACCCAACGGCGAATGGGGTGTCGGTGGGGGCTCAGCACGGCAGGCAGCCGGAGATGTCCGGGGCAGGCGTTCCTGAGGCGAGTGAGCAGGGAACGCCGCATCCACAGACGGAGATTGGGGGCGTAGGCGATTCGTTCACTGTTTACAACGGCGATACGAATCTTCCTCTGGACAGCCCGGCGGGCTGGAGGAATGTCGCAAAGGATGGGCTTCGTTCGCATAACGTTCCTGCGGTGGATGAGTTTAAGAAGGCCGTGGCTGCGGCTGATAAGGCTGCCGCGGCAAAACATCCGTAGCGAAGATCTGTTTTCTTTCACTTGCGGCAAGGCTCTAGCCGCAGGGGACCCATGATCTTTTCAGCCGGCGAAGTTGGAAAGGCGATGTTGTGGCACATCTCCAATTTTGAGGTCGATTACTTTCCTGCGATACAGCATCGTGTCACTCCGACGATGCCAAGCAGACCTGTACCAAACAGCATCAGCGAGGCGGGTTCGGGTACGGAGGAGATGGTGCCAGCGAAGTCGAGACCTTCGTCGACTCCGGCGACCTGTTTGACATCGAAGGTGAGGTCGTTCATTCCCTGGTCGAATCCAGTAAAGCTGAAGGTGAGCGGCGTAACGCAGTTAGGACCTACGTCAGAGCAATGAGAGTAATCATTGCTTGCGCTCAGGGGACCTGCGGCCTCCAGGATGAGTTTGCCGTTGAGGTAGATCGAAACCGTGTCATCGGCGAGCACGCTGAGAGAGCCAACGTAGTTTGAAGCAGAAGACCCAAGGTTGAACTGCGTGTTGTAGAGGTAATCGCCATTAGGGACGACCAAGCCAGAGGTTGGTCCGGTGAGAGCGTTGAAGGAGACCCAACTTGAGCTGCCCAAGGCTGAATGCCAAACAGAACCTGAAGCGATGTCGAAGGTAGAGGTGGAACCGCTGTTAACGATGGAGGCGGCCGAGTTGTAGGTCGTCGCGGTGTTGGCTACATCGGGTGCGGAAGAAGATCCGGAGTAACTGGCCAGTGACAGCGTGTCAGCATGAGCGGCGAAAAAGGTCCCGAAGACAAGGGCAACCAGGGCAGTGAGATACTTACGATTTTTTTTCAAGAAGCTTCTCCAATGGGCCTAAATACAAGCGGTTACGGGTTTACTTAAGTGCAGGTTGATGGCCATCGAAGGGCTCTAGTCGTCACTGAGTAGTCGTTTGAATCGCCGTGGTTACCTTTTGAAGAGGGAAGGTTGCCCGGTGCGATGTGCAAATAATTGCAGAAAAAGGGAATTGATTTGCTCTTAAAGAATTGTCGTAAGTCGGCATCTATCAGCACTTACCGTTTACGGACAAAAGGCTGTCCGCATCGGATTGGTGCTTAGGCAAAAATGGGCGAAATGCTGGATAGGTCGTAAAATGGAGAGATATAAGAAAAAACTGATTGGGGCAAATGGTAATGGGGACGCAAGAGGTACTGGCTGGACATGTAGATGCTGCGGCGAAGGTAGCCGGACTGGTAGTGGTTTCGAGTGCGATTGGACAGGATTTTTCCGGTAATCCGACGACGCGGTTCTTGCTAGCGCTGGTTGCGGATAAGGCGAAGACGCAGGTGCCGACGCATAGCAAGCTTCCTGGCACCTCCGCTCCGATGACGAAGACGCAGGTGCTGGAGCTGAGCGATAAATTCGACTTCAGCCGTGCCGATATGCTGGCCGAAATTGGGGTTTATCTGGCAGAGGCTGCGAAGCGGTTGAAGAATCCGAGGCCGGACTGCTACCTGACGCTGCATGGGCTGCCGCTGAGCTTCGAGAAGTTTACGTGGCCGTTCCATGAGTCGACCTCGGGCGCGGATACGTTCCTGGTGCATGGCGAGGTTCGGCTGCAGGATGGTGAGGAGAATCCGCTTCACGCAAAGGTTGCGGCGTCGATGACGGTGACGTTTGCGGAGATCGTGAAGGCTCCGGAGCAGCCGTTTGCCGAGGGATTTATCTACAACGCAGTGCGGAAGACGATGGATCAGGGGCAGCTGGAGCTGGTGAAGAGCGGCAATCGGCAGCCTGTTCCGGTGACGACGCGGTTCTACAGCCCGTGGAAGAAGCGCTTCAACTTCAATGACACGACGGATGGGCAGCGGCAGGAGTATCTGGCGGCGAAGGTGTTCTGGCTGTCGGGAGTGCTGGGCGGCGGACAGCCGGTTTGGCTGCTGGATCCTCGGGATGCGCAGTATCTGAACTCGACCGTTGAGGAACTGAAAAAGACGGCAGCGGCATTGGCGGGTGAGGGGCTGATTCATCTTGCATCGGATACTGAATATGCGACGCCGACCGAGGCTCTGATGGGGCATCGTGCGCAGTATCAGGCGGAACTGGTGCATGCGCTGGCGTTCATCAAGCCCACGTTCAATGAAGAGATGCGCGGCGGCCACACAAATATGTAGTGTTCACAGGGCTGAGGCAGCATCCGAGCGTGAATTTGCCAGTAATTACTGGGTTATGGTAAGTTCCCTCTGGCCTCCAGGTGCATCTATTGACCTGGAAGGAAAGAGGAAACACGATGAAGCGAACTCGAATTGCAACACCACTGATCGCAGTGGCACTTATGAGCGGTGCAACATTTTTCGCACACGCCCAGACGAACCAGGCACCCACGACAGAGAGCCGGAGTTGGAATACGCCTCCTCCGGGCACGGAGCAGGCGCAGTCAGCCTACCGCGACGGGGTTGAAGCAGCCCAGCTGGACATGACGGCGAAGCGGAAGATCGACGCGAAGGCGTCTCACCTGTATGTTCACCCACCGGTGAAGGGTGCGGCTCGCGATGAGTACCGCTCGAACTTTACCGCTGGGTATGAAGCTGCGGTGAAGCACAGCACTGGCGCGTAGTTACGGCGCAGCGATTAAATTCCGATGTTGAGAAAGAGAGGGCTCCTGATGGAGCCCTTTTCCTTGCGCTGGGATCGTGGGTTGGGTCGTGTCGATGGATTTAGGTCGCGGCCTGTGTGGTCTGGTGATTGTGGGTGATTGTGGCTCCGCAGTGGGGGCAGAAGGATGCGGAAGGGTCGATGGGGCTGCTGCAGTCGGGACAGTGCGAGGTTGCAGGTGCCGGTTCGCTGTGGGGGGTCGAACTGGCGAGGATCTGGTTGGAGATGTAGAGCGCCAGAGCAGCGTTGTACTGGCGGACTCGGCCTGGCATGAAGAAGCATTCGATAATGCCGAGAATTGCGGGGATGCCGGTCCAGAAGAAGATGAGATAGATGATGCCGGCAGTGTTTCGGCGGAGGTAAAAGTGGTGAATACCGAAGTCGCCGAGGAAGAGCGCGAGGAGAAAGCCGACAACCTCGTCCTTGTGGGCGCGTTCGTACTCGGCGTAAAACCAGGCGCGCTGCTGGTCGGTCATGCTGGCGGTGTAGAGGGGGTCGGTGATCTGCATGATTTTGCTCCTCTTGATGACTTCGAGGAGAGGTACGCTGCGACAGGCATGATGGTTCCCAATTTAGGGAGGGACCGGGCAGAGTTCGACGTCTGATTAGGGCTGCACAGTTGCAATTTACATAGGGTTTTATGCGGCGTAGAGTTGCAGCAAATCATGATGTGCGAATCAACGGCGCGACGCGTTCGTGACTCTGATCTAAAGAAAGCAGGAGGTTGTTATGCAGCCGGTTCACAACGGATAGTGCGGACTTTGCAATCACTTTGGCGAGCATCACGCGAAGAGTTCGGTGTTTGGTCACTATACTTAGCAGCAAAAAAGCAGATGCGGACCTGCTGGATGAGTGCGGTCATCCGAAGCATGCGGCGCTGCACCTGAAGGTTTCACCCATCAGCGATGCGATGGATTTGTACCGGCTGCAGAGGCCTAAATCTGCATTGAAAGTGACCGGCTGGGCATCAAACTCGGCTGTGTCGCGTTACGTTCGAACAGAGCTTTCTCACCGGCGGTTCATTCCGAGCAGACTTAAAAAGAAGCTGCCGAAGATGGCTTCTACCCCCAACATGAAGCAGGTTGCCGACGGTAAGGTGAGGCGAAGCATGCGCTGGGCGGAGAGATTTCCGAATCCGGCGCTATGCCATATATGAATGGCGTAGCCGAGGATTCCGAGGCCGACCAACAGGAGAGCACTTCCGAAGAGCAGGCCAACTTCGAGATTGATGTAGTTGAAGATGCGTTCGAACTTTGGATTGGGCGGCAGGAAGCCCTCCTGTGTGCCGAAGACGCGTGCGCTGACGGCGAAGACGGAGATGTGGGCTCCAATGAGGACGAGGCCGAGCGCGTAGGTGAGGGTGTCGACGTCGAAGGTCCATCGGCCGACGGTTTGGGGGCCTGGGATGAGCCAGAGCGAAAGGATGATGCCGACGAAGAAGGTGACGACGCCGGGGATCAGGAAGAGCCAGCGGGGACTGAACAGAAGGAGGAAGCGCAGATGACGCCAGCCGTCGCGCCATGAGCGAAGGTGGGGCGGGCGACTGCGGCCATCGGGCGAGAGGGTGGTGGGCACTTCGGTCATCCGAAGGCCGGCGAGGGAGGATTTCACGACCATCTCTGAGGCGAACTCCATGCCGGTGGTGCGGAGGTTGAGCGCGAGGATGGGGTCGCGGCGGAAGGCACGGAGTCCGCAGTGGAAGTCGCGGACGGGAATGCCGAAGAAGATGCGGCCGATGGAAGAGAGAACCGGATTGCCGAGATAACGGTGGAGCGGTGGCATGGCGCCGGGCTCGATGGTGCCGGAGAAGCGATTGCCCATAACGAGGTCGTAGCCTTCGTCGAGTTTTGGGAGGAAGCGGGGAAGATGTTCGAAGTGATAGCTGGCGTCGGCGTCGGCCATCAAGATGTATTTGCCGCGCGCGGCCTCGATACCGGCGATGAGGGCTGCCCCATAGCCACGGACGGGGACGTTGACGACGCGAGCGCCTTCATCGGTGGCGATCTTTTGCGAACCATCGGTGCTGCCGTTGTCGGCGACGACGACTTCGCCGGCGACGTTGTTGTCGCGGAGAGCGGCGACCGCCTGGCGAACGCAGAAAGCGAGCGTCTCTGCTTCGTTGAGGCATGGCATAAGGATGGTTACGGTCAGATCGCTCATTGTTTGCATGCTACCAAAGTGATGGTGTGGGACTTGCGGCGTCAGGGCTGAATCCCTTCCGTGGAAGTCGTCGCAGGAAGGTTGAGGGGGAGAGCGTAAAAGGGGGAGCTGTCCAGTTCGTGCCAGCCCGCAGAGATAGGGTTGGTGCCGGTCATCAGGCCGGGGGTGAAGTAACCGACGAGGACCTTGTCTCCTTGACGGCGTACGACATCGAAGGCTTCAGCGCGGTTGGGCATGGCGGCGAAGGAGGGATAGAGAGGGGTGTTCGGTTCGTAGATCTCGGTGAGGACGCGGACGCCAGCCAAACGAGCCCAGTAGGGATCATAGAGGCAGGCTATGGTTCCGATGCAGGCAACGGTGTCGCCAGGGCCTACGCCGAGGTCGTTGAGTGCGTGGGCGGCTCCGAAGATGCTTGGGCTGTACCAGCCGACCGGCAACCCGGCAAAGGGAAGTTCGCGGCGGAGTTCTCCGACCGTGCGGGCGGACTCTGCCACGGCCAGCAGGGCGAGGAGAACGACGGCGGCTGAAACTGCGGTGCGGGCGGCAACGGTTTGAACGGACGGGGGTAGACGGAGCGACGCGAAGAGCGGTAGCAGGATGGCGAGGAGGCCGACGGTGATGTAGCGGTCTTCGATGTTCACCATGCCGTAGATGCCTAAGATGCCGAGGCCAAGGAGCATCGGCGCGAGCCAGAAAGCATTCGCAGCAGGTTGCCAGTCGCGGTGAAGACGCGCGCTCAGAAGGAACGTGACAATGAGGAGAATCCAGGCCTCGGGGTGGTTCGCGATGTAACGAATGATGCGCACGATGCACTGACCAATGACGACGACTTCGAGCCGCGGGTTCATGTGCGCCTTGACCTGATCGTTCCAGTAGGAGTTGTCGAACCAGTCAGGATAGGTGCCGTAGGGTAGTTCTTTGTAACTGAAGATGGCGGGCGCTTGCAGAAGCTGCTTCTCAGGATGTTTGAGGTGAACTTCGGAGGAGCCGAAGAGAGATGTCTGGTTGGCTTGGAGGTGCATCTTCTCGGTGCCGCTGATGAACCAGGCGTAGTTGAGGCTGCCAGAGTCGCCGAAGTCGAAGCGGCCTTTCTGTTTGGAGAGCGCGGCGATGTAGGGGCCGGCGATAACAGAGAAGCAGACCAGTGCAAGGAGACTGGCTGCGGCGACCCGAGCGGCCGAGTGTCGTTGCCAGAAGGTACGGAAGAGGATCAGCGCGAGAATGCAGAGCAAGGTGAAGAGGAAGGCGAAGGATTTAGTGAGATAGGCGAGGCCGAGCGCGATGCCCATGAGAGTGGCGTAACGCAGATGGCTGGTTGCGAGGTGCTTCAGGAGCGCAGCTACGCCCAAGAGCAGGAAGGCTTGAAGGAGCGCGTCGGGACGGACCTTTCCCATGCTGAGTTCGCGTTGGGTGGAGATGACGAGGAGGCCGATGCCGAGGTAACGGAGGGTGTAGTGATCTAAAAGGAAAGATGCTGGAAGGGAGGACGCTGCGCCTGGTGGGTGAGTCGAGGTTTCGCGGAGGTCGCGGAGTTGGATGAGGGCGTCTGTGAAAGCGATGATGGCGAGCATCTCCAGGAGGAAGATGCCGAAGTTGACCATGTAGTAGGCGTGGAGTTCGGTGTAGCGGGTGGAGTGGAAGAGGGTGTGGCCGAGGGCAAGGAAGGCGGGATAGAGGGGGTTCCAGTAGCCGTTGATGACGGCGTGCCAGTTGTGAGCGCGGATGAGGTCGCCGATATCCATGTAGGAGACTGCGTCGCCGTCGATCTGGTAGGGATCGTAGAGAGCGTAGCCGAAGGTGACGAGGGCGGCGAGGAAGCAGTAGATAGGCCAGAGACGACGCAGCCAATAGGGGAGACGGTTGGGCTCCGACGAGGGGAGTGTCATGCGGGGGCGGGGTCCTCCGTGTTGCTGATCGATCTTTCTTATCATCTCAGAAGAAAAGAAAGAACCTGTAAATCTTTTGTCCTGCCGGAAGTGCCCGCTCCGCGCGGGGCGGGCACTTCGTGACTTATATACTCCTTCGGTTGGCCCTCCCGCTGGTCGAGAGATGGCGTTTGTTTGCTGCAAAGGAAAGGGCGCCAGCTTTCGTTGGCGCCCGTCGTCCGTGTTGAATTGTGATGAATGGAGTTACATGTCCTTGACGCCGTCGACGAAGGCCTTCAGCTTGCGGCTGCGGCTGGGGTGACGGAGCTTGCGGAGTGCCTTGGCCTCTATCTGGCGGATGCGCTCGCGGGTGACCTGGAAGGACTGGCCGACCTCTTCAAGGGTGTGCTCGGAGCCGTCTTCGAGGCCGAAGCGCATCTTGATCACACGCTCTTCGCGCGGGGTCAGGGTGCGGAGGACCTGCGAGGTGTACTCCTTGAGGTTGACGCTGATGACTGCGTCAGCCGGGGAGACGGCCATGCGGTCTTCGATGAAGTCTCCGAGGTGCGAATCTTCCTCTTCTCCGATGGGGGTCTCGAGGGAGATGGGCTCCTGGGCGATCTTGAGGACCTTGCGGACCTTGGCGACCGGGATGTCCATGCGGCGGGCTATTTCTTCTGAGGAGGCTTCGCGGCCAAGCTCCTGCACCAGCTGACGCGATGTGCGGATGAGCTTATTGATGGTCTCGATCATGTGCACCGGGATACGGATGGTGCGGGCCTGGTCCGCGATGGCGCGGGTGATGGCCTGACGGATCCACCAGGTGGCGTAGGTCGAGAATTTGTAACCGCGACGGTACTCGAACTTGTCGACGGCCTTCATGAGGCCAATGTTGCCCTCCTGGATGAGGTCGAGGAACTGGAGGCCGCGGTTGGTGTACTTCTTGGCGATGGAGACGACAAGGCGAAGGTTGGCCTCGATGAGCTCGCGCTTGGCGCGCTCCGCGTCCATGTCGCCCTGGATCATCTCGCGCTGGGTGCGCTTGAGGTCGACCAGCGAGATACCGGCGTCAGCTTCGACGCGTTCGAGGTCGGTGCGGCAGTTCTTCTGCTGGCGGCGGTACTCTTTGCGCAGCTCTTCGGACTTCGAGGCTTCGTGCTTGACCTCGAGAGTCTTGATCTGACGCTCCAGGGTGCGCATGGCGTCGACGGTCTTGTTGACCTTGTCGAGCAGGCGTTTCTTCTCGCCGTTGGTGTACTTCAGCTCGCGAACGATGCGATTGATGTAGACGTGCTCGCGGCCGATGAGCCAGCGGGTCTTGCGGGTCTCTTTGGCTTTGGCCTTGGCGTCTTTACCTGCGGGCGCTTCGAGTTTTTCTTCAAGGCCGTGAAGCTTCTTCTGGTGCTTGACGATGACGTCGATGCGGCCGGCGGTTGCGCGAACGCGGGCTTGCAGGATCTCTTCGGTGAGCTCTTCTTCATCGAAGGTAACGACTTCCTTGATGTTGCGGACGCCGCGACGGAGGTCTTCGCCCAGGCCTACGATCTCGCGGATCACGATGGGCGAGCGCGAGATGGCCTTCATGACGCGGAGCTGTCCGCGCTCGATGCGCTTGGCGATCTCGACTTCTCCCTCACGGGTGAGCAGGGGAACGGTTCCCATCTCGCGGAGATACATGCGGACGGGGTCGTTGGTCTTCTCGAGGGTTCCGGGCGAGAGGTCGAGTTCTACGTCGTCGGACTCTTCGCCGGCTTCCGGTTCGTATTTGTCGCGGCCACTGGCGCGCTCTTCCCCTGAAAGGACGTCGATGCCCTGGGTGTTGATTGTGGTGAGAAGGTCATCGAGATCGTCGGGGGTGGTGATATCGCCTGGGAGGAGGTCGTTGACCTCGCCGTAGGTGAGATATCCCTTTTCTTTCCCTGTGTCGATGAGCTTGTCTATATCGTCTTCGTACTTGTCAATTTCTTCAGCCACGGCTGTGCGCACTCCTGCGAAAGATTCTGATAACTGGGATGCCGCTGGTGTCGATTGTGGTATTCAGGCGGACATGTCCCTTGGTTGTATCGTAATGGGCAGGGAGCAGATTACGGTTTAGACCGCGTTGGCAAGCCCGATGACCCTAAAGAGAGTCCGGGCATTCGAAGGCACACGTCCCCAGCGAATCACAGGATACCACATAAGTTAGACGCTTTCCGAGGGAAAAAGATTCAGGGCAGCGGCGCGAAGTGATTCGCCTTGGGTGCCATTCTGGTGGCGGGGACAGCGGCGGAGGTGAATATCTTTGCCAGCCGAGCCGTAATCGTGGTGGCAATGGGTACAACGTAAGTGGTAGATGGTCTGGCCGGGGAAGGATTCTGAGGGAAATCCGGTCCGGGAGATTACGATCTGGCCGTGTTTGTTCTTGTATCCGGGGGTAGTGCTCTGGAAGTTGGTCATTTTTGCAGGGTTTCGTGTGTTTGATGAATCGGCGGTTCGCTCGCGATCACCCGCTACTGTAAGCCGATCAGAGTGATTTGCGGGTGTGATTTCAGCTTTCGAAGCCGGGTTTTGAGCGGCGGATCCTGGCTAACAGGGATGCAGGGCGGAGGGAGGATGGGTAGTGGAGCATGCTGGCCAGGAAGGCGGGCAGGGTATCGTGGGCGATGCGCAGGCAGGCAGGGACGACGTAAAGATTCATGACGATCTCTGAGATCAGGAGTGAGGCCGCCGCTCCATAGAGCCCGTAGGCTCGCGCCAGGACGTAGCAGAGAACGCAGGCGACGCTGGTGCCAAGGATATAGTAGGTGGCCAGGCGCTGGTGCTGGTTGGTGGAGGTCATCAGCGTGCCGCTGGTGGACCACAACGCGTAGAGGACGACAACGGCGAGAAGGATGCTGAGGAGGGGTCGGCTGGGTGGGACGTGGCCACCGGTCCAATGAACCAGAAACCATGGGCCGAAGCTGAGCATGACGATAACCAGGATCAGGGCTACGAGCAGGGCCAGCTGGCAGGCGCGGCGGAGCAGAGTTCGAGTGAGTTCGTAGTTTCCGGCTCCGAAGGCGATCGACATCTCGGGTTCGAAGGTGTTGTTGACCATTTGGACCATCTGCAGGGCTACCCGCGAGACAGTGCGGGCAGTGCTGAAGATAACGACGTCGGTGGGCCCGAGAGCGTATCCGACGGCGAGCAGGCTGCCTTGCAGGCTGAGGGCGTTACCGAGGGGGAATCCCATGTAGGCGAAGGCCGGTCGGGCGAGCTTGCGAATCTCGGCGAAGCTCGCGTGTTGCCACCCATATTCGATCCAGGGGATGTCGCGCCGGACGAGAATGCAGAAGAATATGGTGATGGCTACGTTAACCGAGGCAAAGACCAACGCTGTCATGCGTGCGCCTGCACCCAGTGTGACTGCGGCGATCATGCAGCCAAAGGCGAAGAGGGAGAACATGTTTTTGAGGAAGGTGCCGTAGGGGTAGCGGCCGATGGCTCGGTAAGCAGATTGAAGGAGCTGCTCTAATTGCCCGAGCAGGACGGAGACGCCGAGATAAAAGATGATCCACTTGGTGTCGGCCTCACCCAGCGTGGTGAGCTTGAGGAGGCGGGAGGCGGGAAGATAGTAGAGGGTTCCGGAGAGCAGTACGATCGTCGCTGTGCAGATGATGGCGATGAGCCACCAACAGCTCTGGAAGACGCGGAGAGCGGCAGCACGGTCATCGCGGGCGACCAGCATCGTCATCTCGTTGCCCGCGACAGAGCCGAAGCCCACATTGCTGAAGCTGAGATAGGCGGGGATGGAGTTGACGATCATCCATTCGCCGTAGAGGGGCACGCTCCAGAAGTGGAGGAAGACCGGGATCTGGACGAACTGAATCACGGTAGAGGAGAGTTTCCCTACCCAGTTGGTCAAGAAGCCAAGCATCAGCCTTCGCTTTGTAGAGATGTCCATGCTCATGAGTGAGATTTGCTTCCTAAATATTTTCCCGGATACAGGGCAAGTCTACTTTCTTATAACCCGTTGGTTTGGAGGATGTTCACGAGAAATCGACGATCGCTGCGTTATTGCTCCCGCAGCTTACGGTCGATTTGAAGCTTTTCTGCGGTGAGCTTAGTCAGCATCTCATGGTCGCCATGGCGGTCTGCCTCGGCGATGAGGGTGCGGAGCTCACGTTGGCGGCGTTCGAGCTGGCGGCACTTGAGGGTTTCGAGCGCGTTTTCGACAAGCTCGGTCATGGATTGCGCGTTGGTGGAGGCAGAATCAGGGTTCTCGGCGTTTTGAAGGGTGCGTGCTAGAAGAATTCGGCTGGGCTCGTCGGGCGCCGCGTCGAGAGGGTTGGGGGGTGCTGGCGCGTTCGCGAGTGACTCAAGTAAAGCGGCGGACGAAAGGCTGTCGTACCATTCCGGATGCTGTGTGAGCTGCTCGACGGCCAGGATGCGCGCAGGGTCGTTCTCCGGGAGAACGAGGACGCGCAAGAGGATTTCCTCGTTCCGATCGATCGGTTCGAGCCGATGAGCACTAACGCTTTCAACTTTTTTCGACGCTGCGTCACTCAATTCTTTAGAGTGAACAAACGAAATTCCAAGCTTCTGCGCCGCGTCAACTGCAAATTCTTCTCGCTGTCGAACTGAAGGCATACGGCGGATGTGCGGCAGTAAGAAATTCATCGCTTTGACCTTCCCTTCGGGAGTACGAGTGGGGAATTGTTCGCGGGCTCGGTCGATGAGGTAATCGGAGTGGCGCTTCGCATCGCGCAGGGCTGCCATGTACTGCTGGACGCCCTGCTCGCGGATGAAGCGGTCGGGATCAAGACCGCCTTCGAGGGTGACGATCTTCACTTCGAAGTCTTCTTCAGTGAGGAGGGCGATGGATTTTTCGGTAGCGGCGGTGCCGGCGGTGTCCGGGTCGAAGTTGACGATGACGCGCTTGGTGAAGCGGCTGAGGAGACGGATCTGCATCTCTGTGAAAGCAGTACCGGAGGTTGCGAGAACGCCTTTGATGCCGGCCATGTAGACAGAGATGCAGTCCATCTGGCCCTCGACCAGCAGCGCGAAGCCGAGGGCGCGGATGTCGGCTTTAGCTTTATCGAGGTTGAAGAGGACCTGGCCTTTGCTGTAGAGAGCGGTTTCGGGTGAGTTAAGATACTTCGCGATGGGGCGGCCCTTCTCATCTTCAGCGTCGAGGGCGCGGGCTGTGAAGGCGATGGTTTTGCCTTGTTCATTGGCGATGGGGAAGGTGATGCGCTTGCGGAAGCGTGCGTAGAGCTGGCCTTGGCTGCCGTCGTTTTGTTCTTTGGCGCTGAAGAGGCCGCTGGCGCGGAGGACTTCGTCGGGGAAGTGTTTGGCGAGCTGCTCGCGCATGTGGTTGAAGTCGTCGGGGGCGTAGCCGATGCGGAACTTCGCGATGGTCTCGGCGGTGACGCCGCGACCGGTGAGGTATTCGCGGGCGCGTGCGGCTTCGGGAGCTTTGAGTGCGGCTTCGAAGTACTGCGTGGCGGCTTCGTGAATGTCGGTGAGTTGGCGGCGAATGCCGGCTTCGCGAACCTCATCGGGGGAGTTGAATTCGCGCTTGGGGAGGGGGATTCCGCACTTGGTGGCCACTACGCGGATGGCCTCGGGAAAGCTGATGTTTTCGAGCTTCATGACGAAGGTGAAGACGTCGCCTTTTTCGTGGCAGCCGAAGCAATAGAAGTAGTTATGGGTGGCGTTTACGGAGAACGATCCCGTTTTTTCTTTGTGAAAGGGGCAGAGGCCGGTGTAGTTCTGAGCGCCGGATTTGCGCAGCTTGATGTAGTCGCCGATGATGCGGACGATATCGGCCTGCTGCTTGACGGTTTGTGCGAAGTTGTCGGACATGGGAGTTGGAGAGATCAGATCAACGGGCTTAGGTTTTTTTGGGCCTGTTTATGAGTTTAGACGGAGATTTTTTTCTGGCCGTGGTGCGGCTTGGATCTTTGAGGATTTGCTGGGCTTTTTGGAGGGGGTTGGGCCAGATTGGGGTGTTTGACCATGGTTTTTTGCTGGTCACAACGTGGTGTTCTGCATGGTGAACGTGGAAAAAAAGCAGTGCACTTTTGAGGTCAAAAAAATGCGTCACGAATTCGAACTTTATTTTGCTCCTTTCCTGTTCAGGGAGAACTGGGTGGTCGGGAGTCGGTTTGCATACAACGATTGAGGGATATCTTCGTGAATTCGCGCGGGCCTACGGTACATGTGCGGAACTTCCGTCGAAGGCGTGTGTTTGTATGGAGGGTAGAGAGCGAATGGCCGGCTGAGATACATGGCTATTCAACAACTTGAGTGCCGCGGCCAAGGCGCCGTTAGGCCAACCAAAGGATGAATGTATGAGATTGGCGAATTTAGTCCGTAAGTTTGTGGTGGGCGCGGCTCTTGCGCTTTTGCCTGCGGCTTCTTTTGCGGGAGTGTTTATTTCGGTGGGCTTTGCGCCGCCGGTGTTGCCGGTTTATACGCAGCCGATCTGCCCGGGTGATGGATATCTGTGGAATCCCGGCTACTGGGCGTATGGCGATGAGGGGTACTACTGGGTTCCGGGTGTGTGGGTTCGTCCGCCGCAGGTTGGACTACTGTGGACGCCGGGCTACTGGGGATGGGGTGGTGGCGCTTACCTCTTCCACGCTGGTTATTGGGGGCCGCACGTCGGCTTCTACGGCGGCGTGAACTATGGGTTCGGCTACGGCGGCGTAGGTTTTGGGGGCGGACGCTGGGTGGGCAACAGCTTTGCGTATAACACCGCGGTCGTCAATGTGAATCGGACGGTGATTCACAACACGTACATCGATAACACGGTGATCAACCACACGGCGATTAACAATCGTACGAGCTTCAACGGCGGGACCGGCGGACTTCAGGCTCGTCCGTCGGCACAGGAGGCTTCGTTCGCGCGGGAGAACCATATTGCACCGACGGCTGAGCAGCAGAGCCATGTGCAGATGGCACACGCGGATCGCAGCAACTTCGCTTCGGTCAACGGCGGTCGTCCGCAGAATGCAGCGTTTTCTCGCCCCGGGGTGCGTGCGGCCAATCAGCAGCAGCGTATCGGGCAGGGAGTGCAGTCGGGTCAGCTGACGGCGCATGAGACGGGCAACCTGGAGAACCGCGAGGCGAGCATCAATCATCAGGCTGCGGCTGACCGGGCGGCGAACGGCGGACATCTGAACGCGCAGGAGCACCAGCAGATCAACCAACGTCAGAATAACGTCAGCAAGTCGATCTACAACGATAAGCACAATGCGAACACGCAGGAGCATCCGCACGCCGAGGCACATGAAGGGCACCGGTAGGCGGTTTTAGAACGAAGAGAGAGCGGCCGGCGGAGGTTTTCGCCGACCGCTCTTTTTTTGTGCCTAGAATCTTAAGAATGGTCAAGAAAGAGATGGATCGGGTGGTTGTGGTGCTGGTGCGGGCACGCAACCCGAATAACATCGGCGCGGTGGCGCGGGCGATGCATGATTTTGGATTTCGCCATCTGCGGATCGTGAATGAGTATGCGGTGCCGTTCGAGACTGCACGGTCGGCGGTGGATGCTTCGGCGGTGCTGGCGGGGGCGGAGGTGTTTGCCAGCGTTGGCGAAGCGGTTGGGGATTGCACGCTGGTGGTGGGTACGACGGCGGTGGGCGAACGGGCGTTGCAGCATCCCTTATATGCGCTTGCGGACGCGGGCGGGAAGATCAGTTCCGAGTTGGCGGGTGAGGGACGAGTTGCGCTGCTGTTCGGTTCGGAGAAGACGGGGCTGAGCAACGATGAGTTGAGTTACTGTCATTGGCTGCTGACGATTCCGATGGAGGAGCAGGAGGAGATTCGGCATCCTTCGATGAATCTTGGGCAGGCAGTGGCGGTTTGTTTGTATGAACTGGTGCGCGGGCGGAGTGCGGTTGCTGCGGGTGGTGCGGATAAGGCGGCTAGTGCGGGTGAGGTGGAGCGGTTGACGGCACTGTTGACTGAGGCGCTGGAGGCGACTGGATATACGAAGCGGCATCCTGCGAATTGCGATGAAGCGCAGGTGCGGCGGCTGGTTTTGAGGATGGGGGTGACGGCGAATGATGCGCCGATTTGGATGGGGATTCTGCGGCAGGTGTTGTGGAAGGTGGGTGGGGGTGGATCGGATGTGGAAGGGAAGGGAGTGAAAACGCAGCTCCCCTCCGGGGATGACAGCTAGAAAAGCAAATGCAAAAGCAGATCCCTATGGGATGACAACCAGAAAGACAACTGCACCAGCAACAGCAAATGCGGGGGTCTCTCCACTGCGCCGTTCACGGAGAGACTGTGAACGGCTTCGGTGGAGATGACGAATTTCTATGAGGTGAGCAAACGCGAATACAAGGGCCCTCTCTTTTAGATAAAGCCTAAGGCAAGTAACGCTGGGAGGAGATGCAACTTCATATATCACCGGAACGGGTCGGGCTGTAGACTAAGCGTCATTCGTACATTTTGAAGGGCGGGAACGTCCGGAGGCTTTAAGTATGTTTTTGAAGCAGCGTTTGTCGGCTGTTGTGGGAGTTGTGGTGGGGTGTTGTTTCACGGCGAGTGGGATGGCGCAGGGCAAGCAGCTTACGACCGAGGACTATGCGCGGGCAGAGAAGTTCATGGGGTACAACGTCAGTTCGCTGGTGTATCACGGTGTGGGGCGGCGGCCGATGTGGATGGGGGACGGACGGTTCTGGTATCGGGATAATGGGCCGGATGGGATCACGTTTATTGTGGTCGATCCCGTGAGGGGGACGAAGACGCCGGCGTTCGATCAGAAGAAGCTGGCGGCGGCGCTGACGAGTGCGACGGGCGGCAAGATGAAGGCCGATGCACAGCACCTGATGATCTCGGAGATTGTTTTTTCGGATGGCGACAAGACGATTGTGGTGGGGAACGGTTCGAGGAAGTTTCGTTGTGATCTTAGTGGTGTAGGCGTTTGCACCGAGGTGATTGAGCCGGGTGCGAAGGCGTCTCATGGCGAGCAGGCGAACGGTGCGCATGGAGAACTTTCGCCGGATAAGACGAAGGCTGCATTTATTCGTGATTGGAATCTTTGGGTGCGTGAGGTTGCGACCGGCAAAGAAACGCAGCTGACGACCGATGGTGTGAAGGACTATGGCTATGCGACCGATAACGCCGGGTGGACAATGAGCGATAACCCGATCCTGGTTTGGTCGCCGGATGGAAAGAAGATCGCGACATTTCAGCAGGATCAGCGGAAGACCGGCGAGATGTACATGGTTCCGGTGACGAATGGGCATCCGGAGCTGAAGGCGTGGAAGTACCCGCTGGTGGGAGATACAGATGTGACGATGATTGAACGGGTGATCATCGACGTGGGTAAGGCGAAGGTGATCCGGTTGAAGATGCCGCCTGATCAGCATCGTTCGACGTTGTGCGATGACGTGAGTTGCCGCGGTGGGAGTGGGTGGGATGATGTGCAGTGGAGCGACGATGGGGAGCAGCTGATGTTTGTTTCGACCTCCCGCGATCACAAACAGGAGTGGGTGCGGATTGCGGATGCTGCGAGTGGCGAAGTGCTGGGTGTGATGAGCGAGACGGCATCGAAGTTCTTCGAGAGCGGCAACGGAAAGGTGAACTGGAAGTATCTTTCGAAGACGAACGAGCTGTTGTGGTTCAGCGAGCGAGATGGCTGGGGGCAGATGTATTTGTACGATGCCGCTACGGGCAGTCTAAAGAACAAGATTACGCGCGGCGATGGAAATGTGACCCAGGTACTGCATGTCGACGAGAAGACGCGGACGATTTATTTTCTTGCGGTGGGCAAGGAGCCTGGGCGCGATCCTTATTTCTCGCACTTTTACAGCGTGAAGTTTACCGGGAAGGATATGAAGCTGCTGACGCCGGAGAATGCGGATCATGCGGTGACGGTGTCGCAGGATGGGCGGTACTTTGTCGATGTGTACTCGACTGCGACCGAGCCACAGACGACGGTGGTGCGGGATGAGAGTGGCAAGGTTGTGGTCGAGGTGGCGAAGCAGGATATCTCGAAGCTGGTGGCGGCGGGGTGGGTGGCTCCGGAGCCGATTGTGGTGAAGGCGCGGGACGGGAAGACGGACTTGTACGGTTACATGTTCAAGCCGACGAACCTGGATGCGTCGAAGAAGTATCCGATTGTGAACCACGTTTATCCTGGGCCGCAGACGGGCTCGTGCGGTGGCCGGGGCTTCGCGGCGGCGCACGGCGATATGCAGTCGTTGGCGGAGCTTGGGTTTGTGGTGGTGTGTATCGATGGGATGGGGACGTCGTTCCGGTCGAAGGCGTTTCATGAGTTTTACTTCGGCGATCTTGGTGACAACACGATTCCGGATCAGGTGGCGGGGATGAAGGAGCTGGCGGCGAAGTATCCGTGGATCGATATTGATAAAGCGGGGATGTATGGTCACTCGGGCGGTGGGAATGCCACGGCCGCGGCAATGTTTCATTATCCTGACTTCTTCAAGGTGGGGATTGCGGAGAGTGGAAATCATGACCAGAGGGACTATGAAGATGACTGGGCGGAGAAGTGGAATGGGCTGCTGGTGAAGAATGCCGATGGGACGACGAACTATGACAGCCAGGCGAATCAGAGTGTGGCGAAAAATCTGAAGGGCAAGCTGCTGCTGGCGCATGGTTCGATGGACAATAATGTGCCGTTGAATAACACGCTGCTGGTGGTGGACGCGTTGATCAAGGCGAATAAGGATTTTGATCTGCTGATCATTCCGAATGTCGCTCATGGATATGGCGAGGCGAGTCAGTACATGACGCGGCGGCGGTGGGATTATTTCGTGAAGAATCTTGCGGGGGATGTGCCGCCGCATGAGTACGAGATGAAGTCGTATGCTGCGGCGATGGCGGCGATGCGGTCGGGGCCTGGGGATGCGGAGGAGGATTTCGATCGGTAGTGCGTGAAAGGCCCGCTGCGCTCAGTCACCCCGCAAACGAAGACCTGTTTGCGGGGACCCCGATTCGCGCGGCCACTTCGTGGCTTGTGTACCGGTCCTGGCCGGGCGGGAGTGGGGCCCTCCCGCTGGTCGGCTTTAGATTTTTGATTCAGGAAGGCTGCTTATTCGACGATCTTTCCGTCGTTGCTGGAGGAGTTGGTGGATTTGGCTGAGGAGACCTGCCAGCCGTTGCTGGTGTTGGTGAGGGTGGCCTGGGCGTTCTGGGGGGCTGCCAGTTCTGTCTGGAGTTGCGGATAGGCGTTTTGAGTTTCGGCGGCGGTGGCCCAGGCGGGGGCGTCGGGGATGTTGTAGTGGTAGGTGACCTGAGTGGTGGCACCGGGGTCGCTTGTGGTGGGAGTGGAGCTGTCGATGCTGGAGACTTTGCGATGGCCGTAGCAGAAGTTTCCGTAACCGGGTTGGGTGGTGTCGGCGGTCCAGGCGGCGCGGCCCTTGTCGGAGAGATCGTAGTTGTTGACCTGTTTGCTGGCGATGATGAGAACCTTCTTTTCGGCGGTGGTGCGGACGAGGAGGCCCTGATCGACGAGGGCATCGTAGTTTGAGGTCTTGCTGTTATTGGAGGTGTCGGCCTGGACGGGGAATTTTATGGGGTCGGACCAGAGGCAGGCAGGGTGGGCGGAGTAGTAGGTGTTGATGGCGCTGGTGAAGTTGAGGGTGTTGTCAGCCTTTTTGTTGCAGCCGGAGGCGAGTGCGACGAGTGCGCCGCAGAGGGCGGCTGTGCGGAGGGTGGTGCGGATGGAAAGCATGTTCATGTGTATCTCCTGTTCAGATTGTGGGATGCAGGAGAGGTGGTTCGCGGCTTACCGGGGAAAGGTTGCCTTGGGTGTGGCAATTTGAGTGGGATTTTGATGGGAGAGTAGAGACGCAGATCCCCTTCGGGGATGACAACAAGAAAAGCAACGACAACTGCAATGGCAACCGGAACCCAAACTGAAGGTGCAACTGAAACTTCAACGCAACAACAGCAAGAACGGCTGCTGCATGCGCAAGGAATTAGGGAGTTGCTAGAGCCAGCCCTTGGTGCGGGCGATGCGGGCGGCGTCGACGCGGTTGGAGGCGCCGAGTTTGGCGATGGCTTCGGAGAGGTAGTTGCGGACGGTGCCTTCGGAGAGGTGAAGTTCGTTGGCGATTTCGGTGCTGCTGCGGCCGTCGCCGGCGCGCTGGAGGATTTGGCGCTCGCGGTCGGTGAGGGGGTCGAGCTCGGCGTTCCAGGCTTCGGCGGCGAGGGCGGGGTCGACGACGCGCATGCCGCGATGGACGCGACGGACGGCGTCGGCTAATTCTTTTGCGGGGCGGTCCTTGAGGAGATAGCCGCGAGCTCCGGCGTCGAGGGCGCGGCGGAGGTAGCCGGGACGGGCGAAGGTGGTGAGGATGATGGTGCGAACGTTGGGTTGGTTGGTGCGCAGGTTCGCGGCTAGTTCGAGACCGGTCATGTGAGGCATCTCGATGTCGGTGACGAGGACGTCGGGTTTCAGGCGACCAACGGCTTCGAAGGCGTCGCGCCCGTTGGCGGTGGTGGCGACGACGGAGATGTCGGCTTCGAGCTCGAGGAGGGCGGAGAGAGCACCCAGGACCATGGCCTGATCTTCGGCTAGGATGACGCGGATGGCTGTGCTCATGTGGTCACAAAGGGAGCTTTGATTTCACTCGAATGTGTCGACGGTGTCAGGTCGTTTTGGGTGTCAGTAGTGTGAGGCAGCTCGATGAGGATCGTGACGCCTGGGCTGGTTGTGATGGAGAGGCGGCCGCCGAGCGATTGGACGCGCTCTCGCATTCCGCGGAGGCCGTTGCCTTCTCTGATCCTGGGCTGGTTTCCGTCGTCGGTGATGAGGAGGGAGTGATAGCCGTCTTCGGAGCGGGCGAAGCGGATGCGACACTGCGTGGCCTTGGCGTGTCGCACGATGTTGGTGACGGCTTCGCGAACGGTGAGGCACAGAACGGTCTCTTCCGAGGCGTTGAGTTGGGGGACTGGAGATTCGCAGGAGAGCGCGACACCGGCGGATTGGAGGGTTTTGCGGGTTCGCTCCATTTCGGCGGTGAGGCCCTGAGAGCGGTAGCCGCCGATGGCCTCGCGTACTTCGCTAAGGGCTGTTCGGGCGGTAGTTTCAACGTCGGCGATCTCGCGGACTGCACGTTGCGGGTCGCTCTCGATGAGTCGGCCGGCGAGCTCTGCCTTGAGAACGATGACAGAGAGGGTGTGGCCGAGGACGTCGTGGAGATCGCGGGCGATGCGTTCTCGTTCGGCGACGGCGGCGAGGGCCACGTTCTCTTCCTGGGCCGCGCGTAGTTTGCATTCCGCTCGTTTCTGCTCGGCGAAGAAGATGTTGCCACCGCCGATGATGATGAGGAGGAAGATTCCGATGATAGCGTTCGGCCATCCGATCTGTAGTGGGCCCGGTGCGCGGAAGAGATAGGTTTCGCCGAGAATGGCGAGGGACTCAACGAAGAAGAGAGCGAGAACGCGGCGCTTCGATTCGACGCTGAAGGGAAGAAAGCCGGCGACGTAGACGAAGAAAGTTATGGCGCCGGAGTTCCATGGGAAGGTAACGAGGCCGAGGAGAAAGGTGGCGCCGATCATCCAGAAACGGAGGGGGCGGCCCTCGTCGGTTGCGCGAACGTAGCCGAAGAAGAGCGCAAGAAAGGTGACGAAGACTGCGATGGTGCCGAGCCAGATATGCCGGTTCGGCTCCAGGATGGGATCGATGAAGAGAAAGCCAGTGTAGGCCAACCAAATCCATGGCCACTTGCTTTCGCGCGCGCTCGAGATGTTGTCGTTGCCGGTCATGGATTGCTCCAGAGCAGTTTACGCCGCTGTGGTCTTGTGCCTCTGCTGTTTATTCGTTCTGTTCTTTGCGATGGAAGAGGAGTCGCTTGAATCCGAGAATCGGTCGATCTTTGTGGTCTTTCGCTCATGTTGGTCCGTTGGTTTCGGTGGCTTAGATTACGGTCGTGCGTCAGTCGGAAAGATCGCTGAAGGCTGTTGGATGTTTGGGTTGATAGAGGCCGACCTCGCCTCCGCCAGGAAGGCGGATTCTGACGATAGAACCCCACCGCTCTTCGTGCACTTCGGAACATTGGACAGCTTTGTTCGCGAGTGCGGAGATCTCCGCCCTGAGGTCGTTGCACATGAGATAGAGCTCGTGCCGGCCATTCGCTTCGGCTGGATGAATGGCGACCTCTGCGGGAGGCAATGCGAAGATCAGCCATCCATGGCCTGCGTCCACAGAGGCGAGCCCCAGGACATCGCGCAGGAAGGCTCGGTCGGCGGCTGGGTCCGTGCTGTATAAGACCACGTGCGCGCCAAAGATCATCGGGGATGCCTTCTGTCGTTCCTTTGGTTGTTTGTGCTCATCGTGTGCTCGACGTGAAGCTCATCTACGTACGTCCGATGCCGAAAGTGTATCGCTTTACGCGCTATGCGTTCTGTTCCTTTCGGTGGAAGAGGAGGCGGCTGATTCCCAGCATTAGGAGGGTGAAGCCGATGAGTGCATTCCAGTGAGTGGTGAGGGACATCGAGTCTCCGTAGTGGAAGATGCTGAGCATGAGCTGGGAGAGATGGTAGGTGGGTAGAAGTGGCGCTATGCCCTGCAGCCAGTGAGGCATGAAGCGAATAGGCACCCACAGGCCGCTGAGGAAGGACATGGGCAGGTAGATGAGATTGATGATGCCGGGTGCGGCGTTTGCGGGGACGAGGAGCGCGATGAGGAGGCCCATGCTGGCGAAGCTGATGGAACCGACGGCGGTCATGCCGAGCATCTTGAACAGTTCGGCGGCGGAGAGGTGGACGTCTCCGAAGGAGATTCCGATGATGGTGAGGATGCTGACGATGATGAGACCGAAGGCTACGGCGGAGGCGCATTTGGCAAAGAGGTAGGCCGAGACGGGCATTGGGCTTGCGCGTTTGAGTTCGAGCCAGCCGGCGGCGAGATCGGAGGAGAGGCCGACGCCTATGCCGAAGAGTGCCGCTCCGATAAGGCCGAAGCAGGCGTAACCGGCCAGCATATATTTTGCCAGGTGTATGCCGCCTTCGTAGGCGTGGCGGTTGGCGACGCCGAAGAGGACGTAGAACATGACCGGGAAGCCGATGGTGGCAAGAGAGAAGGAGCGGGTGCGGATGAGTTTTACGAACTCGTATTTTGATTCTTTGCGAAAGATGCGAATGGTGCGGGTGGAGTTCGTTGCAGTCGGGAGAGGATGGGTGATGGCGGAGGTGGACATTGGATGCTCCTTGGCAAATCTATTTGGCTGCGACTTAAGTTCGAACAGCAAAGGCGGGATAGAGTCTGCGTCGTCATTAGCTTCTTGTCAGGGCGAGGAAGGCGTCTTCGAGTGCGGGGCTGGCGATCTCCAGACCGGTGAGAGTCTCGTCGCGCAGGAGCATTTCGCGGACTACGTCTTCTGCGTTGACGGCTGTGACGATGGTCGTCTCTCC
Source organism: Tunturibacter gelidoferens (assembly GCF_040358255.1). NCBI lineage: Bacteria > Pseudomonadati > Acidobacteriota > Terriglobia > Terriglobales > Acidobacteriaceae > Tunturiibacter > Tunturiibacter gelidiferens. The sequence continues at coordinate 1,263,115 of NZ_CP132938.1, forward strand.
GTTGCGCTCGACGCTGGTTACAGAGGGGAGAGCTTGCAGGAGTTCGCTTGAGAGAGTTGTGTGGCAGCGGATGCGGCGTCCGCCGCTGTTGCGTTTGATCTCGGCTGGGGTGCCTTCGCAGATGACGCGGCCTTTGTTGATGACGATGATGCGGTCGGCGAGGGCGTCGGCCTCTTCGAGATAGTGCGTGGTGAGGAGGACGGTTTTTCCCAGTGCGGAGAGGACGCGGATCTCTGCCCAGAGGCCGCGGCGGGCTTCGATGTCCATGCCTACTGTGGGCTCGTCGAGGAAGATGAGGTCGGGGTTGCCGCAGAGGGCGAGGGCGAAGAGGACACGCTGCTTCTGGCCGCCGCTGAGTTGGCCGAAGAGGCGATCTTCGATGCCCTGGAGGTGGGCGATGCGGAGGATGTCGGGGATGGGCAGGGGATTGGGGTAGTAGCTGCGAAAGAGGTCGAGGTGCTCACGGACTTTGAGCATCTCGGTGATGCGCGAGACCTGCAGCATGGCTCCGACGCGGGTGCGGGTGGCAGCTTCGCGGGGATCGCTGCCGAAGACGCGGACGGAGCCGGAGGTGGGGGCGATGAGGCCGAGAAGGAGTTTGATGGCGGTGGATTTTCCGGCGCCGTTGGGGCCGAGGAGAGCGACGATCTCGCCGGGGCGGAGGGCGAGGTTGAGGCGGTCCAACGCGAAGGTGGGGGCCGAGGCGTTGCCGTAGCGCTTGGTGACGCCGGTGAGGGTGGCGATGGGCTGTCGGTGCGCGATGTGAGGTCCGTTGGCCGGCGGTGTTTCGGTCTCGTAAGCGATGGAGGTCAAGGGCATGATCGGTCTCCTGTCTGGTTTACAGGATGATGATGCGATGGTTTGCGCGGCGGCAGTAGTGTGGGACGTCAGGAGTTGTGGGTGACAGATGTCATGTTCCGAGTCACAAAAGGGCGGATGAACGGTTGCCGGAAGACTGGTGACAGTTTTGGGCACGACCGCGTGGTAGAAATTGGCAATGGAAGCCGTTACTGATCGTCCTGCGTGGAAGACCTTGTTGGCTTTCGCGATTATTTATTTTGTGTGGGGATCGACGTTTCTTGCGATTCGGGTGAGCGTGCATGAGGTCCCGCCTTTTCTCTGTGCGGCAATGCGGTTTGTGGTCGCGGGGCTTGTGCTCTTTGGGTGGATGCTTGCAAAAGGAGAGAGCCTGCCGAATGTGCGGCAGTGGGGTTCGATATCGCTGATCGCTCTGTTGATCTTCGTGGTCGACTATGGGCTGTTGTTCTGGGCTGAGCAGCGTGTGGCTTCGGGAGTTGCGGCGGTAATGATGGCCACGATTCCGGTGTTCATGGCGCTGTCGGAGATTGTGTTTCTGCGGACGCAGAGGCTTACGGTTCGTCTGGCGTTTGCGCTGCTGATCGGGGTTGGCGGGGTGGCTGTGCTGATGAGCCACTCGCTGAACCTTGGTGGGGCTGCGATTGAGACTACGGGCGCGGTGGCTCTGATTGTGGGATCGCTGAGTTGGTCGGTGGCTTCGGTGTTGTCGCGTTTGCTGCCGCTGCCTGAGTCGAAGGTGATGAGCTCGGGGGCGCAGATGTTGACAGGGGGATTGCTGCTTGCGCTTGTGGCGGCTGGTGTGGGCGAGTTTCGAAACTTTCATCCGGGAGGTGTTTCGCGTGGGGCCTGGTTCGCTTTGGTGTATCTGATTGTTGCTGGGTCGATCGTTGGGTTTACGGCTTATGTGTGGCTGATTCATCATGAGTCGCCTACGAAGGTTGGGACTTATGCGTACGTGAATCCGGTGGTGGCCGTGATGCTGGGATATTTTGTGGGTGGTGAAGGACTTGGAATGCGGACTGTTTTGGGGACTGCGTTTGTTTTGGTTAGCGTGGTGTTGATTACTACTGCTAAGAAGCAGAGGGTTGATGCGGATGGTTAGGAGATTAAAGGCGTGCTGCGCGCACGGCGCGATCTGCCATCGAGGCTGACGCGCCTTCGGCGCCTTTTTTGTGGTGATCGAGGCTACATGTAGTCGACGCCGTACTGGACGGGAATCTGGGTGAAGGCGATGCGGGTGGGGGCGGATTCGCGGGCGGGAAGCATGCCGGCGAAGTGTAGGGTGGTGTGGCCGTACTTGAGGTTGAGCTTGTCCATGGTGGCGGAGAGGTCGGCGCGGTTGTTGGGGTTGGCGAAGAGCTCGGGCTGGTGCTCGTCTTCGGGGATGAGGTCGCGGAGGGTGATGCCGACGAAGAAGGGTTTCTGAAACTCGGCGCCTTGCGGTCGCTGGGCCCAGAGAGAGCGCAGGATTTCGAGCAGGGTGAGGGTGTCCTGGCAGTCGCGAAAGCGGGCTTCCATGCCCCAGCCGGAGTTTTTGATGCCGGAGTAGTGCTGCTTGACTTTGCCGTGCGCGGCCCTGGCTTCGGCTTGTTCGCGCGTGAGCTGGTAGCGGATGGTGACGGAGAGGGAGCCGGTGTAGAAGTGCTCCATGCGGAGGCGCATGGCGGCTTTGTGGAGGAGCTTGTGCGCGACGGCCCAGGAGCCTTCGGGGGAGCGGTGTTCGGGTGCGAGGACGTGGGAGTGGCCGAGGGACTTCTGGACGGCCTGGGCGACGTTGTTGCCTGTGGTGTCTTCGGTCTGGACGCCGCGCAGCCAGTGGTACATGCGATCGCCCCAGACGGAGTCGAAGAGGGTGCGCATGCCGTTGCGGTCGAGCGCGAGGAGCTGCTCCATGGTGGTGATGCCTTTTTTGTTCAGGCGGAGTTCGGTGCGGGCACCTACGCCGGGGAGGTCGCGGAGTTCGAGGTGCGCGATGGCGCGGGGTAGTTGAGAGGGGAGCAGACCGATGAGACCGTCGGGCTTCTGCATGTCGCTGGCGATCTTGGCGAGGTAGCGGTTGGGCGCCATGCCGATGGAGCAGCGCAGGGCGACGCCGACATTTTTGTAGATGGACTGCTTGATCTCGAGGGCGATCTTGCGGGCGCGCGGGGGTTCCTGTTCGCGGCCGATGAGCTGGCAGACCATCTCGTCAATGGAAGGGTTGTGGGCGACGGGGCAGGCTAGTTCGACGGCCTTGGTGATGTCGTGGGAGTATTTGGCGTAGTCGGCGTGGTCGCCGGCGATGAGGATGATGCCGGGGCAGAGCTTTTTGGCTTCGCCGACCTGGGTGCCGGTTTTGACCTTGAAGGCTTTGGCTTCATAGCTGGCGGCGATGCAGCAGGTGGTGTCGGCCATGGTGGGGACGACGGCGAGAGGTTTGCCGCGGTACTCCGGGTGGAGCTGCTGTTCGACGGACGCGAAGAAGCTGTTGAGGTCGATATGGAGGAAGTGGAAGCGGTCGGGTTGGACGTGGGCGGACACGGCTCGTACTGAGGATTATATTCGCCTTTTATTTGCTCCCGTTCTCACGCCTGGACGATGGCATAGGTGATGCCGAAGGGGTCGCTGAAGTTGAGACAGTTATGGCTTTCACGAAGAATCACGCAGCCGTTTGCGACCAGGCCTGTCTTTACTTTGCCGATGTCCGGAACGGTGAAGTTCGGGAGTGGTGGCCGAGCATTGAGCTCCCGATCGACGCAGAGGCGGAAGAGTCCGGTGTCGTATTCGAGGTGGCTTTCGGAGCGATTAACGAGGGTGAACTTCATCACGTTGGTGTAGAAGTTCTCGGCTGCCGTGATGTCCTGCAGGTGAATTGCGACGCAGTCGGATGACTTGAACATTCCGGCATCCTCCCTTCGAGGTAGGGTGTCGATGTAATCACTTCGGGATGGAAGCTGTCCAGTCTATTTCTCGATAGAAGGACTGCACTGGCGGCTCGCTGCTAGAATTCCGTTCTATGGCAGCAGCTGAGCATCCGGTTCAAGCAGACATCCCTGTGGCAAAGTCACTCAATCATCAACGTAAACTCGCGGAGCTTGCCGCGCGCCATGCCATCGCGGAAGAGGGCGGCGGCGAGGAACGACGCGAGCGAGAGAGGAAGTCGGGCAAGCTTTCGGCGAGGGAGCGGATCGATTTTCTGTTGGATGAGGGCACGTTCGAGGAGACAGATAAGTTCGTCACGCATCGGGCGACTGATTTTGGCATGGCTGAGCAGCGCGTGCCGGGGGATGGATTTATTACCGGCTACGGACGGGTGCATGGGCGAGTGGTGTTTGTGTTTGCGCAGGACTTTACGGTGTTTGGTGGGTCGCTCTCGGAGGCGAATGCCGCAAAGATCGTGAAGATTATGGATATGGCGATGCGGGTGGGCGCGCCGGTAGTGGGATTGAATGACTCGGGTGGTGCGCGTATTCAGGAGGGCGTGGTTTCGCTGGCTGGGTATACGGATATCTTTCTGAGGAACACGCTGGCTAGTGGAGTTGTACCGCAGATCTCGGCGATTCTGGGGCCTTGTGCCGGGGGCGCGGTTTATTCGCCGGCGATTACTGACTTTACGGTGATGACGGAGAAGACGAGTTACATGTTCGTGACGGGGCCGGACGTGATCAAGACGGTGACTCACGAGGATGTGACCAAAGAGGCGCTTGGCGGTGCGGTGACGCACAACGAGATCTCCGGCGTGGCGCATTTTATGGCGCACGACGATCAGGAGTGCTTGGCTACGGTGAGGGAGTTGTTGAGTTTTCTGCCTTCGAACAATCTCGACGACGCGCCGAGGAGGCCGACGCAGGACGATCCGGCGCGTGCGGATGCTGCGTTGGACACGATCATTCCGGAGGAGAGCAACCAGCCCTACGACATGGTGGATGTGATCTCGCGTGTGGTGGATGATGGCTACTTCTTTCAGGTGCACGAGCACTTCGCGCGGAATATTGTGGTGGGGTTTGCGCGGATGGCGGGGCGGCCGGTGGGGATCGTTGCAAATCAGCCTGCGTTTCTCGCGGGCGTCCTGGACATCAACGCGAGTGTGAAGGGTGCGCGGTTTGTGCGATTCTGCGACGCGTTCAATATTCCGCTGATTACGTTTGAAGATGTGCCGGGGTTCATGCCGGGAATTCAGCAGGAGCATGGCGGCATCATTCGTCATGGAGCGAAGCTGCTGTATGCGTTCGCAGAGGCGACGGTTCCGAAGCTTACAGTGATTACGCGCAAGGCCTATGGTGGGGCTTACTGTGTGATGAGCTCGAAGCATCTGCGGACGGATTTAAATCTGGCTTGGCCTACGGCGGAGATCGCGGTGATGGGGCCAGAGGGCGCGGTGAATATCGTCTACAAACGGGAGCTTGATTCGACCGTGCGCCGGGCTGAGGCGATGTGGCCACAGGGGAAGGCGTTTACGGAAGAAGAGAAGCTGGCGGTTCTCGCTGAGGCTCGCAAGGACAAGGTGGAGGAGTTTCGCGAGCGGTTTGCGAACCCTTATGTGGCGGCGGAGCGAGGATACATCGATGCGGTGGTTCGGCCTAGTGAGACCCGCAGACGGCTGAACTCCGCGCTCGATATGCTGGCTACGAAGCGAGAGAAAAATCCTGCCAGGAAGCATGGCAATATCCCGCTGTAAATTTTCATCTGGGGACTCTTCGCGGCCGTTATTGCTTATTGCCTACCAGGACGAAGCTGGAGGGGATGGCCCGGCACTCGGATTTGCTTGAGGCGTGCCAACTTGTGCCATTGGAGTAGGCGATGGAAGTGACATCGAGCCAGCGCAGAGAGCCCACCCCCGGCATTGACACGTCGAAGCTGGTGAGGTCATTTTTGCCGGGTGCGAGCTGAATCTGGAAGGTCTTCGTGAGGTCGCTGGGGTCCGCGCCGATTGGAAGGATCCTTGGGTCGGACGGAACAGCGTGGAGCGTGGCTTCCAGAGAGAGGATTGGGGGTCCTCCGTAGTGCTTTATGGCGACGTGGAGGGCCTCGGATGATAGATCGTGGCTGCGCTCGTCTCCTGCGCTACGTATGGTGGCTATCGATTGGCGTTGGGCGATGAACTGGACAGGACAAAGGTACTTTGGATCGAAGTTGACTGAGCTGGGGTCGAACGAGATGATCCGGTTTTGACCGAGAACAGGGACAGAAGCGATTAGGAGCAGGATTGAGGCGGAAAGGTTTCGCATGGAGACCTCCTAAGCTGAAACCGGTACAGGGTTAGGCTACTCCTGTGACGAGTGGGGCTCAAGCCTGTTGGACAAGATGCGTTGGTGGACTGCTGAATTTATTGTGTTGTGCCGGTAAGGAAGATCTGCTCGGAGTGCGAGGCGATGACGCGGTAGAGGCCGAACTGGCGAGCGTTCTGGCCTCGCAGCTCGAAGAGCAGGCTGGCTCGGTTGCTGGCCTCGGCGTCGACGACATCGACGAAGCGCATGAGAGGGGTGCGGTCGAGGTGGGCTGCGTCGGTGACACTTTGGATGGCTGGCTTGAGTTCGCCGAGGCCGTTGTCCTGAGCGACAATGGTGACGTAGCGGAGAGCTGCTCCCGTACCCGCGGTGTGGGCGGAGTAGACGTAGGTTGCGGCGCCGCCGTAGCTGAGGGTGTAAGCCTTGAGCTCTTCGTCAGAGAGAAGGATCGATGGGGGAGTGGGTGTAGCTCGGTGGGTGCGCGTGGTGGTTGTCGTCTTCTTTACTGTGGCGGCGGGGGGCGCGGCGGGAGGTTTGCCCGGTGAGGCGTATGCGGCGAGTTGAGCCTGGGCCATGGCCTGCATCTTGGCGAGAACGGTTTTGTGCTGGGCGTCGTCCTGCCACTCGAGAGTGAAGGGGTGGGGGTCTCGGTTGGCCGCGTCAGAGACCGCTACCATCTGGTGCAGATTTTGGGGGATGCCGACGAGCTTTGGTAGATCGGTTTCGGTCATGGCGCTGGTGGGCTTGCCGCGATGGAGGTTGGGGCGGCTGGGATCGTCGTTGAGGTTGCCAGTCCCTGCGACCGAGTTGGTGTCGTGCGCTCTCTTTGCGTCTTCGGCGGAGTGTCGCTTGAGGGTGGGACGGTCTGGGTCGTCGGATGGAGTAGGGGCGCTGGCGGTTGTCGATCCGGTGTCGGTGGTGGGGGTGTCCGAGGTTTGACGCTTCATGGTGGGACGGTCGGGATCGTCGGGAGTGGAGTTGGGAGTGCTGGATGCTGTGGCCGAGGTGTCAGCGCTGTCCGATCTGCGTTTCATGGTGGGACGGTCTGGGTCGTCGGCGGGAGTGCTGCCGGTTGATGCGGTTGTGGTGTCGGAGGTCGAGCTGTCGGAGCGGCGCTTCATGGTGGGACGATCTGGGTCGTCCGCAGAGGTTGAGCCTGTAGAGGTTGTTGAAGCGGAGGGAGTGCCTGAGTTGGAGGCGTCTGCGGCTGAGTTGTCGGATCGGCGCTTCATCGTTGGGCGATTCGGGTCGTCGTTGTTGCTCGCGTCGGTACTGGTTTTAGCGTCGGCTTGATGGCTGGTGTCGCCTTTGGAGCCGGTGAGGACGGGCAGGGTCTTCGAGGGCTTGAGGGCTGCGGCTTTCTTTGGCGCGGCGAGGGGCTTGACGCTGCCGTAGCCGAACCAGCCGTCGTCGTAGGCGAGATCGCCGGTGGCCTCGACGGCTTGTAGGTGTTTTGCATAGGCGAGATCGAGATAGCCTTTGTCGATGCCGGCGGTCTGGAGTTCGTAGACGTTGCCGCTGAGGAGGGCGAAGGGTACGGGGCGAGCGACGTAAATGCCGGCGTCTTCGAGCTTGCCATCGATGAAGAGAGAGACAGGAATGAGGCGGCTGGCAGTGGGTTTGGCGAAGTCGCCGGTCCACTCGTAGACGCCGACTGCGCGGACGACCTGTTCGGGTTTGGCGACCTTGTGCATCTGTGCCCAGATGGGGCCGGTGAGAATCAAGGCGGCAAAGAGGATGCGATGGGGGATGTGTCTCATAGGCCTGTCATCGAGATTAGACGCTATCTGAGGGTCAAAGTCCTACTTGACTGCGGGAGGGACAATTGAAGTGGAGCGACCGGTGGTGAGGATGTTCGCTACCATGCATGGTATGGGTTCTGCGATGTTGCTGGAAGTCAGAGAGTTGTCGGTGGGGTTTGGGCGGCATGAGGCTGTCAAAGGGATTTCGTTCGAGATCAGTGCCGGTGAGACGTTGGGATTGGTGGGGGAGTCGGGGTCTGGGAAGTCGGCGACCTCGCTGGCGGTGCTGAGGTTGTTGCCGGAGAGTGCGCGGGTGAGCGGGGCGATTCGATTCGATGGGGAGGATCTGCTGGCGCTGTCTGAAGAAGCCATGCGGAGGCGTCGTGGGCGAGAGATTGCGATGATCTTTCAGGAGCCGATGACGGCGCTGAATCCGGTGATGCCGGTGGGTGCTCAGATTGGCGAGGCAGTGGCGGCGCATCATCCGGAGATGGGGCGGAGAGCGGTGAGGGCGCGGGTTCTGGAGGCGATGGAAGAGGTTGGATTGCCGGATGTTGAGCGCAGGGCGAAGGACTATCCGCACCAGTTTTCGGGAGGGCAGAGGCAGAGGATTCTGATTGCGATGGCGATTGTGAATCGGCCGAGGCTGCTGATCGCAGATGAGCCGACGACGGCTCTGGACGTGACGGTGCAGGCGCAGATTCTGGAGCTGTTGAAGGCGTTACGGAGGGAGCATGAACTGGCGATGCTGTTTATCTCGCATGATCTGGCGGTGGTGTCGCAGGTGGCAGATCGGGTTGCGGTGATGCAGCGTGGCGAGATTGTGGAGCAGGCGGAGGCGGCGAAGTTGTTTCTGAATCCGCAGCATGCTTATACGCGCAGGCTGCTGGCTTCGGCTCCGACGATGAAGACGGACCGGTCGAAGCCACTGGCTTCGGTTTGACGGACGGAGTTGGGTGATTTCCCTGAACGGGTGAATGTCTATAGACTTGAGAATTGTGCCTTATGTGGTTTGGGGCCAATTTGACTGTATGCGCGCGCTGGTGATTTCAGACATTCACGGGAACCTCGAAGCATTGAACGCAGTTCTTGCCGCAGCAGAGCCGTATGACGTGCTTTGGAACCTGGGCGATGTGGTGGGGTATGGCGGAAGCCCGAATGAAGTGGTGGCGCTGATGCGCGACAGGGCACAGGTGAATGTGCGCGGAAATCATGACCGGGTGTGCTGCGGGTTGACCTCGGCGGTGGGGTTTAATCCTGTGGCGCGGGCTGCGGCGGAGTGGACTAAGGCTGAATTGACCGAAGAGAATCTGGCTTGGCTGAAGGCGATGCCGCAGGGGCCGGTGGTGCCGGAGCAGCCGGGCGTGACGTGCGTGCATGGATCTCCACTGAACGAGGATCAGTACATTTTGAGCATGCGGGATGCGTGGGCTCCGCTGCAGCAGGCCGCTACTGCGATCACATTCTTTGGGCATACGCATCTGCAAGGTGGGTTCTCGCAGAGAGGTCATGACTGGCACGAGATCAGGATGCAGTTCAGGACGAGGAATGCGGCGGAGAGCTGGAAGATGCTGATTCCAGAGGGGACTCGGCATCTGATCAATCCGGGATCGGTTGGGCAGCCGAGGGATTCGGACTGGCGGGCGGCGTTTGTGATTTATGACTCGGAGGCGCGGGAGATTATCTATCATCGCGTGCCGTATGACCTGACGGCGGCGCAGGGAAGGATATTGATGGCTGGGTTGCCGGAGAGGCTGGCGGCTCGGCTGCGTGAGGGAAGATAATTTTTCTGGGGTGGTTTTTGGTGGGGGTTTTGCGAAAAATGTGGGCGCAAAACGTGGTTTTTGGGTGGTGGAAGCGTGGTTTTTGCTGGTGAAACGTGGTGAGCGGATGGCTGTTTTGTGGTGGTTTAAAAACACGCCAACTTTTCGAGATTTTTTTTGACTTCTTTTTTCCCGGCTTCAGGAGGAGTGGGCTTTATCCAGTCTTTGGCGGAAGTTCTTGGCCCAGGAGCGGAAGGCGGCGTCGATGTCGCCCCACTTCTCGAAGGCCTTGAGGCCGCTGAAGAACCTTCGACCGCTCTTGCTGGTCATGAAGGCCATCTCCACCTCTCCGGAAGCGGAGTCGACCATCTCGCCTTCGATGGAGACTTTGCCGACTTTCAGTCGCGGCACCAGTTCGCCTGCGCCGGGCGCGACCGCATGGGTCGCCACGGCAGTGGTTCCGGTTATGGCTGCGTTGGTCTTGGCGCCATTGGGCTCCACGTTGGTGATGGCGAAGCGCAAGACCATGACGCCCGGGCCGGGCTCGGTTACGAGGTTGTAGCGGCCGGCCTCGAGTTCGTCCCTGATGGCCTTTGTGAAGTATTCCTCTAGCTTGGTCTGGTCTGCCGGGTTGATGTCTTTCTGCTGGACTTCGGGGAAGAAGAAGACTTTGACGGGGTCGAGGACGAAGGTGTCGGAGTTCCTTAAGACGTCCGGGTTTTTGAAGTAGATCAGCCAGTCGGCGTTTGTCCGGTCGGGCTGAAGTCTGGAGTAGGTCTCGTCGGTCAGAAAGCCTGACTCGTGGGTGAGGAGCTTGTCCTGCTTCTTCGACGCTTCCTGCGCGTGGATGGGCGACGCGGCAAGAAGGCAGGCGGCCAGGACGGTAAGAGTTACGGCAGGTTTCAGAAGTTTCGATAGCGGGTCATTGGTTGGAATGGCTAAGCCTCGTCGATCTCGCTTGTCTTCAGAGGGTTGGATTCTGAATTGGATCTTCGAGTAGCCCGGCTACAATTGCGGCGCGGGCTATTCGGTCTGAGAGTGCGTCATGATTTTGAGGAATTTCGGATTTCCATTTGGTGCGAAATTGCGACGGGGCATTCGTGCAGTGGAGGTAAGAACAAAGGCAACGACGAATGCGGGGATCCTTCGCTGCGCTCAGGATGACGGCCCTTTTAAGGTGGGGTCCCTTTGGGGACGGGATGACGGCCTTTTGGGGCAGCATGGCGGTCCCTTGTGGGGACACGGATGGCGGCCCTTTGGATCAGAATGAAAGCCCCATGGGGTAGGATGAAGGCCCTTGGGCCGGACGAAGGCCCCACGGGCAGATGACTGCCCCGTTTGGGAACGGATGAGGCGCGATTGCTGGGCTGGATGGGCGGACTGAGGCCAGCCTTTATTTGCTCAGGATGAGTAGGGCGACGCCGTGCTTTGGGATATTGCGGGAGTAGATGCCGGTGTGTTTCCCGAGATCTTTGTTCTCCCAGACGTCGTGGAGAGTCGCCCCTTGAGCGAAGCCGATTTGAGTCAGGTCGACAGCTACGTCGCGTGAGTCGCCAGCGGTGTTGAACAGGCCGACAGCTACTCTTCCGTCGGCGAGGGGTTTGGTCCAGACGGAGAAGTCTCCGCGCTGGTAGAGGCGGGTGGCTTGCTTGCCGAGGGAGTCCTGATCGATTGCGATTGCCTCTTTGTTGAGGAGGATGCTCTTGTCTTCGGGGGACATTTTGCTGAGATCGTTGCCGGCGAGCAGAGGCGCGGCGAGGAGTGCCCAGAGGCTCATGTGGGTTCGGTACTCGTCTGTGGTCATGTGGCCGTTGCCGACTTCGAGCATGTCGGGATCGTTCCAGTGACCGGGTCCGGCGAAGGGAGCGAGATCAGCTTGTTCGAGGCCGATGATGGTCATGCGGCCGTAGGTGTCGTTGATGTCGTCGGTGGTTCGCCACATCTGTGCGCCGACTTCCGGCCCCCACTTCCAGACTTCTGCTACGCCGTACTGGCAGAGGCTGTAGAAGATCGGGCGGTTGGTCGCCTTGAGGGCGTCGCCCATCTTGCGATAGGCGTCGATCATCATCTTGAAGGCGGCATCGGTGTTGCCGTTGTTCTTTGCCGTGAGCTCGCGCATGGGGTCCTGCATGGAGCAGAGGTCGTACTTGAGAAAGTCGACGCCCCAACTGGCGTACATCTTTGCGTCCTGGACCTCGTGGCCTAGGCTGCCTTCGAAACCTCCACAGGTCTTGGGGCCGGGCGAGGAGTAGATGCCGAACTTGAGACCTTTGGAGTGGATGTAGTCGCCGAGTTTCTTCATGTCGGGAAAACGATCGTTGGGATGGAGTTCTCCGTTGGCGTCGCGGGTGCCCTGCCAGGTGTCGTCGACGTTGACGTAGATGTACCCGGCGTCGCGCATGCCGGTGGAGACGATGAGATCAGCTGCGGTTCGGACGTCCGCGTCGGTGACATGCTCTGCGAAGTGATTCCAGCTATTCCAGCCCATTGGTGGGGTTGCGGCGAGAGTGGACTGGCCGCGCAGGGTTGGCGACTGCCCGATACAGAGAAGAACGAACGGGATCAGGACTGCTTTGCGAAGAACCATCGGTTGCCTCCGAGAACTAGAGAAGCATATACCGCCGGACGGTTTTCTCTTGCGCAGACAGTCTTTGGTTGTCGGGATCTCGATGGGTCTTTGGCGAATTGAGCTTCGGGCGAGGAGGTTGAAGGTCAGCTTCGGACTCTTCTGCGGACGAGTGACAGAGTTCCGGTGAGACCGGTCGCGAGGAGGACGAGAGTGTTGGGCTCTGGCACCGCAGGCGGCGGGGTGAGATCGGTGATGGTGATGGCGGATGGGCCGCCGGTTGCGTCGAGGAAGGTCTGGGTGGTGACGGTGCCGTTGGTGTTCAGGTTGAGGAGGCCGAGGAAGCCGTCGGGATTTGCGGTGAGGATGGGCGCCATATTGTCGTCGAAGAGGCTGATGGCGAAGGTGCTGCCAGAGAGTGAGGTGCCGTTGGGGGAGTCGACTGCGGGACCGCTGAGCCCGACGGTGAAGGTGATGGGAACACCGGCTGAGGGCAGATAGATGCTGCCGAAGGCGTCGTTGTAGGGGGTTTGGTTGTCGAAGCTGATGTCGGTGGGGCCACCGCCGAAGCCATCGGAGACGTCTCCGGTGAGGGAAAAGCCGTAGTTGATGCAGCAGGTGGGCACGGAGGCGTCTGCGTAGGCGAGTTGCGTGCCGGGAAGCTGGCCGGGGTTGAACTGCAGATCGAGGAAGTACTCGAACTGGTCGCCGCTGGGGAGGGTTGAGGTGTCGATGGAGATGGAGTAGGTGTCCGCGTGAGCCGAAGGGGCGCAAGAGAGGATGAGGACGGCAAGGAGAGCGGCTGTATGGGCGAGGAAGCTGCGTGGGGTCTTGGTGGCTGAGGCGGTTTTCATGTCAGAGCGCTCCCGTGTAAGCGACGAGGGTGTAGGTGATGCTGGCGTTGAAGGGGTTGTTGAAACGGACGAGGATCTGCGCGGATTTGCCCGGGAGGAGTCCGCCGGGGATGGTGAAGAAGCCTTCGTTCTTTGGAACTGTGGGATTGGCGAGTGTGATGGTTGCGGGCAGGTTGGTGAATCCGATCTGGAGGGGGCCCGCGATGGCAGAGCTGCCGGTATTTGTGACGGTGAGGGTTCCGCTGTAGGTGTTGGTGACGCGGCTATAGACGAAGCCGGTGCTGGTGAAGTGGAGCTTCGCGGTGACGTTGGGGAAGGTGATGAGATCGAAGCGCGGGGAGGTGCTGGGCTTGTAGTCGGTCGATCCGGAGTAGTGGGCTGTCACGACGTGATCGGTGTCGGGCTGGAGGGGGATGTTGTCGATGGTGGCTTGTTTGGTGTGCTCGACGAGCTGAGTGAAGACGGTGGTAGAGAGGTTGTTGTTGTAGAGAAGGGACGCTACGTCGGGGATGCCGTCGCCGTTGTAGTCTCCGAGGGTGAAGCCCTGATAGGACAAGGTGTTTTGCGAGATGGGCGGCGAGGTGAAGCTGCCGTTGCCGTTGCCGAGAAGGATCTTCAGATTTGCGGGTGAGGCGATGAGGACGTCTTCCTTTCCGTCGCCGTTGAAGTCGGCTGCGGCTATTTGATAGGGCGTGGCGCCGGACAGGGAGATGGGAGCTTTGAGAGCGAAGGTGCCGTCGCCGTTGCCGGTGAGGAGGTCGAGGGTGCTGTCGCTGTTGGCGACGATGAGATCGGGGATGCCGTCGTCGTTGAAGTCGGCTACGTCAAGCGAGTTGACGTAGTGCGGGTAGGGAATGGAGGACTTGAGAGTGAAGGTGCCGTCGCCGTTGCCGGTGTAGATGAGGATGGGATAGATGCCGGGCGAGGTGTAGTTCTCGGAGGTGGTGATGAGGTCAGGGATGCCGTCGCCGTTGAGGTCGCGAAGTACGGTGGGGGGCCAGGTGATGAAGCTGGATGCAGGGACCGAGAGTGTGAAGGTGCCATCGCCTTTGCCGAGGAGAATAGCCGGATTGCTGAAGCTCTGGCTTCCGGAGAGCATGAGGTCGGGGATGCCGTCGCCATTGATGTCGGCTACAAGAACGGGTGGGCCGACGCAGGAGGGGATGGAAGTTGGGGTCTGGGCGGTGAAGGTGCCGTCGCCTTTGCCGAGCATGGGAGTGATGCTGCAGGAGAAGGCGTCGTAGACGGCGAGGTCGAGGATGCCGTCGCCGTTGAAGTCTCCGGAGGCGAAGGCGGGGGGGAACTCGGTGGTAAGGGGGACGGTGGTGGAGCGGAAGGTGCCGTCGCCGTTGCTGAGGAGGGTGACGAGGTTGCTGGTGCCGAGATTTATGTCTTGGTTAGCGTCGTAGGCGAGGGTGACGAGATCGGCGAGGCCGTCGTCGTTGAAGTCGCCGGAGAGGACCTGGAGGAATGAGTTGGTGTAGGTGGCGAGGGTGAAGGGAGAGAGCTGCGCCTTTGTGGGCAGGGCGTTGATGGAGGTGGTGCCGAGGGTGAGGGGGGTGCCGTTGTGGACGACGTCGGAGAAGGAGACCGTGCCGGTGAGGGGTGAGGTGCCGAGACCGCCGACGGTGGCGGAGAGGTTGTAGCGGCCGGTGGAGGGAGTGGTTGCTGTGACTGGGCCGATGGAGGATTCGCTGAGGCCGGTGATGGTGAGGGGCTGAGCGGCAGAGGTGCTGGGCTCGCGGGGGACGAGGCTGTGAGGCGTTCCCTGGAAGACAGCTTTGAGGCTGTAGGTGTTGGGACTGAGGCGGAGGTGCAGCTTTGCGGTGCCGGCGGAGGTGAGCTGGGCGGTGCCGAGGATGGCGGCGTCCTCGCAGTGGGCGGCGTTGGCGTTACAGAAGAGGACGAGGCCGGGATGGACGGGAGAGCCGGCGGAGGTGACTCTCGCGGTGAGGACGATGGCTGTGTTGGTTCCGGCGGTGGAAGGGGAGATGGTGAGGGCGGTTTGGGTGGGTGTGGGCGCCTGTGCGTGGAGCGTGGCCAGGAGAGCGAGGGTGATGGCGGATGTGCGAGAGAGCGACTTCCAGAGTGGTCTCATGATGACTCCTCGGCAACAGCAGACGAGCGAAGGAGATGCAGGTGGAATAGGACGGTTGCTGGTTTGGGCCGGTCGGTGGTCCCGATCGGGATGCTTGTGTCTCCTCGAGAGAGCAAATCTCGAATTCTGGAGGTGCAGACACGGTAGCACGGGAGGGTGAGCTTCGCGTCATGCTCTTTAGATTTAGTTCTGACTACGGTGGTAGAGAAGGCGGGTTCTCCACTGCGCAGGTCACGGTGAGACTGTGCGGCTTCGGTGGGAGGGCAATTTGTTTGGTGGAAATCCGGGTATTGAGGAGTGCGATGGCGCTCAGGCTAGTTGCTGCTCTTCGAGGGTGAGGGAGAGTTCTTCCCATTCGGTGAGGAGGCTGGTGCGTTTTGTGCGGAGTTCGTCGAGCTCGGCGGCGTCTCTCTGGGATTGATCGGCGGAGGTGAAGTTTCCTAGACGCTCCTCGGCGGCAGCGATGAGGGACTCGAGGCGGGGGATCTCTTCTTCAGCGTGTCGGAGGCGGTCTTCGAGTTGCTTGAGCTTGATTGGGTTGAGGCGTTTGATGTTTGCGTTTAGTACAGGTTCGGTGGTTGGCGCTGGGATTTCGACTACAGGGGAAGGTGTGGGTGTTGCGGCGAGCGAATTTGTGATCTGTTCGGTTACTTTTTCGGGGCCGCCCTGTTTGCGCCAGAGGTAGTCCTCGTAGTTGCCGGGGTAGATGTGGAGGCGGCGGTCTTCGACCTCGAAGACTCGGGTGGCCAGGCCGTCGATGAAGTAGCGGTCGTGCGAGACGAAGAGGACCGTGCCGGTGAAGTTGCGGATGGCGTCGAGGAGAACGTCTTTAGCGCGGAGGTCGAGGTGGTTCGTGGGCTCGTCCAAGAGTAGGAAGTTGGAGGGCGAGACGAGCATCTTGGCCATGGCGTAGCGGTTGCGCTCCCCGCCGGAGAGGACGCCTAGCTTTTTGAAGACGTCGTCGCCGGAGAACATGAAGCAGCCGAGTAGTGATCGGAGTTCGACGACGGGGACTTTGGGTGCGGCTCCGCTGATGTCGTCGAGCATGCCGGCGTTTGGGTCTAGGACTTTGTATTGGTCTTGCGCGAAGAAGTCGGAGAGGACGTTGTGGCCTTCGCGGATGGTTCCTGCGGTGGGCTCTTCCTGACGGCTCAGGAGGCGGATGAGGGTGGATTTGCCTGCGCCGTTTGCGCCTACGAGGGCGATGCGGTCGCCGCGTTCGATGGTGAAGCTTAGGTCGTCGAGGATGAGTTTTTCGCCGCCGGTGGGCGTGGGGTAGATCTTCTTGAGGTTGTTGACTTCGATCACGGTGCGGCCGCTGGCCGGGGGCTGCGGGATGGAGAAGTGGATGGTGGACTCGTCTTCGGGGACCTCGATGCGCTCGATCTTTTCGAGTTCTTTGATGCGGGACTGGACCTGTTTTGCTTTGGTGGCCTGGGCGCGGAAGCGGTTGATGAAGGCTTCGAGGGCTTCGATGCGGTCGCGCTGATTTTTGTAGGCGGACATGAGTTGTGTGCGGCGCTCTTCTTTTTGCGCGACGTACTTCTCGTAGTTGCCGTGGTAGGTGTGCATGCGCTTGTTCCAGAGTTCGACGGTTTTGTTGACGGTGACGTCGAGGAAGTAGCGGTCGTGCGAGATGAGGATGTAGGCGTTGGGGTAGTCGTGGAGGTAGTTTTCGAGCCAGTTGCGGGACTCGATGTCGAGGTGGTTGGTGGGCTCGTCGAGCAGGAGGAGGGATGGTTTTTGCAGGAGGAGCTTGGCGAGGGCGATGCGCATCTGCCAGCCGCCGGAGAACTCTTCGGTGTTGCGGTCCCAGTCTTCTTTGGAGAAGCCGAGGCCGCCGAGGACTGCGCCTACCTGCGAGTCGAGGTTGTAGATGTCGTGGACGTGGAGTTGGTCGGCGATGTCGGAGTAGCGCTCGGCGGCAGTGGCGTACTCTTTCGATTTGGGGTCGGCTTCGGAGAGGACGGTGGTGAGGGCGATGGATTCGCGCTCGAGCTCGTGGAGGTGGTCGAAGACGGAGAGACACTCGGCGAAGACGGTGCGGCCGCGGAGGGCGAGGCCGTCCTGCGGGAGGTAGCCGAGGGTGACGCCCTTGTTGCGGGTGATGGTGCCGTAGTCGAGGGACTCGATGCCGCCTATGATCTTGAGAAGGGTGGACTTGCCGGTGCCGTTGCCGCCGACCAGACCTGTGCGCTCGTCTGGGTTGATGAGCCAGTTCGCGTCTTCGAAGAGGAGTTTTTGGCCGAAGCGTTTGCCGGCTGCTGAGAGTTGGAGCATGTGTTTCTATTTTCTCATTGGAGCGTGAAACGCGTGTGTGTCCTGCCGGACGGGCGCCCTGCGCGGGCGGCGGTCACTTCGTGACTTGTGTACCGGTCTTGGCGGGTCATTTGCACAGGGCCTCCCGTTAGTCGGCACGGAATTTAGTTTGCGACCAGCGGGAGCACCTCGCGAAGCAATTGTGGGTCACGAAGTGACCCCTGCCCGCGCAGGGCGCTCGTCCGGCAGGACAGAATTTAGATGAGCTTGTTGTCCATGTTTGCTGTTCTTCTCCGTCTAACAGTGTGTTTTCATACTCATGCTGTGCTCCAGGGATATCTCATGATCCGATGTTTCGCTTTTCTGCCTCTGCTTGCCTTCTCTTATGTCGTGGCGCAGGAGCCCACGACCGCGCCGACCCGGCTCACCATCTACAACCAGGACTTTGCCGTCGCTCGCACGACGGTTCCGCTCGATCTCCACGCGGGATCGAACGAAGTTCTGACGACGAATGTGACAAGGCAACTTGAGCCGGATTCGGTGGTGCTTCGCGACCCGAGTGGTCGCAATCTAGTGCGTGTGGCCGAGCAGAACTATGACGCGGCGGTGGTGGACCAGCAGTGGATGATGGAGAAGTACGAGGGCAAGACGATCGATTTTCAGATTCAAGGACCGCAGGTGAGGGAGAGTGCAACGGGTGAGCGGCAGGTGGTTCCGGCGACAACTGTGGAGGGCCGGATCATTCGAGCGGGCGGGCAGGCGGCGAATGGATATCCGTATAACCAACCGTTGATCGAAGTTGGCGGGAAGATGCAGTTCTCCATGCCTGGGACTCCGGTGTTTCCGGCGACGACGGACGGCTTGTTGTTGAAGCCTACGCTGCGGTGGCAGATTGATGCCGAGAAGGCTGCGCGGTTCTCTGCGGAGCTTGATTACATTACACATGGGATGAACTGGCAGGCCACCTACAACGTGGTGGTGCCGGAGACAGCCGATACGACGGGGCCGGAGCTGGCTGAGATTATCGGCTGGGTGACCATCGAGAACAAGACGGGTAGCGACTTTCCTGAAGCGACGATTCAGTTGATGGCGGGGGATGTGGCGAAGATCCAGGAGTTGCAGGGCCGATATCGTACTTGGGCGAATGTCAACCAGAGCGTCGCGGTTCTAGCTTCGGCAGGTCCCCAAGTCACTCAGAAGGCGTTTGACGATTTCCATCTGTACGATCTTCATCGCACGGTCTCGCTTCGTAATGAGGAGACGAAGCAGGTGCAGTTTCTCGAGGCCTCGAATGTGACCGTTCGGCGGACGTATCAGTTTGAAGGAAACGGCACTGTGGAGCAGGTTTTTTATCCTGGATACCATAACGATCAGGTCGGATTTTCGCACTCCGGCAACACCCATGTTTCGATCTTTGAGGAGATCAAGAACTCTGAGTCGAACCATCTCGGGATGCCTTTGCCCGCAGGCCGTCTGCGTCTTTATCGGCGCGATACCGGTGGCCAGATGCAGTTTGTGGGAGAGAACATGATCATGCACACGCCGGCGGAGCAGACAGTAAAAGTGATTAGTGGGAGCGCCTTCGACCTGACTGCGGCGCGGCGTCAGACCGACTTCAAAGTGGACAATATGAGGCGGGAGATGGATGAGAGCTTTGAGATCAAGCTCTCGAATCAGAAGGCCCAGCCGGTGACGATTCACGCCGTGGAACACATGGGTCGCGGAGAGAACTGGGAGATCGTCGCAAAGTCTGCTGAGTTCACCAAACGTGACAGCTCCACGATCGACTTCCCCGTGACGGTGCCAGCGAAAGGCGAAGCGATCCTCAGCTACACGGTGCACTATAGCTGGTAGAGCGACATTCCATGGGTGAAGGGTGGTTTGTGGGAGGTCGGCGGGATAGTGTGGATGGGATGCGTGGCTAGAGTCAGGGAATCCGCTTTAGGGCTGCGGTTCGTACTTAGAGTGACATGCGATTCCGTTCGGCAGTGCTTATCTCGGTGATGGCGATTACAGTTTCGGGCGGGGCTTCGGGTCCGACTCCGCAAGCGGCTTTGCATTGGCAGGCCTGGTCGGATGGAGCGTTTGTACAGGCTCGGGCAGAGCATAAGTTTGTGCTGCTGGATCTGGAGGCGGTGTGGTGCCACTGGTGCCACGTGATGGATGATGTGACGTATCGCGATCCGGCGGTGGTGCGGCTGCTGAATCAGAAGTATGTGCTGGTGAAGGTGGATCAGGACTCGCGGCCGGATATCTCGAATCGGTATCAGGACTATGGATGGCCGGCCACGGTGGTGTTCGCGGCGGATGGCTCGGAGATTGTGAAGCGGCAGGGGTATCTGCCGCCGCGGCTGATGTCGTCGATGTTGCAGGCGATTATTGATGATCCTTCGCCGGGGCCGAGTGTCGAGAGGGAGGCAACGTTTCGGCCTGCTTCGGGATCGGCGATCAGTGCGGGGTTGTTGACGCGAATTGAAACGCTGTATGAGAAGCAGTATGACAAGCCCATCGGAGGGTGGGGGTTTGTTCATAAGTATCTGGATGAAGAGTCGGTGGAGTATGCGATGCGTCAGGGTGCGCGGGGGAACCGCGAGTATGCGAAGCGCGCGGCCGATACGCTGCACGATGCGACGAACCTGCTGGACCCGGTGTGGGGCGGGATGTACCAGTACTCGGTGGGGAGGCATTGGACGGAGCCGCACTTTGAGAAGCTGATCTCAATCCAGGCGGATGAGTTGCGGGAGTATTCGCTGGCTTATGCGGAGACGCAGAATCCGGAGGATTTGAAGGCGGCACAATCTGTGCATCGTTACGTTACAAATTTTCTAACTGCGCCTTCGGCGGGTGTGTTCTTCGTGTCGCAGGATGCGGATCTGCATGATGGGCAGGAGAATGAGGCTTACTTCAAACTGCAGGATGCGGGCCGGCGCGCGCAGGGGATGCCGCGGGTGGATACGCATGTTTATTCTCGTGAGAATGGGTGGATGATCGCTGCGTTGTGCGACTACTACGCTGCAAGTGGCGATGGGTCGGCGTTGTTGCAGGCTCAGCGTGCGGCGGCTTGGATCGTGGTGCATCGTAGCTTGCCTGGCGGGGGATTTCGGCATGACGATGTGGATGCGGGTGGGCCTTATCTCGGCGATACGCTGGCGATGGGGCAGGCTTTTCTGGCGCTCTATAACGTTACGGGGGATCGAGGCGATTTGAAGGCTGCGGCTGCGACGGGGCAGTATATTGCGGCACACTTTGCTCCTGCGGTGGCGGGTGGGGGATTTGTTACGGCACAGAAGCCTACGGATGCTGCGTATCGGCCGCATCCTGATCGTGATGAAAATGTTGCGGTGGTGAGGTTTGCTTCGGCGCTTGCGGTGGCGTCCGGGGAGGAAAGGTTTCGGGCTGCTGCTGCGGAGGCGATGCGGTATCTTGCGGCGGAGTCAGTTGCGCTGCTGCCGCTGTCGGCTGGGGTGCTGCTTGCGAATGAGGATATGACGGAGGCTCCGATTCATGTGACCGTGGTTGGTCCGGCGGCGAGTGCCAATGTGATAGCGCTGCATGCGGCTGCGCTGCGCTCGATTACGTCGCATGAGTTGATTGAGGTACGCGACCCAGCGGACCCGGCTCCGCTGCCGACCAGTGTTACGTATCCTGCGTTGAAGCAGGCCGCGCTGTTTCTTTGTACGGCGCATGCTTGCTCGTCGCCGATCTTTCGTGGGGAGGATGTTCGCGCGAAGATTCAACGGGCAGAGCTTCAGGCGCGTTAGGCGGGCGTTAGGTGCCGACGTTTTGTGTTGGAGATCGGGGATTCCCTGCATGCAGGTGCGATTTCTGCGGTGTTCTGGCTTGGTGGGATGCCGAGACTGGGTTTCAGAAAGAGAGCTGGAGGAGTTCGGAAATGAACAGTCTTTTGTAAGTTTGGACGGTGCCGGGTGTGTGGGGTGTTGGTCAGCTTGTCGTTATGTTTTGCTGAATCCATGGGTTACGGGTTTTGACCGGAGCCGGAGCTTTGGTTGAGGAATTGCATGTTTACCTTTGCGGAGTTTCGCTTGCGGAGGCTGGGGATGTCTTATTTCGAACGGGTTCGCGATGTGGTCTCGGGGCCCTTTAGCCCTGAGATTATGAGGCAGCGTATGGCTGCCGGCTGGCAATTGGTGTCGATCGAGTGGAGGCGGGAGCTGCCGGATCAGGAGGCTCCGAGGGCGGGAGTGTTTGGTGAAGAGATTCCCTACGGTCTGCGGATCTCGGAGGACTGTCAGAGGCTGGAGGTCCATCCGAGAGAGAACCAGACGCTGATGCTGATGATGGAGCTGCTGGGGCAGGACTTCTCGTATGCGAGCATCGTCAGCGACCTGAATGAGAAGGGGTTTCGGATGAGGAACGGCGGGCCGTGGAACCGGGTGGCGGTGTTCAACATGATGCCGCGGTTGATCGAGGCGGGGCCGAGGCTGTTTTCGTCGCAGGAGTGGAAGGGGCGGGAGAAGAGGTTGTCTCAGCTAAAGAGTCCTGAGGGGCTTTAGCTGTGCTGCCGGGTTCTATCGTTGATTCTGTGCCACTCGTCGAAGCTCGACTCAAAGTCGGTGCCCGGAGCGTGATTTCTATAGGAGATACAGAGACGAGGGATTAGAGTGGACGGCCAGAGGCGCGTCCCGAGTGAAAGATCTAATCGACAAGCTGGTTGGAGCTCTTCCGTTCTTTGGTCGGAGGTTGGTGGCGCTGCTTCCCGCTCCGAAGAGCGCTGTTCTGGCATTGGATCTCGAGTCGGACTCGGCGCTGGAAGAGGCTTTTACGTTCGTTGCTGTGTGTTTCGGGATAGCTTTTCTTGCGCAGATTCCGTTTTTCTTTGGCAAGGAGAACAGGGAGGTGCTGTTCGGCATACTCGCTGTGCAGTCCGCGTTGGCGTTTGCGCTGAACGTTGTGCTGGCCGTCGTGGTTTGGAAGGTGGTGGGGGGAAGGCTTGCCTGGAAGAAGGTTGTTGCCGCTACCTGTTATTTTTCGGGGGTGTCGACGCTGCTATTTCTGTTCTTCTCGCTGGTGGGGGCGGGAGCTTTCAAGGTGCTGGATGGGGTTGGATATCAACAGGTGATGAGCGGAAACGCTACAGATGCGGCGGCCCTGTCGGCAAGCAGTGGCTTCAGGATCTTTCTTATCTTCCTGGGGTTGGGGTTCGTGGCTACCTATGTGTGGATCTTCTGCGTCTGGGGAGCCTATCGCGAGCTGATGCAGGTGTCGAAGGGGCGCTCTACGGTTGCGTTGATTCTCTTTGTGCTTCTTAGCCCGGTGTTGTTCCTGGTGCAGATGGCGATGTCGGCAACGTTGGCGCAGTCGGGTGGTCCAGCGTTGCCTGACGATCTGCTTGGACAGTGGCAGTTGGTTCAGCAGTCTGACAGTGAGGGAGTGCATTCGGCACGCTCGGTGCTGTATACGTTTTCTCCTCCGCGGTGGAAGATGATGCGAGCCGGGGAGTACTTTTTGACGGATATTCATGGTTCGTCTAACGGCAAGTGTCTGATCACGACGATGAAACAGGAGTTTGGGCAGGTATCGGTGCAGGGTTCGACCATGGATCTTATGCCGGCTAGACGAACGGAGACGAAAAAGGATCAATGTGCCGGCGTGACGGTGGAGGCGGCTACGGATCTCAGTAAGACGGAGTACCACTACAAGATCGATCAAGAGCCAAGTGGGTGGACGCTGTGCTTGAACGATCGATTCGGACAGACCTGTTTGACTCCTAAGAAGCATTAGCCACCCCGCTGCGAGGCGTGCTAAAGCTGAAGCTGGTGGTAGAGCTTTGCGGGATTATGGCGCTCGACTGTCGCGAAAACTCCGTCTCCGCGGTATTTTTCGGGTGGGCTCCGGCTTTTGGCGGTCTATGAGCGTCCAAACAGCAGAGGAACAATTTGAGCGAGACAGATACGGAGACCGTGGTGCCGGTGGAGCGTCAGCGCTGGTGGGGGTGGCGTTGGGTGCTGTGGACTGGTGCGGTGTTTGTGCTGGTGGCGATTGCGGGTGCTCTGGCGGTGGAGTGGGGTCTGAGGCAGGTGCAGCCGATGCTGCGGAAGAAGGTGGTCGAGACGCTTTCGGCGCGGTTTCATAGCCCGGTGGAGCTGGACCGGCTTGAGCTTGCGATGAGCAGGGACATGATTGTTACTGGTGGAGGGCTGCGGATTCTCTACCTGGCGGGACCGACGAAGCCGGATGCGAGTCCGAATGCGCCGCCGATGCTGGTAGTCGATCGATTTGAGTTCAGGACAGGATGGAGCGAGTTGCTGCGGCCTACGACTCGATTAGTCACGGTGAAGGTGCAGGGGCTTCGGGTGAATATTCCACCGAAGGGAGATCGAGGACAGGGGCCTGATGATCCGAGGCGGAAGGGGCAGTCGGCTCTGGGGATTGCGGTCGACCGGATCGAGTGCACGGATGCAAAGGTGACTCTGGAGACGAGCAAGCCGGGGAAGAAGCCCTTGGAGTTTGCTATTAAGAGCCTGGTGCTGACCGATGTGGGGTCGAAGAAGCCGTTGAACTATACGGCGCTACTGGTGAATCCGAAGCCAGTGGGGGATGTGCAGTCGACGGGGCACTTTGGGCCATGGCAGGACGACAATCCGCGGGATACGCCGCTTGACGGGGATTACACGTTCAGTCATGCGGACCTGTCTTCGATTCATGGGTTGGGTGGGGTCTTGTCTTCGACGGGAAGGTTTGGCGGAACGCTGGGGAACTTGACGGCGGATGGGACTACGGAGACTGCGGACTTTCGACTGGATATCAGCGACCATCCGGTGCCTCTGCATACGGAGTTTCATGCGGTGGTGGATGGGACGACGGGAGATACGTGGCTGGATCCGGTGCGGGCGCGGCTTGGCAGGACCGAGATTACGGCACGAGGTGCTGTGACGAGGGCGGTGGGGGTGCAGGGGCATAACACCGATCTCAATGTGGTGATCGGGAAGGGGCGGCTTGAGGATATTTTTAGCCTCGTGTTGAAGTCGAATCCGCCGCTGATGCGTGGGGAGTTGGCGGCAAAGGTGCATTTTCTCGATCCTGCGGGGCCGGTGAGCGTGTCGCGAAAGATGAGGTTGGAGGGTACGTTCGCGATCAGCGATGCCATGATGAACAATCCCGAGATGCAGGCGAAGATGGACGCGCTGAGTATGAGGGCGCAGGGGAAGCCGAAGCAGGCAAACCCGCAGGATGCGGAGGTAGTGGGTTCGGCGCTGAGCGGAAAGTTTACGATTGCGAATGCGGTGTTGGAGGTGAAGGATCTGAACTACCAGATGCCTGGGGCGCAGATGCTGGCGGACGGGCAGATGCAACTGGTTGCGAGCACGTTTGAGTTTCATGGGACGGTGAAGACGCAGGCGACGGCGTCGCAGATGACGACGGGTTGGAAGAGCATGCTGCTGACTCCATTCGACAAGCTGCTGAAGAAAAATGGTGCGGGGCTTGAGCTGCCGGTCAAGGTGACGGGGACTCGGTCGACGTATGATCTGCGGCTTGATTTTCCGCACGATACGCATGCTCCTGCGGCGCTGCCAACGCCCGCAAAATCAGCGAAGTGAAGGAAGGGGAGCCTCGCATGATCCTTCCGTTGGAGAGACAAGGACGAGGCGCTCTGCTAGTGTCAGACTTAGAGTTATTCGAGCGGAAGAGGTTTTGCGCAGAACGTTTGATGCGGAGTTTGATGTCCGGACAGCCACAACTATTTCCGAACCCTGAGCCGACTGTGGAAGAACCGACGGTAAGCCAGGGAGAACCTGCAAAGAGATCAGCGCCGGTGTGGCTGCAACGGCTGTCGCTGTTTGTGCTGGTGTTGTTCTGCGTGTACCTGGGCGTGCTGGTGATGGTGCTTCCGTGGTGGACGCGGATATGGGACCGGAACGAGTTTATTCTGGCGAGGCCGTGGCTGACGGCAGTGTTGCATAACGGCGCGGTGCGGGGGATGATCTCCGGGCTGGGACTGCTGGATATCTGGATCGGTATCTCTGAGGCGGTGCATTACCGCGACTACCGGGGATGAGCGATTTCAAATGAGTGAGAGAGTATGAACCCAAAGGTACCGGACGCGCTGGAGCAGGCTCCGCTGGCGTATGAGAATGCGGAGTTCTTGAGCTCGCCGGATGGGCGGATGCTGCGGATACTGGCGGAGTATCAGGAGCCGATGGCGCGGTTTCGGCGGGAGCGGATTCAGGATACGGTGGTGTTCTTTGGGTCGGCTCGGTTTCGAGCGCTGGACGTGGCGAGCTCCGAGCTGGAGCTGCTGGCGAACACGGGTTCGAGCGAGCCTGCACCCAAGGCGGAGCAGCCCGCAAGTCCTGAGGAGATAGCGAGCGGAGAGGCCAGCGCTCAGAAGCTACGGCTGGCGGAGGCTGCGGTGGAAATGGCTCATTATTACGAAGACGCGCGGCGGCTGGCGGGGTTGGTCGCTTCCTGGTCGAAGACGCTGCCCGGGCGGCGGCACAGATTTGTGGTTACTTCGGGCGGCGGGCCGGGGATTATGGAGGCGGCCAATCGTGGGGCGTATGAGGCTGGATGCAAGACGATTGGTTTGAATATCAAGCTGCCGTTCGAGCAGCATCCGAATCCGTACATTACGCCGGCGCTTAGCTTTGACTTTCATTATTTTTTTATGCGGAAGTACTGGTTCGCTTATCTGGCAAAGGCCTTGGTGGTTTTTCCGGGCGGCTTCGGAACGCTGGATGAGATGTTCGAGCTGCTGACGCTGGCGCAGACCAGAAAACTGGCGAAGAAGATCACGGTGGTGGTCTACGGGTCTAGCTATTGGAAGAATGTGATCAATATGGAGCTGTTGGCGGCGAAGGGTGCGATTGCGCAGGCGGACCTTGAGCTGTTTCAGTTTGCGGATACGCCGGAGCAGGCGTTTGCGTTGCTGAAGACGGGGCTGACGGAGAATCATCTCGAGTCGGACTATGAACGTGAGCAGGCGAGGATGGAGAAGCAGGAGATTCCTGATGATCCGGCGCCGAGCGTGCAGGAGATGATGGGGCCAGATATCGCGAAGACGCGGTAGGGAGTGACTTGCAACCCCCTGCGCGAGCTTGTCTCCGTTAGCCGACCTGCCACAACTTTGTCGCTTCCTCGGCGATGAGATCCGGCATCTCTTCCGGGAAGAACAGATTTGCTCCTTCAACCCGTCGCACGCCGCGGGATCCCGGCAGGGTACGGTCGAGCCACTCGGCCCACTCTACTCCAAAGAGGGTATCCTTCAGCCCCCAGACCATTCGAGCCGGTCCCTTCCATTGCCTGAGGTCTTCGCGAATCGGCACCAGGACGTTTGTTGCGAGGGAGATCGCGTATTGATTGACTTGTGATTTTCGCAATGGAGATTCGACCAGTGGACGCAGGTAGGTCTCGATTGTTTCATCGGAGAAGCGCTCGGGATAGGTATAGGTCAGGCCGCCAAGCCCCTTTGCAGAACGAGCGAGTTCTTTGTCGTTCAACTCTGGAACGAGGACGCGGTCGACAAATGTTCCCTTTTTGGCCAGTGCGACGAATGGCAGGAAGCCGGGTGGCGGGTTGTTCTCGTCGACGTCGCAGTTGGTGAGCAAAAGTGTTCGCACGCGTTGGGGATGCCGGGCCAGAAAGAGCTGGGAGACGAGGCCGCCGCTATCGTTTGCCACCAGATCGACCGTGTCGATGTGCAGGGAGTCGAGCAGCGCTGCGAGCATGGCCACCTGAGACTCCGGCGTGATGACCTGACCCTCAGGGGTCTCGGTGTAGCCAAGTCCCATCACGTCGGGTGCAATGCAACGTCGATGCTTATGCAGCCGCTCAAGGGCTCCACGCCACTGAAAGCCGTTCAACGGATATCCATGGACGAAGAGGGCAGCTGGGCCGCGACCGTGCTCGACATAAGCGACACGGCTCATGGGCAGCGAGGCATAGCGGCGCGAACGGAGGTACCAGGCGGCATCGATGTGCTCGGACTGTCTTGCAAATGCCTGTGATTCCAGTATGGTGGCCATGATCATCCCCGATGTATTTTTCAAAAATTCTCTGCGTCTCATGAGAGGAGTATGGCGTGCCGGTGCGGTTGGGTGCGCGCACGTTTCGATGCTTTCGAGCACAATCGGCGGACAAAAGATCAGTTGTAGTTGGGAGAGTCTGCCAACAGCCGCTTCATCGCCTTTGGAGGAACTCCGAGAACGCGCCGCATATGTTTTGCCATGTGGCTTTGATGGGCAAAACCTACGGTCTGCGCGATCTCTTCCATGGAAAGATTGTCGTGCGTCAGGAGTGTCTTCGCGCGCTCGACACGACGCTGGATGACGTACTGATGGATGGGCAGTCCGGTGGACTTGCGGAAGAGCGTGTTCATGTGGGAGGCACTGACTCCTGCGACGGTGGCGATCTGGTCGAGCGAAAGATTCTCAGCAAGCTGATCTTCGATGAAGGAGAGAATCCGCTTCAGCTTGTGGCCGCTTAGCCCCTGGTTCTTTTCAGGCGCTGACTTTGCCAGAGAGCTGTGTCGAGTCACCAGGCGTGAAGCCACTGCCAGCGCGAGTCCATCGAGATAAAAGCGACCTGACGGACACCCCGACTCCATCTCCCGCTTCATCGCCCAGCTGAGTGCCTCCAATTCGCGGTCGCGCACCTGGAAGCGGTTGCGAATCTCCAACTTTGAGCTGTCCACTCCAGACTCGTTCGCGATGCGGTGGAGGAATTGTTGCGGCAGGCTGAGAAGGAGGGCCGTGTCATTTTCATCGTGCATCACCCAGCGGCTCGGAGTGTGTGCCGGAATGATGTCGATATCCCCGTGTACTGCGGTTCCAGTGAAGTGCCTGTTATCCCGTCGGCAGGAGACCCTGGTTGGTGAGCCAACGTGGATGCTCAGGAGAACGTTGTTCAGCTCCGAGACCTCCAGGGTCCCCGGGGGATCCTTGCGTAACTGGAAGGCGACGCCATCGGCCATTCTTACGTGTGCCAGAACCTGCGGTGATGTGGGCTGTCGCGGCATAGATTCTCTCCCTACGGGCTCTGGATAGGATACGGATTTTGTCTTTCCGAAGTTCAGAGGGCTGAAGCCGGAGTTGAGAAGGGTTGGAGCGCCGCTACAACCTTTGGGGAATCATTGTAGATACGTGGTTTAGGGATTTTGAAGCTGCATTATTGGTGCAGTCATACCCTCGTCACATGTCGGCTCCATACTGTGGTCGTAAGCAGCCTGAGGGCCTAGGAACCTGGGGGGTCACCCGATGAGCCAGTCGAGCGTTTCATACCTGTGGCGGGAACCGGAGGCGGCGAAGGGCTTCATGACGGGCGTATCGCTGCATAGCCATACGAATCAATCGAAGGAGACGCTGGATTTCATCTCGGAGCTGTCAAAGGACTGGAGTTTTCTGCAGCCGGTCATTCGGTGGGGCGAGCGGCGGAGCAAACGACTGACGGGAATCGATGCAGATTATGCGCGTGCTTACTGGACGCCACCGTTGACGCCCAGCCTGGCGTTTGATCTGGAGCGAAAGCAGATCGAGGACAAACTGCAGATTCAGGGACTGGTTTCGATTACGGATCATGACGATATCAATGCGCCGATGCTGCTGCGAACTGTGCCTTCGTCGCGGCATATTCCGGTATCGGTAGAGTGGACGGTGCCGTTTGGGGCCACCGCGTTTCATCTGGGGATTCACAACCTGCCGAGTGCGACTGGGGCGCAGTGGATGGAACGGATGGCAGTGTTTACGGCCATTCCGGTGGCGACGAGAGCGCCGAAGCTGCTGACGGAGATGCTGGCGGAGCTCGATGAGCTGCCAGGAGTGCTGATTGTGTTCAACCACCCGCTGTGGGATCTGTACCGGGTGGGGATGGAGAAACACGAGGTATTGGTGAACGAGTTTCTGGCGGTGAATGGGCAGTTCGTTCATGCGCTGGAACTGAACGGCCTGCGCTCCTGGAAGGAGAACCGCGAGACCTCCACGCTGGCGGGAAAGTGGAACCAGTTAGTGATCAGCGGCGGCGACCGGCATGGTGTTGAGCCGAATGCCAATGTAAACCTGACGCGGGCGACGAGCTTCAACGAGTTTGTGCACGAGGTAAGGCGCGAGCGGGAGAGTCATGTGCTCTTTATGCCGCAGTATGCCGAACCATGGAAGCACAGGATTCTGCAGTCCACGCTGGATGCGATCAGGAACTATCCGGATTTTCCCGAAGGGTCCAGATTGTGGGATGAGCGGGTCTATCACCCCGACGCCGAGGGGGTGATGCAGCCGATGACGCGGCTCTGGACGACCGGTCATGCTCCTGCGTTCTTCCGGGCGGTGCTGGTGTTGGTTCGGATGATGGGCGCAGGGCCGGTTTCGAGCGGCCTGCGGATGGCGTGGAACGACAGTGGCGAGATGCGGACTACTTTGGCGAAGCTGGACGCCTAGGGTAGAGGCTGCTGTCCTGCCGGACGGGCCTCCTGCGCGGAGGGCGGCCACTTCGTGGCGGGTGTACCGGTTTGGGGAGCGCCATCGTCCCTGGGGCCTCCCGTTGGTCGGCTTTATTTTTCATGCGAGGGAAGACCCTGGCTTCTCGTTGTAGCTTAGCAAGATTGTTAGGACTGCGGAGCACGAGAGGTAGTCTAAAGCGATGCGTGTGCCGCGTGTTGCCTACTTTCCGGACTCGTTTCATGAAGTGAATGGGGTCGCGCATACAAGCCGCAACTTTGTGGCTTATGCCCAGAGACGCGGGTTTCCGTTTCTGTGTGTTCGAGCGGGTGCACGAGAGATTTCGTTTGAGCAGGTGGATGAGCTTCGCACGCTGGAGTTGGAGCGCAGTCGGGGCTCGGTGCGAATGGAGAAGGATCTCGAGTTCGACACGCTGTTCTGGCGGCACGGCGGAGCGATTCGACGGGAGCTGGAGCGCTTTCGGCCAGATGTGATCCACATTACGGGGCCGAGCGAGCTGGGGATGTTTGGAGCGTACTTTGCGTGGGAGATGGCGATTCCGCTGGCGGCTTCCTGGCATACGAATGTGCATGAGTATGCGTC
Source organism: Tunturibacter gelidoferens (assembly GCF_040358255.1). NCBI lineage: Bacteria > Pseudomonadati > Acidobacteriota > Terriglobia > Terriglobales > Acidobacteriaceae > Tunturiibacter > Tunturiibacter gelidiferens. The sequence goes on from NZ_CP132938.1 coordinate 1,293,412, forward strand.
GCGGCGGATGGGGTGGTTGACGGGCAGGCTCTCGTCGCGGGCGGGCGCTGCGACGGAGCAGGGCGTGGAGGCTGGGGCGTGGTGGGCTACTTCGCGGTTTTACCAGTTGGCGAAAGTTTTGTTTGCGCCGAATGAAGAGCTTTGCCGCATGTTGAAGAGAGCGACGGGAAGGCCATGCTATCTGATGCAGCGTGGTGTGGATACGGAGTGGTTTTCGCCGGCGCACCGTACGCGCGATGTGGGCGACAGGCGGGTGGTGCTGGGATACGTGGGAAGACTCTCGATCGAGAAGAATGTGAAGCTGTTGGCGCGTGTACAGAGAGAACTCGCGGCGATGGAAGTGGGTGGGGTGAGGTTTTTGATCGTCGGGCATGGCAGCGACGAGGCGGAGCTGCGGCGAGAGATGGCCGATGCTGAGTTCGCGGGAGTGCTGCGGGGGGTCGCCTTGGCACAGGCTTATGCGAATATGGATGTCCTCATATTTCCTTCACATACGGATACGTTTGGGAATGTGGTGCTGGAGGCGCTGGCGAGTGGGGTACCGGCAGTGGTGACCCCTGATGGCGGACCGAAGTTTATTGTGCAGAACGGCGAGACGGGATTTGTAACGGAGGATGATCAGTTCGCAGCGGCTGTTGCGGATCTTGTGAGAGACAGGGCGCGGCTGGATGGAATGCGGCTGAAGGCGCGGGAGTATGCGCTGGGGTGCAGCTGGGATGCGGTGTTTGACCGCGTCTATGCGGGATACGAGACGCTGCTGCCGGTCGGCCGTGCCGGACTGACGGTTCGGGAACTGGCGTAAGCGATAGGCCCGTCGGTGTGACAGCAGATTCCTTCGCTGCGCTACGGAATGACAACAAAAAAACAAAACAGGCGTGGAACCGTGCGGGCCTCCTCCGCGTACTCCTCTTTGCCCTTTCTTGCGGCCAGGAGATCACTATGCCGTCTTTTGCTATGCGTTCCATCGGATTCGTCGCTACGGTCGCGGCGATTGTTCTCGCTTCCTCATCTTCTGCGGTGTTTGCTCAGAGCTCAGACCACGATTGGCAGAAGGTCTATGCCGTGGGTGGAGGATCTGCCTCGCTTACGGTGGAGACGGGCGATAGCGGACTTGAGATTCACTCCTGCGGCGATTGCAAAGAGATCCGAGTTCATGTGGAGTCCACTCAAAAGCTGAGCGAGTATTCCATAGAGGAGCACCAGGAGGGAGATCACGTCTTTTTCGGAATCAAAGAGAAACCGCACAGCTTTCGCGTTCTCTGGAACGAGAGCCGAAGGACGAAGGTGACGGTGGAGACTCCGGCGAAGCTGGATCTGGATGCCAAAGTGGCGGACGGTAATTTGTCCGCGCGCGACCTGACGGGCAGGGTTCAGATTCATGCTGGCGACGGGTCTGTTGAGCTCGACAACATCAAAGGGGATGTGCACCTTGTTGCTTCAGACGGCAGTGTCAGCCTCCACAACGCGGTTGGGACCATTGACGCTAGAGGCTCTGATGGCAACATGAAGATCGATGGTCAGTTCACGATGGTTCAGCTTGAGACGAGCGATGGAAACCTCGACTTTACGCTTGCGCCAGGTTCGCAGCTTACGGGTGCTTCGCGAATCAAGAGTTCTGATGGACGGGTTTCCATTCGGCTGCCGCAGGCTCTCTCTGCGGATATGGATGTGGCTACCGGCGATGGGCATCTGAACTGCACTCTTCCGCTCACGATGGATCACTACGACAGCAGAGAGTCGGGCGGACACCATCTCCACGGACATTTGAATAATGGTGGCGTTCCGTTCAGCATTCACGCCTCTGATGGAAACGTCAGCATTACGACGCTCTAGTAGCGGAGTTCGCCGATGTAGGCCCCGTAGGGCGGGAGCGTCATCTCGTCGAGATGCATGGTGCCTATCCCGTCATAGGAGCGCAGAACTGTCCGAAGAAAGCTGCCGCGCAGCCCGAGTTTCGTTGTATCGGCTTTGAGCGAAAGCTGTACCGGCTGTGGGGTGAGATTGAACAGCAGGACCAGAACGGGAGAGTTGGCGGAGACCACCTTCGGTTTGCGGATCAGGACGAGAACATTCTGATCGTCGCGGTTGATGGTGAGGCTGGTGCCCGAGGCCAGAGTGGTGTTGCCGTGGTGAAGCGTGCTGAGCTGGCGATACCAGTTGAGGAGAGAGTTCGGGTCGGCGTCTTCCAGTGCGGCGTTGGGCGCGGCATCGGGAGGAGTACTCGCGGCGGTCGTGGGGGGCTTGTACGGGACATATGTTTCGGTGGCGGGTGCCGGTTTTGCAGGCGGTGGTGGTGCATCCCACTGAATCAACGGTGTGACTGCGTCAGGTGAAGACGAGGTGCGGACACCGAGCTCCTGCCCGTAGTAGAGGAGCGATTCGGCGCGGGTGGTGAAGAGGAAGGTGGCGAGAAGCCTGGCGATCGCAAGATCGTGGTGGCCGTCGGCGTAGCGGCTCATGCTCCGGGTGAAGGAGGGGCCGTCGGTGGCGAGAAGCGGGAGGCTGTGTCCGGCTTGCTGGATCTCCTGGAGGTGGTCGATGATCGGACGAATGGCAGCGGCGTTGAGAGTGGTGATGGCACCCGGGCGGTCGTCGAGGAGGAGTTGCGGGGATTGGGTGTCGAGTGCGGTGTAGGCGTGGGTTGTAGTGCCGGTGCTTGATTGTTTTCGAGAGCGTGAGTGCGCGTGATGACGGCCGCGTGTGGAGGGTTGTGGCTCAGGCTGAGGTTGGGCAGTTGCGGTCAAGGTAAGGTCGGCATCCGCGATCAGGATGCGTTGGCCGAGATAACTGCTGGCCGTGGTGCGGAGAGTTGAAGCCTGAGCGCGGGCGGTGTCGTTGGTGCCGATGACATGAAAACCCGCGATGCCGCGATTGAGCCAGAAGCGGGCGACATTGGGCAGATCGGCTGCGGGAATGGCGGGGTCGAGGTCGAGCAGGACGCGGAGGTGGCGGCTGCTGGCTTCGCGGAGGAGGTCATCGAAGTCGTCCAGGGTGCCGAGGGTGGGGTCGATGGTTTCGGCGTGAGTGGGATCGGGCTGTAAGTGCGTGAGGAGGATGGCGTCGGTGCCGAGAGAGTGAATGTAGTCGAGGCGATGAGCGATGCCGTGGAGGGGGCTGTCTCCGGCGGGGCCGAAGTCGACAGGATTGATCTCATAGATGATGGCGCGTTTCCACCAGAGGTCGGTGGTGATGCCCGAGCCTACCCAGCCGGGGCGGGCGAGGGTTTGGGTTGCGGCGAATGGACTTGCTGCGGTGAGGATGCAGGCGAAGCAGAGGAGGAAAGGTCGGCGGGGCGTTCGATGGAAGGTGATCATGCGCTCGTTATTGAGATGCTACGCGAGATGGCCCTGGCGTGGGGAGATGGAGTGTCAGGTACTCAGGTGAGCTATGTTGTGCCGGCGATATTTGCTCATTTTCTTGTGTTTGACGATGCGAGGTTTTATGGTCAATGAATCCGTTACAAATAAAAAGGAGATTTGCATGAAAGGTCTTGCCGCTTTTGGTTTGGGGGCTGCGCTGGTTTTTGTTCAGACGGGGACGGCGCAGATGGGTGCACCTGATACGCCGCCACCGGTGTCGATGCAGGCTGTCAGCGGGCCGCTGGCGGCGAAGTACAAGGCGGAGGCGGATAGGATTCTGAAGGCAGGCGAGACAGATGACGATGGATATGTGGCGCTGACGTATCTGTGCGACCACATCGGCAAGCGGCTGAGTGGTTCGCCGCAGCTGAACACCGCGGTGGAATGGGGTGCCGAGTTGATGCGAAAGGCCGGGCTGCAGAATGTGACGGTGCAGCCGGTGATGGTGCCGCATTGGGTGAGGGGGAGCGAGTCGGGTGCCATCGTCGCGCCTGTGACGAAGCCGCTGCATATGTTGGGGCTGGGTATGAGCGTGGGAACACCGAAGGACGGCATTACGGCGGAGGCGGTGTTTGTGCCGAGCTTTGCGGCGCTGGATGCGATGACGCCGGAGCAGGTGAAGGGAAAGATCGTGGTGTTCAATCCGGGCTGGCATGGTTATGGCGTGAACGTGATGTATCGGGCGATTGGACCGTCGAAGGCCGCGGCGAAGGGCGCAGTCGGTGTGTTAGTGCGGTCGGCTACGGGGCTGGCGATGCAGACTCCGCATACGGGCTCGCTTTACTACGACGAGAAGGTGACGAAGATTCCGGCAGCTGCGATCTCGATCGAGGATGCGCTGATGATCGAGCGGCTGTGCAAAGAGGGGCCGGTGAAGGTGCATCTGCAGATGGACGCTCATATGGAAGCTGACGTGAAAGCCGGAAACGTGATGGGTGAGATTGTTGGCAGCGAGCATCCGGAGCAGGTTGTGGTGATTGGCGGGCACATTGATTCTTGGGATGTGGGGCAAGGCGCGCAGGACGATGGATCTGGCATTATGGGAACGTTTCAAGCGGTGACGCTGATTCATAAGCTGGGCCTGAAGCCGAAGCGGACAATTCGGCTGGTGTTCTGGGTGAACGAAGAGAATGGCGAGGCGGGCGGGAAGGCTTATCGAAAGATGATTGGCGCGAAGATCGGCGAACAGGTGGCGGCGATCGAGATGGACGAAGGAGCGGAGAAGCCGCTGGGGATTGGATATGGCGGGTTCGAGTCGATGATGCCTGGTGCGCCGCCTTTTGACTTGAGCAAGCTGCCGCCGGATCAGCAGCAGTCGTTTGCGACGCTACAGGACATTGCTTCGCTGCTGGGGCCGATTGGTGCGGACAAGGTGCTGCCGGGTGGGGGTGGGTCTGACATCGAGCCGCTTACCGACGACGGCGTGCCCGCGTTGGCTCCGAGGACAGAGGATCTGCACTACTTCGACTGGCACCATACGGAGGCGGATACGCTCGATAAGGTGGATCCGAAGGAGTTTCGGAAGAACGCGGCGATGTTGTCCGTGGTGGCGTATGTGTTGGCCGATATGGATGGGCAGTTGGCAGGGAAGACCGCGGCTCCTGCGAAGTAGCTTTTAGAAAAGGATGGCTGTGGCGAGTGTTCCGCTGCAGCCATTTTTTTGTGAGTTTAGTTTGGCGGCGGAGCCGTGGAGGGTGGGACCGGCTTGCCGTTTGCTGTTTCGGACTCCATCAGTTCGACGCGGGTGCCGTCGGGGTCGAAGAGGTTGACCTGGCGCTTGCCGTTGACGCCGGTGTGAGGAGCCACAGGCTTGCCGTAAGTTTGGAAGGCTGGGCGAGATTCGAGGACGTTGATGGACTTTGCGACGTCGGGCACGAGGAGAGAGATGTGTTCCTGGCCTCCGCGTTTGTCCGGTGGGGGAAGATCGCGGTAGAGCATGAACTCGACGTAGTCGTTGCCGTCGGGTACCTGCATGTCGATCCAGCTTAGTTGCGTGCCGTTGGAGCTGCCGCGCCAGAACTCGTGGAAGGCGAGAAGATCGCCGTAGAACTTGATGGACTTCTCGCTGTTGCCGACGAGAAAGCCGAGGTGGTAGATGGAGTCGGAGATGCGGGAGGCGGGGAGGAATTTGCCGGTGTTGCGCGCTTCCATGCCATCGGGCTGAGGCTCGACGAACTCGATGAGATTGCCGTCGGGATCTTTGATCTCGAAGTTCAGGTCGCCGGTTTTGCCTTTGCTGACCTGATTGCCGACGAGGATGCCGCGAGAGGCGAGATACAGTCGCATCCGCTCGGCGTTCGAGACGATGAAGGCGATGTGGCTGAGGTGACCCGAGCCTGCCGGCGGTTGCTGATTGAAGAGTTCGACGTGCTGGTGGTCGTTGATCTTTATGAAGGCGATGCGGGTGGTGCCGTCGGGGTTCTTGAGATCGTAGGGTTCGTCGTAGCCGAGGAGGCCGTGCCAGAAGTCCAGGGCTTTGGGTAGGTCGGAGACGAAGAAGCCGACGTGCGAGATGCCGAGAATCTTGGGACGAGTTGGTGTGGTTTGGGCCTGGATGGTCAGCGTGCAGGTGAAGAGGGTGGCGCAGATCGCTGCTAGTCGCTTGCTTCGATTCATCTGAAGTTTCAGTCCTCTCGTCGGAGTTATCGTACATGGTTTGAATTCGGGCCGAGGCGCACGTTTTCTTGAAATTCACGGTGCTTCGATTGACAGGGCACAGTCGGCTCGATAGCCTCGAAGTCCGGCAGTGATTGGTGGGCCAATCTTTTTGCTGTCCGAATCCCAAGAGCCCTTGTCGGCGGCGCACGTGATTGCGATGGGGCGGAAGGCTGGACTTTCGATGAGCACAAGAGCAGATTTCAGCGTTGATGAGTGGGACCTCCTGCGTTCCTCTCCGTTTATGGCGAGCATTCTGGTTGTGGCGGCCAGCCCCAGCGGACCTATCGGCCTCGTTCAAGAGTCTACTGCTGCGGGCAAGATGATCTTGCAAGCAGCCGGATCAGCGCAGACGCCGTTGCTGAAAGATCTTGCGCAGGACCTGACTCAGAAGATGTCGATTCCTAGACCACCGGCGGGCGCTACTCCTGTTCAGGTACAGGCGGCGGCAACCGAGATCCTGAAGCGGACCTCCGATCTGCTGGCGCAGAAGGCTACGCCGGAAGAAGCGACTGAGGTAAAGCAGTGGCTGGCCGGAGTTGCGAAGGCGACCGCAGAGGCGACCAAGGAAGGCGGATTTCTCGGCTTCGGAGGGACTCTGGTCTCCGAGGAGGAGAAGGCCGCGCTGGCTACGGTCAACTCGACGCTTGGTCTTGCGGCCTAAACAGCCGCCGTGTGGCTACGTTTAGTCGATGTCGAAGCTGACTCCTTGTGCCAAGGGCAGGTCGGTTCCGTAGTTGATGGTGTTGGTGGCGCGGCGCATGTACGCCTTCCACGCGTCGGAGCCGGACTCGCGGCCTCCGCCGGTCTCCTTTTCGCCGCCGAAGGCTCCGCCGATCTCTGCGCCTGAGGTTCCGATGTTGACGTTGGCGATGCCGCAGTCGGAGCCGGTGGCGGAGAGGAAGAGTTCGGCTTCGCGGAGATTCATGGTGAAGATCGACGAGGAGAGGCCCTGGGGGACGTCGTTGTGGAGGGCGAGGGCGTCGGCGAAGTCGGTGTATTTGAGGACGTAGAGGATCGGCGCGAAGGTCTCGCGTTTGACGGTGTCGGTTTGCGAGCCGATCTCGACGAGGGCGGGGCGGACGTAGAAGGCTTCGTCGTTCGCGGTTGGGATTCGTTCTCCTCCGGTGACGGCGGCTCCGGCGCTGCGGGCTTCTTCAAGGGATTTCTGCATGGCGGTGTAGGAGCGCTCGTCGATGAGTGGGCCGACGAGGGTGCCCTGTGCGCCGGGGTCCCCGATGACGACGGAGCCGTAGACCTTTTTGAGCTGCGGTATGAGCTTGTCGTAGACGCTTTCATTGACGATGAGGCGGCGGAGGGTCGTGCAGCGCTGGCCGGCGGTGCCCATGGCAGAGAAGGCGATGGCGCGTAGGGTAAGGTCGAGGTCGGCGGTGGGGGCGACGATGGCTGCATTGTTGCCGCCGAGCTCGAGGATGGCTTTGGCGAAGCGTGCGGCGAGCTTTGGAGCTACGGCGCGGCCCATGGTCGTTGATCCGGTGGCGGAGACGAGCGGGATGAGTGGGCTATCAACTAACTGCTCGCCTACTTTTGCGTCGCCGATGAGGAGGGTGGAGAGGCCTTCGGGAACGGGTTCGTATATCTCGGCGAATTTTTCAGCGGCTCGTTCGAAGATAGCCTGCGTGGCGAGGGCGGTGAGGGGGGTCCTTTCGGAGGGCTTCCAGACGACGGCGTTGCCGCAGACGAGCGCGAGGGCGGCGTTCCAGCTCCAGACGGCGACCGGGAAGTTGAAGGCGGAGATGATGCCGACGACACCGAGAGGGTGCCAGGTCTCCATCATGCGGTGTTTGGCGCGCTCGGAGGGGACGGTGAGGCCGGCGAGCTGGCGCGAGAGGCCAGCGGCGAAGGTGCAGATGTCGATCATCTCCTGAACTTCGCCGTGACCCTCGGAGAGAATCTTGCCGGTTTCGATGGTGACGAGGCGGCCGAGTAGATGGCTTTGGGCGCGAAGCTCCTCGCCGAGGAGGCGGACGAGTTCGCCGCGACGCGGTGCAGGGATGAGGCGCCATTGGAGGAAGGCGGTGTGGGCGAAGGCGATGGCTTTGCTGGCGGCCTCAGGCGTGATCGTGGCGATCTGGGCGATGACCTCGCCGGTGATTGGGGTGCGGACGGTGAGGTTGCCGGTGGTGGCGGGGACGCCGAGGTGCGCGAGGATGTCTTCGACTTCTTTTCTGATCGTCATGGTTTGTCTGGGTTGTCTCGAGGGTTAGCGTAGATGGTTCGGGTCAGGGGTGGCAAGTTGGCGGGGGAGGCGCACCCCCCTGAGGGGTATTATCGTATAAGTCGCTTTGAATCATCAGCTTACGTTTGGACGACATTTGCAAAATATTCATAACAAAGGGTTTACAGGCAAATACGTCCAATCAAAGGGGTTACGGTTTGCAATAGGAAAAGCCCTCTTGCGGCGAGGGCTTTTCCAAGTCTGATACCAGTATAGCGGTTGGAGAGTAACTCATACGCCACGCGAATGTGCTGGATTGGCGCGGGTTTTCGCGGTTTCGGGGCTTGACAAGATTTTTGGGTGAGAGCCAGGGGAGGATTACTGGTTGGGGAGGAGCACCCTTCGCGAGCCCTCCACTGGCGCTTGTGATGAATTTATTGGAACGGTGTTCGCACCCTTTTTCTCGTCTTCGCTTGCGACGGGAACAGTGATTCCTGAGGGCGCAATATATAGATCACGCTTTCTGTAGGAGACGGCTATAGTGTGTTCTCCAGCTTCTTCGGTGGGAGAGCGCGGAAACTCGAGGATGTAGCGCTCCCGCACCATCTGTAGGAACTCCCGCAACCGCCAGCTCACGATTCCATATCTTTGCTGAACTTCGACTCCGCCGCTGAGGCCGCAGATCTGGTTGAATTTGTCTTCGGTAGACCGAAGGGATGAGGAGTCGACCTTGATCTCTCCTCTGTCTTGGCGATTCATCGCGGCGAAGACCGGGGTGGGAAGTAGTCCGAAGACGGCGATCGATTCGAACTGGGCGCGTCGCCTTACCGTCGACCACAGTGTTCGGCTGCCGCTGTCTTCGCCGTCGGTTATCGCCAGGAGGACACGTCGTCCGGACTGGGGCGCGAGCTCGTCCAGCACGTTCGCCATGGAGTCCCAAAGGGGTATGGATGGCTTGCAGGGTACTGCGGAACCCTTCTTTCGCTGACGGATCTGCCAGGGCGTCAACCCGCGATCGACCGTCTGCCTGAGTACGGCCGCGTTGGCCGGCGCCTCGTAGGCTGTGCGGATGAGGGTGCAATCGAGCACATAAATCGAGACACGATCCTGCGGTTGCAGGTAGTCTGGCGCGAGACCGGCGATTGCCTGGGAGATTCGCGGCAGCATCTGGTTGTCCGGCTTACTCGCATCGATCAGGATCGACAAGGAGATTGGATCCCGGCCTTCCTGACGGACATACGTCGGAGGAAACTGCGGTCCTGAGTCCAGGCTGATGCGGAACTTTGAAGTGTCGAGGGGTTTCATTCGCTGGTAGTCGTCGGTGAGGACGAGGACGGGGACCTGCTTGAGATTGGTGTAGACGTGAAGGGTGGGAGTTGCGTCAGGGGAAGGTGCTTGTTGTGCGGTGGGCGCTGCTTCGGTGCTTGACTGAGCGGCGGCGCCGACGGCAGCGAGGGCGAGGAGGAGAGCGATAGCGGCGAATTTGTTTTGGTGGGGAGCTGATAGTTCGCTTCGCTTCGGGATCGTTTGCCGCAGTCTCTTGTCCATGGTCACTTAGACCTCGGTGTCGCGACTCTACAGCGGAGATTTTATTCGAGGAGAGGTGGGTTTGGCATCTTGGCGAGATCAGGGATCGTGGAGGTGACATTCCTGGACGACCCCTGCGTCCTGCCGGGGATGGGTTTGCTATGGGGTCGACGGCAGCGATGAGTTCTGCTCGAAGGCCTTTGGAGCAGTCGCCGGCGTGTAATGGCTTGAGATTCACGATTTGGAGTTGGCCGTTTTGATCGCTGAAGACGTGGATTTCTGCCTGGGTGGTGCGGTGGATCTGGTGGTTGCTGTAGGGCTCGTGTTGCATGAGCGTTGTGATCTCTTCGGGGAAGAAGACCTGGCCGATGTGCGAGGTGTGGCCGGCGGCGTAGGTCTTGTTTGCTTCGTGGCCTTCGATGCGGACTTTGAAGTGGATGTGATTGGTGCGGCCCATGTAGAAGCCGGGGAAGACGGTGCGGAAGTTGACGGAGCCGTCGGGCGCGGCGATTTGAATGCCGCGGAGGGAGCCGATGGAAGGCTCATATGAGTAGACGCGGTTTTAGCGGTGCGAGGACGGGGCGGCGGCGGAATTTGTTTCGTTGTGGGGGCTCGCGAGGCCATGATTCGGAGGCGACGTTTTTCTCGGCCAAGGGGGGTGCGTCTTGATTTGTAACCCAAAAAGTGGTATAATACTAAAGGTTACCTTGTCGCGGACACGGCAGGGGGACGATCAGGAATTTGATCAGCCATTCAAGGAGCCGTGGTGAAAAATATCGATAAAGAGGTAGAAGACTTTCTCAAACGATTCCAGATAAACGCTAACGTAGGGAGTGCTGAAGAGATTGTGGAGCAGTTTGCCGATGTCTTTATGTCGGCCGATCCGAGCGGCGCGCGTGCAGTACCGTCTTCGAAGCTGTTGATGGCGATTCCCCTGCGAAGGAAGCTGTTTGAGGGTGTGGGTGGCGGAGCAACTGCGCTGGCATCGGTAGAGCAGACGAGGCTGGATGATCGATACGTTTTGCTGAAGACCGAGTGGCTGATGAAGCTTGATCGAGGAAGCGGGCCTGGCGACGGTCTTACTTTGCGTTCGACGTTTGTGCTGTATCGATCGGATGATGGGTTGAAGATCGTCTTCTATTTGAATCACGAGGATCTGACGTCTCTTCTGCGAGAGAGGGGGTCTCTGCCGACGGATAAGACTTAGTCCGGCGGGGTGGTTAGTCTTGAGGGGATTGGGCGAGGACTTCGGCGAGGTGCATGGGTTTGGCTTTGGTGTTCTGGGTGATCTGCTCGGCGCAGCTGAAGCCGTCGGTGACGAGGATGGTGCCTGCGGATTTGGCGCGGACCGCAGGGAGGAGAACGCGGTTGGCGAGGGTTTGCGAGACGGCGAACTTGTCTTTTTCGAAGCCAAAGGGGCCGGCCATGCCGCAGCAACCTGAGTCGAGGAGTTCGACTTCGGCTCCGGTGAGGCGGAGGAGGGTTATTTCGTCTTGCATGCCCATGGTGGCGCGGTGATGGCAGTGGCCGTGGACGAGGATCTTTTCGTTGAGTTGCGGGGGACGGTAGTGGGGGGCGCGTTTGACGAGGAACTCGCTGAGAAGGAAGGTCTGGTCGCGGAGCTTTTGCGCGCGGGGATCGTGGGGGAGGAGGTTGGTGAGTTCGTCGCGGAAGACGGAGGCGCAGGAGGGTTCGAGGACGACGATGGGGGTGCCGGCTTGTAGCTGCGCGGTGAGGGCGTTGAGAGTTTTGAGGAGATAGTCTTTGGCGGTGTCGAGCATGCCGAAGTCGTAGAGGGGACGGCCGCAGCAGAGGTGTTGCGTGGGGAGCGTGACGCGGAAGCCGGCGGTGGTGAGGACGTTGTGAGCGGCGCGCATGGCGGCGGGGTGGAAGTAGTTGTTGAAGGTGTCGGCCCAGAGGAAGACCTCGGGGGCGTCGGCGGGGAGTGGAATGCGGCGGTCGCGGCGGCGTTGAGGGTCGCGGGCGAGACGGCGATCGGGGGTGAAGGGTTTGGAGAAGCGCGGGAAGCTGCGCTTTGGGTGGATGTGGAGAATTTTTTTGATGATGGAGCTGATGAGGGGAGTGTGGTTGACGGCGTTGACGAGGTGCGGGGCGTAGGAGGCTAGGCGGGCGAAGACGTCGATGCGGCCGAAGGCGTAGTGCGAGAGCGGACGGGGCTCGCCTTCGTAGTGGTGAGCGAGGAACTCGGATTTGTAGGTGGCCATGTCGACCGAGACGGGGCACTCGGACTTGCAGGCTTTGCAGGCGAGGCAGAGGTCGAGAGACTCTTTGACCTGCTTGTTCTTCCATTGGTCGGGGAGGACTTCGCCTTGCATCAGCTCCCAGAGGAGGTGGGCGCGGCCGCGGGTGGAGTGAAGCTCTTCGCCGGTGGCCATGAAGCTGGGACAAATGGTGCCGGCGTCGGTTTTGCGGCAGGCTCCGACGCCGACACAGCGGAGATTGGCTGAGGCGAAGGAGCCGTTGTTCTCGGCGTAGGCGAAGTGAGTTTTTGGGTGCCAGGGATTGTAGTCGGCGCCGAGGCGAAGGTCTTCGTGCGGCTCGTGCGCGTCGATGAGCTTGTTGGGGTTGAGGCGATTGGTGGGGTCGAAGAGGCTCTTGAAGGTGCGGAAGGCCTGCATGAGCTCGGGGCCGAACATCTTGGGGAGGAGAGCGCCGCGGGCCTGACCATCGCCGTGTTCGCCGGAGAGAGAGCCGCCGTGCGCGAGAGCGATGTCGGTGGCGCGGTCCATGAACTGGCGGAATTTGAGGATACCTTCGGGAGTTTCGAGGTCGAAGTTGTGTCGCATGTGGACGCAGCCCTGGCCGAAGTGGCCGTACATGGGGCTGCGGTAGCCGTACTCGTTCATAAGGGCGAAGATGGCGCGGAGGTAGCTGCCGAGTTGATGGGGATCGACGGCGGCGTCCTCCCAACCCTCCCAGCCGGTTCCTACGCCGGGGATGAAGGCGGTGGCGCCGAGGGCGGACTCGCGGACGCGCCAGATGCTCTTGGCTTCGACGGAGGTGTAGATGCGCGTGGTGGCGTCTGGTGCGATGGTTTTGAGTGAGGCGACGAGGGCGCGGGCTTTGGTGTTGGCCTCGGCCTGGGTGTCGCCGCCGAACTCGATGATGAGGAAGCCGTTGCCATCTGGGAGGAGCGTGAGCTCTTCGGCGAACTTCTGCTTGCGGCGCATGGCGTCGAGGAGGAGACCGTCCATGCCTTCGAAGCCGATGGGTTTGTGCTCGAGGATCTGGGGGACGTGGTCGGCGGCGAGGAAGATGTCGGGGAAGCCGACGCCGACGAGGGTGCGGCAGGGTGGAGATTGAACGAGCTGCAGGGTTGCGCCGAGGATGATGGCGCAGGTGCCTTCGCTGCCGACTAAGGCGCGGGCCACGTTGAAGGAGTTTTCGGGGAGGAGCTCGTCAAGGTTGAAGCCGGAGACGCGGCGTGGGATGTTGGGGAATTTCTCACGGACCTTAGTGGAGTAGGTGTCTCGGAGGGATTTGAGGGTGGAGTAGATCTCGCCGGTGCGGCCGCCGGCTGCGATGTGGGCGGCGAGTTCGGCTTCGGTCGTGGGGCCTACGGTTAGGCGGGTGCCGTCGTAGAGGAGGAGGTCGAGTGTGGCGATGTTGTCCACGGTTTTGCCGCCCATGAGGCCGTGCACGCCGCAGGAGTTGTTGCCGATCATGCCGCCGATGGTGCAGCGGCTGTGCGTTGCGGGGTCGGGTGCAAAGGTGAGGTGGAGTTTTTCGGCGGCGTCGCGGACACGGTCGAGGACGATGCCGGGCTGGACTTTGACGGTGCGGTTTTCTACGTCGATCTCGTCCATGCCGTTCATGTATTTCGAGAAGTCGAGGATGACGGCGGCGTTGCAGCCCTGTCCGGCGAGCGAGGTGCCGGCTCCGCGGGTGAGGATGGGTGCGTTGAAGCGGCGGCAGAGGGTGACGGTGGTGATGACGTCGGCTTCGTCGCGTGGGATGACGACGCCGATGGGGATGTGGCGGTAGTTCGAGGCGTCGGTGGAGTAGAGGGCTTTGGAGGCGGGATCGAAGCGGACTTCGCCGCGGATCTGCTCGCGGAGGAGTGAGGCGAGCTCGTCGGCGTCGGCGAAGGTGTCGTGTGCGCGGGCGTGGGAGCTCGGCAGGATGACGAAGGGCAGGGTGGGAGGAGCAGCCATGAGGTTGATGGTACGGTTATTTGTGGTCGCGCACCAGATCGTGGAGTTTAGCATTGTCCAAATGATGTGCGGGAGTGGCAATGAGTGCGCCGGGAATCAAATTCGTCGCCACGCGCCTCTAAGCAGATAGGAGCAATGATGTCGATTACGAAGACAGCGGAAGAGTTTCTGGCAGCTTGTGAGACGGGCAAGGGCTGGTCGGTATGCAGCGCATATTGCACCCCCGGGGCTACGTTCTCCGCACAGGCGGAACCGCTCGCCGAGGTGTCGACGGTTGAGCAGTACACCAACTGGATGCAAGGGTTGCTTACGGTTCTTACCGACGGAACGTATGATGTGAAGTCATTCGCGACCGATACAGAACGGAACAACGTCAACATCTACGCGGTTTTCACTGGCACGCACTTGGCAGGCGGCCCGATTTCGCCGACCGGAAAGACCACGAAGTCCGACTATGTTTACTTCCTACAATTCGACGGTGACAAAATCTCCCATTTCACAAAGATCTGGAACTCCGGGTTTGCGATGAAAGAACTCGGCTGGGCCTAATTCCTTCATCCGCCAAACCGATCACGAGGTCGCGGCATCTTGAAGATGGCTGGCACGACACGGGGGCGGTTTGAAAGGGCGAATCTTTTTACAAAATGAGTAGAGACTGCTTGCTGTCAGCAGGAGCCATCTAACTTTTATCAGGCGATGATTCTTCAGGACCGCATCCACAATCCTGCGGTTGTAGGGCTTAGTCGTAAATGCGGACTGCATTGACTTGCGCCGATGCAGTCCGGTGGTTCGCGCAGCAACTAGGACTTGCCGGTGGCGGTCATCTTGAAGATGGCCTGGGCGTTGGAGCTGTCGAAGCCGAGATCGAGTTTCTGCTTGCCGTCTTCTTCGGGGAGCGGCAGGCGAGTGATGAATTCGTAGAAGGAGCCGTTGACCTCTTTGGCGACGAGTGCGCCTTCTGCGGTGTGGAACTTGCGTTGAACCTTAGCGGCCAGAAAGGCTGTCTGGCGAACACGGCCGGACTGCGAGGTTTCGACGGCAGCCTTCATGGGCTGGCCGAGGGCTTTCTGTTCTTCGGCGAGTTGATCGACGTCGGGGACGCGGTCGGTGGCGTGGTTGAAGGCGTTGCCCTCGGTGGAGATCCAGGCCATCTCGGGGGATTCTGCGAGGAGGATTTCGTAGTCGGCGAGCGTGGGTTCGGTGTGCTGACGCTCGAAGACCGAGGCGAGGATGGGCAGCAGAGTTACAGATTCATCGACGCTGAGGGAGCCGGTGGATTCGAGTTTGTCGAGGAGGGACTTCGCCTGCGGG
The DNA here is from genome assembly GCF_040358255.1 of Tunturibacter gelidoferens. Taxonomy (NCBI): domain Bacteria; kingdom Pseudomonadati; phylum Acidobacteriota; class Terriglobia; order Terriglobales; family Acidobacteriaceae; genus Tunturiibacter; species Tunturiibacter gelidiferens. Next base: position 1,308,618 of record NZ_CP132938.1, read on the forward strand.
GTGACGGGGTCCTTCGAGCTCGCGGTGACGCGCCGGACGGCGGCCTGGAACTCGGGGGAGAAGCGCTCGGGATGGAGCTCGCTGAGGAAGAACTGCGCGATCGCTTCGGGGTAGTCGGCCTGGGCGTGGGAGCGGCCGGTCATCTTGAGACGCTCGAGCGGGTAGACGCCGTTGAGCGCGTAGCCGAGCGGACGCAGGATGCGGGTGATGGCCTCTTGTCCGGCGGGCAGGCCGCCCATGCCTTCGAGGGCGACGGTGCGGACGGCACCGTGATCGTGAAGGATCTGCCGCCCCTTGCTGAGGGTGTAGTCGGCGTAAGTTTTGGCAGTGGGGACGCGGCGAAGAAGGTCTTCGAAGAGGAGCATGTTGAGTGCTTGCGCGAGGACGGCGCGAGAGACCTGCGGGCCGAGGGCGGCGGCGATCTCGGGATGGATGACCAGGAGCTTGAAGAGGTGTTCGGTGCGGTCGGTACCGATGATCTTGTCGAGTGTTTCGCGTAGTACGCCGTTGCTTGTGCTCATTGTTAATTCCCCGTGACTGCCGGAGGGTGTGCATCCGGCCCTAACATCATCGTCAATGGGAGCGCATCTGTAAAGTTGATGCGCTTCCGTCGCGTTGTGACTAATTGGCTAGAGAGCCGCCGCGAACGCTAAGAGCGAGGCGTCCTGCATGGGAGCGGCGACTAGCTGCATTCCGGTGCCGAGGGGCGCACCGATTGCTTCGCCAGCGAGAGTGACGACGGGCAAGCCGGCAAGGCTGGCGGGCGTGGTGTAACGCAGGATCGCTTTGCGGATGTGCGACTGGTCTTTGCCGGCGAAGAGTTTGCTGACGGGAGCGCAGGGGAGCAGGAGGAGATCGACTTGTTGGAAGAGCGACGACATCTGGGAGCGGAAGACTTCGAGGCGACGGTGAAAAGCCTGGAGTTGCTCGATGGTGATAGATGCCCCCCAGGCAAGGCGTTCTGCGATCGCGGGCTCGAAGTGTTGATAGTGGCTGCGGTGGAGCTGGGCTGCTTCGCTGGCTTGTATGGACGCGAAGATATCTAAACTGTCGACCCAGAAGGCGGTGTCGATCGGCATCAGGGTTGCGCGGCGTTCGGTGAGGCGCTGCTTCCATGCCGCGAATGCGGAGAGGACCTCGGGTTCGCAATCGTGTGTGAAGTTGTCGCCAACATAGCCGATGCGGGGTTGAGATGGTGCGGTGATGGAGGGGATGTCGTAGATAGCGCCGGCGAGCGCGGGACCATCGCGTAGATCGCGGAAGAGCAGGCCAAGGGTATCGAAGGATGGAGCAAGGTGAGCTGCGCCGGACCAGCGTTCTTCGCCGCGGCTGACACCGAGGGAGGCGCGGTAGCCGGCGAGCCCGCAGAGTGCAGCAGGGACGCGGACCGAGCCTCCGGTGTCGGTGCCGATGGCTGCGAGGGCAGATCCTTCCTGCACACTCGCAGCCGCGCCACTGGAGGAGCCGCCGGTGAGCAGAGTTGAGTCGCGTGGCTGGACGGAGTCTCCGTAGTCGGCGTTTTCGCCGGTGATGCCATAGGCGAGCTGATGGAGATGAGTTTTTCCGGGGATGATCGCGCCCGCATCGAGAAGGCGTTGCGCGACCCATGAGTTTTTTTCGGCGACGGGATGGAGTTGCTGGTAGTAGCGGGAGCCGCAGCTTGTCGTGGTGCCTGTTAGGTCGAAGCAGTCTTTGATCGAGATTGGAACGCCGTAGAGCGGTGGACGATTTTGAGTGTCGGCAAAGAGGTTCGGGAGTCGTTCGGCTCGATGGAGCGATTCGATTGTTGTAAGGGTGAGGAAGGCGTTGTGCGAGTCGTTGCTGTTTGCTTTGCCGGCTGCAGCGACTGCTATCGTGTGGGGATCTGTCTCAGACGACGCGAGCGCGTGATGAAGGGATGTGAGTGGGGATTGGGGGTTTGTCATGGCTTGGACCAGAATGGACGGCGACGCTAAGGTTGAGGATTAGTGGGGTATCGTGGCAAAGGTCTGGAAGTAGGTTTGGAGGGCCTTCGCAGTGGACTCATCGAGTTGTGGATTAGGTGACATGGCCGACTTCGGGTCGATGGATTTTGGATTGCGGAGGTAGCGTTCGAAGGTCGATGGCGATGAGGCTGCGAAGTTGCCTAGCGTCTGCCACGACCTGCCTGCCTTGGTGCCGCCATAGCTGCCCATGTTGTGGCAGCGATAGCAGTGTTGCTGGGCGATGCGAAAACCATCGATGATCTGCGGATTGGACGCATCTTTTTGGTGAGGTGCGATGGCCCCGTAGACCTGCTGCGTTGTGCCGAACTCGAGGCGGGTTATCTTTGCGGGGATCTTCGGGATCTCCGGAAAGGAGAGGACGCTGAAGGACGGCGTGAAGTCTTCGTGGGTGATGAAGTAGGGGCCGGGGTCGTCGATGTGCGTCTGGGCCGCCCAGGTTTTGACTGGCAGGCCGTCAATCTTCAACGCGAGGATGGGACGGTGCGTCTTCACATATTCGCGAGTGTAGGTTGCACGATAGCCGTCGGAACATAGGGCGGTCAGTAGATCCGATCCGGGAAGGACGCCGAGGGAGCTCTCGAGGACGTCGAGATAGACGCCGGTGACGGTTAGCTTTTGCTGAGGGAGTTCGCGGAAGTTGTCATCGCCTGTGACTGTGACGGTTGTCTGGGGAAGTGTCGCGAGTTGGCCGTAGGAGATGTAGCGGACTGTGCCGGGTGCGATATCTGCGGCTATGCCGGCGATCTCGAGGTCGGATGCGGCACCGCGCTCTGTCAAGAGGAAATGTCCAGTTGACGATGAGTTGGCCGGCAACCACGCGAGGCATGCGGCAAAGACAACGATCAGCTTCACTGGAGCCATGATTCAGACTATCGTGGAATTTTTTTTCGACAAGACAAAAGAATGGAATTTGTATCGCAGGAAAGATAGCCAAGAAAATATTTATGAATGCAGGGACAGGATGCCTGAGAGGGGTATTCTGACCCACGCGGGGCGGTTGTTGAGCTCATAAAGAAGCTCGTAGAGGGATTTCTCCAGCAGGTATGCGTTGAGCAGGAGCTGTGCCTGCGCGGGCTCGGGGATCAGGCCCGGATCTTTGGCGTGGATCGTGGCATGGTAGGCGTGGAGAAACTCGGTGGAGACGGAGTTCTGCCAGAGCGTGGCCCACGGCTCGAGATACTTTGCGTCGTCTGGGCGACGCTGCGCGAAGGCGTTATGTGCGGCGTGCGCGGCGTAGCTGAAGGAACGCAGCATGCCTGCCACATCTCGCAGAGGCGATTGTTTGGCGCGGCGTTCGGCGAGGCTACGCGCGGGCTCGCCTTCGAAGTCGAGGATGACGTAGTCGCTGCGGGAACGAAGGACCTGGCCGAGATGATAGTCCCCGTGAATGCGGATGCGCTGGCCGGCTGCGGTGGGCGTCGCGGAGGCTATGGCTCGTGCTCGGGCGAATAGGTTGATGCGACGGCTGAGAACGAGAGCGGCGTTATCGGCGGTTGTCTCGGTAAGGTGCGACATGCCGCGCTTGAGAGCATCGAGGGTGAGGGACAGCTGTGCGTCGATACGGTCGGCGTCGGCGACGAGATCGGCAGTTGTGAAGTCTTCGGCTGAGAAGGCCGGGTTGTGAGTGGGAGTGGCGAGTGCAAGATGCATCTCGGCGGTGCGACGGCCTAGCAGCGCAGCAGCGTCGAGATAGAGGCCGGCGTGTTCGCGAGCGAGGGCCGGAGATTCGCTCTTTCCAAGGAAGGACGGCGGAGTGCCGAGGTCATGAAGAGCGGGCAGGATGGCGACGCTCTCGTAGTAGTGCGAGAGCTCGTCGAGGGTCCATTGCCAGCCATCTCCTTCGTTTTCGACCAGGCCCTGGAGCATCGCGATGGTGGTGGGGTCGCCGGTTTTGGAGTGGAGTGTGATATCCCCAAGAAACGGAGCGATGCGGGGAAAGTGTGCTGTCTCGGTGAGAAAACGGCCGATCTCGGTGTCGGGATTTTCACCGGGCTGGAGCCGGCGAAAGAGCTTCATGATGAGCTTCGCGTCGTAAAGGATGGAGGTGTTGGATTGTTCGGCTGAACCCGTGCGAGCCGGAAGCGGACCGCTGCCGCGAGCTTCGGCGAAGGCGCTGCTGCTGCGTCCGCGCAGGCTCCCGTTGCGGGTGGGGAGTTCACCGTTCGTCTCGATGAGGCGAAGGATCGCCTGACGAACGTCTTCGCGCGCGACCGCATCGTGGAGGACTGCGGGACCTTCAGAGGTTGTGACGGTCGCGACAATGCTCGCCGGGTCTGAAGCGCGGACTATCTCTGCAACCTCGCCTGTGCTGATGGTGAGCGCGAGCTGATAGACATCGGCGCTGTCGTCTTCATAGGTCAGATGCAGGAAGAGAATCATTGCGTTGAGGTCGCGAAGCTCTGCAGAGTCCAGAATTTCAACGGTCTTGATGGTTCGAGATTTCGCTCCAAACCAGCGCTGGTGCGGAAGGTAGCTGGCCAGCAGATGCTGCAGAAGAGTTAAGCCTTCTCCGGTCAGAACGCCTTCGATGCCGCGGCTGAGCATGTGCACGACAGGCTCGTCTACGGGTACCTCTACTGGCTCAGGCGCTGCCGGTGCGGATTGCAGTTCGAGCCAGAGAAAGGAATATGGCGAAAGCGTGAGTGGGTATGGCTGCGCAGTGATAGTGGGGAAATTGACGTACCCCAGCATCTCGACGGGAACCATGCCGGAAAATTTAGAGAGGTCGAGCGAGACGGGCTGCGAAAAACGCGATAGGTTCGCGACGCAAAGGACGGTTTCGCAGTTGCCGTTCTCTTCGTACTGGCGAATGTAGGCGAGGATCTTTCGGTTTTCTGGACTGAGGAACTCCTGCGTCCCACGCCCGAAGACGTGGAAGAGTTTGCGCAGGGCGATCATGTTGCGTGTCCAATGCAACAGGGACGATTGATCGGACTGCTGGGCCTCGACGTTAATCGATTGATAGCCCCAGATCGGATCGGTGATGACGGGAAAATAAAGCCGCGCGGGGATCGACGTCGAGAAACCTGCGTTGCGGTCGGAGTTCCATTGCATGGGCGTGCGGACGCCGTTGCGATCGCCCAGATAGATGTTGTCGCCCATGCCGATCTCGTCGCCGTAGTAGAGGATGGGCGTTCCGGGGAAGCTGAGAAGAAGCGAGTTGAGCAGCTCGATGCGGCGGCGATTGTTATCGACCAGAGGCGCGAGGCGTCGGCGGATGCCAACGTTGATGCGCATGCGCGGGTCGGCCGAGTATGCGAAGTACATGTAGTCGCGCTCGTCGTCGGTGACCATCTCGAGGGTGAGTTCGTCGTGATTGCGAAGGAAGAGACCCCACTGGCAGTTGTCCGGAATGGAGGGAGTCTGCGACATAATGTCTGTGATTGGCAGACGGTCCTCCTGACGCAGTGCCATGTAGATGCGCGGCATGAGCGGGAAGTGAAAGGCCATGTTGCACTCGTCGCCGTCGCCGAAGTAGGGACGGACGTCTGCGGGCCACATGTTGGCTTCGGCGAGCACCAGGCGATTCTCGTATTCGGCATCGATTACGGCGCGAATCTCTTTGATCTTGACGTGGGTCTCGGGCACATTCTCGCAGCTGGTGCCGTCGCGCTCGATCAGGTAGGGAATCGCATCCAGGCGCAGGCCGTCGACGCCCATGTCCAGCCAGAAGCGCATCGCCGAGAGAACCTCCTCCATCACGCGCGGGTTGTCGAAGTTCAAGTCGGGCTGATGAGAGAAGAAGCGGTGCCAGTAGTACTGCTGTGCGACATCATCCCAGGCCCAGTTAGACTTCTCCGTGTCGGTGAAGATGATGCGGACGCCCTCGAAGAGCTTGTCGGTGTCGCTCCAGACGTACATATCGCGTTCTGGGGAAGCTTTGGGAGCGAGGCGCGCAGCTTTGAACCATGGATGCTGGTCGCTGGTGTGGTTGATGACGAGCTCGATCATGACCTGCATGCCGCGAAGGTGGGCGGCATCAAGGAACTGCTTGAAGTCGTTGATGGTTCCGTAGCTGGGGTTGACGTCGACGTAGTTTGCAATGTCGTAGCCATCGTCGCGCAGAGGCGAAGGGAAGAAGGGCAGAAGCCACAGACAGGTGACGCCGAGATCCTGAAGATAGTCGAGCTTCGACATGAGGCCGGGGAAGTCGCCGATGCCGTCCGCATTCGAGTCCATGAAGGCCCGGACGTGAATCTCGTAGATGATCGCATCCTTGTACCAAAGCGGATCGGTAGCGCTGGAGACTTTTTTCACTCTTCGTCCTCGTGCTGGAAGCTATCTTTTTGAACGTTTTGCTTACGGGGTCTGGGCGGTCTCGACGATGGGTCTGCGGAGAAGGCGGAAGATGTGCGCGGGCATCACGTCGGGGCGCAGAGCAACGTAATTGCTGCGATCGTGCCATTGGTAATGGGTGCCTGTAAGCAGATCTTCGATGTCAAAGGTTTCGTTGTGCGGGATGGCCAGTTCCTTGAGGTCGAGATCGATCCATCCTGCCTGTTCCTGCGTGGGATCGAGGTTGATGGCGACGAGAATCTGATTGTCGCCGCTCCACTTGCTGTAGCAGAGGATGTTTGAGTTGTCCACGTTGTGGAAGTGAAGCGAGCCGTCGCTTTGGAGTGCGGGGTTGGTGCGGCGGATCTGATTGACCTTGGTAATAAGCGGGGCAAGGCTTGTGCTCGCGCTACGGTCCCAATGACGGATCTCGTACTTCTCGCTGTTGAGATATTCTTCGCTGCCGGGTTTGGCGGGAAGATTTTCGCCGAGTTCGTAGGCAGGGCCGTACATGCCGTAGTTCGCGCCAAGAGTTGCCGCGAGGATCAGGCGCTGCATGAAGGCGGGGCGGCCACCGTTTTGAAGTGTGGCATGCAGGATGTCGGGTGTGTTTGGCCAGAGGTTCGGATGAAAGAAGTCGGTTACGGGCGGCTTGGTAATCTCCTCGAAGTACTCCCGAAGCTCGTCCTTCCTATTGCGCCAGGTGAAGTAGGTATAGGACTGGCTGAAGCCAGCCTTGGCCAGCGAGTACATCACGTGCGGGCGCGTGAACGCCTCGGCGAGAAAGATCACATCGGGATATTTTTTATGGATTTCGCCGATGCACCACTCCCAGAACGGAATGGCCTTGGTGTGCGGATTGTCGACACGGAAGATTTTGACGTCGCGCTTGATCCAGTGGGTGAAAACATCGCGCAGAGCCTCCCATAGGCCGCGCCAATCAGGCGACTCGAAGTTGAGCGGGTAGATGTCCTGGTATTTTTTTGGTGGGTTCTCCGCGTATTGGATGGAGCCGTCGGGGCGGATATTGAACCAGTCGGGATGCTCGGCGACCCAGGGATGGTCGGGGGAACATTGGAAGGCGATATCCAGAGCCAGCTCCATGCCGTGCTCGCGCGTAGCGGCGACAAGAGCGTCGAAGTCTTTCAGGGTGCCGAGTTCAGCGAGGATGGATTTGTGGCCGCCCTCTTTTGCTCCGATCGCCCAGGGGCTGCCCGGATCGGTCTCGGTCGAGGTGACACTGTTGTTCGGGCCTTTGCGAAACGCTTTGCCGATGGGATGAATCGGCGGCATATAGAGCACATCGAAGCCCATCGCGGCGATGGTTGGCAGAAGCGCCTGCACGTCCGCAAAGGTGCCGTGCCGCGCAGGATCGGGCGAGGTGGACCGGGGGAAGAGCTCATACCAGGTCGAGTAGCGTGCCCGTTCGCGGTCAACCCACAGGTGCAGATCCTGAGAATAGCGCGTCGCCAGGGTGAGATCAGGGTATAGTGCGACGAGCGCGAGGATCTCGTCCGTCAAGGGATTATCGTAGGTCTCAGACTTTGCGTTCGCGAGTTCGAGGAGACGCGCAGCCTCGTCTGCTAAACGTTTGCTATCGGGCCCTTTGGCGCGCCCCGCGGCCTGCTCCAGCAGGAGAGCGCCGGAGCGCAGCGCGAGCGGGATATCCTGTGATTCGGCCGAAGAACTCACGCCAGGCTGACCGGGCTGTGCTGCCAGCCGCTTTTGCAGATCGGCAGACCAGGTGTCGAAGTGGTCAACCCAAGCCTCGAGGGTATAGAGCCAATCGCCGAGCGCATCCACGGTGAAGCTGGCGGACCAGAGATCATTGGTAAGCGGGGAGAGCGGCATGGATTGCCAATCCTTCGCGCTCGAGTGGCGATAGAGCAAACGTCCTGAGACATGGTCGTGTCCATCGCCAAAAACCGCCGCAGTTACGGTTACGATGTCGCCCAGAATTCGCTTGGCTGGATAGCGTCCACAATCGACTTGTGGGTTGATCCCTTCAATGACGACTCGCTTACGGCCTTCGATAGGTTTCATATCACTCAGATCTTCAGACTGGCTTTCGTACCTATAGTAGTCCGACAGGCCGCGCTCAAAAATACCGATATCGGTACGAACAAGGACTCCTGCATAAGAAGATGCAGGCTGAGCCGCATATGTTTGCTGGCTGGCGGCACGCGCGGGAGAATCGCGCAGAGTTCCAGGCTCATTGTTGAGGCTGGCGAAGCGCAACCGAGGGGTTGCAGGAGGAGGGATTTCTCATCCGGAATCTCGCGTCCAAAGTCCTCGCAGCCGCCCTCCCAAGGCCACATCGATGGTTTTTGTTCGGGCGGCTAGTGTCCGTCATTGTCGGCCTGATTCCGCAGTGGAAACCCTCTCGGCATCGGCGCCGAGGTAACAGCTTGCCTGCCGGTAATTAGGCAGCTTTGTTCCGCGAAAAGGCTGTTTTTTGGGGTGCATCTAGACTCTCAATTTTCGGCACTATTTTCCAATTGAAATAATTTTCCCCTTGACAATCGGTTGACGCCTCTGTTCGACTTGCGGGCGTTACAGGGAGGCGGAATCTCGCATGGCACACTTAAGCAAAACCAACGCTCCTTCAGAGCCGATAGATAACGGCAGAACGCATCACATGGGCTTTAACCAGTTGACCGGTTTTCGGAAGACCAGACTCTCTCGGGCGCTCCAAACCGTACTCGTATTACTGATCGCGGCAGGCATAGGTCCGCTGAGGGTCATGTTTGCCCAGACCGATCTCGGCTCACTCTCAGGAACGATTCGCGACAGTGCAGACGCTGTGGTTCCTAATTGTCAGATCGAGATCAAAAACGCCAGAACGTCTACGACGCGCAACGTCACGACGGATCAAAACGGCTATTTCAACGTCCCTTCCCTCACGGTGGGGCCTTACACAGTTTCGGCCACGGCAGCGGGGTTCAAACACCTGGTGACCACTGTGGATGTGACCACGAATGGCGCGACAGCCAACCTGCAACTCTCCGTGGGCAATGTGCAGCAGGAGGTGACGGTTACCTCCGAGTCCGGCTCAGTGAGTTTGCAGACGGACAATCACGAGTTAGTGACTACGGTCTCGCCGACGCAGTTGGTCAATCTGCCGAACAATAGCCGAAGCATCCTAAACATCGCAACGCTTGGGCCGTCATCGCAGGCAGGAACCGATGTTGGAGTTGATGGTGGAGATGAAGGTTTCTACGGACAGACCGCAAACTCGGTCATCATCTCGGGACTCGGCAATGCACACACGGCATTTCTTCAGGACGGCGTCGACAACACGAATCTGCTGACGCAGACCGTGAATATCCTGTCGTCGGTTGAAGCGAGTCAGGAGGTCACGACGATCCTGAACGGCGCTCCTGCGCGCTTCAGTCAGCCGTCGATCATCAACGTCATCACGAAGAGCGGCTCGAACCAGATTCATGGAACGGCGTACGACTTTCTTCAGAATGATGACTTCGATGCTAAGAACTGGTTCGCGACGACCAAGCCTGCAAAACGCTATAACCAGTTTGGAGGCAATATCGGCGCTCCACTTTGGAAGAACAAGCTGTTCGCTTTCTTTGACTACTCGGGTCTGCGGAGCCATACGGCTAACGTCAACCGCGACCGAGTTCCAACCGGCGCAGAGCGCAACGGAGACTTCTCGGCGGACGGAGTCACCCTCTACGATCCTTCGACCTACGATCCCACAACAGGGACGAGCCAACCCTTTGCGGGAAATAAGCTCCCTGCGATTAGTCCGTTTGCCCAGCAGTGGTTGAAGAACTATCCCGCACCCAACACGACCCTGGATGCGAACAACGTCAACTACGTTGTGAATCTGCCGCAGATCAGTAACTACGACGAGTACCTTGGCCGTGTCGACTACAACATCTCGCAACGAGATCTGTTGTTCGGCACGGTGGCAAGACTGGAGAGCCAGTTCGGCAATGACAGCATCACGCCGGGGCTCTTCGGAATCTTTATCGCGCTAAAGGGCACGAATATCTCGGCTGCTGAAACGCACGTGTTCAACTCGAACGTCGTGAACGTCTTCAAGGTTGGCTACAACCGCAGTAATCTGTTCCGCACGCAGCAGGGCGAAGGAGCTCTCAACTATGCGGCGCAGTATGGCCTGGCGAACGTTAATCCTCAGCCATCCCAATGGACACCTCCCGCGATCAACCTCAACACCGGCAACTACACCTCGCTCGGAGATCCTTATTCTCCTCAGGGTGCAATTCAAAATCGTTTCCAGTACACCGATGAAGTAAGTTGGAAACTAGGCAACCACACTTTTGTATTCGGCGGCGACTATGTCAGGACACAGTTTGATGGCAACTGGGTCGTCGGTAACAACGGCATCTACAACTTCGACGGCAGCGCAACCTCGGCTTACGCAGGAGGAGTGCGCAGCGCGACTGATCAGGGCAACTCGCTGGCCGATCTCGAACTTGGATTCCCTCGAACCGCGAATGCTGCCAACGGCGTAACAGTGGGCGCTTTTCGAGGCACGGACATTTCAGGTTACGTGCAGGATGACTGGAAAACTTTGCCACGGCTGACCTTCAACATCGGCCTGCGTTATGACTTCGACAATCCTCCGAACGACAAGAATGGACATGGAGGCCAGTTCAACGTGGCTTCCAACCGGGTGATTCCCGGTACGTGGAAGACAAACTACAACGACTGGGCGCCACGGTTCGGGTTCTCCTACCAAGCAAATGATCGAACTGTAGTTCGGGGGGGATACGGAATCTATTACGCGCCAATTCTCTACAATAATCTTCAATTCCAGTTGCTGTACTCGCCCAACTTTGTAAATCAGTCGTATTCGTTCAATGTGGCCACCCCAGTCGATATTCAAAATCTATTTGTTCCTAATCCATCTTTGGCTGGACAGCAGAACTACACACTGACGAAGACGTTGAAGGACACTTCGGTACAAGACTGGAACGTTAACATCCAGCGGTCGCTCAGCAACAACACTCTCCTTACGGTCGGCTATATCGGGAATGTGACTCGTCATCAGTCCGCGCGCGCCGACCTCAACCAGCCTTTCGGACTGACTCCTGGAAACACGAGCGGCATCCTAGACCTAAGACCGAATACGAATGTTGGAACCACCGATGGTCAGCTCAACGCGGTCTCGGCAAACTACCACGCACTGGCCGTCAAGGTAGAACGAACTTACACCAACGGTCTGCAGTTCCTTGGGGCTTACACCTACTCCAAGGCGATGGACATCCTAGACGGTGATAACGCGGACATTCAGAATCTCTATAACCCGGGGCTCACCTACGGCCCCGCAGGCTTTGACCGCACGCAGAATTTCATTTTTAGCGCGGTGTATGAGTTGCCCTTCGGTCCTGGAAAGAAGTTTCTGAACTCCAATAATCTGATCAACCGCGAGATCATTGGCGGTTGGCAGCTCTCCGGGGTTCAGCAGTTTGCCACCGGCCAGCCGATCCAGGTCACGGCCAACAACAATGCGGATACCAGTTCGGTGCATAGCGTCTACGCAAACAGGATCTGCACTGGTAATCCGCCTGCAGGCCATCCCCGTCTGCAGTTCTTTGATCCATCCTGCTATGTGCAGCCCGCGACCGGTCAGTACGGAACGGCCAGAAGCGGACCGCGTCAGCCTGGCATCGACACAACGAACCTGAGTCTCCAGAAGGCGTTCTCGATCACCGAGCGGCAGCAACTCCAGTTCCGCGCGGAGGCGTTCAGCGTCTTCAATCACCCCAACTTCTCTACCGGTAGTACCAGCATCACTAACCCCGCAGCCGGCCTGCTCACCCAGGAAACTGTTGGTCAGCGAGTGCTGCAACTCGCCTTGCGCTACGCCTTCTAATTGCGTTGGCGTCTAAACCCACAAAGGGGTCAGAGGCTTCCTTTCTGACCCATCACCCTTAGGATTGCTCGCGAAGATTTCATTCCTTTTACGCAACCACGGTAACTCGATACAAAGCACGGGAGATGGGTCATGGCTGTAACACGACGTAAGTTTCTATTGAATTCAACCTATGCTGGAGCGGGATTCGCTGTCATCGGAGCGATGAAACCGGTCGCCCTGCTGGCGCAGACGAGCGATAAGGAGATGGCGACTTATCTAACCGGAATCAGGATGGCCGCGACCCCAGCGACGAACTACCGCGCTTATCGTTCGAAGGTGGTTGCGACGCCCGATGTGACGACGTGGGTCCAGGTAGATCTGAAGAAGGCTGTTCCAATCTCCGCGATTCAGTTATTCCCTGCCTCGGAGCGGATGTATCCGGGCCGCGACCAGTACTACGGAGGCGAGGGATTCCCACTGCGATTCCGGCTGGAAGCCTCCGACGATGCAAACTTCGGAAAGGTTGAGACCATTGCGGACTTCACTCAATCCGACTTTCCGGATCTGAAAGACAACATTACGCAGTACGCGGCGCACGATGTTCATGGTCGATATGTGCGACTGACAGCAACGCGGCTTCGGGCTGTGAAGGCAGTTGCTTCAGACAGCACGCCGCTGGGCAAAGAGCCCCAGGATAGCCCCGATTACACGCTGATGGTTGCGAAGATGGCTGTTATCTCCGGCGGACACGATGTTGCCGTGGGTTGCAAGGTGACGGCGGATGAGAAGTATGGAAACAGCGAGCTGGTGGCGCAACTCACGCGGCCACCCCGGCAGGACGGAGAGGGAATTCGCGTCGATAATCCACACGCGGTGACAGACCCTGCAACCTGGAAGCCGGCCAAGTACAAAGCCGAAGCGCCGAAGACGGGAGTGACTTTGGAGGGTGGCGTCTTTCAGGAAGCAATGCAAAACAACATTCAGTATCTGCTGAACTCGTACACGACGGACGATCTTCTTCGTCAGTTCTACGAGCGAACAGGCAAGATCAAGAACTTCAAGCCGACCGGCTCCCAGGTTTTCTGGGAGGAAGATCTTGCAGGTTCGAACGCTGGACGTTTCCTGATGGGTGCCGGCAACACGCTGCGTTGGATTGACGATCCCGAGCTGCACCGTCGCCTTAATGTTGTGGTCGATGGCATTGAAGAGTGTCGTCAGCCGAACGGATACATCATGGCGTATCCGGAAGACACGATCTTCTACTCGGAGCGCGCGGCCTACACTCGCGCATGGCTTACGCACGGACTGCTGGAAGCCGCGTATGGCGGCAACCCCAAGGCTCTGCCGATGCTGCGCGGCTACTACGACTGGTTCAATCAGCAGACCTTCCTGCCGGACATGTTGCGCGGTGCGATTCAAGGCGGCCAGGGGATGGTCGCGAACACGCGCATGTGTACGAGTCCACTTGGAAAGCCGGCCGACGCGCAGGTCATTCAGCGCTACTACCAGGAAGACGGCTGGATGGAGGGTTTGGCAAAGCAGGAGAAGGAGCAGGTGTGGCAGTACCCCTACGATCGTCCGCATTGCTATCTGCTGACTAATCTCGAAGCGTATCTGGATATGTATCTCGCCACTGGCGACGTGCGCTATCGTGACGGGGTTCTCGGAGCATGGGAGCTCTATCGCGCGCACTGGCAGCAGGCCGGCGGAAGCATCTCCATCATCGAGTTCGAAAAGGATCCGCCGAACAGCAAATATCTCCGCCAGAAACTGGGAGAGCTCTGCGGCAGCAGCTTCTGGGTCTTTCTAAGTCAGCGCTTCCAACTCCTGAATCCCGATGAGGAGCGCTACGCAACGGAGATCGAGAAATCGATCTACAACGTCGGCATGGCGAACCAGGATGGCGGCGTCGGCCTGCGTTATCACACCGTCATGGAGGGCAAGAAAGAAAAATCCACGCACGAGAATACGTGTTGCGAGGGACAGGGAACCAGGCTGCTTGGGACGCTGCCCGAGCACATCTACTCCATCGCGCCGGATGGAATCTACGTGAACCTCTTCGAGCCTTCAACGATTCGTTGGCAGCAGGCAGGTCAGCCGATGGAGTTGAAGATGAAGACTCGCTTCCCCTACGACACGCATGTGAGTGGCGCGGTGAAGGTATCGACCCCCACGGAGGCTAATCTCAGGATCCGCGTTCCGTCCTGGGCGGCAAAGGAGATGGCGGTTTCGGTCAACGGTAAAGCAGCTGCTTCGGGCAAACCGGGCAGTTACCTTGCGGTCAATCGTAAGTGGAGCGACGGAGATGTCATCGAGTTTGTGCTTCCCGCAGAGATTCGCGTGCGCCGTTACAACGGCGATGATCAGATTGCGGGCAAGAAAAGATACTCGGTCGAGTACGGTCCTATTCTGCTGGCCGCTGTCGGATCTCCGACCGCCAGTCTCTCTGTGGACAAGGGACACGAAGCCGAGCATCTCGCGAATCATCTGGAGCCTGTTGATGGCTCGCCGCTTCACTTCACTGTCCGAGGAAACAACGGTCAAAAGTTTATGCCGTACTGGAAGATCTCGGAAGAGGAGTTCACTTGCTACCCGCAGGTCAGTGCGATGGCTTGATGAGTCTGGACAGACTGCTGGAGGTTGGCAGTCTGTCGCAGCGCTCGGTAGGCAAATGATGCGAAGTCGTTGTTTAATTCCGCATGCAGCCCAAAGTATATTGGACAGTCAACTCATGAAAATTCTGCGCCACGCAACCTCTCTGTTCGCCTCGCCGGCGCAACGTGCTTCCTTCGTAGCGGCTTTATCTCTTTGTGCTGCGACAGCCTCTGCCGCGCCAGTCCATCTTCGCGTTGATCAGCGGATCAATCCGCTCGGTATCGATTCAGCGCGTCCAACGCTGTCGTGGCAGAGTGATGCGACCACACGCAACTGGAGCCAGTCAGCTTACCGGATTCTTGTTGCCAGCTCAGCCACCACACTGCGCCAAGGGCGCGCCGATGTCTGGGACAGCGGAAAGCAGATGTCCTCAGAGTCTGTGAATGTGGCCTATGCCGGACCAGCGTTGACGTCTCACCAGCGCTGCTATTGGACGGTTCAAACCTGGGATTCTCAGGGAAAAGAGGAACGGTCTTCCGAGGTCGCATGGTGGGAGATGGGTCTGCTTCAACCCTCAGACTGGAAGGCCCAGTGGATTCGGCGCGACAATCGTGACGAGGCAGAGGTGTTGAAGGCGATCTCGTGGATCTGGATTCAAGAAGGTGATTCCGAGCGTGTCCCGCAGGGCATGGAGGCGGAGTTTCAGTACAACCTGCATCTCGACAAACTTCCGAGCGCAGCTGTTCTTCACATTTTGGCGGGTGGAATTTTTACCGCGCAGGTCAACGGCATCGTCACAGGGCATAAGGATCAATGGGGCGCCTTCGATCGTGAAGATATTCGCGATCAACTCCACGTTGGAGACAACCAGATCGTTGTGCACATAAAGAGCCCAAAATCGAGTGAATCCAATAGAACCTTTCGCGTTGCTTTAGCTGCTGCCCTAAAGCTCACCGACGATGAAGGCGAAACAAAGTGGATTGAAAGCGACGACACTTGGCAGGCTCGGTCGATCAAGCCAGTTGAAGCAAAGGAGTGGTCTGCTGCGAAAAAGCTCGGCGCGTTTTCCGATCTCAACTTCGGCGTCGGCACAGATCGCGAATCGCGCGGACAGAATCCTACGGTGATCGACTCGAGCACCGCACTATTCCGGAAGCAGTTCACGCCGTCTCGCAAGGTAGTATCTGCCCGGCTCTATGTAACGGCTCTTGGTAGCTACCAAAGTTATGTGAATGGTAAAGAAGTGAGCAAGTTCAGGCTCACACCAGGATTTACTGACTATCGCAAGCGCGTCTTGTATCAGACCTACGACGTCACCTCTTTGCTCGTCCCCGGACACAATACGATCGCGGCGATCCTTGGGGCAGGATGGCATGGCAGTCCGCTCCTGTGGTCGGGCTCGCGCTTGTTTCCTGGTCCGGATCGTCTGCGCGCCCAGCTCGAGTTGACCTTTGCCGACGGCACTCATCAGGTCATTGCGACGGACTCCAGCTGGGAGACGGCCGCCTCTCCGATTGTCTCTTCAGAGATCTACGGCGGAGAGGCCTACGACGCGCGGCTTGAAGTTCCGGGATGGAACACGTCGGCATCTCCCAACTCCGCTCACTGGATGCCAGTGGTCGTCGATGATGCGAACACTGGTCTTCTCGTCACTGCCCAGCCTGATACACCAGTGCAGCCTGCGCAGACGATCTCGCCCGTCGCCGTCACGATGGTCGGCTCTGGCAATACGCAGAACGCCGTCTTCGATATGGGGCAGAATATGGTCGGCGTCGCTCGCCTGCATGTGCACGGGGCACGGGGAACTACTATCAAACTTCGCTTTGCGGAACGGCTCAATCCGGACGGTACGGTGTACACAGAAAATCTGCGTGACGCCGATGCAACGGACTACTACACCCTCAGCGGACATGGAGACGAGGACTGGACTCCCGCCTTCACCTTTCATGGCTTTCGTTATGTGCAGGTGTCCGGCTACGGCGGCAAGCCTCCGCTGTCAGCGTTGCAAGGTCTGGTGCTCAACAGCCTTCCCGCTTCCCCGGCGATTCGTTTCGACAGCTCCAGCACGCTGCTGAACAAGATGAGCGAGCTTGGGCTGTGGGGACAGCGCGGCAACTTTGTTTCCATCCCCACCGACTGCCCGCAGCGCGACGAACGCATGGGATGGATGGGCGATGCTGGCGCCTTCTGGCGTACCGGCTCGTACAACTTCGACATCGACGCCTTCTCCCATAAGTTCATGCTCGATGTCATCGATGCGCAAAGCCCGGACGGCGCCTTCTCCAACATCTCGCCGAATCTTTTGCAGGGAAGGGACGGCCATCCTGGCGCTCCCGGCTGGGGTGACGCGGGCGTGCTCGTTCCATACGCGACGTGGTTGCAATACGGAGACGCTGCGGTGATCGAACGAAGCTGGCCGGACATGGAGCGGTGGATGGACTTCATCCTGCGCACGAATCCGAACTACGTTCGCGAGAAGGATCTGGGGGCGAACTTTGCCGACTGGCTCGCACCCGATCCACACACTCCCTCTGACCTCGTCGCGACCGCCTACTGGGTCATCATTGCGCGCCAGATGCAGACGATGGCTACCGCACTCGGCCGGACCGCAGACGCAGACAAGTACGCGACACTGATCTCTCACATCCAGGATGCGTATCAGCAGAAATATGTTCAAGCCGACGGATCGGTCGCGGGCGACACCCAGACATCGTATGTTTTGACGATGTATGCCGGACTCGCTCCGAAAGCGATGGAGAAGTCGATGACCGATCGCCTGGTGCGCGACATTCAGGCCCATCAGACCCATCTGACGACCGGATTCCTTGGCACGCCCTTTCTGCTCTCCGTGCTTGAAGCGCAAGGCCGCTCGGATGTTGCGTACAACCTGCTCCTGACCACCACTTATCCATCGTGGGGATACATGGTCGATAAGGGTGCAACGACGTGGTGGGAGCGCTGGAACGGAGACACAGGCGACCCTGCGATGAACTCCTATAACCACTATGCGTTCGGCTCAGTCATGGCATGGGTCTTTCGGCGCGTGGGTGGTGTCGATGCAGACCCTGCGATGCCAGGGTTCCATCATGTTCTGATCAGCCCGCATGTAGAGCCGGGTTTGTCGCATATGCACACCGAGTATGACTCCGTGTATGGAACGATCGTGACGGACTGGACGAAGAAGCCAGATGGCCAGCTTCAGTTGAGCGTCAAGATACCCGCAAATACGACGGCCACCGTCTTTCTCCCCGCCACACCGACGAGCATCGCAAAGCAGGACGGCGACCGCATCACGACACCTTACAAAGAAGGGTCGATGGTCCGTGAGATCGGCTCAGGGAGTTACACCTTTTCGGTTGATGGCAACTGAGACGCTGTTGAAATAAGAGACGCGCGGTTGTCGTTGGCAACCGCTCCTCAATAGCCCGCGGCCTTGCCGTAGTCGCGTCGGTTATCGTGGCCACCGAGTAGTTCGTGAGTCTTCGGGTCGACTGCGATGAGCTCGCTATCGCCCCAGGTGCCGGGGTTGTGTTCATCGGCGACGGCGAGGCGGTTCACGTTGTAGCCCATTGCCTTCAGCTGCTCGGCGACCTCAGGGGAGAACTTCTTTTCCAGATCGAGACGATCCGGCAGATATTGATGATGAAAGCGCGGCGCGTCGGCAGCCTGCTGAATGTTCAGGCCATTGTCGACGCAACTGATCAAGTTGTTGGCAACGGTTGTGATGATGGTGGATCCGCCGGGGGTGCCAAGGACATAGGCCACTCTGGCGTGTCGGAAGACGCCGCCCTTCGTTGTGACAATTGTGGGAGTCATCGCTGAGAGAGGACGCTTGCCTGGAGCGATCGAATTGGCAGGGCCTTGGATCAATCCATACATGTTGGGCACGCCCATCTTGGAGGCGAAGTCGTCCATCTCATTATTCATAAGGAAGCCAAGGCCCTCCACCGTGACACCCGATCCAAAGGTGCCGTTGAGTGTGTAAGTGTTGGAGACGGCGTTGCCGTCGGCGTCAATGATCGAGAAGTGGGTCGTCTGGGTCGATTCGTGCACCGCAGGCTGAGGTTGCGGAGGAGGCGGCATGAAGCCTGCCGGACGGATCAGATCCTTGGACGGCGTTGGGGACGCGGGTTGAATGGAGCTTCGCCACGCGGCCGCGTAGGCAGGGTTTGCCATCTCTTTGAGCGGCTGCGGCGTAAAGTCTGGATCCCCAAGATAGTCCGCGCGATCCATATAGGCGCGGCGAAAGGCTTCCGTGATGATGTGAACCTGGGGCGCAGAACGGTCGGGGCCTAGTTTTGGAAGATTGTAGGTGGAGAGGATGTTGAGGATCTCCATCAGAACGATGCCGCCGGATGAGGGTGGAGGCGCGGTGATAATTTTGTAACCGTGGTAGGTACCTTTTATGGGTTCGCGATCCTTCACCTGGTAGGCCGCGAGGTCATCAGCAGTGATGAGACCACCACCAGACTGTTCAAACGAGGCGATCTGTTTCGCCATCTCGCCCCTGTAGAAGTCTTCGGGATTCGCCGCGATGCGCGTGAGTGTTGCGGCAAGCAGAGGTTGCTTGAAGGTATCGCCTTCCTTATAGAAGTCGCCGTCGCGCTGGAAGATGTGGGCGGAGGTGGGAAAGCCAGAGAGCATCCTGCTATGAAGGTTTTGCGCCTCCTCTGCAGAGAGCACGTAACCATCTGTAGCGAAGTGGATCGCCGGCGCCATGTCTTGTTGCAGGGTTAGTTTGCCGAAGTGGCTCTGCGCATAGACGAGGCCGGCGACGGTACCGGGAACGCCGGAGGCCTTATAACCAACGGTAGAGAGGCCGGGAATGACGTTCTTCTGCTCGTCCAGGTACATGTCGCGGGTCGCAGCAGCGGGGGCCTTTTCGCGATAGTCGAGGAAGTGAGTCTGACCGTGCTTTGTCCGGATCAGCATGAAACCGCCGCCGCCGAGGTTTCCCGCCTGCGGATAAACCACGGCCAGGGTAAAGGCGACGGCGACGGCTGCGTCGATCGCGTTGCCACCTTGTTTGAGTATGGCGACGCCGGCGTCGGTAGCGTCATGGTGAATCGTGACGACCATGGCGTGTTTTGCGCGGACAGGCTCTTCGCTTGCTGGACCGCCCGTTTGCGCTGCCAGCTGATTTGCGAGGAGGGCTAGTCCGACGGTAGCTGCGAAGACGCGGGTGCCAGCGGGCATTCAGGGCTCCAGAAAATTTGTGGATGGGTGCTGAGTTTCAGCATAGCTGGTTCGGGATGAAGGGCGTCCGAAATAATGGCGCTCGAGTTTGACGGTTGAGATCTCAAACGAGGCGGTTCTTCGCTGTTCCGGTTGGGTAGAATCAGAGGTCATGTCTACACGTGTTCGTTCGTATTCGAAGATCAATCTGGGGCTGGCGATTGGTCCGGTCCGGTCCGATGGATTTCACGGCCTTACGACGCTGTACCAGACGCTGGATCTGCATGATTTAGTCACGGTCAAGGCCAGGCGAGCGTCCGCAACCAGGATCTCGCTGATGACCAATCATCCGTTTGTTCCACGCGATGGGCGGAACACAGCCTGGCGGATGGTGGAACGGGCGCTCGCGCGGTTGGGAGTAACTGCTGAGATCGAGATCAATATAGAGAAGAGACTGCCCGTTCAGGGGGGGATGGGAGCTGGCTCAGCCAATGCCGCGGCGGCGCTGCTTGGGCTGGAGCGGGAGCTTGGCAAAGCTCTGCCAGGAGTCGAGAGGCTGAAGCTGGCAGCCGAGATCGGGTCGGATGTGCCTTTGTTTCTGCTGGGGGGGGCCGTTCTTGGGCTCGGAAGGGGAGAGCAGGTGGTGCCGATGCCGGACCTCCCAAAGACCTGGTGCGTTGTGGCGGTGCCTTCGGTGGGCGTTTCGACCCCTGCAGCGTTCAGGGAGTGGGATGCGCGACGGGCAGCGGAGGCGGCTGAAGCAAGGGAGAAGCCTTTGTCTCGGCTGGGTGAGTTACATCCGCATACCGCTGATGATAGGCCGGATAACCAGGCCGCCGAGGGCGAATTGGGGGAGGGGCATGGGGTGACGCGAGCCGTTGAGTTGACGTCCAGGCCCCAAGTTGATAAGCTACAAGAGTTGAGTCTTGCTTACTCATCCCTCTCTGCCCCAACAGGCGTAAGCCTAGCGGGAAGGACAGACGATAGTAGGCCCGGCACCTCCGGTATCGTTCGCGATCCTAGTCCCGAGAAAAAACGGGATTTGCCTGGTGAAAATCAGGCTGACGCGATGAACGATCTGGCCGAGAATACCCTTCTCGCGCTTGTCCGCACCGGGATTGGAAGCGATGGTCTTCAGAATGATTTTGAAGAGGTCGTCTTTCCTCAGTATCCCTCCTTGCGAATAACCAAGCGTCAATTGATGGGTAGTGATTTGGGTAGTTCTGATGTGAATCGTCCTGCGATTTACGCGGCTCTATCAGGTTCTGGCTCTGCTCTGTTTGGACTTTACCGGTCCGAGCGGGATGCAAAGGCAGCTCAACAGCGCGTCCAGTCCGCCGCGGCTTCGGCTGAAGCGGGGATTGCGGTACAGGTCTTCTTGACGGAGACCTTACCCCGGTCAGAGTACTGGAACAGAATGTTCGCGGAGTGACCTCGCCGGTCAAGTAAAATCAAACTGCATCCGGCGATGTACTGGGCGATCGACTAACGGTAGGTCAAGTGCCTTTGGAGCACTTTGTCTAGGTTCGAATCCTAGTCGCCCAACCAAACAGTCGACGCCAGATGCGATGGGACAGATTAGGGAGTCTTGTAGAGATGTTAGGCGGCAGCAACAACTTGCCGCAGGATGAAGACGATTTTGGACTCCGCGGAAAACAGCGCGGAGAAAGAAGTACGAAGTTTGAAGAACCGAAGTCTTTTAGTTTTTTTGAGTAGTCCGCAACAGGGATTTCAGAAGAAGTAACGGGGCCGCAACAAGGCCTCGCAAGACAGTGCAGCAGGAACATTCAAGGTCAACCAGCCTCGGAGGGTTTCACGTGAACGAACGAAACACGACTGCGGTTCTTTCCCCTATTTCAGAGCAGGCTGAAGAGACAGAAACAATCTCTCAGCCTGCGCTAGCGCTCTCCTCTACGGCCATTCTGGACGGAAAGCAAAAAGCATCTGGAACCGACAAGACGGCCCCGGAAAAAAAGCGCTCCGGCCGGCTGGCAGATGACAAGCGCATCAAGATTTTTTGCGGGTCTTCCAACAAGCCTTTGGCCGAGGAGATCTGCAAGTTCGTCGGTGTGCCGCTGGGCGAGACCCGGTTGCAGAGATTCTCCGACGGCGAGGTTCATTTTCAGCTGCTCGAGAACGTTCGCGGTGCGGATGTCTTTCTCGTGCAGCCTACGTGTTTCCCGGTCGATCAGCACCTTGTCGAACTGCTGATCATGATGGATGCGCTGAAGCGCGCCTCAGCCGGACGAATCACGGTTGTCATTCCCTACTATGGCTACGCCCGGCAGGACAGAAAAGACCGTCCGCGCGTCGCCATTACGTCGAAGCTGGTTGCCGATCTTCTGACCACCGCCGGTGCAAACCGTGCTTTGCTCGTCGATCTGCATGCAGCCCAGATTCAGGGATTCTTCAATATTCCGGTGGATCACCTGTTCGCCAGCCCGGTGCTGGTGAGCTACTTCCGGGAGCTTGACCTGCCCAATCTGACGGTAGTTTCGCCGGACGCAGGCGGCGTGGAGAGGGCGAGATTCTTCGCCAAGAAACTGGATGTACCGTTGGCCATCGTCGACAAGCGGCGGACCGACATCAATGTCACCGAGGTGATGAACGTGATCGGCGATGTACAGGGCCGAACGTGCTTGATCCTCGACGACATCATCGACACCGCCGGAACGCTGGTGAAGACGGTGGATGCGCTGCTGGCCGAGGGCGCCGAAAAAGTTTATGCGTGCGCGACGCATCCGGTGCTCTCGGGCCCGGCGGTCGAGCGCATCGCAGCCTCACGATTGGAGCAGCTGATCGTGACCAATACCATCCCTCTGCGCGAAGACGCGTTGAAGGTGGAGAAGATTAAAGTGCTCTCGATTGCCGGTCTGCTTGGCCGCGCGATCGAGAGTATTCACATGGAGACCAGCGTCAGTACGCTGTTCAACTAGGTCGCTGTAGCACTGGATCGCGGTATGAAACAGGGCGGCTTGGATTAACCCAAGTAGCAAAGGGAGCAGAGCTCAACTCTGTGCCCGAAAGGAAGATTCATCATGGCATCATCCACTATGGAAGCAGTCGTCGCGACGCCTCGCGAGGGCAAGTTTAACAAGAACGCCGCTCGTCGCGTCCGTGTCGCCGGCAAGATTCCCGCAGTCGTCTATGGCGCGGGCCAGGATGCCGTCGCCGTCGCGGTCGACCCCAAGGTCATCACCAAAATTCTGCACTCCGACTCCGGTCATAACACGATCTTCGACCTTAACGTCGAGGGCTCCGCTGTCGTGAAGGCCATGATCGTCGACTGGCAGAACGAGCCGATCAAAGGCACTCTCCTGCATATCGACCTGAAGCGCATCGCGATGGACAAGACAATGATCGTTTCGGTGCCGATCCAACTCGTTGGTGTTCCTGTTGGCGTCAAGTCGCAGGGTGGCATCCTCGAGCACGTAATGCGTGAAGTTGAGATCGAGTGCTTGCCCAACGATATTCCGAGCCACCTCGATGTCGATGTCTCCAACCTCGAGCTGCACGGCATCATCCACGTCTCCGATCTACCGCACTCCGGCAGCATCAAGTTCCTCGGTGACGAAAACGGAACCGTGGCGCACGTCACGATCATCAAGGAAGAGGTTGTGGCTGTCGATGCAGTGGTTGCCGCACCGGCTGAGCCAGAGGTTGCCAAGAAGGGCAAGACAGATGCAGCTGCCCCGGCCGCTGCGCCTGCTGCCGATGCCAAGGACGCGAAGAAGAAGTAGTTTTGCGCGGCCTGCCGATTCTTTGGATCTGCGGGCCGCCTGAGTTTGCTGGAAAGGGAAACAAAGCGTGAAGTTGATTGTCGGTCTCGGCAACCCCGGTATCGAATATCAGTTCACGCCGCACAACGCTGGCTTTCTCGCAGTGGATCGCATCGCGGACGACTGCGGCGTGGTCCTCTCCAATCGCCGGGGACGGGCTCTCACGGCAAAGGCGAGGCTTGCAGGACACGAAGTTCTGCTAGCCAAGCCTGAGACGTATATGAATCTGAGCGGGCTTTCGGTAGCCGCGCTGGTTCAGGAGCTTGAAATTCCAATCCCGTCGGAGGACCTGATCGTCCTCTATGACGAGCTGGCATTCCCGCTGGGCAGACTACGCATCAGCGCGAACGGCCGGGCAAACGGGCACAACGGAGTGATGTCGATCTCCGGTGCGCTCGGCACGGAAGAGTGGTTGCGCATTCGCATTGGTGTTGGGAAACCAGCGCTGGTGGATGGCAGAGAGATCAAAGCCGGCGGCAGGGATTATCTGCTGTCGCAGTTTCGCAAGCAGGAGCTTGCGGTGTTGGATGAAGTGCTCGACAGAGTGGAAGACGCTGTCGAGGCGGTGCTAACCGAAGGGGTCAGCGCTGCGATGAACAGATTCAACCGTCGGCCAGACGATCCGGAGAATGGATCGGATGCGTCGAAGGAGAAGTAAAGAAGCAATCGGTAGGTTGTTGTTTCGAGAAGCAGCAGCAAAGTGTTGTTACGAAACTAGACGCAGTCGAAATTCCAAACCGGGTTGGCAGAACAGACGTCAGCACGGTGCGAAGCAGAACTTCGCAGAAAGAAGTAATCGAATGAATCGTACCTACGAAATCATGTTCATCGTCCGTCCGGATGTTGAAGAAGCCGAACTCGACAAGCTGATTGAAGGTTTCTCCGCGAACGTCACCAACGGTGGCGGCGAAATCAAAAGCGTCGAGAAGATGGGCCGCCGCAGGCTCGCCTACACCGTGCGCAAGTTCAACGATGGCTTCTACGTCCTGCTGAACGTCGCCGCAGCCGGTTCGCTGATCGCCGAGGTCGAGCGTCGCCTCCGCGTCTCCGAGCAGGTCATCAAGTTCATCACCGTCCGCATGGACGAAGAAGAGAAGCGTCTCGCCAAGGTCAAGGCCATCCGCGACACCAAGGTCAAGCGCAGCGCACAGCCGATCGCAGCTCCTGTCCAGGCCCCAGCAGCGCCTTCCGATGCCGAGACCGAGGAAGAGAAGAAGCCAGTTGCGGCAGCTCCAGTCGAGCACGTCGCATCCGACGCGCCGCCCGAGACTGTCTCCACCGCGGTCTAACTTGTGCTTCGCCTGAACATTCGCGATGGATTTCCAATTGCATCGCACAACGCACTACGATCACCGATCTTCGCTTCCAATTGACTGCACTTCGTCAGTTGTTCAGAGGCTCCAACGCGAACCTGGAGCGAGGAGAGGCACAACGTACCTGAGAGGGAAATATCATGGCTGACGAAACCAGCACGCAACCCACTGAGCACCACGCACCCACACCCCGCCCGGCGCACTCTGGCCCTGGCGCCGGTCCTCGCACCCCACGCCCCGCAGGCGCACCCGGCGGCGGTCCTGGCGGTCGCAAGTTCTTCCGTCGCAAGAAGGTCTGCAAGTTCTGCACCGAGAAGATCGACGCCATCTCCTACCGCGACGTTCGCCTGCTTCAGGGCTTCGTTGCCGAGCGCGGCAAGATCGTCCCACGTCGCCTGACCGGTGTCTGCACTCGCCACCAGCGCAAGCTCAGCCTGGCCATCAAGCAGTCGCGCAACATCGCTCTGCTCGCCTTCGCTGCACGCTTCTAACTTCTTCCGCTGCGGCGGGACTTTACGGGATACGCAAGACTGGCAGCACCGCGAGCCAGAGACGAAATCGGAGAAATGCAATGGAAGTCATTCTGAAGGAAGACGTAAACAAGCTCGGACATCGCGGCGACGTGGTCAAGGTCGCTGACGGCTACGGGCGCAACTACCTGCTGCCGGAAAAGCTCGCCATCGAGGCGACCCTCGCGAACAAGGCGGTCATTGACCAGATGAAGGCATCGGCGGTTCGCAAGTCCGCCAAGGAGAAGGCCGGGGCCGAGCAGTTGGCCACCCAGCTCTCTGAGGTTGAGCTTGTGTTCGAACGCAAGGTCGGCGAGAACGAGCACCTCTTCGGCTCGGTCACCTCGGGCGACATCGCGCACCAGCTTGAGGCGAAGGGCTTCACGATCGATCGTCGCAAGATCTCCCTCGAGGAGCCGCTGAAGACGATCGGCGAATACCACGTTCCGGTCAAGCTGCACCGCGAGGTCACCAGCCACGTCAAGGTGACGGTCAAGGGCGATCAGCCCGAAGCCGAAACAGCCACCACCGCATAATTTACGAACCACGAAGCATAAAACGCGTCGCCCTGCGCAGATCTTGCTAGGGGCGATGCGTTTTTATTTTTGTAACTATCAACGGTCAGCCACAAAAAAAGCTATTCGTACTTGAGTGTCTGAACCGGATCGAGCCGCGCTGCACGATTCGCCGGAAGTGTCCCGAAGAGCACACCCACCATCACCGAGCTGCCAAGTGAAAATACGACTGACCATGGATTGATCGGGATTTTGAACGGTGTGAGCAGGCCAAGAGTGAAGGGAATCGCGAGGCCAAGCATAGTCCCGATGATCCCACCGCTCAGCGAAAGAAAGATCGCTTCGGTAAGAAACTGCAGTCGAATCTCACGACTTGTCGCCCCCAGCGCCTTACGGATCCCGATCTCCTTCAATCGGGACTGAACGTTCGCCAGCATGCTGTTCATAATGCCGACGCCGCTTACGATCATCGTGATGCCCGCCCCGAGAGTGAGAACGATGGTAAGCATATCCGCGATCTTCGCCATGCTGCTGAGAAGATCGGTGAGCGTCGCGGCTGTGTAAACCGAGCCAGCATAGTGACGAGACCGGACGATCGCCAGAATACGCTCACTCGCCGGCACCACCAGCGAAGCGCTGCGCATCGTGAAAAATAACTCTTTCAGAGAGTTGCTTCCAGTGAAGTAGCGTATGACAGGGTAGGGCACGAGCATCGTGTGATCACTGATCTCCGACTGCCCGTAGGTATCGAATGCCTCTTTGAATACTCCGATGACGACAAACGGAATGCCTTTGATGCTGATCGTTTTGCCCACGGCCTCGTTCACGTTTCCATACAGCTCTTCTGCGAACGGCTTGACCATCACAGCAACCTTCTCGTGGGCCAGCTCGTCCTGATCGTCGAAAAAGCGCCCCGACACCACAACGAGATTGCGCACGATCCGATACTGCGGAGAGACGCCAAGCAGGGTCGTCTGCTTCGTGATGCCGCCGCCCAGACTCACATTGTCGTAAAACTCCAACATCGGAGATGATGCAACGATTCCGGGCACCTGATCGAGGACTTCACGCATGTCGTCGAGCGTCATGTAGTCGGGCGTGCTCGTGTTCTCCGGGCCGCTGATGTTACCACCGCCATATTGCAGTTCCACCTTGTTAGGCCCGATGCTGGTCAACTGGTCCAAGGCGTACTGCTTGCCGGTCGACCCGAGAGTTGCAACCAAAATAATCGACATAGAGCCGATGACCATACCCAGCATGGTGAGCAGAAACCGCGTCTTGCTTGCACGGAAGCTGTCGACGGCTAGCCTCGCGACCTCACTGAACATCATGGTCGAGCGCGCGCTGGCCAGCGTACGGTCGAATGAGCTCGGTTTGGGAAGGTTCGTCGTCGCCATTGGCTTAAACCATTAGACGCCTAACAGTATCGCAGCGGTGCATGCTTTCCTGCTAACCGAACCAACGTGGCGTCTCGAGCTATAAACTATCCTAGTTTGACCCAGTTTGACTGGAGTTGGAATCGGCGACGTCGATCGACAGCTCAGCCATCAGGATCTGATTGGGCGGCCGAGATCGCAGGGAAGTTCAAGCCTGCACAGTGACGGTACTCGCCGTAGCCTACAAGGAGCAGGAATGAATCACGCATCGACTCTGGAGCTTCTTCGCGCCAGAGGAATCAGCCTCGGGACACTCTGCCTTCTCGTTTCGCTTATGCCCACTGCACGGTCCCAAACCCTCCAAAACACGCTCCTTCCGGCGCCGTTGAATATCATCGCCGGAAACGGCTCCATCGCCATCACGAAAGACTTCACAGTCTCCCTCAGCGGCGCGCACAACCCCATCCTCGAGGCAGCCACCCGTCGCACCCTCGAGAGCCTCGAAAGAAACACCGGCATTCCAATCGGCAAAGATCTCCAGTCCCCAAGCCCCACCCTGACCATTCAGGTGCAAGACTCCACTGGCACGCGCCCCACGCTTGAAACCGACGAAGACTACTCCCTCAGCGCAACCTCCAGCAAAATTGTCCTCTGGGCCCAAACTATCTTCGGAGCCCTGCACGGTCTCGAAACCATTCAGCAACTCGTACAGGCCGAAGACGGCCACTACGTCATCCCCGCAGTGGAGATCAACGACTCCCCCCGGTTCCCCTGGCGCGGTTTCATGCTCGACGTCAGCCGACACTTCATGCCTCTTCCGGTTGTCTATCGCACGCTCGACGCCATGGCCGCCGTCAAACTCAACGTCTTCCACTGGCACCTCACCGACGACCAGGGCTTCCGCATCGAAAGCAGACGCTTCCCCCTGCTCACTGCCAAAGGCTCCGACGGCCTCTTCTACACCCAGGATCAAGTTCGCGATGTCATCGCCTACGCGAGCGCCCACGGCATCCGCGTCGTTCCCGAGTTCGACATTCCCGGCCACGTCACCAGCTGGCTCGTCGGAATGCCCGAGCTAGGCAGTGTCCAGCGCCCCTACGAGATCTCCCGCACCTTCGGTATCTGGGACGGCGCACTCGACCCCACCCGCGATAGCACCTACAAGTTCCTCGACGCCTTCATCGGCGAGATGTCCTCCCTCTTTCCCGACGAATATCTCCACCTCGGTGGCGACGAGAGCAACGGAGCCGATTGGAAGGCCAACCCCTCCATCGTTGCCTTCATGCACGCACACAACATGAAATCCACCGACGACCTCCAAAACTACTTCAGCACCCGCGTCCTCGCGCTCGTCCACCAACACCACAAGCAGATGGTCGGCTGGGACGAGATCCTCACCCCCGGCACTCCGAAAGACGCCGTCATCCAGAGCTGGCGCGGCGTTGAGTCGCTCGCCGTCGCCGCCAAACAAGGCAACCGCGGCATCCTCTCCGCGCCCTACTATCTCGACGGCATGAAGACCGCCGAGCGGATGTACCTCGACGACCCCATCCCCGACAACTCCACCCTCACCCCCGACCAGCAGAAGCTCATCCTCGGCGGCGAAGTCTGCATGTGGGCCGAACAAATCACCGCGCAGACCGTCGACTCCCGCGTCTGGCCTCGCACCGCCGCCCTAGCCGAACGCTTCTGGTCGCCCCGCCAAACCCGCGACGTCTCCGACATGTATCGCCGCCTCGAGATCGAATCGATCCGGCTCGACGGCCTTGGCCTCACCCACATCTCCGGTCCCGAATCAGGCCTGCGCCAGCTTGCTGGAAGCGAAGCCGCAGCCTCCCAGCTCGCCCTCCTCATCTCCACGCTCTCTCCAGTCTCCTTCCACGAACGCTACGAGCAGCAGAAGACTTCACAGCTTACTCCCATGGGCAACGCCGTCGACTACACCCGCCCCGACCCACCCCTCCGCGAGGACCTGCGCCTCCTCGTCGACCGCTACCTCCACAGCAGCGCTCCGGCCGACCGCGCCACCGCGCACCCGCAACTTCAAACCCTCTTCCAGTCATGGATCGCCTCCGGCCCAGCGCTCGACGCCCTCGCCCCCGAGCATCCGAAGCTCAATCAACTCACCCTTCGCCGCACCCAGTTGACTCAGCTCGGCCAACTCGGAATCCAATCACTCGCATCCATCGAGTCCCACACGCCACCAACGACAACCTGGATCGAAGCGCAGAACACCCTCCTGAAGACAGCCGCAGACCACTCCGAACTAACCGACTTCGTCATCCTCCTACCCTTGCAACAACTGGTCGATACCGCCGGAAAGCATTAGTCCGGAGGTACCGCCGGCTCTGGACAGCTAGACGAAAGTAAGGTCAATGGCATCGAACCGAAGCATGAATCATCTGCGCATCGGCACGGCCGGCTGGAGCATCCCGAAGCAATACCTGGACGTCCCGCCGCAAGGAACCCATCTCAACCGCTACTCGCAAATCTTCAACTGCGCCGAGAT
Organism: Tunturibacter gelidoferens; assembly: GCF_040358255.1. NCBI lineage: Bacteria > Pseudomonadati > Acidobacteriota > Terriglobia > Terriglobales > Acidobacteriaceae > Tunturiibacter > Tunturiibacter gelidiferens. The sequence continues at coordinate 1,338,491 of NZ_CP132938.1, forward strand.
CAACTCTTCCTTCTACCGCTCCCATCGCCTCTCCACCTGGGCCAAGTGGGCAGACTCAGTCCCCGAAGACTTCCAGTTCTCCGTCAAAGCTCCAAAGGCCATCACCCACGATGCGAAACTGGCCTGCGAACCCGCACAGTTACAAATCTTCCTCGCCGAAGCAAATACCCTTGCTCAAAGATTAGGCCCCATCCTCTTTCAACTCCCGCCCAGCTCCGCTTTCAATCCCTCCGTCGCCACCGAGTTCTTCGCGAGGTTACGCGATCTCCATCAGGGTGCGATCGTCCTCGAACCCCGACATCCCACCTGGTTCGTCTCTGAAGCCGATTACCTTCTCAATAGCTTCCGTATCTCAAGAGTAGCCGCCGATCCCGCCCGCGTCCCCGCAGCCGCCCAGGCCGCCGGTTGGAGTCAACTCATCTACTGCCGTCTCCACGGCAGCCCTCATACCTACTACTCCGCCTACCCGGAATCCTATCTTCGCTCGCTCGCCGCAGCCATCGCCACCCATAAGACAAGAGAGACGTGGTGCGTCTTCGACAACACAGCCTCAGGCGCAGCGTTTGGAGACGCCCAGATCCTCCAGCGCCTTCTCTCAGCCGCCTGACTCGCCGGACCAATCCAGCCTACCTACTCAGAGTCTTATCGATCGCCGCCTGCGCCAACGGCCCCATAATCGCGTACCCCTGCACATTTGGATGCACGCCATCGAAGCTGATGCCTGCCTTCATCCCGCCACCTTGCCCCACCATCGCAGAGAAGTAATCGAGATACGTCACCGAGTGGTTCACGCAGTACCCCTTCAACCAGTCATTCAGAGTCTTGATCTTCGGCACCGGTGCCAGGCCCGTCCTCCACGGATAATCTGCCACTGGCAGAATTGACGCGACAATCACCCGAATCCCGTTCGCCTTCGCCAGATCGATCATCGACCGGAAGTTATCCTCGGTCATCTGCGGCGTCATCGGCCCTGTATTCCCGGCGACGTCGTTGGTTCCTGCCAGAATCACCACCGCGGCCGGATGCAGATCGATCACATCCTGCCGGAACCGCACCACCATCTGCGGCGTGGTCTGTCCGCTGATCCCGCGATTGACATACCCCCTATCCGGAAAAAACTCCCCCGTACCCGCCTGCCGGCCCCAGCTATCCGTGATCGAGTCCCCATAAAACACCACCCGCTGCTCCCCCGCCGCCACCGGAGCCAACGCTGCGTTCTCCGCCCGATATCGTCCCAACTGCGGCCAGTCCGCCAGCTTCGCCTCCATCTCGGCGATCTGCTTCGCCGTCTCATCCGGTGGCGAAACCGGCGGCACCGGAGCCGGAGTCTGCACAACCGGCTGAGTTTGTACCGGCGTAGGAGCCCCCTCAGCCTTGGCTGTACCCCCGACCTGCCCATTCGCCATCCCACTCCCCAAGGCGACACACCCCGCTAAAACCACCCGCACAGCAAGCTTCATCTAAACCCTCCACTCGTCTCAAATTCTAGCCGAACACCCACCGAACTCCTTCCGCTACACCGCCAACCCTCCCGCTGCTGTACCTTAAGAGGTGATGCAACCCGGACTCTCTACCCACGTCTTCCTCCCGCAACGCCTGCACCCCGGCCTGCTCGACTCTCTCCACAAATCCGGCGCTCAGGTCATCGAGCTCTTCGCCGCCCGCCATCACTTCGACTACAGCGACCGCGCCGCCGTCCGCGACATCGCCACCTGGTTCCGCAATACCGGCGTTGGAGCCACACTTCACCAGCCGCTCTACATCGCCGATCGCGCCGACGCCCAGTGGTCCCGCCACGTCGCCCCCAACCTCAACCTCATCGACCCCGAGAAGTCCCGCCGCATCTCCGCCATGGACGAGGTCAAGCGCGCCCTCGAGTCCGCCGAGCAGATTCCTATCTCTGCCTGCACTCTCCATCTCGGCCACAAGGACGACGCCTGGAACCTCCGCGCCCTCGAGAACTCCCTCACCGCCATAGAGCACCTCAAGGCCTTCGCGCACCCCCTCGGCGTCCGCATCCTGCTCGAAAACCTCCAGAACGAGATCACCACCCCCGAGCATCTCCTCGAAATCCTCAAGGTCGGCCACTTCGACCGCGTCGGCGTTACCCTCGACATCGGTCACGCCCACCTCGCTGCCCCCGAGAACAGCAAGGGAATCGACGAAGCCTTCGAGCTCCTCAAGCCCCGCATCGCCGAACTCCACCTCCACGACAACCTCGGCCAAAAAGACGACCACCTCTGGCCCGGCACCGCAGGCATCGACTGGAAGAACATCGCGAAGCACATCGCGACGCTGCCGGCCAACACCCCCGGCATCCTCGAGATCGCCCACGAACTAGAAGAAACTCCCGAATCCGCCACTACCAAAGCTACCCAAGCTTTCGACCTCCTCAAGCGAGCCGCTGAAGCCGCTGTATAGAAAAAGTCAGTCCCGATAATTAGCACCTGTCACAGGCACAAACAAGGAACCAATGAGCGAATATGTAACCCCCACCAGCAAAACCTCCGCACCCATCACCACTATCTCCTCACTCTCCGCGCACGAAGGCCAGACCATCACCCTCCGCGGCTGGCTGTACAACCTCCGCGCCTCGGGCAAGCTCCTCTTTCCCATCTTCCGCGACGGCACCGGCACCATTCAGGGCATCGTCCCCAAAGCCGCAGTCTCGGAAGAGGTCTTCAACACACTGAAAGAATTAACCCTCGAATCTTCCCTCACCGTCACCGGCAAGGTCCGCGCCGACTCTCGCGCCCCCTCCGGCTACGAGCTCGACGTCGAAAGCATCGAAGTCCTCCAACGCGTCCACGAAGACACCCCCTTCCCCATCTCCCTCAAAGAGCACGGCGTCGACTTCCTCATGGAGCACCGCCACCTCTGGCTCCGCACCCCGCGCCAGTCCGCCATCCTCCGCGTCCGCGCCACCATCATGCGCGCCGCAGCCGAGTACTTCGACACCAACGGCTTCATCCGCACCGACCCACCCATCCTCACTCCCAACGCCTGCGAAGGCACCTCCGAACTCTTCGAGATGGACTACTTCGACGACGACAAGGCCTACCTCACCCAGTCCGGCCAGCTCTACATCGAAGCCACCGCGCTCGCTCTCGGCAAGGTCTACAGCTTCGGTCCCACCTTCCGCGCCGAAAAGTCCAAGACCCGCCGCCACCTTACCGAGTTCTGGATGATCGAACCCGAGGTCGCCTTCCTCGAGCTCGACGGCCTACTCAACCTCGCCGAAGGCTTCATCACCCACATCGTCACCCGCGTCCTCGAGTCGCACCGCGCCGACCTCAAGGTCATCGGCAAAGACATCGCCAAACTCGAAGCAGTCATCGCGCCAGACTCCTCTATAGAAAAGAATGCTGTCATTCTGAGCGGAGCGAAGAATCCCGAAGCCGCCAGCCCGGCCCACACAGCAGAGGATCTTTCTGCCACAGAACCGGGGGGCCGGCCTCACGACTCTGGCACATCAACTTTCACTAACCCACCCAACCGCTTCCCCCGCCTAAGCTACGACGAAGCCCACGCCATGCTCGAGAAGGCCTTCGCCGAAGGCAAACTCGAAGCCCCCCACAAATACGGCGACGACTTCGGCAGCCCCGACGAGACCTACATCTCCTCCCAGTTCGACAAGCCCGTCATGATCCACCGCTACCCCGCCGCCTTCAAGGCCTTCTACATGCAGCCCGACCCGCTCGACCCCACCAAGGCTCTCTGCGTCGACGTCCTTGCCCCCGAGGGATACGGCGAGATCATCGGCGGCTCCCAGCGCATCCACGACTACGATCTCCTCAAATCCCGCATCGAACAGCACGACCTGCCCCTCGCCGCCTTCCAGTGGTACCTCGACCTGCGTAAGTACGGCAGCGTCCCGCACTCTGGCTTCGGCATGGGCATCGAGCGCGCCGTAGCCTGGATCTGCGGCCTCGACCACGTCCGCGAAACCATCCCCTTCGCCAGAACACTCAACCGCATCTATCCATAAACGAGTCTCGCTTTTGCTGTCATCCTGAGCGCAGCGAAGGATCCCGATGAGTTCAGCACCACCGCACCGATTCAGGCTTTCAGGCAGGAAGTTCCGAGCGCCCCAATTCAACCGCATCTGTCCGTAGGAGCGGGACGTCTTCCGTCTCATCAAATCCTGCTCAAACGGCGAGCTCTCACCGTCCGCAAAACTGCATCCAACGGTCTCAGGTAAAACCTGGGACCATCCGATGCCGCGAAAGAAACAACTACAAATCGTCACCGATCCTGCAGAGTCCGCGAAAGCCGCAGGCCTACGCTACGTCACCGATACAAAACCCGGAATCCAGCGCAAGCCCTGGCGCAAAGCTTTCCGATACCTCGACGCCGACGGTAAAGCAGTGCGTGACACCGAGACACTAGCCCGAATCAAGTCCCTCGTCATCCCTCCGGCATGGACAGGGGTGTGGATCTGTCCCAATCCAAAAGGACATCTCCAAGTCACCGGTCGCGATGCAAGAGGGAGAAAGCAGAGCCGCTACCATCCCCGCTGGCGCGAGATCCGTGACGAAACCAAGTACGAGCGCATGGTCATCTTCGGAGCAGCTCTTCCAGCTATCCGAGACCACGTCGAGCAGGATCTCTCAATCGCCGGCCTGCCTCGAGCAAAGGTACTGGCCACCATCGTTCGTCTCATGGAGACAACACTCATCCGCGTCGGCAATGAGGAGTACGCCCGTCAAAACCACTCCTACGGCCTCACCACCATGCGAAACAAACACGTCGACATCGAAGGTTCGACCGTGACCTTCAACTTCCAGGGCAAGAGCGGCATCAAGCACACCATCGACATCACCGACCGCCGCATCGCCAAAATCGTCCAACGCTGCCAGGACATCCCCGGCTACGAGCTATTTCAATACGTCGATAAAGATGGCACACAGCACTCTATCGACTCCGCCGACGTCAACGACTACCTCCGCGAAATCTCAGGACAGGACTTCACCGCCAAAGACTTTCGCACCTGGGCCGGAACCGTTCTCGCCTGCGAGCTGCTCTACGAGTTCGAGGCATTCGATTCCGAAACCCAGGCCAAACGAAACGTAGTTCAGGCAATCAAGTCCGTCGCCGCAAGACTCGGCAACACACCATCCGTCTGCAGAAAATGCTACGTGCACCCCGCAGTCCTCGACTCCTACACGAGCGGCGCGATGCTGCAAAGAGTGAAACGCCGCGTTCAAGAGACGGACGCCGACCTTCCCGGGACGCTTCAGCAGCAGGAACTGGCCCTTCTCAATCTTTTGCGCCATCAGGTTGACCTGGCAGTTGCCTGAAGATCACGACCTCCGCTCGCCGCCATCCAGTTGAAATCCATACATTTGACGTGCTGAAAATCTCCGTCAAAAAAGAACTCACAATCTTGCGTGTCTTCCGAACCCGAGCGTAGAGTGGCGATGCCCAAAAGGAGGGCTCCCCACATGTCTGCAAACAGCATCACGCGCCGTAGTCTCCTCGGCATGGTCTCCACAGCCGCAGTGGCTGGCGCAGTGCCACCCATCTTCGCCTCGCAGTCGGCTCAAGCGCAACTCCGCCAGTCCAACCCCCTCACCACCGCGAAAGATTTCGCCGACTCCGTCGAACGCGCCTTCACCTTCCAAAACCTCATGATGGACGCCTACGCCTCCGGTTCCACCATCCGCCTCTCCCAGAGCTACAGCGACGCCGCCCTCCAGGCCACCGGCTTTATTTACGACAACGCCGTCGCCATCCACGCCTATCTCTCCCGCGGCCTACCCGACGACCTCTCCCGCGCAAAGATCCTCGGCCTCGGCCTCCTCCACGCCCAGGCCACCAACTTCCCCGTCGCCGATGGCCGTTTCGCTCAGGCCTACTTCGTCAACGCGCCCGACAGCAGCGGAGCCTTCATCACCCCCGCAGCGTTCCCATTCTTCTTCTATGGCAGCTCCGTGGGCGATCAGGCCTGGGCCGGTATGGCCCTCGCACAACTCTACCGCCGCACCCACGACACGCAATACCTCACCGGTGCTCTCCTGGTTGCAAATTGGATCGTCACGAACACCTACAACACTCAGGGGCCAGGCGGCTACTCCTACGGCGCCATCATTAATCAGTTCAACCAGTCCGAGCCCTCCCCTAACGGAAAATCAACCGAAGGCAATCTCGACACCTACGCCTTCTTCACCATGCTCAACACCCTCACCGAAGGCGGCCATGCCAACAACGGCATGTCCTGGAGCGCGCTCGCTCAACACGCCTTCCAGTTCGTCTTCGCCATGCTCAACCCCGCAGGGCCGTTCTTCTACACCGGGACTCTGCCCGACCAGATCACCATCAACCCGACACCGATCCCCGAAGACTGCCAGACCTGGTCCTACTTGGCCTTCCTCGACGCCCGCTCTCGCGGCACCATCGACTGGGCACTCGCCAATCTTCAAACCACCGACACCGCCTCCTCACCCAACTCCAGCCTCACCGGAACTCAAACCGTTCACGGAATGACCTTCTCCTCCGCCAGTCTCGTCACCACCGCCAACGATCCGAATGCAGTCTGGCTCGAAGGCACCGCGCACACCTCCGCCGCACTCACCGCAAGGGCGCTCCGCGGAGGCGAACCAATCTTCTCTCTCCTCTCCGACATCTCCCGTGCCGTTCAACTCCTTAAGGACATCGAGCACGCCCAGCAGATCCTCGGCGTCGGTCAAACCGCAGGCGGAAGGGTCATTCCCAGCGGCCTTGGCGTCGTCGCATCCTCCAGCGTTCTCGACACCGGCTTCGGCTTCACCTACGGACCATCCCTTCACATCGGCGCCACCGGCTGGTACCTCATCGCTAGCCTCGCCGCCAACCCGTTCCAACTCGGCTATCGCGTCATCGGATAAGCTCACAACTCAACCGAGTGCCCACTCACGCGACCTGATCGTGAGAGTGGGGCCTTACCTCGTCAGGTTCGTAAAAGTCGAGATCGTCCAAACCTTTATGTTCTACACCAGATAATATTTCTTGCATTTTGAATTCGTAACTGGCAAAGTAACAAAGCGTAGGAGCAGCCCGATGAACACCAAATCGCACAACACGATGCGTAGGTCGCCAGAGACGAACTATCTCCGTGGTGATCGCCGGGCCATGCTCCTCACCTGTCAGTAGCCGCTGCTGGACGATCCTACGCAACCCGCACGCACCAATAGATGATGATGCGCCAGGAGGAGAGCTTTGTCTCCACGCACGTCTACGAATTTCTCTGCCGCGAAGCGACCACGCACCCGCGAAGCCGCGCCCAAAACAATCCAGCCGAGCGCTGGTTAGAAAGAAAGGCCCACCATGGGCAAGCCGTACATCAAGGGCGGAACTCCGATTGGCTCGGACTCGCTCTGCAGGACCTGCTCCTACGCGCACATTATGACCGGTTACCGAGAATCGGAGATGATCACGATGTGCAATGAAGTCCACCCCAACATCGTCGTCCCGTTCCTTATCTATGAGTGTTCGAGCTACTACGATAAGAACCGGCCAAACTGGGAGCAGATGGAAAAGCTCGCCATCGACGTCACACCAGGCCCGTTCAAGCCCGTCGGCTTCAAGGTCGGTATCGGCTTTCGAGAGGCTGCTGTCGCACATATTTGTGATGACGAAGACGATGAATAACCCTCCGCACTGACAACCCGGCAACGTCCATCTTCGCGCGTCCTGTAACGCGAAGATGGACGTCATCAGCTGTTAAAGACGGAGCGGCCATACATAAACTCTGTGCACCATTCACCGCGAAGCCACTTTCCGACCACCTGCCACCCTGCAAGCTGCAGGAACATTCGTCATCTGCTTCGCAAACACCCGATAGCTCACCGTCCCCGGCCGCAACGTCGACCAGTATCCCGAGGACGACAACAGAGGCTTATGTTTCTCGATCAGCTGATGGTCGAGAATCTTCACACCGCATTCCAGATTATTCTTCGGTTGCAGGATCGTTCTATCCGGATCATCGATCTTCAGCTTCTTATCGTGGTCCCAGTCAAAGTCGCAACCATACCGCTTTTGGTCGCCATACGTAAGCTGCAGCAGCCCCGACGTGCGGCTCTGATGCCCGGTGACTTCATCTTTCACTGCCATCTCGGGCTGCGCGTGTTTGGCTTGGACTGTCGGCTCCAGTCCCGCCTCCGCACCGGCCAGCGCTTGAAAGAAGTAAGCCCAGAACGCCCGCTTATCGTCCTCCGCCATCCCGTAGAACGCCGGACAGAATCGCCGCACATCATGCGGAACCTGCCCGGACAGCATCGCCGGCGGCAGCGCCAGCTCCACAATCTTGTCCCACTCCGGATCCCACGTCGGCCCACCCACCTCTGCCTTTTTCGTGTCGATCGGAGTAGGCGGCGCGGGCTTCATCGCCGGAGCTGGAACAGCAGCAGCCGTAGCCTGCGCCTCATGCTTCCCGCATCCCGCCGCCACGATCGGCGCAGCCATACCCACAACCAAAGCTACCGCAACCCTCAGACCTCGGTTCATTCGTGCACCTTTTACGTTCGTTTGAAGTCGGGCCCTGCACAGGAAGATGCCGTCCACGAGCGCGCAGTTGCTGAGACGCTCGCAATAGCTTCGAATTCTCAATCAAATCCGCTCGATCGTCCCCTGGTCCATCGCCCCACCGAAGTACTTCTTCAAAGCCTCTTCAAACACATCGCCCGAATCTTCCGCTGTTTTGGCAGACGGCGCAGTGGCCTTCGCAAATAAGGTCATGCTCGAATGAAACTTCAAATCATCCGGAGACCCAAAGATCTCCCCCACCGTCCGTCCCTGCACTTCCACCACAATCCTCGTAGACTCCCGCAGCCTCGGCCCCAGCACAGCATGCTCCAGATAAGCCCGAGCCTCCTCGAGCGACGAGATCGCATACCGCATCGCCATCGGGCTACTCCCCAGCCCCCGAATCTGCGGAAACACGAACCACATCCAGTGACTGCGCTTCCTCCCCGCCCGCAACTCCGCGAGGGCCTGCTCGTACACTCCAGCCTGTGCCTCCACAAACCTCTCCAGCTCGTACTTATCGCTCGTTGCTCCGACTTTTATCCTCATATGTTCGCTCCTGCACCCCGTACAACTCTTCACGCCAGCCGCCGACTTGCAGTAGACTCACCCCGAAGGAGCCAAACATGCCTCCCACTGTCGGCAACGGCAAGATCTGCTACCTCGAAATCCCCGCAACGGACGTAGCCGTCTCCTCCGCCTTCTACGCCACTTGCTTTGGCTGGTCTCTGCGTCAGCACAGCGACGGCACCACCGCCTTCGACGACGGCGTCGGCCAGGTCAGCGGCATGTGGGTCCTCAACCGTCCGCCCTCCACCCAGCCCGGCATCGTCATCTCCATCATGGTCGACAGCGCCGTCGCCACCGTCGATCTCATCACCGCCCACGGCGGCGAGATCGTTCAACCCATCGACCCCAACGCGTCAGAGATCACCGCCCACTTCCGCGACCCCGGAGGCAACGTCCTCGGCATCTACCAGGAGCCCGGCTGATCGCGTTGCCCTACTTCACCCCCTTATTCGGATCCCATACCCCCTCGAGCTTCCGCACATACACCATCTGCCCAATGTGATAGGCGTTGTGGGCTCCAACGTGTGCGATCCTCGAAGCCCACAGCGAAATCTTTGCGTCGTCAGCCGCCTCCACCGCGTTCTCCCAGTCCGTCATCACCTGGTCCAGCTGCTTGACCGTCGTGTCCCAGCTCTTGGCGTCGAAGTTGTTGAACGTCTCGTCGTTGTTGCCATCGAACTTCGCCGGAGTCTCACCCTTGAACTTCGCCAACATCTCGCGATCCCAGAACACAAGATGATTTGCCAGCTGCCCCACCGAGTGGTTCCCACTCTTATCCGTCCAGCTCGCCTGCGCCGGCGTCAGCCCAGCCACCGCCGTATTCGCCGGAACGAACCACTCCGCCTTGTCATGGGTCGACCGCAGCTGCTCCAGAAGAACCGCCTTCAACGTCATCGGCTTCTCCTGCTGCGCCACCGCAAAACCACACGAAGCCACCACAAAAACCACCACAGCAACCAGAACTCGCTTCATAGCGATCTCCTAAAACTCGATTTAGCGCATAGGTCTACCGTTGGCCCACGGACCGGATCATTTTACGGTGCAAACGAGCTACGGCGGCCCGCAAGCCGAGTTCTGCCGTACTCGAAATTCTGTCAAGCCCCAATCATGCGAAAACCCGCGCCAAATAAGGCGATTCGCGTGGCGTATGAGTTATATCGACTCTCTACTTGATGTAGAAGGCAGAAACAGAAGCCCGGACTCAAGACCGGCGCTTTCTCCTTTGTTTTGAATAATTTAGCCGTAACCCCAATGGAATGAAGATTTTGCGAAAACGAGAAATTGTCAAATCATTGCATTGAAATGACTTACGGCTGAGAACCCCCGGCGGGTGCCCTTAACGGGTCAGGGCATCACTGCAGCTCGTTGTGCAAGCAAATAAGAAGCACGATCGTTGGGATCAACTCCCTCCACACTCGCCACCTTCTTCAATGGCGATCCCTCGTACCTCTGGTACGCCGCAACGCCCGGCCCAGTCACCGTCACAAACTCCACAGCCTTCGGCCTCTGCGGAATGCTCCCTCCAAACCACCGCGGATCCTCCTGCTGGCCCCACGTCACCACCGACAGCACCGCCCCCGCCGGATATTTTGAATCAGAATTCGATCGCGCATACTTCCAAGCCACATCGTTGCCGAACATCGTCGACATCGTCGCATCTTTTCGATCAATCCACGATGTAATCACCTTGCCCTGCAGTGGATTCGATGGCAACTCTCCAACCAAAGCTGCGTCCGTATTCAAGCGAGTCACAACCCGCGGATTCGTCTCCTCGGAACATCCGGCCAAAGCCACAACCGCACCGAGCAAGCACACGCCAAGCGATCTCATCACTGACCTCCCGCAGTCTGGCCGCTGAACGGCATCGTGTATACATGATCATTCTTGGCCACAGGTTCATGGCAGCTCATACACTCATTCTGGAACTGAGCGTCTTTCCCATAAGGCTTCAGATCGGTTCCGCGCCAGCGTCCCCAACCCCAACCCTCGCTCGACGCATACTTCGCACTATCTTTGACCATCAACTCCACCTGGATAAACGCGCCGGTCTTCACCACGCCCTTCTCGTCCGGCGCAGCCTGCTGCCAAGCTACCTTAGCGAACGCCGCTCCATCCGGCCAAGGATTGATGTGTCCATCCGCAATCGCCTTCACAGCAACGTCGTTCCCCAAGATCTCCCGCATCGTGTGATTGTCGAAGCGGTCGGTGCTGCTGATCGCCTTCCAGTTCTTGTAGTCAGGGTCGAACGGAACGCCATTCCACTCCGGCTTCACCTCCAGCGCAGTCTGGCTTGCCTGCACCCACTTGCCATACTGAACATCCGTCGCCGCAGCATCTGTCACCGCCTTTGCTCCAACCTCAGCAGCATTGGATGGATCAGGAGGTGTAGTCAGATAGTTCCTTAGGACTGTCAGTTGATCGGGTGTCACTACCGCATCCGGATGCACTCTCCGATAAGCAGGAAGAGGCATTGCACCCATCTGGATCATGTTCACCGCTTCAAACAGGAACCCCTTCTGCTGTGCAGCCGGGAGCTTTCCGATCTCGGAAAAGTTCAGATGCTTCCGAGCCTCTTTCACATCGGCGGTCACTAACCAATACGCAGGCACCACCTGATCAAACCATGGCAACTTCGTCTCGTTCGAGTGGCAGTTATAGCAAGAGTTCCTCAAAATTTGCTTTACCTCTGCGGGGGTCTGCAGGTCCGCCGTCACCGGCGGATTCGTCAACTTCGGACGTACAAATTGCAATCCGACGAAAACAAGAAATAAAACCCCCACAATCCAGAGAAGAGGTCGAAGACGACTCTGCAATACCGATCCCATGCCGTTCCTTTCAACTGGCGAGCCGTGACCAGATACTTCAATAGCGGTCACTCTCAAACCCTTAGACGCAGCAGGGTATTCCGTGAACGCATTCGCTTGCTGTCTGTTCATCTAAAAACTGCACGGCAACAAGCGCGAATTATTTCTCGCTACTCGGTGGCACCAGTCCCTTCAACCGCAAATAGAGCGCCAGCGTCGCATACTGTTCGTTGTCATGTGACACAGTACCCCACATGATTCCGATGCGCGACCGCTTCGCGTTGAACACTTCAAACATATCTCCCAGATTCGCATCCGTTACTGCAGCGAACGCCTTATCGCACTCGGCAAACGAGGCCTTCAGTGCTTCGACGATGGCTGCTTTGTCTGCAGTCTCCGCAGGAACCTTTGCAAGATCGCTCGCAGCCGTCCGATTTACAGCGCCGCATGTACGCAACTGTGCCTCGGTGACATGGTTCACGACGCGTGCATAGGTTCGTACCTCTGGCGTCGGCTTGAACTGGTAATCTCCCTCCGGCATCTTATCGGCGGCTTTTAGAATGTTCCCTTTCTGAGCCGCATACCCGCGCTGTACCTCAGCCGCGGGCCCAATCGGCCCAACTGGAGCTGCCGGCGTCTGACCCATTGCCATGCCAGAACCCAATAACGCCGCGACCACGCACATCGAACGCATCTGCTGCATCTTTGTCACCTCGCACTTCAAGGCTAACCTGTCCAATGGTTGAGTCCACATTTTTTTTGTCAATGCTCTGTCATTTCTGAGAAAGCAAATAAGAAGCTTACCGACCAGAATCATTACAGAGTCCAACAGACACTTGCTTGTCATTTCGAGCGGACCGAGATAATTACGTCTTTCCCGGGCCGCAGCCAAGAATGAACTATTCTGTTAAAGACAACCCACGACGCCGGAACAAGCTTCGTAACAAGGAAACAGCACAATGCCATTGAACTGCGGAATCGTTGGTCTCCCCAACGTAGGAAAATCAACGATCTTCAACGCCCTTACCTCAGCTAAGGCGCAAGCCGCCAACTATCCTTTCTGCACGATCGACCCCAACACGGGCGTTGTGACTGTACCCGATGAGCGGCTCGCCAAAATTTCCGAGCTTATCAAGCCCAAGTCGCTTGTTCCTACGACTATGGAGTTCATCGATATCGCGGGCCTCGTCGAGGGTGCATCCAAGGGCGAAGGCCTCGGCAACCAGTTCCTAGGCCACATCCGCGCGACCGATGCCGTAGCGCATGTCGTTCGTTGCTTCGACGATGCCGAGGTCATCCATGTGGCTGGCGGTGTCAATCCGCTGCACGACATTGACATCATCAACACCGAACTGCTGCTCGCCGACCTCGACACTGTCGAAAAGCGCAACACCAAAGTTGAGCGCGCTGCTAAAGCATCGAGCGATGGCAAAATCAAGGCTGAGCACGCCATGCTGCAGAAGCTTCTGGCAGCCCTCAATGCTGGCAAGCCCGCTCGTACAGCCGAGCTTACTGAAGAAGAAAAGATCCTATCTCGCGAGCTTTTCCTGATCACTGCGAAGCCTCAGCTCTACGTGGCGAATGTTGACGAATCAGGCCTCATTGCGGGTAACTCTTACACTGCTGCCGTTGAAAAACGCGCCGAAGAAGAAGGCAGTCAGGTTGTGCGCATCTCCGGTGCCCTCGAATCTGAGATTGCACAGTTAGAACCTGCTGAGCGCGAAGAGTTCCTCAAGGATATGGGGCTGTCCGAGCCTGGTCTCAACCGCCTTATTCACTCCGCCTATCGCCTGCTTGACCTCATTACCTACTTCACAGCCGGTGTGCAGGAGGTTCGCGCCTGGACTATCCGCCGTGGCACCAAAGCCCCTGGCGCAGCGGGCGTCATCCACTCCGATTTTGAAAAAGGCTTCATCAAGGCAGACTGCTACGCCTCCGACGACCTCTTCAAATATGGCAGCGAACAGGCCGTCAAGGAAAAGGGTTTACTGCGATCCGAAGGCAAAGAGTACATCGTGAAAGATGGTGACATTCTTTTTTTCAAGTTCAACGTATAGATAGAGGTAATCATTGATTAACTCAGTGTTTGTCCGCAGGTACGTTTCTAACGCGACTTGAACTCGCTACACGCATGGCGCCGATAGAACGTACGAGTGGCAAATTATTGATTCTTTTTGTGTCTTTTTTCTGCATCGGTTTAGCGAAATAAACCAGGTTCGTAACTACTTAGTTCGAGAACGAATGGCTCGATCTCCTTCAGCCTCACGCTGGGATCTTTATACTTAAAAATATGTCTACATTCGCTTCGCTTGAAGACCAGCTTGATCTGATCACCAAAGGTGCCGCGGAGATTGTTCCGCTGGAGGCGCTGAAAGAGCGCATTACTAAGTCGATTGCAACTGGGGTACCAATGCGGATCAAGGCAGGATTCGACCCGACTGCTCCAGATCTGCACCTGGGGCACACCGTCCTGCTGAGAAAGTTAAAGCACTTTCAGACGCTGGGACACACAGTGATCTTTCTAATCGGCGATTCAACTGCATTGATCGGCGATCCGACCGGGCGCAACGCAACGCGCAAGCCGCTGACGCCGGAGCAGATCGCGGTTAATGCGGAGACCTATAAAGAGCAAGTGTTCAAGATTCTCGATCCGGAGAAGACCGAGGTTCGGTACAACTCTGAATGGCTGGACAAGCTCAGCTACTACGACATGGTGAAGCTGATGGCGCAGTTCACGGTGTCGCAGATGCTGGAGCGCGAAGACTTTCATAAGCGATTTAATGAGGAACAGCCCATTGCGTTGCATGAGCTTATCTATCCGATTGCGCAGGGTTACGACTCTGTGGCGCTGAAGTGCGATGTAGAGTTGGGCGGTACAGATCAGAAGTTCAACCTGATGCGTGGGAGGGACCTGCAGAAGCACTTTGGACAGCCGCAGCAGGTTGTATTGATGACCTCGATCATGGAGGGCCTTGATGGGGTGCAGAAGATGTCGAAGTCGCTCGGAAATGCGATATGCATTCATGAGGCAGCGGGTGAGATGTATGGGAAGTTGATGTCGATTTCGGATGAACTGATGTGGAAGTACTGGACGCTGCTGACAGATCTGCGGGGCTCCGAGATTGCACAGATGCAGACGGATGTTGCAGGTGGCGTGCTGCATCCGATGCAGGCGAAGAAAAACCTGGCTTGGACGATCACGCGTGACTTCCATTCGAAGGAGGAAGCTGATGCTGCGGCGGATAGCTGGACGAAGATGTTTCAGCAGCGCGGTGTGAGCGAGGATGTCCCCGTGGTGAAGGTGTCGCTGGCTGAAGAAGGTTTGATGAGCACAATGGACGGTGTGGTGGAGGTTCGTGTGCCGAAGTTGCTGGTGCTGGTCGGGCTGGCGAGTTCGGCTGGCGAGGCGACACGAAAGCTTGCTGAAAATGCCGTTAGCTTGAATGGAGAGAAGATCTCGGGCAGGACGTTTGGAAGGGCTGCTATGGGGGAGTCACCTGCGCTGCGGTTGGGGAAGAAGAGTGTGCGGGTGGAGTGGGTGAGTTAATTTGGTAGCGTTTGTTTTTGCCATGAACAACGCCTGCGCGTCAGCATTTTGATAGAGTCGAGAAGCGCTAACGTTATTGAAGAATCTGCATCTTAGAGGGTGTAGGTCTTATGAAGATTTTGAAAGTCTATGTACGGCTGGTCGTGTTGGCGGGGTTTTTGGCTGCGGGCTGGTTGCCGATGCATGCGCAGGAACCGAGAGAGATCGTTCGGGTTGCGATGCAGGCAGAGTTGAATGCCGACCTGAACGACCACTCGCATTGGCGTTATCGCGATGCAGAGAGCGATGGGACCGATAAGGTTTCGATTGTTGTCGAGACTGGCCACGGTTCGGTGAAACGATTGATCGGCAGGAATGGACGGCCGTTGAGTGAAGCGGAGGCCAGAGTTGAAGATGAACGAGTAAAGACTTTCATTCACGATCCGGCTCAACTGGCCAAGCAAAAAAAAGATGGGCAACAGGATGGAAAAAATGCCGAAGAGCTGCTTCGGATGCTGCCGGATGCTTTCACATGGAAGATGCAGAGCGATGATGGAGAGAACATCACCTTGAACTTTGAGCCGAATCCAAAGTTTAGTCCGCCGGATATGCAGGGGCGTGTGCTGGGCCAGATGGCGGGGAAGCTTGTGGTAAATAAGGGTCAGAACCGGATCGTTACGATCAGTGGAAAGCTGACGCAGGACGTTACGATTGGTTGGGGACTGCTGGGGCGGCTCCGCGGAGGTGGGACGTTCCGTGTGGAACGAAGAGAGGTGACGCCGGGGATGTGGCAGATTACTGAGACGCACGTGCACATCGAGGGCAAAGTGTTGTTTTTTAAGAGCATAGGTCAACAGCAGGATGAGATGCAGACGGATTTTATGCAGATGCCGGATGGGATCACGCTGGAGCAGGCCGCGGAGATGTCCAAATCACTGACGGCGACATTGAAGTAAGCGAAAGATGACTGTGGCTCGCTGTATGCTCGGAGACGATGGCACACACTCCTTATCCACAGACTGATCGCGAGTTGATGCGGTTAATTGAGCGCTCACCCGGGCATCGCGCTGGGTATAAGCAGTTGATTCGTGAACTTGGATTGGGTGGCGGACGCGAGCGGCGGTTGTTGTTAGAGCAGCTCGCGCGGATCACGGCGCGAGGCGAGTTGGTGAAGGTTGATAGTGAGCAGTGGAGCTTGCCAGCAGCAACGCCGGAGAAGACGAAGCGTGTGAAACGCGGCGCCCTCGAGATGCCGGTGGAGCATCGTGCGACGCGGGACAGGCTACTGGCGGGAAGACTGGATCTCCACCGCGATGGTTATGGATTTGTGCGGCCGAATGGGAGTGTGGATCGTAGCGATGATCTCTTTATTCCGCCGAATGAGTTAAACGGTGCGATGCAGGGCGATGAAGTCCTGGTGGATGAAGCGCCGCCGGGACGAGATGGCCGGCGATCGGGTCGGATTGCCCGGGTGCTGAATCGAAGAAATCCTACGGTGGTAGGAATCTTTCACTATGCGAGAACGCACCGCGGAGGAGGTCCCTGGGAGAGCGCTCCCATGATCAACGGAAACTACATTACTCCTTTAGATGAACGGATGACGCAGGCGATTTTGATCCCCGCGGGAGCGGAGATTCGATCGACGCCGGAGGGGACACCGCACCGTGTTCTAGGCGAAGAAGCCGAGGCGCAACAATCTCACTGGTCGCAAGAGTTGGACCCGCACAGGCCACTCGAAGGGCTAGCGGTCGACGTCGAGATCACCGACTTTCCGACCGCCGGAAGGCCGGCGCGTGGGCGGATCATTGAGGTTTTAGGGCCGCCGGATGCTTTCGGAGTTGATGTAGAAATCATCATTCGCAAACATCATTTACCGCATGTATTTCCTGCAAACGTGCTCGCCGAAGCTACAGTGTCTGCAGAACAGATTGTCGCCACGTTGGGCACGGATGAGATCGGGCGGCGCAGGGATTTTCGTGGACTGAACATTGTAACGATCGATGGGGAGACTGCACGGGACTTCGACGACGCGGTGCTGGTGAACCCGTTACCGAATGGAAACTGGGAGCTACAGGTTCACATCGCAGATGTCAGTCATTACGTGAGACCGGGAACGTCGCTTGACCTCGAGGCTCGACTGCGGGGGACCTCTGTCTATTTTCCAGATCGTGCTATTCCAATGCTCCCGCCCCAGCTTTCAAGCGGGATGTGCAGTCTTCGACCCGATGAGGATCGCCTGGTCCTGAGTTGCGTAATGGAGATCGACGGGCGCGGCGAGGTGTTGAGGTACGAGGTGTGCGAGGGAATCATTCGGAGCGCCAAACGGATGACCTACACACAGATTCAGGGCGTGATCGATGGAAATGTCGAGACGCGGGCGGAGTTTGCTGAGCTGGTCCCCGAGTTCGAACGGATGTACGAGTTGGCGCTGAAGCTGAATGCGAAAAGGCATCGCAGGGGATCGATCGACTTCGATCTTCCCGAACCCGTGATTCAATTTGATCCAGATGGAAACATGGAGGCGATCGTTCGGTCACAGCGCGGATGGTCGCACCGGTTGATTGAAGAGTTCATGCTGTCGGCAAACGAATGCGTTGCGACTTGGATCGAATCGCAAGGTGTGGCGAGCCTGTATCGCATTCACGAGATTCCAGACCCGAAGCGGATTGTCGATTTTGAAGAGACGGCGAGCCAGTTCGGCTATTCTCTGGGCTTCAGCAGTCTGCCCGTGAAACGGATTCAAACGAAGAGTGATCGCCGTGATGCGCGCGGAACTAATAAACAGGCTAAGACGCACGAGATGGCAGAGTCGATTCCGGTAACGCCGCAGATGTATCAGAAATTGACTGCGAAGATTGGGGGAAAGGCAGAGGAGCGGATCCTCTCCTATCTCATGCTTCGGTCGTTGAAGCAAGCGCGCTACAGTGAAAAAAATGTTGGGCACTTTGCGCTCGCAAGTCCAAGCTATACGCATTTCACTTCGCCGATCCGGCGTTATCCGGATTTGATCGTGCATCGGTTGCTTCGGGAGCTCATTCAAAGCGGTGCAAATACCGAGGGATCGGCGATTTTATCCGACTCTCCTCAGCCATGGGGAGAAAAACGGGCCGGCAAAGGACACGCGGAGAAACCTGAACGGTCGGTTTTAGAAGGACCGATACCGGAGGTTGAGCTCGGTGCGATTGCTGCAGAGTCCAGCCAGTCAGAGCGGCGGGCCGATGATGCAGAGCGTGAGCTGATCGAGTGGAAGAAGATCAAGTTCATGCAGGACCGCGTGGGTGAAGACTTCAACGCAATCATTCTTTCGTGCACGAAGTACGGCTTCTTTGTGGAATTGGACAGCCTTTTCATCGAAGGGCTAGTGCCTCTGACCTCGCTGCAGGACGATCGCTACATGTTTCGCGACACAGATCGGCAGATTGTAGGGACGCGAAATGGCCGCGTGTTCAAGATGGGGCAGCGGGTACACGTGCTCCTCGATCGCATTGATCGTCAACAGCGACGACTTCAGTTCGCTTTGCTGCCGGGAGAAGAGGAGGCTGCTCCGCGATCGCCTCGTAAATCAAAGACCGCTGCCAATACGAGCTCAGATCGGCCCCACTCCAGCCCTAACCGTTCGGGTAAGAAGGGCAAGACGAAGTCGGAGGCTCGGGAGCGAAATAAGAAATCGAAGGGCAAACGACGTTAAATAGCTCTGGTATTTCGCAAATCAGGGGCAATTGGTTTGAGCCGGCCTTAACGCGCTTTCTGGAATAGACCTGTGAGGAGCATGAGAACGGAGATAACTAACCCTGCGACCCGTATGCTGTGAATCAGATCCCAACGTGCGGTCTTAGAGCCAACCGTCGTAGGGAAGCATCGTTACGGTGAAGACGATGGTCGCAGCCCAGGGAAATGCGGCTCATGCGATGAGCATTCCGGGACCGTGTGAAATTGGACGATGCTCGGATGCTGCACCGATAAGGAGTACGAGCACCAGGCCGTACAAGAATGGCATCACTTTCTCGAGGGCTGCAACTATGAAAGCTGCAGCTTCCGCCTGCGCTTTGCGACTCAGTCTTGCCAGTTAGGGATGGACAAAAGCTGCGACGGCGACCTCGTTACCTGACATCATGGCTGTTGCGGTCACAGTCAAAATGTCGTAAGCGATATTCATAGATTTATTGGAGGCTGCGCAATAATTCGGACGGCATCGTAAAATAAAAATTCCAAAAGGAGTTTAGAGAATGGCACACATGGTGTTCGACACGAGATTCAAGGCCGAGATGGAAGGGCTGGATGAGCCGCCGTTCGATTCGGACTTTGGCCAGAAGATCTTCAAGAATGTCTCGAAAAAGTCGTGGGGCGAGTGGGTAGAGCGGCAGAAGATGCTTTTGAACGAGTACCGCCTGCAGCCGTGGACGCGCGAGGCGCAGGAATTTCTTGTCGAACAGATGAACGAGTTTTTCTTTGGCGAGGGTGGTTCATTGCCGAAGGAGTTTGTGGCGCCGACGACGTAGCTGATTGCCGGAGAACGGCAAAAGGTGGACCAGTCGTGTACACTTAGGACTGCAGCATACCCCGCCGTCTCCCCGCTTGGGCTGACGCGCAAACCATAGTCGGGACGTGGCTCAGCCTGGTAGAGCGCACCCTTGGGGTGGGTGAGGTCGCTAGTTCGAATCTAGTCGTCCCGACCATTTATTTCCAATGGTTTAGTTGAATGACGTGGGGCCACTGGCCCTTTGCGAAGGTCCACAAAGGGCCAATAGTACTTTCTCATTCTTCTCCTTCTTCTCCTTCTGAACACTCAACGCTTGGACCCAAGAATAGTGCCGCGATAGCGTTCTGAGCCATCCGCTTGTCTTCGTTGACGGCCTTGGCATAAACGCCAAGGGTCATCACCGGCGAAGAGTGGCGAAGGAGTTCTTGCGTTGTCTTCACAGATGCTCCGGAGGATTGCAGCAGCGTAGCTAATGTTCGCCGGAAGCTGTGCCACCCAATTCGCTTCGAAATGCCAGCACGTATTGCTGCTGGGAGGACGTGCCTTTTGAGAACGGCGTCCGGCCAGTATGGTTTCCTGCCAAGAGCCAAGGGACTTGCAAATATCCAGTCCTCTGAATCGGGAAAGGATGTCTGCTTCCGCCAGTTCTCAAGTGCAGTTGCTAATTCCAACGACATTGGAAGCGGTCTGCGCGACGCAAGAGTCTTAGGCGGCCCTTCGACCTGATCGACGATGGAGCGAACGATTCGTATTTCCGCTTTACCGAAATCGACATCTTGCCACTTCAAGCCAAACAGCTCGCCACGTCGCAACCCAGTTACCGAGACAAGCAGGATGAGAGCGCGAAACGGGTCGCGCAACTCTGTAAGAAGCGCAGCAATCTCAACTGGTGTCAGGACAATTTCCTCCTGTACAGGTAATGCGCTCTGACGTACCAGTCTGATGGGATTAGCTGTCGCCCAGCTGTAACGCATGGCATGTTGAAATAGAATGCTCAACACTCCCTTCGTTTTCGCTTTAGAGCCCGGCGCTATCGGAAGCTCACCGAGCCACTTTTCTACGGCGATCGGCTTCACGTCCTTGAGACGGAACCCACCCCACTTTGGGCCTATTACTTTCAACAATTGGTGTTCATAGACCTGCTTTGTCCTGTTTGTCTTCGGGCTATCGTCGGCAAGCTCTGTCCGCCTATAGTGATCGATCAACTGGTTGATGGTAAGGGGCGCAGAGCTCGATGCAACTGACTCGGTATTTATGTCGAGTCTTAAACCTTCGACCGCGCTCATCGCGGCAGCCTTCGACGGGAAGTCCCTCTTTGTTCCCACGATTTGTTTACGCTTTACACGACGGCCATCACTATTGGTTTCCCGCCAACGGTACACCCACACCGGGGAACCATTCTTTCTCTCCTCGATCGCTAAGGAGCCCTGCTGGTAACGAGTTCTCTTGAGGTACATCTTCCCCAAATCTTGTTTACGCGGCATGACTGACCTCGGTCTCAAAGATTGTTAGCCAGGAGTTGAGCTCTGACACGCGAAACACAACCCTCCGGCCCAGACGCCGATGAGGAATTCGCCCCTCCCTTGCCCAGCGGAGGATGGTGACAGGATGGAGGTTCAATAGTTGGCCCGCATCGACCGCTGAGATTAACGGTTCAAAGACTACGGGGGATGATGGGGGTATAACCAAGGCACTCATTTGCGAGCCCCGAATGGCAGCTGGCCTACCTACTACAGCGTGTTCTAGTACGTTCATACAGTCTTCCTTGGGTTGTTAGTGAGTTGATTCACAGGTTGACCTACTGGAGGCCAATCAATGATTTGGAGGTCGAGGTTGTGTCGGAGCTAAGTACGTAGGAAACCCTTACTTCGCATATCTACATTCATGTCTGTAAGCAGCCAAAGCCATCAGCTAAACCGGGGAGAACTCGCGAGTAAATTCCATGGCAGCGAAGTATTCCCGCGAGAGGCGTTCGGGCTTCATGTGGAAGTAGCGCTGGGTGGTTGTCAAGCTGGCATGTCCCATCAACTCCTGAAGCACGGCAGCGGACATTCCTGCATTGACGTTTCTGGTCGCGAAGGAGTGGCGAAACTGATGCACATGGAGATGAGCAACTCCCAGTCGATCGCACCACTTGTCTACGATCTGCTGAATCGCCCGGCCGCTGAGACGCTTTTTCCTGGAGGAGAGGAATAGTGCCGGCTCATCGTCCTTCATCCGCTGCTGCGCGATATACGTTGCGACTGCCAGCATCGCTTTCGGTCCCACCAGAAACGAACGCTTCTTGTTCCCTTTTCCCAAAACTTCCCCAATGCCCAAGTATTGGGACGACCCATCCGGCATCTGCTGGCTCGTGAGGGTAATGGTCGTCTTATCCAGCTGTCTCAGTTCGCTCAACCGCAGGCCGCTGTACAGGAACAGGAGCACAACGGCCCTGTCCCGTAAGTCGGTGATGCCGTCGACCAGAGTTGCTAGGACATCATCAGGAGCGGCACGGGGTTTTTCATTACGTACCTTGGGACGCTTGATTCTCTCAACTGGGTTCCGAATAGTTGCACCAGAGTCGTCCCGAACCCACTCGTAATATGCCGAGATAACACTAAGACGTCTGGCTACTGTTGACGGAGCGAGCGTGGTCGAAGCGGTCCTACCCTTGTTCTCGGCCATGTAGTTCATAAACTCCGAGATGGTAGCCGGCTTGACTTCATTCACCGGGAGCCCTTTCTCCTTCAGAAAGGTCTCAAACCGAGTTAGATCCTGCCGGTAGGCGCGCAGGGTTTCAGCACTCCATGTCCGCGTGGACAAGGACTCTAAGAAACTCTCAATTCTCATTTGTTTGTCCTATAGGGTGAAACATTGCGGGTAAGATGCATTACCCGCAATGTTCTAAGTTGCTGATTTTGATTGGTTTATGGCTTCAGGCGAATTCATTGCAGCGAACTCCAACAGCGAGATGGGGGGAGCTGTTTTCACAGCTATTCTCTGCTGGAGTTTGGCGTAGCTTGCTCGGTACTGGTTCTGAATCGTCACATCAAGAACTTTGATGTAGCGTTGCATACTGCTCCAAGAGGCCCATCCACCCAGTTCCTTTAGGACTGCCAACTCGAGTCCGTTATTCATTAGCCGAGTCGCCCATGAATGCCGGAGTCTGTGGAATGAAAAGCCGTTGCCAGGAGATGGTTTGGAATTTAGTAAGCCCCTAAACAACACGCAGAGACTCCCGGAGTTGAGGGACTTGAGCAGCTTGCTATGTAACAAGTGATCATGCTTGCATTCGGTGTCACGCACTTTCAGCCATTGGCTAAGGTGTTTTGCTACACCATCGTGGTAAGGCACCGTGCGGGTCTGCTTGTTCTTTGTAGGAAGTCTCACGAAGATGGTCTGTTTTTCCCTGTCAATGTCCGCCAATCTAATGTTGGCGACCTCACCGACGCGTAAGCCACATTCAAGACCAATTGAGAACGCAAGCATTAGCATCGAGTTTTCGCTGTCGGTCAGGTGTTGCCATAAGGCATCAATCTCCCATTCCGCATAGGGCCGCGGCTCTGCTTTAGAGGTGTGCAAGTTGTGCAGCCGAGGTATTACAGGATTCGCCATATCAACGCGTTCTTCCAGTAAGAGCCACCGAAAGAACGTTGCGAGATGCGAGATGGATGCACGCGACTTCATCCCTCGTTCGCGTTCCGTGGCGAGGAATCGGGATACCACGGACGGCCGAACTTCCTCCAGCCGTGTGAGCTTTTCTTTCTGAGCAACGAACGTAAAGAAGTGTAAGAGACTCGTTCGTACATTAACTAAAGTGCTCTTCTCGTATCCCAATCCAAGCTCCAGATACTCTTCGATGATTGGCCTGAAAAAACCCGTAGTGGCAATCAGAGATTCGGACCTGTGGCCGAGTCGGCAAGCATTCGAGCAATATTTCTGCTTTCCCTTTGCGAACGACTGGCTCATGATGGGCCGCTCACAGCATTCGCATGCACCAATGTTGTGCCGATTGTTGTGGAAGGAGTGCTGGCAGTATGGTGAGCAGAAGTAGCGTTTTTGGTTCACCGACACTAGCCCGCCGGGTACAGTCTTGCCGCATTCGGGACGTTCGCATATCCCGTCTGGTCGAGATTTCTTTGGACCGCGTCCAGGCGCATAGCCAACTCGCTTCTTGGAGGTGGCAGTCGTCTCGGTCACAGGAGCCTCATCGAGTTGCACGGTACTACGGGAGAGTTTGGACATGTGTATCTTTCCTTTTGGCGATTTGGTTGTAGGTCTCAATGAGTTGGCTGACCTCGTTGGAGTCGAACCGGACCTCTCCGCATATTCGGACGGCCCGGAGCTGGCCGGTTCGTACAAGCCAGTCAATCTTGTCTGGGGGAAGCTGCAAGAGGTCGGACAACTGCCCAAACTGATACAGCCTTCGGTCTGCGTTTAAGTTCATTGGCTTCATCCTTCTGAATGGTGCTGAAGGACAGGCGAGTACCAAAGACAGGCCCGCAAATCACTGCGCGGCGATTGCGATGGAACTTCACCGATCCTGCACACACCATGTGCGAAAGGAGGGGTCGAGCCAAATACATAGCTAATTTGCTGGGTTTTCAGCGATCTTAATTCCTGACATCCATTCGCGTTCATCAGCTAGTTAGGTTCTGCGACGGAGCTCCGACCGAACGCGATGTTCGCGGCCCGCTCGCTGAAACCTTCTCGTTGAGGATTCCGATAATGAGCTAAGGAAGCTGTCGAGCCAAACAGAGCTGCGGGATGGCCCAGATATCTGGCGAATTCACGAAGGGTTTGGCTCGGCAGGGGAATGTGCTAGCGGCTATCAGACGTATGTTTGGGAAGGCAATGCGCGTGGGAACTGGTTAATTCCGATAGGCGGTTGTTGGAGAACGAGGAATTCGATTTCCAGTACCGAGAATCATTCTGGAAAATGCAGTCAAGGAATTTCATGCACAGATGGATTGCGACGCATATGAGCAAGATTTCGGCGACTTTACTGGCTGTCTGAATCAGGATTGAACGCATGGCCCATCCTTCTCGTCTGGTAGAGAATCAAGGTCAAATGGAATCTGCACAAACTTTGTGGTATGGACTTCTACGGAAAGGCTGCTTTCCGGTGCCGGGTCGGACTCGAGAGGCGGGACGAGATAAAGACGGTATCGCTTTTCTATTCTTCGCAAGGAATTCTCCAATGGAAAAGGCGGCCAATGGCCGCCCGGGGTGGGTGATGCACATATTTAGGGTTGAGCCAAACATAACCGCGACTTCCGGTCAGCAGGGCCACTTCATTGCAAGCTTTGGAAGGGTTCGACTAAGACCAATGACAAATTAGTGTGGAGCCTATATTATTGATTTTGCGAGGGATATAGAGAAATGGCGGCTACCGTAAACATAGCTAAACTCCAAAGCAAAGCTACACTCACAGGGCGCTACCTAAAGCAACTCAGCAGGCTACATTCCGAGAAGATCCCTACAGATTGCATCGAAAAAGCGGTAACCGGGGCTGTTGAGAAGCTAGCAATGCCTGGAACCTCCGCTATGGTCATTTACGGTGAACCTCAGAGTGGCAAGACCGAAATGATGATTTGCCTCACAGCCAAATTGCTGGACGAGGGACATAAGATCATCGTGCATCTGTTGAATGACAGTGTCGACCTGCTCACGCAGAATTTGAAGAGGTTCAAGCACTCAGGCCTAGCTCCTGCGGCGAGAAACTCAACTGAGCTTCTCGCCTCGAATACGATTCCCAAGGAATTGGTCGTTATATGCAAGAAGAACTCCAGCGACCTGCAAAACCTCATCTACTGGCTGAAAGGAAAAGGTAAGGTTGCCGTCATAGACGATGAGGCCGATTACGCCACTCCAAACTCCGGCATAAATAAGGGAACAATCACGACTATCAATAAGTGGGTAGGTCAGTTAATAGGATCTAAGGGCTATTACATTGGCGTGACCGCCACGCCCGCCCGCCTAAATCTGAACGACACATTTCAAAACGACACGAAGAGGTGGGTTAAGTTTCCGCCACACTCCAAATACACCGGACAAGAGGTGTTTTTTCCCTTGGACACAAAGGGGATTCCTTACCGCCTAACCAGGCTCGATCAAGGCGGCAACGCTGAGGAAGCTGAGGATGCCCTGGTTCGTTTTCTAGTTACTTCTGCGTACCTCAACTCTACTGGACCCGAGAAAAACTACACAATGCTCGTTCATACGAGCGGGAAAAAGGATGACCACGCCGCAGATCGAGCTGCAATTGAAAAGTCCGTTGAAGCACTGCTTGACGGTCAGCATTCCGCATTTACGAAACTGACCACGAAGGTTCACAAAGCCGCTCAGCAACTGTACCCGTCAGCAGATCCGCAGGCTCTGACCGAATATGTTGTCGAAAACGCGTCTCGAACTACTCTGATCGTTCTAAACAGCAGACGTGACCGCAAGGCTGCGGGCGATAGCGCAACAGACCCGACATCGCCTTTTACTATTGTCATAGGCGGCAATATCGTTTCTCGTGGAGTCACGTTCCCTAATTTGCTGTCAATGTTCTTTACAAGGAACGTAAAGAACAAGCTGCAACAAGACACCTACATTCAACGTGCCAGAATGTTCGGAGCGCGTGGCAGTTACTTAAAACACTTTGAACTGACCATTCCGTCACAACTTTACGACGATTGGCAGAAGTGCTTTATTTTCCATCGACTCGCCCTGGCTACGATCGAGAGCAATCTTGGAGTGCCTGTCTGGGTGGGAGATAGTAGAGTCGCCGTCGCGGGGAATAGCAGCATCAATAAGGCGACGGTGAGCCTCGACAAAGGCGAGATGTCGTTTGGCCTTTTCGACTATTCCAGCGAACTTGAAGAGATAATTCAGTCCGCACCCACGTCCGTATCTACTCTAGAGCAGATACGGGATAAGGTCGGCAATGACGCCATTCCAACATTTGTAATTGACTTCCTGAAAACGGCTCTAAAGAACAAGCCTGACGGTTCGCTTGCCATTCACGCGTCTTCGTCCATAGCAAACTATGGACCATCAGCTGATAAAAAATCGATCACACGTGCAAAGGGATTTCTGGGCAAACCCCAACTGGAAGCTGGAAAGTTCCCGATCGCTATACACCATGTGAAGATCTTCTATAACAAGTCTGGAAAGGCCAAGCTCTATTACAAGATTGGTAGCGGCGGCGTCGCATTTATTCAGAATCTTAAGAAAGCGGTATGAGGTGCTAAAGGTGTATCTGCAATCAGACGATAGAAATCATCGATTTCCGCTATCCGATCAGTGGGATTAATCTGGAGAGAATATGAAACTGCTCCCAATCCACCCGTTTCCAGCGCGCATGGCCCCAGAGATTGTTTTCAAGGAACTCGCCGGCATGGCGTCTCCCAAGACTATTCTGGATCCGATGTCTGGTTCGGGAACTGTGTTGCGTGCAGCGGCTGAACTTGGTCACCGGGCAATAGGCTTCGATCTGGACCCGCTAGCAGTTTTGATGGCGAAGGTTTGGACAACACCATTTCAAACTAAGCGCTTGATTAGCGCCGCCGAAAAACTCGTCATGTCTGCCAGGAATTCTGATGAGATGTACTTGCCGTGGATCGATGACTGCGAAGAAACCGCCAAATATGTCAGCTTTTGGTTTTGTCCTAAGCAGGAAAAGCCGCTAAGGTCTCTTGCTCTAGCTCTTTCGCGCACGTCAGGCGTGCTCGCCGATGCGATGAAGATAGCGCTGAGCAGGATTATTGTCACCAAGGAACGTGGCGCTTCTATCGCGCGCGATACCTCTCACAGCAGGCCTCATAGAGTCTTCTTTGACAACGACTATGAGGTTTATGATGGTTTTTTACAGTCCGTAAAACGACTGGCGGCACGTTTAAGCCCCGACAAGTTGCTAGGCAGTGCCGCCGTCACCGCCGGCGACTCACGACAATTGTCCAATCTCGGTTCTGGGTCGGTCGATGTGGTCATCACTTCGCCACCGTACCTAAATGCAATCGACTATCTGCGAGGTCACCGTCTCGCTCTAGTCTGGCTTGGATACACAATAGGCGATCTTCGCGCACTTAGATCAAAGAGTATTGGAGTTGAAAGTAGGGCCGAGAAAGAGATGCCTAAATCTGTGCTAAAGGCACTCCTGAAGAGATCAGGGACCTTGAATGAACTGCCGGTCCGACAACTGGGAATGGTCCACCACTATGCCCAGGACGTGCTTAGTTTCATGCAGGAATTGATGCGAATTACTAAGCCTAAAGGGCAAGTCTTACTCGTCGTTGGGAACTCTTGTCTCAGTGGTGTGAGCATCTCAAATGCAAACATCAATGTCGCGGCGGCAGAGATGTCAGGGTTTCGGCTAGTTGGAAGGTCTGAAAGGGCTCTTCCTACCTCCAGTCGGTATTTGCCCATGCCCGCGGCGAACACTGCTGGTAGCTTAGCGAATCGTATGAGGACCGAAACCCTCCTCAGTTTCTGCCACGTCTAGATCTCGCCCAGTTTTGTGGTAATGAACAATCTGGGACCATCCCGGGGGCCGTTATGGGTCCAATAAGCGTTTCGTGAAGTGCTCTCCCACACTCTCCCGTATTGATCTGTATAGCTAAGTTATTGATATTGCGTAAGTTCTAGGATTGGGGTGGGTGAGGTCGCTAGTTCGAATCTAGTCGTCCCGACCATTAATTCTTCATTTCATCTCAGCAAGTTACTAGTGAACCCCACTCTCTGACGTATAGACGACCCTCGCCGACGACTCCGGGTAGAAGCGCGCAGGTTACGGCTACTCCGGCGACAAACTTGACGAAGTGCAGAGCGGCAGACATTACGGTTACGAGCTTCTCGCCATTATCGTGATGGAGTCGGCAAACGTAGCGCACTGAGGACGAACATCGAACGTGACGACTACCAGCCTGTACATTAAATTTCCCTGATGTAGCGTGTCGGATTTCAGACTAAAGCAGACCGCTATTTTTCTTTGATGAGATCCTCATCAGTCTCACGAGGCGGCAGCGGCAACATCTCTAGAGAACTTCACTCCTGTCAGTTTTTCGCAGATCTGCCACAAGCGGGTTGCATCGCCGGTGTCGTTTGCTTGAGCAGCGATCTTTGCCGGCCCTACATCTTCACCACGCATCTCCTGAAAACCCTGCGGGCCATAGTATCCACCGTCTTTTACCTCAAGAGCCGTTGACGCATAGAGCGTCGGGAGAGCCCCTTCGGAGTCTGTGTTGAGAGCAATGCCAATGAGATGGCCCGCAAAGATACGTAGGCTCCTTTCAACTGCGGAATATTCGCCCGACTGGAAAAGATTGGTATTTGCAACCCCCGGGTGCGCAGCAACGCTCATGATGCGCGAATTCTCGGCGCGCAGGCGTCGGTCGAGTTCGAAGGCGATTAGGAGATTGGCGAGCTTCGATTGCTGATAAGCGCCCATAGGAGAGTAGTTTCGTGTGGATTGTAAATCGTCGAATTTCATGCGTCCCCGTTTGTGCGCAATCGACGCGATAGTCACAACTCGAGGTCTTCCGGCTCCGTCAACAAAAGGTTCGGCGGCTGCCTGCTGAAGTGCTGGTATCAGAAGTGCGGTAAGCGCGAAATGGCCAAGAGCGTTGGTACCGAATTGAAGCTCGAAGCCATCGACTGTCTCCATGCGCCGGGGCGGAGCCATAACGCCGGCGTTGTTGATAAGCAGGTGCAGCGGGCGATGTTGCGCGACCTCCGCTGCGGCAAAATGATGGATGGAAGTAAGGGAAGCGAGGTCAAGGATTGCGAGCTCGGTGCGCAAGCCCGGCGAATCCGCTTCCATGCGGGCAAGGGCTGCTTCGCCTCGTCTCTGATCACGGCACCCAAAGATGATGTGAGCACCCTTGCGAGCGAGCTTTAGAGCCGTATGATAGCCGATACCGCTGTTTGCCCCGGTGATCAGAACCCGTTTTTCTGAGAGCGACGGAATGTCTGCTGCTTGCCACTTCTTGCTCATCTGTATTGGACGTAGTAGGGGGGCGGTGAAGATGCGAACTTTTTCTTTGTTCCGCAGCGGCAGACCTGTTGCCTCTTGCGCGAACAAATTGGCAGAGGGAAGAGTCGGTTGTAACTTAAGCTGAATCAGAGTTCGGTAGATTGTGATGAGGAGAAATAACAATGCCACTTCCTACTGACGAAAAGATCATCGCATTGAGCCAGCAACTGCTGCAGCAGTTCGACGCGATCTTCGGATTGAACCCGGGCTTTCGACCCGCCCATGCCAAGGGCATTATGCTGACCGGGACATTTACGCCTTCTGCCGAAGCGGCCACACTTACCAAAGCTCCGCACATCACGCGGGAGTCCACCCCTGTGACGGTGCGATTCTCAGACTCCACAGGGATTCCGCTGGTGCCGGACAACGATCCTAATGCGAATCCCCGCGGATTTGCGATCCGATTCAACCTCGCCGAGCACATTCATACCGATATCGTCTCTCATTCGACGGATGGCTTTCCAACGAGGACGGGGCAGGAATTTCTGGAGTTGCTGATGGCGTTGGCTACGAGCGACCCCAAGAATCTGGCAGGTTCTCCGCTGGAGGCGTTTCTCGGTTCGCATCCGAAGGCGTTGGCGTTTGTGCAAACTCCGAAGCCTGCGCCCTCGAGCTTCGCGCGCGAGAGCTACTTTGGTGTGACCGCGATGAAGTTCACGAATAAGGACGGCGTTGGCCGGTTTGGGCGCTATCGGATTGTTCCAGAGGCTGGGAACGATCATCTGGATGATGCTGCAACTGCTGCAAAGAGCGCTAACTATTTGGTGGACGAGATCGTGGAGCGAGTTGGAAAAGGGCCGATCAAGTTCAAGATTCTGGTACAGCTTGCGAACGACGGCGATGTGGTAGACGATGCGACGATTCATTGGCCGGAAGATCGAAAGGTACTTGAACTCGGCAGCTTCGCTTTGACCGCGCTGGTGGAGGATAACGCTCACGAGCAGAAGCAGATCATCTTCGATCCGATACCTCGGGTGGAGGGAATCGAACCGTCAGACGATCCTCTGCTGGAGTTGCGGGCGGCGATCTATCTATTAAGCGGGCGACGGCGAAGAGCTGCCTAGAATCGATGTCCTGCCGGACGGGTCCACTGCGCGTGGGCCTGTCCGGTAGGACATAAGCTTCTGATAGCCTTTGAGGCGCGACGGGCAGGCTATTTGATCTGTGGCGGGAACCTGCTACCCTTAACAATGTGCTGATTACTCCGCTCCAACTCGTAGATGAACCTCTTGAATTCAACGAAGTCATCGCACCCGGGGTGTTGGACTATGCCTCCGACATCCGGCAGGTGGGCCCGCTGCCGGTCCACGGCGTCGCGGACCTGTTGATCGAGCATCGCAGCTCCAGTTCGCATGTGAACGACATCCGGCTGCGGGCCAACTACAGTGCGGACTTCGAAATCCTTTGTGCCCGGTGCGTCGACCCGGTCAAAGTGCCACTTTCGGGCGCTTTTGACCTGATCTTTCGTCCCGAATCCGCCGATGCGGATGCCGGGGAGCGTTCTATTACTGCGGATGAGACCGAAATCGGGTATTATCAAGAGAGCGGTCTTTTGCTGGAGGATGTGGTGCGCGAGCAGGTGTTACTTTCCCTGCCAAGTCGTACCCTCTGCACGGCAGACTGCAAAGGGCTTTGCCCGCGCTGTGGTCAGAATCTGAATCAAGCGAAATGCTCCTGCGATGAGGCTCCGGCTGATCCGCGTTGGAATGCGCTTGCGGGTTTGGGGAATCTGGCCGACAAGCTCGAGTTGAAGCACTAATCAAGTTTTTGCCTCGTCGACTGCGTGTTTTTTACGTGATTGCCGCGGCCGATTGAAAGGGATACTGCAATGCCTAATCCAAAACGGCGCCACTCCAAGCAACGGACTGCCAAGCGCCGCAGCCACGACTTTTTGACCCCCACCGGCCTCTCGGAGTGCCCCAACTGCCACGAGCGCAAGCTTCCCCATCGTGCCTGCCGCAAGTGCGGTACGTACAAGGGCCGCGGCGTTCTCGTGACCAAAGAAGCCAACTAATATCTTCACCTCACACCCTGCTCTTCCCTGCTGATGCCGACTGACATCGTTGTAGACGCAATGGGTTCCGACAAGGCCCCCGAGCCAGAGGTTCGCGGGGCCGTACTTGCTGCGCGTCAGTACGACGTGCGCGTGCATCTGGTCGGGCCGGAAGATAAGCTGCGGCCGATTCTGCGGCAGGCGTTGCGTGGGCAGCGTCTGCCGGTGTTTATTGTGCCCGCCAGCGAGTGGATCACGATGGACGACAAGGCCGCTCAAGCGGTCCGGTCCAAGCGCGATTCCACCATGCGGGTGGGCCTGAAGATGGTCCGCGAGGGACGTGCTGCGGGGTTCTTTACTGCGGGCAACACTGGCGCGGCGATGGCTACGGCGAAGATGGTTCTGGGGATGCTTTCCGGCGTCGACCGTCCAGCGCTGGCCCAGATTCTGCCAACCGTACATCGCATCCCTTCGCTGCTTCTGGATGTGGGCGCGAACGTGGACTGCGATCCCGACAACCTGGTCCAGTTTGCGGTCATGGGCCACATGTACGCCAAGACGATCCTGAAGATCCATAACCCGCGCATCGGCCTTCTTTCGATCGGGGAAGAGGATCTGAAGGGCAACGCCCTGACTCGCGATACTCTGCCGCTGCTTCGCGCCCTGACCGGAATCAACTTCAAAGGTAATGTCGAAGGCCGTGATCTGTTCAACGGGCATAGCGATGTGGCGGTCTGCGACGGGTTTGTGGGTAACGTTGCGTTGAAGGCGATTGAAGGAACGGCGCAGCTGCTGAGCGCGTCGCTGCGCGAATCGTTGAAGTCTACCGTGACCTCGCAGGTGGGAGCACTCCTCTCGCGAAAGGCCTTCGCCGAGTTCAAGAAGAGGCTGGACTACTCGGAGTACGGCGGCGCGGTGCTGCTGGGAGTGCGCGGGGTATGCATCGTTGGGCACGGATCGTCGAACGAGAAGGCGATCATGAACGGCGTTCGCGTGGCGGCAGAGTTTGCTCAGGCTGATGTGAACTCCGGTATTGAAGCTGCGCTGCGGTCCTCCTAGTCTTGTACCCCCCGGGGGGTATTTGCGTGTAAGTTTATTATTTTCAGCGGTTTACATTTTTTGACAAATTGTAAATTCCTCATACCAAAAGGGTTATTCGCAAATACGTCATACCAAAAGAGTTAGCGGTAAATTATTGATTGCAAATAGGAAGGCCCCGGCAGCTCCGGGGGCCTATTTATTTGCTCTGTAGTTATTATACCGGGCCGGCGATAACTGATACGCCACGCGATTGTTCAGTGTTGACGCGGGTTTTCGCGCGGAGGGGGCTTGACAAAAATTTTGGGGCGGGTTGTCAGGGGTTGCCCAGAGAGGTCCATCTCATAGGCGTTATTCAGGCGAAACGGTGTTTACCGTCTGTCCTGAGGCCTTACGGTTCGCACTCAGAGCTTCCATAGTCAAACCTCACTCTTCAATCGCTTTAGCCATAAAAGGGTGTACACTCCAAAAAACCATTTGAGACCGAACCGTTCCTCGGTTTGGTGACGCGGGCCACCAAGCTGCCTTTGCTGTCTACCCAGATCCCGTTGCAGGATCTCCAGGGGATCGAACCGGTTTGTTAGCACCACGGCCAGGCTGGGAACCTCCGGCGGGCAGGTAGTTCGAATCGCTTCCTCGGGCCAATCTTTTATCGATTCAAGCAGCAGGCGGCTTCTGGTTTCTGGATGTTCTTGCTTTGCTTTGGAGTCCAACGGCGGTTGTGGATCGATGGGTGAGGTGTGTCGACAGTATGGGAGTGTGCGCAAGACGAACGACTTATATCTGGCCGGTTATGCATCGGCCACGCTGAACGAACTAAGAGAGCTTCTAACGCGCGCCGGCGCTGCAGCCGAAACGAATCGAAGCCGGATTTCACAATTGAGAGTAGTTGCACTTCGGGGCCGCTATTCCTTTCATGATCCTAAGAGGTAGGCATGGTCTTTAATTCCCTGGTCTTTGTAGTTTTCTTTGCCATTGTTCTGCTCCTGCACGCGATGCCGTTTCCGTGGAGGGTGAAGAAGGTTAACCTCCTGGTTGCCAGCTACATCTTCTATGCGGCCTGGAATCCGCCGTTCGTAATTTTGCTCTGGGTGTCGACGGTGGTGGACTGGTTCGCGGCACGCGGACTTGCGCAGGCAGAGCAGCAATGGAAGCGCCGCGCGTGGATGCTGCTCTCGATCGTCGTAAGCCTGGGACTGCTGTGCTACTTCAAGTACGGCCACTTTCTCGTCGAGAACTTCGCGCATCTGGTGTCGCTGGCGGGGTTCAAATACAGCCCTCCGCAGTCGAGTATTGTCCTTCCGATCGGCATCTCGTTCTACACCTTCGCCACCATGTCCTATACGTTGGACATCTATCTTCGGCG
The DNA here is from genome assembly GCF_040358255.1 of Tunturibacter gelidoferens. NCBI lineage: Bacteria > Pseudomonadati > Acidobacteriota > Terriglobia > Terriglobales > Acidobacteriaceae > Tunturiibacter > Tunturiibacter gelidiferens. The sequence goes on from NZ_CP132938.1 coordinate 1,372,770, forward strand.
CGCGGTGCCTGCACGCAACTTCCTCGACTACGCTCTCTTCGTCACGTTCTTTCCTCACCTTGTCGCCGGTCCGATCATGCGGCCGACGGAGTTGGTGCCGCAGTTTGAAGTTCCACACAAGGCGACGCCGGATCAGCTGCGTTTTGGTTTGGCCCTGATGACGCTGGGGCTTTTTGAGAAGGCAGTGCTGGCTGACGGCTTTCTGGGCCCGGTGGTAGACCAGGTTTATAACGGTAGGGTCGTTCCGGGCTTTGTGGATGCCTGGGTGGGGACGCTGGCATTCAGCGGACAGATCTTCTGCGACTTTGCCGGCTACTCGATTACCGCGATCGGGGCGGCCCTCTGCCTGGGGTTCGCTCTCTCGGACAACTTCCGCTTCCCTTATGCGGCGATTGGTTTCACTGACTTCTGGCGCAGGTGGCACATCACGCTCTCGGCGTGGCTGCGCGACTACCTTTACATTCCGCTCGGCGGCAATCGTCACGGAGACGCGCGGACCTACTTCTCGCTGATGGCCACCATGTTGATCGGCGGTCTTTGGCATGGGGCGAGCTGGACCTTTGTGGTGTGGGGAGGGTTGCACGGTCTCTATCTGTCGGTCGAAAGAGTGCTGCGCAAGCGGTTCTCCGGATATCGGCCGGGACCGATCGCATCTGCCGGGCTCGGGCTGCTGACCTTCGTTCTGGTAAACGTCGCATGGGTCTTCTTTCGGGCGAAGACTTTTCACCAGGCGATGGTGATCCTGCGCGGTATGTTCGGGAGAAATGCGCATGCCGAACCTGTACTGGCCGCGATTTACATCATCACCACGATGATGATTATCGGCGGCTTGTTGCTGGCTCACTCTTTTATGCGCAACCAGACGCTCGAGGCGGCGATCGGGCGCGCACACCCCACGGCGCTGACAGCTCTGTGGACCATCATGGCCTTCGCAGTGGTAATTCAACACGGAGAGAGCAATGGCTTCATCTATTTCCAGTTCTAGCGTCGTCCACGACATTGTTCGCGAGCCCCTTCCCTCCGGTCTGCGACTTACCGCAGCCGACCGTCCAGGTGTTGCGCAGCCGGTGCCGGAACGCGACATCCCTGACCAGCCGTGGCGCGCCATGTCGCTTGTCGTCCTGGTCCTCGTGATCCTGTTCACGTCCCTTTGGGAGTGGAAGATGCGCAGGCTTGAGCTCGTCCCGGGGGACTCGAGCGGCACTTATGATCGCTGGGCGGAACTGCGACGACAAGTGGATAAGCGCGACGTGCCTGTTGCCATCATCAGTGATTCGCGTCTGCTGTACGACACCGACCTGGATCGCACTGTGCAGCTTACCGGAGTTCGTCCGCTGCAGCTGGGCATTGCAGGCGGGAGTGCGCTACCCATTCTGGAAGACATTGCTGACGACCCGCACTTCAAGGGGCTGGCCATCGTGGGAATGGCCGAAAGCGTGTATTTTGATACCGTATATTCGGTTACGCGGCCGAAGAAAGCGCTTGCGTTGAGCCGTTGGGAGTCTCCGTCCAATCGCGCATCTTTCGTGATCCAGCGCGTGATCTCACCTCGCCTGGCGATGCTCGACGACAGCTATCAACTCAGCACGCTTATCTTTCAACTCGATCCTGATTGGAGGCGTGGAGTGAAGGGGCCTTACCACGATGTCTGGAAGGTAGGGGAGATGGGTGCGGGAGGGCAAGCCTGGATCTGGCGCCGACTCGAACACGATCGAAGACTCAGTGACCACGCGCGAACCGTCTGGCATGAGCACTTTCAGCCATTCCCGGTCAAAGACGAGAACGTCCAGGCGATTCTGGCAAGAACGAAGATCGCTGTCGACAAGATCCGTGCTCGCGGTGGCGATGTTGTCTTCGTGCGGCCCCCTTCGGCGCCAGATATGCGTGCGGTGGAAGACAAGCATATCCCTCGAGCCAGGGGATGGGATCCGCTGCTCGCCTACACGCACACGAACGGCATTCACATTGACGATCTTCCCAAGGTGCAGAACCTGACTCTGCCGGAGAGCTCTCATCTCAGTCATGCCTGCGCAACGGTCTTCACCGACGCTTACATACGTGTGCTGGCTCAGCAGACATCGTTGCTGCATTTGAAATCGGATCTGCCGCCAACGCTCTCTACCCGCGATTGCGTTCCATCGGCGGTGGCCAGCACAGATTAGGGATTGTGGAAGAGGCGGATTCCTGCGACTCCTGCGGCGCCCGCGTCGAGGCAGGAGGATGCGTTCTGGAGGGTGACTCCGCCGAGCGCGTAGACCGGGATGGGAGCGGCGGCGGTACAGGCGGCGCGTAGTTCGTCGAGCCCCCGGCCGGGGAGTGTTTGTCCGTTCGCTAGGGGCTTCTCGAAGACGGGGGCATAAAGGATTGCATCGACCTGCTCGCGGCGGGCGCGGTGGATGTCGGCGAGGGTGTGGCAGGAGACCGTGATCAGGGGTTGTGGGGTGTGAGCCGAGTGGAAGAGGTTGCGGATTTGGGTTGGGGAGAGCTCGTCCGGCGAGGAGGAGAGATGCACCCCGTGAGCGCCGGTGGCGACGGCGATGTCGGGGCGGGAGTTGATGAGCAGACGTGTTGGGCTGGTGGCCAAGGCTATTTTTTCCAGCAGGTTACGGGTGAGGATCGCGAGCGTGGCGGCGGGAAGGTCTTTTTCTCTTAGCTGGAGGAGGTCGATGCCGTCGGCGATCCATCTTGCGGCCTCGCGGAGGAGGGCGGCTTGTTTTTGCTGCTCGTCGCCAGGGTAGAGCGCGCGGCTGGTGATGGCGTAGCGAAGCATGGTGAAATCAGTGTATGGTGCCAAGGTCCCCTTAGTGGAGTCTGTGATGTTGGTGTGGTAGCTTCAAGGCAGTAAGGCGAACGCGCACACAGTCAAAGAAACTGGCCCCTCACGATCGCCACGCAGGGGCCGATAACGGGACAAGACCCGCCGAGACGTTGGAGTGGATGTCCATGAGTATCTGCCAATATGAGTAGTAGTGTTTACGATCTGATTGTCATCGGGTCCGGGCCGGCCGGGCAGCGCGCTGCAATTTACGCTTCCAAGCTGGGTAAGAAGGTTGCACTGGTGGAGATGCGCGAGGTTGTTGGCGGAGCCTGCATCAGCACCGGAACCATTCCTTCAAAGACTATGCGCGAGGCGGTTCTTCACCTCTCCGGATATAACTACAAGTCCATCTACGGGATGAACTACCGGGTGAAAGAACGGATCACGATGGCGGACCTGGCGTTTCGGGTGCAGCATGTGATCAAGACCGAGATCGACGTGACCGAGGCGCAGCTTTCGCGGAACAACATCGAGATGCTGGTTGGTGTGGCGAGCTTTGAAGACGCGACGCATGTGAAGGTGACGAACTCGCGCGGCTCGACCGTGTATGAGGCGACTAACATCCTGATCGGAACGGGGACCAAGCCGGCGTCTTCGCCGAAGGTGCCGATCAACGGGCGCAGCATCATCAACAGCGACCTGGTGCTGGAACTGGTAAACCTGCCGAAGACGATGATTATCGTGGGCGGCGGCGTCATCGGGGTGGAGTACACCTGTATGTTCTCAGCCCTCGGAGTGCGGGTGACGCTGATTGAGCGGAGGCCGCGGCTGCTGGAGTTTGCCGACCAGGAGATTATCGAGGCGCTGAGCTACCATCTGCGGGACTCGCGGGTGACGATGCGCCTGAACGAAGAGGTGGAGTCGGTGGAGGAGATGCCGGACGGGACGGTCGTGGCGAATCTCGAGAGCAAGAAGAAGGTTCAGGGCGATGCGTTGCTGTATGCGGTAGGTCGTCAGGGCAATGTGGATGAGTTGAACCTGGCCGCTGTGGGGATCGAGTCCGATTCGCGCGGGCGCATCCCGGTGGATAAAGACTTCAGGACGAAGGTGCCGACGATCTTTGCGGTGGGCGATGTGATTGGATTTCCTTCTCTGGCTTCGGTTTCGATGGAGCAGGGTCGCGTGGCGGCAGCACGGGCGTTTGGAGACGAGAAGATCCTGTCGAACCCGGGACTTTATCCGTATGGAATTTATACGATTCCGGAGATCAGCTTTATCGGCAAGACGGAAGAGCAGCTGACGGAGGAGGATGTACCGTACGAGGTTGGCGTGGCGTACTACCGCGAGATTGCGCGCGGTCAGATTCGCGGCGACACGACTGGCCGGCTCAAGATCATCTTTCACCGGATGACGCACGCGATCCTCGGAGTTCACATCATCGGCGAGGGTGCCAGTGAGCTGCTGCACATCGGGCAGGCCGTAATGGCACTGGGCGGAACGCTGGATTATTTCGTGGATACTGTCTTCAACTATCCAACTCTCGCAGAATGTTATAAAGTTGCGGCTTTCAACGGGTTGAACCGCGTCAGCAAATTTGAGTAGAAACGCGGCACCCGAGGACGAGGCGGACAGGGTAATGGCAAAGACAATTGGGGTAATTTTATCGGAGCGTATTTCGGCCGGTTTGGTCGTGGATCACAAGCTGGTGGGGCCGGTACGACGTTTTCCTGAAGATCACGACGACGAAGACGCACTGGTGGAGCAGCACACCGAAGCGCTGGTGGAGACGATCGCAAGTCAGGTGCTCCTGGCAGCAGATGGCGCGAAGGACATCACGGCAGTCGGCGTGGCTTTGCCCGGGTTGGTGAAGGATGGCGTGGTCGCAGAGGCGCCGAACCTGCCGCAGTTGAAGGGCGCGAAGATCCAGGAGCTGCTGATTGGGCAGTTGCGCAGTCACGGGCTCGATGTCACGGTCACAGCGGTGAATGATGCCGATGGAATGGCTGCGGGCCTGGCTTCAATGCACGGCAAGCTGGACAGCATGATCCGCGTCTGGACCCTGGGCGTGGGAATCGGCTATGGGCGGTATCCCTTTGCCCCGGGCGCGTGGGAGGGCGGCCACACGGTGGTGACGCTCGACGAGAAAGAGCGCTTCTGCGGATGCGGCGGGCGCGGACATATGGAAGGGATCATGGGGCATCGTGCGATGCGTCTGCGATTCCTCGACATGGAACCGGAAGAGGTCTTCGAGGCAGCGAAACAGGGCGATGCGCGCTGCGTGGAGTTCAAACGGCTTTGGCATAAGGCTTTGGCAGCGGCGTCGGCGACCACGATTCATATGGCAGGGCCTGGGAAGATCTTCATCGCGGGATTCAACACGCGCTTTCTCGACATGTCCATGCTGAAGGATTATCTGCAGCAGATGGTGAAGATGAGTCCGCTGCAGGGGTACTCGCTGGAGATCGTCGACGATACGCCCGAAGTGCGGGTCATCGGCGCTGCTGTCTCGGCCGAGCTAGCCGCCACTCGTTAAGGACAGTAGTCGCTACTTCTGGCAGGTGGGGCAGTAGTGTGTGCTCCGTCCACCGACCACGACGCGCTTGATTGGCGTGCCACAGATACGACAGGGTTGGCCGGTTCGCGAGTAGACGTGATGGTGAAGCTGGAAGAAACCGGCGACTCCGTCTGCGTCGACGTAGTCGGAGACCGATGAGCCGCCCAGCCTGATTGCTTCAGTGAGCACCTTGATCAACGCTGCGTGAAGACGGGTGAGTTCGGCTCGTGTGAGGCGTCCGGCGTGGCGCGTGGGGCGAATGCCGGCGTGGAAGAGGCTCTCGTCGGCATAGATATTGCCGACCCCATGGAGCAGGGACTGATTCAATAACGCGGCTTTGATTGGGGTCTTACGGTCGCGGAAGAGCGCAATGAAGTCCCCAAGCCCGATGGTGAGAGGTTCGGCCCCTGGCCCAGCGTATTTCTCCTCTGGAGTCGCAGCTTCTACAACGGACAACCGGCCGAAGCGGCGAGCATCGACGAAGCGAAGCTCTTTTCCGCCGCTGAGAGCCAGGATCGCGTGGGTGTGCGGAGGAATCGGAGTGTCGGGGGCGGAGACGAGCAGGCGGCCGGTCATGCCGAGGTGGACGAGAAACTGCGCGGGCCTCTCTTCGTTCTGTCTGGAGCGAATCAGATCGACGACGATCGTTTTGCCGACGCGGTGGACGCGGTCGATGCGACTGCCGGCAAGAGCTTCGATGATCTGATCCGGCGAAGATTTGAAGGTTTGAGGCTTGTTGCTGGTCCAGACGGAGAGGACGGTTTGGCCGTGGATCCGGGCGTGAACACCATTTGCAACGGTCTCGACTTCAGGGAGTTCAGGCATGCTTCTTGTAAGTATAGGAGGGTGAGAGGTTACCGTAATGGTTGCAACGAAATGCATAGCAATCTACGTGCCTTTTGCAGGTTCGATCTGTTCATCGCCGTGAAATTAACACAATGTTAATAATTAGACCTGAAATTTGTTACCTCATCGCATATAGTTGAACTCTCCCCAAATACAACCGGATGAAATGCCATGTCGATGACGGGTGTTCTGACACGTTTGAACCTCTCAATTTTTCCGGGATACAAGCAACTGCGGCAATCCGGCGTGCTGGATTTCGTAGTCGGCAAAGAGTTCGGCCATTATCGCGGGCGATTCAACACCAGCGAAGAGGCGACGAACTCTCTTCCGGCTCAGCGCCGTGCAACCTATGACAATGAGTCGCTTGTCTCGATCGGGATCGAATCGTACTCGACGATTCACCCCTTTGATTGGCCGATACTGACCTTTTGTCAGAAGCTTATGCGCGAGAACCATCTCCACGCCGTGACCGATTTTGGCGGTCATATCGGAGTGAAGTTCTACGCGTTTAAAGAGATGCTCGATCTTCCCGAAGACTTTCGTTGGCAGATCGTCGATGTGCCGGCGATGGTGAGGGAGGGACGGCGGCGCGTGCCTCCGGAGGTGCACTCGTTGTGCTTTTATGAGCACGTCGAAGAGACCGAGGCGTGCGATGCGCTGCTGTGCTCGGGGAGCCTGCAATATGTAGATTGGTCGATTGAAGAGCTCATCGATCGGTTGCCCCGGAAGCCGTACATGATCTTTTTGAATAAAGTTCCTGTCTCGGCCAGCGAGGGCTTCTTCACGCTGGAGACGTTTGTAAAGACTCTGCCGTGTCGCATCTTCGGTCCGGACGAGCTCAAGACGGCGCGCCAGCATCTCGGCTACAAGCTCGCTGCGAGCTGGCCCATACCTAACCGCGACTTTGTTGTGCTCTCTTCGAAGGGAATGGAGAAGGTGCAGATGGTTGGAGAAGCCTGGGTGCTACAAGCGATGAGCGTGTGAAGCAGCTTTATTCAATTGTGACCGCGACTGTGCGGCAGGCAAGCAACCTACGGCTATATGGTTCCACAAGGCTATACTGATCGCCTTATGAAGAAGATCTTTTTTTCGCGTCGCATGATGGGCTGCTTTTTCGTGAGCCTGGCGGGGGCCGTTGCGTTCTCACAGGGCAGCATGGAAAAAAACGATCGTCCGCTGTTGTTGGTGGTGAATCAAGGGGACCGCGATCTGAGCCTGATTGATCCCGCTGGGGGCAAACAGATGGCTGCGGTGCCGGTGGACGGTGTGACTGGCCACGAGGTGGCTGCTTCGCCCGATGGAGCTACGGCGTTCGTGCCGATCTATGGCAGTGCAGGCGTGGGCAAGCCGGGCACCGACGGCAGCAAGATCTCCGTGATCGATCTTGCGAGCCACAAGCTCGTTCATACGATCGACTTCGGACATGGCGTGCGGCCGCACTGCGTGATCTACGACAAAAACAGCGGGATGCTGTACGTGACGACGGAGCTGGACAAGACCATCAGCATCATTGACCCAAAGACTTTGAAGATTGTCGGCAGCGTTCCCACGGGACAGGAGCAGTCGCACATGCTGGCGCTATCGAGTGATGGCTCGCGGGGGTACACGGCGAACGTGGGGCCGGGCACGGTATCGGTTCTCGATATGAAGGCGCGCAAGACGCTTGCGATCATTCCGATCTCGACGGATACGCAGAGGATTGCGATCTCGCGCGACGACAGCATGGTGTTTACAGCCGACCAGACGAAACCGCAGCTCGCTGTCATCGATACCGCGACCAACAAGGTCAAGACGTGGATTCCGCTGCCGAGTGTGGGGTATGGAACGGCGACTACGTTGGATGGACGTTGGCTGCTGGTGGCTCTGCGAACGACGCATCAGGTTGCGGTCGTTGATCTGAAGTCGATGCAGGTGGCTCGCACGATCGACGTCGCGGATGGGCCGACGGAGATCCTGATGAAGCCCGACGGCAAGAGTGCGTTTGTCTCCTGCACCAGGAGCAAGCAGGTGGCGGAGATCGATCTTGAGCAGTGGAAGATGGCGCGATTGATCGACGCGGGAGATGCAGCGGACGGGCTGGCGTGGGCGAAGTAGCCCACTTCGTGGGGTGTATCCCGGCTTCGCCATGAGCCTCCCGTTGGTCGGCGGAAGATTGTTATCGCGACCAACGGAACACCAGCCGAAGGGGTATACCTGTCACGAAGTGACCGCACTCCGCGCAGGAGGCTCGTCCGGCAGGACAACTTAGTCACTAATGATGCGATAGCTGCAGAATGGGCAGGATGGTGGAGTAGTCGTCGGTCCAGGTGCGGAGGCGTGTGCCCAATGAATCTAAGGGGACGGGGCTGGCAGCGGCTGCGAGCTCGGGTTGATCGAAGAAGGTGGGGCTCGAGGTGAGCAAAATCCAGGTGGCGCGATAGGCTCCGAGGGAGTCGTCGGGCGGGCTTTCGATCGGCTTTGCCTGCAGGTTTGAGTCGCGTGCCAGTTGGCCGATCTCGGGGGCGAGATTGAGGTATTGGTTGGAGACGTGGAAGGCCAGGATGCCGTCCGGCGCGAGATGTTTTTTGTAGAGCGCGATCGCCTCGATGGTGAGCAGGTGGAGTGGTATGGCGTCGCCGGAGAAGGCGTCGATGGCGATGATGTCGAAGTTCTGCGGGGACTCGCGGGTCAATGAGGCGCGTGCGTCACCGTCGGCGAAGGTGATCTGCGCTGGGGAATCGCGGAGGTAGGTGAAGAGGTTCTGCGCGATGGGTCGCACCAGTGGGTTGATCTCGTAGAAGCGGATGCGGTCATTGGCAGCGCCGTAGGTTGCGATGGTGCCGGTGCCGAGGCCGATGACTGCGATGTTGCGGGGTCGCTCGCCACAGCAGTGGTGAAGGGCGAGACCGATGCCGGAGTTGTCGGCGTAGTAGGTGGTGGGAGTGCGGGTGAGGCCTGGAGCGAAGAGCTGCGTGCCGTGCTGGATGGTGCCGTTCAACAGCATGCGCTCGGTGCCGCCGTGTGGGCCGACCGTCTGCTTTACGCGGAGGGTTCCGTAGAAGTTGCGGACCTCGAGGATGGCCTCGCGGGCGTAGGCGGTGTGCAGCATGATGGCGAAGAAGAGCAGCAGTGCGCTGGCGGTGGACCAGAGAAGGCGTTGCGGCCAGCCGTCGCTCCACGTCACCGCGATGGCGAGTGCGGCGGTGACGAAGAACGAGATGGCGAGATCGTAGTTGGCGGAGAAGATCATCGGACTGGCTATGCCGATGCAGAAGGTTCCTGCTGCTCCTCCGGCGGCGATCCACAGGTAGAAGAGCGTTGTCTCAGCGGGGTTCTTCGGACGCAGAGCGTAGGCCTCGGCGTGGCAGAAGAGTCCGGCGAGAAAGCACTCTGCGAGGAAAAAGAGGATAGCGATGCCGATGGGCAGGCTCACATCCGTTTTGGAGATGGCGTAGCCGAGGCTGGCGAGCATCACGACCAGCAGGCGGACGACGATGCCGCGACGGTAGAGCGCAGGGAACTCGAAGGCGAGGATGAAGGTGAGCAGGTAGACGGCGAGCGGCAGCATCCAGAGGAGTGGAATTGCAGCGATGTTGACGGTGAGGTGGCTGGTGACTGCGCTGAGCTGCATCGCGGCGGCTAAGGGAAGCAGGAACCAGAGCCACTTTGCTTTGGCTGGAGCAGGGGCTGGGGCTTGTGTTTCTTCTACAGCGTCGGCCGGCGCAGGTGCGGGGAGTTGGCGCGTTATGACCGCACAGAAGACGGCGTAGACGATGAAGCCGAAGGACCAGAGACTCCGCTGGAACTGTAGTGTGAGGTGCGGTTCGACGACGAAGGGATAGGCGATGAGAGCGAGAAGAGAGCCGAAGTTCGAGAGCGCGAAGAGGCGGTAGGGAATCGTGCCGCCTTTGGAGCGCTGGAACCAGACCTGCAGCAGCGGACTGGTTGCGCTGAGCAGTAAGAATGGCAGGCCGATGGTGAAGGCGAGCGTCGAGAAGATTGTGGTGACGGGTTGGTCGGAGCCTCGACCAGGTTCTGCGGGGACGATCTTTTGCGCGATCAACAGCACGGTTGCCGCAGCCAGCGTCACCAGATAAACATGCCGACGCCAGGTGGTGGCCTGGCAGCGAGTGATCCAGTGGGCGTAGAGATAGCCGAGCAACAATGTGACTTGAAAGAAGACCAGGCAAGTTAGCCACACCGCGGAGGAGCCGCCAAGCACCGGCAGTAGTTGTTTCGCGGCCATCGGCTCAACCAGGAAGAGAAGGAACGCGCCGAGGAAGATCGTAGTGCTATAGAGCAGGCGTGATGCAGACATGTTCGGCCCTGAGAGTGTCGAGTTGAAGCAAAGCGCCAGCGCTATGACTCCGCGCCCGATCCCCGTCGACCGAAGCGCAGGAGGAGGATATCGAGAGAGTCGCACTTTGCGCCACCAAAATGGCCTGACGCAGCTTTTTTCAGGATGCCAGTCGCATCCAATAGCCTGTCGGGCGAGTTGCTGAAACTACTGAGTTCGCTGCCGCGTCTTCATGCGAGGGTCGAAACTGGGCTGCTGTGAGACGTTTCATCCCGCAGACCGCACGACCGCAGAGAACTATTTGAGGTGGAAGTATGAGTACGTTGAATCGGGCCGCGCTGGTTCTCTTCTGTCTTTCGTTTGTCCCTCTTTCCGCACTCTCACAACAACAGACGCCGCCGCACTCGGACCAACTTCCAGTGACCGCAGCTCCACCGCTTACCGAAGCCAGAGATCCTCACCTTGTGCTGGATGTTGTGGTGACCGACAGGTCGGGAAAGCCCAGAGCCGGTCTCACCCAGAATGACTTTGTCGTGCGTGACAATAACCAAGTTCGAAAGATCCTTTCGTTTCGCGCGGTGGATGGTGCTGCGCCGGCCGAGCCGCCGGTGAAGATCATCCTCATGGTGGATGAGGTCAACACTTCGTTCACCCGCGTGGCGTATGAGCGCTACCAGCTCAGAAAGTTTCTTCTGCAAAACGGCGGACAGCTTACCCACCCGGTCTCGCTCGCCTTCTTCAGCGACACCGGAACTGAGCTGCAGAATGGATCCTCGCGCGATGGAAATGCGTTGCTGGCCTCGTTTGATCAGCATGTGACGAAGCTACGAACGATACGGCGCTCGACGGGCTTTTATGGCGCGGAGGAGCGCTTTACTCTTTCTCTGAAGGGCTTGAATCTGCTTGCTGCCACTGAGGCGAAGGAACCGGGACGGAAGATGGTGATCTGGATCAGCCCGGGCTGGCCGATTCTGAGCGGACCGAATATAACCCTGAGCACGAGGGAGGAGCAGGGGCTATTTTCCTCCATTGTCTATCTCTCCACGGCGCTCCGCCAGGCCCGGATCACGCTCTACAGCATCGACCCGCTTGGGGTGGAAGATGCTGCTACGAATCGTCTCACTTACTACGAGGAGTTTCTGAAACCGGTATCGGCGTCGAAAGATGCGCAGGCGGGAAATCTTGCGTTGCAGGTCCTGGCCAGGCAGAGCGGCGGCCAGGCACTCAACTCCAGCAACGACATCACGGAACAGATTTCTCGTTGCGTTGCGGAGGCCGATGCCTTTTACACGCTGACAGTGGACCCCACGCCATCAGACCGGCCGAATCAATCCCACTCTGTCGCGGTCAGCGTTGAAACACCTGGAGTGACAGCAAGGACGCGAAACCTTTACTATGGTCAGCCTTGAAAACCCAGCGATTGGGTTTTATTTGGCCTCTGTTTGGGCCGATGGACGCAGGTTTTCTGGGGTGCAGATTACGCAACCAGTGACGCCAAACGCTGGAGCCAGCGACGCTATATGATAGATAGCAGCGCGTATTTGCCTGTTGCGGTGCGCGTCTTCCGGCCAACAACCATCCTTGGAGAACACATCCGTCGTGAATCAACGCAAATCAGCGGTTATTTTGGGTGCCCAGTGGGGCGATGAGGGCAAAGGCAAGATCGTCGACGTACTTTCGGAGAAGTTCTCCGTGGTCGCGCGTTATGCAGGTGGCCACAATGCCGGCCATACCGTCATCATCAAAGGCAAAAAGTTCGTCCTGCAGCTGATTCCGTGCGGCGTGCTCCGTCCGGAGTGCAAAGGCGTCATCGGCAATGGTGTTGTGTTGGACCCCATGGCGTTTTTGAGCGAGGTCAAGAAGTTGAAGGATGCGGGTCTGCCCGTGGACGATCAACTCTTCGTGTCGAACCGCGCGCAAGTGATTCTCCCCTACCACCGGATGATCGAGCTGGCCGCGGAGAATGCGCCCGGACGGACGAAGATCGGGACGACCAGCCGCGGCATCGGCCCGGCCTATGAAGACAAGATGCATCGCAGCGGTTTGCGCGTTGTGGATCTGCTGAACTCGGCGCTGTTGCGGACGCACATCGAGAACGCCTGCCACGAAAAGAATACGATTGCTCACGCTCTCTTTGGCACCGAGCCGCTGGACCCCAAGACGATGTACGAGGAGTACTCGCGCGCGGCCGAACAGATCGCTCCCTTTGTGACCGATACGGCGGTGATGCTGAACCACGAGATCGACAACGGCGGAAAGGTCATGTTCGAAGGGGCGCAGGGTGCGTTGCTGGATATCGACCACGGAACGTATCCCTTCGTGACCTCGTCCTCCTCGACGGCAGGCGGCGCGGTGACAGGCACCGGAGTTGGACCAACACGGATCGGCACCGTAATCGGCGTCACCAAAGCTTATGTGACGCGGGTGGGCGAGGGGCCTTTCCCTACCGAGATTCACGACTCCACCAGCGATCTGCTCCGCGCTCGGGGTCAGGAGTATGGTGCGGTCACTGGCCGTCCGCGACGCTGCGGCTGGCTCGATATTCCGCTGCTGCGCTACAGCAACATGATCAACGGGACCGAGTGGCTGGTCGTTACCAAGATGGATGTTATGGACGAGTGCGCCGAGATCCCCGTCTGCACCGGTTACAAGATCAACGGAAAGCTAACAGATGTAATTCCGGCGGATATGCCGGGTTACAACGCAATCGAGCCGGTTTATACCAGGCTGAAGGGCTGGAACAGTTCGACCGAAGGGATCACGGAGTTCGACAAGCTGCCGCAGTTAGCACAGGATTATCTGAAATTTATCGAACAGGAGTCGGGGGCGAAGATTGGAATGGTCTCCACCGGCCCGGATCGCGACCAGACCATGACATTGCCTGCATTTGAAGACGCGTTGAAGGCGTAAGAGAAAAGGCGGATTATGCTTAGTTTTACCGTGCGAATGACCTTCGACCAGTCGGACCGTGACGAGATCTCCGAGATTCTGTGCCATCTTACGGCCTTTTCCCGGCAGGAGCCCGGATGCGCAAGTTATATTCCCCATCTGGTCGAAGGAGAGGCCTGCACGGTTCTTATCTACGAACAGTACGTCGATGACGCAGCGTTGGAGCATCATAGAGGGACGCCTCACTTTCATCAGTATGCGATTGGGGGTCTGTATCAGAAGATGAAAGAACGTCAGGTTGAGAATCTCACCGCTGTTTGTTGATGCTTTTCTGTCGGGGTTCTTTGCGTGCGGCTCCGTCTCATGTGTGGAGACTCGCGTACGACTAAAGTAGTTTTGACTCAACGCGGTAAATCGGTCTACCATCCGGTACGCTTATGGGCTTGTTCGGTCGTCCAATTCGTAGGTCGCTGACGGGCACCGTCGTGTTGCTGGCGGCCGTGGCAGTAGGATGGCCCCCGCAGGACGCATTTGCGGGTCACATGCAACCGCTGCACGAGAAAAAGCACGACGCTAAGCGGCAGGTCGAAGCGCTCGAGGAGCAATGGCGACAGGCTCAGCTCGCGGGCGACGTCGCCACGATGGACAAGCTCCTCTCCGACGATTACATCGGCATCTCGATGACCGGCCAGGTCAACACCAAGATTCAACAGCTGGACCGCATGCGAACCCGCAAGTTCGTCCTGACGAAGCTCGATCTGGGCGAGATGCAGGTAAAGCTGGTCGGCTCGATCGCCATTGTGACCTCGCGGGCTCAGGTAGAAGGAACCAATGAAGGCGTGGCGGTCCAGGGGACGTATCGCTATACGCGTGTCTATCAGAGGCTACCGTCGGGCGTGTGGAAGATCACCAGCTTTGAGGCTACAAGGGTGCCGGGATCGAGAGATTCGGGTAATCGCGATGCTGCGGCTCCCAAGGCCACTGCCAGCGTGCCACCGGATGGGCCGTCTTAGGTTATCCGGTGGACCTTGACGTTCTCGGTCCCACAAAAAACCCTGCTCGCAGCAGGGTTTTTTCATGTCGTGATTTGGACTCCTCAGAAATCTCCGTCGCTCAAGTTTCATGCAGTCTTCGGTGCGACGACCGATACCCGCATATCCCTTGTCTCCCGCGCAGGAGCAGGAGTCGGAAGCTCTGACGACTCCGCCGGGCCCGGAAGGTTCAATGCCAGTAGTCTGCGATACAGGGAGCGGGTGGCGCCGGTAAGGCGAGCATCCTCGGATTCGTGCGGAAAAAGAGACAGATATTTGCGAGTCGAAGCCGCGGGTTTGCGGACTGGAACGATATAAGGACGGCGATCGGGCTTTGGCGCGCTTCGATTCTCCGGCGCGACAGGCGGAACTGATCGCAGGGATGCGGGGAGTGTCTGGGAAAGATTTGGCATTGGGCCCTCGAGCGAGACCATCGGCCTCAGACTGCTATTGCGATAGGATGGAAGGCCGGAGACTTTGGTTGTATTTAATGTTTGAAGGCGAGTCGGAGCTTTTCCCAGGTCACATCCAGCGACTCGGGAAGGACGCGCGTCTCGGCTGTCACCGTCATAAAGTTTGTATCTCCGCTCCAGCGCGGCAGCGCATGAAGGTGCATGTGATCGGCGATGCCGGCTCCTGCAGCCTCCCCCAGGTTGAGACCCATGTTGATCCCGCCCGGGTGATAAACCTCTCGAAGCGCCAGCTCTGAACGCTGGGCGAGAGCCATCAGCTCCTGCGCAACCTCGACCGGAAGCGCAGCCAGAGTATCCAGATGTTGATACGGCAGCAGCAGCAGGTGTCCGGTGGAGTAGGGGAAGGCGTTGAGACAGATAAAACAGGTCTGCCCCCGCCAGACGATGTGCGCCGCTTTCTCTGCGACGATCCGTTCCATTCCGTGATCGACCGCGTAGTCCACCGCAGCGATCATGTTGCAGAAGACGCAGCGTTTGTCTTCCGCTTCGGTTGGCGGCCAGGCGCTGAGAGCCGAAGGAACCCCGCTTCTGGCCTGCGGGTCCGAGCGGGTGATGTAGCTGTAGCGCCAGGGCGTCCAGAGGCGGTCCATTCGGCGAGTATAGCGGACCGAGTAGCCCCGAAGCGGACGAGGCCGCCCAGACCCGCTCACGGCTCTGATTCTGTCCCGACACTTGCGCAGTTTGGAGCACTCTCTGCATCAAATCGGGGCGCTCTGCATCAAATTATGTACGACCCAAAAGAATTTCATCCGGTTCCGAGCATGACATGGTGATGAAAATGCAGGCGAAGAGGCCGACTTTTGTTGACGTACCGTATGCAAAGTTCTATGCTTTATCAGTGAGCTATTGCGTGTGGGACCCAAGTGCAATAGCTCCTCTGCAAGACCTGATTCCTTCCATCCTGCCGAAGCTGTCGCGGGGATAGAGAAAGCAGCCAGCCTCCCCTCCCGGATTCGCTGATTGCTCCCGCCCACGCGCTGCTCTAGAGGAAGAAATCTCTTGGATCCCGGAGTCCGCATTCACCATGGTAGAAAACCATAATCCTGACCACAACGAGAGCAAACCCCTGACCACCGAAACGGAAGTCCTAGCGCCCGAAGCGACAGCGGCTCACACAGACCTGTCTTCTGAATCCACCTCAACCCAACAGCATGAGACCGCCCACGGCGCGTCAAGTGAAGCTGCACAGCATGTTGCACCAGCTGCCGCCGCTCACCAGTCTGCAGACCACGGAACCGTTGCCACGGTCACCGCTGCAGCCGACGAGTCTGACGATGATTTGAACTACGACGCTGCTGATTTTGCTGCCGCCCTCGCGAACTTTGATCGCGAGCAGGCCGCCGAGTCCGCCGCTGCCCAGAACCTGACTGCAGAAGAGGTCATCGTTACCGGCACCGTCGTCAAGATCACCGACAAGCATGTTGTTGTCGACATCGGGCTTAAGTCTGAAGGTCTCATCCCCCTGGAACAAGTTCTTGACATCCATGGTGTCTCGAAGTTCCAGGCAGGTGACACTGTTGAAGTTGTGGTCGAGCGCGAAGAGTCCGAAGGCGGTTACCTGGTCAGCTATGACAAGGCTCTCCGTCACAAGGTCTGGGACAAGCTGGAGCAGGCGGCGAACGACAAGACCCCTGTCAAAGGCATGGTTCTTAGCCGCGTCAAGGGTGGTCTCACCGTTGACATCGGCATCAAGGCGTTCCTGCCCGGCTCGCAGGTCGAGGTTCGCCCCGTCCGCAATCTGGACGGCTACATCGGCACCGAGATCGAAGTCCGCGTCATCAAGCTCAACAAGAAGCGCGGCAACGTCGTCATCAGCCGCAAAGAGCTTCTTGAAGAAGACCAGAACGCCAAGAAGTCCGTCACTCTCGCCACCCTGGAAGAGGGCAGCGTCCTGACTGGCACCGTGAAGAATCTCACCGACTACGGCGCATTCGTCGATATGGGCGGCCTCGATGGACTGCTCCACATCACTGACATGAGCTGGGGTCGTCTCACCCATCCCCGCGACCTCGTCAACGTTGGCGACGAGATCCAGGTGAAGGTGTTGAAGTTCGACAAGGATAAGCAGCGCGTCTCGCTGGGCTTCAAGCAGTTGACGCCTGACCCGTGGCTCGACGCGACCGAGCGCTACCCGATCGGTGCGCAGGTTCGCGGCCGCGTTCTGTCGGTCACCGACTACGGCGCGTTCGTTGAGCTCGAGCAGGGAATCGAAGGTCTCGTTCACGTCTCGGAGATGACCTGGTCGAAGCGGATGAAGCATCCGTCGAAGATGGTCAAGCCCGGCGACGAAGTCGACACCATCATCCTCAGCGTCAATCCGAACGACCGCCGCATCTCGCTCGGCATGAAGCAGCTGCAGGACAACCCCTGGGAGCAGCTCGAAGACAAGTACCCGACTGGCGCCATCATTGAAGGCCGCGTTCGCAACCTGACCGACTTCGGTGCCTTCATCGAGATCGAGGACGGGATCGACGGGCTCGTTCACGTCTCGAACCTGAGTTGGACCAAGCGCATCAAGCATCCCTCGGAAGTCCTGAAGAAGGGCGAGAAGGTTCGCGCGATCGTTCTGGGCGTTGAGCCTGAGAACCGCCGCCTGTCGCTTGGCGTCAAGCAGCTTCAGCCGGATGTCTGGGATACGTTCTTCGCGCAGCACCGCGTTGGCGACGTCATCAAGGGCAAGATCCTGCGCACGGCTCAGTTCGGAGCCTTCGTTGAGATTGCTGAAGGAGTCGAGGGCCTCTGCCACGTCTCCGAGGCGATCAATGCCGAGGGTAAGCCAGTCTCGATGGATGTTGACTCAGAGCATGAGTTCAAGATCGTCAAGATGAACCAGGAAGAGAAGAAGGTTGGCTTGAGCATCCGTGCTGTTGGCGAAGAGGCCAGCCGCGCGGAGGTCGAGAGCTACAAGGAGCGCGAGAAGTCGCCCAAGGGCAACAACTCCGGTTCGTCTTCCTCCACCTCTTCGGGCAACAGCAGCAGCACCACGCTCGGCGACCTGATCAACTGGAAGCGCTCAGAGTCCGAGCGCGACTAAGTTCGAATAGAGCAACAAAGTGAAAAGGCCATCCCAAAACGGGACGGCCTTTTTACTGTCTCTTTCAGAGGTACTTGATTGATGGCGCCTTTTATGCGGAGAGAGAGTGCACGGAAGCCGGCGCATCGATCGATCCGGTCGCCATCTTGGCAGAGGCGCGACGCATGACCTCGAGCTCAGCTGGTGCAAACAGTTCCGGAGGGATTCCACCGACTGCGACATGTCCAGGATCGTCGCCCAAAGCCATCGAAATTTGATTCCAACGCAGAAAGGGCGATGTGGTTGGGAGAGTGATGATGCGTCGCTTCGGCTCAGGAAAGGCGAAGTAAGCCGACCAGATCAGGAGAGTTAGACCAACCGCAACGCCGTTGATCACGCTGAACATAGAGTACATGTTGGCGTTGTGAGCGATCCACGCGGAGTTGACGAGACTGGTGGTCGCAAGAAAGCCCAGTCCGAGACTGACTCCGAAGATCCGGCTCCGGTAAGAAAGGCCCATCGGGCGGATCGCAAAGCAAACAAATAACAGCAGGCACAGCGTGAGAATGCTGGAAGTCTGCTGTAGCTGCGTAATCATCGCAACCATGAAATTGATACCGGACAGGTGGGGAGTAACGGCTACACCGATCGCAACTGCAACTGAGATGGCAGCGACCCAGCGAAAGACCAGCATCCCAAGAGTCTGCAGGCCCTTCAGGGGAGCCATCGCGAGCTTGAAGATGCTATATACCAGGAGGAGCGATAGGATCGCTTCCAACGCATAGCTTATCCAGTAAACATAAAAGTAAACCTGATAAGCGGCATGTCTTTCAACGGTATGTCGGCTCAAAGATAACAACGGTAGACAGATAGCCGAACATGTAAGTCGCACACATAACAATGCGACGAGGTATCCGAACTGGCGGGCCGCCTTGCTGCGGACGAGGAAGAACACCAGCATGCCGCAAAAGACCGGCTCTAGATAATCCATTTGCACCGTCAAACTGGATAGGAAATCGCTCATCTGTATCGTACCTATTTGATAAAGCAAGCACAGGCTAGCTTATTACCAGGTCCGACACAAGGGATTAATCCTGACTTTGCGCAAATAATTACCCAATAGTGTTAGCGCGTTCCCATGCCGCAAGCATTGGGATCGTTCGGAGCGCAGGTCGGAACTGGTAGCATACTGGTACGCGAGGCGACGACCTTGTTCTTCGTCCACGCGCTGGAGGTCTGAGTGGTGGCGGCTGCGCCGGTGACAACGAGAACGAGGACGAAAGCGCGAACGATGTGTTTCATATATTGGGCCCCTTGATCTTGTAAGCTGTTGATTAATCGTGGTTTTCTTGACTACTAACCCCGATTAGCGCGTTCCCATGCCGCAGGCGTTAGGGTCGTTTGGAGCGCAAGTCGGAACAGGTAGCATGCTGGTGCGGGCGACCACGACCTTGTTCTTCGCGGTGGCGTTGGAAGTCTGGGTGGTGGCGGCGACACCGGTGAGGACGAGGGCGACGACGAAAGCGCGAACGATGAGTTTCATATCTGGAATCTCCTGGTCTAGCAATCTGCTGATTCTTCTTGTAATTCTTCACTGCTGGCGTGAATTAGCGCGTTCCCATGCCGCAGGCGTTAGGGTCGTTTGGAGCGCAGGTCGGAACAGGTAGCATGCTGGTGCGCGAGGCGACGATCTTGTTTTTGGCGGAAGCGTTGGAGGTTTGGGTGGTGGCGACTGCACCGGTGAGGACGAGGACAACAACGAAAGCGCGAACGATATGTTTCATAACGAGATACCCCCAAAGTTGTATTTATGTAAAAAGATTTCTCTGGACAAACCAGATGATGTAACAATAGGATACAAACTGGAGTAAGTCTAATAGAATCAGGTATATACAGAAGTATCAAACAATTTTGATTACTAAAGTAACGAATCCGGCAACGCTGATGGGTGATGCCTACTAGCGAGACTGACGATCTCCCTCCGGCCCCCAAATAGGTCCAAGATTGATAGGGAAGTGATCTCTCTCACCGCCTCACGACAAGAACCCTTTTGTTTCTATTGATTAGTGCAGCTGGCCGAAGTCGCCGGTTCATAAATCCCCCGCGTAAGGCGACCAAGGAAGAAAAATACAAGCACAGGCTTCAGCGGACGAGGATTCGTCGCGGCTTGTTTTACTTTTGATGGCAGAAAAGTTTTGCGCACCCACTTCAGCCCTGAAAATGAGGCGAAGTGGGTGGTTTTATCAGGCCTGAGCAGGCGCAGGAGTGACAGGTTCAGTCGCCTTCGCATTGGCGGAGGGAACTGCGGGTGTGGCCGCTTTCTTTGGAACGGCCTCGGCCTTTTTGGAGGGAGCCAGGATGGCGTGCAGCGTCGTGCCCTCCATGCGGGGCATAAACTCCACCAGGCCGGCGTCGCCGATATCCAGAATGAGGCGGTTGATGATCTTGTAGCCGAGATCGCGATGCGCCATCTGACGGCCCTTGAACCGCAGAGAGGCTTTGACCTTGTCGCCCTCGCCCAGAAAGCGAACAGCCTGGTTTTTCTTGGTCTGATAGTCGTGCTCGTCCACCGTCACTGAGAACTTGACCTCTTTGATGACGATGACCTTCTGTTTTTTGCGGGCAGCGCGATCGCTCTTATCTTTTTCGTAGAGGAACTTGCCGTAGTCCTGAATCTTGCAGACAGGGGGCACGGCGTTAGGGGAGATCTCTACCAGGTCGAGCGAGCGCTCGCGGGCCATTTTGAGGGCGTCGAAGGGAGCCATGACGCCGAGCTGTTCGCCATTTTCGTCGATGACGCGAATCTCGCGGGCGCGGATGCGTTCGTTAGTGCGGATAAAAGACTTGGCGGAACGTTTATCAATTGGTGGAATAAGTCGCCTCCACAGCAGGTTTCGTCACCCGCTATGCGTTGTTAGGGTTTAGATGCAAATCTCACGAAAGGTTGCACCGCAACGAAAAGTATAACACTTCAGAAACGAAGCCCTCTGGAATCAGCGAAGAAGAGAGGGCATCCAGCGCTCGCTGCGCGATCTTCACCAGGCTATCCGTTGTCGCCATCACGCCGCCAACTTTGGCATCGGAGCCCTGATCATGTATGTTTGCACGGAAGCCTTCAGAGAGGAAACCGAATGAGACGCCGTATCCTGTTGGTCGATGATGAGGTCGCTGTCCTGCTGACCCTGAAGGCTGTGCTGGAGATCAGCGGCTTTGATGTGGATACCGCCGCCTCCGCACGCGAGGGCGTCTCCAAGCTGCACACTCGCGAGTACCAGATGCTGATCACCGACATGCGCATGGAGCACGATGTCGCCGGCATCGAGGTCATCAAGGCGGCGCGCTCGGCCAACTATCATCCCGCGGTCGCGTTGTTGACGGCCTTCCCCGTCGCCGAAGAGGACTGGCAGGAGATGGGTGCGGATCAGCTGCTGGTCAAGCCCATGCACACACGCATCCTCCTGCAGCAGATCGAAGACCTGATCGCCTCCCACGAGCGAAAACTTGCCGGCCTCAATTTGACGTCACCCGCGACAACGCCAGCTAGGCCACCTTTCAAAAAGAAAGCAGTTGCTAAGAAGGTGGTCGTCAAGAGGACGCCGCCCAAGAAAGCTGCGACCGCGAAGACAGCTGCCCAAAAGAAGCCTGTCGCGAAGAAAGCCATCGCCAAAAAAGCGGCGAAGACCTCCGTCAAGACGAAGCCAGCACGCCGTCGCGCGAAGTCCTGAGCAACAGTTTGAAGCGGCACTAATTGGACGTGTGTTCTTTGATGTATTTCCTCAACGACTGGTTGAGATTCATTGCCTTTTCCACGCCGCCATCCAGCATGCGCAGCCACTCCGAAGCGGGCTCCTTCAGCTCGGCGGTGCTGAGCAGATAGCTCGTCTGCACAATGATCTCGAGTGCGTTGCTCAGGTCGTGTGCGATTCTGCGCATCTCGACGGAGATCTCTTCCGGAATCTTTTCGACGTTCGTGCCCTGAGAGGAAACCTTCGCTTCGTTCATGTATGAGTGTCAGCCTTCCTTTGGGTCTAGACGCGTTTCCGGGGGAGAAGACTCGCAATCCTCGATCCATGCTCAGAACTTAGATGCGCAAGCATCCTTCTCCGGACGCCCATCCCTCGCAACATAGTACCTGCGCGATCTCGCCGCACATTGACAGCAGCACCCGCGTTTGTAAAACTAGAGACTCGCGGTTAGCGTGCTCCGGCCACCTGTGCGGAGCGAATGACACCGTGCCGTAGTGGCGGAATTGGCAGACGCGCATGGTTCAGGTCCATGTACTCGCAAGGGTGTGGGGGTTCGAGTCCCCCCTTCGGCACCAAAGTTTCAACCTCGGTTGCAGCCAGGCAGCTTTCAGTAGCCGCCAACGGCAGCCGAGTGTGGTTCCACACCAACCCCATCGCACTGTCGGCGCACCTCGCACCCCATCGCAAAGGGACTATGCCCACTCAGCTTGATCAGATCCTTGCGCACACGCTTCTACAGGTAAGAGCTCGCAAGCCGGTCGCGGACTTTGGCCTGCTCGAGAGCATGGCAGCTGCCCACATCCCGCGTGGCTTTCGTGCTGGACTACAAGCCGCAGCTAAGACCGGCCCCGCCATCATCGCCGAGATCAAAAAAGCCTCGCCCTCCAAGGGCCTCATCCGCAGCGATTTTTATCCCGCCACCCTCGCAAAAACGTTCGAGTCCTCAGGCGCCGCGGCTCTCTCCATCCTCACCGACGAGGAGTTCTTCCAAGGCTCGCTCTCCTATCTGCAACAGGCGTCCAGCGTCGTCCACATTCCCTGCCTTCGCAAAGACTTCATCCTCGATCCCTTCCAGATCCTCGAAGCGCGCGCCTACGGAGCCGATGCTATTCTGCTCATCGTCTCCGCGCACACCGATGCTGCACTCCGCGACCTGCGCGATGAAGCCAGCTCTCGCGGCCTCGACGTCCTCTGCGAGACGCACGACCGTGAAGAGATGGAGCGCGCCGTCGCTCTGGGCTTCGACCTCATCGGCGTCAACAGCCGCGATCTGCGCACCTTCTCCGTACGCACCGAAGTTCTCTACGAACTCGCCGCATCGATGCCGAAGAGCGCCATCACCGTAGCCGAGAGCGGCATACGCACCGCCGAAGACATCGCCAGCCTGCGAGCCGCGGGATACGATGCCTTCCTCATCGGAGAAACCCTCATGCGGCAACCCGACCCCGCCGCCGCGCTCGCCACCCTACTGGATCGCGAGTACTCCTCCGACATCTAATTCGCAGGCCTGTGAGCGGAGAAGGCTAACATCATGTGGATTAAGATCTGCGCCAACACCAACCTCGACGATGCACAACTTGCCGCCGAGCTGGGAGCCGACGCGGTCGGCTTTGTCTTCGCGCCCAGTACCCGTCGTATCACCTCTGCTGAGGTCGCAAAGATCACACCGCATCTCCCAACCTCCATCGAGCGCGTAGGTGTCTTCCACGCACTTGACGCCTATGAGATCGCTCGCGCCGCGCACGAGGCCGGTCTCACCGCCGTTCAACTCCACAGCGGCGTCGACTTCGCGCTTCTGCATCGCCTCCACAAGCTCTTCGCCGGACAAGTCTCCCTGATCCAGACGGTTCACTGGGAGGTGGGTACCGAAGGTGGCGGCGCGGCGATCGTAGCCGCAGAGCTACGCAGGATTGCGGCGGACGGTCTGGTAGATCATGTTCTGATTGATTCGAAGGTAGGCGCAGCCCTCGGAGGCACGGGCGTCTCCTTCGATTGGGACGAAGCACGCGCCATCTTTCAAGAGGCCGCGCCTGAACTCAAACTGATCGTCGCAGGCGGTCTGCGCGCGGAGAACGTATCAGAGGCCATCCAGAATCTCAATCCCTGGGGCATAGATGTCGCGAGTGGTGTGGAGTCGGTGACGGGCCGGAAGAGCCCAGAGAAGCTTGCTGCATTTATAAAGAAGGCGCGCGAGTCGAAGGTCGATCCCGCATAGGAACAATCTAAGATTCAGGAGATGGTGAACAATGACGAACGTGGAAGGCAAAAATGTCTCTGTCGTCCATGCTTACCTAAACGCCCTTCAAAGCGGCGAGGCGGGAGATGCTCTCCGACGATTTTTTACGGACGATGTTCGACAGGTTGAGTTGCCAAATCATCTCAACAGCCGCGGGCAGGTCAGCGATCTGGAGGACATCCTAAAACGCAGTGAACAAGGCCTGAAGATCCTCCAACAGCAACAATACGAGATCATCTCGGAGATGGCTCTAGGCGACCGAGTTGCTGTTGAAGCTCGTTGGACTGGAGTTCTGGCAGTTGCGCTTGGAACTATGGCCGCCGGCACAGAGATGAAGGCTTCATTCGCGATGTTTTTTCGCTTCCGCGATGAACGAATTGCCATGCAGCGCAACTATGACTGCTTCGACCCGTAGTAGCCGGTTCGAGCAACCACAGTAGCTGCCGAATAATGCAGAATACGTTGGTTTAAGCGTGGTGTGGAAGCGACTGGTGAATGCGAGCCTTGGGGGAACGGTCGTGATACAACTGCGGCCGTAGATGGGCTGTAGGCGGCTTTGGTGTCGCCGAAGCGAACGCAGGAGCCAGCGCCAGCAGCAAACCGATGAAAATTTTCAGCTTCATACAGGCAACCTTTCTACGTGTATATAAGACGCGTAGACGTTGTTCCCGGATTCATATTTCTCCGCGAATCACCACAAACTCGGGGCAGTTGGACATACCCCGAAAGCGGGACAAACTTAGTATCGCCGCAAAATCGCAATAATAATTTGAATCTCCGGGCGAGTGCCTGAAGCTGTATTGCGTAAATGGTTATTACTCGCCGAGTGCCCCCACCTTAAGCTCCCTCACCAGAAACGCATACTGGTCAACCGTCGCCTCAATCCTTTTGCTGAGCGGCATTCCGGCGCCGTGCCCCGCCCGGGTCTCTACACGAATCAGGATCGGATTCGGGCCTGTCTGAGCAGCCTGCAGAGCCGCAGTGTATTTGAAGCTGTGCGCCGGGTACACGCGGTCGTCATGATCACCCGTTGTAATCAACGTCGCCGGATAAGCCGTGCCCTGCAGAATATTGTGCAGTGGAGAGTACTTGTAGATTGCGGCAAACTCCTCTGCGTTCTCTGAAGGAGATCCGTACTCCTCCTTCCACGCCCAGCCGATCGTGAACTTGTCGAAGCGCAGCATATCCATCACGCCAACCTGTGCGATCACGGCACCGAAGAGATCGGGACGCTGCAGCTCACAGGCCGCCACCAGCAAGCCGCCGTTGCTCCCTCCAGAGGTAGCAAGCTTCGCCGCCGAAGTGTACTTGTTCGCGATGAGCCACTCTGCTGCGGCGATGAAGTCATCGAAGACGTTCTGCTTCTTCAGTCGTGTTCCCGCCTCGTGCCACGCCTCGCCATACTCGCCGCCGCCGCGCAGGCTGGGCTGTGCGTAGACTCCGCCCATCTCCATCCACATTACATGCGCAGAAGAGAACTCCGGCATCAGCGGCACATTGAAGCCGCCATACGCATACAACAGCGTCGGCGCACTCCCGTTCAGAACCAGGCTCTTCTTGTGGCTCACGAACATCGGAACACGCGTGCCGTCCTTGCTCGTGTAAAAGATCTGTGTCGTCTCATAGAGCGCCGGATCGAATAATAGCTTCGGCTGCCGGAAGAGTGTCGACTGGCGCGTCTTCATGTTCAGCCTGTAGATCGTACCTGGCGTCGTAAAGTTGGTGAACTGGTAGAAGGTCTCAGTATCCTCGCGCAGTCCGCCGAAGCCGTACGCCGTGCCGATCGCCGGCAGCTTCAGCCGTTCGATCAACTGCCCATCAAGACTGCGAAGTTCGATCAGGCTCTGCGCGTCAGCAAGATAGTTCGCGATGAATGTGTTGTCGATGATCGAGATATCGCTCAGCTTGTTCTTGCTCTCGGGAATAACCGTCTTCCAGTGTTCGCGCTCAGGGTGATTCAGGTCGATCGAGATGACCTTGCCGTTAGGAGCATCGAGCGTAGTGAGCAGCCAGAAGAGAGTGCCGTCGTTATTGATCGGCGCGTACGTCGCGTCAGCGGTTTTAATCAGCCGCAGAATCGCGGAGTCAGGCTGCTGAAGATCCTTGATCGCAATCTCGTTATTCGGACTCGTGCCTTTCGACTGGTAGAGCACCAGGTATCGGCCGTCATCGGTCACGTGCGCGCCGAGGTTCAACTCCTTGTCGTCGGGACGATCAAAGACTAGCTTGTCTTCGCTCTGCGGTGTGCCAAGCTTGTGAAAGAACACCTTGTGAAAGTAGTTGGCCGCCTTCAACGCTTCAGCCTCAGGCGCGTCGTAGCCCTCGTAGAAGAAGCCGCTGCCGTCTTTGAGCCATGCGGCCCCGCTGAACTTCGACCATTCGATGATGTCGGGCAGATCCTCTCCCGTCGTGACATCGCGGACATGCCACTTCACCCAGTCGCTGCCCGCATCTGCGATGGAGTAAGCCGCCATTGATCCATCGTCGGTGACGCTCATCCCGCTAATGGCAACTGTGCCATCCGTTGAGAAGGTATTAGGGTCAAGCAGCACCTTCGGCTCACCCTCCAGCCCCTCCTGCCAGTAAATGACATTCTGATTCTGCAACCCGCTGTTATGCGAGTAGAAATAGCGAGTCCCACGACGCGCGGGGGCAGTGTACCGCTCGAAGTTGATCAACTCCATCAGCCGCCTCTGCATTGTCTCGCGAGACGGAACCTGCGAGAGGTAGGCCTGCGTCACTTCGTTCTCGGCGTCCACCCACGTCTTCAACTCCGACGAATCAACATCCTCCATCCATCGATAGGGATCGCTGACCGTGGTGCCGAAGTAGTTGTCCGTCTGCTCCACCCTGCGAGCGGTCGGGTATGTGAGAGCTGAGGTCGTTTCACGGGAGGGCGAAGCAACAGCAGAGTTCGTCGTCATCAGGTCAACTTTCGGTCATGTGGCGCTCAGAGGTGCCGCCCCGGACTATAGATTAGATGACGAAATCCGAAGTAGGTAACGCAGAAGGTGACTTCACCTTTTATTGAGAGGGCAAAAATGGGAAGATCTTCGCGCCGCACATCCAGCGGTGAAAATAAAGTCAAAAAATGTGGCGCATTTTTCGGAGCTTGAAAGCCGACGGTTAAAACACCACGTCAGCCACGCAATTCACCACACTCTCACCACGATTTCACCACCGCAAAACACCCTTAAAACAAAAAACCCCCAATAAAAGCCACCACCTCACCACAAACCATTTTTTTCAGTCGAAAGTACAAAATCTCCTCCGGTTAGACTTAAACCATGCGGCCTCTCCTCCCCGTCCTCCTGCTCTCGGCCACACTGCCCGCCCTGGCTCAGACCCCCGCGCCGACGGACGACCAAAGCTACACCCTCAAAACTCAATCCAACGTCGTCCTGGTCCCTACCACCGTCCAGACCAAGCACGGCGAGATGATCTACGAGCTCAAGCCAGAGCAGTTCGTCGTTGAAGACAATGGAGTTCCGCAGACTGTCCGCGTCGACGAAGATACCGACTCTCTCGGTCTCTCTATTGTAGTCGTCGTCCAGTGCAGCCGCGCCGCCGGCTACGAGTATCCCAAGCTAAGCGGCCTCGGCTCCATGATCGACGGCATCGCCGGCGACGCCCCACGTGAGGTCGCCATCGTCACCTATGGCTCCGCGCCGCTGCTGCTCGGCAAGTTCTCCAACAGCGTAGACGCGATGGCCCATGCACTCGCGCAGCTCGAGCCCTGTGATGATCCTGAAGCCTCAACGCTCGACGCTGTTGCGTACGCGACGAGGCTCCTGGAAGCCCGCCAGAATCACTATCGCCACGCGATTCTGCTGATCAGCGAGACACGCGACCACGGCAGCACAGCCAAGCCAGCCGAAGTAGTTGCGGCGCTTGGGCGAACCAATACCGTCGTCGACTCGGTAGCGTTCGGCCCAGGAAAGACAGAGGTTATGAGCGATCTCAAGTACGGCGGCGGAAGCGGGCCGATCGGTCTTCTCGTGATGGCAGTCAACGCGTTGAAGAAGAACGCTGCGCACGAGTTGGCTGCGCTGTCGGGCGGCGAGTATATCAACTTCACCACGCAGCGAGGCTTCGACGAAGGGCTCCATCAACTCTCAAATCACGTGCATAACTACTATCTGCTGAGCTTTCAGCCTCACGCCGAGGCCAACGGAGAGCCTGCGTCAGGGATGCACAGAATACGCGTCAGGATTCCGGATTATCCTGAGGCGCGAATTCGCTTTCGTGAAAGCTATTTTGCCGGCGAGCTGGATTCCGCCGCGGCAAGCACGAACTGAAACCCGACTCAGTTGAACAACGTGGTTCGACATCTTCATTAGAAATTTCAAGGAAGGAGCATACTAGGAGTCCGATGCTAGGCAATGAAGCGGAACGGTGCGTTTGCCGATAGAGTGACTCCGGGCTGGTTATGGGTATTGGTTCTCTCGATGAGACCATAGAGGATCGCGTATCTTCTCTCAGGCGACTGACTTCGGTCGCGCTGGTACTGGTGTGCCTGGGCTATGCCGCGCTGCTGCTGAATATTCGAAGCTGGGACAACGGCGGTGTCACGATCCTTTGGCCTTCGAACGGCCTTCTGCTGGGCGTCCTTTTATGTTCAAGGCGACCGCAGTGGACGGCGTACCTGGCTGTTGGCTTTGCTGTCGATCTTGGGCTCAACCTGGCGCTGTCGTTTGCGCCCTGGACCTCTGTCTACCTGGCCGGCTGCAACATGCTGGAGGTCGGCATAGCGGCGGCGCTGATGTATCGGACGATCTCGCCTAACCCCGATCTTACTCAGCGCAAGCAGTTGCTCAGCTTGCTGCTGTATGGCGTTGTGCTCGCGCCCGCAATCGCTTCCGTGCTGGCTCAGTTGAGCATCACGAATCTGCACGCACTGCCGAGATTTACCGCAGCCAGACACTGGTTTGTGGCGGATGCTCTGGGGATTGCGGTGATGACGCCGCTGTATCTGTCGTTCCGAGAGAGAGAGCAGTTTCCGGGTCGATCCAGGCTGGAAGTTGCAGGGCTGCTTACGCTGCTGGTCGTTGTCGCAGTCGGTGTCTTCTGGCAGACGCGTTTCCCTCTTCTGTTCCTCCTTCTGCCGGTGCTCCTGCTGCTTGGCGCTCGTCTGCGATTGGCAGGATCCGCGGTTGGGTTGTTGATTGTGTCGATCATCGGTGGGTACCTGACCATTCGCGGGCACGGTCCGATCGCGCTGGTGCGTTCGGGGTCGACGATGACCGGCGATCTGCTGCTGCAGTTCTTCGTTGCTGTTTCGATGCTGGTGCTTTATGTGGTTGAGGTTGTGATTGCAGAACGCGAGCGGCTGCAGGTGAACCTGACGGCTAGTGAGACGCTGTTTCGTCTTTTGGCTGAAGCTTCGAATGATGTGATCGTTCTCTCGGATCTCTCCGGCACGCGACGGTATGTTTCGCCGGCCGTGACCACCGTGCTGGGGTGGGGGCCAGAGGAGCTGATCGGCAATACTCACCTCCAGATCGTTCATCCTGACGATGTCGACGCGGTGGAAGCTTTGATGAGCGTATGTCGCGAGGGTGAGCCGGTTGAGACTTTGAGCTATCGGTGCGCCAGAAAGGATGGAAGTTACGTCTGGATGGAGGCGAGCATGCGGCTCTATCACGACGAGACGACGTGGGAGCCTATCGGTTTCGTCAATGTGGTGCGGGACGTGTCCGGTCGAAAGGCCGCGGAAGAGGAGCTGAACCGCACCTTCCGGTTGGTGGAGA
Organism: Tunturibacter gelidoferens; assembly: GCF_040358255.1. NCBI lineage: Bacteria > Pseudomonadati > Acidobacteriota > Terriglobia > Terriglobales > Acidobacteriaceae > Tunturiibacter > Tunturiibacter gelidiferens. The sequence goes on from NZ_CP132938.1 coordinate 1,402,342, forward strand.
ATCTTGCGATGGCGGATGGGCTCACTGGCGTAGCGAACCGGCGCCGGTTCGAGGAAAAGATGGACGAAGAGTGGCGCAGGGCGATGCGTGACCGATCGCTGCTCTCCGTGTTGATGATCGACGTCGATCACTTCAAACCGTACAACGATCTCTACGGCCATGTGCTGGGCGATAACTGCCTGCGCCAGATTGCAGTGGCCGCGCAGGAGGTGATTCACCGCTCCTCGGATCTGTTTGCCCGGTATGGGGGCGAGGAGTTCGTGGTCGTGCTGCCGAACACCGACAGCGGGGGCGCTCAGCTGGTCGCTGAACAGATTCGACGGACGGTCGAGATGCTTGGCCTGCCACACTCGGGCAATCCTTGCGGAGTGGTCACGGTGAGTATCGGCTGTGCAACCCAGACGCTGGGGCACGACTCTGTTTCGACCGTCGTGGTAGATGCCGCGGACCAGGCGCTCTATCAGGCTAAGTCTGCGGGCAGAAATCGGGTTGAGGTGGCGGCGGGTTCGACGATCTCGAGTTGATGGGTAACCCCCTCCCCCCCATATTACCTGCGCGTAAAGTCTTTATTTTTAATGGTTTACCGGAGGAGACCAGACGCAAGAACCTCATTCCAAAGGGTTTGCCTACAGATTCTGGCAAACAAAGGGGTTACGGGTTATGTCTCTCCTCCTCACTAGGAAAGCCCCGGGGTTGGCCGGGGCTTTTTTGATCTCTATTCAGTATAGCGGTTTGACCATAACTGATACGCCACGCGAATCTGCTGGATTGGCGCGGGTTTTCGTGGTGAGGGGGCTTGACAGGATCTTTGATCCTGGTCGTGCGAAGGAGACCGTCTCAGCGCAAAGTGATTAAATTGCAGCCGTAGTTTTGCGCAGCAAGCGGAGGCGGAGGAGGGGGAAAGAGGGTAGACGCAGCGCGACGGCTGGTCCGGACAGTGGAACCGACAATTGGTTTTGGATACACGTGACGCAGGCGATCGTATTTACGGTGCTGGCAATTTGGGCTTTTCAGCGGCTGGCCAGGGAGTGCGCCCTGCGCGGGTGGCGGCCACTTCGTGGCGTGTATACCGCTTCGCTTGGCGCTCCCGTTGGTCGCGAACGAAGATGATTCCGACCAACGGGAGGACCACGCGAAGCTCTAAAAAGGCGTGCGAACGCCGGCCCTCCGCGCAGGAGGCCTGTCCGGCAGGACAGTCTCTAGGTGATGACGGGGAGTTGAAGGGTGGTACCGACCGAGACTTTGTTGGGGTCGGCGATGTTGTTGGCCTTGGCGATTTCGGGATATTTGTTGGCGTTGGCGTAGAAGAGCAGGCTGATGGCAGAGAGGGTGTCGCCGGATTTGACGGTGTAGGCCTGCGTGTCGCCGCCAGTGTTGGCGATCTCGTGGTGCAGGTCGGAGTAGGTGGGGTCCGCTTTTTTGATGCTGTCCCAGACGCGCTCGAGGATGACTCGGGAGGGAACGGTGCCCTTGATGTGGAGTTGCTCGCCGTCAAGGTCGACCGCGTCTAAGGTGGCTCCGTAGGGGGCGAACTTTTGCAGGGATTCAATGACACCGGCGTACTTCTGTTTTAGAGCGTCGAGATCTGCCATGGCGTGGCTCTCCTTGGTCAGCTTGGCTGACTGTTGTGGGATGCTGTTGGGGGAGAGCGCTGTGGCCCCGGCGCTCCGTAAAAATAGCTGCGAGCCTCGAAGTGTAGTCGCGAGCCTGGCGGGTTAGACGAATTTGCTAAGGAGAGTCTGCGCCATGCTGCCCATGGAGCTGGTCGGGGTGGCTTGCCCGTTGGGGGCGAAGTGCTGGATGACCATGGGAAGTACGGTGGCGAGGGCTACCTGAACGACCTGAGGCGAGACGCCTGCCTTTTCTGCGGTTTTTTCGATGAGGCCGGTTCCGCCGAGTCCCTGCTGAACCTGCTCGGGTGTGGCTGTGGCGGCTTGACCGGCTCCCCAGTTGTTGACGTGCTCGGCCATTCCGTTATTTTTGAAGGCGTCGAGAACGCCCTGAATACCTTCGGGATGCTGGGTGAGAGCTTCGATGAAGCCCCCGGCAACTTTGGCCTGATCGGTGCCAGCTGCGGCTCCGGTCTGACCGGCGAGCGATTGAATCATGTCCATAATTCCCATGTTGTTCACCTCGCACCCAATATATGACCGATCTTTCCCCAGCGCCGTCGGGCGGCACAAATATTTACGTATTTCTCATGGGACAAAATCCTCGCAACTGGATCGAAATCCTCACCAGACGGATATGGAGACGTCGATGTTGAGACGGGCTCGGGACGGGTTTGAGTCAGATTGCAGTCCTGAGAAGAGTGTCACTTTCGTTTCCACTGCAATCGTCGTGTGCCTGAAGAGGCTGATTTTGCTGGTGCTTCGGGTTTCTGACGTGTGATAGCATCAGCCGCAAATCCGATCACGAACTGGTAAGGAGAGCAGAATGAAGCCGAAAGAGATCAGCCGGCGACAGTTCGCCACCGCAGTGTCCTCTGTTGGTGTTGGAACCATGATGCCCGCGGCATTGGCGCAGGAGCGGTTGCAAGAGCCGAAACCTGCCTATCCTCCGAGAGATGCCGGAGGGATTCACGGAGATATGCTGGGGAGGATCTCGGAGGGGCTGGCGGGCAATGATATTCACACGAAGGAAGGGCTTCTGAAGCTGGTCGCTCTGCTTCAGCAGTTTGATGTGATCTCAGAGCAGGATGCAGCGATGCTGAGGGAGACGATCGACGCGATCTTCTCAGCTCCGGAGACGACGGCCGCTAAGATCGACAAGATCTATGCGGAGGCGAAGGAGAAGGCTGGAGAAGTTACCGTTGCGATCATAAGCATTGCGAAGAACAGCGTCGAATTTGGGAGACGCCATGAGAGGGCGATCTATATCGTTGCCTCGGATGTTTCCGGTGCGCTTACCGGCGCGGCAACAGGAGCGAAGTTGGGTGGACGATCCTTAGCTGTGCTTGGCGCTCTCGCCGGCGCGGTTGGCGGTTCTGCGCAAGCTGCCTTTTCGCACAAGGGCTGACACGAGGTTGCATCTCCTGACGGGTGGCAAGTCTGTTCGTTTCCGGTGTCTGATTAACAACAGCGCTGATAGGAGATACACTTAGGCTCTATGAGCGATCAGGCGAAGACTGCAGTTTCTACGAAAGAGGCACCGGCGGCGATTGGGCCATACTCCCAGGCGGTGCGGGTGGGCGATATGTTGTTTGCGTCGGGACAGGTTGGACTGGATCCGGCTACCGGGCAGATGGTTGCCGGGGGGATTACGGAGCAGACGGTTCGGGTGCTGGAGAACGTGAAGGCCGTGTTGGCGCAGGCCGGGCTGGATCTGAGTCATGTGGTGAAGACGACCGTTTTCCTGAAGACGATGAGCGACTTTGCTGCGATGAATGAGGTCTACGCGAAGTACCTGGCGCCTGAGGGCGTGGTTCCGCCGGCGCGGTCGACGGTGGCGGTGGCTGGGCTGCCGAAGGATGCGCTGGTGGAGATTGAAGTGATCGTGAAGGGTGCCGCCTGAAACATAAAGGGCGGCCCGGCATCTAATGACTAGACGACAGGAGGTCTGAACGATGGCCGAGACGACGAAGGTTGAGAAGGTGCACAAGACGGAGGCGGAGTGGCGCGAGCTGCTGACTCCGGAGCAGTTCCATGTGATGCGCGAGGGCGGCACGGAGCGTCCTTTTACTGGCGCGCTGGTGAATAACCATGAAGACGGGGTGTATCACTGCGGGGCTTGCAATGCGCCGCTGTTTACCTCGGATAAGAAGTTTGAGTCGGGGAGCGGATGGCCCAGCTTCTGGAATCCGGTTTCTCCGGATGCGATTGTTTCGATCGAAGACAATTCGCTTGGGATGAGGCGGGTCGAGGTGCAGTGCGCGACCTGCGGAGCTCACCTGGGACATGTGTTTCCGGATGGACCGAAGCCTACGGGGCTGCGGTATTGCATCAACAGCGCTTCGCTGGGATTTGAGAAGCAGTGATTTGAGAAGCAGTAAACGGGTTGAAAACAGGAAAAGCCCCAGCCGGCTGGTTCGCGGCTGGGGCGTTGTATTTCAGGGGTTTTGAGGCGGTTAGCCTTTGACGACTTTGCCGGTCTTGATGCAGCTGGTGCAGACGCGCATGCGCTTGCTTCCGCCATTGACCTGGGCTTTGACGGGCTGGAGGTTCACGTTCCAACGACGACGGGTGGTGTTGTGGGCGTGAGAGATGTTGTTGCCGAACTGCGGGCCTTTGCCGCAAAGATCACATTTTTGTGCCATGACGAAGTGCTCCAATCCTGAGTCGCAGAAGATTCCCGGGGACGTGCGCCTGAGTGAAAGAAGCCTCAAAACGGTGCCGGGGAAGGGTGGTACTGGGAGCGTGGAAGCTCCTGACCGCTACCGGGTGAAGGGTAGTCTGCCGATTCGTAATCATACCATGTAGGGGGCGGTGGACTCAATGGAAGCCTGACGTAGTGGGGGAGGCTGGGACATCGTCCGGGATTTTGCGGGCATCTCATTGAGGACCAATTGCTTATTACGCTGTTCCTCGTATACAACTTGACGGTTGTATGAGCTGAGTTGAGTCTTTGTACGGGCTCATTCGTCGATAGGGTTAGGGACCAGCAGCACATTTTCTGTCCAACAAAAAATCTCTGATGTGGCAAGGGAGACGTATTGCCAGCCGAATCGCAAGAACAGCACCCCATTGTGGGGCCTGACCATCAACTTCCGGCCCCTCCTCCGACCTCGTCCCGAAGTAAGCTGCTTCGGGTTGTTGTGTGGGTCGTTTTGCTACTGATATTTGCTATTGGTTTCTATCTGGTGCTGAGGCATCACGAGGATACGAGCACAGCTGCTCCGAAGCGGGGTGCTGGGGGCGGGGCGGTGGCGCTGACGACGGCTACCGCGCAGAAAGGCAATATCGGCGTGTATCTGGATGCGATCGGGACGGTGACACCGGTTTATACGGCTTCGATTACGAGTCAGGTGACTGGGCCGGTGGTGGCGGTGCGCTTCAAGGAGGGGCAGGTCGTTCGAAAGGGCGATCCGCTGATCGAGATCGATCCGCGACCGTTTGAGGCTACGCTGCTGCAGGCTCAAGGAGTGCTGGAACGCGATCAGGCGCTTTTGGCGCAGGCGACGATGGATCTCAACCGCTATCGTGACGCGTGGTCGAGGAATGCAATTCCGAAGCAGACGCTGGATGATCAGGAAAAGATCGTGCTGCAGGACGCGGGCACGGTGAAGAATGACGAAGGGACGGTGAAGTTCGACCAGATCCAGGTGGGATACTGCCACATCCGCGCACCTATCTCGGGAAGGGTTGGGTTGCGGCTGGTCGATCCGGGGAACGTGGTGCAGGCCTCGGGGACGACGACGCTGGCGGTGATTACGCAGATCCAGCCGATCACGGTGATCTTTACGGTGCCCGAGGATAACCTGGGGCAGATTCAACCGAGACTACGTCAACAGGCGAAGCTGCCTGTCGATGCATATGATCGTGCGGCGTTGAAACAGATCGGCACCGGGACGTTGTTGACGCTGGATAACCAGATCGATACGACGACAGGGACAGTGAAGGCGAGGGCGTCGTTTGCGAACAAGGACTCGTCGCTGTTTCCGAATGAGTTTGTGAATGCGCGGCTGCTGGTGAATACACTGCAGGAAGCGACGCTGATTCCTTCGTCTGCGATTCAGCATAACGGGACGGCGTCGTTTGTTTATGTTCTGCAGAACGATACGGCGCATATGCGGCCGGTGAAGCCGGGGGTGATCGAAGGAAATACCACCCAGGTGACCGGGATCAATCCCGGGGATGTGGTGGCGAATAGCAGCTTCGACAAGTTGCAGGACAATGCGAAGGTTAGTGTGTCGAATAAGCCGATTCCTGCCGCAGCAACGGCTGGGAGTAGCGCTCCTTGAGTCCATCTCGTCCGTTTATTCTGCGACCGGTCGCAACCTCGTTGCTGATGGCCGCGATTCTGCTAGTCGGTATTGTGAGTTACACGCAGCTGCCGGTGTCGGCGCTGCCTGAGGTCGACTATCCGACGATTCAGGTGCTGACGTTCTATCCGGGCGCTAGTCCGCAGGTGATTGCGACGACGGTGACCGCGCCGCTCGAGCGCCAGTTCGGTCAGTTGCAAGGGTTGAGCCAGATGACCTCGAGCAGCTCGGGCGGGACTTCGGTTGTGGTGCTGCAGTTCAATCTCAGTTTGAATATCGATATCGCGGAAGAAGAGGTGCAGTCGGCGATCAATGCATCGCAGAGCTTTCTGCCGGCGAATCTGCCTGCGCCGCCGATCTACAGCAAGACGAATCCCGCGGATGCTCCGGTGCTGACGCTGGCGATTACTTCGAAGACGGTGCCGCTCTCTCAGGTGGAGGACCTGGTCGATACGCGTTTGGCGCCGAAGATCTCGCAGGTGAAAGACGTGGGATTGGTGAGCATCAGCGGCGGACAGAAGCCGGCGGTGCGGATACAGGCGAATCCTACAGCGCTCTCGTCGTATGGCATCAATCTTGAAGATCTGCGTACGGCGGTCACGCAGAGCAGCGTGAACGCCGCGAAGGGAAACTTCGACGGGCCGCGGCAGGACTATCAGATTGATGCGAACGATCAGCTTGTAACCAGCAAGGATTACAGAAGCGTGGTGGTTGCGTATCGCAACGGCGCGCCGGTGATGCTGACCGACGTCGCGCACATTCTTGATGGCGTCGAGAACACGACGCAGGCTGCGTGGATGAATCAGACGCCTGCTGTGATCGTTAATGTGCAACGCCAGCCGGGTGGAAACACGATCAAAGTAGTCGAGAGCATTAAGAAGTTGCTGCCTCAGCTTGAGGCCAATCTGCCGAAGGGCATCGAGGTGACGACGCTTACCGACCTGACGACGCCGATTCAGGCGTCTGTGAGCGATGTTGAGTTTGAATTGATGTTGACCATCGGGCTGGTTGTGCTGGTCATCTTCCTGTTCCTGCGAAACCTGTATGCAACGATCATTCCGAGTGTTGCGGTGCCGCTGTCGCTGATTGGAACCTTTGCGGCGATGTACGCGCTTGGCTACAGCCTGGATAACCTGTCGCTGATGGCGCTGACGATCTCGACTGGATTTGTTGTCGATGACGCGATCGTGATGGTGGAGAACATCTCACGCTATCTGGAAGAGGGCGATACGCCGATGGAGGCGGCGCTGAAGGGCGCAGAGCAGATCGGTTTTACGATTCTTTCGCTGACGGTCTCTTTGATCGCGGTACTGATTCCACTCTTGTTCATGGGAGATGTTGTCGGCCGTCTGTTCCGCGAGTTCGCGGTGACGCTGGCGGTTACGATCGTCGTGTCTGCGGTGGTTTCGCTGACGTTGACGCCGATGATGGCTTCGCGCATTTTGAAACACAATCCTGAAGCGCAGCAGGGACGTTTTTATAGAGCTTCAGAACATGTCTTCGAACGGATGATTGCGTTCTACGGGCGGACGTTGAAGGTTGTGCTTCGCTACCAGACGATTACGCTGCTGGTTGCTCTTGCGACACTGATGCTGACCATCTTTCTGTACATCATTATTCCCAAGGGATTTTTTCCTGTGCAGGATACGGGCGTGATTCAGGGAATCACACAGGCCCCGCAGACAATCGGGTCGAAGGCGATGGCGGCCAAGCAACAGGAGGTGGCGAAGGTGATCCTGCAGGATCCCGCCGTCGAGAGCCTGTCCTCTTTTATTGGCGCCGATGGAACGAATATCACTACGAACAGTGGCAGGATGTCGATCAACCTGAAGCCGCTTGAAGATCGTGACCTGAATGCGTCTGATGTGATTCGGCGGCTCCAGTCGAAGTTGAAGGATGTGCAGGATATCCAGATCTACATGCAGCCGGTGCAGAACATTACGGTCGATGATCGGGTGAGCCGCACACAGTACCAGTACACGCTGGAGGATCCGGATCAGAACGAGCTGAACGATTGGACGGCCCGATTTGTAACTCGCCTGAAGCAGCTGCCGGAGCTGGAAGATGTTGCAACGGACCAGCAGCTGGGCGGGTTGGCGGTGTCGCTGGTGATCGATCGGGCGACTGCGTCGCGGCTCGGTGTGGCGCCGACGACGATCGATAACACGCTTTACGATGCATTTGGCCAGCGGCAGATCAATACGATGTACACGCAGTTGAATCAGTATCACGTGATTCTCGAGGCGGAGCCTCAGTTTCAGATTGATCCGAACAAGTTGAATCATCTCTATATTCGGTCCGGGTCGGCGTCAGGTACCACGGGAGCGGCGGCAACTTCCTCCTCGGGCAATGGCTCTAGTTCGGCGGGATCGAATGCGCTGACCAGCTCGGTGTTGTTTACTGCTTCAGCGAATACGTTGACTCCCCCGATCAATGCACTGACTTCGAGCACTGTGAATTCAACCTCGAGCAAGGGGGCGACTTCGGCGGGGACGACAAGTTCCGCCTTCAATAATGCAGTTCCGTTCAGCGCGTTCTCGCACTTCGAGACGACGACTGAGGCGCTTTCGATTACTCACCAAGGCCAGTTCCCGGCGATTACGGTCTCTTTCAATCTTGCGCCGAATGCGGCGCTGGGAGGCGCGATCTCGGAGATCACGAAGGTGCAGAAGGATATGCACATGCCGGCGAGCCTGCAGGCCGATTTTCAAGGGACCGCGGCATCATTTCGGAACTCGCTCTCGGGAATGCCGCTGCTGATTCTTGCTGCCCTGGTGACGGTGTATATCGTTCTCGGCGTTCTGTACGAGAGCTTCATTCATCCGGTTACGATTCTTTCGACGCTGCCTTCGGCGGGTGTGGGCGCGTTTCTTTCTCTGATTCTTTTCCATCAGGATCTAAGTGTTGTGGCGATCATCGGTCTGGTTCTGCTGATCGGCATCGTTAAGAAGAACGGAATTATGATGGTCGATTTTGCGCTCGATGCAGAGCGCCATCGGGGGCTGAGCTCCACCGATGCGATCTATGAGGCGTGCCTGCTACGCTTCCGTCCGATCATGATGACAACGATGGCCGCGTTGCTGGGTGGTCTGCCGTTGGCGTTTGGTCATGGTATCGGCTCGGAGTTGCGCAGGCCGCTTGGAATCGCCATGGTGGGTGGTCTGCTGGTGAGCCAGGTGCTGACGCTTTATACGACGCCCGTTATCTACATCTTCTTCGACAATCTTTCGCATCGATTTTCGAGAAGGTCGAAGAAGGCGGAGGAGGGTGGAGGAGAATTAGAGCCGGCGGAGCAGCCATGAACATCTCTGCACCTTTTATTCATCGGCCTGTAGCGACGACGCTGCTTACGATCGCGATCGCGATTGCCGGAGCCATTGCGTTTCAGGTGCTTCCGGTGTCTCCGCTTCCACAGGTGGATTTTCCGACGATCTCGGTGGGTGCGAGTCTGCCGGGTGGCAGCGCAGAAATTATGGCGTCGTCGGTGGCGACTCCGCTGGAGCGGCAGTTTGGGCACATTGCCGGCGTGACGGAGATGACGTCGACGAGCAGCCTGGGGTCGACGTCGGTGACGATTCAGTTTGACCTGAGCCGGAATATCGATGGCGCTGCGCGTGACGTTGAGGCCGCGATCAATGCGGCGAGAACCTATCTTCCGGCGAATCTTCCGGGGAATCCGACCTATCGCAAAGTGAATCCGGCCGACGCGCCGATTATGATCATCGGTTTGACATCGGATAAATATGGACCGGACAAACTCTACGACGAAGCTTCGACAGTGGTGCAGCAAAAGCTTTCGCAGATTCAAGGGGTTGGGCAAGTCAATCCGGGTGGGGGTGCGCTGCCTTCGGTTCGCGTGGAGGTGAATCCGACGAAGCTTGCGAGCTTTGGGATGACGATGGCGAATGTGCAGTCGGTGGTAAGTCTGCAGAATTCGAATTTGGCGAAGGGTCAGATCACGAATGGGGATGTCTCGGCGGACATTATTGCGAACGATCAGATATCGCATGCGGAGGACTATAAGCCGATCATCATTGGTTACAATAACGGGTCGGCGGTGCGGTTGTCGGATGTGGCGGATGTGGTCGATTCGACGCAGAACGTGCGTGCGGCAGGATATCTGAACGGCAAGCGGGCTGTGATGCTGATTATCTTCCGACAGCCCGGAGCCAACATTATTGACACGGTGGATCGTATTCGGACTGAGCTGCCATCGGTGGAGGCTTCGATTCCGAAGGGGATCGATACGACGATTGTGCTGGATCGCACGACGACGATCCGTGCGTCGGTGAGTGATGTTGAACGCACCTTGTTGCTCTCTATCGCGTTGGTGATCGTGGTCGTGTTCCTCTTCCTGCGTAATGGAAGGGCGACGCTGATTCCCGCGGTGGCGGTTCCGGTTTCGTTGATCGGAACCTTTGCCGTGATGTACATGTTCGGCTACAGCATCGACAACCTTTCTCTGATGGCGCTGACGATCTCGACCGGGTTTGTGGTGGACGACGCGATCGTCGTGATGGAGAACATCACGCGGCATCTCGAGAATGGTATGGCTCCGTTCGCCGCCGCACTGAAGGGAGCGCAGGAGATTGGTTTTACGGTTGTGTCGATCAGCATATCGCTGGTTGCGGTTTTTATTCCGCTACTGTTGATGGGTGGGATTGTGGGAAGACTGTTTCGCGAGTTTGCAGTGACACTATCGACTGCGATCTTTGTGTCGATGCTGATCTCACTGACAACGACGCCGATGATGTGCGCTTATCTGCTGCGGAACGAACATGGGAAGAAGCATGGCCGGGTGTATATGGCGTCGGAGAGGTTTTTCGACTGGGTACTCTCGATCTATCGGCGGAGCCTGCATTGGGTTCTGGAAAATCCTGTGCTGACACTGACTGTTTTGCTCCTGACGATCGCTTTGAATGTGGCGCTGGTGATCAAGATTCCGAAGGGATTTTTTCCGCAACAGGATACTGGTTCGCTGGCGGGAGCGATTCGGGGGCCGCAGGATGCTTCGTTCGCTTCGATGAATACTGCGATTCAGGAAGTTGCACATATTGTGAAGGATGACCCGGCGGTTCAGAATGTGATCGGCTTTACCGGTGGAGGCGGGGCCACGAATACAGGGAATATGTTTGTGACGCTGAAGCCGCTGAGCGTTCGCAAGATCGGGGCGCCGGAGATTATCAACCGGCTGCGTCCGAAGTTGAATCGTGTGACGGGGGCCTCAGCGTTTCTGCAGGCGTCACAGGATCTTCGTATCGGCGGACGTTCGAGCAACGCGCTGTATCAATACACGATTCAGGCCGATAACGTTACAGATCTTTCGACGTGGGGTCCGAAGCTGCTTGCGGCGATGATGCATCTGCCTGGTTTTCAGGATGTGAGCTCGGATCAGCAGAATGGCGGACTGGATCAGCTGCTGACCTACGACCGAGTGACCGCGGCAAAGCTGGGGCAGACGGCACAGTCGCTGGATCAGGGGTTGTACAGCGCGTTCGGGCAATCGGAAGTTTCGATTATTTATACGCAGTTGAATCAGTATTACGTTGTGCTGGAGGTTGCGCCGGAGTACTGGCAGACGCCGGAGGGATTGAAGAATATTTATTTTCATCCGGCGGGCACCAGCAGTACGACGGCCAGTGGCAATGTCCCCTTGTTTACGATGGCGACAGCTGCGACCAATACGACTCCATTGTCGCTGAATCACACGGGGCTGTTTCCGTCGGTGACGGTATCGTTCAATTTAGCTCCCGGGATGTCTTTGAGCGATGCGACGCTTGAGATCGCGGAGATGCAACAGCGTCTGGGGACGCCGACCTCGGTGCACGGATTTTTTGCGGGAACTCTGCTGGCATACCAGCAGTCTCTGGGCACCGAGCCTCTGCTGATTTTGACTGCTCTGCTTGCGGTTTATATCGTGCTCGGAGTTTTGTACGAGAGTCTGGTGCATCCGTTGACGATTCTTTCGACGCTGCCTTCGGCGAGTGTTGGAGCGATGCTTGCGCTGTTGCTCTTCAAAGTGGATTTGAATGTCATCTCGATTATTGGAATAGTTTTGCTGATCGGCATCGTGAAGAAGAACGCGATTATGATGATCGATTTTGCTTTACAGGCGGAGCGCGAGGGCGGCATGAACACCGAAGATGCGATCTTTGAGGCGTGCATGCTGCGTTTTCGACCTATTCTGATGACGACGATGGCTGCGTTGTTTGGGGCGTTGCCGCTGGCGTTTGGTACGGGCACTGGGTCGGAGCTTCGCCGGCCGCTGGGCATCACCATTGTCGGTGGCTTGATCGTGAGTCAGATGCTTACGCTTTATACCACCCCTGTCGTCTATCTCATGCTGGATCGCCTGCGGCTGCGCGCGTTGGGTCGTAAGCGCGATACTTTCAACCCCGGGGGCGGCACGCCTGCCGTTGCTGCGGAGTAGATTTGGATGTGTAACTCTATGACGAACCTTCGATTTACCCTCGCGATTTGCCCGGCACTCACGGCGCTTCTGTTGACCGGCTGCATGGTGGGGCCTAAGTACCACACGCCTCCGGCAGTTGCGCAGGCGCCACCTGCGACATACAAGGAGTCGCCGACGCAGTTTCAGGATACCGATGGCTGGAAGGTGGCGCAGCCGCAGGATGCGATGCTGCATGGGAAGTGGTGGGAGATTTACAGCGATCCCGAGTTGAATGCGCTGGAAGAGCGATTGAACATCGACAATCAGAACATCAAGCAGTTTTTTGCGAACTTCATGGAGGCGCGGACTCTTATCGCGCAGGCGCGTTCGCAACTCTATCCGACTGCTTCTGTGGGACCTTCGTATTCCCGTTCCAAGTCTTCCGCGAATCTGGGGCGTTCTTCCCAAGCCAATACGGGCGCAACGAGCTCCATTGGCACCTTGCCGCTTTCGGTTTCGTGGGAGCCCGATCTTTGGGGTAGGGTCCGCAGTACGATTCACGAACAGCAGTACAACGCGCAGTTGAGCGCGGCCGATCTTGAAAACGAGAAGCTGACCGAACAGGCGAGTCTTGCTACATTCTTTTTTGAGATCAGAGGTCAGGATGCTTTGCAGGCTATTCTGAACGACACGGTGGAGGCGGACAAGAAGGCACTGGAGTTGACGCAGGCGCAATACGAGACTGGCGTTGGCGACCGGATTTCGGTGGTGGAGGCGCAGAACACGCTCCAGAATGTGCAGTCGCAGGCGATCAACCTCGGCGTGGGGCGCGCTCAATATGAACATGCCATTGGGCTGCTGGTAGGAGCGAATGCGTCTGCCTTTTCTATTCCTGTGAAGGCTATGAGTGTAGTTCCGCCGCCCATACCGATCGGGTTGCCGTCGGCGTTGCTGGAGAGGCGGCCGGATATTGCCGCTGCGGAGCGAAACATGGCGGCGGCGAACGCACAGATTGGCATCGCGACTGCGGCGTACTATCCCAATCTGACGCTGAGCGCGTCCGGTGGGTTCGAGAGCTCTACCTTCAAACATCTGTTTGACTGGCCGAGCCGGTTTTGGTCGATCGGGCCGACGGTAAGCGAGACGGTCTTCGATGCGGGGCTGAGGAGGGCTACGGTGAATCAGTTTAGAGAGGTCTATAACGCTGATGTCGCGAGCTATCGGCAAACAGTGCTTACGGGGTTTCAGCAGGTAGAGGATGCGCTTTCTTCGGTGCGAATTCTTTCGCAGCAGCAGATACAGCAGCAGGAAGCGGTGAAGTCGGCGGAGGAGTTTGTGACGCTCGAGACCGCGCGGTACCAGACGGGCATCGATCCGTACGTGAATGTGGTGACGGCGCAGACGACGTTGCTGACGGATCGGCAGTCGGTCGCGACTGTGCGAGTGCAGGAGATGACGGCTTCGGTGCAATTGATTGAGGCGCTGGGTGGAGGATGGGACCGCTCGCAGTTGCCTACGCCGGCACAGGTTTCAGAGAAGCTGTCGAAGGCAGAGACAACGATTCAACGATGAGGCTAAAGGTGTGACCTTTGCCTGATGATCGTGTAGGGTTTCTATGTCTGGCGCGGTGTCGATTTTCGCGCTGCAAATCTCTGTGGTCTAACGATCAAAGGTGCGGGTTGAATGCAAATGAGAGTTTGGGGATCGGCATTGATGCTGTTATTTGCTGCAGGTTTGATGGGATTGGGTCCTGTGGCTTTGGCAGCTAGTTCGACTCTTCCTCAATCTGTAACGCTCTCAGCTGGCTGGCAGCTGCAGGATGCGGCGAAGGTGACGCAGGCCGGGGATGCGATCGCTTCGACAAACTTTAAACCGCAGAGTTGGTACTCCGCGACGGTACCGGGGACGGTGTTGACGAGCCTGGTGAATGCAGGTGCTTACCCAGAGCCTTTGTATGGGGAGAATAATCGGCCCGACAAGATTCCCGATAGCCTTGCGCGTACGCCGTACTGGTATCGTACGGTCTTCGAGGTGCCGGAGACGTACGCCGGGAAGCATGTGTGGTTGAACCTGGAGGGGATTAATTTCTCCGCCCAGGTGTGGGTCAACGGGACGCAGGTGGGCACGATGAAGGGCGCGTTCAAGCGGGGGATCTTCGATATCTCAGCAGAGGCAAAGCCGGGGAAGAAGGCGGTCCTGGCTGTGCTGGTGTCGCCGCAGCCTCATCCCGGAGATCCGCATGAACACACGATTCGCGATGGCGTCGGCAGGAACGGTGGAATTACCGCGATTGATGGGCCGACTTTTCTGTCGACGATTGGCTGGGACTGGATTCCTGCGATTCGGGATCGTGACACTGGAATCTGGCAGAAGGTTTTTCTCTCGGCGAGTGGGCCTGTGGTGATTAAAGATCCACTGGTCACGACCGATCTTCCTTTGCCCAAGACTGATGCGGCAGATGTCTCGGTGCAGGCGCGGGTGGAGAATGTGACGGATGCACCGCAGAAGGGCGTGTTGAAAGGAACCTTTGGAGATGTCACGTTCGAACAGAGCGTCGAGGTGGCGGCGCATAGTTCGCAGACGGTTACGGTCGATTCGAAGAACACGCCGGCGATGCATGTGGCGAATCCGAAGCTTTGGTGGCCGAATGGCTATGGGCCGCAGAATCTTTACAAGCTGCATTTGAGTTTTGAGGTGGATGGAAAGACGTCGGACGACAAAGATGTGAGCTTTGGTGTTCGCAAGTTTACGTATGCAGTGCCTGACTCGGAGAACCTGACGATCTCGGTGAATGGGGTTCGAGTGTTTATTCGCGGAGGGAACTGGGGATTGGATGAAGCGATGAAGCGCAATCCGCGGGAGCGGCTGGAGGCGCAGATTCGGATGCATCAGATCGCGAACATGAACATGATTCGCAACTGGGTGGGACAGAGTACGAGCGAAGACTTTTATGAGCTGTGCGACAAGTACGGAATCCTGGTGTGGGATGAGTTTTTCCAGCCGAATCCCTCTGATGGGCCTGATCCGGATGACTTCGATACGTACATGGCGAATGTGCGCGACAAGATTCTGCGGTTTCGGAATCATGCTGCGATTGTTTTGTGGTGTGCTCGCAATGAGGGGTATCCGCCGAAGAAGATCGACGATGCGCTGCGCGTTTTGATGACTGAGTTGGAACCGACCCGGCTGTATCAGGCGAACTCGGCAGATGGGCGCGGCGTCAATTCGCATGGGCCATATCACTGGAGGACGCCACGTGAGTTTTATGTCTATGACGAGGCGTTCAAGACGGAGATTGGAAGTGTCTCGGTGCCGACGCTGGAGTCGATTCACGGCATGATGCCGGAGAAGGATTGGGAGACGATCAACGACGACTGGGCGGAGCATGACTTTGCCAAGGGCGCGGCTGATGGCGACAAATATCCCGCGATGATTGCGGATCGGTATGGCAAGGTGGCGAACCTTGCGGACTTTGTGCGGAAGTCGCAGCTGGCGAATTACGAGGCGTTCCGCGCGATGTATGAGGGACGCAATGCGAAGCTGTTTCATCCGACGACGGGTGTGATTACGTGGATGAGTAATCCTGCGCAGCCAAGTTTCGTGTGGCAGATCTATCATCACGACCTCGAACCGAACTCGGCTTTGTTCGCGGTGAAGAAGGCAGCCGAGCCGGTTCATATTCAGCTGAATGAATCGAACGGAGAGGTCCAGGTCATCAATAACCTGAATACTACCTTGGAGGGAGCGCATGCTCATCTGGCGATCTACAACCTTGATGGAGCGGTCAAGTATGAACACGATTTCGATGTGACTGCTTCCCCGAGCCTGGCGACTACGCTTGGATCTGTGGCGTGGCCCGCGGATCTTTCGACGGTTCACTTTGTGAAGCTTGAGCTACGTGATGCGGCGGGAAAGCTGGTTTCGGATAACTTCTATTGGCGTGCGCTGCCTGAACATCAGGACGATCTGAAGGCGCTTGATAGTCTTTCTACGATCGCGCTGGATGCGAAGGTGAGCCGTAGCGATGCTGACGGAAGGAGCTTGATCACGGTGACGCTGCATAATCCGGATAAGGAAGTTGCGCTGATGACACATCTTCAGTTGCGGCGGAAGCGTTCCGGCGAGCGAGTGCTGCCGGTGTACTACAGCGATAACTATGTGTCTTTGCTGCCGAATGAGAGCAAGACGATCACAATTGAGGCGGCGACGGCGGATCTGAAGGGCGAGGGCGCGCTGGTGGTTGCGGATGGATGGAATGGCAGGGTCGTTGCCGGGAGTGCGGCGGGAGTGGGGATCGAGACCAATGGCGAAGCTCTGGTGGAGCATTGGCCCGTGACCGGGCTGCCGATGATCTCGGCGACACAATGACCAGGTGCGAGGGGCTGGATTTTGGAAGGGATGGTAGGCACGAGGAGACTCGAACTCCTGACCTCTACCGTGTCAAGGTAGCGCTCTAACCAACTGAGCTACGCGCCTGTGCGTCTTCCCAGTCTAAACGGAGATCTGCGTTGGGGCAACCTTCGCGGGGTTGGGATAGGATGGATTGACCCCGCAACGTGCCCTTCCTGAGCCAATTTCGCGCCGCACCGAACCTGCTTACGCTGATGCGGCTCTTTATTATCCCCTTCCTTTTGATTGAGATTCTGGATGGGCACTACGGCGTCGCGTTTGGGTTGTTCATGCTTGCGGGGATCAGCGATGCGTTGGATGGTTTACTGGCGCGGTGGCTTAGTCAGAAGACTACGCTGGGACAGTATCTCGACCCGATTGCTGATAAGCTCCTGTTGAGTTCGCTCTTTGTGGTGCTGACGCATGTTGGGCTGATTCCGCTGTACGTAACGGTTCTGGTCTTCAGTCGCGATGTGGGAATTCTGTTGATAGCAACGCTGCTGTTTGTGACGGGAACGCTGCGGGACTTCAGGCCCAGCGTATTTGGAAAGCTGAACACGTTTGTGCAGATCGTTGCTTTGATTGCGGTGATATGTCAGAAGCTGTTTGTGTCGCAACAACTTGCGACGCTGCGGGATATTCTGGTGCGCGCGATCGCTGTGCTGGCACCGCTCTCTGCAGCGCAATATGCATGGATTGTGCTTCGCAGAATGAGTTCTCCGCCGGAGCAGACCGTCGTTTAGTCGTCGGAAGGGATCTCGGCTAGGGCGGTCTTTTCTTCGATGGCGATATCGCTGTACTCGGCCGAATCGAAGACTTCTCCGCACTTTTGACACTCAACAAATTCAGCGTCTTCCTCGCGGGCGACTATTTTGACAATGGGATGTTTGCAGATGGCAGTCATTTGGGGAGAAAAAATGTGAATGGTATGGATTTTGCGCGTCCGCAGACCCCTTGTCAACCTGGATTCTGGACTTTGTCTGATGATAAATTTTGGATAGAGTCTGAATATCGAGGGCTCTGCCTCCCTGTTGCACGCACCGAATTTTGGACGTACACTATCTAGGACTGGAATTGTCTGATTTGCGTCAATTTTCAGGGAGCGGGAGCTCAAAGCCGACATGCTGCGTCTGACCAAAAAAGCCGATTATGGTCTGATGGCTCTGAAGTATCTGGCGGAGCAGACAGACGGCAGTGCGCACAGCGCAAAGGATATCGCTGAGGCTTATCACATTCCTCCTCAGCTGTTGGCGAAGATTCTACAGACTTTAGCGAAGGCTGGACTTCTCGTTTCGCACGCAGGAACTAACGGCGGCTATGCACTGTCGCGAAGCGCAATGGAGATCACGGCGTTTGAGGTGATCCGGGCGATCGATGGGCCGCTTTTCATTACAAGTTGCATTACGATTCACGGGACCTGCGACCTGGCAGGGCATTGCACCATCAAAGAACCATTGCGCAAGGTGAACGACAGCATCAAGGATCTGCTGAATGGACTACGTATCTCTGACCTGATCGAAGCCGGGGATGCGGAACAAGTTGGATCGGGCGCCCCGGTGGGCGGGGGTCTGGTAAGCATTGCGGTTTAGCCACGGCTGACTGACGGCGCGCAGAGTTTGAGATTAGTAGAAGAGTTAGAGACACGAGTTTGGGAGATACGATGAGCAACGAGATGAGCAACAACGGCGTAGTGATCAGTGAGTCCTCAGCATCATTGCCGGCCGGCGTTACGCTGCCGATCTACATGGACAACCACGCGACGACACCGATGGACCCGCGGGTTTTGGATGCGATGCTGCCATACTTTGGCAAGGTGTTTGGTAACGCAGCGAGCCGCAACCATGTGTTTGGCTGGGAGGCGGAGCAGGCCGTTGAAAAGGCTCGTGAGCAAATCGCCAAGTTGATTGGCGCGACCGCGAAGGAGATTATCTTCACCAGTGGTGCGACTGAGTCGAACAACCTTGCCCTTAAGGGAATCGCCGAGATGTATCGCGAGCGCGGCAACCACATTGTGACGCAGGTGACCGAGCACAAGGCTGTTCTAGATACGTGCAAGAAGCTCGAGAAGCAGGGCTATCGCGTGACCTACCTGCCGGTGCAGGCGGATGGTCTGATCGATTTGGAGGATCTGAAGCGTGCGATCGACGACAAGACGATCCTGGTTTCGATCATGTACGCGAACAACGAGATTGGCGTGATTCAGCCCATCGCTGAGATCGGCAAGCTGTGCCATGAGAAGGGCGTGATCTTCCACACCGACGCGGTACAGGCTGTGGGCAAGATTCCGGTGGATGTGCAGAAGGACAATATCGATGTGCTCTCGCTTTCGGGACATAAGATCTATGGGCCGAAGGGTGTTGGCGCGCTGTACGTTCGTCGTCGCAATCCTCGAGTGCAAATCTCGGAACAGATCAATGGTGGCGGCCATGAACGGGGAATGCGGTCAGGTACGCTCAATGTGCCGGGTATCGTCGGGCTGGGCGCGGCTTGTGAGATTGCCGGCCAGGAGATGGAGGCCGAGGCGAAGCGCGAGAAGGAACTGCGCGACTACATGAAGGCCAAATTCGAGAAGGCACTGGACTATGTACACGTGAACGGCAACATGGACCATCATCTGCCGGGGAACCTGAATATGAGCTTTGTCTACGTCGAGGGCGAGAGTCTTTTAATGGGAATCAACGATATTGCAGTTTCTTCGGGCTCGGCCTGCACCTCGGCGACACTTGAGCCATCTTATGTATTGAAGGCTTTGGGTTTGGGCGACGATGTGGCGCACAGTTCGATCCGGTTTGGTTTTGGCCGGTTCAATACGAAGGCTGAAGTCGACTACGTTTCGGACAAGGTGATCAATGTGGTTTCGAAGCTGCGAGAGCTTTCGCCGCTCTATGAGATGGTGAAGGAAGGCATTGACCTAACGAAGATCGAATGGGCTGCGCACTAGTCTGGCGGCATTCACAGTTTAGAGTTTTGGAATTTGGAATAAGTGAGAGACAGGAGAACAAGATGGCATATAGCGATAAGGTAGTAGACCACTACAATCATCCACGAAACGTTGGCACGCTGGACAAGACCGCTGCCGAGGTTGGCACCGGGCTGGTAGGCGCGCCGGAGTGCGGGGACGTGATGCGTCTGCAGATTCGCGTGAATCCCGAGACGAACGTGATCGAAGATGCCAAGTTCAAGACCTTCGGCTGCGGTTCGGCGATTGCTTCTTCCTCGCTCGCGACGGAGTGGGTGAAGGGCAAGACGATCGACGAGGCGCTGGCGATCTCGAACACGGACATTGTGAAGGAGCTTGCGCTTCCTCCGGTGAAGATTCACTGCTCGGTGCTGGCGGAAGACGCGATCCGCGCGGCGATCGGCGACTGGAAGAAGAAGAACAAGGTTGCCGAGACGGCAGCGGTTGCTGTTGCTCACTAAATTTTGAGCGATGGTACAGGGTTGAGACCACGGTAGCGGCGCATTTTTCAGTCGCGTCGTTACCGTGTTCTGTTGGTAGTGAGTAGCAGCAAGGACGGCGATATGGCGATGGTGACACTACAGACCGCGGCGGAGATGGAGGCGGCCCAGCAGGCTGCTGCATCCGGTCAGCCGAAGAATGCGCTGGCGGGGATGAATGTGCTGACTGCGCAGGGGCAGGAGCCGGGCCAGAAGGGCATTCAGATTACTGAAAAGGCGCTGAAGCGAATCCGTGTTGCGATGGCCAAGGAAGGTGTGTCGCCGGAGCAGGGCGGGCTGCGGGTCGGGATTCAGGGTGGCGGCTGCTCGGGTCTGAGCTACAACATTCGCTTCGATACGCAGCCTCGGGAGCGGGATCGTGTGTATGCGTTTGGTGAGGGGCTGGCAACTGCCGGCGATCCTACGGACGGTGCGGCGATACGGATCTTTGTCGATCCGAAGAGCTTTATTTATCTGCACGGGATGGTGCTGGACTTTGAAGAGACACTGATGCGTCAGGGGTTCAACTTCATCAATCCGAATTCGACCAAGAGCTGTGGGTGCGGGTCGAGCTTTACGGCGTAGATGGATTATTTTTCCTTCTTCGACCTTCCGCGGAAGCTGGCGCTGGATGTTGTGGCGTTGGAGAAGCGGTTTTATGTGCTGAGCCGCAAGCTGCACCCGGATCGGTTTGCTTCGAAGCCGGTGGCGGAGCAGGAGGCGGCGCTGGCGCAGAGTTCGCTGCTGAACGATGCTTACCGGACTCTGAAAGACCCGATCTCGCGGACGCAGTATCTGCTGACGCTTGAGGGTGTGGAGTTGGAGGAGCAGTCGAAGGCGGCGACTGATGCGGCGCGGGCATCGGGCGAGCAGAAGAAGCAGATTGTTCCTCCTGAGTTGCTGGAAGAAGTCTTCGAGCTGAACATGCAGTTGCAGGAGATGCGGGCGGCCAACCAGATGGGCGAGGATGAGCCGGAGTTGCGGCGCGATCTGATGACAGCGAAGGACACCTTCGACGCGAAGATGGTGGAGACGCAGGCGGAGTTGGAGGAGCTGTGGTCGGTTTGGGACTTCGGGGTGGACGCCGGGGATGAGGTGGCGAAGACTCGGGCCAAGGATGCGATGGTGGTACTGCTGAACAAGCGGAGCTACTTGCGGAACCTGGTGCGGGATGTCAATGAGGCCCTCGGCCTGTAGCTCTCTGCAGTCGGGTGCGTGGACTAGTCGGCGATTAGTCCGGAGAACGGTAACTCCTGATTGTGCAAACGTTCTCTGAGGAGTTGGTTCTTCATGAGAAGCTCTCCGATCAGCTGATGTAGACCAAACATTCGGGCTTGCGAACGCATGGCGTCGGTTGTTTCGTCTGGCTCTTCGATGAGGTGACTCGTGTTCATAGTGTTTGACCTCCTAGGAAGTAATCTAGTTCGGGTCGTTCGATCCGTATAGACCTGTTGGGATGCTAAGAAGGCCCCACTTTTGAGGTGGTGGTACGCGCGCACTCGAAGTTGATGGCTATGTCCGTCGCGGCTTCGCGAAGGGCCCGGCCAAGATGAAGTCGTCGATGGTGGCGAGAGTGGGATCTTTTCGCACTCGGTCAGGTCGGTTTCAGTGAGCGCCTCGAGATACCGATGCCTGTGGAGCACGGGGTTGAGTCCGGGCTGTGATGGGTCTGCATTGTTCACTCCTTTCCCAGGGGGTACCCCCCACTAGATCTTGCGTGTAAGTATCTTATTATGAATAACTTGCTGAAAACTGATTTTGGCAAATTAGTCATTCCAAAAGGCTTACGGCTAAATACGTCCAGTCATTGGACTTAGCCACGAGGAAGACGAAACGTCGTTCGGTTCGCGGTGTTTTAAGAAGAAAAGCCCCGGCGGGTGGCCGAGGCTTCTCTAATCTTCTGTATTCATTATAGCGGAGTCCACGTAACTAATACGCTACGCGAATGTGCTGGATTGACGCGGGGTTTTCATGTTTCGGGGCTTGACAAGGTTTGGGCTGGGCGATGGAAGGCTGGCGGTGACACTCGACAGGCAAACTTTGTCCAATGCGGCGAGGATCTGCCCTTTTACGGTGTGATTGAAGGGAGTAACGTCGCTCTAAACTACAATCTTTGACCGGCGGCCTCTGTGCCGAAGGGAGTCTGATATGGCTGACACATTCACGATTGATCCGGCCCGCACGGCCGTCCTGAGCATGGATTGTCAGGCCGGCATCGTTTCCATCTATACCCGAGAGGGCAAAGACACCTTTCTGGTTCGAGTCGCGAGTGTTCTCAATCATGCACGTGCTGCCGGCATGACCGTAATCCACATCCAGGTGGGTTTTCGACCGGGACACCCCGAGATCTGTTCGCGGAATGCACTCTTCGGCGCCATTAAATCCTCGGAGCAACATCAGCGGCTATTCCGGGAACCGCTTGGAGCGATCCCGGATACGATCGCGCCGCAAGACGATGAGATTGTTATCACCAAGCACCGAGTCAGCGCCTTTGCCGGCACTGATCTCGCTATGATTCTTCGCGCCAACGAGATCGATACGTTGGTTCTTTACGGCATTGCGACCAGTGGCGTCGTCCTTTCCACTCTTGTCGAGGCTTCCGACGCCGATTACCGTGTTGCGGTTATCGGCGACTGTTGCGCCGACCTGGACTCAGCGCTGCACGATTGCCTCATTCAGCGATTCTTCCCTACACGCGGGGCGGTCTTCTCGTCTGAGAGTTTTATCGCCGCCTCATCGAGGACGGATAAACAATCGTGAAGAGTTCCTTCATCGAGGCTTCGAGGCCAGGTGGGCGGCCTGCAGATTTGATCAGTTGCTGCTTGCTGCGACGAGAGATGTCCCGACCGTTGGGTGCCGACCCCAGGACACGGTCCGACGGTGTTGTTCTATGACTTCTCGCCACTAGCGGCATACCCAATAAACAATTATCCCGCCACCCACTACACTCCCCTCTCGCCACGTAAACCGGCGTGATCTGGACTGCCAATCCAGATCGAGTCTCGAAAGTCGGACCTGGTTTTTGGGAACTTGCTCAAAAGCTGACTTTGCAGGCACGACTTGAAGCTATGCGATGGCAGCGTGCGAAAAAGATGACCTGCACCATCAACCCTTCCGGGCGGACGATGCGGGCCTTAGTGGGTAATTCAGCCTTGTATTTAGTGACTGTCACCGTCGTGGTCGGCATCGCCCGCGCTTGCGGATTGGTGACCATTAGCGCTGATCGAAACAGTGTCGGTTGGAGCGGAAGTTGATTGGGCGGGTACAGGAGTGGAAGCCTTCTGCACCTCTGCCTGAGGCAGCACGGGGACAGAGGAACTGATAGCGGCAATACTCATAGTGAAAACACCTCTACAGCCGCTAATCGGCACAAGAAGGTATCCCTTTAGTCGTTCATATGGTCACAGCGCTCAGGCAGAATCCGGGTGCATGCACAATGCAGGTATCGGTTCTGTCATGATGTTCCTTCCGGACAGACTTCAGGCGCAGCATCGCGTGCGATTCAAAGCTATCGTTCAGCATCGATTGCAAAATGGGATCGCGCATGCTTGGACTGGAGTAGATGGTAATGATCGACAGGATCTCCGCGGCAAATTGATTGTGTCGCCGCGTGATTCCGAGAACCATGGCGTCATTCACACTGAGTTGTCTTCCTACGGAAAGGGGTAACACTAAGACCCCGCCTTCGCTCAGACAATCGAGCCAAGCAGGGTGCGGGTGGGTAACTCCCGCGTTGATGAGGATTGCATCACAAGGAACAGGATCGACATCAGCTCCATCCCTGTTCAGCACCTTCACATGGTCGTAATCCATCAAATTTGTGACGGCAATTTCGGCGAGAGTGGAATCGATTTCAGCGGCAACCACTGAGCCTCTGGATCCGACCACTTCGGCCATAATCGCGGTATAGTAACCCGTTCCGCAACCGCAGTGAAAGGCGCGCTTACCCGGGCTCAGTTTGAGCGCGGCTATTAGGCGTGCGATTATGCTGGGCTGGCCATTGTTCAGAAACTTCTTGCTTTCAAGAGCCACAAACACATCATGATAGACGTCGCATACGCTACTCGTGGTGCGATAACTGGAGTGCTTTACAGAGGTACCGGACGAGAACTTCCAAGGTGGCGCTCCAAGGTACCGTTCTCTTGGAACCCGAGCGAATGCAGACACCAAATCAGGCGATTCGAGACCGGCAACTATGCGGAGTTCCTCGGAGTAGAAACGGCGAAGCTGGTCCAGTGTGAAATGATTGTTTACCTCTTCGGTCATCGTTTCCTTCGAAATCAACTTGCGTCTGTTTCGGATTGAGCCAAGTGAATAGTTCGACTCTACACTCTAAGAGATTTCGTAGAAGGGCCGAAGCAACCTCCACACAAGTATTAGTTCCATTTTGGACCTGGTCGACGATGACCAGAGCGGACTTTCAGCAAAACGGGGTTAGCGGCAACTTCGCTTGATAGTCGGGGTGCTCTATGCGACGCATGGCCACCAAAGGACCGCAGCCCACCTACACTGAGATCTGCACCAACTGTGGCGTCGTTATCCCTGTCCGCGACGTCGTCAACATCGACGCCAAGAACAACGGCTGTCCGAAGTGTGGCGAGGCCTGCAAAGTGCCGGGGTCTGAGAAGTGGCAGCTTGGAAACTAAAGGCCTCTGCACTATTGTCTGGGATTTCCGCCAGAGAGCAGGATCATCGGAATCTGCGAAGCCAGCTGCAGGTCAATCAACATCACCAGCCGCCGATCCAACTGGAAAAACACCGCGGTTTTCCTTCCTGGTATCACGTTGTTGAAGAGCGAAGTGTATCTCAGCCGTAACTCCGCAACCGATTGATCGACGCCAAGCATCTTGCGTACCAGTCCCATTGCCTGATCGTCGGTCAAGGTAGAGTAGCTGGATGCGAACTCTTTGAGCGCCGCATACTTCGCATCGTTGATCCTCACCAGATCGGCAGTGTACTGGTCATACAGCGGCCAGAATTTCACCGCCTCTTGATCAGTCAGCTGAAGATTTGAAGCGATGATCTGCCTTTTCTGTAACCGAACATCCTTCCGTAATAACTCGATATTTTGATCCGTAGCGCTCTGGGTAGAGTTGTCAGACGGGGTTTGCGCCGAACTTTGACTGCAATAGAGTCCAGTCAAAATTACCATTGCTGCAATGCTGAACGATAGAAGACTTTTCCTTATCACGGATATCTCCTTCCCATCGCTGTCGTTTGGTTGAACCCGCAGGGACCTCAGGGTGCAAGCAGAATCTTACGCCTTACTATCGCGAGCCGGGCAAGTCGCTCATCGAACGACGATCCAAAACCTGGCGTCGAAGTTCTCCAAGTTCGAATCTCCCGCGCACGCCCTTCGGCGCGGATGAGATTTTGAACACTCACCCGGCAACCAATCGAGTGGCGGCATAACGTTGAAGTCGGTGGCGGAACCTTTAGTTGCTCGGACTAATTGCTCGGACCAAAGCACAACATTTCTTCGAGGCTGTACTCTTATTCTGGAACTATCGTAGGGGGTGGCGAAATGGCGATGAGACTCTCAACGCAAACTTTCGGATCAATTGCGATTGCGGCCGCACCCGCGGGCTCCACTCCGTCTAATACAGCATTTACTCTGACCTCCAGCGGAGGACCTTTCTGCATTCTCGGGTTCTACGTCAACGCATACAAAATGGATGCGTCGGTAGCAGGTCTGGTTCAAATTGAGCTGAGTCGGATCAACGGACAAGGAGTTGTGCACCCGGCCGTGGAGATCGCTGAAGGCATATCCGTAAAGCCGCAGGATCTCGTAGTCAGTTATGGATCAGTGATGAGTTCTTCGTACAGCCTCTCATTTCAGGTTACTCAATGGCCTGCGGCTAGCGGCATAGGCTCGTCGTTCAACATAGAGGGAACGATCGTCTTTCTCGCAGACGAAACCGTTACACTCGCGGTCGCTGTATCCGAGCCTTAGACCGAGACCGCGTCAAACAAGACCGCTGAGACGGAGCGTAGAGTCCAGCTGGGCCCCGCAATTCAGGGCGGTCAGTCGGCACATATCACCGATTCACCCACAGGCAACCAATCGAGTGGCGGCATAATGTTGTAGTCGGTGGCCGAACTCGCGGTGGCGAACTCCACCTTGAAAAGTGATGCAGGGGATGCAGGTTTAGTTACCGCGTGCGGTGAGGCGCTCCAGTTGCTGGATGTGGTTGATGTCGTGGCCGGCCATGGTCTCGACGATGGTCCAGAGGGTCATGGTGCCGCGCTCGGGGTGGGTGGCGGTGCGGCGGCGGTCGTCTTCGGAGACGGTGGCGAGAAAGAGGAGGTTCCAGTTGCGTGTGGCCTGGAAGAGGGCGAGTGCGGGTTCGAGGTGGTAGACGGCGTAGCGCTGGGACCAGGCGTCCTGGTCGAAGGGCTGGATGATGTGGTGGGGTTGGTCGGGTGCGGAGGCGAGGGTCTGACGGAGGCGGAAGGCGAAGACCATCTCGGTGTCGGCGAGGTGGGTGATGATGTTGCAGATGCTCCATTTGCCGGGGGCAGGTGGTGTGTTGACCTGCGCGCCGGTGAGGTGGGCGGTGAGGTTGTGGAGGCGCTCGGCGGTGCTGGTGAGGACAGGGATGGGGTCGCGGCCGTCAAGGTACTTTGCGTAGGGGTTTAATTCCATCTGGAGACGGTATCACGGGTGGGTGGGGTGGAGGCTAGTTGGTTTGGGAGGCTGGGCCCACTTCGCGTGGAGCGGTCACTTCGTGACGTGTGTACCGGTCTGCGCACGACGAAGGTGCTGGGGCCTCCCGTTGGTCGGAGGAGGACCGCTTCAGGAGGATCTGGCGCTTGATTCGGGTTGCCAGGGGTCGTAGGTGCCGATGCCCCACGTGTGGCCTTCGAGGTCGCGGCAGGAGAAGTGGCGGCCACCGTAGTCCATGTCGCGAATGTCGAGGACCATCTCGGCTCCGGCAGCCTTTGCGGTGGAGTAAACAGCGTCGGCGTCGGGGACTACGAGGTAAGCGCCCTGGGTTTCGCGGAAGCCGATCTCATCGGGCTGGACCATGAACTTGCCGGCTTCGCCGCCGTTGTCGACGGAGCCGAGCATGATCATGCCGTTGCCGAAGGTGAGCTGGGCGTGCTGGACGGTTTTGTTGTCGGGGGCTACGAAGACGGCTTGCTTTTTGAAGCCGAAGGCGGCGACGAGCCAGTCGATGGCGGCGAGCGCGTCGCGGTAGCGGAGGCTGGGGATGATGGTGGATCCGGCGGTGTTGATTGGAGTGTTCATGGTTGGAAGGATGCCATGGGAGCGGAGGAGTGGTCTTGGAAAATTCGGCGATGCGGAGAGATTTTTTGTGGTTTGATTTCCTGCTTTCAGGTGAGGCGGGGAACAATCCGATGGGTGGTAGGCTACTGGAGTTATGGCGGAGATTGTGGTGCGAGAGGCGGTTGGGGTTGAAGATATTGCCGCGGTGCGACGGCTGATGCAGGCGTATGGAGAGTATCTGGCGGCGAATCCTGCGGGTGCGGCGAATATCTGTCTTGAGGGGTATGGGCAGGAGTTGGAGGGGCTGCCGGGAGCTTATTTGGTTCTGTTGCTGGCGGTGGTCGATGGGACTGCGGCGGGGTGTGTGGCTCTGCGTCTTTTGCGAGGCGAACAGAAGGGATGTGAGATGAAGCGGCTCTGGGTGGATGGCGCGTTTCGCGGGGACGGGCTGGGACGGCGGCTCGTGAAGGAGGCGATCGCGTGGGCGGAGGGAGCTGGGTTTGGGGCAATGTATTTGGATACGGTTCCGGCTGCGATGCCGGAGGCGAATCGGCTGTATGAGGAGATGGGATTCGTGCGGGTGGAGCGGTATAACGAGAATCCGATTGCGGATGTGGTGTTCTTTCGGCGCGGTTTGAAGGGGAGGAGCTTGGCCCAGGTTGAAAAGGGGTGCTAAAGCTGTTTTGCGTTGGATGGTGGGGAGCGGAGACGAAATACGGGGGTCTCTCCACTGCGCAACGAACGATAAAACTGTTCGTTGCTTCGGTCGAGATGACGAGTCATTGCAAGGGCTGGCGATCTGCTGCAAACTCCTTTTTTTAATTCCTTTTTAGAAAGCTCCGCGTCTTTTGAAACTTCCTCTTACACGGCCTGCAGGTGAACTGCGCTAATCGAGGGGGATGTGGTTGGCCCAGATGCGGTTGGTGGTGGAGTAGTCGGTGGCGCTGAGGCCGGAGAAGGCGCGGAAGTCGTTGGCGAAGTGGGATTGGTCGTAGTAGCCGCAGGTGAGGGCTAGTTCGGCCCAGCGGACGTCGGCGCCGCGATGCATCTGCTGGATGGCTTGCTGGAAGCGCTGGATGCGGCAGTAGAGCTTGGGGGAGATGCCGACTTGTTGATTGAAGCGCTCGGAGAGACGGCGGGGGCTGAGGCCGGTGGTGCGGGTGAGCTCTGCGATGGTGGTGGTGCCGGGGGCGGTGTGGAGGTGGGTGAGGGCGTAGTCGAGGATGGGGTCGCGGCGCTGATGTTTGCTGAGAGAGAGGCGGGTGAGGAGGGCGAATTCGAGGAGTGCGAACTTTTGTTCGGGGGTGGGGGCTTCGCGGAGATCGTTGCGGAGGTTGTGGCAGGCGCGGCCCCAGAGGTCGTCGAGAGCGGTCTCGCAGTTGGTGAAGACGGAGGCGTCTTCGGGGAAGAAGGCGGGAGTGCCGCCGGGGTGGAAGACAACGCCGATGAGCTCAGTGAAGTCGATGGCGTCGATCTGCTGGTAGCGGGAGTAGATGCCGAGGAAGATGCCGGCGGGGGAGTGGTCGAGGGGACTGACCGGATTGTTTGCGTCGGTGAGGTAGTCGCGGGCGAGCGAGAGGACGATCTGGGCTCGGCCGGTGGGGAGAACGCGCTCGTGGCGATGGGTGGCGTGAGGGTCGCGAGCGTACCAGAGGGTTTTGATGAAAGGAGAGAGGGCGGGATGAGGAGTGTGCTCGAGATAGAGCATGGGTCGCCTCGGTTTGCCTGATGGTATCTCAGAGGGGAGACGGTTGTCCTGCCGGACGGCCCCACTGCGCGTGGGGCGGTCACTTCGTGACGTGTCTACCGGTCTGGGTGGGTTAGCTGCATAGGGCCTCCCGTTGGTCGGCTGAAATTTTGATTCCGACCAACGGGAGGATCATTTGCCGCCCCAAGGTGAACACCCCACGAAGTGGGCGCTCCGCGCGCAGCGGGCCCGTCCGGCAGGACAACGAGCGCATCTAAAGACCCTAACCGCAATGCGTGTGGCGATGTAGGACAATAGAAGATGGACTAATAGGGGATTTGAAGCGATGGCGGATGAGCGGGTTGTAGGGATTGATTTGGGTACGACGAACTCCCTGGTGGCGTTTATGGAGGGTGGTACGCCGGTGGTGATTCCCGGTGAGGGCGGTGAGCGGCTGGTGCCGTCGGTGGTGGCGTGGACCGATAGTGGTGTGGTGGTGGGGAATGCGGCGCGGGGGACGCTGATGGCGGACTCGGCGAGCGCGGTGTACTCGGCTAAACGATTGATGGGAAGAGATATCGAGGATGTGCGGGGGGAGTTGAAGTTGTTTCCGTTCAAGCTGGCGGAGGGGTTGCGGCCGGGTGAGGTGCTGAAGGTGAGTGTGGGCGGGTTGATGCTGACGCCGCCGGAGATCTCAGCCTATGTGCTGCAGCAGTTGAAGAAGAATGCCGAGCGGTTTTTTGGCGGGCCGGTGACGAAGGCGGTGATTACGGTTCCGGCTTACTTCAACGATGCGCAACGGCAGGCCACGAAGGATGCGGGGCGGATTGCGGGGCTTGAGGTGCTGCGGCTGGTGAATGAGCCTACTGCGGCGGCGCTGGCTTATGGATTGGATAAGAACAAAGATGGACTGATTGCGGTGTATGACTTTGGTGGTGGGACGTTCGATGTTTCGATTCTGAAGCTGCATGAGGGGATCTTCGAGGTGGTTGCGACGGGTGGGGATACGCACCTGGGTGGCGACGATATCGACAACCTGATGATTGCGATTGCGCTGGATGATATTGCCGGGGATCTGGGTGTGGATGTTCGCGGGAATGGCGAGGTGGTGCAGGCGATTCGTAAGGCTGTGATCGATGCGAAAATTCTGCTGTCGATTGCGGACAACGCGACGTTGAATGTTGAGCTGTCGGATGGGAAGAGG
Organism: Tunturibacter gelidoferens; assembly: GCF_040358255.1. Classification (NCBI taxonomy): domain Bacteria; kingdom Pseudomonadati; phylum Acidobacteriota; class Terriglobia; order Terriglobales; family Acidobacteriaceae; genus Tunturiibacter; species Tunturiibacter gelidiferens. The sequence goes on from NZ_CP132938.1 coordinate 1,432,602, forward strand.
TATCTGCGGCAGATCTCGCGGGAGCAGTTTGAAGGTTTGATTGCCGGCGTGATTGCGCGGACGGCGGGGCCTTGCAAGCAGGCGCTGAAAGATGCGGGATTGAGCGCAGCGCAGATCGATGAAGTTGTGCTGGTGGGTGGGTCGACGCGCATTCCTGCGGTGCGGGCGTTGGTGGACGATCTTTTTGAGATGAAGGCGCGGGGGAAGAAGCCGCATACGGAGTTGAATCCGGATGAGGTGGTGGCGCTGGGGGCGGCGGTGCAGGCGCAGATTCTGGCGGGCGGGGCTGTGTCGGGATCGGGGCTTGAGGATCTGTTGCTGCTGGATGTGACGCCGTTGTCGCTTGGGATTGAGGCGCTGGGCGGTGTGGTGGCGAAGATTATTCAACGGAACTCGACGATTCCGGCGAGCGCGACGGAGCACTTTACGACGGGGGTGGATGGGCAGACGAATGTTGCAATCCATGTGGTGCAGGGAGAGCGGGAGCTGGCGAAGGATTGCAGGTCGCTGGCGCGATTTGATCTGAAGGGGATTCCGCCGATGGTGGCTGGGCTGCCGCGTATCGAGGTGAAGTTTCTGATCGATGCGAATGGAATTTTGCATGTGAGTGCGCGCGAGCAGAGGAGCGGAAAAGAGGCTGAGGTTGAGGTGAAGCCGACGTACGGACTTACGGACGAGCAGGTTGAGACGATGATTCTGGATTCGTTCGATAACGCGGAGACCGATATTCAGGAGCGGCAGACGATCGAGGCGAAGAATGAGGCTGAGACGATTCTGACTGCGGTGAAGAAAGGTAAGAGCCATGCTGCGTGGCAGATGCTGACGAGCGTAGAGATAGAGAAGATTGCAACGGAGGTTTCTTTTTTAGAGGCCGCGGTGCAGGGTGGGGAGTACAAGGTGATTCGCAACGGGATCGAGCGGCTGGATAAGGCGACGCGGCGATTTGCGGAGTTGATGATGGATACAGCGGTCTCGGGCGCGATGCAGGGCAAGACGATGGAGGCTGCAGGTGAGAGCATGGGTAAGGGACCAACTGCTCCGCACCCCTTTGCGAAGGCGCAGGTGAGCAGCTCGCGTATAGACGCTGATACTGAGACGAAGAAGATTGAAGAATCAATTCATGATGAGGCTACGGCCGGAGAGTCGACGGAAGACTGAACAATGAGTGAGACGAAGAAGATTGCTGAAGCTGTGGATCTGTCGAAGCCTGCGGGCGAGGGGATGGTTCGCGTGACGTTTTTGCCTGAGGGCAGGACGGTGGAGTTCCCGTTCGATACGCTGCCTTACGAAGGGCATGGATTGCCGATGTCGTTTCTGGATGTGGCGGAGAACTACCAGATCTTTCTGGATCACGCGTGTGGTGGCGTTTGTGCTTGTACGACGTGCCATATCCATGTGAAGGAAGGCGCGCAGGGGATCAGTGAGGCGGAGGATCTGGAGCTGGACCGGATGGAGACGGCGGCGGATATTCAGTTGAACTCGCGGCTGGGATGCCAGGCGGTGATTGAAAAGCCGGGGACGTATGTGGTGGAGATTCCGAAGTGGAACAGGAATTATGTGCAGGAAGGTAAGCCTTCGCATGGACCTGGTGCTTAGGATTTCCTGACGGTCTCTCGTTACCGTGGCTTATGGGATCGCGGGTCCAATTGACGGTTGTATTCGGCGCTGTCGAAGCGGCCTTGCGAGGAAGCAATGAGTTCATCGGAGTCGATCTGCCAAGTCTCGGAGCCGCCGATGCGAACCGGCTGTCCGGTACCTCCGGGGCCTGTGTTGGTCCTGTGAGAGTCCAGTGGTAGATGACTTGATCGTCCTGGATGCTTAGGGCGTCCATGACGATGCGGAGATCGGGGAAAGCGGTCATGAAGGATTGAGCTACTTCGGCGATTGCGGCTCTTCCGACTGCAGGCGCGCCGTCGTTGATGCGGAGTGAACCGTTCGCTGCAAAGAATGCAGCGACGCTTGCGGCATCCTGACTGCACCAGGCATCGGTATAACGCGCTGCAAAGTCTCGCAGCTCGGATGGATCGGCTTGCATGGACTCCAATTGTATCGGTGAGGTCGTGAGAGCGATGGGGTGACGGCTACGCGGGGAGGATTCCGTACTTTGCTTCGAGGAAGATTTGCAGGTCCTCGGGGAGGGCGGATGTCAGTTCCTGCCAGGTTAGTAGCTTGAGGCGCCAGGCGAAGCTGGGGTAGTGCACGGCGGAGAGGATGGAGTACCAGATCTCGATGAGGTCGCGGCGGCGGGCATCGCAGAGGACGCAGAAGGAAGCGTCGGAGGCGAAGGCGGCGAGGACGTTGCGAATGAGCTGGTAGCCCTGAATGACGGTGCGGGAACGCGCAGAGACTGTGGGTGGGAGTAGGTTGGGCGACGGCTCTTCGAGGTCGGAGAAATCCTCTGCCGACGGTTGCGTTGGTGTCGTCATAATTTTGCTGGGCAGGCGCTCGACGGCGAAGATGGTTTCGAGATCACGGTAGCGCTCGATGAGGCGTGGGCTTGCGGTCTGGAAGTTGGATTCGGTGAGCTTGGCTTCGATGAAGAGAGCGCCTAGCTGGAGGTCGATCTCGGTGCGGTCTTTGAGATGATGCTCTTCTTCGATTTGCGATGAGGGCGCGGAGAGACTGATGTCGCTGAAGAGTGCGGATGAAATTGCTTGTTGTTTAGTGGGGCGCGTTGTTTTGTTTCTGCGAGCCGGAAATCTCTTCAGCGGAACGCCGGGGTGAACGCCGAAGTTGGGTTGAGTGTCTGAGGGGACGCCCAGAAGATTCGCGACGGCGGGGTTGAGGTGGCAGTTGGAGAAGACGGCGGGGTGGCAGAAGATGTTCATCAGGAGAGCGTCGGAGCTGTTGGCGCAGTCGAGCTCCATCCATTGCCAGTCGGCTGTTGCGCGAACGCGGCGGTGGGCGGTGTGGGCTTTGGTGAGGCGACGGGACCAGGCGGGGTTGGCACAGATGGCAGCGTAGCTGGCGGGATGGAAGTTGCCGTGGCGGGACTGCTTGGCTTGCTCTTCATGGCCGAAGAGGATGCTGGGTTCGGTGCCGGTGGTCTGGTCGTGCAGGAGGCCGCTGTTGATGGCGAGGTGTTGGGCGCGGGCGTTCAGGTCGCGGCGTAGGAGCGAGGCGGACCACGGTGTTGGAGGGGTTTGGCGGTTGTGCGTCATAAAACTGTCGCAGGTTTTCTTGTAGTCTTTGGTGTGGCGGCGATTTTTGCTGCTCAAAGCTATTTTATCGGGGGATGTTATGGCGGTTGAGTTTGATTGGACGGACGCGGAGGAGATTGGGATTCAGTTGCAGGAGAAGTATCCGGAGATTGAGCCGTATTCGGTGCGATTCACGGATCTGCATAAATATGTGACGGGGCTTCCGGGATTTGTGGGTGATCCGGCTAAGTCGAATGAAGGGATTCTGGAGGCGATCCAGGCGGCTTGGAATGAAGAGTATGAGGATGCGAAGTAAGCTTAGATCCCTTTGTTCCGCCGTGTGGTGGCGCCTTTGTGACTTGAATACCGCAAGAGTAGTTTGAGGGCCGGCTGACCCGTGGTCACAGCTTCTTTTATTTGCGCCGGAGGATTTGGTTCGGGAGAGTTGAACCGACTGCCGTTAGCGTGAGGTAGGCGGTAATACCCCATGCGATAGAGGCGGTTGCAATGGTGAGAATGTCTTTTGGATGGGTGGAGACAGGCGGCAGGAAGTGTGCCGCAGCGGTGGTGGCGGCAAAGGCTAACAGCGCGGCGAGGAAGGCTCGGCCTAGCTCGGCGAATTCGAGGTGGTGTAGGTCTACCAGCCCTTTGCGGTGGAGCAGGTACGCGAGCGAAGCTGTCTGAGCGAGGATGCCGATGTCGGATGCGATTGCCAGACCTTCGAGGTTGAAGGTATGGAAGAGGGTGGCGTAGATGGGGATGGAGATCAAGGTGATGAGGGTGCCAGTGATCGCTGGGGTGCGGGTGTTGCTGGCGGCGTAGAAAGCCCGTGCATATATGCCTTGCACGGCCCAGATCGCGAGTGTGATGGCGAGGACTCTGAAGAGATGGGTAGTGGCTGCCGCATCGGTGCGGTTGAACTTGCCACCGCGGAAGAGGTCCATCAACCAGGGTGCGAGGGCGATCATCCACGCGGAGACGATCATGCCGACGGAGAAGAGACGAGAGACGGAGCGGGAGACAGAGTGGGAGAAGTCGGCGATGCGTTTTTGCTGGAAGAGCGAAGCGAAGAAAGGGAGCGAAGCCGCTCCGGCGGCGGGGCCGATGACATTGAAGGGGGCATTGAAAAGGTCTTTGGCGTTACCGATGAGGGTGATGCCACCGTCGCGGAGTGAGGCGTAGTAGTTGAGGAAGATCCCGTCGAACATGACGAGGGAGACACCGATCATGAGCGGAAGTGAGAGCTTGAGCCACTCGAGAAACGCGGGATCGCGGAAGCCAATGATGGGTCGATAGCGGAGACCTGTGCGAAAGGCTCCAAGGGAGTTGAGGACGGCGGAGCCGACGAAAGTGCCGGCAAAGACACCGATGGCGAGCGAGGTGACGCCTAACTGCCGGTGAAGGAAGACAGCGCCAAGGATGATTCCGGCGTTATAAACGATTGGGGTGAAGGCCTGGTACAGGAAGATTTTGCGGACTTGCAGGCGCGAACTCATGACACTGCCAATGAAGAAGAACAATTGCGCTGGAATGATGATGCGCGTCATGGTGGTGCAGAGGGCGACTTTTGCAGGGTCGCCGCGAAAACCTTTATTAGCGAGCAGAACATACTGAGGCGCAAAGATTTCGGCCAGCAGAACGCCGAGACCGAGGACAAGGAGCATGGTCGTAAGGATGACGGAGAGCGCGCGGTCGCCCCCTTCTTCGTCGCCGGATTCGCGATAGCGGTTGAGGAGGGTGATGAGAGAGATGGAGGCTGCGCCACCGATGAGGAAATAGGCGAGTAGATCGGGGAGCTTAAAGGCTGCGCGGTAGGCGTCCTGCGCGACTCCGGCGCCGAAGAGGGAGTTGATGTATTTGATGCGGACGAGGGCAAGGACACCGGAGAGCACCGTGGAAAGCATGAGCAGGAGGGTAGCGGAAAAGGCGCTGTGTGTTGCGGAGGGGCGAAGGAAGGCGAATAGGTTGCGGCGGGGCGTTGTGTCGGACGAGATGGATTCTTTGTTTGCGTGCACGGGTTGAATTGATTTTATCGGGTGGGCTTATGCTGATGGGTGGCGGGGCTGGTTCGCGGCGAGGAGAGGGTTTGGAGAACTTTCGGTTACGGGTGTTTCGGGCGGTGGCGGAGGAGCTGAGCTTTCGTAAGGCGGCGGAGGTGCTGCATCTGAGCCAGCCGGCGGTGAGTCAGCATGTGCATGCGCTCGAGGAGGAGGCCGGCGTGCAGTTGTTCGACCGGGCGCGGGGCGCGGGGCACGGGAGCCAGATCTCGTTGACCGAGGCGGGGCGGGTGTTGCTTGGATATGCGAATGCCGCGGCGGAGATGATGGTGGAGGCGCAACGGGCGCTGGCGGCGCTGAATGATGAGGCTGATGGTCCGCTGAAGCTTGGGGCATCGACGACGGTGGCGCAGTATTTGTTGCCGCGGATTCTTGGGGCGTTTTTGAAGCAGTATCCGCAGGTGAAGCTTTCGCTGGTGAGTGGGAATACGGAGCAGATTGTGGAGGCGGTGGCGGAGAAGAAGGTCGCGCTGGGAATTATTGAGGGGCCGGCGATGCGGCGTGACGTGAAGACGGAGCGTATGGCGCAGGATGAGATGGTGCTGATTGTGAGTCCAAATCACCCGTGGGCGCTGAGGAAGGGAAGGGCGATTGAGGGGGCGGAACTGGCGAAGGCGCCGCTGCTGCTTCGGGAGCGGGGGTCGGGTTCGCGGCGGGTGGTGGAGCGGGCGTTGAAGAAGATGGGGCTGCCGCTGCGGTCGTTGCAGGTGGCGGTGGAGCTGGATTCGACGGAGTCGATTCTCTCCGGGGTGGAGGCGGAGCTGGGAGTAGGCTTTGTGTCGCTGTGGGCGCTGGGAAAGGCTTTGCGGCTAGGCACGGTCAGGGTGGTTGCGGTGAAAGGGCTGGAGATGCGGCGGGATTTCAGCTTCGTTCGGCTCGCAGGTGCTGAGATGACGGGCGCGGCGGCAGCGTTTCAGAGATTCGCGATGGGAAGGGTCGACCCGAAATAGCTGATGTGGCTGATAAGTAATACTTATCGTTGATTGGAAAGTACGTCTCGACCGGTGGTTGGGAGACGCGCATGCTTTAAGCATGTGGAAGAAGAATCTTTTTTATATCGGAATTATTGTTTCGGCGAGCGGGTTGATCGGGCCTCCGCTCGCGTTGGCCGCGGGGCTCGCGTTTGGCCTGAGTACGGTGCATACGTTTCATGGAGAGGGGCGGAACCTGTCGAAGTTTCTATTGCAGGCTGCGGTGGTCTGCCTGGGATTCGGGATGAATTTGAAGGAGGTCGTGCACGCGGGTGCGTCGGGGTTCATGTATACGGCGATCAGCATCACGTTTGCTCTGGTGCTGGGAGTTGCGCTGGGTAAGCTGCTACAGGTGGGCAAAACGCAGTCGCTGCTGATCAGCTTTGGGACGGCGATATGCGGAGGGAGCGCGATTGCGGCGATGGGACCGGTGCTGAATGCGAATGAAGAGGAGATGGCAGTCTCGCTGGGCACGGTGTTTGTGTTGAACTCGGTGGCACTGTTGGTGTTTCCGTTGATTGGGCACCTGATGAACTTCTCGCAGACGCAGTTTGGGTTGTGGTCGGCTCTGGCGATTCATGACACCAGCTCGGTGGTGGGGGCTGGCGCGAAGTATGGGCCGACGGCGCTGGCTGTAGGAACGACGGTGAAGCTGGCGCGGGCACTGTGGATTGTGCCGCTGGCGATTGCTACGGCGATGCTGAAGAAGAGCAAGGCGAAGGTGCCGTGGCCCTGGTTCATTCTGTACTTCTGCTTTGCGGCGGTGGCGGCGAGTTATCTGCCACGGTATATGCCGCAGGCTGTGCCACTGTTTGCGGCACTCAATCGGCTGGGGCGCGCGGCTTTGACTGTGGTGTTGTTTTTGATTGGGACGGGCATCACGCGGGAGACGCTGAAGGAGGTGGGTGTCAGGCCGATGGTGCAGGGTATTGCGCTTTGGATTGTGGTGGCGAGCCTGTCGCTGTGGGCGATCCATGTGGGGTGGATCTCGCTGTGAGGAGCTGGAGCAAATTACGAGTTGATGGAGAGGATACCGAGCGAAGGGCAAAAGCAGATTCCTCCGCTTCGCTGCGGAATGACAACAAAATGAGCGGTAGAACACCTCTATAACAACAGGAAATTTGCTTTAGCGGTCGGGGTGTGTGGAGGCGGTGACCTTTGGTTGTTCGCCGCTTCTGTCTTTGAAGGGATCTTTCCACTGGACGGGGAGGCTGTTTCGACTACCTCTCTTTTTTATTTTGATGCTGGAGGAGATGGAGAGCCCAGCGACTGTGAAGCTCACCAGCTGTCGTTGGCTGCAGCGGAGACAGCGTACGGGATATCTCATGAAGAGTATCTCGGTGAGGTCCTGGGAGCGAAGAGTTGATCGGCGGAAGCTCTGGCCGGAGCAGTACTGGCAACGGATGGGAGCGCCGCTGCGAGACTCAGTTCCGAGGTAGGGGGCGCGAGTCTGGGAGGAGTGTCTGCGCCGGGAACTCTGCTTTTGATCGTCCTTAAATCTCATCTTCAACTCTTGTCCTCTTCGGGAAGGAGAGGAAGGTTGAAGAGTTTTTCCGGAGTTCGGCGGGGAGCGGTGGATGTGCGCGGGGCGCGGATGGGGTGCACTGTGGGGCGGGCGGGTGATTTGGAGAGCAGGGTGTGGAGTTCGCGGAGGTCTTTATGCAGTTTGCGGAGCTGGCGGGAGTCGATGCTGGTGGGGGCGCCTTCGATGGTAAGGGCCAGCTGCGGTTCGCTGTGCCTGAGTTCGCTTTTGAAGACCTGCCGGGCGCCGGGGATGGTGTAGCCCTCGTTGTAAAGGAGACTCTTGATGCGCAGGGCCATTTCGACGTCGCGACGTCGATAGAGGCGCTGGCCGGTGCCGCCTTTGTGCGGCTTGAGTTGAGGGAACTCGCTCTCCCAGAAGCGAAGGACGTAGGCGGGGACGTCGCAGAGTTTGGCGACCTCACCGATGCGGAAGTAGAGCTTGTCCGGGATGTCTGACCCGGAGGGTGGGGTGGTTTTGCGGATTGGCTGGTGCTGCGCCATGCCAGAAGCTCCGGAACCGCCTGCCCGGCGGGAGTGGCCTATCGTTCGGCTGCTGCCAGTATAGGCCACTCGGTCGGCATGGTTTGTAATTTTTCCCTGGTCAGGGCGGTTGAACTTCAGGCACCTGGGGTGGAGACGGGCTGGCGAGGTTCGGTCTTTCCGCGAGCACTGCGGAGGTACTGGACGGGCCAGGTGGTTGAATGGTGGAGAACCGCCGCGGCGTGCAGTGGCCAGTAGGGGTTGCGGAGCAGCTCGCGCGCCAGCAGGATGAGGTCAGCCTGTCCGGTGCGGATGATCTGGTCGGCCTGGGCCGGCTCGGTGATCATGCCGACGGCAGCGGTGGGGATTTCGGCCTCGCGGCGGATGGTGTCTGAGTGATGGACCTGGTAGCCGGAGCCTACTGGAATCTGCTGGGCGGGGTGGTTGCCACCGGTGGAGACGTCTACGAGATCGACGTCTGCCTGTTTGAGGAGTTTGGAGAAGGCGACGGATTGGGGGAGGTCCCAGCTTGCGCCGAGAGACTCCGGCGCCCAGTCGGTTGCGGAGATTCTGACGAAGAGAGGAAGGTGCTGGGGCCATGCGGCGCGGACGGCTTTGATCACTTCGAGGGGGAAGCGGGTGCGGTTTTCGAAGCTGCCGCCGTACTGATCGGTGCGCTGGTTGGAGAGCGGGGAGAGGAACTCGTGGAGGAGGTAGCCATGGGCTGCGTGGATCTCGACGAGGTCGAAGCCGGCGGTGAGGGCGCGATGGGTGGCTGCTACGAAGTCGGCGATGATTTTGTCCATGCCGGCGCGGTCGAGAGCGGTGGGGACTGGGTATGCTTCGTCGAAGCGGATGGCGGAGGGGGCTACGGGCTGCCAGCCGCCTTCGGAGGCGGGCATGGTGCGGACTGGTTCCCAGGGGACGGACATGCTGGCTTTGCGGCCGGCGTGGGCCAGCTGGGTGCCGGCGTAGGCGCCGTGCTGGTGGAGGAAGGTGGTGATGCGTTTGAGCTCGGGGGTGTGTTCATCCTTCCAGATGCCGAGGTCGCCGGGGGTGATGCGGGCTTCGGGGCTTACGGCGTTGGCTTCGGTGATGATGAGTCCGGCGCCGCCAATGGCGCGGCTTCCGAGGTGGACGAGGTGCCAATCGTTGGCAAAACCGTCGACCGAGGAGTATTCGCACATGGGGGAGACGGCGATGCGGTTGGGAAGAGTGAGGCTGCGGAGCTTGAGAGGAGCGAAGAGGTGGTCGGTCGGCTGGGTCACACCCCATTGGATGTGGCGGGTTGGATTTGGATGTGAGGGAGTGTTCCGGTGGCACGTATTAAATTTCCTGGTGGTTTGTGGGCGGGGTTTTCGGCGGAAGTCGCGGATTTTTTGTGGTTTATTCGTGGTGGAGATGTGGTGAAATGCGTGGTGAATGTGGAGAAAAAACAGCGATCATTTGACCGCTGAAAAGTACGCCACGGATTCCGGTTTTTTTTCGAGCAGACCGAGAGACGGAACCTTAGGCGACAAGAGAGCGTATTGTTTTTCTGACTGAATGGAGGCTCCAGATGCGGGTGAACCAAGGTACGACGGCGATGCTGGCAGCGACGATGGCAGCGTCGACGATGCTGATGAGCGGCTGCCGGATTGAGAATGACAAACATGGCGACGCCGATAATGTGAAGATCGCTACGCCGTTTGGCGGAATGTCGGTGAAGACGAACGAAGCGGCCGGCGTCGATGCGATTGGGCTGCCGGTGTATCCGGGCGCGGTGATGGTGAAGAAGAAGGATAAGAACGACGGGGCGGCCGATATCAATTTGAGCTTCGGCAGTTTTTCGCTGAAGGTGAAGGCGGCCAGTTACACGACGCCCGATAGTCCTGATCAGGTGGCGGCGTTTTATCGCAAGGCGCTGGGGCGATATGGCGATGTGATTCAGTGCCAGAACGACAAGCCGGTGAGTTCGCAGACGCGGACGGCGGAGGGGTTGACCTGCGCAGACGATCAGAAGAATCACGTCAAGGTGGACAACGACCTATCGGGGAAGATGGAGCTGAAGGCTGGATCGAAGCAGCATCAGCATATCGTTGGGATCGATCCTGACGGCAGTGGAACGAAGATCGGGATGGTGGCGCTGGATCTGCCGGGACATATCTCGGTTGGGGATGACAACGACTCGAGCAAACAGTAAAGCGGTTGGATGAGGATCGTGTGGTGCGCGGAGCGTCTGCGCTTGCCGCGCCGTTTGGGGTGGGGTAGCTTCATAAGATATGCATGAGTACTGTCATCGTTGCGGAGGCGAGCTTTCTGCCAGTGTTGGCGAGTCGCCGTTCTGCCCCCATTGCGGTTCGCCGCAGATCTATCTGCAGGACTATGAGGAGCAGAACAGCGGTGAAGGCGATACGACGGGTGCCACGCCGCCTCCCAGGCCGCAGCAGGTGGAGTGGAAGACGGCGATTCGTTGTGCGTTGCTGGTGGCGGGTGTGGCGGCTGTGCTGAGCCTGGTGTCGGCGAAGGTGCAGCTGGTGTCGCCGTTGACGTGGCTGTGGACGATCAGCGGGTCGATGATTACGCTGGCGCTGTATCAAAAGAGGAAGCCGCTGGCGTGGATGGATGCCGGCATTGGGGCGCGGATTGGTGTGGTGGTGGGGCTGGCGCTGGTGTCGTGTCTTGCGGTTGCGATGGCGGGTGCGGGGTTGGTGGCGAGGTTTGGGCTGCACAGCATGGCGAGCTTCGATGCGGATCTGACGCAGGCGCTGCATGCCCAGATCGAGAAGGCTGCTGCGACGACGCCGGAGCCGCCGGACGTTTTGCGGTTTCTGTATTCGCCCGAGGTGAGGGCGGGGATCATGCTGGCGGGGTTTGCGATGGTGTCAGGGGTGTTGCTGGTGCTGTCGACGGTGGGTGGGGCGCTGGGTGGCTTTATGCGGATGCGGCGGAAGGTTTCGGCTTAGGTAGACAACTGCGGTTACGACGCAGAAGTTCTAACATCATGCGTGATCAGCATGACGCACGGCCGAGGTATGAGCTGATCAAACACAGTCTTCGCAAGCCAAATCTCTGTTAATCATCTTTTTTATAGATACTTATTAGATGAGATTTGAGTACGTCGATTTTATCTTTAACTATGGGATTGCTACTACGCAATCTGGCTGATTCCAGAAGAAGAAGGCTTACATCTGGATTGCGATTTCTGGGGTTCACGATGAGTTGAGGGTATCTGAAGGCGGTTTCGAGAATTGAGCAAATGCGCTCAATCTGTTGATCATTGACCATCGCATGACCGATTATGTGGGTTAAGGCAACCGCCACTCCATCTCCTTCGCGGTATATAGTCTTCTCGGTGGTCGAGATGGTTAGGGTGTTTTTTAGATCGTATGCTTGCGCAACTACTCCGTCCATATCGGATTCAGGAGCCGTGGATTGTCCAAGAGCCATATTCGAAAAGGCTGCCGAACAAATCATCAACACCAGATTCAGATATCGTTGTCGCAAATGAGCTTTTCTCAGTTGACGTCGTCACATTATTTGCATTCCTCAACTGTTAGGTGAAAGAGATAAGATACTGTTCACTCATCCTTAGGCACATAGGTCTCGTTAATCCCAGATTTTTTCAAGAAAGCGAGCCAAACATTCATTGGATAAGGACCAGATTTTTTTTGCATTTGTTTATTCATGCAGTTATACCAGTCAAAGGACGCAACTTTATAGGCAGCTTCTCTTGATTTGGCTTTGGCCACACTAAGAATGCTATCTGCGCATTGGAGACGAGGATCTATTCCTTCAATCGGTTTTTCAAGGAGAGACACGTCGCTTTCGTCGTGATATCGAAGCTGAACTTCATTAACTGTGATATAGAAATCTTGAAGCGTTTTCATATATTCAATGATTCGATCTAACCCCAGACTTGTTGGAAGTTCATCTATCGCCTTACGTGCACTTTTCATTCGGTCGATATTGACTCGCGCATTTTTTTCAAACCACTGTTTGCGCTCAGCCTCCGTGCTGCATCCTCGATATGAGTTATCTTCTTTGTTGCACATTTCAAGCTGATTTATAACCGGGAAGCTAGTAAGCATGCGAAGTTTAGGAGACACGCGCATGATAGATCTAATTTCCGCCTCTGAGAACGAGCCCGATGGAAAAGTAACGGTGTCTACCCCTCCTGGGTCGGCCAGCGCAATTGATTTCTGCGCGGGTACGCTCAACGATCCGCAAAGTAGCAAGATGGCTAACTTTTTCATCTATCTCCTCTAAGGAGTGATGGCACTATCGTCATCATCAACCGTGCCATCCCATAATTGATTTGTAGGCGCATTCACGCAAGGTATTGAAAAATTAACCGCTGGTCCGTTGACAGGATACCGGCCTAAATGCAGATGTGCTCCCTGCTGGCAACCTGAGTTGTCTAGCGTTCCGATGACTTGTCCTTGCGTTACCTTCTGGCCAAGCGTAAGCCCTGGTGCGGGTGTTACATGCACATATCGTGTAATATATGTGTCGCTGCCTTGGATCCAGACTGTGTTGGCAAGTTTACGCAATCCTTGACACGCTGGAAAGGCTGGGCTAGCTGGACCTTCGGAGCCATCCAACTTCGTAACTGTTCCAGCTTCCATCGCATACACCGACGTTCCATATGCAGGAGGAGGAGTGGTTTCCATTCCCGTTTGCATTGGTGACATCTTCTGCATGATGAGACTGTCCATTTGCTCCTATTTTGTCGAAGAACTGCGAGATCCAGCATGCAGTAGGCAGAGGATTACCAGGGTAGGTATGTTGAGGGGGAGTGAGATTGCTTACTCCAGTTGCTATTGCCGTTGTGTTTCCGATGTGTAATGACTTCTGCTTCGTTTTTTGCTCCGGCCCTGGGCCGTACCAGACATAGTCGTAGTTGTAAGTCTGGGGATTTTCCGCGTAGGACTCAAAGTTATATTCGTCATAAGACAGCCCTTGTGGCGTCCCCGGGGGGGAATCAAACGGAACGGTCAACGCGGCAGTATGCCCCCCTATTGCGGTATATGTAGTTCCTGCAATTCCAGCAAAAGTTAAAGTCACCGCAGCGTACCCGTTTCGGTCACCGTCGTCACTGTATGCCCCAGAAGCTCTTTGGATTCCGCTTGAATCTTAAACTATGCATGTGACCCGGGCTGCATAGTACCCGCTATCTGCCGAATTAAGGTCTGTTTCGCAGGTTGCGGTGACAATGTTCGAAGCCGAGTCGATCTGAATCGTTGTAGATCCTGCTATATCTTGGGCGAGAGCAGGTGAGCCGAGAATTGCGGACAGGACAAGTAAATAGGCTATCTTCATCGCTGGATCTCCCCAGCAGATGGCGACAACGTAATGACAACGGTATTTGCCAGAAGACTACTTGCAAACGTCTTTTGAACATTCCATTGCAGCGCCCGAAAATCGGACTCCCGCATTGCATTACGCAGCTTATCGCGATACTGCAGAGTAACCGTGTCCATTTGTGCTCTTAGGTCGGCGAGGGAGGATGGTGGAGTGGGATTTACACCCGATCGTAGCCTTCCGTTCGGGAATGAGCTGTGAAATTGAGCGACGACCTTTAGAAACTCTGAACGTAGGATTTTAGAGTCATGCTCCCAATCGTGAGCCACCCGCTGCAGGCTATCCGTATCATCATCGGTAAGCTGGAACTGTTCTGGGATGACTCGACTAAGGTGTGCTTCGGGCTTATCTGGCGACTGTGTTTCTTTCGCCAACCTTAAATAATCGTTCTCACGTCTGAACAAGACCGCAAATGCTTTTGCGTCAACGCTGTCGGCGCTGGGTGGAGTTACCGCGTTGGCTGCCTGCTGCGCCGAAGCCGGACTTGCCGCGAAGAGGACGAAAAGAAGGACGGCAAGAAAGGAAGCGAGGCCACGAAGACGCCCAGCTTTTACTTTGTTTGGCAGGGATGCTTCGCCAAAAATCCCAGTCGAGATATATGACGGATTTGGTCTCTTCGACCGAGAGGATGGCGTGTAGAGGAGAGGTGGCAGACAAAATGGTCGCAATGCCATAATTGGCGTCCTTTGAAACTCAGAGTAGGACCGAGAGAAGGTGTGGGTATTCTATTTTGGCGATCTGTAGTCCGCCTAACCTTGAGTGCTGGTGACAATATGTCATCTCCACTTTTGTGTCAACAATAAGTTTTTTCGCTGGACGTGGCGGGGTTCTGTCCGGAAGGTTCGCAGGCGCAACTGGTTAAGACGGGGTTCCTGAACTGTCATGCGAATGTCTGTGAGGTGGTGCTGGAACCGTAGTGGGTTCGTGGGGAAGGCTGGTTGGCGGTTGGCGGCGGTTCTTTTGGGTGGATGTTGATATCAGTTTTTCGATGGCTAATAGGACAAGGAAGCGGGAAACTGCATCTATAACCAAAGGTGACAGGCTGCGATTCCCGGCGGTGAAGGTTTGTGGCCTGGCCGGTCGGTAGATGAGTAGTTGAGTGCAGAACTTATTCTTTGAGAGCTGGGGGACTATTTCGTGCCGATCTCTCCAGCAGTGATTCCTGAAAGATCTTCTTCAGCCTCTCCGCGCAAGCCGGGCCTGAAGTGGGTGCTCATTATGGTGGGCCTGGCAGTCGGTTTCGCGGCGTGGCGCGTTATCGATGTGTACTGGCCGTATCGGTACCGCAATGTGGAGCCGCTGCTGCAGAAGGTCTTCGCCAGCCGGATCAAGATCGATCACTATCATCGGATCTACTTTCCTCATCCTGGTTTCGTGGCGACTGGTTTGACGCTGCGCCGCAACTCGGCCCCAGACCTTCCGCCTATCGGCTCGGCCCGGGACCTGCTGGTTCAGGGGAGCTGGCTGGATCTGATGTTGTTCCGGGACCGGGTGCGACTGGTCGATGTCGAGGGACTGCAGGTGGTGATACCGCCGGTGGGCAGCCGGGCCAACCATGAGGACTTTCCGCCTGGAAGCAGCGTTGACTTCGCGGGCCCGACAACGGTGGTGGAAGAGTTGAATGTGCATGATGCGAAGCTCGACATACTTCGAGTGGACGGGGGCCGGTACTCGTTTCCGATTCAGCAACTGGTGATCCGCAATCTGCGTAGAGGCAGCTCGATCTCTTATCTCGTGGACATGCAGAATGCGATGCCGGGCGGACATATTGTGGCGAACGGGAGCTTCGGCCCGCTCTATCCGGATAATCTCGGCGCGACACCGGTGTCGGGTGAGTTTACATTTGCTCCGGTGAACCTGGGGGACATTCACGGGATAAGCGGGACACTTGCGGGCAGGGGGCACTTTAAGGGGGTATTGACGGCGATTGAAGCGGATGCGGACTCGGTGACGCCGGATTTTGCGGTGGGTAGTGGGAAGCCGACGCGGCTGGAGGCGTTGGGACACCTCACTGTCAACGGTCTGAACGGGAATATTGTGCTTCATTCGGTCGACGCGCATGTTGGCGCTACTACCGTTCATGCGAGTGGACAGATTGTGGATGCGCCGAAGGTGACCGACCTGGACCTGACGGTGACCAAGGGCCGGGTGGAGGATATTCTGCGGCCGTTCTTCAAGGAGAAGGTTCCGGTGACGGGGAGCGTGTGGCTGCACAGCCATGCGTCGATTGCGGCGGCGAAGGAAGGGCTGAAGTTTCTTCAGCGTCTGCAGATGGACGGAGTCTTCGAGATACCAAACGAGCGGCTTACGAATAAGAGCACGGAGGAGTCGCTTTCAGCCTTCAGCGATCGGGCGCAGGGAAAGAAGGAGACGGTGGGCGGAACGTCCGGGGCATATCCGGCCTCCGGGGAGGAGGAGGTGCTCTCGTCGCTGAAGGGGCCGGCGAGGATACGGAACGGTGTGGTTTCGACCGATGGCCTCGACTTTCAGGTTCCCGGAGCTGCGGTGAAGATGAAGGGCACCTTCAGCCTTTACGACAAGAGTGTCCATATGGTGGGCGATCTTCATATGCAGACGGATCTGTCGCATGTGACGACAGGCTTCAAGTCGATACTGCTGAAGCCGTTCGCTCCGTTCTTCAAGAAGCAGAATGCGGGTGCGGTGATTCCTATTGCGATTACGGGTTCTCCGAAGCAGTACAAGGTGACGCAGGATTTGTTGCATAACAAGTAGGGGGAGGACGCTGTCTCGCACTCGATAGGCTCCTGGCAGATTCGGTCTGCGCAATGTGTGCGGAATGGTGATGCATCGGATATGTTTTCCCACTGCATTGGGCCAGGGCGGCTGATATCATCAAGCGCAATTGTATGAGTGAAGATACTGAAGTTCGGAAGCCGAAGTTTCGTGAGAAGGGCAGGCTGATGTCGGCCTCAGAGATCGAGCGCACGCTGGTGCGGCTGGCGCATGAGATCGTGGAAAAACATGGCGGCAGCAAGAATGTCGGCCTGGTGGGGATCAAGCGCAGGGGCGTTCCGCTGGCGCAGAGGCTGGGTGTGCTGATCGAGAAGATCGAGAAGCATCCTGTGGATGTGGGGGTGCTGGATATCAGCTTTTATCGCGACGACCTTTCGACCGATGGGCCGAGGCCGAAGGTGACGCCGGGGGCGATCGGGTTCGATGTGACGGGGCGCGACATTATTTTGATGGATGATGTGCTGTACACCGGACGAACGATTCGGGCGGCGCTGGATGCGCTGTTTGATTATGGGCGGCCGAAGAGCGTGCGGCTGCTGGTGCTGATCGACCGCGGGCATCGTGAGCTGCCGATTGAGGCGACGTATGTGGGGCGGCTGATTCCGACGTCGAAGCGGGAGATTATCGAGGTGAAGCTGAACGAGGTCGATGGACAGGAGCAGGTGCTGCTGGTTGAGCTGGTGGATTGAGCTTGTCCTGCCGGACGGGCCTCCTGCGCGGCGGGCGGTCACTTCGTGACTTGTGTACCCCTTCGGATGGCCCTCCCGTTGGTCGGGATGAGATTTGATCTCGAGCGACACGAGGAACTGAGAAGATTCTCCTGCCCAGACCGCTCTCCGCGCAGGAGGCCCGTCGGGCAGGACAGAGATTCGCTCCAGGCCCTAAGATGAATTTGATGACGATATTAGAGACGGGCACGGTTGCGGCGGGGTCGTTGCTGACGGTTGCGAACCTGGCGGTGGAGGAGGTCGCGGCGATTCTGGCGGCGACGGACCGGCTGGAACGGATGGCTGCGCCCGAGAGAGCGAAGATACTCGCAGGGCGGCGGATCGCGCTGCTGTTTTATGAGTCGAGCACGCGGACGAGGACGTCGTTTGAGCTGGCGGCGAAGTCGCTGGGGGCGATGACGACGCTGGTGAGCGACAAGTCTTCGTCGATTGAGAAGGGCGAGAGCCTGAAGGATACGGGGCTGACGCTGCGAGCGCTGGGAGCGGAGTGTATTGTGCTGCGGCATGCGAACTCGGGGGCGCCGTATCTGCTGGCGAAGTCGACGGGGTTGCCGGTGTTGAATGCGGGTGATGGGATGCATGAGCATCCGTCGCAGGCGCTGCTGGATCTGCGGACGATGCTGACGCGATTGCCGGGGATGAGTGGCCGGCTGATCAATGGGAAGACGCTTGGGGGCGTTACGGTGGTGATTACGGGAGATATTTTGCATAGCCGGGTGGCGCGATCGAATGCAATGCTGCTGCCGAGGCTGGGTGCGAGGGTGGTGCTGTGCGGGCCGAAGGAGTTGTTGCCGGAGGATGCGCTGGGGTTGGGCGGTGCGGATAGCAGCGGAGCGGTGGAGATTGAGCGGGACTTTGACAAGGCTTTGAAGCAGACTGCTTCCAACGGCACGATGGTGGTGATGATGCTGAGGATTCAGCGGGAGCGGCTGGCGGGGCTGGAACTGGATCTGGGGGATTATATTTCGCGGTATCAACTGGATGAGGAGCGGCTGATGGCGCGGGCGCCGGAGGCTTTGGTGATGCATCCGGGGCCGATGATTCGCGGGCTCGAGATCTCGGGCGAGGTGGCGGATGGGCCGAACTCGGCGATTGAAGACCAGGTGCGGAATGGGCTTGCGGTCAGGATGGCGCTGCTGGTGAGGGCGCTTGGTGCAGGCGGATTTGAAAGTGTAACGGTATGAGTGACATATTAATTTTGAATGGACGACTGGTCGATCCGGCCAGCGGGGTGGATGCAGAGCGGGATCTGCTGCTGCGGCATGGGCGGGTGGCTGCGGTGGAGATGCCGGGGGAACTGCGCGCGGTCAAAGGTAAAGAGACGATTGATGCGAAGGGGATGATCGTCGCGCCAGGGCTGGTGGATGTGCATGTGCATCTCAGGGAGCCGGGACAGACTTATAAGGAGTCGATCAAGACTGGCACGGCTGCCGCTGCGGCTGGTGGGTTTACCAGTGTGGTCGCGATGCCGAACACGTTGCCGGTGAATGACACGGTGGAGAAGCTGGAGTGGATGCTGGATGCGGCGCGTGGCGCGGTGGTGAAGCTGTTTGCGATGCCGGCGGCTACGTTCGGGAGTCTGGGTGAGGAGATTACGGACTTTCACGAGCTTGCGCGTGTCGGGGCGGTGGGGTTCACCGATGATGGCAAACCGGTGTTGGTTGATCGCGTGATGCGCGGGGCGCTGGTGGCTGCTGCGGGGATTGGGGTGCCGGTGTCGCAGCATGCGGAAGATACGAGGCTGACGGGTGGATGCAGTATGAACGCGGGGCCGGTAGCGTTTCGGCTTGGGTTGCGCGGGATGACGGTGGAGGCTGAGTCGAAGATTGTGGAGCGGGATATCCGGCTGCTGCGGGATATCGAGCAGCATGATGGGCTGCGGCCGCATCTGCATGTGCAGCATGTGTCGACGGCGAAGGCGATGGAGGCTATTCGGCAGGCCAAGCGGGCGGGGCTGCATGTGACCTGCGAGGTGGCGCCGCATCACTTCACGCTGACCGATGAGGCGGTAGGTGACTACGATACCAATGCGAAGATGAATCCGCCGCTGCGCAATGATGCGGATCGGTTAGCGATGATCGCCGGGCTGATGGATGGCACGGTGGACTGTATTGCGACCGATCATGCACCGCATGCGTTGTTTGAGAAGGAGCAGGAGTTTGAGCGGGCTCCGAATGGGATTACGGGGCTTGAGACTGCGCTGGGGTTGGCGTTGCGGGTGCTGCATAAGGGTAACGGAATGTCGATCTCGCGTGTGATCGAGTTGATGAGTGCGCAGCCGGCCGGGATTGTTTCGCTTGACGGGCGTGGAACGCTGAGTGTGGGTAGCTTTGCGGATGTGGTGGTGTTCGATCCGGCGGCGGAGTGGAGTTTTGAGGCGGCGAAGAGTCGTTCAAAGTCGCGCAATACTCCTTTTGACGGGGCGCCCATGCTGGGTCGCGTTGCGGCTACGATCAGCGAAGGGCGCGTCGTCTTCAAGGCTTAGTTGGTGTCGCATGCTGTTTCGACTATTCGCGTTGCATGATGGCTAGTTCGTTGCCTGCGGGGTCGGTGAAGTGGAAGCGGCGGCCGCCGGGGAAGCTGAAGGTGGGGAGCGTGATCTTGCCGCCTGCCTTCAGAATGCTCTGCTCGGTCTCTTCCAGATTTTGCGATTCGATCACAGGTAGCGGGGTTCTGGTGCGTTCGGCCGGGTCGGCGTTGAAGCCGCCTTCGGTGCCGCTCTCTGAGAACGCGGTGTAGGTGGGGCCATAGTCCTGGAAGGTCCAGCCGAAGAGGTTGGCGTAGAAGTTCCTGCTTACTGCTAGATCCTGAGCTGGCAGTTCGAGGTAGACGATTTTTAGATTAGGCATGGTTGTCCTCACGAGAGTATGGGTCGCTGACTCCTCCGTCCACGCCGCCGCGAAGTGGTTAGCGGTATAGGTAGAGACCGGCGGGTCCGGCCTCGCGAGGGACAGTTTCAACATAAAACCAGACGGGATCGACGTCAACGGAGCGGGGTGAGTGGGGGCCGGGTGACGGAAGCAGATTCCTCCGCTGCGCTGCGGAATGACAACCATGGGGCGGTTGCTTAGTGCTACGGAATGACAACGATGGAGCGTTGCGTAATGGCGACGGGCTTGGAGCCGTGACAACAAGGTGGCTTACCAGGACGACGGGGCGGGAGAGATGGGGATGGAAGTGTGTGGAACCTAGGGAGGGCTGTTTCGTATAGTGACGCATGAGAATTTTGCGACGAAGTGCGGCGCTGATCTTGGTATTGATGGCGATGGCGAGTGTACGGACAGGTTTCGCCGCGACTACGTATGAAGTGGGAGAGAGTTCTCGGGTGTTCAAGCCGGGGCATGCGCGGAACTGGCGCGGCGCGAAGACTGAGGCGCTGGTGACAACGATCTGGTATCCGGCGAATGCCGATGGGACGTTGTATGAGGAGCCGCAAGTGATTGGGCCACTGGATGGGCCGCTGTTTCTGGCGGGTGGAGCGGTGTTAAATGCTCCGATTGCGAATTCGCAGGTGAAGTTTCCAGTGGTGATGCTGTCGCATGGCACGGGTGGGTCGGCGATGCAGTTGGCGTGGCTGGGCACGGTGCTGGCGCGGCATGGGTTCATTGCGGTGGGGGTGAATCATCCGGGAAATAACGCGCTGGAGTCTTATACGGCAGAGGGGTTTGTGCTGTGGTGGGAGCGGGCGACGGATATCAGTGATGCGTTGGATGCGCTGTTGCTGGATCCGACGTTTGGGCCGCATGTCGATGAAGCACGGATTGGTGCGGCGGGGTTTTCCATTGGCGGCTATACGGTGCTGGAGCTGGCGGGTGCGCGCACGGATCAGGAGCGATTTCTCAAAGCGTGTGAGACAGACCCAACGCTGCACAAGTGCGTGGTGCCGGAGATGAAGGGCATGGGCGACCCGGAGCAGATGCTGAAGAAGGTGAGAGCGAGCAGTGGTGAGTCGATGGCGCGCGGAGGTGCGAGCTACCGTGATCCGCGGGTTCGGGCTGTGTTTGCGATAGCGCCGGGGGTGGGACAGGCGTTCGACGCGGATGGTTTTCGGGAGGTGACGATTCCGGTGGCGATGGTCGTGGGAGCGGCCGATCAGATTGCTCCAGTGGCGACGAACGCGGGGAGATTGCTGGCGTTGATGCCGAACGCGCACCTGACGGTGTTGCCTGATGGCGTGGCGCACTACACGTTTTTAGATACATGCACGGATGCGGGAAAGGCGAAGCTCGGTGTGTATTGCGGAGACGCCGCGGGAGTTGACCGCGAGAAGGTGCATGGGACCGTGTCGGAGATGGCGGTGAAGTTTTTTGATAAGAATCTGAGGTGACAGGAGTCGCAGGCGCGTGCCTGGCTGTTCCAATACGCTTTGAAGTTTTGTTTGTTTGCCAGCTGATCATCCCGGGATGGTTGAGACGTTAAGGCGGGGCGCAAGATGCCTGATTCGAGCAGGCGAAGAGCTTTCACCCTGCGGGCACAATTTCTTTCATCGCCTGTAGGCGGGAGGATTTATAGCTCGTCTATACACCTGACGCTAGTCCCTAAGTAGTTGAGTGCAGGAGTGAGTGCCAGCTTTGATTCCTGTCTAGAGCTCTTTTCGCTGAGCAGGTTAGCGCTGACAATCAGCGAGAGGATGCCATGAATATCAAACAGAAGCACGGTCGCGCAGGTTCTAATGCGCGGATTGCTGCAATACCGTCAGGTAGACTCTTAAAGTGATTGTTTTTTCCCGCCGTATTCTGCCTTTCGTTCTTAATGTGACATTCCTAGTCATCGCAGCTCCAGCGCTGTTCTCGCAGAGTGCCGTTCCGACTGAGGCGACGCTGCCTGATGCGCCGGTGCCGCAAGCGCCGGTTGAGATCGCAGACAACGCGGCCGGATATAGTTCTTCCACTCTGGATGAGAAGCAGACTGCGCAAGCTCAGGCGACGCCGGTGCAGTCGACTTCGTCTGGGCAGGAGGATACGACGAAGAAGCCAATGACGGATGAGCAGAAGAAGAGCGCCTCGGAGGAGGAACTCCAGAAGGAACTTCACCAGCGAATCGGTGTCGTCGTGCCGAACTTCAACGCTGTGCTCGATGGCAACAACCTTCCTCTGACTCCGGGACAGAAGATGCGGGCATCGTTCCGGAGTGCGATCGATCCGTACCAGGTTGGGCTGGCGTTGTTTACGTCGGCGATCGGACAGGCGCAGAACTCGCACTCCAGCACCGATCCGATTCCTGGCACCAATCCAGTGCAGTATATGAAAGAAGGCTATCAGCAGGGTTGGGATGCTTATGGCAAGCGTTTCGGCGCGGCGTTCACCGACCAGTTCAACGGAACTATTCTTGGCAACGGAGTTTTTCCTGTGCTGCTGCACCAGGACGCACGCTACTTTCGGATGGGAACGGGACCGGTCAAGAATCGGTTCTGGTATGCGGTGAGTACGACGATTCGCTGCAAGGGCGATAACGGAAAGTGGCAGCCGAACTTCTCGAATCTGCTGGGGAACATGGCGGCGGGCGGTATCTCAAATCTCTACTACCCGAAGGACGATCGGGGATTCGGGTTGACGATCGAGCAGGGTTTCCTGGTGACTGCCGAGGGCACCTTCGGCGCTCTTCTGATTGAGTTTGCCCCGGACGTCATCAGGCATTTTCAGAAGAATCGTCTTCCTCCGGATGTTGTTGTGACTCAACCCTCCGCGCCGACGAGCGAGACGGCTCACTAAAAACGTTCGCGTGCCGCGGGTCTTCGCCGGGGATTGAGCGCGAAGAGGTTTCGTCCGGCGTCTTCAGGCTTGAAGGATGCCCGTCTTCTTTGCGACTGAGGTGAATGTTTCGAGGGCCTGATCGATCTGTTCGCGTGTGTGCTCGCTGGTCATGATGGTGCGGATGCGGGCCTTTCCTTCGGGGACGGTGGGGAAGGCTATGCCGGTGGCCATGACTCCGGCGTCGAAGAGGGCGCGGGAGAAGTCCATCGTGCGGCGACCGTCGCCGATGATGATAGGAGTGATGGGAGTTTCGCTCTTCGGGGTGGTGTTGCCGCCGACGTCGAAGCCGGCGCTGGTGAGTTGCTGCTTGAAGTAGGCGGTGTTGGCCCAGAGGCGGGCTATGCGTTCCGGCTCATTCTCCAATATGTCAAATGCGGCGATGCAGGTGGCGGCGACCGAGGGTGGGTGCGAGGTGGAGAAGAGGAAGGGGCGGGCGCGGTGGTAGAGGTAGTCGATGAGGTCGCGGCTGCCGCAGACGTAGCCACCGAGGGCACCGATGGCTTTTGACAGGGTGCCGACCTGGACGTCGACTTTGTCGGTGGCGTGAAAGTGATCGACGGAGCCGCGGCCATTGCGTCCGAGAACGCCTGAGGCGTGGGCGTCGTCGACCATCATGATGGCGCCATACTTTTCGCAGAGGCCGGCGAGCTTGTCGACGGGGCCGATGTCGCCGTCCATGGAGAAGACGCCGTCGGTGATGAGGAGCTTGCGGCCGGGCTCGTTCTGGACTTCCTGCAGGAGTTGCTCGGCGTGGGCGATGTCCTTGTGACGGAAGACTTTGATCTTTGCGCGAGAGAGGCGTGCGCCGTCGATGATGCTGGCGTGGTTGAGTTCGTCGGAGAGGATGAAGTCTTCTTTGCCGAGGATGCTGGAGACGGTGCCGGCGTTGGCGGCGAAGCCTGACTGGAAGACGACGCAGGCTTCGACTCCTTTGAAGTCGGCGATCTTTTCTTCGAGCTCCATGTGGATGTGCATGGTGCCGGCGATGGTACGGACGGCACCGGAGCCTACGCCGTATTTTTTTGTGGCGGCGATGGCGGCTTCTTCGAGCTTTGGATGGTTGCAGAGGCCGAGGTAGTTGTTGGAGGCGAGGTTGATGACACGCTTCCCGTCGTAGGTGCAGACCGGGGCCTGCTGGTCGTCGAGTACGCGCAGCTTGAAGAAGGTGCCGCGCTCGCGGAGGTCGTCGAGTTGGGCGGTGAGATGGGCGAGCTGGGGGCGTTTGGCGGCTGCGGTGGTCATGAAATTATCTTAAACCTTTTGTCGCCGGGTGGTCTTTGGTGGGGAATGAGCATCTTACGAAGTTAGCGGATCTGCAGCCGGTAACCTTTTGTCGCTGAAGCTCACTTCCGAACCAAGAACGAGGATGGCACGATGAACCTTCAATATTCGAGCAAGACCGTTGGCACGATGATGCTGGCGCTGGTGATACTGGCTGGGTGTAAGTCGAAGCAGGACGCCGCGATTGATCAGGCCAAGAAGCAGGCCGCGGCTACAGGCCAGGCACAGCAGGTGGTTTCCACCGATAGCAATGGAAATGTGACGACCACTACAGTGCAGCCGCCGGCCCCTGGGCAGACGACCCAGGCTACGACGACTACGACCACCCCGGTTCCACAGGCACCGGTAGCGGCGAATACTCCTGCTACTGCGCCCGGTGCACCCGAGGCGGGTGCACCACCTGCTGATCAAACGGCTACAGGGCAGCCGGTTGCGCCGGGTCAGGTGGACTCGTCAGGACAGCCGGTGACGGTGCCTGCGCCGGGGGGCGCGCCGATTGTGCGGCCGGCGGACGTGAATATCGCCGCAGGGACGAACCTGACGATTCGGATCAATCAGCACATCAGTGTGAAGACCAGCCATGCTGGAGACCGGTTTACCGGAGAGGTGGAAGAGCCGGTGGTTGGGCGGGGTGACCGCGTTGTGATTCCGCGAGGTACGCCGGTGAGCGGTGTGGTGGTCGCCTCCCATCGACGGGGGCACTTCAAAGGGTCTTCCATTCTGGAGTTGAGGTTGACCTATCTCACGCTGAACGGATCTCGATATGCGCTGGATACTTCTGATTTGACCCGGACGAAGAAGGGCAAGGGCAAGCGGTCGGCGGCGATTATTGGAGGCGGAGCGGGAGCGGGCATGCTCGTGGGCGGGCTTGCGACAGGTGGCGTTGGGCTGCTGGTTGGCGGCCTTGTTGGTGGTGGCGGCGGAACGCTCATCAGCGGGTTGACCGGGAATCGGGATATTGAGATTCCAGCTGAGTCGATTGTGCGGTTCAAGCTGGCCGATAACTTGGTGATTCAGCCTTCCTGATAGGAAGGATTCTTAGGAGAAAGCTCATCCTTGCGGGTGAGCTTTTTCTTGTTCGCGAAGATGTTTTGAGACGAGGCGGTGGGCTTGGTCTGCGATGTCGGGGTCGCCGCCGCTGCCTGGGAGCCAGTGCATGTCGGCGTCGCGCCGGAACCAGGTGAGCTGGCGTTTGGCGTAGTTGCGATGACCTTGCTGGGCCTGGGAGACGGCTTGCTCGCAGGTGAGTTGGTTGCGGAGGACGGCAGAGGCTTCGGCGTATCCGAGTGAGGTGAGAGGGCGGCAGGCTTCGCCGTAGCGAGCGATGAGACGACGGGTCTCTTCGATGAGGCCGCCGTCGTGCCGTTCATCGGAAAACATAGCGGCGGCGCGCTGATTGATGCGTTCGTAGAGGAGGGGGCGGGCGGGATTGAGGCCGAGGCGCAGAATGCTGTAGCCGATGAGGGCATCGCGGCCCTGTTGCCACTGTTCGGTCATAGGAGTGCGTTTGCTGGCGTTGTGGCTGTGGCCGGTCGCGAGAGAGACTTCGATGGCGCGTACGACTTTGGCGATGTCGTTGGCATGAATGGCCGCTGCTGCGGTCGGGTCGAGGCGGGTGAGGAGGCGGTGGAGATATGCCGGGCCGCGGGTGGAGGCGATGTTGCGGAGGCGTTCGCGCTGGCCGGGCTTTTGTGGGGGTGCGGGAAAGAGGCCGTCAGTGAGGGCCCGGAGATAGAGGCCGGTGCCCCCGGCGACGATGGGGAGATGACCGCGTTCGGTGATGCCGACGAGCGCCTCGCGGGCCTGACGGCTGTAGTCTCCGGCGGTGCAGGGTTCGTCTGGCCAGGCGATGTCGATCATGTGGTGGGGGACGAGGGCGCGCTCTTCGTGGGTGGGCTTGGCGGTGCCGATCTCCATCTCGCGGTAGACGGCTACCGAGTCGCAGCTGATGATCTCGCCGTTGAACTGTTGGGCGAGATGAATGGCGAGGGAGGTCTTGCCGCTGGCGGTCGGGCCGACGAGAACGATGAGCGGGTGGTCGGGTGGGTTCACCACAGGCGCCACCAGCCGGGGTGAAAGAGCTGGTGGACGCCGGCGCGGAGGACGCTGAAGAGGAGGATGATTGCGGCTAGCGTGAGGAGTCCGCGAATCTGGCGGCGGCGTTCGTGTTGGAGTGGAGTTGCGATCGTGGTGGCCGTCTTTTTTGATGATAGATGATGGCGGATTGTGTTTGGAGTGAGCCGCTTGAGGAGAGCGGATCGCGCCTTGGCGCGATGGCCCATTCATGCGATGAGACCGCATCAATGGGGCAGGCGGCGCCGGCGTTGCGGGCTGCAGTTGCTCAAACGGCAGCTTGAGTGTGATCCTTGAGAGATGATGCGGAAGAAGATAGTCGGTGCGATTATTGGGTCAGTGCTGGCCTGTTCGATTTTTGCGGTGGCACAGGAAAAAGGGTACTGGCGTGCGGAGAGTTCTACGGCACAGTCGATTACGGGCGATATCGGATTCGCCGGCGAGAAGATGTCGATCAACTTTACTGGCTTTGTGATTGCGCAGATACGTTCGCTGGAGCCGGGCGAGGTGAGCGCTGTGTTCGACGCAGATAGCAGGGCGGGCGGGAGTGGCAACCTCTACAGGCTGAACATCCCGGCTGCGAAGAAGTTTCTGCATAAGAACACTTTGTGCGGCACTGAGGATGTGCAGTGGATGGCGACTTATGTTGCTGGGCGTTCCTTGAAGGTCGCATTTTTCTCGGGACCAAAGATGCCCGTTTTCACGTTGACTGAGATCGCAAATTCAACGGATCTATGCGGCACGTTTTCTTACACTCGCTGAACCAGTGGCAAGCAAATTAACTGGATAGAGTTTTTTGGGTGAGCTGGTGCGCTCTCCTGTAACAGATGCGGTTACGGGAGGGGTTTGTTGGTGAGGAAGTCGATGCGGAGTTCGAGTTTGGGGCCGTGGAAGCTGGCCGGGAGTGGGGGGAACTGGCCCTCTCCGGTGATGGCGCCCCAACAGGCTCTGTCGATGGACTGATCCTGGCTGCTGCCGTCGAGGTTCATGGCGGCGATGCGGCCGTCGGGCAGGATGGTGAAGCGGATGAGGGTTTCGCCCTGTTTGTTGAGGGGCGGGCGGGCCTCTTCGGGGATGAGGGGATACCAGTTGCGCTTGATGTCTTGAAGGATGCGGCGGATGTAGGGGCCGAAGTCGACGCCCTGGGTGTCGGAGAGAATTTCGGCACCGGTGCCCATACCGCCGCGTCCGCCGGATTGACCGCCAGAGTCACCGGCGCTGCCATGGTCGCGAGCTGCACCCTGGGCGGCCTGGCGGATCGCGTCGCCAGCGGTCTGATTAGGATTGCCGAAGTTTGGCCGGGTTGGGACTGGTTTTGGTGCTTCTACGAGAGCCTGCTGGGCCGGCTGCTGGGTAGGCTGAGGCTGTGGGGCGGGGGGAAGCGGAGTCGTCTGTTGTGGGGGCGCCGGTTGAGTTACGGGAGGTGTGGGTTTTGGTGGCGCGGGAGCGGCTGGGGTAGGCGGGGCGGCCTTACGCATTGCCTGCAGCTGCTTCAACATCTTCTCGTCTACGACTGGTTGCGGTGGGCGCGCCTTGGGGGTTTTGGGTGCGATTTTGAAGAGATTAGTCGGGTCTTCGAGGCGGGTTAGCTGCTGGTCGCGCTCTTTGAGCACCTGTACGGGGCTGATGAGGCGGGGCTGATGGAAGAGGACGCGGGGGCCGTAGAAGAGGAACCAGCCGATGGCCAGGTAGATGATGATGGAGATGTAGATGGACTCGCGGAAACGGGCCTTGGAGCGTTCGTCGTCGAGGGAGTCGAGCAGGTGAATGAGTTCGTGCTCCTCGAGTTCGCCGTAGCGGCCGGTGCGCACCTTGGGGGTCTGGTTGGGCGGTGCGGATTTGGGCGGGGTCTCGAGTGAAGGCATGGGCTCTGTGGTCTGACGGCTTCGGGAGGCGAAAGTTTCGTGCGGGATGGATCGTTATGCTCCCGGTATGATGCACCGGGTTGCATAGTCCTCTCTATTTTCTCATCTTTGATGCTTGGATTGGGAAAAGAAGCGCTTGCGGGAACTTTCGGCCAGACAGGTGAAACCGTAGACTGGGAGGGTGACTCTAAGATTTGCGCCTGATGTTCGTGCTGTAGTGCTGACGATCAGCGACCGCTGTTCCCGTGGGGAACAGATGGATCTATCGGGACCTGCGGTGTGCGAGCTGCTTGAGGATGCCGGGGTGGGGCAGGTGTTGAGTGAGATGCTGCCGGATGAGGTCGACCAGATTGCTGAGGCGTTGAGACGTAACGCGAAAGTTGTAGACCTGATTGTGACGACCGGAGGGACGGGGCTGGCGAAACGCGATGTGACGCCGGAGGCTACGAGGATGGTCTGTGAACGGCTGGTTGACGGGTTATCGGAGCGCATGAGAGCCGATGGGCTGCTGCAGACGCCGCTGGCAGCACTGAGCCGCGCTGTTTGCGGGACGCTGGGAGATGCGCTGATTGTGAATCTGCCGGGGAGTCCTTCGGGCGCGAGGAGTTCGCTCGCGTCGATTCTGGAGGTGTTGCCGCATGCGCTGGACTTGCTGGCGGGGCGGACGGCTCATCATGCGTTCACGGAGAGCGATCAGCATGGAAGGACTGACGGCAATTAGAATGAGAAGAACCCCGTGAAGATCTCTCCCGTTGCACTTCTGCATAAATTGAATGTCGTGATGCTTGCGGCACTGAAGCCGCTTGGCGTGTGGGGTATCGGCGCGTTGGCGGTGATCGATTCGGCGGCGATTCCGGTGCCGATCGATGCGCTGCTGATCGACTATGTGGTCCACGATAAGTCCCGTTTTCTGCTTTATTGTTTTATGGCGGCGGTTGGCTCTGCCGTCGGAAGCCTGTTGCCGTATTACCTAGGACGCGCGGGCGGGGAGCTGTTTCTGCTCAAACGCATCAACCGGCAACGATATGAGCAGATGCGGGACCGGTTTGAAAAGCAGGAGTTTCTCGCGATCATGATTCCGGCGATGATGCCTCCGCCTACGCCAGTGAAGCTGTTTGAATTTGCGGCGGGCGTGTTCGAGATGAAGATGCTGTGGTTCTTCAGTGCGATCTGTCTCGGGAAGTTCATACGATTTTTGATCTGGGCCATTATCACGATCACGTATGGGCCTGCGATTCTGCATACGATTACGCGGGCGATTCATCAACACCTTGCGTATGTGCTGGGGTTCAGCGGCATTCTGATTGTGCTGCTGCTGGTGTACGTGTTGCGGAAGGTGTTCGACCGGCGGCGGGGGACGACGCTTCCGGTGGAAGAGAATTAGCGTGGTTTCAAGTTGCTAATGCTGGGTGCGGCCGTCCATGTCCATGCGGACGATGCGGCGGTCGGCGTTGAGGTAGACGGTTCCTGAGAGTGGGGGCTTTTCGCGGCCGGCCAGGAACGGCGTGTCGTAGAAGAAGCGCAGATCGCGGAAGGTGACGGCGGTGAGGCCTTCCTCGTTCGTGCCGATGTCGGTGACTACGGGATACTGCGACCAGTCGAGGTAGGCTTCGCCGAGCCAGCTGCGCTTGGCTACGAGGGTGGCGATTGTGGTGGGGGGCTTATAGATGATGTCGGCCTGAGTGCTGGTGGCGACGACGCTGTTGAGAGTGTCGACTGTGGCGAGCTGGTAGAACTGTGGAGTCTCGGCGACGGTCTGCCAATGGAAAGGGTTGACGGGGTAGGGGCTGGCGAAGACCCGGGAGACGCGGGCTCCGTTGTAGTCGGTGGATTGGGCGAGTTGGAGGGCCTCTGCGTGTTCGACGAAGCGCAGGGTCCAGAGGACGACGATGGCGACGAGGGAAAAGATGGCCCAGCCTCGTCCGCGGAATGCTTGTTTGCGAGCGCCTACTTCGCTGCTGATGAGCCCGAAGAGGGAGGGCGCGATAAGAGCCAGGAGCAGAAGGAGAAAGATGACGGGTTCGAAGATGAAGACGATGGAGCCGGCGTACCAATGGGGGTTGAAAGGAAAGAATGGGCGCAGTCCGTAGTTGTTCGTCCAGTCGAGCAGGAGGTGGCTCAGCAGGGCGATGAGAGAAAAGCCATAAAGCAGGCCCCAGCGGACGGGGGCGTGGTGGCGGGGCAGCGGGGTCGTCGTGGGGTCGTAGGGCAACGCGGGGTCGGTTTGTTTCGGGGCTTCGTTGCGTCGGCTTCGCCAGCGGTGAAAGAGCCAGATGGCGCCTACGATCAATGCAGCTTCGAACGGCAGACCGAGGAGGGTGTGAGTCCAGCCGCGGTGATGCTGGAAAGCTGCGATGGGGCCGCGGATGGACCATAGGGTGTCGAGGTCGGGAGCTTCGGCGGCGAGGGTCATTGTGGCGGTGGCGTAGGCGGCTTTGCGGTTGAAGCCGGAGCGGGCGAGGACGGCGCCGGTCATGAGGTGGGTGATGGGTTCCATTTGCTTCCGATAGTAGCTTGTTTCGTGGCGATGTCCTGCCGGACGAGCCTCCTGCGCGGAGGGCGGTCACTTCGTGACTCGTATACCTGTGGTGTCGAGTGGAAAGCAATGGTCCTCCCGCTGGTCGGAATAAGGATTGTGCCGACCAGCGGGAGGCCCCATGCCCATCATCCTGCCAAGACCGGTACACCCGTCACGAAGTGACCGCCCGAATCGGGGTCCCCACAAACAGGTCTTCGTTTGTGGGGACCGAGCGCAGTGGGCCCGTCCGGCAGGACATGCTTGGTAGAATCGAGATAGACCATGTCTACCTTGACTGCGCTTTCGCCCGACGTTCTTGCCAAGTACCAGCCTGTGATTGGGCTGGAAGTTCATGTTCAGCTTTTGACGAAGTCGAAGGCGTTTTGCGGATGCGTGAATAAATACGGTGGCGAGCCGAATACGCATTGCTGTCCGACCTGCCTCGGGTTACCGGGAGCGTTGCCGGTGTTGAATCGCAGGGCCGTGGAGTTTGCTGTGCTGGCGGCGAAGGCGATCAACTGCGAGATTCGCGAGACGAGTATTTTTTCGCGGAAGAATTATTTTTATCCGGATTCGCCGAAGGGATACCAGATCTCGCAGTTCGACAAGCCGATTGCGGAGCACGGATGGATTGAGGTGCCGGCGTTTGATGCGAGTGGCGCGGCTGTGACCAAGCGGATCGGTGTGACCCGGCTGCACATGGAAGAAGATGCTGGGAAGAGCATTCACGATGGGTTTGCAGATTCGGTGTCGAAGACCTATATCGACCTGAACCGGTGTGGGACGCCGCTGGTGGAGATTGTGAGTGAGCCTGATCTGCGAACTGCGGATGAGGTGTTTGAATACCTGACGAAGTTGAAGGAGATTCTGCTCTACACCGGCGTGAGCGACTGCAACATGGAGGAAGGCTCGCTGAGGTGCGACGCCAACGTCAGCGTAATGCTAAAGAAGGATGCGGCGGAGTTAGGGGCTAAAGCATACGGCACGAAGGCTGAGGTGAAGAACGTCAACAGCTTTCGGTATATTCGCGCGGCGGTGGAGTACGAGATCGAGCGGCAGATTGGGGTGCTGGAAGACGGCGGTCGGGTGGTACAGGAGTCGCGGCTTTGGAATAACGCGGAGGGGCGGACTTACTCGATGCGGAGTAAGGAGCAGGCACATGACTACCGGTACTTTCCGGAGCCGGATCTGCCGCCGCTTGTGGTTGGTGCGGAGTGGCAGGCGGAGATTCTGAAGATGATGCCTGAGCTGCCCGAAGCTCGTCGAGAGCGCATGATTCGCGAGTATGAGATTTCGGCGCAGGATGCTGCTACGTTGACAGCGACGCGTGAGTTTGCAGATAAGTTTGAAGACGCGGCGAAGAAGGCCAAGAGTCCTCGTCGCGTGGCGGCGTTACTGACGAGCGAGTTGACGATGCGGCTGCGGGCTGCGGGGTTGGAGTTGGAGCAGTCGCCGGTGTCGATGGCTGGTGTGGTGATGGCGGCTGACCTGGCGGAGTCGGGGGAGTTGTCGAGCAAGATGCTGAAGCAGTTGCTGGATAGTGCGTTTGAGAAGAACGAGGATTTTCCTGTGGTGTACGAGCGGGAGAAGCCGCAGCAGATCTCGGACACGGGCGCGATTGAGGCGATGATCGATGAGGTGATCGCGTCGAATGCGAAGCAGGTGGAGCAGTATCGCGGGGGGAAGAAGACGGTGGCCGCGTTCTTTGTTGGTCAGGTGATGAGGCTGTCAAAAGGGCAGGCTAATCCTGCGCTTCTGAATGAATTGGTGGCGAAGAAGCTGGATGCGTTGGGATAGACCCAAGAGCGGAACGATCATTCTTGATGTCGTCAATGATCGAATTATGCAGGTTGAAGTTTTGTATCGAGACGAGGTTCGCCGGGCGATTCAGGCCGCGATTCCGTAGCCTCGGTCTGACCTGGCAGTTTGAGTTGAATTAAGTTCTTGAGGACGCGCGGCGTAGGGTTTAATGGGCGGATGCATGCGCGTGGCTTTTATCCAAAGGTGTTTGTCGTGGGGTGTGTGTGAGTATTCTGCTTGCTCTGTTTGGGTGCCGGAGCGATGCTCCGTATGTTGTGCCGGAGGAGCCGATGCCGGCGAATACGGTGATGCTGTCGCAGATGATGCGGGAGCTTTCGGCTACTCCGGGATTCACGGATGCGATGCTCGCGCAGCTGGATAAGAACGGGAAGAAGGGCCCGGCGCTGATGACGCCAGCGCTGGTGAAGCGGCTGCGCGAGTTGATCCTCGGCAAGGACTGGCAGGGACTGGATCGGTTTCCTGGTTGGACGATGCAGGCTATCAATCCTACGGTAAGAGTCGCCAGTCGCGTGGTTGCCAAGGATCAGAGTGTGACGGATGTCGCGGCTCTGCACCCCGGAACGCCCGTGGGTTCGGGTTCTACGAAGAGCGCAGTAACTGCGAGCCAGATTAAGGACTATGTCGATCTCGGTGAGTATGGGTTGGATAAGGCTGAGAAGGTGAGTCTGGATGCTCCGTCGAAGCTGCCGGGTTTCACTACGGATGGTTTGGTGAGCGAGCTTGGTGACGGCGTGGTGAGAGGGGATGGCGCCAATTCAACGCTTGCCCCGATGCATGCTGAGAGTCAGCGGCTGGCGAATTTATTGAACCGGCTGAGTTTGAATGGGCTGGATAATTCTGTTCCTGTTACGGTTACAATTGAAGGTCAGAGCGCGAAGACGCCGCAGGAGCTTGTAAAAGCGCTGATGACTACCGGACATACGGTGGTGGTGGCCGATGCGCGGTACTTTGCCAACTTCGGACACTTTCATTACAAGGGGCAGGATGTGATGATGCCGTTCTGGGTGGACTCGCAGATTCGCGTGCCGGGGACGAGGCGTCCGCTGCTGGTTCCCGTGAGCCATGCTGAGTACGAGTGGGAGGTTCGCGGGCCGAAGGTGAATGCGAATGTAAGTTGGTACTTCGGCATCGACGGCAAGGCGGAGTTTCGTACTATGGATACGCAGGATCAGACGTGGGTACTGGGGCGTCATGCGCATGAGTATCGCGATGCGGATGCGGTGGAGGTGACGCGGCTAGTGGGAAAGATGGCGATTGCGTATATGCATCAACATCTGGCACGTCCGGAGCTTCCGTTTGGCGGATACTATCCGCTGGGCGTGTGCCAGGATGGTGTGGCGGCGATTGAGAGGAAGATGACGGGGAATGACACGCTGTTTCCGAACACGGCGGATGGCGCGTTGTTTGATAATCCTCGTGATGCGGAGATCAATGAACTGATCAAGGCTATTCCAAAAGACCGCGAAGGTGGGGCGCCTGAGCCGGCGCGGATCTTCGGGTCTCTGCCGGTCACGGATTTCGATTCGATTACGATTCCTGGGTTTGCGGCTGATCTGAAGCTGGTGCACGCGGCTTGGCAGGATGGGTCGCTGGAGCGGACTCCCTCGTGGATACGGAAGGTGACGTTGAGAGTTGTCGGGGTAGCAGCTTTGGGGATTTTGGCGGGAATCGTGGTGTGGCGAAGAAGGCGAAATCGCTGACGTGGCTTGATATCGTTTGAGGTGCTGTGATGGTTTGGTGATGCAACGTTGCGGTGGTCGTGAGGACTCTTAGTGTGAGGAGGAACTCTATGACTACGAAGAAGGCAACGGCAAAGAAGTCGGCGAGTAAGAAGACGGCTTCAAAGAAGGCGGCAACGAAAAAGAAAGCGTCTAAGAGGACTCCGGCCAAGAAGGCGGCAAAGAAGAGTTCGACGCGGAAGTACAGTCCTTCGGCCGGCAAGAACGTTGAGACTGAGATGCGCGAGATGAAGAAGGGTACGTTGAAGAGTGGTCGCAGTGGCAAGAAGGTGACCAATCCGAAGCAGGCGATTGCGATTGGTTTGTCAGAGGC
This sequence comes from Tunturibacter gelidoferens, assembly GCF_040358255.1. Lineage (NCBI taxonomy): Bacteria > Pseudomonadati > Acidobacteriota > Terriglobia > Terriglobales > Acidobacteriaceae > Tunturiibacter > Tunturiibacter gelidiferens. Next base: position 1,466,962 of record NZ_CP132938.1, read on the forward strand.
GCGGAAGGCAGGGAAGAAGGTTCCGCCGCCACCGAAGAAAGGGTAAGGATGACGGAAGTGGAGAGGTATCGCGCAATGCTGGAGGTCGCGCTGAAGGAGGCCCGCATCGGTCGGAGCGAGGGTGGGGTTCCGATCGGTGCGGCGTTGTTTGATGGGGATGGAAAGTTGTTGGCGTCGGGAAGAAATCGAAGGGTGCAGCAGGATGACCCGTCGGTGCATGGAGAGACGGATGCGTTTCGACGGGCGGGGCGGCAGAGGACTTACAAGGACAAGGTGATGGTGACTACGCTTGCTCCCTGCTGGTATTGCAGTGGGCTGATTCGGCAGTTCGGGATTCGCACCCTGGTGGTAGGGGAGAGCAGAAACTTTTCTGGTGGGGTGGAGTGGCTGAAGGAGCATGGAGTGAAGGTGATCGATCTCGATTCGCAGGAGTGTTCGGATCTGTTAACAGGATTTATCGCAGAGAAGCCTGAGGTTTGGAATGAGGATATTGGTGAGGAGTAAAGGTTCCCTGACAGAGATCGCTCTCGCGTGAAGATGCTCTCTGATGTGGAATGATGGAGAGATGAGTATTAAGTCAGAGAGCGGGTTTGGTTGTAGCGTATGTGGCGAGCATCATGTTTTGTCGTTGAGTTATAGCGTCAAAGCTCCGCTGGCTGTTGGTGCGATTGCGGTGGAGGAGTTGGATCAGCGAGTGGTGATTACTCCTGATCAGTGCGTTGTTGATGGTAAAGATTTCTATCTACGCGGGCGCATTCTGGTGCCTGTGATTGGGTTGGAGGAGCCGTTTGTTTGGGGGATCTGGGCTGAGGTGAGTCCAAAGAACTTTGTGCGGACCAATGAACTGTGGGCGGTTGAAGGACGAGAGAAGGAAGCACCGTTTCCTGGTTGGCTGAACTCTCAGTTGCCGGTGTTCGGCGATACATACAACCTTGAAGTGAGCGTGCAGACGCAACCGGTGGGGCAGAGGCCGTATTTTACAGTTGTGGATCAGGACCATCCTCTGGCAGAGGAACAGAGGGACGGCATCACGATGGAGCGCGTGGAAGAGATTGCGGTTCGGATGCTGCATCCGGATTGATTCTGTTGGTTGTCCTGCCGGACGGGCCCGCTGCGCGCGGGGCGGTCACTTCGTGACTTGTGTACCTTTTCTTAGTTGGATAACTGTGTGAGGGCCTCCCGTTGGTCGGCTAGCTATTAGATTGCGGAGGACTGCGACGGGTGGTGAGGGCAAACCAGGCCGTTCCTCCAAGGATGTAAGCGAGGTATACGTAGGGTAGCCAGTTGTAAGGACGCTCGGGGACGGGGTAGAGGGTTCCGGCCAGCGCGAGCATGATCGCGAGCGCTGTGGCGGTGGACAGGATCAGCGAAGTGCTGGTGAGGCGGTGGTTGCGCTTGAGGTAGAGAGGGAGCGCTATGGCGGCGAGACCGTAGGTGGTGAGGAAGCCGTAAACGGCAAGGGAGCCCATCCAGCCGTAGATGTCGGTGCCTGCGATGCCGCGGAGAGCGAGGAACGTTACAGGGAGCGCGGTAAGGGTGCCGGAGACGAGGACAGCTGCGCCTGGGGTGGCGTTCTTGGGGTGGGCCAAGCCTAGTCTCTGGTGGACGATGCCGTTGTGGCCCATGCGCATGAGGACACGGGCGGCTGCGGTGATGCAGGCGAGGGTGCAGGCGAACATGCTGACGAGAGCGCCGAAGTCGATGAAGGGGCCGAGGGGGGTGACGCCGGCGAGGTTGGCGAGGACGCGCATGGGGGCGGTGGATTCGCCGAGGTTCTGGTGGGCGGTGTGCATGCCGAGGGTTTCGAGGTAAGCGCAGAGGATGAAGAAGAGGCCGGTGAAGACAGCGCTCTGGATGACTGCGCGGGGGATGGTGAGGAGCGGGTTGGAGGCTTCGGCTCCTAGAGTGGTGGCGCTCTCGAAGCCGACGAAGCTGAAGAGGGCGAGGACTACACCAAGGCGGACTGCGGAGGGAGTGACGCCTTCGAGGTGGAGTTGGGCGTGGTCGATGTGGAGGCCGTTGTGCCATAGCAGGAGCGCGAGCACGATGGCGATGAGCGCGACGGAGATGGCTTCGATCCAGAGCATCAGCCGGGCAGAGACTTGTACGTCGCGGTAGGCGATGAAGGTGGAGACGCCGACGCAGAGTAATGCGAGCAGGAAGGTTGGAGCCGACTTGCCGGTGATCGAGAGGAGGAAGACGTTGGCGTAGTTGATGAAGCCTCCAGCGACGGAGGCTCCTGTGGTGATGTAGGCGAGCAGGAGCGCCCAGCCGGCGATGCCGCTGATGGCTGGTGGGAGGGAGGAGGTTGCGTAGGTGTAGAGCGAGCCTGAGCAAGAGGTGTAGCGGGCGAAGCGGCTGACGCAGAGGGCGATGAGCAGGATAGCAGCGGTGGCGAAGAGGTAGGCGAGCCAGGTTCCGTTGCCGGCGAGGACGAAGACCAGAGGGATGGTCATGGTCGGTGTGGTTGTGGGAGCGATGGTGGAGATGGATTGGGCGAGCGTCTCCATCGGCGAGAGGATGTTTGCGCGCAGACCGGGAGCGGGAGCGAGGGAGGCTTCGGATTCGGCGACGGTTTGCTCCATTGTGCTTGATCCTTCTTGCGTCGGTGGGAATATCGATGCGGATGCGCGGAAGCGGTGCCGAATGTCCGAGGCAGAGCTGCTTGTGGCTGGAACGATGACGTGGAGTTAGAGCGAGGATAGCTGAAGTTGGCTGGAGCGCGAAGCGGTATCTTGCGCAGCTGTCGACAATGTGGCGTTGCCCTCAATTGAGAGCAGACGTTGCTTTGGCCGAAAGAGATGAGCTTGTTCGGGATCCGGAACGAATCACGAGGTGACTTGCTGATGTTCAGCGCTGGGAAACTGGTGTAAGCTTTCGGGCGGGCTCCCACACAGAAAAATCTATGAGGTACGACCATGAAGGCGTTCGCACGTTGTTTCGTCGCTTTGGTACTCACTGCTATGCCGGTTAGCGGACTAGCTCAACAGTATTACAGTCATACAGGAGTCGTTCGGGCTGTGAAGCTCCGGATATTGCCAGGAAAAACCAAGGAGTTTTACGAAGCGTTTGCTTATGCGCCTAAGGTTTTCGAGGCCGAGAAAGCAGCTGGCATCATCACGGGATACTCGATTATGACCTCAGTGAATTTCGAGGGGCCGGAGAAGTGGGACGTAATGTATGTGCTTCATTTCAAGAATATGGCCGTACTGGATACGTCCGCGGATCTGGCCGAACCTATTATTGCCAAGGTGTATGGCTCGCCCGAGAAGAGAGCAGAGGTGCTCAGGATGAGGGCGGAAAGCACAGAGGTGGTCTCGAGCGAACTGGTTCGCGAGATTCAACTGAAGCCGGTGCCATAAGCGAAGCCGCTGCCATCAACCGAAGCCTGGAGCGCCTGCGCGGCTACTTCTTGTCTGACGACGAGGAAGCTGCTGCAGGCGCTGCCGGGGCGGACGTGGCTGCTGGAGAGCTGCCGCTCGAGGAGTTGGAGTCGGTGCTCGACTTCGAACTACCAGACTTGGAATCACCGGACTTGGAGTCGCTGGACTTGGAGTCGGTGGATTTCGAATCGGCTGACTTCGAATCTCCGGCGCTTGACCCTGAGCCGTTGCCATCGCTCGAGGACTTTGGTTTGGCGTTGCCGTAGCCGTCGGCGTACCAGCCGCCGCCTTTGAAGCTGATCGCGGGGGCAGAGATGACGCGTTCGAGATGGCCGCCGCAGTGAGGGCAGACGGTGATCTCGGGATCGGAGAACTTCTGGATTTTTTCAGTGTGCTTGAGACAGGTGGTGCATTCGTATTCGTAGAGCGGCATGTTGTTCTTTCTTTATTTCCTTACTTGATGGGATGCGGGATGAGGCTTGAGGATGCGGTTCAGGCCTCATCCGGTGATGGAGCGTTAGAGTTTGCCTAGTTCGATGAGACGAACGCTGGCGATGGCTTCTACTTTGCGCAGAGCTTCGACGGCGGCGGTAGCCGATGCGGCCTTGGGTACGTCGATCTGGACGACTGCGAGGGCCTGGCCCTGGGGGACGCGCTGGCTCTGCGTGGAGTGTGCGCGGCCCAGGGCGAAGTTGGCGATGTTGACTCCATGGTCGCCGAGGATGGTGCCGATGCGGCCGACGACGCCGGGAACGTCGTGGTTGCGGATGGCGACGAGGGTGCCGTGGAGGGGGGCCTCGATGTCGATGCCGTCGTAGCTGAGAAGACGGGGCGAGGTGCCGTGGAGGACGGTGGCGGAGGCGCTGGCGTCGCCGTCGGAGGAGTGGAGGACGATCTTGAGGACTGAGCCTGCGCCGCCGACGGTGAACTCTCGCTTGTCTTCCTGGATGCGGATGCCGCGTTCGGCTGCGATGGCGGCGGCGTTGATGCGGTTGGCGGTGCTGCCGCCGTCGGCGCCCGAGAAGATGCCTGCGATGGCGGCGTTACGGATGAGGTCGGTCTTGCCGGAGGCGATGCGGCCGGTGTAGGTGATCTGGATGTTCTCTAAGTTGCCCGGCGTGGCGTGGGCGAGGAAGTATCCGAGGCGTTCGGCCATCTCGATGTAGGGAGCGATCTCTTTGTACTCCTCGTGCGAGAGGGAGGGCAGGTTGACGGCGTTCTGAACGACACCGAGTTTGAGGTAGTCGCGGACCTGCATGGCGAGCTGGATGCCGATGGCCTCCTGGGCCTCGTCGGTCGCGCCGGCGATGTGCGGGGAGAGGAGGACGTTGTCGAGGTTGTAGAAGGGCGACTCTTTGAGAGGCTCCTGGTGGAAGACGTCGAGGGCTGCGCCGCCGACGTGGCCGGATTTGATGGCGTCGGCGAGGGCTTGTTCGACGATGAGTTCGCCGCGGGCGCAGTTGATGATGCGTACGCCCTTCTTCATGATCTTGATGGAGGTGGCGTTGATGAGGCCTTCAGTCTGGGTGGTGAGGCCGACGTGGAGGGTGAGGTAGTCGGAGGATTTGAAGATGTCGTCTATGGGCACGAGGGTGACGTTGTTCTCGCGGGCGATGACGGGGGCGACGAAGGGATCATATCCGAGGATGGTCATGCCGAAGCTGGCGGCGCGGCGAGCGACTTCAAGGCCGATGCGGCCAAGGCCAACGATGCCGAGGGTTTTGCCGCGGAGCTCCTGCCCTTGCAGGGATTTTTTGTCCCACTTGGCCTGGTGCATGGTGGCGTTTGCGCGCGGGATGGAGCGGGCGAGCGAGATCATGAGGCCGAGGGTGAGTTCGGCGACGGCGACGGCGTTGGCGCCGGGGGTGTTCATGACGACGATGCCGCGGTGGGTGGCGGCGTCGGTGTCTATGTTGTCGACGCCTACGCCGGCGCGGCCGATGACGCGGAGTTTGGGGGCGGACTCGAGGAGCTTGGCGTCGGCCTGGACGGCGGAGCGGATGACGAGGGCGTCGGCGTCGGCTAGCTCTGCGGCGAGGCCGTTCTTAATCTGGTCAGGGGTGACGATCTGCCAGCCGGGTTCCTGCTGGAAGACGGCTAGGGTTGCTGGCGAGACTTTTTCGGCGAGAACGATCTTCAAGATTGACCTCTGCGTTCGGTATCGGTTCAGTGCGGCTTTGCAGGAGGGGTACCCCCCTCCCCCTATACCCGCGTGCAAGTTGTCTGTTTTCATTTAGATAGCGAAAGGGGTGGACGCTAAATACGTCCATCTAAATGGGTTACGGCTAAATTCGTCCAACGAAACGAGTTAGGCAATCTACCGGACGGTTTGGCCGGTGGGACGGCTTTTTTGTGTGTACTTCTCTCTATTTTACGGGATTGGGTGAAACTAATGCGCCACGTTGATGTTGTTGTTTGAGTTGGGGTTAGGAGGATAGGGGGCTTGACACGATTTTGCTTGGTTTAAAGGACCAATGTCACTGCATGTCGTGCCGGACGGGTCCACTGCGCTCGGGGTCCCCACAAACGAAGACCTGTTTGTGGGGACCCCGATTCGGGCGGTCACTTCGTGACGTGTGTACCGGTCTTGGCAGGAAGGTATGGGGGCCTCCCGCTGGTCGGCACAATCCTTATTCCGACCAGCGGGAGGACCGTTGCTTTCCACTCAACAACACAAGGTATACGAGTCACGAAGTGACCGCTATCCGCGCAGGAGGCCCGTCCGGCAGGACATGATCTTCTAAATGAATAAGTGCGGGACGAAGGAGCTGAGGTTGTCGGTGATGGGGTTGAAGGACTCGCGGACGCCGAGGCCGCAACAGTCCTGGTCGATCATCCAGAGGCCGAGGACGGTGTGGCGATGGTCGAAGACGGCGTCGGGGGCGAGGGCCTGAATAATCTGTTTGCCATTGTAGGGGCCGGGCGTGGTGGCGATGTTAGTGCCCTCGCGGACGAGAGTGATGTTGGCGCCTTCGCGGGACATGAGCGGCTTGCGGACGTAGTTGGGTAGCTGGGCGGCGTCCTGGGCTGCCTCCAAAGGCGATTCGGCGAAGTGGGATTCGAGGAGCAGCTCGTGGTTGGGGTAGAGCTGCCAGAGGATGGGCAGGATGCCCTTGTTGGAGAGGAGCATCTTCCAGATGGGCTCGATCCAGCGAGTGCTGGGGTAGGTGTCGATGGCGTGTGGGCCGAACTCCTCCTGCAGCATAGCCTCCCAGGGATAGAGCTTGAAGATGGAGAACATGGGATGTTCGTCGGGATCGAGGAAGAGCTGCTGCTCGTCATTCCAGCCGATCTCGCTCATGAACATCTGGAGGGTTTCGAGGCCGGCTTGCTGGGCGGTGTCGCGGAGGTAGGTGACGGTGAGCTGGTCTTCGGGGTTGTCGAGTGCGGCGAAGTAGACGGGCTTCGAGAGGTAGGGGTCGATGTCTTTCCACTTGGCGATGAGCTTTTCGTGGATGGAGTTGAACTGATCGGGCTTGGCGGAGACGAGTGATGTCGGCATGTCCTTAAGCCAGTGCCATTGAACGACTGCGGCCTCGAGGAGGGAGGTGGGAGTGTCGGCGTTGTACTCGAGTAGTTTGGGTGCGTTGCCGCTTTGTGCGCCGGCCCAGCTCAGGTCGAAGCGGCCATAGAGCGCGGGCGGCTCGTTGTTCCAGGCCCACTCGATGGCTTCGATGGCGAAGTCGGGGATGTCGAGTTCGGCGTAACGCTTCTGGTCGATGATGTGCTGGGCGGCGGCGAGGCACATCTCCTGGAGGGTGTTGGCGGCGGCTTCGAGGGTGTCGATCTCGGCGGCGGTAAAGTTGTAGGCGGCGGACTCGTCCCAGTAGGGTGTGCCGTTTTCGAGGGTGTGGAAGGTGAGGCCGACGGACTCGACTTTTTGTTGCCAGTTGTCGCGTGGGGTTAGGGTGATGCGCTGCATGAGTCTCCTGGGTCGATGATTCGTCGCTGCTGTTATTCGCCTGCGCTGCCGCCGTGGGATCCGCCTTCACCGCTGCTGTGGCTTCCGCCCTCAGAGAAGCTGCGGCCGAAGCCGCCGCGGATGGTGACGCCGGAGCGATTGGCGTAGCTGCGACCGGCGACAGGGGCGTAGCCTCCCCCGCCAACTACGCTGCCGAGGCCGTAGCCTCCCCAGCCGCCGTAGTAGTAGCGATAGGGGATGAGGATGGGGAGGAAGCCACCGTGGCCGTCGGGGCGCTGTTGCTGGATGCCTTGTTGATCAGGCGGGAGGTTGGCGCAGAGTTTGTCGTCTACGACGTGGTTGTTCTCGTCGACGCAGCGCTGCATCTCGGGTTTGCGACAGCCGGTTAGGAGCGCCATGGCTGCGGCGGCTAGAAGAGGTGCGGCGACCTGGCGGGAGCGTTTCATCGGGTTGCACAAGAGTATCAAGGGCCGAGAGACCGCGGATTGCGGATTTTACTAAGACGATTGCACTGCGGTTCGAGGAGTGCGGTTCGCTTCGCAAATCCGACCCTTTATGGTGAAACTGGAAGGGTGGGGACCGGCTTTGCCGCGGCTAAAGGGGTACTCTTCATTTCAGCTTCTTCAGCTCCGGATACCGCGCAAATATCCGTCGCTGATCCTCCGCTGTCAACTGCCCCAGCCGCTGGGGCTTATCCTGTGGCCGCGTGCCTTTCTGATTCAGCACATTCATCAAGCTCCACTCCCGCTGCAGAGTCTGCGGCTCCTGCGCCGGCAAGTCGTAGCGCGTGAAGTCAATGACCATTGGTGGCTCGTTCTTCACCCAGTTCCGCAGCAGCGCCAAACGAAACTCGCGATTCATGTACCACTCGATCTCCAACTCTTTTTCCGAGCCCGGCGCGCCGGTTCCTCGAGCATCGAACTGATAGTTCAACGAGGCATTGCTCGGCGTGTGCTGACGCCACTTCAGGCCGAACTCACCCTCGGTCAACACGCTGGTGTCAGGCCACCTGTCCCTGACGGCCTGCAGCCAGTAGGTCAGATCCTCGTCGTGCCCAACCGACACCTCCCAGATCCCCGTAACCCAGCCAAATCCATTGAGAGCGTGGCCTCGGTCGAAGTGTACCGCCGTGGTGGCGAGCATCTCTCTACGGCCGGCTGCCGTCCCGAGATTTCCTACAGCTTCGATTGGACCCACGCCCAGCCGGCTGTTATACCCGCCCTCGAAGCCCTCCCGCCGTGCGGTTAGAAAGTCGCAGGTCCAGCCATCCAGGCAGACGCAGTCGATGAAGTCGGCCGCTCCCTGTGCGGGTTTCAGATAGTGCTCCCGGCTTGGATAGTACGGATAGCAGATGGCGCCATCGCCATCACCGTGGTCAATGCCGTGCTGGCTCCAGATCTGCCCCTGGCAAACATGAATGCCCTCTTCGGTAGCCAGGTATCTCTGGTTTTCCGCGTCCAGGAAGCCCGCTACTATGCACTGCGGACGATATCCGCCGCCCACCATGGTGGAGATCAAGCCCAACGCCTTATGAATCGTCTCCCGGTTATGGGCTCGCGTGTCGTACATGGGTGCAAAGTAGCCGCCCGGAATGAAGGTGATCTCGTCACCATACTGATCGTGATACGAGGCGAGAAGACGGCGCGCGTCTTTGTACTCCTGCCGGTTGTCGTTCAAGGCCAGCCAACTTACCGCCCATGTCATTCGGCCTTCCGGGCACCCTCTGGCAAATGCTTCTCTTCGCGAACGAATATGGGCGGGGCTGTTGTCCGGAGCTTCGTCTTCTCCGATCGAACGATTAGGCGTCACCTCGATCTGGTTGACGCGCACGACGGAGACATGGGTCAGGAATCGTCCGCGCAGAGCAGAAGTGCTCGCGCCCAACGCCATCGCGCTCTGTGCCGTGAGCGCGGCGCCGGCGGCACCGATCAGAAACTCTCGTCTGCTATAAGCGTGGTCCGTTGCCATAATTTAGACTTTCCGTCTTCCATGGCTATTGAAAACCCACGTCCGAGAGTCCGGACGTGGGCACCCCGTTTTGTGGCGTTGCTGGTTATTTGGCGTGTTCGGCGAAGAGGGTTTGGGCCGCGATCAGGCCTTTGCCGAAGGTGAAGTTGGGGGCGGGGAACTTTGTTTTGTGGATGACTTGTTCGAGGGCCCCGAGGATGGCGATGGTGTCCATGTAGTCGAAGAAGCCGATGTGGGCGATGCGGAAGAGCTGGCCCTTCATCTCGCCCTGGCCGTCGGTGACGATGGCTCCGAACTGCGATTTGAGACCCTTGACCAGCGTGCCGGAGTCACTGCCCTCGGGGGCTACGATGGCAGTGGCTGCGGCGGCTTCGTTGCCTACTGGGGCGAAGAGCTTGAGGCCGAGGGCCGTGGCTGCGGCGCGGGTCATGGCGGCGCAGGTGATCGCGTTGTCGACCAGTTTGACGCGGCCTGCGGCTAGATCGCCTTCGGGTTTTTCCGGGGTTCCGGCTTGTGCGGCGATGTAGTTGAGCGCTGCGCCCAGGGCGGCGATGAGTGCTACTGACGGCGTGTAGGCGGACTCGCCCTTGGCGGCGTTCTTGCGCTCCTTGCGGAGGTCGAAGTAGTAGCGCGGGTTGTAGGTGGCCTCCATGCGGTCCCAGGCGCGCTGGCTGACTGCGAGATAGCTGAGGCCGGGGGGAATCATGACGGCCTTTTGCGAGCCGCCGATGAGGACGTCGATGCCCCAGCCGTCCATGTCGAGGTGCGAGGTGCCGAGGCCGGTGATGCCGTCGACGATGAGGAGAGCTTCGGAGTTTTCGGATTTGAGGAGCCTGGCGATGGCTTCGATGTCGTGGCGGACGCCGGTGGAGGACTCGGTGGCCTGGACGAAGACGGCGCGGGTTTCGAGGTGGAGGTTGGCTTTGACTTCGTCGAGGGAGAAGGTGCTGCCGTAGGGGGCGCTGACGACGTCGACGTGGCAGCCGAAGGCTTTGGTGATGCCGGTCCAGCGCTCGCCGAACTTGCCGGCTGTTAGCACCAGAACGCGATCTCCCGGTGACGTCAGGTTGGAGACGGCGGCTTCCATGGCGCCTGAGCCAGAGCTAGAGAGGATGATGACGTCGTTTTTGGTGCCGACGAACTCTTTGAGCTGGGAGAGGACGCGGGTGTACATCGCGCGGAACTCGGGGGTGCGATGGTGAATATCGGCCGCAGCCATGGCGAACTGGGCGGCGGGGAGGAGAGGGGTCGGACCAGGGGTGAAGAGGCGCGTTTTGCGGATCATGAGTTTATTGTAGCGGGGTCCTGCCGGACGAGCCCACTACGCGTGGGGCGGTCACTTCGTGACTTGTATACCTTTTCTTGGTTGGTTAGAGGCTTGGGGCCTCGCGTTGCTCGGCTTACTTATAATTGGGGATTGATTGGATGGAGATGCGATGACGATTGGCGAGAAGATTCAAACGGATATTGTGGTTGCGATGAAGGCGAAGGATGAACATAAGCTGACGACGCTGCGGATGGTGAAGTCGGCGCTGAAGAATAAAGAGATCGACAAGCGCGAGAAGCTGACGGATGCGGAGGAGTCGCAGATTTTGACTACGCTGATCAAACAGCGGAGGGAGTCCGTGGAGTCGTTCACTAAGGGTGGCCGGCCGGAGCTTGCAGCGAAGGAGCAGACGGAGATCGGGATGATTGAGGGCTATCTGCCGCAGGCTGCGGGGGAGGATGTCATTCGCGGTGTGGTGCAGGGGGCGATCCATACGATGTCCGAGGGCGGTGCGAAGCCGACGCCGAAGGAGATGGGCGCGGTGATGAAGGTGGTGCAGCAGCGGATCCTGGCGGATGGACTGCGCGCGGATGGCAAGCTGGTGAGCGAGATTGTGAAGGCGGAGTTGGCGAAGTAGTTGCATGATGCCCGGTGTGGCGGTTAGGGGATTCAGGTAGGTCGGAAGGACTGAAGTCTGATTGATCGCGCGAACGGTTATTTAAGTAGTGATGGGACGGTGCTTGTCCAGGGAGCTTATTCTTCGATGTCGTCTGCTTCTTTCAAATCAGTTGAATCTGAAGAGACCTTGTCGCTGCGGATGCCTGCGGTGAAAGCGGTGAGAGCACAGGGCGTTATTGCCTGGTCGAGCCTCTTCTTCGTGCTTCTGCAAAGCGTCTGCAGCTTCTTTGTTGCTCTGGATGGTCTGCGTGTTGTGATTGGAGTGGGCGCATTGGCTGGCATCACACAGGCCGGGATGACCTGGGACAAAGTTCACACGGACTGGATTCGCGTGCCCATGATTGGGTTTGCTCTGGTGGGTGCGGTACTGAACCTGGCGATTCTGCGGCGTGTTCGATATCTCCGCAGCCGCCCTTCGTCGCTCTGGCGTCAAAGGCCTCTGACCCAGCGCAAGATTCGACTGGAGCGGGTGCAGTTGGTTTTATCGCTGGTCACGCTGGCGCTTATAGCGATTGAAGAGCTGATGCACTTTCACACGTTTCATCGGATGTAATCTTCGATTTCGCATGGGTTGGCGCCTCTATCTTCGCTACCAGTTGAACTTCCGAGCTGCGATGATGGCGGAGCCTTGCAAGGGAGGCCGACGGATTAACTGCGCGCAGATGGGAAGCTGGTGAGCGGGATTCGTTAAGGCGGAGCCGGCGAAATAAATCAGGCGCTTCGAGGGTAGATTTCTGGATTGCGTGGCCGATGGCGGCCAGTGTATATTTCTCGGCCATCGAGGTAACAACTATGCGAAAGATTCTATGCGCGTTAGCGCTATTAGCGTTTGCGACGCCGCTGCTGGCAAGTGATCCCTTCGTTGGGACATGGACGCTCAACTCGGCAAAGACGAAATATACGACCGGTACCGCACCAAAGAGCGTGACGCTTGTGATTGAGGAGCAGGGCGCCAATCTTCAAGTGACTGGTACTGGTACGACGGGAGATGGCTCGCCGATATCGGTGAAATATACGGTTCCGATCAAGGGCGGGGTGGGGACTGTACAGGAGGGCGACTTCGACGGAGTCAGCTCAAAGCTGGTCAGCTCTCACAGCCGCGTTAATACTTTTACGAAAGCCGGAAAAGAGATCAGGACACGCCATACCGTCGTTTCAACAGACGGGAAGACGCTTACGACCACAGTCAAGGGAACGGGACTGGACGGGAAACCGGTGGCGGGGGAGGACGTTTACGACAAACAGTAGCCTGGCGGTTGACAGGGATTGAAGCTTGGATGCGCCTGAGGGGATCTTGAAGGTTAGGTGTGATCTCCATGGATTGCAGAGAGCAAGGGGTTGGGGGTTCCTGAGCGCTGTTTATTCGGGAACCCCCAATTTGTGTCGGGCTAATGGCGCGATGTGGTCCAGTTGAATTCCGTACCGGCGATGATGGTGCGGCCTTGCAGGGGGACTTGCGGGATCTCCTGGTAGCCGGTGTTGCTGAGGTTCAGAAGGCGAAGGTAGGGGCGGATGCGGCCTGTGTTGCGGGAGAGGGCGACGTCCCAGAGCGGGTAGGCGGTCTGCTGGGTGCGCTGGACGACGTTGACCTGGGTGTGGGCGTTGATCTGGTGGCCTGCTCTTCCAAAGATTGCGCCGGGGAGGGTGCCGTTCCAGGCGAAGATGGCGTTTTGTGCGGCGTAGTTATAGGCGTACTCGGAGATGAGGTTGGGTGGTGGGGCTGCTGCGTGGGCGGCGGTGTAGCTGAACTGCAGATTCTGGGTGGTGGTGAGGCGGAGGCGGAGGGTGGTCTCGGCTCCTGTGATGTTGAGGTTCTGGATGTTGACGGCCTGGTAGGGTTGGGCGAAGGTGAGGGCTGGGGTGGCGAGGGCTAGTTTCGAGTAGTCGATGGTGTCTTTTTGCTGGAGGCGGAAGCCTGTGGCAGTGAGTGTTAGGCGGCTGTTGGTGGGGTTCCAGTCGAGGCCGGCTTCGAAGCTCCAGGAGGACTCGGGTTTGAGGTTGGGGTTGCCGATGGTGGTGGGGTCGGAGTAGTAGAGATCGACGTAGGTGGGGAGACGGAAGCCGTGGCCGGCGCTGGCGCGGAGGCGCGTGGTGTGGGTGAGGGTGTAGGCGGCGGCGATTGAGGGGGAGAAGACATTGCCGTTGCTGGAGAGGACTTCGTCGCGCGCGCCGAGGGAGAGGGAGAAGCGGCCGAGGGCGCGGAGGTCGAGGTTGGCGTAGCCTGCGCCCTGGTTGCGGGCGTGCTGGCCTAGCGAGTTGGAGTGGATGGAGTCGCCGTCGGCTTCGAGGCCGTAGGAGAGGGTGGTGTTGGGGGTGAGGGTGTCGGCGCGGCGGAGGGCGGCCTCGTAGCTGGTGGCGATGTGGTTGTTTTCGTAGATCTGGGGCTGGTCGGCGAAGAGGACGAAGAGGTCGGAGTGGCGGCGGTAGCCGTAGCTGGCTGCGGTGCGTTGGCCTAGCTGCTGCTGGATGCTGGCGAACCAGCCTTTGGTGCGCTCCCAGGAGGGATAGGGGCCGTAGAAGAGGTTGGCTCCGTAGGGGCGGTCGCTTACTGCGAGGAGGATGTCGGTCGTGCCGGGCTTGAGGGTGAGCCAAGTCTCGGAGGCGAGGGCGTTCGAGGAGTAGTTGCGGTCGGGGATAAAGCCGTCGGAGGTGTCGCGGCTGCCGGTGAGTTGGGTGGCGATGGGGCCCTGGGTGTAGGAGGCGCGGAGATGCTGCTCGATGGAGGAGTAACTGCCGCCGCCTGCGCTGCCGATGAGGGTGAGGCCTGGGGCCGGGGGCTGGGTGAGGAGGTTGACGGCGCCGCCGATGGCGTCAGAGCCGTAGAAGGTGCTGCCGGAGCCGTGGAGGATGTCGATGCGGGTGACGGCGTCGAGGGGGACGGGGATGTCGAGGTTGAGGTGGCCGGTTTCGGGGTCGTTGATGCGGAGGCCGTTGAGGAGGATGAGGGACTGTTCGAAGGTGGTGCCGCGGAGGGAGAGGTCGGCCTGGACGCCGTTGGCCGCGCGGGCCTGGAGGTTGAGGGAGGGGTCCTGTCGGAGGAGGTCAACGACGGAGTTTGAGACGAGGGGCTGGTCGCGGGGGGAGATGAGGTTGACTGCGCGGTCGCTCTCGGCGAGAGGGAGGGGCTCGAGGGTGGTGGTGACGGAGATGCTTTGGGCGATCGAGGTGAGCTTGTCTGGGGATGAGACTGGCGATGAAGGCTGCTGCGCGACGGACAGACCACAGGCGAGGAGTGGGAGACAAAGGTGGGGAGGGATCTTCATGCGATTGAGTTCTACTTCCATCATCCGCTGAAATGAGATTGGGTTGGGAGTAGTTTTGTTTTGCTATAAATAGTTGAACTGCTTAACTAAAGCAGATTTGCAATTGGTGTGAGGGAAGACAACAGATTCCCTTCGGGGATGACAACAAAAGAGCACGGCGGGCTCCGCGCCAGCCGCTCCTTTGAGCTAAAGGTGAGGTCGGATGAGGATTGAAGCTTTTTTGCGGCAGAGCCCTGTGTTTCAGGCCAGCCGGATTGCCCGGCGGATGGATGCTTCGCTGAACCTTGTGTTGAAACACGAGGAGGTGACTGCGTTTGAGGCGATGGTGCTGGCAGCGATCTTCTTTGAGAAGCGCGGGCAGATCAAGCCGTCGGCGCTGGCTGAGGCGTTTGAGACTACGCGAAGCAACGTGAGTCATTGCATCTCGTCGCTTGAGGCGAAGGGTCTGGTGGAGCGGAGGATCGACCCGGAGGATGCGCGGGCGGTACAACTGTTGCTGCGGCCGCTGGGGAAGAGGAGAGCGGTGAGGGTGATGGGGATTCTGGATCGAATGCAGCGGCGATTTGAGGATGATATGGGGGCGCAGAAGTTGGAGACGATGCTGGCGCAGATGGCGGCGGTGGAGGAGCTTTGTGCGCGGATGGCTGCTGCCGGACGCTGAGGTTGTATCTAAGGCGAATAATTTGAAAACGGACCGGTGTAATCGAGTGTCCAATGAAATAGGAGAGAGCGACTAATGATTGCCGAGACAGTTTGGACGAAGGAGATGGAGTTTGAGGGGCGCTCTGAAAGTGGCCATAGCGTGGTTTTCGATGGTGGCGACCGGCACGCCAACGGTCCTTCCCCAATGGAGGCGGTGCTGATGGCCCTTTGCGGTTGCACATCCGTCGATGTGGTTTCGATCCTCAAAAAGAAGCGCGAGCCCCTGACCAGCCTTACGGTGTCTGCAACCGCTGAACAGGCCGCTGCGCCGCCCCGGGTGTTTACAAGGATTGTGCTGACTTACCGGATTGGCGGGGCTGTCTCAAAGAAGGCTGCCGAAGACGCGGTTGAACTCTCGAAGAATAAGTACTGTTCGGTCTCGAAGATGCTGGAAAAGGCCGCCCAGATCGACTTCAGGATCGAATACGCGAACGACTCCAGCGGGGACGTCTCGAGCAAATAGGGTTATTCGCGGATGATTTTTACGAAGACGCCGTTGGGGAGGGTGGTGCCGCCGAGGATGTGGACGACGCCGTCTTTGGTGAAGCCGCGGAGCATGGTGTCGGCTTTGGCGTAGGGGTTGGGTGGGGCTTCGGATTTGGTTGGGTATGGGGTCGCCTTCGGCGGCGGAGTGGAAGGGCTGGTGCTTGAGCCGGTGGCTGGTGTGCGGCGCATTCCGCGGTCCATGGCTTCGTTGGCGAGGCGGTCGGCGTCTTTGTTTTTGTGGCGGAGGGCGTGCGAGATCTCGAAGCCTTCGAGTTTTGCGATACGGCGCTTGGCCTCTTCGTAGAGGGGCTTGAGGTCAGGGCTTTTGACCTGATATTTGCCCTGGATCTGCTTGACCATCAGTTCGGAGTCCGAGACGACGCGGAGGCGGGGGTGGTGGTGGTCGAGCGCGTACTGGAGGCAGCCGAGGAGGCCGGAGTATTCGGCGAAGTTGTTGGTGCGCATGCCGAGGAACTCGGAGAGTTCAGCGAGGACGTTGCCGTGGTCATCCTGGATAAGAGCGCCGTAGCCGGAGGGGCCGGGGTTGCCACGGGCTCCGCCGTCGCAGTGGGCGTTGATCCAGTCGTTTTGAGGTTTGGGGTTTTGAGGCCTGGACGGAGTAGAGGCTGGGGTCTCTGCGAAGAGGCTGGGAGCGGGGGTCGGGCGAGGAGGCATTGGGATGAGTTTACCGAAACGGAGCGCTCGGGTGACTTCGGCGGGTCAATCGATGGAGACAGCTGGAACAACAGCTAGGGCAGATACGAAATACGGGGGTCTCTCCACTGCGGCGACAAAGTGCGCCGCCTTCGGTCGAGATGACGATGTTATTCCGGCTGGGTGAAGTAACAGCTACCCCTGCAGCGCGCCAAGTGGGCGGTTTGCGGTCGAGATGACTAGCGGGTAGTGGTCAAGTTTCGAAGTTGCCCTCTACCGACGAGTGTATGGGTTGAGTTGGGCTGCCCCTTTTGTGGGATCTGGTGATGCTCACCTTTCCGAAGTTTGGGGGTCTATTGGGGTGTAGTTCGATTTCCTGACTCCGGAGTCAGAACGATGAATGCAGATGTTGCTGGGTTGAATCCTGGCGGGGAGTTGTCTTCTCCGCTCGCTGTGGGGCTCCGAAAACGGCACGTCAGCCCGTTTGCTACGGGATTATTAGGTGCAGCCGCTGTAGAATCGTTGCCAGCGATGGCAAAAGCAGCGGCTCAATCCGGAACCAGGAACGGCGGCAAGCTGACGCAGGCGCAGCTCGACGCTCGTGCCCAGCAGCGGACCGAAGACGATGAACTGATTCGCGAGGCGCAGAAGGGCCAGCGAACTGCGTTCGACGCTCTGGTGCGGCGATATGACCAGTCTGTGCTTCGGCTGGCGCTGCATATGCTCGGTAATGAGCAGGATGCGCAGGATGTCCACCAGGAGGCCTTCATCAAGGCGTATCGACACCTGGGGAACTTCCGGTTCGAGTGCAGCTTTTATACATGGCTTTACCGGATTGTCACAAACCTTTGCCTGGACCAGTTGCGGCGGAGAAAGAGCCGCAGGGAAGATCCGGCGACGGTGCTGGATGCCAGTGGCGATGAGATGGACCTGATGGCCAATATCACGGACGACCGGGCGATGGCGAACCCGGGGCGGGAGTTGGACCGGAAGGTGATGAGTGAGCGGATCGGCGAGGCTTTGAACAAGCTGACACCGCGCGAGCGAACGGTGTTCGAGCTGAAGCACTATCAGGGGCTGAAGCTGCGGACGATTGGCGAGATGTTGAGCACGACAGAAGAGACGGCTAAGAATACGCTGTTCCGGGCTACGCGAAAGCTGCGGGCTAATCTGGCGGAGCTGCGGTAACGCCGGTGAGTTGTGAGTGCAGGTACGTTGGGAATGATTTTATAAGGGCGCACGCAGAGCCTACAAAAAGCAAACAAAATTTGAGGCTGGTTGAGGTAGGACAATGAAGTGTGAGAGCGCAAGAGATTGTATCGTTTTGTTGAAGTACGGCGAGCTGCCGGATGAGCTGGCTGGGGGGCTGGAACAGCATCTGACCGAATGCGAGGGTTGCCGCGCGGAGCTGGAAGCTTTCCAGGTGTTTGAAGAGCGGTTGGCGTTGTTGCCGGTGCTGGAACCTTCGCCGAATCTTCTGGCGCAGTCGCGGATGCGGCTTGATGACGAGCTGGATATGATTCCGCCACATGGGTTTCTTACTCAACTGAGGACAAATTTCTATCGTTGGCTGGGGCATGTGCAGGGCGCTCCGGCGCTGGCGACACTGTTGCTGGGAGTGGGTTTTCTGGCGGGTAACTTTACGCTGCGCTACCAGATGGCGCACGCTCCGAAGCCTCAGAAGCCGGTGATTGTTACGGGTCCGGATGAAGGCGTTGATAGAGGCGCTGTCGCTAACGTGACCGGGATTGTGACGATGCCGAACTCGGAGTTGGTGCAGGTTACCTACAACAGGGTGGTTCCGGAGACGATGGAGGGGTCGTTGGATAGTCCGCAGATTCGGAACCTGCTGATGGTGGGCACACGTTCTGCTGCTGCAGATGGAGTGCGAAAGCAATCGGTTGAGCTGCTGACGAGCGAATGCAAGTTAGGGCATGCGTGCCAGCCGACCGCTGTAGATGGTGCGGAGATTCGTAACGCTTTGATGGTCTCGCTGCGATATGACCAGGATGCCGGCGTTCGGATGACGGCGCTGCAGGGGTTGCAACATTTTGTGGGGCAGGACCAGCATGTGCGCGATGCGGTGCTGGAGGCAGTCATGCATGATTCGGATGCGCAGGTTCGTAAGATCGCGATTGGGTTGCTGGAGCCGGTGCAGTCGGACTCGAGCGTGCGGCAGGTGCTGCGAACGGTTTCAACGCAGGACGCAAATCCCTTTATCCGGACGGCTTCTTATAATGCGCTGCAGGGTTCCGCGGATATTCAGTAGGCGCAGGAAAGATAGCGCGCTCGATCGCCTGAGTGCGAGAGCAAGCGCGAATGAGGGTAGGCAGATGAAATACCGCAGGTCTTTGGGGGTTGTGGCTGGGGTTGTGGCGCTGATGGCTGGGACGACCGTTCTGCATGGTGGGCAGAGTTCGCTTGCGGCGCAGGGTCTGC
Organism: Tunturibacter gelidoferens; assembly: GCF_040358255.1. Lineage (NCBI taxonomy): Bacteria > Pseudomonadati > Acidobacteriota > Terriglobia > Terriglobales > Acidobacteriaceae > Tunturiibacter > Tunturiibacter gelidiferens. The sequence continues at coordinate 1,485,724 of NZ_CP132938.1, forward strand.
CTTTCTGGTCTGGGCGCACCGTTCTCGGGGGAGCGATGGGCGCTGGCTCACACAAGTACGCGACGCAAGGGTACCTCGGGGTGGAGACGCGCGATGTTAGCGACGATCAGGTTGGTTCGCTGCGGATGAAAGAGGCGCGTGGGGCGGAGATTGTGAGTCTGGATCACGATGGACCGGCGTGCAAAGCAGGGATGCGAATGCACGATGTGATTTTGCAGATGAACGGCCAGGGGGTTGACGGCCAGGAGCAGTTGAAGCGGTTGCTGCGCGATCAACCAGTGGGACGAACGGTGAGCTTCGTGATCAGTCGCGATGGACAGACGATGACGATGACGATGCAGATGGCGGACCGGCTGACGGTGGGACAGCAGGCGTGGGAGCAGCACTATACGGTTCCAGCTCCGGGGAGCGGGCCTTCGGGGTCAGTACGCGGTGGGAATAGTTTTATGGGCGGCGGCTCGACCTCGTCCGGGACCACGGCGATTCCCAAGGGGCATCGAGAGATGCTGGCGATGAATATGATTTTGAGTTCGTCCTACACTGGCGCTCAGCTTGAGGTGATGGGGCCGCAGCTGGCGGGATTTTTTGGCGCAGAGGGCGGAGCGGGGCTGCTGGTGCGGAGCGTCGACAGCAACAGCCCGGCGGAACAGGCTGGGTTGAAGGCAGGAGATGTGGTGGTGCGGGTAAACTCGATCGCTGTTTCGAGCGGAACCGACTGGACGAAGACGATCCATGACAACAGAGGGCGGCCGTTGCCGGTGGTGGTGATTCGCGACAAGCAGGAGCAGACGTTGACCCTGACGCCGGATACAAAGAAGCGCTCGTGTGTGATTCCGGGGTTTGGGCTGGAAGAGTTCTTTGGCGAGACGGGCCAATACACTCGCGAACTGTTGGCGAAACTATAGAGCGAAGCGCGGTTGGCGAGACGGGACGGAATCTAACAGAATTTATTTGGGCGATTTATTTGGGCGAGAGGACGCGAGATCTTGCTCTTAGTGAGTCTGTTTGCCTTCAGTCAGTCTATGGTTGGCGGAATGCTGGTTCTGAGAGTCGGGACATAGTTTCCGATCTCTCCTGCGCGGATTTCGAGCTCCCGCGATGGGCTAAGGAGGAGATCTGAGCGCACTTCGATATACTTGAAGATGATATGTCTTCTGCTCCTACAACTGCCGTGGTGAATGGCAGCCGTCCGATGACTGCCAGGCGCCGCTGGAAGGCAGTGACGCGCAAGCTGCGTGAGTTAGGCTCGATCGGTTCAGCGGTGATGTCGACCGGGCATCCGTACATGGCGCACATTGTGCCGATGCGGCGGTGCAACCTGGCCTGTACCTATTGCAATGAGTACGACGATCACTCGGACCCGGTGCCGCTGGAGGAGATGCTACGACGCATTGACCATCTGGGACGGCTGGGGACTTCGGTGATTACGATCTCGGGCGGCGAACCGCTGCTGCATCCGGAGCTGGATCAGATTATCGCTCGCATCAGAAAGACTGGCGCGATTGCCGGGATGATCACGAACGGGTATCTGCTGATGCCGGAGAGGATCGAGAGGCTGAATAAGGCCGGGCTCGATCATATGCAGATCTCGATCGATAACGTGATGCCGGATGAGGTCTCGAAGAAGAGCCTGAAGGTGCTGGATAAGAAGCTGCAGATGCTGGCCGAGCATGCGGACTTTCATGTGAATATCAACTCCGTGGTTGGCGGCGGGATTGCGAATCCGAACGACGCGTTGACGGTGAGTGAGCGGGCGCTGGCGCTGGGGTTCAGCTCGACGATTGGAATTATTCACGATGGCAGCGGGCAGTTGAAGCCGCTGGGTGATGCCGAGCGCACGGTTTGGGACAAGGTCCGGAACCTGACGCGGCGGAGCTACTCGCGGTTCAATCACTTCCAGGAGGCGATCGCCAATGGGAAGACGAATGACTGGCGTTGCCGGGCGGGTGGTCGGTACTTGTATATCTGCGAGAACGGGCTAGTGCACTATTGCAGCCAGCAGCGTGGATATCCGGCGGTGCCGCTGGCGCAGTACCAGACCGCCGATGTGAAGCGGGAGTTTTTGACGGAGAAGAGCTGCGCGCCGAGTTGCACGATCAGCTGCGTGCATCAGGTGAGCTACATCGACCACTGGCGTGCTCCGCAGACCTCCTCGGTGACGCCGGGCGCGTCGGGGCACGGAGCCGATACGGAGCTGGTGCAGATTCGTTGATCATTCGGGTGAAGTTGTTGGTCAGGTTGGAAATGGCCACCTGGGGGATTGCCCTCGTCCGTGAATAGGCAGATGCTGTTGAGATGATTTTTCTGAATGATTCTCTGCGGCCTCTGGTGGGTAGAGCTCTATTGGTTTTTGTTTTGACGGCTGAAGTTTGCGTCCCTTCTGGTGCGCAGACCGGGGCGGGAACGCAGCGGAGCTCGGACAAAGCGTCCGTCACAATATCGACTTCCCCCGGCGTGGCGCAGGATGTAACGCAGCGGCCTACGAGTACTCCTTACTCTGGCGACCTTTCCATCTTTGAGTATCCGGACCGGGATAAGAAGTTGCAGATCGATCGCGTGATGGACTTGCTTGGAATTGTCGCGGGGAAGAATGTTGCGGATATCGGTGCAGGCTCGGGGTGGTTTACGGTGCGTGCGTCGCGCAGGGTTGGAGCTACGGGTGCGGTGATCGCGGAGGATATTAATCCGTTGGCGATCGAATACATCGGCAAGCGAGCGTTGAAGGAAGATCTGTCGAATGTGCGTACGGTGCTGGGCAGCCCAGACGATCCGCGGCTACCCACGGGGAGCGTGGACGCGGTGCTGATGCTGAAGGTCTATCACGAGATTGCGCACCCTGTGCCGACGATGAAGGTGCTGCAGAAGGCTTTGCGGCCGGGGGCAAAGGTGGGGATTATCGACCGTAACGGCAACGGAGCGGACCATGGATTGAACCACGATGTTGTGGTGAAAGAGATGGGTCAGGCTGGGTACAAGCTGGTCGGGACGTACGACTTCACCAAGGCGGACGGTCAGGACTACTTCCTGATCTTTCAGGTTCGGTGAGATGGCCAGACTCGGTGAAGCGGCCGTGATCGGGAAGCCGTTACTTCGCGGGATCGATGAGCCTGAGGCCGCGTGGATCGTCGCGTTTGTTGAGCGGTGTGTCATCAGCGGTGACGAAGACCTCCAGGGTGGGGTTGACCCAGGCCTCGAAGAGATGACCGCCCGCTGTGGTTCCGTGTTGTTTCCCCAGGACGACGTGGGTGTGAACGATCGGCCTGCCCTGGAAGGAGGCGATGTCGCCGATCATGGAGAGTACTTCGACCTGTTCGTTGACAGGCAGCGGGTGGTAGAGTTTGCGATCTAAATCGAACCATGCGGTCAGGGCGCTGGAAACTGCTCCTATGCCGGTGAAGTGCGCGTCACCTACGTGATTGCGACAACAGTCGTCAACAAGAGGCCCGAGATTAGGAACTGCGCCCGGGTCATTGGTCTATCGCTTCGCTGTCGTGGTCTTTGGTTTGGCCGTTGCCGGTGCAGGGTTTTCTGCGATTGCGGTGTCGAGCATGGCGTAGAGCTGAGTGACGTCGTTAACTTCGACGAAGCCCTTGTGGGTGACGATGAAGATGGTCGGAGTCTTGGTGAGACCGACGCGCTCGCCCAGGGTCTGGTCGGCGTGCACCTCTGCAGCGAAGAGCCCGTTCGGGTCGATGACGAACGGCATCACGCGGCCATGAGATTGAAAGTACTTTTGCGTGAAGCCGTTGAGATCTTCTTTCGAGGCGATGGAGATCTGGTTGGCGAAGACGGCGCGGCGGTACTCTTCAGCGGCCTGTGGGGAGATCTTGTCCTGAATGTAGCGGGCGATCACGGCGGCGTCGAAGCTCCAGACGTGCATCCGCAGAGGGAAGTCGTGGCGTAGAAGGGGAATCTTATATTTATCGACGGCCGCATGCACGATGGGGAAGGCGTGCGAGCAGGCGGGGCATTCGAGATCTTCAAACTCGTAGATGGCGACTGGAGATCCGGCGGGAGCGCGGAGCATGGAGGTATCTTTGAAGCCCTGAGCGAGGGCCGGGACGGCCGGAAGGGCGAGGAGCAGGGCTGCGGCGAGGACGATGCGGTTCATTGTTATAAGACGCATAGGATTATCTTTCGTATTTTAGCTGAGGGAGGGGTGCGAGGGCCGTTTTCTCGTGATTTCTGCATCGCGAGGGGAGTGTGGCACTCTAATAAGAGAGCATGAAAGCCCTGACTGAAATTTCACGAGAAGCGAAGGTGCGCTCGCGGGCGGTGGTGTGGCCTCTGGCGCTGGCTTTGTGTGTCCCCATGGCGGGCGCACAGACCCAAAGTGCTCAGATCCAAGGCACTCAGGTGCAAAGTGCAGATCTGCCGTCGGCCCCTATGCCCAATCTCGTGAAGCTGCCGGGTGGGGTGGTGGTCGAACAGGCAACGCCGGGTGCGTTGGCGCTGAGTCTCGATGACGCGATCGCTCGCGGTGAGAAGCGCAACCTGCAGATGCTGCTGGTCATCCAGAATGAGCGGGTGGTGCGTGGCGAGGTGTTGACCGCCGAAAATAGTCTGCTTCCGAGTCTAACCGCCAAGGGACAGATTGAGGCGCAGGAGATCAACCTGGCGGCGCAGGGGTTCAAGGGCCAATCGCTGGCTGGGTTGGGTTTGCCTCCAGGGGCGTTCAGCGAGATCGTCAAGGTGAATACGGCTGAGGCCCAGATGAGTTTGAATCAGCAGCTCTTCAATGTGCCTGCGTATTATCTGTACCGGTCGGCGCAGCAGGCGGCGAAGGTGGCTAACCTTACCACTCTGAATGAGCTGGGTGGTGTGACGCTGGCAGTGGGATCGCAATATCTGCTGGCGCTGGCGGATGCTTCGCAGATTGCGAACGCGCAGGCTTTGGAGAAGGCCGACGAGGTGGCGTACCAGCAGGCGAAGGCCTCGCACGAGGCGGGCGTTGGTACGAATCTGGACGAGTTGAGGGCGAGGGTCCAGTTGCAGACGCAGCAGCAGGCGCTGATCAATGACGAGAACGCGTTTGCGAAGGACAAGATTGCGCTGAACCGGTTGATCGGACTGCCGGCGGACCAGGAGATTACGCTGACCGATACGGCTCCTTACGCGGAGTTTGCGCAGCTGCCCCTGGAGGATGCCAAGAAGCTGGCTTACGAGCGGCGGAAGGATCTGCTGAGTCTGCAGGCGCAGCTTGAGGTTGCGGCGAAGGCGCGGAAGGCGGTACGGGCGGAGCGTCTGCCGGTGGTGTCGTTCGATGGATACTACGGCGTGCTGGGTGAGATCGGTTCGCTGTATCACGGCGTGTTCACAGCGACCGGCAAGGTGAGCGTGCCGGTGTTTCAGGAAGGGCAGCTTCGTGGCGAGCGTGAGGTAGCGGAAGCTCAGGTTACAGGGTTGAAGCAGCAGATCGATTCACTGCGAGTAACGATCGAGCAACAGATTCGCGCGGCGATGCTGGATGTGCAGTCGTCGAATGACCTGGTGAAGGTGGCCAGGAGCAACGTGGACCTCGCGACGCAGGAGTTGCAGGATGCGTCTGACCGTTTCTCTGCCGGGGTGGACGACAATCTGCCGGTCGTTCAGGCGCAGGCGACGCTGGCTGCGGCGCAGAGTCGGCTGGTGGATACGCTGTATCAGTACAACCAGTCGAAGCTGCAACTGGCGCGGAATACTGGAGTCGTCGAGACACAGTACAAGGTTTATCTGGGCCGGTAGCGGTGCTTCGGCACTGGGATCTCCAACGAAAATTCAGGCGCGATTGCTTAGAGCCTTGCGGGGACGTCTCGACTGCGCGACGGCATGTTGTGCCGGGACAGATCACGCAGCATTCCAAGAAGATGATCGACAGGCAAATAGGTCCTGGGAGAAGGTGACATTTTCGTAGCGGAAGTGTGAAAACATAGGGCATGGCGGACGGCTCGGAACGAGTAAAGCTGGCGGACGAGAACGACTACCGCTCGGCGTTTAAGTCGCGGGACTTTCGGCTTTATCAGACGGCGCGTTTGATGGTGATTCTGGGGGCAGAGGCTCAGTCGGTCGCGGTGGCATGGCAAGTGTATGCGATCACACACTCTGCCTTGGACCTTGGGTATACGGGGCTCGCTCTTTTTCTGCCTGGATTGTTTGTCGTGCTTGCTGCGGGACATGCGGCGGATCGATATGACCGGCGCAAGATCATTCTGCTTTGCTACGGGCTGCAGGCTTGTTGCACGGCCGTGCTGCTGTGGTTGTCTTTGAGCGCGACGGCGTTGCAGCATGGACGGATCTGGCCGATCTATGCCGTGCTGGTGGGGATTGGGTTGGGCAGAGCGTTCAGCGGGCCGGCGGCGAGTGCCATGCTGCCTAGCCTGGTGCCTAAAGAAAACTTTGTCAACGCGGTGACCTGGGGCGCGACGGTCTACCAGATTGCGAATATGTCAGGGCCTGCGGTGGGAGGAATCTTGTTTACGCTGCCACTGGCCGGTGTAGCGGCACTGTGTAACGGCGCGCCGCTGGTGTACAGCTTCACGCTCCTGATGCTGCTGGGTTTCATTGTGCTGGTCAGCATGATTCGAACGAAGATGGTGACCACGGAAAAGAAGGCTTTCAGCATGAAGACGGTGCTGGCGGGGCTTGAGTACGTTTGGCGCGCGAAACTGCTTCTGGGGTCGATCTCGCTGGACCTGTTTGCGGTGCTGCTGGGTGGCGCGACGGCGTTGCTGCCGATCTTTGCGACGGACATTTTGCATGCTGGACCACGCGGGCTTGGGTTGCTGAGGGCGATGCCGTCGGTAGGGGCGCTCGCGGTTTCTCTGGTGATGGTAGTGCGACCGATCAAGCACAAAGCTGGGGCGACGATGCTGGTGTGCGTTGGAATCTTCGGCGCGGCTACGGTGGTTTTCGGGTTATCGAAGAGCATTTACTTAAGCGCGGCGGCGTTGGTGATCGTCGGTGCGAGTGACATGGTGAGTGTGGTGGTTCGGTCGAGCGTGCTACAGTTGGCGACGCCGCCTGAGATGCGTGGGCGTGTGAGTGCGGTGAACTGGTTGTTCATTGGAGCGTCGAATGAGTTTGGCGAGTTTGAAAGTGGTGTGACGGCGCAGTGGTGGGGCGCTGTTCGCGCAGTGGTGATTGGCGGGATCGGGTCGATGCTGGTGACGGCCTCTGCTGCCGCATTGTTCCCGCAGTTGCGCAATGCCGATGCTCTAACGGCGGACGCTTTGATGGGAGCGGATGAGGAGTTGAGTGTCGCGGAGTCGGTAGATTAGAGTGCAGTGGTTGCTATCTAAGGGGTAAGGGAGAGTCGATGCAGAATGGAGCGAAGGCGGCGATCGGGGCGACTGTGGTGCTGGTGCTGGCGGTCGGCATTCGAGTGGGGTTGATCTACCGGGAGCGGAATGCTCCGGATAACTCGGTAAAGGCTCCCGCGCGCGAGGTGATTCCAGCAGACGACCTTGTTTACCTGAAGCAGAAGCGGCCGGATTCGCTGAAGGACATTAAGGATCTGGCGGGATCGACAGTTTGGGTTTCGGCCGGTGGGCAACTGGAATACTATCCTCTCGTTGGACATGCGGCTCAGTACGGCAAGGCTGCCGGAACGTTGTTGGGCGCGGAACCGCTCATGGTGAAGGACGCGATCGAGCAGGTGGCTCCGAAGGCTGCGACGTTTCGAATTCCGGGCGGCGACAAGCAGGTGCTGATGGTGTTCACGCGTCCTGATGTTGCAGGCGACACGAAGGAGTACGCGGTGCCGGTGGGCTATCGGCAGGCGGGCGAGTACAAGTTTTATACGGATGAGATTTTGTTCTATGACGATCCGCATCAGCTCTACAAGCACTGGGGGCCGGAGATCTGGAGGGCGGTGGACTCGCACCAGGTGATTCTCGGGATGAACGAGCGGCAGGTGGAGCTCGCGCTGGGACAGGTGAGTAAGAGCACGAGCAACGACTACGGAAATCGCATGGTGGTGTTTGCAAATCTTGGCAAACCGATGGCGGTGACGTTTGTGAAGAATAAAGTAACGGCGTTCCGAGCGGATCAGGGATATTGATACTTTGCTTGCGAGAGGTGCGGCAAGGAGGAGCTGATTGAGCTCCCCCTTTTTTCGAATTAGGTATTTCTACTTCTTTCGCGATCAGCCGGTGTTGCGGAGGCCGGCGCTGATGCCGTTGATCGTGGCGGAGATGGCGCGGTCCAGTTCGGGAGACTCGGGGTGTCCTTTTGCCAGTGCTGCGCGCTTACGTCGCATCAGCTCGACCTGAATGAGCGACATCGGATCGACGTAGGGATTGCGCAGGCGGATGGAGCGCTCGAGAACCGGGTTGGTTTCGAGGAGCGACTTCTGCTTTGTGATCTCGAGAATCATGCGAAGCGTCAGGTTGAACTCAGCTTCGAGGGTCGTGAAGACGCGGTCGCGAAGGTCTTCGTCTTCGACCAGTGACGCATAGAGGCGGGCGATGCCGAAGTCTGCCTTTGCGAGGGCCATCTCGACGTTGCGGATGATGTCGAGAAAGAGTGGGAAGTCGCGGGCCATGGTTTGAAGCTGCCCGAGGCCGTCGGGTTTGGATTGGATGAATTGATGAAGCGCGTGACCCACGCCGAAGTACGCGGGAACGAGTTGGCGAGACTGCATCCAACCAAAGACCCAAGGGATGGCACGCAGATCGGCCATGGATTTTTTGCCGCTGCGTTTTGCGGGGCGTGAGCCGAGGCGGGCGTGTTCAAGCTCTGCGACGGGAGTGGACTGCTCGAAGTAGGTAAACGTGTCGGGGTTGTCGACGATGTGTTTGCGATAGAACTCGTAGGAGGTAGCCGAAAGCTGGTCGAGCGCGGCCTCCCATGCGGGAAGGATCTCGCCGGTGAGGTGGGGAATCTCCGCGCCACGCTGCAGCGCCGCATCGGGGCGCGCCAGTGCATCGAGGCTGGCGGCGATCATCAGCTCGAGATTGCGTTCGGCGAGCACGACGTCGGAGTACTTCCAGTTGAGAACTTCGCCCTGTTCGGTGATGCGAAGTTCGCCGGTGAAGCTGTCGACAGGCTGAGCGAAGATGGCGCGGTGCGTTGGTCCACCACCGCGACCTACCGTGCCGCCGCGACCATGGAACAGCCGCAGGTTCACGTTGCATTCGCGAGCGACCTCATGCAGTGCACGGTGAGCCTTCCATATCTCCCATGTGCTCGTGATCATGCCGCCGTCCTTGTTCGAGTCGGAGTAACCGAGCATGACCTCCTGCTGACGATTCCAACTCGCGAGAAGTGGCTTGTAGGCCTCGCTCGTCCAGAGCTTGCGCATAATGTCGGGGGCGTTCTGAAGATCCTCGATGGACTCAAAGAGCGGAACGGGCTGCAGGCCGGGGTCGTCTACTGTGCCGTCTGGTTGAGGTGTGGTGGCTTCGACCTTGACTCCACCGAGACGCGCAAGCCAGATGACCTGCAGGACATCTTCGGCGCTGGTTGCGCCGCTAATGACGTACTGCCGGATGGACTCTGGGGAGTAGGTTTGCTTGAGTTCGGCGATGGTGCGGAAGGTGTCGAGAACCTCGGCGGTCTGTTCGTTCAGCGCGGATGGGAGGTTGAGCGCGTCAGGCGAGTTGGAGGGACACCATGCGGAGACCTCCGCGACGGCGGCGGCGTGGACGCGGGCGTGCTGGCGGATGTCCAGTGTCTGCAGGTGCAGTCCGTAAGTGCGAACCTCTATCAGCAACGGGTCGATGAGCATCTCGGCGAGACGAGGGCCGCTATTGTCGACCAGTGATTCGCGAAGGATTGTGAGATCGGAGAGCATCTCGGTAGCCCGGGTGTATGGCTTGAGCGCGGGATTGGCCGGAACGGGAACGGCGGATTGCGGAGTCGCACCAAGTCGCATCATGATGCAAGCGATGAGCAGCCGGATGGATTCGTGAGGGAAGCGCTCGCCGAGAGCACTCTGGCCGGCGGTGCGGAGTTGACTGAGATAGCTGTCGAGCAGCGCGTTTAGTTCCTGGGAGACAGGGACCTGTTGGGTAGAACTTGCAAGCTGCTCGAAGATGTTTTGCAGACGGCGGCGGTAGTGCGTGAACAAGAGAGCGCGGGCCATCGCGAGCGCGTCGCGCGTCGCCTGGGGAGTGACGAAGGGGTTGCCGTCGCGGTCGCCTCCGATCCAGGAACCAAAGCGGATTAAAAGGGGAAGATCGGCGACGGAGGATTGAGCTGTCGAAGATCTAGACTGTTCCGATTTGTTTGTAACTGAATCTGAGCTTTTATCGTCGGGATATTCGGCAGCAAGCGCGGCGGCGACTTCGGAGTAGAGAACAGGGAGGGTGTCGAAGAGGCTTGACTCGTAGTAGTCGAGGGCCATGCGGATCTCGTCGAGCACCGTAGGGCGTGCGCTGCGCACGTCGTCGGTCTGCCAGAGCGCGGTGATCTCGGCCAGCAGATCGCGTTCAAGAGATTCGAGGTGAGGTTCGGGGACGGGTATGCGGTCGAGCTGCTCGAGGAGATCGGAGATGCGACGGCGCTTGAACATGACGCTGCGGCGGGCGACCTCGGTGGGATGCGCGGTGAAGACCGGGGCGACGCAGATACGCGCCAGCAGGGAGTGAACTTGTTCCGCGGGAAAGCCGGCCTGGCGAAGACGGCGGAGAGTTCCGCGCAGATCACCGCGTTGAATAGAGCCGGCTGAATCCGCGCTCTGATTCAGCTGTAAGGAGAGGCGTCGGCGCTTGCGATGGTTGGTTTCGGCGAGGTTGATGAGCTCGAAGTAGAAGCCGAAGGCACGGGCGAGCTGGTAGGCAGCGGGCAGGTCAAGCGTATGGACGCGGGCCAGCGTCTGCTGGAGATGGGCGGTGGCGACGGTCTGGTCGGCGGCTCCGGTCTGCGGGGCTTCGGCTTCGCGACGCGCGATGGCGATGCGGCGGAGAGCTTCGACGGCCTCATAGAGCGGCGCGCCGGCCTGCTCGCGCAGCACCTCGCCCAGCAGCATCCCGAGAGAGCGAACGTCGCGGCGCAGCGGAGCTTCTTTCAGCTCGCCCGTGGGGGCCTGCAGTTCGGCGAGGCGCTGGGGCCAGTCGGATGGGGACCAGAGAGACGGCATCCTTTGATTATGCCTTGTAAGACTACGGAAGCGAGCGCGGGATATTCTCGCCGGGGTGTTGCGCTCTTTTCAATGCCGTACCCTGAGGTCGAACTGGAAGTGTTGCGCTGCGAGCAATATTCAACGGGGCCGGAGCAGGTGTTACACCGTGAAGGATCGTCCGACCGCGAAGATCAACACTTGCGCCATGCAAATTTGAGCGCGGACCAGTCGTTATCAATCGAGCACACCTTGTAGTCGACCAGGCCTGCGGCGAGGGCCTCGTCGCGTATGTGGTTCTGATTGAAGTCGACGTGGTGTGTGCCGGTGCGTTTTGGATGAACGATCCAGACGGAGGCCTGCCTGGGGAGACGAAGCGTCAGTAGATCCAGCATAGAGGTCAGGTCTGCGAGCGAGCGGATAAAACAAAACGCGAGGCTGGTGGTCGGCCGGAGGCGCGAGAGCAGGACCGTCTTCTCAGGGAGGTCGCCAAGTAGCTCTTCGAAACCGTCTGGAGCGGCGATGAGGGCTACCTCTCTATTTGAACTGACCCCTAGTTTCGTTAGCAGGGGTGTTGCTGAGAAGTCGCGGTGAGGTGCGGTGGCCGGAGGAGCTGGTGGATGGAGAAGAAGTGCGGTGAGGGCGCCAGGAGCCTCTGACCATGAGGCGTAACTGCCGTCGGGATTTTCAGCACGGATTCGTGCCGTCTTTTCGGGCGATCCGCCTACGAAGAGGATCGGTACGTGGTGCGCGGATTTGCTGGAGCGAAGAGCCAGTGCAACCTCGCGGGAGTGCGACGGAAGTTTGTCCAGATCGAGAACCAGCGCTGCGGGGTTGAGATGGGCGAGTTCACCGACGACCCCCGAGTTTCTGATCAGAGGAGCAGCGTCGATCTTCAGGCCACGGCGTTTCAGCGATGCAGCCTTCGTCGTAATGTCTTCGTGCCAGGAGAGAAGCTTCACAGTCTTCATGGGCTCTCGAGCGTTAGGTTTCGCCCTGCGCTGGAAAGGATTTTAGACCCTGTTCCAGAAGTCCCGACTTCGTTGTCTTGTGTTGGTCCTCCTTATCAGAGGGCGGCCGCACGGCAGAGCGGTTCTTTGCGGATTTCGTTGAGCAGCGGTGTGGTGAGAAAGTCAGCGGAGTTGTTGCCGAGCGTGAGGCGAAGCGTGGGAAGGGCAACGAGATATCGGAGGTAGTAGGCGATCTCTTCCAGGTTCGTAGAGCCGGGGCCAGGAGGGTTGTAGCGATACTGGCCCGGTGTCTGAACCGGAATCTCCCACTGACGACGAACGGGTTTAACGCGGGTGTAGCCGAGGAAGTCCATTGTGATGGGGACTTTCTCCGTGCGCGGAGGAAAGAGGTCGTCTTGGGAAGCAGGCGTCCAGGGAGGATAAAAAGTGAGGTCGGTGGCGCCTCCAAAGTTCGCAAAGAGTTCGAAATAAGATTTGCCGTTTGGGCGCAGGGTGCATTGAGCGATTAGCGTGGGGGCGGGTAAAGGCAGGGAAGAGTCCGCAGCAGCGGGGAGACGGAGAGACCCCGCGAGAGCCAGCCGTACGTACTTTATCTGCGAACCTGGCTCCTGTCCGGCAACTCGATCGATCCCGTCAGCGAGAGTGGTCTTTACGAACTGGGGACGATCAGGTTGCTCCACAACTTGTTCTTCGCTAAAAACCGGCATCCCTCCAGGGAGGGTGAGGGTGAGAAGAAGGAGAACGGAGCAGCGAGAGCCAACGGCCATGGGGTAGCGTAGCGGACGAAATTGTCGCATGAACAATCTTTTTTTATTCAGTCTGGCCCGCGTTCCTGTTCCAGCCCGAAGGAGCCATGTGGAGGTTCGGCACTTCACATCACCTGTGCGATCTTCTCCAACTCCTCCTGAAGGCAAGGCAACGAGCAGCTGATAGACTCCATCCGGAACGCCGCTTTGCGCGCATCCTGCGTGGAGACGCCGTAGCCGCGCGTGACAAGGAAACTGCTGATGAGATCGGCGGCCTGCCAGGAGTCGAGACCCGACTTCATCAGATCTTCCCGCAACCCGGAGAGATCGGCCTCGGTGAACTTTTCGACGTGGGCGCTCTTTGCCTTTGTCATCTGTTCTTCTCCTGCCCGGCGTGTGTCCGCCGTCAGCTTATCTGTGATGTTAGACGTCATAAATTGACTGAGGTCGTATTCTCTTTCTGGACACGCATTGATCGACAATAGAGTCCATCGTCAGACGACTTTACGAAAAGATGGCCCGAAAAGTTCTTTGAGTCACTGGATTAGAGCGCGGTCCGCAAGCAGTACAGGAATTCCTTCGACCACAGGATAGCGTCGCCTGCATCCCTTGCACGAGATAACATCGTCCACGCGTTCGAGCTTCTGATGGCAGACCGGACAGACGACGTAACGTAGATCTTCGGCCGGCGGGGATTGGGCGCTCACAAAACTATCTTATCTTCAGAGGAGCCGGGGAGCGCGATACCATGAAAGACGTATGGATGAGATGAAGAGAACTCCAACGATTTTGGACGGCATTGCGATCGCCTCGCAGATCAAGGCCGAGGTGGCGACCGAGGTTCAAGCTCTTGTGACTCGCGGCATCACTCCCGGGTTGGCGGTGATTCTGGTCGGAGAGTCGCCTGCGTCGCAGATTTATGTTCGCACCAAGGTGAAGACCTGCGGCGAGTTGGGAATCTTCAGCGAGATGATCACGCCGCCGGAGAGCATCACAACCGATGAGATGCTGGTGCTGGTTTCGGCCCTCAACGCCCGAGAAGACATCGACGGAATCCTGATTCAACTTCCGCTGCCGAAGCACGTAGACACCAAGCGGCTGCTCGAGGCTGTAGCGCCGGACAAAGATGTGGATGGATTTCACCCCGTGAATGTAGGCCGTCTGCAGAGCGGTCAGCCGGGATTGGCTCCATGTACCCCGGCGGGTATCATCGAGATTCTGCGGCGTAGCGGATTGCCGGTCGCCGGACAGAACGCGGTTGTGGTGGGGCGATCGGATATCGTAGGCAAGCCCACGGCGGTGATGTTGCTGAACGCCTCCGCCACGGTGACCGTATGCCACAGCAGAACGGTGGACCTCGGCAGCTTCACTCGCGAGGCAGACCTTCTCGTGGCAGCGATCGGTCGTGCGGGATTCGTGACGGCGGATATGGTCAAGCCGGGCGCAACGCTGATTGATGTCGGAATCAATCGCGTCACTGACGCCGCAGACGTCGAGAAGTTCTTCCCCGGCGATCCAAACCGGGCAGCGGCCTTCGCCAAGCGCGGATCAGTTGTGGTTGGGGATATTCATCCGGCTGCATTTGCGGTGTCGGGCGCGTACACCCCGGTCCCAGGCGGCGTCGGCGCGTTGACGATTGCAATGCTCATGCAGAACACGGTAACGGCTGCAAAGTTGCGGCGCGGAATCTCGCCGGGGAATAAGTAGCCGCTATGCTGCGTGTCGGCCTCACTGGCGGGTTGGGAAGTGGAAAGTCCACCGCAGCGAAGCTGTTTGCTGTTCACGGGGCGCACATCCTGCAGTCGGACGCGATCGGCCGCGAACTCATGGAGTTGGGCCAGCCGATCTACATCGGGATGGTCGCTCACTTTGGTCCGGGTGTGGTTCTCGCCGATGGAACTCTTGATCGCGCCGCCCTGGCGCGCATCGCTTTCACAGAGGGTCGCGTTGAAGAGTTAAATGCAATCGCTCATCCTCTGGTGATCGCGCGCCAGATGGAGTTGACTGAGAAGATATTTCAGCAGGAGCCTCACGCCGTTGTGATGGTGGAGTCGGCGTTGATCTTCGAGACGCGCTATGGTGCAGATGGTTCGCGCTGGCAGAGCCGTTTCGACAGGATCATTCTGGTGACGGCTCCGGAAGAGGTGAAGATCGCACGATTCGTCGCTCGTTGCTCCACCGGCAGGATGATAAGCGAGGAGCAGCGCGCGGAACTTGAAGCGGAGGCGCGCCGCAGGCTGGCTCAGCAGATCTCCGACGAACAGAAGAGCGCTTTGTCCGACTATGTGCTGACCAATGGCGGCGCGCTGACCGAGCTGGAGTGGCAGGTCGATCAGCTTTGGCCGATCCTCGAAACTGCGGCATAGACAAGCCTCCGTCCCGGACTTCAGGGGGAACACGTTGCATCGAATCTCCAACATTTTGGGTGTCCCCGGATGATGCATTTTGATCTTCTGCCGATGAAGGGACTGTGTCAGACAGGCACACTTCATCGAGGGACAAGGAGACAGGCAGATGATCCGGCAAGCTATCAATTGCGATATCTGTGCAGCAGAGAAGCAGACGAGTAACTACTGGTTCGTCGCCTACGAACAGGGCGGCGAGTTGAAGCTGCGCGGTTGGGAGTCGCCGAAGAACTCGCGCAAGGGCGCCAAGCATCTGTGTGGACAGAAGTGTGCGCAGCGCATGATGGCAAACTTCATGGCTTCACTGATGGCGACTGTTCATAGCAACGAGCAGGACGTTGAGGCAGTGGCCGAAGGTATGGAGGTCGCGGCGAAGAGCGAAGAAGTAGAGGTCATCAACCGCCCGGAACGCTCTGAGCGTATCGACAGGCCTGAGCGCGCAGACAGATCCGATCGGCTCGATCGCACGGACCGTTCCCTGGTGGGTCGAGCGAACATCACCAGTGCCGATCTCGACGCCGAATCCTGGGCCGGGCCGGTCAAGGTCAAGGAGGAGCAGTGGGGGGTGCAGACCAAACGGCAACCCGAACGCGAGAACTTCCTCCATGCGCCGCGCATCAAGCCGTCGGCACTCAATCGGCTGCAGCGTATGGTGTAAGCAAGTACAGACTTAGCCCTCCCCGGATATGGATCGGGAGCACGACGACTTCAGCGTCCTGGTGCTCCTAAAAAGCGGGACGAATTCGGTCCCGCTGTCCTGCTCTTCAGATAATTCTTGTTTGCCGCTTTGATGGGATCCACGGCCTTTTACACGCCTAAGCAGGGGGGCGCGCGCCTCGATACAATTGAATGTGTCGGTCTTTCGCAGCCGGCTATTTGAAAGATCAGGTCGTGCTCACGATGAAACTACGCCCCGTTCTCCTTGTGGTGCTTCTTCTCTCTGGCTTCTACTACCTGACGACGCATGTCTGGTCGACGGGAGCCGTCTCGCCCTGGCTGCATCGCGCCACGCCCTCCACGTCCCTGTCTGCGACGAACACCGCCGCCGTGAATGGCCCGCTAGGAACCTTTGAGCTGACCGAAGCCAATGCCGCTCCCGCCTACGACACTGAAGAGCAGCAGAATATTGCCGTCTACAAGAAAGCCCTGCCGTCGGTGGTCAACATCACTTCGACCGCGATCGCGATGGACTTCTTCTACGGTCCGGTTCCGCAGCAGGGGCAGGGCTCCGGATTCATTCTGGACAAACAGGGACACATCCTCACCAACAACCACGTCATCGACAACGCCCAGCGCGTCGAGGTCACGCTCTCGGACAAGCACAAGTACAAGGCCACCGTAGTCGGCGTCGATAAAGGGCATGACCTCGCACTGCTTCTGATCAACAATGCTCCTAACCTTCAGCCGGCGACGCTCGCCGAATCGCAGAGCCTCACCGTGGGCCAGCGTGTCTACGCGATCGGGAATCCGTTCGGCCTGTCCGGCACCATGACACGCGGAATCATCTCGGCGATACGGTCGATTCGCGGGCCGAATAACAATCCCATTGAAGACGCGATCCAGACCGACGCCAGCGTCAATCCAGGCAACTCCGGCGGCCCGCTTCTGAATTCGCGAGGCGAGGTGATCGGCATCACCACTCTCATCGCTTCGAATGGTGTTGACCAGTCGGCCGGCATTGGCTTTGCCATCCCAGTCAATACCGCCAAGGCTGTCATCGCCGACTTTGCGAAGTACGGGCGAATCCGTCGTCCCTCGCTCGACATCGCCACCCTGGAGATTGGTCCGGAGGTCGCCGACCAGATCGGTCTGGCTGCCGACTATGGTCTGTTGATTGAGCGTGTCCTGCCCGGCGGCGCAGCAGAGAAGGCCGGGCTTCATGGAGGAACGCAGAAAGCCTACCAGGGAAACATGCCGGTGATGCTGGGCGGCGATCTGATCGTCGCGATGGACGGACAGGAGATCACGAACGCGCAGGATCTGGCGGCGGTGATGAACTCGCATAAAGCGGGCGACGAGGTGACTCTCACGGTTTTCCGCGGGCGCAAACGGCTCGATGTGAAGGTGAAGCTGAACGATGCAACCGAGCAGCAGGGGCAGGCAGGTCGCGAGACTTAGAAGCTGTCCTGCCGGACGGGCCTCCTGCGCGGAGCGCGGTCACTTCGTGACGCGTATAGCGGCTTCGCCCGAGCCTCCCGATGGTCGGCACAAGATCTTCTTCGCGACCAACGGGAGCGCCAACCGAAGGGGTATACACGCCACGAAGTGGCCGCGCTCCGCGCAGGAGGCCCGTCCGGCAGGACAGACTCTCGGATAAAATAGACGCAGATGCTTCTACGGCCGACCTGTTGTGACTGAAACGACCCCTTCCGCTACTACTCCTGATCCGATTCATAACTGTCCCGAGTGCGGTCTTTGGCTGCCACCGATGACGCTCGCCTGTCCAGAGTGTCATTCGATTGTCTATGCGCGACACCTCAAGGGGCTTGGACAGCTAGCGGTATCGCAGGAGCAGGAGCGAGCCTGGCCGCAGGCACGTGAGACCTGGCAGCAGATGCTCCAGTGGCTGCCTGCCGGTACGGAGCAGAGCCAGATGGTGGCAGGGCACCTCGCAGCGATCGACGGGCGAATTGAGCAAGGGGAGCAACGAACGGCGACCTGGAAAAAGAGGCTGGGCCCGCTTGCCCCGGCTGCGTTCTTCCTCATGAAGGCGAAGACCTTCCTGTTCGCTCTGCTGAAGTTCAAATTTCTGTTCAGCTTCTTCGCCTTCTTCGGAGTCTACTGGGCGCTCTTTGGCTGGAGATTTGGTCTCGGCTTCGCTGTGTCGATCCTGATCCACGAGCTCGGGCACTATGTCGCAGCTCGTCGTCGCGGATTGAAGGCTGACCTTCCAGTGTTCTTGCCTGGGTTTGGGGCGTACGTGCGCTGGTACAGCATGGGGATCTCGCTCGACGCGCTCTCAAGCATTGCCCTGGCGGGGCCGTTCGCTGGATTGCTGGCTGCGGCAGCGTGCGCGGCAATGTATTTTTTCACGAAGGTCGAATTGTGGGCCGCGCTGGCTCACGCGGGCGCATGGCTGAATCTGATAAATCTGGTGCCGGTGTTGGGTCTTGACGGCGCGCAAGCGACTCACGCACTAAATCGTATGCAGCGCGGGTTGATCTTAGCCGCCGCCATTCTCTTCTTTGCGTTCCTGCATGAAGGGGTCTTTCTCTTCATCGCAGCCGGCATGGCGTGGCGTCTCTTTACGGGCTCGGCTCCGGAGAACCCGAGCAGTGCGACGATGATCCGTTACACCTTGCTGTTGTTCCTGCTGGGAGCCTTGATGGGGCTTGTGCCTCAGACCATGCGACGGTTTTAGACTTTGCTGCGGACGTAACGTCGATCCTGTATGGAGTATTCGCCGCTGAGCACGCAGGCAATCGCCTCCGGGTAGGCACGGTGCTCCTGTTCGAGGATGCGAGCCGATAATGTCTCGTCGGTATCGTCGTCGTGGACTAACACGGTCTTCTGCAGGATGATGACGCCATGATCCACCGCTTCATCGACAAAGTGAACCGTACATCCAGCCACTTTGGCCCCGTAGTTCAGCGCTTGCCCTTGTGCGTCGAGCCCAGGAAAGGCGGGAAGCAGCGATGGATGCACGTTGAGAATGCGGTTCGGAAATGCCTCCACAAACACCGGAGAGATGATGCGCATGTATCCCGCCAGGCAGACCAGATCCACCTTGTGCTGATGCAGACGCGCAATCATCTCCGCGTCATGCTCAGCGCGCTTGCGGCCAACCGAAGGAACTCCAAACGCTGGAATATTTAGCTGGCGCGCCGCGGCCAGCCCCGGAGCATCTTCAAGGTTCGACAACACCACGGCAATCTCCGCGCCGAGCAGACGCTGCTCATGAATAGCCTTCGCGATCGCAAGAAAGTTTGAGCCTCTGCCGGAGAGAAGAATTCCAATTCGGTGCATGAAGGGTCCCTTGCTTAGATTTTAGGCGAGGCATGCGCTCCTGTCTCCGACGGCCCACAACTCATCGTGCATCCGGAAGCAAACCCTTCTCCACCAGCACCGGGGGCCTGCGATGCTTCGTCGCCTGCTCATACGCGTAAGCCCAGCCCAGCAGATCCCCATCTCTCCAGGGACGCGCCGAGATCTCCAGTCCGAACGGCAATCCGTCGGGATAGAATCCACCAGGCACCACCACCGCAGGCACGCCGATCATGTTCACCCACCCCGTATCGCTGTGCGGCCCCTCGCTGAGCTTTCCATTCTGCGGCATCGTCTCATCCGGCGGAGGCATCTGCGTTGCCGGGTAGACAAACCCGTCCAGATGCAGCCGGTCGAGAGTCTCGTTATAAGCCTCGAGCGCTTTTTTCCGCGGCCCGTAAAAATTGGCTTCAGCCTGCGGGTCGCTCTCGATCGACTCCTGCACAATGGTCGCCCGTCCTCGTCGCGTCGCCGGATCCGCGCCACCAATAATCGTCGGCGGCAACCGCGAGCCAATCACACTTTCATACTCCGCCGCCGAGTGATACTGCGCCGGGCCGTACTCCGCCAGAAACTTCTCTGTACCCTCCTTTACATAAGGAAACGTCCCCACGCGCGCCACCGTCACCGCAAAGCTGTCCGGCAGAATCGAATCATCGAATACCACCGTGGCTCCCGCAGCTCGCAGACCTTCAACCGATTTCATAAACGCTGCCCGGGTCTCTGGCCGTAACGGCTCACGCGAATCTTCGGTATCCTCTGCTACTTTACTCGCCGTCGCCGATGCAGGAATCCCCTGAAACGGAATCCCCGCCCCTGCAAGAATGAAAGCCGGCACACCAAACCGCTTGCCCTTTAGCGCATCCGCCTTCAGATACTGCGTATAGGGCCCTTTCTGAGCCTCCGCCGCGGAACCCGTCGTCCGCGCATCCGCAGCGTCCTCGCCGGCCATTACGTCCAGCGCAATCGTCGCATCGGTCACTGTTCGTGCGATCGGCCCCGTATTGTCGAGCAGCCAGTCCAGCGGCGCGATCCCCGCGATACTCACCAGCCCTCGCGTCGGAAACACTCCCACCACCGAGCTCGTCGCCGACGGCATGCGAATCGAGTTCCCCGTGTCGGTCCCATTGCCCAGCAGCGCAAAGTTGCCCGTCACCGCCGTCACCGTTCCTCCCGACGAGCCACCCGGACTGAACCGCACATCGTAAGCGTTTCCCGTCCGCCCAAACGCAGTGCTGCGATTCGTATCGCTCGCTGCAAAGTCCGGCATGTTCGTCTGCCCCAGAATCACCGCTCCCGCAGTTCGAAGCTTTGCGACGATGGTCGCATCCTTCGGTGCCACCAGCTCGTGTCCTGGAATCATGTAGCCCTTCCAGCCATCGGTTGTAATCAATCCCTTGATGCTCGTATTCGCTTTCGTCACAATCGGAACGCCCCACATCGGTCCACGCCGAAAACTGCTTCCTCCAGCCTTCGCTTCCGCATCCTCGCGAGCTGCAGTGGCCAACGCATTCCGTGCATCAACAGTCTGCACCGCGCGATAGATTCCGTTGTACCGCGCGATCCGCGTCAAATACCATTCGACCACCTCAGTCACGGTGTACTTGTTCGCGCGGTACAACTCCTCCAGGCGAGGAATCGTGACCTCCATCAGGTCGCGATCCATCGTAGCCTGCGAAGTTGGGGTAGTTGCTGAAGAAGGAGCACCTTGCGCGCTTGTGAGAGAACCAGAAAACAAGCTGACTGCGACGAAAACAAAGCAAACGCTGACTCGAATCTTCATGTCGTCCCTTGAGTGATTTGGTGCTTTCTATAAGAACACAAGGTTGTCGGCAAGCTCTCAAGTATGATGGCCTGAAACCACGAGGACCCTATGTGCTTCTCCGCAACCGCGAACTTTGTCGGGAGCGCCATCCTGGGCGGAATCGGTGTCGCCACGCTCACCGAAGTAAAACATCGCCGCGAGCTGCTCTTTGCCGCGATGCCCTGTCTCTTCGCGTTCCATCAGTTCATCGAAGGCTTTGTCTGGTTGGGTCTTGACGGAATACTTTCGCCCGGAGTAACCCACAGCGCCGGCGCCGCCTACACGCTCTACGCGCAGGGCCTGCTGCCGTTTCTCCTTCCTCTCAGCGTGCTGCTCATTGAGCCCACCCTGAAGCAGCGCCGCCAGGTGCTCCCATTCGTCATTCTCGGCGGCGCGCTCATGCTGTACGTGCTCTGGGGCCTCATCGCGTATCCGCTGCAGGTCTCTGTGCAGGACAACAGCATCGTCTACGTCAACACCATCACGACCACCACCTTCATCGCGATCCTCTATGTCATTGCCACCTGCGGCTCGCTCTTCTTCTCCGGCTATCGCGATCTCATTACCCTGGCTTGGCTTAACCTCGTGGGGTTGCTCGTTGTCATGCTGGTCAAGCGCTATGCCTTCACTTCAGTCTGGTGCGCCTACGCCGCCGTCGTCAGCGTCATCATCTACTTTTTCTTTCGACGCAGCCGTCCGCATCGTCCGTCTAGTTACGCCCTGGCTGCGTAGTAGATCATTCGCGGAGATAACTGGACCGACACAAAAGCCCGCCAACCATCTGCGAGATCTAGTGGCCGGCGGGCTCGTAAAGCGACACTGCGAGCTATCTAGTTGTAGCTGACCTTGCGTTCTCCGCGCACAACACGGCCTATCAGGCAGTGCCGTTCGTTCGCGCGGTTCAGAATCGCCTTTGCCTTTTTGATCTTCTCCGCCGGAATCACCGCGATCAGCCCGATGCCCATGTTGAAGGTCCGAAGCATCTCGTCCTCATCCACATTGCCCAGCTGTTGCAGATGTTCAAACAGCGGTGGCACCGTCCACGACGCGCGGTCGATCAGCGCTCCCATGCCCTTCGGCAGGATGCGCGGCAGATTCTCTGTGATCCCGCCGCCAGTGATGTGCGCCATGCCGCTTACCACCTCGGCTCCCGTCAGCTTCTTGATGACCGACAGATAGCTGCGGTGCGTCCGCATCAAGGCGGCTCCGGTCTTGTCCTTCAGCTCGTTGATGTACTGCTCGGGACCATACTTTGCGACTTCGAACAGCAGTTTCCGCGCCAGCGAATACCCGTTCGTATGCAATCCGTTTGACGGCAGACCCACGAGCACATCCCCGATTTGAATATGCTCTCCGGTGATGATCTTGTCGCGGCTCACCGCACCAATGATCGTTCCGGCGAGATCGTACTCGCCGTCCGCGTAGAAGCCCGGCATCTGCGCGGTCTCGCCCCCGATCAGCGCGCAGCCGTTAGCTTTGCAGGCCTCACTGATACCTTGCACGACCCGCTCGATCACCATGTCTTCCAGCTTGCCAGTGGCTAGGTAGTCAAGGAAGAACAGCGGCGTCGCGCCCTGCACTGCGATGTCGTTCACGCAGTGGTTGACGAGGTCCTGTCCGACGGTATGGTGAATGCCCAGCTCAAACGCGACCTTCAGCTTCGTGCCAACGCCGTCCGCGCTCGAGACCAGCACGGGGTTGGGAAACTTTTCGAGGTCCAGCGCGAACAGGCCGCCAAAGCCGCCGATCTCGCTCAGCACCTGCCGGTTGAAGGTCTTGCGCGCCAGCATCTTGATGCGCTGCTTGCTGCGGTCGCCGGAGGTGATGTCGACGCCGGCATCCGCGTAACTGATGCTCTTCTTCGCGGGACTCTTGGCCTTTTCTCCAGCGCCGGACTGCTTCAGGCTTGCGGCTTTTCTCTGCGCAATCGCTGACTGCAGCGGAGAGGTCTCCCTGGGTGTGTCCTGTTCGGGCGTAGCGCGGTGCGTGGCGATTGAAACGGGCGGCGGGGAGGTCTCATCCGGCAAGGTCGTGCTCCATATCGTAGTGCTTGAAAAGAAGAAGTTTAGTCTAGCAGGGCGGTGGTCAAAGCATCGTAAAACAACCGTTATTCGTACACGCCCAAAAGTTTTCGTCGCTGCCCCAAAGGTGGCAGAGGACATGTGTCGTAGCGTCCAAAGATTCGATAGCGAACGCGGGCGATCACTCCGTAGCCGAACTCGCGCATGGGCCGCGGCACCAGCGTCACCAGTCGCCCCAGAAGCCTCCACGGTGCTGCGAGCAACTTCAGCGCTGCGGCTACCGCATCCGAACGCTGGTAGAGCCGTTCCTGCGGAGTCAGGGCATCGGTCAGCAACATCACGCCGTCGGGAAAGATGTGAATGCCCAGGCGGCCAAGGATCTCATGGCCGAGAGCGCTCTGCAGCGGGGCATATCGTAATCTCTCTTGCCGGTCGTGTTTGAGCAGGAACTGCACCACGCCGTTGCACAGTGCGCAGACGCCGTCGTACAGCAGTAGTGCCCGGCCCTCAATCTCTGCATATTCTGGCTCGGTCATGTCCTTATGATATGCCCTCTTATACTGTTGCTATGTCCCGGTCTCTTACCCGCTCCCGTCAACTGCAGCTTCGTGCTGAAAAATTCCTGCCTGGAGGCGTCGACTCGCCGGTGCGGGCGTTTCGTGCCGTGGGAGGGGATCCGCCGTTCGTTACCCATGCGGAAGGGGCCTATCTGTTTGATGCGGATGGAAATAAGTATCTCGACTTCTTTGGCTCCTGGGGGCCGATGATCCTCGGCCACGCCTTTCCGCCGGTGGTCGAGTCGATTCAGAAGGCTGCCTCGCGTGGAGCGAGCTTCGGAGCCTCTACTGCTGCAGAGGCAGATCTGGCTGAGCTGGTGACGCGGTGTTTTCCTTCGGTCGAAAAGCTGCGCTTCGTCAGCTCCGGCACGGAGGCCTGTATGTCGGCTATCCGACTTGCTCGTGGATTCACTGGCCGCAACTTCGTGATCAAGTTCGAAGGCTGCTATCACGGCCACTCGGATGCCATGCTGGTCAAAGCCGGCAGCGGCGTCGCGACGCTGGGAATTCCAGGCTCGGCAGGGGTTCCCGCAGAGACTGCCATGCATACGCTTGCTCTGCCCTATAACAATCTCGGGGCTGTGAGAGAAGCCTTCGCAGTGCGGCCGGACGAGATCGCCTGTGTCATCGTGGAGCCGGTTGTAGGCAACGCCGGGACGATCGCCCCCGCCGCCGAGTACCTGCAGGGTCTGCGAGCAATCACCGCGGAGCACGGTGCGCTGTTCATTCTGGACGAGGTCATGACGGGGTTTCGTCTTTCGCTTGGAGGGGCGCAGCAGGTATATGGAGTTACCCCGGATCTTACGACGCTGGGCAAGATCATCGGCGGCGGTTTGCCCTGCGGGGCGTTTGGCGGGCGGGCTGATGTGATGGAGTTTCTGGCTCCGCTGGGGCCAGTTTATCAGGCTGGAACGTTGAGTGGGAATCCGCTTGCGATGGCTGCAGGATTCGCTACGTTGAGCCACCTCTTGAAGCATGAGGAGGAGGTCTACAACGGGCTTGAGAGCACTACCTCGCGCATCGCTGAGGGAGTTGCGGGCGTGGCTCGAGAGGCGGGGATTTCGCTGACGACCAATCGTGTTGGGTCAATGTTTACGTGGTTTTTCACGGATAGGCCAGTCACTGATTTTGCGAGTGCGGCTACGTCGGATACGGCAGCTTTTGGGCGATTTCATCGGGCTATGCTTGACGAGGGGGTGTGGTTGCCGCCGAGTCAGTTCGAGGCTGCTTTTGTTTCGACGGCCCATGGGGAGGCGGAGATCGGGATGGTCCTTGAGGCTGCCCGCAAGTCTCTCTCGAGAGATCGGCCGGAGTAATTTCTTAAAAAAGTTGGTGGATTTTTTTGCGGTGAGCAGATTTTTTTCTGCTGTGGTGGGCGGGCGCAAAAGTGTGGGTTTGCTGGGGTTTTTGAAGGGGGTTGCGGGAAAACTGTGTGTTTGGACGTGGTTTTTTGATGGTGAAAACGTGGTGGGATGCGTGGTGGATGTGGAGTTTTAGCACCACACTTTTCGGCTTCGAAAAATACGCCAACTTTTTGAGATTTATTTTTGGTTGGCTTGGGGATGCGGCCTCGGACGCCTGTCGATGACAGATTAGGGCCGGTCGCCTCCTCCAGATCTGTCCCGCATCGGCAGAAATGAGGCGCACTGGAATGGTTGGGTGCTCCGGTTGAGCTGACCGTATAATCTGGGCGAATGTGGAGGACGTCATGAAGATGCAACGCCGTGAGGTGCTTGGGGTGCTCACAGCTGCTGCCGGATCGGCACTATTGCCGGGGGCTTTTGCGGTCGCAGAGCGGACGACCGCCGCGAACCCGAACTCTCTGCCGAAGGAACGGGTGACTGGTGTCGGCGGCATCTTCTTTCGCGCGCATGATCCGAAGGCGTTGGCGCAGTGGTATCAGGACCACCTTGGCGTCTTCGTCACTCCGCAGAGCAAAGACGATCCAGTGTGGAATCAGCAGGCCGGACCGACGAGTTTTACGCCCTTTTCCGAGAAGACCAATTACTTTGGCGACGCGACGAAGCAGTGGATGATCAACTTTCGTGTGGGCGATCTGGCCAAGATGGCCGCACAGCTGGAAGCAGCGGGAATCGCGGTGAAGGTGGACCCGACGACCTATCCGTACGGGCGCTTTGCACGTCTTCATGATCCGGAAGGCAACCCAATCGAGCTGTGGCAGCCGGTGAATGCGGCCACCGTGAAGTAGGTTCCCGGCTTCGTCAGGTCGGACTTCGCGATCTCGCTCCGATGGTCTCAACCGCCGGAGTTGTAAAGCTGTGGATGAGCGTAGGGCGGGTTCGTCTCTGTGAACCGATGCTGCTGTCGAGCGCATCTAAGTCGCAAAGCTAGCGAGGTATGACGATGAAAGCAGTTGTGCTGCACGAGTACGGCGGGCCCGATCAACTGAAGTATGAGGAGTGGGACGATCCCCAGGTGGGCGACGGCCAGATCCTGATTCGCGTCACTGCAGCGGGAGTCAATCCGATCGATTGGAAGATTCGCAGCGGCGCCATGAAGGATTTTATGCCGCTGGAGCTGCCCGCCATCCTCGGTTACGACTACTCCGGCGTTGTGCACTCAGTCGGCAAAGGCGTCAAAGGATACGTCGAGGGCGACAAGGTCTTCGGGCGCGCCGGCAAGACCTATGCCGAGTTCCTTTTGGCTGATCTTGCGGGCTTGTCAAAGGTTCCGGATGGACTTGATCCCATCGAAGCTGCTGCGCTGCCGGTGGTGCTGAATACGGGGCATCAGCTCATCACTGAGGCCGGCAAGGTTCAGCCGGGCCAGACAGTCATCATTACCGGCGCACTGGGCAGCGTGGGCCGCACTGCGGTATGGGTGGCGAAGAAGCTTGGTGCTCATGTCATCGCCGGCGTTCGCGGGTCGCAGAAGAAGGCGGCCGAGGAGCTCGGGGCCGATGCTGTTCTCGCGCTCGATAGCCAACAGGAGATGGACGCGCTGGCTTTGGTCGAGGTCGTCGCAGATACGATTGGCGGCAAGATCAGCGACGCGCTTCTAACTAAAGTGAAGCCGGGGGGAACCTATGCGTCCGTGGTGGGCCCTCCCCCAAATGCGAAAGTTTATCCCAACGTAAAGGTGGTGGCTTTCGGCTCCCATCCTGACGTAGCGGGTATGCGTTCGCTCGCAGAAGACATTGCAAACGGAAGGTTCAAAATTTCTATTGATCGGACGATGCCGCTCGCCGACGCAGCGAAGGCGCATGCTGAAGCGGAGAAGGGCGGCATAGGCAAGATTCTGCTTTTAGCGTAACCGGCAAAGAGACACCACGTGCTTCGTCCGGGCATCTGGATCGATGCCCGGATCGCTGAAGTGCCGGTCTTCGCAGGCCTTCCGAAGAAGAGACACTTCGACGATCGTTGAGCCAACGGTTGGCTTGTGCAAAGAAAGAACAGGAACAGTCTGCTTCTACTGCTTCACCTTTGCCCGTAAGCCGTGAAGACGTAATCTTTTGACTTTACTGCTGTGTGGCAGGCGAAACCGCACTTAGCGTCGCTTCCCTGGGGAGGCTTGTCCCCTAAGTTGCCGAGCCTGAAGTTGCCAGACGTGGCGTCATACTCGAAGACACCGTAACCCCATCCGCCGCTGTCGGCGAACCTTTTGCCGTCCTTCACCATGAGATCGACGTCATGCTGGGGGCCCGGCACGGTCGGCGAACCGGGTTGACCGGAATCCACCTTCGCGGTCCAATGGACCTTCGCCATCTTGGCACCATCCGGAAAGGGCTTGCCGTTACCGGGAATTCCTGCCTTGTAGGCGTTGATCATCACAGGATTTCCAAGGATGGCGGCGATCGCACCTCCGTTATGGCTGACGGCGATCACCTGCCAGCTTTCGTATCCTCTGAACTCAGAGAAGGCGAGGCCATTGGGTATTTTGAGGGTGTACTTATTCTGGCTGGAGGTGGTGGCCTGGGTCTGTGCCGGGACTGTTGTGGAGGCGGGGGCGGCGGCGGCGTTGGTGCCGGGAAGTTTGTGGATGAAACGGGCGAGCTTCCAGGTGTCGTTCTCGGAGATACTCGTTTTCCAGGCAGGCATGCCGGTGAGGCGGACTCCGTTCTGTACGATCCAGAACAGTTCGGCGTCGCTCCAGTGCTGGACGTGACCCGAGCTGAGGTCCATGGCAGGCGGATCCATGCTGCGGCCGAGGTCCGCATCCCCGCGCGCATCGGCGCCGTGGCATTGGGCGCAGGATCCGAGGAAGACTTCGCGGCCCTGGCTGATGACCTCGTCGGTCTCAGGCAGCGGGTTGTTCATCTTGCCTGCCTCCAATGGGATGGTGACGTCTTTCGCTGCATTGGCCAGGCTGGTTTCGCCCTGGGATGGGGATTTGCCTGCGGTGCAACCTTGAAGCAGGACGCCGAGCATTGCGATCATCACGCCAAGCATCGGCTTGTGTTTTAGTGCGCTACGATCACGTCCGTGCCACGCACCATTCCCCAGCGGAGCGATAGATTCCCTCATGAGTTCAGTCATGGTGAACTCTCCTTCACAAGAGTTTTCTGGGCCCGATGCAGCGGGGTGCCAGTCCTCGAAGCTTCTGATGTCGCTGGAACCGGAACGGGGGCAAGCTATTTTCACTAGGACGCTCACATTTTTGGCGAAGAATGACGTTTCGCCACCTTGCGCCTGGCGATGACGGTGAGGGACGCGTACAGTTTTCGAAAACCCGACTTTCGAGGACCCAGAACCAATACGCCGTTCCACGGCAATAAGGATTTGACAGGCAATGCCAGTTGGGGGAAGGTAGGGCAATCGCGAAACGGGAGGTCAAGAAATCAATGAACCAGCGGTGGCTACTACTTGCGGTCGCTCTCTTCGGTCTAGTGGTTCCGAATAATATGTTTCTCTACGCATGGCTTCACGACCCAAACGGTTGCGGCGGAGTTGCCCACAATCTACTAGCTTCATCCTTCATGCTTGATGCCTTTCTTACTATGGGAGTTCTTGCCTACTTGTTTGCAGTGCGTCCCATCGGAACCGTCAGATGGTACTGGTTTGTTTTGCTATCGCTGTTGGGAGGAATGGCATTCAGTCTTCCCCTGTACTGGTGGTTGAACTCGAGGCGTGAAGCAACGGTCCAGAGGTAGAACCCCCGGCCTGACAAAGTTCCCGCGAAACGGGGTTGTCGGCAACTGCGGTTGGTGTCCAGATCTAGCGCGACGCCTCGATGTAGGAGGAGGTGCTTGAGACACCTGCAGTTCGAAATCTTTCTGGGCCCGGGCCTTTCAGATGCGGCAGGCTGACTGAGTGGTATTCAGGCGGGCTGCGGGGCTGCGGGTTTTGGTTCCATCCAGATTTTGCCTACTGCCATGAGGACCACCAGCATGGCGGCGCAGAGGGCGAAGACGCGACGCACGCCGATGTAGTGGGTGAGGATGCCGGAGAGGACGAGGCCTGAGATCTGGGCGGTGAAGATGATGGACATGAAGGTGGAGCCTACGCGGCCCATCAGCTCCGGTGGTGTTGCTTTCTGGAAGAGGGTTTGGGAGGGGACGATGATGCCGGCGACGGAGAAGCCGATGATGAGGTTTCCGAGGATCGTCGACCACAGGTGTGGCAGCGCCGTGAGGATGACCAGACCGACGGCGATGCCGCAGAGGCCGGAGTAGACGAGGAGGGTGTCCTTTAGCTTTTTGCCGAAGGTGTTGAGGCCGTTGATGCCGATCAGCATGCCGAGGCCGATCATCGCTGAGGCGATGGCGAAGGATTTGGTGGAGGCGTGGAGGGAGTCGCGCACGTAGATGGCGATGAGCGGGCCGAAGCAGCCGAGGACGAACATGCCGGCCGCCATGGCGAGGATGACGAAGAGCAGGGCGGCGTGGTGGATGATGAAGTTGATGCCCTGTTTCATGTCGAGCCACACTTTGGCGATGGCAGATGCGTCTGCGGCGTGGGGTGTTGGCGCGGCGGCCTTGGGTCCGGGTGCGAGGAAGGAGACGGATGCGATGAGGAGCGCGGAGCCGATGAAGCTGGCGGAGTCGAAGGCGTAACAGCTGACGGCTCCCATGTAGGAGACCATGAGGCCGGCGATGGCGGGGCCGATGATGCGCATGCCGAACATGACCTGCTGCATGAGTGCGTTTGCGGAGCGGAGGCCGTGGAGGGGGACTGCTGAGCGGATGGCGACTCCCTGGGCGGGGCCGAAGAAGCTGGAGATGACGCTGATGGCGGCGAGGATCGCGTAGAAGTGCCAGATCTGCGTGGCGAAGATGAGCAGGAGGCAGAGGCCTGCGCGGATGGAGTCGCTGGAGACCATGGTGGGCTTGAGGGGCCAGCGGTCGACGAAGACCCCGGCGAGGATGCCGAGGACCGCGATGGGCAGCATGTAGGCGATCTGCACGCCGGTGACCTCCTGGGCGTTGGCGTGAAGTTTGAAGGTGAGGACGTTGATGACGGCGAAGAGTGCGAGGAAGTCGCCGAAGACGGAGATGATCTGGGCGTACCAGAGACGGCGCATCATGGGGACGCGGAGGACGTCTCCCATGGATAGGGGTGCTGGAAGTTCGGGGTCGATGACGGGTGGCGCATTCGACCCAACGGCTGCCGGGTTGGTGGAGGTTGTGCTCATCAGGGGTTGGCTTATGGTACTTGATTTGGGTGATTCAGGCCCAGGAATCGACGGTGACGAAGCTTGTTGCCGGTTGCGTCTTCAAGTGCTGGAGGAGCAGGTCTGTAGCTTTGACCGTTGGAAGCCGGGGCTGGCCGAGGCCTGCCTGACCGCCATCGTGCAACACGATATTCGATGCGCGACTTCTCTTTTGGTTTCGGAGAATGGCGTGGAGGGTGCGGTCGGCGATCTCGCCGGCAGAGATGGGGTTCCAGTCACCGGGGAGGATGTTCCAATGGACCGGGGTGAGGCCGAGCTCGTGGGCGATGCGTAAGACCGCGGGACGGCGGGCGCCGTGGGGTGCACGGAAGTAGCGGACGGGGATGCCGAGGGTGTCTTCGATGGCGGCGTTGCAGTTTGTGAGTTCCTGGCGGATGCGTGCGGAGGATTGCCAGGCGAGCCATGGGTGAGTCATGGTGTGGTTGCCGATGAGGTGTCCTGCGGCTGCGATGGCGCGGGCGATGGCGGGGCGCTGCTGGACGTAACGGCCGATGAGGAAGAAGGTGGCGCGGGTGTTGTTGCGGGCGAGGACTTCGAGGAGACGTTCGGTGGCGACGTCATTGGGGCCGTCGTCGTAGGTGAGGGCGATCTGGTTGGGATTGCTGCTGGCGATGACGACTTTGCCGAAGAGTTGAGACTGGGCGGAGAGGGCGGCGTAGGTGAGAGTTCCTGCGGCTGCGGTGGCCGCGGCAAGGATGGCGGCGGCTGTTTGAGTTTGTGTCATGCCCTTCGCTCCCCTCGTTTCATTATAGGGAGGCTGCGAAAAGGCCGGAGTGCTTGCGGGTATAAGTAACAGAAATTGATTGCTTTCTGGCATTGAAGTTCCTACTATTGCTCGCACTCTTTAGCACTTGCTTCCAGGCTCCGGGGAAATACTCGTTCCCGGGCAGCCGGGCTGAGGGTTTTTAATCCCAGGCGCGGCTGTCCGCATTGCAGCCGATATACCTCTCGCGAAGACATCAGAGGAGTTCGTCGTCTGCGCACCTCCTTAGCTTCTCTCACGTTTGAATCAAGGAGAAAGACCGTATGAAACTGCCAATCAGTTGCCAATGTATTGCTCTCCCTTTGTTGCTTGCAGGTTTTGTAAGCAGCGTCACGCCTGCGGTCTCTGCGCAGGATAAGACGATTCCGAGTCAGAAGATTTTGACGATTCAGCGAGAGTTCACCAAGCCGGGCAAAGAAGGTGCAGCCCATGAAAAGAGCGAGGCTGCGTTTGCCAAGGCGATGGCGGATGGGAAGGTTACGGACCACTATTACGCCCTTACGTCTCTTTCGGGCCGGCCGAGGGTTTTGTTTCTGAGCGCCTATCCGAGCTTTGCGGACATTGAAGCTGAGCGCAAGAAGGTGAACAGCAACGCGTCTCTTTCGGCGGAGCTTGACCGGGCGAATGAAGCGGATGGCGATCTGCTTGCGGAGACGAACTCCAGCATGTGGATGCGAAGGGACGATCTCAGTCTCAACCAGGGATATCGGGTGGGAGCTCGCTATGAGGAGCTGACGCAATTCGTGGTTCGCCCGGGACACACCGGCGAGTGGACGGAGCTGGTGAAGCTGGTGATCGAGGCGTACAAGAAGGGTGTTCCGGATGCTCACTGGGGAACCTACGAGATGCTCTTTGGCGGGGGGAGCACGTACCTGGTGATCACGACGCTTAGGTCGGCGGAGGAGCTCGACGCGGAGTTCGCCAAGGATCCGAAGTTCATCGAGGCGCTGGGGCCAGAGGGCTTGAAGAAGCTGGAGGCGTTAGAAGCTTCGTGTGTCGAGTCGAGACAGTCGAATCTGTTTCGGATTTCACCGAAGATGAGCTATCCGCCAGAGGCGCTTGTCCAGGCGGAGCCGGATTTCTGGACTCCGAAGCCGTAGCTGGTCGTGGTGTTGTTCAACAAAAAAGCCCTGCGCTGGTTGGCGCAGGGCTTTTGCTTTGGTGCGGGTTGAGGTTAGTAGAGGATCTTGAGGCCGAACTGGAAGATGCGCGGCTCGAAGGTGCTGGTGATCTGGCCTCCGCTGGTTGGATTGTTCAAGGTTGCCGGGGCGGTGCTTGTGGCTGCGGTGCTCAGAGTGCCGCTAAGACCGCTGCCGGGGATGTAGAAGTTGGTGTGGTTGAAGAGGTTGTAGGACTCTGCGCGGAACTGCACTCGCAGGCTCTCGAGGGGAGTGTTGAAGGTTTTGTTGAGGGCTACGTCGGTCTGGTAGAAGGCCGGCGAACGGCCTGGGTTTCTGGAGGCGTTGCCGAAGGGGCTCACCAGATTTCCGCTTCCGTCCTTGGTTTCGGGAAGGGTGTAAGCGGCGAGGTTGATGTACTGGATGAAGCCGTTGCTCAGCTTGGTTTTTTTGATGGCTGGCTGACCGGCTACGACGTTGGGGCGGTACTCGTTGGCGCCGCGATAGGTTGCGGCAATTTGAGGTGAGACGGCGTTGGCGGAGTTGGGGGAGTAGCCGATGTTGTAAGCGGTACCGGCCTGCATGGTGTTGATGGCGCTGATCTGCCAGCCGCCGAGGACGGTGTCGGTGACGGCGTTGGCGGTGTTGAGGAAGTGGCGACCGTGTCCAAAGGGCAGGTCATAGACGAGGCTGGTGACGTTGCTGATGGGCAGGTTGTAGTCAGACTGACCGTAGTCGGCGGAGATGTTGTTGGCGTCCTGCGGTGAAGGGCTGTTGCCTTCGAGGGAGGCGCTGGCGTTGTCGAGCGAGTGCGACCAGGTGAACGAGTTGAGGAGGGTTAGGCCGGCTACGAAGCGCTGCTCGTAACGAACCTGCAGGGCGTCGTAGTGGGAGTAGAACTCGTTGAGGGCTGCGGTGATGTCGCTGGGCCAGTTGGCGTAGGGACGGGCGAAGTTATTGGACGGATTCCTCTGGTTGGCGTTGAGGAAGCCCTGGAGCTTGCTGCCGTGGTTGCCGACGTAGGCGATGTCGAGAAGCGTGTTCTTGGCGAGCTCCTGCTGCACGCTGAGGAAGTAGCTCTGGACGTAGCTGTCGCGGGTGTTCTTCGGGACGTAGGTGATGTTGTCGGTCGCGGGGTTGAAGGTGGTTGCGATGCCGGTGGGGAAGCCCTGGTCGGTGGTGACGTAACAGCTTGCAGAGGCTCCGCCTACAGGGCAGTGGTTGGTGGTGCTTGGTGTCTTCTGGGTGACGGAGACGAACTGCGCCTGTGGGGCGTTGATGGCGAGGATGTCGCCGGAGCCGGCGCGGGTGTAGTGGACGTAGCTGGTGCCGTAGCCGCCGCGAATGGAGGTACGCGGGGTGGCGGCGTAGGCAAAGCCCAGGCGTGGAGCGAAGTCGTTGAGGTCAGGATTGACGAGGGTTTTGCCGTAGACTCCGCCGGGGGATACGGGGGTGATGCCGTTGCCGGCGACTGCGCCTGGAGTGATGGTGAGGACGGTCTGGGTGATGGGATCGAAGTTGGAGATGTAGTTGTGCTGCTCAGAGTAGGGCGAGCCATACTCCCAGCGGAGGCCGAGGTTGAGGGTAAGTTTGGGATCGACCTTCCAGTCGTCCTGGGCGTAGACGCTTTGCAGGGTCTGGCGGAGGTGGGCGACGAAGAGGTTGGCGAGAGAGTAGTTGTTGGTGGTGCCGAAGAGGAAGTCGGCCCAGTAGTTGTCGGCGACAGCGCCTTTGATGTCCGCGCAGGATTGGCCGTTCGGATTGGTGGGAACCTTGACTCCGTTGACGGTGGAGCTGGGGCAGAGGCTGAAGCCGCCGGAGTAACTGAAGGAGCCGTATAGGGGGTTGTTATCGTTGACGGCCATCCAGATGTGCTCGTACTCGTAGCCGAACTTGAGGGAGTGGTGGCCCTTGATCCAGGTGAAGTTGACCTTCGGATCGATGAGCGCGGGATTCTGCCACTGGGGGTTGGTGCTCTGTCGGCCGAAGGAGGTGAAGCCGCCGTTGATGCTGGTCGAGGGAAGGCCGCCGGCGACGGTGGGGTCGGAGGGCAGGCCGGGGATGGAGATGGCATTGTCGCCGATGGAGAGGGAGTATTTGCCGGCTTTGGTGCGGGAGAGGCCGAGGCGCGCATCGACGACCTTGTTGGCGCCGATGAGGTGGGTGTAGCCGAGGGCTATCTGCTGGTCGAGGACGCGGATGGTGCCGTTGGTCTGGCCGTCGAGGGGGAGCGGGAAGATGGGATGGTTGACGCCGGTCTCTTTGCGATCGGAGACGCGGAGGAACCAGGAACTGCTGGGGTTTTGCTGGTAGTCGAGACGGAGGTCGCCCTTATCGGAGTTGTCGGTGAAGGGGACCTGGGTGGCGTAGTTGTCTTGTGCGAGGCCGCTGGTCGAAAGGCCGGTGCCCTGGGTTGGTATCTGCTTGAAGAAGCCGATGATCTGCTGAGAGACCGGGTTGATGGCAGCGGCGGGGATGACGGTGCCTTTGGGGTAGACGACGCCGGTGATGGGATTCTGCACGTCGACGACGAGCTTGCCGTTGAGCTCGTTGGTGGTGGGGACGGTGTTGACGCTAAGCGGCTTGAGGACCTGGCGGAAGCCTTCGTAGTCGACGAAGTAGAAGAGCTTGTCCTTGATGATGGGACCGCCGAAGTTGACGCCGAACTGGTTGCGGTTGAAGGTGGGTTTTTTGAAGGGAACGACGTTGCCGCTGGTGCCGACGAGGGTGGGCTTGAAGTAGCCGGCGGCGTTGAGGTCGGTGTTGCGGATGAACTCGTACACGGTGGCGTGGAAGCGGTTGGTTCCGCTGGCGGAGGCGACGTTGATGGTGGCGCCGGAGGAGCGGCCGTACTCTGCGCTCTCGTTGTTGGTGACGATCTGGAACTGTGCGACGGAGTCGGGCGGGACGGCGATGATTTGATTGTCAAAGCCCTGGTTGCTCTCGCCGTAGGCGTTGTTGTCCATGCCGTCGAGGAGGAAGTTGTTGAACATGCTGCGCTGGCCGTTGATGTTGTAGGCTCCGGCGCGGATGAGCGAGCTGATGGAGCTGGTGGTGGCGGCAGTGGGGGCCTGGCGGGAGCCGGTGACGAGGCCGAGGAGGTCAGAGTAGTTGCGGGAGACGAGCGGGAAGGCGGCGCTTTGGTACTGGGTGATGGTCTGGCCGCGCTGGCTGGTCTCGGTTTCGATTTGGAGGGCGACGTCGGAGACTTCGACGGTGGTCTGGGTAGAGCCGACCTGCAGGGAGAGGTCGATGCGTTCGCGGACGCCGACGGAGATGGTGATGTTTTTTGCGACTGCGTCTGAGAAGCCGGGAGAGTTGGCGGAGATGGTGTAGACGCCGACGCGGAGGGAGGGAATTTCGTAGTCGCCTGTGCTGTTGGAGGTGGCCTTGGCGGTGATTCCGGTGGCGTTGTTGGTGATGGTTATGGATGCGCCGGAGACTGTGGCCCCGCTGGAGTCATGGATGGTTCCGACGAGGCTGCCGTTCTCATATTGCGCGTTCAGATGGGAGCACAGGAAGAAAAACAGTATGGCCGCCACAAGGCTGGGTGCAGAAGAAAATCTTTTTTTTCGCATAACCCTAAGTTTTGGGGCGGCTGATTAACCTGCGATCAAAGAAGTATGAATGAGAGATTACGAGTGGATATTCTTGTGGGTTATCAACGCTAGATAGCTGAATTTTTAAAGTGACACCGACCTGCTCGATAGGCTGGTGTGCGGTCACTGACGAGAGCATGACCTGATTCTGCCGAGGTGATCAGGCGGGTATATCGAATCCTAGTTGCCGCATCATCTCATTGGTCACTTCGTAGTCCTGATCGGGGTCGGGCATTACGTCTCTGCCTGGGTCCTCCTGTCCGAAGGAGTGGAGATAGAGGCCGGCTTTGAGAAAGGCTCCTTGTAGTTTCACCTTGTCGGCATAGGCGACTCTAAGGCGGATCTCTTCGTGGGTGATGTCGCCGACACGCGTGTACTGCATGATGATTCCGCCGGGGTTACTGGGGTCCGGATTGGTCTTGAATCTCACTTGGTAGGTGTTCATGGATGAGGTCTCTGCTTGTTCGATGCGGAGTCGCGAGGGGCTGCTGCAGTTGCGGCGGTGTTATTTCTTCGCGTGAGCTTTGAGCAGGGCGAGGACCTCTTCGGCGTGGCCTTCGGGTTTGACTTCGTCGAAGATGTGGAGGAGACGCTGGCCTTTTCCTGTATCGGGGCCGATGAGGTAGGTGGTGCGTTTGACGCCTTTGACGAGCTTGCCGTACATGTTCTTGGGCTTGACGAGGTCGTAGCGGTTGATGAGCTCCATGTCGGGGTCGGCGAGGAGGTCGTAGGGGAGGTCGTACTTGTCTTTGAACTTCTTCTGGTCTTTGACGGTGTCGCGGGAGATGCCGAGGACGACGATGCCTTGCTTCTGAAACTTTTCAAAGGCAT
This sequence comes from Tunturibacter gelidoferens, assembly GCF_040358255.1. Lineage (NCBI taxonomy): Bacteria > Pseudomonadati > Acidobacteriota > Terriglobia > Terriglobales > Acidobacteriaceae > Tunturiibacter > Tunturiibacter gelidiferens. Next base: position 1,522,191 of record NZ_CP132938.1, read on the forward strand.
CGCGGAAGCCGCAGGATTCGATGGTGCAGCCGGGGGTGTCGGCGCGGGGGTAGAAGAAGAGGACTACGGGCTTGGTTTTGAAGTCGGTGAGGGAGACTTCTTTGCCGTCTTGGTTTTGGAGGGTGAAGTTTTCTACTTTGTCGCCTGGTTGCATGTGATTTCCTTTGCGGTGTTCAATAGCAGTTTAGCTCTGACATTGAAGCTAACGAACGAGAGTGTGCTGCCTGTTGTCGATTGCGAACAGAAAGAAGTTTCTAGATGGGCATCACTTTGCGGGTCTTGAACCAATGCAATGCCGATCCGTCTGCAAGGGCAAGCAGAAACATCGCGGGTCCTAAGCCCACATAAAACGGTGAAGAAAAAAAGCTCGGGGTCAGCAGCACTCCCAATATGCCCAATCCCCCAACAGTAGCTAGCGCAAGACTACCCCATCGCGGCGTAATCAAAGTAAGCAGGGCAGCTGGTAGGAGTAGCGGAACCATCGCAAGTGACAGGTATACGCCTGGGAGATCAGTTTGATTTACATGATGAAATCCAAAGCTGATCCCCGGCATGAGGAAAAGGCTATATAACGCTATGGTCGCAGGAATGAGAAAACGAAATAGCAAAATCATACGATAAGGTGTCGGCACTCTGGAAGAACTGTATTTCAAGCGAGCGAAGCAAGGGTTTTTTTGAGGGAGGCGGAGTCTTCGACGTGGGAGGTTTTTTGGGTGCGGTCGATTTGGCGCATCAGGCCGGAGAGGACCTTGCTGGGGCCTACTTCGATGAAGTGGGTTGCGCCCTGGGCAATGAGGAGCTGGATGCACTCGACCCAGCGGACGGAGCCGGTGACCTGGCGGATGAGGCAGTCGGGGACGTCGGTGCGGCTGGTGAGGAGGCGGGCGTCGACGTTGGCGGCGACGGGGAAGGCGGGGTCGTTGAAGGTGACGGTTTTGAGGTCGGCGGCGAGGGCGTCCTGCGCGGGCTGCATGAGGGCGCAGTGGAAGGGAGCGCTGACGTGGAGGATGACGGTGCGCTTGGCTCCGGCGGCCTTGCAGAGGTCGGCGGCGAGATGAACGGCTCCGGAGGCTCCTGAGATGACGGTCTGGTCGGGGGAGTTGAGATTGGCGGGGGAGACAACGGCCAGATTCGCGTTGAAGGTTTTGGCGTCGGGCATGGTGGGGAGCGGGGTGAGCTGGTCGGTGACCTGGGAACAGACCTCGGAGATGAGGGTTGAGGAGAGGCCCAGGATGGCGGCCATGGCGCCTTCTCCGGCGGGGACGGCCTGCTGCATGTAACGGCCACGGGATCGGACAGTGCGGACGGCGTCGGCGAAGGAGAGGGTGCCGGCGGCAACGTGGGCGGAGTATTCGCCGAGGGAGTGACCGGCGGCGAAGGCGGGACCGGGGATGCCTTTTTCGGCAAGGACTTCCGTAAAGACACGGGCGGCGGCTACGGAGGCGGTGAGGATGGCGGGCTGGGTGTGCTCGGTGAGTTTGAGCTGGTCTTCGGGGCCTTCGAAGATGAGTTTGGAGAGAGGGAAGGCGAGGGCCTCGTCGGCCTCGTCGAAGACGGCGCGGGCGGTGGGGAAGTTGTCGTGGAGATCACGGCCCATGCCGACGGTTTGTGAACCCTGGCCGGGGAAGAGGAAAGCTAGTTTAGTCATCGTGATTATCGTAAATCAGGGTGCAGATTATTCGCTTTATTGCAATTAGGGCTTATGTGCGCTGGAACACAACTATTTCGGTGCCAATCTCCGTTCGCGAGTATCTGAATAGATGGCGGAAGGAAAAAGTTATGTTCAAGAAAATTGCGGTGGCATTTGATGAGTCGCCCGAGGCTGGCAGGGCGTTTCATTCTGCGTTGGATCTGGCGAAGTTCAGTTCGGCGACGCTTCATCTGATAACGGTGATTGAAGGCTTTCCGGCGTATATGAGCTACGTTGCGTCGGTGGCTCCTGATGTGCCTTTGTTGTTGAAGAATGAGAAACGGAGTTTTTATTCGGACTTGCAGGGTAAGGCGAGGGCGGAGGCTGATCGGGCCGGGGTCAGTCTTTTTCTGGAGCTGACCGAAGGAGATGTTGTCGGCGAGTTGTTACGTTTGATCGAGGGGATCAGGCCTGACCTGCTGGCGATTGGGCTTCGCCATGACCATGGCATAGCGGGCCGCCTGATGGGTGGGACGGCGCATCAGATTGCGGCCCATGCGAAGTGCAACCTGCTGGGGGTTCACTGAAGGGATTGTGGGGTTGCGGGGGTCGGCAGGGTGTGAGTGTGGCTTGGCAATGAGTGAAGAGGTTGGAGGAAAGGGACCTGCGGTTTGGGTGGGGCGGAGTTCGTCGGGATCCTTCGCTGCACTCAGGATGACAGCAAGGGGCTGATACGAATTTCAGACTCAGGAGACTAGATGCCGAGGCCGAAGTCTACGTCCTGCTCGTCGCCGGAGTGGGCGTAGAAGTCGTAGGGGGTGCGGCGGTTGAACTTGTAGCGCTGGCGTAGCTCGCGGCCAACAAAGAGGCCCAGAGCTACGGCACCGAGGCCGGCGGAGATCCAGCCTACGGTCTTGATGAGGGTCGATTCTGCGTCACCCTCATCCTCTCGCGCGAGGCGGGGGAAGGGGAGCGGAGCGGTGACGGGGACGTCCTCGGATTGAGAGTCTTCAGGCCTCGATTTGGAGCGGAACATCATGCTTTGAATGATATCGCAGGTTCGTCGGTGGTTGAGAGAACCGGCGGTTGAGAGGTGCTGCTTCAGTGGCATTGACTGATTGGACGCCTTTGGGCGAATAAAGTTGCTGCAAGTGGTGGGTTGGGGGCAAAAGCAACAGAAGGCAATGGCAACGGCAAAAGGAACCGCAGCGGCAACGGCAAAAGCAACCGCAGATCCCCTTCGGGGATGACAACAAGAACTGCAACCGCAACTGCAACGGGCAACTGTAACGGCGGCGGCTACGATGGCGGCAACGCGGTTGGCGGTAGGGGGTTTTAGGAGACGTCGACGTGGTTGACGCAGAGCGCGCTTCGATCTTGAGTGGCTTGGGTTAGGTGACGTCGACCTGGTGGAAGCCGAGGCTGTAGAGCAGGGTGGTGACGGTGGCGCGGCCGTTCTTGCGGGCGGTGTCGAGGATGCCGTCGGCGAGGGCGGACTGCTGGAGCTGCTGCTCGGCCTTGGCGCGGGTGTCGGACTCGAGGTTCTGGTCGACGGGAACGAGGAGGCCGGTGGAGCGGGCGTAGACGCGGGTGTGCTGGTTGTCGAGGGTGGTGACGAAGAGTTGAGAGGCGGGGAGGGTGACGTGAATGGATTGGCCGTTGTTGTCGATGCGGACGTCTTCGGGTTTTAGTTGCGAGAGATCGATGCCGGCTATGGACTGACCGTGGACGACGAGGAGGAGGCGATCTCCGGCGAGGAGGTCTGGGAGGACGGTGCTGGATTTGGAGCCTTCGACTACGGTGTCGATGGAATAGACGACGGTTTCGAGGCGGTTGAGACGCTGAATGCGCTGGACTACGGCGGGAACGGAGGTGTCGAAGGTGGTGGTGCGGCCGGTGATGGCGGTTGCGGCGCGGGCGAAGATGCCGGTGGTTGCGTGGCGCAGGAACACGGCCAGGGCGGCTGCGCCAAGGATCAACGAGAGCAGGACGACGAAGAAGGTGCCGGAGGATCTGCGTTCTGAACCGTATGAGCCGTATTGGGTAGTCATGTTGTTTGGATGCTACTACGTGGGGTGGTAACTATTGGCGGGTGAGGGGATGATTGGCGAGAGCAGAACATACCAGGACCCTTCGCTGCGCTCAGGATGACGGCTAAAAAACTGAAGCACGACTACCTGCAACCGCAACGACAATGTAACTGCGATCTCAGCGGTTGGGGTGGGGTCAGGGTTTTAGGTAGGTTTCGAAGTGCCAGAGGATGCGGTTGAAGAGCTCGTCGCGGGCCGTGGGGCCGGCGATAGAGTGAGTTTTGCGGGGGAAGAGCTGGAGGTCGTAGGGGATGCCGGCTTCGATGAGGGGCTGGATGAATTGGATCGTGTTGGCCATGTGGACGTTGTCGTCGCCGGTACCCTGGGCTATGAGGAGATGGCCTTTGAGCTTGGCGGCGTTGGTGGTGGGGGAGTCGTCTTTGTAGGTGGCGGCGTTGTCGGAGGGGAGGCCGAGGTAGCGCTCGGTGTAGATGGAGTCGTAGTTGCGCCAGTCGGTGACGGGGGCTACGGCTACGCCGGCGCGGATGCGGTCGGTGTGGGTCATGGTGTAGAGGGTGAAGGTGCCGCCCCAGCTCCAGCCCCACCAACCGATGCGCTTGGGGTCGAGTTGCGGATATTGGGTGAGGATCTGGTCGAGCGCGGCCATCTGGTCGGCGAACTGGACGGGGCCGAAGTTGCGGTAGGCGGCCTGCTGGAAGTCGCGTCCGCGGCCTCCGCTGCCGCGGGTGTCGATGTCGAGGATCGCGAAGCCGTGCTGGGCGAGGAGCTCGTTGAAGATCTGGGTGGCGCTCCATGAGTTGCGGATGCTGCTTTCGGGGGTGGGTCCGTTATAGGGGTTGAGGATGAGGGGAATGGAGACGGATGTGGGAGTTGTCGAGGACGGAAGGGTGAGACGGCCGTAGAGCTTGGTCTTTCCGTCGGCGGCGGTGACGGAGACGATGTCACTGGTGACGGTTTTGGCGGGAGGAAGGGGTTTCGACTTCCAGATGGGAGAGCAGTTTCGAGTGACGTTGCAGAGGCTGATGACGGGCGGGGTGATGGCGTCGCTGTAGTAGTCGCTGAAGTGGGCGCCGTCTGGAGAGGTCTTTGTGCCGTGAGTGCCGCGACCCGCGGTGAGCTGATCTTTTGAGCTGCCATCGAGTTTGATAGACCAGAGATTGTCTTCGAGTGGGGAGCTTTCGTTGGAGGTGTAGAAGACGGTGTTGGATTTCTGGTCGATGCTGTTGACGTACTCGACTTCGTAGTCGCCCTGGGTGAGTTGGCGGGTGAGGGTGGCGTCGGCGGCGAGGGGATGGTGTTCGTCGAAGCTGTAGAGGTAGAGGTGGGTGTGGCCGTCGCGCCAGCTTTCGACGAGGAAGCGGCCGCCGGAGAGGATGTTGAGGTCAGTGCTGAAGTCGAGATACTTGGCGTCGTTGTCGGTGTAGACGAGGCGGGTTTTGCCGGAGCGAGTGTCGGCGAAGTAAAGATTGAGGTGCTGCTGGTCGCGGGTGAGGACCTCGAGATAGATGGTGTTGGGGTCGACCCAGCCGAAGCGGGGGATGTAGTCGTTGTTGGGGCTGAAGGGGACTTCGATGAATTTGGTCTTGCCGCCTTTGGCGGAGACGATGCCGACGCGGACGGCGGGATTGGGGTCGCCGGGCTGGGGGTAGCGCTGGTTGTCGATGGTGGCGTGGGTGGGGATCCAGTCGTTGATGGGGTACTGGGGGACCTTGGCCTCGTTCATCTGGAGGTAGGCGATGGATTTGGAGTCGGGTGACCAGAAGTAGTTGCTGCGGACGTCGAGCTCTTCGAGGTAGACCCAGTCGACTTCGCCGTTGAGGAGAGTGTCTGTGGTGTCGCGGGTGAGGGCAGTCTCTTTGCCGGTGCTGGCGACGGGGTGGACGTAGAGGTTGTGATTGTGGAGGTAGGAGACGGATTTTGCGTCGGGGGAGAATTTGGGGTCGTCGCCGGAGCCCTCGTGAGTGTCGACTATCATGGTGCCGTTGCCTGCGGCGATGTCGTAGAGCCAGAGGCGACCACCGTTGTCGAGCAGGAGGTGTTTGGAGTCGGCGGCCCAGATGTAGGCGGACATGCCGTAACGGGCGCGATGGTCAGCGTCTTTCTCGTTGACGTCGGCGGCGGAGAGTTTGCTGAGCTGCTCGGCTGTGGCGAGGACGCTGGCGTGGCCTGTGGCGGCGTCAATTTGGATGATGTCGCCTGCCTTGCCGGGGGTGCTTGCTTCGGGTTCATCGACGATGAAGGTGAGGAGCTTGCCGTCGGGGCTCCAGTCGATTCCGTGGGGAGCGCGGCCGGTGAGGTTTTTGTTCGCGTCGGCGATGGTGCGGATGCCGGGATCGGTGGTGGTGGGAGTCTGAGCTATGGCGCAAGAGGCCGAAAGGCCGAAGAGGAGAGCAACTCGCAAAGAGACGGGCATGATTGCGACAAGTCTACAGACATGGGAGCAGCAGGCCAAACCTGATTTGATTTGGTAAGTGGGTCAACTTGCAATGCACGTACTCCAAGCTTGTAGGACTTTCTCTTGCCTCTTGCCTCTTGCCTCTTGCTCCTCTGCTGAGAGCCTGAGATCATGTCTCCATGCCCTCAGGAGGAATTGATCACTACTCCTATCTCATCGATAAGCGACATCGGCCTCTGCTTATCGGGATTTTCTTATTGCTACTTGCAGTTGCAGAAACGCTGACAGGACAAAGCCTAGCGGGCTATGGTCGGACGGTCACCCGTGCAGAAAATCCTAATCAGTTCTGGTGGAGCGTCGGAATTTCGTGTGCCGCTGGCCTCTTAGGTATCGCCATCTTTCTCTATCAGAATTCAAACTGATTCAGCAACTCTGATTGCAAAGAAGAGCGAAGCCCTCGGGAGTGATTCGTTGTCTTATTACAGAGTTTCCATGCTGGAGGAGGTTGAGACCTCGTGCTGCATGGCGAGGCGGTTCTGGTAGCTGGCGGCGATGAAGTCGCGGAAGAGCGGGTGCGGCTCGAGGGGCTTGGATTTGAACTCGGGGTGGAACTGGCAGCCCAGGAAGAAGGGGTGTGTGGGGATCTCTACGATCTCGACGTAGGTTGCGTCGGGCGTGGTGCCGGTGAGGCGAAGGCCGGCGCCGGTGAGGATGGCTTCGTACTCGCGGTTGAACTCGTAGCGATGGCGGTGGCGTTCGCTGATCTCGGTCTTGCCGTAGGCGTGGGCGGCGAGAGAGTCGGGCTCCATGACGCAGTCCCAGGCTCCGAGGCGCATAGTGCCGCCCATCTCTTCGACGCCGGTTAGCTCGCGGAGTTTGTAGATGATGCGATAGGGGGTGGCGGGGTCGAACTCGCCGGAGTTGGCGTCCTTGAGGCCGCAGACGTTGCGGGCGTACTCGATGCAGGCGGTCTGCATGCCGAGGCAGATGCCGAAGTAAGGGACGGCCTCTTCGCGTGCGTAGCGGATGGCGTTGAGCATGCCTTCGATGCCGCGTTTGCCGAAGCCGCCCGGGACGAGGATGCCGTCGAAGCCCTGGAGCTGGGCGGCATAGTCGGGAGTTTCGAGGCCTTCGGCTTCGAGCCAGGTGACGCGGAGCTTGAGATTGTGGGCGAGGGCGCCGTGGACGAGAGCTTCTTTGAGGGATTTGTAGGAGTCTTCGTACTCGACGTACTTGCCGACGATGGCGATGGAGACTTCATCTTTGGGGTGGTAGGCGCGGCGGACGATGTCCTGCCACTTGGATAGATCGGGCGTCTTGGTTTCGATGCGGAGGTACTTGAGAGCGAGGGTGTCTACGCCTTCTGCCGCGAAGGTGAGGGGGACCTCGTAGATGCTGGCGACGTCGCGGGCAGCGATAACGGCGGGTTCTTCGACGTTGCAGAAGAGGGCGATCTTGTTGCGCATCTCGCGGGGGACGGCGCGGTCGGAGCGGCAGAGGAGGATGTCGGGCTGGATGCCGATGGAAAGCATCTCCTTGACGGAGTGCTGGGTGGGCTTGGTCTTGAGTTCCTGCGCGGCGGCGATCCAGGGGATGAGGGTGACGTGGACGAAGCAGGTGTTTTCGCGTCCGAGGTCCTGGCGCATCTGGCGGATGGCTTCGAGGAAGGGGAGGGACTCAATGTCTCCGACGGTCCCGCCGATCTCGACGATGGCTACTTCGCAGTCCGCTGCGACCTTGCGCATGGCGTTCTTGATCTCATTGGTGACGTGGGGGATGACCTGGACAGTCTTGCCGAGGTAGTCGCCGCGGCGTTCCTTGGTGATGATCTGCTCGTAGATGCGGCCGGTGGTTAGGTTGTTGTCGCGGGTGAGCTTCGCGTGGGTGAAGCGCTCGTAGTGGCCGAGGTCGAGGTCGGTTTCGGCGCCGTCGTCGGTGACGAAGACTTCGCCGTGCTGGAAGGGCGACATGGTGCCGGGATCGACGTTGAGGTAGGGGTCAAACTTCATGAGGTTGACCTTGATGCCACGAGCTTCGAGCAGGCAACCAATAGAGGCTGCGGCGAGACCCTTGCCGAGCGAAGACACGACTCCGCCAGTTACGAAGATGTACTTTGCAGACATGTCCGCGACCTCTTTGTATGTATTTGAAGTTTGTGCAGGATGGGCACGGTTAAGTATCGCAGGGTCCGCGCTTGGAAGCAATGGGTTGACTTTTTGAGGGGAAGTCAGGTTGAGTCATGGCCTCGTCGGCGGCCGGCGTGCTCTTGTTCTGCTTTCAGGGGATGGGGTTTTTTGGGACTCCGCGCGAGATTTTTTTGATCAGGAACTCCTGGATGAGAGAGGAGGCCGCGCCTGAGGCCGTGTCGATGAGCGCGTTCCTGATCGTGAGTCCTGCACCGTTGCGATCGCTGGCTGGGTAATAAAGGTTCGAAAGGCCAGCAGAGGCGAAGTTGCCCAGGATGAAGGAGTAGTTTGGCTGCCAGTGGCCATTGTCGCCTTTGCAGATGAAGGCAGTGGACATGGCGTAGAGCGCGCGGGAGCGAATGGTTCCGGTGCCCTTGTAGAAGTAGCGCGGGTCTTGGTGGAAGACCGACGGAAGGATTGCGTTGCCGATCATGTTGCCGATGAAGCCGTCGCCGTAGGAGGCCCCGAAGCGTCTGAAGTAGCCTGCTGTGCCCTGGCCGTAGCCGCTGAAGGTGTTCTGGGACTGCTCAACGCCAGCGATGATTGCAGGGATTGCGATGGATACGGGATCGTAGGCAGTCCTCCAGGCCAGGCGGAACTTCTGGCCGGAGCTGAGAGGGACTGCATCCCAGGTGTACGAGACGTAGAAGTTGGGGAAGACGCCGAGGACGCGCTGTTTTTCTTCGAGCGATACCTGCTCCTCGGCTATGTCGTGGCGTGTGAAGTTGACGTCGACGTTTGTCGTGGCGGAGGAGAGTTGCAGCATGATCGTCGGCAGCTCGTAGAGCTGGCCTTTTTGGAGGACAAGGGCGGAGGAGACCCAATTCGCAAAGCCGGTTGAGACGACCGCTATCTTGAAGGTGCCGGGGTTGACGTCGGTGAAGTTGAAGGAGCCGGTTGAGTCTGTCGCGATCGCGCGCTGGGGTCTCGAGTCGATGAACTGGATCGAGACGAGAGCGCCTTCAACCTGGGCTCCGCTGGGGTCTACTACGGTTCCTGTGATGCTGCCGGCGGATTGCTGGTCGGATAGGATGAAGTTTGCAGATTGCTGTTCGGGTGCGTCTGGTAGTTCGTCGTGAGCGGGGCTGAGTGTGGCGACCTGACGGGTTGTGCCTGGTGGGGTCGAGTTGATCGGATACGAGAATGGCGCGAGGTCGGATTGGAGGGGAAGCGTCTGCGCACGGGCATACGTACTGAACATCGCGCACAGCAGGGTGGTCAGGAGAAAGGGGCCCGTATTACGCATAACGTGCATATCAGTTACGTTTCCAATTGTAGAGACCCACGCGGAATGTTTCATGGAAAGCATAGGGTGAGGAGCCGATTTCGCCGACCTGATTGATCTTGGTCGTTTGATGGTCGATCCCACAATCACCCATCGGTCCAATCACTCGGATCGTCTCGGACAGAATTCGTTGCAGCATTCGATTCAATATCACTCTTAGAGTTTGCAACAGTCGCACGGTTGCACCCCGGTTGATTTCGAATGACTTGCTCAGAGGGTGGTTCCGAGGGTGTTAATGTCTTTGGATTCAAGGACGGATCGAGGGAAGCCTTGTTTGGCCACCAGAAGCATGGCGCGGCCGACCTGCTCCGTGGTGCCGATCTGTTTGGGAAATATGCTTTTCATGACGGGGAGGATCGGTTTCAGGACGGAGTAAAAGACGCGGTACAACTTCGTCTTGGAGACGATGCCATGAAGTGGTTGAACGAATCCGATGCGGAACATGAATGCGGCTTTGAAGGGGAGCTTGAGGAGGTCGTTTTCGGTTCTGCCTTTGACGCGGGCCCACATGGTGGAACCGCGCTCGGTGCCGTCGGTTCCCGATCCTGAGACGTAGATGAAGGTCATGGAGGGGTTGAGCTTTGCAAGAGTTGTTGCAGCGGCGAGGGTGAGGTCGTGCGTGACGCGGGCGTATTGGGCCTCGGACATGCCCGAGGATGTGACGCCCAGGCAGAAGAAACAGGCGTCGAAGCCGGTGAGGTCGGCTTCGATGGTGGAGTAATCGAAGAGATCGCTATGAACGAGTTCCCGGAGCTTGGGGTCATGCTGGCCGGTGGGCGTGCGTCCGATGGTGAGGACCTGCTTTACGTCGGGGTCGAGGAGACACTCGCGGAGAGCGCCCTGACCGACCATGCCCGTTGCGCCGAAGATAATTACGTTCATCCGTTTGCCTCAGTTCGAACATTGCATAGTTTTGGATCCGGCGCGATCGATCGACGGTATGTTGTGAAGAGTGTCGATGGTTCCATGCTACAGGCATGGTTGGAGGGACGCGGATTCGCTACTTAGGTGACTGCAGGACAGGGGAAGGGGGATTGAGGATGTTCGGCTTTGTGGCGCCAAGCCATCAGGAGATTGGTTTTGGCTGACAGGGCTGGGCTGATTTGAGCGGTCGCCCGATTTCCAGTCGTGGCCCATCGAGAAACAAGAGACTCCGAGGAGGAAGAGCGGCCTAGGTGACCGTTGGTCTTTATGGGGCCCGCACGTTGGTGCGGAAGGCTATTTATGTGGTACGAGCGCAAGGATGGGACGCTGACCGAATTGGAACCACATATGCTTCAGCATGACTAATTTCAAGCTCTAATTGCGAGAAGAGCTGTTTTTCGCTGTCGGTCCATCTGACGGTTAACGTATAACTGAGAGAGATGGCCGGTCGCGTCCTGCGGAATTTAAATGGAGTTTTTGATGGGCGTTTCTATATTTAGTCGTGCTGCAAATAAGGCTCGGATAGTGCTTCAAGGTCGCGTTTCCTGTTTCAAATTGGCCGTTTTGCTCGTTAAAGGAAAGAAAGGCCTAGAGATCGGAGGCCCGAGTGCAGTATTTCGTGACAAGTACAGTCCGCTGCCAATTTATGGGGAGTTGGATTCTCTGGATAATTGCGACATTGCGCGCTCAACAACTTGGGGGACTCATTCCGATAGCTACATATTTGCCCCGCACAAACATGCAGGCAAGAACATATTCTGCGATGGCTCGGATCTGTCCGTTGTGTCTAATGAGAGTTATGATTTTGTCTTGTCCTCTCACAATCTTGAGCATTTCGCAAATCCGGTTAAGGCCTTGAAAGAGTGGCAACGGGTCACTCGACCGGGTGGCTCACTGATTTTAGTTCTTCCAAATTACACCTTGACCTTTGACCATCGGCGACAGCCAACACCGGTAAGTCACATGATTGAAGATTTCGATCGCAACACTCAAGAGGACGACCTCACCCACTTACCCGAGATTTTACGGGCACACGATCTAGGTATGGACTTGCCCGCTGGTACGCCAGAGGAATTTCGGGCGCGTTCGCTGAACAACTTTAGCAACCGCTGTCTCCATCATCACGTGTTCGACGAAGCCAACAGTCAAGAACTGCTCACCCAGGTAGGAATGGAAGTGCTTGCAGTTGATCTCGCACTTCCCCACCACATCTTCTTGTTGGCACGGCGACCGTGACTTCAGAGTCACGGCATAGATCATTTTTGATTCTGTGCACGTGACCGGTCGCCTATTTGCGATTGCTTCACCCTAGAATTGGTTGCATAAATGGGTACGACCTCAAGAGAAGAAAATAATGCTCTCGATGCGTTCCATGTGAATGTCACTTCTGGTTTTTGGGGCCCGAAAATGGGTGCGGGGAAGGGAACGCCATCCTTAGAGATGAGATTCCGTAGTCCAAGTATTCTCCTTGGAGGTGGTAGCTGAAATCATATATTAGGGAACGGACAACAACTACGATATGGATTGATATCCAGGCATGGGCGCTGCGAAGGATGGACTCGCTGCCTGCGCGGCGGACGGGCCAAAGAGGTATTCCGGTGCATCTCGTCACCGGGGAGCAGGGAGAGAGGGAGGCCCTGTTTCATCTACGGAAGTTGGGATATACGGTTGTGGCTCAGAGGTGGAAGAGCGCGAAGTTATGGGGGGATATCGACCTGGTGGGGTGGGACGGGCCGACGTTGTGCTTTGTCGAGGTGAAGACGCGAGGTGCAAGGGGTGGGATGACGGCTGAGTCGGCCGTGGACCGGGACAAGCGAGATATGCTGCGGAGGATGGCGCGCGCGTACCTGAAGGGATTTCCAGAGAAGTTGAGGGTTGATGTTCCGGTGAGGTTCGATGTGGTGTCGGTATACTTGCTGCCAACCGGAACTGAGTTCGAACTGTATCGGGGGGCGTTTGGATGGTGATGTATGCGCAAGAGTCGGATGTTGCGGCGCTGGATTCAGTCGAGTTGAGCGAGCGGCTCTCGGCAGTGGTGCGCGAGTCGATGCCGTGGCTGGTGACGGTCTCCGACGCTGAGGCGAGCGTACCGGAACGGCCGGGCAAGTGGAGCGCGAAGCAGGTGATCGGGCATCTTATCGATTCAGCGGTGAACAACCTGGGTAGAGTCATCCGATTACAGATTGGGACGGGGCAGAGTATGCCAGGTTATGAGCAGGTGGCGTGGGTGAATCTGCAGCACTATTCCGAACGCGAATGGGCGCAGGTACTGGCGCTCTGGGTTGCGTTGAATGAGCATATGGCGTGGACGGTTGGTCATATCGAAAAGGCTCATCTCGGAGATGTTGGATCGGTTGCAGGGGAGTCTTTGACCCTCGGGTTTCTGATCGAGGACTACATCGCACATATGCTGCATCACTTGCGACTCATGCGGGTATGGATGGGAATCGGCGATAAGGTGGAGTAGTCGTCCAAAAACGGATGGAGCCGGTGTCTAATACACTTGATCTGTTTTGATCTAGAAGGATGAGGGACTATGACGCTGCTGAATGCACCGGATTTCGATAGCCGTCGCGAGACACGAAACCGTAATTTGTTGATTGCTTTTGGGGTTCTTATTCTGCTGTTGGTCGTGTCGGGGGTGGGTGGTTTTCTGTTAGGACATGGGTGGTTCTTTTCTAACCTTCCGGCCGAGCATAAGGTGAGCAACTTTTTCAGCGCACTCGAGACCCAGGACTTTGGCAAGGCGTTTGCGATTTATACAAACGACCCGGACTGGCAACAACATCCCGAACGTCACGCGGACTATCCGCTGAAGAGATTTACCGAAGACTGGACAAGCGCGAGCCCCGTAGGTGAACCGATTCGTTCCCACCATGTTGATATCTCGAAGACAGATGGGACGGGGCCGTTTGGAAGCGGGATTATTGTCGCGGTGAGGGTGAATGGCGACCACAAGCTCTTTATGTGGTACGAGCGCAAGGATGGAACGCTGACCGAACCCGCACCGCATATTCTTCAGTATGACTAGGTTCAACTCTAATTGGGAGGAGGCTGTTTTCTTAGTCGGTTCATTTGTCATTTGACGGCTAACGTATAACTAAGAGAGGGTTCTTCCGAGAGCCAACACCGGTCGACCACATGATTGACAATTTTAGGTCTCCACGCCAAAGAGGAACGACCTCTCCACTTACCCGAGGTTTTACGGCACACCACTTAAAGTATGGACTTGTTGGCGAGTACGCCAGAGGAATTTCGGCGGGTTCGCTGAACAACTTTAGCAATCGCTATCTCTATCGTCACGTGTTCGCCGAAGCCAACAGTCGAGAATTGCTCATCCAGGTAGGGATGGAGGTCCTTGCGGTTGATATTGCACTTCGCCGCATCTTCTTGCTGGCACGACGATCGCGACTTCACCGCTGCGGCATGTGTCATTTTCGATCCTGTGCGCCGACCGGTCGCCTGTTTGTGATTGCTTCAAAGCAGGCGCTGGGGCAAGTCATCTAGTTTAAGAGAGTTTTTCAAGTTCGTCGATGGGTTAGGATAGATCGGTACATGGATACTGTTGCGCAAGCGAACGATCAGATTCATCAAACGCCGCTCTCTAACGACGAGGAGGTCTTTGATCTTCTCGATATTCTGCTGGTGCTGACGCGCAACCGTCGAATGATTGGTCTCGCGACGCTCGTCTCGCTCATAGCAGGGATTGTACTCTCGCTTCTGTTAAAGCCTAGTTTTACCGCCACGGCAATCATACTCCCCCCACAGCAGTCTTCTTCTTCTTCAGCATTGCTAGGACAATTGGGTTCGCTCGCCTCGCTCGGAGGAGGGTCCGCCGCCTCACTCGGACTCAAGACTCCTGGCGATATGTATGTGGGCATCCTTCAAAGTCGTACGATCGCAGATGATGTTATTGCCAAGTTTAACCTCCGAGATATTTACAAAGAGAAAAAAGCTGAAGATACGCGTAAGGCGCTAAAGTCACACACGGAGATTGAAGTCGGCAAAGACGGTCTTATCAGGATTTCTGTGACTGACCACGACCCCAATCGGGCGAGTGACATCACCAATGGCTATGTAAGTGAACTATACAAAATGAACTCTCATCTCGCCATCACCGAAGCTGCGCAGCGCCGGGTGTTCTTTGACGAGCAGTTAGATAGCGAGAAGAAGGCCCTTGCGGCTGCCGAAGAGGATTTGCGTGTAACAGAGCAAAAGACCGGTTTGATTCAACTGAGTGGGCAAGCTCAAATGATTATTCAGACAATTGCTCAACTTCGGGCGGAAATTGCGAGCCGCGAGGTGCAATTGCAGTCGATAAGAACGTTTGCCACGGATCAAAACCCTGAAGTAGCGGTCCTAACCGGCGAGATATCAACTATGCGCCAGCAATTGGCCAAGTTGGAGAATGACCAACAGCGACAGGTGCAACCCGGAAATACGCCCGCGGGGCGAATTCCTGAAGATAGCCTAGAGTACGCACGCAAACTTCGAGAAGTGAAATATCACGAAACCCTTTTCGACCTACTTTCGCGCCAATATGAAGCGGCTCGTATCGACGAAGCAAAGTCTGCACCCGTTATTCAAGTTGTCGATTACGCAGTACCTCCCGACAAGCGGTCCGGTCCAAAACGAGCGTTAATTCTCGCAGTTTTTATCGCTGTCGGTTTCGGCCTCGCTTCCGCGAAAGTTTTCGTCGAGGATGCTATCCGTCGGGTGCAGCAAATACCGACGCAAGCAGCCAAAATGCAGGATCTCTTCTCACAATTTCGCAGGAAATATTGAGGTTATCTTTTTCGGTTTGTAACGCCGATCAGATCGAATTGCAGAAATGGAAGTAATTTTTGAACGCAGAGCCCGATGCTTGCAGTGGAGTCAAATTTCGCAGGTGCTAGGGGTTCGATGAGAAAGAGTTTTGTTGGGACGACGGCCGAGAAGGTGGCAATAGAGCTCTGAAAGCTGTATGGCAACCTCGCTCCAATCTTTTCCCAACTTAACACTGTGTGCGCGCTCTGTTCTTCCCATAGCAGCGAGAATCCCGCGTTCAATATCTTGCGAGTCACCCGGATCAACGTATTGCGCGTTTTCTCCAAGAAGTTCGTGAGTGCCTCCGCATTGAGAGGACACAATAGCGCATCCTTCACCGTAAGCCTCGAGATCCACAAGTGAAGACACCTCGAACCAACTCGCAGACACATGAACTCTAGAGCGCCGCATATACCTTAGCGTTTCGGCGTGAGAGAGTCCTGCTAGATATTTAGAACTAGATCTCGCGATTCGAGATTTAAATTCGCGGCAGTATTGTCTGTGATTTAGATTTTCTTTTCCAATAAAAACACCTGACAGTCCTAATTGCTCTAAGGCTTCTAGGATTTTGATTTGATTCTTGCGTGCTTCGATTCTTCCAACGACGCAAACTTCTAAGTCACGATGTCCTTCGTTCTTGGCTGCCGTGCCAGGCGGACTCGATTCACATCCATTGCGGATACAAACGAAATGATTGCTTTCCAATTCGCCAAAATCCTTGGCGATATCGATTCGCTCTTTCTTGGACAAAATTTGAATAAGGTTTGCGTTAGATAAAAGAGCGCGTTGAATTTCATAAACTCCACGGCGCATCACGGTCCACGTAGGTTTAATAAGCTGAGGACTTTCGGCGCAGCGAATCATGCTTCGCAGCAATTCCAGTTGTGGGAAGCGGAGATTACCTGATACTAAACCGACAACTCCGCCTCTTCCTTCTCTCTCATATCGATTCACTTCCTGATAAGAGTGGTGAATGGTGGACAAAACGATCGGTTTACCAGCTCTTTTCGCGGAGAGGTAGTATGCGAATGCATCGACCGGGCGGTCGATATTTGTTAAGTGCACAATATCGTATTCGGTAAAGTCTTCCTTGAAATCGACTATGACCTTACCTGCAAATGGGACTGCAGTGGATCTCTCGATTCGCTGCCCCGCATCGATGTAGGCCTGAATCTGATAGAGATCTCCTCCAGGTTGTTTGAAGGCATCAATTCGCATTGGGTAGGCGATTTTCATAACGCTTAGGGGATACAAAGCTGTTCCTCGTTTAGGGTCCAATCAATTAGCCCATTAATTGATTTATTTTTCGTCCGTCAGGTATCTGGGCAATAGACCTAGAGATAACTGAATTTGCTGCGCCGATGCGAGCCATGAGCGCGAGTAGCACCCACATCGGAGGAAAAGTAATATCTGGTCCACTTAAAACTAAGTCGATGAACAATGCTAGGCTAGCCCATCCTACCCAGTAGGTAGTGCGCGCCGCATTTCGTGTAAGTTGGAACGCCAATATTGCGAAAAGACAAATTCCTATCACGCCGGTATTGCTTGTTATAGCGGCGAACAGACTAGATGGTCGATTGCTTCCTAGACCTACACCGAGACCATAGGTTTGAATGGTCAATAGTAGGGAGTATAGGTCGGCTGTAGTTCGAAAGACGAATGATAAGCTGTCCGATTTATCGACGGTTTGCACGAGTAAGGACTGCCGCAGTGGAGAGACGATTATTGCGGCAAGTGAACCTAAACCAACGAGTGCCAAAATCGATATCTGTTTGAATGTTGCTTTTTTGATATACCATGGGAATTCATAGAGCTTACTGTTAAGCATCAAGAGAAACGCCACGATTATTACTGCTGCAACCGCCGAACTAGATCGCACCATGGCGAGAGCCAGGAAAACAAAAAGCAAAGATGCAAACTTTCGCTCTCGATTGAGCACGCGAGCAAGTAGGCCTCCAGTAAACATCGCCAGCACGGCGCCAGCAAGGGATGGTTCACTAAACGTGCCCATGACTCGCGAGTCCCAATTTTGTAAATCGATATTCGTGATGTAGTAACTAGGGTTATTTGCGAAAAAGGAGGACGGAAATGCAACCCCCACCCTCTGGCAGATAAACTGGATGAGTATTATCGTCAACAAGAAATAGAAGGAAGCCCAGTAAGACGTTAAAAATTTTGCGGGGTCCGCCTTTAGTTTACTGGCAGATAGAACAACGCAACCCTGCACTCCTAGGTATGCAGCCTGTGCTACGTTGCCCAGGCCAAACTGAAGCGGTGATTGGCGAAAAAAATCAACTCCGACCTTGGGGTCGTAGACCGGTACGCCACGAAAAATCAACGGAAGGATGAAAGCCGATCCCACACCAATTACACAGAAAAGCAAAAGCGGGAGTTTGCCTCGGAATACGGTTGGGGAAACACCACCGAAGGAACGGTCCAAGAAAGTACGCAGGATGAAACAACATGCGACGAAATAGTACGGCTGTATTCCAAGAGTTCCGATGTTGATGATAGATCCAGCTTGAAATAGCGACGAGAAAATAAGCAACGAAAAAAGCTTGTCGGACGATCTTACGCCACAATATATGGTGGCAATAAGGAACACGGTACCTAAAGGAGTAAGCATTAGACGAGCCAGTCTTTTCGCAGGTAAAGCAACTCCCGCGCGTCAGATCCAATAGTTTTAACGCCAGTACGTTTCCGAGTCGAGGTTCCGTTCATAGTCGAAGGAGGAACTGCAGGTGGTTTAGTTTGCCAGTTCGTCTGATCCCATGACGGAGCAAGTTGATATTTCGTCGCTGCCACGACTCCTTCGGTAATGTTGTCATCGACACCAATGCTCTTCTGTCTGCCTCGTCAAGTCTAGTCCCAAATATCTTCAGGAAGGCCTCCGCCTGGAGCGCAGCAGCCGTAAGCCACATTTCCAATTCTGGATCGCTTCGAAGTCTCCGTAGCCGCTGAATCCAAGACAATCCACCGCCGGCGCCAACCACGTTATGTCTATGCTGGCGATATGTAACAGTTTGGTCGCGTAGGGGTTGCAGCACACCGAAAGCGGCGGCAATCAGCGCCGACCAATAATCATGCATCATGACGTCGTCGACCGGAACCGGAATCGCTAAGTCGATAAGTGCACGATTGGCTATCATGGTACATCCGGTGACCAAATTTTGCGCCAGTAAGTTTCTGAAACTGGCTTTTTCGGGCCGGACTCCTGCTCTTCTCCAATGTGATTGGGATAGAATGGTGCCGTCGCTGGAAGCGATCTTCATGTCGGTATAGATGAGAATGGGAATGTCTGACCCGCATTGCATTTCCACTTGCATCAACCGCTCCATGCAACGGGCTAGCTTATCTGATCTCCAGACATCATCCTGGTCGCAGAACGCGATGTAGTCAGCGGTGGAGCGCCGCATGAGGGCGGCAAAGTTGTTGCAGGGGCCCATTCTTTTGGGATTCCGCTCCCAAAGCAACTTCCCTGGATATTCAGTTGCGTAGCGATCGAGGATATTGAGCGTGTCGTCGATGGAACCGTCGTCATTTACGAGGACTCGAAAATTTGTCCATGTTTGTACGAACAAGGAGTCGAGCTGCTCGGCAAGAAACGTCTCTCCATTATAGGTAGCCAATAAGACGTCGATCCGGGGAGAATTCTGGGGACCACGTTTCAAACTTATTGGATCTACTTGACTGCTTTTAGCGCTCACCTTCTTAATCCTCGTCCAGTGTTGCTGCCAAAGTGTTTCTTGTCTGCCATGTGGTTTAAGTCTAATTTACGAAATAGGCCGTGGGCCGACGACCGTCCTAAGAGATCCGCGAATGCAATATTTGTGTGACTTCTGTCGGCTCTTCAAAAGACCATGGAATGCATTATAGTGCACACTCGCGGCCAGCTAGAATCAGCACCCGTAGTTGCAGACTCTTGCAAGTTGTTGAAAACCTTCGCCATTTTTGATTGGGATATATAATGGCCACGTGCTTCCGATTCAAGTTCAATGTGTGATTGTCTTATATAAAAACACACCGGCAGAATCGAAAACGATCCAATCCATTGTGAATTGTTGCAAGCGGCGGAGCGATCTTGCCGAACAACTTTCGATCTTAATTTACGACAATTCTCCTTACCCACAACAAACGTCTCCAACGAACTTGCCTTTCTTGGCTACAGAATATCGCCACGACGGTCAGAACGGAGGCCTTGTGGCCGCCTACAATTACGCGTTGCGTAGAGCTCAACAACGCAAAATCAGTTGGTTGATTGTTTTGGACCAGGACACCGTGGTAGAGGATTGTTTTTTCCCGGCTCTGCTAAAGGAACTTGTCGCATTGTCAACACCCAATGTTTGCGCCGTGGTGCCGAAGTTAACGCGCGATGGCGTGATGTTATCTCCTCAAGTGGTCGGAAAATTCTGGAACAAATCAATTCCATTTGAATTCTCAGGGATATCTGATAAGCATTTGACGGCACTTAACTCCGCTGCCTGTCTGCGAATCGACGCTCTAGTTAAGATCGGAGGTTTTCCTCTAGAGTATCGGTTGGACTATTTGGACCACGTCATATTTCATCGCTTGCAGTCAGCCGGTGGCCGAATAGTTGTGTTGGACGTCACCATCCAACACTGTCTCTCGTCTATGAATTTAGAGGCAGAGATGAGCATCGAGCGTTACGTGAGTATGCTTTCTGCGGAGTGGAGTTTTGTCAAGGAAACTGAGTGGGGAGGCGGCACACTCGTTCACCGACTTAGGCTGTGGAAGCGGGCAGTCGTCCTCTTCGTAAAAGTTCGCAATCGGCGCTATGCGCTTCAAACACTGAAATACAGCCTCAGATAAGCTCATGTTCTTGTGAGATCTGCGGAGTACTTGTGACCATTAATTTCGTTACGCACGTGAGGTTCGTTCGTGAACGATTGATAGCTCAGCACAAAGCAAGACGCTTTACCAGAGGAGCGACTGCCGAGCCGTCTCATACTATGCAAGCGCCTAGTTTTTCGTGGCTCCGAAAACGTATGGAGTTCAGCGTATAATTGAGGCAATTCTATGGAGAGCAAATCCTCCTATTAAGAGAGCCTAGGATTCACGCTTGGAACCCTTTGCTAAAACACATGATTACCCAATTGGCGTAGTCATTCCTACGTATAACCGTATCGATACACTTCTGATTTGCCTCAAGCATCTTGAGGTGCAAACGTGGAAAGACTTCGAAGTCATCGTCGTTGATGATGGCTCGATGGATTCGACCGCCCAAGTGATGAAGGAGTATCAAGCTCAGGCGCCGTTTCCGTTTCGTTTTCTAACCCAACCCAACGGTGGTCCGGCCCGTGCCCGCAACCGAGCGATACGAGAACTTAATGCGACGGCCTGCCTTCTTCTTGGAGACGACATTTTTGCGTCGCCCGATCTTGTGCGTCTGCATTGTGAGCACCACCGTTCCCATCCGGAGACAAATGCTGCCGCTGTCGGCTTAACGCGCTGGAGCGCAGAGGGCCAGACTGTTACTCCGTTCATGCGATGGCTTGACCGCGATGGTGCGCAGTTCGCATACGGAGATCTGTTGCGTGGAGTGTCCCCTTCGTGGGAACATTTTTATACAAGCAATTTGTCGTTGAAGACTGATCAACTGCGGCGCCATCCGTTTGACGAGCGGTTTCGATGGGCAGCCATGGAGGATATCGAGTTGGGATATCGCCTCGCGATAGAGAAAGAGCTTGTAATGTCGTTTCTGCCCGATGCTGTTGCCGAACACCTTCATCCGACCAGCTTTCGTCAAGCATGTCGCCGCATGGTTGGGCTAGGGGCAAGTGCCCATTTATTGGGTGAGATATGGCCAGAACATCGAATAAAGTCAGTCAGTCCTATTAAACTGAAGCTTCGATCCCTGTTGCAGCAAGCATGGGTGCTAGCACGACTTACCGACGCAGCAGATTTATTGACTCATATCTGTGTTCCCAATCCACTGATGGAAAGGGTTCTCTCGCTGCACAGCACCTTGGGCTATCAGCAGGCTGCTCAACGTGCCAACTCTTCTTCACTGCCAACTCCTTAGACGCTCGACACAGCCTGACGAGGTTGCGCTCCAGACAATCCATAGGCCATTACGTAGATATGCGTAAGCAAAGGACCAAATGCAGAGAGCAGCGAGAAGAAGACCGCATCGTGTGTTGTCCGTACTCCATGTATCACGATGAAGAGAATCTGGCCCGAGAGCGTCAAGGTTATTTCAAGGATGGTTCCGCTCCAGAACACCCACTTTCTGGCGCGATTCATGATCCAGATCAAGATTGAAAGGTAATTTATTGATCCAGTGAGCATCGCCCATCCCACAACATCGCGCAGGCCTTCATACTTCGAACCGAGCAGCCATAACACGGGACCAGGCGCTGCGAAGGCCAGCACCACAATCGGCGTACATGCAAGCAGTGCAATTAGGATCAGAGTGATGTAGCGAGAGAGTACCTTATCAGCCGGTAGCCTCGCCATCGCGGGTTCTACCACGACCGTGTTGAAGATTGTAAGAATGCTGAATATTTGACTGAGCCGACCTAACGCTGATATTTGGGCGATGCTGACGCTTTGGCCGAAAATCCCGATCAGAAATACCGAACTCTGTAACTGGAAAGCTGCGAAGACGAGAGCCGGGATCGCTGGCAGAACGTATCGCATTACTTCACGATCGATCTTTGGGTCATCTTTCTCTGGCCACTCGACATGCGCGTGCGATACCCTCTGCAGTATCTCGCCATTGAGCGTAATGTTGAAGGCGGTTGCGATAGCAGCTGTCCACCCATTTAGTGCTCCAGCGATACGCATTATCCAAAATACGGCGAGACGCCCTATAGCAGAAAGTGTCTGCGGGACATAAAAGTCTTTGAGGCGTCCGTACAGGAAGAGTGGCGCCGAGTAATAGGACACCTTGCCGCCCGAATATACGGACAACAATACTGAACCCATCAATAGAACTTCCGAGACCCACGGCCATCTATGCCTGCGCATGATGGCAAAGAAGGCAATCATGGCGATGGGCGAAAGTATCCAGAAGGTGCGGTCACGCAGGTGCTTTGCCGCGCGAACATATTTGCCGACCAATACCTTGTCACCGCTTCGAGCACCCACTAGGGGAATGATCGTGCTGGTAAAGCCGAGATCCATCAGCAGGCCAACCGTCTGTTGAAATCCGGCGGCAAGACCGAACTGGGCATAAGCTTCGGTGCTCATAGTGCGAACGAGGTAAAGCCCCGCCAAAATGTTCACTCCTTGTAGAAGTCCTTGCCCCAAGAAGAAGGTAGTCAAGAGTTTTGAAATTCGATGTCCGCTCTTCCATACGCTGTTCATAGGATCGGATTGTTCGGACGAGGATTGGAACTTCCCTGTTTTCTAGGACAGATAACGGCTGACAAGACGCAATCTCGTCCGGCCAATAGCAATTGGTCGCGGCTCGTGGTCTGTCGGCAAGCTGACGGGATGGCCTTGGCGGGTGATGTGCAAGCCGGAGTCGATGGCTGTCGCTTGCAACCCTGCATAATTTTCAACGCGTGGAATTGGTACTTATCGAGGCTGTCGTCAGTGAAGATGGAACCATCGAAATTGTGAAGGATGGCGGCTTTATCGATCACATAATTAGAGGTTCTACGATTGGCACCGATTGGCTGGGGATGGGGGAGATTCAATAAGTTGTACACGTAGCTAAAAAAAACGGGTTTCGGGCGATCTGGAGCGAAGTGCCGGTGACTGATAAAGGTGAAGTTCGGCAAGAACGGTAGTCCTATTCGACGGGGTGAGGTCTGATTCATCGCGCCAATTACGTAGAGTCTATCTCAGACACCCTTCTGATTACCAAGCCCGATACCAAATCGTTCTTCTGTGTGGTGGAAGGGAAGATGCCTTGTCTCCATTCGCTGGTAGAGATATATAAAAGGGATTGAAATCGTATCAGCCGCTTGTCTATCTCCCTGACGCAGGGGTAGATAGTTGAATGGAAGATTGCCCGGTTTCTCTTGCGCTAGACGATTCTGGTTTTCAAAAGGATACTCGCTGAATAGGCGTTATTTTTCGAGCAATTTGAGCACCACAGCTTGCTGGAGAGCTGAACCAGTTTGAAAATTGGATCAGAGCGTTTGGCATTGAAAGTCGTCGACGCAAGGCTTCCGGCCCTTCCGAATAACGAACTTCAATCTCTAGAGATCGGTCTTGACGGAGTAGCGAGACGCACCTCCAGTAATGCGACCAGAGCGAGCAATGTGCCCTTTGGCGTACGTCTCAGGACATTTGGTGGGCCCACCAGGACTTGAACCTGGAACCAACGAATTATGAGTTCGCTGCTCTAACCAATTGAGCTATAGGCCCTTATGCAACCGGCGCATTGAATTGACTTTCCTATTTCTTCGATTCTACCGCAGGCTACGCAACGACTTGATGAGTTGAGCGAATTCCCGGCTTGCATGAGATCTACAGCGGAATTGAAAGACAGCCCCGCCAGTCTGGAACCGTTACCTCCACTAGATATCTTCTTGCGTTTCGTACTCTCCGATGCTGTGAAGGTACGAAATACTTCCGTTTGCCGTGCAATGTTCTGCGCATTGAAAGGCTGAAGGCACGTCATTGGCCTGTTTTTTTGGGTTTTTATTTGGCATGGCAAGTGCTTACTGAGGAGATAACTACTAGTCACAAGAGTTCTGGTACCCCTGGTTGCGGCGCAATTTCCCCGATCCGACTGCGATTGCAGAATCGCCAAGTGAATTCTCTGGAGGAATACAGCAAATGAAACATCTTCTTCGCATCTTTTTTGTCCTGGCTCTGCTTTGCGGCGGCTCCAGTTCCAGCATCGCTCGTGCGAGCGGTATCGACTTTCGTATGACGGTTCTCGACCCGCCCAACAGTTGTACGCCGGACGACACCGCATGCTTCATCTTCAATGCGGGAGTTCCCTTCAACGTTTCATTGTCACAGTCCGTCTGCGATCAATTCGGGTTGGGAAATGGCGTTACGCCTGGGACCTACGGTTGCTTCCTTGCCAATAACGCAACACCGGGTACGATCGACAGTCTCGAGCTCAGCTTCCTGGGCGCACCACTTGGCAATCAACCGGCCAGTTGCGACTCAGGCGGCCAAAACGGTACGCCCAGCGCTCTCAATGTTGTAAGTTGTACTGAGACCAACGGACTGTACGATCTGTCCTTCGCCGGTGGAACAGGGATAGCTCCCGGAAGCGATCTTATTGTTTTTGAAGAAGGCGCCGATCCTACCCTATTCCAGGGAGGGAGTGGAGTGGTTGGTATTACGCCTGAGCCGGACTCGTTGATGCTGTTCTCGACGGGCGTTATGATGGCTGGCTTGTATATGTCTCGTCGGATCTGGACGACTGTCAAAGGGTCAGCTGCCGGTAATCGCTAAAGGCTGTTTCTCTGTGGGAGTGTGGTTTCCGCCCCGCTGTTCAGAAGGTGCGAAGTAGCAATTTAGCCCAGGCTGTTTGGCCTGGGCTAAATTTGCTAACGGGACCGTCAGGGATTCTGGTTGACGTACTTTGAAACCAACAGCCTCCGCGGACAAGACTTTTTGTGCTCTCGACCGGTCCGAGCAAAATCTGGGTGGTCTGCAACTGATGGAGCCGGAAGGAACCGTCAATCTTGTGGAAAAGGTTAACCGGGGATGGGAGTTCCGTAAGGTCGGCGAAGTCCCATGATGTCAGAAACATGACGTTGACAGGCAAGTGTTGGTTTGCGTAACCTGCGAATCAAGCCGCCAGCTGTCTTGATACATCCTTTCTTCTGCTCTGCTTGGCGTTGGGATGAAAGAAGTCCTTTTGTTGTCGACGCGAATTCATTAAGTCTCTGGCGTTTTGGCGTGGGCTATTTCGGTTGACTATAGGTTGTTGGGCATCGAGCGGTGATTGGTGCCCAGACTGATGAGGCAAATGGGAAGACGAAGCTTATGGCTTCAAGTACTTTCCAGTTCACTTGTTGCAACAAATGACAGATCACCGGCTGGGGAAGTTGATCAATAGATTTGAGAGTTGCATCTATGCGATACGCTGGAACTTCGGTTGTGTTGTTGCTGCTCTTCGGCCTTGCGGCTGGGCTGCTTGGGCAGAAGGCCCCGACAGCTTCGGCGCCGAGAACACAGCTCGAGGCCACGCTCGGAGACGGCACCGTCGAACTCTCTGGCCTCTGGAAGTTCCATATCGGTGATGATATGGCCTGGGCGCGCCCGGATTTTGATGACTCCAGTTGGGGGACTATCGATCTGACTCCTCCCGCTGGGTCCGCGAATCCCGAACTGGGCAGCAGCGGGTATATTCCTGGATGGACAGCCAACGGTTACCCGAAACATACGGGATTCGCATGGTATCGGCTGCGAGTTAATGTGCAGAGTTCCCACGGCAGGCTTGCGATCAAGATGCCGAATGAAGTCGACGATGCGTATCAGCTCTACGTCAATGGTCAGCTCCTGGGAGAGCTCGGAAGGTTTGGCGAACACAAGGCAACGGCCTATAGCACGCTTCCTAGAGAGTTTCGGCTACCGAGAGAGCTCCGCAACGGACCAATGACCATTGCGGTGCGGATATACATGGACAGCGCGTCTCTTTTCCTTACTCCGGACGCCGGTGGGATGCACGAACCTCCAGTTCTTGGCCATGCTGGAGTGATCGGAACCCTGATTCAGATGGACTGGGACAATACCGCGCATGCTGTCGGCAGCGGCTTCCTTGAGATGCTCATCCTGCTCCTTGCCTGGATGGTCGCAGTGAGCCTTCTTTCCATGGACCGTTCCGAACCGTCGTATCTGTGGCTGAGCCTGGTTTGTGCCGTCACGATCCTGGGTAATGGCGTCGTCCTCATCGTCAGCTTCGTGCCTTGGATTGCCCTGACGCCGGGCATTTTTCTGCAGTTCGTCATCATCGGTCCGATTCGGATCGGGCTTTGGGTCATCTTCTGGGGCTATTGGTTCCGGATCAGCCGGATGCAGTGGGTTCATCGCATAGTGTGGGGGCTGGTTGCTCTTACGATGATCGGAATGGCCATGATGAGCGCGCCGATCTATGGCGAACACGTCCCCGTACACGCGGCCGTCTATCTGACACCCATTCTGCTCGGGCTGAGGCTCAGTTTTGCAGCGCTTCTATGCGCAATAACGTTCCGAGGTATCCGAAAACAGAAGACCGAAGGATGGCTAGCCTTCTCAGCAGTGCTCTTGGTCGCCATCGCTCTCTTTCAGGGGCAACTTCGTCTTCTTCATGTTCCGACAGCGTTTAATATTCTTGGATTCGACGTTCAGTTGGGAACTATTTCGACGATCTTTTCCGTCTTTCTGATCACGGTCATGTTGGTTCGGCGATTCCTGCATACCCAGCGGATACGCGAGCAGTGGAAGGCGGAGATCGAACAAGCCAGGCAAATTCAACACGTGCTAATCCCAGAGCATCTACCACAGACACCCGGTCTTGCTATCGAAAGTGAGTATCGTCCGGCGCGAGAGGTCGGCGGGGACTTTTTCCAGATACTGCCTGTGCAGGATGATGGCAGCGTACTGATCGTGGTTGGTGACGTTACAGGGAAAGGTCTGCAGGCTGGAATGCTGGTCGCACTGATCGTTGGTGCGATCCGGACGGCGGTTCAATACGACTCAGATCCTTTAGTCCTGATGAACAGCCTTAATGATCGACTGTGGGGTCGTGGACGGGCCAGTGCGACTTGCCTCATCCTCCAGATCCGCACAGACGGACGAGTGACATTGGCAAACGCAGGACATCTGCCGCCGTATCTGAATGGAATAGAGATTGAGATGGGAGGCTCACTCCCGATCGGAGTGGTGCCGGGTGCTGAGTTCTTCGTCTCGCATTTCAAGCTCGAGCGCGGGGATACGTTGATGTTGATGTCTGACGGAGTCGCCGAAGCACAAGACCAACAGAAGCAGCTGTTTGGGTTTGAACGCATCGAGAAGATGCTGCAACAGCCGATCTCCGCCGCGGAATTAGCCTCAGCGGCTCAGGACTTTGGGCAGGAGGATGACATTCTTGTGCTGCGGATTCAGCGCAGGCTTCAGCCAGAGAACGTTCCAGATGAGAGGGGCATTCTGACGGCGACCTAGACGGCGGATTTCAGCGGAGGCGACTTAGTAGGGCTCAGGTTTATTCGAAGCCTGCACAGGCGGCGGCTTCATCCGGATAGAGTTTGGTGTACTTGGTAATGCCCACCATCGTGAAGACCTTTTGGAAGTGTGGTGTAAGGCCGAACGTCTGCACGGTTTGGCCTTTCTGGCTGGCGGCGTAGAGCAGTTGAATGATCAGTGCGATCCCGCTGGAGTTGAGATACTCCACCTTGGAAAAGTCGAGCAGGATGCGCTTGGATGTCTCGGGTGACAGCCCTCCATAGGTGCCCAGTACCGCGGGCTCTGAGGAACTCGTAATATCGCCGGCGAAACGCAGCACTGTGATTGGATCGCCCGAAGCGCATTTAACCTGCTCCATTTTGACCTTCGTACTAAACTCCGCCATGGTGATGTCTCCTTCAATCCTCTGTTTTCCTTAAGCGTATGACGAGTCGCGCGTAGCTTCCAGTGAGAGGCGCACTGACCCATTCTGCCTCATCTACCAGAGATTGAATGAGAAACATTCCCATACCGCGACTGGCCTCTTCTCCATGCATCTTCTTATCCATATCCGGGGCGTGAACGCCGCTCGGAGGTCCGGTACCGGTGTCGAGGACCTTCACTTCCAGCGAAGTCTCATCCATGGAGAGAATAACGCCCACAATCAAAGATTCGTCGAGTTTGTTCCCATGCTCCATCGCATTGATGCAGGCTTCGGCAACCGCGGTCTTAAGGTCTTCCACCCGGTCCGGAGCGAACCCCATCAGTTTCGCAACGCTGGAGGCGGTACTCATTGCAATCTTTTCAAAGCCGAGACGCGAAGGAAGACGCAGTTCGATACTGTTCACGTTATTACCGCTCACTTCCCCTCCTACGGCTTCCGTCCAATTACGAGTGCGGTCATATCGTCTGATTGGTTTTCCTGATTGGAGAAAGCATCCAAAGTCTGCCAGATCGAGTTCAGTGTTCCAGTCGCGTCCGAGAGGCGGCAGGTGCGGAATGCCTCCATGAGGCGATCCTGACCGAATTCTTCGTCACCTTTAAACACCTCAGTCATTCCGTCGGTGTAGATTAGCAGCTTCGCCTTGTCGGACAGTACATATTTTTCTGCAGAGTAGCTAGAGAAAGGCAACATCCCTACGGGCGTGCCACTGGCTTCAATCAACTCGGGCGTATCTCTGCCGTTGAGGAGAAAAGCCGGATTGTGCCCGGCGTTTACTACTTCGACAGTATGCGTCTTTGGATCGAGTCTCAGAAACATGGCCGTGACATAACGGCGGCGCGACTCTTCACCCTCTTTGTAATGAAGGTAGTTCAGGTGGGTCGCCATGTCGGCGAGCGGCATCTCTGAGTTTGCAATGGCCCGCAGTGCCGCACGAAACGAGCTGCCAACCAGAGCCGAGGCCAGGCCTTTGCCTGCGACGTCAGCTACGACGATCATCAGTTCTCCCGATGAAAGTTCAATGAGATCAAGGTAGTCGCCCCCGACTTCGTAGCAGGTCTGCGAGCGGCCCGCAATACTGTAACCCGAGATATTGGGAAAGGTCTGGGGAAGGAGACTTCTCTGGATGTCCCGAGCACAGGAGAGATCCTGCTTTACTCGCTCCATGTCCAGGGTTTGCTCGTGATAGCGAGCGTTTTCAATGGCGACTGCGGCCTGGGTCGCAAGATGCTCTAGAAAGTCCTGTTCGTAGAGGGAGAGCGGCGCGCCCTCCCGCGTGATAACGACCATTTCGGTGAGAACAGCGCCGTGGCGGTCCAGCAGGGGGAAGCGGTAACAACCACGCCTCGGATCGGAAGACGGAGGATGTAACAGGAACCGTGGGGGGATCTCTCCGTACGAAAAGGGAAAGGCCGTGAAGAACGCACCCGCCATCTCGAGTTCGCGCACGGTGATCTGCAGGACGCTGCGCAGTACACTGTCCAACTCGATGGTGCTGTGAATTCTATGGGTCGTGTCGAGCAGTGCCTGTAGCCGAGCGATTTGCTGTTGCAGATGGAGACTGCTTTCGATTTCCATGGAACTGCTCCTTCAAGTGACCGTTCAGACGCCGGTAGAGCTCTCAAGTCTCTGCCGATAGGCGAGCGAAGAGTTCGCTGCCTCGTCAGCCACCGCCTGGTGTGTTTCTGCTGAATCGCTATGGAAACAGCGGCGGAGATTCGACAGAGCTTTTAACGGCTACGAGATATCGACGTCTTGTTGGCCCTTTCAGGAGATATCACGGATGGTAGACATTGAACAGAACAATCTTATTTTTTGCCTGCAGTGCCTGGGGTGGTGTTTGCATCTTCCGGCGCAGATGGATTGATGTGCCCCTGACTGTTTTCCGGGGTTTTGGACTTGAGCTCGGTGGGTCCCGGGCCTGCGGTTGACGGGTTATCACCCTTGGGCCCTGAAGGTTCGACGGCATGTTCTGAGTTGGTAGGGGGAGGCTGATAGCGGCTTTGATTCGACTGTTGATCATTCGTGGACATAAGGTCACCTTTCGAGTCTCAACCCATTGGAGAGAATGGCGGAGTTTGTAGTTGCCTGGGTCGTCGCTAAGGCGAGATCGCGCCGCCCGAGATTGTGTAGCCTATATTTAAAGCTTAGGAAGTCGTAAGCGGAGGCAGTAGCAGCAAATGAGATTAGCAGTGAAGACAGAAGAGATCGCATGCAGCGATTCCATTCTGGTGACCGGCGGAGCCGGCTTTATAGGGAGCAACTTCGTGCTGGACTGGTTGGGTGCCGGCCATGGACCAATCGTCAATCTGGATAAGTTGACCTACGCCGGCAATCCGGAGAATCTGGCGTCTGTTGAGCACAGCCCGGCCTACAACTTTGTGCAGGGTGATATCTGTGATGCGGAGTTGGTGGCCAGCTTGCTGCAAAAATACCGCCCGCGAGCGGTGATTCATTTTGCCGCGGAGAGCCATGTTGACCGTTCGATAGTGGGGCCCGAAGCGTTTCTGCGAACCAACATCGATGGCACCTTTACCTTGCTGCAAGCGGCCCGCGCATACTTCGAGGCGTTGGCAACTGCAGATCGGGAGAGGTTTCGCTTTCTGCACGTTTCGACCGATGAGGTGTATGGCACGCTGACACCGGAAGCGCCGGCCTTCCATGAGGAGACGCCTTATGCTCCCAACAGTCCATATGCAGCGTCGAAGGCAGCGTCAGACCATCTGGTGAGGGCGTGGGTGCATACGTACGGCTTGCCGGCCATTATCACGAACTGCTCCAATAACTATGGGCCGTATCAGTTTCCGGAGAAACTGATTCCGCTGATGATTTCGAATGCTCTGCAGGGCAAGTCGCTGCCTGTATATGGAGATGGGCAGCAGGTAAGAGACTGGCTGTATGTTGGAGATCACGCGAGTGCGTTGCGCACTGTCTTAGAGCGGGGCCGAGTTGGCGAGACCTACAACATCGGCGGCGGCAATCAGCGGAGCAATCTCGAAGTGGTAACGACTGTGTGCGCGCTGCTGGATGAACTGGTACCGCAATCAAAGTTCACGCCGCATTTGCAACTGCTGAAATATGTAACCGATCGACCTGGGCATGATCGGCGGTATGCCATCGATGCGCGCAAGCTGGAGGGTGAGCTCGGCTGGCGAGCACAGGAGAGCTTTGAGACGGGGCTAAGGAAGACAGTGGAGTGGTATCTGGGAAACAAATCGTGGGTGGAGCATGTGACCAGTGGGGCGTATCAACAGTGGATGAAGCAGAACTACTCTGGGCGGGGAGAAAAAGTTGCTCTTGGTGAAGGTCGCTCAATGACCCAAGCTGGCGAGGGAACTCGATGAAGGGGATTATTCTCGCGGGCGGCTCAGGAACAAGACTGCATCCCGTGACGCAGACCGTTTCAAAGCAGTTGCTGCCAGTCTACGACAAACCGATGATCTACTACCCACTGTCGGCCTTGCTGCTGGCGGGTATTCGCGAGATTCTTGTGATATCAACGCCCGAGGACACGCCGCGGTTCGAGCAACTGCTGGGAAGCGGAGAGCAGTGGGGCATTACGCTGCATTATGCCGTACAACCTTCACCGGATGGCTTGGCACAGGCGTTTTTGATTGGAAAAGAGTTTCTCGCCGGAGAAGGTTGTTGCCTGGTGCTGGGGGACAATATCTTCTACGGACATGACTTCGCGAAGACATTGCGAGAGGCTGCTGCGGGCGGCCCAGGCGCGACAGTGTTCGCTTATCCGGTCCTTGACCCGGAGCGGTATGGAGTGGTGGAGTTTGACGAGCATCGACGAGCGATCTCGATTGAAGAGAAGCCGCTAAAGCCGAAATCACGCTACGCCGTGACGGGTATCTACTTTTATGACGCGCAGGTCGTCGGAGTTGCTGAGGGGCTCAAACCGTCACCCCGCGGTGAACTGGAGATTACCGATGTAAATCGTTGGTATCTCGAGCACGGGCAGTTGCGGACGCAGGTGCTTGGACGCGGAATCGCTTGGCTCGATACCGGGACACACGATTCTCTCCTGGAAGCGGCTACGTTCATCCATACGATTGAGAAACGGCAGGGCCTGAAGGTGGCCTGCCCTGAAGAGATTGTGTACCGGCTCGGTTACATAAACGCCGAGCAGTTGCGAACACTAGCATCGAAGATCGCGAAGAGCACATATGGGCAATATCTGCTACGAGTTCTGGAAGAAAGGGTTTACTGATGGCGCTTGGGAAGTTGCCATTGGGGGAGCGGATCCTTTTGACGGGAGTGACGGGCCAAGTCGGTGGTGAGCTATGGAAAACCCTGAAGTCATTGGGAGACGTGGTCGCCCCGGAACGCGCAACGATGGATCTTGCGAATGCGGGATCGGTCCGCGAGACGATTCGGTCAGTACGGCCAAGGTGGATCGTGAATCCCGGAGCCTACACGGCGGTGGATAAAGCGGAGAGCGAGCCGGAGTTGGCGTATGCAATCAATGCCGAGGCCGTCAGAGTAATAGGAGAAGAGGCGCGAGCGCTTGGTGCCGGTGTCATTCACTTCTCTACGGACTATGTTTTCGATGGCTTAGGGAATAAGCCATACGCTGAAACTGATGCGACCGGCCCGGTGAGTGTCTATGGCGCGAGCAAACTTGCCGGAGAGAAGGCGCTTCGTGATAGCGGCGCTGCGCACATGATCTTCCGCACAAGCTGGGTCTACGGAATCCGCGGGAGAAATTTTTTGCTAACGATTCTCAAGTTGGCACGCGAGCGCGAGACGTTACGAATAGTTGCCGATCAGTATGGTGCGCCGACCTGGAGCCGTGATCTGGCAAGGATGACTGCGCATGTGATCGGGCGATCCGAAGCCGACGCGCAGACAACGGGATTCGAGACTGCAACTCAGGACGCGAGTGGGGTGTACCACGCAGCTGGAGGCGGTGAAACTACCTGGTTCGGATTTGCAGCGGAGGCGCTTCAACTGCAGTATGAGATGGAGCCCCGAGTGCGGCTTGCGGCGGTCGAGGCTATACCAACCGATCAATACCCGACTCCTGCGAAACGGCCATTGAACTCGCGGTTGAACTGTAGCAAGCTGACGCAGCGATTCAGATGGACCATGATGGACTGGCGGAACTCGTTGCGAGAGGTACTGGCAGAAATATGAAGCAGCGGGCGCTATTTCTCGATCGAGATGGTGTTGTCAATGAAGAGGTGGGATATCTCTATCTAGCTGAAGAGGTAAGGTTTGTCGATGGAATCTTTTCGCTCTGCAGGACCGCCGTAGGGCTTGGATATCGACTGATCGTTGTGACGAATCAGGCGGGCATCGCGCGAGGCTATTATTCGGAGGCCGATTTTCAAGCGCTGATGGTGTTCATGCGCGGAAAGCTTCGTGAGGAAGGTATTGAACTCGATGCTGTTTATTTTTGCCCGTTCCATCCTGAACACGGAGTGGGGGAGTATAAACGCGAGCACGAGGACCGGAAACCGGGCACGGGTATGCTGCGGCGAGGAGCAGCTCAGTTTAGAGTGGAGTTAAGCGAGAGTGTAATGGTGGGGGATCGATGCTCGGATGTGGCGGCTGCTAATGCAGCTGGATTGCGCCAGGCTTTTTTAGTCAGTGGGACTGAGGTTGACGGATGCGCTGGGGAACATCTGAAGGTCGAGTCATTAACAGAGGTGGAACGTTGGCTGGTGGCGCACGGGTAAGTGGGCCACCGGGCGACATGCACGATGAACTACCCTCAAAGCTCCACAGCGACCCGGAGTCTGCCAGGAAGCAAAGCGTCCATGATCTTTCAGCGTGGATCTCTCAGCGTGGAGCTGACACTGCTCGACCTCTCAGACAAGGTGGGTCACTTCAACCGGCGGAAGCTCTGCATCCAGAAAGTGTTTGCCAAGGGCATCCTTGGGACTGACCGAGAGAGGAATGCCATCGAGAGCCTCGATAGGCCAATTAATGGCGAGAACAGGGTCGCTCCAGAGGATGGAGCGGTCTCCCGCCGGATGGTAGAGGTTTGTGGTTTTGTAGAACACTTCTGCGGTGTCTGAGAGGACAAGAAAGCCGTGGGCGAAACCTTCTGGAATCCAGAGGAGCTGCAGTTGGTCAGCGGAGGATTGGGCTTTCAGGTGAAATCCGGCCCATTTCCCAAAGTCGGGAGACTCCCGCCGGAGGTCGACCGCGACGTCCCAGATATGGCCCGAGAGAACGCGGATGAGCTTGCCCTGTGGCTTGCCGAGTTGATAGTGGAGACCGCGAAGTACCCCTTTGACTGAGAAGGACTGATTGTCCTGCACGAAATGCGCCCCTAACCCTGCAGCCGCAAAAGTTGATTGATTGAATACCTCTGAAAACCAACCGCGACTATCTCCGAAGCGTTGGGGTTGAACTAGTTTAACGTCACGTAGAGGCGTTTCGAGAACTCGCATTTGTTTAGTTTAGTGGCCGCGCCGCTACATGAAAACAGCCACGCTTGATCGTTCCAAAGTGGAACGAATAAAAAGCGAATCTTACAGAGGTAGGCTCCGTTTTCAGAATTCCGTCGGTTAGAATGATGAAGTTGTATCAATGCGCTGTGTTTCCCAGTCGTCGACTTGGTCCAACCCGGTTCTTCAGAGAGACCATCGTAAGGTCCGTGAGCGGGTAGATATGAGCAAGCAGGTGAAGTGAATTGGAAGCGCGGCCGTTTCCCGGATTCAATCAGGCTCCAGGAGCGGATTAGAGAACGCACCGCGACACATGGCGTGTAACAAGAACCGGTCCGGCTGATGTGACGTACAACATGCGCACATACGAGCCGAACAGATACAGGATTCGAATGCAGGCTGAATATCAATCTCCCGAGTCGCGGACAGCGGCTATCGAAGGTTCTTATTCGTACCCGGAGTCAGTTGGCCGTTCGCTGGAGATATCGCATCGAGCAGACGAAACTCCGTCCGAGTTTTTCCGATACCGGGTGATCAAACGCTGCTTTGATGTCGCGTTGGTTCTGATCTCAATGCCCATTGTGCTGTTATTGCTGGGTTTTGTGGCCGCAACTGTGAAACTGAGCTCGCCAGGGCCCGTCTTTTATTCGCATCGGCGGATACGCAAAAGTGGGGCTTTTTTTTCTATGTGGAAGTTCCGTACGATGTGTATCAACTCGGCTGAAGTCCTGGAGGCTCATCTGGCGCGAAATCCAAAGGCGCGCGCGGAATGGAACAGAACCCACAAACTTCGTAAAGATCCGAGAATTACACCGCTTGGGCTTTTTCTTCGGCGATATAGCTTGGACGAGTTACCCCAGCTCTGGAATGTGCTCGTTGGGCAAATGAGCCTGGTAGGCCCACGGCCGATTGTAGCTGCTGAAGTAGAGAAGTACGGTGATTGCTTCGATTGCTATTGCAGGGTGAAGCCTGGATTGACGGGGCTTTGGCAGGTATCGGGACGCAGTGCATTGAGTTACGAGAGACGTGTCACACTTGACTGTGAATACGTTGAACGATGGTCGCTCATGAGAGACCTTTGGATCCTGATGAAGACGTTTGCATCAGTAGTTAACCAGGACGGCGCGTATTAATCTCACTCTCATGAAATGAAGAGCAGTGTGGGCCGAAATTTTCTGCGCGTCATCTACGAGCGCGGGATCGATTTCTTTGTTTTCGAGGACCTCGCCTTTTGACTTTGCTCGTGCGGGTGATCCCTCAGACAAAACATCTCAGCGCTGGTTTGCCGTGATTTTAAGCGACCGCCATGGAGTTGGAATATGGCGAGCTCTAGCCGGGAAATTCCTTAGAAATCGCCCCGTGGATCTCGACAGTGACGACTTGATCGGAGTTTGCTGATGTCTTTAGAAGGTATGCGGGACATGTTGAGAGGTTCTTTGGGTAAGAGCCTGCATGGGCTCCAGGAGGAGGATAGACTGGCGGCTGCGTGGCCAGTTGCGTGCGGAAAGGCGATGGCGGAGCGGGGGCAGGTCGTAGGATTTGAGAACGGCATAGTTCGAATAGATGTGAACGATGGTGCGTGGCTGCGCCAGTTGATAAGTATGCGTCGACAGCTTGCCGGGGAGTTGTCACGTATTTCAGGTGTAGCTGTGAGCGAGATACACTTCGAGAAGAGGAATTTCAAGCGATGAACGAACAGGCCAGCGTAACCTTGGACGATGTGCGGCGGGTCGCAGAGTTGGCGAATCTGGAGCTAACGGCGGAGGAAGAACCAAGGATGCAAAGAGACTTGAACGCCATTCTTGGCCATATCGATCAATTGAATGAGCTGGATACTTCTGGGGTCCCTGCGATGGCACAGGTAAGTGAGATGTTGGGTGACACTGTGCTCGATCGTGGAGAGGCGTTGCGGATGGATGAAGTACGACCGTCGCTCGATAGAGCTGAAGTACTGTCCGCGGCTCCAGAGACCGATGGACGATTTTTCAAGGTTCCGAAGGTGATTGAAAGGTGAACGTAAAAGTACTGAATATGGAGAACCTGACAATCGATGCCGCGCATAAGGCGTTAGCTTCAGGTGAAACGACTGCAACTGCGCTTGCGGCGCTGCACTATGATCGCATCGCCTCTGAGGATAGGGAGATCAATAGCTTTCTGGCGCTAAGTCGGGAGCGGGCGATGGCCCAAGCGCAGAAGATCGACGAGATGCTCGCCAAGGGGGCCCCGTTACCTTCACTGGCGGGTGTTCCAGTGGGGATAAAAGATGTTCTGGCAATGAAGGGAGCTCCGGCGACTGCTGGTTCACTCATTTTGAAAGGGTACCGACCTCCGTATGACGCTACTGCAGTAGCGAAGCTGGAAGCAGCTGGGGCGGTGCTGCTGGGCAAGTTGAATTGCGACGAGTTTGCAATGGGTTCGTCGAACGAAAACTCTGCGTACGGACCGGTGTTGAATCCAAAGGCGTTAGATAGGGTTCCGGGCGGCTCGAGCGGCGGCTCGGCGGCTGCGGTGGCGGCGAATTTTGCAGTAGCGACCCTTGGAACTGATACTGGCGGGTCGATTCGGCAGCCAGCGGCCTTTTGCGGCGTGGTCGGTGTCTTGCCGACGTACGGGAGGGTTAGTCGCTACGGGTTGATTGCATTCGCGTCCTCGCTGGACCGTGTTGGGCCGCTTACAAAAACAGTAAGAGACGCTGCAACTATCTTGCAAGTTATTGCAGGAAAAGATGTTATGGATGCAACCTCATCGACCAAACCGGTGGCTGACTATGTCGGCGGACTGGCGCAACCTGTTGACGGGTTACGGGTCGGCGTGCCGACGGAGTACTTCGGAGATGGCTTGGACCCGGAGATTCGTAGCGCAATTGATGGTGTACTTGCTGGTTTGAAGCTGGTGGGATGCGTGGTAAAGCCGGTCAGTTTACCCCACACCAAATATGCGATTCCGACCTACTACGTCATCGCTACGGCGGAGGCATCGTCGAATCTCTCGAGGTTCGATGGAGTCAGATTCGGGCTGAGGGCGGAAGAGGCGAACACGTTGTCGGCGATGTTTCGGAAGACTCGAGATGCGGGCTTCGGCGCCGAAGTTAAGCGGCGGATTCTGCTGGGTACCTATGCACTGAGCGCGGGTTACTATGACGCCTATTACCGCAAGGCGCAGCAGGTTCGAACTCTTCTCACACGAGACTTTCTGACGGCGTTTGCCGATGTCGATGTGCTCGTGGCTCCGGTAACTCCAACCCCGGCGTTTAAGCTGGGCGAAAAGACGGACGACCCTGTCCAGATGTATCTGGAAGACATTTACTCAGTTGCGGCGAGTCTGGCGGGCATTTGCGGCGTGTCCGTGCCCTGTGGGCAGACGAAGGCAGGATTGCCGATCGGAGTCCAGATTATGAGCAAGCACTTCGATGAATCGACCATGCTTCGAGTAGCGCAGGCCGTAGAGACGCAGCAATATGCGCAACGGGAATCTGCCATCTGAGGCCGTGTCTTTTGTCCTGGCGAGGGCGCACTCCATCATTGGATGGGGATCGAGTCGGATGGATTGGTAGGCTGGGCATCGAGATCCTGATTTGAATGCCAGGTGATCGTCAATGCGCAATAGCTCATTTCAGCGGGTTTACTGACTGCTGATTGTATGATGATCGATATCAGGCAAAAGAAGGTTGCGAGGATTAGAGCAGATGCAGTTTGGTAGTTCCCCTAGATTATGCAGGTTTGGATATGTGCTTCTGATCACCGTGTTCGGGACGCTTACGTCACCGGCTCAGTTCGACCAATTTGGTCAGGCTCTAACTGGACAGACGGGCCAACAGCAATCTTGTGACCCGAATGATCCAACGTGCCAGTCTTCAGCAGATCAGAGCAACCTTCAGGTACGCAATCCCTCAGTCAATCAGCAGCAGACTCTAACTCCACAGATCATCGTGCCTGGACAACAAGACAATACTCAGACCAATACGCAAAACAGCACTCGGACCCAGCAGCAAAGCCAAAATCTTGATACTCGACTTCCCCTGGATTCGCCAACTGAGTTTCAGCTTCTGGTTGCCAATTCGATTGGCAAGATGCTGCCGATCTACGGAGTGAACCTGTTTCGCAACCTGCCGTCCACCTTTGCTCCCCTGAATATGGTTCCGGTAACACCAGATTATGTGGTTGGGCCAGGAGACGA
This sequence comes from Tunturibacter gelidoferens, assembly GCF_040358255.1. NCBI lineage: Bacteria > Pseudomonadati > Acidobacteriota > Terriglobia > Terriglobales > Acidobacteriaceae > Tunturiibacter > Tunturiibacter gelidiferens. The sequence continues at coordinate 1,560,571 of NZ_CP132938.1, forward strand.
GTTGCTGATCCAGATGTGGGGGCAGGTCACGCTGAACGGCCGCTTTCTGGTAGACCGATCGGGAAGTATCTTCGTGCCGCAGGTGGGCTCGGTTCACGTGGCTGGGGTGAAGTTTGAGCAGATGCACGACTTTCTAAAGAGCCAAGTTGCGAGGGTCTTCAGGAACTTCGATCTCAATGTGAATTTGGGTCAGCTTCGGTCGATCCAGGTATTTGTCGTTGGGCAGGCGCGCAGGCCTGGCAGTTACACGATCAGCTCGCTGAGCACATTGACGAACGCACTTTTCGCCACTGGCGGCCCGACCCCGCAGGGTAGCCTGCGGCATATTCAGTTGAAACGTGGGGGCAAAGTCGTAGTTGAGTTCGATTTGTACGATCTATTGCAGCGCGGCGATAAATCGAAGGACGAGCAGCTGTTACCCGGCGATGTGATTTACATTCCGCCCGTTGGTCCGCAGATCGCTGTCGCGGGCAGCGTCCGCGCGCCGGCGATCTACGAGCTTAGATCCCCGGACAGTACGACCATTGGTGATGTTCTAGAGTTGGCCGCAGGTCTAACGAACGTTGCTTCAGAGCAGAGGGTTCGGTTAGAGAGAGTGGACGAACGCCGTAGGCGCAGCATGATTGAGATAGCTCTTGACGCGCAGGGAAGGGCGACCGTGATGCAGGACGGCGACCTGTTGGAGCTGAACGCAGTAGTTAGCCAATACAAGGATGCAGTGACGCTTCGCGGAAATGTGGCCAATCCTGGACGCTACACCTGGAAGCCGGGAATGCGCGTCCGCGATCTACTGCCGGACAAGGATGCGCTGATCACCCGCGACTACTGGTTGAAGCGAAGCCAACTTGGTCAGCCCACTTTGACCTATATTCCCACATGCCTTCCCTTGACCCCCTACGGTGTTCCAAATCTGCGTTACGGAATTCCGGTTGGAGAAGAAGGATCGAACCCGAACTGGAGATACTCCTCTACCCGGAATCCCAATTTGATTGGGCTGGCTTTCGGAGGCGAAGAGGGAAGTAGCTACCGAACGGCCGATGGAGAAACGGATAGCGAAACAGATGCTTCGACCGATGGCGCACTCGATTGCATGAAAATTCCAGCATCGCAGACCGCGTTGAGTGGAATCAACGATCGGTATACCCCGTCTACAGCAACCAATGCTGCCAATGCAGCCAATGGAACGAATTCCACAAACAATCAAAACAACTCCAACGGTGGCAACTCCAACACGTCTGGGCTTCTGCAAAATGGTTCCCAATCGAACTCAGCACCTTCGAATCGCACGAGTGCAGCCAGCGCCAGTTTGGGTTCAACCGTCGCAAATGCATCTTCTGGAGAATTTCGGCCGCGGAACAATGTTAAGCTGAGTGAGCCCGATATCGACTGGAGCTATGCTGTTATCGAGCGTCAGAGCAAGGTGAACCTGACAACATCTCTTCTTCCCTTCAACCTTGGTAAGGCCATCCTGGAAGAAGATAATACTCAGAATCTTGAGCTGCTTCCCGGCGACGTAGTTGCGATCTTCTCAAAGGCGGATATTCGTGTGCCCCAGGAGCAGCAGACGCGATTCGTACGCCTGGAGGGAGAGTTTGCCTCCTCTGGTGTCTATAGCGTTCTGCCAGGTGAGACCTTGCGGCATCTGGTAGAACGTGCCGGCGGATTTACTTCAGAAGCATATCTCTATGGCTCAGAATTCACACGGGAATCTACACGTCGCGTTCAGCAGCAGCGCCTGAATCAATACGTCGATGAGATAGCTCTACAGGTAAGCACAAACGCAACTAACAACGCGGGTCGAGCTATAAGCGCTTCTGACACTGCAGCCGCAGCTGCGGCTCAGGCGCAGAACCAATCGATTATAAGCAGTTTGCGACAAGCAAGGGCTACTGGTCGCATTGTGCTCGATTTGAAACCTGATAGTCACGATCTCGCTCAGATACCCGACCTCCCGCTTGAGGATGGAGATCGTTTTATTGTGCCGCGTGTTCCTTCTACCGTTAGCGTGGATGGGGCCGTGTATAACCAGAATTCATTTGCGTTCGAATCGCAGCGGAGGCTTGGCGGTTATATAAGACTAGCCGGCGGGACAAATAGAGATGCAGATAAGAGCCGGGCTTATGTTATCCGAGCAAGCGGATCTGTAATCAGCAAACAATATAGCTCTTCCCTACGAGGAAACAACTTTGACTCGCTCCGTTTGTTCCCAGGCGACACGGTTGTCGTTCCTCTGAATCTGACGAAAGGCAATACCATACGATTGATCGTAGATATTGCACAGATCGTCGGTCAGTTTGGATTAGCGATAGCTGCGGCTAATGTCGTGTTCTAAGAAAAAAACACTTTTTGTCACAAGGGAGGAATGGTCGGTTCCGTCACCACGATTCTGAAGCGACAGTGTAACGAACGAGTGACGGGGACGCTGCCGACTCGAACACGACGAGTTAGCACTCTCCATAAGCGGGCGTTCTAACGGTGGTAATCTCTAACAGGTGAATTTTTTCGTAGTTGTACCGACTTTAAATGCCGCCGAGGGATGGTCGCGGCTTACGTCGCTGCTTTTGGGATCCATCGCAGCGGACCGGGTGCTGATTCTCGACTCGTCTTCTACTGATGAAACAACGAGTTTGGCGGCGGTTGCGGGCTTTCGGGTGCATGCGATTGCAAGATCTGAGTTCAATCATGGCGGAACAAGGCAGCTGGCGGCTGAACTATTGCCTGACGCAGAGATCCTCATTTTCCTGACGCAGGATATTGAACTGGCGCAACCCGACGCCATTCATTGTTTACTCGAGGCGTTCTCCGAACCAAGCGTTGCGGCGGCGTATGGGCGTCAGTTACCACGTCGCGGTGCAACCCCGGTTGAAGCTCATGCGCGTTTCTACAACTATCCTGCACAGTCTGGCGTGCGTACGTTGTCCAGCCGGGAGCAGCTTGGTTTCAAGGCCATCTTTATCTCAAACTCGTTTGCCGCTTACCGGCGCGAAGCGTTAATGGCCGTAGGCGGATTCCCACACGACGTCGTCTTTGGGGAAGATACAATCACTGCCGCCAGACTATTGCTCGCAGGATGGAAGATCGCCTACGTGGCCGAGGCGAAGGTGTATCACTCCCACAGCTACACCTGGAAGCAGGAGTTCCGACGATACTTTGATATTGGCGTGCTGCACCATCGTGAGAGTTGGATGCTCAATGAATTTGGTGGCGCTGGAGGGGAGGGTAGCCGCTTTGTTCGGTCGGAATTGCGGTATCTCTGGCCCCGGTATTGGTGGCTTATTCCTTCTGCTTTGATCCATACCGCGGCTAAACTGTTAGGTTACCGATTCGGCAGAGGTGAGAATCTGTTCAGCATTAGTATGAAGCGCCGATTGAGTATGAATCGTCTTTTCTGGAACTAGTTACACTGTGTAACGAGATCACCCTATCTCCCGATTGCCTTTGGGAGCGGTCTGCGTGCAAAGCGGAATCAACCCTTAGCGGTGCAAATGTAACTCCGGTGTCCAGGCAATCTGGAACCATCCGCTGGTGTTGTGTTGTGAACCGCTCATGTAGGAGGGAATGAGAAACCGTTCGTATTGGGTGAATATCTGCGCCTGCCAGTGACGGTTGATGGCATAGGATCCGTTCACGAATCCATCGGTGATCCTGCCTCCATTAGGAAGGAACAAGTTTCCGCCCCAGCTTTGGCGATAGCCGGCTTCAACTCGTGTGCGGGCAGAGAACCAGTAACCTGAGCGGGCTTCGATCGCGCGGGCATCGCGGCCGACTGCGTTCCCAAGTAAAAAACCTTTGTTGGTATTTCCATCAAGGTACTGATTGTTGATAAAGAAGTGAGTTCCACCGTAGTCATGTGCAAGCCCCTCCGAACTGACGGCTTCGACGCGCAAATCCATGTGCGGCAAAAAGGGTAGCCTTGCGAAATAGATGCCCGGATTCCAAACTGCCCGGCGAGGTGCGGCGATGGGGCTTGGGTCATCATCGGAGTACGCGTCTGCGTAGAGCGTAACCAGCCGTCTCAAAAAAGGCAGCCGATAGGTAAAGTCGAAGTTACTCTTTCGATCGCCTGGATCCTCCCGATCTCCATAGCCGCCGCTTCCCCCGTTTCCTGTAGTGATATTCCCGGTCGAGTTGAAACTAAAGATGTTGGCTTTGAAGCTGTGGGGCGTAATCGGATGTCCTACACCCCAAAAGATGGACCAGCGGGTAAAACTGATCTCCAGGTTATCCCCGAAGTTGAAATCCACCTTTTGCCCGTTGTACCAAGGGCGTGCCGGGTAGCTATGTCCTGAGAGCTTTCCGAGTACGACATCGAAGCGGTAGGTGCCGAGGGAAGGCACGAGTGGAAAAGGGTGCGGCCGTGTCGAGACCAAGCGCAGGCTATAGGTCGGTTCGGCATTACTGGAGAAGGCGAGCGGGCCCATGGTAGTGGGTCCCCAGTAGAGCTCCTGTTTGCCGAAAGAGAGCTCGTTGCCCGCGAATGCGACGCCACCGTAGAGTTCAATGGGACGCTGGCGGTTGTATGCAGCGCGCTCGGCGATTGGCTGTATAACCGGGTCGGAGTCTGGCGATATCCGATCCAGTACATTGATCAGTTGGTTGATGGCAGGCGATTCGGCCGGGTTGCCGGGGCTGTGCTGGAGCTCCTGACGATCGTAGAAGAAAAGTCGTCCGTGATGAGCGCGCACCGAATACCCGAGGATCGCGCTACTGCCTCTGCCAAGCGGGCGGCCGAAGTCGTTCCACCATGTCTGGCCGAAGTGAAAGCTGTCGGCCAATGCGGGGCCTGCGATTGTGCCATACCGCCCGTAGACGGATTCGAGGCTTAACGACTCGTAGTAGTTAGGTTCGGTTTCAAATTCAGCATGGAGATCCGCTACAAGGCGACGAGCCTCCGAAACTAGCCCGGGGCTGTTGTATTGATCCATATCGACCTGATCCTCCGCCAGTTTAAGCTGACGGAGGCACTCCTGCCGGGTCCACGGGCGGATCGAAGAGCTCTGGCCCGGAATGAAACCCATCGCAGCCAGTCTTTCAAGTGCTGGATAGACCCAGCTGTCCATCGGGACATTCGTCGATCCGATCGTGTCGGGGTCGTCATCTTCCGTAAAGAGGCGGGGCGGGTGATGGGCGACGGGTACTGGCTGAGTTGCTCCGCTAACCGGCTGAGCTGCTCCGTTTGTCTGTTGTGTTTTCTGCGTCCGCGGTTTCCCGAAGTCGTCCGGCAACGGTTTGGAGTTGAAGGGGTTTAGGCTAAAGTTGTGATGCGCGCGATAGACGTAATGACCGATCAGCCATCCGGTCGCGCTTCCGATCAGTACGTCCGATGGGAAGTGTTGTTCCGCAAGCACGCGGCTGACGCTTACCCCGGCGGCCAGTCCATAGACCGCTGTGCGAGTGATCCAGCCCGGATATTCATCGCCAACAACCGAAGCCAGGGCCCATGCAGCCGTAGCGTGATTCGAGGGGAAGCCCGCCGCTGAGGGGCTGGAACTGAAAAAGTCTCCCTTGGCGTTGTTTACGAGCGGGCGGTCACGCAGGAATACGAATTTTCCCACCTCGCTCACCGCCAGGCTGTCTGCCAGTGCTTCTCCGGCCAGCAAGCCGGTCTCGTGGGCCTGGGGCGCATCGTTGAATAAGCTCCATAGGTACATGCTCGCCGGCAATGCCCCGAGCGCAGCGACACCAGCGTTCGAAAAGGTATTGAACTTGCTGCGGTCGTTCGCGTTGATGTTGATCAACGATGTCATGGTGTGTTGGTCGCTGCCGATCAACACACCTGTCGTGGCGGCCAACGGTGCCAGCCAAATTGCGTCGCTTGGCCGTAGATGCAGCGGGCTGGTCCAGATCGCTTTCTGATCGGCCAGCAGGCGCCGCGGGGTACCAGCGAAAGTAATGTCTTCGCTGACGGCCTTCGCTCCTGTTGGCTTCGACCCAGGGTTGCCGGCGACTTGTGGCTCAGGTGCATCCGGCAGAGAGCTGGAGGAGTCCGCTGGAACATTCGCAGCTGGTGGCTCTGAGGCCGCATCTTGGGCGAAGCACGATCGCCCGATCGATAGCAAAAGGAGTGCTGCGAGGCGGAAGTATCGACCAGGTTTTGGGTGAGCTACAAGCATCGGTAACGGTTCGGGGCGGGCGTACTCGGATAATGCAACCCCTTGCTGGAGGCTACCATAGCCGGACGCCGACTGACCGTACGTTGACCAAAGCGTGACAACTTTCTCATTGGGACTTCCGCTTCCCTCAAAGTCAAAGGCGAAGCGGGAGCATCCACAAGATGGTGGTTTAGAGATGGAAAAAGTGGTTGGCTCCCAGTACCAGCAGCAGGGTGATGGCAGCAATAGCGACCTCGCCGACGGCTCCCACGATGAATGGCCGGGCTCCCTGTTTGAAAAGATCCTTCAGGTTCGTGCGCAGGCCTACGCCGGCAAAGGTGAGCAGGAAGGCCCAGCGGCTCAGGTTCCCTAATGCTGTGAGCTGAGGTTTCGAGAAGCCCAGCGCGGCTATATGGGGGTTGGTTGAGGAGCCTAGGGTCGCTAGCAGCGAGATAAAGAGGAAGCCGAGGACAAACTTAGGGAACTTCTTCCAGAGGAATGCAGCCTTATTCTCGAGTTGTTCCGTGGCGGCGCGACTGGCGAGGCCCTTGCGAGCCCATTGAATGGCATACGCCAGCACAACGAAGCCGATGAGAGCGTTGCGGCAGGTCTTGGCGAGTACGGCGAACTTGCCGGCGGCATCGGAGTAGAGGGCTCCGGCGGCGGTGGCTTCGGCGGTATTGTCGACCGCGAGACCCGCCCAAAGACCGTAGGCGCGGTCGCTCATATGCAGCACGTGACCGATGAGCGGGAAGGTGAACAGAGAGATCGCTCCAAGTGCCAGGATGGCAGCGATCGCAGTCGATGAGTCCTCTTCATCGGCGTCGATTGCGCCTTGAGTGGCAATGATGGCAGAGACGCCGCAGACGCTGGAGCCCACGGCCAGCAGTGTAGTGAGTTGAGGACCTAGTTTGAAGGTGCGGCCCAGCCACGTCATGAAGGTCAGCGAGAAAGCGAAAGCGACGAAGACCAGGGCCAGTGAGATGCCGCCTAGTTTGAGGATGTCGCCGAGGATAAAGCGCGCGCCGAGCAAGATAATGCCCGCCTTTAGCCAGAACTCGTAGGTCGCGACTCCCGCGCGAAAGATCCGTGGTAGTCCGACGGTGTTGGCGATGAGGATCCCAAAGAGAATGGCCCAGAGCACATATTCGATGTTGGGCAGTACGTAGTGATGAGCCTTCCCGTAGGTGTTGATGAAGTGCTCGACGAACTTGCCTGCGTAGCCGACGCCGGCCAGAAGTGCGATGCCCGGAAGCAGGCCGAGGAGGGAGGAGCGCTCCGCCGGAACGCGGCCGGGAGCGTGTGGTGGGTACTCAGTGCGAAGATCGGGTAGATCGATTGAGGCGGCCATAGACTCTCCTTCGTACAGATTCGTTGGTACGCAGACGTCGATGCTTACCAGGCGACGGTTTTGAGCAGGCCGGCGCGGACGATGGCGGCGAGAGCAAGAGACAACAAAATTGCCCAGGTGTCGGTAGATAAAGAGAGACGGGTACGAGGGATGGACATGGAGAAGTCTCCTTGGAGGAAGCGTGGTGCACACGAAGCGACGTGTGGGCTACAACTCTGAATTTTTAGAAAGGGGATACACGCAGAGGGGACTAGCTACAACAACAACGAGTAGGCATGAGGTGCAGCGGCGCGGGTTGGCGGAAGACCGTCATGTCAGGCTTCAGTGTACACCAGCAGGGTGGGAGCGGTCGGCTGCTCAGGTTTTCAAGAGGTGCGCTGCCTTCGACTCAGCCTGCCGCCGCAGCACTCCGGCCTTGGCGTAAAGCTTTTCAGTGATAGCACTTGCCGGTGGCAGCCTCGCGTTGGCATGATTCAACAAAAGAAGATAATCGTGCCACGCGCCGGTCGTCTGTTGTACGTCTTCCATACGTTTTGCAAACTTCGCCGCGGCCTTCGACGCGTCGCCGCCGATCTCGGCCATATATCGAGCCGTCTTGCAGACCTTGCGTATCGAATGAAGATCCTCATCTTGACTGGGATCGAGACCGCGCACCTCGGGAGCCATCCAGCTTCGCGCTACATTGATAAGCTTTGCTCCACTCAGATTGAGATCGGCCTGTCCGGCAATATCCATCTCAACTCTGTCGAGGGCTCCATGGATCTCGTCTCGACTGCTGCGGATTTGCCGTTGCAGCTTTTTCACCTTCTTCTTTCTCGAAGCCTGCAGTTCCTTCTCCAGCTTTACCATCCCGTCGATTGCTCCGAGATGTTTTAGAAGCTCAACATGAACGTCCAGATCGCGAACAGCCCCGGCGCTCTGCCGGATGTCACCGAGCGACCGCCTGAACTGCTTCGACCTCTTTGCCAGATTGGGCAAATCCGCAGCATTGGCCAATACTTCAAGCACCGCCTCCAGCCGACGTGTGCTCGAGCGGAGCCGGTGTACAGCCTTGGGATCTGGATCGTCAACGCAATCTGCTAGTGCTGCTTTCAAGTCGAATGAATGACGGAGAAATGTGATGACCGGTTGCGGCATGGGACACCCTGCCTTCTTACAGATGCATCTTTTGCGGATTGAGGCTTCACGACCCCGGATCGCCGCGATAGTTGCGCGCAACCGGTTTGAGTAAGGTGGGTTTCATTGGGTGTAGGCAGGAGGTTGTTATGAAGATCACAAACGTAAAAGCGATGGTTGCAAAGGGCGTAACGGTTGGCTTACTGGCGGGTGCGTTTGTGTTGGCAGCACCGGCAAAGGCTGACGCACAGCAGTTCGCTGTGGGGGTACGGGTTGGCTATCCGGCTTACTATGGCTATCCCGCTCGCGGCTACTACTACGGGCCCGACTACTATGCTCGTCTGCGCTTTGAACAGGAACGTCGACATGCCGAGTGGGTGCGAGCGCATGAGTTTGAGCGCTATCACTATGACCACCGTGATGACCCTCGTGACTACCGCCATGACGACCACCGTGATCGTTGGTAGTCGATACCCTACGCTGCAGTCTTGCTGCGCCTAACAATGTTCGCAGGCCGGTTGCGGAGAGGTCCCCGCGCCGGCCTTGCCGTTGTTGGCGAACTCCGGCTCCATAAGCGGTCGATAGTAGCGGGCTTCGGGGAATGCACAGCCCTGGCAAAGAGTTCTTCCGTCGCGGAGGTGCTCGCGATCATAGTTGATTCCTTCGCCGCACTGCGCACAGGTGATGCGCGCCGACTTGTAGCCGGGCATCTCACGTGGGTGGATCGGGACCGCAACCCAATCTTCCTGGAAGAGGTCTTGGTTAGGCAACTCGCGATAGGCGAGCATCTGCTGTTCGTTCTTGTTCTCAAGGTGCTGAAAGAGCTCACGAGCACGCTGCTTGGAAGATTCGAGCGCGGCGATCCGCAGAGCTTTGAAAACAGGAGTATCGCCCTGGGGCGTCAGGGGTGACGTGAGGTCAACGAAGGTGGCGGCCATCTTTCCCCAATCGCGAAATTTGATGGCGCGCTTGCCCAGGCGACAACCAGTGACCACGGCAATAGCGTCGGTCGCGCATCGGTCGATCTCGATGAACGTGACCAGGCGCTTGCGGTCGGCACCCTTGGGATCTTCGACGCCAAGGCGTTCACAACCCAGCATGGCCATCCGGACACCGAGAATCTGACCAGCACAAAGGTGACCGTGGGCGATCTCGGCTTCGCGGAGAAGTGCGTCAAAAGACTGCATAATCTGATGATACTGCTGGAGACGCAAGCGCGTTTTTTAAGTATTTGCGCGAGGTTGCGCAGCGGAGGTACTATTCGAGGCCCGAGGTGCCCCATGAGTGAATTTGCGATGACGATCGGTATGGTGCTAAAGCAAAAGTCCGGGCCTATTGCGTCTATCGCGCCAGACGCCTCCGTCTATCAGGCCATTGAGATGATGGCAGAGCGGCAGGTAGGCGCGCTGCTGGTGATGACGCAGCAGTCGCTTATGGGAATCATCTCCGAACGTGACTACGCGCGGAAGGTCATTCTGCAGGGGCGATCCTCAAAGGAAACCCAGGTCGCGGAGATTATGAGCAGCCCTGTGATCTCCGTGTCGCCAAAGCACACCGTGGGCGAATGCATGCGCATCATCACCAAGAATCGCATCCGGCACCTGCCGGTGGTCGAGGGCAGTGCAGTCGTCGGCGTAGTTTCGATCGGCGACCTCGTGAACACGGTCATCAGCGAGCAGGAGATGACAATCCGGCATCTCGAAGCCTACATCTCAGGCGCGGCTACGACGTAGCGGATGGTTGGATCGTCGCTATGGACAAGGCCGGTTTCATTGCCTCGTAGGCCTCGAGTGCGTCGTGAAGCCGGGTGAAGATCCATGAGGTGCCAATTGCCTCGGTCAGGTGATGGCGGTTGAAGTCTTCCCTTGTGTTCCACGGTACTCGAGCGAATCCCAACTGGACGCCAGCATCTGCCAGATTTTTCTTCAACTCCTCAACCACTCGCGCGGCGCTGTAGTCCAGGTTGGTAATAGCCTCGGCATCTACGATGACCCACCGCACGCTGGTCGGTGATGGGCCAACCAGTGCGAGAATCTCGTCCGAGAAGCGGCTCGCATTGGCATAGAACAGTGCGGCGCCGAAGCGGTACATCACCAGCCCCGGCTCAGTCACTGCGCCTGGAGTTGGAGGAATCAGCTTCCACACATTGGCCTCATCCGGAATCATCACTCCCGTGCGGGGATGGTAGCTATGGTGCACGATGCGCAGCAGCGACAGAACCATCGCCAGAACAATACCCACTTCGACGCCCGCAGTAATCACGACGATGGTAGTTGTCACGGCAAGCGCGAATTCGGCAGGGCTTTCGCGGAGAATCCCCTGCAGGCTGCGCAATTTAATCAGCCGGATCGCCACCAGGAAAACCAGGGTCCCCAGTACGCATTGCGGCAGATATTGAAGTGGCTTGGTCAGAAACAACAGTACCAGCGCGACGACTATCGCCGTGGTAACCTGTGCGATCTGGCTCCGACTGCCCACGCCTTCCACCATGGCGGTTTGCGTAGGGCTACCGTTGACGACGAACGTCCCGCTGAAGGCAGCAGCCGCGTTGGCCGCGGAAAGGCCGATCAGGTCCTGATTCTCGTCAAGCCGTTGATGATAACGAGCTGCATAGACTCGCGAGGTTGCTGCGCTCTGGGTCAGTATCATGACAGCGCATGACCCGGCGACGGAGAGCAGCGGCTTGATGTCACTCCAACGAACGTCTGGCATTGCAAGGTGTGGCAGGCCTCCCGCCACCGCGCCAATGACTGCGATGCCATGCCCGGCAAAGTTCCACACTGCACTGGCCGCTGTGGCCAGAATGACTGCAAACATCGGCCCTGGTGCCTTAGGCGCAGACCAGCGGAGAACAAAGACGAACGCAAGCACCGCGAGGGTCACCGCCAACGTCGGTAGATGTATCCTCGGGAGTTCGCGGACGATCTCCACGAGTTGAAGAATCGATCTACGCGAAGTGACCTCAACACCAAGCATCTGGCCCAGAACCGCGATGCCAACCTGAAACCCTATGCCCGTCAGGAAACCGACGAGCACTGTCTGTGAGAGGAAGTCGGCGACGAAACCCAACCTGCACAACCGCCCCACCAGCAGGAAAGCGGCTGTGAGAAGCGCTACCAGGCCTGCCAGCGCGACATATCGAGTGCTCGCTGTTGGAGCCATGCCAGCCAGGCCGCTATGAAGGATAGCCGCAGTTGCCGAGTCAGCGGCGACCACCAGAAACCGCGACGAACCGAAGGTCGCAAATGCAAGTAGCGGCAGCAGAAGGGAATACAGACCGGTAACAACAGGCATTCCTGCGATCCGGGTATACCCGAGCGCCTGCGGAATATTCATCGCGGCGAACGCAACACCGGCAACGGCGTCTCGTATAACGCCGGTTCGCTTCAACGGCCTGATGCCTTGGAACAGATTCAACAAATTCGAAACTCCTGCCTCAGAGACAGCGCAAAGTTCCCAGCCCTCGCAGCGGTGGTCCCGGAACTAGACGTTGATCCTAAACCAAATACCGCCGCTTCGACGACGTCGTGTCACGAATCCTCAACCCCGGCGACCCAGCCAGCGCTCTACTATTCGTCCGAGTTATCGCCCTCTTCCATCAGCGAGACGGTGCCGACCACGTCGTAGGTGGTCGCCTCGCCGCCAGTCGGCTTTAGCGTGACCCGCAAGGGCAACCGCTGCCACTGAGCAGGCTGGCACACCGGAATGAAGTGGTCAGCCTCCGGTCACTTCCCGATCTGCTTCTGGACTACCGGCCGCCGCGCTCCCAGCTCGGCCACGATGGCATAAAGGCCTCCCTTGGCCGTCGTCGCGATCCCACAGTACGCCGCATAGTCGCGGAACCAGACCACATCGGAGACAGCGAAGTCGAAGTCGGGCAGGCGGAGCACCGTAATGTGGCCAGTGACGCGATCAACGGAGAGCCAAGGCCCCGGCTGCCAGATCCAATGCGGTGCAGCATCATTCGGCAGCGCGTCGTTGAGCCGAAGCGCACGGCGGACTGTGAAAGTGCGATCCGTGACGTCGTGAATCTCGCCCGTCGTCCACTCCTTCTGGCGGTCGTCCACGAAGAGCGGACGCACCTTCAGGCTGCTGGTCTCGTCCACTTTGCTGTCAGGAGTGGCATCTGGCTGCGTATAGGGAACCTTGCGGTACGCCCCCAGCGTGACCGTATGAATCTTCGGACCGGCCGCCAGCAGCGGACGTCCCGGATAAATTGACGGCAAAGCCAAAAAAAACATTGCCCCCAGAAGATCAAATAGCGGCAGCCTGGCGCGGGTCGTGCGGGGAGTCGAACTCAAGGGATAGGGCTCTCACAAGGGATTTTCAGTTGTTGCCATGCTACCTGACGCACAGTCTTTTCTATGCGGTAGGGGCTTCAGGACGCATAACACTTTTGGGGTGGAATAAAAGGGCTAAATAGCAGAAGAAACTTCAGTGAAGTCGGAAAGAACTCCATAGGTAACGGAAAAGGTTCAGAGGTTGTGGAATAGATTGTGAATACGGGGCAATCCACGGGCCTTTGCAGAGTAGTATCGTGGAAAGTATGCGTGCTGCCGTCGTGGTAGCGCGTGCGACAGACCGCGGCGGATCATTTGAAGCAGTACGAAAGGATACAAACGAACATGTGGAAACCGAATCAGACTGGAAGCAACACTCCCTCGACTCCTGAACCGGTGCGTCCGTCGACTCCAGCGACGAACTTCGAGGCGAGCCCCACCCGTCCCGCGACCGTTGGCGCTGGCAATGCAGCTGCTGCCGTACCAACCGGCGAGCAGGCCACCATCGGCAAGTCCCTCATCGTCAAGGGTGAGCTGACAGGCTCTGAGTCACTGTACATCGACGGCAAGGTCGAAGGCGCAATCAACCTCCCCGGCAACCGCGTCACAGTAGGCCGCAACGGCCAGGTCGCGGCGAACATCGTGGCACGCGAGATCGTTGTGCTGGGCAAGGTCCGCGGAAACTGCCAGGCCAGCGATCGCGTGGATATTCGCAGCGAAGGCTCGCTCACCGGCGATGTGATCGCAGCACGTATCTCGATTGAAGATGGCGCGTTCTTCAAGGGCGGCATCGACATTCGCAAGCCCGGCGGAACCGACCTGAAGGGTGGCACCGCTACCCCAGCTTCCACCGAGCCTGTCGCCGTCGAGGCATAACGCTTCGTAACGTCGTTTCTAATCGAGTCGAGCGGTCCCTGCTAATCCCAGGGATCGTTTTGCTTTTTATTGGAACAGCCGAAGCGGAAGATTGCGAAGAACTGTAAATATCGAAGCCACAGCGAGCACGACATAGACGGGCGCACCGGGCATTCGCGGCCAGCCATCATCTTCGCGTCGAACAAATCGCCAGTACCAGCCAAAACCATAAGCTGCCGCGAGAGGAAGCAAGAGCGTAATCAGTGCGTTCAAGTGCATCGCCTCGTTAAGCCGCCCTTGGAGCAGCGCGGCAACCGCGCGTGTAGCTCCGCACCCAGGACACTGCAGATGAAAAGCTTCATAGATGGGGCACCGTGGATAGAAGCTGTACTGTGCAGGGGGAAAGCGCCGCAGAACTCCAGCCACCACCCCGACGATCGCCAACGGTACAATCGTTCGTACGATTGCTGCGACACGACTACCTCGAGTCAGCACGATCACCGCGCCACGTTCTGGTAGCGAAGGGTCTGTTTCAGCTGGTTGATCTCGTTGAGCTTGTATTGAAAATAAATGCCGCCGAAGAAGAAAGTCATGACGGCGCTCAGACGCAGGCCCAGAGGCTCGGCGCTGTTGAAGTGCTGCTCAAGCGTATCTCGCAACGTAAAGCGGGCGATGAGGCGAGCGACCCAGGCGGCAATGCCGATGAATCCTCCCACGAAGTTTTGATGGGGCTGTTGGTGATGGCTCATAGCGATGACGAGTCCCCAGGACCCACCGAAGTGCAGCACAACCAGCACGGTGGCAATAATGTAAAACATCAGGGCTTTGCTCGCCGGTTGCACTCGGTTTGCCCATGCGGCTATAACCAGGTTCCAGACCACCACGAAGAGCCCACAAGTAAGAAAACCGAGCAGCAGCTCAAGCACCCAGTTCAAGTTGGGCGGGTCAGGATAGGTGCTGCCTGACTGCGAATACACAGCAGGAGCAGCGTAGACCGGTGTCGCCGGGACGCCCGCAGAGCCGATAATTTGGGCGACCGGGAGCCAATCGGGCATCGTGTCGCTCTTGGCCATGTCCGTCAGCAGAACGTTTCCCGAGCCGACATAGCGATGAAGGTCTTCGAGGGTATACGGTCCATACATCTGCCCGTTGCGCGAAACCTGGTAGGTCATGCAAATCTCCTGAGTAGTCGAGGGCTGCAACGTATCTGCAGAATCGATGAAATCATGGAGAAGCGGTTCCACACAATCAGATTCGGAGACCTACCCCGATAACGCCGATTCTGTTCCTTCGGATTAGGATGTGAGAGTCTTGCACTGTGCATCGAGCAACTTTAGTCATCAACGCATCGGCCGGGCGAAGCAAAGACCTGCGAACTCTGGTCCATGCTATGGTCCAGACTCTTGAACAAGCTGGCATCCAGGCGAATGCGATCCTGACTACATCAGCCGGCGAGGCGCATTCAATTGCCGCTGATGCTGCAGCCATGGGATGCGATGCGGTCTTCGCCTGTGGTGGCGACGGCACGGTGCATGAGGTTCTGCAGGGCCTTGTGGGCACAAAAGCCGCGCTTGGGGTCGTACCGCTCGGGACGGCAAACGCCTTTGCGCGCAATCTCGGGTTGTCGCTCGATCCCGTGAAAGCTCTTCAAGAGCAGCTAAGCTTTGAGTCGCGCGCGATCTCGGTCGGCGAGGTACGCTACGCTGCCGAAGGATCCGAAGTGACCAGACATTTCATCGTCATGGCCGGAGCTGGTCCGGATGGTGCGCTCGTGTATCGGCTCCTCGCAGGGAAGAGATCGAAGCTCGGTCGAAGCGTCTACTACGCCCATTCGCTGAGACTCTTCCTGACGCGAAGCTTTCCCGCGTTTCGAGTGGACTATCGAAAGAGCGACTCCGGCGAGTGGGTGGAGCGACGCGGCGTCGGGATTATCTGCTCTCGCGTTGCAAATCTTGGCGGCATATTCAGTCGTCTCGCAACAGGTAGTTCCGCGAACGAGAGCGATCTTCTACTCTCCATCGTCAAACCCCCGGCGACAATCGGTCTACCGGCCTGGTTCGCGTTTAGTCACGTTAGACTCAGCACCCAGAATCCGTGGCTGGAACAGGCTCGAGTCTCCGAGTTCCGCTGCACGCCGCTTGAGCCGAATCATCGCATTCATGCAGAACTCGACGGGGAGTGGATCGGTCACCTCCCGATCTCCGTTCGCCTCTTACCGCAAGCGATTTCTCTGTTGATACCGAAGAACAATGCAGCAAAGGTCAGGACCAACCGTCTTGCCAACTAAGAGGGCCCATGATCAGAACTCGTCGTCGCCAGTAGGGCGAAAACGATAGCCGATCCAAGGCTCGGTGACGATATACGCGGGCTCCTCTGTGAGCTCGATCTTCTTCCGCAACTGGCCAATGTTGACGCGCAGATACTCCGGCTGATCGGCGTTCGTTCCCCAAACCGCGTGGAGCAACGCTCGATGCGTCAGGACCTGTCCGGGGTGCTGCGCCAGGCACACGAGAAGGTCGAACTGCTTCGGTGTCAGGTGCGTGTCTTGCCCGCGAACTGCTACTCGGTGCTGCGGAATATCGATATAAAAATCGCCTGCTGAGATGACCTGCGGGGCGTCGGACTCGGTAGCCGAACTGCGGCGGAGTTGCGCGCGGACGCGAGCCTGCAGCTCCTGAATGCTGAATGGTTTCGTCACGTAGTCGTCCGCGCCGGCGTCCAGCGCTTCGATCTTCATGGCCTCTTGATTGCGGACCGAAAGAACAATGATCGGAACCTTGGATACAGCTCGAATCTCGCGGCAAAGCTCAATCCCGTTCATCTCAGGCATGGAGACGTCTGTAACGACGAGATCTGGCTTCCACGTATGCACAGCCTCCATTCCCTCAACGCCGTTCGCAGCGATGCGCAACGAATAGCCCTGCGTCGAAAGCGCCGTGCGAAGTACGCGAGTGATCTGCGCCTCGTCATCCACGATAAGAATCTTTGCATGTTGCTGGCCTTCCAGGTTTTGTTTCATTCGCGCTCCGGATGTTGCGTGACGATGTGGACATCCACATTCGGCGACTCTTTGAGAAAGTGCTGAATCGCCCAGTAGTAAAGGTATTTGCGAAGGCCGTGGACGGCAGTACGGCCGAAGACGATATGAGTGATGCGCTTCTCGCGGACGAAGCTGGCAGCAGCGTGGGCGATGCTCTTTCCCTTAACGGTGAACACCTGAGCATCCATATTGCGTGCGAACTGGATGTTAGCCGCTAGCGTAGCTTTTTCTTCTTCCAGCAGGTCTTCATCATCGTCGACATGCAGAACAAACAGTTCGCCTCCTACGCCTTCCGCAACGCGTGCGCCGCGTGCGATCAACATCTGCGAGGAACTGTTGGAACTGATGCAGACAGCCACGCGTTCGCGCACCGCCCAATGCGCCTCGATGCGTTTCGCGTCCATATAGGCCGTCAATGTGCGATCGACCGCCTTCGTGACATGTTGCAGCGCCAGTTCACGGAGCGCGATCAGGTTTCCGCGACGGAAGAAGTTTGCCAGGGCTTTTTCAGCACGAGCCGTTCCATAGACATCTCCGCGACGCATCCGTGTCTGCAGAGCTTCGGGCGTCAGATCGGCCATCACGATCTCGTCCGCGCGTTGCACTAGCCAATCCGGGACGGTCTCACGGATGATCACGCCGGTGACACTCTGGACGGTCGGGGCGACACTCTCGATGTGCTGCACGTTCATCGTGGCCAGTACGTCGATGTTGGCGGCCAGAACGTCGAGCACATCTTCATATCGCTTGCGATGTTTGCTGCCCTCGATATTGCTGTGCGCCAGTTCGTCGATCAGAACGATCTGGGGCCGACGCGTAAGGATGCCATCGAGGTCCATCTCCTCGAAGACCACGCCTTTATACTCAATCCTTCTACGAGGAACCTGCTCCAGCTGCTCGGCCAACTCGGCAGTACGGGGTCTCCCGTGCGTCTCGACCACCCCGATGACAATATCCTCCCCACGCTGATGCCGGCGGATCGCCTCGCTCAACATGTTGTATGTCTTGCCGACGCCGGGCGCGTAGCCCAGGAAAAGTTTGAAGGTTCCTCGCATCTTCTCCGGTGCGACTTTCTCCAGCCATTCCTCCGGGCTCTTCAGCGCCGGATTCGAGTTATCGCGAGTGCCCATAAGGATAAGATAATGGAGTGCAGCGAAAGCTTATACGCAGTATCGTCCGCTACAGTATCTCCACAGCGAGCGCAGCTGTCATTGTAGCCGTCTACTTTCTCCGGCTGCATGTCAACGAAACCACAGTAGCCCTGACATTCCTGATAGGCATCCTTCTCGTAGCTGCGAACTGGGGTCTACGCCACTCGATCTACCTGTCTATTCTCTCAGCGGCCGCGTTCAACTTCTTCTTCCTGCCCCCGGTCCTTACCTTCACAGTTGGGGACGGTCGCAACTGGGTCGCCCTGTTCGCATTTCTAGTGACCGGCATCGTCGCCAGCCAGCTTGCGGAACGGGCCCGGCGCGAAGCAAAGATATCGCGCCGCCGCCAGCGCGAGGCGGAACGGTTATACGAGTTCAGCCAGCAAATGCTGGTGACCGGCAACGTGATCGATCTCCTCAATGTCCTGCCGCAGATGATCGCCGTGACCTTCAGCCTTACGGGAGCCGCGGTTTATCTTCGCGAAAAAGATCGCATCTACCGCTCCAGTCCCGACTACATGGACGTAACCGCCTCCGAGCTGCGTGATGCAGCGTTCACCCGCGACCATCGTTATGACGAAGCGCGCGCCGTCACTCTCGTTCCCATCCTCCTCGGAACGCGTCCCATCGGCGCAGTTGGAATCACGGGCAATAGGACCTCGCCCGAGGCGCTCGACGCAGTCTGTGGCCTGGCAGCTATCGCCATCGAACGCGCCGGTGCCGTCGAGACCCTCACGCGCGTCCAGGCCTCACGCGAAAGCGAGCGCCTGCGCAACGCGTTATTGGATTCTGTCGCGCACGAACTCCGAACGCCCCTGACCTCGATCACAGCCGCCGTCACCACCTTGCGCAGCGAGCCCTCCCTCGATGCAGAGCAAAGCGGAGAGATGTTGCAGGTTATAGAGGAGGAGGCCGCCCGTTTGGACCGACTCGTCGGTCAGGCGATGGAGATGGCGGAGCTGGATGCAAACGACATCAAGCTCGACCTGCGCATGCACTCCATGCGAGAGGCGGTTGATCTTGCGCTCGAGGCCGTACAGGGACCGCTCAAAAACCATCCCCTTGAGCTCCGCCTCCCCGACACCCTTCCTCCCGTGCAGATGGACCTCGAGCGCATCGCCAAAGTACTGCAGCATCTGTTGGAGAACGCCGCTAAATACTCCGCAGAGGGAAGCCCCATCTTCGTCAGCGCCGAAGTCTCCCGAGGCCAGCTCGTCACCAGCGTCGCCGATCGTGGCGCAGGAGTTGACGATCTCGAAAAGATGATGATCTTCGACAAGTTTTACCGCGGCCAGGGCCAAAGATATCGCGTGCAGGGAACAGGCATGGGACTCGCCATCGCGAAGGCGATCGTCGAAGCCCACGGCGGCTCCATCGACGTCACCAGCCAGCCGTCACAGGGTTCCGTCTTCTCCTTCTACCTGCCCCTGAATCTCTCCGGCCGCTAAAACTTCCTGTAGTCGTGAAACTAGAGCTTCGGCAACTGAGTCACGTTCCAACCACCACCGAGCGCCTTGATCAAAAGCACGCTCGCGTCCATCTGCCTGCGCATAATGTCGATGTCGTTCCGCTCGTTATTCAACTCGGTCGTCTGAGCGGTCACAACCTGAAGATAGGTATCGAGCCCGCCCACATATCGATTGTTGAATATCTGCGCGGCAGACTGCGCCGCCATCGTAGCCTGACGCTGATGCCCCGCCTCCTGATCGAGAACCCGCAGAGCAACCAGATTGTCTTCGACCTGTTGAAATGCCGTCAAAGTGGTCTGCCGGTAGTTCGCGACCGTCTCATCGTAGCTGGCATTGGCCTGTTCGGACACAGAGGCTCGACGTCCCGCGTCGAATACCGTCTGCGAGAGTGTAGGTCCCAGAGACCACAACAGACTCGCCGGATCGAAGAGGTTCGCAAACGAGGTTCCCTCCACACCAACCGTTCCGCTCAACGAAATCGTCGGATAGAACGCAGCCCGCGCAATGCCGATATGATCGTTCGCCTCAGCGACGCGGCGTTCCGCCGAAGCAATATCCGGGCGTCGCTCCAGCAGCTCCGAAGGTAGTCCAGTCGGGATCATCGGAGGTCGCGCATCTAGAGGAGCGCTCGGCAACGCGAACGAAGCCGGGGGCTCCCCAAGAAGAATCGCAATCGCATGCTCGAACTGGGCTCGTTGCAGAGTAATGTCACGAGCCAGTACCTTCGCTGCCTCCAGCTGAGTCTGCGCCTGATCGACGTCCGACTTCGGAGCGACGCCTCCTTCAAAGCGGTTCTTCGTGATCCGGTAGGCCTCTTCGAAGTCCTTCACGGTATCGTTCAACAGCTTCTCCTGGGCATCGGCGCTACGAGCTTCGAAGTAGTCGATGGCAAGCTCGGCCTGCAGGCTCAATAGCACCGTCTGTCTATCTCCCGCGCTCGCCTGCGCCTCCTCCCGCGCAGCACTTACTGTGCGACGAACGCGCCCCCACACATCAATCTCATAGCTCAAGTCCACCGGTAGTTGAATCACGCCGACGCCGTTTCCTTGCGCGTTGTTCACATTGAAGTACGGCTGGTTTGACGACTCACGTGAGCCTCCGGCGGACGGTGCTACCCCAACGGTCGGATACAGGGATGCGTGATTGAAGCGGATCAAGGCCCGTGCCTCGCGGAAGCGAGCATCCGCTGCCTTGAGATTCTGGTTATTCTCCGCCACCTGCGGCTCCAGAACATTTAACTCCGTATCGCCAAAGATCGTCCACCACTCTCCGCGCAGCGCCGCATCGGCCGGCTGCGCAACCTGCCAGTTCGAGTTCTCTTTGTAAGCGTCCGGTCCTGCTTCCTTATACCCGGGAGCCATGGGAACCGATGGTTTCACATACTTCGGTCCGACCATGCAGCCGCTTAGCAGAAAAACCGCGGCGCTGGCCAGAGCGCTGGGTCGTAACGTCACTGCGCCCCCTCTTTCTTCTGCATCTGTGTTGCATTCTCATTCATCTGGCTCTTCACCTGCACCTCCTGGCCGCTCGCAAGCGAGTCGGAAGGATCGAGAATCACGGCATCGTTCGGCGTCAACCCTGAGGCGATCTCAACATTCGCGCCCAGGTCTTTGCTGATGGTCACAGGCACCAGCTGCACGCGTCCATCACGAACTACCCCCACCTGCAGGCCCTGCGCCCGGAAGAGCAGTGTGTTCGACGGAATCATCAAATTCGAACTCCGCTGCGGCACCTTAAAGTGGACAAAAACATAAGCCCCCGGCAGCAGCTCGCCCTTGGGATTGTCGACGTCAACCTCGACATTCAGCGTGCGTGTTGCTGAGTCGATCGCGTTCGAGTTGCGCGCAATGGTGCCCTCGAACTCCCGTCCCGGATACTCGTCCAGAGTCAAAGTCGCCTTACCCCCGGCTTTGATCGAGGTTGAATACGCCTCCGGAACCGAGACGAACACGCGAATCTTTTGAATCGCGGCAAGATGAAACAGCTCCTTCGGTGTTGTATTTTCGCCCGCCTGGATCAACCCGCCGATATCGATATTGCGCGCTGTCACGATTCCATCGAAGGGTGCGTAAATCTTCTCGAACGATTGCAACTGTTGCAGTCTGCGTACCGCCGCCGTCGAGGCATCCACAGCCGCTTTCTTCGCCGCGGCATCACTCACGGCGACATCGGTCTCCTGCTTCGAGACCGAGTTGGTCGTTAGAAGATTTTGATAGCGTGCTGAGGTCGTATTCGCAAGGTTGAGGTTGGCCTCCGCGCTCTTCAGATCGGCCTGTGCCACCTGAAGCTGCTCATCCAGTTCAGGCGTCTCGATAACCGCCATCAACTGTCCTTTGCGAACATGCGCGCCAATGTCGAAGTACCAGTTCTTCAGGTAGCCGCTGGTACGGGCATAGATCGGAGTGTCAACATACGCCTGCGTGTTTCCCGGCAGCGCCAACCCGGAAGATAGTAGCGAACTGGCAGGATGAATCACTTTGACTGACGGGATCGATGCAGCTTTTGTATCCGTCTCGAGCGTGCTCTCCGACCGGTGGCGCGCGGCAATCCCGAAGACGACAACCAGAGCTACAATCACCGCGATGACCGCAACTCCAATCCACGTCCCTCTCGTCAGTCCGGGTTCCGGTGCGTCCGCTGCCGCTGCCGGGCCTTCACCGGAGAGTGTGGTCTCATCCTCATTCATCCTGGGCTCCGCCTTCGTTCCGCTGGTCATGCTTTCTCCTTCGTGCCTGTCAATTCTTTTAGTCGCCGGCCGTCAACTGGTGTTCGCGGCTCTCGTTGGGGACATTGGATCTCTTATCAGAGCTATGCAGTAAAGCAAAAACAGCGGGAACGAAGATGAGGGTCGCAACCGTAGCGCAACAGAGACCGCCTATCACCGCTCGACCCAACGGCGCATTCTGTTCTCCGCCTTCGCCCGCGCCCAGAGCCATCGGAATCATGCCGATGATCATCGCGAGTGCCGTCATCATCACAGGGCGGAACCGTGTCGCTCCCGCTTCAATCGCCGCTTCGATCGCATTCCCATGATGCAACAGGCGTTCTTTCGCAAACGATACCACCAGAATGCTGTTCGCCGTCGCAACGCCCATACACATAATCGCGCCCATCAGTGCCGGAACGCTTAGCGTCGTTCTCGTCGTGAACAGAAAGAGCACAATACCCGCCAGAGCTGCGGGCAGCGCCGTAATGATGATGAACGGATCGAGCCAGGATTGGAAGTTCACCACGATCAACAGATAGACCAGGACAATAGCAAACGCCAGCCCTGCAATTAGTCCGAAGTAAGAGCTGTTCATCGTCTCAATCTGACCGCGCACTCTCACAAAGCTGCCGCGTACCAGGGACTTCTCATTTCTCGCAACAATTCTGTTGATCTCTCTGCCAACCGAGCCGAGGTCACGCCCCTGAACATTTCCATAAATATCGAGCGT
The DNA here is from genome assembly GCF_040358255.1 of Tunturibacter gelidoferens. Lineage (NCBI taxonomy): Bacteria > Pseudomonadati > Acidobacteriota > Terriglobia > Terriglobales > Acidobacteriaceae > Tunturiibacter > Tunturiibacter gelidiferens. The sequence continues at coordinate 1,583,362 of NZ_CP132938.1, forward strand.
GCGCCGAACGTTGTAGTGCGTCACCACCTCCATCTCGCTGCTGCGCGTGATGGTCGCGACATCGGTCAGAATCTCCGGCTGCTTTGCTGTCGGAGACGAGATAGGAATGTTCTCGAGCGAGTTCAACGAGCTGATCTGGTATTGCGGGGTCTGCTCCACGATGTTGTAGGTATTGCCATTGTTCCAGTTCAGATAAAACATCGGATTCAGCTGCGTACTGCCGCCGAGTATGTTCAGCAAACTACTGCCCACATCACGTTCCGAATAGCCGCCCTGCGCCGCTTTCGTACGGTCTACATCGACGTTCAACACAGGATAGTCATCAGGTTGCTGAATACGAAGATCGACAAGACCCGGAACCTGGTGCAACTCGCTCAATACCTGGTTCGCAACCTTTCGGTTAGCCGCGATATCCGATCCCTCAAACTGAATGTCGATCGGCGCAGGCAGACCGAAGTTCAGAATCTGCGTAACAATATCCGACGGTAGAAAGTAAAACGTGACTCCGGGAAAGGCACGTGGGAGATCTCTGCGCAATGCCTCGACATAATTGGCGGTCGGGTGGTGATCTTCCTTCAACGAGACCAGAATGTCCGCGTCTCCCGCGCCGATTAGCCCCGAAGTCGCATGCTGAGTATTCAGTGTGCTGTACGGCAGGCCAATGTTATCGAGGATATTATCCATCTCAGCCGCAGGCACTGTCTTCCGAATATCCTGTTCAATCAGATCGCACAGCTTCGCAGTCTCTTCAATACGGATTCCGCTCTTACCTCGAACGTGAAGGATGAACGATCCATTGTCTGTGCTTGGAAAGAAGTTCTGTCCAAGAAACGGCACGAGCGCAAAGACACACAAGCAGAGCAGCAGAAAGATGGGAACAAAGAAAATTCGCGCCGCCACCAGCCGGCCAAGCAGATCTTGATAACTTCTGCGCAGCCGCTCGAAGATTCGCTCGAAGCCACGTTGAAACCGCGCAAGAATGTTATTCGAAGGAACAGCGTGGTGATCATGTGCCTTCAGCAGATACATCGCAAGCGTTGGAACCAATGTACGAGACAGAACATACGAAGCCAGCATGGCGAAGACCACAGCCTCCGCCAAGGGCACAAACAGATAACGCGCAACCCCGCCCAAAAAGAACATCGGTAGAAACACAATGCAGATGCAAAGGGTCGAGACCAGTGCCGGAACGGAGATCTGAGCGGCACCTTCGAGGATCGCATCATGCAACTCTCTGCCTTCCTCAAGGTAGCGTTCGATGTTTTCGATCGTTACCGTCGCATCATCCACCAGGATGCCGACGGCCAGCGCTAGCCCGCCCAGCGTCATGATGTTGATCGTCTCGCCCAAAAGACCCAGCACAGTAATTGAAGTTAGGATCGACAACGGGATCGAAACGGCGATGATGATTGTGCTGCGCCAGCTTCCCAGGAACAAAAGAATCATCAATCCCGTCAGCACCGCCGCGATCACAGCCTCGCGGATGACCCCCTGCACCGATCCGCGAACGAAGACGGACTGGTCGCCGATCGGAGTCATCTTCAGCTCTGGCGGCACAGTCAGCTTTACCCTGGGCAACAAATTCCTGACACCGCTCACCACGGACAGCGTCGAAGCAGTTCCGGACTTCAGAATCACCATCAGCGCCCCGCGGCGCCCATCCTGCCGCACAATATTCGTCTGCGGAATGCTCCCGTCCGCCACACTCGCAACGTCGTGCAGATAGATCGTAGTTCCGTTCACCTGCTTGATCGGCAGGTTGCTGATACCTTCCAGAGTCACCGGCGAAGAGTTGATGTGGATGTCATACTCAGCCTCACCGATCTTTGCCGTTCCGCCCGGTTGCACCACGTTCTGTTGTCCCACGGCATTGAGTACATCAACCGGCGACAATCCCTTGGCCTGCAGCAGCTTCGGATCGATATTCAACATGATCGACCGTTGTTTGCCGCCATAAATATTCGGAATAACCGCGCCCGGAACCGAGATCAGCTGTGGACGAACAAAATTCGCGCCAAGATCGTTCAGCTGTTGCTCGCTCAGTCCCGCTCCAGACAAACCCAGCTGCACGATCGGCACGCTCGACGCGCTGAAGTTAATAATCTGCGGCGGCAGAATACCCGGAGGCAGTTGCCTCAGTTGATACTCTGAAGCCGCCGACACCTGCGAGTTCGCCGTATCCAGACTCGCACCCGGCTGCAGGTAGATCTTCACAATCACCTGGCCCGCAAACGTCGTCGACTCGATATGCTGGATGTTGTCCACCAGCACCGTCAGCGCCTTCTCGTAGGGTGTCGTCAGCCGCCCTTCAAGCTCCTCCGGATTCAATCCCGTATATTGCCACGCAACCGACACCACTGGAATATTGATGTTCGGAAAGATATCGGTCGGCGTGCTCGAGATGACCACAGGCGCAGCAATCAGGATAAGGATTGCCAGCACGATGAAGGTGTACGGTCGGCTCAGAGCTACTTTTACGATCCACATTTGACGAACCCTCTTCCGCTTCGAGCAAATCTTTCCCTGTATAGAGTAAGACATTTCTTCCCGCGTTTAGGTCTCACAGTTATTTCCGAGAGCCGCCATCGGAAAGACCGATATCCTGACAACAGAGGGATATAGCTTCATGGAACTGAGACACTTGCGTTATCTCTGCGCAGTTGCCGAGCACGGCACCTTCAGCGAGGCAGGCCGTCGCCTGCACGTATCCCAATCCGCCATCAGCGAGCAGATTGCCGATCTGGAGCGCGAAGTCGGCGGCCAGCTTCTCAACCGCAGCTCAGGCCGAACCCGCCTCACCCCCCAGGGCCAGATCTTTCTCGCCGAGGCCCGTAAAACTCTCGCCGCCGCCGACCGAGCCCTCGAAATCACCCAAAGCTCCCTCCTCGGACAAGTCGGATCCCTCAATATCGGATTCTTCCTCTGGGGCGCCGGCGGTTTCTTCGCCCGCATCATCCGCGACTACCGCAAACTCCATCCGGACATCAAGCTCTCGCTCTATGAGATGCGCACCCCCGAGCAGATGGAAGCCCTGCTCACCGGTAAGATCGACATCGCTTTCGCCCGCCCCCTCGAGCCGCCCTTCGACCAGACCCTCCGCGCCGAACTGCTCTATCGCGACCCCGTTGTCGTCGTCCTTCCCCGCAAACATCCCCTCGCCGGCAAACCCATCTCGATCGACTCACTGGCCACCGAACGCTTCGTCCTCTGCGATCGCCAGATGACGCCCGCACTCTTCGACGCCATCGTGGCCCTATGCTCTGCTGCAGGCTTCTCCCCCAATATTGTCAACACCTCCTCGACCTGGTCCGGCGTCCTCACTCTGGTCGAATCCGGCGAAGGCGTCGCCCTTGTTCCCTCAGGTGTCCGTTACCTCCGCCCTCCCGGAGTCGTCATCTCCCCGCTTGTACCGCAAAACCTCTATATGGGGCTCTCCGTCGCCTGGAACCCTCAAAACGAGGACCCAATCCAACAGAACTTCCTTCGCCTGGTTCGAGAGAACAAGGATCGCATCCAGCGCACCCACGGCCTCTAACCGAGTATCCAAGCCCCTTCTGAATCGTCTTCTGCGGTACTTTTAGTGTCTAATGCTGTCCATGATCAGACCCTGCTTCCTCGTCATCGACCGGGAGTTTCCCGGCAGCATCTCGACCCGCAAGCTGGTAATCGAAACTGCGAAGTTCAACGTCCTCACGGCCTACAGCGGTCAGGAGGCCCTCGAGATCTTCACCCGCTTTCCCGCTGTCAGCGGCGTCGTCCTCGACGGTGGTCTCGACGATCTCTCCTGCGAAGAAGTCGCCAGCAAGATCAAACTTCTTCAGCCGAAGGTGCCTATCATCGTAATCACCGCCCCCGACTCTAATAACTGTCCTTTAGCCGACTATCAGCTCGAATCCTTCGATCCGGCAAAGCTTCTCGAGATCCTTCGCAGTCTGAAACCTGAGGCCTCGGCCGCCATCGAAAAGCGCAACGAACAGCTCAGCCGCGAAACTCTCTCCTAATCCGACTAAACAAAAACGCCCTCCCCTCCGCAATCTTCCGCGCAGAGAAGGGCCGTCCTACCCATTGCTTATTTGGTCGCTTCGACGTCGATTGTGAACTGAACGTCGTCACCCAGAATGGGCGCGGCATACTTCGAGCCGAAGTTGAAGTCGCTGCGCTTCAGCGTCCCGGTACCCGACAGGCCGATGACAGTCTTGCCGCCCATTCCCTTCTGCGGAGCGGTTGGTCCATCAACAGTCAGCGTTACGCTCTTAGTCACACCCGCCAGCGTCAGATCGCCCACAACCTGCAGCTTCCCGTTCGCGCCTGACACCGAGGTCGACTTAAAGGTCAGCGTCGGAAACTTCTCGACGTTAAAGAAGTTGGGAGACTTCAGGTCCTTGTCGCGGTTATCGTTGTTCGTCGACACAGTGGTCGCGTCCATAGTTTCTTCCACGCTCGACTTGCTGGGGTTCTTGTCGTCCCACACTATCGTGCCGGTCACACCGCTGATCGAGCCGCGAACCGTGCTGACTCCCATATGTACGATTGCGAAATTCACCTGGGAATGGTTCTTGTCGATCGTCCAGGTTGATGCGGAGCTTTGGGCGAACGCGCTGACTCCAGTAAGGAGCAGGGCAGAGAGGGCGGTGGTAAAGATGCGACGGTTCATAGTCGTTCTCCTCGGAAATTGTTAGGTCTGCTGTGAGATGTCTTTGTTATGGTGGCCGACTCAAAAATATGTGCCGGTCACCGTTGCATTTGTGTAAAAACTCATTCACGCGCTGTCAGGTACGGGACAAGGATTATGCAAGATCGAACAACAGTATCTCGCTGTTAGCCTTTCCTTGCGCGCTTACTTCGAGCGACTCCTCGTGATCGACTGCAACAGCATCGCCCGTCTTCAGGGCCTTGCCGTTCACCGTCACCTCTCCGTGGATCACATGCAGCCACGCATGGCGCTTGCTGCCCAGCGGATACGTAAGCTGTTTGCCCGGTGTCAACTCTGCAACCGACACGCTCGTATCCTGGTTGATCGTCGCCGCTCCAGCAGCCGGCACCGGCGATGCCAGCAGCTTGAAGCGGTCCAGCTTCTCCTCCGCCTCAAACTTCAACTGCTCATAGCTCGGCTTCGTACCCCGGCTCTTCGGCTCAATCCAGATCTGCAGAAAGTGAACCGGATCCGTCTCCGAACCGTTGAACTCGCTATGCACCACGCCGCTACCGGCCGACATCTTCTGAATCTCGTTCGGCCCCAGCACCTCCACGTGACCCATGCTGTCCTTATGGGCAAGCTTGCCCTTCAGCACGTAGCTCAAAATCTCCATATCGCGATGCGCATGCGCTCCAAACCCACGCCCCTCGGCCACGCGATCCTCATTGATCACTCGCAGCGAGCGATACCCCATATGCTCCGGGTCATGATAGTTGGCAAACGAAAAGGTGTGGTGTGAATCCAGCCATCCGTGGTCCGCGTGGCCTCTTTCGTTACTCTTGCGAACAGTCAACATAATGCTTCCTTTCTTACTTCTTCACCGGCTCATTGCTTAGGGCCGCGTGTCCTCCAAATCAAAACTGCTCTTGCGATCTTTCCAGCAACGTCTGAACACTCCTCAAAACTGTCGTCATCCTGACCCTGAGCGTAGTCGAAGGGGAAGGATCCCTGTATTTGTTGTGCTCGTATGTCGGCACAGAGGATCCCATTTCGAACCGTTTCTAAACAGCCTCTTTACACTTCTGCGTCGGCACCGCGGACTTCGCCGCAAGCCCAACCCTCTTCAATCCCTCATACATCGTTCTGCGCTCGTCCTCGGAGAGGCCGGCCATCACAAACTCCAGATCCTTTTCGTGCCGCGCGTAGATCTCTTCGATAAAGTTCTTACCCTCGGCCGTAAGCTCGACCAGACGAATCCGCCGGTCCGAGTTACAGCTTCTCCGCTGCACCAGCCCGCGCTTCTCCAGCCGATCGATCGCCGACGTCATCGAAGCGCTCGCCAGCAGCACCTTCTCCCCGATCACGGAGATCGTCAACGGCCCTTTGTGCAGCAAGACCTCCATCACCATGAAGTCGCTGATCCCCAATCCTTGGGCAGTTATTGCGCCCTCGATGAAATCGACCATCGAATCATGGGCCCGAGCCAGAACTAACCAGAGTCGAGGGGCCGAAACTATATTCTGCTCATCTGCCATCTCAGCGTCCTCAACTCCTACGATATAAGATATCTCGACATCGAGATAAGATTCAAAACCTCAACTCCCTTTCCTATCCTCCTTATTATCAGCAGAATCGGATTTCGGAGATTTGTCGGCCTTCGCTCAGAGGAGCGCAACTGGACGGACCAATGGACATTTTCTCGTCCTACCGAAGTGGCTATGCAAAGGTTCTTGTGAGTGGACCTTGGAATCCGGTCCGTCTGGCCCTAAGTTCAGATCAATGAACTGTGGGCGGGCAGTCTCAGGCATCCTCCTGAACACCGCCCGGAGGAGGCTCTCCGGTGCTGACGCTTCTATCGCATCTGTCGTTGATCGCTTTGCCCGTACCCCTGCTGATTGTGTTGTCGGCGGTGCTCCTGCTATCGGTGCTATCCCCGCTACCCTGGTCGGCTCTCCTGCTGTCCTTCCACGGCGCAGCCGGAATATCTTTCCTTCATCATCTCGCCTCCTTGCGTCCCGCTCACGCCTCCTTCTATCGCCTCTGTCTAGCCCTCGCAATCCTCGTGACGATTCCGATCCCCACGATCAAAAGGGAGCGCAATGGATTGTTGATCTCCTGCTTGCTGACGCTCGCCTTGCTCTTCTCTCTCTCTGCCATCCCATCTTCCAGCACACGAAATCTCTCGCCGCGCATCCGGGGAACAGTTGACGACCGCGAAGGCTCAACCATCCCGGGCGCCAGAGTCGTCGTCGTCAATCAAGGGACCGAAGCTGTCTTCAGAACCCGAACCGGAAGCGATGGGACCTACGAGTTTCGCAAACTCCCCGACGGAATCTACTCTCTCAGTGTCCAGGTTCCCGGCTTCCAGACCTTCACGGTCTACGGAATCCACCTCGCTCAGGACTCCGACTACGCCCGGCAAATCGATATGCAGCACGCCTGCAGGACACAGGCGATCCGGGCTTCAGCAAGAGCTCCAGCAGAGAATGCACTGACCGGTGAATCGCTCCTCTAGTTGCCGCCGTGAGCTGGTTGACGTCTGGAACCGGTTGCAGCCGCGAGCTTGTGGCCGCCCGAGCTCATTGCAGCCTTGACGGCTCCTCAGACCGGCTGCCGTCCAAGCTGGCGGCCGATATCTTTCATTCGCTCCGTTGCGTCCACCACCTCCGTAGCCTCCGCAGGGAACGGCTTGAGCCCAGCCGCCAGCAAAGCCTCGTCCACAACCCTCTGCGCCTCTGTCTTTGACGGAGCAATACCGAAGGTCCAGGCGGTCTTTCCCACCATCTGCGCCGGATTCAGATCCGCCAGAGCCGCAAGCAATCCGTCTACCTCCTCCGTCTCCGATCTTTCATCCTCGAGCCCGACCACAATGGTATCGGCCCACAGCAGATCCGCCTCCCTCAGCGTTCCATAACCCTTATGCCCTATCTCCGCCGCGCCGGGCTTCCTCAGACGTCTTAGTCGAATGCCCGCCTCAGCCTCGACCGCACCCACACCGACCGCCAGCGCCAACTGCTCCGTATGTTCCGTATCGGCCTGAAAGATCACCAGCACATGACTCATCTCAGCAATCTCCTTGAATGATCCCTGGAACTGCCGCCAACCGTCCCGCCCCAGTGCGAACCCGAAAAAGACGCACTCGACGTCTACGTCCAAAAATAAAGTTCAAAAAGTTGGCGTATTTTTTCGTTCCCAATAAGTGACGGTCAAAACACCACGTTAGCCACACAAATCACCACAACTTCACCACGATTTACCATCCACAAACACCACCAAAACGCCAAAAACCCCTGCAAAAAGCTCCTTTCACCACGTACAGAAATTTTTCTCCGCCAAAAACCAAAATCAACCCTCGCTCTGAAGCGGTTTCCGTGCGAAGTAATAAAGCGAAAACGCCAGCAACGCAAACATTACAACGCTGACCGGATCATGGTGCAGAGGATTGTGTTCGCTAAAGCGCGGAATCGACCTGTCAGTAGCAGCTTCATAGAGTTTCACGCAAACCCCAAGCAATCCAACGATTCCACCAGCGGCAATCAGCCCAGAAGCATAGAGCGATCCCGGAGAAACCTCCGATTCAATCGTCGCGTCTCGGGCGGTGATGGTGTTGAAGATAGGGAGACCGCTAGGATCCGCATGTGCAGGATTAGTAGGGTCAAAGTCGGGATGTTGAGCCAGCCAGGTTTCACGGTCCGAGTGCCAAAGAGCCAACGAGGCATCGTGTTCGAGGCGAGCCTTCTCGGCCGCGTGGCGAAGCATAGCGCGGTCCACCATCCAACGCATAACGCCTCCCACGAAGATCGCCAAGGTGGTAGCAATGCTGAGATAAGCACCCACGGCAAAGGTGAGAGAACGAACGCCAAGAAGCTCAACAACAACCACGATGGCAACACCAAGCAAAACGAGAGCCCACGGTAGTTTGCGGCTAAGGATGCCATTGATTACAGTCGCCATGAGACGTCCCTGTGGAGCTGCGGCCTTTTCGCTGCCAATGCCCTGGATCCACTGAACTTCGATCTGACCTGTCGTCGGATTGTAGAGATACTTGCCATCATCAAGCGTAGTAGAGCCAATTGCATTGAGAAGCACATATTGCTTAGCGTTCGAGAGTTCTTCTTTTGCCTGATTGTCGGCGTTGTGAGCGGTGAGAGTGATTTTGTCACTGCCGGTGAAGTGGCCGTTGTTCTGGACTCCGTCCGGCAGACGATCGAGCGAGAAGACGATCGGTTTCGGGAGACGCTGAAAGGTCTCCAGGCCTTTATTCATCGCGTTCAGTGTGGCGCCGATCGAAAAGATTGAGACGATGACGCCAATCATAATGGCGATCTGTTGCTTCCACGGCGTTGCGCCGATGAGGTAGCCAGTCTTGAGGTCTTGCGAGGTGTCGCCTGCATTCGAGGCGGCGATACAGACGACTCCACCAATCGTGATTGCCAGCGCTCCGAAGGCGGGCGCAGTCCAGCCTTTGACCAGAAAGATGGCGGCGGTAGCCATGAGGGTAGCAATTGTCATGCCAGAGACGGGCGAGGCTGACGAGCCGACGATGCCTACGATTCGCGCGCTGACGGTGACAAAGAGAAAGCCGAAGACCACGACGAGAAGAGCAGCCGCGATATTGGCGAGAGCGCCGACCTGCGCACCGGGGATGGGCTTGAACTGCAGGAAGAGAAACATCAGCAGGATGAGAAGTAAGGATCCGCCAAAGACGACGATAGGAGGAAGATCGTGTTCCGTGCGAGAGGGTTGCGAAACGACGGACTTACCTGTGCCGGTCTTCCTGAATCCTTGGGTGAGCGCTCCGACGATAGTGGGCAGGGTACGGAGGAGGGTGATGAGACCGGCGGCGGCGACTCCGCCGGCTCCCATGGGGCGGACGTAAGTTCGCCAGAGATCCGAGGGAGACATCTGCGTAATGAGGATGGTGCCGGGGTAGAGTGGGGTGGCGAGGTGCGAGCCGAAGAAGTAGATCGCAGGCATGAGGACCAGCCAGGAGAAGACTCCGCCGGCGAGCATGATGGCAGCGACGCGGATGCCAATGATGTAGCCGACGCCAAGATATTCGGGAGTGCAGTCAGCACGGATGGCTGAGCCTTTGAGGAGATGCTGCGCGCCGAGATCAGGCTGATAGTCCGGCTGACTCGGCCACAGTGCGAAGAGGTTGTCATTCTGGAACAGGGTGTAGAGGCCGCCAAGACCGAGGCCGAGGAAGACGCGAGAGGCGAATGAGCCGCCGCGCTCACCAGCGATAAGGACGTCGGCGCAGGCCGTGCCTTCGGGGTAGATAAGGTTGTCGTGCTCTTCGACGATGAGCTGGCGGCGAAGGGGAATCATGAAGAGAACGCCGAGCCACCCGCCAAAGAGCGCAAGGGCAAAGATACGCGAGGCATCCAGATCGAAGCCGAGGAAGATGAGAGCAGGAAGTGTGAAGATGACGCCGGAGGCGATCGACTGTCCAGCGTTGCCTGTACTTTGAACGATGTTGTTTTCGAGGATGCTTGCTTTGCCGAAGGCTCGCAGAATCGAAATAGACAGGACCGAGATGGGAATTGATGCGGCGACAGTGAGACCTGCGCGCAGGCCGACGTAGACAGTGACCGCTCCGAACAGCACGCCAAAGACAGCGCCGAGAATCAGCGCGCGGGCAGAGAGCTCAGGGCGTGTTTCCGTCGCGGGGACGAAGGGCTTGAAGGTGGGCTTGGTCGGTGTGAATGTTGCCATGGCAATACGTCTCCCGCGAGCTCGAGCTTTGTTTCGGCTTCGATGGAGTGTATCAGCGGGTGTGTACGGTGAGTGAGGTCGGCCTGGTTGAATTTGAAGCGTGGGAGCGTCGTACTTTGATTCTCACTGCTGACTCTTTTGCGACTCGAGGTAGACGGAGCCAAACGGGACAGGGGTAATGCTCGGCAGAGCATGATGTTCCGGAGATTGAAGAGATTCTGAGTATCAGGCAGGGTTGCCCGTCTCAGCATTCGTCTGAGCTTTGCGTGGCTTGGTGAGGCGATAACGAAGTAGGGCGGCGAGGGCGCAGGCTATGAGGAACAGCATCGGGCCGGTGAAGAAGAAACGGTCGGTAATCCACTTGTTGTCGAGCAGGCCGGTCGTCTGTCCATAGAGAGGGCCGAAGAAGCGTTCGACGCGACCGACTGATCGGTGCGGGTCAAATACGCTTGAGGCTTGAGATTTCCAAGTAGCGAAACGGATAAGGAAGGCAATCGTAACTGGTAACCACGCCCACAGGATGGGAGGTACAGCTTCGGACTCTGGAGCTAGGCTGGAAGATGGGGAAGTAGCAACGGACTGGAAGAGATCTCCTAGTGCCTTACCTAGTTGGCCGAAGGGAATGAGGCCAACTAGAAATCCGCTGGCCGCAAAGATAGGCAGGAAGTAGCTCAACACGTAGCCAATGCGGCTCAGGCTTGTCCAGTGCATCCTGGTAGCCAATTGCCAGACAGGTGCTGTAACGACCCATGAAAATCGGATCGCGAACGCTGCGACCAGCAAGTATAGAAACAAGCATTTGGCGCACCATGTGACAACTTTGAGCATGGCCTAGATGTAGCATAGGCGCATCTTTTATGGTGCAGAATTGTTGACGACCGGCGTCGCTAAGGGGCTATACTGCAGGAAATGGCGCGGTCCGACCGACCTGGAGCGCCGGCGAGTGAGGTGAGTCTTCAGCGATTGCTTGAATGACAATGCGCTCGGGATTGGTTCCGGGGGACCGCCCGGTGCTCCGCCTGGTGGCGGGGTAGAAGGGCATGCGAGGTCTCGCTGGTGGCGAGGGCCGGGACGGGTGGTTCGGGCTGCGCTGGATGACCTAATTACTACGTTGTATCCGACCGATTGCAGGGCTTGCGGTGGGCCTCTGCTGACAGCTGAGCTGTCTCCTGTATGCAACAGATGTATAGAAGGCGTTGAGGCGCAGTCGATGACGCTGTGTGTCCGTTGTGGCGAGGCACTCGACATGGAGGGCGTGCGGTTCGCGGGGCAGTTTCCTGTGGAGGGGCTGGTGTGTTCGCCTTGCCGGATGGCACCGCCGGAGTTCGAGCGAGCGGTAGCGTATGCCATGTATCAGGATGAGTTGAGGGAGATGATTCACCTGCTGAAGTACGAGCGCATGGCCTCGGTGGCCAAGCCGTTGGGCCGGTTCCTGGCGAGGGCGATCGAGATGCTTGAGGGCGAGGCTGCTAGTGAGCTGCTTGTCGTTGCTGTGCCGTTGTTTCTCGCGAAGGAGCGGGAGCGTGGCTACAACCAGGCGGTGTTGATGGCTGATGCTGCGCTTGCTGAGCTGAAGAGGTCTCGTCCGCGGTGGAATCTGACTTCGGCGCATGAGGTGATTCGCCGGGTGAAGGATACGCGAAGCCAGTTCGAGCTGACGCCAAAGGGGCGGAGAAGAAATCTGCAGGGCGCGTTCCAGGCAGACGATCGGGCTGCGCTGGCGGGGCGAGAAGTTTTGTTGGTGGATGACATTTATACGACCGGGGCTACAGCTCGGGCTTGTGCGCAGGTTTTGCGGCGGGCCGGGGTTGGCAAGGTTTGGGTGGCGACGGCGTCTCGGGCCCAGGCGGAGATGATTGCTTCCTGGGATGTGGCTTCGGCGAATGCGAGGTCGGCGGATGCGGGTTCTAGTGTTGCGGTCTGGGACGCTGGTTAGTGGAGTTGGAGTGGTAGAGAAGCTTGGCGCGGAGTGCTAACAGTAGCTGGAACCGGAGGGCTTTGAGATGCAATCGGGGAAGATGCGAAAGCAAGGGCTGGGTGGAAAGCGGCACGCGGGACACGGCGGTGGGCACGGGGCCGGGCGGGTTACGACGGAGCGCGAGGTTCGTGTTGGCGTGTTTCGGCAGCCGGCGATGCAGACTCCCGTGCTGGTGCTGAACGCGTCGTACGAGCCGATCAATATCTGCGGGGCTCGGCGGGCGCTGGTGCTGGTGTTGAAGGGCGTGGCGCGCACCGAGGAGGAGCAGGGTGCGGTGCTGCATGCGGCGCGGATGCGGGTGGCAATGCCGAGCGTGATCCGACTGCTGGAGTACCGCAGGATTCCGCACCAGACGCGGGCGTTGAGCCGCAAGAACATTCTTTTGCGCGATCGAAACTCGTGCCAGTACTGCAGCGTCATCCTGACCGCGGGGGAGTTGACGCTGGATCATGTCATACCGCGGTCGCGTGGTGGCCTTTCGACCTGGGAGAACCTCGTCGCCTGCTGCCACAACTGCAATCGGCGCAAGGGCAACCAGATGCTGCACGAGCTGACGGATATGAAGCTGCAGCGGGAGCCGAGGCCGTTTTCTTTGCATACCTCCCGGCACATCATGCGGATGATTGGGAGCGCGGATGCGGCGTGGCGGAAGTATCTCTACTTCGAAGCCGAACCGGCGGCTTAGCATTTCAAGTACTTGACGCTGAATACCCCCTCCCCCCGGGGGGTATTTGGACGTAAAATATTTGTTATCAATATTTTACAGGTGTGGTTCATCTGTAAAATATTGATAACAAATAGGTTGCGGATAAAATACTTTAAATCAATGGTTTAGCGTAATGCGGTGCTGAAAAAGAGAGCCCCGGAGGATGTCCTCGGGGCTTTCTGTCTCTGATTCCATTCTAGCGGTTCGGACATAACTCATGCGCCAGATCGAAGTGTTTGTTTCGTAAAGGCTTAGGTGGTTTTGGGGCTTGACAGCTTTTTGGCTTGTCTGAAGTCTGCATGCGTGTGTCCTGCCCGACGGGCGCCCTGCGCGGGCAGCGGTCACTTCGTGACGTGTGTACCGGTCTCGTTGGGATCAACATCTTGGTCCTCCCGCTGATCGGCACGAACTTTAGCTCGCGACCAACGGGAGCCCCACGCAAAGCGATCGCCGGTCACGAAGTGACCGCTGCCCGCGCAGGGCGCCCGTCCGGCAGGACAGTGATTGCGTATTGGGGGCTGCAAGTTGAAACGGGGATGTGATAGTTTCAGCGGCAGGAGATCGAATGTCTTATATCGAGAGTTATCAGTGCGACGTGTGCGGCGATAAAAAGGGTGAGGGCGGGGACTGGTGGCTGGCCTGGGTGGACTGTTTTCCGGGGGAGAAGCCGGAGGAGGATCAGCCCCTTATCAAACTGACGCGGTGGCAAGCTCACCATGCGCACTCGGCCGGAGTGAAGCACCTGTGCGGGGCGCGGTGTGCCGGGACGCTGATGGATCGGTGGATGACGCAGCAGCATGCGGATCCGGATTCGCACTGCGAGACGAAGTAAGGCGGGTTTCTGCCCTGACCATAGGGTCATGTTGCGAAGCGCAGGGTGTGTTCGCGTAGATGTCTGCGGTTAGTAGAGCAAACACGAAATGTTGAGGTTTCTCCACTGCGTCGCGAGATGAAGCTGCGCGACTCTGGTCGAGAGAACGAATTGTTTGGGGCGAGTCGAGGTGACGGCTCACGACGGATTGCGATTGTTTGGCCTGGGAAGAATGGCAACGACTGGACTGTTTGGGCTGGAAAGTTCGAATGGTATGGGTAAATGGAGTGTGTCGGGATCCTTCACTGCGTTCAGGATGACAGCTTGACTGCGTTCAGGATGATGGCTTCGCTGCAGTCAGGATGACGGCTTCACTTAGCTGTCTCTGGTTTATTGGGCGAGTGGCTGGTAGTTGGAGCTGGTGGTTGTGACCTGGAGCTTCTTGGCGGTCGCGTTGAGGACAGACTGCTGGACGTAGTTGGTGGAGTCGGGCAGGCTGGCAAAGCTTACGGCGAGGGTGACGACGTCCTGGGGATTGTCCATGTAGGTGTTGACGTTCAACGCGCTGATCTTTTTATCTGCAGTGTTGAAGGAGATGGTCATCTGGTCGCCGGGTTGAGCGTAGTCCGTGAACACAATCTTCGTGATGCCTGAGTCCGGGGCGGGGTTGAGAGAGACTTTGCCCGCCTGGAAGGCCTGCTGCATGCGTTGCGGATCAGGCGGGACGTACATCGCGAGCAGGGTCTTGACCTGCCCCATGTAATCCTTCATCTCTTCTTTCTTCTTTGCGATAACCCTTTGTTTGATGCGACCGCCGCTCGGTGGCGGTGGCGGCGGGCTCATAGGGGTCTTCTGTACTTTTCCGTCGGGACCGTACTGGCACATGGACTGCGAGGGGGGCTTGTCGTCGCCGTTGAGCGTGAGCTGCGTGTTCTCGATCCACCGGTATTGATGCAGTCTCTGTTGATTTGCGGCGACTGACTGCTTCAGGGCCGCTACTTTCCCTTGCAGATCGCCGCCTGCCGCCTGGCTGTTAGCCCGGGTGGTTGTGAAGATAAGGCAAGCGAACAGGGCGGCTGCGATGAACGCGCTCTCTTTATGAGAAAGCGATAGAGTGTTTGCGGTGGGTCGGTCCATCGAGAGCTCCTTAGAGTTTGAAACATGGCCGATCTGGGATTTAGCGAAGCTTTCAGGCGTGACAGATTGCGTGTAACTCCGTGGGGTTGGCGTCTGATCAGGCTGTCCGCCAATCAGTTAGAACCCCTCACGTGTGGTCGACGAGAAGGCGAGACTG
Source organism: Tunturibacter gelidoferens (assembly GCF_040358255.1). NCBI lineage: Bacteria > Pseudomonadati > Acidobacteriota > Terriglobia > Terriglobales > Acidobacteriaceae > Tunturiibacter > Tunturiibacter gelidiferens. The sequence goes on from NZ_CP132938.1 coordinate 1,598,505, forward strand.
GACGATTTACTTGGTTGCGGTCTTCTTGACGTGCGGGATGCGGTTGACCGAGCCGTCGGGCATGACGATGTATTTATCTCCAGTGGCGTCTTCGATGTAGGAGTTCTTGCTGCCGGGGACGAGGGTGACCTCGCGGGCGTCGGTCTGTCCGGGCGCGGTTAGGACGAAGTGTTTGCCGTCGCCTTCATCCTGTACGGGAGACTTGGTCGGCATCGGTGCGGGGGCCACGGTGGCTACGGGTGCGGGGCCGGGTGTGGGCGCGGGCGCGGCGGAGCTGGTGGGAGGAGCACCGGTGTAGGCGGTCATCTGGCCGGTCTGGCGGAAGTGGACGTACTCGGGCCCCTTGATGCCGTTGACGCACTGCTGGTAGGCATCGACGCCTACGGTTTGGCTGGTGGCGGTGGTGCTGGCGACGTCAGCGCTGTTGCGGTTGGTGCGCTCAGTGGCGCCGGTAGCGGCGGCGGTGTTAGCGCCGTTGTTGTTGCCGTAGCCCCACCATCCGCCGCCTTTGCGGGAGATAGCGCTGGTAGCGGCACCGGTAACGCCGGCGATGCTGCCCTGGGCCATCTTGTCCTTGTCCTGGCCGTGCTCGCGGTCGTGGAGGGTCTTCTGCTCATCGGTGAGCTGGCTGGAGGCCTGCTGGCGGCACTGGGTGAGCTGCTCCTGGGTAATGGGCATCATGTCCATGGTGATGCCGTCGGCGGGGCCGGCTGCGGGTGCGGGGGCAGGCGCTGTCTGGGCGAAGGTGTAGCCCAGGGAGAGGGTGGCGATGCAGGTGGTTTTGAGAAGGAATTTGACTGGCACGGTGGCCTCCCGGTGTGCGATCGTTCCCGACGATCAGACGCTGCAGGGGCCCGTGAATCCTTAGGAAACGGGAACACCGTGATAGTAAACTCGGCGCGGTTGGTGGGCAAGCGAATCTTCGGTAACTTTGATGAATTCTCGTTGGAACCGCCGTGTCCTGCCCGCGCAGGGCGCTCGTCCGGCAGGACACCGCTATGGTTTAGGGTTCTGCGGTGGACTGGCTGGAGACTGGGTGGTGTCCTTCTTGTCGGTGATGTCTTCGCCGTTGTAGATGATGCGCGCGGTGGCGTGGTACTGCTTGTAGTCGGTGTACTTGACGACGTTGCGCATGTGGACGTCCTGCGAGAGGGCGCCCTCCTGGGCGACGAAGTGGAGGTTGCCCTCGGCCTTGGTGTAGGTGGGGAACCAGTACTTGCCGTCGATCTGCTCGTAGTAGGTGGTGAAGGGCGGGGAGAGATCTTCGTGGCCCTTGCGCTTGTCCTGGGGGACGGTGATGCCGTTGACGAGGACGATCTGGAAGTCCTGCTGGTCGACCCAGACCTTGCCCTGGAAGTAGCGCTTGCCTTTTTCGAAGGTCTTGGGGGCGGCGGAGAAGACGTAGGTGTCGAGCTCGTCGATGTGCTGGCGGCCGAGGTAGGTGATGTCGTACTTGGGCAGGTCTTCGGTGGTGAGGATGAAGGGGAGACGGTGCTCGATCTCGTCGAAGTCGGCGGGGGTCATCTGGACGCGGTCGAGGGTGTTCTGGGGGGCGAAGACGACGTGCTCGGCGCGCTTGCCGTCCTTGTCGAAGGTGATGTCGGTGACCTGCTGGTACTCGCCGTCGACGCGGTTGGTGTCTTCGGCGAGGGTGTCGACGCGGACGGTCTGGCGGAAGGTGTAGTTCTGGCGGGCGAGGTTGAAGAGGGTCTCGCGGGCGGCGAACTTGTCGATGATCTGCTGGGGGGTCATGTTGGCGGGGGGCGCGGGGTCGAGGGGGCCGAAGCCCGCGGGGTCCTGAGCGGCGGCTCCGTCTGGATTTGCGACAGCCGCGATGGCCGCGGTGGGCGAGGCCGATAGCAGGAGGGATAGGACGCTTGCAGCAACAAAACGTAGGGTCGCGGAGGCAGAGGCGCGGCTGGGCTTCATGTGGGGAGCTCCATGGGCGGGGCTGTGTGTGTCTTGCCTGCGTTGCCCCGCACGCTACTAAGAATAGACGCGATTTGGGGAGGTTTGGTGATGTGGCCTGAAGCGAGGGAGATGAGCGGGTTGATCGTGCTGCGCTGGCTGGAGCTTTCGCTGGCCGGCGGAGGCCTGTGGGCGCTCTGGTGCCGGATGCAGGTTCGGGTGGCGGAGGGCAGACGGGAGAGGCGGGAGCAGGAGGAACTGCGCGCCTATGCGGGGCTGGATGTTCGGCTGGGGGCGGATGCGGAGCTGCCTGAGTTGGCGACGCGGGTGAGCCGGTTGATGGCGGAGAAGAGCGTCTTTCGCAGGACGGCGGTAATGGTTCGCGATGCGGGGGGAGTGCTGGCGGTGGCGGCCAGCGCGGGGATGGAGGAGACGACGGTGGAGTCGCTGAATGCCTGGGCAGAGGGTGTGGTGGAGGCGGAGCGCCGGGGTGGGATCGGCACGCGGCGGGGGGAGGGCGGCCTGGGACGGCGGGTGAAGAACAATGCGTTTGCGGTGGTCTTTGGGACGGGGATGGGGATGAGAAGCGGAATAGGAATGGGGCGGGATGGGGGAACGGGAAGGGGACAGAGTACGCGATTTGGGGAGGAGGCGCGCGGGGCGATTGTGATTCCGCTGTGGACGACCAGCGGGAGAATGATGGGGGCGCTCGCGGTGGGCGCGGACGGTCTGCTGAGCGTGCGGCAGAGGGAGCTTGAAGACGTGCTGTGGCCGCTCGAGGCGCTCGGTGTGAAGGTGGCGCGGGCGATGGAGAACGCTGCGCTGGCCGAGAAGTTGATGCGCGCGGAGAGGCTTGCGGGGATGGGGATGCTGGCTGGAGGGATGGCGCACGCGTTGAGCAATCCGCTGACGGCGGTGCTTGGGTTTGCGGAGCTGATTGCGGGGTCGACGGGCGAGGCGCGGGTGAAGTCGGATGCGGAGATCATCGTGCGGGAGGCGCTGCGGATGCGGCAGACGGTGGAGACGCTGCTGGAGTTTTGGAGGCCGGTGGGGCAGGGGGATGAGCTGGTCGATTTGACGGAGTTGGTGCGGGAGTTGGCGGCGGCGTGTGGAGAGAAGCTTGAGAGCAGAGGGATTCGCCTGGTAGTGCAGGCCGACGGCGAGGTGCCCGAGGTGCGGGGAAACAGGCACAGGCTGCGGCAGTTGCTGGAACACCTGCTGAACAATGCGTCGCAGGCGCTGGCTGGGGTGCGGGAGACGAAGACTGGCGAAGAGTTGGTGATTCGGATGTCTTTGAGCTGCTCGGGGAGTTGCCCGGAGAGTACTTCCGGGAGTGCTCCTGATAGTGCATCGGGTGGGGATGGGCGGAGGGTTCACCTGATTGTGAGCGACACCGGGCCCGGTTTTCGCGAGCCGGGGCGGATGTTTGATCCGATTTACACGATGCAGGAGGCGGGCGATGGCGCGGGGATGGGGCTGAGTCTTTCCTACTCGATTGTGCAGGAGCATGGCGGGGAGATCAGTGCGTTCAATATGCATCCGCATGGGGCGGCGGTGGCGGTTGAGTTGCCGGTGATGATGGGGGCGGAAAAAAAATCGGCGGTGGTGGAGGAGGCGATTCGCCGCGCTGCTGTTGGGGGATAGGCGGTTTTGCCTGTGGTTTTTTGTGGTGCAGAACGTGGTGTTTCGCGTGGTGGACGTGGTATCGATGTGGTGTTTTGTGTGGTGAATTTTGTGGTCGAAAAAAGTGCCACGTCTTCTGGATTATTTTCTGGGACGTGAAAACTTTGGCGGGGATTTTCTTCTGTGGTTCCTCTTCCGGTTCGATCCTTGAGTTGCGGGGGTAGACTGGCGCGATGAAGAAGTGCGCGATCAGGGCCGGCTTGCTGGCGGCGGCGGTGGCTGGGGTTTGGGGCTGGACTTGTGGCAGGGTGTGGGCGCAGGGATTTGGTCCAGACTCTGATTCCTTGTCGGGTGGAACGACGGGAAAGCGGCCGATGACGTTTGCGGACCTGCAGCGGATGAAGCGGGTGAGTGATCCGCAGGTTTCGCCGAGCGGCAGGTGGGTGATGTTTTCGGCGATGGATGTCGATCTTGAGAAGAATACGAAGGTGAATCATCTTTGGGTGGTGCCGATGGCGGCTGTGCCTGCGGACGGCCAAGGAAAAGCAGATTCCTCCGCTGCGCTGCGGAATGACAACCTGAAAAATGGGAGTGAGCGGCAGGCAGATTCCTCCGCTGCGCTGCGGAATGAGAACAAGAAAGGCGGGCCCGATGGTCCGGTGAAAAGCCGCGCTGAGCGGCAGTTGACGTTCTGGAAGGAGGGCGAGTCGGGGGGAAGGTTTTCGCCGGATGGGAAGCAGGTCGCGTTTGTTGCGACTGATAGCGCGACGGGACTTTCGCAGATCTTTCTGGCGGCGTGGGATGATGCGGCGGGGACGCTGGGGACGCCGAAGCGACTGACCGGTGTGAGCACGGAGGCGGATGGCGCGGTTTGGTCGCCGAACTCGCAGAGGATCCTGTTTGTGTCTCGGGTGTATCCGGAGTGCAGTGACGAAGCCTCGTGGATGGATGAGGATCTTTGCAATAAAAAGAAAGATGATGGTGCGGCAGCAAATCCAGTGAAGGCGCAGGTCTTCGAGCACTTGATGTATCGACACTGGAATAGTTATTTGGGGCCGAAGCGGAGTCACGTGCTGGTGGTGTCGGCGGCCGATGGAAATGCTGTTCGGGATCTGACTCCGCGAGGGGATATTGGAGATGCGGAGGCTCCGACGTTCACGCTGGGCGGTCCGGTTGGGTATGCGTGGGCTCCTGGTTCGGAAGAGATTGCTTATGTAACCAATGTTGATCTTGTTCCGGCTGCGAGCACCAATAACGATGTGTTTACGCTGCTGCTGGATGATGCGGGTGCGAGGCCGCGCAAGGTTTCGGCTTCTATGGGGAGCGACGATGCGCCGGCTTATTCGCCCGATGGAAAGTATCTCGCGTTTCGTTCGCAGGCGAGGGCGGCGTATGAGAGCGACCGGTTTCGGCTGATGTTGTTCGATCGTCTCGCCGGAACGACGAAGGAGTTGTTGCCGAAGCTGGATCGCTGGGTGGATGAGTTTGTGTGGAACCCGGTGAATCCGGAGATCTGTTTTACGAGTGCAGATCACGGGGAGGAGCGCATCTTTTGTACTTATCCGAATCTGGGCGACTCGCTCTTCGCGCTGCCGGGAAAAGGGGAGTATGGAGAGCTGCAGTTTGCAGCGTTGAAAGATGTTGGCTATGAGCTGGTGGCGACCAAGATGACGGTGGAGTCGCCGGCTGCGGTGGTGGCGCTGTTTCGGGGAGACGTAAAGGCGTCTGCGGATAGAGATATTCCGAGTGTCTCCAATCAAATTGCGACGACCGAGGTTCGGCTGACGCATTTGAACGATGACCTGGAGCAGCATCTTGACTTGCCGAAGATGACCAGCTTTACGTTCAGCGGTGCGGAGGGTGCGCCGGTGCAGGGTTTCATGATTCCGCCGCCGAAGTTCGATGCGGCGAAGAAGTATCCGCTGAAGTTTTTGATTCATGGTGGTCCGCAGGGGGCGTGGGGCGATGCGTGGAGTTATCGCTGGAACGCGGAGTTGATGGCGGCGAGCGGGTACGTGGTGGTGATGGTGAATCCGCGCGGGTCGACGGGGTATGGGCAGGCGTTTGTCGATGGTGTGAACGGCGACTGGGGCGGAAAGCCTTATGTCGATCTGATGAAGGGTCTGGACTTTGCGGAGTCGAAGTTTGCGTTTATCGATAAGACGCGGGAGTGTGCGCTGGGTGCGAGCTACGGCGGATTTATGGCGAACTGGATTCTGACGCACACGGATCGGTTTGCCTGCATTGTGACGCATGATGGGATGTTCAATCCGGAGAGCGCGTACGGTACGACGGAGGAGTTGTGGTTCAACGAGTGGGAGTTTCGGAGGCCGGGCGAGGTGGCGCCGGGACAGCCGTGGCGGTATGCGGCGGGGCCGGTGGCGAACGATCCTTTCAGGCGGTGGTCGCCGATGCTTGCGATTCAGAGTGCGAAGACGCCGACGCTGGTGGTCCATTCGCAGCGAGATTATCGGCTGGATGTGTCGGAGGGGTTTCAACTGTTTACGGCGCTGCAGCGGCTGAATGTGCCGAGTAAGATGCTTTATTTTCCGGATGAGGGGCATTGGGTATTGAAGCCGCAGAACTCGAAGCTCTGGTATGAGACGGTGGGGGATTGGTGCGACAAGTGGACGAAGACGAATCTGTATGCCGCGGTTGCGCCGTCTACGACAACGCCTGCTTCGAAGGCGGGGACGAAGGTGAAGGGGGCGGCGCATCCGGCTGCTCCGGTGGCCGCGTCTCCGGCTGCTGCAACTGCTTCGCCGGTGGGTGTACCTGCTGGGCCGAGCGTGGAGGATTCCTCGCAACGGGCTGGGGGCTCTGAGGACTTTACGGTTGCGATCGGTGCTCCGCAGGATGAGGTGAAGGTGGGATCGGATGCGAGGGTGACGATTGCGCTGAGAAATGTTTCGGACCATCAGGTTGCGTTTGCGCATCGACCGGGCGCGAACAATGCAGAGTTTTCTTACAGGATCGAGGTAAAAGATGCGGCGGGGCGTGCGGTGGGGTTGACCGCGTATGGGCGTGAGGCGTTGCAGCATCAGGAGGAGGAGAGCCGTACCGTGGAGTTTGTGCAGCCGGGGAAGGCCGCGGTGCAGACGGCGCATCTGGAGAAGCTGGTGAATATAAACAGGCCGGGACGATACACCGTGCAGGTGTTTCGGAAGGATGCAAAGAGTGGCGCGGTGGTGCGGTCGAATGAGTTGACGCTGAATGTGGTGCCCTGATGACGTCGGGTGGAGGAGAAAGCAAAATACGGGGGTCTCTCCACTGCGCGGTTCACGATGAGACTGTGAACGCTTCGGTCGAGATGACAATATTTCCTGCGGGGCGGCGAAGAACAAAGGCGCAAAAATCGCCGAGGGAAAAGCCGTTGGGTGAAAATAGGTTCGAGGGATTGTGATGGCGTTTGCGCGGCCGAAGAAGCGGGAGCCGGTGGGTGAGGCTGGGTTGTTCGAGTATGCGGTGGGAACATTGGCGCGACGGATGCGGACGGTGCGGGATCTGCGGCGGTTGATGAAGACTCGCGCGGAGGAGGGTGAGGCGGGGGAGCGCGCGATGGATGCGGTGATCGTGCGGTTGAAGGAGTTGAACTATTTGAGCGATACGCGGTTTGCCGAGGACTACACTCGGGTGCGGAAGGAGCATGAGAAGTTTGGGAAGAGACGGGTGCAGCAGGATTTGATGATGAAGGGTGTGGAGAAGGAGTTGGTGGCCTCGACGTTGGAGTCGGCGTATGAGGATGTGGATGAGGTGGGGCTGGCGCGACAGTATATTGCGCGGAAGCGGATGAAGAAGCCTGGTGGGGAGAGTGCTCAGAAGGAGACGGTGCGGACGATGAACCGGCTGATGCGGGCGGGGTTTTCTTCGAATGCGATCTTTAAGGTGCTGAAGGCGTGGGAGCTTCCGGAGGAGGCTTTGGCGGGTGTGGAGGAGGGTGGGGTGGATTCGGACTCGTATGCGGAGTTGGAGGAGCGGGCGGGGGACTCGGATAGTTATGCGAAGCAGAATGAAGAGGAGTGATTTTGTCCTGCCGGACGGGCCCACTGCGCGTGGGGCGGGCGTTCGCACGCCTTTTTACTGCTTCGCGTGGTGCTCCCGTTGGTCGCGAAGGAAGCTGATTCCGACCAACGGGAGGCTCTATGGTGTTCGTCCTACCAAGACCGGTATACCCGTCACGAAGTGACCGCGCTCCGCGTAGGAGGCCCGTCCGGCGGGACATCTCTTTAGAGTCAGTAGTCGCCGCGGAAGCTGTGGATGAGACGGCGGTCGCGTTTGCTGGGGCGCTTAGAAGGGGCAGCGTAGGCGATGGGGCCGAGGAGTTTGCGCTCTTCGGCGGCTTTGCGGCGAGCCTCTTTGCTGGCTTCGGTCTCGCGGTAGAGGGTTTGAGCTACGGCTGCGGAGCCGCGCTGCTGGCTTAGGGCGAGGACTTCTACTTCGAACTCGCCGGCTTCGTTTTTGATTCGGAGCATGTCGCCGAGGCGGACCTCGCGGGAGGGCTTGGCGGAGAGGTTGTTTGAGGAGATGCGGTTCATGTCGCAGGCTTTGGAGGCCTGCTCGCGGGTCTTGAAGAAGCGGGCGGCCCAGAGCCACTTGTCGATGCGGGTGCCGGTCATGGATCTATTTTCTTCTACTTCCGTTTCTTCTACTTCTGCGATGAGGTGCTAGATGGCGCGGAGCATGCGGACGGGGAGATAGAAGAGGGCGGCGATGAGTTCGAAGGTGCCGCCGACTACGATGCCTACGAGGCGGAAGGGCAGGAGGATCAGCCAGATCAGGGGGTAGAGCAGGAGGGCTGCCAGGGCGAGCGGCCAGCAGACGACCATGAGGATCAAAAAGAGCAGAAGGTTGAGCATCGGTGTTTCTCTCCTGAGGAGATTAACGGTGAGGGTGGGGGAAAAGTTCCGTTGGGTGGATGATAGGGGGATGGCGGAGAGTGGGTTGCAGCGGGTGGTGGGGGTGGACTGGTCGGGCGACAAGGGGCCGGGGCAACGGAGGAAGATCTGGGCGGGGGTTTGGACGGCTTCCTCTAAGGGCGGCAAAGTAACGCTGGAGAGTGGGCGGACGAGGGAGGAGTTGATGGCTTGGTTGGTGGAGATGAGCCGCGAGACGCCGCGGATGGTGGTGGGGTTTGATTTTTCGTTTAGTTATCCGGCGTGGTTTTTACGGGAGCTGGGGATTGGGTCGGCGCCGGAGTTCTGGGAGTTGGTGGCGGGCGGGCGCGGGGAGGAGTGGCTGCATCGGGACTGTGAGGATGTGCGGTTTTGGGGGAGGGTGGGGCCGATGCGGCATGGAAAGAAGCCGGCGGAGTTCAGTGGGGAGCATGCGCACAGGATGTTGCGGAGGGCAGAGACGGTGTTGAAGGTGAGGGCGGAGATGACGGATCCGCTGCAGGTGGCGAAGATTGCGGGGATTGCGCCGAAGTCGGTGTTTCAGATTGGCGGGGCGGGGGCGGTGGGGACGGCTTCGCTGCGGGGGATGCCGGGGTTGCTGGTTTTGCGGGCGGCGGGGTTTCGGATATGGCCGTATGATGAGCCGGATGTGAAGCGGGCGCCGTTGGTGGTGGAGATCTATACGCGGCTGATGACGGGGGCGGTGACGAAGAGCTCGGAGGTGGCGCGGACGGCTTATCTTGCGAAGAAGCGGAGGGAGAGTGCGCTGTATGCTGGGCTGTCGCGAGGAGTGGTGGCGAAGGCGCGGGCTTCAGAGGATGCGTTCGATGCGCTGGTGAGTGCGATGGTGATGGTGGAGCATCGCGGGGAGTTTGCGGGGTTGAGGAAGACGGAGGATGAGGTGTTTCGGATGGAGGGGCAGACGTGGGTGCCGGGGTTGGCTCCGCTACACTGAACGAGCCGGAGAGCTAAATGAAAGCAAATCTGCTGACGCTTGCTGTCGTTATCTTTACGCTTGGTCTTCTTCTGACCCATGCGCACGATGTGGTTTGGAGCACGGCGAAGGTGATTGGCGCGGTGATTATCGGGGTATCTTTTCCGTTGTTTGTGCTGGCTCGGTGGCAACTGGGCAGTTCGTTTTCGATCAAGGCGAAGGCTGGACGGCTGGTAACGACGGGGCTGTACTCGCGGATTCGCAATCCGATTTATCTTTTTGGAGGATTGTTCACGGTGGGACTGTCGCTTTTCGTATCGGTCTGGGGTCCTCTGGTGGTGGCGTTGGTGATTGTGCCGTTACAGGTCGTGAGGTCGCGGAGAGAAGAGCAGGTTTTGGCTGGGGCGTTTGGGGAAGAGTATGCGCGGTACAAGAGCAGGACGTGGTTTTGAGGTGCGGGCTCGCTGGTAGACTTTAAGGTCTATGATCAATCGTTCGGGCAGCCAGATTCGGGAAGATTTTTTGCGGTTTTTTGAGGGCAAGGTGTCCGAAGCGACCGGACAGGGGCACAGGCGGGTGCACTCTTCTTCGCTGGTGCCGGTGAACGATCCTACGCTGCTGTTTACCAATGCGGGGATGAATCAGTTCAAGGATGTTTTTCTTGGGAACGAGAAGCGGGATTACACGCGGGCGGTGAGCTCGCAGAAGTGTGTGCGGGCAGGTGGTAAGCATAACGATCTTGAGAACGTTGGGTTTACGCGGCGGCACCATACTTTCTTCGAGATGCTGGGGAATTTTTCGTTCGGGGACTACTTCAAGAAGGATGCGATTGCTTATGCGTGGGAGCTGCTGACTTCGAATCACGATCATTGCTTTGGGATCGATCCTTCGCGCCTTTACGTGACGATCTTTGAGGGGGATGCGAAGGTTCCGCGGGATGATGAGGCGGAGAGGTTCTGGATCGAGATTGGCGTGCCGAAGGAGAGGATCTTTGGGATGCGGGCCAAGGATAACTTCTGGCAGATGGGGGATACGGGGCCTTGTGGGCCTTGTAGTGAGATCTTCTACGACCTGGGAGTTGAGGCTGCGGAGGAGGCGGGAGTTGATAAGCCGTTTCCGTTGGATGAGCAGCGGTATGTCGAGGTCTGGAATCTGGTGTTCATGCAGTTTGATCGGAGCAGCGATGGGACGCTGACGCCGTTGCCGAAGCCTTCGATCGATACGGGCATGGGGTTGGAGCGGGTTGCGGCGGTGCTGCAGGGTGTGCTGTCGAACTTTGAGACGGATCTGTTTACTCCGCTGATCAAGCGCGCGGAGAAGTTGACTGGGCATAAGGTTGAGCCAGAGCACGAGGTGGATGAGAGGTCGCGGGCGAGTCTGCGGATTATTGCGGACCATGCTCGGGCGGCTACGTTTTTGATCTCGGATGGGGTGCATCCTGCGAATGATGGTCGTGGGTATGTGCTGCGGAAGATTCTGCGGCGTGGGATTCGGCATGGACGGCTGCTGGGGCAGGAGAAGCCGTTTATGTACCAGATGGTGTTTGCGGTTCGGGATGAGATGCAGGTGGCCTATCCGGAGTTGAGGGAGTCGGCTGAGCGGGTGAGTAAGGTGGTGCTGGCGGAGGAGGAGCAGTTTGCTAGGGTCATGGAGGCTGGATCTGCCCGCTTACAGACCCTCTTCGATGCGCAGCGTTCAGCATGGTCCGATCCAATCCGATTTCAGATTTCTAAGTTCGTAGAAGAAGCCAGAGTTGCCCGTCCCAATACGACTTTGGTTGCTACTGAAATACTCGATGAGTCTGTTAGCAAGCAGAGCTGGTCACCATTCTTTGCAGCGATAGATCAAGCTTCGATTTCCCAAGATAGCAAGATGTCTTACAAGACTTCTTCCAAGTCGTGGAGCTTTGGGCCATCGGTTCCAGGCGATCAGCTATTTCGTTTGTACGAGACTTACGGTCTACCACTGGACTTTATGGTCGATGCGGCGCGGGATGCAGTCATTCAATTCGATATGGCTGGATTCGACGCGGCGAAGGAAGAGGAGCAGCAGCGGGCGCGTGCGAGTTGGAAGGGTGGGTCGCAGAAGTCGGCGGCGCCGGTTTATCGGGAGTTGCCGAAGACGGAGTTTGAAGGGTACTCGACGCTGCGGGTGGATGGGGCGAAGGTGCTGGCGCTTGTGAAGGATGGCGTTGGTGTGCCGGAGTTGAAGGGCGGCGAGACGGGTGAGGTGGTGCTCGATACTACGAGTTTCTATGCGGACTCGGGTGGGCAGGTTGGGGATGTGGGGTGGCTGTATTCGGGAGACCACAACCTGGTGGTGGCTGAGGTGAGTGGCGCGACCAAGCCGGTGCAGGGGGTGTTTGCGCATAAGGTGAGGGCGAATCAGACGATTGCGGTGGGCGATACGGTGGACACGGTGGTCGATGCAGCGACGCGGGCGGCGACGACGCGGAATCATACGGGGACGCATCTGTTGCATGCGGCGTTGCGCGAGGTGCTGGGCAAGCATGTGAAGCAGGCGGGGTCGTTGAACGATGCGACGCGGCTGCGGTTTGATTTTTCGCACTTCACGGGTGTGGCCGAGGAGGAGCTGCGCGAGGTTGAGGAGATTGTGAACCGGCAGGTGATGGCGAACTCGAAGGTGGAGACGCTGGTGGATGTGCCGATCGATGTGGCGGTGAATGAGCTTGGCGCAATGGCGCTGTTCGGGGAGAAGTATGGCGAGAAGGTGCGGGTGGTGACAATCGGTGGGCCCGGCGGCTTTTCGACGGAGCTTTGTGGCGGGATTCATACCCGGGCTACGGGGGAGATTGGGCTGATCAAGATTGTGGGGGAGGGGTCGGTGTCTTCGGGGGTGCGGAGGGTGGAGGCGGTGAGTGGGACGGGGGCGTTGCATGAGTTCCGGAGGGATTTTGAGGTGGCTCGTGTGGTGGGGGCTTTTGTGGGTTCGGGGGCGGGGAGTTCGTCTGAGGGGGTGACGCCGGCGGAGGCTCTGCGTGCGCGGATTGCGGCGCAGGAGGAGGAGATGAAGAAGCTAAGGCGGGAGCTGGATGCGGTGCGGATGAAGTCGGCTTCGGCTTCTCTATCTGACGCTGGCGCGTCTGCTGTGGAGGTGAAGGGTGTGAAGGTGCTGGCGCAGAGGGTGGATGGTGTGGAGAAGGCGCAGATGCGGGAGCTGGTGGATTCGCTGCGTATCAAGTTGGGGAGTGGTGTGGTGGTGCTGGGGGCTGCGGTGGAGGGGAAGGTTTCGCTGATTGTGGGGGTGACGAAGGATCTTACAGCGCGGGTGCAGGCTGGGAAGGTTGTTGGACTGCTGGCGGCGCAGGTTGGGGGAAAGGGTGGGGGAAGGCCTGATCTGGCGGAGGCTGGCGGGAGCGATGTGGGTTCGCTGGATGCTGCGTTGAAGGGTGCGGTTGAGGTGGTTGGCGGGTTGCTGGGTTAGAATGCCAGTGCTTTTCTGGTTGTTCGAGCAAAATGCGGGGGTCTCTCCACTGCGCAGCGAACGGTGAGACTGTTCGCTGCTTCGGTCGAGATGACGAAGTTTTTCGATAGCCGGCGAGGGGCGTGAAGCGTCGGAGGTGGTTGGCGGTTTGCTGGGTTAAGTGCTGGGTGTCCTACCAGACGGGCCCACTACGCGTGGGGCGGTCACTTCGTGACTTGTATACCCCTTCGGTTGGCGCTCCCGTTGGTCGCGAGGGAAGATGATTCCGACCAACGGGAGGACCACGCGAAGCTTTAAAAAGGCGTGTGAACGCCCTAGTGGTCGCGGAAGATTTGTATCAGGAGCCAGAGGTTTAATCCGGCGATGAGGAAGGCTACGGCGTAGCTTAGGAGCCTGGTTCGCGCGTGATTGACGAAGGGGCCCATCTTCGCCGGGTTGCTGGTGAAGGCTACCAGAGGGAAGACGGCAAAGCTCAACTGCATGCTTAGGATGACCTGGCTTAGGAGTAGCAGTTTAGAAGTGCCGCGCTCGCCGTAGAAGTAGGTGACGATGATGGTGGGGATGATGGCGAGAGAGCGGGTGATGAGCCGGCGCAGCCAGGGGGCGAGGCGAATGTGGAGGAAGCCCTCCATGACGATCTGGCCGGCTAGGGTTCCGGTGATGGTGGAGTTTTGACCGGAGGCGAGCAGGGCGAGGGCGAACATGGTGCTGGCTCCGGCGAAGCCCAGCATGGGGGTGAGGAGCTTGTAGGCGTCGTTGATCTCGGCGACCTCGTAGTGGCCTGCGCGATGAAAGACGGCTGCGGCGAGGATGAGGATTGCGGCGTTGACGAAGAGGGCGAGCATGAGGGCGGTTGCGGAGTCGATGTTGGCGAAGCGGATGGCTTCGCGTTTGCCCTGCTCGGTGCGCGGGTAGTTTCGCGTCTGGACGATGGAGGAGTGGAGATAGAGGTTGTGCGGCATGACGGTGGCGCCGAGGATGCTGATGGCGATGTAGAGCATCTCAGGGTCGGTAATGATGGCCTTGGAGGGGATGACGAGGTTGCGGGCGATGGGGAGCCAGTCGGGGTGCGAGAGCAGGACTTCGACGCCGAAGAGAGCGGCGATGGTGCCGATGAGGGTGATGACGAGGGCTTCGAGATAGCGGAAGCCGCGGTTTTGGAGGAGCAGGATGAGCAGGACGTCGGTGCCGGTGATGAGGACGCCGAGCATAAGGGGAATGTGGAAGAGGAGTTGGAGGGCGATGGCGGAGCCGATGACTTCGGCGAGGTCGCAGGCGCCGATGGCGATCTCGGCGAAGAGCCAGAGAAGGATGTTGGTGGGGCGGCTGTAGGTTTCGCGGCAGGACTGGGCTAGGTCGCGTTCGGTGGCGATGCCGAGCTTGAGAGCGAGGCTTTGGAGGAGGATCGCCATCAGGTTGGAGAGCATGATGACGAAGAGGAGGGTGTATCCGTATTTGGACCCGCCGGCGAGGTCGGTTGCCCAGTTTCCAGGGTCCATGTAGCCGACGGAGATCAGGAAGCCGGGGCCGAGAAAGCCGAAGAGGCGTCGCCAGAAGCCGGGAGACTGCGTGAGGCGTACCGAAGAGAATGCCTCCGGCAGGGACGGGCGCAGTTCGCGATTGAGTTCCTGGAGGGTTGGCATAGGCGGCATTGGTACGTGCAGTCTTAAATGCAGTATGCCACATTTAGTTAACCGAGGTTATGTTTTTTTACGTCGCCTTGGTTCATCTGTTTCTCTGGATGCCGGATTGGGCCGTACCCAGACCCTGATGGCGGCGGATTGGCCGAGGGTCACGGAGCCGTTGGGGGTTTTGATCTGCATGGTGTTGTCGTAGTTGCGTCTCTGGACGCGGACGGCGACCTTGGGTCCTATTCCGAGCTCGTGAAGAAACTCGAGCAGGCCGGAGTCTCGTTCGTAGAGACTTGCGACGACGTAGTCGGTGTTCTCGGTTGCTTCGGAGAGAGCGACGAGGCCTCGGCGTTTGATCTGCGCGGGGGTCTCTGGGAGAACCTTGTTGCCGTGGGGGCAGTCGCCGGCTTCGCCGAGTTTTTCGATGAGCTTGGCTTCGAATGCGGGGGAGATGGCGTGTTCGAGGCGCTCGGCCTCGGTGTGGATCTGATGCCACTCCATGCCGAACATCTCGGAAAGCATGCGTTCGACGAGATGATGACGGAGAGCGGTGCGGTGGGCGGCCTCTCGTCCTTTAGTGGTGAGTTTGAGGGCCCCTTCGCGGCCAGCCTCGATGTAGCCGTCCTCGCGCAGGCGCTTTACGGCCTTGGTCACGGCGGGAGCGGAGACCTCCAGCCACTGGGCCAGCAAGGCTGCAATGACAGTGTGGCCCTCGCTTTCGGCTTCAATGATCGCCTTGAGGTAATCTTCCTTCGAGACTGTGATTTCCTGCGACATGATTGCAAGTTAACCATGGTAAAGCGGATTTGTCATCGGTCGAGATGATCTTTTGGGGGGAAGAACGGCAAACGGCTGGGTGTTGGGTTGGAAGGTTCGAACGGTATGGGTAGGTGGAAGGTGTCGGGATCCTTCACTGCGTTCAGGATGACGACAAAAACAAACTGCGGATCCTTCCCCATTCGACTTCGCTCAGGGTCAAGATGAACGACAAGAACGAACTAAGGATCCGTCCCATTCGACTTCGCTCAGGGGCAGGATGACGACTTCAAATAATCGCCTTTCCCTTCGTGGAAATGACAGATCTTTGGTCGCCTTATAGCTCGACACTGCCTGATTCTCAGGGGGGTGTACTGGCTATTTCGATGCTTCCTCGTCTTCGAGAAGCTGTCTTGCCTCTTCGAGATTGAGGAGGTTGCCGTCTACGACGATTTCATAGACGCCCGCGTCTTTCGGTACGGAGAAGACGCTCTCAACGGTGTGTCCGCGTTTGCGAATAGCTTCGACGAGAAGATCGATGTCTACCATGCGTGTGAGTTTACCCCAGGATGGCTTGCTGGGATCATCGTTGAATAGAGGCTCGTTGAATAGAGGCTTGATGCGGGATGAGCGCAATGGGTTGGGGGTATCGGGGGGAGTACCGGGTTTCTTTTCACACGCGTTGCGGGGTGGGCTCTCTTAAACTTAGGCGGTCTGTCGTTTTTTTGAAGAAGACACATGGGCCTGGGGAAGATAATTCGTAGTTCTTGGTGTGGCGCGAGTTGCGCGGTGGTGCTGGGCTGCGCGATGGTGCAGGTTCTGCCTGCGAAGGCGGTTCGGCAGCGGCATGTGGAGTTGACTCCGTGGGAACAGGCCGAGCGGGGACGGCAGGCGCTGGAGGCAATGCCGGAGGGGACGCGGACGCGAGCCGATTACGCGCGGGCGATGGATGGGTTTCGTACGGTGTACCACGAGGCTCCGGGGGATATGCATGCTCCCGACAGCGTGAATGCGGTGGCGGAGTTGCTGGCGGAGCAGGGGCGCGGACTGCATGATGCGAAGAGTCTGAAGGCTGCGGTGGGGCAGTATGAGTTTTTGCGGACGCAGTATCCGGGGAGCTCGCTGCGTGTGGGGGCGCTTCTGGCGGAGGGGCAGATCTATGAGAATGATCTGCATGATGCGGCGGCGGCGCGGGAGAGATATTCGCTGCTGGTGAAGGAGTATCCGCGGAGTGAGATGGCGGAGGAGGCTCGGGCTGGACTGGCTTCGCTGGATCAGGGTGGGCGTAAGGATCCAGGTGCGATGGGAGCGGTTGGGGCGGCTCCGGTTGGGTCTTCTGTTTCTTCGAATGCGGCTACGGCTGCGAAGGAGGCTGGAGCTGGTGGGATGTTGGCAGCGGCGAGTGCATCTGATGGGCGCGACGCTCGCGTGTCGGGTGTGAGTTCGGCGGGTCAGGCGACAGTTGCGGAGAGGCAGGGGGCTGCGCCGGCGGATGAGGCGGACGGTACAGCTCCGGGCTCGACTTCGGGCTCGGCTTCGGGTTCAGATGCGGGAGCGCAAAGTGTGGCGCCGATGCATATAGCGAAGACTGTGCGGCGTGGGCATATGGCGCAGGTGACGGGAATTCGCCACTGGTCGACGCCGAACTACACGCGGGTGGCGATCGACCTGGGCGACGATGTGACGTATGAGGCGGCGCGGGTTCCGAATCCAGATCGCATCTATTTTGATTTGCATGGGACCCGGCTGGCGCAGGAGCTGGTGGGCAAGAGCTTCGCTGTGACGGATGACGGTTTTTTGAAGAAGATTCGGGCGGCGCAGTTTTCGAATGACATGACTCGAGTGGTGCTGGATGTTAATGATGTGACGGAGTACTCGGCGTTTCTGCTGCCGAATCCTTATCGCTTAATTATTGATATCCATGGTGGTAGTAAGGCGGAGCCGGGCGCTCCGGTGGTGAGTGTGCCGATGCAGAGAGCGGCGGCTCCTGCGCCGTCGGTTCCGAATACGACGGCGGTGAAGTCTGGGAGTTCGTTTGATGTGGCTGCGGTGAGTGCGCAGCCGGGAAGGGTGGAGGCGACGACGCAGCCAACCTCGCAGCCGATCTCGGCGGTGGTGTCGGACAGGAGTCAGTCAGATAAGGCTCAGGGCTCAGGGCTCAGGGTTCAGGGGGGCGATGGTGCATCGGGGACAGGTAGCTCTATTGGAGTAGCGACAAGCTCTGCGGACGTTGCGGTGCCTGTACCGAGCACGAGGAAGCTGCGACACGGCAAAGGTGCGAAGGATGCCGATGCGGTTCCGGCGCGGGCGGCAGTGCCTACGGCGGATGGCGAGACCTCGATGGTGCGGGCGCTGGGGTTGAAGGTTGGACGGATCGTGATCGACGCGGGGCATGGGGGGCATGACTCGGGGACGCTGGGCGTGGATGGGATTGAGGAGAAGGACGTGGTGCTGGACGTAGCGCTGCGGCTGGGGAGGCTCCTGCATGAGCGCCTGGGGTCGGAGATTATTTATACGCGGTCGGACGATACGTTTATTCCGCTGGAGACCCGGACGGCGATTGCGAATAAGGCACAGGCTGATCTGTTTCTTTCGATCCATGCGAACTCTTCATCGGATGCGAGTGCGCGCGGAGTGGAGACTTACTACCTGAACTTCACGTCGTCGCCGGATGCGCTGGAGACGGCGGCGCGTGAGAACGCTGTGTCGGACCAGTCGATTCATCAGCTGAGCGATCTGGTGAAGAAGATTGCGCTGAAGGATAAGATCGCCGAGTCGCGAGAGTTTGCAGGGGATGTGGAACAGAGTCTGTATGGTGGGTTGCAGAAGGGGAATGCAGGACTGAAAGATCGCGGTGTGAAGAAGGCTCCGTTTGTGGTGCTGATCGGGGCGAATATGCCTTCGATCCTGGCGGAGATCTCGTTTGTGACGAATGCGAAGGATGCTCGGCAGCTGCAGCAGCCGGAGTATCGGGAGCGGGTGGCGGAGAGTCTCTATAAAGGTGTGGCGAAGTATGCCGGTGGGTTGAGCGGGGCGAAGGCGCCGACGGAGCGGGCCAGCGGGAATTAATTCTTGGTTGTGCCGGGTAAGGCGAGAGGAGAAGCGGATTCCTTCGCGGCGCTGCGGTGACAAATAGATGCGTGGTGCTTAGGGCAATCAATAAAGGCTGTGGAAGGGCGAACAAAAACGGGCAACGACAACGGCGAATACGGGGGTCTCTCCACTGCGCTGTTCACGATGAGGCTGTGAACCGCTTCGGTCGAGATGACGTTGTTTGTTGGGAGGGAGATTTGGTGAGGTGATGGGTGCGCGATTCTTAAATTTTTCCAATCTGGATGATTCGGGGATGGCAGGGCAGTTGCTTCTAGTTCGTCGCGGAGATTTTTTCGCACGAAGATGCGGCGCTTGCCTCGTTGTTTCGATGCGGTGATGGCGTGCTTCAGTGAGGAGGCCCATGAGGCCTGAGACGCAGAAGATTCAACCGCTTTACGGGAGTGCCTTTCACTGTATCGGGGCCGAGTGCGAGGACTCCTGCTGTCACGGCATGAGCGTTCTCGTGGACAAGAAGACTTACGAGGGATATCAAGAGTTTCCGGAGGAGAATCTGGGTGCGCTGGTGAAGGAGTATGTCTCGATTCTTCCTGTCGGCGCGACTGAATCTCTTTATGCGCGTATCAAGCCGAACGCATCGGGCCGATGCCCGTTTCTTTCTGCGGAGCGGCTCTGTGGGGTGCAGAAGGAGTTTGGCTCGGCACATCTTTCAGCGACGTGTTCGACTTATCCTCGCGCGCTGAACAGTGTGGAGAATGAGCTTGAGATTTCGTTGTATCTCTCGTGCCCGCAGGCAGCTCGGCAGGTTCTGCTCGATGCCGACTCGACGCGGGCGATGGGCGATGCTTCGTCGGCTAACTTTCGAAGTGACCAGTTTTCGCGGCTGGCTACCGGGGAGGGTTCGATTCATAAACCGATACGGTACTTCTGGGAGGTTCGGGATCTGGTTGTCGCCATGATTCAGGATCGTAGGCGACCGCTGTGGCAGCGGCTGTTTTTACTTGGGATGCTTTCGAAGCGGCTGAACGAAGTGACGACCGCGCAGGAGGACGATGCCGTGCCGGAGATACTCGGCAGCTACTGGGAGATATTAGAGAGTGGGACGCTGCGCGACAAGCTGGAGATGGTGCCGGCGCAGCCTGCGGCGCAGCTGGATGTGGTCCTTCGTTTGATTGATCAGAGGATTCGGGCGGGCTCATGCGGACAACGCTTTCTGGAGTGCTTCGACGAGTTTCTGCAGGGCATCGGGTACTCTGCGGGATCAAGTTCGGCGAGTGATGCTCTTAACTATGTGGAGGCGGAGGCGCAGTACTGTGCTCCTTTCTTTGCGGGGCATCCGCATATTTTGGAGAACTATCTACTGAACTATGTCTACCGGACGCTGTTTCCGTTTGGTCGCGAGGCGAGCGCTCATATCACTCCGCAGGGAATCTTTGGCGAGTGCCTGTTGATGGTGACGCAGTATGCGCTGGTCTACGGTCTGCTGGTCGGGATGGCGGGTTATCGGCGGGAGGCGTTCGGGGAGGAGCATGTCGTCAAGCTGGTGCAGTCTTTCTCGAAGACAGTGGAGCATAGTCCGAGCTACTTAAAGGAGATCAATCAATTGATAGAGAGCAGGGGGTTAGGGGATCCGCAGGGGATCGCGACGCTTTTGAAGTTTTCTTAGGATGAGGTTGGTGGATCGTTCTCGGGTTTGAGCGGCATGGAACTTAGGGAGGAGGCTCTAGGCTTACGTTCGGGCGCTGGTGTAGTCTGACCAACGTATGGGTTTTCTTTCTCGGATGCGGGTTGTGTCGACGGCCGTGCTGGGGCTGGTGGTGATGGGTGCCTCTGTGATTTCGCTGGAGGGACAGACGCCGAAGGTGGTGTTGGCGGAGCCGCCGACGCCGCTGTTGCCGGAGTCGCTGCGGGGAGGGGCTGACCATGACGCGGGTACTGGTGCTCCATCGTGGAGCGGAGTCGATGGGCCGGTGCTGGTGGAAGATGGGATTCGGCGATATGAGCGGGGAGGGCCGCAGAGTCCTGGCGCAAACGGCACGGTGACGGTTTACCAGTTTGAAGATGCTACGGGGGCAGCCGCTGCGTATGACTATCTGCATAAGAGCGCGCCCTATGTGGTGCGGAGTGGGGTGTCCGTGGTGGTCGCTAATCTGAAGGGCAGTCCGGCTTCGGCTGAGGCGCTGCTACGGACGGTGGAGGTGGGGCTGCCGAAGGTAGGGGGGCCGAAGGGAATGTCTCCGCTGCTGCCGACTTATCTGCCGGCGAAGGGTCTTGACAAGGGCTCGGAGCGGTATGCGGTGGGACCGGTAGGGTATAAGGCGATGGGCGGGGCGCTGCCGCCGGAGATTATTGGCTTTGATAAGGCTGCCGAGGTGGTGACGGCGAAGTACGAGGGGAAGGGTACGCTGACGATGCTGCTCTACCCGACACCTCAGATTGCGGGCGACCACGGGCGGCAGATCGAGGCGGAGATGAACCAGGAGGGTTCGGCTGCAGGGACCGTGAAGCTGAGGCGTGAGGGGCCGCTGGTGCTGATGACGACGGGCGCCTGGAACGCGGCCGAGGCGCAGAGGCTTGTGGAGGGGATCCATCTGCGGAGCGAGGTGACGTGGAACAAGGCGATGCCTCCGGAGTTTCATGCGGAGATCAGGAAGACAGTGAGCCTGCTGACCAGTATTCTGGTGTTCTGTGGATTAGGGGCTTTGGCGGCTGTGATTCTGGCGCTGTTTCTGGGTGGCGGACGGGCGGCGATCAGGGTACTTCAGGGTAAGCCGGCAGCTACTGAGCCAGAGTTTCTCCGGATCGATTTGAGCGGAACTGCGGCTCGGATTCAGACGAAGGGGTCTGGGGTCGAGCACGGAGGCTGATCGAGTGGGCCCCAATCTGCACTGAGGATGGTGCAGGGGGCGAGCTAAGCGGCTGATAGGAATATCGTTCGGGTCTGGATGTACTGAGCAAAAGCGAATCTTAGGCGAAAATATGACTATCTGTTATCAGGTTAGTAACCCCCGTAACCATTGAAAAATAAGGACTTACATTAGTTGAGTTTTGACCTTGACACGTCATATCGCCAAACTTAGTATTTCGCCAGAAAGTTCTGATGGCTTTGCCTCCGTTGGAACTATTCTCCCTAAAGAAGAGGCCACCTCGTTGCCGGGTGGCCTCTTCGCTTTTTCAGACGGGATTTCCGTGGGTTATTTTTCCGAGAGGATTGGTTACCAAAGTGGGAGTGCGGAGGGGAAGGAAATCATCCGAGGTGTTGTGTTGGTGTCATGGCGGGGGCCTGGCCGCCGATGCAGGTCTTAGGGAATGGAAGGCTCTTCGAATGAAGAGGTGGTCTATGTCTCAGGGGCTACATCCGATGCTTCAAGTTGCCATCGCTCTCGCGGCTCTGGTGATATTGGTGTGGCCCAGTGAGATGGGAGACGGAGGAACGTTAGAGGTGATGGAGTCTGAGTCTTCGAACGACGACGTGCGGAACTTTGGTCAGGGAGTGGGAAACGATAGCTCCATCGAGACGTCGGCTCGGGCATAGGGAGAGGGCACGACGCGCTCCGGTGGCAGTCGTTTGAAGCCGACTGCTTCGTAGAGGTGAATGGCAGGGGTCAGCTTGTGGTTGGTTTCGAGATAGAGGCGAGTTGCACCTGAGGCCTTCGCTTCCTCGACAACGCTCTGGAGCAGTCGGCGTCCGATTCCGGTTCCCTGGCACGCTTGGGTTACTGCCATCTTGGCCACTTCAAACTCGCCGGGTTTCATTGCGACTAGAGCGCAGCAGCCAACGGTTTCACCGTTCTGAATGGCGAAGAAGATGCGGCCGCCATGGTCAAGGATGGTTGTCTGAGGGTCGGAGAGGGAGTACACGTCCTTCGGCTCGAGGACGAACTCGCGGGTGATCCACTCTTCGTTGAGGAGGCGGAAGGCGATCTCGTCTCCTGGTTCAAATTCTCGGATCTTAAATTCCAGAGCTGTGTTGTTCATGGGGTCTCCACTAGTTTCTGCTGTTTTCGGACTGCTGGCGCGAGCCGGTGTAGAGCACGGCTGGTGGAAGTCGGTCTCCATGCGGGCCGTGACCCCCGGGGATGTTTTGGAAGTAGAGACACCAGCCGGGTTGTATCTTTTGTTCCGGAAAGAGTCACTCGCGACGCCTCCTGAACTAAACGCTACGAGGAGTCTCGAGGGATGTCCAATAGCTGAAAAGTCGTGATCTATATCATTGATGTATGAGTGACCAGATCGAACTTCGGCATCTGCGGTACTTTCTGGTGGTCGCTGAGACGCTTCATTTCAGCAAGGCGGCGAGGCGCCTAGGGATGGCGCAGCCTCCGCTGAGCCAGCAGATCAAAAGGCTGGAGCAGATGCTTGGTCATGCGCTCTTTGAGCGGACGACACGCGGAGTGAAGTTGACGGCTGCTGGCCAGTTGCTGGCGAGACGTGCGCGAAGCACGATGGAGAAGGTGGACGAGGATCTTGCCCAGGTTCGCCGGCTGGGGCGCGGCGAAGAAGGAACGTTGACGGTGGGTTTCAGCGGCTCGGTGATGTTTACGGAGCTGCCCGCTGCTATTCAGAGTTTTCGGCGTCGTTATCCGAAGGTTGAGCTGCGTTTGCGCGAACTCGTGACGTCTGCGCAGATCGTTGCGCTCCTCAATGGCCAGATTGACCTTGCGTTTTTGCGAGATGGCGACCCGACTGAGGGGATTCGAATCACTACTTTGTCGAAAGAAAAGTATGTGGCTGTGTTGCCGGAGGGCCATCCGTTGACTCGGCGAAGTACTTTGAGCGTAAAGGCATTGGAGGGTGAACCGTTCATCATGTTCGCGCGGCGTATGGGACCGCTCGCCTACGATCGAACGATCGCGTGTTGCGAACGAAGCGGATTTCGTCCGAACATTGTTCAGGATGCGCCGCAATGGTTGACGCTTGTGCGTCTGGTGGCTGCCGGGCTTGGCGTGTCGCTGGCGCCAGCTTGTGTGGCGAGGGTTGCGATGCCGGGGGCGGTGTATCGAGAGGTGAAGGCTGGGTGCCGGACGTCGATCGATCTCGGCGTCAAGATGGGAGCGGAGAGTGTACTTGCGAGGAACTTCATCGAGATCGCGAATCAACATCTTGTACGTTGATCCCGAGGAGGCGGCGCGCTGCGCTTGTGGCTATCGGAAGTTAGCGACAAAAGAGAGATTTGGCGGATGGCCACGAAGCCGATAGAATAGAACGACAGGCCGATGTAGCTCAGTTGGTAGAGCAACTGATTCGTAATCAGTAGGTCAGCGGTTCAACTCCGCTCATCGGCTCCAAGTATCTTTGAATCAATACTTAGAACCAGACGAAATACAAACTACATAACATCGCATAACAAACCACCCGCCCGTTCTTGCAGAGGGAGACGAAAGTCCTCCATCTCCGGGTGGTGGTAAGTGCTTAAGAGCATCTTCACATCGTGACCCAAAATATCTGCTGCTACTTTCGGAGAAACCCGATTTCGTAACATCTGGGTCGCTGCTGAATGCCGGAAAGCGTGCCATCCGCTAAGCGTGATGCCAAGTTCTGTAGCTGCCGGGCGGATGTAGCGCTTAAGGGCGTTGCCAGGATTGACTGGTGTTCCCTCACGCGAAGCAAAGATATAGCCCTGACCGAGTGAGCGAAGTCTGTTAAGCAATTCTGTTCCGCCCAACGGCAATTTTCTGTTGCTGTTCTTGGTCTTCGGTGTGTCCGCTTTGCCCTCGTAGATGCGGCGGCAAATGTGGACGTTCCCTTCAGCATCGATGTCAGAAGCCTTTAGGCCGATTGCTTCACCGATCCGTGTCCCTGTTGCATCCAGAAACAGAACCAGCGTAGCGTATGGTTCCGCCAGCTTTTTCGACAAGCTCACAACTTGCTCACGGCGAAGAATCTCGCTATGGGGTTTTTCCGGTGTGAGTGCACGAGGCAGTTTGATCCCAGCGCACACGTTCTTCTCAACCCAATCGCATGCCATCGCCCATTTGAGGACAGCACTGAAAGCGGAGTGAAGAGACTTCAGCGTTGTGCGGCGGTAGCCGACTCACGTGCCCCTTGAATAACCCAGAGACTCTGCCAAGCGCAGAAAAGTGATGCGACAAACGGAATGAGGCCCGCAATGCCGATTTTTCTTATTGTCACTCGGATTCCCTTGAGCGGTTCACGATCCGCTCTTCCGAGGACGAACCCGATGAAAACCAGGAGTAGACCTCCGATAGCGATAGCGGCTTGCAATATTCCTAGTGCCACGTCCTTATTTGCCATGATGCTTCAGTTTATCAATTTGGGTGAGTTCTTACAGGCTGGTGTTGAGCCTGTCTAGGAAAAGTGAATGTTGCGCCGATTCGTAACAAATTTCATAACAACCGCGCCCAAAAGTGCCCACTCTTGACCAGTTCAGAAGCCGGGAAACCGCTGATAGCACTGGTTTTGTTGGGCTGACCGACCATCAGTAGGTCAGCGGTTCAACTCCGCTCATCGACTCCATTCCTTTCAATTACCCTAGAAGCTTTTCGCCGTCAGACCAACTGATTCTGTTTAAGCTGATTTTGGAAGCGAACTGTTTGAGTGAGATGGCATGTCTTCGGATATGTTCGCGAATTCCACAATCTCTCCCGCATTGATGTTCACCTATGGGTCCTCGTGCCGTTCCCGAGTGATTGATACAGTCAAGTATGAGGCTGATTCGCGATGCTGTTCCCGAAGCTGTAATTGTGAAACGGCCCAATACAGTGAGCGGGCGGTGAGTCTTTCCGATTCTCAATAGTCTTTCTTCCCAAGAAGCTTGCGGGCACGGCGGATAAATGGAGCATCAATCATCGCTCCATCAATGCTGGTAACAGCCACCCCTTTTTGCGCCGCCTGTTCCGCAGCCTCCAGGATTCGCGCAGCGGAGACGAGTTCCTCTGACGTTGCGACAAATACCCGGTTAACAATGGGGATCTGTGAAGGATGAATGCAGCTGGCACCTACGAAACCGAGTGAACGAGAAGCTCTCAATTCATCTTCATAACCAGACATATCTTTGAAATTAGCGTAAGCCGAATCATAACAATCGAGGTGAGCTTCGGCTGCTGCCAGGCGAAGGGTAAGCCGAATCTGGTTCCTAGCAGCGACATTACTCTGTGCCACACCCAGCGGCTCCAGTAAGTCTGCAAAGCCGATCTGCAAGCCGAGCACTCGTGGGGAACTGAGCGCGATCTCCGCAGCAAAACGTAAACCACGCGGCGATTCGATCGTGGGAAGGATGCCTAAAGGGGTAGGCAGGCTTCGCGACCGCTCAAATTTGGCGATTATATCTGCTGACGCGCAGACATCTTCCGCCGACTCCACTTTGGGTAAAACGATTGCAGAGATCGACTTCCAGACTGCGCAGTCTACATCTTGCTCAAAGTCTGCAGAGGCGACGGGGTTGGTGCGAACCAGAAGCAGCGGTTGATCGATGGACTGGCGTTCGCGCAAGTAGGATTGCAGATGGTCTCTGGCTTCAACCTTCCGTGCTGGCGCAACGGAGTCTTCAAGATCGAAACACACAGCGTCTGCGCCGGACTTAGTCGCCTTTTCAAAGAGCTCCGGACGGATCGCAGGTACAAAAAGTTTGCTGCGCATCATTGTTTATCTCTTCTCTGGTTTGTCGGGCATCTTTACGAGACCTGACGAAATAAAACCTGCAATGGCGGAATCCGTATAGCCGATCTCACCCAGCACGTCGTGGGTGTCTTCTCCCAGATGAGGAGCGGCTCTGCGGAAGCGCCCAGGCGTGGCCGACAATCTGGGTGAGATTGTGTGTACGGGGATTGTTCCTAAGTCGGTATCTGGCAACTCAACGACAATCTGTCGCGCATGAAAATGTGGGTCGTGCTCGATGTCGGACATGTCGTAAATTGGACCAACAGTCACCCCGTTCTTCTGAAAAAGGTCGAGGCATTCCTGTTGGTTGAGCGTGAGTATAAAGGAGGCGATCATTCGATCCAGTTCAACCACATTGTGTAGTCGGTTTTCATTCGTTGAAAAGCGAGGATCGGTGATGAGCTCCGGCCGGTTGATCGCTCGAAAGATCTTTTCAGCCATCTTTTGCGTCGAACCGGAGAGGCATATCCAGTGCTCATCCAATGTGCGGTAGACATTACGCGGAGCACTGTTGGTTGAACGGCTTCCTGTACGAGGTTTAACGACTCTAGTCAGCCGGTGGTTCGCAGCCTGTGCACCTAGTATGGAAAACAAGGGGTCTAGCAGCGGGATGTCTATTACCTGGCCTTCACCGTGATTAACCTCGACATGCCGTAGTGCCGACAAAATTCCGATCGCTCCATAAAGACCTGCAGTCATATCACCGAGATAGATGGGCGGCAGTACAGGCTCGCGGTCAGCGAAGCCGTTCATTGAAGCGAACCCAGACATGCCTTCTACAAGAGTGCCGAAGCCGGGGCGCTCAGCGTAAGGGCCGGTTTGTCCCCAGCCCGATATGCGTGCCAGTACAAGTTTGGGGTTAGCGGCGAACAACGTCATTGGGGCGAGGTTCATTTTTTCGAGAGTCCCTGGACGGAAGCTTTCAACCATTACGTGAGCCTCGGTGGTGAGGCGAAGCAGTATGTCTCGAGAGCCTTCATCGCGCAGGTTGAGACAAAGACTGCGCTTATTGCGGCTGTAGGTCTTCCATGCGGTTTCGACGCCGGCGACTCGCCACTCGCGCAGAGTGTCGCCTCCGGGTGGTTCAATTTTGATAACGTCAGCACCTAAATCGGCTAACACCATGGTGAGAGTGTTCCCGGCGACGAGTCGGGATAAATCCAAGATACGTATCCCGTGAAGTGGGCCGCCTGGTCCGGAGGTGAATTCAATTCGGTTGAACATTAGCTATTTTCCATGTGTAAGGAAACGCAAAATTAGTAGCGTCAGGGTAACGGTAATTGCTCCGCCGATACGCGTTGCAATCTGAGCAAAGGGCATGAGTTCAAGACGATTGGCTGCGGTCAGAATAGCTACGTCTCCAGTGCCTCCGGCGCCGGTGTGACAGGCGTTGACGATAGCGGTTTCGACGGGATAAAGATGTATCCATTTGCCTATAAAGAAGCCAGTAACAACAAGAGTGAGGACGACAAGAACTATCACTGCTAAATTTGCCGGATGTAGTGCTTCTTTCACCGACTTCCAAGGCGTCAACGCAACAGCCACAGCGAAAAGCAGCGGATACGTTACGGCGACCGCAAAGAAGTGCCCGACGGCCGCCGCCGCCCGATCGATCCATGGCGGAAGCAAGTTGGATACCTTGAGCAGCACTGCTATTACAAGCATTGTGACGGGGGGAGGAAACCCCAAAAGAAAGTGCGAAACAATGCCGAGCAAGTAGAGAGAGATGGCAAATAATGCGGCCGCACAGAGTTGATCATTCCTAGGTGCGATAGGGGCGACATTTAGCGACGCCGGCAGAGGGAGTATGTTGGACGGTGGCTGCAGCAATCCATTACCAGTGAGGGACGGATAGCGACGCCCGATGGCATTGAGGCATCCAGCCATGATGATGGCGACGAGATTTGCAAAGAGGACGACAGGCAGCAGATGTGCGAGGTACTCGGCGGAGCTTTGATGAAAGATGTCCTCATAGCCGATTGAAAGTGGAATGGCTCCTTCACCAACACCACCTGCCATCACGGGGACGATAACGAGTGTGACAATACTGGCTAAGGGCAAACCGATCGCAACACCCGCTACAGAGCCGATCAACACGGCCATAAGCGAGCCGGCGAACAGTGGAATTAAAACTTTCGCAATCCCTTGCAACAGCAACTTGCGATTCATGCTGAGGATACTGCCGACGATGATTGCTGTAATGTACAAGTAAATAAAATTGGTTCCCTTGGTGAAGCTGGTGACAGTTTCCACCAGGTTAACGGGCAACCAGTGTCGATACACCAGGTAAGACGGCAGGAATGCGGCGGTGATGGCCGGTGCTCCGAGGCGTCGCAAAAACGGAATGAGTCCCCCAAGCCACGCGCATAGGAACCCTCCTGCGGCGAGCGTTGCAATCATGACGGATACGTCTCCAGTGAGCGCATGGGCACCCGTCAGAGCCGCTACAACACCAAACAGCAGAACAAACACGGGAAGGGGCAGCAGCCCAATGCGATAAGAGAGCCAGCGGGGCCACTGTCGAAGTACCTGCGTTTCGGGGTTCAACTCAAGAAGCATTCATCTCACGTCAAGTATGATTGATAAAATAGAACGACGTTCTTTTATACGAAATGAGTGTCAACTTCAACAGACACAATGTCAAGGAGGCAGCTTGCCGCGAATTTCACGATCTGTCACGGGGGGGTCTGCAATCGCCGATCGCGTTCTTGCGTTGCTATCGGCATTCCGAGCAGGGGACACTGAGTTGGGGCTCGCAGAGCTTGCAATGCGCACAGATTTGTACAAGAGCACTGCGCTGCGCTTGCTGCACTCCCTGGAAGGGGCACACTACCTGATCCGAACACCTCAGGGAACCTATCGATTGGCGGCTGAGGTTCCGAGACTAAACGCAGTGCACGAAGCAGCCGACGGGCTGCAAGCGGCCGTGATGCCTATTCTGCGTAGCCTGGTTGCAGTCACTCACGAGACTGCCGCACTGCATGTCCGGCAAGGGAATCATCGCGTTCGGCTGTTTTGGATAGATTCACCGCAGCCCCTGCGAGAGCATGTCATGTTAGGAGAAGAACTGCCTCTGGACCGAGGGGCTGGTGGTCTAATTTTGGGAGCCTACTCAGGGGCCCGAGGCGCGGGCCCAGACAAAATTAGGAAACAGGGATATGCGACTTCCATCGGAGGTAGGCTGCCGGAGCTATCAGGTATTTCGGCCCCCGTATTCAACTCGCGCGGTGAGTTGGCTGGCGCACTGACACTTACGATGCCGACGCAGCGGTGGAAGCTGTCCTGGCGCCAGATTGTAGTGGCGAAGGCGAAAGAGCTCACAGAAGATCTAGGCGGCACAGTCGTAGTTGGAGAACGGGTGAAAAAGCACCGCTGAACGGCGATCTGGTCAGGTAGCCAATTTGCGACGAGGCGCCGAGTCTGGCTTCTTCTTACTTTGACGTGTTGGAGGGGGAGGAGCAATGGAAGCCCCTAGTCGAAGCTCCGTTGGCAACACATGGTGACGAAAGGGACGATTCGGATCGCTTACCCTTTCAAGCAAAAGCTGAACTCCCAGCGAACCAAGTTGATAACCAGGCTGCAAAACGGAAGACAGTGGAGGATCCATCAGCTCGGTTACTTCGAGTCCGTCGAATCCGAACAGCGATACGTCATGCGGACAGCGAAGACCCAGCTCGCGAATAGCCATCACGACGCCCATGGCAATCATGTCGTTCTGGGCAAAGATCGCGGTTGGCCTCGGCTTAAGCTGTAACAGTCCTAGTGCCGCTGAGTATCCACCTGCACGATCGAAGGAACTCTCCTGCACATACTCTGCGGGAATTTGAATATTTGCTTGTTTCAATGCACGTCGGAAGCCGGCCAGCCGTGCATGGGCAATCGTCAGCTGCAAGGGACCCGTAATGGTAGCGATGCGTTTGTGACCAAGCTGTATGAGATGTTGAGTCGCATTCAGCGCACCTTCATCGTTGGCTACGGTGACCGTGTCGCCTTTCCAATGTCTTGGCATACGGTCGAGACAAACCACAACTGCTCCGCCTCTGGTTGCACTACCGGCCTGCATCGTTATCTCGCTGAAGTTAGAGGGAATCACGATGATGCCAGTAGGAAGGTATGTCCGCAGCTGGTTCATGTACGAGACCTCTTTGGTCAGGTTGTTATCTGCGTTGCAGAGCACGAGACGATAACCGCTCCCGAACGCCGCGTCTTCAGCACCCCGAACGACAGCCGGAAAGAATGGATTGGTGATGTCCGGGATGATCATGCCGATCATGTTTGTCTTATCTCGTCGCAGACCTCGTGCAAGCTGACTAGGCTCGTAGCGAAGGGAATCGACAGCCGCGAGCACTCGGCGTCGCAGCGGTTCGCGTACCTTCGCAGAGTTATTCAGCACGTTAGAAACGGTTCCGAGCGACACCTCGGCAAGCCGCGCGATCTCTTTCATGTTGGACATGGAACACCTTTGAAAGCTTCAATATGCGGCTGAAGGAATTCTAGACGAGTCTTACTCCTGTGAGGCCCAAATCTAATGGGGCTGCGAATCGCCGTTGTTTCTACAAAAAAAACTCTTGACACTTACCGCATCGTTTCCATATAAATTGCCCCGTTGTGTTTTGAAACGTTTCATTCTCCTGGAGGCCGCCCTTGAGCCGAATCAAAAAGTGTTTCGTTTGGGTAGTGTTTTTTATGACCGTCGTCGCGCCCGCCCTGAGTTTTGGCCAATTCGCCCAGCGTGGCGGCGTCGAAGGGATTGTCACTGATTCGACCGGCGCTGTAGTGCCAGGAACGACGGTTACGCTGCTCGACCTCGAGCAGAAGGCTACGAAGACCGCCATGTCGGATGCGACCGGTCACTATAGTTTTCCTGAAGTCACCGCTGGCACCTACCAGGTCACGGCCTCACACGCTGGCTTTGAAACGACACAATCCGGTGTAATTACGGTGAACCTCGGCCGCAATGCAAGGTATGACCTGCAATTGAAGATCGGCGCTCAGTCGGAACAGGTGACCGTGGATAGCTCTACTGCGGTGATGGAGACAGGTCAGGCGAATCTCAGCACAAACGTAACGGAAAAGCAGTTTGAGCAGTTGCCCCTCAACGGTCGAAACTTTACCTCCGTAGCTGCGCTTTCGCCCGGAATCTCTACCCAGCCGCAGGCAAACCTGAATCCTGGCGGGACCTACTCTGTTGGCGCTCAATTTGCATCCGGCGGAGTCGCCTTCACAACGGGAGGAGTTGTTCAGGGATCGCGCGACAATGGCTTTTACGTAAACGGAGTAAACATCACAGATAATTACGAAACCAGCCTCAGCTATGAGCCCTCGGTTGAAGCACTCAGCACCGGAACCTTGCAGGTAGCAGACTTCTCTGCCGCCAACGGGCACGATTTCTCCACGTTGAGTATGCAAACCAAAGGGGGAACTTCCACATTCCACGGGCAAGCTTACGACTTCATCGAGAACGATGCCCTCAACGCGATCAATCCTTTTACGAAATCATTTGCGGCGTACACCGGCAACAACGACTTCGCAAAGCCCACATTACGCCGAAATCAATTCGGTGGAGGGATAGGGGGGCCGGTGTTTATCCCTAAAATTCTCGAAGGTCTCAGGAATAAGGCATTCTTCTTCGCCAACTACGAAAACTTCATTGAGAGTGATGGGGCTCAGCCGGTCTATCAAAGCGTACCGTCCGCCGCAGAGCGCACGGGGGACTTCAGCGAATTGTTGGGTGGATCGAATCCACTGCAACTGTACAACCCCTTCTTCACGACCTACGACGCGAATGGCTTCAGCAGCCGTCCCGTTATTCCGAACAATCGGCTTGACCAGGCTGTAAGGCCGGATGGCAGCTCGGTTTTTGACCCGGCTTCCAAGGCGCTCATGGCTCTTTATCCATTGCCGAACATCTCAGGAACTCCGAGTTCGCAGCTGAATTACGTCACAACTCAAAAACTCGGGTTTTCGGTCTATCACTTCGACTCCCGTTTCGATCTGAATCTCACAAGCAAAGACAACATCTTCGTCACGTATTCAAAGTCGCACGGCGACAACAACAACTCGGGAAATCTGGCGCCTTCACAACTCTATGTGTCTGATGTCGATGATGGCGCATACCTTGTGACCGTGAACTATGCGCGCGTCTTCACGCCCAACCTGGTAAATGAATTTATCTTCGGCATCGGCGACTCAGCCCTTCAGACCGTAGCTCCCAATCAGATCAGTTATCTGAACAGCGATGCAAATCCGTTCAACCAGGTCTTTCAAAATACTGGTTCCGGAATTACGCGTGGTGTTCTTCAGATGATTGTCGACAACTATGCAAGTCCTGGTTTTAATCAGGTCTTCCGTGCTGAGAATAAGGTCATGCAATTTTCAGACAATGTGAGCTGGAGTAAAGGCAGGCATACGATGACTTTCGGAGGAAATTACTTCCGCAAAAGCGAATATGACTGGGATTTCGCTCGCTTTGTCGAGTTTCAGCAGAAGTTTAGCACCGGTGGAAGCCTTCAAAACTACGAGGGGGGCGACGCCATGGCTGATCTGGCCATGGGCCTGCCGGAAACGATCCACCAGCGTTACGACTTTCAAGGTGGCGACGCTACGTCGCCGGAGTTGGACGTAACATTTCCGTACTGGGGTTTTTATGCGAACGACAAGTTTGCGGTGACCCCACGTCTAACCCTAACCGTTGGTCTCCGCTACGATCTCTCGATCCCACTCTATGCAAACAACAACCTGTGCTGTGCGATCTACCAGCCAACAACGGACGGTGGCGTGCTCAAGCTTCCCGGAATCGCACAAGGTGTGCCGCAGCATTATCTGTCGGCAACCAAAAAGGATTTTGCTCCTCGAGTTAGTTTTGCCTACAACCTGGATAAGAACACGGTACTGCGGGCAGGCTATGCGATCTTCTATGACGTTGGTGCAACGCAGATTTCAACTGAGGTCGGCAACGCGTTGAATGGCGTCCCAGGCTACTTCAGCGGCGACGAGATCACGAACGTTACAAAGGGCGCTCCAAGTGATACTCCCGTCCTGGGACTCTCGAACATCTTCCAGACTCCTCCACCGCTCGTTCCTGGCAACTATCCAGTAAGTACCGGCCCGGGTCAGGGATATTTTGGCGACGGGTACTATTCGACGGCGTACTACTACGATCAGAAGTCGACCCCACTGCCCTACTATCAACGCTTCATGCTGGATGTCCAGCATGAAATCACGCCCCGCGACTCGTTCACACTCTCTTACCTGGGGTCACAGGGACGAAAGGGTTCTAACTACATCAACGAGAACCTGCCTGCTTACCAAACAAATTGGCCGACTAAGAATGCCTACAACAATGCTCGTCCGAATAATCTGGGCCGCTTCGGCGACATCTACGTGCAGCGACCGAACTTGAACGCTTTTTACAACGCAGCCGTCGCTCAGTTCCAACATCAGTTCACTCATGGACTCCAGTTCCTGAGCAACTACACCTGGGGCAAGACCGTCTCTGACTATCCCTACGTCAACACGCTTGCGGCAAACGGAGAAGGCGGGTTCAATGGCTTCCAGGACCCACATATCTATAACCGGGGTGAGAGTACTTTGTCCCACCGCCACCGCTTTGTCTACAGCGGCATCTGGTCACCGACTTATGGCCAATCTTGGAACCGCGTCGCACGGGAAGCATTGACCGACTGGAGAGCTTCATTCATCGGCACGATCGAGTCCGGGGAGGCGCTTACGATCATCAATGACGCGACCAGCGCACTTGACTATGCAGGTACAGACGAGCTGTTTGTCAACGGCGATCCAAACCTCTCTCACGGTTCAAAGAACTTTCTGAACCAGTTCAATACAGCGGCGTTTACGATTCCAGTAACCGGCGTTCGTGGTAACTCCGGGCTTGGTACGATCCGTGGTCCGGGCCAAAATAATCTCGATCTATCTCTCGCCAAGACGTTTCCGATCTTCGAACGCTTCCATGCTGAATTTCGTGCCGACGCTTATAACGCTCTGAATCACACGCAGTGGAACGGCGCTCAGACTTACCAGACAAAGACCGGGACCAGAAGCGGCATTCCTTTCGGTGCAGCAACAAATGCTCGCGAAGCACGTATTCTGCAATTGGCTGTAAAGCTGGCTTTCTAACTGATGGCCTTGAAACTATTTCTAAGGTCGGATCCTTTCACCGATTGGAGACGCAGTGTATCAACCAGAAATCTATGCAAGCACGCTGATCTTCATGCTCATCAGCATGAGCTGCTGGGGCTCTTGGGCAAACACCATGAAGTTGTGCCCAGGCTATCGGTTTCAGCTCTTCTACTGGGACTACGTCATTGGGCTCCTGTTTGGAGCGATCCTCTGGGGTTTCACTCTTGGCAGCACGGGATCAGAAGGGGTGTCTTTTGTCGCCGATCTTACGAAGGTTCACCCCTACCATCTCGGCATGGCACTCTTGGGTGGGGTGATCTTTAATCTCGCGAACCTGCTGTTGGTTGCGGCGATCGATGTAGCCGGCTTGGCCGTGGCCTTTCCTATTGGAATCGGTCTGGCTTTGGTCATAGGGGCGATTAGCAACTACGTTATCAATCCAGCAGGCAATCCTTTGTTGTTGTTTGGAGGCATCGCGTTGGTGGTTGCCGCAATTGTTATGGATGCGTTGGCATATCGTCTTCGGGAAAAAGAAAGACGAAACGCCGGCAGCAAAGGCATTTTGCTGAGCCTGCTTTCGGGCGTCTTGATGGGAAGTTTTTACCCCTTCGTTTCGAAGGCGATGTTTACTTCTGGGGCATCGGGGCCGTATGCCGTGGCATTCCTGTTTGTCATCGGGGTAGCTCTTTGTGCCCTTCCCGCAAACTATCTGCTTATGCGCAAGCCAATTGATGGGCAAACTCCCGTCGATTTTTCAGGCTATGTTGCAGCTCCTAAACGCTGGCATCTCTGGGGAGCTATCGGTGGCATGGTTTGGTGTACAGGCGCTGTTTTCAATTTTGTAGCGGCGCGGACACACTTCGTCGGTCCTGCAGTCTCCTATTCCATCGGCCAGGGCGCGACGATGGTG
Source organism: Tunturibacter gelidoferens (assembly GCF_040358255.1). Lineage (NCBI taxonomy): Bacteria > Pseudomonadati > Acidobacteriota > Terriglobia > Terriglobales > Acidobacteriaceae > Tunturiibacter > Tunturiibacter gelidiferens. The sequence goes on from NZ_CP132938.1 coordinate 1,633,413, forward strand.
TCGGCAGGTTGGGGTGTCTTTGTGTGGCGCGAGTTCGCAGGCACAACCAGTCGGATCAAGCTACTGCTAACGTTCATGTTCATCTTTTTTCTTTTAGGCCTTTGTGCAATCGCCGCCGCTCCGCTCTTTGCTGGTCACTAGCCGCTTCTGGAGAAACTTATGCATAATGACCTGCGACCTATCGTCGTTGTAGGCAGTATCAACATGGATCTGGTGTCGAGCGTGCCCCGTATACCACGCGCAGGAGAGACCATCTTTGGACATGATTTTCAAACTCATGCCGGTGGGAAGGGTGCCAACCAGGCAGTCGGCGTGGCGCGACTCGAATATCCCGTGAAGATGCTGGGCATGGTTGGCAGAGACGCGTTCGGAGACCAGTTGCGACTGCAGCTCAAGAGAGAGGGCGTGGACATCACGGAGGTGAGCGAGGTCAATGCCGCGACTGGAACAGCAACCATTCTCGTTGATGATGCGGGTGAAAATAGCATCGTCGTCTCGCCGGGAGCCAACCTCCATCTGACTCCCGACGTCTTGCGGAGCAGAAAAGAGATATTCCGACACGCGGGGGTGGTTCTTGCACAACTTGAAATTCCACTTGAAACGGTTCAGTGCCTGGCGGAGATGTGCTCCGAATTGAACCTGCCACTCATCCTGGATCCGGCACCGGCGCAGGCGCTGCCAAACGGAGAACTTAGAGGAGTGACCTGGCTCACGCCCAATGAAACAGAAGCTCAGTTCTACACCAATGGCGCATCCTCTGAAGAGGGGGTGATGGCCATGCTCTTGCAACTGGGAGCGAAGGGCATCATATTAAAGCGCGGCGCGTTGGGAGCCGTTCTCTTTGGCGAAGATCGTTCGTTGCATCGAATCCCGGCACCCAAAGTGCAAGCTGTGGATACGACGGCAGCTGGAGACGCTTTCAACGCAGCGTTTGCGGTCGGCTTGATGAACGGTGACACCCCTGTAGAAAGCGCACGGTTTGCTACAGTTGCCGCTGCCCTGTCTGTCACACGTTCCGGGGCACAGCCTTCTTTGGCGACTAAAAGAGAAGTGTTGATGGCTTTAGAGCGCTCCATCGACGGACACGTTCAATCAGCCGAAAAAAATCTGTAAACGAAACACGAGGAGCAAACATTGCGATTACTATCCCTAAGCGCCAGACTTGTTGCGGCAGGCCTTTGTTGCCTCTGTTCTGCCGGACTTAGAGCACAGATTGATTACCCTCATCTCAAACTCAACACCGAAGGTATTTCGGCACCCGGATGCAATGATGTGTCGAAGCTGCTCATTGGGGGGAATCACGGCTGCTCTGCGCAGGAAACTCAGATCTGGTTGGACGAGATGCGTGGCTGGCGCACCAATCGCCAGATTCGCATGGGTTACTCCGGTGATATGTATGACCTGCCAGCGCTCAAATGGACGCAGTCGAGCTTCATACAACCTCAGATGATGATGGAAGATCGGTATTTTTACGATCCAGACTCGGGAAAATACACGGTCGATCGTTACCTGGACGACACGGAGAAACGCTACGGTGGCATCGATTCCGTCCTCATATGGCACACCTACACGAACATAGGCATCGACGACCGGAATCAATACGATCTCATTCGCGATATGCCCGGCGGCATTCCCGCCGTCAAACAAATGGTGTCGGACTTCCATCGCCGCGGAGTGAAGGTCTTCTTTCCAGTGATGGTGTGGGACCAGGGAACCCGAGACGAAGAAAAACCGAACTGGACAGCTACTGCGGAGATGATGAAAGAGATCGGGGCAGACGGCGTAAACGGCGACACCATGGACGGTATCCCAAAAGCATTTAGCGACGCCGCTCTTAAAATTAATCACCCCCTGGCGCTCGAACCGGAAGCATTCCCCGGGCATGACGAGATGCTTGCGTGGAACACAATGTCATGGGGTTATTGGACCTACCCCTATGCGCCGGATGTAAGTCGCAGTAAGTGGCTCGAGCCGCGCGCGATGGTAAACGTCAGCGCACGATGGAGTCACAGCAAAACAGAATATCTCCAGGCAGCCTTCTTCAACGGGGTCGGATTCGAGAGTTGGGAGAATGTCTGGGGAATATGGAACGGCATTACGCCTCGTGATGGCGAAGCGATTCGGCGGATGGCAACCATGGAGCGCGGCCTCGCACCTTTTCTGGTCAGCAAGGATTGGCAGCCCTACTACACCACCGAGTCGCGCGGTCTGTTCGCAAGTTACTGGCCTCTGAACTCAGAAGCCGTTTGGACACTCGTCAATCGCAGCGATTATGTGATGCAGGGCGAACTATTGCGTGTCAAGAGTGCTCCTGCCGGATCAAAGTTCTTCGATGTCTACCACGGTGTTGAACTGACTCCACGCATGGACGGCCAGGACGCACTGCTCTCGTTTACGGTCGAACCAAACGGTTACGGAGCGATTCTTCAGGTGCCTGGTGCCTTATCCGCTGCACAACAGACTCTCCTGACGAAGATGCGAAGCATCACGCAAAAGCCGCTCGAGAGCTACAGTGCTGAGTGGAACTTTATACCGCAAACATTGGTGGAGATCCCAACGACGAAAGCTACATCGCAAGCTCTTGAAGGCATGACGAAAATTCCTGCGGCTACATACCGATTCCGCGTGAACGGGATTGAAATCGAAGGACGTGACGATGTTGGCGTCGACTTTCAGTACCCTTGGGAGCCGTCACCTCGCCGCTACCACGATCACATCGTAAACATCGACACATTCTGGATGGATACGAACCTGGTCACAAACGAGCAATTCAAGAAATTCATTGATGCCACGCACTACAAACCTAAGGATGCCAAAAATTTTCTTCGTGACTGGAAAGGTGACACTTATCCCGTTAGCTGGGCAGACAAGCCCGTCACCTGGGTCTCTCTCGAAGATGCACGCGCATACGCTAAGTGGGCAGGGAAGCGGCTGCCCCATGAGTGGGAGTGGCAGTACGCCGCCCAAGGAACAGACGACAGAAAGTATCCGTGGGGCAACACATGGAGCGCTGAAGCTGTACCCGTCGTCGATAAGGGCCGAAGGCTAACTTCGCCAGATGCCGTAGGCGCGCATCCGAAGGGCGCGAGCTCTTTTGGTATTCAGGATCTGGTCGGCAACGTATGGCAATGGACCGACGAGTATGAGGATGATCACACGCGTGCGGCTGTGCTTCGCGGCGGCAGCTACTACCAGCCGGGTGGATCGATCTGGTACTTTCCGCAAGCCTACCGCAACGATGAACACGGCAAGTTCTTGCTGATGGCTCCAAGCGAAGACCGTTCAGGCGCAGTAGGTTTCCGGTGTGTCATGGACGCGCAATGAGAATTGTCACGAGCCTGAGCGGCATGGGCCCGAACGCTTTCTTCGGCCAGCCAGCGAAGATGGACGGAATCATCTCTCGACGTATTATCCGAGTATTGATCCGTCTAACTTTGTTATTCCTTGCCGAACTAGCGATGGCAGGCGAGATGCGCGCGCTCGCCGCTCAGCCTGCTATCTTTCCGTTCACACACAACGGATACAGCCGTCCCTACCTCGTCTATAAGCCTGAGCATCTTCCTCCGCACCCTGCGGTGGTCTTCATGCTGGGCGGTACAGGCAGCTCTGCTAGACAGAACTCCGAAGAGTTCGGCTGGCAAACCGAAGCGGACCTCAACAACTTCTTAGTTGTCTTCCCCGAGCTGCTGCCTCGCCAACCCGATCAACCTTTTGCAAAGCAAACCAACACCACATTCTGGGACATGCAGGGTTCTCGCACCCATCTCCCTCCAGCCGGCATGCTTCCAGTCGATGACGACGGTTATCTCATGGCCGTTCTTCGGGACGTCCTGCACAGTAATTCAGCCGACCCTAAACGTATCTACTTCGCTGGTTTTTCCAGTGGATCCGGAATGGTCCAATTGCTCGCCGCCCGACACTCCAAATCCATCACTGCGATCGTGGCCGTCGCGACTCCGCTCATGGAGCCCCCGGTGAAGCTGGCTCATTCGATGCCCGTCCTCTACATTCACGGCGACAACGACGAACAGTTCTCTGGCTTTGAGGTCAACAGTCCCAACTTCGCGACCACCCCGCACGGCAACTGGGTTACGTGGGGTTATCTCAACGGCTGTCAAGTGCAGCGAGCGGAAAAGACTGCCTGGGGAGTCCAGCTATCCTGGCAGGGTTGCAGGGACCATGTATCAGTCATCGCCGACTTCATCGCCGGCTTCGGCCACGAGTGGCTGGGAAGTAAGAGTTCAACCTTGAATCAAGCCACCCGTCCCACCGAGCCGCTTGATTTCACCCAGATGGCATGGCAATTTTTCGCGAACGCCCATTCAAAATAAAACATGCCGCAGCAACTCCGAGGTGCTGCCAATAACTAAGCGGGCGAAGATGCCTGTGCTTTTGCTGAATCTGCCTCCCGCGGCTGCGATCGAATATTCGAAGTCCAACCCATTGACAAGCAGGACGGCCGTCGGAGACGGCGATGCATTGGGGGGGGCGGACTGAACGCAAATCCTTAGCGCTGTGTTTGTTTCACGTCCACACCCTGGCATTGGTCAGCGGTTCAACTCCGCTCATCGGCTCCATTTAAACTCCCTAAAATGAATACTTACAAGGACTCTGGTCATATATGCCCGACCGGTGTGGTGTGAGTAGAGTGCGCTCCCAAATGTGTGGCGTTGCCTTCGAGGCAGACGGGAGGGCATGGACAAGTATTCAGATTTCTGACCGGGCATCTATAGGGTCGCAAACCCATCCTGCCGATAAATTTAAAAAGTCGCCATTAGTTCCGAGCATGGGAGGTCTGCGCGTCTCTGGGGAACCGCCATTCGACGACCGCCTAGCTCTGGCTGTGCTGTGCATAGGCTCGTGCCTTGATCTCCAAGGGTTGAGATGTTTGAGCATGTCTCCCAATACATACAAGTCGCGGCTTTGGTCTTCAATCAGGTCGTCATAGTGGATTGGCCTGCAAGACCGGTGATTGATGACGAGACGGCGTTTTCTACATGAGAAAGGCCAATGATCCCTTGCCGGGCGACGCAGCCGCTGGAGTTGAAATATGCAACGGTACTTGAATCAATGCTATAAACACTGCACCTAGCTTTGTCCACGTTATGGGTCCCTGCATTTTCCAGGTTGTAGGGAGTCGGCGGATCGAGTTTTGGCAGTAGTTCTTCGGGTTGTGGGCCCTTGTATCTCAATTCAATTAGATAACAGTCAAATCAACGAGGAGAGGGTATGTCAAACCTTAATAAATGGACCACTCAACATATTGTGAAGAAATGTAACGGAGATGGACTGTGCGGGGCTTATCCGGATTGGGGGATGCACCCATCCTGGATCGCGGGGGTTGAGGGGTTGGACGCTTACAACCGATGGGTTTGCGAGGTTGTGATTCCGATCGTGTTTCAGTGGATCGACGAGCACAAAAAAGAAGTCTACGAAGGCGTGTCAGATGAGCATAAAGATGATGTCGGCGTCGTGATTGCTTCGGCGTTCGAGATCGTGAAGAAGATGTCGAGTTACACGAATGGATTGATAAAGGCTGAGGAGTTTGAGGAAGCCCTAGAGAAGGAAGAGGTGGATCTCAAGACGATCAACCCGGTATGGACCGACATTGCGAAGAAGGTGAGAGAGGGAACAGAGAAAGTTTTTGACGAGAAAAGGAATGTGCTTAAGGATACGATTCGGCGAGCCGACGATAGCTCGTCGGGCAGCTCGTAGCTAGATACTTTGAGTGTCTGCCGCGATGCCGGTCGATTCTTTGCTGATGGGTACGCGGACCAGGGTGACGACGGTGATGTCGTCATCCTGGCCAAAACGTACCGCGGCTTCTGCTGCTCGGGCGGCGTCTGGGAGTGTTGCGAAGAGCTCGCTTATCCGCTCAAAGCCGTAGAGTTCCCCGGTCTTGCTGCGGGCTTCGAGCAATCCATCGGTGTAGAGCGCGAGGTGATCGTTAATCTGCAGGCGTAAGCGACTCTCTTCGTAGGTGACGGCTGGAAAGAGGCCGAGCGGGAACGAGCCGGGAATGGCTAACTCTCGATCGTTGAGGTAGGGAGGTGGGTGCCCGGCGCTGGCCAGAGTGCAGTTGCCGTCAGGGTCGATGCGCAGGGTCACACAGGTGGCAAAACCGCCTTGCATTCGACCACACAATCGCCGGTTCAACTCGGTCAACAATTGAGCGGGGCTATGCGTGTTTTCTACCAGGACGCGCACCAGTCCGACGATGAGTGATACCGCGATGGCAGCTTTGATGCCTTTGCCGCTGACATCGCCAAGAATGACGAGTGTGAAATCGCCGTCGAGGGGAATGATCTGGAAGAAGTCTCCGCCAACTTCAAGCGCAGGACAATAGGCGCTGGTAACGGCGAAGCCGGGTATCGACGGGAAACTTTCGGGGATGAGCACCTGTTGGAGCTCGCGGGCGCTGCTCATCTCCTGCTCGAGAAGGCTCCTACGACGGCGGTCGTCCACGGAGGTGCGATAGACCGTGTAGAGCAGTGCGAGGAGCAGGAAGATTCCGGTGAGCGTCGGCAGCGATACTGCACTGCCATAGATGTGGAAGATGGGCTCGCGCAGTTTGTCGGCTAGGGTCCAGTGCGTGAAGCGCCTTCCCTGGGGAGCTAACCCCTGCACAACCTGCATCATGCCCGAGAGAAATGCCGCGATGACAAGCAGCCTGCGGGCCAAATCCAATCGGCGTCGCTGTTTGACGGCGAGGGCGACCAGTGCCAGAGGTACCGTCGCGGTGATGAAGTAGATGCCGGTGAGCAGCGCGTCCGCAATTTGAATGAGCCAGAACCATCCCACGCTCGCGTCCACCAGCGACAGAAGACCATCGAGAATACTGACGGACAAGCTGACAATGGCGAAGCGACGGACCAGACGGATTAAGGACTGGTTGTCGTCAAGGCGCAGAAGCCAGAGCAGCAGAAACCAAAGGGAGATGTCGCGAATGGAGGAGACAGGCGGTCCTAATGCGTTTGATACACCTACTGGCCAGGCGATGCGCATCCCGTAGAGAACCATTCGAATGAGCGGGCTGAGGGCGAACCCGGTCATCCACAAGAGCGTCCGCTGCTGCCGATCTCGAAGCCAGGAGAATAGGCCGAGCAGACCGGCGATTCCGTAGAGCAGGTATTCGCTGAAAGAGAATTGATTGGCACGGAGCCACTGGTAGTCCAACGTGGTTTTATAAGCGGCGAGAGGTTCGGGATAACCGACAACTGGGGACCCCTCGAAGCCGCCGGATCGTCCGGAATCTTCGGAAAGAAGAGGCGCTTTCCAGACGCGAACGGCAAGGGTGCCATGAAATGGGTGCTCGAGTCTTGGTTCGAATTCGGGAGCGCCCGGACCGAGGGGGTAGATGATCGGTGCATCTGAGGATCGGTACCAGATGGGATAGGAAGGAAACTTTCCGCTGCGGCCGATGGAGTCGCCGTTCCAGAAGATCTCGTACACATCGTCCAGGTGGGGCACGAGGAGGGCGAAGTTGGTTTGATTTCCTGGCGCTGAGTCTAATGACAGGTGCAGGCGGTACCAGGCATAGCCGGTGTAACTGGGGTGTCCCTGCTCGCCCCAAGGCCTTTCTGCTGTTAGTTTTTCCCATCGAGAGTCGTCGAAGGAGGGCGAGGCCCAGTTGGGATCGTCTCCCAGATGGAATTGCCAGGGACCATCGAGCGGTGCGACGGCTTTCCCTAGACCTTCGATCCTCATTCCAGATTCGGATGAGGGCGGTGGCGCAGCAAGCTCTTGTCCCGAAGCGAGCCCCGGCAAAGATGCAAGTAGGGAGGAGACGTAAAGCAGGAGTGCGGGCAGGCAGCACGAATGCGTTAGACGCCAGGCAAGCCGAAGCATGTGGCCAGCATACGCCGGGTATCCGACTCTGAGGTATCGAAAGCGTCCGGAGCTTGCAGTATCCCAGAGTCTCGTGTTTTCACGAACTGTATTTCGCGTAAGAACGCACTTGATTTTTATTACAAATCGCGATATAAATATTGCGATTTGTAATAGCATGAAACTCAGTGACAAAATTCGTTATCTTCGTGAGGTCGAGGGCAACCTCCGCGGTCTCAACCGCGCCATGACTCAGCAGGAGCTGGTCCGTGCGATTCAACAGGAAAATGGCACGGGCAAGAAGGCAAGCAAAGCGACGATCAGCCAGTCGTATCTGTCCCAGATTGAGAGTGGAGCGCGCCCGCATCTGACGAATACGACGCGGCTGCTGCTGGCGAAGTTCTTCAAGGTTCATCCCGGCTATCTGGTCGACGATCCCGAGGGCTACCACTCTGAGTTGATCTCCGACCTACGGACCGCCGAAGACAAGCTCGATCTCTGGCTGGTCGGCGGCGCGGAACGTTTCCGTCGTGATCCCGCACTCTGTCAGGCTCTGCTCGCGCTGGCTAACCATAGCGATTCACGGCGCTGCTTTCTTCTAATCGAAAGCATTCTTGATACGCCCACGCTACTGGACCGCCTCTTTCAGGTTCTTCGTCCTGAAAGTTCCTCGCTGATGGCTGTACCAACTCAACCAGCTCCCAAAAAAGCTGCGAAACGGAGCACCAAATAATATGGACTCCTTCTATCTCATCTGTTTCTGTGTCGGTCTGATTCTCAGCCTGATCTCTGTCTTTGGAGGCTTCGCCCATCTGCACGTCGGCCGCTTTCACATTGGCCATGCGGCTCACGGCCACGCGGCACCCGGCGGAGCGCATCGTGGATCCGGAATCTCGGCAGTGAACGGCTTCACGATCACAGTTTTTCTCTGTTGGTTTGGTGGAGCTGGGTATCTACTGCACCACTCCAGCATATTTGGAGGCGCTCTGGTCTTGCTAATCGCCTTGATAAGCGGTGTCGCTGGAGCCGCGCTCATCTGGGCTGTTCTCTTTAAATTGCTTCTTCCTCGCGAGCGTGTTTTGACACCGGAAGAGACGGAGATGGCCGGCGTACTCGCTCAGGTCAGTGACTCAATTCGTGACGGCAACGGCATCGGCGAAATCATCTTTTCGCAGGCCGGGGCTCGTCGTGCTGCTGCTGCCCGGAGCGAAGACGGCAGCGCGATCGAGCGTGGCGCGGAGGTTGTTGTGATTCGTTATGACCGTGGTGTGGCGTACGTTCGCCGGTGGGAGGAACTCACAAACGGGCTGCCATAACACGCCGATTTTTTCGTCACAGGGCGGCCTCACTTGCCGAGGCGCTTCCCCGCCATCTCCCTCGTGAGGCAAGCACATCACACGCTCTCTCGTCCGTCTCGGACAAAGGAACGATATGCCGAACTCGGTCATTATTATTGTTGGTCTGGTAGTTCTCGCCACGCTTGCCTTAGCGCTGCTCATGGCTAAGATGTTTCGCAAAGCTGGTCCTAACGAAGCGATTATTGTCTATGGTTTTCGCGGGCCACGCGTCATCAAAGGCGGCGGTGCGGTGATCTTTCCGGTCGTTGAAAACTCTCGACAGCTTTCGCTGGAGCTGATGAGCTTTGATGTTGCACCGCAACAGGATCTCTATACCAAGCAAGGCGTCGCGGTGACTGTGGAAGCGGTTGCTCAGATCAAAGTCCGTTCGGACAAAGAGTCCATTCTTACCGCGGCTGAACAGTTTCTGACAAAGTCTCCCGACCAGCGTGAAGGTCTTATCCGCCTTGTGATGGAGGGCCATCTGCGGGGCATCATCGGCCAGCTCACCGTCGAGCAGATTGTGAAAGAGCCGGAGATGGTTGCCGAACGGATGCGCTCCACTTGCATGGATGACATGAGCAAGATGGGGCTTGAGGTGATCTCTTTCACGATTCGCGAGGTGCGCGACAAGAACGAGTACATTACCAATATGGGTCGTCCAGATGTCGCTCGCATCCGCCGCGATGCCGAGATCGCGGCAGCGGAGGCTGAGCGTGACACGGCCATTCGCCGCGCCATTGCACTACGCGAGGCGGCAGTAGCGAAGGCCTCAGCCGATCAGGATCGTGTAATCGCAGAGACGGCGTCGCTTGCGAAACAGGCCGAAGCTCAGCGCGACCTTGATATCCAAAAGGCGCAGTTCACCGAGCAGAGCCGTCGTCAGGAGGCTCAGGCCGACAAAGCTTACGAGCTCCAGACCAACGTCATGCAACAGAAGGTTGTTGCGGAGCAGGTTCGGGTGCAACAGGTTGAGAAACAGGAGCAGGTGAAGGTGCAGGAGGCTGAGATCCTGCGTCACGAGAAGGAGCTCATCGCGACGATTCTCAAGGGTTCCGAGATCGAGCGTCAGCGCATCGAGAATATTGCTCAGGCTGATAAAACACGGATCATGATGGAGGCGGAGGGCCGCGCTGCGGCGACTAAACTGCAGGGCGAAGCGGAGGCCAACATCATCTTCCAGAAGGGCGAGGCGGAGGCGAAGGCGATGAACGTCAAGGCCGAAGCCTATCAGGGGTGGACGCAGGCCGCTGTCGTCGACAAACTCATCACGAATATGGCCGATGTTGTCCGTGCCATGGCAGAACCGCTCAGCAAGGTCGACAAGATCACTATTGTTTCGACTGGGAACGATGGGGCGACAGGAGCCAACAAGATCACCGGCGAGATGACTAAGATCGCCGCTCAGGTTCCCGCGCTCTTCGAAGCTCTATCCGGCATGAATATTCATGATTTGATGTCCAACGTCAAAGCGATGAAACCTCGCGATGACGGCAACAGTCCACAGGCATGACGTGTCAGCCGGCGTGGAAAACTCTCTCCGCGCCGGCGCACTACCGCAGTAAAGGAGGACTCCCATGGCACTGCTCGAACGTGTAGGAACACTCTTACGAGCCAACATCAACGACCTCATCGAGAGGGCTGAAGATCCCGAGAAGCTCGCAAAGCAACTTGTTCTCGATATGGAAAACCAGCTTCTCCAGGTCAAGACACAGGTCGCCATCGCCATCGCCGACCAGCACCTTCTGCAGAAAAAACTGAAGGAGCACGAGGATGCCATGAACCAGTGGAATCGCAAAGCCGAACTCGCTGTTCAGAAGCAGCAAGACGATCTGGCCCGCGCTGCACTGGAGCGCAGTTTGAGTAACCAGCGGCTGACGTCGAACTTCGCTCAGCAACTGGAAGATCAGAACGCTGAGACTGAAACTCTTCGCAACGCTTTCAATCGCCTTCAACAAAAGCTGTCCGAGACGCGATCTGCTTGCGAGTTGTTGATCGCCCGGCAGCGTCGAGCCCGCACCGTCGGCAAGGCCAATACGGCTCGCACGATCGCTGCTTCGCATGACCGATCGACCGCCATGAATCGTCTGCGCGCCAGCATTCAGCGCGACGAAGCCAACAATGCCGCCAGCCACATGATCCTTGAAGCTCAGTCGCTCGAAGATCAACTGAACACCCTGGAGAGAGAGGATCAGATCGAGCGCCTCCTCGAAGATCTCAAGAGCCGCCAGCCCAGACTGACGTGATGGCGGGTGTCTTGAAGGTAGGGTTGCTATTTCACAGCGTATTTACTTCGCCATAGAGTGAACCCGTTTTGGTACAAGTTATCCACTGTTATTGATCGGGTTAGGTGACTTAGGTCTTGATTGGCGCGGGTTTCGAAGGCATACTCCAGAGAGAGTTCGCAGGATGAACTTGTAAGACGGTGCCAACTGAGACACCACTGTGACCCGATATAGCCGTCAAGACGTAATCCGGATCCTTCACTTGCAGGCACGCCAGCTGACGGCGTGGGAGCGAGCGGGGCTGATCTCTCCCCGCGAAGACTACTCTTTTGAAGCGTTGGGCCAACTGCGAAGGCTGCGCGATCTGCAGGCGACGACGAAGATCTCTGCGAAAAATATACGAGCGTCGGTAGATGCTATGCAGCGGCTGGGGGGAGTGCGAAACCCGCTGCTGGAGGCGAGCTTTGTGCGTCGTGGATCGCGGTTGAGCTTCCGGCATGGCGGTGCGCTGATGGATCCGGTGACACAGCAGCTTGCCTTTGATTTCGAAACTGCACCGGCACGTCAGCTTCGCGTTGTGGGCAGCGGAGACGCTGTTCTGCGGCAGGCGGCAGAGGTGCAGGAGATGTTTTTGCGGGCCGTGCAGCTGGAGGAAAATCCGGCTACGATCCCGGAGGCTGCCGAGATCTACGCGGCGATTCTGACGATGCGTCCACAGCATGCACCGGCGTTGATCAATCTCGGGACGATCCACTACAATCTGCGCCGATTTGAAGAAGCGGAAGGGCTCTATCGACAGGCGACGCTGGCCGACCCCGAGTACGCGCTCGCGTTCTTTGACCTGGGCAATGTGCTGGACGAGATGCAGCGGCTGGCTGAGGCGACGACTGCCTATCAGAAGGCGGTTGCGTTGGTTCCCCAGTATGCGGATGCACACTACAATCTTGCGTTGGCGTATGAGCGGCAGGGCCAGCGTCGACGGGCGTTGCGGCACTGGCTGGCGTATGTGCGGCTTGACCCAGTTGGGCCGTGGGCAAACCATGCCAAAGAGCAGGCTAGGAAGATTTTGAATACCGAGAAGCTCTCGATCGTCAGCCGGCGTGGACGTCTGGTGAAGGTCGCTGGATAGCGGTCTTGCTCTCTTCTTCGATATCAATTTAGATAGTGTGTCTCTGCTCAGGGGACATAGTGAATGCCTATTCAGTCGTGTGTTCAAGATGCTAGACTCACCTTTTCCTGAATACGAGTTGAGGTGAGTGGATGTCGCAGCAGGTTGGACCGATGGCGTTGACGCAGTTGGGGGATGACGAGCAGCTTTTTCGCGATACGATACGGCGATTCGCGGTGGAACAGATTGGTCCACTGGTGCGCGGCATGGATGAGTCGCAGCAGATGGATGCCGCGATGATCCGGAAACTCTTCGAACTCGGGTTGATGGGGATCGAGATTCCCGAAGAGTACGGCGGGGCAGGTGGTACGTTTTTCAATGCGATTCTCGCAGTCGAGGAGCTCTCTGCGGTCGATCCGTCCGTAGGGGTGATGGTCGATGTGCAGAACACGCTTTGCATTAATGCGCTTGTGCGATGGGCGAATGAAGAGCAGAAGAAGAGATATCTGACGCGGCTTGCGACAGATACGATTGGATCGTATGCGCTCAGCGAGGCCTCCTCGGGCTCCGATGCCTTTGCACTGCAAGCGCGGGCGGTGAAGCGCGGCGACGATTACGTTCTCAACGGGCAGAAGCTCTGGATCACGAATGCGAAAGAGGCCGGGCTGTTTATCGTCTTTGCGACGATCGATCCGGCGGCAGGGTACAAGGGAATTACGGCGTTCCTGGTCGAGAAGGGCGCGCCCGGATTTACGCTTGGGAAGAAAGAAGACAAGCTTGGTATTCGCGCGTCCAGTACGTGCGAACTGATCTTTAACGACTGCGTTGTACCGGCAGCGCAGGTGCTGGGCGAGCCGGGCAAGGGATATAAGATCGCTATCGAAACCCTGAACGAAGGTCGTATCGGGATAGGGTCTCAGATGCTCGGGCTGGCGCAAGGTGCGTGGGGCCATGCGGCAAAGTGGGCCAAGGAGCGCAAGCAGTTTGGCAAGACTCTGGTAGAGTTTCAGGCGATGCAGTTTCAACTGGCCGAGATGGCGACGGAGATCGAGGCCGCGAGACTGATGGTCTATAACGCGGCTCGGCTGAAAGATGCGGGCCTGGATTTTCTAAAAGAAGCGGCAATGTGCAAATATTTCACGTCGCAGGTAGCTGAACGCGTTGCCAGTCTCGCGGTCGAGGTCTATGGGGGATCGGGCTTTGTGAAGGACTATCCGGTCGAGAAGCTGTATCGCGACGCCAAGATAGGCAAGATCTATGAAGGCACGTCGTTTATGCAGCTAGCTACTATCGCTAAGTTGACGCTGGGCAAGGTTTAGCGTCTCCACGTCGATTTCTGGCCCCTAGCCGATTGCTGTCCAATGCTCTAAACTAGAAGAGAGCATTGGTATGACCACTTTATTGAAATCAGAACATCGCGCGCCACTCCCCTTTCTGGGGTTGGCCTGCGCAGTTGGTGTTTCGACGATCTACTACAACCAGCCGCTTCTACTGGAGATGGGTCGCTCCTACGGTGTTACGGCTGGCCATGTGGGCTTTGTCGCGGTGGCGACCCAGGTGGGTTACGCGACTGGTTTGCTGGCCTTCGTTCCACTGGGCGACGTGCTGGAGCGCCGCGCTCTGATGATGCGAATGTATGGTGCGGAGGCGGTTGCCCTTCTGCTGGTTGCGCTTGCCCCTGGACTGACCTGGCTGATTGCTGCGAGTGTGTTGCTTGGGCTCTTTGCGTCGGTTACCCACGTTGCGCTTCCTATTGCGCCCGACCTTGTGTCGCATGAAAAGCGCGGACGGGCTATCGGCACAGTCATGACCGGGCTGCTGTTGGGTATTCTGCTGGCCCGCACCTTCGCTGGCTGGGTGAGTAGCATTCATGGCTGGCGCTGGGTCTTCGTGGTGGCGGCGGTGGTGAATGCGGCATTCGTTCCGCTGATGGGGAAGGTGATGCCCAAACTGCCTCCAAAGCAACAACTGCGCTATGCGGATGCGATGAAGTCGCTCTGGACGCTATTTCGTACGCAGCCTCTGCTTAGAGAATCCTCCATTGTTGGCGCGCTCGTCTTTGCGTCGTTCAGTTGCTTTTGGACGACGCTGGCTTTTGTGCTGCACAGTCATTACGGGCTGGGCGCGGGTGTCGCAGGCACCTTTGGTGTGGTCGGCGCGGCGGGTGCACTGGTCGCACCACTTGCGGGCAGGCTGTCCGACAGGCATGGATCGCGATGGGTAGTCTCGCTTGGGATGGGGCTGCTGGGGTTCTCTTACGTTCTGTTGTGGGTGGAAGAGCCGATCAAGCTGCCGATGACGATCCACATCATCGCGCTGGCGATTGGAGTGCTGGTGCTGGATATAGGGGCGCAGATGACGCAGGTAGCCAACCAGACTCGGATCTTTGGGCTGGTCCCCTCTGCGCGCAGCCGGATCAATACGGTCTATATGACGGTGTACTTTAGCGGGGCGGCGGTGGGGTCAGCCCTGGCGACCATCGCATGGGAGCACTGGAAGTGGAACGGAGTCTGTTGCCTGGCGATCAGCTTTATCGCGTTGGCGGGGCTACGACATGCGACTGGCAAACGCAATGGCGAAGCGGATCTTCACCGTACTGAGGAAGAAGATCTTTTGCTCGAGGCCTAGGGGAGCTTAGCGCGTAGCAGACGCAGTGAGCGGGTGGTGGGCGAGGCGGGGATCGAACCCACAACCCCGAGCTTAGAAGGCTCGTGCTCTATCCAATTGAGCTACTCGCCCGCGAGCGTCTGTATCGATTGTATCGGGGAAGGCGAGCTTTCAGGTTTGAAAAATTGGCGGAAGCTTAGCCCAAGGCAAGATCCTTACTGCGCAACAGTGCAACGACAGCGTCCAGAGCAGAGGCCCAGTTCTGTTCTGCGGCGTGGGGATCGTGGCCGATGGCCTTTACATAGAGGCTGGCCGCGAAGCCCTCCTGGGGACCAGTGAGATCAACGAGTGCAGGGCGGATGACACAGTCGAGCATGGCATAGGGTTGATCCAGCGGAGAGGAGTGGCGTGTCAAACGGTGCATCATTTGCTCCATCTGATGGTAGGAGGCGAAGAGAGATCGTTCGCGCCAGAGGATGTCGATGTAGCTGCCAAAGCCGGCCGGCGCATCGTCGGAGGTTACGTCAAGGTTTGCGCGAAGACTGTCGAGCTCATCTGCATCGAGCGGCCATGCGTCGCACTTCGCGGTGAAGACGGCAGATCGGGGGGCGTTGAGCGCGCGCAGAGCATGCATCAGTGGTGGATGCTGTTCGACTTCAGGGAGATGGTCGAGGTCGTAGGGGTTCTCGCGGAGATCGATGAATCGGCGATTTCCGGAGAGATCGGATGGGTCAGACCAAGGAACCACAAGCACAGGATCGTCTGAAGAACATTCGGCGGACCAGTCAGAGAGCATTAGAAACTATCTTATGCGTTGGCGAGCAGGAACCGCAGCAAGGTGTGCTCGGCCCAGTAACCATCGTATCCGGTGTCAGCGTCGGGCTGGGCAAGAAAGGCGCAGTGGCCGCCGTGGTGAGTCGTGATCAGCCGGATATTCGGATTCGCCTCGAGTCTGCTGCAACTCTCATCGGTAATGCGGACGAAGGGATCGTCCAGCGCATGGAGGATGAGCGTCGGCACAGCGATCTGGTCGATGACGCGGGCTGCAGCGGCGCGGTAGTAGTAGTCTTCGGCGCCGGCGAACCCTGAGTAGAGTGCAGTGATGCGGTCGTCCAACTCGCGCAGAGAACGTACTCCGATAGCAAGATTTGGATCGTAGACGTGAGGAAATAGTGCGACTTTGCGGCGATAGCGGCTCAGGAGAGCGCGAAGGAACTTCAACTCGTAAAGACGGTTCTGCTTACGATGCAGAGCATCGGCCGAGGGGCCAAGATCGAGCGCGGGGGATACGCCGATTACGGAATGCAGTTCTGAGGGAGCGTCAGAGCCAAGCTCGCCAGCAAGCTTGAGGACTAGATTTCCGCCCATCGAGTAGCCGACCAACGACATCGACCGGAGCCCCCGTTGTGCCACGAAGAAGTTCATCACAGCGAGCACGTCATTGGAAAGGCCCGAATGATAGAGTGTCGGCGTGAGCGCCTCGGTGCCTCCGCAATTACGCATATTCATCCGGATGATGTTGCATCCGGCCCGCCACAGCTTGTTCGAGTTGCCGACTACGTACTGCGAATCCGAGGAACCTTCCAGCCCATGCACGATGATGGCTGTTGGTCGTGAAGAACGAATATCTTTCAGCTGCCAGTGGCAGTGGCAAAGAACCTGGCTGGCGATCTGGCTGGCTGTGCCTGGCGAAACCTCGACGAGGGTGGCCTCAGGCGCGGGCAGGCTGTTGAGTCGCGGCAAGTAGTTGCCCATGATCGTTTGCAGATGTCCGTTGATGATGAAACGCCGAGGCTGAAACTCAGCAGCGTGGCTTTCGATGCTCTCGATCTCGGCTGTCGGCGTCACTGTTTCCCCGCCAGAGCCTGGATGCGGGAAAGAAATTGCGTGGCGTTGAGTGCGCCAGTTGGCTCGTCCTCGTGCTTGAAGTAAACGTAGACGTCGCGCTGCTGGGCGAGGATTGCGAAACGCTGCGCAAAAGCGTCAAGCTCGATTGCAGAGTAACCGCTGCTCCGCCGCAGCCGATAGCAGGTATGGCCCTCCGCGGTATGCACCTCTGGCGTCAGTAGGTCATCGCTCTCGGCAATGCAAACTGCCGCCTTATGCTCGCGCAAAATCGAGTAGATCTTCTCGTCAAACCACGATTCGTGACGGAATTCAAACGCGATCGGCGGGGCGCCTTTTTCGTGAAGCGCGGAAAGAAAGAGGAAGGTGCTGAGAAGTTCGGCGTCAGCCTTGAAGTTTGGAGGAAGCTGGAAGAGCAGGAGACCAAGTTTGCCCGCCTGACGAACTGGCTCAAGCGTCGCCACAAACTGAGCTACAAGCTCTTCGCAGTTGCGTAAGCGCTTGAGGTGGGTGATGCGTTGCGGCGCCTTGAAGCTGAAGCGAAACTCCGGCGGGGTCGCGCCGAGCCAGCCCTCGAGTATCTTCGCCGTCGGCAAGGCGCGGAAGGTGTAGTTGACCTCGACCGAGGTAAGCTGCGAGGCGTAGAACTCAAGAAATTTTTTCGCCGGAATGCCCGCAGGATAAAACTCGGGCTTCCAGGTCGGATACGCCCAGCCCGATGTCCCGGCGTACAGGCGCGCCAAGGATTTAGGAGCGGCGACCGGGACGGGCGTAGAGGAAGCTTTGGGAACGCGGGGCAAGGTTGATCCGCAGTCTAAAGAATTGAGAAGTTTGGGGCGGCTAGTGGGTTTCGAACCCACGACATCCGCTGCCACAGAGCGGCGTTCTGCCACTGAACTATAGCCGCCGTATACTGGAATTATAGCACTGGCCGCCTGCGGGGCAATCTCTCGGTGGGGGCGGGGAGGGTTCCATGCCGTTTACCGCGAAGCCCGAGGTCTTGTCACCCCGTATCAAGCGCAGCGGAAAAGCCTTTGATGACGAAAATCTCGATCTGCTCTCGCACGTTCTGGACGATTTCATCAGGATCCCCGGCACCTCGATCCGCTTCGGTCTCGACGGCATTGTGGGCTTCATCCCAGGGATCGGCGACCTGATCGGCGGGATAGCCTCCTGCATCATCATCGTCGCGGCGTGGGTGCGCGGGGTCTCCTATGCCACCGTGGCGCGCATGGTGGCCAATGTCGCGATTGAGGTCGTGGTCGGTTCGATCCCCGTTCTCGGCGATATGTTTGATATCGCCTGGCGCGCTAACCGTCGAAACTACGCTCTTCTCGTCGGCAGTGTCGATGAGCCACGTAAACACACCCTTCAGAGTTGGCTGTTTCTCGGGGTCGTCTGTCTCGTGTTGGCTGGCCTGGTCATTCTGCCGCTACTCCTGCTCACGTGGGTCTTCGACGGCGTCTTCCACGCGATCTTCGGGACCAGCAGCCACGGCCTCTTTCGAACGTTATGATCGCAGTAGCAGGTTTGATGCGATAAACTAAACAGAGTCGGGGCGTAGCGCAGTCTGGTAGCGCATCTGGTTTGGGACCAGAGGGTCGGGGGTTCGAATCCCTCCGCCCCGACCATTATTCTTGTGTTTGCGCGAGCACGCGCTCCAGGCTGCGAACCAATCTCTCATTGTCTGCTTCCGAACGAACTGCAATTCGCAGGTGCCCTGCTGCGAGTCCGGTGAAATTTATGCAGGAGCGAAGCACTATGTGGTGCTCGACGATCATCTTCTCCCAAATGAGATGGACGTCTACCTCTGCGGCAAACCGCAGCAGCAAGAAATTCGTACTCGAGGGATAGGTAAAGATCTTCAAGCGAGCGAGTTTCTGCTGCAGCCAGGTCCGTCGTAAAACATTCTCCCGGCGAGCGTTCTCAGCATAGAGTTCATCCTGCAAAGCGGCACAAACTGCATCTGATGCCAATGTTGTAAGCGGCCATGGCGCAATCCTACGATTCAGACCCTCTATCGAAGAGTCATTGCTGACTGCGTAGGCGACTCGTAGCCCGGGAATCGCAAAGAATTTTGTAACTGAACGGAACGCAATTAAATTTTCCTGTTCAGCGGCAGCTCGTGTGAGGGACTGCGCTGGAGCGTAATCTATGAAGGCTTCGTCGAGCAGCACTTTGATTCCGTGCTTTGCGGCCATTTCTACCAGTCCTCGCATCTTGTCGGCTTCGCAAAGTACACCGGAAGGGTTCTGGGGATTCGCGAGCAGAAGTGCGTCACATCCATCGTCCAGCAGAGCTCGCACCAGGACGCCCGGATCGTACGAAAAGTTTTCTTCCTCGGAGAGATTGTAGGGAACCACCGCCACGCCTGCGTTCACGAGCGTTTGCCAATACTCGCTGAACGAGGGCACGGGCAGGAGACAGCGAGAAATCCTGAGCGAACGCAGAGTGGCTTCGAGCAGAGGTACAAAACCATTTGCTACAGCGATGTTTTTTTGCGAGCTATTCGAAGCTTCCGCAATTATTTTTTTGAGGTAGGTAAGTTCAAGATCGGGATATGCTGCCAGAGTGGCTGGGTCTGCGAGTGCGCGATGCAGCGCGGCGAGCGCGGATGCAGGGGGGCCGGCCGGATTTATATTGGCGCTGAAATCAACAAGCTGTTCCGCCGGGACTCCATATCGAGCAGCGATCTGACGAAGTTGCCCACCGTGTGCTGGCAAGAAGACCTGCGGAGGCTGTTTCATCTACGTCCCCGGCGCAGCAACAGTGCGGCAACTGCTCCAACGGCAGAGACGACTGCGACTATGCGAATTGCCTGTCTCGCCTTGAGTGCATTGGGAGGTGGAAAGCTAGCGCCGATGAAAGGCGCAGGCACCGGCTCTCCAGCATAGTAATTTCCCCCTCCCAGCCGAACCTGGAGGGCACCGGCCATGGCACTCTCTGGCTGCCCCGCATTCGGACTTTTGTGTTTCATGCCGTCGCGATGCCACGTCTCGATCGCAGACGAAGGACTTGCGTCTACAACTCCGGCGACGGTTGCAATTCCTAGAGCTGCCAATCGGGAGGGCAGAAAATTGGCAACATCATCCAGCCGCGCTGCTGCCTTTCCAAAGTAAAAATACCTATCATCTGCGTGGCCGATCATAGAATCGAGAGTGTTGATCGCCTTGTAGGCCATAGCGAGCGGAACCCCTCCGATAGCCATGTAAAAGAGTGGTGCGATGATGCCGTCCGAACTACTTTCTGCGACGGTCTCGATCACCGCCCGGCTGATCTCGTGTTGGTCGAGCGACAGCGTATCGCGACCGACGATCCGTGCCAGTCGTTGTCGCGCCTGACCATTGTCGCCTTCCTCCAGAGCGGTGACGACAGCAGAAGCCTCATCGTGCAGACTGCGCGATGCGAGGCACGTCCATGCGAGCAGCGTCTCCGCAACAAATCCCGACCTCCGGCCTCGTTTGTTCACCCAGTCGATGATTCTTGCCGTACCTAAATACACCGAAACGACCACGCCGAAGGTCAGCAATCCGCCCGCGGCAAACTCTGCTGCGGGAGTCTGCCGAGTCCTCCGCAGAATTCGCTCCCCTCCCTCGATTCCTCTGCCAATCAATCGAACGGGATGAGGGAACCATTCAGGATCGCCTGCTATCCAGTCGAATATATAAGCTGCTGCAACAACTCCTCGACTGCTCATCGCCCCACGCCTGCGCTTCGAAGTTGCGGATAGGTGTCTTCCAGAGGAACCTTGTAAGGCAGCCCCACCCAATCGAAGACTGTTTTCATATCGAGTGAACTCTCTACTTCACGCGCGAGCCGATTCAAGGAGTCTTCGCGAAGTTGCTTCCAGAGATTCATCTTTCTTGGCGAGGAGAGCTTGTGAAACCCACGAGCAGCGCCGAGAAACTGGTGGCGAAAGCTGTCTTCGTCGAAGATTCCGTGGAGATAGGTACCGAAGACGCGGGTGTCAGCGCAGATGCAACCGTCTCTGCTTATGCCGGACGGATCGGTCTCAGACGAAAGAGTTGAGAAATGCTTCGCTCCCGCTTCATATTCTGTATGTCCGATGTGAATCTCGTACCCGGAGACTCCGCTGTTCGCAACGGACTGTCCAAACAGAACTGCGGCCGCCAGCTGCCCCTTTGCGTTTCGAGTCACCTTCTCGGTTTGCATGATAGTGTGAATCGGAAGCAAACCAAGACCCGCAACTGATCCATCTCGCTCCATCCCAGTAGGGTCACTGATCGTTTTGCCGAGCATCTGCATGCCACCGCAGATACCTGCAACAAGACCAGTCTGCGCGTACTGCTTTATGGCAATCTCGAGACCGGATCTCTTCATCCATAGCAAGTCGTCCACAGTCTGCTTACTACCCGGAAGAATGACTACATCAGCCTGTGTGATTGCCTCTGCAGTGCGACAGAACAGAAGAGATACAGATGGCTCCGCACGCAATGAATCGAAGTCAGTGAAGTTCGAAAACGAGGGCAGCGCAATCACGGCTACCCGCAGAGCACGGTCTGTTGAGCTGTTTGACGCTTGTGCTGGTGTCCACTGAGTTTGAGTTGTAGCAGGCAAGCCCAGGCTGTCTTCTTCTTCGAGCATCAGCGAAGACAGGTGAGGAACGACTCCCACACATGGCTTTTGCACTCGCTCTTCCATCATTCGTATACCGGGCTCTAGAAGATTCGCATCGCCGCGAAATTTATTGATCGCGAATCCGCGAACGCGTTGGCGCTCGTCAGGTTCCAATAGTTCAAGCGTTCCAAGCAACGACGCGAAGACCCCTCCGCGATCTATATCCCCGACGAGCAGACAGCTCGCCTCGGCCATCTCTGCCATTCGCATGTTTGCAATATCATGTTGCTTCAGATTGATCTCTGCGGGCGATCCAGCGCCCTCCAGAATAATCACCTGATACTCAGAGGCCAGGGAATCATAGCTCTCGCGGACCACTGGCAGCAGCTCTTCTATGCGCCGTCGATGATAGTCCGCTGCCGTGACACGTCCCCAGATCTTTCCGCGTACAACCACCTGAGAAGAATGATCGCCAGACGGCTTGATCAAGATAGGATTCATGTGAACCGAAGCCGCGACACCGGCAGCCTCTGCCTGCAAAGCCTGCGCTCGGCCAATCTCAAGACCTTCAATCGTTGCCGCAGAGTTCAACGACATGTTCTGAGATTTGAACGGCGCGACACGATACCCGTGCTGCGCAAAGATGCGACACAGAGCGGTGGTCATCAACGACTTGCCGACATGGGAGCCTGTGCCCAGAACCATAATCGCACGCGCCCTCATGATGCCGTCCGTCCTTCATCCCATTTGCTGTCGTATTGGTCCAACGAGAGCACGCTCTTCAGTGGTGTTCTCTTTTCCCAGCCCGCGCGCTCCAAATCCGGCGTCGTTGAAAACGCATCCACATATCCCAGGCAGAGATAAGCGACCGGAGTTATATGGACGGGAATCTTCAGCGCCTCGCGCAACAAAGCTGGTTCGAGAATACTCACCCAACCGACGCCAACTCCCTCAGCCCTCGCAGCGAGCCACAGATTCTGAATCGCGCAGACGGCCGAGTAGATCGCGGTCTCAGGCATCGTCCGCCGCCCCAACTGATGCCCCTGGCTACTCTGCGAATCACACACGATGCACAGATTCTGCGGCGCTTCTAAAATTCCTTCGAGTTTCATTCCTGCATAGCTCTGTTGCTGTTCTCCTTTGTAACCGGCCCGTGCCTGCTCGTTTGCTCCGAGAAAAATCTGATGGACCCTCTGGCGCACGGCGAGTTCGCGCACAACGATAAATCGCCACGGCTGCATCAGGCCGACAGAAGGCGCATTGTGTGCGGCCTCCAGGAGCCGATGTAGAAGTTCATCTGGGATCAGCTCTGGCAGAAAGCCGCGACGCACGTCTCTCCGTTCGCGGATCGCCCGGTAAACCGCCCGTCGCTCACTCTCATCGAAGCCTGTAGCCTTCGTCATTTCCATGCTCTTGACCACTTCGGTCCCGCGGTATCTCCGCTGCGCAACCGTGCATCCACGCCTGCTTTGACTTCAATGAGTCTGCCGAAGAGCCAGATCACATCGGATAAGCGATTGAGGTAAGAGAGTATTTCCGGCTTGAACTCTACGCCGCTGTTTGCAAGTCGAACCGCGTTTCGCTCTGCCCGGCGGCAAACAGTGCGTGCGACCTCAAAAGCCGCCGATTCTGTATGTGCGCCTGGTAGCGACCAGTCGGAAAGTATGCCTTCGGTCGCCTCGATCTGATGAACGAGATTGGTCAGCATATCAACGTCCTCAGTCAAGACAGATGGTGGACTTTTCTTGCTCTCTGGAGGAGTAGCCAGCGCAGACCCCACTCGAAACAGTGTGCGTTGAATTGTCTCGGTCCAATCGTGAATCTCTTTGTTCGTGCAGATGCTTCGGGCAAAGCCCAGAGTCGAGTTCAACTCGTCGACTGTGCCATAGGCCTCAACGCGCAAGTCAGCCTTCGAGATACGAATCCCGCCGGCAAGTCCTGTCTCGCCTCCATCTCCTCGTTTTGTTGCGATGCTCATAGTCTTTCCCCTTGTCCTTCTTGAATTTCATCAAACGGCTCCAGCGACTCTTCCACACGAATACGAATGACCTTGCGAAGAGCGGTTCTCTCGTAGCGCAGGATCATGCTGCTATCAAGAAAATCCGTGACGCGCGGAGGACGATCGGAGAACAGCTGCTCATCATGGAAGAACCATGGGGTCGTCGCACCCAGCTCCTCGATGCTCCGCGCATAGATCACAACGGCTGGTATCCGATCTACTCCCGCCTGTAGCAGATGGTAGGCGCGATGATAGCCGTCGCGCAAAAACCACCGCCCGCGTAGTTCAGCCACTTCGAAGAAAGGGCTGCCGCCATAGAGTGAAAGTGGCAAAGCCCCATATCCGCTTGTCTTCGGAGTAAACCGCAGTTGGAGGTCAGGATTGTTCGAGTGCAGGCTAATATCCAAACGGTCAGTATCGCTGCCGTTATGAACCAGAAGATGCTCGGTGCTGCGTTGCGAACTGACTGCGAGCGAGATCAATCCGGGCCAATCACCTTGTTTTGGCGTGAACGAAGCTTGCCGCGAAGGGCTAAAGATCAACCTGCGCTGAAATGCAAGCAAGAGGCGCAGGTCGACCACGCCCAGCGTCCAGTCAAGGCTCTGATACTCCAAGTGCAAGTCTTCGCGTTGCGTTGCCATCGCGAGCAAAGGTTGAATGTCTCGTGTTTCTTGCTCGAGCAGGGCGCTTGTAGTTGCGTAACGATCGCGTTCGGCTAATCTCGTGTTTGCTCGTCTAATTCGAGCAGCCAACTCTGTCGAATCGAAACCCGCGGCGCCGTCGCGGTAGGAATATTCATCCAAACCCCAGGCTATCAACTCATGCACGTCAACCTTAGGGGAGGTCATAAGTGTGCTCCGATGACCTGGCCCCGGAGCGAGAGTGCAACACTATGACGAACGATGGCACAGTAAGTCTTAGTCTGCCTCCAGGCATCGGCCTGATTGCAGTTGTTCAGCGAACACAGCACAGTCCTCAGCACCCCGGCGTGAGTCACAACCGCGATGCTTTGCTCTGCTGCCTTTGTAGACAAGAATTCCACTTCATTCAACACGCGCTGTTCAAAGTGTCTGAACGCTTCCCCGTCAGGGGCGGCCAGCATCGGGTGTTTCGCTATCCATTGACGCGCATAAATCGCGTCCCGTTGCTCAATCTCTTTCCAGCTAAGACCCTCCCATGTGCCGAAGTTGATCTCGCGCAGTGTTGGACGGACATGGCACTCGACCCCGAATGCCTCGGCGATCGCGTTGGCAGTCGATGAGGCGCGACGCAGATCGCTCGTGTAAACAATCTCGATACTCTCCTCGCGAAGCCTGTTGATCAGTTCGGAGATCTGTTCACGACCCCGCGCATTAACCTCAGGGTCAGAGTGACCGCAGAAGGTTCCGGCCATATCTGTCTCGGCATGACGAATGAAGAGGATTCCGCTCATGCGATCCATACCCCACAGAAGTAAACCGCGATTTCAGTGAGCTGATTGGTCGCACCGAAGCAGTCGCCGGTTACGCCATCGATCTTTCGATAGTAGAACCACCCGCTCAATACCACCACGAGGAGAGAGGCGAGAAGCGGCTCCGTGGAAGCACCCCGAAGAGCGAAGACCACGACCGCAGCAGCGAAGATCGAACCAAATAACAGTGAAGGGAGAGATGTAAGTCGAGCGATGCGCGCACCTTGTCCCTCCTGTTTGCGAGCAGGGGGAAGAAAATAACTTAGTGGAAGGGAACTCCATCGGCAGAGTACATGGGCCGAGATGACGTATGCGGCAAAGTGCTCCATTGGCATCGAAGACAGCAGCAGATAGCGCGCCAGTAAAGATAGGACAAGTGCAGTTGCGCCATAACTTCCAATTCTGCTGTCTCGAAGGATCGCCAATACCCGATCCTTCGTCCATCCACCACCGAACCCGTCTGCAGTATCCGCAAGGCCATCTTCATGGAGGAAGCCGGTAATCAACACAAGGTAAGTCAACACGACTACCGCGACGAGTGGACGAGCCAGGTGCGACGTCAGCAGCTTTTGCAGCAGCACGGCTCCTGATCCGACGACCAGTCCAACCAGCGGAAAGAATTTGACGGCACGAGAGAGGGAATCGGACTCGAACGCTATTTCAGGCATGGGAATTCGCGTGAGGAACTGAGAGGCGACCACAAGCTCTTCACCAAGTCTCCGAATCTGTTTTGCTGCCGTCAATCCTTAGCCTCGCTCACCCCAGCAGATTCAAACGTCGCCATCTGGTTGTAGAGGCACATTGCTGATTCGAGAATCGGCATAGCCAGGACCGCGCCGGTGCCTTCGCCGAGCCGCATATTTAAAGTCAGAATCGGCTTCAATCCCAGGTAGTCCAGGAGTGCCTGGTGTCCAGGTTCTTCGGATTGATGCCCAGCAAAAAGATAGCCGCGCACCTCCGGCACTAATGCAAAGGCAACTGCAGCAGCTGCCGTCGAGATGAACCCGTCGACAACGATTGCCGCTCCATGCCGCGCCGCGCCGAGTATGAAACCTGTCATCGCGGCAATTTCCAATCCGCCGACGATACGGAGTACATCGACTGGATCAGGCAGAGTATGGCCTCCCGCTTCACCGAAATACTTCTGCAAAACCGCTTCGATGATCCGGCGCTTGTGCTGCAACGCCTCGGTATTCACGCCGGTCCCTTTGCCGGTCGTCACCTCAACCGACCTCCGGGTAAGGAGAGATGTGATGGCGCTCGCCGCCGTGGTATTTCCGATGCCCATCTCTCCGACAGCGACTAAGCTGTGGCCCTTCGCCTTCGAATCGTCTGCGAGGTTCAATCCAACGTTGAGAGCTTCTATCACTTCCTCTCTGCTCATCGCCGGCTCTCGCATCATGTTGCGCGTTCCTCGGCGCACTTTTCGATGCAGCAAACCATCAATCCGATCGAAATCCGCATCAACGCCTACATCGACTACGTTCATCTCTACACCATGAAGTTTCGCAAGCACATTGATAGCCGCACCATGAGCAAGAAAGTTGAGCACCATCTGCCGCGTCACTTCGCTTGGATACGCACTGACGCCCTCAGCGGTGACTCCATGATCGGCGGCAAAGACGTACACGGCCTTTTGCAACGGCTTCGTATAGTTTTGCTGTCGAATCGACACCATCTGGGCCGCGAGATCTTCGAGCCGACCGAGGCTACCCAGCGGCTTCGTCAATGCATCCAAATGCACTCGCGCTCGCGCAAGCCATTGTTGACTTGGCGCTTCGATTGTCGACGTGATTTTAGGATCGATTAATTGAGTTGATGCGTTCACCCATCCCTCCAGACCCAGAGTCTGCACGCCGCCTCACTTCGTCACCGCCTGCGGGATTCGCGCTCGTCGAACTGTAGCGACAAAATCTCTCGCGATCTTAGGGTTCGCTCGCAGGTGTAGATGGACATAACTGGCCAGCACATTGCCTTGACGGAACCCTTCAAGCTCTTCTTTCCCGGACATTGAGTATTGCACGCGATAACATGTTGCCGCTTCTCCCCGCGAGACGATACAGGAGTAGTGAAAGCTATGCCCGCGCACAGTTGTCCCCTTCACGCCCAGCAGACAGTCTTCAGTGAACTCTACGGTGACGTATCCAAACTGTACGAGCTTACCGGTCATCTGCATCGAGAGTGGCAGCACGTCAGCCATTGCGAAGGTCTCTCCGCTGGCGGTGCTAAGGCTCTTGGACAGATAAATCATTCCACCGCACTCCGCATAGATCGGTCTTCCCGAAGCAGCGAAGGCACGAACATCATCCAGCATGCTCCGATTGTTGCTCAACTGTTCTGCATGGAGTTCGGGATATCCTCCTCCTAAGTAGAGTCCGTCCAGTCCTGTTGGAAGACACCTATCGTGCAGTGGACTGAACTGAACGATCTCGGACCCCTGTTCGCGCAGTAGATCCAGATTGTCCTCGTAATAGAACGAGAAAGCGTGATCCGATGGCACGCCGATTCGCACAGCTTCTTCAGATTGCGAGTGCCTCACGCCTGAATCCTGATCCTCGTTCAGCTTCAAACCGCACTGGAGTTCAAGCAAACGATCAAGATCGAAGAACCTTTCTGCAAGCGCAGCCAGTGTGTCGATCGCAGTATCATCTTCAGTCGCAGCCTCAGCTGCACCCTGCAGGCCTAGATGCCGCTCGGGAATTGCGATCGTCTGATCACGGGGCAGCCAACCCAGAATCTTCGTCCTGCACGAGGTCTCAATCGCCGCCCGCAGCATCTCGTAGTGCCTCTCGGTCGCAACGCGATTCAAAATCACACCCGCAAGCCGCAAATCCGGATCGAACATCTCAAAGCCGAGCAGAACCGCAGCGATGCTCCTAGCTGTTTTCGCGGCGTCGACGACCAGCACCACAGGCAGCATTAGCAGCTTGGCGATCTCCGCTGTACTGCCCGCTTCTGTGTTTCCGCTCTTCCCATCGAACAATCCCATCATGCCTTCAGCGACCAGAACATCCGCTTCTCGCGCGGCATCTCGCAGAACGTTGCGATTAGCCTCTTCGCTCAGCATCCATGTATCAATATTTCGAGCCTTTCGCCCGCATATTCGCGTGTGATGTCCAGTATCCAGAAAGTCGGGTCCACATTTAAATGGCTGCACAGCGAGCCCACGTCGTCGGAGCCCCGCCATAATCGCCAGTGCAACCGTCGTCTTGCCAACGCCGCTAGCGGTGCCCGACACTAACAGGCCTCTCACAGCGTCACCTCAAGATGTCCCTTCAAGGCAAGCGGCAGTCCCGCCACCATCAACACAACATCATCGGCAACTCTTGCCACGCTTTGATTGATCTCGCCCAGCAAATCGCGATATCGCCGCCCCAGGGGATACGCCGGCACCACCCCGCTGCCTACCTCGTTCGAAACCAACACCACTGAACAACTTGCCGACCGCAACGCCTCACATAAAGCCTCGACGCGCCGATCCACAGCCCCCCGATCGTCACCTTCGGCCTCAAGAAGATTCGCTGCAAAGATCGTCAGGCAATCAACCACCATCACATCGCAGCTGGATCCCCGCTGCGCCAGCACCTGAACCAGCTCCAGTGGCTCCTCCACGGTGATCCACTCTGCCGGCCGCTCTTCGCGATGCCGTTCGATCTTCCTCTGCATCTCGTCGTCCGAGACCTTCGCCGTCGCCACAAAGATCACGCGGCTCTCTCGCTCGGCAAGCTGTTGCGCATAACGGCTCTTGCCGCTGCGAACGCCACCAAGAACGAGTGTCACGGAACTCTGGCGCATCTCCTGCATCGTTAGCTCCTCGCCCGGCATCTTTCGAAGCAATCGAGCAGAGCGGGATGAATTTTAGGCAGCGCTCGGGCAGACTCTTACAGTCGGCGAGAATGCTCTCCAGCTCTCCCAGCGAAGCTGAATCAAGCCTGATCGGCCACCAGCAGGTCTCCTGACTTACGCTTCGTCGAGCTCTGACTCACCTTCCCAGGACGAATCCCAGTGGCTTAGTACCAATCGTCAAAACTCTCAGCGCTTACAGTTACGGGGTAGCGACGGATTCACACCGTCTTCCCAACACCAGTGTAGAAAAAGACTATCCCGGTCATTGCGCCGGGTCAAATCTTTACAACTCCGCGACCTCCGCTAGACCTTCGCTCTCCCGTGCCATCCGCCGCGCCGCAACCCGAGCATCGCGCACCAGATCGGGCACGCCCACGCCATGATACCCGTTGCCGAGCAACCACAATCCGTCGAGCGCGCTCACTCGCTCATCGAGCTTCTTCATCCGCTCCAGATGTCCCACTGCGTACTGCGGAAGACTGCGAGGCCAACGTCGCACCACAGTGACCTGCGGCTCCGGCAGCGGACCCAGAATCCTCGCCAGCTCCATCCGCGCCACAGCGGCTGTCTCGTCATTACCGCACCGCATCAGCCGTTCGGCCGCTTTCCCGCCAAAGAAGGCTCGCACCAGCCGTCCTCCCTGCGGTACCCGGTCTTCAAACTTCTGATCGACAAAGGTACCCGCAAGCAGCAGACTATCGGAGCCTGGCGGCACCAGAAAGCCGAACCCGGGCGGAACAGGAAACTTCGCGGCGTCAGGAAATCCAAATGCTGCTACCACCGCAGAGCTTGCGTCCATCTCCATCAAAGGAGCGACCTCGGGGTCCACCGGAGACAGTAGGGAACACGCAACATCGACCGGCGCAGCCATCATCACTGCGTCGAAACGTTCGACACCTCGCGCCGTTCCTACCAGCCATCCCTCTTCGCCGTACGAGATGAACCTTACCTCCGCGAGCAGTCGAACCCAATCCTCAGGAATCGCAGCGATCATACGATCCACCAGCGTTCCCATGCCGCTCCTCAATGTTGTAAACACGGAGTGTCTCTTTGCCGCAACACTCGCCTGCAATGCGCCTATCAAACTGCCGCGCTCCCGCTCCATCGCGACAAAGGGAGCCATCACCGCACGCACGCTCAACTTCGTCACATCGCCGCCAAACACGCCGCTCAGAAGGGGTGCTCCTATCTTTGCCAGCACCTCATCTCCAAAATGGCGGCGAACAAACTCCGCAACGCTCTCGTCCTGGTCAGGGGCGGCCTCACGCAACTCCTCTGCTCGTCCCATCTCTTCGTGATACGCCAGCTTCGCCGCAGCGCTGAACATATCCGAAGCATCCATCGCATCGAGATCGACCGGCACCATCATCCGCATACCATCCGGCATCGCCTGCAGCTTCTTGTCCACCAGCACATAGGTCTTGCGCGTCGCGTCATTCGACGGCATCACT
The DNA here is from genome assembly GCF_040358255.1 of Tunturibacter gelidoferens. Classification (NCBI taxonomy): domain Bacteria; kingdom Pseudomonadati; phylum Acidobacteriota; class Terriglobia; order Terriglobales; family Acidobacteriaceae; genus Tunturiibacter; species Tunturiibacter gelidiferens. Next base: position 1,663,686 of record NZ_CP132938.1, read on the forward strand.
TCATTGCCCAGGCCAAGCTCTTCTGCCAGCTCCCGCGCCCACGGCTTCTCCGTCACCCACGCATCGGGCCCGCATTCAATGACGAACCCGCCTTCATGAACCGTCTCGATGATTCCACCCAGTCGCGTCGAGGCTTCGAACAACACCACCTGCAACGATGCGCCGTTGCGCGCCAGACGCGCCAACTCGTACGCCGCCGCCAGCCCGGCCACCCCGCCGCCAACAATCGCAACGCGCTTCATCTTCTCTCCAGAAAAATATTCAGCAATAAAAATCGGAGGCCAGAGCCTCCGCCTTCGGCCCTCAAGACAGCCTATACCTACGCCGGAACCAACACCTCATCGACAGTCGCCTTATATTTGCCGGAGACGACGTCGACCAGCGCCTCCACCAGCACCTCGGAGTCATTCAGGCTCTCCGCACGCCAAAGCTTCAGACCCAACTCGCTCGCAGTCTGACGAAAGGCGATGTCGATGTCGTACAGAATCTCCACGTGATCACAGAGAAACCCAACCGGTTGCATCACCACGCCCACATGCCCTTCGGCTTTGATTGCCTTCAGCGTATCCTCCACGGTCGGTCCAATCCACGGTCCACCGCTGATGCCCTGGCTTTGAAACGCAAAGTACCAGTCCTTCTCGTGAAAGCCAACAGCAGCCATCCGATCCGCCACCATCTGCGCAGTACGCTTGGCCTCCACCGGATACGGGTCTGGCGAATCCTGCGCAGGAGTTCCCGGCCTTGCTCCTGCAACCGAAGCCTCACCGGTCATAATCGTTCGGCACGGCACGCTATGCGCCGTAAACAACACTGGAACCTGCTGCCCCGACTCAGCGCAGGCCTCAGCCCACACCGGCCACAGCTTCTCGGCAAATGCCTCCGCCAATAGCGGACTCTCCGCCCATCCGGCGACAAACTCGACCTCGATTCCAGTTGCCGCAGCGAGCACGGCCTTCCGGTAAAGTCCCACGCTGGTCCGCGAGTTCTGCGGAGCCAGGCACACCGCTTTGATCCGCGTCACACTATCCCGCCGCATCTCCGCGACCGTGTCTGCAATGTAAGGATGCCAGTTGCGCATGCCGACATATACCTTGCCCGCGCCCAGCACATGCTCCAGCATGTGTGCCTGAGTCATCGTCCACTTCGTCAGCGGCGGAGGCTCCAGGCCAGGCGCCTCCTGTAGCCCGATCTGCGCATACCGATGCTGCAGCTCCTCCACAACTTCCTGTGGCATCGCACGGCCGCCGGTCACCTTGCTCAGATACTCTGCCATCTCCCCCAGCATGTCCGGCGTGCCATGTGCCAGCAGCAGCACTGCGCTCTTACCTGTCTCGGAACTCCCCGTCGGTTCGCTCACAGCGCACTCAACTCCTTCACCCACTCCACTACCCGAATCACATTTTCCACCGGCGTTCCAGGCACAATGCCATGGCCCAGATTGAAGATATGTCCCGGCCGTCCAGCAGCAGCAGCCAGAATCTCGCGCACTTGCTCCTTCAACACATCTTCGTTCGCAAACAGTGCAATCGGATCGAGATTGCCCTGCACCGCGCACCCCGCGCCCACCGCCTTCCAGCCTGCGTCGAGCGGCGTCCGCCAGTCCAGCCCAATCACATCCGCTCCCGTCTCGCTCATCGCGGGGAGCAGGGAAGCGGTCTCCACCCCAAAGTAGATCACCGGCACTCCGAGTGCCTTGATGCGCTCGACCAGCTCCGTCGTCCATCCAAGACAATATTGCCGATAGTCCCGAACGCTCAGCTTTCCCACCCAGCTATCAAAAACCTGGATCACATCTGCGCCCGCCTCCACCTGCTGCTGCGCATAAGCAACTAAAACGGTAACAATCTTCTCCATCAGCAGCGACCACGCGGCTCCATTGGAGTACATCATCTTCTTCGTCTCGATGTAATTGCGGTCCCCGCCGCCCTGCTTGCCACCCTCAATCATGTAACCCGCAAGCGTCCACGGAGCCCCGCAGAATCCGATGATTCCCAGCTCATCCCCATCGGCACGCGGCGCAGCAAAGTGTTGCGCAACCTGTTCGATCGCCCGCGCTACGTACTGCAGCTCTTCCACACGGTCGGTCCGCAGCGCCTTTACATGCTCGAGCGTCCGCACCGGCGTATGAACCACCGGCCCTTCTCCCGCAACAAACTCGAAGTCCAGCCCCATCGGCGTAAACGGCAGCAGCAGATCGGCAAAGATGATCGCAGCATCCACACCCAGCCGCTCCGCAGCCGTAATCGTCACCTCGGCAGCAATCTCCGGCGTACGACAGATCTCCAGCAGCGAATGGTGCTTCCGCACGGCCATATACTCCGGCATGTAGCGCCCTGCCTGCCGCAAGAACCACACCGGCGTTCTATCAACTGGCCGACGCAGGCACGCCCGAACAAAACGGCTGCCGCCCGATCCCGTATCAGCAGACGTCACTGCCGCACCCTCCACGATCGCATCACTCAAATGACTCATCCTCTATAACCTTTTAAGCCTAGCACCCGTAACTCGTCGCGCGAACTCGCGTCAGCCTGAGCTGTTCATGACACCCGAAAAATTCACGTCAATTTGGCTCGAGTACCGCCCAAAAAGCCTTCGCTCAGGCCTCCAGCCGGAACGTAAACTCTTCAATCACAGGGTTTGTCAGCACTTCGCGCGCAATCCGTTCCACCTCGGCCTGCGCGGCCCTTTGTTCCAATCCATTCTCCAGAGTCAGCAGAAAATACTTCCCCTGCCGTACATCGGCAATGCCGCGATATTCCATCCGCCGCAATGCATCTGCAACCGTCTGCCCCTGGGCATCCAGCACCGTTCGTTTCAGCGTGACATAGACATGAGCCTTCATCTTGTCTGATTATAGACATGGTGCAGCTTTCGCCCTCAATCGAGGTCACGACCCTCCACCAGGCAAGCCCGGCCATTTGAAACACCACGCCAGCCACCGCCTAAATTTCTATCGGACAAGAGAAGAGACACCAGCCTTTATGACGAACTACCTGGAACTCCCCGTAGGGACTAACAGCCCCGAGGTCATCAACGCAGTCATCGAAATCCCCTACGAGGGTGTCAACAAATACGAGTACGACAAAGAGCTCCACGTCTTCCGTCTCGACCGCAACCTCTACTCCCCCGTCCACTACCCCGGCGACTACGGCTTCATCCCCAGCACCTTAGGCGACGACGGCGACCCACTCGACTGCCTCGTTCTCGTTGACACCCCCAGCTTCTCCGGCTGCGTCATGCAGGTCCGCCCCATCGGCGTCCTCGAGATGCTCGACCAGGGCCTCGGTGACGAAAAAGTTCTCTGCGTCGGACAGGACAACCCCCGCTACAAAGACGTCTGGAACTTCTCCGAGATCTACCCCCACATGCTCAAGGAGATCACCCACTTCTTCGCCATCTACAAAGACCTCGAAGGCAAGCGTGTCGAAGTCAAGGGCTGGCGCGACGCCTCCTTCGCTCGCAACAAGGTCCTCGAAGCCCAGCAGCGCTTCCTCGACAACAAGGTCACCCCCATCCCCAAGCCCGTCCCAAAAAAATAACTAAGCCCACACCCCGACCAACGGGAGGGACCCAGCATCGCGTCCCTCCCCAGACCGGTATACAAGTCACGAAGTGACCGCCCCACGTGAAGTGGGCCCGTCCGGCAGGACAAGCTCTCTTCACGCACCCAAGTGCCCCCGCCGCACCATCCGCGCCGCCCAATAAACCACCGGCCCCGCCGCCGCCACAATCCCCGCAAACTCCAGCGCCGGCAACCCCGCCACCCGCTCGCCCCGCGCCGCCCACAGCGCAAACGCGATCAGCACCCCCGGCCCAACCCCCATCCCAACCGCACCCCAAACCCCACCCGGCACCCTGAACGGCCTCGCCAACCCCGGCTCCTTCACCCGCAACACCACCAGAGCCACAAACTCCAGCATCAGCGCCCCTCCATACAGCACCAGGTCAATCGAGATCAGCCGTTCAAACGACAACCGCAGAGCCAGCGCCCACCCCACCGAGCACACCGCCACACTCACCCACGGCACGCCCCACCGGTTCTTCCGCTCCACTACCTCCGGCAGCAGGCCTTCCTCCGCCAGCGCATACGGCACCCGCGTATAGCTCATCATCAGCGCATTGAACATCCCCCCGCCATTGATCATCCCGCCCATCACCACGCACAGCGCCAGCCACGGCCCCACCAGCTCCCTCGCCGCATCCGTCCACGCCCCCGTAGAAAACCGTGCCGCCGGAATCCCCGCCAACCCCACCGCCGCCAGCGGCAGCACATACGTCACCGCCACCAGCCCCGCCGCCACCAGCATCGCCCGCGGATAATTCCTCTGCGGCTCCTCCACCTCCTGCGCCACCGTCGACGCGTTATCCCACCCCATGTAATTCCACAGCGTCACCGACACCGCCCCCGCCCAATCCACCCCCGCCGCCCCCGCGCCCATCCCGCCCGCCCCACCCTGCATTCCATGCGCACCCCCGCCCGTCAGTCCCTTCCACAACCCCACCGCCGTCAGCACCACAAACGGCGACAGCAGCACGCAAAACAGCCCCACCGACCCCTCGCCCACCGCCCTTGCGCCCCGCAGATTCCAAACCATACACGCCACCACCACCGCCAGCGCCCACCCCGTCCCCCGATACCCGGCTGTCCACGCCGGTTCAATCCTTCCCAGGTACAGCACAAAGATCGTCGGGTAGATCGCCATATCGAAGACGCTCGCCGCCAGGCTCAGCCACGCCTCCTGAAACCCCCAGAACTCCCCCATCGCCCGCCGCACCCACCGGTAGTACCCACCCTCCTCCGGTATCGCCGACGCCAGTTCTCCCACCATCAAACTCGTCGGCAGACTCCACACCACCGGAATCACCACCAGCAGCACCAGCGCCCACCCATACCCCGCCATGCCAATCACATCTTCCAGCCCATACGGCCCACCCGAAACCATAAAGTAAGTAGCAGCAATCAGCGGCAGCAGCCGCATCTTCCCGGCTCCTCCTACCCCACCCCGCCATGATCCCAAATCTCTCAGCGTCGATAAGTGTTTTATGTCGTCATCCTGAACGTAGTGAAGGATCGCTGTATTTGGTCCCTCTCGTTTTATACCGCCATCCAGGCTATGCGCGAAACGGAATCAGGAAGCCCACGGGGCTCAGTCTTTTCTTTTTGTTCTCATCCCCGAAGGGGATCTGCGGTAGCCTCCTAGCTGTATCCGGCAAGAATCCGCCGTTGCTTTGTTCTTCTTGTTGTCATTCCCGAAGGGAATCTGCGGTTGCCTTATCATTCGTCTCAGGGGAGATCCGCCGCGGCATCTATCAGCACCTTGTCTTCCTCCCCCAGCCTCAAGCTATAATGGCCACAGCCGGGCATCGCCGATAGGCGATGCCCACCGCAACACAGACGGAGAGTTGGCCGAGTGGCTGAAGGCGGCGGTTTGCTAAACCGTTATAGGGCGAAAGCTCTATCGGGGGTTCGAATCCCCCATTCTCCGCCATAAGCCTTGTTTAAAAACATCCGAGTACATCCTGGCCGCCTCACCACGCGGTCAAAATGAGCCAGTTACTCGGAACGCAGCGCTTCGACCGCATTCACTCTTGCGGCACGCGCCGCAGGCACAGCTGAAGCAATTACGGCCGCGCCCAGAATGACCACCGCGGAACCAACAAACGCAAGTGGGCCCGGTTGATGGATACCTGTTACGTATCTGGCGCTTGCGCGTGCCAGAGCAAAGCCCACCACCACACCCGCGCCCACTCCGATGCCGGCCATCGTCACGCCCTCTACGAGAACAGTGGTGAGAATGTTGCGCGGCAGAGCGCCCAGGGCCATGCGGATTCCAAACTCGCGCGTACGCCAGCTCACAGAGAAAGCAAGAACGCCCGCCACGCCCACCACGGAGATTAAGAGTGCCACGGCGGCGAATCCGCCAAACACAATCGCGTTGAGGCGGTCGGGCGACAGCACCTCCGCGCGAACGTCTCCGAGCGTGCTGGCCTTTTCGACGGGCTGGTCGGCTGACAGATCGCGAATGGTTCGTGTAATGGCCGGGACCAGCGCGTAAGCATCCTGATGTGCGCGTACGAACAGGCGGCCGTTCCATCCTGGTTCCTGTTCGTCCGGCTCATAGATCGTCATGGCCGGTGACGGGATGATATTTTCATCGTCGAAGTCGGGTACCACGGCAATGATCCGCCTTGGCTCGGTGCTGATGCCGACAAACTTCATGACCCCGTCCGTCCACCACAGTGTATGGTTCACTGCGTCCTGCCCTGAATAGAGCATCTTTGCAAGACTCTGACTGATGATGACGACGCGTTCGGAGCCGTCCTTGTCGCTGGCGTTGAAGTCACGGCCCTCCTGAATCGGCACACCGAACGTGTCGAAGAATCCCGGCGATATCACCCGGAACTTACCCCGAAAATCCTGACCGTCCGCACGTTTGGCGCCTTGGGCGGCAAATTCAAAGCTGACGTTCAAATGATCGTCACGCCAGGGAGCGGCGAAACCGGAGGATACGTGCTCCACTCCCGGCAGCGCGCTGACCCGGCGTTGCGCCTCGCGATAGAACTCATCCACCTGCTGGGGTGTCCGCCCATACGACATCTTCGGAAGATTGAGTGCCAGAACGTTAGCCGAATCAAACGGCGGCCGCGTCTGCTCCAGCACAAACAGAGTCTTCATCAGCACACACGCTCCGGCAAGCAGCAGAAATGAGGCTGCGATCTGCGTAACAGCAAAGATGCGGAGACGCCGGCTGCTCCCTCCGGCAACACGTGTTCCCCGGCCGGTAAGCCCGCCTTGCGGCGCATTTGCCGAGGGAAGCCGCGGAATGAATGCCAGGAAGACGGACGCGATCAACGCCAGCCCAATCCCAAACCACACCAGACTGAAATCGAGCGTGAGCTCCTCGGCGCGCACTGAGAAGCGCGATGCATAACGACCCAGCACCGCTACCATCGGTATGGCGAGGGCCACTGCCGCCACTGCCCCGCTTCCGCATAGCACGAGGCTCTCAGCCAACAGAGAACGGCGCAAAACTGCAGTGCTTGCTCCCAGCGCCGAACGTACCGCCAGCTCCGGTTCGCGGCGCACCGTTCGCGCTAGCACCAAGTTAGCAATGTTCGAGCTCGCAATCACGAAGAGCAGTCCCGAAGCCGCGAACAGTATCCACAGAATTGTATTGGCGCGCGAATTGATCTGCTCGTGCATGCGCGTTACGTCGATCTTGAAATGCTCCTCCGGCTTGTAAACCTCCGGGTGTGCCGCCACCATGGCGCCGTATACGCTGCGCAGTTCCGCCCGCGCATTGTCGACACTCGCGCCGGGAGCCAACCGCGCGAAGACTTCCGTCATGCGATGCTCGCGCCCCGTCACCATCGTGGCGGAAAGATGATGCGGGCTGGTGACGATATTGGCGATGATCTCTGTTGCCACCGGATAGGGAACGGATGGTTCCATAACACCAACCACGGTCGCGGGGCGCGCGCCACAGCAGCTCTCCAGCCGCACAGCCTTTCCAATCACGCTGGGATCGGAGTGCAGCGATGTCCTCCAGAAGTGATAGGTCAGCACCACAGCTCCGGCGGCATTCTGACCGTCATCGGCCGGAGTCAGCAGGCGTCCAAGCACCGGGCGCAGGCCCATCACCTCGAAGTAGTGTCCATCCACCACGCCGGCAGGAATCTCGCGTGGCGTGCCTAGACCCACGACCGTAAAATCTATCTCTGAAAATGTGCCCAGTTCCTTAATTGACTTCAACCCGCTGCCGATGTCCTGAATCTCGGGGACCGAAAACGCTGTGTTGGTTTCGCCGATGCCGGGGGCACTCTGGCGCAGGTAAAGCAACCGATCTTCGTCGCGATTCGCCAGCGGACGCAGCAGCACGGCACGGACCACGCTGAAGATTGCGGCGTTGGCGCCGATACCTAATGCCAACGTAAGGGCGACTGTAATCCACAGCGCAGGCACTCGCGCCAGGGAACGCACGGCAATTCTCAAATCGCGAAAGAACGACATATCAAATCTCCATTCAGGTGATTTTCTCTGCCCGCATCCAAACCAGGGTCAAGCCAGCTGAAAAGCATGAGTATCGCCAGGCCAGCACCTGCCCATGATCCTGATCATTTTTTCCTCGTAGCCGTCCTCATCGCGAGGTATCCTTTCGCCGTCGTTGCTCACTTGCCCTCACGATTTCGTTCATGTCCCCTGCTGGCCGAATCTCGAAAATGTTGCCATACGTCATCGCCGGGTGCTGCGCCATGAGCTGTACAGCATGATTTATGTCCCGCGCTTCAAGGACGAGAATGCCACCGAGTTGTTCCTTGGTCTCCGCATAGGGACCGTCGGTAGTTGCCACTTTGCCGTTTTTCCAATACAGGGTCAGGGCAGTTTCCTGAGACTGAAGCGCTTCTCCACCAGCCCAGTGCCCGTTGGCGCGAAGATGGTCGTCGTATTCAAAGCATTTGTCGAACATGGCGTTTCGCTCGCCCTCAGCCATGCCATCAAATTTGTCTTTATCGTAGTACCCCAGACAGACGTATTTCATTGTTCTTCTCCTTATGTTGGGACCAGCAGCGCGATCTTGCGCGTCGGCTTGTTCAACCTATAGTCGTCCGGCACAGGGAAAATCGACAGCAGAGCCAAATTTTTATTGCAACTCCCTCAGCCGCCCTGCGAGGAACCGACGCTCCTACCCAGCCTGCGGCACAAGTCCGCGCGGGCGAAGTGCGCGAGATGGTACCTGGCGAGTTCCTCGCGGCCAGCAAAGCGTCGATGAGAGAAGCCCCGCTCAGGCCTGCGCACATAGCGATGGCGCCGACGCATTCCGTTTATAGCCCTGAAGCGCGGGGCTAAAATGAGCCAGGGACGCGGTTTATCCTGTACGCCGGCCTGAGGCCACGTGTCCAAAGCAGCGGCAAAGGCCTCTTCAAACCTCGCCGCGTCAGATTAACCCTGTCTTCGAACAATCTTGCGTGTACTTCAGTACAGGCCCAGGCCTCACTCGAATTGGTCCTATCGAAACAAGATCTCTTATAATAAAGTAAAGGGATAATGGCATTCGCAGGTTCTGTCTCGTCTAGAAGACTCTATTTCTACCTCGCGCCATTCATTCTTATTCCCTGTTTTTTATTGGTTTCAGCGTGCTTTTTCCTGCCCTCACGTTGGGTTGCGGTTCGCTCGGACAATAAGTACCTCATCAACTTGGCCTGGGGCGCGACCCTCCACAATGTCAACTGTCAGATCGTTGTCTACGGTGACTCAACCGCTATGGTTGGTATCGACCCTGCTTTGATCCGCCAGCGGACCGGGCTTAGTACTTGCAACATCGCTGAGTATGAGGGAATGACGATCTTTAACGGAACCATGGTGCTGGATCGATACCTCTCACAGAATCAGAGCCCAAAGTTTCTGATTTTTCTTTACTCCCCAGAGGACTTTGATCCATTGAGCCAGCGGCAGATAGTCGGGATGTATGAGGCAATGACTTGGCGTGTGGTACAACCGAATCGCCTTATCAACCTGGCCGCTCTGCTCAGACGTCCTGATGAATTCTTTTACTGGGCCGGGTTTGGGTGGCGGCTCGCCCTTGAACGAGTCAGAAACCGGCCAGCCTCAAACGATATCCTGCAATTCCGAACCGCTCATCAGGGACAGTACCCCATTGACGCTCCAACCGCGACGGAATGCGAAACAATGGTGAGGCCGCCAAGTGTCCCCAATCGCGAGTGGGTAGCGGGACTTAGAAGCTACAACCGCGATGGAACCACGGTCCTTGTCGACTCCACCCCAATGGCGCCCTGCGATCCGAAGCTATCCTACTTTCAACAAAAGCTTCCCGCTCTCGTAGACAATCGCTTCCAAACCATTCCCATAACCGCTTTCACAACAGAAGGCCGTATGCACGTCAACGCCATTGGGTCTGCGCTGCTCTCAAATATGGTGGCCGATCAGGTTCTCCAACATATGTCCGTCGACTCCACAGGGAGAAAACCCTGATTGCTCTTCTCCTCTGCTATCTTCATCTTTCTCTTCCTTCCCGCGAGTCTTATCGGGTATCAGATCGTAAGCCGTTTCAGCCGGTCTGCCACTCTCGCCTGGCTAACGATCACCTCCTTTTTTTTCTACGGGTATTGGAATTCGTCCTACCTCGTCCTTTTGACCGCCTCCATCGTGATGAATTATCTCTTCGCCAGGATGTTGGGCGAGGGAAAACCAGAAGCGAGCCAGAGCCGTTGGCTTGTCATCGCGATTCTCGCCAACCTCGGGCTTTTGGGTTACTACAAATACCTTTTTCCCTTCCTTAACTTTTTTCATGATCATGGTGTTACCAACCACGCCTTCGCAAACGTAGTGCTGCCGCTGGGAATCTCATTCTTCACATTTACACAAATCGCATACTTGATCGACCTTCGCCAGCAGATCGCGAAACGTCAGGGACTGCTGCCCTATTCCGTATTCGTTACTTTCTTCCCACATCTGATCGCCGGCCCTATCATTCATCCCCGCGAATTGATGCCCCAGCTGGACGAGGAGCGCATTCGCGGTTTGGACGCCGGCGATCTCGCCCTTGGCGTTTCCTGGTTCGTCATGGGGCTTGCAAAAAAAGTACTCATCGCCGACCGTATAGCTCCACTCTCGGACGTTGTCTTTCATAACCTAGGAAGTGCGGGAATTGTCACAGCGTGGCTCGGCGCTCTCGCCTATTCCATGCAACTTTACTTCGATTTTTCCGGCTACTCCGACATGGCTCTCGGCTTGGCTCGCATGTTCTCCATCGAGTTTCCATTCAACTTCAATTCGCCTTACAAGTCACAGGGCATCATTGAGTTTTGGCAGCGATGGCACATGACACTTTCGCGCTATCTCAACGAATATCTCTACACCCCAATCCTGCGATGGACCAATGGCCGCCGAATCAGTGCCGGCAAGAAGGTCTCACGCAAGGCCAGTGCCACACTGGAAGGCTTCACCAGCATGGTTGCCTTCCCCGTCATCATGACCATGTTTCTCGCCGGCATCTGGCACGGCGCAGGCATGCAATTTGTGATGTTCGGCGTTCTTCAGGGTTTATACCTTACGGTCAATCACGCCTGGCGCATCTTCACCCCTCAGGGACATCGGTTCCATCGCAAGGTGCCTGCACCCTTCATGATTGCGCTTACCTTCCTTGCCTTTCTCATCAGTCTTGTCTTCTTCAGATCTGCAAATGTGCATGAGGCCGTTTACCTATTGCAGACCATGTGCGGTATTCACGGTAGGGGGCCGGCTTTTGACGCATTTCCCTACATGAAATACATTCCTCCAACCTCCAGATTTTTGAGTCACCTCTCAACCGCTGCACTCTCTCTCTTGATCTGTTTTTTCATCATATGGGCGCTCCCCAACACCCAGGAGATTTTGGGTCAATTACCCAAAGACGAAGTTCTCAAGCCAAGCATCTTGCCGAATCTTCGATGGAGGCCAACAGCCACGTGGAGTCTTGGCCTGACACTCTTGTTATGCTGTGCGATCCTCTTGCTCGATGCGAGTACCAGCTTTCTATACTTTCAGTTTTAGGTGCCTCAGCATAATCAGCTCTCGCCTGATAACCACATCGAATCCTGTATTCTTGGCCCATGTCTCATCCTGACGGAATTGATCTCGCCAGTTTGTCCGTAGACGAATTGTTGACCAAACGCAAAGGTCTGCGACGCAAGCTCGCGGAGCGGGAAAACCTTCAACCCATTCGCATTGCGGTGCTCAGTGGCAGCACCACCAACGAAGTCGTCGATCTCCTGGAACTCAAGCTGCTTGATGCCGGCTTTGCACCAACCTTCCATCAGTCTGAGTACGGCCGCTTCTACGTCGACGCAGTTCATGACGCGGATGCCCTAATTCAATTCGAACCCCATCTCGTCTACGTTCACACCTCCGTAAGAAATATTCAGCGGTTCCCTCCCGTAGGATGTTCGGAAATCGAGTTCGAGGAGCACGTAAAAACTGAGATCAATTTCTTCCAGGAGATGTGGACATCCTTGGAAGAGAAGATCGGCTGCCTCGTGATCCAGAACAACTTCGAGTTCCCGTCCTATGCCATTCTTGGCAATCTCGACGCAACCATAGCTGGCGGCCATACTCGATTTGTCTCTGCGCTCAACCTGGAGTTTGCACGGAGAGCGGCATCCAACTCCAAACTTCTCGTCCAGGACATCTGCAGCATCTCAGCGCGTATTGGCCTTGACCAATGGTTCGACTTCGAACGCTGGTTCAGCTACAAGATCAACACGTCACTCGAAGGCAGTCATGCCATAGCCACCTCGCTGACTGCTATCATTCGCGCGATTTACGGCAAAGCTCGTAAAGTTCTTGTGTTGGATCTCGACAACACACTTTGGGGTGGAGTTATCGGCGACGATGGCGTCGAGAAGATTCAGATCGGTCGGGAAACACCCGTAGCTGAGGCTTATTCCGCCTTTCAGCAGTACTGTCTGTCACTACGCAATCGCGGCGTACTTCTTGCTGTCTGCTCGAAGAACAACGAGGAGATCGCCAAACAGGGCTTCGAACATCCGGATTCGATACTCAAGCTCGAACATATCTCATGCTTCAAAGCCAATTGGGACCCCAAACACGAAAACATTGCTTTGATCGCGACAGAACTTAATCTCGGCGCCGACAGCTTTGTCTTCGTGGATGACAATCCCGCCGAACGCGAAATCGTTAGAGCTCAGATCGACGGTATCGCTGTTCCCGAAGTTGGAAGCGAGGTAGCTCAGTTCGCCAGGATCATCGAGGCTGGCCGCTATTTCGAGCCGATCTCACTCTCCCAGGAAGATTACGAGCGCGCCGCTCTCTACGACCAAAACAGCAAGCGTACCGTCTTCGAAGGTAAGTTTGCCGACTACGGAGAGTATTTGGATTCGCTTTCGATGACCGCAGAAATTGGTCGCTTCCAGCCAATCTATCTCGAACGCATCGCCCAACTCACCAACAAAACAAACCAGTTCAATCTCACAACCCGTCGCTACACCTTTGGCGAGATTGAGTCTATCCTCACCGATCCCGATGCAATAGGAATCTACGGCAGACTAACTGATCGATTCGGAGACAATGGACTCATCTCCGTCGTGCTTGGCCGCCGCAAGAATGACATTCTAGACATCGATCTCTGGCTCATGAGCTGTCGCGTCCTCAAGCGCGACATGGAAGTTGCGATGTTGGACACGCTGATTGAGTATGCTCGCGGAATGGGTGTCGCCATCCTGCATGGCCACTATCTCCCCACCAAAAAAAACGCCATGGTCCAGGATCACTACACGAAACTTGGATTTGAAACCGTGTCACAAAACCCAGATGGCTCCGCGATATACTCGCTGGAGACCAAAGGCTTCACGCCCCGCAACACCCACATAAAAATCATGGAGCCTGCTAATGAGTAGTGACGATCGTCTTCCTGAAATTCAAGAAATCTTTCGCGACATTCTGGACGAACCGGACCTTGTCCTCAATCGTCATTCGAACGCCGAAAATGTTCCTGATTGGGACTCCCTTGCGCACGTCAATCTGATCACTGCCATCGAAAAGCGATACAAAGTAAAGTTTGCACTCGGCCAGTTGCAGCAGCTCCATCACGTAGGAGATCTGCTCGATCTGCTCGACCAGAAGTTGGCCGCCAAGTAGGTCGTTTGCACCCCACGAATAGGACGAAATTGCGATGCTCCCAGGCTCGGCGCTACATCTTCATCACGTAGGTTATGTGGTCAAAACGATAGATCCAATCGTAAAGACCTACGTTGATCGTTACGGATATGAAGTGTCGACCCCAGTCATCCACGACCCCCTTCAAACTGCTTTTGTCCAATTTTTGAAGCTCACAGGCGACCAGACATTTCTCGAGTTCGTAGCTCCGGATGGTCCGGAAAGCAACCTTGTCAGCGCCTCGAAGCGCGGCGGTCTGAATCATCTCTGCTTCACTGCCGACAATCTCGAACAGACTATCGTGCAGCTGGAAGAAAGCGGTATGCGCCTCATCTCTGAGCCTAAACCCGGCAGAGCATTTGGAGGGCGCCGGATCTGCTGGCTGGTCGGCGAAGATCCCCTGCCGATTGAACTGGTGGAAAAACTCTCTGAGAATGACTTATGCGTCCCGCTAGCGCCCGTAGATCACGAAGTCAACTCCTTTGAGTCATAAGAGTTCCTAAATTAGGTCGGCAGATCGCGCCCGCACCACAAACGAACATCTCGGTCACCCATTCATGCACTCCCATCGCATGAGTGGGCATTCGCTCCACGCGCGAACATCGCTTCCGAACCGAAATCAATCTTTTGGTGGAGGGTCTTAACCCTCACTCCACGAGTACCATCATCCGATGATTCCGACCGAACCAATTGGCAGCATCCCGCGTCCTCCTCAACTGATCGAAGCGCTAACGTTGCATCATGCCGACAAAATCACCCATGACTCTCTGGACAGCGCCTATGCTGAGGCACTTCGAGACACCATCGATCGTCTCGAGCAGACCGGGTCGCCGGTCCTGACCGATGGCGAACAAACCAAGCCCAGCTTCGCCACTTACCCTCTCATCGGTCTCTCAAATCTCGCGTCCGATGGAGTCATCATCCCGTTCGCCGATGGCCACCAACGCCAGCTGCCTCGACTCACCGCTGGCCCCTTTCGCTACGGCACTCATGCCGACAGTTTTCTCAAGGCCGCGCGCACCTACACCAATCGCCCAATCAAGCAGGCTGTTATCTCCGCCTCTGCGCTCAGCCTCCTCTATCCGTCAGCAGAGATTCCCGGCTACTCTCGTGAGTCATTCCTCGCGGACCTAATCGACGAGGCCGAAGCTGATATTCGCGGGGCTCTCTCCGCAGGTGCAGCATCCGTACAGATCGACTTCACCGAGGGCCGGCTCTCCCTCAAGCTCGATCCCTCGGGAAATCTTCTGCGCAGCTTCATCGACCTCAACAATCAGGTCCTGCAACGCTTCGCCGCGAACGAACGCCGCAAAATTGGCGTCCATGTCTGTCCCGGCGGAGACCACGATTCGACCCACAGCGCGGACGTTGACTACGCCGGACTGCTACCCGACCTATTCAAGCTCAACGTCGGCCGTTTCTATCTTCAGATGGCCAGCGAACCGGACAAAAAGCGCATCCTGCGGCTCGTAGGCGACTTGGCAGGGCCTCAGCATCTTGTCTTCATAGGCGTCATCGACCCAATCAATCCAGCCATCGAAACTGCAGCCCAGGTCCGCGACCGCATCCTCGAAGCAGCATCCTTCCTACCCATCGAGCAACTTGGAACCACCGACGACTGTGGCTTTGCACCATTCGCTGACGACACCTCGACCGCCCGAGACACTGCATTTCAAAAAATCCGAGCCAGAGTAGAAGGAACAGAGCTAGCCAGCAGGCAGTTGGGCCACTAGCCACCGCCCCATGAAAGCGCCGCCGTACGAACCACCGCGGTGGCCCCTACATCAAATGAAACCAGTGCCTCGGGTGCTCTATTCATGCGGCCATCGCATGAGTGGGCCTTCGCGCCACGAGCGAACCGTTTTTCTTCCCCGCAATCGATCATCATCCGCACCATCTTCCACGCCGAAGAAGTATCTAAAAAGAATTTTTTGCGCCCTACGAAAACTGCTACGCCTAACCATGCCTTCGTAATACAACGCGAAACGAAAAAACTGCCTCTCACGCCCTGAACGAAACTTCGCGGCCAAGCCGCAACTCGGAGAGTCAATGAAAAAATCTACGCAATGGATGTGCTGCGCGATGCTCGGCATCGCCGCCACACTCCTACCAGCCAAAGCAAAAGCAGTGACGGACGACGACAAGAAGTTTCTCGCGACGGCAGCGCAATCCGACCAGAACGAGATAGCCCTCAGCCAGTTGGCAGAACAGAAAGCCACCAATCCCGCAGTGAAGGCGTTTGCCGACAAGATGGTCAAAGAACACACGCAGATGACCGAAAGCATGAAGCCCTTCGCAGACTCCTGGGGCCTCGCAGCTCCAACCGGCCCCGACCCCGACCACCAGAAAGAACTGGATAAACTCAACGGTCTCTCCGGCAATGACTTCGACAAGGAGTACATGGACCAGATGGTGACGGATCACTCGAAAGCCCTGAGTGCCTTCACCACCGAAGCCAAGGACACCAAAGATGTAAAGTTCAGAACCGCAGTCATCAAAGGCAAGACCGCCGTCGCAGCCCATAAGAACATGGCCTACGACCTCAAAAAGAAGCTGTAACGGCGCAATTGCATCGCGCTCTATGACTCAAAAAATGAAGCTGGGTGCCCCATCCTTCGCGTCTCTTGCGAAGGGTGGGACGCAGTCCGCCTGAACGGGTATGCGCGACTGATCAACACTTCGCCGCCACCGCATCAGGTCCACCCGCTCCCTAATAACTCGTGGCCTCAAGGAGGGCATGGACCCGCCGTCCCTCACATTCCCGAAACGGGAACCCAAAAAATAAATCCCAAAACTCTGTCACATTTTTCTCAGCCAAAAAACTGACTGCTAAAACACCACGCCAGCCACGCAAAACACCACAACTACACCACCAAAACACCACGTCAAAACACCACTTTTCGCAAAAATCCCCAGCAAAACACCACGAACTCACTCGCCAAAAAAATACCCGGGCCGCCAATCAAAATTTGGCGGCCCGGGCCTGTCCATCGGTTTGGTGATCCGTCAATTCCCGCTGGACTTCAAGGTAACCCCTGTCTTCAACGGCAGCGATTCAACCGAATCGCCAACGGAGATCGTGAATCGATTAGAGCCGATCGCCCATCGCTTGGCCGCGACGTCATAGTAGGAAAACGATCTTGCCTCCAACGGAATCTCTACATGTTTCGTCTCGCCCGACGACAGCTCTACCCGTTGAAACCCCTTCAACTCATGCTCCGGGCGCGGCACCTTCGGGTGGTCCTCTGTTACATAGAGCTGCGCAACTTCAGCACCTTTGCGACTACCCGTGTTCGTCACATCGAAGCTGGCAACGCCTTTCACCTCGCCGCCACTGTCGTTCTGATCGACCTTCAGATTCGCAAACTTGAAGGTAGTGTAGGAGAGACCGTATCCAAACGGAAACAGCGGCTTGACCTTATTCTTCTCGTACCCACGGTATCCAACAAAGATGCCTTCTTTGTAGTCGACCCGCTTTGAGTCGCCCTCAGGATAGTAACTAGCGAAGGTTGGATTGTCCTCCGCTTTGCGCTCGAAGGTGGCGGGCAGATGTCCCGACGGGTTAACATCGCCGAACAAAATCTCCGCCAATGCCTGTCCAGCCTGCTGCCCCGCGTACCATGTCTCCAATACTGCGGGCACGCGATCGATCCACTGCGTCGAATCCACGTTCCCACCCGATGTAATCGCGACGACAACCTTCGGATTCGCTGCAACCATCTCGCGGATCAGTTCAGTCTGCCCATACGGCAACGAGAACGTTCTGTCGCCACCCTCGCCTTCGCTCTCTTCCTCAAAGCCAGCTTCCACCAGTACAACATCGGCTTTCGCGGCAAGCTGCACAGCCTGTGAATTGACCACCTTGTCTTCAGGTACGATTCCCAGCACCACGTGGCCTCCGATGGGAGTCTTTTGCCACTCTTCGACGACTATCTTGTGAGGCCCCGCCGCAAGCTCGAGCGTCAGGTGCGGCTGAAACGCACGCACAATCTTCCAGTTGTCGATCACGAGCTTGTCGTCGACATACACCCGATTGCCTGAGCCCTCCCCGGAGTCCTCCAATGCGAAGATGTATTTGGTGGATGTCGCGGCGTTATAAAAGCCGGTGAGTCGGTGAGAAACTTCAGCTGGGGGCGAGTTGAACAGCATTTCTATCACCGCATCCACATTTGCGATGACATCCTTGATGGTGAGTCCTTCGAGGACCGCATGGCGCGTGACTGTCTTTGAAGCCGGAGCTCCGGAAAGGTCAAGATTCTTGAAGGTCTCAAGCGTCATCCCGGCTTTACCGTTCTTGGCATCCGTAGTAAACTCCGTCGCCGACGCCAGATGCGACAATGTCGGAACGCCCCTGTCATACAGCACGGTCGTCGCTGCGCCCACCTCGTTGGAGATGCCCTCAAGCGCGCTCACCATATGGAACGGAACTACGCCGGCGCTTCCTCCGCCCACCGGAACGCCCGGATAGGCGTCTGGTCCGACTACCAGAATCGTCTTAACCGCCGACTTATCGAGCGGCAACAAGTTACCCACGTTCTTCAGCAACACCGTCCCCTCGCGAGCTGAATCGAGGGCAACTTCCCTGTTCTTCGCATCGACGAAAGAAATCGACGTATCGTGCTGATCACGATTCAGCCAGCCATAAGAAGCAGCCGTCTCTAGAATATGACGCACCTTCTCGTCGATCTTCGCCTCGGGCACCTTGCCGCCCTGAATAGCCGGCCCAAGGCTCCCGTTGTTCATGAACTTCCCGCCCGGCTCCTCAATATCGAGCCCACCGTTCGCCGCGCCGATCGCATCGTAGGTCGCATCCCAGTCCGACATCAGCACACCCTTGAAGCCCCACTCGTTGCGCAGGATGTCGATATTGAAGTAACCGTTCTGGGTCGCATGTTGTCCGTTGATCAGATTGTAAGAGTCCATCACCGAGCTCACATGCCCCTGCTTTACCGCTGCCTCGAAGGCAGGCAGATAGATCTCGCGCAGTGTTCGCTCGTCGATCTCGGAGTCTGAGTCGTGCCGCAGAAACTCACTATTGTTGCCCAGATAATGCTTGACCGTGGCACTGACGCCCTGCTCCTGCATTCCGATAATGTAGCCAACTGCAATCTGCCCCGAAAGGAACGGATCCTCGCCGAAGTACTCGAAGTTACGTCCGTTTCGTGGCGACCGGTAGATATTAACCCCAGGCCCAAGCATGAAGTGGACTCCCCGTGCCCGGGCGTCGCGACCTATTCCCGCGCCCACCCGTGCCGCCAGTGCAGGATCCCACGAAGCCGCCATGTTAATCCCGGCTCCGTAGGTCGTCGAGGGAAACCCTGAGTTTGACCTCGTTCCGTATGGACCATCCGACATATCGAGAGCAGGAATCCCAAGCGACGGAACGGCCCGCACACCAAAGCCTGTTCCTCCGATGTAGTCCAGCTTTTGCTGAAGCGTCATCTGCTTCACCAACCTATCCACCTTCTGTTGTTCGGCAGCGTCTAGTGAATGCGGGGCTTGGGCGGGGACTGGGATGGACGAGATCGCAAAAGCCGCACTCAGGGCCAGCACCGTTAGGAGCGAAGATTTGAAGGGGTGGCAAAGCTTTGAACGCATGAAAGTGTGTCCCTCGTAGTTCAAAAATTGTAAACGCACCGTCCTGGCTCTTGTCGGCGATAGCCATCTTTATCTCCAACTAGCCACGCAGAGGAGAGTCGGCCCACGGATGAAAATCACTCTTCAGAGAACAGGAAACCCAAGATAATCCCCAAACCCTGTCACATCTTGCCAGAAATTAAAAGCTGCCCAGGACGAGGCGGCTCGATAGATCGCCAGGAGATCTACACGTCGAGCTCGCTCCGAATCGTGCCGCCATACCCACCATACCCGCTGCCAACGGCGCAATCGAGCCAATTTGGTAACCGAAGGGAGGCGACGACTTAATGTTCAAATCCCTGAGAAAACCCTCACGGAGATATGGTCGGCAAGGTCCCTTACCTGCGGCTGCTGCCGCGATCGGGCTTAATCCCAGCCTCCGACTCTTCGGAGTTTCCTCCGACAGGTCGGAGCAAAGGCGTCGTAAGGCAGATTGTCACGCCAGGCCGACACTTCGATAAACCCATATCTTGGAACGACTAAGCTTTCTGGAAAGAATTTGATTCTAGTTGGTCCACGAATTGCTTCTACTGGCGGCATGTTCCAAATCAGTTTAAGAATGATGGCTCGACCCAACCGTTCGCTCGAAGCGATCGAGGCGCTTCGGTCTATCAGGATTGCGGCCCGAATGGATCGCGGATTTATTGAAGGGCGCATTTACCAGGAAGCTGGCAATCCGGACGCGATCTGCTTTGAACAGGATTGGTCAAGTGAACCGGAGTTGAAATCGCACATTCGTTCGAGCTGCTTTACGGACCTCCTGATGCTCATGGAGACCTCTCCTGTAGCGCCGATACTTGAGATCCATTCAGTGATCGACCTTTTCGGCATGAAATACATCGAGGCTATACGTTATTCCGAAAGGTGATGCGTACCACACATCCACTGCAAGTTCAGACCAAGTTCAACGGCCAACACTTTCGAATTGAGCAAGCCATAGAAGAGGACAAAATGTGTTTCAAAGCGCACTACAAAAAGTTGACGCCGGCACTTTTAGCCTTTCTGATGTTGCTAATTTATGTGACACGGGTATCGCAAGCGCAGCCCGCACAAACAAAAAAACCAAACATCGTCGTCATCATGACAGACGACGTTGGGATCTGGAATATCAGCGCGTACCATCGTGGCATGATGGGCGGCAGCACGCCCAATATTGACCGAATCGCCAAGGAAGGGGCACTGTTCACCGACTACTATGCGCAGCAATCATGCACGGCCGGGCGCGCCGCGTTCATTACCGGCCAGACGCCGTTTCGGACTGGCTTGTTGATGGTAGGTTTGCCCGGCGCGAAGCAGGGCCTGCAGGACAAAGACCCAACAATCGCGGAGCTACTCAAACCCGAAGGCTACGCGACGGCACAAATCGGCAAGAATCACCTTGGCGACCGCAACGAATACTTGCCTACCGTGCATGGTTTCGATGAATTCTATGGAATCCTCTATCACTTGAACGCGATGGAGGAGCCGTACGCGTACGACTATCCAAAGATGGCCAATTTCAAGGAACGTTTTGGCCCGCGGAACGTTATCTCTTCCACGGCCACCAGTGTGGCCGATTCGACCACGGACCCGCGCTGGGGAACGATTGGGAAACAGAAGATCGTAGATGAAGGTCCATTGCCGCCGCATCCAAATATGGACCCGAAAGCAACAACGAACATGGAGGATATCGAACCTGTACTCGTCAAGCATTCTACGGACTTCATGGAGCGCTCCGTAAAAGCTGGAAAACCTTTCTTTCTCTGGCATAACTCCACGCGTATGCACGTCTGGACGCACCTCTCTCCGAAATGGCAGGACAAGAGCGGCTTTGGCCTTTACGCGGATGGGATGATGGAGCTGGACTGGGAAGTAGGCGAACTACTCAAGAAGATTGACGACCTCGGCATCGCCGATAACACGATTGTGTTGTTCACGAGTGACAACGGCCCCGAAATCTTTACCTGGCCCGATGGCGGCAATCAGCCTTTCCGGGGGGAGAAGGGCGTCACCTACGAGGGTGGATTCCGCGTGCCCATGCTGGTGAAATGGCCCGGCGTCATCAAGCCCAATACGATCGTCAACGACATCATGTCGATGGAAGACTGGCTACCGACGCTGGTTGCTGCTGCCGGAGATCCAGACATGAAAGATAAGCTCCTGAAAGGTGTGAAGGTTGGCGACAAGACCTTCAAGACTCATCTTGATGGCTACAACTTCATACCCTACTTCAAGGGAGAAGTCACCACAGGACCGCGTCACGAATTCTTCTACTTCAGCAACACTGCAGACCTGATGGCGATGCGCTACGACCAGTGGAAAGTTAGTTTCAAAACGATCAAGGGCAATCTTTTCACCGGAGAGGCACAGAGCACCCAGGCTCCTATCGTAACTAATTTGCGGCAAGACCCGTGGGAACGTTACCAGGATGAGTCGATGAATTACGGGAAATGGTGGGGCGACAAGCTGTGGACGATGGTGCCAGCAACGGTGATTGTGTCCCAGTTCCTCGAGACGTTCAAGGAATATCCACCCAGTCAAAAGAGCGGTGGGCTCACGGTGACCCAATTCCTTGAAGCGGTCCAAAATGGAGCCTCGGGTGCCGGCAAGTAGAATTTTCGGTCGTCGGCGAAGATGATGAATTTCTGAAGATGTGAGAGGAAGAAGATGATGAAAACTAAATTCGCATTATGCACGATGATACTGTGTTCGGCTTCGATGGTTGCCGTCGGACAAACCGTCTCAGTCAACTACAACCAGAACCAGAGTTTCTCGCAGTTTCACACGTATGCCTGGGCTTCGGAGAACGCCAACAAAGTCCAAAATTCAATATTGGCGCAAGTAGCGGTACAGGATATCGACGCCGCATTGCAAGGCAAGGGTCTTCAAAAAGTAGAAGAGTCTCAGAACCCTGACCTCGTCGTCACTGCCAACGGCGGCATGAAGGAACAGACCAGCTATACCGCGATGGGCATGCGCGGATTTGGAGGTGGCATGGGCACCATCACACCACAGCAAAATGTCATAGGGACGTTGATCGTAGATCTATACGACGCTAAAGGTAAAAGTCTGCTCTGGCGGGGAATTGCGCAAAACACCCTAAACAACAATGGCAATAAGAACCAGCAGTTGGTTCAGAAGGCCGTGACGAAGATGTTCAAACAGTGGCCAAAGAGCTAATCAGTGCCGAGAGATAGCTCTTAGCCTTGGGTCTATAGCATTTTTGATAGTTCCCACTCCTCGGAAACAAGCTGAGAATTAGCAATAGTCAGGTGTCCAGGCGGCAACTGTCTGGATCTGTACAGCGTCGTTCGGAGCCGTTCTGTCTCGCAGAGCGGGTGGTAGGCGCGCGCCCTTGTCGCTCCACAAAGGTCAATCGCAGGATAGGTCAACGAGGAGCTTACTATGCACAAGTCAAACCACCAAATCCTCAGGAACGCGCAGTTGGCGGCGGTAGCCACAATCACCCTATTCTGTTCGATTTCTCAGGTCCTCGCTCAGAAACCTGAGATGCAAGAAAAGCTGGCCGAGATCAAGCAGTCTTCCGCTGCGAACAAGCTAGCACTTGCGCGTTATAGCTGGATGGAACAGCAGACGATCAGCCTAAAAGGTGAAGTCAAGAAGACACAGCAGTTTCAGGTGCGCATAGGTCCGGACGGGCAGCAGCAAAAGATCGAGTTGAATCCACAGGCGGCGCCTCAGCCCAGCGGGGGACGGTTTAAGCAACGTGTCGTTGCAAAGAAGACTGAAGAGTTTCAGGTGTATGGGCAGCAAATCGCCGCTCTCGGAAAGCAATATTCGCAGCTTGATCTGCAGGCGCTCGATCAGGCCTATCAGCGAGGTGACATCTCGATGCAACCCAATGGCGCTGACGGAACGATAATCCTGAGCGTCAAGAACTACCTCAAGCCCGGTGACTCTCTGACGCTCGTCTTCGACCGGCAGCAGAAGGCGATTCGGGCGGTACAGGTGGCCAGTTATCTCACTGATCCGAGCGACGCCGTGACCATTGCTGTCCAATTTGCCAAATTGCCCGATGGCACCAACCACGTTTCAACCAATCAGGTGAACGGAGTTAGCAAGAAGTTGGGAGTAATGATTCAGAACTCTACTTATCAGCCCATAGGTTGAACACGGCACAACATAACGCACCAGGTGTTTCAGAAAGGTAGCCATGCACACCCTAGCCAAGAGATCATTGCTCCTGCTCAGCGCTCTGGCGGCGAGTAGTTGCTGCTGTTCTCAAGAGCTTCCTAAGCAGGATAAGACAATGCGTCCCAAGCTCGGCTTGGTCCTTGAAGGGGGTGGTGCTCTAGGACTTGCTCACATCGGCGTCATTACCTGGATGGAAGAGCACCGCATTCCCGTCAGCTATGTAGCCGGAACCAGCATGGGCGGACTGGTTGGCGGAATCTACGCAACCGGGCGCTCCCCGGCTGAAGTCAGAGAACTCATCAACGGAATCGATTGGGATCAGGTACTAAGCGGGGCAACTCCATTTAGTGATCTAGCTTTCCGTCGCAAACAAGATGCTCATGAAGTGCCGGGTTCCCTTGAGTTTGGTTTGCGTAAGGGCTTGCAATTTCCTGCGGGCTTCAACACCGGTCAGGAGGTCGATCTGATTCTCGACCGAGTAGCTCTCCCTTATTCAGAACTCGCAAGCTTTAATGATCTGCCAATTCCGTTCGCCTGCGTTGCAACGGACTTAGTCTCTGGTAAACCGCATGTCTTCCGCGATGGCCCGTTGTCGCTGGCGATGAGGGCGACGATGTCGCTACCGGGAATCTTCTCACCCGTCCGATCTGGAGATCATCTTTATGCCGATGGCGGCTTGCTCAACAACATCCCGATAGACGTCGCCAAGGAGATGGGTGCTGATGTCATCCTCGGGATCCATTTGGAGACAGAACCTCTCAGCCCGAAAGCAACTTTGCCAAGCTATGGTGTGTTGGGTCAGTCCATCTCTGTCATGATTGCGGCCAATGAACTTCGTTCGATGGAGCAGGCCGACATACTCGTAACCGTTCCGCTCCAGAAATACACTGCTCTCGATTACGACAAAGCCGATGCCATCATCAAAGCAGGATACGACGCAGCTGCAGCCAAGGCTTCGGTTCTAGCGGCGTATTCGGTAAGCCAGGCGGAGTGGGAACAATATATTGCAAATCGAAACGCCCGGCGCAAGAGTGTACCCATCCCGACCTTCATTCAGGTCACCGGCACATCCTCTCTCGATATGGAGAAAGGTATGGAGAAGCAGCTGTCCGGGCTGGTGGGGACGCCAATCGACTCAAGAAAACTCGACCAGGACATGATGTCGATCGTGGGAGAGGGGCGCTTCACAACCTCCACTTATTCGATGGTCGAGAAGAATGGTCAACAGGGACTTCAGATTCAAACCGAGCAAAAAGCATACGCGCCGCCTATCGTCCGGCCTCTTATCCTGATCGACGGCTCAGACTACAACAATGTGCTGTTCAGCATTGGAGCCAGAGTTACCTTTCTTGACTTTGGGAGCTATCGGTCCGAGCTGCGCAACGATGTCATTGTAGGGTCTCAGTACTTGCTGCAAAGTGAGTACTACCATCCTTTTACCCCAGCTAGCAATTGGTTTATAGCGCCCAGAGTGGGAGCGAACAGCCAGCAACTGAATGTCTACTCCGGCAACACCTTACAGGCAAGCTACCGTCTGCGGGAGGTTCTCGGCGGTATAGACACCGGCTATGCCTTTGGACGCACAGGTGAATTCCGACTGGGATACGAAGGGGGCTTTCAACAGATCTCTCCGGAGATCGGCAAAATTCTAACGCTACCTACAACCTCCGGAGCGACTGGAGATGTCAGGATTCAATACCAGCTAACAACGCTGGATCAACCTGTTATTCCGCGCTCAGGGATCAGTCTTTGGGCCTATACAAAAGGCTATACGGTCAATCCTGCGGCACCGGGACCCTTCCCCGTTACCGAGATCCAGGCCCAGGACTTCTTCCGCTTGAATGCACCTTCCTCCATATTCGTCGGAGTATATGGCGGTAGCAGTTACGGCTATAAGACAGGAGTACCTGCGTTCTCTCTCGGAGGTTCGCAGCGTCTCGTGGCCTGGAGCACCAATGAGCTGCTTACGAATCAATATTTTCTGGGGCAGATTGGCTATATTCGCGAGTTGATCAAATTGCCACCGCTGCTAGGCAGCACAGTCGACTTTCTCGGAGTGTTGGAGTTAGGAAAGACCTACAAGCTTCCCAACGGACCTAGTCCTCCGAATCTGCCGATGGATGTTGCCGCTGGGGTCCTGGTAAACACAATATTTGGGCCCGTCTTGGTCGCCGGTTCGGTCGGCGACTACGGTCATGCAAGGTTCTACTTTCGCATAGGACGAGTTTTCTGAACGTTTCAACGGGGCCACGGAACTTATGGAAGGCTCGTCCGCAGCCAATTATGACCAGGAGGAATCAGTTGAGTACAGAGCATCCGGCTACAAAACCCGGACTCAAGCAGAAGGCCAAGCACGAGCTTGTCGACTTCGCGTGGATAGCCTTTTATCTTGCCTTTTTCTTCTGTGCGCTCGTAACGTACACCATGCTCGTGCTGAGGAACTATGACGTTAGCGATAGCTCCATGAACTACACCTTTGCCCTGGTCAATGCTCTGGTCATCGGCAAAGTCATTCTCATCGGAGAGATGGCAAGACTCGGCAGGGGAGCCGAATCTAGACCGCTTTATCAGGGTGCCCTCTATAAGGCGATTGTCTACAGTCTGCTGGTTCTCGCCTTCCACTTTCTTGAGGAATTCATTCGACGCATCATTCAAGGCAAACCTTTCGGAACTGTCTGGCACAACATCCACTCAGAAGAGCTCATCGCACGAAGCATCGTCGTCTTCTGTGCGTTCTTACCTCTATTCGCTTTCAGAGAACTCCGACGCGTGCTGGGAGAGCAAAAGCTCTATGCACTATTTTTCAAATCCCGAGTCGAGAAAGTCAATGGCTCTTCACCCGGCGAGGGAGCGCAATAGATGGTTGGTTTCTTGCAAAATCCTGATGACAGTTGATGCTCAATCGAGCGCATAATTGTCACACTCTGCTGCGCATCCCGCGACGAAAACTTACACCCGCATGTCACCTGAAAGGAAGTTCAGCTATGAAGACAAAATATCTGGCACTCCTCGGCATCTTCGCCGCCTCGCTCGCTCCGCTTAGTCTGGCACAAGTCCCGGTTTTCAAAGTCACGCCGCAACAGAGCACAGTCAAGTTCTATGTGAAGTCTTCGGTCGCTCTAGCAGGCGATTTCAAAAAATGGAATGCGTCCCTAACTTTTACATCGACCGATGTCACGTCGGGGTCCTTGGATATCGAGATTCAGGCCGCAACCGTGGATAGCGGAAGCGGCATGAAGGACGACAAGCTCAAAAGCAAAGACTTCTTCGACGTCGACCAAAATCCTTTGATTACGTTCAAGTCAACGAAGATTGTTCAGACCGGTCCAACGACGTTTGACGTACCAGGGACCTTCACCATACGCGGTGTCTCCAAGCCCGAAACCTTAAGCCTGACCGTCAGCGGCGTCGGGACAGGCTCTGGTGATATCAAGGGAACGATGGCCTTCGACCGCAAGGAGTTTGGGATGAACAGCGGAATTCCATTCATCAAAATCGCCGATCGTGTCGAGGTCAATGTCGACATCTTCGCAAAGCGCGTTAGCGGTCCTCCAGTCACCATGAAGAAGTTCTAGCTGCACATCAACGCTGATCCATTGGCGAATCAAGAGAAGGCGCGACGCTTTTCTCGGACGGAGAACAAAATGATCAAAGCTTTCTTCAAACAGCTTCTGGCAATGACACTCTCTCTTCTGCTTATCTTCCCGGTGATACCGCGCGAAGCTGCAGGCCAGCAGCCGGCACCGGCGGGGTATTCGGGACAGGGCGCGCCTCTCTCTGCGGACGAACTGCAACAGTTAGTTGCGCCCATCGCACTGTATCCGGACGCCCTGGTTGCCCAGATCATGGGGGCCGCCACATTTCCGGACCAGATCGCTGCAGCAGCTTTATGGGTTCTGCAAAATAAGAACCTCGCCGGTTCGGTTCTGGCAAAAGCGGTCGATGCACAGCCGTGGGACCCCAGCGTGAAGGCGCTGACCCAGTTCCCATCGGTGCTCGACAATCTTGCGAAGAATCTCAGCTGGACCTCGTCATTAGGAGAGGCCTACCATACACAGCCGGCTGACATTATGTCTGCTGTTCAAGTTCTGCGAGCCAAAGCACAGGCTGCCGGAAATTTGAAATCGGGGTCACAAATTACCGTGGTGCAACAAGCGCCTCAAGTGATCGTGATTCAGCCCACCAATCCGCAAGTGGTCTACGTGCCGACGTATAACCCCACTGTGGTCTACGGGACACCATATGTGACACCGGGATACAGTACCGCAGCGGTGGTGACTACTGCGGTCCTTGCGTTCGGAATTGGTATCGCAGTTGGCGCAGCGATTAACAACAGCTGGGGTTACAGCTACTGGAACTGTAACTGGCACGGTGGAACGGTTGTTTATCACAGCAGTGGCTACTACGGAAACAGCGCATGGCATGGCGGCTACTATGGCTCCAGCGCGACTGCTCATGGGCCAAACGGAGTCGCAAGAGCGGGCACTGCGTACAATCCTTCGACCGGCACGTATGCTCGAGGCGCATCTACCACCACAGCCTACGGCACCCAAAAGGTTGGCCAGGCATACAACCCGAACACGGGAGCATACGCCGCCACCCATCAAGCCTCGAATGCCTATGGGAGCTACGGCAGCTCAGTTGTTTCCAAGAACGGCAATACTGCCTACACGCAACACCAAACCACAGCGAATGGCTCGGTGGGATCGGTACAGACCTCCGCAGGCGGCAAAGGTGTCGCCGCGTCGGGTGCATATGGCAACAATGCGGCTGCGGGACAAGCCGCAAATGGCAATAAGTACGCGACGGCGAACGGGAACGTCTATAAGAACACGGGAAGCGGCTGGAATCAGACACAAGGCACCCCTCATAACAGTTCGAGCTACTCAGGAGCTAACTCCGCTGCTTCTAAGGGCTATGGAGAACAGCAAAAGAGCGGCGGATCGTCTGCCTTTGGAGGAGGCAGTAGCGGATGGCAATCCCGACAGGAGAGCGCTCGCGGCTCAGCTAGCCGCGGCGGTGGTGGCGGCTGGGGAGGTCGAAGATGACATCAACAACGCGGGCCGAAACGAAACTAATCCTGGAGGATGAAATGTCGCTCACACGCCACAAACTTTTGTGCACACTACAGCTTCTTTTTCTGGCCGTCCTACTGCCTTTGGTCGCGTGCAAAGAATCTGAGAAGCCTTCGACGAGTGCGTCTTCATTGAGTGTGTTTGCTTCGCCGGACGACGCCGGCAACGCTCTGTTGACTGCAGCGAAGTCCGGAGATCAAAACGTACTGACGACAATCTTCGGCCCGGACTCCAGAGAGTTGATCAACTCTGGAGACGCTGTGCAGGATAAGCACACCCTCGACCTGTTTGTAGCCGGATATGTGCAGATGCACCGCTGGCGCAAGATGCCAGATAATTCGCAAATCCTCTTGGTGGGAGCGGACAACTTTCCTTTCCCAATTCCGCTAAAGACGAATACCGACGGGAAGTGGTTCTTCGATACCGCGGCAGGCAAGGAAGAGGTGCTGAACCGCCGCATCGGCAGGAATGAATTGGCAATCATCGACGCCTGTGAAGCGGCAGCGGATGCACAAGCAGAGTACTTCGCTCATCCTCATGACGGCGAAAAGGCCAGGGAGTACGCGGCGAAGTTCATCAGTGATCCGAACAAGCAGAACGGCCTGTACTGGAAATCTGCAGATGGACAGCCCGCGAGCCCACTCGGCCCCCTCGCGGCGGCCGCAGCCTCAGACGGGTATAGCGCTAATTCGGAGGGACACACGGCGTTTCATGGATACTACTTCCGCATGCTGAAGGGCCAAACCGCAAATGCGCCAAGTGGAGCGAAGGAGTATGCGGTTAATGGGAAGATGACCGGTGGATTCGCATTCGTAGCCTATCCTGCGACTTATGGCAACTCCGGAGTGATGACTTTCATCATCAACCAGGATGGCGTTCTCCTTCAAAAGGATCTGGGAAAGACGACAACCGTGACAGCGAGCGCCATGAGCGAGTTCGATCCCGACTCCAGCTGGACCATCGTAGAGCAATAAACGAAATCACTAGTTTTTTGTACGAGCGATATAGGTGATCTCTATGAATACGATGGGTTCAGGCGAAATGCTGAAAAAGTTTCATGGAAGAAGGTCTCAACGCTTCTGCCCGTACCGGTATTACTGCTAGCCGTGGTGGGTGCGAGGAATCTGGCACCGCGGTGCCAAACCTCGAAGAGGTCTAAGTACCGCGACTAACTCCCATGTCTATGGATATCCAAGCGGACGGTGGTCATCGACGACGCTGTGTCATGCGTCCGCTCTTCGGCCGTTCGAGATAGACGCCGACGAATTAGAGCCACTCCTCGAAGGATCGAGCGTTCATCGGACTGAGCGACTTGGACCGCTCGCCCCCATGGGCGATCCCATGCCTTACCAACATGGAATCCAGTGTCGTAGGTTTAACCCCAAGAAGCTCAGCGGCACCATCTTTTCCGCGAACTCGCCATCCCGTCATCGCAAGCACGTTGCACAGATGGCCGCGCTCAGCGTCGCTGAGAAGCAAACTGGGAGCTGAATTGTTCGATGAATCGCTCGGGGGGCTGATGAAGAGTCTCGAACCATTCGCGAGGATCATTGCCCGTTCGACAGTGTTTCGCAATTCGCGAATGTTGCCGGGCCAGGGGTACAGTTGCAGCGCGCGTACGCTGCCTTTGTCGACAGACTCAATAGGCTTACAAAATGATTTTGCAAATTCATGTACAAACGACTGAACTAGTAGCGGAATATCTTCTGGGCGTTCTCGTAGCGCCGGCATCCGAATGGGAAAGACGTTCAGTCTGTAGTAGAGATCATCTCTAAATCGCTTTTCACGAACCTCTTTATCCAAGTCTCGATTGGTTGCTGCAATGATTCGCACATCGAAAGAGATGCTCTTCGAGCTCCCAAGTCGTTCAACCTGCTTTTCCTGAAGTGCGCGGAGTAACTTTACCTGCACTTCGAGAGGCAATTCGCCCACCTCATCCAGGAACAACGTTGAACGATGTGCTACTTCGAAACGGCCAGCCTGGCGCGAAAGTGCGCCCGTGTACGCTCCTTTCTCTCGACCGAATAGTTCACTTTCAATAAGGGTTGCTGGGATTGCCGCGCAATTTAGCCGTACCATCGGGCGGTCTCTGCGAGGGCTGAGTTCATGGAGAGCGTTCGCAATAAGTTCCTTTCCGGTGCCAGTTTCGCCCACTAGCAGCACACTGGAATTGGTATGTGCTACCTGTTCAACTTGCTCCAACACGCGTCGAAGAGCGTAACTTTCGCCGACGAGGCCTCTGCAGCCCCGAACCGTCTTTATCTCTTGTTGCAGATACATATTTTCTCGTTGAAGTTGGTCACGTAAGCGCTTCACTTCCTCGAGCGCTCTCTGGATTTCGTCCTCTGCGCGCGTGCGCGCAAGAGCGCTGCCTATTATCTCGACAAAAACCCGCAGCCGGTTCACGACGACATCGGGCCACTCCCGTTGATGACGCACTGTGCCAAAGGCCATCGCGCCGATCACTCTGCCGCCGACCTTCAGTGGAAAGGTTAGGTTGGAGCGAGGCCCGAACTTGCGTGCAACCTGCCTCTCCGAAACTGCTTCCTCGGGTAAGTCGTCGATTCGCGAAAAGCAAACCACATCGCCCCGAAGGATTGCGCTCGCCATCCAAGGTAGATCTTTGACGGCGAAGCCAGGAAACGGCTGTAGGCCCGGGAGTTGCCAGCTGTGAGTGGCGACGAAACGTTCGTCATCACGTAATTGCACCAAAGTGTTGCGGTCAAGCCCCAGAGCACGCACAATGTCCTTTTGAGCCTCGACAATCTCATGATCGATTGACGCAGATGTCACGCTCACGAACTTCGCCGAAAGCTCCGTCATCAACATCTCAAACCGGAGTTGGTCATCTACACCCGCCTGAGCTGGCGAATCGTTCAATCTTTCTGCCGCCATACTAAGAGCTCGCCTCGACATGTGACCTCTCTCTAAGTAAATCTCTAGGGGCCCGGACACGAACTACTCGGTTAACATTCATGTAAGTCTGGATTAGTTGGGCCTATCCTGGAAATCGGCCCTATGGCCTATGAGACGAATGTCCACAGCAATAATCTCCCAATCACGGCCAGTTTCGTCAGGGTGGTGATTCCCTTGAGAATTCTGAAACTCGCTGGAGAGAATGCACTTACTGTCTACCTAAAACCGAGCTAAGGCAACTGTTTGACGCTAAAATCTTTACAAAGTGTAGATAGCAGACATTGAGGCGCAGTGTTTATTAGACACAGAAGTGCAGATAGTGACCTGCTTCCACAGATTTAGAGGAACGCGCACCAAGCCGGAATATCCAAGGCGACCAGCCGATGTACCTGCCGATTGATCGAAGTTGCCTCCGGTTAGCAGGAGGTTATCGAAACGCAACGTTTTCATCGCTTTTTTGTTTGCAAGCGTAAGTCCATTGTCAGCAATAACCTGCAGTATAGAGAGCAAAAGCGACCCCGGTTGTAAGCTTGCTCTGCAAGGTTGTGTTTTGAAAGCAGCTTTCCTGATGCCTCAGTACTGCCGTCCCGCGATAGAGATTGCGAGTGCCGAT
Source organism: Tunturibacter gelidoferens (assembly GCF_040358255.1). NCBI lineage: Bacteria > Pseudomonadati > Acidobacteriota > Terriglobia > Terriglobales > Acidobacteriaceae > Tunturiibacter > Tunturiibacter gelidiferens. The sequence goes on from NZ_CP132938.1 coordinate 1,695,733, forward strand.
AGCGATATATCCAACAGATCCTCTTAAGGTTCAGTAAACTTGCGATGCCTACTCCTTGACACCAGCGGGAACCCCGGCGTTGTTGCAAGCGTTGAAGGTTCCAAATCTCCCACCACCGAATCGAAGGAGCATGGAGTGCACAGGTGATTAAGCGAAGATCTTTCAACGCGCTGAACTTGAGTCTGGCTCTCTCGCTCTCACTGCTTCTGACGGCGTGCAACAAGTCAGCGCCATCGCAGGCACAGGCGAGTACACCGGTTGGACAACCGGTACCCGTACCGCTTACGCGGTTCCAGCCGTCGGTCGCTAACGGAACACCCGCTCCTCATATCGCGCCCGTAGGCATGGTTTGGATTCCAGGAGGTGAGTTTTCGATGGGTGCGGCAGATGCACCTGATGGGGATGAGGTAGGCATGCAGGCCACGCGCGATTCACGGCCCATCCACCAGGTCTATGTGGACGGCTTCTACATCGACAAGACCGACGTAACTAACGCCCAGTTCGCAAAGTTCGTTCATGCCACCGGTTACGTGACCGTGGCAGAACGCAAGCCTCGAGCAGAGGACTTTCCCGAAGCTCCTCCAGAAAATCTAATTGCAGGATCGGTGGTCTTCACCCCGCCCGATCATTCCGTGCCGTTGAACGATCACTTCCAGTGGTGGAGTTTCGTACACGGAGCTGACTGGCGGCATCCGACTGGTCCGAAGAGCAACATTAATGGTAAGGACAACTATCCTGTAGTCCAGGTGGCCTACGAGGATGCGGAAGCCTATGCAAAATGGGCCGGACAGCGACTCCCCACAGAGGCGGAATGGGAGTTTGCCGCTCGCGGCGGACTTGCAGGTAAGCCCTTTGTCTGGGGCGATGAGTTTCGTCCCAAAGGGAAGTGGATGGCAAACACCTACCAGGGACATTTTCCCAACTCCGACACCGGAGAGGACGGCCACGTGGGTCTCGCCCCCGTAGCCAGCTTCGCTCCGAACGGATACGGCCTATATGACATGGCTGGAAACGTCTGGCAGTGGACCAGCGACTGGTATCGCCCGGATTACTATCGTCAATTAGATGCATCCGGTAAGGTCGCGCGCAATCCGCAGGGCCCCGATGCCTCTTTCGATCCAGCCGAACCCAACGAACCCAAGAAGGTTCATCGAGGTGGTTCCTATCTTTGCACGGATCAATACTGCTCGCGCTATATGGTCGGGACACGAGGCAAGGGCGAAGTCAGCACCGGCACAAACCATCTCGGATTTCGTTGTGTCAAAAATGGGACGTAGGGTGGTTCTTGATGTGCGTCTGTGTCGATGGCGATAACGAGAGAACAGATTTCCAAATCCAAATGCCGGGAGCTGCCGAACTCCAAAAACCTGAACAGAACCATCTTGAGTTTCGATAACGGAGTATTCGTGAATCCTAGGGGCCATCAAGATCAAGCGTATAAAGATTACCCGTCCGAGTTCGTGATCGCACGATCGGTACGCTCTCCAGCGTCAGGCCGCAGAAAAAATAGTCTTCCGTATCTCCCCCGTTGAAGTTTGATAGATTCGCAATCTGCTCCAGTCGACCATCTGGAATCGACGCACGGTAGATCGGCTGCATCTCGGCCGACGATGCGTGAAAGAAGATCGCCTTACTATCCGACGACCAGACAGGATCCGCGACCGTAGTCTCCGCGATCGTCCGCCAAGTGTGCAGTACCGTATCAAAAAGCGAGAGCTTACGTTGGTCCAGCGAGACTGCGGCAATATAACGTCCGTCCGGCGACCATCGTGGACTGAACCACCCCTCGGATCCAGGGACCGTCGACAACGCGTGAGTGCGTAGATCGAAGATCTGAATGGCTCGTGGCCCATCCTCTTTTCCCATAATATCGGTCACGCGCCCAAAGGCGATCTGCTGCCCATCCGCAGACCAGGATGGGTCCGCTGCATTACGGCTCTCTCGCAGAAGTCTCTCGGGTGCCCCGCCATCCGCAGGCACCAAATAGATCTGCCATGCTTTACCCGACTCCTTTGCCATCACTGCGATCCTTTTTCCATCGGGCGACCAATGGGCGAGAAATACCTGCAAAGAGTCCGGTGTTATCTGGATCAACTCCGACCCATCCGCCTTCGCCCGCCATAGCTTTCCCGATGCATCAGTCCAGATGACCCACTGTCGATCGCGCGAATACTCAATCCTGTTTGCCTCCGCGAGGAATCCCGGCATTGCTACAAATTCGTGTCGGCCAGCGTCGTAACGCTGAAGAAGGGACTCGGTTTCGAGCCCCAGGAAGAAGATCCGATGCCCGTTCCGCGAGGTCACTGGCCCAACAAAGCTCAACGGCCCATTCGTCACTCGTTTCGGTTCGCCGATACTCTCTCCCTCAAGCCGCCAAAGATCGCTGCTTCCTCCACGGTCCGATTGAAAGACAAAGTACTTCCCATCGCCGGTCCAGATTCCACAGCACTCCGACGAAGGCTTGGTCCAATTACCAAGAATCGGACGAATCGACGTGCCATCGCTCGACGCCTCCCAAAGCCCCAACGTGTGTTTTATCGGGTCAAGGAGAGTGAATCTCAGAACTTTCCCGTCAGGCGACCAGCGCAACCAGAATGCGCGCTCAGGCAATTTGGCGAACACGGAAGAGGAGCCATCTTGCGGTCTGTTGATCAGCAACTGGTTGCCAGTGGCGTAGAGAATGCTCTTGCCGTCAGGCATCCATGTCGCATCGTGAGCCACAACATTGGCCACCCGCAGCGCACTGCCTCCACCAACCGGTACCGTCCATAGGGACTGCTCCGACTCCGGAGATAAATGATTTCGCAACAGCAGCGTGGACCCATCGGGAGACAGGTCTCCAAGCGTGGCGGAAGAGATCTCGCTCGGCAGCGGAAGGTTCTCGACCGCCCCAGTGCGCACATCTACCTGCGCCAGAACGGATCTGCCTCCTGAAATCACTGGTATATAGATGCGTAGCCCATCCGTCGCCGAGGCCGGAAGGCTCTCCATGGCCTGCACGCCCGGCGCAATCCGTCCGGTCCGCGTCAGGCGCTCGATACGCGGTAGAGGTCCCGAGCTTCGAGAGCCGTAATAAAACCCAGCCAAACCCGCCAGGACTCCCACCGGGATCCATAGCCAGAACCCGAACACCTTGCGACGCCGACGCATTAGATCAAGTTCGTTCGGAAGGGAGGAGACCTCAATTTGAGGAGCAGTCCCCGGCTGCCCTTCCAACACGACCGGGGCCGAGCCAGACTCCGAAGTGAGCTCAAGGTTTATCGACTCAGTCGACTTGATCGCTGAAGTTCCACTCAGCACCGTAACAGGCGCGATGAACCGGTAACCGCGCTTTGCCAGCGTTTCCACAAATCGCGGATTATCTGCTGTGTCCCCTAGAGCATCCCGAATCTTATTAATCGCAGTGCCAATGGAGTGATCAAAGTCGACAACTATGTTCTTGCCCCACACCCGAACCTGCAACTCCTCCCGGGTGACCACGTCGCCGGCTTTCTCTAGCAGTACGGCCAGCACCTTGAAAGGCTGACTTTGAAGCTTGATCTTTCGACCCGCCTTCCAAAGTTCGCCGGTCTGAAGATCAGCCTCATAAACTCCGAATCCGAATCTGGAGGCGACTTCAGGATGAGAGAGCATAACCAAGTTCCTTGTAGTCAAACTTTATCACGCTGAAAACCACCTCATCGGATCAACTGCCTGTTGATGACCCTCAAGAATGCTTAGACGAATCAATCACTTACTAGGTGATCAAAGATTTATCGAAAATGGGTGACTAGGCGATGGCGAGGAACCCAAATAAATTGCCATCGTTTTCCCGCGACCCTGAATTGCACCGCGATTACACCATTCAGGTTGCACCTCTGGAGGCCTCACCATGCACACTGATCTCAACCGACATCGGCAGACACTCGCCGGCAAATTATTACTGCTCCTCTGTCTGCTGCTCTTCCCAGTCCTCGGGCTGCGGGCCCAGACAGACACAGGTCGAGTCACTGGTATTGTTACCGACCCCTCTGGTGCCGTCATCCCGGGTACCACGCTCAAACTCATTAATACTGACACTGGCATTACGCTTTCCGTAACCGCTGGGAACGACGGAAATTTCACCTTCTCCGCCGTCCCCCGTGGCAACTACCGCGTTGAAGCCAGCCACAGCGGATTTCAGAGCGTCAATCAGTCCTTCGCTCTACAGGTCTCCCAGGTCCAGACCATCGAGTTCAAAATGACCATCGGCTCCTCCAACGAAACCGTTGAGGTAACCGATGCCGCTCCAGTCGTCGACGTCTCTACCTCATCCACCGGAGCTGTCATTGAGGGCAAGCAGGTCACCGATCTCCCTCTCAACGGCCGCAACTTTACCAGTCTTGCCAATCTGATCCCCGGTGTCACCCGCGGAGCCTTCAACTCTGACGCCAGCGGCCGCAACGGTAACGTCGAAACCTTCCGCTATTCAGACTCCGGCGGTGGCGCTCTCTCGGTCAACGGACTCCGTCAGCAGTCCAACAACTTCATCCTCGATGGAGTCGACAACAACGAATCTCTCGTAAATTCCATCGTCTTCTTCACCCCGCCCGAAGCCATCCAGGAGTTCCGGGTCACCACATCCGTTGCCCCCGCAGAGTTCGGTCGCGCCGGCGGTGCCATCCTTCAGAACTCCGTCAAATCCGGAACCAACAGCATCCATGGCTCGGCCTTCGGATACTTCCGCGATCAGATCTTCGACGCCAACCCCCTTTACTTCAATCCCGGCAATCCAGCGCCAGCCTTTCAGCGCAAACAGTTCGGCGTTGCCGCAGGGGGACCCCTCTGGAAAGACAAGATCTTCCTCTTCGGCGACTACCAGGCACTCCGTCAGAAACAGCCAAAGGACACCGGCTTCTACACCGTCCCCACAGCACTTATGCGTCAAGGCAACTTCTCCGAGTTGCTCGGTCAAAACGTCACCAGCAATCCCGGGGCCTTCTCTTCGGCAACCGGTTGCCCCGCACCAGCCGCAAACGCGACGCTTGTGGTCGGAGCCATCTACGATCCGACAACGTGCCAGCCCTTCGCCGGAAATATCATCCCGCAAAATCGCATCAACTCCGCCGGTCTAAAGTACCTCAACGCGTTCGACGCACCCACCCGCGGCGGCATCCTGAATAACTACTTCGCAGTCCGTAAAGCGATCCAGAACTTCAACGACTTCGACGTGCGCCTCGACTATCACGTCTCCCAGAAGGATTCGATCTTCGTCCGTTACAGCTACGGCCAGGACAACCTCAACGTCAACAGCCTCTTCACCAACCTTCCGGCAGGTTTTGCCTCCGGCGCCAACGTAAACCACCCACGCGGTGGAGCGGCCGGGTACACCCACATCTTTACCTCTAATCTCGTCAACGAATTTCGCTTCGGCTACATCCGTCCCGAGTTCGCCTACATCAACCCCGACCAGGGCACACCCATCTCCGCCAATCTCGGCATCGTCAATGCAAACCGCAACCCCCTTCTGGGAGGCGGCGCTCTTATCGGCGGCAGCAACACGCAGATCGAGTACACCGGTGACGGCGGTCCCTACTCCGTCCCCGAGAAAACCTTCCAGTACCTCGACAGCGTCACCTACACCCGCGGCAAACACACCATGAAAGCCGGCGCCAACGTCCTGCGCCGCGAGGTTGACTTCTTCCAGGGGAATGACTCCAAAGGCTACTTCGTCCTGGGCGGAGTGAACTATCCCGGAACGGGACGCTTCACAGGATATGAAACCTCCGAGATCCTCGCTGGCTTCTCCGACTATGAGATCGGTGCAGCCAGCACCTTCTTCAAAACCTTCAACTACGAGACCGGCTACTTCGTCCAGGACGATTGGAAGGCGACCCGCAGGCTTACTCTCAACCTCGGCATTCGCTACGATCTCTATACCTACCCGTACGAGCAGAACAACAACCAGGCGAACTATGACTTTGCCACTGCATCCCTCCAGGTTGCAGGCGTCAACGGGAACTCACGCTCGCTCATTAATACCGACAAGAACAACTTCGCACCGCGTATCGGCTTTGCCTACGATCTCTATGGCAACGGTAAGACCTCACTCCGAGGCGGCTACGGCATCTTCTACTTCCTCGACCGTGGCGGCGTCGGCAACCAACTCTCCAACCAGCCCGGCTTCAATGGAGTCAATCAGTACGCCGCGACCAACGGCTATCGCATCACCTTCACAGGTCAAAGCCCAACCACTCCTAACGACGCAGCCAGCGCAACCGCAGCTCTTCCCATACCTGCCTTCGGACCAGGTGCGATCAACTCCATCAACCTGTCGAACGCTACCGTCATCGCCGTGCCAAAGAACAATCAGAACGGTTCGGTGACGCAATACAACCTGCAAGTCCAGCAGCAGCTCGATCACGCGACCTCGCTCAACATCGCGTATGTCGGCAACAAATCCGATCACCTGATGACCTGGTACAACGCCAACTCGCCTGTCCTCGACGGCACCACGAAGGGCCTCTTCCCCAACCGCGGCACCATCACCGAGGGTCTGGCTGGCGGTTCCTCAAAGTATGACGGCCTGCAGATCTACCTTGACCGCCACGTCGGCTCGAGCTTCCTTGCAACCGTCGCGTATACCTGGTCTCACACCCGCGACAACTCGAGTGGAGCCTTCAGTTCAGGCGCAGGCGCAAGTTCCAGCGGACGCATCTTCATCACCCAGCAGGGAGTCGATCTCCCTGCCAACTACGGCAACTCCGACCAGGATCAGCGTAACGTCTTCGTCGCCAGCGCCGTCTACTCGCTGCCCGTCGGCCGAGGCAAGATGTTCGGTTCAAACATGAGCCATGCGCTCGACGAGGTCGTCGGCGGCTGGCAACTCAACACTATCGTCACCCTCGACAGCGGTACGCCGATCGACCTCAACACCACCGGCAGCCCAGGAACCATCGACAACCGGCCAGACCTCATCAGCTTCAGCAAGGTATCCCGCCAGTTAGTCGGTGGCTCGACCAACTCCAACAACCGCACCTTCTTCACTGGTGTCTTCGCGACTCCGCCCATCAACTCTTCCGGCATCTTCACCCGTCCGGGAACACTACAGCGCAACGCCTTTGCGGGGCCCGGCTACAAGACCGTGGACCTCGGTCTCTTCAAAGGTTTCCACATCACCGAACGAGTCAACGCAGAATTTCGCGCTCAGGCTTATAACCTCTTCAACACACCGCAGTTCGGCAACCCCGACACCAACATCCGCGACGGCGTCAACGTTCCCGGATCGACAACCATCTTCACCACCGGCGCAAACGCGAGCGGTGCAAATAACGGCTTCGGCAGCATCAACAGCATTCGCCTCAACACCGAACGCCAGCTTGAGCTCGCCGCTCACATCAACTTCTAGCCCGCAGCAACCTCAGGCGGCATCATTGAGCTAGTCTCGTGGTGCCGCTGTTCTCCCCGGCAAACCAGCCGCCACTCTTGCCTCTTGAGATTCCGTCCATGCGCCGTATTCTTGTAGCTCTTTTATTCACCGTATCGGCGTTCGCCCAATCTCCTCGCATCGAGAAGATCGATCCACCCAACTGGTGGGCCACTATGCCTGCGCCCATGCTTCTCGTCAAAGGCGAGAACCTCACCGCCGCGCACTTCACCCTAAGCGACGCATCGCTGCACATCAACAAACTCGTCATCTCCGCCAACGGCCACTACGCGCAACTCTGGCTCTCTGCCTCACCCGCGCACTCTCAAACAATCCAGATCAACGTCCGCACACCCAACGGCCGAACCTCGAGCCGCTACTCCTTCGCGTCCCGCCGCAGCTCCTCCGACAGCTTTGCCGGCTTCTCCTCCAAAGACGTCATGTACCTCATCATGATCGACCGCTTCGCCGACGGAGATCCCACCAACGACGGCCCCGACCACGCCGCCGAACTCGCCAAACCCCGCGGCTGGCATGGCGGAGATCTTCGCGGCATTACCCAACACCTCGACTACCTTCAGCAGCTCGGCATCAATACCGTCTGGATCACACCCGTCTACCAGAACCGCGGTAGTCAGAGCTATCACGGCTACGGCGCTACCGACATGTACGCCGTCGACGACCACTTCGGCACCCTCGCCGATCTCAAGGACCTCGCCGCCGCTCTACACGCCCGCCACATGAAGCTCGTCCTCGACACCGTTCCCAACCACATCGGCCCCAACCATCCCTGGGTTCGCGACAGCCCCGACCCCACCTGGTTCCACGGCACCCTCGAGCATCACACCATCGCCCAGGGCGACTTCGCTCCCCTCACCGACCCCCACGCTCCCTGGCGCGACCAGCACAACGTAACCGAAGGCTGGTTCGCCAACACGCTTCCCGACCTCAATCAGGAAGATCCCGCCGTAGCCCGCTACCTCACACAGAACTCCATCTGGTGGATCGAGCAGGGCGGCCTCGACGGTCTGCGCATCGACACCTTCCCATACGTCGCTCGCCCTTTCTGGCAGGGCTTCCACGCTCAGCTCCATGCACTCTATCCGCACCTCACCACCGTCGGTGAAGTCTTCAACAGCGATCCCACCATCACCTCCACATTCGCTGGCGAAGTCACCCGCACCGGCGTCGACACCGGCCTCGACACCCCCTTCGACTTCCCCTCATACTTCGCCCTCCGCGACGTCTTTCTCAAAAACGCGCCCATGACCAGGCTGGCCGACGTCCTTCGCCTCGACAATCTCTATCCGCACCCCGAGCGCCTTATCCCCTTCATCGGCAATCACGACACAGCCCGCTTCCTTAACGACCCCGCGACAACCCCGCGCACACTCGAGCTCGCCTTCACCATCCTCACCACCATGCGCGGCATGCCACAGATCTACTCCGGCGACGAGATCGCCATGCACGGCGGCGAAGATCCCGACAACCGCCGCGACTTCCCCGGCGGCTTCGTCCCCGCTCCTGGCGCTGTGCAGAACGACGCCTTCAACCCATCCTCCCGCACTCCCGAGCAGCAGCAATCCTTCGCCACACTTCAAACTCTCCTCGCTCTCCGCCGCTCTCATCCAGCCCTCCAGACCGGAGACGAGCAACTCCTCCACGCTGACCAGAACGTTCTCGTCTACGTCCGCACCCTCCACACCCCCACCCAGCCCAGCCAACGCATTCTCGTCGCGATAAACAAAGCCGCCCAGCCCTCCGACACCATCGTCAACATCGAGGCCACCGCACTCGAAGGCGCTCAACAGGCCAACACCCTCTACGGATCCTCCGAGGCAACGCTAACCACAAACACCCTCACCCTTCACCTCGCACCTCAAACAGCCGCAATCTTCGACCTCAAGTAGAAAGTTCCAACTGTTCAAAATTCTGAGTGCCCCATCCTTCGCGTCTTTTGCGAAGAGTGGGATGAAGCCCGCCAGTACTGCCAAGCCCACCGGCCTAAAACGCTTCGAGCAGACCAAACAACTCCCCCTGCCAGGCCGCGTTTTTGAAAGCATCAACCCCTCCATCAACTCACAAGACGCCGTCCAAAAAACTCTCCAACAAACTCGCGGACAAAGATGTCTCCATAGACCCGCCAACTCTTCCGCCCCACGTCGAGGTCTATAATCTCGGCTACCATAAACTTTGGAGGTCTCTCGTGAAAAAGCTCGTAGCTCTCACCACCCTCGCACTCGCCTTGACCACCGCAGGCGCCTACGCCGAGTCCTTCAAGGGCTTTGTCTCCGACACCATGTGCGCCAACAAAGGCACCAAAAACAGTGCCGACTGCGCAGCCAAGTGCATCAAGGGAGGCTCCGCCCCCGTCCTCGTCGTCGGCGACAAAGTCTACAAGATCACCAACCCCGACACTCTCGTCCCCCACGCAGGCCACGACGTCACGGTCGAAGGCACTCTCAAGGGAGACTCCCTCACCGTCGAATCCGTCAAAATGTAATCAGGCTTCGATCGGGCTGCTGAGCCAAATTCACGAGAAGGGCGCTCTGATTCAGATCAAGTAGCCCGACACAGTTACGAACAACGTACCCGTCGACCCACCCGGGCTGTATCCCGTGACGACGATAAACGTCCCCGGGTCAGCGTACAAACGCACCGCCTGCAGAGCGGCATAAAAATCGTAGCCATTAGAGCTCTGAGCATAGGCAAAGGTTAGTGGGACAAACAAACTAACGTTATTGCCCCCACAGGTGTAGTTCACGAAAGCCTCGAGCTGACTCCCCGGCGGACTCACGTCCAACTGCACACTCAAGGTCTCCACCACCAGGTGTCTCCCGGCCGGCACTGCGATAGACGGCGACCCAGTTGCTCCAAAAGGATTTGCCGGTAAGCCCGTTACAGATGCAACGGCGCTAACTACATCAACCTTCTCCATAAACGCCTCCAAGGTATCCCAATTTGCCGCTCAACCGAAAAGCAACACGGTCACCAGCTTCGAAAACGGCTCAAGAATCCAGAGACGCGGGCTGTCGGCAGCAGCCCATGAGCGCCACAACCAAACTGTAAACTGTCTAAGGACAATACATATGACAGCAACTCCAATGATCGGTAAACCGGTGGCGGATGCCATCGTAACAAAAGTAGTAGCAGATGTTGCCTATCTGAAAGAAACCTACGACGTTGTCCCTCAATTGAGGGTCATACAGGTCGGAACAGATGCTTCCTCCGAAGTCTATTTGCAAAACAAAATAAAGAGCTTCTCCAAGATCGGCATCCAAGTGCGGCCCCACACCTTTGAGTCATCCGTCAGTGCGGCCGAGGTAGAAGACCTGGTGAGTGCCTTGAGTGAGGACAAGTCCGTTCATGGAATCATGATCGGATTACCGCTTCCAACTCACATCGAAAATGCCGCCGGTTCCGCAAGAGGTAAATTCGATATCTTCGACCGGATACATCAATTCAAAGACGTCGATGGTGTCTCTCGCCATTCGACGGCAGAACTCTATCGAGGCCAACTGGAACGCCTGACGTTCCTACCCTCTACGGCTCTGGCCGTAAGTCGAATACTAAAGTTCTACGGTGTCGAAACTGCAGGAAAGCGGGTCGTAGTCGTGGGCAGGAATGACATCACCGGCAAGCCGATTCACCACATGTTGGGCGGCCGCATGGGAAACGCAACGGTCTCCTGGTGCCACCGCTTTACACCGAAGGAGACGCATGACGACCTGACGAGAGCGGCGGATATAGTCATTACCTGTGTCGGCAGCGCTCGATATCAGTTGAAAGCAGATGTTCTTCGCAGCGGATCCACAGTGATCGACGTTGGCACTCGAGTCGACAAGAACGGCAATCTGATCGGTGACGTCGATTTCAATGAGGTCAAACAGGTGGCAGCTTTCTTGACGCCTGTACCCAGGGGAGTCGGACCCGTTACCGTCGCATGTCTGATGGAAAACGTAATTAGGGCTACGAAGTTTTGCGTTGGAGAAGATGTGCGCGGATACCAACTCTAGGCCAATCCTATGTGCGTCACAATATAATGGCGTCTCATGCGTTCCATTCAGGCTGCTCTCTTCGTGTTGTTCGTATCTTCCTTGCTCTGCGCTCAGGAACTGGCTACTCGATCTTGGGGAGGGACGCTACAGAACCAAACCGGTGCGTCGATAAAGGACGCAACCATCCGCCTCGTCTCTAAGCAAGGCGAATTCAAGTCCAATACCTCGACAGACGGCGGTTTTGAGTTTCCCAATCTAACTCCCGGCGACTATCAGCTCGATGTGACGGTTGGCGGAGTCGTTCACCACTCTATCGTGTCTTTCAGACTCAAAGCGGACTCACTTCCAGCCGTTGTGACCCTCTCCGCAGATGGCACCGTCGCGGTTGCACTTCGTTCAGAGGAAGCCGCTAAGACTGGCGGAGAGAAGCTCTCAAGTCAAACCGTCAGTGCAATTCCATTGAACAAACGCGACTTTAGCCAGCTACTCCTGCTCGCGGCTGGAACCATGACCGACGCCAACGGCCAGACGAACTTCACCCAGCAGTTCGCCATCAACGGACAGCGCGGCGTCGAGGCAGTCTTCGCCATGGACGGCGCAGACACCAGCGACCCGGAGATGGGTGGCGCAACTTTCAGTAACTTCAACGTCGATGCCGTCCAGGAGATCCAATCTACCTCAGGCTGGATGCCCGCCGAGATCGGCCGCGGTGCCGCCGGCTTCACGAACATCACGACACGCTCCGGAAGCGGTGGCTTTCACGGTTCCATCTTCGAGTTCCTGCGCAACTCTGCGCTCGATGCGCGCAACTACTTCGATCATCCCTCGATCGCCGAGCCCGGCCGAATCCCACCCTTCCGGCGCAACGAGTTCGGCTTCACAAACGGCGGCCCTGTCATCCTGCCCCATCTCTACGATGGAAGCGGAAAGACCTTCTACTTCGGCCAATATCAAGGTTTCCGCCAGGTACTGGGAACGACGCAGGTCCTTCCGGTTCCTACTGCTTCAGAGCGCCAGGGCATCGACACCACCGCCTTTCCGGGCGATACGCTGGTGATCACGCCCACACCTGCGATAGCGAAGATCCTCTCTCGCTATCCGCTGCCAAATAACCCGACAGGCTCCTACGGTGCTAACACTTATGCCGTGTCCTCGAAGGTAGTCACAAACGCGAACCAGTTCTCCGTGCGCATCGACCAGGTACTCTCGCCTAACAAACACCTCACCGCAAGATTCAACTTCAACAATCTCTTCGGTCCCACCACGAACCCCGACCAGACAACCATCGATCCCAGCTTCGGTGTTGTCTACGTCGATCACCAGCGCAATGGAGTCGTTACCTACAACCAGACAGTCTCCCCGCGCTTCTCCTTCGAGAGTTCCATCAGCGCAACTCGAACGACTCCCCAGTTCCCAACGCCCAACCACGTCGATCCTGCGGTGAAGTTCAACGACGGCCTCTTCGAAGCATTCAACTCGGCTGGCGGCTCGGTGATGTCCGCCTACGGTAACCTCTTTGTGGCACGGCAGAACTTCGTAATCAACATCGGGCGCCACCTCATCAAGGCTGGTGGAGAGTTCCGGGCCAATCGCGATACGACTTACTTCGGCATCAGTCCAAATGGCGAGTACGACTTCGGCGGAGGAACCGCCTACTCCCCTGTAAACATCACCTCGCAGAGCGGTGCTCATAACATCCGCGTCGGCGACCCCCTACCAGATACTCTGAGCGCGCTCCTCACCGGAAGCGCTTTCGTCTACACCACAGCCGTCGCGCCACCGTACGTCTCGGGCGGGAGTCACATCGGCCCTGCAGCAATCTCGCGTACCGGCGGAGCGATCTATGCTCAGGACACCTTCAAAATCTCAGACCGGATTGTCCTCGACTACGGACTTCGCTACGAGATCTACTCTCCGATCACCGAGCGCGCGCATCGCACCTCGGGCTTCCTCATGAACGGGTCGCAACAGGAATACCTTGACAATCCGCAGCCCGGATATCGGTTCGACTGGGGCGGTATTGCTCCTCGTGTTCAAGTTGACTGGAAGGTTACAAACACCCTTCACCTTCACGCAGGCGGCGGCATTACAACGATTCCGCCCAATATCTGGCAAGACAATTTCCTTACCGGCGCCGTTCCCTTCGTGATCTATCCCCACGTTACCGCTGCCGTAGGAGCGCCAATCCTATACGGCTTCCAGATCACCTCGGCGCAGCTGCCTACCTTCTACACTCCTGCCGGGCAAAACGTCTTCGCGAGCGGCAACCCCAAAAATGTCCCATCGAACACCGTTCTCGACGTGGAGCGCTACCAGAGAGATCTCGCAGCGCTCTCGCCCGGCGCTCAGTTCACGCCTTTGAACCTGACAGGAATCGACCGTCGCTTTGGCAATGGCTACCTACAAACGTGGACACTTGGCGCAGAACGTCAGTTCGGAAAGCTCACTGCTGACGCCGCGTATGTTGGCACCGCCTCGGTCAAGCTGCCGCGCATCAGCTTCCCCAACAGCTACTCCGGCGCCAGTCCTGGATTCGCGCCTTTCACGCAGTTTGACAGCTCCGGTAACGCGGTCGGCGGCTTCGGCACAGAACAGCTGATTACAAATAATGCTCATTCCAGCTACCACTCGCTGCAAACTTCGCTTGCAGGTACGGTCGTTCAAAATGGCCCCAGCATCCAGGTAAGCTACACATGGTCGAAGTCCATTGATGACACGAGTGGAGTCGGAGCGAACGGAAACACCACCGGCGCAGTATCCATCCCGTACCCGCAGAATCCTTTTGATATCCACGCGGAAAAGGGGCCGTCCAGCTTCGACGTCACCCATGGATTCACCATGAGTCTTGCTCAGGATCTGCAGTTGGAGAAAGTGCAGTTTCTGCAGCCGATCAACCGAAAAGTCACCGCCGGGTGGGAGCTGCTGAGTATCTCCACCATCAGCAGTGGCCAGCCGTTTACGGTCTACTCCGGTGTACAGCAGACGGGAGCCGGTTCCAACGGAGTGGATCGACCGAACCAGATCGCAAAGCCGAATCTCTCCACCGCAAGAAAGGTTCGCGAAGACTACTTCGGGCAGGGAGCGAACAACGCCAACTTCTTCTCAATCCCAATCAACGCGCCCGGTGGTACGGGGCCGAATCAAGGTTTTTTTGGATCTCTCGGCAGAAACACCTTTCGCGGACCGGCGTATTACGACTTTGACTTCTCGCTTATCAAAGACACCCCTGTGGGGAGACGCGCGGGCGGTAGTGAACTATTTGATGTGCAGTTCCGGTCAGAATTTTTCAACCTGTTCAACATTGTGGATATGGGCTTGCCAGCCAACACAATCAAAGGCTCGGGATTCGGTGTCATCAGCAAAACCGCGGGAACCTCCCGGCAGATTCAATTCTCAGTTAAGGTGCTCTTCTGAGTCGCTCCATTTGAGGGAGCAGGATAGGACGTCTCTGTCCTTTTGCACCTAACGTTCATGCGGCGATGAAAGGAATAGGAGAGAGCCTGCATGGCTAAACCCCGAGCCTTTCCTTTCGGAGGAGCACGAATTCAGCTGACCGTTGGAGCCGCAGCCGAAATTATGAGGGTTATACTTGTGCGACGATTTCGCCAACAACAGAGGTGAGGCGAGCTGATGGCGCAAGGGCAAGCTCATTCGCATAAAATCCTGCCGATCATCCAACGCTACGGCTTCGCGGTCGTCGCTGTTCTTCTTGCCCTCCTGCCAGGGCTTCTGCTGCAACACTATAAGTTTCGCGACGTAGAGTTGCCGCTCTTGCTCTTTGCGATCGCTCTCACAGCATGGCACGCCGGAGTCGGACCCGCAGTGCTATCGATCATCCTCTCGAGCCTGTGTTTCGATTACTTCTTCGCTCCGCCTCTTTATGTTTTTTCCATAACGCCCGCGGACATCCCGGCGATATTGGTACTGATCTCCTTCGCCGTGTTGATCATCCGTTTCAGTGCCGTAAGACATCGAATCGAGAGTCAGCTCCTTCAGACTCGCGACAAACTTCAGGCGGAAGTAATCGAGCGAACCCAACAGGCGAGCCTGCTGAATCTCACTCATGACACGATCTTCGTCCGCGACATGAGCGATGTCATCACCTACTGGAACAGAGGAGCCGAGGAGTTATACGGTTGGGCGCCATACGAGGCGATAGGGAAACGTTCAAACGATCTGCTGCACACCGTCTTCAGCACACCAAGCGACGACATCGGCGCGGAGCTATTAGAAACCGGGCGCTGGGAGGGCGAACTCAGGCATGCAAAGTCCGACGGAACTGAGGTAGTGGTGGCAAGCCGATGGTCGTTGCGGCGCGACGGGAACAACCTTCCTGTCGCCATTCTGGAAACGAATAACGACATCACAGACCGTAAACGCCGAGAAGAAGAGATTCGTACCCTCAATACCGAACTCGAAAAAAGGTCGACCGATCTCGAAGCCAGCAATAGGGAACTGGAGGCCTTTGCCTACTCTGTCTCACACGATCTACGCGCACCTCTCCGCCATATGGCCGGATATGCGGAGTTGCTCCAGAAAAACTCATCTGCCGCGTTGGACGAGAAGGGGCTGCGGTACATGCGGATGATTCTGGAGGCCGCAAAGCAAATGGGCAATCTTATCGACGATCTGTTGGCGTTTTCGCGAATAGGACGCGTCGAAACGCAGAAAAACCAGGTAAATCTGGAGCAATTGGTGAAGGAAGCTCTCATCGAGATACGGCCGGAGACCAATGGTCGTAACATCGTCTGGAGAATCGACACACTTCCAGTTTGTTATGGAGACCGTTCCATGCTCAGGCTTGTTCTCGTCAACCTCCTTTCGAATGCGGTAAAGTTCACACGCCCTCAAGCGAAGCCGGAGATCGAGATCGGATGTGTCGATGGAAACAGAGATGAGGTAGTGGTATTCGTAAAAGACAATGGTGCGGGTTTTGATATGAAATATGTAGACAAACTGTTCGGAGTGTTTCAACGTCTGCATCATGCCGACGCGTTTGAAGGAACTGGCATAGGACTCGCTACCGTTCAGCGCATCATTCATCGCCATGGAGGCAAAGTCCGGGCGGAGGGGATAGTCGATCAAGGCGCGACCTTCTATTTTTCAGTTCCTAGAATCTAAAGTCAGGATGAAGCCATGGAAAGACTGGGACGTATCTTGATGGTGGAGGACGACTCTAAGGACGTCGAACTCACTTTGACGGCACTCGAAGACTACAACCTCGCAAATGAGGTCGTCGTCGCTCGAGACGGCGAAGAAGCCCTGGACTACCTCTATTGCCGCGGCAAATTCACAACACGTTCCTGCGATAACCCCGCCGTCATCCTGCTGGATCTGAAGCTGCCCAAGGTCGATGGATTAGAGGTGTTGAAGCAGATCAAATCTGACGAGAATTTGAAGTTTATTCCTGTCGTCGTGCTCACCTCCTCCAAGGAGGAAAAGGATCTGGTGACAAGTTACAAACTAGGAGTGAACGCCTACGTCGTAAAGCCGGTCGATTTTCATCAGTTCGTCAACGCCATCAAGGAACTCGGCGCCTTCTGGGCTGTCATTAATGTTCCTCCGCCAGCGAGCGTGAATAAGTGAGCACGAGCCACCGTCTGCGGATCCTCTCCCTTGAGGACGATCCTAACGACACCGAACTGATTCAGGCCTCCCTCGAGACCGAAGGCATAGACTGTGTAGTTACACGGGTCGACACTCAGGCTGCATTCAGCGCCTCGCTGGAACAAGGCGGGATTGATCTCATTCTCGCGGACTATAAGCTTCCCTCGTTTGACGGTCTCTCAGCCCTGAAGCTCGCGACGAGCATCAGCCCCGAGGTGCCATTCTTGTTTGTCTCCGGAACGCTCGGGGAAGAGGTAGCCATTGAAGCGCTGAAGATCGGTGCCACAGACTATGTTCTCAAGACCAGACTGTCGAGGCTGGCGCCGTCCGTCCTTCGCGCCCTCCGCGAAGCCGACGGGAGAGCCGAACGCAAGCGGACCGAGAAAGCGCTTAGTCGCAGCGAGACATTTTTGGCCGAGGCCCAGCGCCTGAGCCGCACAGGCAGCTTCGGATGGAACATCCGCACCAGGGAAGTCTTTTGGTCCGCCGAGACATACCGTGTCTTTGAATGCGAACCGGGGACAACGCCCTCGGTCGAGCTGGTCGTCGAGCGAACCCACCCCGAGGACCGCGAACGTCTTCAACACGTCTTCGAACATGCCTCTGAGACGGGCGACTTCGACATCGAGCATCGACTGATCTCGGACGACGGCTCCATAAAGCACGTTCGTGTAGTCGCGCGTGTCATCAGAGGCGACGAACCGGAAGATCTGCAAATCGTTGGGGCCGTCACCGACGTCACCGAAGCCAAGCGGGCACAGGAAGCCCTGCGACGGAGTGAAGGTTACTTAGCCGACGCGCAGAGATTAACCCGCACTGGCAGCTGGGCCTACGACGTAGCCACAAGACGCGGTATTCACTGGTCGCAAGAGAACTTTCGGTTGTTGGGCTTTGATCCAAAAGAAGGTGTTCCCCCGCACGGCAAGTTCTTTCAGCGCATCCATCCAGACGACCACGAAAATTACAGCAACGCCTTCGAAAGCGCAATCACTCATCAACAGCCCGATCTCGACCTCGAGTACCGGGTCGTTCTTCCCAATGGAGAAACCAGGTACGTCCACTCCGTCGGCCATCCTGTCTTCGACAACTCCGGCAACTTCTCCGAATACATCGGCACCGCAATGGACGTGACCGAACAGCACAACGCGAGAGCAGCGCTGGAGACGGCCTTTCAAGAGATACAAACCCTCAAGGACCAGCTCTACAAAGAGAACATCGCCCTCCGCGAAGAGATCGTTCAGACCTCCATGTTTGAGGAGATCGTTGGCGAGTCGCCCGCTCTGCGCGCCGTGCTCGCCCGCGTCACCAAAGTCGCCCCCGCTGATTCAACCGTCTTGATCACCGGTGAAACAGGAACCGGCAAGGAGTTGATCGCACGCGCGATTCACAAGCGCTCCCAGCGCTCCGCTCGCGCCTTCGTCAGCGTCAACTGCGCCGCCATCCCTGCCTCACTCATCTCCTCCGAGCTCTTCGGGCACGAAAAGGGCGCGTTCACTGGCGCCATGCAACGCCGTCTCGGCCGCTTCGAGTTAGCCGAAGGAGGCACGCTCTTCCTCGACGAGATCGGAGAGCTCCCGCCCGAGACGCAGATCGCCCTGCTGCGTGTTCTGCAGGAGCGCGAGTTTGAGCGCGTCGGTGGCTCCAAGGTGATTCGTGCGAACGTTCGCGTCATCGCCGCGACCAATCGCGACCTTCAGGGGTTGATTGACGCTGGTACATTCCGCGGCGATCTCTACTATCGCTTCAACGTATTTCCCATCGAGATGCCATCTCTTCGACAGCGCCGAGAAGACATCCCTCTCCTGGTCGAATACTTCATCGATCGCTACTCGGCTAAAACAGGAAAGAAGATTCGTAGTATCGAGAAGTCGACGCTCGACCGGCTTCGGCAGTACGCCTGGCCCGGCAATATTCGCGAGCTTCAAAATGTAGTCGAACGATCCGTGATTCTCGGCGAATCCGAGACCTTCACTGTGGATGGAAGCTGGCTCTCCGGAGAAGTCGATCAACCGGATCGAGCCGGCCCAACCCTTCTCAAAATCCCTCCCTCCCAGGAGAAGCGCGCAATCGAAGCCGCGCTTGCCGAGGCGCACGGTCGAGTCTCCGGCCCGTCGGGTGCCGCAGCCAGGCTTGGAATTCCTCCCTCAACCCTCGACTCCAAGATCAAGACGCTCAACATAAACAAACACCGCTTCACAACGAACTAAGTGTCCCGAATCCTTTCCCGCTAATTCACGAAATTCGCTAATTCACGAAATTCGTGAAACTGGGATACTCCCAGATCCATTTAGTATCAGCAACTTACAAACGGTCATGCAGTTGCAGATAAATCGCTCAAATGTTCAAGATTCGAAGATCCGAGGACAAGGGACTTGTGACCTTCGCCTTCAGTGGCCGAATCCAGGAGGAGCATCTACCGGAGTTACAGAAACTCCTGGAAGTCGAGACTCAAGCCAAATCAACCGCCATAACGCTTGATCTCGTCGATGTGAGGCTGGTAGACCGGGAAGCAATCCGGTTTCTAGCCACCTGCGAGGCTCAGGGAATCATGCTCAAGAATTGCCCATCGTACGTCCGTGAGTGGATTGAAACAGGCAGGGGGTATAAGCAATGAATCAAAGCATTGAGCAAACCATAAGCACCATCGAAGCCGTCTCTTCCCGAGATCTCGGCCCGCTCTTGGGAAAGGTCTCCGCCGGCCCATCCGAGCGCTCGTTTGGTGGAGTTCTGCGCCGGGCTCGTCGCGTTTTTGACGACGGCCTCACCATCTTGCCGAAACTCCGCGCTCCAGGGTGCACCTCTCCAACTATCGAACAGTCTCTCTCCGGATTTCTCGAGAATTTCTCAACCGCCGGAGCACGCTGTCAGATCTGGGTCACCGGAAAGCCGCAGTTACTGGAGCCAACGATCCTCGAGGAGCTCACGTTGATTGGACGAGAGGCGCTGGCCAACGCGTTGCAGCACTCTCAAGCGACACTCATAGAGGCCGAGGTAGAGTACTCGACCCGCGGATTGCGCCTCATCGTCCGCGACAACGGACGCGGAATGGCTCGACCCGACGTGCGCTCGGGAACAGACACCCACTGGGGCGTGTCGGGAATGCGTGAGCGGGCAAGAAGGATCGGCGCACAACTCAGCATATGGAGTCGATCCGGAGCCGGGACAGAGGTCGAGATCTGCATCCCGAACCGCTTCGTCGCCATCACCTGGGCCTGATCGAACTCGTAAAACTCAGGAACAGTTTTCTTTGTGCATTCTTTTCTGAGATAACTTCTCCATCGGCTCTTCGCCCTTTGTCGTCTTCGGGCCTCTCGTTGCACCCCAATCGAGCTATCTTCCCCCAAACCTAAATCGGCTTTCCTGCGAAGTCGTTTGCAGCAACAATGTCTTCAGAAAACCGAGGTTCTGCGCGAGCAATCCTGCACCGAAAGATTGAATTCCTAGGTAGACGAACGCTTCAACCGCGCGAAGGAAATGGGCCGATCAAACTTATTGCGGTAGACACAAAGTTTTCGGTCAAACGAGCTAACATCTCTAAGAGCATCGACCTACTCCGGCACACCACTCTCTCGCAGGGGTCGCGTGGGCCGAGTGATGCTCTGCAACCAGCCTGCTTAGCGCCTTTCATAAGCAAACACCCCAGAATCGTCATTTCAACCGAACCAACTCCATAACACCTAAAAATCGTCATCTCGACCGAAGCGACGGAACGTCTCATCGTCCGTCGCGCAGTGGAGAGACCCCGCATTTCGCTCTATTCCACTGGATGGCCGCTTAATATACCGCCGCCAACCCTGTGGATCGGCATCGAATATACTAAGTGCTGGCATGAGCGAAGAAGATCTCAAACAACGGCTTGCGTATTTTCAGCAAAGGCTCGAAGAGGCCAAGCGAAGACACTCCGCGAAAGAGCCGCACCCCCGAACCTTCGATGCTGGTTACACCACAGATACCTTCAAGACCTGGGCAGAATCAATCGCCGTTATCAACGAACGCCTTGCAACCATAAACGATCAGCTAAAGGCGGAGACCCAAAAGTCCCATTCAACTTCAAAAGACCGTTAAAACAACATCACCGTAGCTGAAGAACAGCTGCAAGTCGACTTGGGCCTTGAGTTCCAAGCGGGCCGGGCAACTCCTCCGAGAGTTTACTCATCTGACAACAGAACAACCTAAACCTTCTTGTAAGGGAGATCGTCATGGCTGATCAAGCCTCTGCTACACATCCCCATCGTCCAAAGATGGATGGATCATCTGATTCGATTTGTTTGAATTGCTTAGCGACAGTCGCCGCAAAACAAGAACAAGAAGCTGACCGGTCCGACGCCGAACTACGCCACGTCTGCAGTCCTTACTTCACAGCGAAGCGGACCTCCCTCCTGCAGCAGCCTGCCTGAATCGGAAGCCTGAAGGTTCTCGCTCACTAGGTAAGTCCGTAAAATACCGACGCAACGAAGTCAACCGCGGGGATGGAGCTACTATCAACATTCCGGCAGAGACTCGTTTTTCCGACGATTCCCATAAGGGGAAAGCTAAAAAATAAATGCTGAATCGGTGGCGTATTTTTCAGAGCCTGAAAAGTGTCAGTCAAATGACCATCTTTACCACGCAATCCACCACGAGATGACCATCAAAACACCACGTTCTAAAACCCATTTCCCCCAAAATCGCCCCAAAAACACACTTATTGCCCTTTGAAAAATTTATCTCAAAGCAGCGGTAGCCGAGCTGGTCGCGTTCGAGGGTAAATTGTCGGCCGTGCCCATCAGATGGCCCGTTACGAAGCTTCTGCCTCGCTTCTCCGGACCAAACCAGAAGATCAGAAGCAGCGAAACGATCACCAGCGTCTCGAAAGAACATAGCGCCCACGGATAGCCAAATCTGCTCCGTAGCAGGTTCTGCAGCGGCAACACCGGCGAAGCAAACAGGACGCCTAGTTGATACACAAACCCAGGAAATAGCCCGCGAATCGCATCCGGCGCCAGCTCATTCAAATGCGCCGGAATCACGCCAAACGCCCCCTGCACGCCGCTCTGCATAAGGTACGAGCCAACGACAATCGCCAGCACCGACCCGCCGAACGCCCACATCGGCATCGCCAGCAGACACACCCCAAGCGCAGCCATCACGGCATATCGCCGTCCAATTCGTTCCGACATCGCGCCCACCGCAACCGCTCCAATGATCGCCCCAACGTTGTAAATCACAGGAATTCCAAGCGTAGCTTTCATCCCCAGCACGGTCGCACCATTCATCCACAGCAACGTCTTCAGGAAGTCGGGATAAAGATCCTGAGTGCCGTGGGAGAGGCATGTGATCGCCGCCATCAGCAGCAAAAGGTATCCAAAAACACCGAGGTGTTGGAATAGCGTTCCGAAGATATTTCCAAGGGACGGCGTTCGATGCATCCGCCAAGCGGCCGATTCAGGCGCTACCGCAGCCAGCGCCACAATGACTAGGGTGACCCCGACGCCAACGAAGAACATCGTCTGCCAGCCGAACGCCGGCGCGATCGTCTGCATTCCGATCGCCGCCATCAGATATCCAAAAGGATAACCGCCCTGCATCAGGCCAGAGAGAACGCCGCGTCTGTGCCGAGGTGCGCTCTCCATCGCATAGGAAGCACCAATGCCCCAATACCCGCCCATCCCGAGACCATACAACAGCCTCATCGCCAGAAAGATCCAGTAGGTTGGTGCAAGCCCGCTCAGAACCGTCACGGTCGAGAAGTACAGAACGCATGCGATCAGAGGCTTCTTGCGGCCACACCTGTCGGCCAGGGCTCCAAAGAAGAGCGCTCCAATCGGCCGCATGGCCAGCGTAAGTGTCATGCTCCACACAATCGCGGCCTTCCCCACGTGAAATTTGCCCATCAGCTCCGATATGAGAAAGACGACGACGAAAAAATCGAATGCGTCGAGAATCCATCCCAGGATGCCGGCTGCCACGGCAAATCTCCATCCTGGAGCTCCAGCTTCAGAAGTTGCTGCAGCTGCTTCGGTCTCTTCAAAATGCATAAAGGCGGTCTCTCTTCCGGCGAAGCTAGGCGATGGATGATCGTCAGTGTCTAGAGAACAGACAAACCTTCGACCACCTCGAACAGCGTTTTTGATCCCTTGCAGGAATACTATCGCGTCGTGGTTCGTGTTGAATGCAGGTCTATTTCAGTCGGCAAGATTTCTCTCGTCATTAAAACCAAGAGTCTTCCATTGGAAGGTTGAGTCTCTCATCAGGGCATCTCCTGTGGCTCACAGAAGAAACGCCTATCTCTCTGCCTTCACTATTCCCGCAATGAAACCAACTACTCGGAAGGGCTTAGATAGCTTTCTGAATGGTCGGAGTCGGTCCAGAGGGAAGAACGACCGATTCGTCAGAAGCGGTCAACGGTGACGCCTGGAATATTTGCAACAAAGATCCTGACGCAGTGATCGTCGGAAGGGGGCTAAAATCTTGAAACAAGAAGAACGAGCGCTCCGTAGATCCATGCGGCGCAGCCGAAAGGAAATGCGAGCACTACCGGGGCCGGCGAACTTTAGGTGTCTGTCTGCTTTCGGTGCCCAGTCAAGAACCGACTCTTTGTTAGATCGATTCATTTGCCCCAATTGCGAAGACCCTCTTTATTCCATTACCTTGGCCCGTCCACGAAATTGGCTGACTGGTATCGTGCCCAAATAGTTGGGTCTCGGGTCCTACCATTCAACGAGAGTGAATCCAGGGAAGGGCAACATGAACAAAGGACGAAGCGTCATCGTCGGCACAGCCGTACTTGCTGGTGCGATGGTCTACGCCGGAGTCACCTTTCCCAATGCATCTGCGATTGCAAAGCCGCCCACTACTACTGAAGCGACACTCGGACCTGTAACGGGAGAGGGTCCTTGGCGTGCCTCCTGTAAATACTGGACCGCCGCGCGTTTAATCAAGCCCTTGGGTCAGGAGGAGACAAATCAGCCGAAGAACGCACAGAGAGAGAGTAAAACCAGCGCGGTTTCTCAGCTCGTGGCATCCATGAGCAGCCCGAAGACTGACTGTGAAGGTGACGATGACTGGGGTATTCCTCAACTACCGTCCGATCACATCGACGCAGCCACGACAACCTCGACGGAAGATCTCCACCAGCCAGAGATCCGCGTCATCCTTGCGTCCGTCCCCGACCCTATTCACAGTCATCTGGCGCTTGAGTTTGATAGAACCATCGATTCATTCATGCAGGCAGCAGCTGACCGCCGGTATCTTAGCAGCAACTACTGGTTCCCCTGGAAGATTCAGCATGGCGCCGACGCCGTCAATGAATCATCTATCAATGCGACAAGCACCGAGGAAGACCGCTACCGGGAACAACAACCGGGGCTCATCATTCTCAAATACAGTCCCCAGCGAGACGAAAAGAGTTTCTCCTGGCTTAGCTACCATCGCGTCATCTATCTCTTTCTGGTAAGCGAGTCTCCCGCCTTGGGCATGAACGGCCTTCAGCTTCGCAATGCGCTCCGTTACGAAGCCATGCTGCGAAGCCGATACGGGGCCAAGCTTTCTATGAGCGACGATGACTCTCAACTTGCCGTCATTGGTCCCGGCTCGTCAGGTTCCGCCGCCTCTCTTCGCGAAGGGATCGTTAATGCTCCATTTGCCGAAGAGAAAAATCCTGGTGAAGAAAAGAGTCACGAAAAACTCAAGACCAAGAACGGAACCAGAGATCGACTCGAAGGTGCAAATCAGGCCAAACCAAAAGATATAACCAACGTCATCGTAGCGGGTACCACCTCGACACTCATCGCCGACGCCGAACTGAATTCGCCGTCTTCAACCAGATTCATCACGTACTACTCCTTTGGAGAAGACACCGTCTCCGAAGAGCATCGAATCCTCGACTCGTTTCGAAGCGCTCATTCCGATGAGCAACATATCGCTATCCTTAGCGAAGACGACACCGTATTTGGTGAAGCCAGCAGTCGCCCCAGCGTGCCAGATACATCAGGGGGGCTAAACGCGACCGGGTGGCCATACCGGCCGGCCATGCCGGATGAATCCGCCGCGCCTTATCATCCAATCTATATTCGCTTTCCGCGAGAGATATCGCTCCTGCGAAATGCCCAGGGCGAGAAGCCTGGAAAGAATTCTTCTTCAGAGATCCCCACTCCCTATTTGAATCTGACGCTCAAAGACTCGAGTGCAGATGACACCATGCCTCGGTTTTCTACGACTCAGACGCCGTTATCGCAAGAGGCACAGTTGATGGCCATCGCTCATCAGCTTCAGCGAGCGCGTGTCGAATATATACTCATCACCGCATCAAACATTCTGGACGAGCTCTTTCTCGCTCAGTTTCTCCATCGCGCCTGTCCAGACGCCAGGATCGTCTTCTACAACGGCGGCGATCTGCTGGTCGAGCGAGACGTAGATAACGCCCGCTACATCGGTTCCCTTACAATCTCTCCCTATAATCTAACGACGTTGAGCAGGCCGTTTTATGCGGGCCGCGCCTTCTCGGACTCGCAGGCTGAAGCTACCTATAATGCCGCCAGTTACATCTTGTGGAAGGGATCGAAGGACCCGAAGACCCAGCCGTTAAATCTCTCCGGCTATCTACGCGGTGAGGACAAGATGCAAGCCCCTCTCTGGGCAACTGCCGTCGGTAGCGATGGGTACTATCCTCTTGGACTCGTCAATGGATGCGCCAGCGAGTGGCCCCGGATTCTACCGAGTTTTCATGGCGCAGAACCCGTACCGTGTTCGGAGAGGGAGATATCCTCCATGCAGCTCCTTCCTCTTCCGTCTCCGAATGCAGCTCCATCGTTGGCTTGGTCTATTCTCTGCGTCATCCTTACTGGTCTCTGCATCGGTCACGCCGCCATCATGCTTTCAGCAGAGTATTGGTCGCCCTTCACCCGTGATCTGGCGATCGATCAGAACGATCAGCCTCGTCGCAGATCGGTCTACATCAATATCGGAACCTCCGTACTCTTCTGCATGTCGTTCGTCCTGGCCTCGCCGATGTTTCTCATCCTGCGGGTCTACCGATGGGAAAGAAGCAATCTCGTTGTCGCCTCTATGACCCTGCTTGTCGCAGTCGCGGCCGTGCTCGCCACTCTCTACAAGACGTGGCCTTATCTCAAATACGAGCCTCAGAGAAATTCGAAGTATCCAACAGGTCTCTACTTCTTGTTCAACCTGCTCGCACTTGCCACGCTCATTGTGGTTCCACTGTTCTGGCTTCGGATCTGTCTGCACAATGCTGCGAACGGTGTTCCCACTTATGTAGGCCTCTTCTTTAGTTATCGTTCGCTTCACCCCGGCAGCGGTGTCTCCCCTGTCATTCCCATTCTCTTGCTGCTATTTGGCTGGTACCTTTGGGCAATCTTTCAGACGGCGCGTCTCCGCTTCTCCACCATGAACCGCCCCAGGCTTCCCGATCAAGTCCCACTTAAATCCTCCTATCCCCTCTACGTTCCCGACCGCCAGCTAAGCGCATGTAGAAATCCGACTAACGTCTGTCTCTTTGAAAACATCAGTTGTCTTCTCATCACCCGCGAAATCCTGCGCCGCTTCACTCGTTGGCCTCACAGAAAACTGAATGTGATCTTCTTCATCATCTACCTTGGCTTGTTTCTGCTTTGCGTTTTCTGCGGCCGTATTCAGAGCCTGGAGCGGTTCCTCTTGCATCCTGTTTACGGCCCTACACCCTACGAGTTCCTTATTGCCGCGCTCTTCTTTCCACTCATTATGGTCGTCCTCACAGGATGGTTGCGCATGATCTTCGTGTGGGGATCCCTCAGTCGCGGCCTCCTCGAGCCACTGGAGCGAATGCCCATTCGCGCTGCCTTCAGCCGCCTCAAGGAGGTTGGGTGGATGACCATGCTTAGCCAGAGCAGCCTCCACATCCGTTGGCGCGACATGGCGCGTTCGAACGAGTCTGTCCGCCAGCTAGTCAATAACGAAGAGCTTCGCAAGGCGATCGACGATGATGCGAAATGGACCGTTTTGAAGAACGCGCATGATGATCTCAGTCTGAAGCTAAAGCAGCTAAGAGAGCACATTCAGTTTCGAAAAAGAGATAAGAGTCTGCCCATTCCTCCAATGGAATATCCGCGGAACGACTGCGACCTCCCGCCGGAGGAACATCGCCAGGATCTTAGCTTCATCTACGCCATTGAGAAACGATATGCTGCTTTCTGTGAATTAATCTTGTCGGATCTGTTGATCCCTTACTGGGATAACCAACGTGTCGGCTTTGTCGAAGACGATGGGGATGACCTCGGCGCAAACCGAGCCAAACCGGAGACCCCCGCGCAGGATCCCCTTCCAATTCTTCTGGCGGAAGAGCTACTTGTTATCCGCTACGTCGCGCTCATCCGGTCTGTGCTCGTGAATATTCGCTACCTCATGCTCTTCACCTGCGCGGCCTTCGTGCTCTCCATCGTTGCGTGGAACTCGTATCCCTTTCAGCCCCATCAACTGATTGACTGGTGTTTCACTCTCCTGCTTGTCTTCCTCGGTACCGGTGTCGTCTGGGTCTTCGCCCAAATGCATCGCAATTCCATCCTTAGTCGCATCACGGATACAGCGCCCAACAAGCTCGGTCTCGACTTCTACATCCGAATCGTCACCTTCGGCGCAGCTCCGGTTCTCACGTGGTTGGCTTACCAGTTCCCAGACGCAGGTGGCAATCTTCTCAGAATCCTTCAACCTGGTCTTCAAGTGGTTAAGTAATTTTCCATGCAGTTCTTCTTCAAAGCAGGCCGGAATCTGCAGGTCACGATACATAAATCTTGAATGCTAGTTCAGCTGTGCGAGTGATGCGGATCATTCGGCACGATGACATTCAGAGGTTATATTGCCATCGATAGAATCCGACGAAAAGGTAACCCCTCGGCCTCCCGCATCCCACCAGATAAAACCTCCGGCCGCGTACCGCGCGCCAGAACCCGAAACTACATTCGCAAAGATGAGCGAATGCCCAGAGACAGGAACGATCGCAAGGCTGTTACCTGCTCCGTTAATATATTCAACCGAAAAAACTTCCGCAGGCAGTCCCATCTTACTTCCTTGGGCGTCACAGCGGTACTTCATCATATGCCGCGAGATCGGTTCCGACCCACTTAGGTGGATCGTCAAGTCAGTCGCTCTCGCAAAAACGGAAAAGGTGAGAACAGCCACACCGGCCAGAAACCTATTAAATGAGGCGCTCATAAATTACCTCTTCGTTCGCGATTGAACCCCGAAAGTGCAAACATCATATTCCCAAAGGTGATGGCTCTCGATAACTTCGTATAGGTCTTCCATAACAACCTGAGTTGGTCCTTGTAAGTTCTATTCTAGAAAACGCTTGAGCCAGCGGAGATGATTTCAACCGATAAAAAGATAGAAACCTGCGGAGGTGATGTCTCCCGTCACCTCTCGCAGGCGTCACCAGCCCGAACAACTCGACTTGGCTGGAACCTAAGATTAATTCGTCTGGACTGCCCTCGAGGCAGCCATTAACTGCTGATGCAGATCCATCAGATTCTCGGTATAGACGACGATCAGATCGATCATTGCAGCGAAGTAGATTCGCTCCGCGCCGCTCGTCCAGCCGGGACGATGAATGACTGACAGCAGCTCTTCATAATAACTTTCACTGGGAAGCCTGCAAACAGCATGTTTAGCTTCGTCGAGCTTCTCTTCAAACCGAAGCTGATTTATCGATGCCTGGGATGTTACCTGTTTCAGCGAAGCCATCAGTTCTCCTGTCAAGTACGTGTCTGCGCAAGCACACCCTGTAGTGACGGTCGGACCAAAATCGTTTCAATTGTGCTGAAACCATTTGAAAAATAGCTAAATCAAGAAAGTCTCTGGTTTGAACCTTTTGAAGATTGAGATAAGGCCTCTACGAACCGGCATAGAGTTGAAATGCTGCCCAATACATAGGCTTGCGCGTGACACCATCAGAACGCATCATCGCTAACTTAGCCGTTCTAAGCGCCTCGTCCGGTTTGCTTCCGCTTTCAAGGCCGCCATACAATCGGTCCATGAGTTGCGGTGTCGAAGCGTCGTTCACCTCCCACAACGCTCCGATTACGTTATGCGCTCCCGCCCGCAAGAACGCCCAGGACAAACCCACCAACTCCTCGCCCGCGTAAGCGCGTAACCCCGATCCGTAGCAGGACGAGATAGTCACAAGTCTGGCATGCAACGGATGATGGACGATCTCCCGCGCATACAACTTATAGTCCTCAGGGTGAGCCGTTGATGCCGAAAGCACAACCGCCGAATCCAGCGGACTAAGCCGGCTTGCGGTCCCGTGAGCGACGAAGTGGATGTACTCAAAACGATCCGGCCCGATCGTTCCATACGCCGAGGGCACTGCCTCTGCCTGCGTGAGCACTGTCTCGCGATCCACCGTAAAATGCCTCTTGATCTCATCCACTTCAGCCGGAGCGTTTCGCAGGCTTTCATACTCTGTGCCCGAAGAGACTGGATTGCCGATCAACAGTAAATTGTCCGCCTCATTTGAAGAAGAGACAGAATCGACCTTCGACAGAAGCCGAATCGAGTTCGCGTTCGTCAGCGTCACATCCTCGATCCAGTAATGAAGCTTTCCGACCCCCGGCTTAAGCAGCGTCTCGAAATTCAATCCGTTGAGGCCGCCGTCAGGAATGATAAATACCTTCGCCCCATCCGGGATCATAGACGCTGCTGGAGCGACGATCGTGTCATAGAGATATCTACCGTCAACGTTCGCCTCCCGCAGCGCATCGCTCGATCTCAAAATCGCCTTCTGGTAGGTCTGGACATGAGATTCGATCTCTTGTTCCTTCGGAAGCAAGAAGAGACTCGTATGAGTTGCTGTGATTGCCCACAGATAAGACTTTTCTGATCCAAGCGAGTAGAAGAGAATTACGGCATTGAGCTTACGCGCGATCGCCTGCGGATTCATCACCTCACGTAGAGTCGGCGAATTCTTTCTCGTCCCGAGCCCCTCGGCCAGAGTGCGCGCTCTCCCAAGGTCGAGAAGCTTCAGGGCTTCGTCTTCCCTATGCGAAGCGATTAAAAAACTAGCGTAGTCTCTGTAAAGATCATTTCCGTTCGCAAAGAAAGGTAATTTCAGTTCTTCATCTGTGACTTCGTTTCTCTTATCCTCAAAGGTCTGAATAGATCTTCGGTACCAGATCTCAGCTTGTTTTTGGTTTTGTCTGACGGTGAAGTATTTTGCGAGGCCGTCTTCAATCTGCCATCGCACATAAGGGGCTCCCTCCGCGCTCTCATACACCTCCATCAACATTCGTTCTGCATCTCGCCCGTTCGGCTGATGTATCGCTAGAAGTGCCTGCACGAACTTGGCGTCAATCTCCGCTCCCTTGTCGCCGGATAAATTCGCTGCACGGACTGCCTCGTCGCTTTGAATCTTCGCGGAATCGAATTGCCCCTCTTGGAAATACAAGAGTGCTAGTTGTGTCTCGATGTCAGAGATCTGATCCGTAGCATTGATGGCGGTTGCGGACTTTAGCGCTCGTTCGTAGCAGGTCTTCGCCTCCTTGAGATCCCCGAGTTTGTAATAAGACGAACCGGCCTCCCATAACCAAACGACCTGTGCGCTTGTAGTACCTATCTCCCTGGCTTCTTTTTCAGCGGCCTGGAAATTCGACAGAGCCTTCTCGTAATCTCCAAGCCGATAGAACGCGTCACCCATATCTCCCATCGCCGCTTCTGTTACCTGTCTTGCCTGCACAGATCTTGCAAATTTAGTCGCTTCCTGCAGCAGAGCCACCGCTTCGTCGTAATGCTCCATCTGCAAAGCCACATATCCAAGATTTAAGAGATCGCTGGCTTCGAGGAAAGCATCCGCATGGCCGCGCGCAGCCTGCAAACTTTTTCTATACAAGTCTGAAGCAGCAGTCAGGTTATTCCGGTTGAGCTGTATCCTCGCTTCGGCATTGAAAACCTCACCGTCTAAATGCGAATTACTCAAATCGCATAAGACCCGCGCCTGGCGTAACTCTTGATCTGATTGTTGGGATTGGCCCAATCCCGCATGCGCCAAGCCACAGAGCAAGTCCCTTTGGATTGCTGCATCCCCTGTGTCGGGATACGAGACCGTCTTATCGTCGAGTAAGTGGAGGACATCCGTTCGGCGTCCCTGATAGGTGAGAATCTCGCCTTCCAGGAGGCGAAACTTCATCGACCAGTTTGCATCTCTGCTGGCGAAGCGTTCGCGTGCCTCCTCCGCTTCCGCTTGTGCCACATCCAGACTGCCATGCAGAAAGTCGCTTCGGATGTGCTCGAACGTCGCCGCTGGATCTTCGATGCCCACCGAGGAACGGCATCCCAAACCGCTAATGGCAAACAGCGAGGCGGTGGCCAGTACTATGGCGGAACAGTACGGCCACCAGTGGTCAACGAAGATATGTTCAGGTTTCCTTCTACATTGCAACCTAGCTCGGCCCGAATCATCGATAACGAAACCGTCCCGCGACTGATAAAAAATTCTCCAAGGAAGATCCTTCCGAACTCCGGAATCTCCATAACGTGGCCGAAAGATCTGCCTGGAACCGCCTGATCCACGCCATCCACCAAGGAACACAGAACACATCGATCTTCTCCCGGCTTTGGATCCGAATCCATCCAACCAAATCTGTCGCTCACCCATCCGGCTTTCTTTGCGTTAGCGCTCTTGACTATTTTGCGACCCTGATCGCGGCTGGCCTGCTGAAAGTGTTTGTGGGAAAGTGGTTCGTCAGCTTCGCCCCGTAGAGTCATGAACTTTTCGTTCATCACTGGTGCAACGTCGCGCCCAGCTACTCGAAGCTGGTCGAACCGAGATCCAGCAAACGAGATTCGAGGGTATTTGCCGTCTTTGGAGTATTCGATAGAGACCTGGGCCACAATCCGCTCAGCCGTCAAAACCTCCAGAATGTTTAGTCCCTCGACCACAGAAGTGGTCACCATAGACCAGGGGCCGTCCGTCTGTTGTTCTCTACCCGAAACACGAGTATAAGCCGCACGGCACGAGACGATCGAATCATGATTAAACGATCCGGTCGATGTCGTCACATGGCCGCCGACGGCGGGCAGTAAGGAGTGTGCCTGCGACGGGATTATTTTCTGAGAAGGATGTTTGACGAATCCGCCTAGCGAGTGCGCGTCGGATTGAAAGTAGAATGTCTTCGTTGAAACGGGTCGCATATCAGCCCTTCAGTTTCAGTAGTCTAATCCTGAACGTTCAAAGTAAAGCGATAGTGAGCTAGTTCAACAGCGGGCCCAACCGAAGCTCGATCCGTATCTCCCCGTACTACCAAGGTGTAACTGCCCGCCACCTTTTCGACTCCGGGGACTCGTATCGAAACAGTATCCTTCGCTTCCTGCGCAGAGACCTGGACGTGCCAGGCAAGCGAGCCGGAAGGTGAATACAGAGAGCAAGTGTAGCTCATAAAACGGTCTTGTGTAGGAACATCGACAAGTAAAAGAAAGGGTTTAGCTTTCGACACTGTGATCGCTGCCGCGCCGTCGCCGCGGCTATTTCCGTTTACTAAGGAGAGAGAAGGCAGAATCTCTGGAGCCTTCAACTGAGCAATCTCGTTAGTCAAATGTGGATACACCACGATATTTTGGTAAGCGGTTACCAGCAGCGACGCCGCCAGTGCCGTCCAGGCAAATACCGGCTTCCACTGCAGAATAGAGCGGGATCTCTTCGGGGCCTCCGACGCCGGCTTCGAACGGGGAAAAGACTTGAGTTCATGCTTTGCTGTATCAAGGAATGCAGCAGTCGCGCGGAGATCGGCAGCGCACTCCGGACAGTCGAAGAAGTGTGCTTCGAACTCATCACGCTCTAGAGGGGACATCTCTCCCAGCAAATACTTCTCTACCGCTTTGCTCTGTGTGGCTTCGAAATGGTCCATTGGGAAAAATGCCTCAACTCTATAGTGTTTCCGGCCGCAAAATCGTGTCACGAACTTCTTTAGTTCATTCTGCTGTCGCCTAAGTGGCTTATATAAAAAGACTTGAAAGACTGCTTGGCCCGGTGTACCAACACCCTCAGATACTCCCGGTTTATGCCAAACTCGGCGCAAACCTCATCCTTGTCGCGCTCATCCAGCAACACCGATTGCAGCAGCCGCCTATCCCGCTCGGTCAACTCCGCCATAATCTGATGAACGATTCGATGCGCATCCTTCGTCTCAAGAAGACTGAGAGCACTCGGTTCATGATTCACCAGGGACGCTTCCGTGTCGGGGTCGAGGAATGACTCGGTCTTGTTCTTGGAACGGTAATGCTCCAGCAACACATGGTTACAAACCGAATTGACAAACGCACCCAGACGGTCAGGCTCCCTCAGGCCATGTGCCGAGCGCACCAGCACCAACACCCGCACAAAGGTCTCCTGTCTCACATCTTCGATGGCTTCTCTGGAGTTTAATCGCGAACGCAGCTTAAGCTGGATCAGTTCTCCGAAGTAGCTTACAAAGTGCTCCTCGGTGCGGGCGTCTCCGGATCGGAGCCTCTCCAGATAAGCCGCGTCGAACGCAAAAAATTGCAAGCTCTGTCCCCCCAGGCGGCTGTACTTGCGCCCAAGTTTACACCGTAGGACGAACTTGTCACGAACCGCTCCGGTAATCGTGGGTTCGGATCTTTTTGTATCTTGATGCCCCGTTCCAATTGACCATTTCGACTAGGTGCGGGTGGTGTTCACCAAGAGTGAATCAAGGCAGAGAAGCGCTGCAAATCGAAATACAAGACTCCCGCCCGTAAAGGCGCGATACCCAGATAGTGCCTGCCAAGTCACGACCGTTTCACAAGTTCCGGAAAAAGAAAGTTGACTTCAAACTGTAACAATCCCTTCCACGTCGTAGGCCCCTGCCGATCGCGCGCCCCATCGACCAGGCGGGATTCGGAGTTCTCTTCCTCCGACTGGTAGGATAGTGCTCTCAAGAGGAGGCCCGCCTATGTCCGCCACATCCACACTGACCCCACCCAAAGCCACTGACCGCCAATTGAGAGAGGTCCACCACTGGGTTAACGGCGAAATCATGGTCGGAGTTTCCGGACAGTTCGGGGACATCTACAACCCCGCTACCGGGAAGATCCAGGCCAAGGTCGCGCTCGCAACCAGCGCCGAGGTGGATGTCGCTGTAGCCGCCGCCGCTGCCGCATTTCCAGGATGGTCGTCACTGCCGGCCCTCCGCAGAGCCCGTGTACTCTTTCGGTTTCGTGAAATCTTCGAGCGCCGTCTCGACGAGGTGGCGACCCTACTTACCAGCGAGCACGGCAAGGTCTTCTCCGATGCGAAAGGCGAGGCCACTCGCGGGCTCGAAGTCGTCGAGTTTGCGACTGGCATCCCCCAGTTGCTCAAAGGGGAATTTACCGAACAGGTTGGCTCCGATATTGATAGCTGGTCCATGCGGCAACCTCTCGGCGTCGTAGCGGGGATTACACCCTTCAACTTCCCGGCGATGGTGCCCATGTGGATGTTCCCCATCGCCCTCGCGTGCGGCAACACCTTCGTTCTCAAGCCAAGCGAGCGCGACCCCAGCGCTTCGCTGCTCCTCGCTGAGATGCTCAAGGAAGCTGGCCTGCCCGCCGGAGTCTTCAACGTCGTCCACGGCGACAAGACCGCAGTCGACGCGCTCCTCGCCCATCCAACCGTACAGGCGATAAGCTTCGTAGGCTCCACGCCGATCGCCGAGTACGTCTACCGCGAAGGAACCAGACACGGCAAACGCGTGCAGGCTCTCGGCGGCGCCAAGAATCATATGATCGTCATGCCCGACGCGGACCTCGATCAGGCCGCCGACGCGCTCGTCGGCGCAGCCTACGGATCTGCAGGCGAGCGATGCATGGCAATCTCAGTAGCCGTGACAGTAGGCAATGCCACCGCCGACAAGCTGATCGGCAAAATCGAGCATCGCATCGAAGGCTTGCAGATGGGCGATGGTATGAAAGAGGGCGCAGAACTTGGCCCGCTGGTCACAAAAGCCCATCTCGAACGAGTCACCAGCTACCTGCAACACGGTGAGTCCGAGGGGGCAGAATTAGTGGTTGATGGACGCAAGAATGCGCTCACCAAGGGGGAAGGCTTCTTCCTTGGCGCTTGCCTCTTCGATCACGTCAAGCCAGAGATGAAGATCTATCGCGAGGAGATCTTCGGTCCAGTGTTGGGCATCCTACGAGCCAGCGACTTCGAAACAGCGCTGCAGCTGATCAATGAACATGAATACGGCAACGGCACCTCCATCTTCACGCGCGATGGCGACACAGCACGAGACTTCGCGCACCGAGTACAGGCCGGCATGGTCGGCATCAACGTCCCCATCCCTGTTCCGATGGCGTTCCATAGTTTCGGCGGATGGAAGCGTTCTCTATTCGGGGATCACGCGATGTATGGCCCGGAGGGTATCCGCTTCTACACCAGACTGAAAACAATCACGTCTCGCTGGCCCACGGGCATACGCAAGGGCGTCGACACTTCCATGCCAACTCTAGGCTAGGGCTGCGGTCCAATCTCCCTCCCGACCAACGGGAGGACCAATGCAACTTACCCAGCCAAGGCCGGTACACAAGTCACGAAGTGACCGCCCCACGCGGAGTGGGCCCGTCCGGCAGGACGTACTCAAGCTCCGACAGCAGCGTCAGCCAAGTTCAGATGCCTATCCAGAACCGAGATGCCAAGATCAATCTGTTCTTTAGTCACAATCAGCGGCGGAGCAATCACAAAGTGTGAAACCCATGCCTGGATCGTGACTCCATCCGCCAGTATCTTCGCCGCGATCTGATCCACTAGCAGTGGCTTCCCAGAAACTTTATCGGAATAAGTGTTGAAAGGCTCCTTAGTGATTTGATCCTTCACCAGGTCGACCGCCCAGAAAAGGCCCTTTCCCCGAACATCTCCGATACTTGGATGTTTAGCCTTCAACTCCATGAGCTTGCCTTCAACATAGGGCGCAAGCTCACGCGCGCGCTCCACAAGACCAAGCCGCTGCATCTCATGAATCGTAGCAACCGCAGGAGCAAGCGTAAGCGGATGCGCCTCATACGTATGACCATGAGCGAAGTAATGATCCTGAAAGAACTCGGCGATCTTCTCATTCGTCGCGCAAAGTCCCAGCGGCACATAAGCCGAAGTAATCCCTTTGGCCGTAACGAGAATGTCCGGAACGACTCCCCAGTGGTTCATCGCAAACCACTCGCCCGTGCGCCCCCAACCAGTCATCACCTCATCCGCAATCAGCAGAACGCCATATTCGTCGCAGATCCGGCGAAGTTTCGGCATGTACTCTTCCGGAGGAACGATCACGCCGTTCGTTCCAACGATAGGCTCCACCAGAACAGCAGCCACATCCGATTCATTGCGGATCATATGCTCAATGTAGTCCGCGCACGCAATGCCACATCCCGGATAGGCATGTTTGATCGGGCATTTGTAACAGTGAACCTCCGGCGCAAAGAGAACACCCGGACCCTTACCGCCCGGCTCCATAGCCCACCGCCGTGGGTCTCCAGTTGCAGCGATTGAGCCAGCAGTCGAGCCATGGTAAGAGCGGTAGCGAGCGATGATCTTCGTCTTTCCGGTATACATGCGCGCAATCTTGAAGGCCGCCTCGTTAGCCTCTGTGCCGGAAGTGGTAAAGAAAAACTTACTGAGGCCCTTGGGTAACACTTCGAGTAGAAGCTGAGACAACTCCGCTCGTGCCGTAGTAGCGTAGCCCGGCATAGCGTAGCTCAGCTCTTGTGCCTGCCGCGCAATCGCATCAATAACAGCTTGATTCTTGTGACCAAGGTTTGAGCACATCAACTGCGACGAAAAGTCCAGATACCGCTTGCCCGATCCGTCGACGATATAGCAGCCCTCCGCGTCGACGATGTGCATCGGGTTCCAACCTTTTTGGAATCGCCAAGTGCCGTAGTTATGCTGTCGTGTCAGGTCGACAACCTGCTGGCTGGTGAGCGGTTCTGACTTATTGGAGCTCTTAGGCTCGACGACATCAATGGGACTCATGACTGCATCCTATTCCTGAGAAGTTAAGTGTGTCACGACGCCACTCCCGTGCGAAGGTCCGCTCGATACCCCAACATGAGCAGATAGTAGCTGACCGCCGCAACAAAGAAACCAACGAACCACGCGTAATCGTAGAGGAACCGCAAGGAGGGAACAGCACGACCAATTAGAGCGACAATTACACCGGCGCCCAGCGCAATGATCGCTCTGGGATTGATCCCACGAGTGTACTCGTAGGGTCCTCCGCGACGATACAGAGACACCGTATCCAGCCGCGTCCCACGAATCAAAAAATAATCCGCGACCATGATGCCTGCAACCGGTCCCAGCAATCCCGAGTAGCCGATGAGCCACCCAAAGATGTAGTTGCCGAAGCTGCTCATCAGCTTCCACGGCATCATCGCGAGCCCTAACAGGCCGGTAATCAATCCCCCAGTTCGGAAGCTGATCAGTCCAGGAGCAAGGTTTGAGAAGTCGTTTGACGGTGACACCACATTCGCGCCGATGTTCACATTCAGTGTCGCAATCAAAAGAGCAACCAGCGCCAGCAAAGCTGCGAACGGTTGATGAAATCGCCCAAGCAAAGTGATCGGCGACCAAACCGGCTCTCCAAAGATAGTTACAGACGCCGAAGTGCACGCGATCCCGATGAACGAGTAAAGCACCATCGCAACCGGCAAACCGAAAGCCTGCCCGACGATCTGCGAATCTTGAGACCTCGCATAGCGAGTAAAGTCCGGGATATTCAGCGACAGCGTCGCCCAGTACCCAACCATCGCCGTCAGCGACGGAAAGAAGAACCGAAGAAAGCTGCCAGTCGTATGGAAATGGCTAGGTGCCGAAAGCATCGGGCCAAACCCACCCGCCTTATGCAGCATCCAGAAGAGAAGCGTCAGCGACATAACGAGCATGAAGGGAGCAGAGAAACTCTGCAAAAATCGGATCGACTCGACGCCTCGCCAAACGACATACATATTCAGGAGCCAGAATCCAAGAAAGCTCGCCCACAACACGAAGGGCATATCTGCGGTCTGAGGCCACAGCACACCGATCATCGCTGCAATAGCCTGCCCTCCAAGCCACGACTGGATCCCGAACCATCCGCAGGCCACAACGGCCCGCAGCATCGCCGGAAGATTAGCTCCCCGTGTCCCAAAGCTCGCACGGACAAACACGGGGAAGGGAATACCGTACTTCGCCCCCGCGTGCGCGTTCAGCAGCATCGGCACCAGTACGATCAGATTCCCCAGAAGGATCGTCAAAATCGCCTGCTTCCAGTTCATGCCGCCCGCGATCAGCGAAGACGCAAGCATATACGTCGTCACCTCCATCGACATGGAGAACCACAACGCGATGTAGTTATAAGTCCCCCACGTTCGCTGCGCAGCGACAGTAGGTGCCAGATCCGCGTTATAGAGGCGCGAGTCATGTTTCACTGCGAGATCCGCCGCGGATTGATCGAGAGCTCGCGTCGAAATCGAACTCACTGCCATGCCCCTCCCCTTGCCTCTCGCCGTAGATACTGACCGCGGCCAACCGCAGCAACATACCCTCCTCCATCTGCAACAAGCTCACCGCGCGAGTAAACCCGCCGTGCATTGCCCTTCACCTTCCATCCTTCAAACAGAGAAAAATCACACCGCATGTTGTGGGTTGTTGCGGAGATAACGTGTTCCACCTCGGGATCCCACAGAACGATATCTGCATCGGAGCCTGCAGCAATCGTCCCCTTCTTCGGATACATCCCGAAGATGCGCGCTGGCGCGGTGGACGTAATCTCGACGAAGCGCTGCAGCGAAATCTTTCCCGCATTCACGCCGAAGTGATACAGCAACTGCATTCGATTCTCCACGCCGGGACCGCCGTTGGGAATCTTGCTGAAGTCGTCCCTCCCTAGCTGCTTCTGATCCGCAAAGCAGAACGGGCAGTGATCGGTCGAAACCACCTGCAAATTATCCGTAGCCAGCCCATCCCAAAGCTTCGGCTGGTTCTTCTTCTCGCGCAGCGGAGGAGTGAAGACATACTTCGCCTCCTCGAAACTCTTTCCGGGCATCTGGTCTTCGATCGACAACAAGAGATACTGTGGACACGTCTCTGCGAACGCCGGAACGCCACGGTCACGCGCCTCGCGAACCTGGTTCAGCGCGTCTTCGCTCGAGAGATGAACGATGTACACGGGCACTCCAGCCATCTCGGCCAGGGCGATCGAGCGGTTCACCGCCTCAGCCTCGGCCTTTGTCGGCCTTGTAAGCGCATGATAAACAGGAGCAGTCTTCCCCTCCGCAAGCGCCTGCTGCACAATCACATCGATCGCACTGCCATTCTCGGCGTGCATACACACCAGCGCACCATTCTTCGCAGTCTGCTGCAGCGCTTTGAAGATCGTGCCGTCATCTACCATCAGCACATTCGGATAAGCCATAAAAAGCTTGAAGCTGGCGACACCTTCCCGAACCATGTCGTCCAT
The DNA here is from genome assembly GCF_040358255.1 of Tunturibacter gelidoferens. Classification (NCBI taxonomy): domain Bacteria; kingdom Pseudomonadati; phylum Acidobacteriota; class Terriglobia; order Terriglobales; family Acidobacteriaceae; genus Tunturiibacter; species Tunturiibacter gelidiferens. The sequence goes on from NZ_CP132938.1 coordinate 1,735,152, forward strand.
ATCGTGCAGTCCCTGCTTGCCATTGTCGGAGCCAAGATCGGTCACGATCATATGCAACCCATAGTCAATGCAAGCCTTGCCGTCGGCCTTCGCCATCCAGATATCCAGCGCATCCCGCATCCGCGTTCCCTTCGCCTGAATCGCAAAATCGACGATAGTAGTTGTCCCGCCGATCGCCGCTGCACGCGTGCCGGTCAGGAAGTCGTCTGCAGAGACCGTCCCCCCAAACGGCATATCCATATGCGTATGCGCGTCGATACCGCCCGGCAAGACAAAGAGCCCAGCAGCGTCCACAACCGTATGCCCCGCAGGATCGATGCTAGCCCGCACCTCCGATACCGTGCTGCCATCAATCAACACGTCTGCCTTTTCGGAGCGATCGGCTGTGACAACGATGCCGTTCTGAATCAGAGTTCCCATACGTTGCTCCCGACTGTTTGAGCGCTACAGTTCACGACACAAGATGATGCTCCATCCCCAAAACACATCGAATCATGTATTCGTACTCATCACTTCACTAGCGCCCGTTGGGACCAAGCCTTTGGCAACACGCTCCTCCCAACTCTCGAATGGAAGGTCTTTGTCAATGCGCTCCATCGTGATGCAGTTCTCAACAGGGCAAACCAGCGAACAAAGATTGCAGCCCACACAATGGTCTTCGTCTACGCGAGGAATGCGCTCAAGCGGGGTAATCGCGTTAGTCCTGCCCGAAGTTTCCGCGTCAAGTTTCGGAATCGGCGTAGTCGAAATTCGCCGCGCAGATTCAGCCTCGACGATCCCCGGCGTTCGTGTCGTATCGGGCGCAGCGGCGGTGCGATCAAGATGGATGCACTGATGTGCGCCGTCCCAACAGGCCGTATAGCAAAGCTGGCATCCGATGCATAAATCCTTATGAATACGCGCAACGATCTGATAGTTCAGATTAAGCTGTTTCCACTCGAGAACATTCGGAAGTGATAACCCGCGAAAGTCTTCGATCGTAGCGAATCCCTTTTCCCCCATCCAATTCAACAGTCCGTCCTGCATATCTTCGACGATTCTGTAGCCGTAGTGCATCGCGGCAGTGCATACCTGCACAGTGTTGCAGCCCAACAAAATAAACTCTGTCGCATCTCGCCAACTTCCAATCCCGCCAATCCCTGACAGAGGAAGCACACTCGCAGCGTCAGCCTGAATCTGTTGAACCATATTGAGCGCAATCGGTTTCACTGCAGGCCCGCAGTAGCCGCCGTGTGAACTCTTGCCGTCTACATTTGGATTTGGCTGAAACGTATCAAGATCGATGCCTGTAATCGAGTTAATCGTATTGATCGCGGAGAGTGCATCGGCCCCTCCGCGCTTTGCAGCTCGCGCAGGCACACGAATATCCGAGATGTTCGGTGTCAGCTTAACAATCACAGGCGTTCGAGCCTTTTCCTTCACCCATCCAGTAATCTGCTCGCAGTACTCCGGTACCTGTCCCACCGCAGATCCCATGCCCCGTTCGCTCATCCCATGCGGACACCCAAAGTTAAGTTCTAACCCGTCTGCGCCAGCATCCTCCGCCCGTTGGACAATGTCATGCCAGCTCTCACGCTTGCTCTCAACCATCAGCGAAGCGATCACTACATGCTTCGGATACCTCCGCTTGACCTCAGCGATCTCCTGCAGGTTCACCTCGATCGGGCGATCCGAGATGAGCTCGATATTATTGAAGCCCATCATCCGCCGCCCCTCCCAATCGATCGACGAGTAGCGCGAACTCACATTGGTAATCGGCTCCCCGATCGTCTTCCAAACGGCTCCCCCCCAACCCGCATCGAAGGCCCGCATCACTTGCTCACCGCAGTTTGTAGGCGGAGCAGACGCCAGCCAAAACGGATTGAGGCACTCAATGCCGCAGAAAGTGCTTGCAAGTGTTGGCTTAGGTCTGGACATATTGCACCTCCAACCATTTAGCGATTCCGATCCCGGCACGCTTTCCGTCCGCCACCGCGTCCACTACCTCGCGTCCGCCGTTTGTACAGTCTCCGCCGGCAAAAAACTTCGGGTAAGAGGTCTGTCCTGTCGCTCGGTCAATCACAATTCGACCACGCTCAAGCTGAATCTTCCCAAACGTACTCGAAGACTCAAAGAGAAAAGCCGCATGCGTTGCTTGTCCAATCGATAAGACGATAAGGTCAACCTCGAGAACAAACTCCGAACCCATCTGAGGCACAATCGAACCGTCTTCGGTCGACTCAAGTTTCGTCAGCTCGATCCCCTCCACAACCCTATCGCCGCGAACGCCCGTCGGCTGAACGTGCCAGAGGAACTTCACGCCCTCGTTCTTTGCATGCTCATATTCGAACCTGAACGCCGACATCTGCTCCGCTCCTCGCCTATAGACAATACGCACATCAGCCGCCCCGAGCCGAACCGCAGCGATTGCCGCATCAATAGCGGTATTTCCGGCCCCCACCACCACCACGCGTTCCGGTACCGTCGTCAGCGAACCGGACTTATACCCGGCAATCAGGTCAAGCGCATTCGTCACTCCGGCAAGCGCCTCCCCAGAGACTCCAAGCTGATGAATCGCGCCTAGTCCAATTCCAAGAAAAACCGCATCATGCTTTCGTTCGAGTTCAGCAAGTCCGGATGCATCGATCCGCGTCTCAAAATGAAAGTCCACTCCCAACTGCGAAAGCATCTCGATCTCCCGCAGACTCTCCACCAGCGGCAGCTTGTACTCCGCAACCCCATACGTGTTCAGGCCACCGGGCAACGGTCGCGCATCATATAGACGTGCACGAATTCCACGCCTTCGCAGCTCGGCAGCGCAAGCAAGTGAAGCAGGTCCCGCGCCGATCAACGCGACCGACAGCCCAGTCTCAGCTCCAGGTTCAAACGGCAGCGGAGCTCCGCTTTCGTACAACGCATCCATCGCGAAGCGCTGAAGCCGCGCAATCTGAATCGGCTGTTTGTTGTAGCGATGCATCACACAAGCCCCTTCGCAAAGCACCTCTACCGGACAAGCGCGAGAGCAACTGGCACCCAGAATATTCGCATCCAGTATCGTGCGCGCGGAGCCAGAAAGATTCCCGCTTGCAATCTTCTTGATGAAGCCCGGCACATCGATGTGCGTCGGACAAGCGATCGTACACGGCGCATCGAAGCAATAGAGACAGCGATTCGCCTCAGGCACCGCCGCCTGCCTGTCGAACGGTGGATGCAGATCGCCAAAACGTTCTGCCACCTTGGGCGCAGTTACGATCTGCAGAGGAAAGGGAACTCGCTCGCTCATCAGAATCCAATCACCTCGTCAGGCTCATCGAAACCGCAGCACTCAATAGACGCATTCCTCATTGATGTCTCATGCATGGGCCTGCTGCAGTTGGCGAAACTTCCATGGAATGAAAGCAACTGCATCATGGAAGACAACATGAATCCTCCTTGGGCTGCATACTCTTCCGTCAGGAGTGACTATTATGCACTATCTCAACCAAACTTACGGCCAGATAAAGAAATCTAAGACTTCACATCGCGCGTTGCATGATCCAGAGATGAGACCAACTCCAATCTCGAATCACGACGCCTGGCCGTTTCTCTCCTGATCCCTCAACCACTTCATAGTCTTCCCGGCAAGCCGGTCAAAGGCCCGCACGGCCAGCATCAAATCTTCGACCTTCGTATCTTCCGCCTTGTTGTGGCTCAGCCCGGCAACAGATTGAGTAAACATCATGACAGTCGGAATCCCGGCGCGCGCCACCTCCGCAGCATCATGCAACGGCCCGGAGGGCAGCCTGTGGAACGTGCCAGCAATCTCAAGGATCGCCTCCTCGCAAAACTCAATCAGTCGCGCATCAAACGGTATCGGCTCAATACTCCAGATCCTCGACCAATCGACTGTGCAGCCTTCTTCCTTCGCAAAGCGTTCACTCGCAGTGCGAGCCTCAGCCAGCATAGAAGCGAGTACCTCCGCGTCGAGATCACGCATATCAAGCGTCGTCTCGCAACGCCCAACCACAGCCGTCACAATCCCGGGAAAAGTCTTCACGCTTCCCATCGTCGCAACGGCGTCCGGGTGTTTTCGTGCAATCGGGCGAATCTCAAGCGCCAGTTTCGCCGCAGCAGCCAGTGCATCCCGCCGTACACTCATCGGAGTAGACCCAGAATGAGCCTCCTGTCCGTGGAACGCAACCGCGTGTCGTTCAACACCCTTGGTGCCGAGCACCGCCCCCAGCGGGATCCCCATACTCTCAAGCACCGGTCCCTGCTCGATATGTAACTCCAGATAAGCGGCGGCGTTTCTCCGTTCCCTTGTCGCTTCTCCAATCTGTTCCACGTTGATCTGACAACTCCGAAGAGCGTCCTCCAGCCGAACTCCATCGCGATCCGTGCGACTACGATCAGCCTCAATCGTATGGGTCCCCGCAAACGCGGAAGATCCGAAGAGACTTCGCCCAAAACGCGCGCCCTCTTCATCAGCCCAATCGACCAGCCGAATCGTGATCGGCGGCTTGCCGTCAAAATCTTCCACTAGGCCGCGCAACACCTCTAAGCCAGCCAGGACCCCAAGACATCCATCCAGCCATCCGCCGTTAGGCACCGAGTCAAGGTGACTCCCAAGAATAAGAGCGCGATCCGAATCTCCGCTAAGCGTAGTCCAGGAGTTTCCAGCGGCATCGTAATGATGCTCCAATGGCAGTCCCTTCAGCTTGCTCTGGAACCACGAACGCGCATCGAGCCAAACCGAAGTCCAGGCCACCCGCTGGGCGCCATTCTCGTCAGCCGTCAGGGCACGAAGTTCTTTAAGATCAGAGACTACTCGTAGTGAATCAACGGGCACGCATCTTCTCCTGAATAATTAACGTTATACCTGCCAACCCGATATATATAGAGAGATGAATTGGATACACGAGACTGTAGGTTCGACATCTCATCCTCAAAACCTGCATTTCGCCACTCCGCGGCGTTGCCAGCTCCGAATCTCTCATCAGCACAGGAGAGGTACACTACTCGCACCGCGACTACTGTATTCGTCTCGTCCAGACGGAGCACACCCATCCCCACCGGAGGCCACGCTGTTTGATCTGCTGCCGACGTTGTCTGAACCTCGTTCTCTCCCTTACGCTCTTATCCTCCACGCTCCACGCAGCCGAAATCGGCGATTCCGCGCGCTGGAAGCGAGAAGCAGCCAATGTCTCCATCACACGCGACGACTGGGGTATCGCGCACATCCACGGTAAAACGGACGCCGATGCCGTCTTCGGCATGGAGTACGCCCAGGCCGAAGACGACTTCAACCGCGTCGAGACGAACTACATCAACGCCCTCGGCCGTCTCGCCGAAGCTGAAGGCGAATCGCGCATCTACCAAGACCTTCGCATGAAGCTCTTCATCGACCCCGTGGCGTTGAAGAAACAATACGCAGCCAGCCCCGCATGGCTCCGCACCCTCATGGACGCCTTCGCCGACGGCCTCAACTTCTACCTCTATAAACATCCCGAAGTAAAACCGCGAGTCATTCAACACTTCGAGCCGTGGATGGCCCTATCTTTTACAGAAGGCAGCATCGGCGGCGACATCGAACGCATCGACCTCGCCCAGCTCGAGGCCTTCTACTCTCATCCCGCCGCAATCCACGCCTCCAAACCCATCACCTCTCGCGACGAAGTAGCCTACGTCCACGACAGCGATCCTCCCGAGCCCACCGGCTCCAACGGAATGGCCATCGCGCCCTCGAACACCGCCGATCATCACGCCCTCCTCCTTATCAACCCTCACACCTCCTTTTTCTTCCGCTCCGAACTTCAAATGGCCAGCGACGGAAACCTCAACGCCTACGGAGCCGTCACCTGGGGTCAGTTCTTCATCTACCAGGGCTTCAACGAGCGAGCCGGCTGGATGCACACCTCCAGCGGAGTCGACGCAGTAGACGAGTATCTCGAAACCGTCGAGAAGAAGGGCGACCACTTCACCTACAAGTACGGCAATCAGCAGCGCCCCGTCACCGCCGAGCAAATAACCGTCCCCTACAAAACCGACCACGGAATGGCCGAAAAGAAGTTCATCATCTACCGCACTCATCACGGCCCCATCATCCGCCAAGAACCCAGCCGCCAAGAACCCAGCCACGAAGAATCCAGCCGCGAAGGCAATGCCAGGTGGATCAGCATCCGTCTCATGCACGAGCCCATTAAAGCGCTCACCCAGTCCTACCTCCGCACCAAAGCCACCGACTACAAATCCTTCCGCCAGACCCTCGAACTCAAAGCCAACTCCTCCAACAACACCATCTTCGCCGACGCCGACGGCGACATCGCCTACTTTCACGGCAACTTCATCCCGCGCCGCGACACCACCTTCGACTTCACCAAGCCCGTCGACGGCAGCAATCCCGCCACAGACTGGAAAGGTCTGCTCACCATCGACGAACTCCCCCAACTCCTCAACCCAGCCAGCGGTTGGCTCTACAACAGCAACAACTGGCCCTGGTCCGGAGCCGGCATCAGCAGCCTTCGCAAGCAGGACTTTCCCCCCTACGTCGAAACCGGAACCGAAACCGCACGCGGCCTCCACGCCATCCGAGTCCTGCAGAATAAAAAAGACTTCACCCTCGACACCCTCATCGCTGCCGCCTACGACAGCTACCTTCCCTGGTTCGACAAAACCATCCCAGCTCTGCTCAAAGCCTGGAACGAAGCACCACTCTCCAGTCTCCTCCGCGCCCGGCTGACCGAACAGATCGCTGCCCTGCGCACATGGGACCAACGCTGGGCCGTCGACTCCATGCCCACCTCTCTCGCCGTCTTCTGGGGCGAAGACATTCGTCGCCTCACCATCGCCGACGCCAAAAAAGCAGGCATCCCCGTCGAAGAGTACATCGCCACTCAGGTCCCCAGCGGCCAACTGCTCCAGTCCCTCGCCAGCGCCTCCGACAGACTCACCTCCGACTTCGGAACCTGGAAGACTCCGTGGGGCGACATCAATCGGTTCCAGCGCATCACCGGCGATCTTGTCCAGCCCTTCAACGACGCCCAACCGAGCATCCCCGTCGGATTCACCTCCTCGCTCTGGGGTTCCCTCGCCTCCTTCGGAGCCCGGCCCTACCCAGGAACAAAAAAATGGTACGGAACCGTTGGCAACAGCTTCGTAGCCGTAGTCGAGTTCGGAGACAAGGTCCGCGCAAAGGCTGTCACCGCCGGCGGAGAGAGCGGCGACCCCGCCTCCCGTCACTTCAACGACCAGGCAAAGCGCTACGCCACTGGCGACCTCCGCGATGTTTACTTTTATCCTTCAGATCTAGAAGGACACATCGAGCGCCAGTACAATCCCGGAAATTAATACTCGAATCTCTGACTCCGGTCTTAGTCCTGCTCAATCAATGTCGATCGGCAGGAAAGTAAGTCAGGAAATCTCCCAAAAATGAAAGAAGTCTCGATTTCACGCCACTCATACGAGCTCCAACCTTCGGTCGTGTAGAATCCTCCAGACCACCATCATGATTAAGCTGGCTAAAATCCCAAACCTTACAGAGCTCACCTACCGGAGCATTAAGCAGAGCGTGCTGAATGGGACTTTAGGCGAACTGTCCAGGCTCACCGAAGAGTCCCTTGCCACTCAACTCGGAATCAGCAAGTCCCCGGTCCGCGAAGCGCTCAATCGATTGGAAGCAGAGGGGCTTGTTCGCATTGAAGCCCGCCGCGGGGCCTACGTCCGCCAGTTCTCAGCAAAAGAGATCCGGGATCTTTACGAGCTCCGCGAGGTTCTCGAGGTCCATGCGATCGATGCAGCGACCATCACTCCGAAGTTGCTTAGCGATCTGTCAAACAGCATCAACCGCACCAAAAAGTTTCTCAAGAACGGCAACAAGCTCGAACATATCGAAGAAGACATGCGGTTTCACGGCCTGATCACCGCAGCCACCGGTAACCAGGAGCTCTGCCACGTCCTCGAAAACGTGCAACAAAAAGCTCTTCTCTGCCGTTCCAAATCATATGAACTCTCAGCCACCACCGCGCCCGTAGCTCATACGAAGATCTACCAGGCCCTGAAAAAAGACTCCAAACGCGAGGCGCGACTTGCCATGCGGGACCATATCGTCTTCGTTCGCGAGCGCTTGCTCGCTACCTTCAAGACGCCGGACTGAGCTTCCACTGCACAGCGTCACAGAAACTCCTCTTCAGCGCACGCGATCTGCGACCAGCTCTCAGGCGAAACGATCCTGAGACAAGCGATGAGCCTCCCGGAACTTCGACGTTGTTCTAAAAATCCAACAACTCAAACGTTCACAGCGACGACAAGCCCCCCTGTTTCTGTCCGCTCGTTCCCAATTCTTTTCCTGAAACCGTGATTTAAACACCAGCTTCTTCGATCTCCCCTTCTTCACTAAGTCACTGATTCGAAAACCGCGCTGCGCGAATCTCCGCTGCCCATCGGCGTTTGAGGAGACACCGGCGACACATGCGCTGAATTTTCTCCTTGCATGTCAGTACAGTTGTCTATACTATTTGGCCTTCAAAAGAACTGATGATTTTTCGGTCTCAGAAGCGACCCCGAAAGTTCTGTTTTCTGGGTATTTCGGAAGGTTTTTAGGACACAGTTTCATCCGAGGATGTTTACAACACAAGACGCGAAGGATCTGAATTCGCTGCAAGAAGCCACACACTGCAGTGACTCAACCCTAAGGCGCAAACACCAGACAGAAATCTAAGCGACAGTCAAAGTCGCTCGAACAAGAACGTTCCACGAAGTTCGCAACACTCTTTGAGAAAGAAATGGAATTGGAGGCCACCAATGAGAGCACGCATCGCATTATTTAGTTTCTTCACGTTTCTGGTTTGTTCCTTCGCGCACGGGCAGGACATCAGCGCTAAGATCACCGGAACCGTAACCGACGCCTCAGGCGCCGTTATTGCCGGCGCTACCGTCACCGCTCGTGAAAGCTCTCGTGGCACTGTCTATCCAACCAAAACCAACGCCGCCGGTGTCTACTACCTGTCTCCTCTGCCTGTTGGGCAGTACGTGCTCAAGGTGGCAGCTCCCGGCTTCTCCTCCTCAGAGCACCAGGCCATCTCTCTCGACATAGCCCAGACAGCTCGCATTGACGTCGCATTGACCGTCGGTCAGGCCTCGCAGACCGTCGAAGTCTCCGGTGCGCCGCCTCTGCTGCAGACCGATGACAGCTACCTTGGAACTGTTCTCGATGCGCGTGCCAACGTCACTCTGCCGCTCGCAACTCGCAACTACAACCAGCTCACCCTCCTTTCTCCCGGCGCCGTCAGCCTCAATCCTGGCTCCTTCACAGGCTCTCAGGCCAGCTTCCAGGTCGGCCGTCCCTACATCAACGGCAACCGCGAGCAGACCAACAACTACATCCTCGACGGCATGGACAACAACCAGATCGACAACAACGATGTAGCCTTTTCGCCCAGTGTCGACGCCATCCAGGAGTTCAATCTCATCTCGCAGAACGCGCCCTCGTCCTACGGCAACTACCTCGGCGGAATCATCAACGTCACCCTTAAGTCCGGAACCAACCAGTTCCACGGCGACGTCTTCGAGTTCATCCGCAACGACGCCCTCAACGCCAACACCTGGAAAAACGGCCTCACCAAAGGACAGCCGTATATTCCGGGCACCAACAACCCCGACGGAACTGGCCTGAAGCCGATCCTCCGCTGGAACGAGTTTGGCGGATCGGTGGGCGGTCCCATCATCAAAGACAAGCTCTTCTTCTTCGTGGATTACCAGGGCTCGCGTTTTGACCAGCCGGCGACCTCCGTGCCGTACACCGTATTCACCGCTGCAGAACGTCAGGGTAACTTCGCCAGCATCTGTTCCGCGGGCTTCAACGCATCAGGCATCTGCAACAACCTCACCCAGCAACTCTACAATCCGTATTCATCGCCAACGCCCGGCGGCCGTACCCCATTCCTCTACAACAAGATCAACATTCCGTTCAGCTCCGCCGCTTCGAAGATTCTCAACTCGAATCTCTATCCCGCACCCATCAACGATCTGACCACAGGCAACCAGGTCAACGTGACGCACTCCTTCACAAACAGCGATCAAGGCGATCTTAAAATCGACTGGATTGCTAGCCAGAAGGATCATGTCTACGCCCGCTACTCGCAGCAGCACATTACCAACCCAACCACCAACAGCCAGCTGCTCACCGGCGACTCCGACAACGAGTTCCCACTCTATAACGGTGTCATCGACTACACCCACACCTTCAACCCGTCCCTCCTCAACAATGCCCGTATCGGGACCAGCTACTTTCCAGTGACCGAAGGCTACACCAATCCCACCGGACAGAACCTTCCCTCCACCTTCGGCATCGCAGGAGCCGCACCGAATCAAACCTTCCTGCCCCTGCAGATGTTCTCAGGTGCCAGCTACGGCCCGATGTTCGGCAACAACAATCTCGTCTCGCAGTTCCATGACACCGTCGTTCAGGCGGAAGACACCGTCACCATCATTCGCGGCAAGCACACCGTCAACGTCGGATTCGAGTTCTACAACTACCGCACCAATGTTCTCTACGTTGGCAACTCAGGTCTGGCCGGTGAGTTCATCTACAACGGCTCGTTCACCAGCAATCCCTCAGTCGTCATCCCACCCTCTGGCCCAGGCGGAGCCTCCTCGACCCCAACCGGCTGGGCAGAAGCCGACTTTCTCCTCGGCCTGCCCCAAAACGTTGGACTCGGCTCGGGCGGTGGTCGCAGTCTGCGCAACAGTCTTTATTCCGGATTCGTTCAAGATGATTGGCACGCGCTCCCGAACCTGACCTTGAACCTCGGCCTCCGCTATGAAGTCGTTACCCCGCGCGCTGAAGCCCACAATCAGGCAACCAACTACGGCCTCTTCACCGGAGAAGTCCAGATTGCAGGACTGAACGGCAACTCCAAAGCCCTCTACAACCAATACAACGGCCCCACCAACTTCCAGCCGCGCGTAGGCTTCTCCTGGCAGCCAGGCGGAGATAAATCCATGGTCGTTCGCGGCGCCTACGGTATCTCGAACTTCACCGAGAGCACCGGCACCGGCAACCTCCTTATCCAGAACCCGCCCTTTGCCATCCCCCTCAACGTCACCTACGCGGGTGGCACCCAGGCCCTCCCCACCACTACCCTCGACGAAGGCTTCTCCAGCTTCCCAGCATCCGGATGCACCGAAGCCGCTGCCCTCGCGCAGTCGCCGCTCTGCTTCTCAGGCTCTGGCATCCACGCCTTCAATCCCAACGAAATCCGCCCCGCCGTCTCGCAGCAATACAACCTCACCGTCCAGCGTCAGATCGGCAACTCCTCCACCTTCTCCATCGGCTACGTTGGCCAGAAGACCGACCACCTCATGACCATCGCCCTCATCAACCAGAAGGTTCTTGAGGCCGACGGCACCATCGCACCCAGCCCCTACCTCAACCCCACCCTGCAGGGACTGATCGGCCAGGCGCGTCTCACCGCCTCCACCGGTTACTCCAACTACAACGCCCTCCAAGCCAGCTTCCAGCAGCGCCTCAACCACGGCCTCGAACTCCAAGGCAACTACACCTTCTCCAAGTGCCTCGGAAACTCTTCAGGCTTCTACGCGCAATACGGCGACACCAACGCGCAACTCACCCAGGCCGGCAACAACCACTTCTTCTTCCAGAACACCTACAATCCCGCAGCCGACTACGGTCGATGCGACCAGAACGTAGCCAACTCCTTCAACGGTTTCGTCACCTATGACCTTCCCTTCGGCCGCGGCCGCACCTTCGGCTCAAACATCAACCGCGCAGCAGATCTCGTCGCAGGCGGCTGGCAGGTAAACTCCATCCTCCAGTTCCACACCGGCTTCCCCATCACCGCACAGGCCTCCGACAACTCCGGCACGACCTCCGGCTTCCCCCGCGCCAATTGCACCGGCCAGCCGATCGAAACCCCGAAGAAGAAGTCCACCATCCCCGGCAGCCCCGGATACGTCTGGTTCGACTCCTCCTCCGTCTCTCAACCCACCAGCGGCTTCGGCGACTGTCAGGTCGGCAGCTTCACCGGCCCAGGCCTCCAGGCGATCGACTTCAGTGTCTCGAAAACCTTCCACATCCTCGAGAGTCAGAGCCTGCAATTCCGCGCCGAAGCCATCAACGCACTCAACCATCCCATCCTGGTCGCGCCGAATTCCAGCATCGGCACCACCTTTGGTCTGGTCAACAACGCCCAGGGCGAGCGAAACCTTCAATTCGCCTTGAAGTACATGTTCTAACCCTCATTTCAAATTCTTCCCTTGGGGAGAGCGCATCGGTACTTTGCGCTCTCCCCTCCTTTTTTAAGGAGTAACCAGCGAGAGTCCCGCAAAGCTCCGAAACGTCCGACCACTCGCCCTCGAAATTCGACGTGTGCCCGAGGTTGCGCCCGAGGTTGCGCCCCGCAAAGAGCCCGTCAAGCCCCGCGTTTATCGAATGATCCTCACCGGCAGAGAAACTGGTAAGACCAGTAACGGTGAAGAGTCTCGTCAGGCTCTACAGAGTCACCCCCAGACCAAAAACTTTCTTGACAAGCAATAGTCTGATCCAGCAGAATCCTCAGCCGGGGAAGATTGACGACATTTCCTCTACTCAAACGTTTGAAGTAAATGCAGGACGAGCAACATTTGCCCGGATACGGCGACTTCCATCAAACAAAAACCGTAAGCGAAGCATTTTCATTGTGTTGAAGCAGTCTCAAGAGAACTCTGCCAACACAAGCAGCAGAACGTTAGATCGACTTAAACGTTTTACAAACCCAAGAACCGAAGGGCAGGACAACATGATCTACGATTCAACCACCCAGATGACCCGCCTAGGCCAGTGCGGACGCAGACTATCTCGGGGATGGAGCAAGCCGGCATATCTTCTGGCACTCCTGGTCCTCTTCACCTCAGCAGCCTTCGCGCAGCTGACCACCGCCGACATCCTCGGAACCATCACCGATGCCACAGGCGCCGTCGTTCCCAACGCCACCGTCGTCCTCACCAATACCGGGACGAACGAGAAGCGCACCACCACCTCCAACAGCTCCGGCGACTACAGCTTCAACATCCTTCCGGTCGGCCACTACTCCATCTCCGTCAAAGCCACCGGCTTCGAGGCGGCGATTACCAAGGATCTCTCTGTAGAAGCTGGTGACCGCGCCCGCAACGACGTCCATCTCCAGCTCGGCGCAGAATCAACCGTCGTCGAAGTCACCGCCAGCACGCCTCTCCTCCAGGCAGATTCCGCAACCGTCAGCTCCACCGTGACTGCAAAAGCCGTGCAGGATCTTCCCCTCAACGGACGTAACTTCGTTCAGCTCGTGGGCCTCGTCCCCGGCGCCAACGAGGGAGCAGGCAACGGCCTTTCGAGCGGTGGCCGTCCCGACGATCGTCGTACCAATGCAGCCGGTCTCTCCGTCAACGGACAGGACGACACCCTCAACAACTGGGTAGTCGACGGCATCGACGACAACGAACGCATCATCGGCACCATCGGTATCAAGCCCAACGTCGAAGGTATTCAGGAAATCACGATCCAGACCAACAGCTACGCTCCGGAAGCTGGACGTACTGCCGGCGGAGTCATCAACCTCGTCACCCGCTCTGGAACGAACGCCTTCCATGGTTCGGTCTACGAGTACTTCCGCAACGACATCTTTGACGCCCGCAACGTCTTCGCATCCACCGGAAAGAAACCCGAGCTCCGTCAGAATCAGTACGGCGTCAGCATCGGCGGACCGATCTTCCGAGACAGAACCTTCTTCTACTTTGACTGGGAAGGCCTCCGGAACGTCGCGGGCGTTACCTATACCGGTACCGTACCGACTCAGTCTGAATACAACAACATCAACAGCATTAACGGTGGATCGCCAGAGGCATTTTTTAGCACGGCTAACGGTACCGCCCAGGCGCATGCGGGACTAATCCCAGCCACCGGTGGACCGGTACCCATCAACCCGATCGCACTGAACTATCTGAAGCTGTTCCCGGCACCTACCAACAGCAATCTCTCGAACAACTACATCATCAGCCCGAGTAAGACCCAGGACTACAACCTCTATGACGCTCGCATAGACCACAGGTTCAACGATAAAAACGTGCTGTTTGGCCGCTGGTCCTACAACAAAGTCACTAGCTTTACGCCCCCCAACTTCGGCACTGTAAACGGTGTCCAGGTTTCGGGTGGAAGGTACAACTTTGACGGTCCCGCATCCGACTTCGCAACACAGTTTGCATTCGGCTTCACGCACATCTTCACACCAGCTCTCTTGCTCGATCTCCGCGCAGGCTACACTCGCATCAACAACCTCTCTCTTCCACTCAACTACGGCATCGGGATCGACCAAAAAGTCGGCTTCCCGGCCAGCCAGACCAACTTCAGCCCGTTTGCTGACTCCTTGACCCCGGTCTCAATCGGACCCTTCGGTGATATCGGCGACGGCGCTTACGTTCCTCTGCAGGACATCGACAACACCTTCCAATACTCCGGTACCGTTAGCTGGACCCTGGGCAACCACAACATCAAGGCAGGCCTCGGTCTCATCCGCCGGCAGGCTCGTAACGTGCAAAGTGCCTCCGCGGTCGGAGCTTATGGCTTCAATCTGACCACAGACAGCAACGGCGATCAGCTGACCCAGCAGAACAACCAGATTGCTTCTACTCTGCTCGGCGCCTTCAACAACCAAACCCGCAACTTCAATATCAACTCTCCTGACTACCGCAGCTGGGAGCCAAGTGGCTTCGTGCAGGATAGCTGGAAGATCAACCCCAAGGTGACCATCGTCTACGGCCTCCGCTACGACGTCTTCACACCATTCACCGAAGCTCACAACCACATCTCAAACTATGACTTCCTCGATGCGCTCTCCAACCCGGCGGCAGCTACCTCGTCTGCGTTGAAGATCGCCAATGTGAATGGAGTCAACTCACAGGTCAACATTCCTACCGATCACGGCGATGTTGCGCCACGCGTTGGCTTCTCCGCATCGCTCACCCCCCAAACCGTTCTCCGTGGTGGTTACGGGCTCAGTTACTTCCCCGGGAACTACACCTCCAACGCCGACCTGAAGAACGTTCCGTTCACCTCCATCTTCAGCCCGGCTTGCCAATCCACTCTCGCGGTTAATATCGAAACCTATGTAAACAACGGCACACTCCCTCCAGGCCAGAACCCGGACTGCGCAGGCGGTCCTTTCAATACAAACTCGAACTTTAGCCAGGGAATCGTTGGTCCGTCTGCTCCGAGTCCAGCGCAGCTCGCAAACCTGAGCCTCATCCCCGGTCTTTCGTTCGTCGCGGAAGCACCGCACTTCAAAAACGCCATGATCCAGCAGTACAACCTGCAAATAGAGCAACAGTTCGGCTCCAACGTCTTCACCATCGGCTACGTCGGCAACATCGGTCAGCATCTGCCCGAATCGATTAACAACATCAACCAGCCGCTGCCCTTCAACCCCATCACCAACGCCGCTGGCGCTGCTCGTCCGCTGGATGCAGCCTTCATTGCAGCCAATCCAAACAAGCCGACCAGCTCGAATTTGGGCGGCGTCAGCTACATCAACAGCGGCGGTATCTCCAACTACAACGCTTTGCAGACCTCCTACCAGCGCCGCTTTACCAAGGGTCTGGCATTTGATGCGAACTACACTTGGGGCAAAGCTCTGAGCGACATCACTGGCTTCTCCCAACAGGGCAGCAACCAGGGTTGGAGCAACGCGGATCCGTTCAATATCCGTGCAACTGAATACGGCATCGCGGAGACCGATATTCAAAACCGCTTCGCTCTCGGTCTGAACTACGAACTCCAGTACGGCAAGCAGTTCACCGGCGCCAAGAAACTCGCCTTCAGCGGATGGTCCTTCAATACCATCACCGTCTGGCAGAGCGGAAAACCCTTCACCATCACCAGCACTGGCAGCGGAGCAGATAACCCTGCTGGCGACGACCCTCTACATCCCGCCAAACGATTCGGCTTCAACAACCGCGCCGTTCCCCAAAACAGCGGAGGCAACGACCGCCCCAGCCAGATCGGAGATGCTCGTGGATCGAGGGCGATTCAGCACTTCTTCAACACTGCGGCCTTCGTTCCTCAACCCCTCGGAACCATTGGAAACGTTCAGCGCAACTCGCTGTTCGGGCCCACCTTCCGCCACGTAGACCTATCCGTGTTCAAGACGTTCGCCATTACCGAGCGGTTCGGACTTCAGTTCCGCGCGGAGAGCTACAACATCTCGAACACGCCCAACTTCTACCTGGGCAATGGCCAACCAGGCGATCAATTCGGCAACCCCGGCTTCGGAAGCATATCGCAGGCCGACCCGAACTACACCCCGCGCCAGTATCAGTTTGCCCTCAAGGTGCTGTTCTAACCCGAACGCGACACAACCAGCCCGTCGGCGAAGAGAAACCCTCTTCGCCGACGGGTACTTTTTGCTCCGAGTCTCAGCTCAGGCTGTTGGGATAGGACCAGAGACGCATTCACAGCCACTCCCTCAGAAGTCGTCATCCTGAACGAAGTGAAGGATCCCTGTATTTCCGTTCGCTCCGGCGCACTTCACAAAAATAAATCTCAAAAACCTGTCACATTTTTCGCCCCTCAAAACCCACCATCTCAAACACCACGTTTACCACCCATCTCACCACGACTTCACCATCAAATCACCACGTCTCCGACTAGGTTTCCCCCCAAAACCCTTCTAAATTTGAGTTTTCCCATTCCCCATTTTTTTCGAGCACTTCGTCCCCATAACAACCCGCACGGAGACTACCTGACATGAATCGCCGAAGTTTTCTAGCCCAAACCTCTGCGTGGGCCGCAGCCGCCGCGCTCCCCAGGCTATCCGTAGCCTCCGTCCTCCCCTCACTCGACGCCACCGCCGAGCAAACCCCAGCCGTCGGCGAAGTCAAGTTCCCAAAAGACTTCCTCTGGGGCACCGCCACTGCCGCCTATCAGGTCGAAGGCGCCTGGAATGTTGACGGTAGAGGCGAGACCGTCTGGGACCGCTTCAGCCACTCCCTCGGCAACGTCAAGGGCGCCTACACCGGCGACGCCGCCTGCGACGACTACCATCGCTACCCCGAAGACATCGCCCTCATGAAGCAGATGAATATGCGCAGCTATCGCTACTCCATCGCATGGTCCCGCATCCAACCCACCGGCGAAGGAGCCATCAACCAGAAGGGAATCGACTACTACAAGCGCCTCACCGACACCGTTCTCAAGGCAGGGCTTCGCCCCCTCGTCACCCTCTACCACTGGGACCTCCCCCAGCCCCTCGAAGACAAAGGCGGCTGGCCCAACCGCGACACCGCTGCCCGTTTCGCCGACTACGCCGAGATCGCCGTCAAAGCCCTCGGCGACCGCATTCAAACCTGGGCCATCTTCAACGAGCCCTGGGTCTTCACCTATCTCGGTTACGGAAGTGGTGTCCACGCCCCCGGAAAACAAGACTTCGACCTCTTCCTCAAGGCCTCACACACTGTGAACCTCGCACAGGGCGACGCCTTCCGCGCCATCAAGGCCATCGCTCCGAAATCCAAGGTCGGCAGCGCCTTCAGTATGTCGTCAACTACCCCCGCAACCTCCTCCTCCGAAGACGCCGCCGCCGCCAAACGCTTCGACGCCTTCAACAACGTCTGGTTCCTCGAGACTGCCTTACGCGGCCGCTATCCCGAAGCCTTTGTCCACGGTGTCCCCCTCGAGACCATGGGCTTTCAAAACGGCGACGACAAGCGTATGACTGCACCGCTCGACTACATCGGCGTCAACTACTACTTCCGCCAAATCGTCGCCAATCTCAAAACACCCGCTCCCACCAAACCCTCCTACGACGCCATGGGCTTCGACCACTTCAATGGAAAAGAAGGCCCCCTCACCGAGATCGGCTGGGAGGTCTATCCGCGAGGCATGTATGAGATCGTCCAGCGCGTCTCGCAGGACTACAAACTCCCCATCGAGATCACCGAGAACGGCTGCTCCTACGGCGACTATCCCGACGCCTCCGGCCGCGTCGCCGACGTCCGCCGCATTCACTACTATCGCGAGCACCTTCGCGAACTCGCCCGCGCCATTCACGACGGAGCCGATGTTCGCGCCTACCACTCCTGGTCCATCCTCGACAACTTCGAGTGGTCCGAAGGCTACACGCAACGCTTCGGCATGGTCTTCGTGGACTTCCCCACACAGCGCCGCTTCATGAAGGATTCAGCGAAGTGGTACTCTCGTGTCGCCGCCACCAACACCATCGAAGCCACCCCTGCCACAACATAACCAACCAAAGGACTGGGCACAGAGGTAAGCGATAATACCTCTGTGCCTCCGTCCGATCTTTCTCCCTCCGAAGAGTACAAGCAGCGCCAGCAAGCCCGCGAGCAGAAGGTCGCGCATTTCGAAAAGCTGCATCGGCGCTTCGGAAATCTCCGACTCCTGGTAGTCATTGCAACCCTGATCGCCTGCTGGTTCTCTCTCCACAACACCGCCTTTTCACCATGGTGGCTTCTCACGGGCCCTGTAGTATTCCTCGCGATTGCCTTCCTGCACGCAAAGATCCTACGTCAGCGCACCTGCGCCGAGCGCGCCGTAGACTTCTATCGCAAGGGCATTGCCCGCATCGAAGACCGCTGGAACCTCTCCAGCCAGATCGGCACTGGCCACACCGGCGAACGCATCGATACCCACGCCAGCCTTTACGCCACCGATCTCGACCTCTTCGGCCCCGGCAGCCTCTTCGAACTCCTTTCGCTCGCTCGCACGCGAATGGGCGAGGACACCCTCGCCACCTGGCTCCTCGCTCCAGCCCCCGTCGCCGGCCTAAAGCAGCGCCACGCCGCAGTCTCCGAACTTCGCACCTGCCTCAACCTTCGCGAAGACGTAGCTGTCCTTGGTGAAGATCTCAAGGTTGGTATCCACGCCGAAGCTCTCACACGTTGGGCCGAGGCTCCCAATCAGCTCAAACACCAGGCTCTCCGCTGGCTCTCTCTCCTCATCTCATTCGCATCGATAGCCTCCGTGATCTTCTGGGCGCAACGCGGAGAAAAGACTCCTTTCTTCCTCATCCTCATCCTCGCAAGCATCATTACCGCATCTCTTCGCATGCAAACCGCCGAAGTCCTTCAATCCACCGAGCACGCCCTCAAGGATCTGCAACTCCTCTCCTCTTTGTTGGCCCGTCTCGAGCGCGAACAGTTCGAATCGCCGCGCCTGCAGACTCTCAAGAAGCAACTCTCCTCTCATCACCTCGCAGGCTCTCAAGCTATCGCCCGCCTCCGCACCATCGTGGAGTACATCAACGCGCTCGAAAACCCAATCCTGCGCGCCCTCAACGTGCCGCTCGTCTACGGGGTCCAGGCTGCCTACGCAGCCGAAGCCTGGCGCAGCGCCCACGGAACCGCAGTACGCTCCTGGCTCGCAACCATCGGCGAAGCCGAAGCGCTCCTGTCCCTCTCTGCCTACACCTTCGAGCATCCCGCCGACCCATTCCCCGAGTTCGTCGAGGGCGCACCCTGCTTCAACGCCGAACAACTCGGCCACCCTCTCATCCCCGCCGCAAAGTGTGTCCGCAACAACGTTAGTATCTGTGGCGAAATCCGCGTCCTCCTCATCAGCGGCTCAAACATGTCCGGCAAAAGCACGCTCATGCGCGCCGTCGGCATCAACACCGTCCTCGCCATGGCAGGGGCACCCGTCCGCGCCGCAAGATTGCAACTCACTCCGCTACAAATAGGAGCAAGCATTCTCATCAACGACTCGCTACAGGAAGGAAGCTCTCGCTTCTACGCCGAGATCACGCGCCTCCGCCAGATCTGCGACCTCGCCGAAAAAAATCCCCCGGTCCTCTTCCTCCTGGACGAGCTCCTCCAGGGCACAAACTCGAAAGACCGCCTCATCGGAGCCGAAGGCGTAGTCCGCGCCCTGCTCGACAGCGGAGCCATCGGCCTTATCAGCACCCACGACCTCGCCCTCACCAACATCGGAGAACAGCGCGACCCCCGTCTCCACAATGTGCATCTTCAGGACGAGATCGAGGACGGAAAGATGAAGTTCGACTTCAAGTTGCAGGAGGGCGTCGTCACCAAAAGCAACGGCATCGAACTCATGCGCCTCATCGGCCTCAAGGTTTGATCTCCATCTTCCTCCGACCAACGGGAGGACCAACGCACCCATCCAACCAAGACCGGTATACAAGTCACGAAGTGACCACCTCCCGCTCAGGGAGCCAGTCCGGCAGGACACATGCCTTTGGAATGGTTCATCGTGCCTCGTTGACGAACTGAACGATCATTCAGTATCCTTCTCGCGTCGGAGCAACGCTCTTTTCACGAAGCGATCCAAGGTGTTCAAGCGTATCTCTCGATCTCAACAGACGCGGCATCGAATGACAACGCCGCATCGCTCGAAAGAGTCAAACGACACGATGCAAAGGATGAGGTAGGAACTACATGCGCATACTGACGTACATTCGGCAGGTTCTCGACGCCGAAGAGAGCGTGCACATCGCGAACAACGCCGTCGCGCTCGAAAACAGCAAGCTCGTCATGGACACCATGGACGAGTACGGGGTCGAAGAGGCGCTGCGCCTCCGCGAGAGCGGCATCGAAGCCGAGATCGTAGCCGTAGCTGTAGGCCCCGCCCGTGTGCAGGACGCCCTCCGCACCGCCCTCGCCATGGGTGCCGACCGTGCTATCCACGTCGAAACCGACATCCGTCTCGACGCCATCGCACTCAGCAAAGTCCTCGCCCAGCTCGCCAAGC
Source organism: Tunturibacter gelidoferens (assembly GCF_040358255.1). NCBI lineage: Bacteria > Pseudomonadati > Acidobacteriota > Terriglobia > Terriglobales > Acidobacteriaceae > Tunturiibacter > Tunturiibacter gelidiferens. The sequence continues at coordinate 1,755,859 of NZ_CP132938.1, forward strand.
AGGAAGAAGCAACCCTCATTCTCTCCGGCGGTCAACAGGCCGACTGGGACTCGCACGCCCTCGCCGCCGCCACCGCCGAGCGCCTCAACTGGCCGCAGGTCACCTGGACCAGTGCCCTCGCACTCGCAGGCACCATCCTCACCGGCAAGCACGACGCCGACGAAGGCAGCGAATCCTTCACGCTCGAGCTCCCTGTCGTTGTCACCACCCAGCAAGGGCTCAACGAGCCGCGCTATCCCACGCTCCCCAACATCATGAAGTCGAAGAAAAAAGAGCTCCGCAAAGAGTCCCTCAACCAGTTCGACGTAACGCCAAAGCTCAACTTCGTCAGCGCCGAGATCCAGGTCAAAAATCGCCTCAACAAAATCCTCGATGGCAAAGACGCCCCTGCTGCCGCCGCGCAACTCGTAGATCTTCTCCGCAACGAAGCAAGGGTGATCGCATGATTCTCGTCGTCGTGGAGTATGCCAATGGAAAAGTAAGCAAGAGCACCTGGGAGATGATCACCGCGGCTCGCGAATCAGGCCGCGAAGGCCCCGTCACCGCGTTAGTCCTCGGCAGCAACATAGCAGCAGTCGCCGCGGAAGTAGCCAAAGCCGTAGACCAGGTTCTCGTCGCCGATCTCCCCGCACTCGCCCAATACGATCCCGAACTATGGTCCGCCGCCGTCGCCCAGATCGCAACCGAAGGAGAAGCCTCTCTCGTCCTCCTCGGCGGCAGTCGCAGCGGCCGCGAGTACAGCCCCCGCGTTGCCATCAAACTAGACGCGCCCCTTCTCGAAGACGTCATTTCCCTCAAGGCCACCGGTGAAACCATCACCGCACAGCGCTACACCTTCCTCGCCCGTGTCACCGAGACCATCGAGTCCACCGCGCCCATCGCGGTAGCCACTATCAAACCCGGCGTCTTCAATGCCGCAACCCCGAAGGCCGAAGCCGCCGAACAGTTCGACGTCGACCTCAGCCTTCCCGCGCCACGACTCAAAGTCACCGGCAAGACCGCCGAGCGCAGCTCACGCATCTCGCTCTCCGAGGCCGAGATCGTCGTCTCCGGCGGCCGCGGTGTAGGCAGCGCCGAAGGCTTCACCCAATATGTCGAAGCCCTCGCCGACCAGCTCGGCGCCGCAGTCGGAGCCACCCGCGCCATCGTCGACGCAGGCTGGCGCCCCTACTCCGAACAAGTCGGCCAGACCGGCAAGACCGTGCAGCCTAAGACCTACATCGCCATCGGCATCTCCGGCGCGGTCCAGCATCTATCCGGCATGAACAAGAGCAAAACCATCGTCGCCATTAACCGCGACGCTGAAGCCCCCATCTTCAAAATCGCCGACTACGGCATCATCGGCGACGTAACCCAGCTAGTCCCAGCCATCCTCACCGAACTCAAAAAATAGTCGCTGGGTTCAAGCTAAAGAGCACTCAGCTTCTGCTGTCAAAAGAGATCTCTTATCGAAGCCAGCCTTTGCCGGAGAGATCGCTTGAAGAGATCCGCCTTTAGTAAAGTCGTCTGGTTTTGCTGTTGCCCGTTCTTTTATTTGTCATTCCGCACCCTGAGCGTAGCCGAATGGGGGAGGAATCTACTGTTACTCCTTCTGCGCCGCGTTATCGCCCGGAGTTCAGTCGCTATAAAGGCAGGTTAGATATTCAAGACACGATGCTCGTCTCAAGGATCTTGCATCTAGGTACCCCAAGGCTTTAGCCTTGGGTCTCTCAATCCGCCACTAACGTGGGACTTTAGCCCCTGGGGTATGTCTTTCATCCCGCGCTTCGTAGAAAGATCCAACAGCGCATAGAAACGACTCAATTCAGATCGTCATCACAAGCTAGACGAGCGTCTCAAGCCCAATGCTTCCATTCCCCCAGAAGATCGCCTTCCTCCTCTTCGCCGTCGTCACCCTCGCGCTGGGCTTCCACGGCTTCTATCGCCTCTACCTCCGCATCCGGCGAGGCACCCCAGACCCCGAACCTCGCTTCAACAAACTCCCGCGCCGCCTCCTCTATGCCCTCACCACCACGCTCACCCAGCAGCGCACCTTCAAAAAGCGTCCAACCATTGGCCTCTTCCACTCCTTCATCTTTTACGGCTTCATCTTCTACGGCCTTGTCAACCTCGTTGACGCCGCCGAAGGCTACCTTCCTTTCCTGACAATTAACGGCCTTTCTTCAAATCGCATCGGTGCGCTCTATGCCATCATCATCGTCGTCGCAGCCTACAGCTTCCTCGCCGACCTCCTCAGCTTCCTGGTCCTCCTCGGCGTCGTCGCGCTCGTCATCCGCCGCTTCGCCCTCCCCAGCCGCACCGACTTCCGCTTCAACCCGCGCACCCTCCTCCACAAAGACGTCCAACAATCCAAGATCACCCGCGACTCTCTCATCGTCTCCGCCTTCATCCTCTTCCACGTCGGCAGCCGAGCCATCGGAGCCGGAGCGAAGATCGCCGCCGAAGGTCCCGACCCGCTCCAGCCCTTCGCCACCCTGCTCTCCCACCTCTTCACCCCCGCCAACGCCGAAGCCTTCCGCATCTTCGGTTACTGGGGAGCGCTCGGCTCTGTCCTCGCCTTCCTCGCCTACTTCCCCTACACCAAACACATCCACATCTTCATGGCCCCGGCGAAGTACCTCGTCGCCCGCGAACCCTCCTCCGGCGTCCTGCCTCTCGCGGCCCTCAATCTCGACACCGAAGACGAAAGCGAACCCGACACCAAAGCCGAACCCAATCCCAAAACCATCGGTGCCGCCAAGCTAGAAGACCTGGCCTGGCCCCGCCTCCTCGACGCCTACGCCTGCATCCAGTGCAACCGCTGTCAGGACGTCTGCCCCGCCACCGCCACCGGCAAATCCCTCTCCCCCGCCGCGCTCGAAATCAACAAGCGCATGGAGCTCAACGACCTCGCCGCCGAGCGAAGCCCCTTCAGCTTCACCCCCGCCCCCTTCGAAAAGAACGCTCCCACCCCCCGCCCTCTCCTCCAATTTGCTCTCTCGCCCGAAGCCGCCTGGGCCTGCACCACCTGCGGAGCCTGCATGGAGGTCTGCCCCACGCAAAACGAGCAGATGCTCGACATCATCGACATCCGCCGCAACCAGGTCATGATTGAAGGTGAGTTCCCCAGCCAGCTTCAATCAGCCTTCCGCGGCATGGAACGCGCTCAAAATCCCTGGGGCATCAACCACGAGCAGCGCCTCGCCTGGGCCGACGGCCTCAACGTCAAAACCACCGACGAAAACCCCAACCCCGACGTACTCTACTGGGTAGGCTGCGCCGCCAGCTACGATCCCCAGGCCCAGAAGACCGCCCGCGCCTTCGTCGAGCTCCTCAACCATGCCGAGGTCAACTTCGCCGTCCTCGGCAAAAAAGAGTGTTGCACCGGAGACAGCGCCCGCCGCGCCGGCAACGAGTACCTCTACCGCCAGCTGGCCGACAAAAACGTCTCCACACTCAACACCGTCCAGCCCAAACTCATCGTCGCCAGCTGCCCCCACTGCATGAACTCCATCGGCCACGAGTACAAACAGATCGGCGGCGACTACAAGGTGATGCACCACACCGAGTACCTCGAAACCCTCGTAGCCACCAAAAAACTCACCGCCACGCCCAGCGACGCCACCATCACCTACCACGACCCCTGCTACCTCGGCCGTCACAACGGCGTCTACGAAGCCCCCCGCAACCTCCTCAACATCCTCTCGAACTCCACCCCCGAGCTCCCCCGCAACCGCGAAAACTCCTTCTGCTGCGGAGCAGGCGGAGCCCAGTTCTGGAAGGAAGAAGAGGAGGGAAACGAGCGCATCTCCGACAACCGCTTCCGCGAAGCCCAGCAAACCCTCGCCCCCGCCACCGGAGAAAAAGTCCTCGCCGTAGGCTGCCCCTTCTGCAAGAGCATGCTCGGCAGCACCCCCAGCAAAGCCGACTCCGAAGACATCGCGATCAAAGACGTAGCCGAGCTCCTCCTCGAAGGAGTCCGCCGCAGCAAAGGCCTCACCACCGCCGTCACTCCGCCGCGAAGCGAAGCCACCCCCCAACCCACACTCGAACCCGCGATCATCACCCCCATCGCAGCCCAGCCTCCTTCAGTTGAACCTCATACTCCGGAAGCCCCTCCGGTCGCCACTCCATCCCCCGAGCGCAAAAAATGGCAACCCAAATCAGCCGCACCAACTCAGCCCGCGGAGAATCCCCCCATCGCGGCTCCCGTCACAGAACAGGCTCCATCAACCGCGGCCGTTCAAACGCAGCCCACTCTCGAGCGCAAAAAGTGGCAGCCCAAAACGACGACCGCGCCTCTACCGGAACCAGCAAGCGATCAAACTCCAACCCCTGCGATTGCGCCAATCCAAGAATCAACCGCAGCCGCGCCTGCATCCGAATCCGCTTCCATTCAGGACGTTCAACCTCCCCCGCCCGAACGCAAAAAGTGGCAGCCAAAATCCGCTGCCCCCATCGCCGTCCCTGAATCGGCCCCCACCCCAATCGCGGAATCAGAAACTCCAGCACCCCTCGCGGACGATGTCGCCCCGGCGCGCAAAAAGTGGATCCCCAAAAGACCGACGTAGTCTAGCGGCCCACCTTCACCCACTCCGCCACCCGCCTCAGCATCTCCTTCGCCTGCGGCAAAAACGGAAACTCATTCGCCGAAGCCGCGAACCCATGGTTCATCCCCTCGGCAAACACCTCCGTCACCTCAACCCCTGCCTCCGCCATCCTCTTCGCGTAGGCCTGCCCCTCATCCCGCAGCACGTCATACTCCGCCGTCACTACAAACGCCCTCGGCAGTCCAGCCAGCGAAGTAGCCAGCAGCGGCGCCACCCGAAAGTCCGCCGCCTCCCTCTTGTCGTTTAGATAATGATCCCAAAACCAGATCATCCCCTTCCGCGTCAGCCCATACCCCTCAGCGTTCTCCAGATAAGAAGCCGTTGGCGGATCATAGTAGGCGGTAGTCGGATAGAGCAGAATCTGCCCCGCCAACCCAGTCACACCTTTATCCCGCAACAGCAAAGCCACCACGGTAGCCAATGTCCCCCCGGCGCTATCGCCCCCCACTATCACCCGCGAGGCATCCCCACCCAACTCCCCGGCATGCGCCATCACCCACTCCGTCGCGGCCAGGCAGTCCTCCAGCCCCGCCGGAAACTTGTGCTCCGGAGCCAGCCTGAAGTCCACTGAAACCACCACCACTCCGGCCTCTTTTGCCAACGCCCGGCAGTACGGATCATGCGTCTCCAGCGTCCCCGCCACCCACCCCCCGCCATGGAAGAACACCACCACCGGAGCCGAGCCACCTGATTCCGGCGCAAAAACCCGCACCCCAATCTCCCGCCCTGCAGCACCGATCGTCCGATCCGCCACACGAACATCAGCGTACTCCGGCATCGGAACAAACCGCGCCATCATCTCAGCTCTCTCAGCCCGGGCTTCTTCTGGAGTTTGCAGCTCAACCGGAGGCCGCGCCAACGACTTACCCACATTCAGAATCGCCTGTACCTTTGCATCCAACGGCATGGACCCATCTTATCCCCGTTGGCACGTGATAATCCTTACCCATGCACATCGCCGGATCCTGGATCCTTCTCGTCTTCCTAACCCTCGCCACCGCACTCATTCTGCTCGTCCTTCACCTCACCAAAGCCGGTCAGATCATCCACCAGCAGATCCCCGACCACCCTCAGCGGCGTCTCTTCCTCGCCTCGGTCAGCTTCTTCATCACCTTTCTCGCCGTACGCCTTCTGGTAGCCTCCATCACCCATCACATTGGACCCTTCGGTTATGTCGAAATGGGCGGCCGCCACATCCACCATCTCGTCTGGGGCATCCTCCTGCTGCTTCTCTGCGGCTACGCCGAACTCGCAGACGTCGGCACCGGAGACGCCTCCCTCTCCATCCTGCTCAGCCGGCTCCTGGCTCTCAGTTACGGCATCGGTGCCGCCCTCACCCTCGACGAGTTCGCCCTTTGGCTGAACCTCGACGCCGCAGCCTACTGGTCCCACGAGGGCCGCGAAAGCATCGACGCCATCGTCCTCTTCGGCGCCCTGCTCTCCATTGGCGCCTGGGGAGCACCGCTCTTCCGATGGATCGCGCGGCCACGCCACCGCGCCCAGCCGAATTAAACAACACCGGCGCCCCGAAGGACGCCAGCGTCAAATAATAAAGTTGAGACTAAAGAGAATCGAAATTCCGCCGATAAAGCAGGCAAGTCCTAGTTCTGATAGGTCAGCAACTCGAGCTTCACCGGATCAATGCCCGTGCTCACCATCCGAAGCTGCCTCGCAGCGCCGAGCGACAGGTCGATCACCCGCCCGGGGAACAACGCCCCTCGGTCGGTAATCGTCACAATGACTGACCGATGGTTCCGCAGATCGGTCACCTTGACCTTGCTGCCGAACGGAAGGGTCTTGTGCGCTGCGGTCATCTCGTTCATATCGAAGATTCGACCGCTCGCCGTCCGGCGTCCCTGCCACATCTCCCCATACCAGCTGGCAAAACCGCTCTTTATCCTGGTCAACACCGTCGCCTTAGGCATGCGCACCGTGGTCACGATCTCCGACGGGGTGACATCATGCATCACCGTCGTCGGTTCTGCCGCCCGCGCGGACGCCGGAATGGCGTTGTCCGTCGCAAAGGCCGACAGAACGACCATCGCCGCCAAAGTAAAAGCGGTCCGGGCCCTCCCTAAGGTGATTGCGCTACGTTCGTTTCCGGGTGTCGTTTGCATCCCTTAAGTATAAGAAATTCAAGGCTTAAAGGGTATTTTTTGTGTACAAAAAACGCCCTCGGTTCACCATACCCAAGCCCCCTTGTCAACCCTTTTCCGGGTTGCCTGAACGACCAAAAAAAGTGAAAGTATTTCCCGTTTTGGCAACTCCACGTTATAAACGAGTTACCTGCCGTCAAAAGGAAGGCAGGGCTGCTGTCCGGTCAGTACTCTTCGTTTTTTATTTCCTCCCAGCGTCGAACAAGACCCAGACAACGCCGTGCGACAAGAGGGGGATATCCCCGCGCACCCCAAAAAGCCTCCGCGACCGAAGCCAGCGGTCCGTTCGGAGGCCCCCCAAACTCGATTGGCTCAGGCCTCTTAGGGTTCACAGGACGTGGTCGGAGTCAGGCGCCGAGAGTAACGTGCGATTTGCCGACAATCGCCCAGAACCCGTTAGTGAGCTTCTTTGACCTATTGGCTCAGGAAACAGGGCCCACCAATACCATCTACAACTTGTGCAGCGTTCCGAATCGAAATCTTGAGCCTGCCGCCGCCAATCCCGCACGTCCGCCTTTTCAAATCCACGAACTGGCAATTGGCACACTAACTCCTCCTCGAAGAATCGGGATACACTTGAATCCCTAAACAGAGGGTGCAACCTATCTGGGCAGGTAAGCGCCTCTGTTCAATAAGCTCTCCATGGTCTATTTCGCAAGCGACGGAGCACCTAAATGAGTAATCGCATGAGTGTTTTATCGCGTCGACTTGGGCGCTTCGCGGGAGGCTTCTCATTCGCAACCGTCGCCTTTTTCTCAATCGGGTTGTATGCCGACGCCAGCACGAAAGGCCAGGTAGGATTGCTCTTCGCTGGCCTTGTTTTGGTGTGCCTGTTCGCCAGCTTCTTTTTGTGGCTGGCGCACGGCTTCGCGTGGGCGATGATCCCAGAGAAGCCTGCAGAGGAGAAGAGGCCCGCGGAGGCATTGAAACCTGCGGACCAGCTGAAGCCTGCGGAGTCGATGAAACCATCAGAGCCAGAGAAACCAGCAGAGCTGGTGAGATCTGCAGAGGCGAAGAGGCCTGCTGAGGAGATAAAACCTGCGGAGGAGAAGGTGATCGTCTCAGAGGATCCTCCCGACGCGAAATACACCATCACCGGAAAGCGCGTCTACTGACCCTAGAGAGCTTGCCAACTTGACCGGAAGTAATCCCGTAGTGCCCGCAAAGTCCGGTTTTGAGCAAGTTCGCAAAACCACATCCTACTATTCGAGGATTCGATCTGGATCGGCAGTCCAGATCGCGCCGATTTACGTGGTGATGTGGGAGAGTAGTGCGTGCGTGACGACGTTGCGCTAGGTCGTGACATATCATTGCAATCAGTCGCCGCCAAGAAATGTTGTCAAGCCCCGAAACGTCTAAAACCCGCGTCAATCCAGCACTTTCGCGTGGCGTATGAGTTATGGGTCAATCGCTATAATGGATACAGAGAAAGAGAAAGCCCGGCATCAAGTCGGGGCTTTGCTGTCTGCAACCGATAACTCCTTTGATTGGAATAATTTGCGCGTAAGCCTTTTATTATGACTATTTTACGAAATGGCAGTTTTTTGTAAACCATTAGAAATAAAAGGGTTATACGAAAATACCCCCCGGGGGGTGCCTCCCGGGGACTATGCAAATACCAGGCACTGTGGTCGAGAAAGAGGAAAACTCTTCCCCGCGTCAGTCAGCTTGCCCGTCTTCACATCGCGAGCCAGCACCGATATATTGTCCGACTCCTGATTCGCGATCAACAGCCACCGTCCACTCGGATCAAGCGTCAGGTGGCGTGGAACCTTACCGCCGCACGGCAACCGGTCTACCAGCGTGAGCTTGCCGTCGTTCGGCGAGATCGCGAACGTGACCACAATGTCGTCGGAGCGGTCCGTCGCGTAGGCGAAGCGTGCTCCATGATCGATCACGATGTCGTTCCCGGTGGTCACGCCCGAAAATCCGTCGGGCCTCATCACAACCTCCTGCACCGTGTCGAGCGCCCCGCGCTGTGAGTCCCAGCGCAGCACCACGACCGACGAAGTCATCTCGGTCACACAGTACGCAACCTTGCCGTTCGGATGAAAGCGTAGCGCCCGAGGTCCCGCCCCCGGAGCCGACTTCCACGCTGCCGGTTCATTAGGAGTCAGCTTCGCCGTCGCAGCATCCAGCCGATAGATGTGAATCTCATCGATCCCCAGGTCGTTGACCAGCAGAAACCGGTTATCCGGCGACACCGTCACCCGGTGAGCATGCGGAGCCTCCTGCCGCTCCTTATCCGGTCCGTGTCCGCTGTACTGAAAGAACGAAACCGCGGGACTCAACTCACCACCCGCTCCAACTGCGAACGAGGCCGCGCTGCCGCCGCCGTAGTTCGCCGCAAACGCCGCCCTCCCAGTACCGTCGAAGGCGACGTGGCAAGTTCCTCCGCCGCCCGAAGCAACCTGATTGACCTTAGACAGCCGCGTCTTGGTGCGGTCCAGAGTAAAAGTCGACACCGCACCGCTGTCCCTGCCCCCGAACTTGTCCAGTTCATTGGCCACAAGGACGGTCCTCCCATCAGGAGCCAGCGCCAGAAACGTAGGATTCTCCGCCTCAGCCGCAAGGCCAAGCGCCGTCAGATCTCCGGTCGACGCCACAAAGGAGTACGCGTAGATGCCCTTGCTGGAACCCGAGGTCTGTGTCCCAACCAGCAGCCGGGCCCCATCCTTTGCCGCCGCAAACCCAGCCCTGCCCATCACCGATAACGCTGCCGAACCGAAAATAAATCCACGCCGATTAATCTGTCTCAATCTCAGCTCCTTTTTCCCTCATCCACAATAACGTGATTTGCAGATAGTCTGTTTGCTACAGCGGTTGAGCGTGCCTCTCCTCAAAAGCTGCCTCCAAGGAAGCAAGCAAAGTGTCTCAAGGCTCGAACTCCTCCTTCAACTCGCCATTCCATCGACTTCGTGGCCGCATCATCGTCTCCTGTCAGGCTGCAGAAGGTGATCCGCTCGACGATCTCGACACGCTCACCCGCATCGCAACCTCCGTCCTGCGCGGCGGAGCAGGCGGTCTCCGAGCCGAAGGCACAGCACGCATCATTGCCTTCCGTGCCCTCACCCAACTTCCCATCATAGGCATCATCAAGACCTACGACGCCAACGGAGACGTCTACATAACCCCCAGCTTCCACTCCGCCAAAGCCGTCAGCGACGCTGGAGCCGACATCATCGCCCTCGACTGCACCGCTCGCCGCCTCACCGCCCCTGAACCCTGGCCGGAACTCATCCCTCGCATCCACTCCGAGCTGAACCGCCCGGTACTCGCCGACATCGCCTCCCTGGATGACGCCCTCGCAGCCGAGCGCGCCGGGGCCGATGCCGTCGCCACAACCCTCTACGGCTACACCGCCGAGACCAGAGGCATCCGCACTCCTTCCTGGCCCTTGCTCCAATCCCTGGTCGCTCACTTGACAATACCCGTCCTCTTGGAAGGCCACATCACCCACCCACCGGAGGCCCTGCTAGCCCTGGACATGGGTGCCACCGCCGTCGTCATAGGGTCCGCCATCACTCGTCCCGAGACCATCGCAAATCGGTTTGTGCAAGCGACTCGACCGGCAGACGGCTAATTTTCCTGCGAACAATTTGGCAAAGCAGTATAGTCATCTAGACAATACAAGAAACGTGTGCACGAACAGGGGATTGAAATGGCACTTGGAGTCACGGGAGAAAGCTCTATCACCACGGTCGAGACCAGCAGCAAGAATTACACCGTTCCACTAATGCTGATGGTCTCTTTGTACTTTGGCATTGGTTTCATCACCGCTCTGAATGACATCCTGGTTCCTCACTTCAAGGATCTCTTCCATCTCACGAACGTCACTGCGCTGCTGGTCCAGTTCTGCTTCTTCGGAGCGTACTTCGTAATGTCGCTCCCGTCAGGATGGATCGTCGGACGGATCGGCTACAAGCGCGGGATCGTGGTCGCGCTGTCAGTCATGGGGCTTGGCCTGCTTCTGTTTCTTCCGGCCTCCATCATCATCTTTTATCCACTGTTCCTCTTCGCACTATTCGTCGTTGGCAGCGGCCTGGCACTTCTCCAGGTAGCCATTAATCCCTACGTCGGTGCATTGGGACCTCCGGAGACAGCGGCTTCTCGGCTAAATCTGGCTGGGTTCTTCAACTCGATTGCTACAACTTCCGCTCCCCGAGTTGGCGCTGCCTTCATCTTCATAGCCGCGGGTGCCTCGACGGCGCAACTCGCCCACTCTGTGCGGAAGCCCTACCTGATTCTCGCCATCTGCGCTTTTGCCATGGCAGTCATCACAGCCTTCGTGCAGTTACCCGACGTCATTGAAAAGGGCGATTCCAAATCCGGTGCTGATGGAAGCGCATGGAGCTTCAGCCATCTAAGACTGGGTGCGCTCGCGATCTTCTTCTATGTGGGAGCCGAGGTTGCCATTGGAAGCATCATGATCACCTATCTTGGCCAGCCATCGATGGGGGGCTTGAGCCACGAGGTCGCTGCGCGATACGTCTCCTACTATTGGGGGCTATCCCTGATAGGCCGCTTCGTCGGATACTTCGCGATGCGCTGGATTCGAGCTCAAAGGGCACTTGCTGTCGTCTCGCTGGTTGCTGCCGGCCTCATTGCTCTCACCGTCGCAGCCCATGGGCACATCGCTATGTGGGCGGTAGTTTTTTGCGGCCTTTGTAACTCGGTCATGTGGCCCTGCATCTTCCCGCTGGCGGTAAAGGGGTTGGGAAGATTCACGAGCCAGGGCTCCGGAATTCTAATCACGATGGTCGTCGGTGGGGCAGTGATCCCGGAAATTCAGGGTTTTCTCGCCGATACGCTTGGCTATCAGCACAGCTTCGCGATTGTTTTGCTTTGTTACGCTTACATTTTCTTCTTCGCAATCAGGGGGCATCGCAATCTGAACTCAGCCGATGCATCGCTCGCTCCGAGCTCAGCCCTTATTCAATAGTCGTGGTTGGCACGCGGATCGAAGCACGATATCTGTCGCCGCGATAACGGGAGCAGGCTACCTCGATCGGTGTCTCTTCGGTGGTCATAATGGTCCGCGAGATAGAAAGGATACTCGCCTTCTTTGGGATTGTCAGTAAATCGGATTCTTCGCGAGTCGCGGGCAGCGCCTCGATCACCTCATCGGCCCAGGCCACGCGCACACCAAATGTTTCGCGAAGGACGAAGTAGAGGGATTGCTTCGCGAAATTGATCTTCTCAAGACCTGGAAATTGTTTTAGTGGAATATGAGATAGTTCGAGCGCCATCGGAATTCCGTCAGCGAGCCGTAGTCGACGCAACCGCATCACAGCCTCTCCCGTTTCGACCTTCAACTGCTCCGCGAGTTCTGCCGTCGCTTTCACCACCGTTTGCTCGATTAGTTTTGAACTCGGGGCCATACCGAGATGCTTCATATCTTCGGTAAACCCGCGCAAATGCATGATGTTCTTCTCGAGTTTTGGTCGGGTGACAAACGTGCCGCGCCCCTTTTGGCTAATCGCGAAGCCGCTAGTCTTCAACCCGTGTAGAGCTTGCCGGGCCGTCATTCGACTCACCTGGTAGATCCGCGCCAGTTCCTCCTCAGAAGCCAGAGGGTCCCCTGTGGATAGCTCCCCCGAGTGAATCTTTTCCATCAAGGCCCGCTGAATCTGGTAGTACAACGGTATGAATCCGCTCTTATCCAGGGGACGTACGGCTGAAACAGTTTGATTTTGAGGCTTCGACACTCTATCTCCTGAGACCTTCCGACATTATTTGTGTCTGCATGGCTCGCAGCGACGCCGGATGGGCAGTTTCAGCCAGCATCTTGTGGACACAACATATCGAAATAATTGACGTCCCTTGTCTTTTTAGTCTTAACGCGGTTCAGTTGTCTATACACACCTTGTCAGACGTGGGTAACAACAGGTAGCGGATTCAGCGAGCTGTGTTGGCTGAACGCAAGATAGGAGCGACTCCACTTCATGCAATCATTGATCTTCCCGACAAGAAGGTTTGTATGACCTCCGCAGAAGGTGATAGCACGGTGATATTGGCTTCGCGACCCTCGTCGAGACTGCCCCAGCTGTCATCGATGCCCATCAGTCGAGAAGGATTTCGCGATGCGGCAGCGACAGCGGTATCCATGCTTGCGCTGGTAAAGTTGATGAAGTTCTGCACTCCGCGGTCCAGAGTCAATACGCTGCCTGCAAGAGTGCCATTTGAGGTGCAGCGCCCGTCACGCACTTCAACCTTCATGTCGCCCAGCATGTAAGTCCCGTCAGGCATTCCGGTGGCACTCATACCATCGGTCACCAGAATGATGCGGTCCTTATCCTTTGCTTTGAAGAAGAGCCTGACCATTAAGGGGTCCACGTGAATGCCGTCACAGATGATCTCGGCAAACAGTAAATGCTTATCCAGTACATAGGCCGCTAATCCAGGCTCCCGATGATCAATGGCCCGCATTGCATTGAACGTATGGGTTGCGGAACGCGCTCCAGCCACAAAGCCGGCATCCGCCTCGCAGACCTTGGCATCGCTGTGTCCCATGCTGCAACGAACGCCAAGCGCAGTGGCATGCGCGATCAGTTCAGTCGCCCCGGGCAGCTCGGGAGCAATCGTCATAAGGCGAATCTGGCCTTCTGCTGCCTGCCAGAAACGATCGAACAGTGAGACAGTGGGCACTTGCAGCAGAGCATCCGTATGTACGCCACGTTTCAAGTGAGAGAGAAACGGCCCTTCGAGATGTATTCCCAGAGGCGTGGCGCCACAGACGACAGCCGCCGCTCTCAGTCTGATCTCAGTCGCGAGTCCCGTCAAAGAGCGTAGAGTCTCGTCCGTCGGAGACGTGACCGTGGTCGGAAAGTATGCTCCCACACCCCGGCTGGAAAGATAGGACCCAATCGCGTCCAGCGCCTCCGCGTCGGCCTCCATGACATCGTGTCCAGCGCAACCGTGAATATGTATGTCGACATAAGCCGGTACCAGGGTGGCCTCAGGAAATCTATATGTTGCCTCTGTCAATTTGTGGTCAGCCGCGTTCAGGCTCTCTATCTGGCTGATCCGACCATCTTCTACTCTAACGAGCGGGTATTCGACCGCCGCGTCTGAACTTATGAGTCTCCGCGCCGCTATCGTACTAATCATTGCCGCCCTTTCGTTAACTCCACGCTAAACGCAAGCTCTAGTTAACCATGTTCTGAACCTTCGCGCGGACATCGCGAAGGCTATGAGCCGTCGTCACCACGTTCGTAAACAAAGCTATCCTTGATATCGCAAATCCAGTATAGTCGTACATACAAGTTTGGCGAAGCAGAGATTTCATCTTTCAATACAGGTCATTGTCGATGATGCATAGTCTGCATAAGCTTGATCTAAGCGACTGCTTCCCCCATAGCTCAACGGTAGTGCTCAACCGTCTTCAACGGGTCAGTTGCTCCGCAGCGCTGCCCGCCATCCCTTAACGCAACTAAAAGCAAACGGATGCCAAAGCAAATGACAGAACCGACGCTCACTCCGCAGGAGCTTGTGACATTTCCTCACGCCATGCTGCGTGAGATCTACGAACAGCCCCAAGCTCTCGCCGCGACTATCGAGCAATATGTCCCAGGCGGCGTTTCAACAGCAGAGACGTTTCAACCGGTTGTCGATGCCCTTGGGGGGCGGGAGCGGCTCGTTATTGCCGCCAGTGGCTCTAGCCGACACGCGGGTCTCGCTGGTGAAATCATGCTTGAAGATCTGGCTGGAATCTCTGTCGATGTCGAATACGCCAGTGAATACACCTATCGCTCAACACATACGCTGCATAATCCTGGCGTAGTCGTTATCTCCCAGTCCGGGGAAACAGCCGATACACTTGCCGCTCTCCGAGAGGCCCAAGCCCGGGGACTTGCCACTGTCGCGATCACCAATAATGCTCGTTCCAGCATGGCAACCGAGGCAAGCGCCTCGATGCCAACTTTCGCCGGCGTTGAAAAGGCCATCCCGGCAACAAAAAGCTTTACCACGCAGCTCGCGGTACTCTACTCTCTAGCTCTTCACCTGGCTCGCGTTCGCGGTCGGATGACGCTGCAGACTGCTGAGGCTCACGGCCGCCAGCTTCAGGAGATCCCCGGTCTCTTGCGGACAGCATTGCCGGAATGGCAGAAACAGATTGACGCGCTGACGCCTCAGCTGGCAAGCTCTCGCGCGCTGCTTTACCTCGGTCGCGGTGCTCATTATGCGATCGCCCGCGAAGGAGCGCTTAAGCTTAAGGAATCCGCATATTTGAATGCCGAAGGATATCCCTCAGGGGAACTGAAACACGGTCCCAATGCTCTCGTCAGCAAGGACTCTCCGCTAATTATGATAGCCACTGCTGACGCTGGCGATCCCGATTCACTACTGCGTTATTCCAAGGTCCTACAGCTAATGAAGGACATGCGGGCGCAAGGTGCAAGAATCATTGCCTTGGCGACTAAAGGAGATCAAGAGGTCCCTCAGTGCAGCGACGCCTGCCTCTTTATTCCTGCTAGCAACGATCTGCTCTCGACAATTCTAGAGGTCGTGCCATTTCAACTGCTCGCCTACTCCCTGGCGATCAGTCGGGGCATCGATGTTGATCGGCCCAGAAATCTGGTCAAGGCCGTCACAGAGGAATAGTTCCCGGACAAGCTTCCAGTACCAATCGACCCGTATTCTTAGACGCTGGAAGTAACTTCTGGCTCTAGCAGTGCCTACCCTTGTCCTACTTAGGCGGAGGCGAGTCGTGTCCCATTTCATTTAATAATCTATTCCAAGCGCAATCGCAGAGGGCTTCGTTTGAGTACAAGCAGGCCTCCCCATTGCATTTGTTGGGCTTTCTAACAATATCCAGCGAGATTGGGGCCAAACGAGCCATCGCTATGATGCAACTTTCGTGTAATAGGTAGTGCCGACTCAGGAGGTTACGGTGGGTACTAAAGTTTGGTCGAAGTAACGAGCCAAGGGGACCCTATGAAGCGCTTGTCTCACCGTTCGCCTTGTTTTTCTGTCTCGGTTTTTAGAGGTATTTGCCGAACACGGGTTCTTTTCCCCCTCGTGTTGATGTCAATTCTTTCCTCCGCGGCCTTTGGAACAACGCCTAACCCAACGCCAACTGTCACGACATTGGCAATCTCAGCGACTACGGTCGCCTATCAGACACCAATTACCTTAACGGCAACCGTTACAGCGGGAAATTCGCCAATCAGTGCCGGTTTGGTGCTCTTTTGTGAGGCGACGGCGAAGTTTTGCGAAAATAACTCCGCTTTGGGCATTGCGCAACTGACCTCTCCCGCAGCAACCGCGTCCATAAAAATCGGCAGCGGACCGATTGGAAACCACAGCTATAAAGCGGTTTTCAGAGCGAATAATATTTATGCCAGTAGTGAGTCAAATACAGTCACCTATGCAGTCACGGGCACCTATGCTTCGACCCTAACTCTGGCATCTACAGGCTCCATCGGGAACTACAGTCTCACAGGAACAGTCGCTGGCTTTGGCTCGCTCAATACAGGCCCCACTGGTAGTATTTCGTTCCTAGACACCAGCACAAGTAACAGTTTGCTTGGTACCGAGAACCTTGTCGCATCTACGCTTTCGACAACCTTCCTCCAAAATCAGCCATTTGCCATAGGAGGCAATGGCACCACCCTGAGATCCGTGGCAATCGCGTCGGCCTATCTCGACACCGATAACAACCTAGATGTCGTCACCGGGGACGCTGCCCAAACGATCTCTGTGCTCCTTGGTAATGGAGATGGAACGTTCAAGCCGAAGGTAAACTACGCCGGCTGCGTCGTTGGTAAAGCGCTCCAGATTCTCCTCGCCGATTTCAACCGAGACGGCGTCACTGACATTGCTCTCGGCTGCTCCGATGGTACGAACGGTGGTCTTGTGATCATCCTCGGCAGTGGGGATGGTAAATTCCAGACTCCCGTTTATTATCCGACGGGCGATGTTGCAAGCATTGCCATTGGAGATTTCAATGGTGATGGTCTTCTGGATATTGCGCTCTCCAATAAGTCACAGCAAAACATCACAATCTTTATTGGTGATGGCAGCGGCAAGTTCCTGCCAGAGGCAGTACCTCTCGTTACTCCCGCTCTTGCGCATGGTGTCGTGGTTGCAGACTTTAATCTAGATGGCAAGGACGATGTAGCCTACGCAGTCAACACCGCAACCCCGAATAGTTCGTTGTCAGATCTCTACCTCGCTCTCGGAAACGGTGATGGCACATTCCAACTCCCGACTTCTCCCGTCGCCACCCAGATAGGCGAATTTCTTACCGCTGGCGATACAAACGCCGACGACTTTCCAGACATTATTTCGAGTACGATCACGCGACCGGGAAGCGGCAACAATATTGGAAACAGCCTTTTTGTGCTTCTTGGAGATGGAAAGGGAGATTTCACGACGACGACCTATGTGTCTGACATTCCCTCGGATCCCCACCTTGCCGACGTAAATGGCGATGGAATCCCTGACATCATCGCAGGAGGTAGTACCGGTGCTCTCGTATATCAGGGCAATGGCGATGGAACTTTTCAGAACTATCAGGAGCCTGGCATAGGTGGCTTCGCCCTCACGTACGCTGTAAATGCCGGAGACTATAACAACGACGGCAACGCTGATCTCATCGGAACTGATGCGGACACACCTCGTGCTGCTGTTTCGCTGAGTCAGGTCCAACAGACATCTGTCGCCTCCGCCCTCACTCATGTCGCTGTCTTTCCACTTGGCAGTGGCGTTCATCAAGTGGATGCGAGTTATTCTGGTGACTCCATTTACATAGGCAGCCTCTCAGCCACAGTCCCACTCACTGCGGCGCCTGTAAATACCACACTCACTTTGACGGCATCTTCAACTTCAGCAATTTTGCCTGGACAGTCTGTAGTGTTGACCGCTGTCCTTTCTCCCTACACAGTCGGACCACCGACTACAACAACTGACACTGAGTCTGTTAAGTTCTTCACCGGAACTACCTTGCTTGGTTCCGGAAAGCTTGTGAAAGGAGTAGCCACCCTGACGACAACTGCGTTGCCGATAGGAGCCGACGCCCTCACTGCTACATTCGCTGGAGACTCAAACTACAACCCCAGTAATTCGAACATGGTAACTGCGACAGTTTCTAATGTTCTGCTGAGTTCTTCGCCAAACCCATCAACTTATTTGCAATCTGTTACCTTCACAGGAACCGTAGCTACCGGAAAAACTGGGACGATAACCTTCTTCGATGGCACGAAGAGCATCGGCAGTGGCGTCATATCGGGAGGCACCGCCACACTCACAACTTCTAGCCTTTCGGGGGGTGCGCATAACATCACAGCACAATATAGTTCCAGCAAATCCCCTGTCCTGGTTCAGGTTGTCAATAAGGCAACACCAACTGTAAGTGTCACGACCTCTGGGCCCAGCAACTACGGCGACACTGTTACGATCACAGCTTCGGTCCCCGCCGACGCGACTGGCACAATTGTCTTTACGAGCGGTAGTATCGCCCTTGGCTCTGGAACCATCACGAGTGGCACCGTATCAGTAACTACGAAGCTGCTGACACCGCCAAGCGATCTCATCACGGCCGCTTACAGTGGTGATGGCAACTACAACTCTGCTATAGGAACCACTCTGCAGACGGTGGCTAAAGACAGCCCCACATCGACTCTGACTTCCTCCGCAAATCCGTCCCTACCCGGAGGTCCAGTCACCTTCACAGATACGTTGTCAGCAAACCTATCTGGTACGGTCTCATTTGCGAGCGGTTCAACCCCTCTTGGGAGTGCAACACTGGCGAACGGTGTCGCCACATTCACGACCTCGACGCTTCCACTTGGTAATAATCTCATTACTGCCACATATGGTGGAGACGGAGATGACAATGCTTCCACCTCTACCTTGACTCAAGTCGTTGCGAAGTTGAGTCCTGCGGTGACAGTTACTACTTCCGGTTCGAGCATCTACGGCCATTCGGTCGCGATCACTGCGTCCGTGCCGCCCGGTCCGACCGGCACGATCACGCTAACCAGCGCCGGCGTCACCCTGGGATCAGGCGCAGTCACTTCAACTTCTGGAGCAGTGACGATATCGACCACGATATTGCCGGTAGGAAGTGATCTGATCACGGCAAACTACAGTGGAGACAACGTTAACAATCCGGCGACAGGAGCGACTACTCAGACGGTAACGAAGGCAACTCCTATTGAGACGCTCTCTTCTTCGATCAATCCATCTGCTGCGAACCAGTCAGTGGTCTTTACCGCGTCTGTTCCTTCCAATGCAACCGGTACAGTGACCTTCACTAACGGGTCGACTGTTCTGGGCACCTCAACCTTGATCAGCGGGATAGCGACGGTAAGCAGTACAGTCTTGCCGATCGGTTCCGATACGATCACCGCGACCTACAACGGCGATACGAACAACAACACCGCAACGGCGACTCTGACCCAGATAGTAAATAAGGCGACTCCGACAGTAGTTGTAACTACCTCCGGTTCGAGCACGTATGGCGGTCCTGTCACGATCACGGCGACGGTGCCCCCTGGTACCACTGGCACAATAACGATCACCAGTGGAGGAATGACGCTGGGCTCTGGAACAGTAAATCCGACAACCGGAACTGTAACCGTCAGCACGACGACTCTGCCTGTTGGCAGTGATCCCATCACTGCTTCTTATGGTGGCGATACGAATGACAACCCAGCCACCGGCACTACCACGCAAAGCGTGACCAAGGCCACTCCGATAGTAACTCTAACCTCCTCTGCCAACCCATCTGCGGTGAATCAGTCTGTGACCTTTACCGCTTCGCTTCCATCTGGCGTAACGGGCACGATGACCTTTACCAGTGGTGCAACTCTCCTCGGAACCTCAACGATAACGAGCGGAGCAGCAATCATCTCCACCTCCACCCTGCCGGCAGGAAGCGACACGATCACTGCTACCTACAGCGGCGATACCAACTACAACGCCGCAACAGCTAGCCTCACCCAGTCGGTCGGAAAAAATACGCCGCCCGTAACGGTGACAACCTCTGGATCTAGCACCTATGGTGGTTCGGTCACGATCACGACGACTGTTCCCCCTGGCACAACCGGCACAATTACTGTTACTAGCGGCGGCCTAACTCTTGGTTCAGGAACAGTGAATCCCACAACCGGAACGGTGAGGATTACTACGACCACACTTCCGGTAGGTAATGATCCAATTACGGCTTCCTACGGGGGCGATACAAACAACAACCCAGCCACCGGCACCACCACCCAGACTGTGACCAAGGCCTCTCCTCAAGAAACCCTTTCCTCGTCGATCAACCCATCCGCCGCCAATCAGTCAGTTGTCTTCACGGCATCTCTTCCGTCGAACGCAGCCGGAACAGTAACCTTCACCAGCGGATCGGTTGTTCTGGGCACATCCGTATTAGTGAATGGGATAACTACTGTAAGCACTTCGACGCTCCCGATAGGTTCTGATCAGATCACCGCTACGTATAATGGCGATGCGAACAATAACTCTACAACCGCAACTCTGACCCAGACAGTTAGCAAAGCTACGCCGACGGTCATTGTCACTACGTCTGGTTCGAGCACCTACGGCAATCCGGTCACGATTACGACGACTGTACCTCCTGGCACAACCGGCACAATAACGGTCACCAGTGGAGGCGAGACGTTGGGATCTGGCACAGTTAATCCCACGACCGGAACGGTAACAATCACCACAACGACGCTTCCGGTTGGTAGTAATCCGATCACAGCCTCCTATGGTGGCGATTCGAACGACAATCCCGCGACCGGTTCAACTACCCAAACTGTGACAAAGGCAACTCCTACAGTAAATCTGACATCTTCTACCAACCCGTCTGCTGTGAATCAAGCTGTAACTTTCACAGCCATGCTTCCGACCAGCGTAACTGGGACAGTGACCTTCACGAGCGGTTCGAACATCCTTGGATCGTCAGCCCTGACCAACGGCATGGCAACAGTAATTAGTTCTACGCTTCCGAGCGGGAGTAACACGATCACAGCCACTTACGGTGGTGATGTTAATTACAACACCGCGACGGCAACTCTTATTCAGTCAGTTGGTAAGACGACTCCGACAGTGGTTGTTACTACCTCCGGTTCGAGCACGTATGGAAGTCCTGTCACGATCACGGCGACGGTGCCCCCTGGTACCACTGGCACGATAACGATCACCAGTGGAGGAACGATGCTGGGCTCTGGAACAGTAAATCCGACAACCGGAACTGTAACCGTCAGCACGACGACTCTGCCTGTTGGCAGTGATCCCATCACTGCTTCTTATGGTGGCGATACGAATGACAACCCAGCCACCGGCACTACCACGCAAAGCGTGACCAAGGCCACTCCGATAGTAACTCTAACCTCCTCTGCCAACCCATCTGCGGTGAATCAGTCTGTGACCTTTACCGCTTCGCTTCCATCTGGCGTAACGGGCACGATGACCTTTACCAGTGGTGCAACTCTCCTCGGAACCTCAACGATAACGAGCGGAGCAGCAACCATCTCCACCTCCACCCTGCCGGCAGGAAGCGACACGATCACTGCTACCTACAGCGGCGATACCAACTACAACGCCGCAACAGCTAGCCTCACCCAGTCGGTCGGAAAAAATACGCCGATCTTGCCCCCGCCCGTTGTGTCGTCGTCTAACCTACCCATCGATACACCTGAGACTATTACCGAGACAGTCCCGACAGGGGTGACGGGTACAGTTACTTTTTCTGACGGCATAACTCCATTAGGGTCAGCGACCATTGTGAATGGAGTTGCAACTCTTAACGTTCCATCGCTGCCGCTCGGAGTTGATCCCATTACTGCAGCCACCTCTGGAGACGCGAATAATAATCCGGCTACGTCGCCACCTACTCTAGTAACAGTAGGAAAGACAGCCACAGTTGTAACTCTGACGTCGTCGACTAATCCATCTGCAGTTAGTCAGCCTATAACCTTCTCCGCGGTCGTACATCCTGGGGCAACTGGTTTGGTGATCTTCCTCGACGGTTCTACCACTCTGGGCACTGGAGTAGTCAATATCTCAGGAGTCGCAACCTTTTCCACATCGACATTGACGATTGGGTCTCACCCCATCACTGCATCGTATGGGGGGGACTCGAGCTATAGTTCATCCATCTCCTCGGTGTTAGTACAGGTCATCAGTAAGATCCCGACTATTATCACGATTACCGAAAGCACACCTGCCCAACTGATCAAGACTGGAATAACCTTTACGGCAAACGTCACGGCTTCTAGTCCTAACGCAACGGGCACGGTAACCTTCTTAGATGGTACGACCGTATTGGGAACGACTTCGCTTACCTCAAACGGAGGTGTCGCGGTGTCGCTCAACACGAATGCGAATGCGGCCCTGCTCACCGCGAATCTGGCAATGGGGACACATCAGATCGTAGCGGTGTATTCCGGAGACAGCACCTTCGCATCCAGCACGTCAGCTCCCGCGAACGACATTGTGGAAGACTTCACAAACACAAATAGTGGTCCCGCTAGCCAGAATGTCTTTCCGGGCGCGGCGACAAGCTATAACTTTAGCCTCGCTCCCATAAGCGCGACAACCTTCCTCAATGATGTGACAGTCACGGTCACAGGCTTGCCACCGGGTTCAACCTATACGTTTACTCCATCTGCCGTTGCGGCTGGTAGTGGCGCCACGGGAGTGGTTCTCAACGTGCAAACCAGCAGTTCTCTCACTGCGCGAAATTCCTCACCCCAGGGACCTATTTCCTCAAAGAACGAACTTTCGGTCGCGCTCGGAATGCTTAGCCTTCTCGGCCTCGGAACAATGCGGACACTTCGAAAGAAGATGCCTCGTACTTTGATGCTGGCCCTCCTGACGCTCGGTTCTCTTCTGCCAATCGCCGCACTTAGTGGCTGCGCAGGCGGGTATTTCACTCTCACCCCCACGACCTACACCGTCACGGTAACCGGTATCGAAGGTACCGTCCAACATGCGGCAACCGCCACTTTGATTGTGCAGTAGGAGAAGGATGATGCATCTTCGAAGCGTCCTGTTAGTGGCACTTCTATCCGTTTTGTCCGGGATTCTGCATGCCCAGGCCATATCCATGGGCGGGATTCACGACGACATACCTCGATTCGAGCTCGGAGCCAACTATAACTATTTCCATGCGAACGCCCCTCCAGGCGAATGCGGCTGCTTCTCGCTGAGCGGAGGCAGCGGAACAATACTCATGAACGTGACCCCGAGGTGGGCCGCTGTAGCGGATATTGCTGTTGCGCATGCTAACCAGGTGGACAACACTTCTCAGAATATCACCATCGTCAACTATCTCTTTGGTGCGCGATACACTCGCCGCAACTCAAGTAGATTTGTTCCTTACGGGGAAGCGCTGTTTGGCGGCGCGAAGGAGGATGTTAACTTTCAGTTCACCATCAATCGCAACTCGTTTGGCCTAGCAGCAGGAGGAGGCGTAAGCGCACAACTTAAGCGACGATTGGGTGTTACCCTGGCTCAATTTGACTATGTCTACACCCAGATCCCGAACGCTAAGAACGATCGCCAAAACAATATCCGAGTAAGTACCGGCGTCACCTATAACTTTGGTTTCAAGTAGCTTGACATCTGTCGATTTTAAGTACTTCTGCTTTACCAATTCAATCATGTAGTCTATCCGTGCACCCCTTACTCACTAATGGGACACAACTAAATTAGTGATCTCGTTGACCTGACTAGCAATGTCGTTCTAGGTAGGATTCGCAAAAAGATCTTACCGAGCAGGTGACCGTACCAAGCGATCCGCCAGATTAAACTACAATTGATACCGAAGGTAGGTCTTTTCGGATCAGCTTCGGATGCCTTTGTAGCGAAATCCATACACAACCGAGCCCGCTGCCAGGATCAGCCCGGCTGTCCGCATCTCTCGCAGGAAGTTCGGTCGTGAAAAGAGGATGAAGACAAATCCACCCAGCGCCAGCAGCACAGGCAGCGGATACGCTGGCATCCGGAACCCTCGCGTCTTGCGCTCGCGGCGATGCTTTGGTAGCAACGCGGCTGTTCCCTGTAGTAGGAATTGAAACAAAATGCGAATCACTACAAGAGTCGTGATGACTTCCTGCAACCTGAAGATGCAGCACGTCAGTGTTATGCCACCGAGGGTCAAAAGGGAATGCATTGGGACTCGATGTTTCGGGTGTACCGCGCCAAACCATGAAGGGAAGTTACCATCTCGTGCAGCAGCGAAAGGGATACGCGAGTATCCGAGCAATAACGCAAACACAGATGCAAGTGCTGCCAGAGCGATTAGCAGAACGATCACTCCGGCGGCAGTATGCCCATACAGCTTCTCCATGAAGACGGCCATAGTAAACGTACGGGCGTGGCTGTCGCTGTACTGTGCCATCTCTCGCCATGGGAGCACGCCGAGAACGCTAATGTTCATCAGCACGTACAGAGTTGCGACAAGACCGATTGAGCCGAGCACTGCGCGGGGGATGGTTTTTGCGGGGTCGCGGACCTCGGCGCCTAGGAAGCAGACCCCGTAATAACCCCAATAATCGTAGGCTGAGATCAGCATTCCAGCGCCGAGGCCCGCGAAGAATGCATGGTTGATGTGAAAGGCGCCGGGCGGAAAGTCGAAGGCTAGACGAGGGCTGAAGTGCATAAATCCAACCACGATCAGTAACACCAACGTGAGACCTACAACGACTCCAAGCCAGCGTGCGATTCGACCGATGGCGAAGATGCTCCGGTGCAGAATGATCAGAGCAGCAACGCATGCACTCATCGCAATCAGCGTCTGTCCGCTTAGTACTACTGGAACCCCAAAAAGCGATGCGGATGCAAAAGGGTGGCCCGCGTTTGGAAGAAAGAAGGAGACGTATTGTGCGAATCCGATGCATCCTGAGGCGATCGAGAGTGGCGCGCTGATCAGGACCTGCCACGCGTAGAGAAAAGAAAACGCCCGGCCCCAGGTCTTCTCTCCATAGAGGTGCTTTAGGTAGGCGTAGGAGCCGCCGGCCTCAGGGTAGGCGGTGCCGAGTTCGCTCCAGATCAAGCCGTCGCAGAGAGACAGGAGGGCACCCATCATCCAGCCGAGCATCGCCTGCGGTCCGCCCATGACTCCGACGATCAGAGGGAGCGTGACGAACGGGCCGACTCCGACCATGTCGATGACGTTGAGGCCGAGCGCAGCGCCGGTTGAGAGGCCGCGATGGAGCTCATTTGCTCTGGGCTCGGAGTTCATCCGGCGCTGGCCACGATCCGTTTGCCGAAGAGTGCGGTCCCGACTCGGACGCAGGTGCTGCCTTCTTCGATGGCTACCTGGAAGTCGTTCGACATTCCCATCGAAAGCTGCGTCAGCTTCGGGAAGCGAGCGAGCGACTGGTCTCTCAGGCCGCGAAGGTCGCGGAAGTAGGGCCTCGCCAGCTCTGCGTCCTCGGACCATGGTGGAACCGTCATCAGGCCTACGGCTTTGATCGACTCGAGCGGCTCCATCGCATCCAGGAGAGCGGGTAATTCTGCCGGAGCGAATCCATGTTTTGACTCCTCGTGGCTCAGCTTAACCTCTACCAGGATTGGCAGCTTCTTTCCTAGTGCTTTAGCGGCTGCGTTCAGCCGTTGTGCGATCTTCAGCGAGTCGACTGCATCGATCGCGTGGAATAACTCGGCTGCGCGGGCTGTTTTGTTGGATTGAAGCGGGCCGATGAGATGGAATTCAGCGTCAGTCAGTGCGGCGAGATGGAGAGATTTTTCTTGAAACTCCTGTACCCGGTTCTCACCGAAGAGGCGCTGTCCGGCGGCGTAGGCCTCCAGGATGACCTCGACCGGATGGACCTTGCTGACTGCCATCAGGGCTACTTCGCTGTAGGAGCGATTGGCTCGGCGGCAGGCTTCGTGAATCTGTTGATGGAGGTGCTCGAGGTTTCCGGCGATGGACATGCTCTTTGCATCTTATCGTTAGCTTCCAATTAGATTGACTGGAGACAGAAACGAACTATGTGGACCATCTTTTTGCTGATTGGGTCGAATATTTTTGTGACCTTCGCCTGGTATGGTCACCTCAAGTTCAAGGAGGTGCCGCTGTGGAAGGTGATCCTGGTCAGCTGGGGCATCGCCTCTTTGAGTACTGCCTGCAGGTACCAGCCAATCGGATCGGGTCGAAGACCTTCAGTCCGGATCAGCTCAAGGTGATTCAGGAGGTGATTACGCTGACGGTGTTTGACGTCTTTTCGACCTTTTACTTTGGCGACAAGTTGCACTGGAACCACTTTGCTGCCTTTGGGTGCCTCGGCCGGCGCGTTTTTTATGTTTCACAAGTTCTAGACCTCGGCTGACCCTCACCCCCCTCCCCCTGGGAGTATTTTTGGCGTAAAGTATTTGGATGGAGTGGTTTACAGAAGTAATAATATACTTGACTGAATAAGTCTGCTATGATTCTGCATGCCTTACTGCCGAGGTGCGCATCTCAAGATCAAACGGGCCGACAAACACATTGCGGATCTTGAATCTTGCATTCACCGCCTGAAAAAAGGACTGATCGTTGCGGCTCATGTAGACGCGAGTAGTGGATGTGAATACATCGAGTGCGACTTTGCAGGTATCGAGGAAAGAGATATTCGAGATGATCTCGCCACAATCATCGGTGACGCCGTCCACAATCATCGGTGACGCCGTCCACAATCTTAAGTGCGCTCTCGACCATGTTTGGCTTGAGACGATTACCCGCCTGATCCGGTCCTACGATTGGGAAAAGACTAAGTTCCCCGCCTATCCCACCTCTGATTTGCTTGAACTTAAGCTCAGGGAAGTGACCGCCCTCCGCGTAGGAGGTCCGTCCGGCAGGACATCAGCAGGGCAGCCGAACCGGAACCCCAGCACGCTGCAACTCCGCCTTCAACTCCCGTGAGTCCGTCACGCCGAAGTGAAAGATACTAGCCGCCAGCGCCGCATCCGCTCTCCCCCTTCCAAACACCTCAACAAAGTGCCCTGCAGTCCCCGCACCACCCGAAGCAATCACCGGAATCTGCAACGCCCCGCTCACCATCGCGGTCAACTCACAATCGAAGCCACCCCGCATCCCATCGGTATCCATCGAAGTCAACAGAATCTCCCCCGCCCCTCGCTCCTCCGCCTCGTGAACCCAATCCAACACCCGTCGCCCGGCAGCCTTCCGACCACCACTCACAAAAACTTCAGCCTCTTCCACCCCGCGTCCTTCAATTCGCCGAGCATCGACCGCCACAATCACCGCCTGCGCTCCAAAGCTTCCACCGATCTCTCCAATCAACTCCGGCCTCGCAATCGCCGACGAGTTAATGCTCACCTTATCTGCGCCCGCATCGAACACAGCCGCAGCATCCTCCGCACTTCGAATCCCTCCACCAACCGTGAAAGGCACAAACAGCGCCGCAGCCGTCCGTTTAACCGTCTCGAGCAGTGTTCCGCGCCCCTCATGTGTAGCCGTAATATCCAGCAGCACAATCTCATCCGCCCCAGCCGCTGCATGACGATGCGCCAGTTCCGCAGGATCCCCCGCATCCACGATGTCCACGAACTGCACGCCCTTTACCACGCGTCCGCCGCGCACATCGAGACAAGCAATAATCCGCTTCGTCAGCATCGGCTATCCCAACCTCATCGGCACCGCCGCAGGTACCGCAACCAACTCGCCTTCACATACAATCCGAGCCAGCGAGTCCCCATTCTCGATCACCGCACCATGCTCCACAAACCACTCCACCAGAAGACCCTGCCGCGGCGCTGGCACATGAAACTCCATAGCCCCATCGGTCAGCGTACAAACCGCCTGCCCGGTTCCCACAAGCGACCCGGCCGGCACCAGCTGCTGCACAAACGTATAAGAAGGTTCTTCCGCCGCAATCTTCAACTCATACAAAAAAGGCATATTCTACAGCTCCACAAAGTTCTTCAAAACCTGTAATCCCACCGCGCTCGACTTCTCAGGATGAAACTGCACTCCCATCACATTGTGCTTCTCGACCACTCCCGTAAACGCCCCGCCATATTCTGTAACCGCTGCAGTTGCATGAATCACCGGGGCGCGCCACGAATGAGTGTAGTAAACAAATCCACCATTTTCGATCCCACGCATCAACCTGGAATCAGCACTCACCCTCTCAAGCGAGTTCCATCCCACATGTGGCGACTTCAACTCCGCGCCCTCGAACAGAGCAGGGAACCGCTCGCACATTCCCTCAAAGTGTCCCAACCCCTGCACACCCGGAGCTTCGGTCGAACCCTCAAACAACCACTGCAACCCAACGCAGATCCCCAGGAACCATGAGCCCTTAGCAACACTCTCCCGCACCGCATCCGCCAACCCAAGCTCGCACAACAGGGAAGTAGCCCGAAAGTGTCCTACCCCTGGCAGCACCACCTTCGCCGCTCCAGCCACCACCGCAGGATCCTGAGTCACCACCATCTCGCGCGCACCAAGATAGTGCAGCGTCTTTACAACACTGGCCAGGTTTCCCGCTTTGTAATCGATAATCGCGATCATACAATCAGCCTTATTCGTACATGTGACGAAGAAGAAAATTAAGTCCGCTAAAGTAGTCCCTTCGTACTCGGCAACATCTCCCTCATCCGCTCATCCCGAGAACAGGCCCCACGCAGCGCCCTGGCAAACGCCTTGAAGATCGCCTCGATCTTGTGATGATTGCTGCGCCCATACATCGTTTTCACGTGGACATTTGCTTTGGCGCCGCGCGCGAAGCCGTCGAAGAAGTCGGCCAGCAATTCGCTCTGAAAATCTCCCACCAGCCGCACCTTCACTTTATCGTCGACAACATAAGCAACTCGTCCACTAAGATCTACCGCTGCGACAGCAAGAGTCTCGTCCATTGCCATCACAAAGTACCCCGCGCGCATGATGCCCTTCTTGTCACCCAGCGCTTTCCCAAATGCCTCGCCAAGAGCAATCCCCACGTCTTCCACGGTATGGTGCTGATCGACATCAAGATCACCCGAACACTTCAACGTGAGATCAAACCCTCCATGGCGCGTAAACAGCTCCAGCATGTGGTCAAAAAAACGAATGCCGGTCGACACTTTGTACGCACCTTGCCCGTCAATAACGAGGCTCAACGAGATCTGCGTCTCTGTAGTATCGCGCTTGATTATTCCAGAGCGCACCTTCAAAGTCTTCGCCGCCGTCATACCGCAGCGCTCCATTCAATCTCCTGGAGGGAAGTCTTCAACGCATCCAGTCCACGCGTCACGTGTTCTTCAATTCCAATGGTGATGCGCACAAAACCATCACATCCAGGATCGGTCGATCGATCTCGCAGCAGTACCCCTTGCCTTCTCATCGCGCCTACCAGCGCCGCATGCTTTGGCCCAATATTCATAAGAACAAAGTTTGCATGACTAGGAAAGAAGGGAACCCCCAGCTCTCGCAGCCCATCCATCATTCTCTGCCGTCCAATACGAACCTGCTCTGTGTACCAGGAAAGATATTCCTCATCGGCAACAGCAACTGGCAGACAAGCCAACGCTACTCCATTCACGTTATACGGCGACGACACCTTGCGCAGACTCTTCAAAAGCGCTGCATTCCCGGCCAACAAGCCGACTCGCAAACTAGCCAATCCATAGGCCTTTGAAAACGTCCTGGCTACGATCACGTTCGGCACCGTCGACAGATCTTCAAGTATCGACTCGCCGTGGAAATGGTAGTAAGCTTCATCAACCATCAACACCGCGTGAGGAGCCGCAGCGGCGATCGCCAGCAGATGCTCTTTGCTCACCGTTGCTCCGGTCGGATTATTTGGCGAAGCAACGATAATCAGCTTCGTCTTATCCGTGATAGCAGACATAAAGCGTTCGAACGGAAACTCCATCGTCGCATCTGCCTGTACCTTTCGCAGGTGAGGCGTCATCATCTTGATACTCACGTCGTACATGAAAAATGTCGGGGTCGCAATCAGCGCTTCGTCATCCGCCTCGAGAAACGCCACACACATAAGGTGAATCGCTTCATCGACGCCGTTTGTCAGCAGTACCTCCTCTGTCTTTAATCCGAAATGCGTTGCAACGACCCTCTCCACCGGTTCCCTCTCGGGATACTTCGTTAGCCCCTCGGCTGTAAGCGCCAGTAACTTCTCTACGACCCGTGGCGAAGGCGCAAACGTGTTTTCGTTGAAGTCCAGACGCAACGCGTCACGTCCAGCCAACGGGGGATGGTACTCCGGCATCTCTAGTACAGCCTTGCGCGGCTGCACGATTTTTCTATCTGTAACCAAGTCAGTAGCAAGACTCATTTCATCCTCACCCGCACGCTCTCTGCATGTCCCTTCAGTCCCTCAGCTTCCGCCAGTGCGATCGCATGGGGACCCAACTTCTTCAATCCTGTCTTCGTGTACTGCTGCATTGTAATGACCTTTACAAAATCCACCACACTCAATCCACCTCGGACTCGGCCGAAGCGCCCGGTCGGCAATACATGATTCGGTCCTGAGACGTAATCACCCATCGACTGCGGCGCGAACGCTCCGACAAAAACAGATCCAGCGTTCTGAACCCACTTCAGATCCGCCTCCGAATCGACGGTTAAATGCTCTGGCGCGAGTCGGTTCGTTAGCTCCTGAGCTCCGCGTACTGAGGCGGTCACAAATAAGCATCCGCGCGCCGCCAGTGACTGCTTCGCGATCTCATTCTCTCGCGTCCGCAACTTCACCTCTGCCTCAACAGCCTTCGCCAGCTCTTCCTTGCTCGTAATCAGAACAGCCAACGTCTCCGGGTCATGCTCTGCCTGCGCAACCAGATCTGCCGCGATCCCCGCCGCGTTTCCGCTTTCACTGGTTACCACAATCTCCGTTGGGCCAGCCGGCATATCGATCCCGCATTCATCCGAAGCCAGGATTTTGGCCGCAGTCACATAAAGATTTCCCGGCCCAACAATCTTATCGACTCGCTCAATAGTAGTCGTGCCGTAAGCCATAGCTGCAATCGCCTGCGCTCCGCCCACCCGATAAAACTCCGTTACCCCGGCGAGCCATGCCGCAGCCATTGTCTCTTTTGCGGGCTTCGGCGAACACACCACAATCCGTTCCACCCCAGCGACTTGCGCAGGAATCACTGTCATCAACAGCGTCGAAGGCAGTGGATAGCGCCCTCCCGGCACATAGCAGCCAACGCTGCCCAACGGCCGCACGATCTGCCCCGTCCTCACTCCATCCACCGGGGAGATCGTCCACTCCTGCGGCAGCTGCGCCTCGGCGAATGCAAGAATATTTCCTCGCGCCACCATCATCGCCGCTTGCAGTGCCGGTGCAGTCGAATCCCAGGCCTCCTTCATCTCATCCCGCGACACCAACAACGTCTGACCCTTCGCAAGCCCATCGAACTCTACCGCATACTTCGCCAACGCCCGATCGCCGCCCTTGCGCACCGTTGCGAGAATGCGTCGCACCACTGGCTCCACGCGCGCCGTGTTCACAGCCCCTCGCCGCTCCAGCGATTCGATCAATGCATCTGCCGCATCTTTGCCGCGGCCAAACGTCTTTACCAGCTTCATCACAAAACTCCAGAGGCAACTCGTTAGCCTAAAGCAGGAACGATCTTCTTACAGCACAACCTTACTCAGCGGATACTCAACAATGCCGGTAGCACCTGCAGCTTTAAGCTTAGGAATCACCTCGCGCACCAAAGCTTCATCCAAAATCGTATTCAACGCGACCCATTCCTGATCGCTCAACTGCGATACTGTCGGCGAGTTCAACGCAGGCAACTCACCAACGATCTTCTCCAAATCGGCCTTCCGCGCATTCAACATCAAACCAACTCGTCCCTGTGCAGCAATCGCGGCATTCAGCATCAGGGAGATATTCTCAATCTTCTCCCGCTTCCAGGCATCTTTGTACGCCGTTTTATTTGCAATCAACTGGGTCTCGCTCTCCATCAGCGTCTCGATAATCCGCAGCCGATTCGCGCGCAACGACGACCCTGTCTCGGTCACCTCGACAATCGCATCAGCCAGAGTAGGAGGTTTCACCTCGGTCGCGCCCCAGCTAAACTCCACCGTCACAGGAATCTTCTTCCCGGCAAAGTACCGCTTCGTAAACTCAACCAGCTCAGTAGCAATAATCTTCCCCGCAAGGTCCTCCGGCTTCTGGAACGGTGAGTCTTCCGGCACCGCCAGGACCCACTTCACCTTCTGACGGCTTTGTTTCGAGTAAGTCAGACTCGTGACGTACTCCACGTCCGTCTCATTCTCTAGCACCCAGTCATTACCCGTCAGCCCGGCATCCAGCGCCCCATGCTCCACATACCGCGCCATCTCCTGCGCCCGCACCAGCATGCATTCAATCTCCGCATCATCGATAGAAGGGAAGTAGCTCCGCCCGTTAGCGAAGATCCTCCACCCAGCGCGTTCAAACAGCGCAATCGTCGCGTCCTGCAGACTGCCCTTCGGTATTCCCAGCTTCAACCGCTTCGTTTCGCTCACTTCGCCTCCATCGCAATATTTTTCGTAAAGCAGCTCACTGTACCCTCGTGACAAACCAACCCATCGCCCTCGACTTCAACTTTGAACAAAAGCGCATCGTTGTCGCAGTCGGTCGACGCCTCGATCACCCGCAGCCGATTACCGCTGGTCTCACCCTTCATCCAAAGCTTCTGCCGCGTCCGGCTCCAGAAAGTGACAAATCCAGATTCCAGCGTCTTCGCGTAGCTGACCTCATTCAAAAAACCGAGCATCAGCATCTCGCCCGTCTTCGCATCCTGAACGATACCCGGGACAAGGCCATCCATCTTCGCAAAATCTATCTTCACTGTATTCACCATCTCAGTCTCCCATCTTCATCCGCGCAAGAAAAAGGCCCGCTCGCGGTATGCGCGTCAGCGGGCCTTTCGAAATCCTTAGTAAGCGTTCGTTACTTCGCCACTCCGGACACAGCCGCCAACACGCTCTTTGCGTGATGATGCGAATGGCCGTGATGGAGGTGCAGTCTGCTCATCTCCCCTTCAGGGTAGCGTTCAGCCTTGGAGAAGTCAACCCGCGCAGCGCCAGCCGCACACTTCATCGCCCTTAACCCAACTTGTTCGTTGACGCAGCCCACACACTCTCGTACTCTTCCGCTGTAAAGTATTCAGCCCAAAGTAGGAGATCCAAGATGCTCACTCTTCGCCACAAACTTCTCGCCGCCGCGCTCCTGCTCTTCGTCGCCCCGGTCTTCTCGGTTGCCCAGGCCTCCAAAGCAGGCACGCCAGCCGCCGCCGCAGCCGCCGCGCCGCTCGACATCAACACCGCCACCGCTGACCAGCTCAAGGCCTTCCCAGGCATCGGCGATGCTTACTCGAAACGCATCATCGACGGACGCCCCTACACCGCAAAGAATCAGCTCGTCACCAAGGGCGTCCTCCCCAAGGCCACTTACGACAAGATTAAGGACCAGATCATCGCCAGCCACCCCAAAAAATAGGCGGTAGCTCGAGCCCTTGCTCAGGCGGGCATCCGGACCAGGATGCCCGTCCCATTTAACCCGTTATCTTTATCCTCGAAACTCCCACGCCGCTGCTACCATCTCTCCAACTGGCCTATGCCCCAGAGATCCGCACGCCTCCAGTATTTTCTTCTCGCCGTCGTAGCCGCACTTGCGCTTCTGCATGCGTACGGTGCTGCTATTCGCGACTTCAACGTTTTCGTGCACGGCCAGTCCATCGTTCGAGCCCCGTTCGAAAGCGGCGCGCGCCTGGCGACCACGACCAACCTCCGCGAAGAGGCTCTTGCCGCAGGTATCAAACCTTTCGACACCATCCTCACTATCAACGGCCAGCCGTACACCAGTCGCAGTATGCTTCTCGGCCAAATCCGTCGCGCCTCGCCGGGCGACCCAATGACAATCACCTACCGCCACGGCTCTGACGCAGCAATCGAATCAACCAGCATCCGACTAGCCGCGCCTCAGTCCCAGAAGCTCTCGCCCTTCCAAATCTCAGTCAACGTCGTATTCGCCGTATTGCCTTTCTTCTGTCTTCTCATCGGTTTGTGGGTGGTCTTCGCTCGTCCGAGAAATTTAAATGCCTGGCTAATTCTGGGGATCCTCTGCTACTTCGACGCTCTTATCATCAACCCGACCCTGATCGTCGGACCCTACCTCCTTCCCCTCGCCTTGACCTGGAATATCGTGGCGCAGGCGGCAATGCCGATCTGCCTTATGTTCTTTGGGGTCTACTTTCCTGATCGCTCACAAACCGATATCAAGTTCCCCTGGGTCAAATGGGTCATAGCGATTCCCCTCATCCTCCTCTGCTCCACGGATTTCATCGCCAACTACGGCGACATGTGGAGCTTCGCTTCGATCTCCTGGTTCGTTCCTTACATGTACCCCGTCAACGTTACGGAAAATGTCTTGAGCGCCATCGCAATCTGTTGGTTCTTCTTAAATCTCGGTCCAAAGATCGGGCAAGCCACCGGAGATGCCCGTCGCCGCCTCCGCGTTCTCTTAGTCGGAACTTCGGTCGGACTCACCCCACTGTTTCTCCTCCTTGCGGTATCCATCTTTCGCGAAAGCGACGTTGGACAGGGAATCCCTGAGTGGGTCAATATCTCCGTCTTCCTCACTCTTCTTATGTTCCCGCTCTCGCTCGCCTACGTTGTCGTCGTACAGCGTGCAATGGATCTTCGCATCATCATCCGCCAGGGAACCCGCTACGCCTTCGCCCGCGAATCTCTTACGGTGGTACGAGTTGGACTCGCCATTTGGTTGGCCTTCTCCCTCAACGACTTCTTCAGGCACCCCGACCATCAACGCAACGACATTATTCGCATTCTCTGCATCATCGGAGTCTTCTTCGCCTTCCGCTTCGTCGTCTCCAAACGTCTGCAACAGATGATCGACCAGCGCTTCTTCCGCGAGGCTTACTCCACCGAGCAGCTTCTCTCCGAGCTATCCGACGAAGCCCGCAACTTCACCGAAGTAGCTCCGCTCCTCGAAACCATCACACGCCGCCTCAGTTCAACCCTGCACATCGACCGCATCGCCGTCTTCCTCCGCTCCGGCGATACCTATCATCTCCAACTAGCCACCGGAATGGCCATGCCCGCCGCTGGTGGACCCCAGTTCTTCTCTCTCCCGGCCGCCTCGACCACCATCACCACGCTCAGCCGGGCTAAAGCCCCCGCCAATGTCTATCGCGACGACCCTTCCAGCTGGCTCATCGACGCCACCGACGCCGAACGCAACGCCCTCAACGACCTGTCCACTGAGCTCCTCGTCCCGCTACCCGGCCGCACTCGCCTCGCCGGAGTCATCGCCCTCGGCCCCAAAAGCTCCGAGGAGCCCTACACCAAAACCGACCGCCAGCTCCTCCAGACCATCGCCTCCCAAACCGGCCTCGCCCTCGAAAACGCCGAGCTCCTCCAAAACCTCACCACCGAAGTAGCCCAGCGCGAACGCATCTCTCGCGAGATCGAGATCGCCCGCGAGGTCCAGGAGCGCCTCTTCCCGCAGACCTATCCCAAACTCTCAGGGGTAGATCTCGCAGGATTCTGCCGCCCCGCTCAGGTTGTCGGAGGCGACTACTACGACTTCTTCCTCCTCCCTTCAGACTCAATCGCAGACTCCCGTCTAGCCCTCGCCCTCGGCGACGTCTCTGGCAAAGGGATCTCCGCCGCGCTCCTCATGGCAAGCCTCCGAGCCAGTCTTCGCAGCATAGCCGGCCTGCAGCAGAGCGATCTCGCCACGCTCATCTCGAATGTCAACAAACTCGTCTATGAGTCCTCCACGGCTAACCGCTACGCCACCTTCTTCTACGCCGAATACGATCCGATCAACCATCTCCTCACCTACGTCAACGCCGGCCACAACCCTCCCTACGTCCTCCGCGGCACCGAAACCATCGTCCTCGAACCCACCGGAACCGTAGTCGGCCTCCTCCTCGACGCCGAATACTCCCAAGCGACGCTCCAACTGCATCCCGGTGACGTCCTCCTCGCCTTCACCGACGGCATCTCCGAAGCCATGAACCACGATGAAGAAGAGTGGGGCGAAGACAACATGCTTGCATCGGCCCGCCAACTCCTCAACCGCCCGGAGTGCACCACAACCGCTGACCAACTCCTCACCTGCATCTTCGACGCTGCCGACAAATTCACCGCCGGGGCTCCGCAGCACGACGACATGACCCTCCTCGTCTGCACCATCAGCCGCACAGCTACCAATAATTGAAATCTCCAACCGCAATCCAGTCACGCCGCTTTATGAAGTGAATCAGCGCATCTCTGCACCGTGCGGCAATCGGTCCGACTCGCGCGTTACAAAGTCCTGGCAATCACAAACAAAATCTGATGATTACCCCGTATCCCACAGATTGGTCATACCCTCCATCCGTTCTGCACTCTCCTGCGTAGTGAAATCGAGTAAAGTGGAAGCAGCGCGGCGCCTCCATCAACTTGAGGATCACCAGTCGACGGTCTATGTTCAATCTCATTCATCTCGTCCGACCCGTCGCTCGCGTCGCCGCGGCCATAGCGATCCTGCTCACACTTAGCGGATGCGGAGCCATCGTCAACACCGCTCCCGCACCTCAGGTTCGCGTCGTCACCGCCTCCCCTGACGCTCCCAGGCTCGACATCTATCAGGGCTCCAACGCCCTCGCTCACAATCTCGGCTTCGGCACCATCACTTCCTACATTCCGCTCTCGCCCGGCAGCGACACCATCGCTGCAAACACCGCCGGAACCAGGCAGCTTCTCTCCATATCCAGAATGAACTTCGCCTCTTCCGGCCAATACACCGTTCTCATCGGCAGCACCGCCGCCTCCATGCAACAGCTCACCCTCACCGATCAGAGCCAACCCGCACCCCCGGGCCAGATCGCGCTCCGTTTCCTCAACCAGGCCACGCGCTCGGGCGCCGTCGACATCTATCTCGTCCCCGCCGGTCAGAGACTCACCGCCGTCGCGCCCATCGTGACTAGCATTCCCTTCGGCGCGAACACCGGCTACCTCAACATCCCGGCCGGTGCCTACTCTTTCGTCATGCTGCCCGCAGGGACCGTCCCCCCCAATTCCTCTCTCGCAATCTACAACGGTTCGCAAGTCACATACTCCTCCGGCTCAGCCCACACCATCATCCTCATCGATCAACAGCCGGCCTCCGCACCGGGCCTCCAGGTCATTACCGCCAGCGACTTCGACCCCGCCACGAACTAAACGCCCGCCAGGCCGTTCTCGCAAAGTAAATCCACAGCAAGCCTCGCGCATACCCATAGAGCGCGCGAAAGTCGCGGCGTTTCGAAGAAATATACTTCTTCGATTTACCACAACACCCGCAAAGCCCCTGTGTCTATTCCCTCCGTAAGCGGTAGCAGCAAGATTGAAGCGACCGCAATAAATTACAGGAGCGCCACCATGAACCTCACCAAACTTGCCCTCATCGCCTCTCTCACTCTCGCCCCCGCCGCTATCTTCGCGCAGACCCCCACCCCTGGCCAGAACGACTACAACATCAACCAGCGCAAAGCCGACCAACAGCAGCGTATCGGCCAGGGCGTTCAGAGCGGCCAGCTTACCGCCGGCGAAACCGCTCACCTCGAGCATCAGGAAGCCGGCATCAATAAAGAAGAGCGCGGTATGCGCGCCCAGGACAACGGCCAGCTCACCAAATCCGACCGCCAGACGATTCACAAGCAGCAGAACCAGGAATCCCGCCGCATCTACCGCGACAAGCACAACAACAAGGTGCGGTAACGGATACGCCTCCCCGATCTTCCACTGCAATCCTGAATACTGAATGAACGTGCCTTGTTCTCTCCATGCAGCAAAACAAAAAGGCCGCCGAGGAACTCCTCAGCGGCCCTTTGTTTCGTCTTGAAGCTTAGTACCGGTAGTGATCCGCCTTGTACGGTCCTTCCACCGGAACGCTCAGGTAATCCGCCTGCTTCTTGGAGAGCGTCGTCAGCTTCACGCCGATCTTCTCCAAATGCAGCCGTGCAACCTCTTCGTCCAGCTTCTTCGGCAGAATGTAGATCCCGATCTTGTACGTATCCTTGTTCTTCCACAGATCAAGCTGCGCCAGCGTCTGGTTGGCAAAGCTGTTCGACATCACAAAGCTCGGATGCCCAGTCGCGCAGCCCAGGTTCACCAGCCGGCCCTCGGCCAGAACGAAGATGCTGTTGCCGCTCTCGAACGTGTACTTGTCCACCTGAGGCTTGATGTTCAGCTTCTTCACGCCCTTCAGCGCATTCAGCGGCTCCATCTGAATCTCGTTGTCGAAGTGGCCGATGTTGCACACAATCGCCTGGTCCTTCATCAGCTTCATATGCTCAACGGTAATGATGTCCACGTTGCCCGTGCAGGTAACGTAGATATCGCCACGGCCCAGCGTCTCTTCAATCGTCGTGACCTCGTACCCTTCCATCGCAGCCTGCAGCGCATTGATCGGATCGATCTCCGTTACGACCACTCGCGCCCCAAGGCCACGCAGCGAAGCAGCCGAGCCCTTGCCCACATCGCCGTATCCGCAAACGACTGCAACCTTACCCGCAATCATCACGTCAGTCGCGCGCTTGATGCCATCCACCAGCGATTCGCGGCAGCCATACAGGTTGTCGAACTTCGATTTTGTAACCGAATCGTTTACATTGATCGCCGGAACCAGCAGGGTGCCCTTCTCGAGCATCTTGTAGAGCCGGTGGACGCCCGTCGTCGTCTCTTCCGAAACGCCGCGCCACTCCTTCGCCACATCCCGCCAGCGCCTCGGATGCTCGGCATGCACCTTCTTCAACAGAGCCTTGATCACATCCTCTTCGGTCGAGCTCGAAGGCGAGTCAATCCACTTGTCGCCCTTCTCCATATCAACGCCCTTGTGGATCAGCAGCGTCACATCGCCGCCATCATCGATCACAAGCTGTGGACCAAGCAGTCCACCCTTTCCATCAGGGAACTTCAACGACTCATTCGTGCACCACCAGAACTCCTCCAGCGTCTCGCCCTTCCAGGCAAACACCGGCACGCCTGCCGCCGCAATCGCCGCCGCCGCATGGTCCTGGGTTGAGAAGATGTTGCAGCTCGCCCAGCGCACATTCGCGCCCAGCGCCACCATCGTCTCAATCAGTACAGCCGTCTGGATCGTCATATGCAGCGAGCCCGTCACGCGAACGCCAGCCAGCGGCTTACCCGCGGCATACTTATTGCGGATCGACATCAACCCGGGCATCTCCTGCTCGGCGATCTCAATCTCCTTCCGGCCAAAATCCGCCAGAGAAATATCGGCTACTTTGTAGTCCGCTGCTGCCTTATCGACTGTCGCTGTCGCCATAATAGGAAACCTCAAAATGCTGAATTTTTACTTGATCCAGAATATCATCGCAACCATTATTCCCCGATGAAATAAGCGTCGCTGCAATTGGCCCCATCGAACTCTTCCTAAGTCTTTTCAGTGAGATGACCATGCTCTGTGTTTATCAAAATCACGCAGCCGTTAGACATCTCAGGGATGCAAAGCAATCAAGAAAACTTGGCCCACGAAAATAGCCTAGTGCTCATTCTCCGCAATCGCCCGAGTCTCTTTACTCCTTGCCACCAGAGCCAGCCCCGCAGCACCCAGCGCCATCGCACTGATCAGATACAGCCCCCCGGTAAAGCTCTGCGTCGCATCTCGCAGCCGCCCCGTCATATATGGTCCCGCAAATCCCCCCACTCCCCCAATCATCTGCAGGATCGCCACCGCCCCCGCTGCCGCCGTCCCACTCAGCATGCTCGTCGCCAACGTCCAGAACGGCCCCATCATGCTCCAGAGTCCAATCGCCGCCAGCGTCATCGCGCACAACGCAACTACCAAAGCATGCGCCCACGCTGCCCACGCAAACCCCACCGCCGACAACGTCAGACATCCAGCAATATGCCATCGCCTCTCATTCCGTCTATCCGAACTCCACCCCACCACCACCGTCATCACCGCTGCCGCCAGATAAGGAAACGTCGCGTAGCGCGCAATCAAGATCGCATCTCGCTCCCCGCCATGCGAGAAGCTCTGCAGAATAAGCGGCATCCACAGATTCACGATGTACACACCCACTTGACTCACAAAATAAACACCCGCAAGCACCCAAAGCGCCGGCAATCGAAATGCATCGAGCAGCTTATGGTGCGTCGATGCCCCAAACCGCTCCTTATCCCTCTGCAACTCCCCCTCAAGCCACGTGCGCTCCTCAGGCCGCAGCCAACCCGCCTTCGACGGCCCATCCTTCAACACAAACAGCACCGATATCCCCAGCAGAATCGTAGGAACTCCCTCCGATACAAACAGCCACTGCCAACCTGCCAATCCCCCCACTCCATCCAGCTTTAGCAGATAACTCGAAAGCGGCCCACCCACCACTCCCGCCAGCGAAGTCGCCGTCATAAACTTCGCCACCGCCCGCGCCCGCTCCTGCGTAGGAAACCAATACGTCAGGTAAATAATCATCCCCGGGAAAAATCCCGCCTCACTCACACCCAGTAAAAACCGCAGCACATAGAACGACTCCTTCGAGTGCATAAACATCATGCAGGTCGAGATCACGCCCCAAGAGATCATGATCCGCGCAATCCATATCCGCGCACCAACACGCGTCAGCATCAAATTACTAGGCAGATCGAACAGCACCGACCCAAGAAAGAAAATCCCCGCGCCCGTCCCATACACGGTATTGCTGAAGTGCAGATCTTGCTGCAGATCATAAGCAGCAAACCCCACATTCACCCGATCCAAATACGCCACAATGTAAAGCAGAAAAATATAAGGAATCAGCCGCCAGGTAATCTTCGAATAAAGCGCCCGTCCATCCACCGCCATCTCAGGAACCGCTTTCGACATCGCTTTACTCTAATCTTTCACGTGCGCAAGATCGAGAATCTTCTCGGGTGAACACAAGGCAGTAATTGAGAGCATTCTTTGTGAGTACAATCCCCAAATGTTCAGTTTGAAGACTTATGCGCAAGCTCCTGGGTGTGGAGCGCACTCCCCAGTACTGTCCTGCGCATTCTCAATACCTCCAGAGCTGCCGACACTGTCGGTCAGCCGAAAAGCGAGTTGCGAAAACATGGGGACGTTACTGGAACACCGGCAGTTCGCCGAATCCCTACCTAAATCCTCCCAGCTCTGACACAGTCCCCATTTCCGTCCGACTCCGGTTTCACTGGGTTCGGCGCTGGAGATAGCGGCGGGGGAGGCGCTAGTTTCTAGCGTTGTCTCACTCTCGACGGATCGATCCATTAGTCGTGGCTATCGCTTTAACGCGCCGGCGGAATAATCTGCACTCGCTTTGACTCTGAATAAGATCGCCATCCTGCGAACGCCAAAAGCACAAACAGCCCCGCGAACCCAAGTGCCACGCCGAATGCACCCGTTACTCCCAGCAGCGTGACCCAGAGCGGATTCGTCTTCTCGGAAAAATAAGCGAACGCCGCAACAATATCCCCGAGCAAGAGCATGAGCGAAAACAGCAGCACCGATACGCTCGCTATGATCCAACTCTTGAACCCATCCGGCAGCGGTTTGCTCCTGGCAGCACTCATCGTGCAATCATTGTCGCTCACCAGCAAACCTCACGCCCGCTCAGCCTCCAGCAGCCGCCTCTTCCGCTCAACGCCCCATCGATATCCAGTGATCGCCCCACCCTTACCCACCACGCGATGGCAAGGCACCGCAATCGCAATTGGATTCGCCCCACAAGCCCCCGCCACCGCACGCGAAGCCGTAGGCGCACCAAGCTGCAACGCCACCTCCGAGTAACTCCTC
The DNA here is from genome assembly GCF_040358255.1 of Tunturibacter gelidoferens. Taxonomy (NCBI): domain Bacteria; kingdom Pseudomonadati; phylum Acidobacteriota; class Terriglobia; order Terriglobales; family Acidobacteriaceae; genus Tunturiibacter; species Tunturiibacter gelidiferens. The sequence continues at coordinate 1,797,310 of NZ_CP132938.1, forward strand.
GTCTCCCCCCGCGGAATCGCCTGCAGCGCCTTCCAGACCCGCTGTTGAAACGCCGTAGCCCTCACATCCAGTGGAAACGTAGCCGCCAGCGGATGCTCCCCAAGCTGACTAGCCACAAACGCCACCGCATCGGCCAGCCATCCCGTATTTCCCTTAGCCACCACCAGCTGCGCCCTCGAGAACTGCTCCCGCAACCCAGCAATCAGCTCCTTATCATCCTTCCCAAACGCAATCGAGCAGATCCCCACATCCGTCGTCGCTACCAGCATCCGCCCCAACGGACTAGCCGCCGTACAGTACCGAATCAACAACCCAGCCCCACCCTCCCGCATCACCCGCGGAGTCATCCCCAGCGTCGCCTTACTCTTCTCATACAACCTGCTGCTCGACCCGAACCCCGCTTCATAGATCGCATCCGTAATCGGAGCCTTCACCTTCTTCGGCTCCCTCACCTTGCTCTTGAACCGCTCCAGTCGAGCCTCTTTCGCATACTGCCCCGGACTCACCCCCAGCACGCGCTTGAACCCACGCAGAATCGTCAGCCGCCCCACGCCCGTAGCCTTCGCCACATCCGCCAGCCTCGTCCTCTCCTCCGCATGATCCTTCAAATACTCCGTCACCGCCGCAATCGCACCCGCCTGCGGATCAGCCTTCGCCTCGGCACTCTCCGGCTCACACCGCTTGCAAGCCCGGTATCCCGCAGCCTCAGCCAGCGCCGGGGTAGGGAAGAACGTCACATTCTTCCGCGAAGGCCGCCGGCTCGCACAGCTAGGCTTGCAATACACCTTCGTGGACTTCACGGCGTACACAAACTGCCCATCCGCGCTCGCATCCCGCCCCAGCACCTGCTGCCACTGCTTCCCGGGAAAGTAACTCGGAACCACCACATCGCTCTTCGCTGCACTCGTCATCGTCATTGTCTCTGTCATTCCAGTATCCTCCCACCCACCGAAGATCCGCACACTCCGTTTCGTGTCTTCAAAGTAGTGAAACCTCTACGGCGTAAACTACGGTCGATGAAACTGCGAACCTCTCTCCCTCTCTCCGTCTCCGCAACTGTCATCTTTGCGGCCTTCTCCTCCGCTCAAAGCCCCACCGATCCGTCAATCACCATCCCGCCGCCCACGCAACGCCCCATCCTCACCGTCACCGGCAAGGGAGCACAGATCTACGCCTGCCAGCAAACCGACTCCGGCCCCCAATGGATCTTCAAGGCCCCCGAGGCCACCCTCACTGACGAATCCGGCCTCGTAGTCGGCACCCACGGCGCAGGCCCCATCTGGATCTCGAAAGATGGCAGCTCCACAAAGGGCGAGCTCCTGCAAAAAAGCCCATCTCCCGAACCCGGAGCGATCCCCTGGCTTCTCCTCAAAGCCGCCAGCCCCACCGGTTCCGGCGTCATGACCCGCGTAGAGTTCATCCGCCGCTCTGACACCCACGGCGGCATCGCTCCCACCACCGGGTGCGACGCCCAACACCGCACCGCCACCACCCGCGTACCCTACACCGCCACCTACACCTTCTACTCCGCCAAACCCTGAACCGCTCCCGCCGAGCCGCGATTCGCCGACGTCACCAGAGGCTCCTGCGCTATCGCACCTGGCAGGCTTGGCACCGTCGTCCCATCCGCGAGCACCTCATAGCTGTCCACATAAAAGTTCGTCAAAATCGCATTCCCAAATGAAGTCGTAATCGCCACATCCGCAGCATCCCGTCCCACAGCCATCAGCACTCGCCCCACCCTCGGTTCGTTATGCCGTGCGTCCATCGTCATCCAGCGCCCATCAAGAAACACCTCATACCATGCGCTAAAATCCCCCGCCCCGCTATAGGGCCAGCGAATATCCCCGAGATACCCCGTCACATACCGCGCCGGAATATTCTGGCACCGCGACAGCGTGATCGCCAGATGCTGATAATCCCGGCAAACTCCAATCCGCTCCGCATAAACATCCATCGCCGTCTTCGTCGGCCGTGCCGTCTTGTAGTTGAACATCACCTTCTCATGCACCCAGTCGCGTATCGCAGAAGCCTTCGTCCACCCCGGCGTCATCCAGCCAAAGAGATCCTGCGAGATCGGCCCAAACATGTCCACCTCGCAGTACCGGCTCGCCAGCAAAAACTGCAATACCTCAGACGGAAGATTCTCCACCGGAGCCTGCTGCGCATAGGCGTTGATCGGATCGGCCAACCCCTCCATCTCCACAACGCTCGTCCCGCTCAAACGAATCGCACCCGCCGGCGTAACAAACCGCGTGCACCGATTCCCAAACACATCGTGGTACTCCGACAACGGAACATCTGTCTTCGCGTCCTGGTCGATATGTTCGACCTTCAGTTCATTCCCCGCGCGCACCTGGGGCTCCAGCGACGGGTGCAGATGCAACATCGCCACCATTGGAGTAGGCATAGGAAGATGAAATTCAATATCGTATTCAGACTTAACAAGCATCGAAAACCCTCATCTCTATTGGGGTTGGTATTGAATGTGATGCAATTAAGCGATAGCCAGCAGTCTACTGCATCTCCCCCTGAACCCCACCACCAAAAAGAAAGAAGCAAGTTCACCAGTTCGAGTCGATCCCGCGGCGTGACCTCACACAAAAGGGCAACGCGACGGTGCGTACATCGCGCCGTGCAGAAAATTTGACTCGGCGACAGGTTGAGGCTCTTTCGGTAAAATGGCGCATCTCGTAAGGTCCGTTTACTTCCGAGGCCCTGCAAATGCAAAGCCCTCTGCCAAATCGCTATACCCGCGCTCTCCTTGCGATCTCCCTAGGGTTTTGCACGCTCCAGGTCTGCACGGCTCAGGCAACAGCGCAGGGGTTCGGCACTACGGATCGCCTCACCGCCAAACTGGTCAAGCAAACGCCTCCTGATTTCCCTCTCTTCGAGAAGCGCGTGGCGTTCAATATCAGCGGAGTCGGTTACCCCGAACTGGCAACCAGCCTCTCCACCAGGGTTGCGGCCACTCTTGCCTCGCGCGGAATCTCTGTCGTCAACGCTTCTGACATAGCCACCCGAATCGATCTCTCTCTCTCCAATTACCGGAACTCAAGAGCACAGGCCGCACCGCCCGAGCAGCCCAAAGCGACCTCGGAACCCCAATCGGCTGCCGACAACAACTGGAATGGCTTCCTGACAGTGACATGTGTCCTGCGCGAGCCTGGAGCCACCCAGGACAGCAAAAAAACCTTCAACGTCGAGGCGTCCCTTGACTCCGGGCGCGCGACCCTTCAAAGTCCAGACGCCGAGCTGCTAAACGCCAGGCTGGTCGACAACTTCATCAGCCTCTTCACGCAAGAGTTCTTCGGCGGCAAGCAGGAGATCGAGGTGCCTCTTCCCGTAGGATCGCTTCGCGAAGCCAGCCTGCTCGGCCAACAAGGACGGTGGTTCGATATGTTCACCATGCTGACCCACAAAGGCCCTCTCCCAAACCCACTGGACGAGTCCTACAGGCTCTATTCCTTGGGAGTCACTTATGAGGCAGTCGCCAACCTCGAGCCTTACTCCTCCACCGCAACCGGACAACTCTTCTCTAATGCTTACATGGCGTACTCTCAGGCTTATCTCAAAAACCCTAAACAACCGGTCTTCATTCAAGCGAGGAGTCGGGTCCTCGCAGCGGATGGCGCCGTAGCCGCTCGTTCGGGCACGCTCTCCATCCTGCAGTCGATGCAGCGCACCGTCGAACAGCAAAACAGGTACTCCGCGTCGGCTAACCAGAGCATGCGGGACGAATTCCAAAAAAATATGGAAGCGCCGTCACGGCCCCTCTCGCCCTCTTTCCCTTGGCCGCCTCCACCCAGCACCAGTATGCAGGTTCTTCCCGAAGACCTCTTCAAGCAGCAGCCTCCCCTGCATTCGATCGACGATGCCAATCACCTTCTCCTCTCTGCGCTGGAATCCAAAGGCTACGTCGAGCACAGCTACTACTCCGTCCCCGGTGGATTCGCCCTTGTCACACGAATCGAGCAGATCGACTCCACCGGCGCGCCCTTGCCGCCTCCGGATCGTTGGGCTCTGGGCAAGGTACAGCTGCGCCAACCTTCTCTCCAGGAATGGGCGAAGGCTCTCTTCAACGCTCGCCCTGGCTTCTACCGGGTCATCGTCTTCGTCATCTCGAACAAACCTTTCAGTCAGAGTGGCGCAATGCCGGAGCAGACCCAGGCGCGGCAATGGATTACAGAGGGGTCAAACGTACTCGACAGCTCAGTCGCCTCCACAGCCATCGCTCCCGGCTACAACTGCACGGCTCTCATCTATGAGTTCAGGCGAGACCTCGACCACGGCACGCTCTTTGTCGAGGACAGCGCGCCGGACGCTCGTACGCAGCTCAAAAACGCAGGTATCTGGTCAGCTCTCTCGCTCCGCTGAGACACGCATTACGTCAGCGAGCTTTCCAGTGGTGCCGCCTTGAAGAACAGCACCCCAATCACTGAAGCCACCAGAGTCTGAACAGGAGCCAGCCAGTATTTGGAGATTCGCATCAGCTCAAAAGAGTCCGCCGCGACGAAAGGTTCTATCGCGATGGTCAGTACGACCAGCAGCAGGTAGACAATCGAGAGCGCATAACACAGCCTCAAAAAAGATCGTCTCACCACATACTTCAGCCGTCGCGCGTCGAGCGCCGTGTAGCAGAGCGCACCGACGATAACGCCCACCGTCGGCATGACCGACCCCAGAAACCACTTCCACGCTGGCTCAGGATCTTCCCCGTAATGGCCCGACAAGGACTGGGCAATCAGTACCAGGCCAATCACTAATGCGGAGATCAGCCAGAGTTTTGAGAGAGACGACCTCACCTGCTCCAAAGAGGCGAGCTCGCTATCGGCTAACTCCTGCATGTTCTTTGCTGGCGCCATAGGTTGATCGATGCGAATGCTTCAAGGGAAGTGTCAAGCCCGACCAGAGTACCCCATCTCCGGCCAATACGACACCCGTCCCTTCGGCTTGCGTCTCAACCTTCGCAAAAACGGTCCTCGGCAAGTCGACATTTCCCCCCAAAAAAAGAGCAGGCCCGAAGACCCGCCCTTTCTTCAGCTAATTCAACACAGCTTACTTCGCAGTAGCCTGCTTCACCCCAGCCTGCTCCGCCAGCGCAGCAGCCTTGTCGGTCTTCTCCCACGTAAAGCCCTCGCCCTTGCGGCCAAAGTGACCATACGCGGCCGTCGCCTTGAAGATCGGCTTACGCAGATCGAGCCCTTCGATGATGCCCTTCGGCGTCAGCGAGAAGTTCTTCCGAACCAGGTCCTCAAGCTTCGACTCATCGACCTTGCCCGTGCCAAACGTATCCACCAGCACGCTCACCGGCTCTGCCACGCCAATCGCGTAGGCCAACTGCACCTCGCAACGATCCGCCAGCCCAGCCGCGACGATGTTCTTCGCCACGTACCGCGCCATGTACGCCGCCGAACGATCCACCTTCGTCGCATCCTTACCGCTGAAGGCTCCGCCGCCGTGCCGTCCCATGCCGCCATACGTGTCGACGATGATCTTCCGACCCGTCAAACCCGTGTCGCCCATCGGTCCGCCGACCACAAACCGGCCTGTCGGATTGATGTGGTACTTCGTATCCTGGTCCAGCAACGCCGCCGGAATCACAGCCTGAATCACGTGCTTCAAGATATCCGCGCGCAGCTCTTCGTTGCCGACATTCTCCGCATGCTGGGTCGAGATCACCACCGCATCCACCCGCTTCGGCTTGTTATCCGAGTCATACTCCACCGTCACCTGGCTCTTGCCGTCCGGCCGCAGGTACGACATCAACCCTGACTTGCGAACCTCGCTCAGCTTCTGCGCCAGCTTGTGAGCCAGCGAGATCGGCGTCGGCATCAGCTCCGGCGTCTCGTTCGTCGCATACCCGAACATCATGCCCTGGTCGCCCGCCCCGCCCGTATCCACACCCATCGCGATATCGCCCGACTGCTTGTTGATCGTCGAGATCACCGCGCAGGTGTTCGAATCGAACCCATACAGCGCATTGTCATACCCAATCGCGGCAACGGTCCCGCGCACTAGGCTTTGGAAATCGACATAAGCCTTCGTCGTGATCTCCCCGGCGATAACCACCAGACCCGTGCAGGTCAGCGTCTCGCACGCCACGCGGCTATAGGGATCCTGCGCCAGGCAGGCGTCCAGAATCGCATCGGAGATCTGATCTGCGATCTTATCCGGATGCCCCTCAGTGACAGACTCACTCGTAAACAAAAAACGGTCGCGTTTAGCCAAAACTCCTCCAAAGAGTACCTGCCCGGACACTTAGCCCGTAACAGCGTGCGTTCTGTCTATTCTACCCACCCTCGCCCAACCGGGCAAAGGGACGCATCCGTCGGCGAAGATGATCATTCAACGGCGATATCCTGCATCAACCGGCAAACTCCCTCTTTCGCTGATACGAAAATCGCCCTTCAACGTATCCACTGCTTTTCGTAAACCACGTAGCTGGCCACCGCAACCAGCGTTGTCCCCGCAAACATCATCAACACGAAACACAGCCCACCGAGCATCAGACAGGTGCGCTTGGCCAGCGAAACGTCACTGCACTCAGGCAAGAGAAATCAGGCAAGAGAAAAGAGTTCCGTCAGGGGATCAACCGTCCATGCAGCGCAAACTTCCACACCGCCCAGCCCAGAACCCCCAGCATCGTCACCATGGTTCCGACGCCCATCCATCGAATGTTCGTCTTCGATTCGACACCACTTCTGTTCCTTCGCACATTCTCCGCGAACTCAGTCCAATCGGTATCTTCGCTGCCCGCGCCACTCTCCCTCAGGGTCGCCTCGAACCGTTCGATCCACGGAGCTTCCTCCAACCCCACCGCTGCTAAATAGCTGCGAACAATACCTTTTCGGAACACTCCGCCCGGCAAAGCGTCGTACTCTCCGGCCTCAAGCGCCTCCAGGTGACGCAGCGACACCTTCGTCTCGTCGGAGATCCTCTCCATCGAGACCTTGCGTCTCTCCCGCTCCCGTCGTAGCTCGTCGCCGAATCGTTCCATTCGCTCCGTCTAACCCTTATCGGCGCAGGCCTCATTCCTGCGCGGCACACGCTAATTCATCGAAGAATAGACCGGGTCATTTGTCAAAGTCAAAGCTACTTTTGGGTTACGCGTGCCCGCTTACCATATTGGAACCAGAGTAGTTAGGCATGTTTACTTCGAAGTCATCCCTATCCACTCCCACTTAAGAGGGATTCCTTTGACGATCCATTGCCCAATCGCTATCATCGCAGTTGAAGCGTCGATCGAAAATCCTCCAGCTTTTGACGGTCCAAACGTAGAGTTCCCTACCTGCGATCGCAGACCTTCTCGAAGCCGTCCCAGTCCTGGTTGAGAAAGAGAACGAGTGCGCGTCCCCTTTCCCGAAAGCATTCCGATCGTCCCCGTATTCTTCTTTGCGGCGACCCTCCTGGTCATCCAACTCTCTCAAGGCACCAGCCCTACCTTCGCTCTCGGCTGCTTCTTCTATATTCTGGTCGCCACCCACGCCTTCAACGTCGCCGGAGGGTTCACTCGAACCTCCGGCGCCTTCATCTTCTTCAACTCCGTACTCGGCGTCATCGTTGGTCTCTGCGTAAAGGCTTATCTCGATGAGCCGGCAGACTCCAACCTCTTCGCTCCGGACCTCACCATCAGAGTCCTGCTCGCCGGAATGTGCATGATGCTGGTGGCCGTCTACCTCACGAAGAGATTCGCGCCCCGGCGCGCGCTCCTGGGAAAAATGGTCACTGACGCCAAGATGCAGACAGCTACCGTCGGCAGTCTCATCGCGGGCCTTGTCCTTAATATCGCTTTTAGCCTGATCCCCTCCGGCAGCGGGTCGGTCCTCAGCGCTCTCGGTCAGCTCAATCGCTTCTTCCCCATGGCGATCGTACTTGGTGTCATCAACACGATTCGCCGCAGCGGCGGCAGACGCAGCGTCAACCTGCCCGTCCTGCTCGCCGGCGCCATCATGTTCATTATTGGCGTCTTTGGTTTCTCGAAAGAAGGAATGTTCGCTCCCTTCGCCTGCTGGGTGCTTGCTATAGCCTCCCAGCGATACAAACTCAATCGCGCTCAGGTCGCCGGCGCAATCCTCGTGACCATCTTCGTCTTTCGATACCTCGTCCCCTACGCCCAATACGGAAGAAACTTTCGTGAGGAGAACGGGGGCGCCAGCGTTTCAACTGCGATCTCGCTCCTCTCAAACCTGGGCTACGTCCGCCAGCAGTTCTTAGAAACCTCCGCCGAGTCCTATGACAACCGCGTTCTCGGCTACTTCAACAACCCTCAGGGACTCTTCGATCGCCTGCAAATGATCTCGGTCGATGACGCTCTCATCAACCGAACCGCGGAGTTTGGAACCTTCGGCCTCTACCCCATCTTCGAGGCCTTTGAGAATCTGGTCCCTCACTTTATCTGGCCGAATAAACCCATCCTGCTCAGCGGAAACATCTATGCGCATGAAGTCGGGCTCCTCGGAGAACAGGATGAGAGCACCGGCGTCTCGTTTTCTTCCACCTCCACCGCGTTCCATCTCGCAGGATGGAAGGGGATCTTTCTCCTTGCCCCTGCCATCTGGTTCCTTCTCTTCTTTGTCTTCGAATCACTCTGCGGAGACACCCGGCAATCCCCCTGGGGGCTCCTCGTCCTGGTCCTCTATAGCCACACCGCCCCGGAGGGCGACATCGGCAACATGGTATACACAGCCACTTACGCCGCGTTCGGTATCGTCTTTGCCGCAGTCGTCGGCGCCTATGTTGCACCCCTGATCGGAACCCTCTTTATCGGCCCCGAAGGCATCGAACTCCGTCGGGGAGGATCTGTCCGAAGCATCGCCGGACGGCTTCTCCTCCCCCCTCCCGCAGAGCCGGATCAGGCACGATAAGCGGGCGTTCGCATGCCTTTTTAAAAGCTTCGCCTGGTCCTCCCGTTGGTCGGAATCAACTTCCTTTGCGACCAACGGGAGGACCAGGCGAAGCGGTATACCCGCCACGAAGTGGCCGCCCTCCGCGCAGGAGGCCCGTCCGGCAGGACATTCCCATACACTGATACAAGAATGAATAAATTAGTAGCCGGCAATCTGGTCCACCGTCCCCTCCGCTCGCTCATCAGCTGCCTCGCCATCGCCATCGAGGTCATCATGATCCTCTCCATCACCGCGATCCTCATGGGCAAGCTCAACGGCTTCAAGACCCGCCAGAACGGCATCGGCATGGACATGTTCGTCCGGCCCAACACCGCCAGCAACCTCATCGGCATGAGCCCCGCCGGAGCTTCCATCAAGGTCGCGGACGTCCTCGCCAAGATCCCCCACGTCATCGTCTCCGCCCCCGTCAACGTCCAGATCAACAGCTCCCTCGACACCATCTACGGCATCGACTTCAAAAGCTTCGACGCGCTCCTCCCCTTCACCTTCCTCTCCGGCACACCCTTCCAGGGCCCCGACGACGTCATCCTCGACGACTACGCCGCCGCAGGTAAGAAGGTCGGCGACCACATCAGCATCCTCAACCACCCCTTCCGCATCTCCGGCATCGTCGCCCACGGCAAAGGCGGCCGCAAGTTCGTCCCCATCGACACCATGGGCTCGCTCACCGGCACCGAAGGTAAGGCCACCATGTTCTACCTCCGCACCGAAGACCAGCCGAAGTACCAGGACGAGGTCCGCAAGGACATCCTCGCCACCCCCGGCATGAGCACCTACAACGTCGCCACCGCCGAGGAGTATCTCTCCTCCATCTCGCCCGATCGCCTTCCCGGCTTCAACATCGGCCTTCAGGTCGTCATCGGCATCGCCGTCATCATCGGCTTCCTCGTCATCTTCCAGTCCATGTACACCGCCGTCATGGAGCGCACCCGCGAGATCGGCATCCTCAAATCCATGGGAGCCTCCCGCTCCTACATCGTCGGCATCGTCCTCCGCGAGACCGGCGTCCTCGCCACCATCGGCATCGTCCTCGGCATCGCGGCCAGCTTCGCCCTAAGCGCCGCGCTAGAAGCCCGTTTCCCCACGCTCGACTTCGTCATCAACGTCCCCTACGTCTGGAAGGCCACCGCCATCGCCTTCATCGGAGCCCTTCTAGGCGCACTCTACCCAGCCCTCAAAGCCGCCAGCAAAGACCCCATCGACGCCCTCTCCTACGAGTAAGAACTGTTTGGACGTTACCCAGTCTTCCTCGGTCGCAGAAGTTTGCTCGCGGCTGGGGTTGATGTAGAGGCCTAATGTAGAGGGCTAAAAAAGCACACCGATCCATTCGATCTTTACCAAGTATTGAATTGACCCCTCTTGGCACCCGGCGTAAAATTTGCCCGTCGCGTAAGTGATCTTCCCTCGCGACTCTCGTCGGCCCTGGTCCCCCAAGAATCTATTGCCCCCCTGAATCCCCCAGGAATCCACCGGCTACCCGATTCATTCCACTAAAACGGCGCCTCATCGAGAGCCCTTCCGCTCTCGAAAAGCTGTTTGCCGCATGGTGCATCAGCTAAAGGGGCTCTGGAACAAATTCAGGTCAACCATTGTGTCTCGGTTATCTCCCTACGTGGGTTGCTATTTCGGCTTCGGGCTTCTCCGAAGTTCACTCTCACCAGTAACGCATTTCATTCCATTGGAGAATAGACAATGAAACGCAGAGACTTCCTGAAAACCACCGCCGCCGTCGCAGGCGCCGGCGTCGCCAGTCGCCTTGGTTTCTCTCAAAACATCACCGAACCAGGAGCAAAACCCAACATCCTCTTCATCCTCGTCGATGAATTACGTTGGCCCACCGTCTTCCCCGCTGGCGTAAACAGCGCCGAAGATTACTTCAGACGCTTCATGCCGAATCTATATAAGTACGTATGGAAAGGCGGCGTAAAGTTCTCCAACTACCACACCGCAGCATGCGCTTGCACACCCGCTCGCGGTACCATCCTCACCGGCCTCTACTCCCATCAAAGCTGGCTCATCAGCACCATCCTCTCCAATCCCAATCTGCCGGTTCTCAATCCGGCATTTCCAACCTTCGGCAAGCTCCTTTGCGCAGCCGGCTATACCACGCCATACTACGGAAAGTGGCATGTCTCCATCCCCAGCGGCCCCAGCGACACCGCCCCCTACGGATTCGCATGGAACAGTCCCCCGGACGTAGTCGGATTCAACCTCCAGGGCACTTACGGCGACCCCATTCCCCCCCCGCCTCCCCCAAACCCAACGGAACCTCCTCCATACCACAACGACGCCTACACCACCAACCAGGCCGTCTCCTACCTGCAGAACGTCAAGACCACAGATGCCCCATGGTGTCTGACCGTCGGCTACGTCAACCCGCACGACCGCGAATTCTATCCAGCTGGCACCGAGTTCCTCACTTACACCAACGTCTTCGCGAACTACAACCAGAACAAACCCCCAAGTGCCCAACTCAAGCAGTTCACCGACTACACCACCACTCCGCCGATCGTTAACTGGAACATCAACAAGCTCAAATCACCTCCTCCTCAGGGCTACCCATTCCTTCCCCCCAACTGGCAAAATCCCACTAACTACGCGGCATTCAACAAACCCACCACGCATACCTACATTCAGCAGTTTTCAGCCGCCATTTGGGGAGGCATTGCTCCTGACCTATTTCAGTTCGGCTTCAAGGTCGATCCTTATGGCAACGGAAACCTCGGCTTCGGTGTAGGCAACGCGCCCTTCTACTACTGGCAACGCGGTCTGGACAGCTATACCCAGGTCACTAAGATCGTCGATCAACAGATAGGTGACGTCCTCGATCAACTCCACAAGCTGCCGCAGAGCATCATCGACAACACCGTCATCATCTTTGCCTCCGACCACGGCGAATACAGCGGTGCGCACGGCTTCGTTCAGGGCAAAATCGGCACCGTCTATGAGGAGTGCACCCACATCCCGCTCATCGTCATGGACCCCAGTGGCCGCTTCACTGGCGACACCAACACCATTCGAACCGGCCTCTGCTCCTCCGTCGACCTGCTGAACATGTTCGTCACCCTCGGCAACAAGGGCGACACAACCTGGCTAACGAAGCATCCTTATGACCAGATCTACACCAACCGCCACGACATGTACTCTATGCTGAAGTCGCGCTGGGCTCCAGGCAGGGACCACCTCCTCTTCGCCACCGACGAGATCGCTCCCGACTTCTACAACTTCAACGGATCCCCGACCAACATCCTCGCCCTCCGCACTGAAGACGCCAAGGTGGGTGTCTATGCCGACTGGAAGCCCCTCTCCGTCACCATCGACCCCACCACCGTACAGCTCGAGTTCTACGACTACTCCACCAAAGCCGGTCAGCTCGAGCTCTTCAGCCACCCCAACGACCCCCGTGCCCAGGAGGGCTACGAGGCGCTCATCAACAACTACCTGCCCAACGAGCTCGCCGCACCTCTGCCCGGCAATCCCCTCGATCCCAAGTCGCTGCGCTTTCAGCAGATCAAATCGGAGATCGCCCACGTCGCATTCCGCGACTTCATCAAGAACCAGCCGGACTCCACTTGGCAGAAAGGCAACGGCCTGCGTCTGTTGCTCGGTTACGGCGGGCCATTCTAATCAATCGACCGAGCCGCAAAAACTCAAGGGAGGCGCTCATTCCGCGTCTCCCTCTTTCTTCTGTTCAACACCTGACGCCTTTTCGTAGCCAGCCGCTGACATCTTTAGCGTCCCGAGTATGTGGTTGGCGAGCCGGAAGTTGCCGCACTTCTTTCTCAATTGTTGCCAAATCGCAAATGCACTCGTTGAACTTCGTGCACGCTCAACAGTTCCGCATCGCTCCCGAGTAACGAGCTGACCGGAGACTGACCCACTTCCAAAAAGCCTACCCCTTGACAAACAGCCGCCCCAAATCCCCCCACTTTTAGCCTGCCGCACCCGCAATAAAAAATCCACCGCCAAAACGCGAAAAGCCGCCACTGGCGCGTCCTCCACCACAAAAAGACGCTGTCAAAACACCACATCTCACCACCAGAAAACCACCTCATTACCACCATCCACCAGCAACCAACAGCTCAGAGCGATCCCGACGGCGCATCCACCCTCACCGGTAGAAACCGCTGCATCGCCAACTCCACCGTCAGCGGCGCCAGCGCCAGCGCAAACGGCAGAAAGATCCGCACCTCCTTCACCCTCCCCACCACCAGCCACATCCCCAGAAAGATCAGTGCTCCCGCCAAAACCCCCACCCCAGCCGCTTCCATCCGCTCCCGCCGCCTCACAACCATCCACACCGTCCAGGCAAAAGGCCCCATAAACAGCCAAAACGGAATCCACGAAGCCGCCGAACTCAAATTCAAAAGAAGCTGAAACACCGCCGTTCTTCCATAGCCCGTCTGCGGAAACATCCATCGCATCAGCCAATACTGAATCCCCACCACCATCAGCAGCGAAACCACGCTCGTGCTCGCTTGCACCCCCCGCTGCAGCGCAAATCCCCGCCCCAAAGGCGTCAGACAAACCAGCAGAATCCCCGCATGCAGCGCAAACGCGACATCGGCGCGCACAAATCCCTGCGCCACAGCCAACAGCAAGAACCCAACCATCGCAGTGCCGACACGCAAAGGCACAGCCAGCAGCAGCACCGCCAGCGCCAAAATCGCCGCCGTAGGCAACGTCTCGGGGCGTTGATACCAAAGCAGCCACGCCAGATAGAACTGCACCAGAACCACAAACCCCGCCGCCCCAAACCACTGTCCCGTCCGCCCGGCCTCGCGATACACAGTCGAACGCCGCAGCACCAGAAACAGCACAAACAAAGCAATAAAACCCGCGATCACATCCAGAACCGTCAGCATGTACCGAAGCGACAGATGTGTATGTTGAGCCAGAAAGTACGCCGTATCGATCACCCCAACTCGATACTGGTTGGGCGCATCTGCGGTCCCCCCCACCACGTCCATCCAGATCCCCGGCTCCGTATGGAACGCCTGACTGTAGCTCCAGTAATCCAGAAAGCCCGCAGACAGAACGATAAGACTCAGCAAAACGCTGACGACCTTCTTTGGGCCCTCCATCATCCGTTCTCTTCTCGCTTCCCCACTGCGTTTGAGTGGAAGAATAGCACTCCGTCACAGTCCTCAACCCCCACACGGGCCCAGCCGTTACCCCAGATATCAACCCTTGCGCAACTCTTTGCATCCCTCCGTACTAATTCTGTAATACCCTGAACTCTTACATCAGACTTGCGTTTAACCTCCTGTACACAATGAAGCGGCCAGGCTCCATCCCGTTCCCCATTCTTCGCGCCCTTGAGGCGGCCCTCCTCCTCGTCTCGGCCATCTTTCTCATCCTGCACGCCTTCCACCTCAGCGCCGACTTTCCCAACCACTCCCCCTGGATGGACTGGGCCAAGTACACCGACGAGGGCTGGTACGGCGACGCAGCCATCCGCCACTTCCTGCGCGGCCACTGGTACGTCCCCGGCGACTTCAACCCCGCCGCCGCCCTCCCCATCTGGCCCCTCCTCGAAGCCGCCCTCTTCCGCTTCACCGGCGTCAGCCTCACCGCCGCCCGCGGCCTCACCGTCGCCATCTTCGGCCTCATTCTTGCCGCCTCTTATCTTCTGCTCCGCCGCTGGCAAAATCTCACAGCCCCTGCCGGTCAAAAACCCACCACCACCCTCGCTCCTGCCATCGCCGTCCTCCTCCTCGCGGTCAGTCCCTTCTGCTATGTCTTCACCCGCATGGCGATCCTCGAGCCCCTGCTCATCCTCCTCACACTCCTCGCCCTCCTCGCCGCCTCCTACGCCGACCTGCAGCCAGAGAGCCTCCCCACCAATCTCCGCACCCGCCTCCATCAAGCTATCCCTATCGTCTCTCTCGGCTTACTTCTCCCGCTCATGGTCCTCACCAAGACCACCGCCATCTTCCTCCTCCCCTCCGTCGCCTGGATCTTATGGGCCCGTGCCGGGTACCGCATTCGCCCCTTCCTCCGCCTGATACTCCCCGCCGCAGCCCTGGCCGCCATCACCTGGATCGCCTACTACGCCTTCATCGTCCGCCCCCACTTCCTCGACGACTATCACTATCTCTTCAGCGCCAACGCCTACACCGGCATCACCCCCGCCACCGCCCTCTCCGTCCTCGGCGACACCATCACCGACGGCCTCTGGATCGGCAACATTCTCTACCCCCTGGCCCTCCTCGCCATCTTTTCAGCCTTCCTCCTCCGTCCTCGCCTCCTCCGCAACCCACTCATTCCAGCCCTTCTGCTCTGGGCAGCGGGCTACGCAGCCTTCCTCGCTTATCACAACAACCTCCAGCCCCGTTACTACCTCGTCCTCGCAATCCCCCTCACCCTGTTGATTCCCGTCGTCTTCTCCACCCTATGGACCCTCCCCCAACCCAACTCCGAACCCCTGTCTGCTCTTCGCCGCCTCGGCACAGCCAGCATCTTAGCCGTCCTGGCCGTACTCACTGTCACCGACGCCCGCCAGACCCTCCACTACGTCCGCACCCCCGACTACACCTTTACCTCCGCCGCCGCCCAGATCCGCAAAATCGTCTCTGCCGACCACACCCACAACCCGCTCATCCTCTCCATCAGCGGCTCCAACCTCTCCCTCATGACCGGCCTGCCCTCCATCTGCGACGACTTCGGCACCATGGACCTCGCCGTCCGCGTCAAGGCCTACCACCCCGGCTGGTACGTCGCCTGGAACCAGGTTGACGACGACAAGATGGACGCCCTCACCCCCACCTATCACCTGCAACGCGTCGCCGCCTTCCCCGCCATGGACGATCCAGAGCGCAACCTCCTCATTCTCTACCGCCTCGACCCCGCCACCCCCGGCACGCCACCGCGCCGCCATCGCAAACCCGTCATCCCGCGACTCCTTCAGACCAGCTTCGGCCAGCAGCCCAGCCCCATCCAACTCGAACACTAAGGCCCCGCGCCATTGCTCATCAGTCCCCAAGCTATACTTGGCGTGACCATGCGAGACGAGACAAATCAGCGCCCGGAGCGCGAATCCAGGCGCTTCTACGAGCTTGATTCTCTCCGTGGCGTGGCCGCTCTCACCGTCGTTCTCCACCACTTTTCGCGCATCTGTCCAGACAACGTCACCCACCTCCTCATCCGGACCCCCCCTCAGAATCCTCATCGCCGGACATCAGGCCGTCATCCTCTTCTTCTTCCTCAGCGGCTTCGTCCTCACCCTCCCCTATCAAAAAAAGAACCGCCTCGACTACGGATCTTTCCTTTTAAAGAGAATCTGCCGCATCTACCTCCCTTACCTGGGAGCACTGGCCCTCGCCGTTTTGTTTGACCGTTATCTCCCGGCTAAGCCTTCCGACAACTACTGGATCAACTCCACCTGGTCAGAGCCTGTCACCTCGCATCTCGTGATGCAGCACGTTCTCTTTCTCGGCAACTACGACTGGTCTCAGTTCAACACTGCCTTCTGGTCCCTTGTCTACGAGATGCGGATCTCTCTCATCTTCCCCCTCATTGCAGTCGCTGTCCTTCGTCTTCGTTCTCTCTGGCTGATCCTCACTGCCGCCGCGCTCTCCGCCGCCTGTTTCCCCCTGGCCGACCTATCTTCCAACATAGTGCACCTCTGCACTCACGAGACAGCCGTCAACACGATGCTTACCCTCCACTACGCGGCCTTCTTCATCATCGGGTCGCTGTTGGCAAAGCATCTTCCTGCAGTCAACCGCTGGTACGCCCGGCTCACACTCAGTCAGGTCGCGATCGTCGCTCTCGTCTGTTTGAGTCTCTACTGCTTCGGAAACGCCAGCAGCCTGGTTCAACGCTTTCCCGCCATTCCTCAGGACATGTTCGACTGGCTCGTCGCCGTCGGAGCCGTCATGCTCATCGTCTTCGCGATCAACAATCGTCTCTTTCACAGCTTCCTGACTAGCCGTTCCATCCATTACCTTGGAGAGCGTTCTTACAGCCTCTATCTCATCCATGGAACCATCCTCTTCGCCCTCATCCACACCCTCATGGGACGAGTCCGCCTCGATCTCCTCTTGCTCCTCTATCTCGTGACGACCCTCCTCGTCACGGAGATCTTCTACCGCCTGGTCGAGCGCCCCACCATGCAGCTCGGTCGCCGACTCACAACTCCCGCAAGACCCCGTACACCGACGACGCTGCTGCCCGTCGCGTCCGATTCTCATAAGTAAACTGGAGAACGTTTCATGACCCCAGCTTCGCTTCTGCACTTCCTTGAGGCCCTCGTCTGGTGCGCTCTCCTCTTCCTCTCCATCGCGGGCTACGGGGCCCTTTTCCTTCGCCTCTTCGCTATCCGCAGACCCTCCGTCACCCTCGCAGCCACCAGCGGATTCGGCGTCGTCATCTTCCTCGGCGGCTGCCTCAATCTTCTGCATGCCATCACAGCCCCCGTCCTGATCTCCTTCACGATCCTCGGCCTTCTCGCCGCCATTCTCCTGCGCATCACCATCAACGAAACCGACACACCCAGCTCAACCCCGTTCCTCCAGAAGCCCTCAGCGGCATCAAAAGCCGTCCCCATCCTCCTGCTGGCCGCAGCCTTAGTCTTCGTCGTCCGCATCGCCGCCACGGTCCATACGCAGTCCTACCAGGCCTCCGACGACTACAACTTCTACCTCGCCGCACCGGCAAAGATGCTCCAGCTCCACCACTACGCCGCCGACCCCTTCAGCGAGCGCCGCATCATGTCCAGCATCGGCGGCAACTACTTCCTTCAGACCCTCGTCCTCGCCGTCCTCCCACTCGCCGACGTCCAGATGGCAGACCGCGCCCTCGGCCTCATCCTCCTCGCCTTTTTTTCCCTCTCTCTCGCCGCCGAGTTTCGCCTCACCCCACCGCAGCGAGCCCTATTTGCGCTCCTTCTCTTCGTCACCCCTCAGCTCGTCTTCAATCTCACCTTCGTCCTGCTGCCCAGCGCCCTCTTCTTCGCCCTGGTCTATCTGGCCGCCAACCGCAAGCTCCTCGCCGCCAACCCGACCCTCCAAGCCCTTCTCCTGGGCGCAGTTACCGGCGTCCTCGCCACCACTAAGTCCACCTATCTGCCCCACGGAGTCATCTTCGTCAGCTGCTTCGCTCTCTTCCAGGCGCGTCGCCGAAGCCTCTCCTCAGGCATCAAGACGCTCCTACTCGCCGCCCTCTCCTGCCTCATCGTGATGGCCCCCTGGATGATCGCCAGCCACGCCACCTCCGGCACCTGGTTCTATCCCTCTCTCGGCAAGGGCTACCAATACAGTGCCTACGGCCTCTATCCTGCGCCCTCAGGAGCAGGCCTCTCCATCATCCTGCACAAGGTCGTCCCCTTCTGTGCCCCCCTCCTCTTCCTCTTAGCCCTCGAATGGTATCTCGGCGACCGCGACGAGCAAGGCGAAGCCATCCTCGCGCTCTCCGCTGCCGCCCTCTGCGCCACCCTGCTCGTCGGCATCGGCACTGGCGGAGACTCCGTTCGCCGCTACAACTACCCCTGCATCATCCCCGCGATGCTCCTCCTCTACATCGTCTTCAGCCGCCGCCGCAACACCTTCCCCGGCTCCCGCCGCTGGCCCATCCTCCAGACCGTCACCATCCTCTTCATCGCCTACACCGCCATCACCACCTGGCGCAACAAATTCACCAACGAGTTCGACCAGATCCCCCTGGGCCTCAAAGCCGCACTGCAAGACACCCCCATCGTCCCCCCCAGCGTCACAGCCGAATACGCCGCCGTCCAGCGAGCCATCCCCACCGACGCCGGCACCCTCGCCACCGTCACCAACAGCTTCCTCTTCGATTACCGCGCCAACGCCATCAGCATTGCAGACTACCCCGGAGCCGCCAGCCTCCCCCCCGGCTGGCCCTCCCAGGGAGACGGCGACCTCCTCGCCCAATATCTCCTCGCCCACAACCTCCGCTATCTCGTCTGCTCCTACGCCGATTTCATCCCCCTCGACCACGAAGCCATCAAAGTCCTTCACGACCCCAGCCGCACCCAGTGGATCCACAGCGAGCAGGCCATCCTCCTCCGATCCCATCAGCAATACGCCGAGCTCGCCCACACCCGTCGCCATCTCTACGACGACGGCCAAATCTACGTCCTTGACCTCGCTGAGCAACGCTAGACAACCCCTACGCGGGCGGCGGTCACTTCGTGACATGTATACCAGCTCCGCCCGGCCTCCCGATGGTCGGCAAAATATCTCCTCGCGACCAACGGGAGCGCCACCCAAAGGGGTATACCCGTCACGAAGTGACCGCACCGCGCGTAGCGGGCCCGCCGGCAGGCCACTTCTCTTCACCAAACCCCTGAAAACCCACCAAACAATCCTTGACGCACCCCCGAAGCGCCAGTAAGATTAAATCTCGCGCAGTCTCGCGTCTGTACGTCTGTGTCAGCTCTACTCTCAGGCGAGTCAGGTCACCGAGACATCCGTGGTGGATCCACTGGGGAGCAGCTTTCAACATAGCCGCCCCTGAAGCACCCATCCCATAGGTTGTGCGTCGTCCAGCTGTAGTCCAGGCCAAGCGGGCCTTTCCGCGTGTTTGGAGAGAAATTCTCCCTTCCCGCACGTCGCCTTGCTCTGGAAACAAACGTTCTTTCGAGCTTTTTCAGTTTTTCCTATTAGCGAATCATCAACGGAACCACTTTCTTCACGCACCACGCCGAACACTGAAGACGGCAGAAACAAGGAGTAACCCAAACGATGTCCACCACGATTCCGAGTGGCAAAGATATTAAGCGCAAGTGGTACGTGCTTGATGCCAGCGGTAAGACCCTCGGCCGCCTCGCAACTCAGGCCGCCTCGGTCCTCGCCGGCAAGACCAACCCCCTCTACACCCCCTACATCGATATGGGCGATCACGTCGTTATCATCAACGCCGAAAAGATCGTGCTGACCGGCCTCAAGTCTGACCAGAAGCTCTATCGCCGCTACACCGGATTCCCCGGTGGTCTCCGCGAAGAGTCCTTCATCAAGCTGCTCGCCCGTCGCCCCGAAGCCATCGTCGAGCAGGCCGTCAAGGGCATGCTTCCCAAGTCCAAGCTCGGCCGCCAGATGGCCACCAAGCTCAAGGTCTACAAGGGAGCACAGCACCCCCACCTCGCCCAGCAGCCCGTTGCCATGGACTTCCATGCCTCCAACGCGCCCAAGGTTCTCACCTCCAAGGTCATGGTGCCGACTCATCCGGCTCACTCCCTCGAAGGCTAAGCTTCCCCTCCCGAATCATGGGAGCTAACGAGTTTTGGGGCATCAGCCCCGGGTTTTCAAAAGTTCAAGGAGCACCATGGCAGATCTGATTCAGTACTACGGAACCGGCCGTCGCAAGTCCTCGATCGCACGCGTCTTCCTGCGTCCAGGCAGCGGCAAATTCACCGTCAACAAAAAAGAGTGTGACATCTACTTCGTCACCGCTCAACAGCGCGCAGCCGCCAAGCGCTCCCTCGGCATCGCCGACATCGGCGAGACCTTCGACGTCATCACCACCGTAAAGGGTGGCGGCGTCATGGGCCAGGCCGATGCAGTCAAGCTCGGCATCGCTCGCGCCCTCATGGTATTCAACCCCGAGCTCCGTAAGGCGCTCAAGGCAGAAGGCCTCGTTACCCGCGACTCGCGTGGTAAAGAGCGCAAGAAATACGGTCAGAAGGGCGCTCGCGCTCGCTTCCAGTTCTCCAAACGGTAATTGGAATGCAGCCTTTAGCTGTTGGCTTTTAGCTTTTAGCTAAGAGCCAACGGCTAATAGCTAAAAGCTGGCTTTCGCATCACCCGCAGGCTTCAACCCTTGCGGCAAGGAGTCAAATCTCCCTTACGAGGGATCAATCCAGGCACCGGAGCACCGGTCCGGCTGTCTTAAACCAAGGAGCTACATGGCAAATATCACTATGAAAGAACTGCTCGAAGCTGGCGTTCACTTCGGGCATCAGACCAAGCGCTGGAACCCAAAGATGAAGGAGTACATCTTCGGCGAGCGCAACGGTATCTACATCATCGACCTGCAGAAGACCCTCAAGATGTTCAAAGAGGCCTCCAAGTTCGTCACCGATCTCACCTCCACCGGCAAGCTCATCCTCTTCGTCGGCACCAAGCGCCAGGCGCAGGATGCCATCGCCGAAGAAGCCACCCGCGCCGGCATGCCCTACATCAACAGCCGCTGGCTCGGTGGTCTTCTCACCAACTGGGTCACCGTGCAGAAGTCGGTCAAGCGCCTCACCGAGCTCGACGACATGTCGACCGACGGTCGCTACGAGCTCCTCACCAAGAAGGAAGTCATCAAGCTCGAGCGCGAGCGCAAGCACCTCACCACCAACCTCGCCGGTATCAAGACCATGAAGCGCCTTCCCGACGCCATCTTCGTCGTTGACTCCAACAACGAAGCCATCGCCGTCGCCGAAGCCCGCAAGCTCGGCATCCCGGTCGTCGCCGTCGTCGACACCAACTGCGACCCCACCGTCGTCGACTACGTCATCCCCGGCAACGACGACGCCCTCCGCGCCATCCGCCTCTTCACCACGAAGATCGCCGATTCCGCCTACGAAGGCGTCCAGATGGTCTCCGAGAAGGCCTTCGCCACCGAGTCCGCTGACGTTCAGCCCCTCGCAGTCTCTCCCGAGTACGTCGGTGAAGATGGCGAGAGCGAAGGCGTAGAAGTCCACGCCGCCGCCGAGCCCACCGAAGCTGCTCCCGAAGAAGACGAGACCGTCGACCTCGCTGCAGTCCTCGGCGGAAACATCCGCAAGGCTCCTTCGGCCGCCTCCGAGCCCGAAGCCGAGTCCGAGCCCATCTCAGCCCAGGCCGCCGTCTAGCACCATCTATCGTGCCGAAAGGCCGTCGCAAGGGAAAAGCAGGGCATTAGCCGTGCCGTAACCGTCTCTTGTTATTTTGGTGGGGCGCGGGCATCCAGCCCGCGCCCCCTTTCGCAGAAAACCGCAACTCAAGGAAACGCACAATGACTGAAACCGCCGTAAAGATCGACGCAAAACTCGTCAAAGAACTCCGTGAAAAGTCCGGCGCCCCCATGGGCGACTGCTTGAAAGCGCTGCAAGAGGCTAAAGGCGAGATGGAAGCCGCCTTCGTCGTCCTCCGCAAGCGTGGCATGGCCTCGGCCGCCAAGAAGGCTACCCGCACCACCAACGAAGGCGCAGTCGGAACCTACATCCACGCCGGCGGCAAGATCGGTGTTCTCCTCGAACTCAACTGCGAGTCGGACTTCGTAGCCCGCACCGACGACTTCCAGGAACTCCTCCGCGACGTCGCCATGCACATCGCCGCCGTAGACCCCCGCTTCGTCAGTCGCGAGGACGTCACCGAAGCCGACCTCGAGCGCGAGAAGGACGTCTACCGCGCCCAGGCCGCAGCCTCCGGCAAGCCCGCCGAGATCATCGAGAAGATGCTCACCGGCAAGCTCGCCAAGTTCTACGAAGAGTTCTGCCTCCTCGACCAGCCCTTCATCAAGGAAGCCTCGCAGACCATCGGCCAGCTCATCGCCAGCAAAGTCGCCAAGCTCGGCGAGAACATCAGCGTCCGCCGCTTCGCCCGCTTCAAGGTAGGCGCCACCGACTGGACCGTAGCCCAGGCCAAGGCAGCCGTCACCGAAGAAGCCGCCTCCTAATCTGTAACCATCATCGATACAAAGAGCCCGGGCCACCAGCCCGGGCTTTATGTTTTTAGCCTGTCATCAAGTTTTAACTGCGAAGAATCGTCATCGCGACCGAAGTCGCGCAGTCTTATCGCGCGACGTAGTGGAGAGGCCCCTGCATTTTGCCTGAGCCGGCGCCTCTTCCTTGAACAGTCCTCGCTTGACTCGCTACCTCACCTCCACTAATCTCCAACCATGCACTTCGCCTCTGCAGCCCGTTATTGTTGTCCGCCCAGCCTCTAGGCTGACGACACCTCAGGGCACCGCAGACCCCTCCAGATCAATCGTCAGTCGAACATCCAAGCGCTCTTTTCCCGCTTTGACCTCCGGTCAGGCATCCCTTCCCGCGCCGACATCTCAGCCAACGACGATCAATCACGGAGACTACACCGATGCGCAGACTCATAAGCCTTCCTCTCGCTGTCCTCACTCTCATCGCACCCATCACGATTAAGGCTCAAGCCACAGCACCCACTCCCGCAAAGCCCTATCTCGTCGAGTGGGTCTACAGAGTCCAGTACGGCCACCAGGACGAGTGGTGGTCTCTCTTCCGCAAGTATCAAATCGCCGCCCTCGACCGTGAGCAGCAGCTAGGGTACATCACCAGCTACACCGTCTATGGCCCCGGTCTGCACACCTCGGAGGACAGCCGCTGGGACTACCGAATCGTCATCACCTACAAAGACCAACCCTCCTCCACTCACGAAGGCGAAGTCCTGCACCAACTCTTCTCCGACCAGAACACTCTCCACAAAGAAGAGAACCGCCGATGGGAACTTACCTCGAACCACTACGATCTCCCCATCCACATCGTCGATCCCCACGCAGAATAATCCGCACCATCATCCCACCACAAATTCGCCACAACCCACGATCGAACCAGCACACTCAGGAGACACCACCATGAGTAAGATCCTTACCGAAGTCCTCTCCGCCAACGAATCCTACGCCAGCAACTTCGGCGAAAAATCCAAACTAGCTCTCCCACCAGCCCGCGGCTTTGCCATCCTCACCTGTATGGACGCCCGCCTCGACCCCGCCAAATACGCAGGCCTCGCCGAAGGAGACGCCCACGTTATTCGCAACGCCGGCGGCCGCGCCTCAGACGACGCCATCCGCTCTCTCGTCATCAGCTACAAGCTTCTCGGCACCAAAGAGTTCTTCGTCATCCACCACACCGACTGCGGCATGCAGTTCTTCACCAACGATGTCATCCGCGGCCTCCTCGCCAACAGTCTCGAAACCGCAGCCCTCACCCCCGAAGGCTTCAAAGATGTGGGCAAAGGCCCAGGCTCCACAGCAGCCGAGTTCGTCGAGTTCCTCACCATCAAAGATCAGGCCGAGTCAGTTCTCGCCGATGTAACTCGCATCCGCACCAGCCCGCTCGTGCCGAAGTCCATCCCCATCTACGGCTACATCTACGACGTAAAATCCGGCAAACTCATAGAGGTCTCCGCCGCGACTGCAGCCGGCCAAGCCCTTCTATAAAACTGGCGAAGAAGGTCGTCAACCTGACCCTGAGCGTCGAAACCCAGAAGCAAACCACTTACCCTGAGCGCTCACCATGCAGGAAAGCCCGGACACTGTCCGGGCTTCTCTCAATCCATACTAGTTAAGCAGGCTGACGACCTTCTACTGCCAATGCCCAGCCTTCTCAGCGTTATCCACAATCGTATGAGCGTAGTCGATTTCAGCGATTGCATGGTTTCGAAGTTGTTTCGCCTGCGGCAGCTCCTCCGCGTTCTCCAGATCCTTGTGCGCGCTCAGAAGCAGCTCGTTGGCCTTGTGGAAACGCTCCCGCGGACTCAGGCCCGGATCGACCTTATAGGAATCATGCAGGCTCTTATCCTCATCGATCGACGCCTGCTTGATCTCGCTCACCGCCGCATCAATGTGTTTTGTCGCCGCATCGGCGTCGCGCTTCACCGGCTCTGGCGCCGACATTCCTTCATTCAGATACCGCCGCGCTGCACGCAGGTCGCTGAGCGCATGCTGATAAGCCGGGTGAGCACCAGGTGCCCCTTGTGCCTGAACCACCGGGACCGCTGTCACCATCAGAGTAGCGGCTAAGATTGCAAACCGCATATTCAATGCCATATTTATCTCCTTCTTATGCCTTTGGAGTGTTGCGTAAAATCTCAAACCATCTTGGAGGACGTGGTCTTCGCCCAAACTCGCAACTGCCCGTCCGCACAGCACGAGCGAAGACCCAGACAATACTCCAGTGATAGATGCAAGTGTTGGCCTTTGGGAAGTACGACCCGTAAGTCACAGCAACGGAACGCGTCATCGTCGCGAAAACCAGTGAGCGAAATAATCCCGCAGCCGTCTAACCACGATCAAGGAGTGTCACGCCATGAGCAAGATCCTCCCGAAGTCCGCGCCTCAACGCGAAGACACGGAGTACTGCACCAGCACCCCATTCACAAAATCCGCCTGAACCCTCTCATCCTTGCTCTTATACGTGCATGAGGTGATCCCCATCCCATTCTCTGTTCGGTCATGCGCCTCCACCGCCGGGCCATACAGAGCCTCCACCTGCTCTCTGCTCATCCCTTTCTTCAAACTCTGCGCCGGATCAGCACCATTGTCCGAGGGATGCACCGCCAGTCCCGTACCTTCGCCCGGAGCCCCTCCAGCGGGATGCGCCCCGTCAGCCCCCGTCGCGTCTCCCGAAAACGAGACATACTGCGCCAGCGCACTCTCAATCACCTGCGGCGTCAATGAATCCCCCATCGCTCGTGCGTTCAATTTGATATTGAATCGCGACCCACCCTGTTGCCGCTTCATCGCCACCTGCCCCGTCCTTCTTTCAGCATCATCCTGGGCTCGCGCGCTATCGATCCGATTACGCCTCTCGCGCTCAGACCTCACATAATCAAGTTCACGCTGCAACGAGCGCCGCTTATCCGGATCGCTTTCGTTGCTGATCTGGTTCTCCAGATCCTTCTCCCGGTCGCTCTTCTCCGCTGGCGTGAAGTGGACCGCAGTATCCGTGTTATCCCCCGCTGTCCCATATCCCCCACCGCCAAGCTGAAACTCGACGTTATCCTTGTTCACCTTTACCTTCGTGACCATCACCGTATCGCCCCGCTGCAGCGACACCCCGAACTGCTTCAACCGGTCTCCATAGCTCTTCGCGTCCAGCGGCTGAGGCCGGTTCGGATAGATGTCCACACCCTTCTGCGTCCCCGGCATATCCATCTTCACAACCACCTGCTTGCCTTCAAAGAAAGAGGAAAGAGCCTCCGGGTTCTGCGCCGCCACGCGAGACGCACCCACCAAAACAAGTACAACCCAAGCCAGCGAACAGAAACCCACCGACAACCAGCGGCATCGACGCATCGCACCTCCTCCACTATCTACCCGCGAATAGAAAAAAAGGCCCTGGGATTATGCAGTTCAGAACGAAATTATCACAGCCTCTTCTCCATCTTTCAATTCTCTCTTCCGCTGAATCACCCGAATGAAAAAAGAGCTCCAGGCGTGCTCAGACTAAAGCACAAAGAGAAGAGGGGAGCGCACTAACGCTCCCCTCTGGCATTTCAAGCGACAGCGTCTACTCCCAGTGAGCCGTCCGCTCCGCATTGTCCACGATCGTATGTGCGTAATCGATCTCCGCGATCGCATGGTTCCGAAGCTGACGCGCCTGCGGTACATCTTCGGCGCGCTCCAGATCCCTGTGCGCCGCAAGCAGAAGCTCATTAGCTTTGCGGAACCGGTCATGCGCGCTCAGACCAGTATCGATGTGGAACGGATCGTTCAAGCCTTTACCATCATCGATCGAAGCCTGCTTGATCATGTTGATCGCCGCATCGATGTGGTGAATCGCCTCATTATCCTCTCGCTTCACCGGCGCCCATGCCCATCCATCATTCAGATAATGCCGAGCCGCGCGAAGATCGCTAAGCGCATGCAGATAGGCAGGGTGCGGTCCCGGAACCTCTTGTGCCTGCATCGTCATTGGCACCGCCGCTGCAACAATACCGGCTGTCAAAACCATCAAACGTACTTTGCTGAACATTTACTTTCTCCTTGGGCTGCGTCGTATCGTGCCCGCACCCAGCAATACCCACCTTAACCCGCAAAGTTGTGCACAACCTTTACAAGCTCCACCAAAGTTGTAAACAAAATCTGGTGTCGAGCCGTCTATAGGCTCGAATTTAACCACCCAATAATCTCCCCCCTGCACCATGCGATACTTAGTTCTGACATGTACAAAAGAGTCCTCCTCAAGATCTCAGGCGAAGCTCTGGCCGCAGGCAAAGGTTTTGGCATTGACGCCGTCTTTATTCACAAAATAGCAGCCGAGATCGCCGCCGTCCACGCCCTCGGCTGCGAGATCGCCATCGTCGTCGGTGGTGGAAACTTCTTCCGCGGCGTCGCCCAGCAGGCCATCGACATGGACCGCGTCGCCGCCGATCACATGGGCATGCTCTCCACCGTCATCAACGCCATCGCCCTTCAAGACGCCATCGAGAAGCTGGGCCTCTTCTGCCGCGTCATGTCCGCCATCGAGATGCACGAAGTAGCCGAGCCCTACATCCGCCGCCGCGCCATGCGCCACCTCGAGAAGAACCGCATCGTCATCTTCGCCGCCGGAACCGGCAACCCTTTCTTCTCCACCGACACCGCTGCCAGCCTACGCGCCATGGAGATCAAAGCCGACATCCTCCTCAAGGCCACCTCCGTCGACGGCATCTACACTGCCGACCCCAAAGTCGATGACAAAGCCACAAAATTCGAACAGATCACCTACAGCGAAATGCTCCGCCTCAACCTCCGCGTCATGGACACCACCGCCGTCTCCCTCTGTCGCGACAACAACATGCCCATGATGGTCTTCAGCATGCGCGAGCCCGGCAACATCGTTCGCGTCGTCAGCGGCGAAAAAATCGGCTCCCTCGTCACAGCCTGAGGCTGAGATCGGTCGTTCTTGCCGTTACCGTCCTTTTGTTGTCATCCCGCTAGGGATCTGCGTTTGTTCTTGCCCTTACGTATCCTTTCGCAGCGCAGCGGAGAAATCTGCCGTGATCCCACGACCTCCGGCTCGAAATCACGAAGTTGATGCGAATTATGTCGTCTTCCGTGTACCCTCGCGCGTCCAATCCTAAGAAACCGCGTTAGACAGAGTTGAACGGTACTATCCCATTCAAGCAGGACGTATAGTGAATCCCAGCCTTCTGGAACCAGAGATCGAGCAGCCGCAGACCCCTGCCCAACCACCCGCGGCCATCACCACCCGCAAGCCGCCCCTGCCGGCTCTCACCGGTATCCGCACTCTGCTGGCCATCTTCATCATTCTCTTCCACTTCACGCCGCCACACCTCGGCCTCCTCTATCCCATCATCGGTAACGGCTACGTCTTCGTCGGCGTCTTCTTTCTCATCTCCGGCTACGTCCTTACCTACAACTACGCCGACCGCGCAAACACCCTGGTCAAACGCGAGTTCTGGCTGGCCCGCTTCTCCCGGCTCTACCCCATCTACCTCCTCGTGCTCCTCATCTCCTTCCGCATGGTGCAGGACGAGTGGCACGCCCGCTCCCGCTTCGAGTTCTGGCAGGGAATCATCCTCACCCCCCTCGTCCTCCAGGGTTGGAGTCCCTCCGTCGCCACCTTCTGGAACACCGTCGCCTGGACTCTCTCGAGCGAAGTCGTCCTCTACGCCGCCTTCCCTTGGCTCATTCGTCTTCCGTGGCCCAAAAAGCCGATCCAGCTCGTCTTTCTTCTCGCAGCTCTCTGGATCATCGGCCTGTTCCCCCACTCCCTCTATCTCTGGCTCAACCCCGACCACATCGTCGGTCCGGTCGACCGCTACAGCTCCACCCAGCTCATTCGATTCCTCAAGTACACCCCACTCCCGTACGTCTGCACCTTCCTCATTGGCGTCACCCTGGGCAAACTCCAACACGCCCTCACCATCACCTCACGTCAGCGCCTCCTTCTCTCTTTTGCCAGCCTGGCCCTTGTGGGAGTCTTCTTCTACACCCTGGTTCTCCGCACACCCTATCTCCTCATGCACGGCGGCCTGATGACCCCCGTCTTCGCCGCCCTGGTCCTCGGCCTCAGTGGGCCTCACGCAATCTCGGCCATCTTCTCCTGGCGTCCTCTCCTACTGATCGGTGAAAGCAGCTACTGCCTCTACCTGCTCCATTTCAATGTCTTCCAACTCCTCCACATCTACCGTGTGCCGGAGCGACTGCACCTGTCAGCCCTCGAGCCTTGGCTCTCCTACGTAATCCTTATCTTGCTGGCTTTGGCCGCCTTCCACTTCGTAGAAACCCCTGCCCGTAAAGCCATCCTCACACGCTTCTCCCGCAAACCCCGCATGCTGTCACCCGTCTCAAACTAGCGACCTCCGCAGCCGCAACGCTCCCGATGCACCGTCGCGCCCTAGTTTCAAGTCATTATTCGTTCCACGATTGTTTCCTGGCGCCGTTCGTTCTTTTCGTTCGTTCTTTTGCTGTGTTCTGTTTGCTTGTCCTTTTGGCTTGTCCTTTTGGCTTGTTCTTTTTGGTTTGTTCTTTTGGTTGTCATCCCGTAGGGATCTGCTTCTGTCTTTGTCGTTGCAGCTACAGTTGCTTGTTCTTTTGGTTGTCGTCCCGTAGGGATCTGCTGTTGCTGTTCTTCCTTTTTCTCCACCGGATTCCCCTGCCACCGCCTAGTCTCGCTGGCCTTACCTGAGTCGTGCCTGCCATTCCAGCCGTCCAAGAACCCCCAAGAATCCTGTCAAGCCCCAAAGTCGCCAATCACCGCGCCAGACAAGGAGAAACGCGTGGCGTATTAGTTTCGGTCGATCCGCTATACTTAATTCAGAGCTCAAAAGAGATGCCCTCGGACAAATCCGAGGGCTTTATGTTTAAGGGGGATTAACCTAACTCGTTTGCTTGGACGAATTTAGCCGTAACCCGTTTCGAATGACGATTTTGCGCGAAGCAATGTTTTATAAATCATTGAAAATAAATGAGTTACGGCGTAATACCAGGGGGGGGGGGGTGCCTCACAGAAAGGTATAAGGGAAGCAGTATAGGTACTGACCAACGGCCTCAGTCAGTCGAAAGAACGCAGTCGCACCCGAGTCACGGGAATTTCAGGAAACAGAAGGAAGCCAATAGCCAGGAGCGCAAAAAAGCCCCGCAATAGCGGGGCTCTCAGCACAACCGGGAACGCCGTTACTCGACTATGATCTGCGTCGGATGCGAACCATTCGCCACTGCCACTGCACAGGTCGGCAGTGCGCCCGAGGGGAACGGCGTATTCTGCACCTGCTTCAGCGTGCCGTTTTGAGGGGCCAGTTGAAACGCCGAGACATCGCCTTCGAGGTTGTTCGACGTATAGAGGTAAACGCCGAGTGCCGGTTCGATCGCAACGCAGGTTGGACCCGTGCCCGTGGCCGTCGAAGCAGAACCGACGGACCCCGTCGGATTCCCCGAGTTTTGATCGATCGTATAAGCGCCAACCGTTCCAGAGGAGAAGTTCGCGACATACAGGAACTTGCCACGCGGATCGACCGTCACACCCACCGGGAAGAGACCCGTTGGGAACTGGTTATTGACCATCGGGGTCAGCGACCCATCTGCATTGGCTGTTTTGCCGTAGAGCACATTGGCCGCCTGGTCCGTGACATACACAAACCGGGAGGAAGGATCTTCCGCGATCGCGCTCGGTGTGATCCCCACGCCATAACCGGTTGCCACCGTCTTGCCCGTAGCATCGGTCGTGATCGTGGTCCCGGGAGTAGGAGTCAATAACCCCGTCGACATGTTCTGTGAGAAGCCAAGCAACGCAGCCTTAGGCGTCGTCGGTGTCTCCTGATCGATGATGTAAACAAACGAGGTCTGAAGTCCAGATCCCGTGCCGTCGGTCAAAGTGCAGGTCGGATTTCCGGCATTGTAGGCGGCCGACGGTTCGCAGCGCGGACGGCTAACCACAACCCCGACTGGGGTGTTGCCGACGTTGACGGTCTTAGGAGTTCCCAGCGAGCCGTCCTTGGAACTGATTGGAAAGATCGTGATACCGCCAGGCCCAGGCGAAGCGGTCGAGTACAGCTGCTGTCCAGTTGGACCCAGCTGATATTGGAAGGTGACATAAAGAAAAGCACCTGCCGCATCCATCGCAACCGCGGTAGCATTGCTTCCCGTTATGTTGTACGTGTTCTGCAGGTAGATCTTCCCGTCGGTTCCGATTGAGTACTCACCGATGGTTGAATCGTCGTGATTGACGACATACAGATTTAGCCCATTCGGCGAGGCAACCAGGGTCACCGGATTTCTGCCTGCCGGTATCGGTGAATCTGCCAGCGGCGTCAGTGATCCGATCTGGAAGTCCACCGCGTAGGCATTGATCCCACCGTTAGGAGAGGTGCTCGTCAACGGTTTTGCAGTCGTCACGTATACATACGCCAGCGTGTAGTCGCGGCTGCACGCCGTTACGCTCACCAACGCAAAAGACAATATCGAGGCCACTGTTCCGCGACCCATCTTATTCCACTTCATGCTTGCCTAACTCCGGGGCAAATCGTTTCCGCCCGTTCCTGCTGTCCCGATACTCAGAATTCCTACCGACATTCTGTCCTGGTTCTCCAGCTGCCGCTCTGCCAGCTAGTTTACGTTTCCGCTTACTGCGAGGCACGTCGTCTGTCCGGTCGCCGTGAACTTCGACCCTCTGCGCAGATCCGACAGGGTGCCTGTTGTCGAGATCTGCTTCCCGGTCACCGTCCCATCTCCATTTGACGTGTAGATGTATTGATTCGACGGGTCCTCGACCATACAAACCGGCCCTGCGCCGACCGGGTACGGGTTGTTCCCCGGATCGTTCAGCAACTGCAGTGCTCCGTTGGACAGGATATTGAACGCCGAAATCGAGCTGTTCGCATTCGTGGTATCGGTAGTCGACTGGTTCGCGACATAGACAAAGTTCTTCGCAGAGCCTGTCCCGCCGACCAAGGAATAGACCGGATTTGCCGCCGGTGAGGGATTGGTACCCACTCCGTTGTTGATCGTGTTCAACGAGCACGAAGTGGCCCCAACGGTAAACGGAAGAAGCTGCCCCGGACTGTTCGTATTGGGAGCACCTGCATCGGTAATGTAAATATTGCCTCCACCGGCAATAATCGACGTAGGCCGTAGAGCATTCGTACTGTACTTTTGCGTAGTCGTAAGCGTCAGCTGTCCGGCGGTTCCAGCCGCGTAGGGAGAGACGGTCTGGTCAGCTGTATTGAGCGTTAACACGCATCCGCCCAAGACCGCCAACATTGTCGGCGTTTGCCCAACAGGGAAGTACGTCAGCTGCAAGCCCGTCGCGGGATCCTTGATCTGCTGGTTCAATACCAGTGTCAATCGGCCGGTGTTCGGGTCGATCGAGAACACCGTGATGTCCCCGTTCGGAGGTAGTGGAGCCCCATCGAGCGAGGGTGCCTGCTGGTCCAGAACATACAGGAAGTTACCCGTAGTATCGACCGCTGCCCAGACAGGTGTAGTCCCCTGGCTTGTGAAGCACTGCTGGAAGGTCAACACACCCTGTCCGCCAACGCTGAACTCGCTGATGCTGCCCGCGGTTCCGCAAGGCAGGTTGGTTGTTGTTCCATTCCCGCCCCCCTTATTGACCACAAAGACGAAGCGGCCACCCGGCTTCACCACGATCGACACGGGGTTCGCTCCGCCAGAGGTGAACGGCGAATGAGGAATCGTTGTCAGATTTCCCGTAAAGTCATCGATCTTGAAGCCGGCGATCTGGTTGTATTGCGTTCCAAGAACCCACATGAACCCGATCGTGCCGCCACCGCACGCCGTCATGCCCAGACCCATCGCTACGGACACTACCAAGGCCATTGAAACCCGGCCAATCCTGCTCAACTTCATGCGCTTCCTTAATCCTCGCCAGTGAACGTCTTCCGTCCACCTTTTGCCGCGAGCAACTCTGTAGGGTACGATTCCTTCGCTTATTGTAGAAGCTGTCGCGACTTTGTGCCACTTATGCCGCTCATTCTGGTTGGTCTATCCTTCGCGCGCAAGGTCACCACGCCATGGTTACTCCAGCTCCCCCGATCTTAAAGCGAACACGAAAAGCCCAGGCCCGCAGCCCGGGCCTCTGCCTCACTTCTATCCTCTACCAGACGCGACAGGAGTTCACCGGCATCATTGGTTGTCCTGCTTTACAGCCAAAGGCCTTGCCGAACTCATCGAAGTTTTGCACCGTGCCCTTCGCCCGCCACTCGCCTGTGCTGTGCGGATCGGTCTTGGCCAGCACACGCGCGTTCTGTTCCGTCTGATTCTGGCACCACAGCTGTCCGAAGGTGATAAAGAAGCGCTGCTGCGCGGTATAACCATCACGCTTCCCATCGACATACCCCGGCTCAGCAGCGGCTCCCTGTTGCGTTAGAGCTGCTTCGAGCGCCTGGAATGCAATGCGAATCCCGCCATTGTCTGCCGTATTTTCGCCAAGCGTTAGCTTTCCGTTGAGGTTTTGTCCCTCGGCAACCTTGAACCCGTCATACTCTTTCGCTTCGCAATCGGTACGCTCGGTAAACTTCGCGCGGTCCTCCGCTGTGAACCACGGCCGCACATTTCCTTTCGGATCGTACTTCGATCCCTGGTCATCGAAACCATGCGTCATCTCATGCCCGATCACAGTACCGATGCCGCCAAAGTTTACCGCTGGATCTTTGCTGTTGTCGAAGAAGGGAGGCTGCAGAATCCCGGCAGGGAAGTTGATATCGTTATTCGGAGGGCTGTAGTACGCATTGACCGTAGGCGGCGTCATACCCCACTCCTTCTCGTCGACCGGCTTGCCTAGCTTGGCATAGTTGCGGGCCCGCTCAAAGTTCTGACCCCGCTGCACGTTTCCAAGGTAGTCGTCGCGCTTAACAGTCAATGTGCTGTAGTCGCGCCAGCTTTCCGGATAACCGATCTTGTTCCGAATCGCATCGAGCTTTGCCTTCGCTTCTACCTTCGTCGCGTCGCTCATCCATGGCAGCTGTTGTATGTCCTGTCCCAGCGCCTGTTCAAGCGCCACCACCAGTTTGTCCATGTTGGCCTTCGCATCGGGAGGAAAGTATTGTTTCACCCAATCCTGGCCCACGGCTTCACCCAGCGCCGCATCCGTTGCGCGTGTACAACGTTTCCAACGTGGCGTCTGTTCCTTCTGGCCTTGCAGCGTCGCTGAAAAAAAGTTGAAGTTTTCATCCACAAATGGCTTCGACAAAGCAGGCGCAGCGGTTCTCAACGCCTGCCAGCGCAGATAGCTCTTGATCGAATCCAAACTCGCCGTATCGATCGCTACATTCATCGCCTTGAAGTAGTCCGGCGTCGCGACATTCAGCGTACTGAACTCTCCGATCTTGACTTCTTGCAAATAGGTCTGCCAATCATAATCGGGAGACAGCACCTCGAGGTCCTGCCTGGACATAATGTGGTACCGCTTCGCCGGATCTCGCAGCTCGACGCGATCGATTGAGCCCTTGGCGAGCGCCGTCTCGATGGTCATTACACTTTTAGCCTCGTCCGCAGCTCTCTCAGGAGCATCGCCTAATAGCACGAACATCTTCGCGACGTGCTCGACATACTGATCCCGTAGCTTTTGGCTCCTCTCATCCTCAGTCAGATAGTACGACCGGTCCGGCAGCGAAAGGCCCCCCTGGATCGCGCTCGCAATCTGCTGGCTCGAGTCTTTCTGATCCTGCTGCACATTCAACCCATAAAACACGCCCACAGAATAGGTTCTCTGTAACTCTGCGACAGTCGTCGCCAGTTGCTTTTTGTCCTTCAACGATTCAATCGCCGCCAATACTGGCTTCAACGGCTTCACCCCCAGTTGGTCCGCCAGATCCACGTTCATGCACGCAGCGAAGTAGTCCCCGTACTTCCGCTGCAGGGGAGTCTTCGGAGCGTCGGCGGCAGCCCTCAACTCGGTATACAACAAATAATTATTTCGCTCCGCCAACTCGTTAAACCTTCCCCACCGTACCTGATCTGCAGGTATAGGATTTTTCTTCAGCCAATTGCCGCAAGCATATTGGTAAAAATCGGTACAAGGGTCCGCGGTCTTATCAATTGCGGAAAGGTCGAAGATGATTGGCTGCTTCGGCTCCGAACTTGGCCCACCGGCTGCATCTGCCCTAGTAAACGCTTGCCCAAGACAAACTCCCGTAGACAGTATCAGCACACTTGCAAAAGACTTAGAAATCATCTCTCTCCTCACAACAACTCTCCATAAAGAGCAACTATTCAAAGAGCGAGACGATTCTTCGTCTACTCAAAAACGCAACTCTCAGCGGTTCTACAAAGACGAGACACTGTATCGCAAAGTTTCGGGGTCCGTAAAACGCAGAAAAAAACGGGCTCAGGCCAGAGCCCAAACCCGTCATCTTTGTTGCTGCACCTTCTCTAAAAGATCTTCAGATGGATCGTCAGGTATTTCTTCGGATCGCTTCGAATCGTCTTCACCAGATCCGTGCTGGCCTCCAGCAGTTTGTTCAGGTTGGTGTAGGCGGCATCGTCGGTCACTAGTTTGCCCAGCGTACCTCGACCATCGTTCACTCCAGTCACCAGCGTGTTTACCTGCGTCAGCGTATTGCTCAGATCCTGGCGAAACTTGGGATCTTTCAGCATGAGCCCAATCCCACCTTTGCCAGCGTCGGCATCGGCCAGCAGCGAATTCGCATGCGCAAGCGTCGAGTTCAGGTTTTTATAAAGGGTATCGTCCTTTATCAGTTTGCCCGCCGTGCCCTTGCCGCTGTCGATCCCTTCAGCAATACTCTGTAACTTCGCCACTGTGCCGTTTAGCCGGTTGTACAACGTGTCGTCGGTCATCAGTTTGCCGATCGACCCGCGACCCGCATTGATATTCTTCTCCAGCTTCAAAAGCTCATCGACGGTATTGTTCGCCTTGTTGTACAAATCAGGATTATTGATCAGCTGCCCGACCGAGCCCTTCCCCGACTGAATGTTGTCAACGATGATGTTCATCTTCGCCAGAATCACATTCAGGCTCTCGATCGTTCCCTGGCTCGCCTTCACGACATCGGTCAAACTAGGCGTCTCCAGAGTCTTCAGTACATCACCGTCCTGCAGTGGCGGCCCCACGGCAAACTGGCTATTGATATCCACCACCGTATCGCCCAGCACTCCCACCGTCGACAGCGAAGCCTTCGAATCTTTCTTCAGATTGGTGGCGAACTTTTCGTTCATCTTCATCACCACCTTCACCGGAGTCAGCTTGTGCTCTGGTGAGTTGTCGATCGTCACAGACTTCACCGTCCCGATCGTCACGCCTTCCAGGTTCACCGCCGCACCTGTCTTCAGGCCGGCCGAGTTCTCGAAGAACGTCACCACCGTCAGCTTATGCGAAAAAATTCCCAGACCCGACGAACTCGTCATCAGGAACAGCAGGGTCACCAGCACCACTGTCGAAATCAGTACAATCACGCCCACCTTCAACTGCGACCACCGGACCTCCTGCTGGCTGGGCATAGCTCTCCTTTAAGACCTTTTTGCAAAACTTCACTGCCACGGCGTCGCACCACCGCCTCCCACCTGTAGTGCAATCAGGGTGTCAGTAACTAGGAGAATACATTACCCTCCCAACCAATCACCTCAGGAAAAGCACAGGGAATCACGTCGCGCTAAAGTGCTTGATCTCTTATGGATGCCCAAACCACTCTAATGGTTTCAACTTCCGCTACCCGCAGCGGTTTAGTCTTCAACGACCACCACCGCCATCGCTAGCTCCCTGCTATGGGTCAAGCTCAACTGTACCCTGTGCACGCCCATAGCCCCAGCCAACTCTGCCGCCCTCCCACTCAGGTGTAGCGTGGGTCTGCCACTCGCCTCGCGCCGCACTTCAAGCTCTTTCCACGTAACGCCTCGACTAATTCCGGTCCCGAGAGCCTTCGCACCGGCCTCCTTCGCAGCAAACCGGGCCGCAAAGCTCTCTGCGGCATTCTTTTTCTTACGCATGCAGTAGGCGATCTCTCCAGGAGTGAAAACCCGCTCCAGAAACCGCTCGCCGTACCGATCGATGCTCTCCTCGATCCGTTTCGTCTCTATCAAATCCGTTCCTACTCCAAGCACCATAAAGAACCTCGCTCCCGCTATCTACTACATCCATGAAACTAAAAGCAGACAAACCGCCGTCGGAGAGCAAAGTTTTCGAAGTGATATCGCAAGTCATCTCTTTTCAACATTATCAAACCGCAAGCGCCACATGACCACAGTACCCCACTAGAGACTCACGCTCCCACCCTCCCCTTCCGATGAACACCCTATCGGCAAGCACACCTTCGATCGGCAGAGGCTCAACATTCCCATGCAATCGCTTGATATTCAGGGCTTCAGCTACGAAGAGCGCCAAGGCCTCCTGCCCTCGCTCACCTCAGCCTTCGCAGACTGCGGAGGCTGGATCCTCAACCGCAGAACCCTCTCGCCCACCACCATGGAGTTCCGCGTCGAGATCCAGCTTCGCGCCGTCATCGACCTCTACGCCTCCATCATCTCCTCGGGCCTCGAGCTCACCCGCGCCGGCCACCTCGGCTTCACCCACCTCTGCACGTGTCGCAAAAACCTCACCACTCCGGCCGACCTCGGTCAGATCATCACCATCCGTCTGGAGATAAGCTTTCTCGAAGACGCCACTCTCCAGTCGCTCTTTCTCTCCGCTGGCGAGTGCGCCTGATCATCCTTCACGGTCCTAGTGCACGTCCAGCTTCTTTGGTTTCGCCCCCCACAGCCCGAACCGAAACGGCACACCCACGGAGAACTGCAGATTCGGCGTATCCGGCGTCAGCCCCACGCCGAAGCTCAGGTCGATCGTTTTCCCCGGCGCGTACACGTACGTTGTTCCAAACCGCAACGCTCCTTCTACTAGATACGACGCCGGAATATCCACCCCGTTTAACGTGGTGCTACGCGTGAACCGCTGATCCCAGCCCAGCGTCATCGATACCTCTGGATTGAGTGCCAGGATCGATCCAAGCTGGAATCCCACCGCATCACCCGGCTTGAAGTGTCCCACCATCGTTGCCGAAGGGTTGGTTGGATCGTTCGCCGAAACGGTATGATTCCCCGGCAAATTAGCCGTATACGAAAGATTTCCAAAGAACACTACCGGGTCGCTCGACTTCGACAGCGTCAGATTTCCTTGAAGCGCATTGAACCCGGTCCCGAGCGCCGTCAAGTTGCTCTGCAGATTGAAGGCATCTTTCCCGGTCGTCGATTTAAAGCGCACACTCGCCAGTATGTCGGGAACCTTTCCATGTTCGACCGTGAACTGCCGGGAGACACCCGCAGAGATATCGCCCAACCCAAAACTGCTCGAAGAGGTTTGAACATTGTTCGCATCCACCGTCCTGATCAGTTCATATCCATAGGGAATCGTGAAATCCCCTTGGAACTTATGCGGAAGCCCCAGTCTGGCCGTAAAGTTTGGCAGCAGGTAATCCTCCCGAATACGCTCAGAAGCGATATCGCCGACGACTAACACTGGCAGCAGCGCGAACCCATTCACTGTCACATGGTCAGACGAGGCGCTGAAATAAGAAGTCGTATGGTCGACCTCCAGAGTTCCGGAAGGTAACAGCAATCCGCCGCGCAAGATCAACGCTTGGTCGAGAGCCTCCGTTGCCTGCCTCTCCGTGCTGTCGTAGGTTGACGTCGACACTACCGAATTAATCACTCGACTAGTCGAGCTGGCCGGCAAAGCAGGACGTTCCTCAACCTTGGCCGGAGTGGTAAATCCTCCGTTGATGCGCCACTCCAGCTCATTTACTCGCTCCAGCAGGTTGCGGATGATGGCATCGCGCTCTCGCAGTGCGTCCTGCAGCTTCAAATCCACCGGGTCTTTCGTCAGAGTCGCTGCTTTGGCGACTTCTTGTGTCTGAGGGGCAACTTTAGCTGGTGTCGTCTGTGCCGGGAGCGATCCCGCAGCCGCCAGCAACACCACAAGGCCTGGTAGAACTCTTCGCCGCAACATCGAGCCGCCTTTCCCCTCAGTACAAATAGTTGCTCGGAGCCGTAACTCCGATCTTGCGCGAGATCAGCGACTCATCCGGTACCAACCGCGCTGCCACAGGAAGACGTTTTTCCCCGATCATCCGGTCGTCTGGTGGATGGACCACGAAGACGATTCCGTCCTTCCACAAAGTCTGAAACCGGTCGACTCGCATCGTCACATTACCGAAGCCCGGATCGCCCAGAATCACGTGCCCTGCAACAAAACCTTTCACCACCACAAAGTGATCGAAGCCCTTCTCTCGTATCGGTACGATCACCGAAGTCTTCTCCAGCGCCAGATCCTCAATCGACATACCGCTGAAGGCCTCCGCATGATATCCCCGCGCCTCGGAAAAGTGCTTCAGGTCCAGCAGCGAAAATCCGCCACGCGAACGGACGCGCTTTGCGTCCACACGATGAAGAAGCCAAACCACGATCGAAGTCTCTGGCGTATCGTCCTTGAAGTCGTAAGTAAGAAGCGTGCTCAACGCCGCGGCGCCGCAACTTACGTCCCAACGCTGCTTCACCACGCCCTCATCGCGAATCTCTTTCATGCTTCGAATGTTCTTGCTCCCCTGCACCCCGGGTGCTTCTCCCGTCTTCTGGGCGCGTACGGGGGCAGGGAAGAGAACAAGACTCGCCAATCCAGCAGCAAGTATCGATCGCAAGCAATTCATCAGTGTTTTCCAGTCAGGTTGGACTGCACAATGGTCCCTACCGTCGAGTTCAGATTGACGTTCAGGTTCAGCAGCACATTGATGTTGGAGTTCACCGCGTTGATGTTGACCAGCGAACTGAGGTTCTGTTGCGCGCTGCCATTCAACGTGAGCGTGCCCATGTTGGTGGTTGAGGTCAGCGGACCGGTCAGCACCTGCAGTGTGCCAGCACCTGTCACCAGACCGTTGGCAGTCGACGCCGATCCTTGGAACTGCACGACTCCATTCGACAAGCTTGCTGAAACACCCGCTGCCGTGATCCGATCCATAGCGGCATCGTTCAACGGTTGGGGAGTATGCCGTGCTGCGCTCTGAGCTAGTCCTGCTTGGGTCAGCAACGCAAGACTCGCAACTACGAAAAGACGACGCATAAATCCTCCTTGATGCCACAGAGAAGCGTAGGTTGGGGCTCTCTGGTTGAAGAGCCCCTCCCTGCGGCCGTCTTTAGCGAGACTGCGAGATGCTGTTGACCTGGCTGAGGGTCGGCATGGTAGTGAGGTTGGTCGTGTGGGCAATGTTCAGCCCATTGGCAACCATACCGCCGGCCGCGTTGACGATGTTCAACGCCTTCGCGTTCTGCTCTGCCGAACCGGCAAGTATCACGCTGTAGCTATTGGTGTCGTCGATCGTCGATCCATCGACGGCGATGTTCTTCGCGGCGGCGTAATCGAAGCTGACTGCGCCCTCTATATCCTTACTTACAGACTTGCTCTTCACTGCGGTGTAGGACTTCATGTCTGAAGCACTCGCCGCAAGTGTCGTCGCAAGACTGCTCGAATAGTCGTTCGACACACTTACATTGTGAGTCTTAGTCGAGGTTGCCGAAACAGTGTTGCTCTTGCTCGACGCCAGGTTCGCGGTGGCCGCCAACGACGCGGCGCTGTTCGAGGCGCTTGTATCTGTGTTCGCCGTGTTGGTGGTGCCGTTGGTCGCTGACCCATTGTTAGCTGATTTTGTGCTGTTCATCGCAGAGCCTCCGGTTGAGGAGGTGCTTCCGCCACTCGAAGCGCTGTTGGTGGAGGTGGAGCTGCCTGTTGTTGCGGCACTCCCTCCCGTACCTGACGTTGCGGTGTTAGCGGTAGTACCGGTAGCCGCTGTATCGTTGGCGCTGTTTGCACTGTTTTCAGAAGCATTCAACGTCAGAGCTGCAGACTTCGTTTTGGTATACGTGTCAGAGAAGCTCTTGCTCTTTGTCAGATCGTTCGCATAAGCAAAGCTATCGGTCTTGCTGGCGGTCAGCGAAGCGTTAAGGCTCGACGTAGAGCTCTTCGTATCGCTCACATTCGAGCTCTTGCTGACTTTCAGCTGGCTGTTCTCTCCCCGCTTGTAGCCATAGAGAACGGCTGTCGATGAGCTATCCTGCGAGATACTGTTGGCCTGCGTCACGTCGGTTGGTTTGGTCGAAGCATTGGTCAAAGCGCTGCTGTCGTATACGTTCACGCCATTGGCAACAAGCGCGTCAGACGAGCTCACGATGTTGATGCCGCTTGCACCCATCAGTGCGGTTCCAGCGAGATTCACCGTGCCTGAGTTGTTTTCAGTCACGGTCGAGTTATTAGCCGCGATCGCAGAGTTCTCTTCGCCGGCGGCGGTAACTTTGTCCATCTGGTTATCAAGCAGCGCCTGCTTTGCCTGTTTATGGTTCGTTGGTTTGGTCTTGTTCTGGCCGTAAGCGGAGCCGCCGACAAGAACCGATGCGGTAACGAGAGTGCAAATGAGTTTATTCACTTCTGCCTCCTGGGCATTGTTGACGAGCACGACCGTCTACGCAGCAAGGCCGGCTGCATAGGGGACAAGATTGACGCACCACAGTGCGGGCGCACGCAAGCGAGCGGGCGCAGTGGGGACATCGCGTAAATGTTCGGATTAAGGCTTCAACTCAGGCTGAATGAAACCAGCGTAAAACGTAAAAAGCGTAGCGATACATGCGATGAGACTGTCGTTCAAGCCGATCGCGTTCGTAATGTAGTTCGTGCATGAAGCCTGTCACTACTAATGAATGTCATCTCTGTCTTGCAATAGATAGTGCGCGACAGATGGAGCCCGTTTCAGAAGTATCTTTCAGACTTCCGACGACAGCGGTATATGCAATTCAAGTGCCAATTTCTGCCCCCGCATTCCACAGGGGATCTTGCGTATCTCATTTGACACCATGCAGCAACTTGCAAATTTCGAGAAAACAATTCTCTCGACACGTGTGCCACGGTGGTAACCCTCTCGTCCGCTCCCACCGTAACTTACTCAGTCTTATTCTCTTGCAACGTCTTAGTCTCGGAGCGCCGGAGCCCTCAATCAGCGCCCAAGTTCGACCACCGTCTTGCGGTGCAGCATGCTATCCGAGTCACCAATAACCAACGCCCCCGGCTGCTTCCACCCATGCGTCAAAATCAGCCTTAAGCCCGTTGCATCTCCGGCTACCTTGAACACCGGCTCGCTCATTACAGAGTCTCCTCCAGACACCCTCGTACTCAACCCCACCCCATTGACTCCAGCCGACTCCTCCCACAGCCGCCCCTGCGCATCCGTCAAGTAAACCCGGATCAAACCATCGCTCCGGGCCGACCGTCCCCGATTTGTAACCCGAACAGTCACTCGCACCAGGCGCCGCCCATCACGAACCAGAAATCCTCTTACCTCGTCCACTCGGACAACTGTAAAACACATCTCATCAAAACACTGCGGCTCCCCTACCGCGACCACTCTCTGCTTTTGTCCCAGCGAAACTCCAATCAACACCGTCAGATACACCACCCAAACCCCAGCCAGCCACGCTATCCCACGACGCACTCGCAGCCGTTCACCTCGCAGCCACGACACCCCCACGCCCACCAAGCCCAACGCCGTCCATCCCCCCACTCCAACAAGCAAAAGCTCCGTCAGCCTCACTCCCCACCCCATTCGCGATAGACTTCCTATACGTACATGTCTCCTCATTCTTCCACGTTGTCCCCCCAGCCCGACTCCTCTTCCACAACGCCTCTTCTCTCGACGCCCGATGGCAGCGTCGCAACGCCCGTCATCCTCGCCCGCGATCTCGGCAAGACCTATCGCTCCGGCAAGCTCGAGGTACCCGCTCTTCGCAAGGTCAACTTTGCCATCACACCCGGCGAGTTCGTCGCCATCGTTGGCCCATCCGGCTCCGGAAAATCCACGCTCTTCTATATCCTCGGCGGACTCACCGGAACCACAACCGGCTCCGTCCTCATCGACGGCATCGACTTCGCCACCCTCTCCGACGCGGAACGCACGCGTACCCGCCGGGCAAAGATTGGCTTTATCTTCCAGCGTTTCAATCTCTTGCCCACTCTCTCGGCAATGGGCAACATCGAGATCGCCCACGACATCGCCAATCTCGGCGCCTCGACCAAGCGAGAGCTCGACCGGCCTCTCCTCACCCACCTCACCGAGATGCTCGGCATCCAAGGCCGTCTCGACCACCGCCCCAACGAGCTATCCGGCGGCGAGCAGCAGCGAGTAGCCATCGCCCGCGCCCTCATTAACCGCCCAGCCATCGTCCTCGCCGACGAACCCACGGGCAACCTCGATACCAGGAACTCCGATGCTGTCCTCAAGATGCTCCGTCAATCCAGCCGCGAGCTCAACCAGACCGTCCTCATGATCACCCACAACCCAGAGGCGGCTCAGATCGCCGATCGCATCCTCCACATGCGCGATGGCGAAATTACTCATATTGAGACCGTTACCCGCTAGTATCCCTCCTAACCAGCGCCTGAATTTGCGAAGTAACTGCTTGCTGGCTCACTAGTTATGAGTAGTAACTAGATGTTTGGTTACTTACGCTAAAACCCCTGACAGTACTGCACAAATCGCGCAGATAATCACTTTAAAATTGAAGTGGATACTGCTCCCCTGTACCATTCGCTTGTCGAAACTAGATTTTGATTGCAGTGATTTGCCGGGGGTTTATCGTGACTTACACATACTTTCAACCAGAAAAAGAATTCTCTGATTGCTTCAGGCGAAAGCCCTTTCTCTTCTCCCATAACCTGGACTCCAACGATCTCTTTTCGACCCAATCGGTGGAGAAGCTCGCCGAAATCTGGAGCCGCGACAACACCAAATCCGGCTTCTTCTATCTCGATAGAAAATTCAGAGAGTGGGGCAGCGAGGACCACAAGGCCAGCCTGGTCGAAGCCTTCCGGCACTCCGACCTCAGCCGGATGAGGATGAAGCTCAGCTTCATTCACACCCAGCCAAAGTACGATAAAGTCCTCGAAACCATGACGCAGGAGCTATCCGAGCTCACCCATGTCGATCTCGCCAAAGAGTATCGCGCGCCCATGGAGACACTCTTCCTCACCTCTCCAAACGAGTTCACCCCGTATCACATCGACAGCGAAGACAGCTTCCTCCTTCAGATTCAGGGCACAAAGACTATCTACATCTTCGATGGAAGCGACAAAGAAATTCTCAAAGACCTCGATATAGAAAAGTATTGGGCGCAGAACGAGATCGCATTCCGCGAAGAGATCAGGTCGCGCGGCCAACGCTTCGATATGGAGCCCGGAACCGGCGTCCACATCCCCATGCACTTCCCCCACATGGTCGAAAGCGGTCCCACATCTTCGATGTCGCTGAGCATCGGCTACGAGTCAATTGCCTTTGACAGGGATCTATTCCGCGTCAATCATCAGCTGC
Organism: Tunturibacter gelidoferens; assembly: GCF_040358255.1. NCBI lineage: Bacteria > Pseudomonadati > Acidobacteriota > Terriglobia > Terriglobales > Acidobacteriaceae > Tunturiibacter > Tunturiibacter gelidiferens. The sequence goes on from NZ_CP132938.1 coordinate 1,841,216, forward strand.
GCAAACTCGGCCTCAACCCTACGCCCCCAGGCAAGAGCAAGGTCATCGACAACACCAAGATGGCCGTCTTTGCCGGAGCCAAAACAATCACCAAGACACTCAAGGGACTGCAACACAAGTAGGTCCCAAGTCATTTGATACGTCAGGAATCCCTGTCACCGCAGGGATTCTTCTTGCCGAGGCAGCAAACCAAAGCTACTCCGTCTTTTTCACATGATTGCTGCGATCATCATCCGGCAACACATGGTCCGGATCGACCACGACCTCAGCAATCGGCGCTTTATTCTCAAGCGTCCACGTGTACCTCCCTTTTGCATCCATGTCTCCAAGGGCAACGGCACGCGTAACTTTTCGCTCGAGCGGTGTCCATTCACCGGATCCGGCAATATGAGCGGCCAAACGTCAGTCGCGGATCATACCCAGACGTCGCACTGGCAGCGGTTCTGCGCTGGAACGAACTCCGCGCTCAAGCCAAGCCAAAAGCCATCAACAGCAACACGGATAAACGAACATTGCACCGGATCTGCATCAGAGGTGGGTCTCGCTTTCCAGAATCTGGGGGTGTTTTCTAGATCATAGATGCAAGCCGCAGTACGATGGACTCGAGTAACCGGTCCCTGGAGTCGAATTGCAAACAAGGAAATCCCATGCCCTGGTATCAACTTGACGACGCAAACGATCCGAAGCTGGACGCGCTCGCCAAGCAGTACGACCTCCACCCTCTCCACCTCGAAGACGCCCGCAACCCAGACGAGGGCGTCAAGGTTGACTCCGGTTCCAACTACACCTTCGCCGTATTTAAACCCGTCCGACTCATCCCCGACCCCGACAACCCCGGCGAAGAGATGCCTTCCTTCTCCCCCGTCGATATCTTCGCCGGCAAAGATTTTCTCATCACGATCTCCGACCCCACCTGTCCCACCACCGAGCAGGCCCTAACCCGTGCGCGTCGCGACGGAGACGAAGAGCACCCCGGAAAACTCGTCTCCCTCATCCTCGACACCATCGTCGACCTCTATTTCCCCGCCATCGATCACTTCGACGACCGCATCGACCAGCTTGAGGACAAAGTCTTCGACGATCCTTCACCCGAGATCCTCCAGGCCGTCTTCGCCATCAAGCGAGAGCTCATCGACCTTCGCCGCGTCCTCGTCAATACACGCGACGCCGCGCTCCATCTCCAGCGCGATCCCAACACCATCATCGATGCTGACTATCAACCCTATGTACGCGACACCTACGATCACATTGCTCGGCTGCTCGACTCGGTTGAAACCCAGCGCGACCTCCTCAACAACACTCTAGACATCTACCTCTCATCTGTCTCGAACCGCACGAACGAAGTGATGAAGGTACTCACCGTCCTCGGTACCATCGCCCTGCCCGCGCTCGCCATCTCGGGTATCTACGGTATGAATCTCAAAGGTCTGCCCTTCGAAGACTCTCCTCACGGAGCCGAGTGGGTTGCCGGGATAACCGTTTTAGCCACGGCGATCCTCCTCTTCGTCCTCCGCAAGCTGGACTGGCTGTAGCTCGCGACTCCAGCTCATCAAAGCAAATCAAACGCCTGTTGACCCAGCAAAACTAGTCTGAAAGAGATCCCCGCAGCCAACCATAATCCTGCATCTTCTGAAATACGACGGCAAAGCCGCCAAGGAGATTCGTTCATGACCGACTATCGTGTAAGCCAAGGGGATGTTCAGGAAGATCAGATAACCGCAGCCATCGAAAAGGTAACTTCGCAAGTGCCCTCCAGCGTCTATCTGGCCTTGGCACTTGGTTCAATGGCCGTTTCTGTCGGCTTCCAGGCCGCAAAGAAACACCACGACGCTTTGTTCGTCGGCCAATGGGCTGCGCCTTTTCTGATCCTTGGCATCTACAACAAACTTGTGAAACTTCATGGCTCCGATGGCGCTTCTCACGCCTGACATTCCACAAAAAAGAGCCCCGGCGCTGGACCGGGGCTCTTTCCTTAGCATTGACGCTTACCAAAGTACGCCGTCAATAGGTGTCGTCGCCGCCGGCAGCGTGGTTTCGCCCAGCAACTGACGAAGATTTATCTCGATCGCCGTCGAAATCGAAGTCATCGGCACATCGAAGATAGTGTTCTCAAAAGGGTCCTCAAGATCCTGACCGATCTTGTCCAGTGCCAGAAAGATAAAACCAACCAGCGTCGATCCGAGCGGCGTGAACCATCCCATGCTCGTCACCAGCGCCAACGGCAGCAACACACAGTACATCTGTACAAAGAGCTGCGGGAAGTAGTCGTACTGCTTCGGCATCGGTGTGTTTTTAATCCGCTCCGCGCCGCCTTGTGCATCTGCCAGATCGTTCAAACTCTCGTCCATGGCGCGCCACTGCAACGCATCCACCCACTCCCGCGTCTGGCATTCCAGCAGCAACTTCCCCATCAGCTGCTGTATAGCAAGCGGCACATTCTTCTCCACCCGCAGAGCCTCCAGTTCGTGCTCGTCAAGCAGCGGTGCCAACTCAGCCCACGGTTCCAACTTTCGCAAATGTTGCCGCAGAGCATGCACAAACGCAATCTGCAGATACACCATCCGCCGCTGTGTCTCCTTGAGTTCAGCAGCATCGCCACTCTTCAGCGTCAACATACTCGTAGTCACCTGACGCGCCCAACTCCTCGAGTTGTTTACAATCGCCCCCCACAGAATCCGCCCCTCCCACCATCGCGCATAGGCAGACTGGTTCCGGAACGCAACAATAATTCCGATCGAAGATCCGAACAACGCCAACGGAATATGTGGCAGGGCGATCCAATTCCAGTGCATCAACTTGTATGCCGCCACCACCGCCAGGTCGTACAGAACCAGCAGCAGTAACGGCATGCCAACGTACTTCAGCATCGCAGCCAGCTGTCGTCCGCGCGGAACGATCATTTGCCCTCGCCCTCAATCGTCACCGGCACAAACGCCCGGCCTCCGTCCTCCGAGATCCTCACCTCGCCCTTGCCAATGTCGTACACCCAACCCGAGATCGTGAGCTCCTCCCGCGCCATCGCACCGGCTACCGAAGGATGCGTCCGCAGATGTTGCAACTGGAGCAGCACATTCTCCTCAGTCAACTGCCGCAGTAAATCACTCTGCCGGTCGTCTTTGCTGGCCAATGAGTTTGCCACGCTCAACGCCGCCTGCGCGTTCGTCAACCAACTTTTCACGGTTGGTAACTTCTCCAGCCCTTCAGGGTGCAACAAACCCTTCATCGCCCCGCAGTCAGAGTGTCCGCAGATCACCACATGTTGCACCTTCAGCGCCGAAACGGCGTACTCGATCACCGCACTCACGCCGCCCAGCATCTCGCCATAGGCCGGCACCAGGTTGCCGACGTTTCGCGTCACAAAAATATCCCCTGGCTGGGACTGCGTAATCAATTCGGGATCGATCCGCGAGTCCGCGCAGGTCACAATCAAAGCATGCGGCTTCTGCGGCTCGCTTGCAGCCTTCACGTAGGTATCCTTATTCTCCGGATAAACGTCCGTCCGAAACTTTCGAATCCCCGCCTTCAACTCTTCCAATACGGCATCCATAGTTCCCCCTTTTTCAACATCAGCAAATCGGTATCCCAAACGGTTACAAAAGCGCCGATCTATTCCTTCCACTTAATATTGCATCCAATCGAGAACCGTTGATTCGTATCCGGCCGCTTCCCCGCAATCACCGCATCCATCGCAGCTCGCAGGTCGTTTCCCGTCACGGGCAGGTCATTCCCCGAGTCCCCACGACGAGGTCGGCTATCATCCAGCTGCCCGCGATAGACCAGCGTCATTCCCGCATCGAACAAAAAGAAGTCCGGCGTGCAGGCTGCGTCATACGCCCGCGCCACCTCCTGCGTCTCGTCATACAGGTAAGGAAAGCGGAACCCAAGCCGCTCCGCCTGCTTCTTCATCTCCGCCGGCGCATCCTGCGGATAGGCCTCCACATCATTCGACGAGATCGCCGCAATCGCAATCCTGCGCTCGTAATCCCGCCCAATCCGCGCCAACTCCTCCTCCACGTGTTTCACAAACGGGCAGTGCACACAAAGAAACATTACCAGCAGCCCGTGGCATCCGGTGGTCGAGCAGTTTGCCGCGTCCGCCCGCGCATCCTCTGAAGCCGTCGCGAACACATCATCCCGACCCACAGCCTTCCCGCTCACTACATCCAACAACTCGAACGCCGGAGCCGTACTCCCCAGCGAGACCATCGTCGACTGTGTTCTGGACATCACACCCTCCACTACCTCAACGATCATAGCCAACTCTCGTTACATCCCGAACCGCGAGGCCAAATTACTTGAAGCCGAACCCGACTTGACGGTCCATCTCAGCTTCCCGTACGGCTTCTCCCCACTGGTCGGCCCTCGAGATCGATCACGGCCTAACCGGCATTCCATCGTGCCTTAGAGCATCCCGACCACCGAGAACCTGTCTCAGCAATTCCGCCCTTCGTTCCGTGGCCCTATCCTGAAAGCATCGTGATCATCCCACGCACTCTCCCCGGCGGTCGCACCACACGCCATGCTCTGCCGGTCGGCCCGAACAACCTGCCCCTCTGCCGCTGGTGCGAACTTGAAATCATCTCCAGACGCCGCCGCACCTTCTGCAGTGACTACTGTGTCCACCAGTGGCGTCTCCGCACCGACCCCGGCTACCTCCGCGACCAGGTCTTCGCCCGGGACCGTGGCATCTGCCACGTATGCGCCATCGACACCATCGCCGCTTATAACGCACTCAAGCGATCTCGAGGACCCGCCCGCGCCGCCGGACTACGACTCTACGGTATGAAGTCCATCACCGCCCGGCGCACCCTCTGGGACGCCGACCACATCCGTCCTGTAGCCGAGGGCGGCGGCCAGTGCGACCTCGACAACCTCCGCACCCTCTGCCTCCTCTGCCATCGCGAAGCCACCGCCCAGCTTCGTCAGCGCCTCCGCCTCATCCGAGCCTCTTAGCTCTTCTCACCCATAATTCTGATACTCCTTCCAGAACTCCGGCCACGACAATCGCGGCGGCCCGCACACGAAGATATCCGGATGCGACTGCCTCTCTTCGTTCTTAACGCCCTCCGAGTTCCCGTTATGTCCCGCCAGCCTGCACGACGTAAACGCCCTGTCCGCAGCCTCCCGCGAAAACCCAACCACGATCAGCGTTGAAGGGGGCACCGCAGGATATCCCCGCAGCCACGCCGCGTTCGTCAAACTGATCGGCATCGGCAGATTGAAGGCAGGACCAAGAATCTCCACGGCGCCCTGTTCTCCATAGTTGCCTGTCAACACGCCAACATTACTTCGCTGCTCGGCTGGCAGAGAGTCGCGAATCCCCGCGATCGTCCGCACCAACTCGTCCCACCCAAACTCCTCCCGCATGTCACCGTTGATCTTCAGCGCAAACTGCTTCAGTGGCCCGTCCGATGCCAAAGGCACAAGAATCGCGTAGGCCAGCACCCCCCATGCCATCACCCCGGTAAAGAACAATCCCTCCACCACGAGCCTCCGCGGCCTATTCATCGACGCTACCCACCGCTCACCCACTACCGCGCCCATCGCCAAAAGCATCGGATACGCCGCCGCCAAATAGTACCCACGCCCCTTCCCAAACAGAAACAGAACGAACGGCACGAGATACATCCATCCCAACATCCGATATCGCTTGTCTCGCAAAAAACAGATCGCGCCGGCAATCCACAACGGAGCGGCCGCTAGGTTTGCGCAAATCTTGAACTGGTCCCACACGAAGCCATTAGCTCGCCCCTGCCTGACATCCCGCACGTGGATATGCTGCAAAAAATGCACCGAGATAAACCCATGCCGCACCTGCCAGATAAAGTTAGGCGCAAAGATCAGCAGCGCAATCGCGACTCCACCCCAGAACCACCCACTCGCAAAGTAACGCCGAGCCGAACTCAGCAGCATTCCGCTCACGATCCCCGCAATAAAAAACACAATCGTGTACTTGGTCATCAACCCCAGGCCGACAAACGCGCCGATCGCGATCCACCACCGCGGGTTCTCCGTCTTCAGTAACCGAATGACGAAGTAAGCGATCAGAACCCACCACAGATAGTCGAATGAGGAGTACTGAAACTCCGTCCCCTCGAACACCGGCAGTCCCGAGGTCGCCACCGCCAGCGCGGCCGTTACTTGCGCCAGCCGTCCACCCCCCAACTCGCGAGCCATCAGCCCCGTCATCACAATCGCCACGGCTTGCGCGATCACCGAAAACAGCCGCAACCCCACCATCGATACCCCAAACAGCTGCAACCCCACCCGCTCGACGAATGGCGTAAACGGAGGATAAGCAACGAACCCCCAGTCCAGATGCCGTGCATCGCTCAGGAACTGGAACTCATCCCGGTGAAACCCGTACCGCCCATTCGTCATCAAGTGAACTAGCGCCACCACCAGCGCGATCCCCACCAGCACCAAATTATCTGCCCGCGTCACGGACTCCGAGCCGCTCCTTATCCGAACCAAGAGTCCCTCCGCCCTAGATCGTTGTGTCCCGACAAGCTACGCAACACATTACACGGGAGTTCACACCGGTTCCGTTTTTTCACACCGTTTACACCCAAATCTTTGCCGATGAGCCGTCCACTTTTCCTACATTTCCACGCCCATCCACACCGGTGTCCCTTGCTCTTAGCCCTGTTCGAGCCTACCCTCAAACCTGTCCCATTACAGAACGGTAAAGACGGCTATTCACGCGCACATTATGCAAAATCCACAGCAAAAACCCCAGTTTTCACCGTTTTGACACATTAACCCCGCATAAATAGGGGTATTCGCACAGCCAACACAACATGTTGTGCTTTATACTTGACACACCCCATAAGGGGCGTTACTTTCACGACTGCAGCCACGCAAAACACGGCCAAAGATCCTTACATTTCACGACCCAGAACGCCGCCGGCTCCTTCAGGCCGGATACATATCCAGCGCTCTACTCGTTAGTTTTACCTCCCGGCCGAACGCCTCCGGGAGGCATCGGCAGCCCAGATTTTTCATCAAATTAGAAGGAGTACTTCCCCATGGCGACCATCCCAAACCAGACCCACACTCAAGGCCAGAACGGCACCCAGACCGCACCCGGAGCAGCCAGCTTCAAGAATCAGCGCACCCCGGGCCTGACGTTTGATCGCCACTTCACCAAGCCGGGCGTCTCCCCCTACGACGAGATCGTCTGGGAGCTCCGCGACGCCATCATTCAGGACTTCAAGGGCAAGACCATCTTCGAGCAGAAGAGCGTCGAGGTTCCCGCCGACTGGTCCATGACCGCGACCAACATCGTCGCCAGCAAATACCTCCACGGCCTCAACGGCACCGACGAGCGCGAGTCCGGCGTCCGCGCCCTCATCACCCGCGTCGCCGAGTCCATCCGCGACTGGGGCATCGCAGGTGGCTACTTCGCCTCCCAGGCTGACGCCGACACCTTCTACGCCGAGCTCGCCCACCTCCTCCTCAACCAGAAGGTAGCCTTCAACTCCCCCGTCTGGTTCAACGTCGGTTGCGACCGCCTCGAGCCCAACTCCGACGCCCAGAACTGGCACTGGAACGCCACCACCAGCCAGGTCGAGTTTTCCGTCACCGGCTACACCAAGCCCCAGTGCTCCGCCTGCTTCATCAACTCCGTGCAGGACTCCCTCGACTCCATCCTCACCCTCGCCAAGACCGAGGGCATGCTCTTCAAGTGGGGCTCCGGCGCGGGATCAAACCTCTCCAGCATCCGCGGCTCCATGGAGACCCTCTCCGGTGGCGGAACCGCCTCCGGCCCGCTCTCCTTCATGCGCGGCTTCGACGCCTTCGCCGGCGTCATCAAGTCCGGCGGCAAGACTCGTCGCGCCGCCAAGATGGTCATCCTCAACGTCGACCATCCCGACATCGAAGACTTTATCCAGTGCAAAGTGAAGGAAGAGCAGAAGGCCTGGCACCTCATGCAGGCTGGCTACGACGGCAGCGGTCCCGACTCCGAAGCCTACAGCTCCATCTTCTTCCAGAACGCCAACAACTCCGTCCGCGTCAACGACGAGTTCATGCGCGCAGTCGAGTCCGACGGCACCTTCGTCACCCGCACCGTCAAGGAGCGCACTCCCGTCATGGAGTACAAGGCCCGCGACCTCATGCACAACCTCGCCGAAGCCACCTGGCAGTGCGGCGACCCCGGCATGCAGTTCGACACCACCATCAACAAGTGGCACACCAGCAAGAACACCGGCCGCATCAACGCCTCCAATCCCTGCTCGGAGTACATGTTCCTCGATGACTCCGCCTGCAACCTTGCCTCCTTCAATCTCCTCAAGTTCCTCACCCCTGGCGGCCAGTTCGACATCCCCAGCTACCGTCACGCCATCGAGATCGTCACCACCGCCATGGAGATCATCGTCGACTCCGCCGGCTACCCCACCGAGATGATCTCGAAGAACTCGCACGACTACCGCCCCCTCGGCCTCGGTTACGCGAACCTCGGTGCGCTCCTCATGGCCTTCGGTCTCCCCTACGACTCCGACGCCGGCCGCGACTTCGCCGCCACCCTCACCTCCATCCTCTGCGGCGACGCCTACTGGCAGTCCTCCCGCATCGCCGAAACCTGCCCCCCGCTCGGCGCAGCCACCCCGCTCACCCAGCAGGCTGAAATCGCTGGCGGAGCCTGCCCCGGCTTTTACGTCAACCGCGAGCCCTTCCTCGACGTAGTCCGCATGCACCGCGCCGAGGTCAACAACATCGGCAAGTCCAAACAGAGCAGCGAGCCCTTCTTCGTCCCCCAGCTCGACCAGCTCATCGAAGCCTCCCGCCACGCCTGGGACGGCGCACTCGCCCACGGCGAAAAGCACGGCTACCGCAACTCCCAGGTCACCGTCCTCGCCCCCACCGGCACCATCGGCTTCATGATGGACTGCGACACCACCGGCATCGAGCCTGACCTCGCCCTCGTCAAGTACAAGAAGCTCGTCGGCGGCGGCATGATCAAGATCGTCAACAACACCGTCCCCTCAGCCCTCATCAAGCTCGGCTACTCCGAGTCCGAGGTCAACGCCATCGTCAGCTACATCGACGCCACCGGCACCATCGAAGGCGCCCCCGCCATCAAGGCGGAACACCTGGCAGTGTTTGACTGCAGCTTCAAGCCCTCCAAGGGAACCCGCAGCATCTCCTACATGGGCCACATCAAGATGATGGGCGCCACCCAGCCCTTCCTCTCCGGAGCCATCTCCAAGACCGTCAACCTCCCCCAGGACTGCTCCGTCGACGACATCGCCGAAGCCTACATGGAGAGCTGGCGCCAGGGCCTCAAGGCCGTAGCCATCTACCGCGACAACTCCAAGGGAACCCAGCCCCTCAACGTCACCGCCCAAACCGACGCCGACAAGAAGGGAACCCGCGGCACCAACGCCATCGCCGCCGTAGCCCCGGCAGCCGCAGCCCAAACCGAGATCGACGAAGCCGTCGAAGCCGCCAAGGCCGCCACCCGCCAGCAGCTCACCGAGGCCATGGAGACCGCCACCGCCGCCCACGTCCGCATCCACAACCTCGAAACCCAGCTCAGGCAGATCGCCGAAGCCGCCCTCCAGAACTCTGACTCCGTCGACGCCCAGTCTCCTCCCCGCGCCGTCCGTCACCGTCTCCCTGCCGAGCGCGCCTCCGTCACCCACAAATTCGGCCTGGCGGGACACGAGGGCTACATCACCGTCGGGCTATACCCCAACGGCCAGCCCGGCGAGATCTTCATCCGCATGGCCAAGGAAGGCTCCACCGTCTCCGGACTCATGGACTCCTTCGCCACCGCCGTCTCCCTCGCCCTCCAGCACGGCGTTCCTCTCCGTGTCCTCTGCGAGAAGTTCGCCCACACTCGCTTCGAGCCCTCCGGCTGGACCGGCAACGAGCAGATCGGCTACGCCAAGTCGATCATGGACTACATCTTCCGCTGGATACAGATCCGCTTCCTCTCCGGGCACCAGTTCGACCTCTTCGCCGGCCTAAGCCCCCAAAATCAAGGCCAGTCCAGCATCCCCACCAGCATCCCCGTGGAAGGCACCGTCAACGCCCCCAACAACCGCATCGAGTCGTCGCTCCTCCCCAACCTCACAGCCTCATCTCCGGTCGCTGAGCCATCGTCACAGTCTTCTTTGTTGTCATCCCGCAGCGAAGCGGAGGGATCTGCTGTTGCTTTTAGCACCTACGACAGCCACGAGCACACCCACGCCACCACCCCACCCCAGCAGGGAATCGCCCCCGACCTCACCGCCCGCAGCGGACTCGAATCCTCCAACCCCATGTCCCTCGAAGACCGCGGCATCTACCACGCCTCCGACGCCATGAAGTCCATGTACGAGATGGGCGACTCACCCTCCTGCGCCACCTGCGGAGCCATCATGACCCGCAGCGGATCCTGCTACCGCTGCATGTCCTGCGGCAGCACCTCAGGCTGCAGCTAGGGTGTTTGAAGGTAAAAACACGAAAAGTGTGGGTTTACCCATAAGCCTGAAGTTTGGCCCCATAAAGCTAAAGTTTTGGTCCCCTAAGGCTAAAGTCGTGGTGGTGGGGGGGCACCACCGCGCTCGAAGATGAAAGCCCCGTGAAGACGGGGCTTTCATCTTTGGCCGCGGCAGTCTACCGTTATTCAGAACCAAGCATTGCAAAAAGAGGAGCTTCAAAGTGGCGAAATACGATCGCCTGCTTGAACTGGTTTTCGACCATTGCACAATCGAGCAGATTAAAGAAGCGCTTCGCCCGGCTATCGGGAACAAGAACGTAAAGTTAAGCGCCGATAGCAAGGAAGATCTTGTTTACAAGAATGTCAAGCAGGCCCTCGACAGCCATTCGCTCGATGTTGAACGTTTATATGAAGTGCTTCGTGAGGCGGAAGAAAATGGACCGCAACATATCTTCTATCTTCGATGTCCATCGAAAGACGTTACACAGTTATTGACCCCTGATTACGCACGCGCTGCTTTGTTAGGAAAGAACGCACCTCTCGAGCCAATACTCTCCCCAAAAAAAAATGGTCAGGTGATCTCGGAAGTTCGACCGTGGGGCAGAGTGAAGCCCTCCGATTGGGTGATGAAGATCTACGGTCACGAAACGCGCGAAGTGGCGACTGGTGAAATCATTCGTGAGAGCGCTACGCGCATTCTGCATGTTTTGCGCCGGAAGAATATAGATACGTCTTGATGGCTCGTTGGAACGCGCCGGATATTCTCGAAATCAGGGTTCCACGTGACTCCTCGATGCAACGCGAAGAAGCCTTTAGGCGCATCGTGGAAAGGGCCATTGGCGTAGCTGTTCCATTAGATCGATTTAGTCCGTGGAGCTTAAAAAACATCAATAAGAAGTTGTTCGATGAGAAAGAAAAACATGGACTCATCTATCGGTTAGGTGATGCGGAACTCGAGGATGAAGATCACAATAAAATCCGTTTTCAGTCGCACATTCCTGACGCTGATTTGTTCGGGGGTGCAGCTACCGAATCCGCCGCAAAGGGACTTCTCGAACATAACAGTACCTACAATCACCAACGCGTTATTTGGCTAAAACTACCTGTCTCAGGTCTGGACGTGGAAATAAGCACGCTAATCGGCGCCAGATCAGACAATGAAGTAGTCTTCTCCAGGCATCAAAACTCCAGAGGAATCGATTATGTTACTCGACAGCTTCGCGTTTTTAGCAAGAGCTGATTCCGGGTTCCGCGATACCTATCGGCAGCTTGAGGCCTTTACGAGCAAGCACGCCGACTGGAAGTGGATCGATCCGGTAAGGACATGGTGGCGCACTACCTGACCCACGTGTTCCCAAACGGCTTCAAGGCTCAAATCGTTGCCACCTCCCGAGAGGCTGCTGTCCGATATAAGAAGCATGTGGATACCGCGGTCACCGATATTGTGGCCGTCTTGGAGAAGGACAATCCCCTTAAGCTGGATGTCACACAGCTTAAGCGACTGAAGAGCGATGTAGTTATTTCAGGCAACCACAACGATGAACTGCATCTGAAGGCTTACTCAGATCGCTCGAAGCACGAGGCAACAATCAAGAGCTTCAAGCTCCCTTTTGGCGTTGAGGATCAGGATGTGAACGGCGACATGGGCATCGTGATTGTCAACAATATGCTGCTTACCGGCTTCGACGCACCGGTTGAGCAGGTGATGTATTTGGACAAGATTGTTGTTCAGCACGGTCTGCTTCAGGCTATCGCTCGCGTAAACCGAGTGAGCGGTGCCGCTAAAGACAGAGGGTTTGTTGTCGACTATGTCGGTATCGGTCATCACCTAAAGAAGGCGATCGATAGTTATGACGAGCGCGAACAGAACGAAGTGCTTGATGTACTCAGCTTCCCCGAGCAGGAGCTACGAGAACTCCAGGCGAGCCACGCCGCAATCGTGGACTTTCTTAATAAGCATGGCCTCACCGATTTGACCGACCACGACGCCTTCTTCGATTTGTTCTACGACGAAGACCTGCGCTTTGAATTCATGAGTCTGTTTAAGGAATTTACCAAGTGTTTGAATGTAGTCTTTCCGGCCAAAGAGGCTCTCGGTTTTATGGCCGCCTACGAGAGGCTAGCAGAGGTAAACGTCCTTGCTGGAAAGCATTTCCGCGATGGACGTCTCAGTATGAAGGGCATACCTCCGAAACTGCGGAAGATTACGGATGCCTTCCTTGTGTCCAGGGGCATTGAGTTGAAGGTTGAGCCAATTTCAATTCTTGACGAAGATTTTGAAAAGGATGTCAGTAGCAGGAAGAGGACTAAGACAAAGGCAGCGGAGATCGAACACGCGATCCGGCATCATCTTGATGTTGACCTTAATGATGATCCCGAATTACAAGCTTCATTCGCCGAAGCACTTAGAATCATTCTTCTAGAGTTCGATGATAATTGGAATGAGATATTTAAGGAACTTGAGAAGCTCCGTCAGCGGATCATCGGTGCTGGAAAAGAGCCGACTTTTGGACTGAACCGCAAGAAACAGATGCCCTTCTTCCGTATGTTGAGAAAGAAGTCTTTGGTGAAGCAGAGCTCGACGAAGATGAGATCTCGTCACTGGTGTCTCTCACGCAGCACATCTTTGGAGAAGTGGAGCGCGAGCTGAAGTTGATTGGATTCTGGGAGAGTATTCCTGCTCGCAACAAACTCAAGGCTCATATAAAGACGACATTGCTTCAGCCTGACTATTCGAAGCTGCCAAACGTCGTACAGAATCGGGAGCACATCGTCACCCGCGTCATTGAACTCGCGGAGAAGAACAACGACGCCATCCTCTACGCCACCTAATGGAACTCAAATACAAAATCGTCCGCTCCTCGAAGCGCCGGAAAATGACGATCACGGTCGAAAGAGACCGGTCGATCATTGTTCACGCTCCAGAGGGTGTGTCTGACGAAGTGGTGAATACCCTAGTGGATTCGAAGCGGCAATGGTTGTTCGCCAAACTTCATCATCCGCAGAAATATCAAGAGAAGCCATCCGCACCCGGTAAGGAAGTTGTCAACGAAGAGTCCGCGCCTTACCTCGGACGCGACTATAGAATTGAAATCACCGAAACGACCAGTGGGAGAATAGAGTTTTCCCGACGATTCGCCGTGCCAGCCGCATACCAGTCTCAAGGTCGAGGGGTTGCGTGCCACGTGGCTGGTTCACCAACCGGCACGCCCGCCGTTCACTCATGCCTTGTTCCTGAGCATGATCTACCGCACAACGCCGTCGTTCAGGGCTTAGAAGTTTCCCGAGGCGATGTCCTTCAACACCAATTTCTCTAGGCTCAACTCCGACACCAAACGCTTCAGCTTCGCGTTCTCCTGCTCCAGTTCCTTCAGCCGCCGCGCCTGGTCCACCTGCAAGCCACCGTACTCTTTCCGCCATCGATAGTACGTCTGCTCAGTGATCCCGTTTTCCCGGCACGCTACCGGAGTCGTCTTGCCGTTCGCTACCGCAACTTCGATTTGCCGCAGCAAACTCACGATCTGCTCAGGCGTATGCTTCTTTCCCTTCGCCATGTTCCGCTCCTTTTTGTACAGTCTCTCTCATGAGAACTGGTACAAAAAAGGCCGGGCACTCTAGGAGCACCATTGATTTTGCTCGACGAAATCGATGATGTAAAACTATTTTGTTTTGAGGTCGAGCGAACCAGGGGGTAGTGGGCTAGAACGGGTTCGCTCAAGACCCGAAAAGCTATGTTCACAGATCATCATCGTAGGACATTGTGAACGCGGCTCGATGCCTCACTGTCCCCCTATCTCAGTAATAAATCAAATTTTAGTGGGTGATCTTCTTGAGACACACATTTCGACCTGCCTTGCATTGAGGTAGCAGGTCGAAGGGAGCAGCGTAGGCGGAACCGATGAGGTATCCGCCATGAAAATCTTCACTGCTGTCATCTTTCTCTGGGTGTCCGCACTCAATGCGCAAAGGACCTCCATTAGAATTCTGCCGATAGAACTCGCAAACCGTCCTGCCTCTCTCTCGCACGCTATCTCTTTCTCCTGCACAACTGACTACGACCCATCACAATGTCTTACGAGCGCCGCGTTGCTGGCAAAGGTTCTCGAAAGATATCCAACTGAAAGAATGGGCCAGTGGACATTCGTGCTCGCAGGTTCAGCACGCTGGAGGCAGACGATAAAGGAATTGGGCGGGGACCCTGAATCGCCCGCGTTCAGCGAACTCAGCGCTCGCGTCACCGTGTTGGAAGAGGAACTCTTTGAAACCGTGGATTCTCGATAGGAAATGTTGGCTCGCAGATTTGGACTGCCACCGGGAAGTATCCTCGATTATGCGGTCACCCATGAGATGGGCCACGCAATATGCGGTGAACGCCAGGAGCACCTCGCAGATAAGTATGGATTGGATCTGAGACGAGGGATTACTCTGATGTGTGCAACTGATCGAAAGCGGTCTAATACTCCGTAGAACGATTAGCCGTGCGTCCGCGCATGGGATTGACAAATCGTCAACTCGCTCACCGAACAATCCAGACACAAGACTTTCTGGGTTCTGGGCGGATTACTGGCAACCCGCACCTTACCCGTCGTTGGCCGTTCGGGCGCGTAAAGGAAGGGTTGCCGACCAACCGCCCGGAACTCAGTGTAAAGGAATGACAGAACTTCTCACTAAGTGCACTCGCCGTGTTGTCGCCAATTGACACACATTTCCGGCTCAAGCACCGAACCTGGCAAGAGTTGGGATGCTGCAATCTGCTGAAAATAGGCGATCGAAAGTAGCGCGCTGAGATATCTCATAAGGTGTGGGTTGAGCAATACGAATCATCCGGCAAGTGCCGTCGGGGGCGGCATGTCGCGTCGCGTTGAATCACTGTCAAACTGACATCGTCGCAAAGCGGACTACCGTTCGCGAAGTCTTGTAAGGTGGCAAGGAGCATCATGAGCGTGGCTTGAGCGAACGGCGATTTGGCGCCTCGTAATGCCGCTACGATCCGATCCAGTCCGAATTCTTCGTCTGCAGTGTTACGGCATTCAAGTACACCATCGGAGTATGCGACAAGCGTGTCTCCGGGTTCGAGAATCAGTCTGCCCAACTCGAACTTCGCACCTTCGATAGCACCTAACAGCGGACCACCTCTCTCGAGCAGCTCAGTCCGTCCATCCGCGCGAAGCAATATCGGCGGAAAATGGCCGGCATTGCAGTAGGTCAGTTCTCCAAGATTGCAGTCAACCCGCGCGAGAAATGCCGTGGCGAACGGTGCAACCGGCCGCAGATAGCAGAGGTGGCGATTTATCTCCGAGGCGATCTTTGCGGGGTCAGAATGTGGACGGTCGTAACTTTGCAAAAGCCCCGCCAGATTGGTGAACCACATTCCAGCCGCAACGCCTTTACCGGCGATGTCTCCGTGCGCTACAAGAACCTTGGACCCGCTTTGCAAGAACGACGTGAAATCCCCGGCGAGAAAGCGCGCCGCGAAGACCTCGCTTGCGAACTGTAAACAGCTGCGGCGCAACTCGCGCGGGCCGCTTAGTTTGCGTTGGATCTGTGCGGCCTCGAACAGTTGTAAATGGAGATCAAGTTTCTCTCGCAGAAGCGAGTCCCTCTCGTCCGCTAGTGGCACACTCGATAGTAGTGGCGGCATCGACGCCACCATCGAGGATTGGGGCATGCTGTAACTTTGGTGCCCGCCGTTAGTCCGGAACTTGCCTTCACTTTTAGGTAGTACTCTACCGTCGTTCATAATCCATGCCTCTTAGGTTCTGATCGTTGCTTTAGCCGACGAACCGGTACCCTGTTCCATGCACCGTGAGAAAGTACTGTGGTTGTTCGGGATCGGGTTCAAGTTTTTGGCGCAGACGTACCAGGTGCGTATCCACCGTCCGGGTAGTTGGGAAATTCTCGTACCCCCAAACCTCTTCCAGAAGACGATCGCGACTGAGCGTTTCGCCCGAATGACAGATGAAGTACTTCAACAGCTCGAACTCTTTGGAGGAAACCTCGAGAGCCTTGCCTGACCTGAGCACTCGTTGACGCCGCAGATCGACTTCCACGTTACCGAACGAGTGTTGATCCTGATGTTTGGGAACCACAGCCGTGCGTCGCAGCACGGCCTTCACTCGCGCCAACAACTCGCGGATTGAGAACGGCTTGGTCACATAGTCGTCCGCGCCAAGTTCAAGGCCCACCACTTTGTCTAATTCCTGGCCGCGGGCAGTCAGCATGATGATCGGGATCGAACCACGTTGAGCGCGTAGCTGTTTGCATACTTCCAGTCCGCTCATGCGGGGCATCATGACATCCAGGACCACAAGGTCGGGAGACTCTTCTAGCGCTCTCCGAAGGCCTTCGATCCCATCGCCCGCTGTAATTACTTCATACCCTTCAAACTCGAAGTTGTCTCGAAGTCCAGCCACCATATTGGGCTCGTCCTCCACGACAAGAATTCTCGCTGGCTTCGGTGCTTCTGTTACTTTCGTTTTCTCTTTCTGTCTCATGCCGGCATCCCTTTCGCCTGCTGGACCTCTGAAGTCTGCACTGGCAGAGTAATAGTGAACTTGCTGCCTCGACCGGGTTCGCTCTCAACTGCAACTTCACCGCCATGTGCCTGCACGATATGGCGTACCAGAGACAGCCCCAGTCCGCTTCCCTTGGTGTTGTGCATCATTGGATCGCCCACTCGATAGAACTTCTCAAAGATTTTGGGCTGCTCCTTCGCGGGAATGCCGATTCCATGGTCGACAACCTCAAGGTTGACGTCGCCATTGTGCCGGTAGAGGTTTACCCCAAGGTATTTCTCCGTCGCCGAGTACTTCACTGCATTGTTCACCAGATTCAGCAGCGAACGCGCAATCGCCTCGCGATCCACACTCACTTGCGGTAGATCGTTATCGATCTTCTGTTCGAACTGGAAACCGTTTTGTTCGATTTCAAAACGATATGACTCCAGCGTGCCCCTCACCAGATCGGCCACATCCGTTTCGCGGAAGTCGTACTCTTTCTTGCCAGACTCGATACGCGAGAAGTCCAGAATATTGTTGATCAGCGAAGTTAACCGCTCACTTTCTTTGCGAATGATCTCGTAATATTCCTGACGCTTTTCGGGGTTGGAGATGCGGCCCAGTTCGAGCGTCTCTGCGTAAAGGCGGATGAGCGCCAGAGGAGTTCGCAGCTCGTGCGAGACGTTCGAGACAAAATCAGACTTCAACTTCGCAAGTGCAAGTTCGCGCGAGACATTTCGATAGGCGAGCAGCATTCCTCCGCCCATCAGCAGGGAAAGCGCTCCGAGAATAAGAAAGGCCGTCCGAATAAAGTGGCTGCTGATGTTAGCAATCGTGGTCCCGCGCAGCTTAATTCCCAAAATCAGTCCGGGGAACACACCGTCAAAACCGCGCTCCACTTCAGGCGAACCTCCATCCCAACAGAGCGACGAAGCCATCGGCTCGCGGTCCTTCGCGGTCCGCACCATC
Organism: Tunturibacter gelidoferens; assembly: GCF_040358255.1. NCBI lineage: Bacteria > Pseudomonadati > Acidobacteriota > Terriglobia > Terriglobales > Acidobacteriaceae > Tunturiibacter > Tunturiibacter gelidiferens. Next base: position 1,859,111 of record NZ_CP132938.1, read on the forward strand.
ATCACAGGTTGATGGGATGTATCGTTTTCGTTTTGATTTGGCAGCACTTCGTTGAGAGCTTGCGGAAAAAACTTGTTACTTAGATAGTCGGTATCGTAGACAAACCCTGCCAGAGCGGGATGCTCCGTAGTCGAACCGCGAGGCATGAATACCACCAGAGACTGATACTGCATCTTGTCGCCCCTGGCTAACCAATTGCTGGTGAGATAGACGTGTCGTCCTTCTGTCGCCTCGATCTTCTTTAGCTTGCCGATCCAGTCGTTGGACTCCATATCAAACCAATGCCCAACCATGGATGAGAGCTTCTTGCCGTCTTCAACAAACTCAGGATCACTCATTCGATCGGGCTGAGATCGAATCTCAAGGTGGCCTTTCCCGGACCACAGAAATGCATGCGCAATGTCTCTGTGTGACACCAGGAAAGCCTCGAGTTCGTCGTCATGGTTCGCAGCGGGAAATTTTGCTCTTGCTTCTTCCGTGATCTCGTAAGCGCGCGCGTCAATCCGCTTTTCAGCGATAGCTAAGACCTGTTGATACTCCCGTTGAAAGACAGCCTCGATCGATTTTTCACGCTGGATGGTCCTCAGGTGCCACACACCGACCGCGATGAGCGCGGCCGCGGGCAACATAACTCCCAGCATGAACACCAACATGCGGGGGCGATCGGACCATCGGCGAACTTGGAACTTCACCATATCTACTCTTTCGGAGAGGCGCCCGTGCGCTCTGAGAAACGCCCCATCTCCATCGGATTGAAGAATAAGCAAGAAAACTCGGCGATGTCACAAGCGCGCAACAAATTGCAAAAAGTTGTGAACTCACAGGACCATCAAAAAAAGAGCCCAAGAGCAAGATGTTCTAAACCTAAGCCCTTGATTAGACGCTGCTCGTAGTCGTCATGGTTCCCTGGAGCGAGTCGCCAACCGGAAGTGCCGGCTCCAGTTCCTGCTGGGACATGTCTCGGTTCAGACAACTGACCGATACCTCAGCTGCAAGCAGCGGATTCGATCGGCGGTCAGTGATCGGATCGGAATCTAACCAAATCCCGACCAATCGAGAACTTCGATCGTGAACTGATTTGCCGTCCTCACTTCATGAGAAGAACGATCAAGGTGGCGGCGGTCGCCAAATGAAGCAGGATATGCGCAGTGTTTGGGACCATTCCATTGCGCGCGGCAAGAAGAAATGCGTTTTGCCGAACATGATTTGATAGCGAGCAGCTCGCTCCGGCTCAGGTCGGAAAAGATAAGGTACCCGAGTCGCCGCCCCGTGGGCACATCAATATTGGGGTGGGAATGATTTGCTGGGTCAACAGTACAAGCAAGTATTGGGATGGAATGATGATGCCTGGGCTGTCTACTTTTTATATGGCGCCTAAGCCGCAGTGGAAAGGAAACTTGCCGCCCGCGCCCGACTTTTTCATGCACCAGACGGAGGAAAATGGCCCTCGGTTAGACGCATACGCATTTGGTTCGAAAATGAAAGTGGCTCTGGATCGTTTAAGTAGCTAATAATCAGATGTTTACTGAGTATGTCCAGGATGACATGAGTCTTTTTTGGGGTTCGCAGGCCATAAAAGCGACTCGTTCCTCTAATTGAGCTCTTTTCATTGGCTGCACTTGGAGACAGTGTCAGTCACCAAGCTGCAGAACCTCTCCGCTTTGCTCGCTGGAGCGGTAGAGCGCTTCCACCAGCGCCATGGTTTGAAAGGCGTCTTCGTAGTGGGTTGGGAGGCTGGATGTTGAGCCTTCGACGAAGGCCTGAAGGGCACCCATCGTCCCGATAAAGCCGTCGGGAATGTTAGCTCCGGCAACTGGAAGTGCCTGCCAGCAGTCCTCAGTGCATCCCCGCTCGGCAAACTCGGCTGTGTCGGGAACCCCCATTGGGTAGTCCAGATTCAAGCCCATGCTGATGCGAGCCGCACCACGAGTACCTTCCCACTGGACGAAGCTGTGCTGATGCTTCTGGCCAAAGTTGTGGTGATGATTACTCGCAACGAAAACCCGCATGTTGCCGCCGTAGTCCAGGATTGCGATGGTCTTGGTTGCGGCCAAGTTAGCTGTGTGAGGGTCGTTTACGGTTTTAGCGTACACGCTATTTGGGTTTCCGAGCCAGGAACGAATCAGGTCGAAGTAGTGGATGCTGTGATACATAATCTCAACTCTTGGGGCGGTGGCGAGGAAGGTCCAGAGATCCCAGGGGGTATAGGTAGTGGTTTGAACCTGAAGATCATGGAGATCTCCCAGCAAACCTGCCCTTGCCAGGGCTGAGATAGCCAGATTGTTAGGGGAATAACGCAGGGAGAAGTTGACTGAGGCCGTGAGCCCCTTGGTCCGGCAAAGATAGCGAATGATGCGTGCTTCTTCGAGTGTCTCTCCCATAGGCTTCTGCATCAGGACAGCGGACCCATCAGGAATGTGAGGAAGGATATGCGATAGTTGCGAAGCAGGTACGGCGATGTCGTAGACGACATCATCGGGCGCGAACTGCACGACACTGTCGATATTGTCAAAGGTGCGAGCGATGGCGTGACTCTTAGCCAGTAACTCTGCTCGTTCAAGACTCTGATCCATCAAACCTATGACCGAGAACTTGCCTTTTTGGTACGCAGGCAGATGTGCGGACCGAACGATGCCTCCCGCCCCGATGATAACGATAGGGCGGCTGTGTTTGGGCATTGGCGGCGAAGCGTGCGCCTTAATCGCGGAAAGGACTGAGTCCTGGATCATGCTGTAGTCTCCACGGCGGGGGTCTGTGATGAGAACGCTGCAACTACTAGGTAGCAGACGGCGGGGACGAGATATGCAGCAGCCATGCTGCCGGAATATTCGGAGATGAGTCCCATAACGGGGGTCAAGATAGCGCCACCGAGGATGGCCATGACGATCAGTGATCCGGCGAGATTTGTCTCTTCTCCCATACCGCGAATGCCAATGGCAAAGATGGTGGGATACATGATCGACATAAAGAAGCTGGTCATAAGAATCGCGAACAGGCCATACCAGCCGGAGGCCAAGATCCCAATAGCCAATAGCAAAACGTTCAGGATGGCATAGGCCGTCATAAGCTTTGCGGGAGCTAGCCATTGCATGATATACGCCGAGCCGAACCTGCCGATGCCGAAGGCTACAAGGGTTCCAGTCAACAGAAGTCCGGCGGTGCGCTCTGAGACGTGGGTGTACTCCTGGGCGTATGGGATGAAGTAACTCCATGTACCAACTTGCGCGCCCACGTAGAAAAACTGCGCGACGATGGCGTACATCAGCAGACGATGACGAAACAGTCGTTTCCACGAACCGGATAACGGAGCGGCGGCTTCAATTACTCGTGGGATGCGGGGAAAATGGGTGACAGCAATCAGAGTTGCCCAGGCCAGAGCGATGACACCAAGCACTAAGTATGGAGTGACGACTCGCTGGGTTTCGTGATGGAGATAGGCAACGTATGTGCCGCTGCTGAGCATGGATGCTTTTTGCGCTGGTGTCAACTCGATCCCGGAAAAGATGAAACGTGTCCCGATAAGGACGCCGCTGATTGCACCAATAGGATTGAAAGCCTGTGAAAAATTCAGTCGGCGCTCTGCGCTGGTGGCTGGACCTAGCTGCGCGATGAAGGGATTGGCTGCAGTCTCCAGAAAGGCGAGGCCACTTGCCACGATGAAGAGTGCGCTGAGAAAGAAGGCATAGCTGCTGGTCATGGCCGCAGGCCAGAAGAGCATACAACCCAGACCGAAACATAGGAGGCCAGTGATAAAACCCGATTTGTAACCGTATCGTTTGATGAGCAATCCAGCAGGCAGGGCAAGAAGAAAGTAGCCAAGATAGAAAGCGGATTGCACCAACCCAGCTTGGAATCGGCTTATGGCGAACGACTTCATAAACTGGCGAATCAGAACGTCATTCAGATTGTTGGGGACACCCCAGAGAAAGAACAGGCCGGTAGCCAAAATAAAGGGGCGCATGAGGCCTTTTGGAAGAAAGGACGAGATCTCGCTGGTCTCTGCGGTCCGTAAAGGGAGAGAAGGATGCATCAGGCGCTTGCTCCGGAGAGTCGATAGACACGGGTTGCTGTTTCACCGAGAATGGAGGCCTGCTCGGAAGGGGAGAGCGATGCTGTCCACCCTTCGACAATATGCCACCATTCCGAGTAGCTGCTACCGACGGTGCAGACAGGCCAATCTGTTCCAATCATCAGACGCTCTGGGCCAAAGCTCTCAAGCACCACATCGAAATAAGGCCGTAGCAACTCCGGGGTCCACGTCGCTGGGTTCGCCTCTGTGACGAGTCCAGATACCTTGCAGGTGACGTTTGGTCGTTGGGCCAGTTCGCGGACATTGCGACTCCAGAGATCTATTTCATGCCGCGCAATGGCAGGTTTGCCCATGTGGTCGAGAACGAAGCTATGAGCAGGAAACTGATCGACGAACGCAATGCCCTCGGGAAGCTGATGAGCATAGACCAGAAGATCGTAGACAAGGCCGGTCCCTGCGAGCTGATGAATTCCTCTCTGGAAGTCAACGCTTGTTAGAAACTGAGAAGGTTCGGCCTGAACGACGTGGCGCAAGCCCTTCAGTAGAGGATTCTGCCTCAGATCGTCAAGAATCGAAGGGAAGTCTTTTGCCGCGATCGGCGCCCATCCGATAACACCGAGGATAGGGGCCTCCTGCGCCATTTCGAGGAGCCATTGCGTCTCTTCGAGGCTTTGGCGTGCCTGGACCGCGACGCTTCCATCCACTTTTGCCTCGATAAGCTGCGAGCGAAGCTCCGAATTCAGAAAGTCGCGGCGGAGGTCTGACATCTCATCCGAGATCCAGTCGTACTCAGCCGGGTCGTATCTCCAGAGATGGTGATGACTATCGATACGCAAAGTGATGACTCCGTTAAGGTGCCAAGTTTCAGCGCCTCGATCTCTGGACGAACTCAGGCGCAGGCCAGAATATCATTTACTAGTAAAAACAATTTTCCGCATATAATATTGCGTATTCTGGTCTCTGCTGTATATAACGAGAACGCTGTAGTTTGAAAAGCCTTTATCCTGCGAACAGTAATGATGATCTGACGTCAGGAGTCGAATTGAATCAGAGGAGCTCATGAAAGTAGTAACGTTTGCGCAAGGAAACAGTATGCCTCGGCCCGGCGTGCTTGAGTCAAAAAAGGTGTACGACATCACGGAATATGGCTTTCGCAGCACGCTGGAGTTGATTGAGGGCGATGCAGATGCACTCAAGGCTATCCGCGGCGCCACGAGTAGCAACGCGTCATATGCACTTGACGAGATCCATCTGTTAGCTCCTATCCAACGGCCACCGCGCATCTTTGCTGTTGGCCTAAACTATCAGGAGCACGCCGCTGAATCGAAGATGACGGTACACGTGGTCCCGACGGTCTTTATGAAGCTCTCGTCATCGGTGACAGGACCGGATACCGAGGTGATCCTGCCGAAGAACTCTGCGCAGCCTGATTATGAAGCAGAGCTTGCTGTAGTAATCGGCAAGCCCGGATATCGCATTGCTGCGCGTGACTGGGAAAAACATGTTTTCGGCTACACGATTGTGAATGATGTCAGCGCGCGCGACGTGCAGCTTGCGACCTCGCAGTGGACGCTGGGGAAAAGCTTTCCTACCTTCACTCCGTTAGGACCTGCAGTGGTTACACGCGATGAGATTGCCGATCCTCATGCGCTCGATATACAGCTTGCGATTGACGGGGAGGTGCTACAGAACTCCAATACGAAGAACCTGATCTTCCGTATCCCTCAGCTCATTGAACACATCTCTTCGCTCACTCCACTCGAAGCTGGCGACATTATCAGCACAGGAACTCCGCAGGGAGTGGGTCTCGGACGCACTCCGCAGCGCTGGCTGCGCGATAACGAAGAGATCGTAATTACGATTGCAGGGCTGGGCAAGCTTCGTAACAGGACGCGAGCCGAGGCTTAATCCATCACCACACGTGGAGGAGACAACGTGGCAGAAGCATTTGGGCTGAATAAAAAATCAGCGTTGGTGACTGGCGGAGCAAGCGGCATTGGAGCCGCGACCTGCCGCGAACTGGACCGTGCAGGCGCAGAAGTGGTGGTTGCAGATCTCAACTTCGAGGCGGCTAAGTCGCTTGCTGACCAGCTGAAGCAGGGAACAGCACTGCAGATCGATGTCACCGATGAGGCCAGCGTGAAAGCCGCTGCTGCTAGTTTGCCGAGGCTCGACATTCTGGTGAACAACGCAGGCATCGGGAATGTAGGAACTGTCGCAGAGGTGAGCTACGAGGATTTTGACCGATTAATGAAGGTAAATGTCTACTCCATTTTTCTTGTGACGCAGGCGATGTTGCCTCTAATTCTGCAAGCTCATGGAAGCATTGTGAATATCGGTTCGGTCGCTGGAATGGTTGGGGTAAAGCAACGTTTTGCGTACTGCGCGAGCAAGGGAGCGGTGCTGGCAATGACGCGACAGCTTGCAGTGGATTACCCGAAGGAGTTGCGGGTGAATGCTGTTGCTCCGGGAACTGTGCAAACACCATTCGTCGAAGGCTATCTGGAGAAGTATCACGCACACGAAAAAGAGAAGGTTCGTGAGCAACTCGTGTCTCGTCAACCGATCGGCCGCCTAGGCACTCCTGAGGATGTGGCGTCCCTTGTGCGCTATCTCTGTTCGGAAGAAGCCGGGTTTATCAACGGTGCCGTCGTTGCAATCGATGGAGGGTGGACAGCAGCATGAACGTCAGCGATCCTCGTATTACTCAGGTCCACACAATTGATCTTCGCTTTCCTACTTCGAAGTACAGCATCGGCTCTGACGCGGTCAATAAAGATCCAGACTACTCCGCTGCTTATTGCATTCTGGAGATGGACAGCGGTCTTCGTGGACATGGTCTCACGTTCACGCTTGGCCGAGGAACGGAACTGTGCGTTACAGCGATCGAATATCTTTCGCGCTTTGTCGTTGGACGTCGTTTGAGCGAGATTACGGAGAACTTCGCGGCGTTTTCCCGTCAACTGCTCGAAGATAGCCAGTTCCGTTGGCTTGGACCAGAGAAGGGTGTTATTCATCTGGCTGCTGCTGCCGTGATCAATGCGGTGTGGGATCTTTACGCCAAGGTGGAAGAGAAACCGCTTTGGTTATTGCTCGCAGATATGACGCCAGAGCAGATCGTATCTACCATTGACTTCCGTTATATCGATGATGCTCTTTCGCCAGATGAGGCACTCGAGATTCTTCGCGCGGCGAAGCAGACGATGCCTGGTCGTTTGAAGCTGCTCCGCACGCAAGGCTATCAGGCCTATACGACCTCTGTGGGCTGGTTCGGGTTTAGTGATGAGAAGATTTGTCGACTTGCGCAAGAAGCACTGGCTGACGGATGGACCTACTTCAAACTGAAAGTCGGAGGAGATCCCGAAGACGATCTTCGCCGTGGCCGCATAGTACGAGAGGCGATCGGTTGGCAAAACCGCTTGATGCTCGATGCCAATCAGAAGTGGGGAGTAGAAGAGTCCATCACACGCATTCGCGCTTTGCAGGAGCTCCAACCGTGGTGGATGGAGGAACCAACTAGCCCTGACGACATTCTTGGGCACGCACGGATTCGCCGCGAGACAAAGCCCACACGTATTGCGACTGGCGAGCATTGCCACAACAAGGTAATGTTCAAACAGTTGATGCAGGCAGAAGCGATTGACGTATGTCAGATCGACAGCTGTCGCGTGGCGGGCGTGAATGAAAACCTGGCAATCATTCTGATGGCCAAGAAGTTCGGCGTTCCGGTCTGTCCACATGCCGGAGGCGTTGGGCTTTGCGAGTATGTGCAGCATCTCTCGGCGTTTGATTTTCTGTACGTTTCAGAAACGATGGAGGACCGGGTCATTGAGTTTGTCGACCATCTGCACGAACACTTCGTGACCCCGGTCGATGTAAGGAGTGGACGATATTATTTGCCGGAGGTGCCAGGCTACAGCATTGAGATCAAGCCGGAGTCGCTCCAGACGTATGCGTTTCCTCATGGAATCTATTGGTCATCGGAGGAGGGCTGGCCACTCGGCAAAGTGATGGCGGCACGTCAGGCTGTTCGGCGGTAGGCTGCAAAGGCATCTGCTATTCTGAGTTCGCCTCTCGACCCTTCAATATGGCATCCAGAAAAACCGTGAAGACCGCTTCTAAACCGGCCAAGAATACTTATGCTACGCCAGCTCTGGAAAAGGGGCTGGATGTCATTGAACTGCTCGCTCACCATCCGGGTGCCCTGAGCAAAAGCGACATCTCACGCCATCTTAATCGCACAGTGTCTGAGATATTCCGCATGCTGGTGTGTCTGGAAAAGCGAGGATACATTGCACAGACCGACGGCGATCGCTACGCGCTGACGTTGAAGCTTTTCTCGCTGGTACAGGAGCATCCGCCGACGGAGAGGCTAATCACCGAAGCTCTGCCAGTGATCCATCGTGTCACGCAACAAATGGATCAATCGTGCCACATAGGCATCATTGAAGGTGCTCAGGTTACGATTCTTGCGCAGGTGAATGCGCCGACGCCGGTGGGGTTTTACGTCAAACTCGGCTCGACGGTGGACCTGATGGAAGCAGCGTCTGGTTACGTAATTCTTGCCCACCTTGGAGACGAAGAGCTTGAGCGCACTCTGACCGAATGGAAGAGCACCACGGGTAAAAAGGTTCCCGAAGATCTAAAGAAACACCTGTCCCGCATTCGGCGGCAGGGGCATGAGACACAACCGAGCTATTTGGTCCGTGGTGTTGTCAACATCAGCTGTCCAATCTTTGATGAGCGTGCCTCGGCCATCGGAGCTCTGACGGTTCCTTACATTCAATACAACGAGTCCAAGATAGGTCTTGCCGAAGGAAGTAAGATCCTGAAGCAGGCCTGCCTGGAGATTACTCATGCTATCGGCGGGAGACTGCCCGTGAATTGAAAGTCCGAAGAGACGACGAAGGTCATCGCTTGAACAAGTCCAAAACCAACCCGCACCGCTCTTTAAATCCCACATTGCATGCTCAACGTCTTTATCGGAGCAGCCAGTTAAGGCTAAGCAAGAGAGCAATGAGTATCATCGCGAGTACCCACGTCGACCTATACATCCGGTGAGTTGATTTCAACTGTGACCACCGCGTTGGCCCTGTTCCGGATTCGTAATCTGACCGCCCGAATATGCTGACGCCCACGGCCACAAGGCAGGTTACAAAGAAGGCGTATATGGCCGAATGAAAGCTGGCGCTCATCATCGATCCATAGCGCAGATAGCCTGAGATAGAGAGTGTCAGGTGCAAGATCGAGGCGCACATTCCAGCAAGGAAGCCAGCAAAAGCGCCCCGCGTTGTGATGCGCGGAGAGAGTATCCCGACCAGAAAGATCGCCCAGAACGGTGTGCCGAAGATAGTAAAGATCAGCTGCACATGCTCCATCATGTTGCTGAAGTAGAACGTGATGGAGGAATCGAGAACTGCGAGAGTGGCGGCAAAAACAACCGCACAACGGCCAACGATCAGGTAGTGCTCTTCGCGACGGCCGGGACATAGCTGCGTACGATAGATGTCCTCTGTCCATACTGAAGCGAATGCCGCGACGTTGGCAGCGACCCCTGACAGAAGGCTGGCGGCGAGTGCGGTATATCCGACGCTCAGCATGACTGGGCCGTATGCCCTTTGCATTAGCAACGGGATAGCCTGCTCGTATCGTGCGGTGGTGCCCAATTGAGTGAAGAGGCGTGCTGCGACCAATCCCGGGCAAACGATGAGCAGGGCAAAGAAGAGCTTCGCCAATCCGCTCCACAGAGGCACCTGTTGCGCTGCTAACTCCGTGCGGGCAGTGAAGGCGCGTTGCATCAGCACGAAATCGGTACACCAGTATCCGAACCCGAGTACGAATCCTAAGCCCACGGTTAGCCCAAGAACATCAAATGGACTGGACACAGACGCGGTCGGCATACCCACCCACAGGTGGCCCAGCGAGACTTGGTCCGTTCTGGTTGTAACCAGCAGGTACCGAATACTTAGAAAGCCGATAGGCAGGAGTCCGAGAAGCACCACGGTGAGCTGTAGCATTTCGTTGTAGATAGTCGCGCGAAGTCCGCCTAAAAGGATATAAACCAGCACGACAATCGCAGTGGCGACGCCTCCAGTGATGAAGCTCCATCCGACTGCCACCTCGAGAAACTGGGCTACAGCGAAAAGCGACACCCCGCCCAGCAGCAGGAGGGAACAGGCGACCACGCAAGCATTCAGGAGACGCATTTGGGGTCCGTAGCGAATTTCCAGGAACTGCGGCACGCTCCGGATCGAAAGGGTACGGTAGAGTGGCAGAAATCGAAGTGCCGAAAACAGGAGTGCCGGGATAGCACCAATCAGATAGAAGTGAAACGCCACTACCCCATACTGGGCTGCTACCGCGCTTAGCGCTATAACCTCGAATGCTCCACAGTTAGCGGCGACATAAGAGAGCACGACAACACCCGAAGGCAGGGATCGGGTCGCGTTGAGGTATGAGTTTGCTCCCCGAAATCTGCGCCTCGCTGCCCATCCGATCAGGAGCGAGGCTGCGAGATATCCGGGCAATAGAAGTTCGAGGATGGTTCTAGCTTTTCGTATATTGGCCGCACCTATAAACTGGAGTATTGACGCGGCCCATGATCCATGGGCCGCACGCTGATCTCAGCATTGCTTCCAACCTCAAGCGTCAATCCTGCTTCCGGCGAAGGATAGCAGAAGCCTGTAGAGGCGGGGTTGAGCATGTGTGCAGCGAGGAGCTAGTCATTTTTCACCTGTGCTTTTAATTTTTCATTGACAAACGAGATACGGCTTCTGTACTTTTCTCATCGAAATGTAACCGGATTCATTTTTGTATGCGAAACATCAACTCGGGTACCACTCAGGCAATTCGAACCACTCGAGATTTTATTCAACCCGTCAGTGGCAGAGGTCTCAGGAATTGCGGAAGTCAGAAGCAAGGCGCCGAGGAGCAAATCTACGGCGCAGGTTGGAGGCAAATATACATGCGAGGCGAAAACGTGGCTCTAAGATTTGAAAAGCGTCTTCTGGTGATAGGGAAGTCGTGGCCGATGTTCTGGCTGCTCCTTCTTCTATCCCTATGCGGTTCAGCACATGCCCAGGTGGATCAGGGAGCTATCACAGGTGTCGTGCAGGACTCTTCGGGTGCGGCGATCCCAAATGCGAAAGTTACGCTTACGAGCCCGGAAACAGGATTAGTGCTGCAACGCCAGGCCAATGAGAGCGGTGTCTACGTCTTTTCTCCAATCAAGATCGGCGACTACACACTGAGTGCCTCCGCACCCGGGTTTTCGACCACGAAGCAGCAGAACCTGCACGTCGATATTCAGCAGCGCCTTAACATCGACCTGAAGCTACAGCCGGGCGCTACAAGCGAGACGGTCACGGTGACCACTGGTGCCCCTCTGCTGGAGACTCAGGAAGCTGCGGTAGGACAGGTCATCAGCACAGAGACGATCAACAACACGCCGCTGAACGGTCGCAACTGGGTCTACATCGCGCAGTTGACGGCTGGCGTCGCACCTCCGTTCGGAGGCACCCGCGGCAGCGGTACGGGCGACTTCGTTGCGAATGGTCAGCGCGCCGAGCAAAACAACTTTGTCCTGGATGGTGTCGACAATAACACCAATCTGATCGACTTCCTCAACGGTTCGAGCTTCGTAATGCGTCCGCCCCCGGATGCGCTCGCCGAGTTCAGCATCCAGACAAGCAACTTCAGCGCCGAGTTTGGTCACTCCGCCGGCGCGGTGATGAACGCCAGCATAAAGTCTGGAACGAATGCCATTCACGGCGATCTCTGGGAGTATCTCCGCAATACCAACCTTGATTCGAAGGACTGGGACGCAAGCACCATTTCGCCTTATCACCAGAACCAATTCGGCGGTACGATCGGCCTGCCCTTCTGGAAAAACCACCTGTTCTACTTCGGCGACGTCGAGGCCAACCGAATCTCGGTAGCCTTACCCACCACGACCACGGTTCCGACAGCGCTGATGCGCACCGGCAACTTCTCTGAACTGCTGAACACCAATCTCAACAACCAGGGTGTGCCGGTTCAGCTCTATGCGCCGAACTCGGGCGGCGCGACCACGCTTTCCTGTAACGGTGTTAACAATGTGATTTGCCAGAACCAGATCGATCCCGTTGCGCAGAAAATCATCAACATGTACCCACAGCCGAACCTCGGCGTATCGGGACTGACTTACAACAACTACCGCGTGAACCTCGCTCGGACGGATAACACGGTACAGTGGGATCAGCGACTGGACTGGAATATAAGCGCGAAGGACCAGGCCTACGTGCGTTTCAGCTACGCGCACGAGATCAAGACGAACGGCCTGCCGCTTGGTCCGGTGCTGGATGGCGGCGGCTTTGGCGGTGCGAACGATACGAATCTGGCTGAGAACTTCATGCTCAGCGAATCGCATGCCTTCACCTCGAACCTCGTCAATGAGTTCCGCTTTGGCTACAACTGGATCGTCTCGCAATATCACCAACCCAACGCCAATGACTACTCCTTGGCGGCATCGCTTGGACTGGGTGGCATTCCCAACAACGGTCCCGGACTGGGTGGCATTCCACTGGGCTACTTCGGATATGGTCCGATCCAGATCAACCAGTGGGGTTCGGTTGGCACACAGGACGAGGCCCAGAACGTCTATCAAATCCTGGACAACGTCACGCGCACGATTGGCAACCATTCCCTCAAGGCGGGCGTATCATTTCAATCGATTCGCGTCTTCGATCGCTACGCCCCGAACCCGATTGGCCAGTACTATTTCAACGGCCAGTACACGGGTAAGGTGGGAAGTTCCATCACAACAGGCGCAGGTCCGGCGGACTTTCTGCTTGGGCAAATGAACTCCGCCGCCATTGCGAACAGCCCGCCGATTAATGATTCGCAGTGGTACAACGCAGCTTATTTGCAGGATGACTGGAAGGTCACGCCACGGCTGACGCTCAATATTGGCGTCCGTTATGACCACTATGAGCCATATAAGGAGAACGCCGGCAATCAGGCGAACTTCATCTCGACAGGCAATCTGGGCATCGGTACTGGAACGGGCATCTATGAGCTTCCCAGCCGGTCACGCAATCAGGATCTCGGCGCGCCGTTCCTCGCCGTGCTGGCCAAGGACCACGTCTCACTGCAGTACAACGACAATGATCGGCTGGCGACGGGGCAGAGCTTTAACTTCGCGCCGCGCCTGGGTGCTTCGTTCCGAACTGATGAGAAGACCGTCGTCCGCGCCGGCTTCGGACTCTTCTACGGTGGCCTGCAGAGCCAGGGCAACACCAATCTGGGAACGAACTTCCCCTGGGCAAACGGAGCCAATCTCCCAACGCCGGACTGCGCTTCAGGGAGCTGTCCATCGCTGTTGTCGCAGGGCATCTCGCTGGAGAATGGTCTGGTTGCAGCCACCGGGGTTGGACTGCAGAACTTCGTATCCTTTCCCGGCTTGCACGGCATTGATCCGAACATCAAGACACCCTACACCATCAACTACAGCCTCACGGTGGAGCGGTCCATCACCCCGAACCTGGCCGCGACCGTCAGTTACGTCGCCAACTCATCCAGACACCTCTCGACCTACTACGATCCCAACACAATACGCGGTCTTTTTGCTCCCGGCGTATCGACGCAGCAGTACCAACCATTTCCCGACCTCAGTGGCATTGGAACAATCCACTTCGGCGGCGATAGCAACTACAACTCACTCCAAGCCAAGCTGGAAAAGCGTACGTCGCACGGCTTGACCTTCCTTGCGACGTACACCTATGCGCACGCGCTCGATGACACAAGCGACGCGGGCGGACTTTCGACAGCAGTCGGTGACCGCAACATGGCGCTGATTCCGTATGGCCAGGAATGGACGAACTCGCCTTACGACATTCGTCACCGCTTCACGCTGAACGGAAATTATCTACTGCCGTTCGGGAAGGGCCGCGCGTTCCTGAACAACTCCCGTCTCGCGGAATATACCGTTGGCGGCTGGTCCACAAGCGTGGTCTTTGCGGTGCAAACTGGCACTCCTTTCACAGTGTCGCCGAGCATCTCTACTGCGAATGGTGGAACCGCGCGTGCCCTCCTCGTTGGTGATCCGTTCAAGTCGGGCGGGACTCCAGACACGGCTAATAATCCCAGCTTGACTTCTTGTCCTACAAAGGTAAAGACACGGACGAACTGGTATAACCCCTGTGCCTTCATAAATCCTTTGCCGGGAAACCTTATTACGGGTTCAACTGTCGTCACGGATTACGCGTCCGCTGTCGCGTTTCTTGGCGGTCGCTCAAACCAGATTTATGGCCCCGGCTATTCGCGCGTGGACATGTCATTGTTCAAGACTTTCCCCACTTTCCGCGAACAATCGCTGCAATTCCGCGCCGACGCCTTCAATCTGCTCAACCACCCAACGAATGGAAATCCTGCGAATACCGGTATCGGACCGCAAGCTGGCCAGATCACGGGAACGAAGTTTTTCCAGAACAACACACCTGATGCTCGGTTCCTTCAGCTCTCGCTGAAGTACACGTTCTAGCTCGCTTGGAGGGCGGTACTCTTTACGGCCCTCCAAGTCCCTATGTTCTTACGGAGTCGAGTGTTTTCTGACCGGGGAGGGGTCCTCGGACGGTCGGAGGCATCGTCCTCTTTGGGATGGAGTGGAGTCGAACAGATGAGGAGAGGCGGTTGAGTATCGACAGACGCAGCTTCATGCAAGGTAGTCTGGCGCTGGTTGCCCTGCAGCACGCGTCCGCCGGTCTTTTGGAGAAGGGCTCGACAGCAATCGCCGAAGAACTCTGGTACAAACAGCCGGCAAAGCGCTGGCTCGAGGCGCTGCCTGTTGGCAACGGCCGCCTCGGGGGTATGGTCTTCGGTGGCATCCAGAACGAGAGGATCGCGTTGTCAGATTCGACAGCGTGGTCCGGCGCCCCCGCAAAAGGTGAGGTCAACCCGGAAGCGCTCCCACACCTGCGCGAGATACGTGAGCTCTTCTTTGCAGGCAAGTACGACGAAGCGCAAACGCTATGCAGCAAATACCTTCCCGGCCGCATGAAGAACTTCGGTACCAACCTGCCGCTGCCGGATCTACAACTTGCATTCGAGCACGTTGACCAGCCGGTGGAGTACAGACGATCCCTCAGCCTGGACGACGCTATCGCTGCGGTTCGGTTCCAATGCGGCGGCGTTCAATTCGTGCGCGAAATCTTCGCAACGCATACTGACGGTGTAATCGCGCTACAGCTGACCGCTAACCAGCGAAGTGCGATCTCCTTTCGCATGACCTTCAGTAAGGGCGAGATCCCAAATACGACAAGCACAGAGGGGCAGGACACATTAGTACTCAACGGAAGCTGCTTCGAACATAAGCACAGCAGCGGTCATGACGGGGTGGCAATCCAGATTCGAGCGCAGGTGATTGCCCGGGGAGGTGCGACGTCCGCGACGGCTCAGGGCATCACTGTCTCCAGCGCGGATGCTGTAACGATTCTGCTGGCCACCGGCACGAGCTTTCGCGGAGACAACCGAGAGAAGACATCGCGAGAGGCTTTGCGAAGAGCCTCAGGCAAGTCGTTCGCAAAACTTCGCCAGGCGCACCTCGAGGACTATCAGCCCCTGTATCGCCGCACGTCGCTGGACCTTGGCTCCAGCTCCGAGAGCACGCGGCTTCAGCCAACAGACGCACGCCGCAGGGCTCTTGAGGACGGTGGCGACGATCCCGAGCTTGTTACTCTCTTCTTTCAATACGGTCGCTATCTCACGATTGCGGGTTCTCGCGCGGACTCTGTTCTTCCACTTGCATTGCAGGGGATCTGGAACGATGGGCTAGCCAGCAGCATGGGGTGGACCGACGATTTCCATCTGGACATCAACACCCAACAGAACTACTGGCCGACAGAGGTCTGCAATCTTTCAGAGTGTCATGCTCCGCTATTCGGGCTCATTGAAGGTCTTGCCTCCGCAGGTAAGGCGACTGCAAGGGAGATGTACGGCTCACCCGGCTGGGTCGCGCATACGGTCACCAACCCGTGGGGCTACACCGCACCGGGCGGCATAGGGTGGGGCATCGTCGTGACAGCCGGCCTTTGGATTGCCACGCAGATGTGGCAGCACTATGAGTTCACGCGCGACACAGAATTTCTTCGAGCCCGGGCGTATCCGGTACTCCGTGAAGCCGCCGAGTTCTTCCTTGCGTACATGGTGGAGGAGCCGAAACATGGCTGGCTTGTGACTGGACCGTCCGACTCACCGGAAAACTGGTACATCACTCCGTCCGGGCAACACGCCTCGGAGTCGATGGGAAATACAATCGACCGCGTATTCGTTCACGCCTTATTCAGCATGGTCGTGGAGGCCTGCGCTACGTTATCGACCGACGCCGACCTGCGCTCGCGGGTGGAGGCAGCCCGTGCGAAGCTGCCGCCGCTACAGATCGGCCGGCACGGGCAGTTGCAGGAGTGGATGGAAGATTTCGAGGACGCCGAACCGAACCATCGTCACACCTCGCATCTCACGTCGCTTTATCCCTTGCATCAGATCTCGCCGCGCACCACTCCTGCACTGGCCAGTGCATCCGAAGTCACGATCCAGCGTCGCATGAGCGCGCCGCACTGGGAACAGAGTGAGTGGGGCCGAGCGAACCTGGTGGTCTACTACGCACGATTGCTAAAGGGCGAAGAGGCTCACCGGCATCTCGTAAGTCTCATCGCGAAAGCAGCGGACGACAACTTAATGACATACTCCAGCGCGGGTGTGGCCGGAGCTGATTCGAATATCTTCGCTATCGACGGTAACACTGCTGGAAGCGCCGGGATTGCCGAGATGCTGCTGCAGTCTCAAGAGGGCGAGATCGAGTTACTACCTGCGCTGCCAACACCGTGGAGAAATGGAGCCTTTCGTGGTCTCTGCGCACGAGGTGGTTATGTGGTCGCTGTGAAATGGCGCGACGGCAAACTTAGCTCAGCTACGATCGGCGCGAGACGAAGCGGGTCAGTCCCCGTCCGCTATCGCGACCGAATCACTCAAATTCATTTGCAAGCCGGTCAACAGGTCCGATTGCGGCCGGAGAACTTCCTCGATAAAGCGGCCGTCATCTCCGACTCTGCCACCCAAACGTAGGAGCTTGTATTCATGAATTGTTGCACTGCCATTTCGGTTCTCCGGGTACGTATCGCCGCTCTGGCACTGGCCCTATCTCCTTGCGTCGCCCTCAACGTGAGCGCCCAAACCACGCCGGCTACCATCCAATTCGATTCCACCTCTGGTGTATTTCGCATCGATGCCGCTGACAGCACCTATGTGTTCGGTATTAACGAAGTAAAGGGGCTCCAGAACCTGTATTGGGGCAAGCATCTCACTGCAAGCGATCACTTTGCTGCTGCACACAGTACGCCTGAGGCTTCATCCTTTGAACTTCCCGTCACCGTCACTCCACAGGAGTATGTAGGGTGGGGAGGTGGACTCTATGTCGACCCGGATCTGAAGATCACCTTCCCGGACGGCAACCGAGACCTTGCATTGAAGTACGTTTCGCATCACATTGATGGAGATAGGCTTTCCGTAGTAATGAAAGACATCTCGCGCGAGGTATATGTCGTGCTTGACTACCAGGCGGATGAGGATACGGGAATCCTTCGCCGCTCCGCAACGGTAGAAAATCGCACCGATGCTCCGTTCACGGTGGAACAGATTGCAGCAGGCACGTGGAGTCTCCCGCGTGGCACCGACTATCGGCTTCGCTATCTCACCGGCCGCTGGGCGGGCGAATGGAACGTGCAGGAGCGGCACATTGAGCCCGGTAAAACCGTACTCGAGAGCCGCCGCGGTACAACCGGCGCACAGAATAATCCGTGGTTCGCCATCGACCGCAAAGGCGCAGGCGATCAGGATGAAGGTGAGGTATGGTTCGGCGCTCTCGGCTGGAGCGGGTCATGGCAGATATCTGTGGAGCAGGATCAACTCCAACAAGTGCGCGTTACCGGCGGCCCGAATGCCTTCGACTTCGGTTATCTGCTCAAGCCTCGCGAAAAGCTCACCACGCCGAACTTCTATGGAGGCTACTCTGACCACGGCATCGGTGGTGCATCGCGGCTGATGCATCGTTACGAAATTGACTCGATCTTGCCTCGCCATCCCAAGCTAAAGCTGCGACCCGTCCTCTACAACTCGTGGGAAGCAACTGGCTTTGACGTAAATGAGGCTGGCCAGATGGCGCTCGCCGAAAAAGCTGCAAGCATCGGCGTCGAGCGCTTTGTGATGGATGACGGATGGTTCGGCGAACGCAAGAATGACCATGCTGGCCTCGGCGACTGGTACGTGAACCCGCAAAAGTTCCCGCACGGTCTCAAGCCGCTCATCGATAAGGTGCACTCTCTAGGCATGGACTTCGGTCTGTGGGTAGAGCCTGAAATGGTGAACCCAGACAGCGATCTTTACCGCAATCATCCTGACTGGGTATTGAACTTCCCAGATCGTCCGCGGACCGAGGGACGCAACCAGCTGGTGTTGAATCTGGCCAGGCCCGATGTGCGGGCGTATATCTACAGTTTTCTCGACAAGTTGCTCACACAGAACGACATTGCCTTTCTCAAGTGGGACTACAACCGTAACTGGTCCGAACCCGGCTGGCCGGCGGTTGCGCCCGACACAGAGAAGAACGTCTACGTCGACTTCACCAATAACTTCTACACCATCCTCGCCGAGCTGCGGCAGAAGCATCCGAATGTGGAGATCGAGTCCTGCTCCGGTGGTGGTAGCCGTGTTGATCTAGGTGTCATGCGCTACACCGATGAAGTCTGGCCTTCTGACAACACCGATGCTTTCGACCGGCTGCTCATCCAGAACGGCTTCACCTATGCGTACTCGCCCGGAGTCATGATGGCGTGGGTGACGGACTCACCCACCTGGGTGAACAGTCGGTCACTCTCACTCGAGTATCGCTTCCTGTCGTCCATGCAGGGGTCGCTCGGCATCGGAGCCAACCTGAACAAATGGACGCGCGAAGACCTGGACGAGGCCCGGAAGATGGTCGCTGCATACAAGTCCATTCGTGAAACGGTTCAACGCGGTTCTCTCTACCGGCTGATTACTCCGGAGAACAACAGCGAGCAGTCCGTCACGGAGACTGTTGCACGTGATGGCAAACAAGCTGTCACGTTTGCCTTCCTTCATTCCAGCCGCGAGCTTTATCCATTTCCGCTCCTTCAGCTCCGCGGACTCGAAGAGAACGCAACCTACACCCTATCCATGATCGCCGGAGACGTTGGCGACGGAACGCCCACCGCCGCTTCCGGCTCGTACTGGATGAATCATGGGCTTGATCTCAAACTCCGCGGCGATTTTCAGGCGCTGGCATTCACCTTGACCCGCACGAAGTAATCATGAGCGCTCGTGCGCTAAGTTAAGAGCAGTCATCATCAGGAGGATGATTTGCACGTATCCACGCGTCTGCGCAACCTGACTCATAATGGCAACCGCAAAGCTATTTACTGGTCCATTGCGATAGCAGCGTTGCTCGCCGGAGCGACGCTGCTTGCCCAGGGTCAGAGACAGACTTCCATTCCGGAAGAGATTGAGTGGACGTGGGAGGTGCGGCCACTGCGCGCAGATCCGGCTCTTCCAAACGTGCTGCTGCTCGGAGATTCCATCACGCGTAACTACTTTCCTGAAGTTACGAAGGACTTGAAAGGGGCCGCGAATGTCTATCTCATGGCCGTCTCCACCTCAGTGGGGGATCCGCGACTTCCGCGACAAATTGAGGAGTTCGCAGCCATGGAGCATGTCGTTTTCCAAGTGGTTCATTTCAACAACGGTATGCATGGATGGGACTACACAGAGGCGCAGTACAAGGCTGCGTTGCCTGATCTGCTGCACAGCGTTGAGCAGATCGCTTCGAATCATCATGCAATGATCTGGGCGACGATCACGCCCGTGCAGATCCAAGCTTTCAATGGCGCCACGAATGAGCGAATCAACGAGCGGAACCGGATTGCCCTCGCGTTGTTCTCTTCGGCTGGGATCACGATTGATGACCAGCACGCGCTCATGATGAGGCATCTGGACACCTACGAGGACACAGTACATTTTGGACCCGCAGGCGCGGTCTTCATGGGTGATCAGGCCGCCGAAACGATTCGCGCGGCCCTGCGGAAGTGAGGCGGCTTTCGGAAAAGATCGTTCGGTGGTTTATCCCAACGACCAACGAAGAAGTTGCTCGACATCGCAGGACTGTGTCGAAACCGTTCCTTTCGCAAGAGTAGGAGATACCACGATTGCCGTTGTACCTGACTCGTGCCACGCAATGAACCGGCAGTTTTCCTCACCCTGCAGCCGGTTCAGGTTGATCCAGGTGTAGTAGGCGCCCATCTCAGCGTCAACCAGCGATCCGCGCGGGTCCAGCTCCTGTTCGGCATCTTCGACCGAAATCAACTCATTCATCGGCCGTTCTGCCTGCCGCGGGGCATATCGCAGAACCAGCGTGTCCGGACGTGCACGTCGCAGCAACTCGCGGGCCGTCCACTGGACGAACGTCGTGCTGAAGATCTGTGTGCCGGCCCCTTCCGTCAAGATACTTAGTTCGAAGTGACGAAGGACTTCGTCTGAACCCCCCGGCGAATTGCCGAGTTGTGTCGGCACCATCTGCATCATCCTGCTGCGCAGCTCTTCCGGACCAACCGAGCCTAACGAGCGTGCAGTAACCATATATTGAAGCAAGTTGCGCCCGCGTTGGCGCGAGGCTTCCGTAAGAGATGGAGATAACACCCGTTAGAGCGCGCATATCTTCCGTCTGTCCACCGTCCACGTACCAGTGGGCATAAGGAACAGGGTCAGCCTGTGCACGCTTCTCCAGAAGCGACATGACTGCCTTCAGGCCGCCCGTGGCACGGACATTTTCGAAGCAGGTTCCATGCGGACGCAGATGACGAAACAGATCTTGTTCGACGGGAGCATCCCGGCCGACAATAACGATAGAAAGTCGATCCCGGACCTTCTCCTGCTGCATACGGATCTGCGCGAGTTGATCGCCGTAAGCTGCTCCGGCTACATGAAAGGCATCCATGGCCTCCGCGCTCCATAGAAATGCTGTCATCTCTTCCACCGCGCGCGAAGGCTGCGCGGCCCATCCAATGCGTTGAAAACATGGGGCGATCGGAAGAGCTTCGAAACGAGCCAGAGTCTGCTGAAGGTCGGGACGCTCGCTCCTCTTTCGTAACGTATGCAGCTGCGCCTCTGTCTCAGCGCGCTCGACTGGGAACTGCCAGTCATAGCCCATCAGCTCTCGAAGAAACACGGCGAGGAAGGCAACCGGCAAGCTGGTCAACGTGGGCAGATATCGTTGAGCAAGATCACGCGCCTGTGGCGGGTATTGCGCGAAGTCGGACGATTGGAGCGAAGCTGACGAGGAGATCATAAAACCTCTGTCAGCAGGTTCCCGCGGCTGAATCGCGCGTTGCAGCCAAGCAGATGTGCGAGCGTAGGCACCAGGTCCACGGACTGTACGGGCCGGTCGACTGTGACGTTCTGACGAATGTTCGGGCCCATTGCCATAAGCCAGGTGGTACGAGAGAGTGCGTCGCCTGTACGGTGGTGCTGGAACCCATTGCCGCCGGGGCTCATGTCCGAGTCACGACCGAAGTCCGGCAGTATGAACAGATTCGTTTTGCGCGCGTACTCGGGGCTGCACTGAACAGTCTTCCACAGGTCCGCGCAGATGCGATCGGTGCGGGTGATCGCTTCGGTGTAAAGCGAGAAGGCCCCGGAATGGGCAATGTCTATGTCATGCAGGGTGATCCAAAGCAGGCTAGGCGCTACCGTTTGCATCACGTGCTGCGCGATATACAGCGACAACTCATCCGGGCTTTGCGATTTGCGCGCATGTGCCAGGAAATCATCCATCGAAAGCTTCATCAACTCCGCCATTCCATGCAGCGAATCCTGGCGTTTCGCTGTAAGTAGTGAAGCGATAGGCGACTCGTAGTTGTCCCGAAGGAGCTGGTCATAGTCGGTGACGGCGTGGTGGTTGGCGAGGGTGAGCAGTTGCTTGGGCAGCACAACCGTTGCACCGAGCCCGCGGCCATAAAGCCTGTGATTGCTCTCGCCAATGTGGTCAAAGCCGTTGCTGGGAGCAATCACCCAAACGTCCGATGCTGGTCGTTGCCGATCCTGTCTGTAGTATTCAAAGATCGTCGGGTTGCTCGGTGCGATCGGCATGAAGTTGTCGAAGGTTTCGTAACAACCGGTTGCAAGGCCCGCGTTGGCGACATAATGGCCTAGGATCCCACGATTGACCACCTGTGTGTAGAACGTCGCCTGCGGTGCAAGTTCTTCCAGCAAACGGGGAATGTAACGTTGACCTTCAGGAGCGAACGTCTCTTCATCTCGGGCTCCGCCACCAAAGGTCACAACGAGTGTCTTCGGTGCAGGAGGAAGGGCTGCCGCTCGCAATGGCGATGCAAAGAACATCGCTGCAGCAGTGCCCGTGCCCGCGGCTGAGCGCAAGAACTCGCGACGGCTGATCGCTCGCTCACACGACATACGGAACATCTCTCTACTCCACTCGCGTTCCATGCTCATCTCACCTTGTTCTTCGCGCCTCTGCTCTCACCTCGTATCCTCTCGCTCGGGCCGGATACCTCAATCAGGCGCGATTCGGAGGGTGTCAGAACGACTGGAATGTCGCTTCCTGACACCGGAGCGGAGGCGCCGGAGGCGACATCGCGTGCAACAGAGCCCTTGAATTCGGGATCGATGCGATTGAGATTCACTTGGATGGTGTGCGTCTCCTTGTCGTCGTAATTGAACACGGCAATGTAATAACCGTGTGCGGATGATCGCGCGAAGACTCTTGCGGCAGCATCCCCTGTGTCGCCTTCGACGGGGCGAAAGACCTTCCCTTCATCGCCTACCTTCATGAGAGCGCGATTGTTATAGACCTGCAACGCCATTGCTTGCCCCTCAGGATCGTCCGCCAGCCGCGTGCTATCCAAAATCATGCCTCCGCTGACGATCGTCGATAGAAGGCGGCTTCGAGCTTCCACGAGATTGCGTGCGCCCTCATCGGCCTTGGTCCCTAATGGGATGTGGTCGGGATCGATAATGTACAGACTTTCGTCCGTCCACCAGGCATACGTCAACGCATTCAACATATATTCTGTGGATTGATCTTTGCCGCTGATGTGACCTTTGGTATCGCATGAGAGTCGCCTTGCGTGGCCATAGCCGGAAGGGAACAGCGGGGCGATGGAAAGGCTCAAGAACATGCGCCCGGCGTTCGCCTTCAAAACGTCCTGCATGCCCAGGTTATAGGCCTCGGTTCCGGTCTGAATCGCGGGATCAGCGTGTTTGCCTTCCAGTGCGCCGTGGCTGAGAAAGTCTAGCTTGAGATACTTGAAGCCCATCTTCGCGAGCGTGTCGATATAGAACTGCGTCCGCAGACGTGTGCCCGGCGCGGTCGGATCAATAGGTTTGCCACCGTCAACGGTCGGCAAAAATGCGCCGTCAGGCCCTTTAAGCAGAATGTCGCGATACCGGTACTTTCCATTCGTGCCCTCTACGAATGCGTCGAGATCGCCGCCCCAGGCAGCGAATGGAGTCCAATAGATGCCTGGTTCGAAGACGGTGCCGTCGTTCGATCTCATCGATTTCACAGTGGCCATCGCGTCTTCGAGAGCAACCCCGTCGAGACTAGACCAAAAAGCATCGAAGTTGATGTAGACCACCTTCCGCGAAAATCCTTCAGGGCTTAGCTTGTCGCGTACGAACTGTGCGGAAGCGATGTAGCGTTGGCGATTGATCTTGTCGGCGTACGCGGCCCAACTATTCCAGCCAAGGGGGCGCGGACCGGACCAGGCGAGCGGTGGATGCAGTTCGGCGTTCCGTTTGCCGTAAGCCTCCATGCCACTACGCCAGTCACTGAACTCCCCCACCATCACGCGGGGAGACAGCACCTTATCGCCGCTCACGACGCCATGAGCGATAAAGTCATGCGTATCGCTCCGTTCGCCAAGTTGCCCCTGCAAACCGCCGAAGACCTCGACGTCTTTCAACCATCCATTCTCTGCGTGGACATCCAGCGAAGTCTTCCAGACATCGTGCGTCAACGATCCGAAAACAAAGCCCCGACGGCTTGCATTGTCATAGATCGTCGTCACCTCGTTGCTTGTGACACGTTGGTCGGGTTGATCTAGAGCCACGGCGTTGAAGCGAAACCACATATCATTGTCATACGGCACGTGGAGCACACGCAGTGTGTCCTGGTGCATCATCTGGAATGCTCCTTCTCCCTGTACCCGCACTGCGACGAAGCGATTAGTCGCAACAGGAGTGGTCGAGGCATCCAGTTCAGCTTGGATCTCTACCCACGGCCTTCCGGCTGAGATATAAACACGCTGGATCAGTGAAGGCAGACCAAGCTGAGTGTGTTCGATCGTGATCTCGTGCGCGCCGTAAATGACTTTGTGCTTTGTGTACGCGTCAGTGGTAAGCAGACGTCCGTCGGTCAGAGTTACATTTGACGTGAGCCCATGTAACTGGCTTCCATCCCGCCATCGCAGAGTGATTTCGCCCGTTGTAGAATCGACGTTCACCACGACAGTTTTCGTGTAAGACACGTTAGAGCTCTGCGCGCGAATGCAATTGGTCGCCGCACACGCGAGAACAAGAGAGAAGACTAATGATGCCGTGGATGTTCGATTCAGCTTCAGAATCATGGAGGCTCTCAAAAAGAGGTCTGCGACCCATGGATTGCAGTCAAAGCATCGGGTTAGTCATCTTGGCGACTGTTTTTGGATCTAAAATGTATCCGGTTACAATCAAACTCACAATATAGCGCCGCTTTGAAGTGTGTCAACCTCGCAAGGTGTTCCTGGCCGATGTTTCCGTCGGGCTGCTCTCGACAATCGCGTAGACTGAGCGGGAGATGGATCGTGGCAAATTTGAAGTTTTAGCAACAGATTTCGCAGTCGCGGAGACGGAATCCATGCGCCAGAAGGCCGAGAAGTCAGGTCCTAAAAAGCCTGCGACGATGCGTGATGTGGCAAGTCAAGCAGGCGTCTCAGTAGCCACGGTCTCGCGCGCCTTGGACGGCTCTTCGCTCGTGACAGAGGAGACTGCGCTCGCAGTACGACGCGCGGTAGCGAAACTCAATTTTGTCCCAAACATATCGGCGCGCACGCTAAAGTATGGGCAGAGTCATGCGATCGGTGTCATCGTTCCGGACCTGACAAACCCATTCTTTTCAGAATTCCTTCGGGAATTTGAGGCGCTAGCCTCAGCCAACGGGCAGGTTGTTCTGCTGGCGAACGCAGAGGCCAGTGTTGGTGGGGCTCTTACGTCGGTCCGTCAATTGCTAATGAGACTTGTCGACGGCGTCGTGGTTCTCCCATCGCTCGACGAACTGGAGCCCTATCAATTGCTGACGCTTCGCAAGGTTCCTACGGTGGCCATTGATAGCCGTCGAACCGGCCCAAGCTTCAGTGACGTGAGTCTGATGCATGAGGAGGGAATGAGGCAAGCGGTCGGTTATTTGAAGGACCTTGGACACCAAAAGATCGCTTTCATCGGCGGTTCGCCGGGACTCATGATCTCGAAGTTGAGATTGGAGGCCTTTCAAGCCTCGCTAAAGATGCACGGAATTACAGTCCGCCACGAGTATCTCCGCCATGGAAACTATCGTGCGGACGGCGGAGACCGTGAGTTGCGCAACCTCATGCTCCTGGCCGACAGGCCAACTGCAGTCATTGGAGTCAATGATTTGACTGCGCTGGGAGCTCTTCGGGCGGCACGTACACTGAACATCTCTGTCCCAGGTGAGGTCTCCGTAGTCGGGTTCGATGGCATCGAACTGGATGACCTGGTATCGCCGAGTCTGACAACCATGAGCGTTTCTCGCAAGCTCATCGCCCAAAGCTGTCACGGAGCTTTAGAGGAGATGCGCCTCGGGCGAGGCGGTTCCGGCAGACAGCTCTACATTCCTGTTGAACTTATCGTTCGTCAATCGACAGGCCGTCCACTTCGTAAAACGACGAAGCATTAAGCGAAAAAAAGGCCTCTTCTATTTACGAAGAGGCCCGAACGTTTAGTACCAACTAGAAGGTTAGCGGCGAAATGGTGATTGAGTCCAAATCGGGTGCGTAGTTCGACGGGTTATCGAACACGATCTGATTCTTGCCAGCCGTAAGCTGTACCTGGATAACAGTGCTCGTCGGCGTGCCAAAGCTGTATCCATTGAGGTCGAGCTCTTTGGCCGGCTGATCGTTTATGGTGACGAAGAACGATCGTGGCCCTTGCGTGAAATAGTCGATTTCAAGATTGTAGGTGCCAGCGGATTGCACCTCGACATCAGAGAAGGTCACACTGTTTCCGACCCCGCCGCCGATGTTTCCGGCCTTGGCCAGCCCGGAGGCATTGCCGTTGAACCCTGCGCTTGCAGAGCCACCGAGCGTTGCCAGTTCCGCTTCGTAGGTCTGCGTCTCAGGATACGACGCGGTTCCGTTTCCACTGATCACGATACGGTCGAGATCGGGAGGATAACTGATCGGGTTGCCGAACTCGATGCTGTTGTCGCCTTTTTTCAACTTCACGGGAATGGTCAGCTTGGAAGGAATGTTGCCGCTTCCACCGCTGGAGTTGAGCGTGATTGCGGGGCCTCCGTTGACGTTGATGATGTAAGAGCGGGTGCCCAGCGTAGCCGAATCGACTTCCATGTTGTAGACGCCGTCGCGATCGACCTTTACGTCGTCGAAGAAAACGTTGTTGTTCGGGCCGAGACCGATGTAACCAACCTTCTTGCCCTCCGAGCACAAGGGACAATCGGCGACCTGGGCCGAACCGGTGAGCGTGGCCAGATAAGCCTCATAGCTGGTGGACTTGGATGGAGGGACGTTGAATACACTACGCACCTTTAGCAGGCGAACGCCATGGCCCGGGAGAATGGTCGAGTATTCAAGCAGCGAGGGTCCGAGCTCTGTGTGGCTCCACAGGTCTCGCGTGGTAAGCGTGGCGGCGAAGCCAAGATTGCTCCAGGGCAGGGTCACGCGAGTAGGTGCGGCGTTCAGGTTGAAGAGAGCGACGTAATATTCGCCATTGCCCAGATTCGAAGCCCAGATTGGCGTGAAGCCTGCGCGGATCTGTTGCGCGGGATGGCCCGACTGGTCGACAGCTATCACCTCGTCGTTGCCCAGAATCTTCTTACCTGTCGCTGACATCTTCGTCAGGTCGCCCCCGATGTAGAGCGGTGCGTTGGCCATAGCCCAGAAGCTAATCGACGTCTGCTGCTCCTGGGGTGTGATGCCATCGGTCGCGTCGTTACCGATCTCAAGGGAGTCAAGATCGTTCCATCCCAGGGTGGGTCCCGCGGCCGATTCCCAACTGGGAAGATCGAGAAAGCGGACTTGGATGCGATTCCACTCTGTCAGAAACGGACAATCTCCCTCGCACTCCACGTCGCCTTCGATGCGCCTGGAGTTACTGGTCGCCTCCCAGTCTGCGATGTAATCCTGATCGAGCGCCCAGGATATTGTCAGCCAGATTGGCCGTCTGTTCTGCGCAATTGCCTTTGAAAATGCAGCTACGTCGGGGCGATTGTCAATGTTGGTGTTGTCGTTATAGGAGCCTGGCGTAACAGCGTCGAGTTTTATGAAGTCCGCACCCCACGAGGCATAGAGGTCGACAATGGAGTTGATGTACTCCTGCGCTCCGGGCTTGGTGTAGTCGATCTTGTCGCCTCCGCCGAAGGCGTTGGCGATGGTCGCCGGCTTCACGATGATGTCCTGGAGGTGGTAAGGGGTACCTAGGATTGGCTTATTGGCTGCTACCTGATCGGTGCCGACGCCAGGGTTCAGGTACATGCCGAACTTCTGCCCGTTGGCATGAATATGCTGGATCATCGCGACGACGTCGGGGAAGCGTGTCGTGTCGAACAGCGTACGGCCATAGGCGTCTGAAGCACCGGTCCAGCCGGCATCGACGTTGATATAAATGTATCCGTGCGGCTGCAGGCCGGACTGCCGCAGAGCGTCGGACTGCGCGATGATGCTGTCCTGGGTGAGGAAGGTCTGGGTGGGAGTGATTGTCTGTTGGCTATAGGTGCTCCAGCCGAGATACGGTCGTTGGCCCACTCCATTCACCTGCGCGTGAGTTCCGGTTACGCAGGCTATGAGCGCTGTGGCAAGTAAGAGGCGAGATTTCACGATAGTTTGCATCCAGAAAAGCGGTTTTCTCAGCATTCGGATCTCCCATTGCGAATAGTTGCGCGTGTCAGTCCTCACTTTTAGATTTTCAATAGTGAAGATTAACTTGCGCCAATGAAAAATACTCCTATCCCGAAAGATTTGGCAAGTGACTTTTCAATAAAGATGAATTGTTGACGATTAGCCGACGAATGAGATGGTCCGCCGCTTTCATCCTCTGTTGGGCAGAGGATAGGAGTAGCAGTTCGCTTTCATTCAATCTGGATATTTACAATCATCGAAGGCAGACGCTCGCATCGCATCGCAAGTTGTTGAATCCAACGAAGCAAAACGTTCACTTTAAACGTCACCGCACAGACGCGGAAGCGATACTGATTGCGACAGTATCCCTAACGGTCACACGAGCCAGATATCCGGTAGGAGATGATCACTTGAAACTCACGAAGGTCCTCTTCTGCGCAGTCGCGATCCTTGCGTTGGGTGTGCTTCCCTTGTCAGGTCAAATGTCAGGTCAAATGTCAGGCAATGGTCAAACCCACACCAAGCCGACCGAAAGCGAGCGCAACGAGTTGCTCACGGTTCGCCTGCTCGTGTGGAACAGCTACTTCGACAACGATCAAAAGCAATTGAAGAAGCTGATCGGGGAAGACTTCCTGACGATCAATCCTGGAGAGGAACACTGGCAGGACAAAGCAGAGTTCCTGGCCGGAGCTCAGCACTTCGCGGAACATCACGGCAAACTCGTCTCCTTGGACTTCCCGAAGACCGAGATCCAGGAGTTCGGAGACGTCGCCGTCCTCTACTCCCTCGTACGCATCACGATGGAGAGCGACGGCAAGCGCGAATCTCTCAACTGCCGCTCGACCGAGGTCTTTCACAAGCGAGAGGGCCAGTGGGTGAACACGGGCGCACACGTCGACTCGGGACGATAAGCAAGTTAGAGGGCTAACATTCGATCACATCATGCACCAACGCGGCATCTGCTCGAACGCTTCACCTTCAAGGACAAGAGTTCAAGGGTGGGCCGTGCGCTCTGGGTGTACGAGAAGGGGCGTGCCGCAAGAACGTCTAAGAATTTGGACGGCGAATGTGTCGAGCGTGGTTATTTCGCTGGGGCAAGTAACGGCGAGAGCGAACAGGAAGTTGATGAAAGATTCAATAGTGAATATGAAGCGCCCTTCAACAGAATTTTGCCTTCAATAGATGCTAATCTTCACATTTTCGACAGCAGAGAGATCCGAGAGATAACCGCTCGTTATGTATCTCACATTTTTCATCGAACTCTTGCTCTACGTAGCGGCAACGAGTCTCTGATGAGCGGAATGCTTTCTGAATATAGTTCGATTGCAGCAGATCCAACACGGCTTCGTGGGTATACCGCGAAAATTAGCGTTGTTGCCCGTAAACCGGTCGCGATGGCCGAGGTCAAAGCTGCGCTCTTGCGTAGTACTGAAGAAATGTTGACCGAAACCGCCGTCCAATCGCGATACGTGAACGACATCGACAGGGCAACAGGGGCCCTCGCTTCAAAATTAGTCGATCTTAGGTGGTCCGCCATTCGTTGTAAGGCTGATGAAAGCTTTGTTATCTCGGATACCCCGATTGTCTCAATCACCAAAGATCGCTTCGGAAAAGTAAGCTACGGAGAAGGCATCAGTAAGCCGATGGCCGAATGGTTTCTGCCAATTTCTCATCATCGCGTCATTAGAATCTCCCACAATGCAGCAATTACGGAATTCGCCGATGAAAAGATAGTTCGAGAACTTAACGCTGCGCAGATTCTAACGATGTCAAGACGCGTTTATGGTCGGCACCACTCTCCATGGGTTGACGAGACGGTCCAGACCTACGGTGGAATCTACAAATTTCATCGAGATGTTTTCAAGGGCACACCTGCTGATGCCAACGAAAGTTTCTTCGACCTTTAGGCGGGTGCCCATTCATGCAGTTTCATCGCATGAGTGGCCTTCGAGCGAAGCTCGAACCGCATTCATGGCCCCCAACTCATCCCCGTGCTAGTCTTTCCAGCACCGAGGTGTCACGATGTCCTTAGCCGCCAACAAGGCCCTTGCACAACGCTGGTTCGAAGAAGTCTGGAACCAGGGCAAAGAATCCACCATCGACGAACTCTTTCACCCACAAGGCAAAGGCTACGGCTTTCCCGAGCCCCACTCCGTTCTCATTGGCCCGGAAGCCTTCAAGACCATACACCGCCAGTTCCATAGCGCCTTCGGAGACATTCACATCACCATCGACGACCTCGTCGCCGAAGGAGATCTCGTCGCCATACGCTGGACCGCCACCATGAAGCACACCGGCGACGGCCTCGGCTTTCCCGCCACCGGCAAAACTGCAACCCTGCCCGGCGCCTCTTTCATCACCTGCCGCGACGGCATCATGACAGAAGGCTGGAACTCCATGGACATGACTAAACTAACCCTCCAGCTCCAGGAGCGAGACGCTCAGATCTAAAAATAAGTCATCCATCTCCCATCATCCGGGTGCCCCATTCATGCTGTTTCACTGCATGAGTGGGCCTTCTAGCGAAGCTCGAACCGTCCGTCACCCTCCCCCGAACCCGCTTCCTACGCCCTCCTAGGCGCATCCAATCAAGGAGGAGGGCCCATCGTGCGCCACGCATTCCCCACTCTATTTATCGCGCTCCTCATCCTATCCCTCGCCACTCACACCCAGAGCGCCTCTGCCCAGAACACCCAGACCACGCCCACCCAGACTCAAACTCAGCCCCAACCCCGCAGCCCCGGCGGTGACGTAGGCAGCGGAGCCGGCGACATCGGCAAGGGCACCGCTAAGGGAACCGGAGCCGCAGCCGAGGGCGTCGGAAAAGGCGCCGGCGATCTCGTCACCCTCCATCCCATCGACGCCGCCGGCAACGTCGGCAAAGGTGCAGGCGTCGCCGGAAAAGACGTCGGCGTCGGCGCAGCCAAAGGCACCGGCAAAGTCGCCAAGGGCACAGGCCGCGGCATCGGCAAGATCTTCCACCACGGCCATCACGACGAGGACACCACCCCGTCCCCATCCAACCCACAAAACTAAACCCGGCTCAGGGAGTACTCCCGAAGCCCGGGTGCCCCATCCTTCGCGACTCTGCGAAGGGTGGGATGCAGAAAGCTCGAACCGCCTCACCTCAGCGAATCGGAAAAACCATCAAGCCGGGTGCCCCATATCTCGATTTTGAGATGTGGGCATTCGAGCGAAGCTCGAACCTTCGCAGCATCCTCAAACAGGACCGTGCGATCAGGCTCCTTCAGCAATCCGAAAATCTCTCTTCACGCCCGGCCCAAGCACAGCCAGAGCCTTCTTATAATCCGCGGTCTCATGCGCCGCCAAAGCATCCGCGTAGCTGTTAAACTCCACCACCACCGTCATCTGCTTCAACCCCGCCTCCAAAGCCGTAACCTCACTCTTCGGCGACACCAGAAGACGCGCCCCAAACGGCGCCAGCGCCGCTCCAGCCAACTCCACATAGCTCTTCATCATCGCCTCGTCACCAACCGTATGGTACGAGACCACCCAATAACCCTTCTTCATGTCGTCCTCTCTCGAATCCATTCGCAACTTGGATGCGACCGGCCAGCAAACGACTCATCCTCTCCGGCAGCCGGGTGCCCCACTCCTGCAGTCTCATCGCATGAGTGGGCCTTAGCAAAGCTCGAACCGAACCCGCCAGCGTCCACCATCAAAAACGAATCTAGTCATACTCAACCAGCAGCGTCATCACTCCTCGCCCCGGGCAGCCGCTTGATCAGGAAGTCAATCTGGCCGGAGTGGTGCGAGATATGCTCGCACACGTGAAACCACAGGCAATAGTTGTTCACCGGGCCGCCGCCCCAACCAGGCTCCTTCAGAGCCGTGGTGAGCCACGCATCATCATGCTTGGCAAACTCAACTAAAGTCTTCTCGCGAGCCTCACGAAGCGCGTCCTGATAGTAGGCGACGTCATGGCCCTTGATCGTCGCCCGCCCAGCTGCACCAAGATTCATCGCCGGACCCCACTTCGCCTCATAGTCCGCCGGAAGCTTGTCGAAGTTTTCGTTCCCGAACGTAATCCTCTGGTACAGAACCTCAGTCGCCGCCAGGTGAAGCATCAGCGCACCAATCGTATTCGCATTCTTGTCGAACAGGTAGTCGAGCTGCTCCTGCGTGAGGTCGCGAGTCGGCCCCAGCACAGCGCCCTCCATCCAGGTCAGCATCGAAACCATCGTGCCGATCTGCGGGGTATACCCCGGCCTCGGCCCGATCATGTTGATCGTCGCCTTGTCATACGGCGGCGCAGTGCGAGGCATCGGCGTGCGCTTGGCCGGCGGCGGAGCTGGCGCAGGCGACTGCCCCGAGCTAGTAGGCTGGGCCGTTTGAGCACCCTGTCCAAACAACGGCACACCAGCCGCAAGAACACCTAAAGCCGAGTGAGCAAGAAACGTCCGGCGCGTAGAAGCGTAGTGCATCTGAACCTCCTGTTTTTACGAGACACCAAGCTTACACCCGACCTCGATTCCGCACACCCAACCGGTCCTCGTTCCCAAAACGGGAAACCCAAAAAATAAACTCAGAATCCGTGTCACATTCCCCATCACCACAAACGATGACTGCTTAATCACCACATTCACCACACAAAACACCACAACTTCTCCATCAAAACACCACGTCTTGGCAGCCGTTTTTCTCAAAAACCCCAACAAAAACCACAAAACCACCCACAAAAAATTGTTGTAAGCCCAACACGAACCCACCACTTTTGTGAAGATGGAAATTCTCCGATCCATCACTAGCATTTCTGCTAATTGTTCTCGCACGCGCTACAACCGCACAATACCAACTACATGATCGATCTGAGCCGGTCGAAAATCGAGTCTGAACACGAGCAACAGAAGGAGCGGACTATGAAAAGAAGCGCGCAGACCTTGATTTTAGCGGGTCCCCTGGTCTCTCTTCTCTTATCTTGCGGTACCGCGTTGGCTCAATCCACCAAGGTCAGTGGATTGATAACCGGGCGAAATGGGGCCAGCATGACGCTGCAAACTTCAGATGAGCCGAAGCTGGTGGTCTTGCTGACAGACACGACACAGGTGGCCCAAATCCAGGGAGTGTTCAAAGCACGCCGCAAGCAGATGTCGATGACCGCGCTGATACCGGGTCTCCAGGTTCAAGTAGAGGGGACTTACGATTCCAAAAACGAACTTGTAGCAAGCTCGGTCAAGTTCAAGGGCAATGATCTGGAAGATGCGCAAACTATACAGGCTGGCTTGCAACCGGCGAAGGAGCAGATCCAACAGAGTCAAAAGGAACTAGACGAGCAGAAAGCAGCGCTTGAGCGGCAGCAACAAGCCATGCAGCAACAGCAGCAACAATTGTCCCAGGCGCAAGCGAAAATCGACAGCAACAAGGCGGCTATCGAGGCTGCCAACAAACGCTTTGGACAGTTGGATGACTACAACATCATGGACGAACTGACGGTCTACTTCGGGAATGGCAAGGTAACCGTCGATCCAAAGTACAAGCCACAGTTACTGCAATTAGCTGAGAAGGCCAAGTCTATTACCGCGTACACGATCCAGGTAAAAGGTTACGCCTCATCATCTGGCAGCGCTTCGCTCAACCAGAAACTAAGCGAAGACCGAGCCAACAAGGTCACACAATTTCTTCAACAGCAGGGACACGTTCCTCTGACCAATATGTTAGCGCCCGGAGCTATGGGCGAAAGCAGGCAGATCGGCAATGACAAGACGGCCGAAGGCGAGACTCAAAACAGACGAGTCGTCGTCAGAGTACTGCAGAACAAGGGAATCGCCGGCACATAAGTAACAGGAGCTAACTAGATCCGGTAAACCTGACGTACCGGTCGCTATTGAAAACCCGATAGACAGCTCGATCGCGTCAAGTCTCTTTTTTCGATTGTTCGCTTGTGGATTGATATCGGAATCTCTGCATTTTCTTTTGCTCTGCGCCCTGCTTGCGCAGAAATACACGACCATACTTGTCATGAAGATAGCTTGAATCGACGCCATTCGGCGATGGGCACCTCCCGTCGATAATTTGCGGTATTTTGCGACTGGAGTTCTCAAAAGGTGTCTTCATTGAGAGGGCGGCCTTGTAGGACATCTACCCGAACGAAGAAGGTGTGGAGCTCGTGATAACGCTTTTGTTAGCAGACGATAACCCTCGTATGTTGGCTGCACTCGTTCAGTTATTGCAACGAGAGTTTGTGATTGTAGATGCGTTGGCAAGTGGGGAAGAAGTTCTTGCTAAATCAGACACTGTGTGTCCTGACATTATTCTGCTTGATATCTCACTTGGAGATCTAACAGCTTTTCAAGTGTCGGACCAGTTGAGGCGGAGAGGATGTCCTTCCAGGATCGTTTTCTTGTCGGTTCACGAGAATCCTGAGTTTGTCCGTGCCGCTATAGAAATAGGCGCTTTCGGTTATGTTTTCAAGTCTCAGATAAGCCGTGACCTGGTGAACGCGCTTCATGCAGTCGCTGAAGGGAATCAATTCTTTTCTAATTCGGAAACGTGATTGCTAAAGCCCGCTTTTGAGCCCCTCTTCTCAATTGCGATAGACACCGAGGAAGTACGGAGCCAGAATTTTAGTATGACTAGAACGGAGTCGGGTGTAGAGGGGCGAATTGGTCACGGTTAGAACTTGCTGTTTTTAGGCGCAAGAAAGCTGATGCTGCATGGCGTACTTGAGCAACTCCGCATTGGTCTTGACTCCAAGTGTCTCCATCATCCGATACTTTTGGAACGCGACCGTTCCCGGTTTAATCTTTAAGATGGTTGCTACTTCCTTCATCGACATGCCTTCCGCCAGTAACTGCAGCACTTCAGTTTGCCGGCCAGTGATTTTTCTGCGGTGAGGTTCTCCTTGAGAGAGTAGGCAACTGACAGTGTCACGCGCTATCAATGGCGACAAATACGATTCGCCATGTATGACCTTGTTGACGGCTACGATCAATTCTTGAGCTGCGGACTGTTTCAGAACATAGCCAGAGGCTCCGCGGCGGAAGGCCTCAGCCGCCATTTCGGCTGTCAGTGTCATGGTCAGGAAAATTAGTTTTACAAGAGGCATCTTGCGTTTGATTTGCTCGCCAGCGTCAAGGCCATTGAGACCCGGCATGGCAATATCGAGAATCACGACATCCGGCTTCAACGTGAAGGCAGCCTGCAGCAAGGACCGGCCGTCGGTAAAGATGCCGATGATCTGATACCGAGGCTCAAGAATCGATTTGCACGCTTCTGCGAGAAGCTTGTGGTCGTCTGCTATTAAGAGACGTGCGTTAGGTCTATGCTCCATGTCTAACACTCCCTATCCAGAAGATCGAGGATATCTACGGGGCCCTTGGCGTGACAGACTAACACGATTCCCAAGCTCTTGACTCATCGGGGATAGCGAATAATTTGCTGCAAAAGTTAAATACGATAGGAAATGTAGTTGCTGTGTCAGCGACTAGTTTGATGTTGCCTGTGAGGTACATTCGCCTCGACCCGAGTTCCTGTTCCCGGTGTCGAAGTAATGGTGAGTTCACCCCGAATCAAGAATATTCTTTCATGCATGCTGGTTAGTCCCAGCCCTCGCGTCCCAGCAGCTTTTTTCGCGACAAAGCCGATACCGTCGTCAGATACGTTGAGATAGACGGAGTCAGGAGCCCCGCGTATCTCTACTGCTACCTTTTTTGCTTGACTATGTTTTGCGACGTTATGCAGCGCCTCTTGTACGACACGGAAGAGACCAAGCGAAACGTCAGCATCTAGCTTGTCCGGAAGGTCGGAGCACACACAGTCGACCCGAATGTTGTAACGCTCGGTAAATTCTCGGCACAAACCCTTTATGGCCACGACGAGACCAAGCAACTCGAGCTCTGAAGAGTGGAGTTGATGCGAAAGGGTACCCACCGCGTGACCAAGATTTTTTATCTTCACGCAGAAGTGTTTCATTTTCTCGTCCCCATCGGGTGTAAGCTTCAAAGTCAGTCGGGCCGCCTCGAGTTCCATGCCGAATAGTGCCAGTGACTGGCCGATACTGTCGTGCAGTTCTCTGGCAACGCGGGTGCGTTCTACTTCTTGAGTGTTAACAAGACGCTGAATGAGTGCCATCCTGGCTTCTTCTGCCTGCCGGTGCTTGGTAATGTCTTCTGCAACTACCAATGCGCAGAGCTCATTGTCAAACTCTATGATTTGAGCGGACAGAAGTGTTATGAAGGGTTCTCCGGCCTTGGTCCGAAAGTTACCTTGATGGCCATGGAGGCTGCCCTCTAGCATGAGCTTTTCGAATACCTGGTCGCGATCATCTAGATCGCTCCACAAGCCGACGCCGATACATGGTTTACCGAGGACCTCACTGCGGCTATACCCAGTGCGTCGCTCGTATGAGTCATTAATTTCACGATAGACGAGACTGCTAAGTTGAATAATGCAAAGAACAGAAGGATTCGCACTAAACACTGCCGCAAAGTTGTCTTGGGCCTGATGAAGAGCACTCGCCTCATCCATTGCTTCCGCTGGATCTCTGCTGGGAGTAAAGGCGATTCGATCTGCTGCGCCGGTGATATGAATTCGATAAGGCGCAGTTCCCCCTCGGTGAGATAGAGTGCTGTTGATCCGATTCATCGTCGGAGATGTGGAGCACTCCTCATCCAAGGCATTGGGATCTCCAATCATATCGATGGACAGGCGGGGCCCGAGCTTTGACGCACATTCAGGAACATCGTTCGAGACTTGTAAGTCGCAACGCATGAACCCTGCCTTTCATTTCCGACTCAGGAGCAGTTACCCTTAAGACGAAGGACGTATGGTCGTACGTGCTGGTCACTCTTGTATGCCAAGTCAAGGTTCTTTTTGTGCCAAGAAGTCAGGAAGTTTAAAAAAATGCTGGGGCGAAGCGAGATTTTAGCCTGTAAGACACGGAAGCCGGAGAGAAGAACTCGCTCAGTGCTGGACAAGAGCCGCTTGCAAAACCATTCGCCTCTTGGCGGAGGCCGTTGGCTCGGGGTAATGTTCAGTCGGTCTGCAATTAGTCGTACAATCTAAACTTTTGAGCAGACCACGACCTGGTGCTGATCCCTATTGTCCTCCCAAAAACAACAAGTGCGAAGTTAAAATTGTACCCTTCGCAATATTATCTTTGAAGCACTTAACTAACCTTAACCAAACCTCCCTGTCCCAACCCCCTCCAGGCAAGCAGCTTATCGATGGTTTGCGTTTCCAAGGCGTAGCGCAGCAAGGGATTGACTGCGCAGCCTTTGTTCGCCCCGCCAGCCTGCTCCGAATGGAAGAAGCCTACACGAGCCACAAGAGTTCTAGGTATGTGAAGGCCTTATGGTTTATGAGGCAAGCTGTCGCGCGCGAAAGTTGACTCCGATTGCGGCTTATCGAAAATGAGTTATTGAATCTACTAGCAGTGAACCTGGAATCTGCTGATCCTTTTGAGCAAGATCGCAATAGATCTCCTGCGGATTGGATAGCTGAAGCGCTACCCTTCAAGTATTGAATTTACCGGCCACCAGGGATCTGCATCAGCGGCTCATTTTGCTTCACAATAAAGTTCTAATTGGATCTGCCTTCGTAACCATCACAGGCCCTGGTAAACGAAATAACCGTGTGAAACTTATTCAGGGCGACGTTGCAAGCTTTCATTGAACGCAAACGGCCATTACCGAGACGGACTACTGAAGGCCCGAGGAAATTGACCTCTCGCCGAGCATGCCGTGTGACGTTGCCGGAAGACGTGCGTCCAAGGTTAGACGCCTAATGTCCAGATGTCACCAATTGTCGGATGTGGGGCGCCAGGTCTTATCTGGATTGTAGAACTCCATGCTCTTGACGATGTTGAGGGAGTCGCTTCCCAAGTCCTTCTGATAGACAACTCCGTCGTAATCAACCATGAAGGTCTTCACGCCCGTGACGCGATATTCAGCAGGTACGGCTACGAGGACTAATCCGCCGATCATCGTCCCCCGGATCATGTAGTCGAGCTTTCCTAAGGGCGCATCAGGACCTTGCCCCTTCAATATTTTGAAATAGTAGCCGTGGAACGGCTTGTGTTTGTCCTCGTAGCCTTCATCAAGGGCCTTCGCTACAGCCTCGCCGATCGGGCCTCCCAACTGCCATCCGGATTTTGCCAGGCGAGCCCATCCTGTTTCCCCGGCGTGCTGATAATTCGCTGTGCATATTCATTCACGCCGGAGTCGTCGTGGATCTCCTCCGCGTAGTCCTTCTGTGCTTCCACGTAGCCTCGACAGATAGTAATGGCGTCCAGTTCGTTAGTCCCGATGCGGCGGAGCAGAATCTCCTTGAGGCCCGTCCTAATATCGAAATACCATTTCGCCTCTTTTCTGACGATCGGGATTGGGAGTGGCCACTCTTCGTCGGCGACGGAAAGAACGGCGCGATTCGGGTTCTTTGGATCTACGACTACCTCAGTCTTTTCGCGAGCTTCCACGGCAAAGGAGGCAGCAGAGTTTTTGTCTCGAACGCATCCGCCGACGAAACGATATCCTTACCATCCGATCCGAACATCCCCATAAGAGCGGGCACGTCGTAGTTCGCAGCCGCCTGGATGAGAGCGTCGGCAGCCTGTTTCGGCGTGGCAAATGACGTTTGCGCAAGTTGCGCGTGACCCACCGCCGCTGGGAACGCTTCGGTTACCGATACGATCTGGGCCGCCGCTGCCACGATTCATCGTGCTCGGCTGTTGCTGACTAGATCCGCCGCGATCCTTCGTCTCTACTTTTTGTTGCTCGGTCGATTTAAGATTTCCCGCGTTTTTCGCTTTCATGCGCATGCGCTGCACCGCGTCCATCACGTCATTCTGCTGCGCAAGAAAGGCGTTACCCAGGTCGGTAGTCCACTTGATGTTTTCTGCAAGCTGCTTAACCGCATCGGGCAGGGGCGCCATAGCTTGGACACTCGGGTCCCAGTCTTCCTTCTCGACAGCCGTCACCAGTGCCTTTATCTTTCAGATCCTTATGTTGCCCCAACCACTGCTGGAGCTGAACGATTTCGAGAGGGTAGGTGGACGCAGCTAGAACCTGGGCCAGCAGCGGGTCAGGATAAAGTGCGATGGGAGCCACCAGAGAGTCCAATTGGTCATTCGGAATCTTCGCCGCAGCTTGCTCCGGCGGCGAATCTTGCTGGGGCGACGATTGAGCGTATGTCGCCAAATCGCCAGGCAACAAAAGCAGCACGCAAAGAACCGCGATTACGCCGCGGATGCTCCCAAAGGATGGACTTTCTCGAAGCACTCTCACTTTCATGATCTGGCAGCCTTTCTCGTAAGCATTCTCGGAGACCGTGCCCTCGGTTGTTACAATTCGATCGATCGCCAATCCATCACATCGCAAAAGAGCTGCTAAGGCTCCTCAACAGCAGCGCTGATTAACTCTAAGTTGTAACCGCCAATGAAACACTCAACTACGGAAGATTAGCTCCGTTCGACATCGATCTCTTGTTGCTTCACTCTATCCAGATCGAGAAAAATGGCTATTGCCAAAAATACTAGTGCGATAAGTCCAAGCCGTGGGCTCTCAGATCTATCGCTAGCGGTACTGCCGTATTCGTGCGCACAGATCGGGCCTCCGAACAGGCGGAGGTCAGATACCAGGTATGGAATAACGTTACGGCTGCCAGCCTCCGCCTAGCGCCTGGTACAACTGGACGTAGTTTTGCATCTCGGCATTCCAGGCCTGCGCCAACGCCAGCTCCGAAGTGAAATATTGCTGTTGGGTAACGAGCACTTCAAGGAAGCTCGTAACTCCACCCGAAAAACGGACGTTCGCAAGGCGGGCAGTTTCCTCGTACGTGTTCGTCTGCTCCTCGAGTTTCATCCGAAAGAGTCGAGCCTGGTTATAACCGACCAGGCTGTTGGCGACGTCGCCAAATGCATTCAGAACTGTCTGCTTGTAGATCAACTCTGTCTCGGTACGCTGTGCCCATGCGAGATTGTAGGCACTCGTGATCGCACCACCGGCATACAGGGGCTGCAGCACCTCTCCACCCAGCGACCAGACGGTCGCCGGCCCCTGGAGGAAGCTGGTTAAAGCAGTACTTTGCGCCCCGAACTGGCCCGTCAAAGATATCTGTGGGAAGAAGGCCGCCTTGGCCACTCCCACGTTGGCATTCGCCGCAACCAATGCTTCTTCGCTCTGCCGCACATCGGGGCGTCGCTCGAGCAGGGCCGAAGGAAGTCCGGTGGGCACAGTAGCCAGATGCGGTTGATCGACCAGGTTGAGGCCGCGGGAGATCGGTCCCGGGTTGCGTCCCAGCAAAATACTGATCTGGTTTTCAGATTGCGCGATGGATTGTTGGCTGCTGATCACCTGAGCTTGAGATTGCTGCAATAGCAGGTTGGCTTGGTACACATCTGTAATCGCGCTGTCGCCACCCTGATACTTGATGGTGTTAAGCCGCAAGATGTCATTGTCGGCTGCGACGTTCTTCTGCGCATAATCCAGCTGATCGTCGAACTGTCGCAACTGGAAATAGGCGACCGCCACGTCGGAGATCAGAGTTGTTTGAACCACGTACCGGGCATAGGTGGTCGCGAGCAACTGCGCACGTGCAGCCTCGGTGGCACGACGGTACTTTCCCCAGAAGTCCACAATGTAATTCAGTTGAATACTAAGCGAATCCAGAGTCGGTCCGTTCGGAATAATCGCATTACGCTGATAGTTGACACCGCCTGAGCCCGAGACGTTGGGCAACTGGTTAGCACGAGTTATCCCTACCACTGCCTGGGCCTGCAGGATGCGGGAGGCGGCGATCTGCATGTCGTAATTATTGGCCAAAGCCTCCTTAATAAGTGCTCTCAACGCCTCGTCCTGAAAGACCGTCTCCCAC
Source organism: Tunturibacter gelidoferens (assembly GCF_040358255.1). NCBI lineage: Bacteria > Pseudomonadati > Acidobacteriota > Terriglobia > Terriglobales > Acidobacteriaceae > Tunturiibacter > Tunturiibacter gelidiferens. The sequence goes on from NZ_CP132938.1 coordinate 1,900,160, forward strand.
TGCATCTCGGCAAATGGCTGTGTTCCCGTTGGATTGGACAGGTCCGGCGCAACCCCGCGATACTGATCCGGTGTAACCACCACCGGGCGCTTGTAGTTCGGTCCAACTTTGCAGCCGGCCATCAGTGGCACCAACATAATCGCGGCGAATGGTCTTATGCCGATCATTGTGGAGTGCCTTTCGAAATAGGTTCGTGAATCGCTTCCGGCTCCTTCTTTTTGCCGAAGCGATTGCCGAAACGCTCGACGACATCGAAGGAAACAGGAATAAAGAAGACTGCAAGCAGCGAAGCCGCCAGCATGCCGCCAATCACTACCGTTCCCAACACCTGCCTGGAGATTGCACCCGCACCTGAAGCCGTCCATAGCGGAACGCAGCCAAGGATGAAGGCAAACGCGGTCATCAGGATTGGTCGCAGCCTTAGCTTCGCGCCAGAGAGCGCCGCATCGATCAAGGACTTGCCGCCCTCGTACTCAGCCTTTGCAAACTCAACGATGAGGATGGCGTTCTTGGCCGACAGCCCGATCAGCATAACTAGGCCAATCTGCGCATAAACGTTATTGTCGAGCCGTCGCAGATAAAGCGCAGCGAACGCTCCAAAGACAGCGATTGGAACGCCCAACAGCACACTGAGTGGCAGCGTCCAGCTCTCATACTGCGCGGCCATGATCAGAAACACGATAAAGAAGGACAGCCCGAAGACGACGGCCGGACTGACTCCTTGAGCCGCCTTCACCTCCTGATAAGACATGCCCAGATAGTCGAAGCCCATCTGGTTTGGCATCGTCTTTTTGAAGACATCTTCCAACGCCGCAATTGCCTGGGACGAACTGTAGCCAGGGGCGGCCGAACCGTTGATCTGGACACATTGGAATTGGTTGTACTTCATGATGAATTCGGGTCCGCTGCGTGGTACGTTTCCCGTCAGCGTACTCAGAGGCACCATCTCTCCGCTGCCGTTGGTCACATAAAATTTGCCCAGGTTGTCTGCTGAGGTTCGATAATTACCCTCCGCTTGGATATAGACCTGCCATTGGCGACCAAAACGGTTGAAATAGTTCACGAGGGATCCGCCCATAAACGTCTGCAGTGTCTGGTATACATTTGCCAGGTTTACTTGTTGAGTAAGCACCTTTTCCTGGTCCACAGTAATTCCCACCTGCGGCACTCCAAATAGTGCCGTGGTCATCACACCAGCCAACTCCGGGCGTTTGCGGGCCTCCGCCATGAACACTTCGGCGTTCTTCGCGAGGAACTCAATCGGACTGCCGGAGCGGTCTTCCAGGACAAAGGTGAATCCACCCGATGTTCCGACGCCAGGAATTGCCGGAGGCGGGAAGGCAAAAGCTATCCCCGAAGTAACTCTGGACAGCGCGCCCATCAGGTGCCGCTTGATTCCGAGGTAGCTTTCCTCAGGAGTCTTACGCTCTTCCCAATTTTTGAACGAGACGAAGAAGAAGGAACTGTAAGTGGTATTGACGCCACTCAACATGCTGTAGCCAATCACCGAGCTGACGTTCTCAACACCCGGGGTATCTAACATGATCTTCTCAACCACCTTCGACGCCTCTGAAGTACGGTCTAGGGACGCCGCGTTCGGCAGTTGAAGTCCGCCATACATATAGCCCTGATCTTCATCCGGAAGAAAGCCTCCCGGTGTCTTATGCCCAAAGTAGCCCGCTCCGACTACAAAGACCAGCAAGAGTAGAAATGCGAAACCCGCCTTGTGGATAAGGTGTTTGCAAGTATTGACATATCCATCTGTGACTCTGCCAAAGACGCGATTGAATCCGCGAAAGAACGCCCCCAGCGGGCCGCGAGACTCTTTCCTTGGCCGCAACAACATTGCCGATAGGGCGGGGCTAAGCGTTAGCGCATTGAAAGCCGAGAAGGCGACCGACACCGCGATCGTGACGGCGAACTGCTGATAAAGCCGACCCGTAATACCAGGAATGAATGCGGTCGGCACAAACACTGCAGCCAGAATCAGCGCAATCGCTACCACCGGGCCGCCGACTTCTTCCATCGCCTTGATCGTCGCGTCATGTGGCGTCATGCCGTGTTCGATGTGGTGCTCAACCGCCTCGACGACGACGATAGCGTCATCGACCACCAGCCCAATTGCGAGCACTAAACCAAACAGCGAAAGCGTATTGATCGAAAAACCCAGCAACGGAAAGATCATGAAGGTACCGACCAGCGAAACCGGAACCGCCAGCAGCGGGATAAGCGTGGCCCTCCACCCCTGTAGAAAAATGTAGACCACAAGGATGACCAGCCCTAATGCTTCCAGCAGAGTATGCTCGATCTCCTTGATCCCGGCAGTCACTGCGAGCGTCGTGTCGAGCGCAACAATATAGTCGAGGTCTTCGGGAAAGCGGGTCTTCGACTCCAGCATCAACGCACGAACTCCGGCGGCAGTCGCGACCGCGTTTGCGCCGGGGGCTTGGTAGACCGCCACCAGCGCTGCGGGCTTGCCGTTTAGACGGCCAATCATGTTGTAGTTCTGCGCTCCCAACTCCACGCGTGCAACGTCCTTCAAGCGCAAAATGCCTTCGCCGGCCCTTGCCCGAACGATGATCTCGCCAAAATCCTCCGCAGAAGGAAGGCGACCGGGAGCGCGCACCGTATACGTGAACTGCTGTCCCGGCGGAGCGGGATTGCCGCCGATCTGCCCCGCAGGATTCACATTGTTCTGGGCCTGGATCGCGCTGATGATCTCCGGAACGGTGATCTTGAGGTTCGCCAGTTTGTCCGGATTGACCCAGCACCTCATTGCATACTGGCCAGCGCCGAAGACAGATACCGAAGCGACTCCAGGCACCCGCGTCAGCGCGTCGTTCAAATTGATCGTGGCATAGTTCGCCAGAAAGATGTTGTCATAGCTGCCCTTCGGGGAGCTGAGGTCGATCAGCATCAACGGTGCCGCTGTGGACTTCTGCACCGTTATGCCCTGGTTCAGCACTGCGCTCGGCAGCTGTGAGTTGGCCTGCGAGGCACGCATCTGGGTCAGAATTTGGTCAGTGCTCGCCTCCGTGTCTATGCCGAAGTCCACCGTCAGCGTCATCTGCCCATTGCTGGCGTTCAGCGAGTACATGTAGTTCATCTTGTCGACGCCGGACATCTGCTGCTCAATCGGGGTCGCTACGGATTGCGCGACTGTCTGGGCGTCGGCACCAGTGAAGTTGCCTATGACCTGGATCTGCGGGTCCGCAATATTGGGAAACTGGGAAGTTGGAAGTCCCAACATCGAAACAATGCCGGCGATGACCATCAAGATCGAAATCACAATCGCGACGATCGGTCGATTAATAAAAAATTTGGACATGGTCAGTTGCCCTCAGCCTCGGACGCAACGACGTATGGCTTGGGGGTAACCGGTGTACCTTGACGGACCTTCATGAAGCCCTGGACAATGATCTTCTCTCCAGGCTTCAGCCCCTCTGTCACGATCCAATTCGGTCCGACTCGTTCTCCGACCTTGACCGGACGAAACATGGCTTTGTTCTCCGGGCTGACGACAACAACCTGATACATCGACTGGACTTCAATGACCGCCGCCTGTGGGACCAGTAGGGCATGCTCGTTTGTTCCGGTTTCAATACGAACGTTGCCAAAACCGCCCGGGCGCAGGATGCCGTCCTTGTTGGGAAACTCTGCTGCAATCTGGATCGTGCCGGTCTGCGATGCGATCTCCCGATTTACCAGAACGATCTTGCCCTTTGCCGGAAAAGTGGTCCCGTTCGTCTGTATGAACTCGATCGGAATAGGTTTTCCTTGTGCTCTGCCCCCTCGGACCAAATGCGCGATCGCCTGTGCTCTGCCAAGATAGTCGCTTTCGCTGATATTGAAGTATGCCCGGATCGGATTCACCTGGGAGACAGTCGTCATCTTGGTTGCAGTGCCCACCAGGTCGCCAACGTTCGAATTCGAGACGCCGGCCAGGCCATCGATGGGAGATACGACCTTGGTCCAGGACAGATTCAACTCAGACTGGACCATGCTTGCCTTCGCCGCATTGACCTGCGCCGTCGTCGCCGCCAGGTTAGATATGTCAGTGTCCAGTTGCTTTTGCGGAATAGCGTGCTGTTCAGCGAGTGGGCGGTCCCGCGTGACGTTGTTTTCCGCTTCGGTTTGCTGCGCAACTGCGACCGCTACCTGCGCCTTCGCCTGGTCGAGACTGGCGACAAACGGGCGGGGATCGATCTCATAAAGTAGTTGCCCTTTGTGGACGAAAAAACCCTCCTGATAGTCACGCTTCAGCAGATATCCCTGCACTTTGGGAGTAATATCCGCATTGACCTGGCCGTTCAGCTGAGCCACCCATTCCTCATAGATAGGAACATCCCGTTCCACCACGTCACTTACTTCGACCTCGGGGGGCTTCGGCGGCGGCCCGGCTTCCTTCTTCTCCTCACAACCGCCGCCGGCCATCAGTAGGCACATACCCACAACAATCGAGACGATATCGAAGCCGCGGCTCCGCCTACCTGGCCAAAAGAACATCTCAAGCTTGCCTGTGTGTAAGGGAAAGCTCCGAACCATAGGTCGCGCTCCCATCGTTTTCTCCTCGCCGGACTTGCCCGAGCTATCACCGATATAGTGTTGCCCGCTTTATATCTCATCTCAATCAACGGCACGACTAGCAGTATTGCTAGGCCCGAATCCACATTTCTTCGTTGAATGAGATCTGAAGAATGAAAACGGTCTGAAATCCTCAGGAGCAAATGGCCGAGCAGAGGAAATATGAGAGAGGTATCATTGCCGGTCGCGACAAGTTAGTTGCGGATAGCACTGAGACAGGCGACCGGCATGAGAACACAGCTAATGCGCCAACCGCCAGGCCCATCGTCGGCAAACACTGGCGCCTTCGGGCGCCTGGCTTCCGCCGATCTCGTTGCTGCCCTTTAGAGCTTCTTGCGAAAGCGATTGCCCTGTAGTCGCAGTGTGCAGGAGTGACCGCTGTTTGAACAACCCTTTGCAATAAGCAAGGATGGTGGAAGATGCAAATCGGCTATGATCGCAAATCTAACACTCCGAACTCGGAGCAGGTTTTGTCGGCTACGGGACACACTGCGCCGTTAGGCGCCACGGTGGTGCAGGGTGGAGTCAACTTCAGCCTGTACTCCCGTAGATCGACACAAGTAGATCTACTGCTTTTCGACAGCGAGGATGGGCCGCCTTCCCGAATCCTCTGTCTCGATCCGTTGGCCAACCGCACATACCACTACTGGCACGTATTCGTACCTGGATTGCGGCCGGGACAACTGTATGGATATCGTGTTTATGGGCCCTTCGACCCATCGCAAGGACCGCGTTTCGACCCGTCCAAAGTGCTCTTAGATCCATATGGGCGCGAAGTAGTCGTTCCCGTCGGTTACAGCCGCGAGTCCGCCCACGATGGAGGCGACAATGCCGCAACCTCGATGAAAAGCGTAGTCGTAGGCGGTTACGTCTACGACTGGGAAGGCGACCGGCCATTGCACCGGCTGTCCTCACAAACAGTGATTTACGAAATGCATGTGGGTGGGTTTACCCGCCACCAGAACTCCGGCTTACCGGCTAACACCCGTGGCACGTTTGCAGGCCTCATCGAAAAAATACCCTATCTCCGAGACCTGGGGGTCACGGCAGTCGAACTGCTCCCGATCTTTCAGTTCGATGCACAAGACTGCCCGCCAGGCCATGTGAATTATTGGGGATATCAACCGGTGTCTTTTTTTGCGCCACATCGCGCGTACAGTTCACGACAGGAGCGTCTCGGCCCAGTGGATGAATTCCGGGACATGGTCAAGGCACTCCATCGTTCCGGGATCGAAGTAATTCTCGATGTCGTGTACAACCACACCGCGGAGGGTGACGAGAGTGGACCGACTCTGAGCTTTCGTGGGTTGGATAACAACGCCTACTACATCCTGGAAGGCGGCTCTCGCTATGCGAATTACACAGGAACTGGCAACACGTTGAATGGGAATCACCCAATTGTGCGGCGCATGATCGTTGATAGCCTGCGCTACTGGGTCGAAGAGATGCACGTCGATGGCTTTCGTTTCGACTTGGCCTCCATCCTTACTCGCGACTCGTCCGGCCAACCCATGGCGAATCCCCCTGTGTTGTGGGATATAGAAACAGATCCTGCGCTGGCAGGAACCAAATTTATAGCCGAAGCGTGGGACGCGGCTGGGCTATATCAGGTCGGCAGTTTTATCGGAGACAGTTGGAAGGAATGGAATGGAAGGTTTAGAGATGACATTCGGAGCTTCTTCCGATCTGAGGACGGCACAGTTACTCGCCTGGCGGATCGCTTTCTTGGCAGTCCGGAAGTCTATGGTCATAAGAAGCGTGAGGCAGAGCAGAGCGTGAACTTTGTCACCTGCCACGATGGATTCACTCTGAACGACTTAGTCTCGTATGAACGCAAATACAACGAGGCGAACGGCGAAGCTAACCGTGACGGAGGCGACGACAATCGAAGCTGGAATTGCGGTGTCGAGGGCCCGTCGGCCGATCCGGCTATCGAAAAGCTGCGCAATAAACAGGTGAAGAACTTTTTGACGGTGACCCTGCTTGCGCTGGGTGTACCCATGGTTCTAATGGGAGATGAAGTGCGACGCACCCAGAGAGGCAATAACAACGCCTACAGCCAGGACAATGAAATCAGCTGGTTTGATTGGGGATTAGTCGACAAACATGCGGAGGTCCATCGCTTTCTGAAACTGCTCATAGCTCGACGGCTTCTGAGGGATGTCGAGCCGGAGGCCGATCGCAAAAGCCTGGAACGATTTTTGTTTGATGCTAATAAGACCTGGCACGGAGTTAAGGTTGGACAACCTGACTGGAGTCCGTCCTCGCACAGCCTGGCATTCAGCGCGGAGATTCCCAAAGAAAAATTGATGTTCTATATCGCTTTCAACAGCTACTGGGAGGCTCTGGAGTTTGAGCTGCCGTTTATGAATCTATGGACCGAAAATCCTTGGAGGCGATGGATCGATACGAGTCTCGATTCACCGGCGGACATCGTTGACTGGAATGCGGCTGAACCTGTACCGAGTCTCGAGTATTCCGCTGCACCCCATTCCGTCGTCGTCCTTTTTACGAGACTGCCCAACTGAGAATCTCGCTCGCATGGCATGGAGGTCTTTGAGAGATATTGAACTTCTCTGCGCGCCCCAAAAGCTCAGTTGCCTCAATAAAAGGAAATGCCATCATCGCTCGTCTGAGTCACTCTCCTCCTGGCCCATCAGGATGGCAAGGCGCTCGATACCCTTCTCGCCGAGCATGTCTGCCGTGAAGCGGCCGTTTGACTGGATAATCCTTGCAATGCAGCCCGTCCACCCGGTTTGATGACTCGCGCCGATACCAGCGCCGCTATCGCCGTGGAAGTACTCGTAGAAAAGGATGTTGTCTCGCCAGAGCGGGTCGGTCTGGAACTTCTCCGTCCCGCCAAACACCGGCCGGCGCCCAGACTCGCCGCGAACAAAGGTTCCGATGAGCCGCTCTGCCAGCTCGTGCGCGACCTCAAACAAGGTCATGAGTTTACCGGAGCCAGTCGGGCACTCCACCTTGAAGGTATCGCCGTAATAAGCACCCAGCCGGAGCAATGAGAGGTAGAGCAGGAAGTTAACCGGCATCCAGACCGGTCCCCTCCAGTTGGAGTTCCCACCGAACATGCCGCTGTCAGAGTCGCCCGGTAGATAGGACACGCGATACTCCTGACCGCTGAGCCCGAAAACGAAGGGATGCTCAAGATGACAGCGCGAGAGCGCGCGGATGCCATGCGGTCCGAAGAATTCATTCTCGTCGAGCATTCTCGCCAGGATACGGCGCAACTTCTCCTCGTTCACGGTGGCGAGCATGCGTCTGCCCGCCAAACCTGGCGTGGCCGGCATGTGAAGGTTTGCCGCAAGCTCGGGATGGCGTTGCATAAACTCCCTAATCCGTTTCCGGGACGCCGGCAATTTTTCAAGTACGTCTTCCTCAAAGATCACGACCGCCGCCAGAGGCAAAAGGCCGACCATGGATCGCACCTTCAAACGGAAAGCCTGCCCATCCGGCAAACGGAGCACGTCATAGAAGAATCCATCCTCTTCGTCCCACATCTTGTCCAGATGTTCGCCCATCCGGTCCATCGCCCCGGAGATCCACATGGTGTGCTCGAAGAACTTGATGACAAATTCCTCATAGAGGGGATTAAACAGCGCGAGTTCCACGGCAATGCGCAGCATCTGCTGGCTGAAGAACACCATCCATGCGGTCCCGTCAGCCTGTTCCAGATACCCTCCCGTAGGGAGTGGCGAGCTGCGATCGAACACACCTATGTTGTCCAGCCCCAGGAAGCCGCCTTCAAACACATTGTTTCCTGTACGGTCCTTGCGGTTGAGCCACCAGGTAAAGTTGATCAGCAGTTTGGAAAATGCATAAATAAGAAACTCGTGATCTCCTTCACCGTCGTTTCGCTCCTTGTCCGTCAGGTAAATCTGCATGGTGGCGTACGCATGCACCGGAGGATTCACGTCGCCGAAGTTCCACTCATAGGCCGGCAATTGCCCATTGGGGTGAAGATAATCATTGCGCAGCATCAGATCCAGTTGCGACTTAGAAAAATCAGAATCCACCGACTGGAAAGCCAGCATATGAAATGCAAGGTCCCACGCCGCATACCACGGGTATTCCCACTTATCAGGCATCGAAATGATATCGTCATTTTCCATGTGGAACCACTCGCTGTTGCGCACCTTCTTGCGCGCCTCGGGCGGTGACCATGGTCCGACATGATGTTCCTTTAGCCACTTGTTGAGATCGTAGTAAAAATATTGCTTGCTCCAGAGCATGCCGGCCAGCGCCTGTCGCATCACAAGGGCGCGATCAGGATCTGCTTTCACTGAGGGCGGGATGATGGAGTCGTAGAATTCATCCGCCTCTTGCCTGCGTTCGGTGAAGACCTCGTCGAAGGCCTTGAAGGGACTTTCGGCCTTGTCCGGAAGGGACCGCGACAAACGCAGGCGCACAATCTGGGTTTTGCCGGAACCGATATTGAGGATGTAATGTGGAGAAGCTTTGGTCCCTTGCTTTGCCGGGTTTACTGCCTGAGTATCGCCGCTTACGACGAAATCGTTGATGCCGTCCTTGACATAAGGAGAAGCATTTTTACCACCGAAGAGTCTTGCATTGTTGGTCTCGTTCTCGGTGAACAACAGTGGTGGCGCTCCCTCGCAATAGAGGTTGTAATCGGCCAACGACTCCTGGAAGAGCGGGTCAGTATGGTGAGCCGAAATCACGCTCACACCCTCCATCTGCCCCGCTGCCATTATCGGTTTGGCAGCGCCTTCTTCCCACGACCACGTATTGCGAAACCAAAGCGTTGGTAACAGGTGCAGCGTGGACTCTTCAGGTCCGCGGTTCGCAATGCTGATGCGTATGCCCAGATCGTCCGGTCCGGCCTTGGCGTATTCAACAAATACATCGAAGTATCGGTCTTCGTTGAAAATGCCCGTGTCCAGCAACTCGTACTCCAGCGCATGGCGGCCGCGCTGACGGTTTGTCTCGATGAGGTCCGTATACGGATACGCCGCCTGCGGGTATTTATAGAGGTACTTCATATAAGAGTGTGTAGGCGTGCTGTCGAGGTAGAAGTAGTATTCCTTCACGTCCTCGCCGTGATTGCCCTCGCTGTTCGTCAACCCGAAGAGCCGTTCTTTAAGGATCGGATCCTTGCCGTTCCACAGAGCCAACGCGAAACAGAGAACCTGGTGATCGTCGGTGATGCCTGCCATCCCGTCCTCACCCCACCGATACGCCCGCGATCGCGCCTGATCGTGCGTGAAGTAATCCCAGGCGTTTCCGTCCTCGCTGTAATCTTCACGAACCGTCCCCCACTGCCGTTCACTCAAATAGGGGCCCCACTTCTTCCAGGCGTGTTCCTTCGTGCGAGCTTCATTCAGTCTGCGCTGTTCCTTTGTCATCGACCCTCCTTCGGCGTTGCCGAAACAAGATGATCCTCTAGGTTCTAGTTTGTCCGTAATCTTCTGCTAACGATTTCTGCCCGCGAACGAACTGCCGGTCTTCGCCCCAAACGGCGCGTTTGTAATCCGTACCTGTTCCTGTTCATGGCCTACCCTCTTCTTTGCGGTCGTTTGGAAGCTGGAGAGATGCACTTCGACGAAGCTATCGTTTGCCGGGAGAAACTATCTGCACTGAGGTGACCTTGGTTTCCGGGAACGAACAACCCCACAGACTCCCTAGGCGGCCGAACCCATTCGGCTGCTTGTCCTTACTAGGTGGGTACGCTGAAATAGCTGTCCAGTGTGCCGGCCTAGATAAACTTCAGCTTGCCCGGTCTTCGATCGAAAATCCATGGATTCGATTAGTCGCAGACAATTGCCTCGAATTGTACATCGTGAGTCGCTGGAATGCGTTCGCCTGAGGCGTCTGTCCCTTCTCGAAGTGCATAGATACTTGTTCGCTCCTTTCAGTCGCCGGCAATCCGCGTTTACGCACGTCAGTGGATTAGACCGCATCGTCCACCCAGTTCCCCCGTGCGCTAACACGCAGATTTAACCCGTTTATCGAAGTCCGTGCCATGCCCAGCTTCGACAGCTACAATTGGCCATCTCCCGGAGCAGATGGAAATTATGGGTCTCCTATCGAATTTCAAAATTCGGACCAAGATATTCGTAGCCCTGCTCCCGCTGGCGATCATGGTAATTTTGGCAGCGTTATACGCGACGATCGAGATGAAGACAATCGACACGCGCTATAGCGATCTGATCAGCTCCGATTTCAAGACACTCCACAACCTGACAGTCGCTCGGGGGCTAAGCAACCGATTCGCCCAGCTAATCTATCAAGAAATTGCCGAACCTGTCGTCGACAGAAAGCGGGCGGTCGACGCAGATCTTGAGAGGACCGCTGTCGAATTTCATTCATTTGTCGCATTAGCCGTTGCAGAAGACCCCAACGTAGCGCAGAAGATCAATGCCGCCACCACTCTCTTCGACCAGGGCGTGTCGGACTCTGGTCCCATTCGAGCTGCAGCCCTGAACAGCGACAATGACAAAGCGATCAAGCTGGCACGAGAGGTCTTCGATCCGGACTTCCGCAAGGGCCGACAAGCGTTAACCGACTTGGCCGATGAAGTTCACGCGACGGTTGACCAACGGTCGGATGAACTCACCGATAAAACTCACCTCACAATTCTGATTACGTGGATCGTGATCATTCTCGGTCTAGCTGCATCTTTCACGATCGCCCTCTCCATCGTTCAGGTTGAAGTTGTAAAGGTCGTATTGTCGTTCCGGACCCGAATCCTGGACGTAGCAGAAGGACGACTAGACCTGCCCGTAGCGAATCTCGACCGTCCCAATGAAATTGGAGAGATGAGCCGTGCGTTGAATACCTTGCAGATCGCTGCCCGTGAGCGGGAAATCCTGGGCTGGATAAAAGCGGAGGTGGCTTTTACGACGGAGCGACTACAGTCGACAGAGGATTTTGCAGCATTCGCCACCGTCCTGCTGTCGCGAATCTCAGTGACGCTAAATCTGCTGTACGGTGCGTTCTACCTGGCCAATGAAGACCACACGCTCTTCTCTCGTGTCGGAGCCTTCGCAACGGACGTCTCCACAGAACCGCGAGAATTTGTTCTCGGCGAAGCCCTCGTGGGACAGGCGGCAGCCGAGAGGCGCAGTCTTAGGATCGTCTCTGGGGCTGACGAACTTCTCCAAGTCAACACTGGAGCGGGTGCTGTAACGCCCGCATGCGTTCTTTTTGTCCCCGTTATGAATCAAGGTGACGTGCTGGCGGTCATCGAGCTGGCGCCTTCAGCCCCTGTATCGGAGAATCAGCAGGCGCTTCTGGACGCGCTCTTACCAACGGTTGCCCTCAATACAAAGATCCTGGCCAGCAAGCTCGTTACTATAAAATTGCTCGAGCAAACCCAGATCCAGGCTGCCGATCTGGCGGTGGCCAAGGAAGCGGCCGAAGCCGCCACCACAGCCAAATCTGCTTTCCTGGCCAACATGAGCCACGAGATTCGTACACCGATGAATGCCATCATTGGGATGACGCACCTCGCTTTGAAGACCGATCTCTCCCCGAAACAGACAGACTACCTGACCAAGGTGAAGTTCGCCGCGCACTCGTTGCTTGGGATCATTAATGACATCCTGGACTTCTCCAAGATCGAAGCGGGCAAGCTCGATATTGAGAAAATAAACTTCCGGCTTGAAGACGTTCTCGACAATCTATCGACAATCGTAAGTCAAAAAGCACAAGACAAGAACCTTGAATTCCTGATCGCTTCGCAGCATGACATTCCGCATAACTTGATGGGCGACCCACTGCGCCTCGGACAAATCCTCATCAACTTGGTGAACAACGCGGTCAAATTTACGGAGCGCGGCGAGGTGTTAGTAACGGTTACGCTCGAAGAGCAACTAGCAGAGCGGGTCAAGGTCAAGTTTTCAGTCCGCGACAGCGGTATCGGGATGACACCCGAGCAGAGTTCCAGACTGTTTCAGGCATTCGCGCAGGCCGACACTTCGACGACGAGAAAGTACGGTGGCACCGGCCTCGGCCTTTCCATCTCCAAGCGACTGGTTGAAATGATGGATGGGTCTATCTGGGCCGAGAGTGAACCGGGCGTAGGCAGCACCTTCCATTTCACAATCTGGTTTGGAATTGGATCGGAAGACAAACGCAAACGCTTGATCGCTGATCTGGCGGGCATCCGAGCGTTAGTGGTGGACGATAATGCGCAGGCACGTGAGATCCTCACGGAGGCACTCCGTGTATTCGCACTTCGCGCAGACTCCGTCTCGTCAGGTGAAGATGCCGTGCGCGAAATAGCCGCAGCTGACTCGGCGGATCCTTATCGTTTAGTTCTGATGGATTGGCACATGCCGGGACTGGACGGCCTTCAGGCGAGCCGCATCATCAAACGTAACGACCGCCTGCAAAATATTCCGAAAATCGTGATGGTCACTGCCTTCGGACGAGATGAAATCAGAACTCAGGCAGAGGAGATTGGTATCGAAAGTTACTTGTTGAAGCCGATCAATCAGTCATTGCTCTATGACACTCTGATAGAACTATTCGGCATTGCTGGAGTAGATGAGCCCCGTTCCCGTGACAGGGGGGATAAGGCCACCGTGCACGATGCCACGGGAATCCGTGTGTTGCTGGTCGAAGACAACGAGATGAACCAGCAGGTTGCGACTGAACTTCTTGAAAGCGCCGGAGCAATCGTAACCGTGGCCAACCACGGTGGTGAAGCCGTGAAGATCCTGACCGCTGGAGACCAGGATCCGGAGTTCGATGTCGTCTTCATGGACCTGCAGATGCCCGAGATGGATGGGTTCACCGCAACCAGGCTCCTAAGAAGCGACCCGCGTTTGCGGAAGTTCCCAATCATCGCGATGACGGCTCACGCCCTGGTCGAAGAGCGTCAACGTTGTCTCGACGCAGGCATGAATGACCACGTGTCGAAACCGATTGATCCCGATAACTTGTTTGCGACTTTGCTCCGATGGGCTAAGCCCAGGCCCAAACAGAGCCTCGATTTTCAAACGCCGGCTGTCATTTCAAAACCGTCCAACGAAGTAGTGTTGCCGGAAATCCCAGGGGTTAAAATCGCGGATGGCCTCAACCGCGTCGCCGGGAACAGACGGCTATATCGCGACCTGCTCGGGCAGTTCGCCGCTAAACAAGCCGACGCGGCCGCCCAAGTCTCAATCGCGCTCGAAAGCAGCGATCGCAACTTGGCAGAACGCATTGCCCATACCGTGAAGGGCGTCGCCGGCAACCTCGGAATCTCCGAGGTGCAGACCGTGGCTCAGAAACTGGAGAGGGCGCTTCATGGCGATGAGGAAACTGTCCCTGCATTGCTCCTCGAGTTTGCGAGAGTGATGGGCACTCAGGTTCAAGCTATTGAGAAGGCTCTACGCGATTCAACAACCGCTCGGCAGGAGACGGTGCAAATCTCGCCCTTTTCTGAAGAAACCGCAGCAACAGCGATTGCCCAGCTCCGGAGATTGCTCGAAGCAAGTGACGGCGACGCCGAAGCGTCGTTTCTCAGTTTGCAGCACGCAGTTGCAGGGGTTGTCGAGGAGCCCTATCTGAACGCTCTGAGCGAATCAATCAACGACTTCGATTTTGCTTCAGCACTAGTGAAGCTGGATGAGATTGCCCAACGTTGCACACGAAATGGGGACAAGAAATGAATCAGATCGATCAGAAGAAGACAGTGCTGTTGGTGGACGACGCTCCGGCCAATATTCAAATCGTGAATGCAATCCTGAAAGACATCTACAAAATTCGCGTTGCAACCAGCGGCGCAAAAGCCCTGGAACTCGCAAAAGCTACGCCTCCCCCGGACCTGATTCTGCTGGACGTCATGATGCCAGAGATGGATGGGTACGAAGTATGCAGACGTCTGAAACTGGCTCCGGAAACGTGCGACATCCCCGTCATATTTCTTACCGGACAGACAGAAGTTGAGGAGGAGACCAAGGGCTTTGATGTCGGCGCAGTGGACTACATCCATAAACCGTTTTCGCCTGCGGTCGTAAAGGCGCGTGTTCAAACTCACCTCGTGCTTCGTGGAATTCGTGAACAGCTCAGCCTGCAGTTGCTCACGATTCAAAAAGAGTTGGATACAGCGCGGAAGATTCAATTATCGATTCTCCCAGCCACGATCCCGAAGATCGAAGGTCTCGATATAGCTGCGCGCTACATCCCCATGACCTCCGTTGCTGGCGACTTTTACGACTTCATCGTGGTAGATGAGAAACGCATCGGCATTCTTGTAGCCGATGTATCGGGACATGGAATGCCTGCCGCGCTTATCGCCTCGATGTTGAAGATTGCGCTGTCATCCGAGGTCAGCCACGCTTCCGATCCGGCGCGGGTACTATTGGGTCTGAATCAGGCGCTATGCGGAAAGTTCGAACACCATTTCGTCACGGCGGCGTACCTGTTTATCGATATGCAGAACCGAACGCTGACCTACTCCGGTGCCGGTCACCCGCCTCTACTTTTGTGGGGTGGACCCGAGGGCTTGCGCAGTATTGAAGAAAATGGGTTGTTTCTCGGAAAATTCTCCTTCGCGACTTACTCTTCGAGAGAACTACCTCTCAAGGCCGGCGATCGAATTTTGCTCTACACCGACGGAATTCCGGAAACGGCGAACCCTGCGGGAGTCGAGTTTGGCACTGAACGCTTCAAGCAGTTTCTGGAGACCGAGGACAGCACTTCCGCAGATTACTTCGCCGATCACCTTCTCGAGGAACTGTCACGCTGGTCCGCTCGAGGGTCGCCCGAAGACTTGGATGACGATATGACGATCGTTGCCATCCAGGTGAGAATCGATTGAAGCTACACCCGCGCGCCTCGAGGGTCTCTTGCTAATTCTGGTAGGTCCAGTCAAGGATGTTCGCGTTCATGGTTGAACCACCAGTACCCCCGGTAAAGCCTACATAGGCGGTCGGGCCACCAACTACGCTGCTCAGGTCTACGTTATACGTGGTGGTAAAGCTGGCCGACGTGCTTTGGTCAGTAAGCAGCAGTGTAAGTGTTGTTCCGTCGTAAGTAACGTGGGCATGGAGAGTATGTCCGCTCTTCAAGACAATCGAAGGAGCAAGATTGATAGCCGGTATCGTTGGCGATGCCCCATTTGTGTAGAATCCGGTGGAATCGGTGCCTTCGCCATTGTTGCTATAAATGTCAAACTTGATGGCGAGACTCTTGCCGATTCCAACAGGTCCGCCTGGCTTGGCAGCACCGTAGCCGAGTCCGCTACCTGACGGCCCCATAGCGGAAAGTCCCTGGTTCTGGATGGCAAAAGTCATACCATCGGCAACGCCGTTTAGGATCTGGAAATCAAAGTCAGTCGTAAATGTCGCGACGCTGACAGGTGTCGCAAACCATATGGCACTTTGCGAATAGGTCACGCCTGCCTTCGCGATCTGTAACATCGAGCCATTGAGGGCTCCCACTCCATTCAGGGCGAAACTACTTCCTGCCCCAGCGAAACCACTCGGAAAATTGATCGCTAGAGGGGTTGCCTGGATCGTATATCCGCCAACAGAAATGGCACTCGCTGACAGGCCCGGCGCGATTGCCATCGCATGGATGACCTCTGTCGATGTAACCTGGATGGACGAGTTGTAGACCGAAGAACTCGTCGTCGGTGAGGATCCATCCGTCGTGTAGTAGATAGTACTGCCCGAGGCGGAGTCAGAAAGTGTAACGCTCTGCGCTGTCGAATAACTACCCGGCGCAGGAGAGAATACGGGCGGCGTCGTGGCAGGTGCTGAGACCGAATAGGTAGCTGAACTAACCGCACTCTGCGACGCACCTGAAGCGACCGCCAACGCCTTGACTGTAGTGGTGCCTGTGCCCACTACGATCGGGCTGCTGTACACCGTGGAAGATGTAGTTGGAGTGGTGCCATCTGTCGTGTAATAAATGACAGCTCCGCTCGTGGTGTCACTTATGCTTACGTTGGTTGCAGAAGCATAAGTACCAGCGGCAGGGCTAAAGACAGGTGCCGCCGTGACAGAACTTATTACATAGGTCGCTTGACCTACTGCACTCTGCGGAGTGCTGGGAGCTACAGCGATTGCCTTGACGGTTGTTGTCCCGTTGCTTACTGGGATCGCTCCGTTGTATACGGCAGAAGAAGTCGTCGGCGAAGATCCGTCGGTCGTGTAGTAAATCACGGCGCCCGTCGAAGCGTCGCTGAGCACAACGCTCTGCGCCGTTGTATAGTTGCCGCCTGCGGGACTGAAAGTTGGGGTCGCGGTCGGAGACGTTCCCGGCTGAGAAGCGTAGGTCCAGCTCAATATCTTCTGGATTGAGGTCGACCCGCCCGTGCCGCCCGTGAACCCTACATACGCGGTATTCCCTCCAACAATCTGGGGGATATTGATCGCCTGGCTGTAGGTAAATGTCTTGCCTACCAGCTGGTCCGTCAAAGTCATAGTGAGAGTAGTGCCGTCGTAAGTCAGGTGCGCGTGCATCGTGTCACCGCTTCTTAAAATGACGCCACTCGATGTCATATCCGCCGCAGGCATCTCAGGAAGCGCCCCATCCGTATAGAAGCCGGTGGAGTCATTGCCTTCCCCCTGATTGCTGTAGATATCAAACTTGACAGCGACGCTCGTCGGGATGCCTGTACCCTTAGGATTGCCATAGCCTAACGCTCCCGCGTTACTCCCGAGCGCAGTTGCGCCGGCGTTCTGGATCGTGAAAGTGAAGCCGTCTGCAATAGCATTGAGCAACTGGAATGCGAAATCCGTGGTGAAGGCTTGAACGTTGATGGGTTGGTTGAATGCACTTCCAGCCTGGTAAGTACCTCCATTGGTGAGTTCCAGGCTGCCGTCGCTCCCTGCGACCGCAGTGCCGTTGAACGTGAGCTCGCTGGCACTGGCAAAGCCACTGCCAAAGTTTATGCTCGAACTGCCGGCTTGTATGACATAGGCCGCCGTGGACAGGTCATTGTTCTTCCGCGTCGAATCGAAAGCGATAGCATTTATCGTCGTATTCGTTGCGACCGTGATAGGAGCCGTGTAGACGGTGGAGGAAGTCGTCGGCGTAGAACCGTCTAGCGTGTAGTAAATGGTGGCCGACTCATCTGCATCTGATAACACCACCGTCTGCGATGAGGTATAGGTTCCGCCAGCGGGTGTGAAGTTCGGCGCCGGAGTTTGCGTCGGAAGTGTGAAAGTCGCAGACGATATCGGACTCTGAAGATAGTTGGTTGCGCTCGCGATGGCCTTGATAGTTGTCGCCGCTGTCAGAGTTATCGGCGAAGTATAGATGTTGGAGGCAGTCGTAGGAACAGTTTGGTCCAGGGTGTAGTAGATATTCGCGGGAAGTGTTGTCGTGTTGAGAGAGACGGGCAGGGGAAGTTCGAAGGCGCCAGCCTTCGGCGAGAAGGTCGGCGTCGCGGCAACAGACTCCCCATTCAGTAATCCAAAGACATCTACTTGGTGTGCGGCACCCACGTAAACATGTCCATTCGTGATAACCGGTACTACAAATTTGTTAGTGGGCCCCGCGTTGTCGCGCGCCTGCTTATCGCTCTCATAGAAGATCGTCGCCAGGTTGGTTGCATCGAAGGCATACAGTATCTCGGAAGCACCACCTGTCTTTACAGCCCAGGCTATCCCGTTCGCCGTGCCATTGGAAGATACTACAAAGCTTGCTCCTGGATAACCTGTCGAGACGGTACTCTTGCTGGTGTAGGCAGGTGTAAGTACTCCATTATTGAGACTGAATGCTTTGGCGGAGTCACCGCTCCCCCAAATATAGACATTTCCATTCCAATAGGCAGGTGTGCTCCACAAGCCATTAATCTCCCCGGTAATGTCCTGCAAAGCGTTTGTGTTCGAAGTGCCTCCGGGAAGATAGCCGCCAAGATTGTCTCGGTTCAGGACCAGAATGCGTCCCTCTTTTCCTGCCTGGATCAGGATGTGCGGATTCGCCCCCGTCTGATCCGGCAGCATGAGGATCCCGCCCGAGCCCTGGTCGTGATCTAAACTCGACAAGCTGGCCTGATTGAAAGAGGTGAACGCATCAGTAACAGCTAGACCTCCGTTCGCGAGGCTCAGCGCCACGATACTATCGCCGAGATTCACCCCGGGATTGAACGGTGGGTAGGCGGAATTCGTGCCATTCCCCGTAACCAAAAACATTCGTCCGGCTGTGCCTCCATTGTCGATTGGTAGTCCTGCACCCGAGCCCCAGACGCCGGCGTCGGATCCATTGGGGCTCATACAGATCACCGCGGTCTGCGCCAGGGTCGTGCCATCGAATGCGAATAGCCACCCATGAAAGGACCCGATGTCGCCGTGAGATCCGAACGCGGCATAGACGATCCCGTTGTAATAGGTCAGCGCCGGCCGGTTCAGTTGCCGCAACGCATTGAACGCAAGTTGTCCCCCTGAGCTGCCGCTCCCTGTGCCAGGCACCGTTGCTTGAATAACCGTGGGACTGTTTGGCTGCTCTGCTCCGGTCAGAATGTTGATGGCATGCAGCCGCTGGACATACGCGCCGCTCTCCTTCGTCTTCGCAACGACATACATCGTATTGCTTGCGAGGTTGATCGCCGGAGTGCTGGTGATGCCTATCTCCGGAGCAATATTGGTCGAACCGACATCCGCGCTTGGAACCGTAGTTGCACCTGATGCAGCACCATAAGTCGGGCTGAGCAGACTAATCTGCCACAAGGGCTGCGCGTTTGCGCCAGCGTTGGAGTCGGCATCGAAGGCGTAAACGGAATCATGCTCTGTCGCAACGAACAGAACGTTGTGCACCAGCCCATCGCTCATCGTCAGACCGCTGATGTACAGGGGCTGTGCATAGACGTACCCATCGACCGACCTTGAAAAAAGTAGACCAAATGAGGAGCTGTTTACGTTAGCCGGTGTAAGCAGTGTTTCTTGCGTGTTTGCTCCCGTGTGGGTAATGTCGTATCGCCAGGTGGGCACATTCACCGGAGTCGCACTTTGGCCAAACGCTAATTCAGTCACCGCCGCGAGCATGAAGAGCAGAAGTAAAGCTCTTAGAAAGCAGCTAGTAGCCTTATTCAAATAACCCGAAACGTAACTCGAGACGACAGGGTGCAGGATATTTATTCGCAGACAGGGAAATAGAACCATGGACTCACCTCTAGCGTTGTTGAATTGTTGGTTCGCTGAGGAGGAAAGAAATGCGTACACCTTCCAACGGGCTTCAACGAGACGATCAAAGGAAACAGAACTACCCAGATCTTTTGAAGCCCCGGGCAGAGAAAAAATCATTACGTCAGTGATTCGCGTGCGTCGACTTATTGTGCGTCTCGGAAGCAAAATATAACTGATTTCAACGCGTTACCCAGGCACAAAGAAGTAATCGTACTTAGTTACTGCTGGGACTAAGTTAGATCGGACGTTTTCTCTAGCGTATTGAGTAGTCAATAACTTCGGCCAGGCAGCCGGTTTTGAAATAGCGCAACACACAGGGGAAACTACTTCGTGTTTCAGTGCTATCAACGCGAATGTGCGTCCCGGGCACGAAAGCGCAACCTGGAGGTCAACGACAATCATTTCGAACATGGTGAAAGACCTGGCCGGCAAACGGTAGGTGTCGTAGTCGTGGCCTTCAACTACAAGCCACGCGACGATAAGGCTGAAATGGTCAAAATTCGCAGAGAAGATTCGCGATGACATGCAGGCCGAGACGCCAAATGCCGCCGTTCCGTTCGGAACCGCCGCATCAAAGGAGATGCCATCTTGTGGCTGAACTAAAGGATAAGTTCATCTTTTGGGTACATCGAATATCAGCTTATGAGTAATGTGAGCTGATAAGTCCTTGAATGCGATCCAGGGGAGAAATCACTTATAGTGTTCCGCACAGCCTATTGCTATCCGAGAGAAAAATGCCGGGCGCTAAGGTACGCCCGGCATGAGTTTCAGAATAAGACGCCGCTACCGTTTGAAGTAGTCGGCAAAAGCCTTCCCGTTGGGAACTCCCACACCTGTTACGTCATCCCAACCAACCGCTGTTTTAAGACCGCTATCCGTGCCGAACGTCAAAATCAGGGCGGTATCTTGTAGCAACGGGTAGTCCCACAGGACACTCTCGAAGCTCGTCGAGCCTTCGAGCGGAGAGGCCAATGCTACAGCCGAATAGCTTTTCTTCCCCGCTGAATCCACAACTTCTCCCGTCACATTGGTCTTCGAGCTGTAAGGGACGATGTCCGTGATCGTTGATGCAGGCAATGAGTACAAATAAGGCGCGGCCTGCCCAAGCGGCACCCCAGCTTCCTGGTTGGCAATGGCCCATAGCGCGGAGAACATCGGGCAGGCAAGACTTGTGCCGCCATAAACCGCGTATTGCAACTCAGGAAGCACGCCTGGTTCAGAGATCGCAATGTATGCGCCCGTGAATGGATCGGCCAGCCACGAAATATCTGGAAGATGACGTCCACCACCCTTTAGCTGACTCTGATAAGAAGGCTTTGCGAAGACTGCGCTGACGCCCCCTCCCGAACCAAAGTTGAAGAAGCCACCCCCAGTCGGCGGATCTTCAACAAATCCCTCCTCCGCGACCAGATTTTCATTGGTTCCCCAACCAGACTGCCAGGCGATGGTGTTATTCGATTTCAGCGCCAGACTGATACCGCCTATCCCGGTCGCGTACGGAGAATCTGCAGGGGCGCTCACGGACGCCGGATTAAATTGCGGAAAATCGAAGGTGAAATCGCCGCTGTCTCCAGTGGAGAAGTTTGCAGAGATTCCCAGCACGGCTGCGGTTTCGGCGATCAGATCTTCGGTGACCAGAACGCTAGTCGGGGTATAGAGCTCTTCACTTCCATAGCTGCCCGAGATGACATTGCCCAGTTGATAGTTGACTGCATAGAAGAACCCCTGGTCTACATCCTGAAAAGTGGCGCTCGGCGGGACCACCAAATCAATCGCAGCTCCAGGTGCAATGGCGTGAGCCCATTCCACATCAATGTTGATCTCCGGATCCGGTGCCTCGCAATAAGAAGGAGTGGGAGTGTAGATGATCTTGAAGTTGCTCGACGTCAGCTTCGGCAGGCCGAATTGCGCCGAGAAAGCATTCGCGTCGCTGGTAATGGTCGGCGATCCGCACCAGTCGATAATGACGATGGTTTGCCCGCTCCCATCGAAGTGCTCGGCATACAGTGCGTTGAGGTTGTACGCGGCTCGGATGTTCTCAGGCGTGTAACCACACCCAGCCGAGCTGGTCGTATAACCATTGCCAGTGTAAGTGGCGATTGGTAGGCCGCCGCTCGTACTGAACGTCTGAGTGGTCTTGCCGGGAAAGCAATCCGAGTTGAACGGTAACGACGTGCCCACGGCCGAGGTCGCTAACGCTGTCGAGGAAGATTCGACACCAGAGGGCGCCGCGGGAGGCTTACGACTTGTAGTCTTAGTCACCACAGGATGGCTGTATTCCATGGTGTCCAGGCCGGCAACCGAGCCTACCAGTGCGGCTGCCTCTCCCGTAATATAGGGATCTTTTGAATTGCCACGCACCGTCTTGCCATCGACTTCATAGTTGTTGAGCGACACATGGAACGCACTATTCACTGCGCCTACGGTGCCTCGTGCCCGGACAAAGAAGTTATCCGGACCCACCTTCACAACCGTCAGCTTATTCGACGTGAAGAAATTTATGACGGTCTTGGCTTCCTCTGCGGTCGGCGCATACTTTGAAGTGAACTCAGCCTTGCTGAGCCAATGGCGATAGTTGGGAGACTCGGGATCATAAAGATCCTTCGCCAGCGCGTCTAAATCGGCCTTGTTGTGGGGATTGAGCCAGATGCTGACTTCAATCACCGTGGAAGGGTCGACGGCTCCCAGATTTTTGGCCGATGCCGTGAACTTGGGTGTGTTGTTCGTGATGGTGGATCCGCTAACTTCAGAAGAAGCTCCGAAGAGCGGAACGGCGGCTAGGATCCCAACTCCGAGTAATGTGCCTAAAAATAGCTTTGCGTGAGCCATCGGTGTCACCTCTCAGGTCGTGCGAGTTACCTCAGGAGCGTAAAATAGTAACTAAGTAGTGTCTACAACTATTTCTGTATTTACTTGAACTATTTTTCGGTGTAGGAAATTTTCTCCTCGTATCGATCTCAACCACCTCTGGGAGCCCGCATCCGAACCGCGATCTCTGGCCGCTCCACTCACGGTCGAGACCACGGAATTTTCGGGTGGCCTCCGAACGGAAATGTTCGCGCTTCGGTCGCGGGTCACCGTCTCCTCCTCGTTTTTGTCTTCGCGCACTTCGCTCATGGCATCTTGTGGCCAAAGCTTCCGGTGTACTTTCTCGTGGGCGGCGAAGCCTGAAACCGGTTTCGCGGTAGACGAATCTCCCCCTTACTCCCGCCATCAGCGATACACTGAAAGCTGCATCTGTGGAGAAGAGTCTTGCCCGAAACCATCACAACCGAAGCCACCACCCCCGACGTCGCCCAGCAGGAGCAGGCCGAAACTCCTCTTGAGTCCCTCGCCTCCATCTGCACCGTCCTCGCCATCGGTCTCTTCGTGATGACCTTCATCTTCCAGAACTTCGAGATCCCCTCCGCCTCCATGGTGCAGACCCTGCTCATCGGCGACCACGTCCTCGTCGACCGCATCTCCCTCGCCCCGCCCGCCAAATGGGCCCCCTTCACCTTCTATCGCGACGTCCGCCGCGGCGACATCATCGTCTTCTTCAAGCCCGGCGAGCCTGATCTCTTCCTCGTCAAGCGCACCATCGGCATCCCCGGCGACCGCATCCATCTCCGTAACGGCGTCGTCTATCTCAACGGCGTCGCCCAAAACGAGCCCTACGCCGGAATGCCCGCCACCGACGACAACCCCCAGCACGCCTTCGATCCCTACCGCGACGACTTTCCCGCCGTCCCGCCCGACAACTACGGCAACGTCACCGCCAGCTGGGCCTATGAGCTTACCAACCACATTCAGGACGGCGACCTCATCGTCCCCCCCGGCAAGGTCTTCGCCATGGGCGACAACCGCACCGAAAGCCTCGACGGCCGTTACTGGGGCTTCGTCCCGCGCGAAAACATCGTAGGCCGCCCCCTCTTCGTCTATTGGTCGTTCCAAACCCCCGCCGACCAGATCAACAAGCAGAGCATAGGCGAGCGCCTCGGCTTCATGGGCCACATCATCCTCCACATCTTCGACGAAACACGCTGGAAGCGCACGCTTCATCTCATCAAGTGACGAGACGGGTCAATTGCAGATAACTAGATCTGATTCCATGGTAATAAGGATCGTTCTTTCAGGCGTTGTGGCAGGTGCGACTTTCGCTGGCACGTTCGTTATTTTCAATATTGCTTACCTTCGTTGGGCCGTCTGGCGCTATCCGCAGCATAATTCGATGGCCGGG
This sequence comes from Tunturibacter gelidoferens, assembly GCF_040358255.1. NCBI lineage: Bacteria > Pseudomonadati > Acidobacteriota > Terriglobia > Terriglobales > Acidobacteriaceae > Tunturiibacter > Tunturiibacter gelidiferens. The sequence goes on from NZ_CP132938.1 coordinate 1,924,061, forward strand.
ATGACAGCCTTTCTTTATGGTTTGCCGGTAGCGGTTGCATTTGCGGCATTGGGATTCGCGATTGCTTTCCGGAGAGCTTCTCGCAGCAAGGCAAACTGAAGATTGGCTCCAGGTAACTCAGACGACTACTCATGCAGGAAACCGGCCCCAACTACGTGCCCTCCCTCGACCATAGCGAAGCCGCGGAAGCTGACACCGCTCCGTCCCTCAGCACGCACGCGCTGCGCCGCCTCCTCTACCTAGCCTTCGTAATTCTTGCCGTGATGCTGCTCATCCTGCTCCCTCCCTACATCAGCGTTAACCGCTATCAGCGCCGCATCGCCACCAGCATCGGCGACAGCCTCGGCCGCCCCGTCCACCTCGACAAGGTCTCCCTCAACCTCCTTCCCCTTCCCGGCTTCACGCTCGAAAACTTCGTCGTCGACGAAGACCCAGCCTTCGGCTCCGAGCCCGTCATCCGTGCCAACTCCGTCCGCGCCACCCTTCGCCTTAGCTCCCTCTGGAGCCGCCGCGTCGAGTTCTCCACCATCAGCTTCACCGAACCCAGCGTCAACCTCGTCCACACCGCGGCAGGGAAGTGGAACCTCGAGAGCATCCTCCTCCACGCCGCCCACATTTCCGCCGCTCCCACCGCGCAGAGAAAGGCCGGTCCCGCCCCGCGCTTCCCCTACATCGAAGCCACTGGGGCGCGTCTCAACCTCAAACTCGACCGCGAAAAGTCTCCTATCTCCCTCACCGAAGCTGACTTCGCCCTCTGGCTCCCCGACCCGCAGCAATGGCATCTTCGCCTCTCCGCTCGTCCGGCCCGCACCGACACCGACGTATCCGACACCGGCACGCTCGAACTCGAAGGCACTCTCGGCCGAGCCGCTTCGCTCGATCAGGTCCCCATCAGCCTGCGCGGCGAGTGGCGCAACGCGCCGCTCGGCGGAGCCAGCCGCCTCCTCCTTGGCCGCGACGCCGGCATCCGCGGCGAAATGCTTCTTACCGCCAACGCCCAGGGCACCGTCAGCAACAGCAACGTACAAGCCCGCCTCCGCCTCACCGACACCCGCCGCGCAGACTTCGTGCCCGCTCAGCCCATGGACATCGATCTCCAATGCCTCGGCTCTGCCACCGCCGACTTCCACTCCTTCCAGGATCTTCGCTGCAGCTGGCCGCCAGCCGGTTCCTCCGATGCGCCCATCGTCGCACTCACCGGTTCTGTCCCCGACCTCCGCAACCCGAAGTCCGCAGACCTGCAGATCGGAACCCCTGGCCTCCCCGCCGCAACGCTCCTCGAGTGGCTTCGGGTAGCCAGCGCCCGCGTCCCCGCCGACATCTCTGCCGCCGGCGCTCTCACCGGCAATCTCTCCTATGCTCCCGCCTCCTCCGGCACGTTACCCTGGCACGGAGAGTTGCTTCTGAGCAACAGCAGCCTCATCAATCCCCACGCCGGCCCCACCTCTCTGGTCACGGGCGATGTTGCCTTTCGCTCCACCACGGCGCCTGCCCCAAAAACTCCACAAACCAAACATCACAAACCCACTCCTCCCACTGCCGATGGCTTTCAGCTGGAGCCTGTCTCTCTCGCTCTCGGCGGCAAAGATCCCGCGACGCTCGAAGGCCACCTCGACGCCGCAGGCTGCACCTTTCACCTCACCGGCATGGCCTCCACAGCACGCATAATGGCCCTCGCAACCGCGCTCCCCCAGCTAGGCGACGGCCTCGCCGAAGTCCTGCCCACCAACCGGGCAGCCGGCCCCTACCGCATCGACCTCACCGCCTCCCGCCCTTGGGGCCAGCCCCAAACCTGGACCGACACCTCACCCCGCCCTCCAGTTCCCCGACCACATCGCTAGCTTTTCCCTTTGTACCGCACTTGCTCTTACGTCTCACCCTCCACAATAGATAACGTCATTCTGAGCGAAGTTGCTCACGCTTTTGTGAGCAACGCAGTCGAAGAATCCCTGTATTCGCCTTTGCTTTTGCCGTTGCCTGTCCTTTTGTTGTCATCCCGTAGGGATCTGCTTTTGCCTTTGCTTTTTGTCGTCGCCTGCCCGCCGAAAAATCTGTCAAGCCTCCAAAACCCCTAACCCAAGCCCACACAACAAGATAGACTTGGCGTATCAGTTACCAGCCATCAGCTATACTGGAAGCAGCAAAGAAAAAACCCCGTCCAGCAGCCGGGGTTTTTGCATTTAATCCATAAACCCTTTGGTGAGACGTATTTAGCTGTAACCCTTTTCATATGAAGAATTTGCAAAAATCATAAAACGTCAATCTCATGAAAATAAATAACTTACGCGAAAATACCCCCAGGGGGTACCCTCCCGGGAAAGGAGAACTCAGTGCGCCACAATCTGCTTGGTGTGAATCGAAGCCGTTACCTCCGGCACGCTGCCGTCGTTGACGATCACCTCATCCGGCGTACCCTCGAACACGACCCGTACCGAAGCGCTCGACCGTCCCGCGATACGCAGCCTCTGTGTCGAAGTCAACGCCCCCGATCGCACCGTCACCGGCACCTCAGCCGCCGCATCCCCGTCGTTCGTCACGTCCACCGACACCAGGAACCCCTTGCCCTTGTCCCCAATCTTGGCCAGCGCACGAGGCGTCACGTTGGCGATGCTAAGGTCCGGCAGGCCGCGATCCCGATACACCCAATCATCAAAAAACCAGGCCAGATCCCGCTTGGCGCTTCGTTCCAAAACCCGCTGAAACTCCTTCGGGTCGCTGTCCATCTTGTCGGTCCGGTAGGTCTGCAGCGCCCGCTTCAACGCATCATCGCCCACCACCGACCGCAGCATCCAAAGCACCGCCGCAGCTTTCGTCCGGTAGTAGACCTCATCACTCGCAAGGATCAGGCTCTGCCCGGCATCGGAGGCGGAGGAGCCGGCCGACAAACTGGACGACGTTCCGGTAGACGAGCCGGAAGAAGGCCCCGGCTCCACAAGAGACAGTGTGTTCGCCTCCTGCTGCAGTCGCTTCACCGCCGCCTCCCGCCCCTGACTCTGCTCGATCCACAACAGCGACATCCACTGCGCCACGCCTTCATCCAGCCAGACGTGCGACGAGCCGAACCATGCATGGCTCAACGAATGCACCAGCGAAGGAGCCAGCACCTCTGCTGCCGCGGCACGCATCGGCACCACCAGCAGAGCATCGTCCTCAAACGGCTGCCCGTCGTGATCGAGGATGTTGAGCACGTTCAGCGGACCGGCTCCCAGCCACTCGACCAGCAGCGGCTGCACCTTCGTCGAAGCCGCGCCATAGCTCGGCAGTGCATCGTAGTGGTCGGTCACCGCGGAGATCAGGCTGTTGTCGGTCACAGTACCCGCCCGATCGGTGATAAAGAGACTCAAGGTACGAAATCCCAACGGCCGCGCGGAGAACTCAGCCGTCGCCACCCCCGGAGACTCAGCCACCGGCAGATTCTGGTTCTCACTCACCTTCACCAACTGCTCCCGACGCCCACAGAAGAACGCAGCATCCGGCGCATCGCCGACATACTCCACCGTCAGTCGCATATGCACCGTCGCCTCAGCCTGCTGCAGCTTGTTCAGCCCGACACTCTGGAACAGCTTCGCTCCATCACCCAGAAACACCGGTGCCGCAGCCGTCGGATACCACAGAACACTGCCGAACCCGCGCAGCGCCGTCCGTTCCGCGGTGATCTGATCCCAGTCCGCATTCGCAGCCTGGTCGAGCGGCGCACCAATTCGCTCCAGCCGCTCTGCCGACTGCACCACCTCGCCCGAGTAGAAGCCCGTCAGCGCAAGACTCGCCCCCGACTCCAATGGCTGGGGCAAAGAGACCACCGCCTCGGTCGCCTTCCCCGTGTGATCGGCGTCAGTATCGATCGCATGTTGCGTGAAAGTGAGAGGCACCACGCGCCCCTCAATCTGCGCTGCAAAACTCTCCCAGCTCAGTGCCGACGAGATCTGAAACACGAGCCTCGTCAGCGGAGCCTTCCCCGAGTTCTTCACGGAGAATCTCGAATGAACCCCCAGCAGCGACTGCGCCGGAGTCAGATGAACATCCAGATCGTACGAAGTGAAGGTGAGCGAGGTGCGCTCCGCATCGCTGACCTCGACCGCCGCCTGGCTTACCGGAGGCTTCTCCTTCTTCTCAACCTCTGGCGAATCCAGATTTCGATCGAACAGAACCTTACCCTGTGGTGGCGGAGGCGAATCGGCAGGAGGAGCCTCCTGCGCCCGCGCTAAACTAACTCCAAACACAGCCGCCAGAACCAGCCGGCGACCTACAACCGAAACAACATCAAAACTCTTCAAGATCCCAATCCCTTACGTTCCTTCGAAGGCTTTCGAGCAGCTGGCGGAGCCGCAGTTTGACGGCGCTGACGCATCGCCTCAAACATCACAACCGCGCCCGCAACCGACACATTGAGCGACGACACTTGTCCCGCCATCGGAATCCTCAGCAGATGATCGCAGGTCTTCTTCACCAGGTCATGCAACCCAGCGCCTTCACGCCCCAGCACCAGAACGCAGTCGCCCTTGAAGTCATACTCTGTGTAATCCGGCGTTCCGCGCTCATCCAGCCCAAGAACCCAAACGTGCTTCTGCTTCATCTGCTCCAGCGCACGAACCAGGTTCGTAACACGAGCGATCCGCACATGCTCCGAAGCTCCCGCCGAGGTCTTCGCCACCGTCGCGGTCACCGGAGCAGAACGCCTCTCCGGCAGAATCACACCATCGACGCCCGCTCCATCCGCAGTCCGCAGCAGCGCTCCAAGGTTGTGCGGGTCCTCGACGCCATCCAGAGCGAGGAAGAACCTGTGTTTCCCCTCCTCCTTCGGAGCCAGCAGGTCCTCGATCCCCAGGAACTTACGCTCCCGAACCACCGCAAGCACACCCTGATGCGCATCCGTCCGCGCCAGCCTGGTCAGCTGGTCCCGAGACTCCAGCGACACCCGAACGCCAGCCGTCCGGCACAGCTCGATCAGCCTCTCCAGCCGCTCATCCCGCCGCTCTCGTGCCACACTGACATGGTCAAGCGCCCGCGCCCCCGACCGAATAGCCTCCTCGACAGGGTGCAGGCCATAAAGAACTTCCATCACTCAAGTCTACCGCCCATGCCAGGAGAAAAGCAGCGAGGCCTTAGAATGTCTAGAGAGCAACGTTGGGCCTGCGAATAGACTTCCAGGATCTCTGACAGGAAATTTCTCTTTTATGGACCGTGCGGGAAAAACGCGAGTCTTGTTAGGCCGAAAGAACGTCTCTAGCAGTGTGCAAAGTGGTTCCATCTCGCTGACGTCGACGCTCGGGGCTCAAGTCTCAAGCGAAAACGCAGCGACCGCCCAAGGGTTAAAGAAGCAGAGTCCAGAGTTACTGGATTCACTCATTGAGCTTTATCAGCACCGTCTTCTCCGTTATCTTCTTTTCCTCACTGGGAAGCGTGAAGTTGCCGAGGATCTCTTTCAGGAGACGTGGATGCGGGTTCTGCTGCGAGGGGCACAGTACAACGGCAAAGCACGGTTCGACACATGGCTCTTTACCATTGCGAGAAATCTGGTGATTGACTTGTCGCGAAAGCGGGTGATGGCCAGCCTTGACGAGATGGGTGAGGGGAAAGAAGACGAACGGCCGTTTGAGGTCGCGATGTCAGGACCTTCACCGCTCGAGCAGTTTCAATCCCGCGAAAACTGCGCTGAAGTAGGGGAGGTTTTGCTGAAGCTAGAACCTAGCTACCGAGAGGTTCTTGTTCTTCGTTTTTATGAAGAACTTTCTTTGGAGGAGATCGCCACCGTAACTCGGGCACCTTTATCGACGGTGAAGTCCAGGCTTTATCGCGGACTGGCGGCTTTGAAGCCGGAGATGGAGCAGCTTCGATCCTCTCGTTCGTTTGCGGAGGTCGGGATATGAGCAACGCCCTCGAGACCTCTTTGCCGCAAGACGATTCTAGATTGAGTCACCGAGCAGAGTTGATAGATCTGCAGATGGGTGCTCGCGCCTCGGTGGTCAATCGGACTCATCGTGTGGTGCGGGAACGGGCGAAGACGCTCGCGGCGCGACGCAATCGCGTTCGAAGCATGTGGATTCCACTGGCCGTTTGTTCGGCCCTTTTTGTAATCATCTGCACTGCGGTCTGGAGCGCGCTTGACGCCTACGATGTATCGTCGAATGGTTTTCCGGATGCGAGTAATCAGTTTTTAGTTTTATGTTTGTGGTTTTTTCCTGTGTCGATGGCTTTGCTCGCTTTGGTGTTGTTTCGCCGTGCCCGTAAGCGCGAGGTGGCTGGATGATGAGATTTTGGAATCAGGGATCAGATCGATCGCAAGTCACCCGGGCAGGGAGTGAGGATGAGTTGAGCATGATACCGACCTGGTCGGTGGTGCTGGCCATTCTGGTGTTTGGGGCCGTGCAGTATCTGTTCCATGGAGTGTTGCCGCATCACAAACATGAGTTGCTCCCGATGCGACTGCTGATGGGTTACTCGTGGGGTACTGCGTTTGCCAGCTACGTGTTGCTGGTGGGGTATGTGAGCCGCGATGTTCGGCGCCGCCGGATGCCGGCTGGATTGTGGATGCTGATCGTGGTGGTGCTTCCGGGTGGGATCGGGGCGGTGGTGTACTTCCTGCTGCGACAGCCGATGCTGATGCCTTGTCCGCATTGCAGTACGGAGATTATCTCGAGCATACACTTCTGTCCGCAGTGCCAGTTCCAGCTGGCTCCTGTGTGTGGACGTTGCTTCCGCGGGGTGCAGATTACGGATGTGTACTGCACGCAGTGCGGGCACGATCTGGCCGAGGACCATGCGCCTGCGCGGCTGCGCGTATATAGTGACTAGTTGCGAGCATGTCACTGACTGCACTCATCATCGATGACGAACCACTGGCGAGGCAGGAGCTGCAGTACTTGCTGGAGCGCGCGGGCGGGGTTGAGGTTCTGGCGCAGGGAACTAACGGGATCGAAGCTGTGGAACTGATTCGGATGCATAAGCCGGATCTGGTGTTCCTCGATGTGCAGATGCCTGGCCTTGACGGTTTTGGCGTGCTGAAGAAGCTGCTGGACCGTAAGGTTCCGATGCCTCAGGTGGTGTTCGCGACTGCATTCAACCAGTATGCGGTGCGCGCGTTCGAGGTGAATGCTATCGATTATCTGCTGAAGCCCTTTGATCGAAAGCGGGTGATGCAGACGATCGAGAAGGCCCAGGCTCGACGGGTTGCTCCGCCGGAGCCGGCGGGCTTGGCGCTAGAGACGGGGGCCAAGCTGGACGCGCTGCTGCGGCTGGTCGAGGAGCAGACGCAGGCACCGAAGGCCAACTCGGGCAAGGTAATTGTTCGGGCGCAGAGCCGTTTGCTGCTGGTGGATCAGCGCGAGATCTGTTTTGCCTCGATCGAAGAGGGCACCATCAGTGTGGTGACGCGGGCGGTTGAGGGGCACTCAAACTGCAGGACGCTGGAGGAGCTGATGGACCAGCTCGATCCGGAGACGTTCTGGAGGGCGCACCGGTCGTATGTGGTGAATATTCAGCACATACGGGAGGTGGTACCGTGGTTCAAGTCCAGCTACCAGCTAAGGATGGACGATGCTCAGAAGACGGAGATTCCGGTCAGCAGAGCACAGACCAAGCGGCTTCGTGAGCTGTTCAATCTGTGAGGTGGGTACCCCCTGGGGGGTATTTCGGTGCAAGTCACCTATTTTCATATACATAACAATAGCGGGTTTCTGCAAAATTGTGTTTCTAAACGGGTTAAGGGCAAATTCGTCTTTATAAAGGACTTATGGGCGAAACGTTTTCTTCCGGAAAGATTGCGGCCAAATAATTCCTTAGGAGCGCAAGGTACGAGAGCGTTTAGCAAAAAGTCCTTCGTTTCCTCTCTGAAATAAGAAAGCCTCGGCCTCGCCGGGGCTTGTTTGAGTCGCTAGATCCATTATATCGGTTAGACATAAACTAATACGCCATGTGGATCTCCTTGTGTGAGTATGACTTAGGGGATTACGGGGCTTGACAGGATTTTGATGGGTGAGGAGCAGGGTGTCTCGGCTGCTTTCGGCTTTTGATGTGTGGAAGAGGGTTACTACAACCGCAGATCCCTGCGGGATGACAACAAAAAGGGCTGGGCTGCTGCTGGTCCTTTTGATGCTTTTGTCTTTTGAGGGGAGGGTGAACTGCAACCGCAGACCCTTCGGGATGACAACAAAAAGACAGGCAACTGCAGCGGAAAGAAAAAGTCGACGGCAGACAAAAGGAGCGGCAACGGGTTGCGGGAGCCGGATTTGGGGAACGGCTCCCGTGTCGGGAAGGGCGCGGCGTAGTTCTATTTCTCTTTTGGTTTGGAGGCGGAGCCCTGGACGATGAGGTCGTTGTCGACGCTGAAGGCGCCTGGGGCGGAGTTTGCCTGCATTCCTGCAATGGAGGAGTCCATCTGGTTGAGGACGACTCCGTATAGGGTGACGTTGCCGTTCTTCACGATGATGTGAATGGCGTGAAAGCCCATGGGCGGGGAGTTGGTGATGCCGCCAGCGGCCAGGGCGACGCCTGCTCCGGGCCCGATGGCGCGTCCAAGGTTGCCCTGATTTGCGTTGTACTTCCTGAGGGAGGGCTGGGTGTAGATGCGGTTGTAGACTTCGGCGCGGATGCGGTCGTCCATGGGCGAGTAGGGGAGGACCTCGATCTGGTTGTCGACCGCGTCTATGCCCTGGATGCCTTTGACGGCTCTTTCGGCATCACTTTTGAGTGTAGGACGGGAGGCGAAGCCTTTGAGGACGAGTGTTTTGCCGTGGATGCCGAAGGTCAGCCAGTCGAAGACTCCGAGATTGGTGAGGCCGGCTAGTTTTTTCTGCACCTGTTGAACGATGCGGACGGTGTCTTCCTGCGACCAGGTGGGGCCGGGCGTGGGCTCCTGAGCGATGACGGTTGGAGCAGAGAGGGTGAAGACGAGAGATGCAGCAAAGGCCGGAAACACGCGACGGGTTAGGCGGATCATCTGTTCTCTCCGGTTGCTATGAATTTAGACTTCCGGCAGAAAGATACGCTATGGCGAGAGTCGAGTCCAGAGGCCGGCGCCGATTTGAGCTTTGGATCGCCCGGAGAAAAGCTATTGGCTATGGCGATGGCGCGGGTTGAAGTCGAAGATGTAGACGGCGCCGAGCGTGATGGCCTTCGGGCGGATGCTGCCGGAGGGTACCGCGGGGGTGTCCCAGTGCTGGTACTGGAAGTCGACTTTGACGGCGAGGTGATGGGTGAGGTTGTAGTCGAGGCCGACGCCGGGGGAGAGGACGAGGGTATTGGAGTTGATGTAGCGGACGTTGCCAAAGATGTAGCCGCCCCTGAGGTAGTCGATTGCGCCGCGGCCGACGAGGAAGTTGGCGTAGGGGTGGAGACGGCCCAGGGGGTACTCGACCCTGGGGCCGACGAGGAAGTTTTTCTGACTGCTGATGGTGCCTTCGTCGATGGGATAAGAGCCGCGAATCTCAGCGGCGGGCCGGAAGAGACGGAAGGAGAGAAGCGTGAGGTCAGCGCCGGCGGTGATGTCGAGGTTTTTTCCACCCGCCAAGTTGGTGAAGGTGCCGGTGCCTCCGACGAAGGCTGAGAGCTGAAGCTGCTGGGTAGCTGTGGGGGAGCTCTGTGCGAATGCGTTATGTGCCAGGGAGAGTGTCAGGAAGAGGAGGGTCGACAAGACGACCCGAGTCAACGTCAATTTGAACTTCATACGATCCTCTGACTTCTTCCTCTAACTTCTTGCTTGCGGTAAAGCAGTGCCGAATGCCCGGGGGCTTTGTGAGTCAGGCGGGAGAAACATCCAAGGAACTCCCCCTGAACAGAGTTATCGGCCTTTTTGCCGCAATGCTTATTTTGTCGATGTGCCATACTTTGGCTGATGGGACTATGGACTGGGCGGATGGTTCGATTGCTGGTGGCTCTGGCTGTTGCGGCGGGGGTGCTGTGGGTGGGGGATTGGGCGGTGTTGGGGATTCGCGTCTCGCATGGGACGGCGTACCGGGTGGTGCAGGTAAAGCAGTTTCTGGCTACTCCGCTGAAGGGCAACAAGGTGGAGTATGACTATATGGGCGCGACTCCGGTGACGTGCAGCCGGTCGATCTTTCCGCAGCACGGAAACTCTGCGTGCTGGTGGCTGGAGCGGCACAGCTCGCAGTGGGAGTAATGGCGCTGCGGAGTCGGGTGGCTAGACTTCGAAGAGTATCTGGATGATTTGTCGGGCCAGGTCTTCGGGCTGGTGGAAACGTTTTGGATTGTCGGCGAAGGAGTCCTGGATGTACAGGGTGTCGTCATCCGTGACCTGAAAGGCGAAGTGGCGGGTCTTGCGATCGAGAGTGGGGTCTCCGGCGACGCCCAGGCCCTTCGCGTAGTCGAGGATGATGGTGGAGTCGTTGTGGGTGATGCGCGCGTCGAACCAAGGAAAGCGGCTGCGGGTGAGTTTAATCTCGGTGGCGCTGATGGTCTGGATGGTGGTGTCGGAGGCGGTAACGTCGCCTTGAAGGTGGCGCTTGATCTCGGTGATGTCCTGCTCGAGGCAGGCGGCGAGGCTGGTGAAGAAGGGCTTGCCCTGAGTGGTGATGATGCCGGCCTGGTGCTTGGAGCGGCCGTAAGCTTCGGCTGCGTCGTGAGACTTTTGCTTGATGTCCTGGGCGAGATTCTCGATCCACTCTTTAGCCATGCTGATGACTGCTCCTTCATCCGTTGCTTTTGCCTGAGAGGCTTGCGAAGTGGATGTTCTTAGGTTTGACGGCGATGAGGCGTGAAAAGCCGCTTGGCGGCGATGTGGATGATTTTGATTGCGGGTGATGAGGAGCCGAGAGTATGGTGTCGCCATGCTTGGCGGACGAAGTTGGGAGAGTTGGATCGCGGAGTATTCGGAGAGCCATCAGCATCCGCTGAACCGGCTGACGCATACGTTTGGGATTCCGATTATTATGTTGTCGCTGCCGGTGCTGGTGGCGACGCTTGTGTGGCACCGATTGCTGTGGGTGGGGGTCGGACTGTTTTGCTTTGGGTGGCTGCTGCAGTTTGTGGGGCACGCGATTGAAGGGAAGCCGCCGGAGTTTTTGAAGGACTGGCGATTTCTGCTGGTGGGGTCGCGCTGGTGGGCAGCGAAGATGCGTGGGAAGGCCTAGGCACTTCGCGGAGCTTGTGGGGATGCTTCGAGAACCGAGGCAATGAAAAGAGGCTGACGGCTGGGTCGCGGCCTGTCGTCTTTTTGGCGTGGATATATCCTCTCGGCCGACAAAAGGTAACTAGTTGTGTGCCAAATCATAGATAAGCTGAACACGGATTGGTTACCCATTCGGCTGTGAGCAATACGCGGGACACTTGCGCGTTGGCTCGGACTGTCTCTGCTGCATTAACTTTGCGTTGGTGCGCGATTCAATGCTTCAAAAAGAAAATGAGCGCTGGACAACGGAGAGATTCTCTCGGTCGCGAGTCCTCATGCAACTTACGGGTAATATTCGGTTACTGCAGGCTGGTCTCATGATTACCAAAGGGCCATGTGTCCTGATTTGCGGTCTCGGGCGTTTTTCTCCCTATTTTGGAGCTACGTCACAACCTCCATCTCCGCCGTTGAGCTTCAGAGGTGAACCATGCTCGCTCCTGTTCGATTTGATGCAAAGTTTTCCTGCCTGCGGTTATTTTTGAGTTTCTCAACAAGTCGGCGTCGGACTTCTCTACAGTCGTCGAGGCGATGGATGCGGACGCAGTTGGCAGGGATGTTTGTTCTTCTGGCGTTGGGTGGCATCGTGACATCCGCCTATGCCTCGCCCGTGACATTGCCCGGGGTGACGGCTATTGGAAGTACCTCCGCTGTTCAGACGGTTGCTGTTGTCGTGACAGCGGGTGGCCAGCTCGGCAAGGTCAGCGCGCTTACGGGCGGAGTCCCCAATCTTGATTTTGCTATTGCGGGAGCGGGCACCTGTTTGACGGGAAGCGCGCTCGTTGTGGGTCAGACGTGCAGCTTCCCGGTGACGTTCAGTCCAAAATACCCTGGCCAGCATATAGGTGCGGTGGCTCTGTTCGATGCGTCTGGACTGCCGCTGGGAAGTACGTGGCTAGTGGCGACGGGAAGTGGACCACTTGCATTATTTGTTCCCGGCATTATCAACACGGTGGCCGGAGATGAATCATGGATCTACCGTGGAGATGGCCAGCCTGCTACGTCTTCGCCGATCTTTCTTCCGTTCGGAGTGGCGGTCGATCCGGCTGGAAATATGTTCATCGCTGATTCGAGCAATAATCGCATTCGGCGAGTAGATGCTGGCTCGCAGCTGATGTCCACGTACGCCGGAAACGGCAGCGCAGGCAATAGCGGCGATGGAGGGCCGGCTACACTGGCTTCGCTTAGCCTGCCGACCTCGGTTGCATTAGATGGTGCGGGCAATCTCTACTTTGCCGATAGCAATAATCATGCGATTCGTATGGTCACTGCGGCTACGGGAGTGATCACGACGGTGGCCGGGGTACTGGGGGTGCAGGGATACTCAGGAGACGGCGCCCTCGCGATTCATGCTCATCTGGATACGCCAGATTCGGTGGCGATCGATCCGGTGAATGGCTATCTCTACATTGCGGATAGCGGAAACAATGTGATCCGACGCGTCAATCTTTCTACCGGGATCATCTCTGCGTTTGCGGGCAACCATACGCCGGCTTACGCAGGCGATGGGGGACAGGCAGTTAGTGCGAGTCTGAACGGACCGTGGAGTGCGACGGTTGGTCCTGACGGTCAAATTTACATCGCCGATCAGAACAACCACAGCATTCGCAAGGTCGCGCTCGACGGGACGATTACGACGATTGCAGGGAATGGAACCTCTGGGTTTTCTGGCGATGGAGGGGCGGCGAGCGCTGCTGTGATGGATAGTCCGGCGGCGACGGCGATCGATGCTGCAGGCAATATTTACATTGCGGACGCAGGCAACAACAGGGTTCGTAAGGTGAACGCTGTTACAGGTGAGATCGATACTGTCGTCGGTAGCAATCTGGAGTCTTTTAGTGGCGACGGTGGTCCTGCGAACGCGGCGGGCATGTATGGTCCCTATGGAATGGCGCTCGACGGATCGGGGAATCTTTATGTCAGCGACGTGTTCCACAATCGGATACGTCTGGTCAAGAGCATCAACGCAGTCTTGAATTTTCCGACAATCCGGGTACAGCGTGTCTCGAGCACACAGGATGAGGAGCTCGAGAATGATGGAAACGCTCCGCTCAACATCTCTGATCTGAATGCCGGGGTGAACACGCAGCTGGATCCTGTCGCCACAACCTGCTCGACCAGCGTGGCGATGACTTCGGCTTTGAACTGCATCATCGGCGCGCAGTTTGCACCGACGACAATCGGTAATACGGTGACGGGAGTAATCACTGTTACGTCTGACTCGCCGAACAGTCCGCAGACGTTGACGCTGAGCGGCAAGGTGCTCACGCTCGACCCCTCGACGATTACTTTGAACACGATCGGCTCTCCGTCTGCTACTGGAGCGCTTGTTACGTTTACCGTTGCTGTGACGAGTACCGGAGTGACGCCGACGGGCATCGTTACTTTTCTGGATGGAAGCACGACCATCGGGACCGCCACGCTGAACAGTGCGGGGGTAGCACTGTTTCCGACGCAGTCTCTCGCGAGCGGGACACACATCATTACCGCTAGCTATGCGGGCGATTCCAATACCGCGCCAGGTACTTCTTTGTCTGTGACTCAGATTGTGAAGGATGGAACATCCGTCTCGCTGACGTCGAGCCTGAATCCTTCGTCTCCTCAAGTCAGTGTGACTTTTGCTGCGCTTGTCGTGGGAACCTCGGGAATTCCAACTGGGAGTGTGACTTTTTTCGACGGGGGAGTTCGCCTGGGGACAGTCAATCTGAATGCTGCAGGTGCGGCTAGCTTTAGTACGTCGACGCTCAGCGTTGGAACCCATCACATAACAGCGAGCTACAGTGGGGATGCAAATTCAATTGCAAGTACGTCGCCCACGCTCAATCAGGTTGTGGTCGCTTCTTCGACTGCGACCACACTGATTACCAGCAACCCGGATGTCTCGTTTGGGACTGCTGTTACATTTACGGCGAGCGTGACAGGGAGCGGTTCTGTAACACCAACGGGAACGATTTCGGTTCAGGATGGCACAACGGTTCTGGGTACGCTGACTTTGGACATTCACGGCGCGGCTGCTCTTACTCTTTCTACCCTGTCCGTTGGATCGCACTCGATTCGTGCTGTGTATGGAGGCGATGCCAACAATGGCGCGAGCTCTTCTGCGGCGGTACAAGAGACCATCGAACAGATTGCCACTACGACGGCAGTTACCTCAAACGCCAGTACGGCTCCAGCCGGATCGAATATTCAACTGACTGCGACGATCACACCGGCGTCGTCGATACCCTCAAGCCCGATCACAGGAACCGTGACGTTTATGGATGGGGGGACGACACTTGGTGCGGCGACGGTCACTGGTGGTTCTGTGACGATTACCTTGAACTCGCTGGCTGTTGGACAACACTCGATTCTTGCGATCTACAGCGGGTCGTCAATCTATGCTGGAAGTATCTCCTCTACGATCGTGCAAAAGGTGCAGCAGGCGGTCACGTCGGGCACGCTGATTGCGTCTGCCAACCCTTCTATCGCGGGCAAGAGTGACGCACTCACGGTTTCGATCACGAGCAATGGAGGCGTTCCTACGGGTGTCGTGACGTTTATGGATGGCACGACGGTGCTTGGCACGGCGGCTCTGAATGCGCAGGGTGTCGCGAGCTTTACGGTGCCTTCCTTTTCCACTGGGGCTCACGCGATCACTGCCGTCTACGGAGGGGATAACAACAATCTTGGAACGACGCCTGCTCTGACTTTGATTGTTCAACAGGCGACCACCGGAGTCGTGCTTTCGACTTCAGGAAGTCCGTCAACTGCGGGGTTGCCGATCACGTTGAGTGCGACGGTTACCGGGAATGGGTCCGCTCCGACGGGCTCGGTGACCTTTTACGATGGCACGGCCGCAGTTGGTACGAGCCCGATCAACGCCGCCGGTCTGGGTACGATCTCTTTGTCTTCGCTTACCGTAGGATCTCATTCGTTGACCGCCAACTACTCTGGAGATGCGTATAACGGAACCAGCGTGTCGCCGGCGATTACGCAGGTTGTCGTGAAAGCCTCGACCACCACTGCACTGACTGCAAGCGCTTCGACGACACCGGTGGGCGCTCCGGTGACGTTCACCGCGACTGTGACTGGTAGTTCGGGAGCGTTGGGTGGAACCGTGCAGTTTATGGACGGTTCGACTGTGATCGGCAGTCCTTCACTGACGGCGAACGGAACGGCGGTGCTGAGCACCTCGACGCTGATTGTCGGACAGCACATTATCACTGCTGTTTATCTTGGTGATACGAACGATGCGAGCAGTACGTCGGCGGGCCTGACCCACATCGTTTCGCCGGTCACAGGTGTTGCCCTTGCATCGAGTCAGAATCCAGTAAGTGCCGGCGCCAATGTGACCTTTACGGCAGCCGTTGGGAGCTCGGAACCAGCGCCGACCGGAGTAGTTACCTTCCATGATGGATCTGCTACTTTAGCCGCGGTCACGCTGAATGCTGCGGGCGTTGCGGTATTCAATACGACAAGTCTGGCTCTTGGCACGCACCTGATCACCGCGTCTTACGGTGGAGATACGAACAATAATGCAGCGCTCTCGTCGACGCTGAGTCAGTTGGTGCAGCGCGCTACAACTCAGACTTCGATGGCGGTCAGCGCGGTCACCTCGACGGTGAACTCTACGGAGACCTTGACCGTCACGGTTACAGGATCGGGCGGTATACCAGGTGGGCTAGTGACGTTCCTCGACGGCACAACCGTTATCGGGACTGCGAATCTTAGCGCGAACGGATCTGCGAGCCTCTCCGTCTCGAATCTTTCTCTAGGACAACACACTCTGTCAGCCAGCTACAGCGGAGACACGAATGATGCCGCCTCGTCCTCGACACCTCAAACCATCATGGTGAACAAAGGTGCACCGAGTCTTACCCTGGTCTCAAGCAGCAACCCCTCAGTAGCCGGGCTTCCGGTTGTCTTTACTGCCAACCTGAGCGGGACTACCGTTGCTCCGACCGGCAGCGTTACGTTTACTGATGGCACGACAGTGCTTGGGTCTTCGCCAATTGCAGCGAATGGCAGCGCGAACTTCTCGACTTCCGGTCTCTCGGTGGGACAACATACGATCGTAGCGACATACATTGGCGATGCCAATAACAGTGCGGCTGCCTCTCCCGGAGTTCTCGAGACAATTCAACAGTCGACGAGCGCGGTCACGCTCAACAGCAATAAAAATCCTGCGCTTCTTGGGGACGCGGTTACATTTGCGATGACGGTGAGCGGTACTGGAGCTCAACCAACCGGCACAGTGATCCTCCGGGACGGAGCTAACAGAATCGGTACGACTGGGATCGACGCGAACGGTCTGGCTACCCTCACCGTCTCCAACTTATCGATTGGCGCGCATACGCTGATTGCGACGTATAACGGCGATGGGAGTCATCCTGGCAGCGCGTCGGGACCTCTGCTCCAGACGATTCTGCAACCTACGGCCAGTTCTCTTGTTTCGAGCAGCAATCCATCTTTGTCGGGTACTTCAGTGACGTTCACGACCGTGGTGGCGGGCGGTGGTGGCTCTCCTGTTACTGGCACTGTCGTGTTCCGTGATGGGACGGCTGTTCTCGGGACCAGCATTGTGGCGGCGTCGGGGACGTCGACATTTACAACGAATGCCCTGAGTCCCGGACAACACTCGATTGTTGCGACGTACAGCGGCGACAGCGTGAGTCAGACGAGCAGCAGTCCGGTGCTGGTCCAGACTGTGCAGAACAGTAACACGACGACGGTGCTTACTACCTCGGGCACTCCATCGGTTGCGGGCGCTCCCCTCATTCTTACCGCGCAGGTGACTGGAAAGGGTGCGGCGCCCACAGGTGCAGTTAGCTTCGAAGACGGGACCACGGTTGTCGGAACCGCTTCCGTTGGGGTCAATGGCATTGCAACTCTTACGACATCCTCTCTTGCCGCTGGTCAGCATATATTGCTCGCAATCTATCAGGGCGACAGCGATACTTTGACCAGCACCTCTAATCCCGTGTTACAGAACATCGAACAGCGCACCGTGGTCACGCTCACTGCGGTTAGCAGCCTGGGTACGATCAGCGGGACAAGCTCAGGCCCTTCTCTGATTGGCAACCCGATTACGTTTACCGTTTCGGTGACCGGCAGCAGCACGAACCCACCCACCGGGTTGGTTACGTTGTCGGATGGGTCCGCTATTTTAGGGACGTCGAGTGTTAGCAGTTTGGGGATCGCAACATTTACTATTTCGACGCTTGCACTCGGGCCGCACACGCTGGCTGCAAGTTACGCCGGAGACGCGCAAAACTTTCCGGGGACCTCTCCGGCGCTGACTGAAGTGGTGCAGCTGCATACTTCAAAGGCAACTCTGACGATCTCTTCGAGCCCGGTCGTTGAGAATAAGCCCTTTACTCTGGTGGCGACATTACAAGGCGATGCCGCGGTTCCGCCATCGGGTACGGTGGTGTTCAGTTCGGGGGGCACAACGCTTGGCAGTGCGACCCTGAATGCTTCCGGCATAGCTACACTGACTACCAGTCTGGGGTTGGGGACCTACACTCCGATCGCTACCTATCAAGGTGACTCGCAGTATTTGGGTTCCGTGTCGAGTGCTGTGTCTTTGACGGTGATTCAGGCGACCAACTTCACGATTGCTTTGAATCCTCCGACGATGCAGTTGAAGACCACGCAACACAACACGATTCAGTTGACGCTGACTTCGATCCAGAACTTCACCGATGTCTTGTCGCTGGGATGTGTGGGCCTGCCGCGAGCAGCTACCTGCACGTTTACTTCGGATCAAGTGTCGCTTGATGCGAACGGCCACCAGACGATTAGCCTGACGATTGATACCGGTTCTCCGCTGACTGCGGGGAGTGTTGCAAAAGCGGACGGGCCCTCGGCCGGCGGAATTGCGCTCTGTTTTCTGCCAGGCGGGCTTATCCTCGGGCTGTCGCTTGTACGGTCACGACGTGCGAACAAGATGCTGAGTGGACTTCTGCTCGCATTGCTCTTTACTGGAGCGATGGCGATCTCCGGCTGCGGCGGACTCGATGTGCATGGCACTCCTGCCGGGACCTACATCTTCAATGTAACTGCCATCGGCGCTAAGACGACGGCGACACAGTCTGCTCCGATGACTTTGACGGTGACCCAGTGATCGATTGGCCTGGCGGCTCACAGTGTTTTTCGAGAGTGTTGCGGGAGCTTGTCGTTCTACTTTTGCTCGCCGCTGCAACGTCGGTACTTTATGCCCAGGCGTTGCCGACCGCTACGGGACCGGGGCCGCGGTGGATGGTTGGCGGGACCTACTCTTTCTTTGCGGCAGACTATGGCAAACGTGACCTCGGCGGCGGGTCTGGCTTCGTCGATTACGCTCGTTCGGAGAGGATCAGCTACGAGGCCGAAGTTCGTTTTCTTACCATCAACGAAGAGGTGGGTACGCATCAGTCGACTTTTCTTGTCGGAGGGAAATTTCCATACCGCAGACGATGGATGACCGCATACGGTAAGGTTCTTCTCGGCGATGGGCGCTTTCATTTTCCTTACGATTACGCGGACGGCAGTTACTTTGTGCTTGCTCCTGGTGGTGGGGTTGATCTGGCGCTTGGAAGGAGTCGGTACAGTGTACGGCTGGTGGATTTTGAGTATCAGTGGTGGCTTAATTTTCCGTTTGGTACGCTGCGGCCGTATGGAGCCAGCACGGGGATCGCCGTCCATTTCCATTAGACAGAAGTGAAGAAGGTCGCTCGAAGTGGCCAGATGAATAAGACCTTCTTCCCAGTACATTCAGCCTTTCCCGATAGTGGCATCGAGGCGTCTCTCTTCGGTTTCGACGAAGTGTTATTTCGCCGGTTGCTTTTCCAGGATGTAGGGAATGGCGAAGCGGCCAATCTGAAGAATTGAGTTGTTGGAGGGGGGCCAGATGCGAAAAGATTCGACGCGCGAGCCCGTCGCTAGACGATGAGCCGTGACGGCGCCATGTTCCTCTCCAGTTGCTGCATCATAGAACCTAACGACGAGGGCATCTTCACTACGTTGCCATCCGATTACGTAGTTCCCGGCAGCAAGTGAGATTTCTCCGAAGGTAATAGGTGATTGGACTAAAAGGAAATGAGAATATTTTCCGTCGGCTGAGTAACCGGCAGTGATGAGAACAACACCTGCGATGATTTTGCCATTTGAGTTAACGATGCCGGATGCGGTGCGCATCTCTGTTTCGATTCGCTCTTTTTCCACTGGAGCGCGTGCGGGCAAGACAGCCTGCAACTCTGATGGAGTCGCTGTTCGCCAGGAAGACTTGGGTTGAGCGACGACTAAAGATGATGGAAAGAGAATAAGAAACAGAGCGAAGAGAGACGACTTCATCAAGTGGGATGTCATTTGAGATGTACGATACCTCGTTGGAGAGCGACGGTTGCGGCGTGAGTGCGATCGCTGACGCCAAGTTTGCCGAGCAGACTATTGATGTGGGACTTGACGGTAGCTTCGCTGATCTTTAGATCGGAGGCGATCTCCTTGTTTGCGCGGCCTGCCACGATGCGCTCCAGAACTCTGAGTTCGCGGTTGGTAAGGGCTTGAGTGCTCATTCTTTCGGCGAGCTTTTCTGCGATGGCGGGAGAGATGAGGGTTCTTCCGCTGTGAACTGCTTGAATGGTTGAGAGGAGTTCGTCGACGGTCATTCCTTTGAGCAGATATGCTTTTGCGCCGGCCTGGAGGGAGCGGAAGATGTCTTCGTCTCCGTCGAAGGTGGTGAGCACAATGAATCTTGCGGCGGGATTGTCGGCGCGAATCTGCAGAATGGCATCGACTCCGCCGAGGTTTGGAAGCTGCAGATCCATCAGGGTGATGTCGGGTTGTAGAGTGCGGTAGAGTTCGATCGCCTGAATGCCGTCACTGGCTTGGCCTACCACTTCTATGTCGGGGATGATGTTGAGTAGCGCAACGAGTCCCTGACGAACGACGTGATGATCATCCACTACCAGGATACGAATACGTTCAGGCATTGATTGCTGCCTCTTTTCCTTCTGTGATGGGCGCTTCGAGCATGACTATGGTGCCGTTTGCCGGAGAGCTTTCAATCGTTAGTTGAGCATGAATCTGAGCCGCGCGTTCGTGCATGCCCTGGATGCCAAAGTGGCCGTTTGATGAAGGAGCTCTTTCCGATGTATCGAATCCGCTGCCATTGTCGGAGATGCTTAATACTAATCGAGAGGAATCGTAGCGAAGATCGGCGGAGACCTGAGTTGCATTTGCGTGGCGGGCTGCGTTTGCCAAAGACTCCTGAGCGATGCGGAAGATCTCGTCTTCAAAGGGCTGGGGGAGAGGGCGGTAAGTGCCGGTTATGTTGAGGTGGGCGTTGAGTTTTTTTTGATTCCACTGTTCAGCCAGGTGGGCGAGACGGGTGGGCAAGCTGTTTGGCGCGGTAATAGCACGAAGATTCCAGATGCTTCGGCGAGCTTCGGCAAGGCCCTCTCGGACGTAGGCCCGAGTCTGGTCGATCTGTCTGCTCGCTGCGTCAGTTTGAGTGTGGGCGAGAAACTGGGAGATGAGCTCGAGCTGCACGGAGACGCCGACGAAGCTTTGAGCTAGGGTGTCGTGAATTTCTCGTGCGACGCGAGTTCGCTCTGCGAGAACTGCCTGGAACCGTGATTGAAGAACGCGGACGCGGAGGCGGTAGAGGAGGAGCGCAGCGGCGGCGGCGAGACTAAGGATCAGCAGGAGAAACCAGAGTCTGCGATAGAAAGGAGGCTGCACAAAGAAGGCAATCTGCGCTCCGGTTTCATTCCATATGCCGTCGTTGTTGGCGGCTTGTACGCGAAAGCGATAGTGGCGCGGAGGGAGATTGGTATAGTAGGCGATGCGGCGGGAACCGGCTTCGGTCCATCGCTTATCGAAGCCATCGAGAATGTAACGATAGCGGACCTTTGCGGGAGCTAGGTAACTGAGAGCGGCGTATTCAAACGCGAAGCTGGTACGGCCAGGAGTGATGTTTTGTTCGGTGCCTGTCAGGGGAATGTCCATACCATCTGCAGTGAAGCGTTCGATGACGATCGGGGGAGGGATGAGATTTTCTACGAGGTGACTGGGATCGGTGACGGCGACCCCTTTGCGGGTGGCGAACCAGAGGAGCCCTTCCTTGGTCCTCCATGCAGCGGGATGACCCACGCCGATGGCTTCCTCGGTTGGCATGCCATCGGCGCGGCCATAAGAGACCGGATGAGGATCGCAGGTTGAAGACGAACCGCATTTGATGAGCGCTGAAACTGAGACGCGGGTGATGCCTCGACTGGAGCTTAACCAGAGGTTGCCGCGGTCGTCTTCGAGGATGGAGTCGATGGTTTGGGGCAGGTCGTCTCGCCGCAGTGGTGTAAAGCCGGCGGTGGTCATGACGCTGAGGCCAGCCCCTTTCGTTCCGATCCATAGTGTGCCGTGCGGATCTTCGGCGAGAGAGGTGATCGTGTCGCCAGAGAGTCCATCCTTTTTTGTGAAGGTTGTGATGTTGTCGCCCCGAAGGCGCGAGAGTCCATTGAGGGTGCCGATCCAAAGATCATGATCGGGGGCGTGAGATCTGAGAAGAGCGCCTACAAGATCGCTTCCGAGACCGTTCGATTGCGT
This sequence comes from Tunturibacter gelidoferens, assembly GCF_040358255.1. Classification (NCBI taxonomy): domain Bacteria; kingdom Pseudomonadati; phylum Acidobacteriota; class Terriglobia; order Terriglobales; family Acidobacteriaceae; genus Tunturiibacter; species Tunturiibacter gelidiferens. The sequence continues at coordinate 1,945,743 of NZ_CP132938.1, forward strand.
TAGAGTGATGAACTGGTTGTTTTGCCAGTGAGCAAGGCCCCGACGCGTGCCGATCCAGAGTGAGCCGTCATCGTCCCTCATAAGAGACCGAATGAGATCGTCAGGTAGCCCGTCAGCAGAGGTGTAGGTCCGGATTTTCTTGCCCTTGACATAGTTCAGACCATCGGGCGTTCCGACCCACATGCTCCCGCCTTCTCCCGGAGCCAAAGCCAGGATGGTTTCGCTGACAAGGCCGGTTCGGGTGTAAAGATGTTGAATGTTACCGGCTTGCCAGCGGTCGAGGCCGTCGCTGTTGGAGCCGAGCCATATTGCACCGTCGGTTGCCTGAGTGATGGCTGTGATCGGGTGATCGGAGAGGCCGGGAATGGTGCGGAAATTTTGGCGCCTCAGGATTTGGAGGCCGCTGGTTTCTGTTCCCACCCAGAGATTACTCTCTTCATCCTGCATGAGAGAGAGGATACTGTTGGAGCCGAGGGCCGGTAAGACCTGTGGATGGCTGTCGACTTTGTCAAGCATGAAGAGCCCTTTGCTGGTTCCTATCCATAGTTGCCCTTGCGAGTCGGAGAGCAACGATTGTATGCGTGAAGCTGGAAGGTCGTGGCTTATCGACAGGGTTCGGCTTTGGTCACTTCGAAGGACTGCGATGCTGGTCCCGGTGCGCAACCAGAGGCTGTGGTCGGGGAAGAATCCGATGCCTTCAATATCCTTCGCCGTAGAGGTTGAGCCTAGCGGTTGTGGGAGAACTCGGCCATGGGAATATTGAAAGATTCCAGAGTTCGATGCGATCCAGACACTGCCGTCCTGAGCGGTGACTATTGCAGATGGATCGACGGAAGAGGGAAGGGGGATGATGTAGAAACGCCTCCCGTCAAAGCTGCTGATGCCATCGGTCGTCAGGATCAGGATTAAGCCGTCGTCTGCCGCGGCTAGGTTGGTGATGCGACCGGTTGGTAATCCATTCGCGATGGTGTAGCGGTGAAACTTTCCTGACGAGTATTGGAGGAGGCCGTTGGAGGTTGCAATCCAGAGTGGGCCGGTGTGACTTTGCGCAAAGCAGCAGATGTCATCGCTGGTAATTGCGGGAGTGGTTTCGTGGTTGAAGATTTTGAAGTCGATGCCGTTGAAGCGAGCCAGGCCGCCTTCGGTCGCAATCCAAATGAAGCCGTCTGTGGATTGAAAGACCTGATGAACGCTGTTTTGAGGGAGGCCGTTCTCCGTCGACCACGATTGATGGCCGAAGTTGTTAGGGACTTGGGAGCTGGCGGTGAGAGAGAGAGCTGCGATTGCGCATGACATCCAGAAGAGGGAAGAGCGAAGGACGAGATGGAGGCGCGAAAGCAAGTTCATGCGGAGGTTCGATGCGTTCGAAAGCATGATGGCCGGAGTCGCTTCACTTCGGATGATACGTCTTCCTGATCCGGAGCTTATGGTTCTTTGGGCTTTTTGTCGCGACACGAGTGCAGGTAGGCAACAAGATCGTTCACCTCGGTCGCCTTTAGAATGTCGGCGAAGGATGGCATCTCACGTCCACCTTTGAGAATCTGCGTTCGGATCTGGGCTTTGTTAAGTGTGTGTCCTACTCCGGAAAGATCAGGCCCCTTGATTCCGCCTACCTTGCGTATTGTGTGGCAGTGTTGGCAGCCATTATCCACGAAGATTGCTGCTCCGCGCTGCTTCGCGGACTCGGCGGATGCTGGCAGATAGTACGAAGCTGCGAGAGCCAGGATAAACGCTGACCGCAGCAAAGTCATTGAGCAGGTGTTCCGTTGTGTGCGGGCCCGGGGGCGAGGTCGGTGTGGGTGTGCCAGGGGACGGTCTCCGATGCGACTTCGTTGTGTTTACGCAGGAACTCGAGCGCGTAGGTGCTAGCGGTGGGATCATCCTTCTGATCGGCGAACATTGCGGCTTCGTGTGAAGCTTTTTCTTTCATCCCGAGACGGCGATAGACGATGGAGAGAATGTAGTGGGCGGCGAGATCATCGGGGTCGATGGATTGGAGAGTCTCGTATTCAGCGCGGGCCTCATCATATTTTCGCTGTTGATAGAGAGAGAAGCCGAGCTCTCTGTGTGCGTCGCGGGAGTTTGGAAATTTTGTGATGACCTCGCGAAGATCAGCGATGGCTTCGTCGACCTGGCCCTGGTTCCGTTCGACGAGGGCGAGGTAGTACAGTGCGCGCGAGTTGTGAGGGCTGAGTGCAAGTGCTTTGTCGAGGCTGGCGCGGGAGGCCTCGTAGCGTTCCCACTGAAAGTTGGCGATTGCGATGTTGGTGAAGGCGTCGGCGTAGTCGGTGCGGAGCGTGGCGACCTGCTCGAACGCGCGGACGCTCTCCGCGTACTGTTGAGCGTCCAGCATGGCGATGCCGTAGTTGTTCCATCGCATCCAGACTTTATTGTCCTGTGGGTCCACCGCGGGCGGGTTATCGCCTAGAGTGAAGATGCGCGTGCGCTCGGACATGGCAACGACGGGCATCTCGTAATGTTTGCCCATGCCGAAGTCCATGAAGTGCTGATCGAATCGGCGATAGTTGACCCATGCGGTGACGGTGAGGGGGCCGGTTGCGTCGGCGGGTACTTTGAATTGGTAGCGGACGAGCTGGGATCGGCCTGAAGCGATGGTGTTGTTGTAAGCCACAACGCGATTATCCCAGACCTGGTGGAGATCGTTGATGGTTCCTTTGGTGTTTACGAGGCGATTGGTGAAGCTGTGTGCGCGGGGGTCGAGGTCGCCATTGGGCTGGATCGCGCCGGAGTGCATCAGGGTGTGGCCGGAGGCGTCTTTGGCCTCGAATTCGACCCAGCTCTCGTACATGTCGCGCTGCTCGGGTACGTGGCTGTGTGCGATGCCTTTGTTCTGAATGATGATGGTGGCGGTAAGGAGGTCTCCGGGGGAGACGGTGAAGCTGTCGTTGCCGAGAGGAGCGATGATCCTGCCTCCGTTTTTCTCGAGGCCGAAGATGTCGACGTTGAAGACGCCTGCTTTGAGGAAGGCTACGGTCTTCTCCATCTGGGTATCGTAGTTGTAGAACTTTGACAGAACGGTGTTAGCGCCTAACCATCGGTGAGAGGCCAGCTTGCCATTCTTGGCGCCCGAGTCGGAGCTGGTGAGATCTTCGCGGGTCATGTGGCAGGTCTGACAGGTGGAGACCTGATCTTTGACATAGAAGGGAAGAGGCGACTGTTTGGCGAAGGAGGAGAGCTGCCACTCGTCGGAGAGGAAGATAGCGCGCTGCCATTTGTAGTCGTTCAGTTGTTTTGGAAGAGCGGCCTTGTGACACGCCGCGCAAAAGTTGCTGGTGCGATAGAAGTCCTTCATGACGGCTTTTGAGTGGCGGTCGAGATTTGCGAGAATCTCTTTGTCGGAGACCTCGCCGTAGATGGGTTGATTGTTCTCGTCGACCAGAACGGCGGGCTGTGCCAGAACGTAGCTGCCTGTGCCGCGAGCGTCGACTTTTTGGATGGAGTGGCAGACGGAGCAGGTGATTCCGTCTTCGTCGAACTTGCGATTTACTGGTGAGCCTTTGGTTAGCGCGCCCGAGACGAGGGCGATTGGGTTGTGGCAGCCTTCGCAGTGGCGGGTGTATTCAATGCCCTTTTCCGCGGTGAGCAGGTTTGTGTTTCTGATGTACCAGGGGGCGCGAAAGGAGTTGGCGTGAGCGGACTGACGCCATTCGGCGTGCGCCTCCTGATGGCAGTGACTGCAGTATTTGGCTGTGGGGAAGGCTTTGGGGTTGATGAACTGGCCGGTGTCGGTGGTTGCATTCGACGGGAGGAAGGGCTGATCGGCGCCGAATCTGAAGTTGTAATGTTGTTTGACTGATTCGGTGTAAACCTCACGTTGCGTGGGGGTAGTGACGGCATCAGATGCGTGAGCGCCATCACTTTTCAAGGCCAGGAAAAAGGAGGCGATTGTGCCGCACAGCACGGTACAGAAGAAGATGCGACCGACCCGGCTGTAAGGCATTTTCATAGCAATCGTAAATTCTATTGAAGCGATAAGACTGTTAGCCATCGTCCTACGGGTCGGTAGAGATCTCAATCGAAAGGTTGAGTGGCGGGGAGATGGAAGCCGTTAGAATCTACTTCCTTTACCTTCTGTCAGGGTGACGATCTGGTCAACCTTGGTGACTGAGAACTTTTCTTTGGTTCCACTTGGCCAGTGAACTTCAACGGAGTCGATGGTTGCGATGTCGCCGAGGCCGAAGTGGACACGGGGGTCGTGGGTGGAGGCGAAGCTCCCTCCGGAGGTTACGTCTCCGCGTTGTTTCTGGCTTCCCGCGGTGAGATAGACCGTGGAGCCGATGGCGTCTCGAGGGCTCTTTGGACCGCCTATCAGTTTCAGTTCGATCCAATGATGATTGTCTCGCGAGACATTGCGGAGCAGTGCGGGGTGACTGTCCAAGGCGTTGATGACAACATCTAGTTTGCCGTCGTTGAAGAGGTCTCCGACGGCCATGCCACGGCCGACGTACAGACTTGTGAGTGCTGTGCCTTCGACGGCGGGTTCGAGGTCGAATTTTTTGCCGTCGATGTTACGGAAGAGGAGCGGGCGTTGCGCCCAGCTGGTTCCCCAGGTTGTGTGGTCGACCTGCGGGTAGACGTGGCCGTTCGCGATGATGAGATCCTTCCATCCATCATTGTCGAAGTCAAAGAACGCTGTGCCCCATCCCAGGAATGGAATTGTAGGTTCGGCAACTCCCATCTGGTAGCTGATGTCGGTGAAGTTGGCGTCGCCATCGTTGCGGTAGAGCGGGTTGTAGTCATCCGAAAATGTTGTGTTGTAGATATCGAGCAGGCCGTTGTTTCGATAGTCTCCAATTGCGATACCCATCGAGGCTGTTTCGCGGCCATTCTCGTTGAGCGCGTATCCGGAGGCGTAGCTTGCGTCTTCGAAGGTGCCGTCGCCTTTGTTGATGTAAAGATAATTTGGAGTCGAATCGTTTGCGACAAGAAGGTCCGGCTTGCCGTCGTTGTTGATATCGACGAAGACGGAGGAGAAACCGTAGTAGCCGTTCTTGTCGGAGACTCCGGCCTTTTCGCTCACGTCCGTGAAGGTGCCGTCGCCGTTGTTATGGAAGAGATGGTCTGGTTCTCCCTTGAGGCCTCGCGGGCCGCACATGACTTTTTCACCTCGAAACTGGCAGAAGCTATAGGAGACCTCTTTACCGCCAGATCCGGGCTGATTCGCGAGGTCGTAGTGAACGTAGCCAGGAACGAAGAGATCCAGCCGGCCGTCGCCATCGTAGTCGCCCCAGGTGGCGCCAGTGGACCAGTTGCCAAGAGTGACTCCCGCTTTCTCGGCGACGTCAGTGAAGGTTCCGTCGTGATTGTTGTGATAGAGGCGGTTCTTGCCGAAGTTGGTGACGTTGATGTCGGGCCAGCCGTCGTTGTCGTAGTCGGCTATGGCGACGCCGATTCCCCAGCGGTCATTGGTGACGTGTGCCTTCGCGGCGACGTCGGTGAAAGTTCCGTCGTGGTTGTTGTGGAAGAGCGCGGCGTGGGGCGGTATCGCTTTGCCGCTCATGGCGTCGTAGGTTGAACCGTTGACGAGATAGATGTCGAGCCAGCCGTCGTTGTCATAGTCGATAAGTCCGACGCCAGATCCGTTGGTTTCGATGATGAATTTTTTTTCGGGAGTTCCCATGGTGTGGGTCCATGAGGTTAGTCCGGCTTTTCCGGCGATGTCCTGAAAGATGATCGGACCGCTCTTTACAAACCCCCCGGCCGTGATGGGTCTCTTCTCTTCGTCGAGGACTGCGGGGTGGGCTCCACCGGTGTTGGCTCCCCCCATTGCTGACGCCTGGCCGCCCTCTTGAGGCTTATCAGATTGTGTGTCGGTCGAGTGGGAGTTTGGAGTCGTAGATTGCGCGAACGATGCCGCAGCATTGCAGATGAGCGTTGAGGAGAGAGCAGCGGCGGCAAACAGGGAACCGAAACGAGTTCGATGAGGAAGGGTCACTGGTGTGTCCTTGTAGTTCGAATTACGAGTTCGCAGGAGGGAGGTGCAGGTATTCATCGATTTGCCGGAAGGTTGCAGCCTCATGTTTACCATACGATCCCGTAGACGTGATTGAGAGTGTTGTTCGCACTGACGCTATTGTTAATTTGCTGATGACGAGGATCGGCCCTTTCCTTCGGTGAGGTCGAGGATGCGATCGACTGAAGTGGGAGGGTCGAAGAGTTCCATCTGACCGTTGGGCCAGCGAATTTGAATGCTCGTGAGGTGCGTTTCCTGGCCGAGACCGAAGTGGAGGCGGAGATCGCTTGAGGAGTTATAGCTGGAACCGTCGCGAACCTCGTCGACCCAGATGCGTTTTGCAGATTTCATGGTGACGCGAGCGCCAATGGCATCGCGGTTGGAGGATGTCCCGATGAGATGAAGGCCGAGCCAGTGATTCTGATTTTTCGCGAGGTTGACCAGAAGCATTGGTCGATCGCTGAGGTTGTTGATCACAGCTTCGAGACGCCCGTCGTTGAAGAGATCCGCGATTGCAAGTCCGCGGCTGGAGCGTGGATCGACGAGTCCGGGGCCGGAGGTCTTGCTGACGTCGCGGAACTTTCCGTTGCCTAGATTGTTATAGAGGAAGCGGGGTTCGCGGTAGGAGGAGCCCAGTTTGGCGGAGTCCACCTCAGGATAGACATGGCCGTTCGCAATAAGAAGGTCTGGCCACCCGTCGTTGTCGACGTCGGCGAACATAGCTCCCCAGCCTAGAGCCTCGGTGTTGATGCCGAGTCCAGCGGCGAAGGTCATGTCGGTATAAGTGCCGTCGCCATTGTTGCGATAGAGGGTGGAGGTGTCGTCGGAGAAGTTGGTTTTGAAGAGGTCGAGTCTGCCGTCGCCGTCGTAGTCGGCTGCCGTGGATCCCATGCCGGCCTGTTCGCGACCGTCTTCGTTGAAGGCTACACCGGCGTCGGCGGCAGTGTCCTTGAAGGTTCCGTCGTGGTTGTTTCGATAGAGGATGGCAGGAGTGGAGTCGCAGGCGACGTAGAGGTCGGGCCAGCCGTCGTCGTCGTAGTCGAGCGTGGTGATGGAGAAGCAGTAGTGGCCTTGTGTTCGCTCGAATCCACTGGGCTTGCTTACGTCTGCAAACTTTCCGCCGCCGAGGTTGTGGTAGAGGATGTTCGGTGCGCTCTCGAGACCGCGCGGGCCGCACATGACGGGCACTCCCTTCCAGATGCATCCTGAGGTTTGGCCGGGTGTTGGGGTGCGAGCGAGGTCGAAGTGCACGTAGTTGGCGACGGCCAGGTCCAGCTTGCCGTCGCGATCGTAGTCGATGAAGGCACAGCCGGTGCCCCACTCCTTGCCTGTACCGGCGACGCCTGCCTGCTCCGCTACCTCCTTGAATGTTCCATTGCCCTGGTTGTGGAAGAGGCGGTTTTTGCCGTAGCCGGTGACGTAGATGTCGTCGAATCCATCGTTGTCGTAGTCTCCAACGCATGCTCCCTGCCCCCATCCAGTGGAGACGAGGCCTGCCTTTACGGTGACGTCGGTGAAGGTTCCGTCGTGATTGTTGTGGAAGAGGTGGTTGGTGGGTTTTGCTTGTCCGGCTGCGGTGGTTGTGCCAGGTAAGTTGGTGCCGTTGACAAGGAAGATGTCCGGCCATCCGTCACGGTCGTAGTCGAGGATGGCAACTCCTGAGCCTGTGGCTTCGATGATGTAGCGTTTAGATTCGACGCTCCCGTTCACGTCGCGAACGGTGATACCGGCCTTGAGTGCGACATCTACAAACCAGGCTGGCGGCGGATGATCGGGTGTTGGAAGGTAGGGCTGCTGCTCTCCGAAGGCCGTCGTCACCAGGAGCAGGACGACGGCGGTTCGAAGAAGGAATCGAATCTTCATGGCTTTGGGGTCGTAGCTGGATTGATCAATGCTTTGGACTGCGGTGAGGTGCCCATGGCAATCGTCTTCAGAATCTTTCCACCTTCCTGAATGACGTAAAGATGGTTTGCTGCGAGGTCGATAAGTTTGTCTGTCGTGCCGGATGGCCACTTGATTTCGACTGAATCTGCTTTGACAGAGTGGTCGAGGCCGAAGTGGATGCGTAGATCGTTCTGCGAGTAGTAGCTGCCGCCGCTTCGAACTTCGTCGATCTGAATAAAGGGTTTGGCGTTTTCTGGTGTTGGAGTTGTGACGCTGATCTTCGCGCCGATGCCAGAGCGATTCGACTTGGTGCCGACGGTGCGGATCTTGATCCAGTTGCGGCCCGTCGTCGATTCGCAGCGGAGCAGCTGGGGGAGGCTGTTGATGCAGTTGACGACGACGTCCACTACGCCGTCGTTGTCGTAGTCGCCGAACGCGCAACCTCTGCCGGGGGCGGGTGTTGTGATGCCGGGTCCTCCTTGCGCGGTCACCTCTTCGAACTGTCCGTTGCGCAGATTGCGGTAGAGGTACTTGTGTTCGGCGTAAGGCGCGTCGATGGCGGTTCCGTCGACCTCAGGATAGACGTGTCCGTTACAGATGAAGATGTCAGGCCAGCCGTCGTTGTCCATGTCGAAGAAGCCGACGCCCCAACCGAGGTAGCGGGTGTTGACGCCTAGTCCAGACATGTAGGTATGGTCGTCGAAGTTCCCGTCGCCGAGATTGACGTACAGCGAATCGGTGTCGCCGGCGAAGTTTGTTTTGACAATGTCGAAGCGGCCGTCGCGATTGAAATCGCCAATAGATACGCCCATACCGGCCTGCGGCTTGCCGTCAGGAGAGTATGCGATGCCTGCCTCGATGGCTACATCTTTGAAGGTGCCGTCTTTTTGGTTTTGGTAGAAGGTGGCGGCGGTGGAGTCGTTGGCGACGTAGATGTCGGGCCAGCCGTCGCCGTCGATGTCGGAGACAGCTACGGAGAGTCCGTAGGTGCCGATGGTGTCCCACATGCCGGCTTTTTGTGAGACGTCGGTGAAGGTGCCGTCGCCGTTGTTGCGATAGAGAATGTTCTTGCCGCCCTGGAGACCGGGTGGGCCACAGGCTACTTGAATTCCCTTGTAGGCGCAGCCGGCGGCTTCGGGGAGGGGTGCTGTCTTGATGTCGAAGTCGATGTAGTTCGCGACAAAGAGGTCGAGATGGCCGTCGCGATCGTAATCGATAAAGGCACAGCCGGAGTTCCAGCGCGTCTTAGATTGGAGGAGGCCAGCCTTCTCTGTAACGTCGGTGAAGGTGCCGTTGCCATTGTTGCGATAGAGAACATTCTGCCCGTAGTAGCTGACGAAGAGGTCGTTCCATCCGTCGTTGTTGTAGTCACCGACACAACAGCCCTGTCCCCATCCGGCGCGACCGACCCCGGCTTTGAGGGTGACGTCAGTGAAGGTGCCGTCACGATTGTTCTTGAAGAGACGGGAGATGGGTTCCTGACCTTTGGGGAAGCCTTCCAGTCGAGTGCCGTTGACAAGGAAGATATCGATCCAGTCATCGTGATCGTAGTCGTAGAAGGCTACGCCGCAGCCGGTGGTTTCAAGCAGATATCGATTTTTGTGTTCGCCGCCGTATATCGTTTTTGCGTTGAGTCCGGACTGACGTGCGACGTCGATGAAGCTGATGCCGAGAGGAGTGCCTGCGACGGGGGAGGGGAGTCCTTTAGGGGCGGCACGGGGTACGGCGTCGTAAGTGGGGCGCGATCCCATCTGTTGGGAGGGCTGAGAGGTCTGAGGCGCGGCCAGAGCCAGAACGTCGTCAAGCGAAAGAACCAGAGCAGTGGTGGAAAGCGATGTAAGAAAGTTACGGCGAGACCAATTCAAATGGACGCTCCTAAGGCAATGGCCAGGCACTGGCGTTCGACGCTCTCTTCGCCGTGGTAATTGTAATCACAAAATTGGAACGGGTTGAAAGAGTCTTGAAATCGGTACACGGTGCAGCGAAGCCTAGCCTCCAGAGAAAAAGGCTCAGTTGCATCTGTGGTACCGGCTCTATGGATGAGCGGAAGGAACCTCACCAGCGGAGGAAGTATTCGCGAGAAGCTTCTTGGCTTTCTGCCGCTCAAGCGCAGCATCGGCGCTTCGTCCCTGTCTGTCGAGAGCGTCGGCCAACGCGGAGTGTGCCTCGCTGTAGTTTGGGTCTGCTTCGACTGCGGTTTGCAATTGAAATATCGCATCCGCGGTCTTGCCTTGCTTGAGGAGTGCCTTGCCGCTGTCGAGGGCAAAGTTGGCACGTTGTCGACTGACAGCGATACGGCTGAGGGATGCGGCTTTTTTGCGTTCGGCTGCTGCGCCTTCAGAGTCTCCCTGCTGGCTGAGGATGGCGGCGAGGCTGATGTGTGGACTGGGCTGGTTGGGTAGAAGATCGATGGCGCGTCGCAAGGCTGATGCGGCCTTTTCGGGATCGTTATTGTTTTTGTAGACATTGCCAAGGAGCGCCCATGCCTCACCGTTGTTGGGGCGTAGCGCGGTGGCCTTCTCGAGTTCGGCCTGAGATTCTGCGAAACGTCCGAGCTGCATGTAGAGTACGCCGAGCGTGTAGGGCGGATCAGGCAACGTGGGATCGAGTTGCTCCGCGCGAAGGAACTCCGCGACCGCTGCGGTTGGATCGTCTTTCAACTTCAGGGCCAGTCCAAGATCGTAGTGGAGATGTGAGTTGTCAGGTTCGATCAGGAGACCTGCACGAAACTGCTCGATGGCGTGGTTGAGATCGCTCTGTTGAAGATACGCAACGCCGAGGTCTTGGCGCAGGGTCGGATTTTTCTCATCCAGTGCAAGGGCTCGCAGGTAGAAGATGATGGCTCCCTTTGCGTCGCCTGTCTGTACGAGAGCGAGTCCGAGGTTCGTGAGTACGGCAGAGTCCTGGGGTCGTGCGGCGGCGACCTGTTGAAAGAGAGGTATAGCTTCACGAGGATTGTCATTCGCTTGCAGGGTGAGGGCGAGTTCGTATTTGATATCCGTCGACGCAGGATCAACGGCCATCGCATGTCGCAGTACCGTGATGGCCGCGTCTTCCTGATCGCTTGCAAGTAAGGCACGACCAAGTTGCAGTGCATACTCGACATTTTCTTTGGACAGGTTATTCGCTTTGGTAAGCTCGCTGACCGCGTTTGCGAGGTCCCCTTGATTTAGAAAGACGGAGCCAAGGTGATAGTGCGCGGCTGCGAGTGATGGCTCTAGTGAGATAGCACGTTGAAACTGGACCGTGGCGTCACTATAGGTCTGTTGTTGTGCGAGGATCGTGCCTAGACTATCGTGCAGAGCCGCGTTGTCAGGCGAATTGTAGAGAGCCGACTCCAGCTGCTTTTGCGCGGTGGCTGGCTCTCCCGTTGCCGCGAGGGCGGCGGCGTAGGCGATGGAGGCTTGGGGCGTGAGCGCCTGTGACGCATCGCTCTTTGCTCCGTCGAGGAGTTGAAACATCTGCATTGATTTCTGATATTCGCGAAGCTGAGAGTAGGTGATCGCCAAGTTGAGTGAGGCATCAGAGTTCTGCGGATCGAGTTTGTGGGCCAGTTCGAGTTGGTCCACCGCGTATGCGAGATTTCCCTCAGCAAGTAGTACAGTTCCGAAGGCACTGTGGCCGGCGGCAACCTCGGGTGCAAGTTTTACGACTTTCGCAAATTGGATGTGTGCTGAAAGTAGGTCGTTCTGACGATATGCTGCGGAGCCGGCACGAAACGCTTCTTCGGCTTCCTTTACTCTGTCGGGTGGGGCGGTCTGTGAAGAAGCTGCCGGCGTGGTGGCGGTTTGTGCCCGCGCTAGCGGAATGATCGTTGCGAGGACGCTGCACAGCAGAAGCGAAGGTGTCTGGAGGAGTTGCATCTCAGCCCGATTGTAATCATGGATGGAGGGGAGTGGGGTTGCTGGTCTGAGCTGGGGCCTGCGCAAAGACGGCATAGTCGCGGCCGATGTAGAGTCGGTATCCGGTGCTGTCGGGCCCTGGCAAGATTTGCAGAGGAGTTGGACGGCGGAGGGTGGCGTCTTTGGCGGAGGGGACGGAGAAGAGATCGTGGCCTCCGATGTCCATGACGACGAAGGTACTGCCAGCCACGAAGCCGCAGCCATATGCTCCTGGCTGGAGCTGATGACCTTGGATGTCGATGGATGCCTCAGTGATTAGATAGGCCTGATATTTCTCCTGGACCGAACTTGAGTAGCCTGCCGTATCCACCAAGGCGACTAGGAGAAGCGCGTCCTTCGTGAATTGCACTCCCCCAGAGTTTCTGGCTTGAATGGGCGCGCTCTGACCTCGAAAAAAGACCGTGGCAGGCAGGAACTGCGCTGCTTCTGTGGCGGTCAGAACTCTCGTTCCGATCACAGGGGTCGAATCGTTCTGATATGGGCCAAGGGCTGGAGGCGCTGCGTGTAAAGAAGGAGCTGCGATGCTAAACAGCAGGATGGAGCGCAACGATTTACGGAGCATGAGCGGCATCTTATCAGTCGCGTCGGACTTCGTCGTGAGAGAGCGTGCCAGCATGTAGACTGGTGATCTTTTGGAGAGGGAGACACCATGCGGGCTGCTTTTTCTTTGGTCGCAATGCTTGGCGGGATCGCGGCCGCCCAGACTGGGGCTTTGCGGCCGGTCGATGCTTTTCCGGTGAACGAAGACGGGCTAGCGATTCAACGTCATGTTGAAGCAGGAAAGCCATTTACTGTGGCGGGATCGCGCGGCGTCATGCCTGGACAGCAGGAGGGGACGTTTGAGGCTTGGATACTGCCAGTGAAGTTGCTGAGCCACTTCGCGATTCGAGCTGATGTGGAGGGCTATTCGGTACCGATCGACCTGAATGCAGACGCTGCTGAGATCGGGGTGTTCCCCGATCACACGGTGATTACGTATTCGCATATAGCCTTCACGGTAAAGCAGATTATGTTTGCGCAGGACGATGCAGAGGATGGTACAGGTGCGGTTGTGATGTTTCAGATCGATTCGACGCGGCCGATGGATCTGACCTTCAGCTTTACGCCGGAGATGCGGCCTATGTGGCCACAGCGTAGCCAGGGGGTTCCATCTGCGGAGTGGGTGAGACGACAGGATGGCGGGTTTTATGTGCTTCATACGGACTTTCCTGACCTGGCGGGGGCTGTGGCGATGCCGAACACGCAGCCGGGGATTCTCGCTCCGTATCAGGAGAAGCCCAAGTTCTATCCGCTGGAGCTGAAGCTTCATTACGACCCCAAGCGAGATACGAATCACTACTTTCCGCTATTGATGGCGATGGGAAATACCGTCGAGACGGCTACCAACGGCATGCTGCAAGGGAAGCTGGAGCGATTGAATGCGGAGTTGCCGCAGATCTATGCGAAGCACGCGGAGCGATACCGGCAGATGGGAGACAGGCTGACGGCGATTCGCACTCCGGATGCCGGGTTGAACGATGACTTCGGTTGGGCTGAGATGTCGATTGAGCAGTTGAGGGCGAAGGCGCAGCCTGGCGGCGAGATCGGGTTGGTCGCGGGATATTACTCGTCCGGAGACTCGGCGAGGCCCGGCTTTGGCTGGTACTTTGGGCGTGACAGCTTGTATACGCTTTATGCGGTGAATGGCTTTGGCGACTTTGGGTTGAGTCGCGATGAGCTTGAGTTCCTGATGAAGCGGCAGCGTGATGATGGGAAGATCATGCACGAGTATCCGCAGACCGCGGCTTACTTTGACTGGAAGGATTTCTCTTACGCTTATGCTGCGGCTGATTCGACGCCGCTGTTTCTGACGGCGATGCTGGACTATGTGCAGAGCAGCGGAGATGTCAGTTTTCTCCGTGAACATCGGGAGGTTGTTGAAAAAGCGTGGCGTTTTGAGACGACGCATGACTCCGATGGTGATGGCATCTATGACAACTCGCAGGGTACCGGGTGGGTGGAGAGCTGGCCGGGTGGGATGCCGCATCAGGAGGTTTACCTCGCGCTGCTGGATCAGCAGGCTTCGGTTGCGATGTCGAAGCTGGCTCGTTTGCTGGGGGATCAGGCGACGGCTGACTCCGCCGCAGCGCGGGGTGTTGAGTTGGCGAAGAAGATTGAGGCGGAGTATTACGATTCGGCGCGGCAGGCTTATGCCTTCAGCCGGAACGCTGATGGGACTCTTGATCGTACAGCTACGGTTTATCCGGCGATTGCGTGGTGGAATGGTGGTGAAGGGCTGGCTCATCCAGGGGCGAGCTTTCGACGGTGGGCTTCGCATGATTTTTCTACCGACTGGGGTCTGAGGGATGTGGCGGAGAGCGATCCTTTCTACGATCCGATCAGCTATCACCAGGGATCGGTCTGGCCTTTGTTTACCGGGTGGGCGTCGGTGGCGGAGTATCGTGCGGGACATCCGCTGGCCGGGTATGCGCACCTGATGCAGAATGCCGATCTGACTACGGCGCAGGACCTAGGCGCGGTGACGGAGTTGCTGTCGGGTGCGTTCTTTCAACCTTTCGGGAGGAGTACGAGTCATCAACTCTGGTCTTCGGCGATGGTGATTACTCCGGCGTTGCGTGGTTTGTTTGGTATTGAGGTGGATGGGCTCTCGAGTTCGCTTCATCTTGATCCGCATCTGCCTGCGGATTGGGATCATGCTGCGGTGGATCGGCTTCATGTTGGTGGATCTGTTTGCTCGCTGGAGTACCAGCGTGAGGCGCGCGGCCTGGTGGTGAAGGTGAGTACGCTCTCTGGTCCTGCGGTTCGGCTGGCCAGCGCGGTGAAGGGTTCGCGGGTTTCGGCTGATGGTTCGTCTGTGGTCTTTGCGTTGCCGGCGATTGAGGTTGCCGTGCCGCATGGGTTGCCACTGCCGGGAGCGCGGACGTCGCAGATGAAGGTGCTGAGTGAGGTCTCCGAGGCGCACTCGTTGAAGCTGGAGCTGGAGGCTGATGCGGGGACGGTTGTCGAGCTGACGGTGCGGCGTAATGAGGCCAAGCTGGGGCTCCATGTTGAGGGTGGGACGATCGTGGATGCTGCCGCAGGTAGGGGTGCCGGGTTGGAGAAGCTGATTGTGAAGTTTCCCCAGGGTACTGGCTACCAGCAGAGTGCTGTGACCTTGAGCTGGTGAGGGGTACCCCTGGGGGGTATCTCCGTGGAAGTCATTTATTCTGAGTCGGATATGAAATTTTGGATTTGCAAAATCGTCATACCAAAAGGGTTATCGGTAAATTCTTCTTTCTAAAGGGTTTTATGGGTTAAAACGAAAGAACCCGCTGTGGGAGCGGGATCTTTCGCTGTATCTATCTAAGTAGAGCTTTTGGGGTGGAACTAATGCGCCACGCGTAAGTACTTGCGTTGGATGTAGTTGAGTGCTTCAGGGGCTTGACAAGTTTTTAGCCCGTCCCCACGGCGATTCTTTCAGTGCTGCCAGGGTTCTCGATGGGTCGCGCCGGTGCTGGGTGGAAGTTAGAACAGGATGGACGGCAACCACGCGCCGGCAGGATCGTTATACAGCCCAGTGCTCATTAGCGTCATGGGCTGAACAACGCGGAGACCATTCTGCAGGCACCACCGCAGCAACGCGCTGTTGCGGGAGGGGACGAGGATCCCGGGACCGGCAAAGGAATCTGCCGAAGAGATTAACGCCTGCATATCCAGATTCGTCTCAGCAGTGGAGTGGCCAAAGTGGGCGAGATGGGTTGTGTATCCAGTAACGCTTCCTTCTCGTTCGACCACAAGGGCTGTGCCATCGGAGATCGCCTGTTCCAACTCGAGGGCACGGTTGAAGCCATGAACCCGGTGAGAGAGAGAGTCGCAGGCAGCCTGATCTGCCGGTGTTGCAGAACGCACATGGCATCGCGGGATGTTGCGTTCGCGAGTCCGCCCCTGCAGACAGCAGAGGGGCTCACGGACGTCGAAGCCGAGAGAGATGTACAGGGAGAGGGAGCGGTTGTGAAAGGCTGCTTGAACCAACCGGACTCCGGCGGCGCCTCGATCGCGGGCGCGATCCATCACGGCCTGCATCAGCAGACGGCCAACCCCCATATTCTGTACCGCTGGGTCGATCGTGATGGGTCCAACACCGCGGATGATGGAGCGCTCGTCCAGGATGTTGCTGCCGACGATCCGGCCGTCAATCTCTGCTACGACGCAGTAATGGTCAGGGTCTGAAAATACCGAGGAGATGAGACCCGTCGCTACCTCAGGTTGGGGGATGTCGGGTGGAAAGCCGTGAGCGGTGTTGATCGCGGCGAAGGCGTCGTAACAGATCTGCCCACAGGTTGCGACATCCTCTGCTGTAGCAGGCCTGACAGCGACAGACGTACCGTTCGATGGCATTGTGAAACGCACCTCCCAGTTTGGTGCGAGAAGTCTACCAGTGCGGCATTCCGCGTAGGCGCTAGCAGGAGTAAGGTCGTTGTTACACGCCGGATTGGGCGACCTGAACGCGCAGCTGTGAACCGTCGGCTGAGGGCATGGGGCTGTACTCGCCACATAAAAACCGACGTTGCCGAAAACCCGACTTTGCGGGCACTAAGGATTACCTCCGGTTTGCCTTTCACTTGTACCTAGTCAGGCTCGTTTGGCTTTACGTGCTTTTGAAAATCCCAAAGTAGGTTGCTAGTCTGTTAGCCAATTCATCCACCAATAGAAACAGGTTGAGGAGGATCTCTAACGTGTCACAGAAAGTGGATCTCTATGACAGTGCGTATGGAAATTATGTGTCGGATACGTACCGACAGGTGCGCATCGAGACCTACGGCGAGGATTTTGGACAAACGAGCTGGGTTACAACGGAAGAATCCAACGAAATCCCCCAACTGCTGGACCTGAGACCCGATTCGTTTGCGCTGGAAGTGGGGTGCGGTTCGGGTGGCTATGCCTTGCACCTTGCGGAGAAGATGGGCTGCCGCCTCGTCGGGTTAGATATTAATGCACTGGGAGTTCGCAATGCAAACCAACTTGCGCTGGCAAGAGGCCTTGGTTCAGTGGTCCGTTTTGAGCAGTGTGACGCTTCGAAAAATCTGCCTTTTGACGACGGTAGCTTTGACGCTGTGTTCTCGAATGACGTTTTGTGCCATCTTCCAAGACGTCCTGAGGTGCTGGGTGAGATGTTTCGCATACTGAAGCCCGGCGGACGGATGCTGTTCAGTGACGCTCTGGTAGTTGGCGGATTGCTTTCCAACGAAGAGATCGCCACGCGCAGCTCGATTGGCTTTTATGTGTACAGTCCGCCCGGAGAGAATGAACGACTCATCGAGCGAGCAGGGTTTCGCCGGCTCCGCGTAACCGACACAACCGAGGGTGCGTCCCGGGTGGCGAAACAGTGGCATGATGCACGGGAGAAAAGGAAAGAGGAACTGGTCGCAGCGGAAGGCAATATCAACTTCGAGGGGCTGCAGCGGTTCCTGTCCTGCGTACATACCTTAACGGGCGAAAAGCGCCTACTGAGGTATCTGTACTTTGCGAATAAAGACTCGTGAGATATTCGGCCAGTGTTTACTGGACCTCTGCGATCCAGGTTGCGTAGGGGGCCAGGGTGATTGATTTGGTGAGGGGGGCGCGAGAAGTCTACCAGCGCGGCATCCAGCGTACACGCAAGCAGAGCAAGTTCAGCTGTTGCTAAATCGTCGATTTACACGCGAGGCGGCCGATCCTGAACGCACAGATGTGAACCTTCGCTGAGGGCATCGGTCTGTTCTCGCTAAATGAGAACCGAAGTTGCCGAAAGCATTGGTCCGGAGACGCTTCGATAATATCGAGGTATGGACGAATTCTTTCTTGCGTTGCTTTCTGCCGCTGCCGAACTGCTGTACGAGGTGTTCTTTCAGGTTGTCACGGAAGCGTTAGTTGCTTTCATCGTACGATCAATTCGAAATGTGCTTAAGGAATCAACCGCCATCAATCCGATCCTAGCTGCCATAGGCTACTTGTTGCTGGGCATCGCCTTCGGGATTGCGAGCCTTTTGCTCTTTCCACACCCAATATTTCACCCATCAAAGTTTCGCGGAATCAGCCTGTTAGTCAGTCCCGTCGTTACAGGTTTGGTGATGTCGCAGGTGGGTATCGTGCTTCGTCGAAAGGGCAAGCAAACGGTTCGGATTGAGAGTTTCGGATATGGATTTGCGTTCGCCTTTGGCGTGGCCATCGTTCGCCTCCTCGTTTGAGGGTAAGGTAGGCCGATTTGTAAAGCCGATTGCATTTCGGCCAGTGTTTACTGGACTTCGGCGATCCAGGTTGCGTAGGGGGCGAGAGTGATTGGCTTGGTGAGGGGGGCGCTGTTGATTGCGGGGTCGTTGGTTTCGAGTGTTGCGGTTGCGCCTTTGGTTAGTCCGAGGGCGGCGTAGTCGTACTTCAGGGTTTGGGGTTTTTCGGAGAAGTTTAGCGCTACGAGGACCGATGGCTTGCCGGGTGGGCCTTGGCGAAGGTATGAGACGACGTCTTCGTTGGGGTTGAGCATCTGCATGCTGCCTTCGTAGAGGGCAGCGTTGGTGCGGCGGAGTTCGATGAGGCGTTTGTACCAGCTGAGCATGGACTCGTGATCGGGAGACTCGATGGCGACGTTGACGGTTTTGTAGTCGGGAGCGACGGGAAGCCAGGTGGTGGCGGCGGTGCTGAAGCCTGCGTTCTGTGTGTCGTTCCACTGCATGGGGGTTCGTTCGCCGTCGCGGCCTTTCTGTTTTGGCCAGCCGGTGATGCCTTCGGGGTCTCTAACGTCTTCGATGCGAGTGGGAGTTGTGGTGACCATGCCGATCTCGTCGCCGTAGTACATCTGCGGCGTGGCGCGAGAGGTGAGGAGGAGGGCAGCCATCATGCGGGCGATGCGTGCCTTCATGGCGGGGTCGGTGACGCCTGGACTGTAGCGGTCCCAGATGCGGTCCTGGTCATGATTGCCGAAGAAGAAGTAGGGCTGGCCGTGGGCTGGATTGTTCTCGACCTCTTTGAGGAGTTCGCGGAACTTTGGTGCGGAGAGCTCGTTGACGTCGGCTACCTGAAAGTCCATGGGGAGCTGGACCTCATCGTTGTTGGCGCCGTACATCTTGGAGAGCTCGAGGATGTTGGGTTCGTCGGCTTCGCTGATGAGCACGGGATTGCCGGGGTACTCGTCGACGACTTTGCGCATCTCGCGGAGCATGTCGTGAACTTCGGGGAGATTGTCGGTGTACTTGTGGACGATGTTGGGATCGCCGAAGGCGTTGGTGCCGGGCAGGATGGGGTCGTCGTGGAGATCGGGATCTTCGAAGAGGCGTGAGACGGCGTCGATGCGGAAGCCGTTGACGCCCTTATTCATCCAGAAGCGGAGGACGTCCATCATGGCCTTGACGACTTCGGGGTTGCGCCAGTTGAGGTCGGGCTGCTGGACGTAGAAGTGATGGTAGTAGAACTGCTTCGTGGTGGCGTCGTACTCCCATGCGGAGTGGCCGAACCAGCTTTGCCAGTTGTTCGGCGGGATGGGTTTGCCGTCGGCGGTGAAGCCCTTGGGGTCGCGCCAGATGTACCAGTCGCGTTTGGGATTGTCGCGGGAGGAGCGCGACTCCTTGAACCATGCGCTCTGGTCGGAGGTGTGGTTGGGGACGTAGTCCATGATGACGCGGATGTTGCGGCGCTTGGCTTCGGCGGTCATGTGCTCGAAGTCGGCCATGGTGCCGTATTGGGGGTCGATGGCGACGTAGTCGGCGATGTCGTAGCCGAAGTCGATCTGGGGCGAGGGGTACATGGGGCTGATCCAGATGGCGTCGACGCCGAGTTGCTTGATGTAGTCGAGACGCGAGGTGATGCCTTTGATGTCGCCGATGCCGTCGCCGTCGGTGTCCTGAAAGCTGCGGGGGTAGATCTCGTAGATGACGCCGTGCTTCCACCATGGGTCGGCTGCCGTGTTTTTTTGATCTGCTGCGGGGGGGGCGTGTTGAGCGGTGCTCTGCGCATGTGCGCTCGGTATGAGAGCACCGAGCGCAAGGGCTGCATAGAGGAGATAGTTCGTGATGCTTGAGGTGCGAAACCGCGGTTCGTTCACTAGCGACCCCTTTTGCCGTGCTGGTGTTATTTGTTGGAGCCGATCTGTCCAATCCATGAGGCATACGGCGGCAGTGTGATGTTTTGCAGGCTGGTGGTTTGTTTGAGACCGGGTGCATTGGTGAGGAGCGTGTTTACGGTATTGCCGGAGACCTTCGCTTTGCTGGGATCAAGTGAGATTGTCTGGGGTTGATCGGTGAAGTTGAGCGCCACGACGATTGCAGGATTGCCAGCGACACCTTCGCGAACGTAGGAGAGGACGGATGGGTTCGACTCATCGAGCATCACCTGTTTTCCATCGCGGAGTGTGGGGTTGTCCCTGCGCATCGCAATTAACTGCTTGTGCCAGTTGAGGAGCGAGTCGGGTTCGAGCTCTTCCGCCTTCACGTTGATGGTTGAGTAGTTGGATGGGACGGGAAGCCATGTTGTGGAGGAGCTGCTGAATCCGGCGTTTTTTGAGTCGTCCCATTGCATGGGTGTGCGCTCTCCGTCGCGGCCCTTCTCTTTCGGCCAGCCGGTGACCCCGATGGGATCCTTTACGTCTTCTTTGCGCGTGGGCGTGGAGGTGACCATGCCTAGCTCTTCGCCGTAGTACATGAGGGCGGTGGCGCGTGAGGTGAGGAGCACGGCGGCGAGGAGCCTTGCGATGGCCTGATTGTGATCGCCGTTGCTGTAGCGATCCCAACTGCGGACGTTGTCGTGATTGTCGAAGACGAAGAGCGGTTGAGAGCCATTGAGCTGGGTCTCGGCTTCGTTGATGAGTTTGCGAAAACGTGTGGCGTCGAGCTTGTCGTGGTCACCGTGGAAGCCGAGGAGCATATCCATGGGGAGTTGCAGCTCATCGTGCCGGGCGCCGCCGTACCACTCATTGAGCGCGGCGGTGTCGGGGAGATAGGTCTCGCCGATGAGGACGCGGTTGCCGGGGTATTTTTCTACCATGGCGCGCATGCGACGGATGACTCCGTGGACCTCGGAGAGGTTGCTGGTGTAGATGTCTTTGAGGTTGGGATCACCCTGGGCATTTATGCCGCCGGCTTCGGGCTCGTTGCGGAGTTGGGGGTCTTCGAAGAGGGTGGGGATGGCGTCGAGGCGGAAGCCTGCCACGCCGCGGTCGAGCCAGAAGCGCATGGCGTCGAAGCAGGCTTTTTCGACGGCGGGGTTGCGCCAGTTGAGGTCGGGCTGCTGCTTGTAGAACTTGTGATAGTAGAACTGGTGAACTGCCGGGACCCACTCCCAAGCGGAGCCACCGAAGCCGGAGATCCAGTTATTGGGCGGTACGCGGCCTTCGTGTTCGAAGCGCTTTTGATAGGCGGTGACGTTGGGGCCGTTGGCGGGGACGCCGTCGTTCCAGACGTACCAGTCATGCTTGGGGTTGGTGCGGGAGCTGGCGGAGTCGATGAACCACTGGTGTTTGTCTGAGGTGTGGTTGAGGACCATGTCCAGAACGACGCGAATGTTGCGCTGTTTGCCCTCGGCGATGAGGCGGTCCATATCGGCCAGGGTGCCGTACTGCGGGTCTACGGCCTGGTAGTCGGAGATGTCGTAGCCGAAGTCGACCTGGGGCGAGGGGTACATAGGCGCGATCCAGATGGCGTCGATGCCGAGGCTTTTGAGGTAGTCGAGCCGCTGGGTGATTCCGTTGAGATCGCCGATGCCATCGCCGTTGGAGTCCTGAAAGCTGCGGGGATAGATCTCGTAGAGGACGGCATGCTTCCACCAGGGGCCGTCGTTGTGCGCGGCAGCGGTTGCGGTCGATGGCTGCGGTGTCTGACCTAGTGCGATGCTTCCGGAGGTCCAGAGCGCGCTGGTGGCAAGGATTGCGAGGAGAGGCAGCCAGCTTGAAGATGATGCGTTGCGATGGCGTAACTTGGTGGTCAAAACAGCCTCCGGGGAGTTCGCAACACTATAGCATTTGGGATGCGGGTCGCGACCGATCGACATGGCATTTTGGGTGTGGGCTGTGGAGCGGAAAATTTCGCGGCATGGGTTGAGCGCACCGGGTTTAATTGGCGGCAGATCTATGAAAGTTTGTGGTTGGGTGAGGGATGGGTTCCGCAAGAGCTGCGAAGAACGGTTTTCGTCTGCAAAAGGATGTCGCGTGTGGGGAGATCGGGTTTCTCCAGCCGCTGGAGCATTGTTGCAATGGCCATGGCGCCGATGTCGGCACAGTTCTGATGCTGTGTGGTGAGTGGCACGGGCAGGAGGCTCGCGTATTTTACGTCGTCGATTCCGACGATGCGGATCTCGTCCGGGACGCGTATTCCACGAGCGGCGAGGCCCTGCATGATGCGGGCCGCGGTGATGTCGTTGGCGCAGACGATTGCGTCGGGGTGGCAGTCTTTGAGCAGAGTCTGGAGGAATTGAGGATCTTCCGGATCGCCGAGGCGTACGAGGTCCTGTTGCGGGTGGATTCCGCGAGAGAGGAGAGCCTCTCGATAGCCGGCGATTCTTCCGTGAACGGTGGAGGCAGAGAGGCGCCTGGCGACAAAGACGATGCGTCTTGCTCCATGAAGGAGCAGATGCTGCGTGATGAGGAAGCCGGCACTGCGATTGTCGATGCCGACGAGGTCATATTTTGAACGCAAGGGATAGGGCGCGAAGCACCGGTCGAGCAACACGACGGGAATGCCTGCGCGATCGAACGCAGAGGCGATGCGTCGGTTGACGATGTCTTTTTCCGGAGTGAATTCGAGCGGCGCGAAGAAGACTCCGGAGACTTTTTGCGCGATGTACTTGTGGCAGAGCTGCTCGGCCTCTTTCTGCTGCTGGGCTAACTCGCCCATGGAGTGTCCCCACAGGAGAGAGTGGGGTTTGGAGAGAGGCGACCGCATCATGCCGTTGCAGATTGGCTCGAAGATCTCGGTTCTCCCGAGATCGGGAATCAGTAGACCGAATACATGATCGGTCGAGGCGATGGGAGCGAGCACGTGGGTGCCTGAACCTGGTCGTCGCGATACGAGGCCCTGCAACTGGAGTTCATGGACGGCTTTGGCCACCGTGATACGTGAGGTGTTGTAGCGCTTTCCGAGTTCTGCTTCGCTTGGGAGGCGATCACCGCGACGAAGCGTCCCCGCTTTGATTGCGGAATGCAGATCTTCAAGGACCTGCCGGTACTTTGGCATGACGGGAGGAGCAGGAGACTGTTTCCTGCTAGCGGAGCTTACTTGTGAATCGGCGACTGTCGGTGGTCTGGTCTCGATTCGGCGGCCCTGATCGTTCTTCATGTAATCCATTCCGAGAGGGTTCGGTTTGAGGATCTGTCGATAATGTATAGACAAATCTTTCATCAGACGAATGCGAGCTTGATTTGGTGATCGGGAGGTGGTCAACCTTTCGGTTGATATTTAGCTGCACCCCGAGGCCCATTTGATTTTCGTCGATGCGGGATAAGTTGTTATTTATCTGCGATTTGACGGTCGATTACTCAGGGCTAGGTGGGATAAATCCCGTTAATAGGTCTGACCACTTTACCCATTTTTGCCCCGTCCGTTCCTTGAGGGTTGCTTTGTCAACAACTTGCAAATATTTACCGATCAAACTCGTTGACATCTTCTAGAGCTGTCGGGTATTTTTCGTTGCGATTCAAAGGGCCAACTGTTTCGGATTGTACGCAGGCGATGTTTACCTGGTGTCCGTTAAAGATTTATGCCGCTAGCGACTTTGAAGTGATGTTCGGCAGCAGTTAAAGGATGATTGATGATTGCCAACAGTAAGCAAACGTGAAGCACTTTTTGGAGGTTTGAGATGAGATTTGTGACGCGCGTAACAGTCGGGTTGCTCTTTGCCGTGTGTGCTCTGGCGTCTTCGCCGATTGCATATGGCCAAGCGGTTTATGGTTCGATCTTTGGATCGACCCTCGACACCACGGGTGCGGCCGTTCCAGGCGCGACGATAACCGTGATCGACGATGCGAAAGGAACGTCGGTCAACGTGCAGTCGAACGCGAGCGGCGAATTTACTGTTGAACATCTCATCCCAGACCTTTACGACGTGAAGGTGAGCGCGCCGGGTTTCAAGGGGTTTGAGCAGAAGGGCATTCGGGTCACTGCAGACACCTCTATCAAGGTTGAGGCGGCTCTGACGGTCGGAGGATCCGATCAAACCATTGAAGTGGACGCAGACGCGATTCCCCAGTTAAAGACGGACCGCGCGGACGTATCCACGACATTCGGGGCGAAGGAGATCACAGACCTTCCTATTCCGGACAGGAACTTTACGAATTTGCAACTGCTGTTGCCAGGGGCACAACTGCTTGGGTGGAGCCATGCGGCGAGTGAAAATCCGCAGGGTTCGAAGCAGATCGAAGTGGACGGCCAGGCGTTTGCCGGAGTCGCTTTCCAGCTGGATGGAACCGACAACCAGGATCCGATCCTTGGAATTATTGTGGTCAATCCAAATTCCGACTCGCTGTCCGAGACGAAGATTACGACACAGAACTTCGACGCTGAGTTTGGCAAGGCAGTGTCTTCGGTAGTGACGGCGCAGACGAAGTCGGGGTCTAACAGCTGGCATGGATCGGCATTCGACTACCGCGAGAGTAACGCGAACCTTGCCCGCGAGCCGTTCTCACAAGGTCCATCCCAGCTTTCGGCGACGAACCCGTTCCCGCAGGGATTGAAGAATCAGTTTGGCGGATCGATTGGTGGAAAGATCATCAAGGATAAGTTGTTCTTCTTTGGAGACTACCAAGGAGTTAGGCAGAAGGTTGGTATAGCGAACGTGCAGACTGTTCCGACGGCGCACCTCGTCTCGACCTGCATTGGCGCGGCCACAACCGTAACTGGACAGCCCGGATGCGATTTCAGTGAATATACTCCGGCAGTCGGACAGCTCTACCACCAGGTAAACGGCCAGTCCGTTGCGTTCGCGAACAACGTTATCCCGGCATCGGACCTGTCGGTGCCGGCAGTGAACTTCTTCAAGCTTCTAGCGCCTTACGCTCCGAATACGGCCGGCTCTCCGGTAGGTGGAATCACTGGTATCAAGAACAACTATGCGGGTAGCGGGACCGGCGGCTTCAACAGCGATCAGTGGGATGTTCGAGGTGATTGGACGGCCAACGATCGGATACATGTCTTCGGACGCTTCAGCCGCTTCACGGATACACTTACCGGTAAGACGATCTTTGGCGCTGCTGGAGGATCGGGGTTTGGCCTGGGTGGTTATGGTGGCACCTCGCAGGGAGCAAACGACAGCGCAGCGGCGGGCGTAGATATTGCCGTCAATTCGAAGTTGGTTACCGACGTTCGCCTTGGCTACTTCCGGTACAACATTGGGACATCGAAGTATGACGCGGGTACAAATCTGGCTACGAACATTGGAGCGCCGGGTTTGAATCTGGGAGATCCCATCACGAGTGGTTCACCGTCGTTTCAGCTAACGGAAGTCGGCAGCTTTGGACCACCGAACAACAGCCAAACTCAGGGACCGCAATACGGTGCCGGGTTGAACGTGGACCGTTGCAACTGCCCGCTGATCGAGCGCGAGGACCAGTTCCAGCTTGCGAACAACTGGACCAAGACGATAGGCAACCACAGCGTGAAGTTCGGCATGGACCTGCGTTATGCACGCAACCTGAGAGTGCCAAGCGACAACGACCGCACGGGTCTTCTTTTCTTCGGTACTGGTCCATCGTCGAACGGGGGTAACGGATCGACCGGACTGGGGTTTGCATCGTTCGCACTCGGCAGCCCAACTGAGTTTGAGCGATATGTGAGTACAACGACAAATGCCAAGGAGTTTCAGAAGCGGGACTTCTTCTACGCCCAGGATACGTGGCGAGTTACTTCGAAGCTCACGGTCAACCTGGGCTTACGCTATGAGCTGTACTTCCCAGAGAGTGTGAACGCCAAGGGAAATGGAGCGCTTCTGAACCCCACCACCGGTTACCTCCAGGTGGCAGGTTATGGCAACATTGGCAGCAACATGAACTACAACCGCCCGGGTAACGCCTATAACCCACGCATCGGCGTTGCGTATCAGGCGACTCCTTTGACTGTAATCCGGGCAGGATACGGACGCAGCTTCGACATCGGTGTATTCGGTTCGATCTTCGGTCACGCGGCAACGCAGAACCTTCCAGTGCTGCAGAACCAGGCCATCACGGCCAGCGGTACGGCTTCTACGTTCGACCTAGCAGTGGGACCACCTTTGGCGACGCCGGTCGCAGTACCAGCGAGCGGTCTGCTGCCGAACCCGGGTTATCAGGTGACTTCGCGCGCGCGGCCAACGACCCTTCGCCTGCCAACTCTCGATGCCTGGAATTTGAGTGTGCAACAGTCGTTCTCACCCACATTGTCGATGACGGTCGCCTATGTCGGCAATAAAGGAACTCATACCTTCGGCGACATTTCGGGTAATACGACCAACCCGAACGAGGCCGCAATCGCTTTACCCTCAAATCAGAGCTTCAACGGTGAGGCACTGCACTGGGATCCGACGCTGCCCAATCTTCCGGGTGGTGTGAGTCAGTATGTCAATGGTGTTGGCCCGGGTGGCGCTGTCAACAACCAGAACCTGCTGCGGCGGTACTACGGCGGTAAGCTGGCGGCCTGCGCCGATCCGAACTATTCGCAACCGACTGGGCAAGGCCTCGCTCCGGGCGCTTGCGGATGGAGTAACGATGTAACGGATTTCTCGGACAATCTCGATACGCACTACAACGCGCTGCAGGTAACGGTGGCAAAGACTTATGCCCACGGTATTTCGCTCAATGCAAACTATGCCTGGCAGCAGGCACTTAGCGACTCGGTAAACTACTCGTCCTGGGACAAGCATATCGTTGCGGGCCGCGACGGCGCGCTGCGTCAGCAGCAGATTATCGTCTACGGACTGTTCGAGTTACCGTTTGGCAGGAACAAGCTGTTGCTCTCGAACGCGAACCGAGTGGTCAATCAGATCGTGAGCGGGATCCAGATCAGTCCGGTGATCAACTACTCCAGCGGCTTGCCGTTTACCTTGACCTATTCGACCTGCAGCCAGCAGGTTCCGTCAGATGCGCCCTGTCGAGTGAACGGCGATACTCGCCGTTTCCACTCCCAAGAGACAGGAATCCCGGGTAACAACCTGTTGTTTTACCAGACTTATAATATCGATAGTGGCAACGGGCCTTTCTCGCGACCGGGTCTCGACCAGATCGGCAATGTGGGACGGAACACGGTCTTCGGGCCGCATTTCTTCAACGCTGATCTGTCGATTCAGAAGAACTTCCTTATTCGTGAGAAGCTAACCTTCCAGCTGCGAGCGGATGGCTTCAACGCCTTCAACCATATCAACTGGGGCACACCTGGCGGCAATGTGGACCAGGGAGGCTCGATTACGAACGGACCCTTCCCGAACAACTCGGCCAATCCGAGGCAGTTGCAGTTCTCTGGGCGTTTCCAGTTCTAGACCTAGCAGGGATTTAAAAAAGGGGGAGCTACGGCTCTCCCTTTTGTTTCGGTTACACTCGGTCCAGATCTTCTATGCGTCACGTGCTTAAAGTAGTGCTATCGGGCTGCCTGTCTTTCTTTGCGGCACAATCCCTGCCATTTGGACTTGCACAGAGTCCGACACAAACTTTACCTGCAGCACCGGATCCTCTGGTGTCCTCACCGGGCGCTGCCGCTGTTGAGGCTACACCAAGTCTGACGCAGCTGCGCGCGATGATCGATCGTGGGCTGGCAGTAGATGCTCTGAAGCAACTGGATGTGCTGGCTGCGCAACAGCCGGTGCCGACGGGCGTCAATCGGTTGCGCGGTCTTGCTCTGTACTCGACCAATGACTTTACGGATGCGGACGTTGCGTTCGCGAGTGCCTTGAAGCAGGATCCTCATGATGAAGAGTCGGCGCAGTTGCGAGGGCTGACGTTGTTTCGGATGGGGAGACCAGCGGCTGCGATCCCCTTTCTTGAATCTGCTTCTAACTGGACGTCGCAGACCAGAGTGGACCCCAACTATGTGCTCGCTCTTTGTTACATCGATACCAACCAGTACGACAATGCACGCCGGGCGTTTGCGACGCAGTATGGTTTCGCAGCTGATTCGGCTCCGGCCTATCTTCTGACTGCGCGAATGCTGCTGCGTCGGGACTATCTGATCGTGGCGCAGCAGTTCGCTACAAAGGCGCTGGAACTGGAGCCGCAGTTACCGCTTGCGCATTCCCTGCTTGGCGAAGTTGCGCTGGCTGGGGAGCACCTGGATACGGCGATTGCGGAGTTTGAGAAGGAACGGCTTCGTAATCCGCTCGATGGGAGCATCTATGACAGGCTGGGTGACGCTTATAGCCGAGCCGGGGACTATACGAAGGCGCAGCAATCGCTCCAGCGTGCGTTGCTGCTCGAACCGACCACGACGGGACCGTATATTTTGCTGGGGAAGGTTTTGCTGAAGCGGCAAGATCCGGCAAGCGCGGTGATGTACCTGGAACGGGCCGAAAAGATGGACTCTAGTAACTACATCACACACAGTCTGCTGGGACAGGCGTACCGGTCGCTAGGAAGGGCAGAGGACGCGAGTCGAGAGACCGAGGTCTCGCACAAGATACAGGCTGCGAACGAACCTAAGCTCGAGACACTTCATTGAAGTTGGAGCATTCTTGTCAGGAACAATGCCGAGGCGGGTTTCGACGCGGACGGGTCTTCGTCTCTCGCACTGCATGGTGGGTAGGAGGCGAGTCTGGTCCGTCTTTGATTATCAATACGGAGCCGCTCGGCGTTCGAAGATCATCCGATCAGGTAGTTCGGCATTGGCGAAGGACAGGGGAGTCTTCGAACAGATAAGATCGGGGTCGCTACAATCCCATGGATAAGCTTCCACAAGACGGGCTCTTTGTCGCGAAGGCGATGTTAATTGGCTGGATGGCTCTCTCGAAGGTTGCGTTCTCGCAGGAACCTTCGGCGGCGTTGAAGAAGGCAGATGCAGCGTATCGGGCAGGGCAGGCTGCCTTGGCTCAAAAGGATTTGAGTGCAGCACAGGCCGACTTCGAGCAGGTGGTCCAGTTGGCTCCGCAGGCTGAGCAGGGGCACAGCGCGCTCGGAGCAGTTTTAGTAAGTCGCGGACAGGTGAAGGAAGGTATTCACGAACTTGAAAGAGCGCTTGCGATAAAAAGCAGTGACAGCACCGCGCAGATGAATCTCGCGATGGCGTATGAGCAGATCGGTTCGCCAGAGAAGGCGATCCCGTTATTTTCCAGATGGGAGGTGGAGGCGCGCCTCGAGAAGCGCCCGCTGCCGTCGTATGTACTCGCCGGATATGCACGTTCTCTTGCAGCGAATCATCAGATCGGTCTTGCTGTCACAAAGATGAAAGCTGCGCTTACGACAGATTCACAGAACGCGGGGCTGCACGACGAGCTTGGTTCGCTGCATGCGCAGCAGAAGGATTGGGCGCATGCACGAGGGGAGTTTGCGAAGGCCATTCAACTGAATCCGAATTTAGCGGTTGCGCATCTGCATCTTGGCCTGGTGATGCAGGCCCAGGGTGACAAGGACGGGATGTCCGAGTTGATGCAGGCAGCGCAACTGGCTCCGCAGGATGCGATGATTGCTCTTGAGTTTGGCAAAGCGCTTGTGGCAGAGTGGAAGGACGAACAGGCGATTCCGGTCTTCCAACAGGCGCTGGAGTTGGAGCCAAACTCTATCGCAGCTTCGTATCAACTTGCTCTCGCTCTACAGCGATCGAACAGGGCACCAGAAGCGATTGTGCTGCTGAGAAAAGTAGTTGCCGCCGAGCCGAACAATGCCGAAGCCATGACTAATCTCGGGATGGCGCTTTGCCAGGCGCAAGAGGCTAAAGATGCTTTGCCGGTACTGGAGCGCTCCGTTGCGCTTGCCCCGGAGAGTGTGACGGCGCATCAGAACCTTGCGGCGGCCTACGTTCAATTGAGCCAGTTTGGCGATGCGGTGGTGGAACTGCGTCGGGCGCTCAAACTGGAGCCTGACGCGCCTCAACTGCACTACAACCTGGGTCTTGCGTTCAAGCTGCAGGATGATGCGGTGGGCGCTATCCCGGAGTTAGAGACTGCGCAGAGGCTTGATCCGTCGGCGCCTGAGGCTCCTTATCTTCTGGGCGTGCTCTACATGCAAACCGGACGGTATGAGGATGCGGCGCGTGAGATGAATGTCTCGCTGAAACTTCGTCCTGAGAATGGAGACGGATGGGCGACGCTGGGTAGTGTCTACGACAAGTTGAACAAATTGCCCGAAGCTACGTCGGCTCTGCGGGAGGCTATCCGGCAACTTCCGGGTCAGCCTGATCCGCACCTGACGCTCGCGGCTGTGCTCGTCAAGCAAAATCAGCCGGGAGAGGCCTCAGCGGAACGCAGGAAAGCAGCTGAGCTTATGCGGAGCAACATGAACCGTCAGCGCGCGGAGGTTGCTACGAATGCGGGGAACTCTGCGCTGAGAAACAACGACGTGGCGAGCTCTATTACACAGTTTCAAGATGCATTGAGCTACGACGCGAATTACGCGGAGGCACATCTTGGTCTTGCGGCGGCACTGGACAGGCAGGGTAAGACCGCAGAGGCGGCGGCGGAGCGTCAGAAGGCTGAGGCAGTGAAGACATTGGGAAATCCCTAATCGCAAGCCAGGAAATCGGCACAGAGCAGATATCAATAGCGACGAACAGCTTGTGTACAGTGGATTGAAGCGTTCGCTATAATTCAGCGCACAGAGGAAGGGATGACTCACTGAGTCTCACCTTTCATGGGATCCGGGCAACCTTGAGAACAAAATTCACTGACTTGAATCGCCGTAAATTTATTCGATCTCTCAGTCGCACTGCTCTCGTGCTGCCGTTCGCAGATATTCTGGCACTGGCTTCGCCGTTGCAGCAGCAGGCTGCGCCCCCGCCCAAAGGCATTGGCCCGCAGGAACGCAGCTATGATGCGAAGGCCGCACCGCCTCCGCCTGGAGAGAAGTCTCCGATAGAGGATATGCCGCTGGGCGTGAGTTTTCTCGACGTTGCGAAGGAAGCCGGTCTTACAAGCAAAACTATCTATGGAGGGGAAGCAAAGAATAAGTATCTGCTGGAGACAACCGGTTGTGGATTGGCCTTTTATGACTACGACAATGACGGCTGGCTTGACCTGTTCCTCGTTAATGGGTGGCGACTGGAGGGTTTTCCGGCGGGGCAGGAGCCGCGATGCCATCTCTTCAAGAACAATCGAGATGGAACCTTCACTGACGTGACGGCTGGCTCCGGCCTGGAGCACAAGACAGGCTGGGGGCAAGCCTGCTGCGTGGGGGACTACAACAACGACGGCAACGATGATTTGTTTGTAACTTACTACGGTCAGAATGCGCTGTACCGCAATAACGGTAATGGAAAGTTTACGGACGTGACACAGCAGGTGGGCCTTATACAGCCTGGACCAAAGGTGCGTTGGAATACGGGGTGCACGTTTGTCGATTATGACCGCGATGGGCACCTAGATCTATTCGTCGCCAATTACGTCGATTTCGATCTGAAGACAGCGCCTCTGCCGGAAGACGGGCCGTGTACCTATAAGGGGATACTGGTAGCGTGCGGTCCGCCAGGACTGGCTGGCGGCAGGAATATTCTGTATCACAATAACGGCGACGGGACTTTCAGTGACGTGAGCGAGAAGTCTGGAATGTGGACCGCCGTTGGGACGTATGGGCTTAGTGTTGCCGCGTCGGATCTGGATAATGATGGTTGGCCTGACATCTATGTTGCAAATGATTCGGCGCCAGCCACGCTCTATTTAAATCAGAGGGACGGAACGTTTCGAGACATCGCGATCGAGGCGGGAGCGGCGCTTTCGGCCGAGGCTAAACCACAGGCGGGGATGGGCGTTTCGATCGGGGACTATAACCACAGCGGCAGCTTCGACATTGTGAAGACTAATTTTTCTGGCGATACTGATTCGCTTTACACCAACATGGGGGATGCGACGTTTGAAGACCATACTTATCCCAGCGGATTGGGCGAGAATACGCGGCTGCTTGGATGGGGCGTCGGCTTCTTTGATATGGATAACGATGGGTGGCTCGATATCCTGATGTCGAATGGCCATGTTTATCCGGAGGTGGACAAGTCAAAGGCCGATCTAAAGTACGCAGAACATAAATATCTATACCGCAATCTGCGTAATGGCCGATTCCAGGATGTTACGAATAAAGGTGGCCCTGGGATACTTGAGGATGTACCCGCTCGTGGATGTGCGTTTGGCGATTACGATAACGATGGTGATTTGGATATCGTTGTGAACTGTATTAACGCGGGGCCACAGCTTCTGCGCTGCGATTCGACACTAAATCGTAACTGGATCAAGATCAAATTAGTGGGAGTGAAGTCGAACCGTTCGGGAATTGGGAGCAGGGTGATTGTTACTGCCACAACGACACCTGATGCGACCAAGCCGTCGAGACAGCTTGATGAACTACGGAGCGGGGGGAGCTATTTTTCGCAAAACGATATGCGGATGCACTTCGGTCTGGATCAAGCCAAGAAGGTAGAGCTGGTGGAGATACGGTGGCTTAGCGGGCAAATAGATCAACTCAAGAATCTTGAGGTGAACCAGCTGTATGTTGTGCAGGAAGGTGGAAAGATCCTGAAGGCGGGCCCGCTGAAGGTGGCGACACGTAAGGGCTAGGGTTTGCGCTTTGCTTTTTACTTTGCTTTTTATTTGACATGGCAGCGGGGAAAGTTGACACTCAAGCTCCATGCGACTAGCCCTTCTCACTCTTTTGACGTTTGCCTTGCTGCCGCTGCCCACCCATGCGCAGGTCCCCGTTTTTAAGACAACGCCCGAGGACAGCAGTATCAAGTTTTACGTGAAGGCCTCGGTCGCTCTCGTGGGGGATTTCGACAAGTGGAAGGCGTCTCTGACCTTTTCGTCTCGAGATGTGACTACCGCCGTTCTGGATATCCAAATTCAAGCGGCTACGGTAAATACTGGAAGCGGGATGAAGGATAAGAAGCTGAAGAGTGCGGATTTTTTCGATGTTGAGCAGGCACCCTACATTACATTTCGTTCGACGAAGATTGTGCAGACTGGCCCTGAATCGTTCGACGTGCTGGGAGACTTCTCCATACGAGGTGTCTCGAAATCAGAGACGCTAAAGCTGACGGTTTCAGGCAAGGGGACGGGACGGGGCGTCATCAAAGGGATGATGGCATTTGATCGCAAAGAGTATGGGATGACGAGTGGGATTCCCTTTGTGAAGATCGCAGACCGGGTTGAAGTGGATGTTGATCTGAAGGTAGAACAGGTCAGCGGACCACGGTTGGTCTATAAAGAATAGCCGCTTGCATCGAGCCCTGCTCTGCTTACGGAGAGCCTGCTAGTCCAATGTGATTTTCTGTACTTGACCCTTAGCAGGGTGGCTATGCGGAACCTTGGCGAGGTGGAACTGTTCGCGGACGACGAATCGTGAATGAATGGATGTGGCCGAGTTGGGCGGCCATAGATAGTCGTGACGGAGATTGCGATGTTCAACATTCGTTCGATGTTTTCAGCGGCGCTGCTGGTGGAAGCGGTTTTGCTGGTTGCTTTGCCGGGGCACGGATTGCAACAGGGGCAGGGGAAAGACAGTATGGCTGGGATGGACATGAGCGGCGGCAAGATGGGCGACATGGCTGACATGAAGAGCATGGGGCCCAGCATGGCCGCCATGGCTGGCCACATGAGCATCACGCCGGTGTGGCCAAAGCAGCCTGGCGACGAGGTGAAGGCGCGGGAAGTGGTGGCCGAAGCGAAGGCGACGATGGAGCGGTACAAGGACTACCGGAAGGCTCTGGCGGATGGATACGTCATTGCTAATCCTAAGCTTGAGCAGCCGCAGTATCACTTTAACAATGAGGCCAACGCCCGGGCGTCCGATCTACACTTCGATCCGAGCAAGCCGACTTCGTTGCTTTACCGGCACACTGAGTACAAGCAGTACAGGCTGGAGGGGGTGATGTATACGGCGCGGCCGAACGCAACGGAGGAGGAGCTGAATGAGCGGATTCCGCTCAGTGTGGCGCGGTGGCATGAGCACACCAACTTCTGCGAGGCTCCAGCAGACCGTGTGAAAGACTATCAAGCTGCTCATCCAAAGTTCGGCATGTTTGGATCGATCCACACTAAAGATGCCTGCGAGGCTGAGGGCGGAATCTTCCATCCTTATATGTTCACCTGGATGATTCACGTCTTTCCGTATGAGGACGACTTCAAAGATGTCTTCTCGATGAATGACGATGTGGCTCATGTGCATTGATCGAGTCTGGAACCAATAATGAGACCAATGATGATTGTTCTTCAGGCGGTGTGAGTGCTATTCGTTGGCGATCATCTCGCGAACGTCTGCCAGGTGCTGCTTGAGCTGGGAGATCTTGTGGGGCCAGGAGCCTTCGGGGTCGGGATAGGGCTCCCCAGCGGCGTATCTGCGTTCGGCCTCGGCGAGGCCCTGGGTGATGTGGGCCAGGCGGTCCTGTAGGGTGGGGCCATTCATGATGAGAAGCCTATCACTTTGACTGACTGAATATGGGAGGGTCTATCTGGAGAGGACCAGGGATTTGAGGTGGCTTCCGTCGTAGTAGAACTGGTTTGCGGGGCCCACTAGTTTTTCGTAGACGAACGATTCCCGCGAGATGGTCACTTTTTTGGAGCCGTATAGGTCCTGGTAGCCACCGGGGCGGAGTTTCCAGACGACCATTGGGGCTGGGATCTGGGTGGGAGGGACGACGGCTATGGTGATGGGGTTGTCCTTCTTGAGGTAGACGAGAGTGAGCTTTTCGAGCTGGTTGTTCTGCTCGCTTCCCTGCGTGGGGTCACGCTGGATGAGTGCCACGAGGTAGGAGGTCTTGCCTTTGGGGTAGAAGTTTCCGGAGGTTACTCCAGGGCATTCGCCGGGATGATTGCCCTTCCATCTTTGAGGGTCGGTGCCTGCGAGGTCCTGCGGCTGCAGGATGGTCCAGTTGTCCTGCTCGACCGCGGAACGGATGGATGCGGGGAGGTTGTTCAGGCAGTCCTCTGCATGAACGTGCGCTGCGAAGGAGATATTGATTGCGAGGAGGATGCCTTTCCATTGGCTCATGGTATTAGCTTCGTATGCCATGAGGGGTTTAGCGATACGACCTTTAGGGGAGTGAGACGATTGCGCGCGCTTCGAACGAATGCCCACATCTCCGGATTGAGAAGTGGGCACGCGGGTAGATGGGATGCTTTGGAAGTATCCGTTCGAACAGTTGGCTTATAAGTTTCGAGCTCTGTTGCCCGTGACGAGGCGAAGGAGCAAGGTGAGAAGGACTGCGCCGACGATGGCGACGATGACAGTGTAGATAAGGCCGCCGGATCCTGAATAGCCGAGCTTCTGCATGATGAAGCCGCCTACGATGGCTCCGATGATGCCGATGACGATGTCGCCAATTGCGCCATAGCCGCTGCCCTTCATGAGCTTTCCGGTGAGGAAACCAGCGATGAGGCCAACAATGATCCACCAGATGATAAACATTTCGTACTCTCCTGAGAGTTGAGATAGGGGCCCGCGCAGCTGTTTTGGAGTGGCGTTCGGATCGATACCTGCAGCTCACATCCGGGGGTGCAATCTATCAGAGGGCATTTGCGTCCTCGCGAGTTGTTTGTATTCAGTATTTTGTGTCTAGATTCGGTTAAATTTCAGGGAAGGTTGTCAGTATAGGGGGCCAGGGAAACCGCTCGCCAGACGTAGCGCATGAGGGCGCTCTGGTCGAGGCGCTCGAAAAGTTACGATACGTCGTGGTAGACCTCCATAGATGCAGATCAGGATGGGCCGTTGAGATCTGGGTATTTTTTAAGGGGCTGGAGAGATTTCGGCGCGGACGATCTTGCAGTCTACTTTTTTGTTGTCTGGGGTTTTGATATTGGCTTTGTTTTTGTCGATCTCGTAGTGGATGGGCCCGCCTACGACGAAGTCGGTGGCATTCATGGAATGGCTGGGGTCGGTGCGGCAGGTGTAGGTCTTTCCCTGGGCGTCGAAGGAGAGGTCATAGCCTTGATGCTTATGCTCCTTGTCCTTGGTGCCGTAGGGTTGGGAGTCTTTGAGGGTGGAGTCTCCCTTGATTTTGTCAGCGAAGGATGGGAGTGTTGTGAGGGCGGCGATCGCGAGGATCGCAGTTGAAGCTGCTTTTCGCATGGTTCACCTCACGGCAATTGTAACCGTGGGGAAGCGCGCAGGCGGTTGGTATTTTGCGAGATCGGCCACCAATCACTGTACGCGCTTCCGCCGGGTGAATGTGCGACGCTATACGGGAGAGGCCAATAGGTAATCTATGATGAATCCCTGGCTCCATTGGTGGACGGATTCGACGTCAATCCTGGAACAGCCGACGTTTCCACGTCTAATGGTGGCGTTAATTCTGGGCGCCTGCATTGGAGCGGAACGACAGTGGCGTCAGCGTGCGGCTGGTTTGCGGACCAATACGCTGGTCTGCTTTGGATCCGCGGCTTTCGTCGATCTGGGGTTGACGATCGCTCCGGGAACGACACAGGTGATCGCATATGTAGTTTCCGGCGTGGGCTTTTTGGGTGCGGGGGCGATCATGAAAGACGGCGGAAATGTGCGTGGATTGAATACTGCCGCCACGCTATGGTGTTCGGCCGCCGTAGGTGCATGTGCGGGTGCGGGTGAATTGCTCGATGCGGTGTTTGTGGCGGCTCTGCTAATAGCAATTAATTCGGTGTTGCGTCCGCTCTCCCGCTATATCGATCAACGGTCTTTGTCGGTGTTGGAGACTCACACGTTTTATCGATTGAGGCTCTTCTGCGAGACGGAGCATCAGGGGGAGGCTCTGTATCAATTGACCCGCGAGATCGCTGCGCGCTCGCTGGTACTGCGAAAGACACTCTCGGAGAAGGTTGAAGATACGGAAAACTCAGTGATCCAGGTCATTCTCGAATCGCAGACGCATGACGCCACTCTTCTGGACGAAATTGTTGAAGAGCTGCGGACATTTCCTTGGACCCAATCGGTGGAATGGACCGAGACTGGTAGCGAGGCAGAGTAGATCCGAGTTTGCGCGGGAATGCCCCAGCAATTGACACGCACCTTGTCATCTGGTCTACTTTGCGATGTAAAGTGAAATCCCTATGAGTGATCTCCATAAGGCGCTTGGTGACATCAGCAACATACGCAGGCAGATGGCCCAAAGTACGCAGTTTCGGGGTTATGGGCCTGCAACGCTCGCAGCTACGGGAGTAATCGCACTTCTGGCGGCGTCAATGCAATCGGTGTTGCTGCCGGACCCGGCCAACCACGTCTCGGCATACGCGGGTATCTGGATCTCCACTGCTGTGCTATCAGCTGCATTGACCGGAGTGCAGATGTATGCCCGAACCCGCCGCATGCATTCTGGTCTGTCCGATGAGATGATCTGTATGGCGGTCGAACAGTTCCTCCCTGCAGTTGGCGCGGGAGTACTGGTCACCATTGCTCTCGTACGCTTTGTCCCTGCAGTCGTCTGGATGCTTCCCGGACTCTGGCAGGTGATCTTCAGCCTGGGCATCTTTTCGTCCTGTCGTTTTCTACCGCGCCCAATGATCGCCGCAGGGGCCTGGTACCTGCTCACGGGGCTGGTCTGCATTTCTTTCGGAGATAGCCGCGCACTTGCTCCGTGGACCATGGGTCTTGCCTATGGAGCGGGGCAGTGGCTGGTGGCCGGCATTCTGTTCGTTGCCACACCGGAGGGTGCGGATGAAAACTAAAGCTTCATCGAGCGAAGGGCGCTTCGCCTATGAAGGCCTTGATCGAGTGATTCATGAGCGAGCCCGTCTCAGCGTTCTGACGTCTC
Organism: Tunturibacter gelidoferens; assembly: GCF_040358255.1. Taxonomy (NCBI): domain Bacteria; kingdom Pseudomonadati; phylum Acidobacteriota; class Terriglobia; order Terriglobales; family Acidobacteriaceae; genus Tunturiibacter; species Tunturiibacter gelidiferens. The sequence goes on from NZ_CP132938.1 coordinate 1,983,311, forward strand.
TGATTACAAATCCCAAGGGCCTGATCTTCAATGATTTGAAGCAGCTTTGCTCGCTGACCGACGGCAATCTGAGTCGGCATCTGCGAGTTCTGGAGACAGAAGGGATGGTTGAGATTGTGAAAGGCCATGACCACAACCGTCCACAAACCATCTGCCGCATCACGCCTGAAGGCCGACAGCGTTATCTTGAATACCTTTCGACGCTCGAACGTGTAGTGAAGGACGCGGCGAAGGGAAGCAAACAAGAGGCTTCCCCCAACCAGTTGCGCGGTCTGACTCCTTCCAAGGCCTAAACCTTTTTTTCGGAGGTTACTTTACGATGCAAAGTATCCTAGCTACAACCATTCACTTTGCATTGCAAAGTTGATTCACGAACATATTGACGCATTGAAGACACACGGATTTCCAAAGGAGATGAGATGAACCTCAAGTTGGCGTTGAAGCTGCTGGTCATTGGTGTGGTGACGGGTGCGATCTTGATTGCCTTGGCGATGGTGAATGGTACGATCACCGATCGACAGAAATACCGGGATGATGCGGTGAAGAGTATCGAGGCGAGCTATGCAGGGCCGCAGACGGTGATCGGGCCTGTACTGGTTAGGCCGTATACACAGACGACCGTGACGATGGAGGATGGTGAGAAGGGAGTCAAGAAGAGAGTGGAGCATGTCACTACGCTGACGGCAACGTCGTTTCCCCATGTGCTGGACGTACGCGGAAGGTTGACGCCGACGGAGCGACGGCATGGGCTGTATATGGTCACGGTATATGAGTTTGCAGGGCATCTGAAGGGGACGGTGGAGATCGCACAGCCGCAGACGACGGGAACCGTAGAGTGGGGTGAGCCATACCTCGCGATGTCCGTTGAGGACGTGCGCGGGATTGTGGGTACGCCGACGGTAGTGGTCAATGGGACGCCACAGACGATGCTCCAAGGAGCTGAGTCAACAATGGGTTGGCAGCGGAATCTACGGGTGCCTCTGCGCGGCATGAAGGAGCTGAATGGGCATTTGGAGTTTGCGATCGACATAGATCTGGCAGGGACGGAACAGCTGAGCGTGGCACCGGTTGGCGATTCGAATCATGTGGAACTGAGTTCGACGTGGCGTTCTCCATTATTTGCCGGGCGCTTTCTGCCGCGGACACGAGAGGTGGGCGAAAACGGGTTTTCGGCGGCGTGGGATGTTTCTTCGTTGGCGACAGGAACGCAGGTTCAGATGGAGTCGAACCCGGTGAAGCCGATCGATCTGATGAATGTGAGTCTGTTGACGCCGATTGATCCGTACAAATTAAGCGATCGGGCGACGAAGTATGGAATTTTATTTGTGGTGCTAACGTTCGGCGGGTTTTTCCTGTTCGAGATGATGAAAGAGCTGCCGATTCACCCGGTGCAGTATCTGCTGGTTGGGTTTGGGCTAGCGATCTTCTTTTTGCTGCTGGTCAGCTTCTCGGAACATATGGCGTTTGCGTTGTCCTACCTGATTGCCAGCGCGGCTTGTATCGGGTTGCTGACGTTCTATCTGTCGTATGTCCTGCGAAGCGTGACGCGTGGGGTCGGCTTTGGAGCGATACTGACGGCCCTTTATGCGGCAGTCTACGGACTGCTCATCAGCGAGGACAACGCGCTCATCCTGGGATCTCTGATGTTGTTCGCAGTGCTGGCCGTTGTGATGGTGGTGACGCGGAAGGTGGATTGGTACAAAGGTGGATCGGATTTGATGAAGGCCGCCGTGGCACCACCACCACCGCGTCCGACGCAAGGGTTGGGACTGTAGAGTCAAAAACGAATGGGCCTTAGCGGCAGGGGGAGTAATTCAGCTTGAGACCACGATATGAGCAGTCCAACGAGATACAGACAGACTTTGGAAAGGAATTTTAGTCCCTGGCGTGTAACCATCTCCGAGCGATTCGATTCTGGCTGGTCCTTTTTATGGCAGGTCTGTTTCTCAGCGGAGTCACGGCCTTTCCGTTACAAACCGAACTCCGTTGGCTATTGTCTATTCTCGAGACCCCGCCCGTACGACGAATCGCTGAAACTACTCATCTGCTCCCTTGGATCGCTCGCGTGCACCACGCTCTCTCCGAAACAATACGCAGTATCCATTCCTTGCATATGGGACGGACTGGTCACGTTCGTTGGCAGGGGCTTTCTCTCGTCGGTGGACTAGCGCACTGGTGTCTTCGAGCATTTCTTCAAGCCTAGTCAGCGTCCAGGCTTCCTCGCTGGTGATCTGGTTGCTAACCGTCATCCGCAAGGCGGATACGAGTCGATCAAGGTATGTGAGGACAGGGTTATCCAGATGATCGAAGTCACCAAATTGCTCTGTCTGACGAAGGCCGGCTTTAGAACCCGTGAACTCTGACCACTTGGCGATGAGATTCGCTCGCGCTTCGGCCATTTGAGCTGCTTCGAGAATGACAATCAGGTGTTCGAATAGGTGTAGGAAGTTTTCTCACTCGGCAACCTGGATCGTTTTTGACTTTCGATTCTCTCCAATCCGATCGTAAGATTTTCCTGAGACTGGACGAGCCGCCCACGAAAGGCGATTTTCTCTCTGATATGTTGTTAGGCAGCAGCTTTTTCCTCTTATAGGGAGATTGCACGCCCGTGATAGCACGTGATCTTATCGATCGGCCGGCGGAGCACAGAACTCTGAGCGCAGCGTCCCGGACCGAGCTGGAGTGGCTGGCAGCGCATGGGTCCATTCGAAATCTGAATACTGGAGACGCGTTAAGTATGAAGGGCCACCCGGTGGAGGGCCTTTACATCATTCTTTCCGGACGACTGGTTGTGTTTGTCGATCGTGGCGACGGGCCGAGCAAATTTATTGAGTGGCGTGAAGGAGATGTCACGGGTATGTTGCCGTATTCGCGGATGGTGACTCCGCCCGGAGATGTGCGTGCCCTGGAACCTGTGGAGGTTTTCGCGATACCCCGCGAGCATCTCAGGTCGATAACGCGAGAATGTTACGAAGTCACTGCGATTTTGGTGCATAGGATGCTTGATCGCGCCCGGCTTTTTACCTCAAGTGAGCTGCAAAACGAAAAGATGATCTCGCTGGGCAAACTCTCGGCGGGTTTGGCGCACGAACTCAATAATCCTGCCTCGGCGATCGAGCGTTGCGCGGCGATGCTTGAGGATCGTCTGAAAGACTCCGAAGAGGCCACGCGCGATCTGGCTGCGGAGACGCTGAACGATGAGCAGATTGCCGCTGTGGAGGCGGTTCGCAGGTCCTGCATCGCGAAACAGGGCCGTGAGGTGCGCTCTCCGCTGGAACAGTCTGATCACGAAGAGGCGATTGAAGAGTGGCTTGCCGGGCACGGACTGGACACGTCGAACGCACAGATGCTCGCCGATACCGAGGTGACATTTGAGGCGCTGGAGCTGCTGGCTGCTGGGGTGGAGCGACCGGCATTGAACGCGGTGTTGCGGTGGGCCGGTGCCGACTGTGCGGTGCGGCATCTGACTTCGAAGATTCAGCATTCGGCAACGCGCATCTCTAGCCTGGTGAATGCGGTGAAGGGATTTACCCACATGGACCAGGCGAACGTGGCGGACCCGGTGGATCTGGGGTCATGCCTGGCGAACACAGTGGCGGTACTTCAGTCGAAGGCGCATGAGAAGTCGGTGAATGTAACGCTGGAGTTGGAGGCCGAACTACCAAAGGTCCGTGGCTTCGCTGCTGAATTGAATCAAGTATGGGGAAATCTGATCGACAACGCCTTAGACGCCGCGGTCAATGGAGGCCACGTGCAGGTGCTTGCGAATCGAGAGAACCAAAGTGTTGTGGTGCGAATCCTCGATGACGGCGCCGGCGTTCCGGCCGAGATCCGCGACCGAATCTTCGATCCATTCTTCACCACCAAACCAATGGGACAAGGAATTGGCCTCGGGCTCGACATCGCCCGGCGCCTCGTGCGTCACAACGACGGCGCGATCACTTTCGAATCGCAACCGGGCCGGACGGAGTTTCGGGTAACGCTGCCGATCGCAGAAATCTAGCGGGAGTTGTACGACAACTGGACCTTCACGTCATTTTGGATGACGGGCGGATGGCCGGCAATTCGGAAGTTACGTGGACCTCGTCGCAGTCAAACCCCCGAACACCGACTGGCCGCGGAACAGTGTCGCCCTTGATGAGAAGGGCTTTATCCCTTAGTTGGTAGATCGAAGCGGCGCAGACTCCCATGCGCATACCGCGAACGATGACGAAAGCTCGATCGTCATCGTTCGCCAATAGTTGCCTGTTAGATAGTGCGATCGAAAAGTTGCTGCTGGTAGCTCTTGACCCAGTCTTCCGACGAAGGAGGAAAAATGTTGAGAAACTTCCCCTCGCGAGAAGGGATCACTTCAACCATCTTTGCGATCATGTCTTTTGGATCGAGTCTCCCTTCTGGTTTCCCTAGCAGCCCGTCGACGATTTTCTTGAAGGCTTCGCGCTTGATAAAGTTGACGTCATCGCTCATCCAACGTAGACCCGCTTCAACCACAGTTTCGTTGAAACCGGTAAGGTACGGTCCGGGATTGATCGTTTGGACCTGAATTCCGAAGGGTTTCAGCTCCTCGTACATCGCTTCAGCGATAGATTGCACGGCATGCTTGCTCGCGGCATATGCGGGAATTGGTGGGACCGTGAGAAGTCCGACGGCTGAGGAGACGAATACCACCTTTCCATGAATGCCTGCGGCTACCCAACTCCTCACCACGCGCTGTGTAAAATCCAAAGCCGCGAAGACGTTTGTTTCAAAGTTCTTGCGCACCAGCTCGACGGGAATCTCAGACATCGGTCCTCCCTCGCCGATGCCGGCGTTATTCACCAAAATGTCAAACTTCAATTTCAGCGCGTGTGCGACATCATAAGTGTCGAGCAGGTCGAGCTTCTCGACCCTTAGTGTTTTGAGGCCGAGTGAGCCAGCTTTTTCACGCAGAGCTGTAACTTGTGGCCAGGTCTGAACAGCTGCTATTACGTTGTGCCCTTTTTGCGCTAGTCCGAGAGCGGTCCCTTCGCCAAATCCTGAACCTGCTCCCGTGATCAATATTTCCTTCATGTGAGTTACCTCTCCTCTCTTTTAGCTAGCCTTTCAATGCTGATTGACCGCTTTGAGCGACTGCATAATCTTGAGCCACCTGCCCCCCGGACACGCCGATGCTACCGATCATTTGTCCATCGACGTCCTTAAGGGGGATTCCACCGGCAAATGTTACAAGGTGGCCATTGGTGAGCTCAATTCCATGCGCATCTGCCCCTGCTTTGCTGTAGTTATCAAGGACCTGCGTCTCCATTTCGAACAGAGCGGATGTCTTCGCTTTCTTAATGGCCACATCGATCACTCCAAGCCATGCTCCATCCATACGATGAAATGTTTTCAAGTGGCCTCCCGAATCAAGGATTGCGATGCAAACTGAAACTCCTAGTTCGCGAGCCTTCAGTATGGAAGCCTTCAAGACGCGCTCCGCTTGCTCCGTCGTAATTTGCATGCCCTTTGCTCCTTTGGGGTCAACTAGACGACTCGGCGACCATAATATCAAGGGCGGTATCCCTGGAAGCTTCAAATGTCCATGGAACCAGAATGCAGCGTCAGGATTGCTAGAGCAGTTTGAACTGTTTCCAATGTCGCTGCTTGATGCTTACCGGCTGGTGGCATTGGTAACGCGTGGATTGTCGGTCAACAAGAAGTGGTCCGATTCCTTCCGGTTTGCCCGTGATCCAGGCCAATCTTTTTTTAGACACAGAAGTTATCATCACTGCTTGCCAGAGCGTTGGGGCGCTGAGGGCGGCTTGTGTGTGGTTGGTGGATCATTGGCTAGGGTTTCCAATGCTAACATCCACGCCTTTGGAGTTGTTCCAAATGTCCGGCGGAACATTTCGACAAAGGCGCTCGGCTGACAATAACCGACCTTGTGGGCTACTTCCTTGATCGAATATCCCGAAACCAATAGCTCCACGGCTTTGGTCAATCGGACCTGTCGTCGCCACGATTCAAAGTCGATGCCGATCTCCTTACGAAACACCCTCTGGATCGTTCTGACACTGACACCTGCCTCGGAACATAGATCCGCCATCGCCATCGACTCAGCCGGTTTCCGCAAGACTGCCTGAGCCACAGCAAATGCTCTCGCGTCTCGTGGCAGCGTCACAAAGGTGGGCACCGGGGAGGCCTTCTGAATCTGAGAAATAAGCAGGTCGCGAAGAGCGCACTCGTAGCGATTCCGCACACGAAGCTGACTGACGCGTACGGTTTCCACGATAAGTTCTCGTAGCAGCGGAGTCACGTGCAGCACGGCGCACCGCGGATCCAATCTCGCGGTCAGGCCTGTTCGCAGATAAAGCGTGCGCATCGAAACAGGTCCAGGCATGTGAATCCGATGGTGGGTTCTGGCTGGAATCCACAACGCAAAATGCGGCGGGATCAACCACATGCTCTGATCGGAAGATATTTCCATGAGGCCACTGATTGCGTAGATCAGTTGATCCGACCCATGTGCGTGTTCTAACACCTCAAACCTGGAAGGGTATTCATAGGCGAGCGTCGCAACAGAAATGCCGCGCTTCGGGTCGTATTCCGTCAAAAGCGTACTCTGTCGCAATAGAGATATATTATGACGTAAGGGCACTCTTGCGACAACCGATGAAGAAGCTCATCATGGTCGCATGTCACAACCGTTCGGACTCGGCAAGTACAATATCATCGGATTCGTCTCCATCGTAGACGTATCCCGCGCAAGAGCTTTCTATCGGGACACGCTTGGCCTGCGGCTGGTGATAGAAGAACCGCCGTTCGCGTTGGTCTTTGACGCCAACGGCATCATGCTTCGACTTGGGATGGCTAACGAGATTGCGCCAGCGCATGGCACGGTCTTGGGTTGGCAAGTCCCGGAGATCAGCGCAACCGTCAAAAACTTGGGGCAAGCTGGAGTCCAATTCGAGCGCTATGGGGGTATGGATCAGGATGAGTTGGGTGTCTGGACTTCACCTACCGGCGCTAAGGTCGCCTGGTTCAAAGACCCAGACGGAAATATTCTGAGCATCTCAGAACATCCTGAGTTGAAGATCGGAACACAAGACCTCTGATTCGATTCCTACTGTGCCGGTAAGTTCCGGATCGTCGGCTAACCGGAAGCTAAATCGAGCATACAGGGGTCAACTGTTGCGAAATCGCCTTCTTACTCAATGTGCGAAAGGTCCTATTCTCACCAACTGAAACTCAGTTTTCGGGTAGCCGGTCACTCGGCACGAATCACCTACAGAGAGAAACCCAAGCGACAAGCACAGCGAATTTTTCGTTTTGTGACCAAGGAAAACCAAGCGGGTGGCCTAGATCGGCGAGACGACGGGCAACCTCATCAGGTTGCAGGCGAAGAGCATGCACGGCCCGTTCGAGCAGGTCGCTCTCTTTCGCAGTGAACGTCTCGACGCCGCACCGCTTGCTTGCGTGGAGCAGTGCTTCGCGGAAAATTTCCCCGTCAGCAGCGTGAATCAGCGCATGAGACGCCAGGATTTGAGCGAGACCCGGAAGCGGCCTTCCGGAAGCTAGAAGAAGACTGCAGCGCTTGAGTTCATAGCCTTGCTTCTGAAGGTTTACCAGTACAGACTGGATGGCTCGATATGCGAGATGTCTTGCTTCGGCGCGCACGCCCGAGATGAAGCCGCGGGCCTCGGCGTGAGGGCGCTCACGCAGAAGTACCTGCGGAAAGCCGTCTTCAAGCGATATCGCGACAAGAGCGGTCCATCCGAAATGGGCTCGAAAACCAAGGACGGCGTGCTTCATAAAACTCCCGCTAGACCAATCCGAGTACGCGGCGAAAATAACACGAAGGACTCACAACAACAAAGGACAGACCACTTGATGGAAAATCGCCAATTAGCGATTTGAGACCGCGCATCCTGGAAACGTGGTTACCTGGCGGATCGAGCCACAGCGCCTCCATCACGATCTCCAGCAACTCAAGCCAATACCTCAACTCACTAACAACCAGTAAAAGTGGCGAAGTTGATATTGAGACCCTACCCTATGGGATCTATCTCTTACGCGCAGAGAGCCAGGGCTTCACGGCAACCACCGAAACAATCGAAGTAAGATCCGCAGTCCCCGCCGAGCACACCATCAAGCTCACCATTGCCCCGGTCAACACATCGGTACAGGTCAACGCCTCCGCACCGCTGATCGATCCCTATCGTCCCTCATCCGTCATGCAGATCGGCTCGCAGCAGATACAGGACCGCGAAACCTCCCTGCCCGGCAGGGTCCATCCAGGACCTGGTCGACACCCAACCCGGCTGGCTCTACGAGGGCAACGCCGTCCTCCATCCGCGCGGCTCCGAGTACCAGACCCAGTTCGTCATCGACGGCATCCCCCTCACAAATTTCTAGACGTAGGAAGCCGGATGATTTGCTAGAAAGTGGCCCGGAGTTGAGGATCAAGGATTACTATGACGAGCCGTACAGCGATTAGGGGCAAATAATCATGCGTGAATGCTGGTTTTGCGGACTTCTCGTAAAGGGTCTGTACACTTGCATCAGCTTGATTTGCCCAATAAAACCGAGGTTTCTTCGTTGATCTCAACAAAGCAAACCAATACAAGAGGTTGGAAGACGCTGCCAGGTAGCAGAACACAAAGTGCGTCTGCGTTCGGGGAATTTATTGACGCAGAGCGTTGAGCCCCTCAGTGATTAGCGCCGGGTAGTCGGCAACTCTTCCATAACGTTCCGGCGACTCAGCGATTTGGTTCGATTCCGATGCGATCCTTGACCGCCGACCGAATCCGCTGCTTGCAGCCAAGCGACGAGCTTTGAGTGCACGGCTGGCAACGGGGTTGAGAGTGCTGTTCTTGCTAGAGCGAGCGCAGGAAATCGATGATCTCCTGCTGCTCCTGAGTGCTTAGTTTATTGAAGCGTTCGATGACCTTGTTTGCTTCGCTGCCACGGCTTTGGTGCGCTCTGATGGCGTCTACCAAGTTGGTGGTCCGTCCATCATTCAAGAAGAAGACACGTTGGCCGACGCCCCACAGGGGGGCTGTTCGGAACTCGTCAGGGCCGGCACCGCCTTGCGTGATGCCATCGGCGAGACCTTCGCCCATGTGGTGGACGAGGAGGTCGGAGAAAAGATTCGCGGTCTGATTGGAGAGCGCGGCGCTCGGGACTTTAGAGGAGCCGCTCGCGATCATTGTGCCGGTGGTGAACGAGGGGGTGTGGCATTGGGCGCATCCTATCTGCCCAAACGTGTTGCGTCCCTTTTCGCTGGACGGGGTGGCGGGAGCCGGTGTGGGCGGGGCCAGCATCCGCATGAAGTTGGCAAACGCTTCGATGTCTGAGAGGGCTGCGGTGTTTGAATTGCCGGTGGTCGGGGATCCGGTGGTAGGCGAAGCAGTCGTAAAGTTGAGCGTGTCCTCGGGAGTGGCGATGAAGCGACAGCCGGGCGTCTCGTCGCGCTCTTGCGGGAAGAGCTGGTTCGAGATTCCCATCTCGACGTTGTAGGCCTCGCCCGCGAACATGAGGAGGGATTTGTTCTGCGCCTTCCAGCCGAAACGGGTGATGGTGCCATCGTTTGCACTGAGGTTCACATTTCCGCTCAGGTGTGCATTCGCATGGCCGGAGATACCCAGGGACGACTTCGTGGTTGCATCGGACGCCAGATTGGCAAGAATGGCTGAGTCGGGGATCGATTCTATGAGCCCTGCGCCAAAGAGGGGAGTCGGGATTCGGAAGATTATATTCCGATTGCCATGCTGGCCAGTGAGCGGATCTCCCGCGGGCAGGAAGTCGGGTTGCGCGATGGTGCAACCGGGGGCGTCGGTTCGCCCGGTGATCACGAAGTCATCGTGCACCTCGCCGTCGCTGGCTCCGCTGGGGCTCCGTTTGAATCGCGCTTCGCGGACAGGACCGTTTTGCGTGATGAACCAGGGCACGGTGTTCTTCGCGCCATTCAAGGTGGCAACTGCCAGCAGGGGATTTTGCGAAGGGCTCGATCCACCTGCAGTCGGCTGCGCGTGGCAGGAGAGACACTGGTTTGAGTTGAAGCGGGGCCCGAGGCCGTTGTTCGCGCCTTTGCTCACGGCCTCGACTTGAGCGAACCTCGTCATTCCATCCTGGAAGAACGCAGCTTCATCCGCAGTAAGGCCCTTGAGCGGATCGCCGGCACCGGCCACGCCACCGCGCACGCCGGGGTCTACCGGGCCTGCTTTGGTTTGAGCCGATGTATACGCACATGTGGCCAAGGCCACAGCAACGATTCGGCCGAAACTCTTGAGTGCAATGCTCCGGAGTATTATCAGCACGTTATCTATCCCTCGCTGACTCAGGAATGCCGGTAATTGTACATCGATCAACATCTCTAAAATTCCAGTTTGCAAAAATGTCTTTTGTGACTAGTCTGTTACGGACGTGAGGGGCACCCATGGCGGGATCTTCTTGATTGGGGAAGAAATCAACAATCGAATAGGTAGTCAAAATATTGATATTTGCTCAGGCCCGAGGGAGAGGCGAAGACCGATTCGGACAATGAGAGACTACTCGCAGCGCTGGAGGCCAACTGGCAGGCGGAGATGGAAGGCCATTACACCTACTCGGCGCTGGCCAAAGGAGAGACTAAATCCACAGCGGCGGAACGCTTCACGTGTCTGGCCGCTGCAGAAAAGCATCATGCCGGCCTTTGGGCTGAACGCATTCTGGAACTCGGTGGACAAGTGCCCAAGTAAACGGGGAGTGAATCTGGACAGGCCGAATCCTTGGCGACACGGATAGGCGGAGTGAACCTCGCCCTGCGCCAGGCGCTCGGCGATGAACCAAGCGTCGCGATTCTCAAGGAAGTGATCGCTGATGAACGAGAGCACTATCAAACCTTGGGAAATCTCATTTCCTTCCTGGACCTCAATCGCGACGGACGCAGCAGGCAGATCAGTAGCATGGGCCACGGCGACCACGATCACGATCACGACTAACGCTGGGCCCTGCATCTGCTAGTTGTGATAAGTCCTGTCAAGGATGTTCGCGTTCATGGTTGAAGCACCAGTTCATGCTGTAAAACCAACGTAAGCTGTTGTACTACTAACTACGCTGGCTATATTCACAGCATACGTCGCAATAAAGCTTGCAGATGTTGTAGCGTCAGTTAGCAGTGTAAGATTTGCACCGTCGTAACTGACATGCGAATGTATAACGTCCCCGCTGATCAAGACAATATTGGAAGGTGTCAGATCGATAGCGGGTATCGTTGGCGATGCCCCATCTGGATAGAACCCGGTTAAGTTAGTTCCCTCGCCGGAGTTGTTATGGATATCAAACCTAATTGCCAGGCTATTTCCGATTCCAGCGGTCCCTCCTCCGTAGCCCAGACCGCTTCCCGTTGGTCCAATAGCCGAGAGCCCTTTGTTTTGGATGGTGAACGCTTCGGGGCTTGATACCACAGTCATCGATGCTCCTACTTGGTCGATGCGGCCTTATTGAAAGGACATGTTAGCTCTGGTGTGACGCTCTGCGCGAAGAATCTGTTCGGGGCTACAAGCATCAACCCCGACTGGCACAAGAATGCGCACGATGGTTTTCGCCATAACGTTGACGGCTCGGCAAGTTACGCTGCATTTGTAGATTATTTGGGTCATAAGGATCTCGGCGAGAAAACCATTCTGTTTCTCGTCGACGGGCTCTCTGGCAGCGACAATGCGGATGGTCCGCCTCGTCGCAAGTGGAAGATGGCGCCGTTCAACGATGCCTGGCCGAGCAGCATCTTCACGTCACTTGACGGCGTGGCCATCGATTCGGTGGGCTTCGACTTCCTAACTTCGGAATGGCCCGATCTCGTGGATATCGCGAACGCAGACAAATACTTGCGCGAAGCAGCTCTCGCAAACGATCCACCTTCCAAGACGCTCTATGATCCAGAGCGCGATGGCATCCGATGCCGCAGCCTTGGGGTATTTGAGCATTGGAACAATGGAACAGACAAGAAGTACTCGGGCAATCTCGGAAAAGCGCACGGGATCGAACTTTTTAAGGTCATTTGACCGGTATTGACGGGAGTTGAAGAATGAACCGGAGAGTCCTCTTCTCATGTTTTCTCGCCGCGTCGATGCTAGCGACGACTGCGTTTTCTCAGTCATTTTTGAGCCAGTATAAGGGCGTGCCCTATCACGACAGCCGTTATCAAGCCGGCCCACAGAAGATACCAGGTCGGGTGTTGTGCGCCTATTACGACCTGGGAGGCGAAGGAGTGGCGTATCACGATACTGACCCGAAGAATCATGGCAGTGGAGATTTGAATCCGGCCGATGGTACCTACCTCAATGAATTTCGTATCCATGAGGGGGTGGATACTTCCTACACGACGTTCAATCGCAAGCCGGATCCGATTGACGATAACCCCTACGACAAGATTGTTCCTCCTCAAGACTTGCCCTATGTTGGCTGGACCGAACCCGGAGAATGGTTAAACAGAAGGGTCGTCACTAAAAGCTCGAGGGTGTGAACCAACCCACTGCGCGGATCCATTAGGAACCCACGGATAAGGGTTTAGGTGACTATCCCAGGCGATAGGCGTTTGCTGCTCACACGGAATAGTGAGACAGAGCTGCGAGGATGGGCTACTCCGGCGAATCGGTGTGAAGAATGCCGAGCTTCTGTGCCTCATTCTGGCTAATTTCCAGGGACGACGCATGGCCGTTCTGAACTTCGTCCAAAGCCTTTCTCGACCGATCAATTTTTACGCCGGCAGCCTCGAGAGCGGTTACCATTGCTCCTTCGCTGGCGAAACTACGTGTCAGTCCGCTAAAGCCCTCCAGATCGGCTTGAACGGGGCATGAGGCGATCCATGGACCGTCTGGAGATTCGTGACGAAAATGGAGAGAGAATGTATGCATAAATCCTCCTGATTGCTGGTCATTATGATGCGTGGAAACGGATAGGAGAATACTTAACGGAACGAACTGAATGAACTATCCGGAGTGTCCTGCTTCCTGTCCAGACTGCATTTGTGGGGACGGCTGGCTAAGTACCGCGGCCAACGGTGCGCCGTTCGGCGATCCGAGTCCAGTACATGCATCCCCTCCTTGCCCGGCTTTAAAGGCACGATTGTTGCCATTGGTGATGTCGCATTGCTTGGGTAACAGCGATGGAGTACAGCCTGGGATTCAGGAACCCACGGGCTGTCCGAGCTTCTGATTCATCAAGGCAATGAGGCCTGCCCACAGTGGCGCGGCCGCACTGGTCCCGCCGAAGATGCCGGACTCCCGTCCACCTGAATCTGATAGCCCGACTGAGGATCAGCGTCCCCTTGACACTGACTTACATTGATGCCGGTCATTCAGGAACTAGTGATTCTGCTGGGCAGGCTTTTGACCTTTGCTAAGGCCGCTATGGGTTCGCCCTTAATGTGACCACTTCTGCTATTCCAAGCACAAGCGCATATGCAGCGAATAGAAAAGCCCCGTAGCGGCCTCCCGATGAGGCCTGAATCCTTGGCATGAATGTCGATAGGTGAGAGAGAACGACGGCCTCTCCAATCATCCCTGGAATCGCGAGGAGGAGCATACCGGAAGTCCAAGCAGACGGCGGCACGTGACGCAGTTTGAGAATAGCGATGCAGATGATCGCACTTACTAACGGCGAAATGAAGAAGCTGATCCAGTAACGCAGGCTTGTTGTCTCAAGGACGAAGGGACCGCGGTAGGCGTAGTAGGCCGAACCGAGAATCCAAATAATGAGGCCGAGGACAATTAGGACGACACTGTCTTGTGTTTTCATCAGGAGTCCCTCAGAGATAGGATGGATGTACCACCTGGTACACGCCGTTAATGTACCACATGGTACATTCTGGAGATCAAGTGGCGAAAAAGGAAACAACGGACCATAGCGACCTCATCGAGAGCTGCCTCGGCGCCTTCATCCGGTCTGGAACACTCGACCTGAGCCTGGATCAGCTGGCGAGCGCCGTTGGAATCAGTAAGCGCATGCTGGTGCACTACTTCGGAGGGCGAGAGGCCATTGAAGAACGAGCGATGACGCTTTTGGAGAACCGACTGCGTGCCCAGTTCGCTCCAGAAAGTTTTCCGGCCGGAATCGCCGCACAGACAGTCCTCAATGCACTTTGGGACAGGACGACGAATCCTGAGTCCAAGGGAGTCCTGTTGCTAGTCATGGACCTCTCACGACGAGCATGGAACGGTTCTCCACGGGCTAAATCCTTCTACCGAGAGCAACAGCGCCTATGGGTTGAGCTGCTATTGAGGTATCTGCCGAATAAGGACGCGGTGGAGGAGGTACTCCAGTCCTTTCAGGGAGCAGTTCTCGCATACCTCATCACCGGCAACCCCGAACCGGGAAGACGCATGCTAAACCGACTATGCACGAGACTTGAGACGCGCCGGAAGTCCGCTAAAGAGACAAAGCAGCATCGGATAGGTTGAGCCGATTTTCGGTCTACCGGCAATCAAGAAGTAGCGTAATTACTTCCGAATTGCCCGTCATCCGCTCAAAACACTACCGCGACCTCGGAGAAACCTACCGTTTCAAGTGCATCCGCTGCCTTCACCTTCACATCCGGCTCCACGTCCGTCCCTTCCCAGTCGACCTTTTCGAATCTGCGGATCTACTCGCAGGTGGACAAGAAGACAATCCCCAGGGCTGAAGGTCGCCTTTGGTGCGTGTTTACGAGGGCGAGGTCCAGGTCGTGGTAGACAGGCCGCGAATTGGGTTGCTACCTTAAGGTAGGTTGCCGCGCATTTGAAACGTGCGAGGCTTAATAGCCGATGGAGACTGCGGAAAAAGACGCGCAGCTATCGCTGTTGGTCGTTGATGACGACAGAGAGTTATGCGGGATGATGAAGGAGTTTTTTGCCGGAGCCGGACATCGCCTGGACTGCGAATATGATGGCCGCCGAGGGCTCGCCTCTGCGGCCAGCGGAACATATGATCTGGTGATTCTCGATGTCATGCTCCCCGTCATTGATGGCTTCAGTGTGCTGCAACAGTTGCGACGCAGAAAGGACGTCCCTGTAATCCTTTTGACGGCGCGTGTCCAGCACCACGACAGGATTCTTGGGCTGAATGCGGGTGCTGACGACTATCTTCCGAAGCCTTTCGATCCAGATGAGCTCCAGGCACGGATCCGCGCGGTATTGCGCCGCACTGATGCTACGAAAGGCAGCAAAGATGTAACCATCGGTGACATCCGAATCAATGCAACTAAGCGCGAAGTGTGGATCGCGGGATCGCCCGCAGAACTGACTGAAATGGAGTTCGACCTACTGGAGATACTGATGCGCTCTGCAGGACGTGTCGTCTCGCGAGATGAATTAACTCTGGCTCTGTTCGAACGCAAAGCAGCACCGTATGATCGCATTCTCGACGTCCACATAAGCCATTTGCGCAAGAAGCTGGAGGGCGGTCGAAGTCTGATTCGCACGATTCGGGGAGTCGGCTATGTCTTTGCGCGAGCGGCTTAGGTTGTCGCCAACAAGGTCTCTTTATTTCGCCGTCTTTCTCGCGATGGTGGGCACGCTGTCGCTGTCGTTCTTCGTATTTCGACAGATCTCAGTTCGTCTGGAGAGGAAGCATTTCGATCCTGTTTATGACCGCTTAGACGAACTCCAACTGGAGACCGCGAGCAGAATATTGAACAACGACGGCCAGAAGGCGCTGGCAAACTATCTGACAGGCCTGGATCGTATTTCTGGGGCACATCATTATTTACTCGACGCAAATGGTATCGATCTCATAGGCGGCGGCAGTAAGGCAGAGCTGTTACCGCCTTATCCAGCGTCCAAATGGCGCATCCGGACCGGTGGCCATTCGGTCGCAGCGCAACGATCCGAGGACGGCCGGTATTGGTTTGCAGCAGTAGGCCAGCCTAGCCGTCCGCAGATTTGGACGTTTCTACCGTACTATTTTCTGGTGCTCGGTGCCACGGGCGTTCTGTGTTGGCTGGCCTCGGTTGCAGTGGTGTCGCCGATCCGCAGGATAGCTGCCTCTATTGCGCTCTTCGGACAAGGCAATCTATCTGTTCGCGTGCCTAGCAAACGGCAGGATGAGATTGGACAGCTAGGTGCTTCGTTCAATCAAATGGGCGAACGCCTGCAGCGAATGATCATAAGTGAGCGAAGACTGCTCGCGGACATATCCCATGAACTCAGATCGCCGTTAGCGCGGTTAAAGTTCGCCGCTAAGTTGGGCAGAAAATCCACGGACACCGACGCGGCGTTTGATCGCATAGACCGCGATGTGGACCGAATCGCCTCGCTTGTGGCTGGCATCGTGGAGATCACTCTCGTCGAAGGCGACCCTGAGGCCCAGGGCTTAGAGATTGTGAGCCTCGGAGAGGTTCTCGATGAAGTCATTCGCGATAGCACTTTGGAGGCTGAGGTTCGGGGTTGTCGTATCGCATTGAATGGTTCGCCCGCCGGCGAAATTCTTGGCAATCGTGAGTTGCTGCGGCGTGCGATCGAGAATGTCATGCGCAACGGGATTCGTTACTCGCCGGAACAATCAACAATTGATGTGTTCCTCGTTGGAGATCCAAACGCTGCGGAGATCGCAATTCGTGACTACGGATCGGGTGTTCCTGAAGACACACTTACAAGGATATTCGATCCATTCTTCCGGGCTGAAGAGGCACGTGACGCACAGGGCGGAGGATCAGGGCTCGGCTTATCGATCGCAAAACGGGCCGTGCAGGTGCATCATGGCACGATCACTGCAGAGAATGCATTGCCTGGTCTGCGCGTTCGAATTAGGATTCCGTTTTTCAAAGCGACCATGCAGGATTGACGATACGTGTCACTGCCGATCTCTTCAGTTCGGGCTTAAGAATTCTTAAGGTTCAGTGGCGACTGAACATGGTGTACTTCTCTCAATGCCAGACCCGAAAGGGAAATCTGTAAGGCGTTGGAGGACACACCTATGAAGCGATCTCTTGGTTTCGCAATGATGCTCACACTCCTTTCTGCCCCCGCTTTTGCGGGCAGGAACTCCCAAACAGTGAACATTCCCGAGCCGATGAAAGCTGGAAACACCCAGCTTGCCGCGGGTGATTACAACGTGACATGGACAGGTACCGGACCCAACACTCAAGTCACGTTTACGCAAAACCACAAGGTCCTCGCGACGGTACCGGCCCAACTTGTCGTGGAGAGCAATAAGAACGAGGCATTGGATACCAAAGTCCAGGGAACAGTCGAAACTCTCGAATCAATTCACATGAGAAACATGACTTTGGTATTTGAAGGTCCGTCCTCATCCGAAAAATAGGACGACAGACCCCCTTCGGAACCTATTCAACTTCATGCCCATGAATGGACAGTAAAGATAACGTTGTAACCGCCATTCACCCTTCTTCGAAGGGCTTTTTTTGCGGCGTGAAAGGTCTGTATCGGCGATAAGCGACGGCTTTTTCATCGCAAGGAAGGTTACTCCACGCGAGTAAGATACGCTTCGCGATAAAGATGAGTACTGGGAGCCGCGATCCACTTTCTTGTAGGTGAACGTTGGAGAACCCGTCGCTCGGTTACTTGCTGAGGCGGATTGCTAGTTGCAAGACGCGAGGGCCGGTTGCGGTGCTGGTGATGCTGCTAAACGCTGCGGCGCCGAAGCTGCCGTTGGGCTGTGAGAAGGCGGGGGCGTTGGTGATGCTAAAGAGCTCGGCGCGTAGGACTTGGCGCGCGCAAAATCGATCACGAATTTCGCAGACGGATGACAAGTCTCTATCTGTTTTGTCCGCGCAATCCACGAATGGAGTAGTTCCCGGTTGGTCGGCAACTCGGACGTTGACCGACCGGTACAGAGATGCGCGTTCACCTGTACTCGGACTGGCGAATCGACGCGGGTTTTTCCGATACGCGGTCTCGTGCATACCCGCTGCCGAGTGTTTCCGCAGTACCCGAGCAAACAGTCTCTGTCCCCACGTACCTCAAGTCTGGGATAATTCCATCACGTTCGAGGATGTCGAACAACGAACCCTGAGTGAGGCCAATTTTTGATGAGAGCCGGGAACCGCACTGTCCTGATCCTTTTTTGTCTTGTCTGCCCGTTGTGGATTCCAGGAGTGGCTGCATTTTCGCAAGCTCCCGCTCCAGATAGTCATGCCATGGAAGCGCGGGTGAACGACCTGCTCGAACGGATGACGACGGATGAGAAGATTGACCTCATCAGCGGCGATACCCCTTTTCGCACTCACGCCATCGCTCGATTGAACATCCCCTACTTCCAAATGGCCGATGGACCTGTAGGGGCACACATACCAGCGCCTACTATCGCGTATGCTGCGGGCATCGGATTAGCTGCAACATGGGATCCAGAGTTGGCTGAACGTCTCGGCCGCGAATTGGGTCGGGACGCTCGATCTCGCGGTGCAGTGTTTCTGCTCGGGCCTGGCGTAAACATCTATCGTGCTCCGATGAACGGTCGGAACTTCGAATATTTCGGAGAAGACCCGTTCCTCGCCGGAAGGATGGCAGTTGGTTATATTCGCGGCGTTCAGAGTGAGGGAGTGGCAGCCACGGTAAAGCACTATCTCGGAAACAACTCCGAGTATCTTCGCTATGACAGCGATTCGGTCATCGATGAACGTTCCCTGCGCGAGATCTACATGCCGGCGTTCGAGGCGGCGGTGAAAGAAGCGCACGTGGGCGCAGTGATGGACGGATACAACATCACAAATGGCGATCACATGACGCAAAACCGTCCGCTCGATCTGGAGGTTCTCAAGCAACAATGGCAGTTTCCGGGGGTTCTGATGTCGGACTGGACTTCAGTTCATGACACCGTCGCCGCGGCGAATGCCGGACTCGACCTCGAGATGCCCTTTGGGGTGTATTTCTCTCGCGAAAAGATCAAACAGCATCTGGCAAATGGAACGATCTCTGAGACCACGCTCGATGACAAAGTCCGGCGAATTCTGCGCGTAGCAGCGACCTTTGGGTGGCTAGATCATCCAGCAAAAGACCTGGGCATTCCTCGTTACAATCTGCAGGGCAGAGCGGTCTCGCTGCAAGCTGCGTTGGAAGGGACAGTTCTATTGCAGAACACGGCAAATCTTCTCCCGCTCGACCGGACTAAGGTGCAAACGATTGCGGTCATCGGTCCCACTGCGGCGCAAACCCTCACGACTGGGGGCGGCAGCGGCGAAGTAGTGAGCTTCGCGAATACGAATCTTATTACCGGAATCAGCAATATATTTGGTGGCGAGAAAAAGACCTTATACGCTCGGGGGATGTACACGCTGGACCAGTTCGCGCGCCTGACTCATTTCACGACGACAAGCGATGGAGAGCAAGCAGGTCTTACCGTTGAGCACTATTCTCAGCTCAATTTGCAAGGCCCGGTACGTTCGACCACAATTGAGCCCGTCGCTATTGTCCCAGGGAGCGCACATCGCAGGCCTGAGGAGCAGGAGATCAACGCCTTTTACTCACACAAGGGCTCTGATTTCGTCGTTCCTTCTGAGTCGGATCGTTGGACTGGCTATTACACACCTGAGCAGGCCGGGCTACATGCCGTTTCTGTGCATACGGATGGTCGCTTCCGTCTTTATATTGATGATCGACTGACCTTCGATAATGTCACCATCCCAAAGTACATCCTCAATCAGACCACGGTAGATCTCACTAAGGTATCCCACAAGGTAGTGCTAGAGGTATATGCTCAGCGCCGAGCTTCGTCCATTGGGGTGAGCATGGGTATCGTCAGTCTGGCCACAATTGTGGACCCGGACGCAATCAAGATGGCTCAGATGGCTGACGTGGTTGTGCTCGCCGTTGGATTCGACAATACCTCGGAGTCTGAGGGTGGAGATCGCAGCTTTGAACTTCCCCTCGGTCAGCAGGAGTTGATTGAGCAGGTGGCAGCAGTCAACAAGAACACGATTGTGACGATCACCGCAGGTGGGAGCGTTGATGTGCTGCCTTGGAAGGACAAGGTTCGTTCCATCCTCGCGACGTGGTACTCCGGGGAGGAGGGCGGAGATGCCTTCGCAAGACTGTTGTTCGGTGATGTCAATCCTTCGGGTCACCTGCCGATCAGCTGGGAACGTCGCATCGCCGATAACCCCAGCTTCGCTCACTACTATCCCGACCCAGGCACGAACAGGATCGTATACCGGGAAGGAATCTTCGTTGGGTATCGCGGCTATGAGCACAGTGGGACGGCACCGTTGTTTCCGTTTGGCTATGGGCTCTCGTATACAACCTTCGCCATGTCTAATCTTAAAACAACATCGAATGCGGATGGTCATGTTCTGGCGAGTTTCGATGTAGAGAATACTGGCAGGGTGGCCGGCGCGACTGTAGCGCAACTCTACGTCTCGCAGAAGAACCCATCCGTACCAAGACCTGCTGAAGAGTTGAAGGGCTTCTCTCGGGTAGAACTAGACCCAGGTGAGCGGAAGCACGTGACGGTTGAACTCGACCCTCGCAGCTTTGCATACTTCGATACGAAGGCCGGTGACTGGCAGGCCGATGCAGGATCTTACACTTTATCTCTCGGCAACTCCGTGAATGAAATCCTTGCCAAAACCCTTGTGCAACTTAGTCGAACGCTTCATATAGGAGTCGCGGAGCAGATCGCCAGCCCAGCACCGAACTGAGACGAAAATAGCCTCAGTCCTGTGAGTCGGCTCGTCAGTTTACTTCCGTATAGCCCGTAACCCGGAAGATTGGAGATCATCCGATACATCTGGAATGCTCGACGAGCGCCTCGTCGATTTAGCGCTCATTGCATCAGTTAGAAAGCCCTTGATTGAGTTCGAGCAGTGCACGGTGACTCGGCACACGTGGTCGCGTTCTCAATTCGGATTCGATCAGCTGAGCTTCTGTCGGACACTCATAAGAATCTCGTCAGAGAACTGCGGGTCCTGTACGGCGCGAGCCAGCACGACGCCACCGATCATCGCGGCGATTTGAAAGATGGCTTCTTTCCAGTTCCCACCCATCGCCGAGAGATATTCCTCAAGCCCCTGCTCGAACACTCCTTTGAGTTCAGGCGTCGAGCGAGCCACCTCCTGCCCCAGTGCTGCCATGGTGCAGCCGTCGCCTGGATTATCTCGGTGCCATAGGCTCAGATACTGGTCAGCGTACGATCTTTTGCCCTTCTTGGTGTCGCAGCGCTGCACGCGGCCTAGCGAAACGGCCTGTCCGTCGGCAACTGCAGCCTCCTGGAGTTCTTGCTTCGAAGCGGAGTGTGCATAGAACGCGTCTACCTCGATGACATTCGCTGCATGTGATGCTCGCAAAGCACAGCGAACAAGTAACAGCTATAGATGACTACCAAAGGAGAACGACATGGGCAAGCTTGAAGGAAAATTGCACTCATAACCGGTGGTAATAGCGGCATCGGTCTTGCGACGGCGAAGCAGTTTGTGAACGAAGGCGCCGCTGGAGGTGTCAGCGTAATCGACCCACCAGTCAGCCCGGCGAGATACGACTCGATCCCCGTCACTAAGCTCATGACCCGCGCTACCTTTAGGTTGATCTGAGTGATCACCGGCAACTCGCGGTTTGAAATATCCACGTCATCGCTGTGAATTATCCCGAGCGCGTCGCTCCTTGGCTTAGCGGCGCCTCCCAGGTTTCCGACAATCTGTACCTGACTGACGATGTCCTCCTCGTCCGTGGTGATCTTTGCGAGGTCATCCGGTGGCAGTCCAATTCTCTGTCTCAGGAAGGCTAATATGCCGCTTGCATCGCAATATCGTCCAGAATTGACCGGGCCTTGGCTACATCGGCGTTGCTGAGCGTTGCCAGCTTCGCGTAGTCGGTTTCCCGCGCAATCTCGGTCTGTTGCAGCTGCCCGGCCGCCGTCGCGGCCACCGCATTGCAGACGTAAGCCTTCTGCAACGCGCTGTGCTGGTCGATAAGGGTACCGAGGATTGAGATGAACGGATAGCTGTTTGAGTCGATTGCAGCAATCGTCGAAGGCCCATAGATGTCAGGAGTCAAAATCGTTACATCGCTCTTTTTTAAAGAGCGCGCAACAGCCAGCATGAGCGCCTGGTCCTGGATCGTACCGGTAAATTCGTTCACGCTCTGGCTACTGGTAAACAACGAGAGGATGCTCTGCAAGGCCGTCACGCCCTCCCCGATCGCGGTTGTGTATCCGGCAAAGCTCGGCGCAGCAGCTCCAGCTGCCGGAGGGCCGGTCGGGCAGCCATCTCCTCCCTGTAGCAGATCATTTGCCTGCTTGAGGAAATTGCGTACGATCAGCATGTGCGACCGCCAAAGCTGAAACGCCGGCACGGCTGTCGATGACGAAGGCACTAGGATCAGGTTCCGGCCTTGGTCATTATTTTGGGCATCTTTGTAGGAGCCACGCAGCGCCACGACTTCGCCTGCTATCTCAGTGCTGTTAGCACGAAGCGCCTTATATGCAAGAATCTCGGACTCAATGGAATAGGTTCCGCTGCTGGCCGGAATCGATGCCGCTCCAGCTGAGGTTCCCCCGCCGGCTGCGCCCTGCGCCACCGCGACATGCGATGTGCAGAGCGCAGCCGGCGCGAGAATCATCACCCTCACGATCCCTCTGTGTGTCATCGTCTCGAAGATGGATCCCGGTCGTGGTTAAAATCGTCTTCACATCCTCGTGCGTCAATGTGGGATTAGCCTCGAGGATCAGTGCAATCGTCCCCGCAATTTTGGCTCTGCCCCTGAGGTCCCACCGAATCGGTTCGTGTAGTCCGAGGGACTGAGATTCCGGCAGGTAAGGTCGTGCATGGCGTCCCCCTGGCGCGCTCACAACAATCCGGTCTCCATAGTTGCTCGGCAGTCCCGGCGCGATCGCGCGCGGATTGTCAACCGGGTCAAAGGCCGTTGCGCCCACCAGGATGGACCCGGTAGGCGGTATCGGCGCTCCATCGTCCGCGAGGCCCGCATCCCGCCCTCCGTTTCCCGCCGTTACGCACACCACGCAACCTTTGCTGATGGCATTCTGGATCACCGTAGCTACAGGGTATCCTGCTCACAGTTGCCAAGGGCTGGAAGAGGCGTTTGTGCCTCTACGTTGATCACCCTCGCCTGCCACCCGAATCCTGTAGCGCTGCCCAATCGATTGCGCTCGCCAGTGAGTTGCCTTGAAGCTCCTGCCCGGTGCCGGTGTTGTGTTGAATTGCCCAGAGTTTGGCGCTAAACGCCACGCCGGCAATCCCAACCGTGTTGCTCTCCGCACCTGCCAGACCAAGCACACCGGTCCCATGATCCGTTGCTCCCGCGGAAACATTTGTCGTGCCATCCCATGCGTTGTACGTTCGCTCGACCTGGTTGATCAGGTCTTCGTGTCCCAGAAAAAAACCTTTATCCACATCCGCAATCACCACTCCGGCTCCCGAAACCCGCGTCCATGCGCCGTCAATCTTGCACCGAAAGATGTACCACTGTTGCTCAGGATCGGTGACCTGATCCGTTGTCCCCAGGAGTGGATCCGCGGGAAACACAGGCGCCACGAGCCCAGGACCAGCTCCTGATGGCGCCGAGAATCCGAAGTACTCTGTCGCATGCGTCACTTCGGGCAATGAGCGCAGCCTGCGCACGATCTCCTCCACATCCGCATGCGCGGGAAAGTGCAAATGCACAAAATCGGCTGAGCCGCGCTTTTTCTCCTCTCTTCCGTCGTCTCAGCTTCCCGGGATAGCGCAGCTGGATTGCCGGATAAGCCGAATGCATCTCGTGCTCCTGCACAATTTCGTGCAGCCCCGCAATATGCCCGCCGTCCGGTGTGGTGAATCGAAACGCAGATGGCGACTTAGCGCGCGCGCCCAAGGGCATCAGCGAAACTTTTAACTCGATTTGAACGATCCGCTTCTTCCGCAACGTTGGGTCATGTGGCTGTCCAATGGGAGATGTGGGAACGCTTATTGGCATTTTGAGCTCTCCTTTCCTGTCAAAAGCGTCAACTCCACACAAAACGGGAACACAGCAGAGGGGCAACTCAGGATCGAAGACCTCTTGAATGTTTTATTGCTTTCACGAGCAAAAACGGAGTCATCGTCTACCTAGCGGCCTTCTTGGCAGCTTTCTTGACGGCCACGCCTCGAGGATCGGAACCGGATATGACAAACCATTCTTGACTGCGAGCTTGATCGCCGCTCCAGCCCCCTCGTTGTGCCCGCAATCCCAAGCGGACCAACGTAATGATCCTACCCAATCATCGGAGCCGCGAGCATTGTGGTCGTGGCGCATCGCACAGTGGCTCTCCGAGTGGCCGGTATCCAATAAGCTATCACTTCCGCACGCATGACGGCTTCCGCTGACTCACCGAACAAAGAAGGCCGAGCCACGGCATACATCCGCGTCCAGAGTGGAAGAGCGGCAATCATCGAAAGCCTATTCATCGGCTTGCTCAGATTTTTTTCTGGGCGGGGAGTTGGGGTGTTTTTCAGGGTATTTTGCGAACAAAGAGTGTTTTGAGGTGGTTTTTTCGTGGTGAGAACGTGGTGGAATGCGTGGTAGACGTGGTGTTTTGGCAGTCATTTTTCCGGGATGGAAAAATGCGCCAGGTTTTGAGATTTATTTTTGGGCTTCCCGTTTTGGGAATTCTGGCTTTGTTTCTGAGGGCAGGGTTAGTGCCGATCACATGTCCTCTCCCGGCTCCCAGGCTCGCACGAACTCATGCGGTGAGACTGCATGAATGGGGCACCCAAGGTTGTGGGTTGGTTTTATGTATGGGCCACCCGCCGTCGTTCTAAGCCTGAGGGCATGGACGGATTTTATCCGCTTGGGAGGGAAGGCGGTTCGTGCTTTCGCACGAATGCCCACTCATGCGGTGAGACTGCATGAATGGGGCACCCAAGTTTGTGGGGTGGTTAATGTATGGGCACCCGCCAGATTGTGGGTTAGATGCGGTTCGTGCTTTCGCACGAATGCCCACATCTCAGAATCGAGATATGGGGCACCCGAGAGTAGGTATGGGCCACCCGCCCGGATGCCTCGGGGCCTTTGGCTTGGCTTACTTTATCGGTGTCACCGCGTCGATTGCAGTGAACAATTGGACTGAAACGAGGGTACGCAGCTTTTGGAACTGCCCGAAGGTCGCTCCCAACTCCCTGTCTGGATGCACCCTCTTAAAACGCTCACTCGCCTGCGGGTCGGCTTTGAAGACGTCGTCCCAACGTGGGTACACATCTATCGCCACTCCCTGGAATTTCAAATCGGCGCCCCCAGGCAGAACCTGTACGTTGAGCGACCAGCCTGTTCTTTTACCATCTTTTACCATTGCCTCGGCGACCGGTCGCCAGACCTCCTTCTCAAAAGCAATCCAATCATCAACGTTCACTGCTTTCATGTAATTCACTACCAGATAGTTTCCTATCTTAGGAGAAGCTCCCACTGAGGCGCGATTCTGGAAGAGGCTGTTCGAGACAAGTGTGGCAAGGGAATCGCGGCGATCAATGAATTGCTGTCCGGTCATTGTGAGCCGCGCCTTTTTTAGCACCTCGTCCAGTGCCTCAGGACTGAGGGGCTCGGGCGGTGTGGTGGGATACATTGAAATTTCCAGGTAGTCGCACTCTGCAGATGTGCCTTGAGGCTGAACCGATCTCAATAGGAACCACCCTGACAGGAATCCTGTTTCCACCCTTGATTGCGCGTACTTATGCAAATCTGAAGCCGCCCACGCGCGGAATTCGCTGGCTTTCTCCGGCTTTACCTTGATGCAAGCAACTGAGTGGTAGCCGACCTCACCCTCTTGCTCGAACTGGGCTAATGTTGGAACAGCGCACGCAACCGTAACCACTACACACAATATGGCTCTGTGAATGATCGTTGGGCCTCTCCTTCGGACCGGCTTCAGTCTGCGGCTTGTCGTCGATAGAATCGATAGAAAAGACACTCTTGTCCTCCCGGCCGCTGTGTCGAAAGCGCTTGACTGGCACTAAGACATATGCGGGCTTTTCGCTCATATTCTCATGGAGAGTAGTGTTTGGCTACTCGCATTTGAGAGACTCGTGAGCAATGAAGAAGCTGCGGATCAGGCATTCGCTGAGGGCGGCATCGATCTAACTGCGATGAAACAGTTGACAGCTGTAATGCTGGCAAAACAGTTGCACGCGATTTATGAGGAGTCGGGGTCAGGCGGCGAATAGCATTTTGTTGGAGCGGTTCGTGCTTTCGCACGAATGCCCACTCATGCGGTGAGACTGCATGAATGGGCACCCAAAGTGTGGGTTGGTTTTATGTGTGGGCCACCCGCCCGCCAGCTACTCTCATATCTATCGATGTAGTATTTTCTCTGGTTTTATTATTCAGTGGAGCAGTTAGGGAGACGAGTGAACGAGATTGAACAGCAACTTAGAGGACTAGGTAAAGAAGAGTTTGAGTCGTTTGTCCACCAGTATTTAGTGGCTAAGTATCCTGGAGCCGAAATTAAGCGCGTTGATGGAGCGGGCGGAGATGGCGGCGTAGACAGTTTCCAAGGGCAACTCGATACCGGCCCGTCCATCTGGCAGAGCAAACACTTTCCCAACCGGATAAAGCAGACGCAACAACAGCAGATCCTTAAGTCCATCAAAAGGGCATTCAAAGAAAACGCCCCTTCGCTGTGGTTTTTGTGCCTTCCAATCAATCTACGGACGCCTGAACACAAGTGGTTCCAGACCAGAATCGTAAATGCCTATGGAGGACCTAATCGAGTCAAACTGATCCAGGCATCCAACTTTGTTACTGAGCTCCAGCACAACAGAAGACTTCGCGATGCTTTTTTTCCGCTGCACGCCCTTTCTAAAATGCAGGACATCAGAAAAATCGTAACGCTCACCGAGGGTAGGAGCCAGGAACAACTCGGCGCAGCAATGACGGAGTACGCACAGCAGTACCTTGATAGCAGCACAGATATAGAACCTCGGCTCAAATCTATCGTTACTATCGGAGGTGATGTGCAAATGCGTCAAATGCCTCCCCATCAGCATGGTTTGGTGATGTCCATCAACGAAGGGGAAAGGACAACGCATCTTTTTGCGCGTGATCCTAAATCTTTCAATCTGGACCCTATTAGATTCAGCGTTGAGATGAGGCCAGAAGATCGAATGGCGCTAGGAAAAGCTATCGAAACAGGTCAGCCATTTTCGCTGCTACCGGGGAATGTCTTACAGATTCAATCCTCATCTCCGTTGATGAACTCTTTTATCCAACGAAGCGAGCCTACCGCAATTCGGATGGATATGACTCCGCAAATACCGGAACAACTTGCAGCAAAGGAAACTCCGCTACGTTTTGTTGCTGGATCTGGAGCTTTTTTGAAAGAGCTTCGTTACGTCCCATTTAAAATTACTCGCGCTGGAACCGGGGAAATTACCCTATCAAGTCGGGGCAATCTGCCTATTGAAATTACGGTCATCCTACGCTTCAACTCCGAAGAAGGTGCGAGCGTCAACTTCTCACCCATACTGCCAGGAGCTGATGTTCAGGTTCTCGATAACGTGATGCAGTTTTTGGACACATTAGAAAGGACAGGAGAATTAGAGGTAATAAGTTTGGAGATAGAAGGGGTGATATTGAAACAGGAAGGCAGAGAATTCAAGTCCAGTCTCGGGATATCTCCAGAAATACGTAGGATTCTAAGCAATGCTGCTACAGTCTCAAAGACCTTTGGAAAGTCTCTTCGAGTCCCCGAACGTATCAGTGAAAACGAAGTCGGCGATCTTAGCACGCTGAAGCTAATTGCCACTGGAGAAAACTTCAGCGATGTAAACATTGATGCTGTATTGAAGAAAGACTTGGCGCTACAGGATCGCGTATTGGAAAGCCTTATGCAATCTTCATTCTCAATGAAAGTTGATCATTCGCCAGATGGGACGAATTTCCGGATCTTTGGTGAGGACATTGAAGCAGGTCCTATTACTTTTATTGCTGATGAGGTTAGTTTCATAGATGCAAAGGGAATTCGAGAACGCTATCTAGCGGCCGAAGATGGCGATGGGGTTGCATTTAAGGCTCACTGTCCCGGTCCATGCCGATGGGTGCGCAAAAATAACGGATTGGATCCACGGGCGGCGATTCTCAAGGACGGCGGGGCCAGCATTTGTGACTAAGTCAGGCACTATCGAAATGCGAGCAGTAGTGTTCTCCCAAATTTTTTGGCGATAGGACCTATTCGACTGTGACGGATTTTGCTAAGTTTCTGGGTTGGTCTACGTCGCAGCCTCGGCGGACGGCTATGTGGTAGGCGAGGAGTTGGAGGGGGACTACTTCGAGGATGGGTAGGAGTAGTTCGGGGGCCTGGGGGATGTAGATGGTCTGCTCGACGAGCTGGCTGATCTCGGTGTCGCCTTCGATGGCGATGGCGATGACGCGGCCAGAGCGGGCGGTGACCTCTTGAATGTTGGAGAGGGTTTTTTCGTACTTGAGGACGCTGGAGGGATCGTTGGGGTCCTTGGTGGCGATGCAGACGACGGGGAGGGATTCGTCGATGAGGGCGTTGGGGCCGTGCTTCATCTCGCCGGCGGGGTAGCCTTCGGCGTGGATGTAGGAGATCTCCTTGAGCTTGAGGGCGCCTTCGAGGGCGATGGGGTAGTGGATGCCGCGGCCGAGGAAGAGGAAGTCGTCGGAGGTGTGGAAGAGGCGGGCGAGCTCTTCGCACTGGGCGGAGAGGGGCTGGCGCGTGGTGGAGCGGCGGTCGGTTGCAAAATGCGGGGGTCCCTCCACTCCGCTCCGCTCCGGTCGGGATGACACATTTTGGGTAAGGCCAGAGAGGTCGCTTTGCGCCTCCGGTCGAAATGACAGATTTTTGTTATGACCAACATTTTGGGTGGAGCCGAAGCGGGCATTTTGGGAGAGGCGGGTGGGGGCGGCTACGCCTTCGGAGGAGCCGGGGGCGTCGGGGGAGTTGATGTTGAGCAGGGAGGCGAGCTTGCCGGGGAGTTTGGAGAGCTCGGTGACGAGGTGGAGGGATTCTTCGTCGGAGATGGTGCCGCGGACCTGTGCGAGGTGGAGGGCGAGGACGAAGAGGGCGGTGAGCTGGGCGGTGAAGGCCTTGGTGGAGGCGACGCCGATCTCGGGGCCGGCGTTGGTGGTGAGGGTGCCCTGGGCTTTGCGGGTGATGGCGGCGCCGACGACGTTGCAGATGGCGAGGGTTTTGGAGCCTTTGGCGATGAGCTCGGCCTGGGCGGCGAGGGTGTCGGCGGTTTCGCCGGACTGGGTGATGAGGAGGCCGATGGCGCGGGGGTCGGCGATGGGGTCGCGGTAGCGGTACTCGGAGGCGTAGTCGACTTCGACGGGGAGGCGGGCGAGGCGCTCGATCATGAACTTGCCGGCGAGGCCAGCGTGCCAGGAGGTTCCGCAGGCGGCGATGGTGATCTGGCTGGCGTTGCGGAGGTCTTCGTCGGAGATCTGCATGGCTTCGAGGAAGACTTTTCCGGTGTCGAGGGAGACGCGGCCGAGGGTGGTGTCGCGGATGGCGCGGGGCTGCTCGTTGATCTCTTTGAGCATGAAGTGCTTGTAGCCGGCTTTTTCGGCCTGGATGGGGTCCCAGGTGATGCGCTGGACTTTCAGGGGGAGTGGCGCGCCCTGGAAGTCGGTGAGGGTGACGCCTTCTTTGGTGAGGATGGCGACTTCGCCGTCGGCGAGGAAGTGGATGTTGCGGGTGTGGTGGAGGATGCCGGGGACGTCGGAGGCGAGGAAGAATTCGCCGTCGCCGATGCCGATGACGGCGGGCGGGCCCATGCGGGCGGCGACGAGCTTGTTGGGCTCGAGTGCAGAGAGGACACCGATGGCGAAGGCTCCGGTGATGCGCTTGACGGCGCGGCGGACGGCCTCTTCGAGGGACATGGTGGGGCGGGTGCCGTCGGGGTGGAGGGTGGTGACGACGGCTTCGGATTCGTTGGCGGATTCGCTGGCGGCGTAGGGGCTGGCGGTTTGTGCGCGGCCGTGTCCGATGACTTGCGGCTCGCCGTTTTCGTAGGCGTCCTGGATGAGATGGGCGATGATCTCGGTGTCGGTCTCGGAGACGAACTTGTGGCCTTTGGCGATGAGCTCTTTTTTGAGGGCGAGGTAGTTTTCGACGATGCCGTTGTGAACGACGACGAGGGTTCCAGAGCCGTCGCGGTGGGGGTGGGCGTTCTCTTCGGTGGGGCGGCCGTGGGTGGCCCAGCGGGTGTGGCCGATGCCGAAGGTGCCGTCGATGGGGGAGTCGCGGATGACGTTTTCAAGGTTGCGGAGCTTGCCGGGGGCGCGGCGGAGTTCGAGGCCGCTGGGGCCTCCGGCTACGGCGATGCCGGCGGAGTCGTAACCGCGGTACTCGAGGCGGCGAAGACCTTCAATAATGACGGGGACGACAGACTGAGGGCCAATGTATCCAACGATTCCACACATGGAATGAGTTTAGATGGCGACGAGGAATTTTGCGCGAGGAAGCGGCTGGGACTTTTGGGGGAGGGTGTTACGCAATGGCGGAGCTGCGAACGAAGATGCCGTCGACCTGAAGGAGTCTGCCGGTGGCGGGGTCGCGGAAGGAGGGTTCGAGGTCCCAGAGCTGGAAGCCGTGATTGCACATGGTGGCGGACATCTCGGGCATGAGGGTTTCGCCCTGGTAGAGGGGAAGGAGAGACATCTCGAGCTGGACGGCGAGGGCCTGGGAGAGGATTCTGGGGGCTCCGGTGAGGACTTGCAGCTCGAAGCCCTGGACGTCGAGTTTGAGGAGAGCTTTGCTGGTGAAGGCGGGGGGAGGGAGGACGTCGTCGAGGCGGCGGATAGAGACTTTTTCTTTGTGGAGGTAGCCGGAGCTGGGGGCGGCGGAGAGGTGCGAGTCGAGCATGGGGAGGATGGAGCTGCAGAAGGAGTCGGCGGAGACGTTGATCTCCGTTTCGCCAGTCGTGGATCCCAGGGCGATGCCGGCTACGGTCCAGTGCGGATCGGATGAGGCAGCGGCAAGAAGCTTCTGGAACGAAGTGCTGCTGGGTTCGAAGGAGAGGATGTTGCCGCGGTAGCCGATGGTTCGGCAGAGGGTTGCGAATTGACCGGCGTTGGCGCCGACGTCGAGGATGAGATTGAGGTCGAGGAGAGAGAAGAGGCGGCGGTAGCGGAGTCTTTGCGAGCTGTAGACATCGGTCTTCCGAATCTGATGGCCGGTGGCTTCTACTACGGAGCGGAGGGAGCGTTTGAGGGAGTGCGTCATGTGGTGGAAGTCTCGTAGAGGGCTGTCTCTGCGGGCCGGGATAGGGGAGTACGGATGGAGAGCAGGATGGAGAGCATGATCATTAGCCAGAGAGGAAGAGAGAGGTCGTAGATCTGGGTGTCGGTGAGGCCTCGGACGAGAGCGAAGAGGAGTATTGTGCCGGCGAGTGTTTTGAGATGAGATGCAGGCGCGCGGCGAACCTGGCGAAAGAAGGTCCAGTAGAGGCCAATCGTGAGGAGGACGCCGACGGCTCCTAAGGCGAAGAACTGCTGAAGGAGTTCGTTGTGGGCTTGCTGGGCTTCGAAGAGTCCGAAGGGTGGGACGACGAATCGGTAGGAGTAGAAGCCATTGCCGAAGAGGGGCTTTTTGAGGGCGTATTCGAGAGACATGGCCCAGATGATGGTTCGGCCGGTAAGGGTTTCGGGATCGGTGCCTGCGGCGTAGGTGGTGAAGTAGGCCTCGAGAAGACCGGAGAGAGAGACAAGGACGGCTGCAGCGGCGATGCCGATTCTGATCTTTATTTTGCGGGATAGAGTGGAGTCTCGGAGGAGATAGAAGCAGAAGGCCAGGAGGAAGGCGAAGATGGCGCTTTTGCTGATGGTGCGCAGAAGCGTTGTCGCAAGGAAGAGTGCGGGCCATCGCCAGAGCGTGGTCTCGTGTGCGAGGTGGATTGCCAGCAGCGTGGCGATGGCGAAGAGGAAGCCGAGTGTGTTTGGATGCAGGAAGATCTCATCCCCGAGGCGCAAGTCGTCTCGGGCAGGGATGGCCCAGGCGACGATGGCCACGATGCAGGCTCCGTAGGCGAAACCTTTCATGATGGCCGCTGCTTTGATCTCAGGGTCGCCGTCACGCAGGAGAATCCAGACGGTGGCGACGTCTGCGGCCCAGGAGAGCCAGTAACCGGCGGCCGCATCGAGGGGTGCCTGGGACCAGAAGATACTGACGAAGCTGAGGCTGAGTAGGGCGGCGGCCCAGCGAATGGGTGTGGTGCGATATGACGCGGTGGAGGTTGTTGCGCTGCCTATAGTGAAGAGCGTTGCGAGGGAGAGAAGAATCAAGCTTAGCGCCAGCCAGACGATGGTTCCTGACTGAGGCTCATCTTGAAACCAGAGGAAAGTCAGCGAGACTCTGAAGGCGAAGATGAAGCCAGTTGCGGCGGATAGTAGAGGGAGGTCGTCGCGGGTTTTATCGACTGTTGATGCCATAAGCTGCGCGCGAGCGGATGCCATGAGAAAAGGTTGCGGGATGCGAAGGGCCGCTCCTTTTGGTCTGCTGTGAGTTTATGGCTTGTTGGAGGCCGCAGGTCGAGGCTCAGGCTGGTACTGCAATCTTTTTACAGCGACGAGACAAATGTTCGACATTGGACGTCATCTGGTGAGGAACGCGCTTGTGGAGAATTTACGGGCCTGTGATGGGCTGGGTGTAACGTAGGGAAGGGTTTCGCGACAGGGGTGCTGTGCACATACTCGTTATCAATAGCGGATCTTCGTCGATAAAGTTTTCCCTGTTTGAAGCTCAGGGAGAGGAACCTCGGTCGTTGTTTGAGGGTGAGGTGATCGGGATTGGTGGGGTGAAGGCGAGTTTCAAATTTCGCGACGCTGGTGGACGAGATTTAAGCGGAGGACGTAACGAGGTAAAGGCGCAGACTGCGCTAGAGGCGATCGGGCTGGTGGTTGGAGCGGTGAGTGGGCAGGGTTTGCCGACTGTGGATGCGGTGGGATATCGGGTCGTGCATCCGGGAGCGAAGCTTGACCGGCATCAGCGGATTACCGAAGAGGTGCTGAAGGATCTCGAGGAGGCGGTGGTGTTTGCGCCTCTGCATGATCCTGCGGTGATTGAAGTGATCAAAGACATGATGGTGAAGTTTCCTGGGGTAGCGCATTATGCCTGCTTTGATACGGTGTTTCACCAGACGATGTCTGAGGCTGCGACGACGTATCCGATTCCGATGGAGTATCGCGAGCGGGGAGTTCGGCGATATGGATTTCATGGATTGAGCTGCGAGTCGATTGTGCGGCAGTTACGCGCAGAGAAGGAGCTTTCGTTTCCGAAGCGGATGGTGATTGCGCATCTCGGGAGCGGATGCAGCGTTACGGCGTTGGTGGATGGATGCTCTATCGACACGACAATGGGACTGACGCCTACGGGTGGAGTGGTGATGGGGACACGGCCGGGTGATCTCGATCCGGGGCTGGTGCTCTATCTGCTGCGGCAGATGAAGGGAGATCAGGTTGCGGCGCTGGAGAAGATGCTGAACCATGATGCGGGGATGGTGGCGCTTTCTGGGATGCTGAACGATATGAAGGCTGTGCGGGAGGCGGTGGTGAAGGGCGACGCACAGGCAAGCCTGGCGGTGGAGATATTTACTCGGAGTGTGAAGAAGGCGCTGGGCGGCTTTATTGCGTTGATGGGCGGAATTGATGCGGTGGTGTTTGCTGGTGGAATCGGAGAGCATGATACGCGGTCGCGGCCGGAGATACTGGCCGGGATGGACGATTTGGGTATTTCTGTTAATTCTGAGTTGAACGGTGCAGGGGGCGACGCTGTCCGACAGATAAGTGCATCTGACTCAGTGACGGCAGTGCTTGTCGTTCCGGCTAAGGAAGATTGGATGATCGCGATGCATGTTCATCGAATGGCCCAATCTGCGAAATGAGTCTTTTCCGGTTACAAATTTTCTAGGATTGCTTCCGGATCTACTGATTACGATTGACGGAGTTATTTATGAGTAATGTGTCCAAGGAACTGGTTAAAGACAAGAGTCAGGGTGGTAAGCCGCTTTCGGCTGAGGAACTGCGGAAGCTGGATGCCTATTGGCGGGCGTGCAACTATCTTTGTGTTGGGATGCTTTACTTGCGGGCGAATCCCCTGTTGCGGGAGCCGTTGAAGGCGGAGCATATTAAGAACCGGCTGTTGGGGCACTGGGGTTCGGACCCTGGGCAGACGTTTGTGTGGGTGCATCTGAACCGGCTCATCAAGAAGTACGATTTGGATTTAATTTATTTGTCGGGTCCGGGACATGGGGCGCCAGCTACGCTTTCGAACAGTTATCTGGAGGGTGTGTATTCGGAGGTGTATCCAGATAAGAGCGAAGACGTTGCGGGAATGCTGAAGTTCTTCAAACAGTTTTCGTTTCCGGGTGGGATTGGGAGTCACTGCACGCCAGAGACGCCGGGGTCGATTCATGAGGGGGGCGAGCTGGGCTACAGCTTGTCGCATGGGTTTGGCGCGGCGTTTGATAATCCTGACTTGATTGTGACCGTAGTGGTGGGAGATGGAGAAGCTGAGACGGGGCCGCTGGCTACGTCCTGGCACTCGAACAAATTCTTGAATCCTGTAAGGGATGGTGCGGTGCTGCCAATACTGCACCTTAACGGTTACAAAATAGCTAATCCTACAGTGCTGGCGCGTATTTCTCCCGAAGAGTTGGAGTGGATGTTCAAGGGATTTGGCTGGGAGCCGCATGTTGTCGAAGGAGATGATCCGGCGACGATGCACCAGTTGATGGCGGGAGTGATGGAGGATTGCGTGAAGGAGATTCGCGCGATTCAGAAGAAAGCCAGGAGTGCGCCGAAGGGGACAGCGCCGGAGCGGCCGCGGTGGCCGATGATTATTCTGCGTTCGCCGAAGGGATGGACTTGCCCGAAGGAGATTGATGGGCACAAGCTGGAGGGCTCGTGGCGAGCGCACCAGATGCCGGTTCTCGATCCCGTGACGAATCCGAAACACTTGAAGCTGGTTGAGAAGTGGATGAAGAGTTACAAGCCTGAGGATTTGTTTGATGAATCCGGCAAGTTGATTGCGGAGTTGAGGGAGATGGCTCCTGTCGGGCGGCGAAGAATCACTGCGAATCCGCACGCGAATGGCGGCCTGCTGCGGAAACCGATGGAGCTGCCGGACTTTCGCGACTATGCAGTAAAGGTGGAAAAGCCGGGGCAGATTGAGGTTTCGCCGACTGATGTGTTGGCACATTTCTTGCGTGATGCGATGAAGAGGAACATGACGAGCTTTCGCGTCTTCGGACCGGATGAGACGGCTTCTAATAAGTTGCAGGCTATTTATGAGGCGAGTGGAAAGACCTGGATGGCGAAGCTTCTGCCAGAGGATGCGGACGGCGGGGATCTTGCGCGAGATGGCCGCGTGATGGAGATTCTGAGCGAGCATACGCTGGAGGGATGGTTCGAAGGCTACGTGCTGACGGGAAGGCATGGCTTCTTTTCGACGTATGAGTCGTTTGTGCACATCATCGATTCGATGTTCAACCAACATGCGAAGTGGCTGGAGAAGAGCAAGTTGGAGTTGAGGTGGCGAGCGCCGATTTCATCGATCAATCTGCTGATTACTTCGTTGGTGTGGCGGCAGGATCACAATGGATTTACGCATCAGGATCCTGGATTTCTGGATGTAGTGACGAATAAGAGCCCGGAGGTGACGCGGATCTATCTGCCGCCGGATGCGAATTGTTTGTTGAGTGTTGGGGATCACTGTCTGCGCAGCTCCAATTATGTGAATGTGATTGTTGCGGACAAGGCGCCGCATCTGCAGTATTTGAATATGGATGATGCGGTGAAGCATTGCACGAAGGGAATTGGGATCTGGGACTTCGCGAGTAATGATGCGGGGGATGAGCCGGATGCGGTGATTGCGTGTGCGGGGGATATTCCGACGGAAGAGGCGTTGGCTGCTGTCGCGATTCTGCGAGAGCGATGTCCGGATGTGAAGATTCGGTTTGTGAATGTGGTGGATCTGTTCCGGTTGATGCCGGAGACGGAGCATCCGCATGGGCTTTCGGAGAAGGAGTTCGATAGCTTGTTTACGAAGAACAAGCCGGTGATCTTCAACTTCCATGCCTATGCTTCGCTGGTCCACAAGCTGACGTACAAGCGGACGAATCATGAGAACTTCCATGTGCGCGGGTACAAGGAGAAGGGCAATATCAATACTCCGCTGGAGTTGGCGATTCTGAATCAGATCGATCGGTTTGACCTGGCTATCGATGTGATCGATCGAGTGCCTCGGCTGCAGATGACGGCGGCTCATACGAAGGAGTGGCTGAAGGGGCAGATCATCGAAGCGGTGAACTACGCGCATGAGAACGGGATTGACAGCAAGGAGATTCGGGAGTGGAAGTGGCCTTTGTAGGTTGAATAGGCGGACGTGAAAAAGCCCCATCCGGCGATGCTCTGCTGGATGGGGCTTTTCGTTGTGGTTTGGGTTAGAAGATGATCTTTCCACCGAATTGAGTGTTGAATGCTTCGCCGGCTCCGATGCCGGGTGCGCCGTTATAGTCGCCGATGGTATCGCTGAGTTGCGAGCTGCCGCCGACGGATGGGGAAGGAGGAGCGAAGTTATTTCGGTTGAAGAGGTTGAACATCTCTGCGCGGAGCTGGATGGTGAGACGCTCGCCGATCTTCGTGTTTTTGAAGACGGAGAGATCGACGTCATTGTAGCCGGGAGCGTAGAAGGAGTTGCGGCGAACGGTGCCGAAGGTGCCCGGAGCCGGATCCTGGAAGGCGCTGAGATCGATCCAGTTTGCGGTAGTGGACTGGCCTTGGTAGCCGACGCGTGCTGGAGCAATTTGAACTGCGCGGTCGTTGCCTTCGTTGGTGCCGCTGATGTCTCCGGAGGCACGAACCGTAAAGGGCTGGCCACCATGGAAGGTAAGCAGACCATTGACCTGCCAGCCACCGGTGAGCCCCTTCAGGTGCTGCGAACCGGGAACATCGTAGCTCAGGAAGCTGACGAAGGTGGCCCTGGTATCGAAGTCTGAGTTGCTGTAGTCCCCTTTGAAGTTGGTACTGTCTTGAGGAAGAGCGCCGCGGTAAGCGGTGACTTCGTCAAGGGCGTGTGACCAGGTGAAGACGGTTTGGGAGGAGAAGCGATGCCAGTTGGTAACGCGAATCTGCGCCTGGAAGGAGTTATAGTTTGCAGTCCCGATGCTTTCAATCTGGTTGATGTTGCCGTACTGGCCATACTGGCTATAGTAGGGGCGTGTCTGCTGGCGCTTGAAGTCGGAGCCGACCAGTACTGCGCCGGTAATAGGGTCGAGCGTGTCTGTATAGACTCCGGGAGCGGCTTGATTGATGTCGAGAAGGCTGAGGAGGTGACGGGCTGAGGAGCCCACATACCCTAGTTGAAAGATAACGCTGGACGCCAGCGTGTGCTCGAGGTTTACGCTGTAGTTCTCGTTGTAGGAGGGGCGGAAGTTGGGGTTGACGGAGAAGACGCCGCACGGTGAAGTTGGTTTGCAAGGGTAACCAACTGACGAGGGAAAGATCGGAACGCCTCCAACTATGGTGGTGTTCGAACCGCCCTTGGCAGCCGAGACGGAGTAGACGGGGCTTGCACCGCCGGGATTGCCTTCGACTCCGTTGGGAGCCTGGTTGCCCGGACGATTGTCGAGGAAGGGATTGAGGTTGGGAGTATCAGCAAACCAGCCGTAGCCAGCGCGGACGACTGTATTCTGGTCGATCGCGTAGCTGAAACCGACACGGGGGCTGAAGTTTTTGTAGTACTGAGGATAGAGCGAGCTGATCTGATTTCCCTGGAAGGCGAGGCCTTGATTTGAGATGAGAGCTGGACGGAACACGGCCAGATCCTTGTTGGAGTTGTGAAGTGGACCTTCATAGTCGTAACGAATGCCGTAGTTTACGTTGAGCTTCGGAGTGAGCTGCCAGGAGTCGCCGGCGTTCAGGAACCAAGTATTGACGAAGACCTGACGCTCTGGATCTCCGATGGTGATGCTGGCTGAGGAAGTTTCGCCCGCCAGGAAATCGGCGAGTGCACCTGCGTAACCGGGGCCGCCGACCTGGCTGCCATCAAAGGTGAAGGAGCCGGTGGAGTGGCGATGGTAGAACTCGTCGAGCTGCGCCTGCCGATATTCTCCGCCGAAGCGCATCTGGTGCCTGCCCTTGGTCCATGAGAGCTGGTCTGTGAGGTGGCCCGTGATGTCATTTCGTCCCTCGGGCGGCGTCAGACCGACGGGATCAAAGTTGCTGCTTTGGGCGGTTGTGCCGCCGCCTGAGCTGGCGGGCCTGCCGATGGTGATGTTCGGAGCGTTAGGAAAGGTGGCGCCGGTAATGAAACCGAGGCTTTGAACATCCTGACCGGTTTCGTTGTCGTTGAAGACCTGATTGAAGTAGTTGACTCCGGCGAGAACCTGGTTCGAGATGCTGGAAGAGATGACGCGGTTGTAGACGATGGCGATGTTCTGTACGTGAATTGGTGCGACTTCGTAGTAAGCGAGAAGCTGGGATCCGACGGGCGCAACCTGACTGCCCTGGCCGACGAACCAGTGAGCGCTGAGGTTATCTTTGTCGCTGATTCGATAGTCAATCTTGCCGAGACCATTCCAGCTGTATCCGAACTCGGGATCGCTGGAGTGGTAGTTGTTGACGACTCCGACGGTGTCCTGAGCGAGAACATTGGAGCCCCACAACCTGTTGAGGACAGACACCATCACGGGATTGACTGGAACGCCTTTGGCAGCGAGGATCGCTTCGGCCTGGGTTTGCCAGCCGATCGATGGTTCGGTAGCGGTTCCAGATTGGCCGATGGTGAAGCGCTGATGTTCGAAGGTGGCAAAGCCGAAGAGCTTGTCTTTGAGGAACGGGCCACCGAGGGAGAAGCCGGTGTTGTAGTTGCGGACCTTCTGCTTGGTGGTTGCGAAGGGGCTCTTGGCCCCGAAGAGTTCATTGCGATTGAAGTAGTATGCGGTGCCGTGAAGTTGATTGGTACCAGAGCGGAGGGTCAGGTTGATGGTGCCACCTGGGTTGCGTCCGCCTTCGGGACCGGACTGTGTCTGGGCGGAGAACTGGTCGACTGCGTCGAGTGGGAGGATGATGCCGGCGATGCCGGAGACGCCGCCCTGGTTAACTGCAGGGACGTTATGCCAGAGATCGTTGTTATCGACGCCGTCGATCTGCCAGTTCATTTGATTGGCGCGGGTTCCGTTGAGGGAGCCGAAGCCGCCGCCGCTATAGCCGGCGTAGCCCGCCGTGAGCGAGATCATCTGAGTGAAGTCGCGACCGTTGAGTGGCAGGTCTGACACGACTTTGGCATCGAGCACGGTGGTCTGCGTGGTGGTTGTGGTATCGAGAGCTACGGCTGCTGCATCGACTTCTACAGTTGTGGCCGAACTCGAGAGTGGAAGAGAGACTGGCAGAGTGAAGATTACGCCGGCCTGGACCGCGATCTTGTCGGTCTTTACAGTCTGAAATCCAGAGAAACTGACGGTGACGCTGTAGTTGCCGAGGGGAAGATCCTGGAAGAGGAACTCGCCACCACTGGAGCTGGTGGTTGTGTGCTTGACGTCAGTATCGGTTTGGACGGCGACGACGGTTGCGTTCGCAATGGCAGCGCCGGTGCGGTCAGTTACGGTACCGTTGATTCCGCCGCGGAAGGTCTGGGCGTTTGCAAACGATGTTCCGAGAATGGTTAGCAGAATGGCGGCGAGACTGTAGAGCACAGCCTGTAAGGATCTTACCGATTGCCTACGCATAGAACCTCCGGAAAAAAGACAAAGAGTCTCTGTGATCGCTTTGGCGCGATTTTTTTTGTTCGTTTTAGACAACAAGCCGGCGTCGCAGCGGGATGCTGCGGGTACGTCACTGTGTTCCAAGGGCCAAGCGGCTGCTAGAAGTGTGGCGAAAACGGCAAATTAAGAAAGAGTGAGCCAACCTTAAATGGCTTTCACGAATATTGCAAGAATTTTTTTGAGATATCACGCAAACGTGAAGTGAGCGCAGCTGATATGACTGGAAAATCAGGCGCAGCGCCCAGATTTGTAACTTTGAGAGTTCTGACAAAGTCTTTGGGCTGAATGACGCCGTAAGTTTTGCAGTCAGGGTAAGAGTCGACAGAAGTCTGCAGGGCCGATTCGAACTTGCGTGACGTGCCGATTTTTCCGTGGGTCTTGCACGTCCGTATGGTTGCGGGTTATCAGCCAAATATCGAGAGTCAGAACTTTAGATTGTTGCCTTCAGGAGCGACTTCGCGAAGCGGCTCCCACATAGGGAGTTGCGAAAATAAATTATGATTGTCATGTAAAAAGTGCCTCCGGGGAGTGAACTTGTTCCGAAGCGAGGCGTTGGACATGGCCAAGGCGATGACAGTCCGTTGCAGCGAAGAGAGGGAGTTGGATGACTTCGAAGACAGATATGAGAGAACAGTTTCGCGTTGTGGTGACCGGTGTTGGGCTGGTGAGTCCGGTAGGGGTTGGCACGGAGATGACCTGGGCCGCGCTGCAAAGGGGGGACTCCGGCATCGATAGAATCTCACTCTTTGATCCGGAGAGATTCAGCTGCCAGTTTGCTGGGGAGGTGAAGGGTTTTATTCCTGAGAACTTTGTCGATCGCAAGGATGTGAAGAAGATGGGGCGCTTCATTCAGTTTGCGATGGCTGCGGCGCAGTTTGCGATGGAGCAGTCGGGACTGGATATGTCTGCTGAGGACGCGGAGCGGGTGGGCGTGTACGTCGGCAGTGGGATCGGGGCGTTCGAGGTGATCGAGCGGGAACATGCGAAGCTGCAGAGCGGAGGGCCGGACAGAATATCGCCGTTCTTTATTACGGCAACGATTGCGAATCTGGCGGCGGGGCAGATCTCGATACGGTATGGGGCTACTGGGCCGAATCTGACGTGCGCCACTGCTTGTACGACGGGAGCGCATGGAGTTGGCGAAGCATTTCGGATTATTCAGAGAGGCGATGCGGATGCGATGATCTGCGGCGGGAGTGAAGCAGCTGTTACGCCGCTTTCGGTAGGCGGGTTTGGTGCGATGCGGGCGCTGTCGACGCGGAATGACGATCCTGTGCGGGCGTCGCGGCCGTGGGATCGCGGGCGCGATGGGTTCGTTGTGGGCGAGGGCGCAGGGATTCTTGTGCTTGAAGAGCGAGAGCATGCGGTGCGGCGTGGCGCGACGATTTTGGCTGAGATCGTGGGTTACGCGGCGAACTCGGATGCGTTTCATACAAATGCTCCGCCTGAGGATGGGCGCGGAGTCCGCCGAGTGATGCAGTTGGCGCTCAAGGATGCCGGGCTTGAGCCGAGTGCGATTCAGTATTTGAATGCGCATGCTACCTCTACTCCGCTTGGAGACAGAGCGGAGGCGAGGGCGATTAGCGAGACGTTTGGCGATC
This sequence comes from Tunturibacter gelidoferens, assembly GCF_040358255.1. Lineage (NCBI taxonomy): Bacteria > Pseudomonadati > Acidobacteriota > Terriglobia > Terriglobales > Acidobacteriaceae > Tunturiibacter > Tunturiibacter gelidiferens. The sequence continues at coordinate 2,024,525 of NZ_CP132938.1, forward strand.
ACGCGTTGAGCCTTCTGGTGAGTTCGACGAAGTCGATGACGGGGCATCTGCTGGGTGGCGCGGGAAGTCTTGAGGCAGGCATTACGGTATTGGCCTTGCGGGATCAGATTGCTCCTCCGACGACGAACATCGAAGATCTGGATGAGGTGGTTCAGTTTGGATTGGTGAAGGACAAAGTTGTCAGCGTGCCGATGGAGTATGCGATGTCGAACTCGTTCGGATTTGGAGGAACCAACGCTTCGCTGATATTCCGGGTACACCATCCTGATGTGTAAAGCTATGCTCCGCCGCTGCGAAGTTCTTTAGTCTTGAGAACGATGAGGTACTCATAGAAGGCCTGCAGGGTGGCGTAGGTGAGGCCGGCGGCGCCGTCGAGTATTGCACCGCGGAAGAAGACCATGTAAAGCCACTTGATGAGAGGGCGGCCTGGAAGGCGGTAGAAGATGGCCTTCTGGTGGAGGCGGCGGGTGTGGAAGTCCGGGTCGCGGAGGGCTGTGATGAAGGAGGGATTCTGCAGGCCCTGGTTGCGGACGATGAGCTCGGCCTCCATGGTGGAGTAGAGGTTGTGCTTCTCGACCCAGCGGGCGATGCCCTTGGAGAAGGGGTAGTGATCGAGTGGATAGCTGAGTTCGGCTACGGGGCCGTCGATCTCAAGGACTTCGTTGATCGCGCGGGTGTAGCGGGCGCGCTCGGGGCGTACGAGACGGATGTAGAACGGAGAGATCTGCGCGTGTTTGAGCCAGGTGTCGAAGAGGAAGTCGCGGCGGCGTACGCGGAAGGCGGCGGTCTGGTCGGGGGCGGCGAGTGCGAGCTGCTGCATCTCGCGGGAGAGCTCGGGGGTGGGTCGCTCATCGGCGTCGAGGATGAAGACCCACTGGTGTTTGAAGGGCAGGGTGGTGAGGGCGGCGTTGCGGTGGGTGGCGTAGTCGTCGAAGGGGCGGGTGTGGATGTGGGTGCCGGCAGCTTTGGCGATCTCGACGGTGTTGTCTGTGGAGTGGGAGTCGAAGACGTGAATGTCGTCGGACCAGGAGACGGAGGAGAGACAGGCGGGGAGGTCGCGCTGCTCGTTGCGGGTGAGGATGAGAACGGAGATCATCTATCGGGTATGGTATCGCGATGATCTCCGGTTGAGGTTAGAAGCGATAACGAGTAAGGCACTGCGGGTGACGGGTGAGGCCCCGCTGAGAGATACGGGGGGCTGTAGAGGTAGTTGGCAATGCGCCAGTCGGGATCGTTTAATGGTGGTATCCATGCCTCCTGCCAACGGTAGGGCATCGTTACGGATAGCTGGTATGATCGGCGGCGGTGGGAGTAAAGAACCATGCCAAATTTACCTTGTGAAGAAGGTGCGATTCGCAGCGTGGCCTCTGCGCCCGAGAAGACGCGGGGCGGGGTGTGGGTGCTCGCAGCTACGATTCTTGGATCGAGCATGGTGTTCATTGATGGGACGGTGGTGAATGTTGCGTTGCCGGCGTTGCAGACCTCTCTAAATGCAACTGTGACTGATGTGCAGTGGGTGGTTGAGGCTTACGCGTTGTTTTTGTCGGCGCTTCTGTTGGTGGCGGGGTCGCTCGGCGATCTTTATGGGCGGCGGAAGATATTTTTGGTTGGGGTCGTGTTGTTTGCAGGGGCCTCGGCCTGGTGCGGGTTTGCTTCCGATGTTCGTGCGCTGATTGTCGCGCGGGGTCTGCAGGGGGTGGGTGGGGCTTTGCTGGTGCCGGGTAGCCTCGCGTTGATCAGCTCATCGTTCTGCGCGGAGGAGAGAGGGAGGGCGATTGGGACCTGGTCGGGCTTTACTGCGATCACCACGGCGGTGGGCCCTGTGTTGGGCGGTTGGTTGATTGAGCATCTCTCTTGGCGTTGGGTGTTCTTTATCAACTTGCCGCTGGCGGTGCTGGTGGTGTTGATTTCGTTGGCGAGGGTGCCGGAGAGTCGCGATGAGGGGATGGTTCAGAGGCTGGATGGTTGGGGGGCTGGTCTGGCTACGGTGGGATTGTGCGGGATTACGTTTGCGTTGATTGAGGCTGGGAGTGGGGGGAGGCGGGCGTTGGTTGCTGGTGTGGTTGGCGTGGCGGCGCTTGTGGTTTTCTTCGTGGTGGAGTCGCGGTCTGAGGCTCCGATGCTGCCGCTGGGTCTGTTTCGATCGCGGACCTTTAGCGGGGCGAATCTGATGACGTTGTTTTTGTATGCGGCGCTGGGTGGGGTGTTGTTCTTTCTTCCTTTGGATCTGATTCAGGTGCAGCACTACTCGGCTACGCAGGCGGGTGGGGCTTTGCTTCCGCTGATTTTGCTGATCTTTGTGCTGTCGCGGTGGTCGGGTGGGTTGATCGTGAAGTATGGGGCGCGGCTGCCGCTCATTGTTGGGCCTTTGATTGCGGGGGTGGGATTTGGATTGTTTCGGCGGGGCGGGGTGGGTGGGTCTTACTGGTCGACGGTGTTTCCGGCGGTGATTGTCCTTGGGCTGGGGCTGGCGGTGAGTGTGGCTCCGTTGACGACTACGGTGATGAGTTCGATCGACCAGAGCCGGGCGGGTGTGGCTTCGGGGATCAATAACGCGGTATCGCGTGTGGCTGGGTTGCTGGCGGTTGCGGTGATGGGGCTGGTGTTTTCGATCACCTTCAACGGGCGGCTGGGGAGGGGGCTGGATGAGCTGGGGGTGCCTGCGGCGGAGCGGCAGAGTGTCGAGGCCCAGAGGGCGAAGCTGGCTGCTGCGAGGAGCGAGGATGTGCGGGTGCAGCGGTTGATCGGGGAGTCGTTTGTCAGTGCTTATGGGGTGGTGTTGTGGATTGCAGTGGGGCTCTCGGTAGCGAGTGCTTTGAGTGCGGCGTTGCTGATTGAAGGCAGGCCGACGCCGGCGCGCGTTGAGTGAGTTTTTCAGTCGAATTATTCGATAGGACGGAAGGCGAGTACCGCGTTCAGGCCTCCGAAGGCCAGGGAGTTGGACAGGGCTAGCTTTGGAGAGGCTTTGCGGGGTGCGCCGAGGATGATGTCGAGGTTGATGGCCGGGTCGACTTGCGTGATGCCAGTGTTGGCGGGGAGGAGACTTTCCTTGAGGGCGAGGATGGTGGCGAGGGCTTCGAGGGCTCCGCTCGCTCCGATGGAGTGGCCGTGCAGGGATTTGGTGGAGCTGACGGGGATTTTTGCTGCGAGCGGGCCGAAGACCTGATGGATGGCGGCGGCTTCGGTGGTGTCGTTGACCAGGGTGCCGGTGCCGTGGGCGCTGAGGTAGCCGACCTCGTCCGGTGAGGCGTTGGCGTCTTTGAGGGCGATGCGCATGGCGGCGGCGGCGCCGTCGGGGTGGGGCTGGGTGATGTGGCTGGCGTCGGCGGAGCTGCCGGTGCCGACGATCTCGGCGTAGATGGTGGCGTTGCGGGTCAGGGCAGACTCGAGGGTTTCGAGGGTAAACATGGCGGCGCCTTCGCCGAGGGTCATGCCGTCGCGGTCGGCGGAGAAGGGGCGGCACTGGGTGGGGGAGACGACGCGCATGCTGTCCCAGGCGCGGAGGAAGCCGAAGGTAAGTGGGGCTTCGTGGCCGCCGGTGATGGCGGCGTCGATCATGCCGCTGCGGATCATCTGGAAGGCGAGGCCGATGGCGTGAGCGCCGGAGGAGCAGGCGGTGGAGATGTTGAGGGCGGGGCCGGTGATCTTGAGGTCGATGGAGATGTTGCTGGCTCCGGCGGAGGCCATGGTGCGGACGACGGTGAGGGGATGGACGCGGGCGTCACGGGTGTAGAGCTTGGCGGTCTCGGTCTCTTCGGCCTGTCGGCCACCGCAGGCGCAGCCTACGATGATGGCGATCTTGTCTGGTGTGTAGTGGTTGGTTAGCTGGGACTCTGCGGCGGCCTGGCGGGCGGCTACGACGGCGAAGTGTACGGTGCGGTCGGTGGCAGTGAGGATGCCGGAGTCGAGGTGCTGGCTGGCGTCGAAGTCTTTGACGGCGGCGGTCTGGGTGAAGCGGAGCCCCTGGGTCTTGTCGTGCGCTTCGCGGGCGGGTGCTTCCGGGTAGGGTGGGAAGGGGGCGATGCCGGTGGTGCCGGCGAAGAGGGAGGTGCGGAAGTCCGCGACGGTGTTGCCGATGGGGGTGATGCATCCGAGGCCGGTGACTACGACACGATTCACTTCTTCTCCTGGTAGTGCTCTTGGTGATTGTAGATTCTTTGAGGAATCGGCCTACCCTCCCCCTCCCCCCGGGGGTATTTTGCGGCTAAAATACTTGTTTTGAATAGTTTACAGATGGTTGGTGTCTGTAAAATATTGCATTGAAAGGGTTTACGCGCAAAATATTCCATTCAGACGAGTTACGGGCCGACAAAAAATTAAAAAGCCCCTGTGGTTTCAGGGGCTTTCCTGTTCTGTTTCTATTATAGCGGTCGGGACCGAACTCATACGCCACGCTTTTGTGCTGGATTGACGCGGGGTTTGATGATTTCGGGGGTTGACAGGATTTTACGGACAGGAGGGCCTGCTGGTGACTGTAATCGCTAGCTGTTCCCATCTTTGCGCTTGATGGCGTCGTAGTCGTTTTATTGCGGCGGCTCTTCGCCGGATTGCTCGCGCACCATGTACTCGGCGTACCAGTCCGGCCAGTTCTCGTCGCGCTGGCCGCCGGTGCGCTTTTCATGCTCGCCGTGGGCCGCCCCCGCCCGCCGAAGCGCGCTCGCCAGATCGTTCGCCGACGCGTAGGTCGTGTCGCCGGTCACACGCCCGGGAAGCCGCGTCGTGATCTCCTGGAGTAGCCAGCCGTTGCCGTCGGGATCACGGAAGGAGGCGAACGAGCGGTAGCTGCGATGCTCGGGATCCGGACCGCTGACCCTGCGCCGCCCAAAGAGGTAGGGATCGTCCGGGCCAGCGTACACATCGCCTGCGTCGTGGAAGACATCGCTGATCTCTGCGCCGCGACGGAGCATCTCGCTGCGGGCGGTCGCGATGTCGGAGACGATCAGGTACAGGCCCTGGGCGGAGCCGGGTTCTGCCGCGGTGACGTTCTTGCCGAAGATGACCGAGCACCCGGAGCCGGGCGGCGTGAACTGGATGACGCGGAAGTCGGTACCGTTGTCGTAGTCGGCGTCGAGTCGCCAACCGAGTCTCCCGTAGAACTCCTTCGCGCGGTCGACATCCGAGACGGGGATGACGACTATCTCGAGCTTCGTGTCGATTCTCGCGACGCTGGCCGCGTCGTTACTACGAACTTCGTCCGTGCTCATGGCTCCCTCCTGATTTGCGCGGGATGAAATGGTATTACGACATTTAATTGTTGATCAAGCGGGCCTGTGAATCGGGTGTGTTGCGATCCAATTTAGTCCGAACCAGAGGGCGATTCAATGAGACGAAGGTATTGAAGAAGACAGTCCGATGCGCCATTGAGCCGGAATCCTTAGGGGTTCGGTGCACTCCTGGAGGGTGTTGGGCGAAGAGGAAGAAGAGCGGCATGGTCAATCGGGGTTGTACCCTGAGTCAGCAGGAAACGCTTTATTGCTTAGGAATGGAGCTTTCAACCGTTGATCGATCCGCTCGAGCGTCTTGTGTGCCAGTTGGAAGATGAGCCGTCGCTGCTCGAGCGAAGTCAGCTTCGCCAACGTTTAGAGGCTCTTGACCGGCTTGATGCTTATTTTCCGGACACCGCTGAACCAGTATTTGGTGCTGAGTCGATCGCGGCCGGACTCTATCGCCGAGCGAGAGCAATTTGCGGCAGGCTGGAGGCTGTGAATTGTGAACTTTATGAAGCCATTCGATGTGAGATTCAGCGCCGGGAGCGGCCTGAGACTTTGCTTCGGTGGATCGATGCCTCACCGGAGATGGAAGAGGTGCCCGGGCCGGACAATAAGCCCGGCGGCGGTATGGGCTATGACTACCTGGATGAGCTGGTCAGTGGAGTGTTTCAGTTTGAAGAGCCTGGGGCTGAGGATGTTCGACGGGAGGCCGAGATGGTGTTTTATCAGCCGACCCCTGTGCGCCATATCTTCAATCTTATGGGCTTGACTGCGCTCGATGAAACCGATGTTCTTGTCGATCTTGGCTCCGGGTTGGGCCATGTTCCGTTGCTGGTCTCTGCGTGCACCGGCGCTGGCGGCATAGGGATCGAGTTGGAGGCGAGATACGCACAACGTGCGCGGGAGTGTGCACAGAGGCTGAATCTGAATAAGGTTACGTTTCTTGAGGAGGATGCGCGGGTGGCGGATCTGTCCATCGGCACGGTGTTCTATCTTTACACTCCGTTTGTGGGGTCTATCCTGAGCGACGTGCTCAAGCGCCTGAGGCGTGAGGCGGCTACTCGCCGAATCCGAGTCTGCACGTATGGCCCTTGTACGTCTGTTGTCGCTGAAGAGCGCTGGCTTGAGGCCGCTGCGGCGCCAGAGACGGATCGGATCGCACTCTTTTGTTCTCGCGATTGAATGTTTGGGCCCGGGATGTTCGTTAGGCTATCGGCTTCAGGCGAGAGCTTCAGCTGGGTCGGCAAGATACGCGCCTGGGGAGGGAGTGTTTGCGCAGAGATAGTCGCAGACGAGGAGGGTGAGGTCGTCGTTCTGGGACTTGGATGACCAGAGCTCGATGGAGGAGAGGATGCTGGCGGCTGCTTCTTCAGCGCTTAGGTTCGCGGCTTCCTTGAGGAGAGTGTGGAGGCGGCTTGATCCGAACTCTTCTCCCTGGGCGTTGGTGGCTTCGAGGATGCCGTCGGTATAGAGGAGCAGGCGGTCGCGGGGCTCGAGGGGGTACTCGGCGGTGGTGTAGGTGGCGAAGGAAAAGGCTGCGAGCATGAGGCCGTTTTCGGTGAGTTCGATTACGTCTCCGTCGCGCAGAAGCAACATGGGGGGATGGGCTGCGGCGGAGTATCGGAGGGTGGAGGATTCGGCGTCGAGATAGACGTAGGCGGCGGTGACGAACTGCTCCTGCGTGTTGCCGCAGAGGACGGAGTTCATTCCGGCGAGGAGGAGTGCGGGATCGGCTGCGTTGGCGCGCTGAGAGGTGGCGGCGAGCTTGACCATGGAGGCGATTAATGCGGCGGGAACGCCGTGCCCGGAGACGTCGGCGATGAGGAGGCCTGCCTGGGTTTGATCGGCGACGAGGAAGTCGTAGAAGTCTCCAGCGACGGCCGTCATGGGGACGTAGCGGGCGGCTACGTGGAAGTGGGGGGATTGAGGGTAGGCTGGCGGCAGAATCGAGGTTTGGATGCGGCGTGCGATCTCGAGTTCCTTTTGGAGGGCGTTGAACTGTTGATCGCGATGGAGGCCGCGCTTTGCGGCGACATAGCCGAGGGTTGCAAGGAAGAAGGTAAAGCCTAAGGGCTCTATGAACCAACGGTATCCGAGGGCGCCGCCGATGTTATCGAAGAGTGCGAAGATGACGAAGACGATGATGCCTCGGCGAGCGATGACGAAGTCTCTGTCTGTCTGTTTCTGGGTGAGCGATTGGATGATGAGTGCGAGCAGACTGGCGATGACGACCAGGTTGTTTGTCAGCTGAAAGGCGGGCCGTTGACCGAACAACATCGTTGCGACGGCGAGACCCAGGAACACGGAGGTGAGAACGATGGCGATCTTGCGGCCTGAGCGGCCCAGAAAGCCTGCCGCCTCAAAGTAGAAGAAGGCGGGAATTGGCACCAGGTAATTCCCTATGGCGCGAAGGTCATCGAAGAAGTGCGAGGGTGGGATGATGAGGGTGAGAAGCCCCAAGTGGAGCCAAAGCCTTTGACCGTAGAAGATGGCGAAGAGAGCGAGCCAGAAGAGCATGGCGTCGAACTTGCGACCGAGGAAGGCGAATGCTATCGAGACGAGCCCGACGGCAGTGAATGCGGCTCCCAGGAAGAGGTAGAGCTCGTCGTGATGAAAGGTCCGCAGGACCTGACTGGCCGTCAGCTGAGGGTCGCCTACGTACATACGAGCGAATGATACACGGAGGGGTGGGACCGACCGATAATGTGGTGGTTTAAATGCTGTGGAAGGACCAAAAAAGCTCTATGCAACTTTGCGGGATGAGGGCGCGTGGATCTGCATGGCGAGATTTTTGGGGTGAGGGAGGACGAAACAGCAGATCCCCTTCGGGGATGACAACCAGAAAGACAAGGCGGTGATGGCGCATCAACTTCGGGGATGGGAGGCTGTGTTGCTTGCCTGTTGAGCGGTTGTTAGGGGGTGGTGATGTGGGCGGGGGCGGTGGTGAGTTTGGCGACGCCCTCGACCATGTCGCCTACGGTGCGGAGGGTGCTGAGGGCTTCGTCGGGAATCTCGATGTTGAAGGCCTCTTCGACCTCGAAGGAGATGTTGATCTTGTCGAGGGAGTCGATGTTGAGCTCGTCGAAGGTGTTGGCGAGAGAGATGGAGTCCGCGGGGATGCTTTTAGATTTAGCGATGATGTCAATGCAGCGTGTGGCGATATCGTTCATGGAACTCCGGCGTCCTCGGGGATAGCCTCAACTTACAGGGAGGCGAGTGCCGCTGTAAAGTTCGTTGAGGCCGCCGTCCTGATCTAGTTTAGCTTGTCAGCATGTGTAATCCGGTAGCAAGTAGTTCGTCAATACCCGGGAAGATGCAGGGCGGTGGTCGATGTGTACCTCGAGGAGACGCTGGAAGAGGATCGAGGGAAGGCTGCATGGCGTCGTGATTTTCGACGTGGAGACCTTGATTGCGGCGGCGAGGCCGGCGGGACCTGCGCCAACGATGAAAACCTCCGCGGCAGGCTTGCTGCTGCGGAGGTTCATCGGGTGCTGCTTTTGTCTTGGGTCACAGAGCTGCAGAGGAGGCGGTTACCACTGGAGGAGAACAAGCTCCGAACAGAAGGCTGGGCCCATGGCAGCGAGGATGCTGTAGGTGCCGGGTTTGCCGGGGGCGTTGACGAGAACGTCTTCGAGGACGGCGAGGACCGACGCTGCGGAGAGATTGCCGACCTCACGCAGGCTGCGCCATGAAGGTTCGAGGGCGTTGTCGGGGAGGTTGAGGGTGGTTTCCATGGCTTCGAGAACTTTGGGGCCGCCGGAGTGGAAGATGTAGCTCGAAATGTCATCGAGGGTTAGACCGTTGTCGGTCAAAAACGATTCAACGTTCCCGCGAAGATGCTCGTTGACGACCTTGGGGACGTCGGGGGAGAGAACGATCTTGAAGCCCATGTCGCCGATGTCCCAGCCCATGATGTGCTCGGTGTGGCGATAGAAGGTAGAGCGCGTGTCGAGGATTTTGGGGCCTGAGATGCAGGTGACGCAGGTGCGCTTGGCGAGCGCGGTCTCGGAGCCTGCGATGATGACGGCGGCGGCGCCGTCGCCGAAGAGACCGCAGGAGATGAGGTTGGCGATGGACTGGTCGTTGTCCTGCCAGGTGAGGGAGCAGAGTTCGACGGAGAGGAGCAGAGCGTATTGATTGGGGAAGGCGCGAACGTAGTCGGAGGCGCGGGAGATGCCTGCGGCACCGGCGACGCAGCCAAGGCCGAAGATAGGCGTGCGCTTGATGCTGGTGGGGAAGGGCATGCGGTTGATGAGGCGCGCGTCGATGGTGGGACTCGCGATGCCGGTGACGGAGGCGAAGAAGATAGCGGAGATGTCGACTGGGGTGAGGCCTACGCGGGAGAGGGCGGTGTCGATGGCTTTCTCGCCGAGTTCGACGGCGGCGACGATCCAGGCGTCGTTGGTGGGGCCGAAGCCGGAGAGGTTCTCATAGACATCCAAAGGGAATACGAGATTGCGGAAGTCGACACCGCAGTTGACGAAGAGCCGGTTGATGAGCCTGGGCTCTTCCATGCGATCCTGCCAGCGCGCCGTGAGTGCTTCTGAGATTTGTGCCTGGGAGTAGCGATGAGGTGGATAGGCTGTGCCGACAGATGCAATGCGCATGCTTATGAGAACCCTTTGTGGTGACGTAAATTGACTGCGTTTGGTTGACGTTGCGTAGTAGTCGAGAGTTGCACGCCTGCAACCGTCTCTCTGGAGGCGTGGGATGTAGCGATCGTTTAAAGGTACACGTTGAGAGAGATTCAGTGTTGAATTTCGGCAGGGGGCTAATGAAGGCGGGCGATCTGACGCTGGTAGAGGTCGTTCTTGGGAAACTCTTGGGAGAGGCCGATCAGGATCTGTTTGCCTGACTGGGTGCGGCCGTCGCGAAGCTCTCCGACGGCGAGCATGAGGCGGGCGAAGGGGGCGAGATAGTGACCCTGTTCTGCGGTGAGTTTGAGGAGGCGGACACCTTCGGCCTTGTTAGTGCCGGCGCCAGCCATGCCAAGGAACCAGCGGATGGGCGCGGCCTTGAGGCTTAGCATGTAATTTTCAATGCCCACGGCGAGGTTGGCGTCGTAAAGAGTTGGATTGACGGCGAGCGCCTGTTTGGCGTATTTGCTGGCGAGCTCGCTGTATTTGAAGGCTCCGTACTCGTGGCGGTCGATCAGGGAAGCCCAGTCGGCCTGCATGCCGGAGGTGACGGCTTTGCAGTAGAGGGCGTTGGAGTCATTGGGGTTGTGCTGGAGAGCGATGTCGGCGAGGCGGTTGGACTGGTCGATGCGATTGTTGAAGCCCTGTTTGAGCGCGGGATCAACGGGAGGACGGGTACGGGACTGGAAGCGATTGTCATCGGCGAAGAGCTCGATGTCGAGGACGCCGAGGAGGTTGAACTCATTGAAGATATAAGCGGCCGCGTCAGACGCTGAGCCAAGGCAGTCGTCTGGGTGGGCGGCCATCCATTGACCGAAGTGGGCGTGGGCGGCGTCGAAGTCCAGATTGTAGAGGGCGTAGTAGCCGTCATTGAGGGGCGTGCCGGTAAGCGGCGCGCTGAAGGCGAGGACGGGAGCTGCGAGGAGAAGCAGCAAGAGAGCTCCGGAGAGCGCGATGCGCCGGGTGATTCTGGCCGAGGATGGGGCGGTCCGGGCTGCCGGAGACATAACATGCATTATCTTCTTTTACCTCATTGGCTTGAAAACGCGGGTTCGGATTTAGAGCTTTGCGAAAGGAATTTTCGCTCAAGTAATAGTGTCCGCGGCGGTTCTTTTTACTGAGATGCGAATTGGGAGGGGCAGTTGGCGGACGCGATCGCCGGGATCTATTTCGCTATTTCGGCAAGTTCGGTGGGAGAACTCTTGGGATGTTTAGCGTGGATGCGCAAGATTTGGCAGGAAAGTGGCAAAGATTGTCACATTCGCGGCAGAACTATGCAAAATCTTGCCGTCTGTTTTCACTCTTGAGCTCTAAATAATTGATTCAAAATGGTTTTCGTTTGGGTACCAAGCTGCATAAAGGGTTGCGTGATCGCCTTTCAGAGCCGCCGCTAAATCGGCTGGCCTATTGAGGGCAGTGACAGGCGCGCATGTACGAGACCGTGGCAAACCATGGTTCAGGATGAACCGCTTAAGCGGAATTCAGGAGGCCCTTTCATGCAATTATTTTCGAAACTCTCTGCCTTGGGAGTGGTGTTCGTGGTTGCAACTACGTTCGCCTCTGCCGATACTCTCTCTTTGGGAAGCTACGGTCAGGATGCCGGTAGTGGGGGCAACAATAACTCGGCTTTAGCGGTGATCGCGCCGCCGAGCTATGCGTATAACGATGGACTACCTGACTTCACAGCACCGGTAGATCCGTTGATTGGTACACAATATCTTCAGATTACCAATAGCTCGGTGTGGAGTCTGCCGATCGGTGATTCGAGCTGGGTGTCGTACGCGCAGACCAGTCCGGAGTCGAGTCCTTTCGTCAACACACCGAATGGCAATTATTTCTTCACCAGCACGTTTGATATCGAGACCAAAGATCCATCCGATTACAGTGGTGCGATCTCCGTCCTGGCAGACGACACTGCGATTGTGTTTTTGAACGGGCAGATATTGAACGTCCCGACGGGGTCATCTTATCCGCATTGCTCAAACGGAACGCCGACCTGCACAGGCTCTGGCACGTTGATCTACCTTCCTTCGAGTGATTTTGTGAGTGGGGTCAATACGCTGACGTTCCAGGTCGTTCAGGCTGGAGGAGCGGACTTTGGAGTCGACTTCGACGGGACAGTCTCGTCTGTTCCTGAGCCCAGCTCGCTTTTGCTTCTTGGGACGGGCTTGATTGGCTCTGCAGCTGCGCTGATGCGGCGGATGCGCGCGTAAGTTTCGGACTGACGTCCCTGCGAGAGATATCGGTCTCGAGGGCAGTCGTGCCGATGTGTTGCTTCGATGGCTGCCAGGTATTCTGGCAGCCTTTTTCTCAGACTCTGATAGCCGTGACTTCCTTCTTCTGCTTCTCTTCGAGGTACCAGGCCACGGTCTTCTTCAGGCCCTCGTGGAAGTGAGCTTTCGGCTGATAGCCGAGTTCCTGGGTGGCGCGGGTGATGTCGGCCAGGGAGTGCTGGATGTCGCCCGCCCTGGGGGGACCGTAGATTGGCTGGGCGGTGAAGCCGAGATGTTCGGCGATGGTGGCGTAGACCTCGTTGAGCGTGTGGCTTCTGCCGGTGCCGATGTTGAAGACGCGGCCTGTGGCGACTTCGCTGGGCGCGAGGCATGCGAGGAGGTTGGCGCTGACGGCGTTGTCGACGTAGTTGAAGTCGCGGCTGGTGAGGCCGTCGCCGAGGATGGTGGGGGTGATGCCCTCCATCATCTTGAAGGTGAACTGGGCGATGACGCCGGAGTAGGGCGAGTCGGCTGCCTGGCGCGGGCCGAAGATGTTGAAGTAGCGCAGGCAGACGCCTTCGAGGCCGTAGGCTCGGTAAAAGGATTGGATGTAGTACTCGCAGGTGAGCTTCTGGACGGCGTAGGGCGAGAGCGGCCGGGGGAGCATGTCTTCCTGCTTGGGCTGGGTGGGCTGGTCGCCATAGGCTGAAGATGAGGCCGCGTAGACGATGCGGCGAACCTTGGCGTCGCGCGCGGCGATGAGGAGGTTCAGGGTCCCGTTGATGTTGGACTCGTGCGAGGTGAGGGGATCTTTGACGGAGCGTGGGACCGAGGCGAGGGCTCCCTGATGGAGGATGAAGTCAACGCCTTCGCAGGCGGATCTCATGCCGGCGGCGTCCTGGAGGTCCATCTCCTGGAAGTCGATGGAGTGGCGGATGTCGGCGAGGTTGTCGAGGTCTCCTGTGGAGAGATTGTCGATGCCGCGTACGTCGTGTCCCTGCTCGACGAGAGCGTGGGCCAGGGATGAGCCGATGAAGCCTGCGATTCCGGTGATGAGATAACGGGCCATCATTCCTCCACCCAGACGTACCGTGCTGGGGTGTTCAAAAGATGTTTCGTGACGTTATGCCTCCCTTATTATCAGGGTTTGCAGGACGAAAGCTAGTGCCGAGGGCAGATGGACGACATGAATTAAATTTTGATGAGCGAGAAGATGCAAGTTAATGCGACTTTCGTGCGACCTGGACGACGGAAGAGGACTGAACGATTGGTGCGGTGATGAATTAGAAACTAAGGATAGTACTTTTTGAGTTTTCTGGTGAAATTGCCCGTATTGTTGCATGCAATTTGAGTGCGGAGTGTGAAGCCAGTTTGCGAAGGCGAATAATTTACGAGGAATTCGATTGTTTTGATCGAGTTTCAGGAGATGGAAGTGCCGAAGGCGGATGCGATAATCGAGACTATGTCGACACAGAGCCAGGTTGTTTTACCAAAGATTGCACAAGTGCGCATGGCGCGTCTGGAGAACCGTACCGCGAAGATCGGAGTGATCGGGCTCGGGTATGTAGGGTTGCCGCTGTCCCTGCTTCTGTCAGAGGCGGGTTTCAAGGTGACGGGATTTGATATTGATACAAAAAAAGTTACAGATCTCGAGGCGGGCCGGTCTTACATCTTTCGGATTCCCGCAGAAGAGATTCAGAGCGCGCGGAAACAGGGTTTCAAGGCTACGGCGGACTTCGCTGGCCTCTCTGATCAGGACGCCATCATCATGTGCGTGCCGACGCCGCTGACCGAACATCGCGAGCCGGACCTGAGTTACGTGGAGAATACGGCGAAGGCGGCCGCTCCGTGGTTGCAGGAGGGGCAGCTGGTGGTGCTGGAGAGTACGACGTACCCGGGGACCACGGAGGATCTGATGATTCCGATCCTCGAGGCGGAAAACCGCAACGGGCTGAAGGTGCAGAGCCAGGGAGCGGTGGCCGAGCATGGAGTGTTTTATGTCGCGTTCTCGCCTGAGCGCGAAGATCCGGGCAATACCACCGTGGCGCGGCACAATATTCCGAAGGTCGTGGGCGGCCATGAGGAGATTGCCACGGAGCTGGCGGCGGTGATGTATGAGGGCATTTTTACGCGGTCGGTGAGGGTGTCGTCGACGCGCGCGGCCGAGATGACGAAGCTGCTGGAGAATATCTATCGCTGCGTGAACATTGCTCTTGTCAACGAGCTGAAGGTGCTGGCGCTGAAGATGGGTATGGATATCTGGGAGGTGATCGACGCTGCGGCGACGAAGCCGTTCGGATTTCATCCGTTCTATCCTGGGCCGGGGCTCGGTGGACACTGCATCCCGATCGATCCGTTTTATCTGAGCTGGAAGGCTAAGGAGTACGACTTCAACACGCGCTTCATTGAACTGGCCGGAGAGGTGAATGAAGCGATGCCTGCGCATGTGGTGCAGTATGTTGCGAAGGGGCTGAACCAGAATAAGAAGGCTCTGAACGGGTCACGCATTCTGATGCTGGGGATGGCTTATAAAAAGGACATCGACGATCTTCGGGAGTCACCGTCGTTGACCGTGATCGAGTTGCTGCGGGAGCAGGGCGCTGAGGTGCAGTACAACGATCCTTACTTCCCGACGGTGGGCAGAGGGCGGCACTACAACCTGAATATGACCTGTACGCCACTCGATGATCTGGGGCAGTACGACTGCGTTCTGATCATGACGGACCACACGGACTATGACTACAAGGATATTGTGAGCAAGTCGAAGCTGGTGGTGGACTCGCGGAACGCTACGAAGGGGATCAAGTCGGACAAGATCGTTCGCTGCTAGGTTGGGCTGACAAAGGCGAGTCCTGCCGGACGGGCCCACTACGCGTGGGGCGGTCACTTCGTGACTTGTATACCGGTCTTTGATTGGTGAAAACCAGCGTCGGTCCTCCCGTTGGTCGGAATCAAGCGGGGGCTAGAGACGCGATCGCTTTCTTCGCCTTCCTCAGGTAGAGACCCTTGGAGAAGCGATAGGGTCCGATGAAGTGGATGAATGCCGAGGCTTCGTAGGGGACGTCGGGGTGGGCCCAGTAGGAGAGGTACTTCGGGGCTGGTAGAGGGGTGGCACCGTCTGAGTTTGCGATGAGGAGATTCGAGGTGAGCTGCTCGCTACCCCACTCGTTCCACTGCTCCTTGGCAAGACGGCGCATGAGCTCGGAGAACCACTCCACTTTTTCACGGTCGATCGATCCTCTGGCGAAGCCGTTGAAGCCGGCGTTGCCGCGTACGTACTGGAGGGAGGCGGCTTCGGGAAGCTGGTCGAAGTTTCGTTCGCAGACTGCCTGCACCATGGGATGGAGATTGGTCTTTGAGCGCAGGCAGGCGTCGGTCATAGATTCAACTTCGGGGAAGGAACGGTCGCCGAGGAGCGTGAAGCTGCGGTTTGCGTCGATGCATCGCACGACTTCCGCGATGGAGCCGGTTGTGAGGGTGTCGGAGTCGAGCTGGACGACGAAGGTGTCGGCTACAAGGTCGCTGATGAGAAGAAGGCGCTCCCAGCAGCTTCCTTTCGGTGTGTTGGCCGGGGCTACTTCAGAGATGGAGACGATCTTTGCTGCAGGAATATGTTTGCGGATCATTGTGTAGTCGGATTCGGTAAACGATCCGTCATTAAGGACGACGACCTGCGGATTTCGGCCCAGTTGATTGCAAAAGGACTTTGCGGCGAGGAGATACATGAGGACCTCGCCGTGACAGACCATCGAGACAAGGGTGAGAGAGGGGTCACTGGAGGCAATGGGAGAAGTTTTGAGGAGAGACCGACAGTTGAAATCAAACCAGGCCCTTTGAAGCGCCCGCCGTGCGCGAAAAAACATGCTGAGCCTCTCTCCTGTCCGTGTTACTGGAGTTCATTGTTTCGTGGTTCCGATTGTTGGGCAAGTATCTTTTGGGTAGTAGCTATTCGGGGTCAGATCCTATGAGATGAATGGTGACTTAGGTTACGTCGGCCCACATGGGATTTCGACGAAGTATTCCGTGACTTGGTTTCTCGTTATCCAAATTGGGAGATAGTTCTTTGGATCGAGGCGAAAAGAGAGCAAACGTGTGTCAATCATCTGTAATACTGCGGTTATTAGGCTTTCAAGTCATTGTGAGATTTGCCGTGTCAGAATAGATCCTGACTTTGCCGATGCAATTCGGGTTGTACTAGGCGGGGCGTTTAGGAAGAGAGATTGTGGTAATGGCGACAGTTGACATTATTGTACCGACGTACAACACCGCAAAATATTTGCCGATTGCTCTTGATAGCGTCCTGGCGCAGACCTTCGAAGACTGGAGGATTCTGCTGATCGATGACGGCAGCACGGACAACACTGCCGATATTGTCGCTTCTTACCAGGAGCGATTGGGCCCTAAACTTGTGTACATCAAACAGGCGAATGGCGGGGTGTCTGCGGCGCGGAACAACGGAATACGCCACGCGACTGCGGAGTTTCTGGCGTTGCTGGATGCGGATGATGTGTGGCTGCCCTGGCGTCTGGAAGAGTCGCTGCGATGCTTTGAGGATCGACCGGAGGTTGGACTCGCGTATGGATTGATTTCGCGCATCGATTCAGAAGGCACGGTCATCGATACGTTCAAAGGCAATCGGCGCAATGCCCAGGGAAAGATTGCCCCTTACATCTACATGAGGAGCGTGCAGCTTCCTACTTCGTCGATGATGTTTCGCAAAGCCTGTACGGATAAGGTTGGGGTGTTCGATGAGACCTTGAAGCAGACAGAGGATCGCGATCTCTGGCTCCGGATGGCGTTTCACTATGAGGTTGGATTTGCTCCGAGAGTGATCTCTCTCTACAGAACCTCAGATGACTCGCTGACCACTGATTCCGACGGAATGCTTAAGGCTCAACTGCAATTCATTGAAAAGCACTATGGGTCTCCAGGATGCGGCATGACAGCTCGCAGGATTGCTTTGAGCCATATCTATCGTCAGCGAGCCGAGGCGTTCGGGCTTAGGCAACAGATGCAGGGAGCGGTACAGAGTTCGCTGCGTGCGTTGGCCTTGTATCCGCTTGACCTGAGCAACGTGCGGACTGCAGGGTCGTTTCTACTGCGGTATGCGGGGCTTTACCGATGATCGGTGGGTCTCAGGATTTGGAAACCAGGACTTCTTCGCGAAGGTGCCGGGCTGTTGTTGTGTCCCGACCTGGAACCTGGAAGAGGAGCAGATTCTCGCCTCGAAGAACGACATCGAAGTTATTTTCGCCGAGCCGCTTGAAGAAGTTTCTGCTGGTGCCTTGTGCCGGCATGAGCCAGTCGTGCAGTTCGATGATCAGCACCGCGGTGAGTTTCAGCCACTCCGCGGAGTCCTGAAAGACCTGTGCTTCGCCTCCCTCGATATCCATTTTTACCAGGAAGAGGCGGTTCTTCTCGGCGCGTTGAAGGACTTCGAGAACGGTGTAGGCGCGCAGCACGCTGGAGGATGAGGAGTCTGAAGGGGCCGATGTCTCCTGCAGACGAAACGAGGCGCTTCCTGAGAGCGGATTCTGAATCTCCAGATGGCACGACTTGTTCCATACGCCGCCATTCAGGCAGGTTACGTTTGGATATGTCGCGGTGTTTTGCTGGAGGAGGGCGAAGTTATTTTTGTCGGGTTCAATGCAGTAGAGCGCAGCCTCCGGATAACGAGAGGCAAACCATACGGAGGAGAGCCCGATGTGACCCCCGCAGTCAACGATGACGGGCTGATTGCCTTCGGACAGAATCTTCTTGTAGGTGTCTCTTACTCGCTGGGCCTGAGGTAACGATTCGAAGTCGTTCTCTTTCATGACCAGGATCTGCCAAAAGATCGGGAGGTCCTGTTCGCGCAGGTGGATTGGCGCTGGAAGGTTTGGAAGATGAAGTTGAATCAGGCCAGGCTTGCG
Organism: Tunturibacter gelidoferens; assembly: GCF_040358255.1. Taxonomy (NCBI): domain Bacteria; kingdom Pseudomonadati; phylum Acidobacteriota; class Terriglobia; order Terriglobales; family Acidobacteriaceae; genus Tunturiibacter; species Tunturiibacter gelidiferens. The sequence continues at coordinate 2,042,497 of NZ_CP132938.1, forward strand.
ATTCGTTTGAAGGAGTAGAGAAAACCAGAGACGGATGCCCGCTGCGATGCCAAATACTCGAATGAATTTCAGGAGTTGGCGCAGGCGAGATTCAGGCATGACCTAGTATGCCTGACCGCAGAAATGCTCCGCAACTACGCAATTGGGTCATTGAAGATTCTCGCGCTCACGGTTCGGCGATGGTCAGTGTTGACTGGCGCCGATGTCGTAGTTGCCGGTGGAGGGCCGGGGCTTTCCTTCATAGTCGGATTGGACCTCTGGGATGCGTACTCCGTTTCCGCGGGCAGGGCTTGTGGGCGACAGGTGAAAGTTGAAGTCGTCGAGATCTTTTTCCGAAGAGAAGCGGGGTTGAGATACGAACTGCGGATTTTCGCACTTCTCGTTGGAGTGTCCGGTTGGGCAGCGAAGCCCTCTTAGTCCATAGAAGATATTGTTGCTGCGAACGATGTGTCCGATGGGTTTTTGGAAGTAGAAGCCGCCTGGGCCCTCGGGTTTTCCGCCGAGGCTGTAGGTTTTGGGATTGTCATATCCGAGGACTATGTTGTTCTTGAAGGTGAGCGTGCTGTCGGAGCAGCTTGGGTCCCAGCAGTCGATGTCGAAGGTGGTGGGGGCGTAGGAGACGATGGTGTTGTTAGCGAAGAGGACGGTACCGCCCTGGCGAAAGTCGAATGGGAGGGCATCTTCCGCCCGACAGAAGTCTGCCAGGTGAGCGTTGAAGGTGCTTGGCTGGCCGGGGATTGGTTCAGACATCCGGACGCAGTTTCCGATCGCGATGTTGTTGGTGAAGACGGCGGGATTCTCGTTGCCGCCCCACTTGAACGAGCCTCCTCCGTTACCGTAGGCGATGGAGTTGGTGATGGTGAGCGGGCAATCGGTTCCTTTGTCGCCGTGTCCCAGATCGAGCCCGTCCTGCGTGTTGTAGATGAACTTTGAGTGATCGATATTTGTGGCGAGACACATGCCCATCGGGGTTCCCACGCCGTCTCCATATCCGCCGTTACTCTGACCGTAGCAGGAGATGGCGCCGGGGCCGGGATAGGCCTGGTTGCATCCGTTCCACTCGATGGTGGAGTAGTTGAAGTTCCAGGTGGCATGAACGCTGGGGGTGCCGTTGCCGTCGTCGAAGTCCCAACCTGCGCCGCCGTTGTAGGCGATGTCGCATCGGGTGCAGGTGACGAGTCCTCCGATGGGGCCCTTGATTCCACGACCGACGTGTCCGTGAATCCACATATCCTGCAGGAGGAGATTGTGGGTATGGACGTCGGTGACGACGCCGTCGGAGTCGTAGTCGTCTTTGGGGCCGCCTCGATTGCAGGGGGCAGGGACGGGTGGATCACCGAAGAAGACGCATTGCGAGTGCCGGGTGACTTCGATGCACTCTATATCGACGTACTGGGCGCCTTGAAGATTGAGCGGGGTCCAGACTCCGAACCCGCCGAAGATCTGGGTGAGTTTTGATCTGTCTGTTGACTCTGGGCTTCCGCAGTTTGCGTAGTTTTCGCCGAGGATGCGAGTGTGATGAGCTGCTGTTCCGGATGGGATGGGAGGATTGCTGCAGCCGGAGGTTCCACCGCCGAGGCACCATGTGTATCCGGCGCCCTTGCCGGTTGCGGCGTCCCAGCCTACGCGCCACGGGCCGTCGTGGAGGATGACGGTGTCGCCGCCGGCGATGACCCACGCGTCACTGTTGTAGGTCTGATCGTCCCAGAGATAGCGGTAGTCGCTGAAGGCGCAATGCTGGCCGGATCCCTTGCGATACGGTGCGTCTGTTTTGCCGTCGCACTGCCCTGAGTGCTCTTTTGAGGAGCGCGTGCCTCCATCGTGGCGGACGTACCAGGTTTCTCCAGACAGAGGCAGCGAAGCTAGTAGAGCAAAGAACAAAAACAGGGCGGTACGGCGAAAGATCATGGTTCAACGGCTCCCATGGAAGGCGGATTCGGACGGCTGACACCGTTGTAGTCGGTGGCCGGAACGCCAGTATAGGTTATTCCGGTTCCTGCTGCCGCGCTTCCAGAGGAGATGTTGAAGTTGAAGTTATCGAGTTCGGACTGGGCAAAGCTGCTTCCGGTACCCGCCGGTTGGTTGATGAAGTCGGGGGTGACGCACTTCTCGCTGGCGTAGCCGGTGGGGCAGGTGAAGCCGTGTCCGATGCCGTAGTAGAGGTTGTTGCTGCGGTTGATGGTGCCGATGACGTAGCCGGACTTGCTTCCGCTGGGAGGTGGTTCCTGGAAGTACCAGGCTCCGGGTCCGCCCGCTTGTCCGCCGAGGTTGTAGGTTGCGGGGTTATCGTATCCGACGACGATGTTGTCGTAGAAGTTGAGCGTAGCGCCGCCGCATCCGTTGTTGTTTGAGTCTTGAACGCCTGGAGCATCCCAGCAGGAGATGTCGAAGATAGTGGGCGAGTAGGTGACGATTGTGTTGTTGGCGATGGTGATCGTGCTGTTCTGGCGGAAGTCGAAGGGTAAGGTATCTTCAGAACGGCAGAAGTCGGCGAGGTTGGCGTTGTAAGTGCTCGGCGTACCGGTGATGGGATACGCCATGCGTATGCAATCGCCGATGGCGACGTTGTTGGTGAGCACTGTGGTGCCGAAGTTGCCTCCGATCTTGAAGGTTCCTCCGTTGTTGGAGTAGGCGATGGAGTTGGTGATGCTGAGGGTGTAGGGTCCGCCCGTGTCGACGTGGCCGAGATCAAGTCCGTCCTGAGTGTTGTAGATGAAGCTGGAGTGATCGATGGTGGCGGAGAGGCCGGTGCCGTGCGGGGTTCCAACACCGTCGCCGTAGCCGCCGGTGCTCTGGCTATAGCAGGAGGCGACCGGGATGGTGTGGACAGCAGGGTACTCCTGGTTGCATCCACTCCACTCGATGGTGGAGTAGAGGAAGTGCCAGTCGCCGTTGACCATGGGAGTGGCGTTGCCGTCGTCGAAGTCCCAGCCTGCGCCGCCGTTGAAGGCTATGTCGCATCGCAAGCAGGTGACCAGACCGCCGATGGGCCCTTTAATGCCGCGGCCGATATGGCCGTGGATCCACATATCCTGCATGAGCAGATCGTGGGTGGTGTTGTCGGTGTGAATGCCGTCAGAGTCGTAGTCATCTGCCGATCCACTGGTGCAGGAGGCTGGAATTGCAGGGCTGCCGAAGGCTATGCACTGCGAGTGGCGTGTCACTTCGAGGCACTCTACGTCTACGTACTTGGCGCCGGTGAGGTTTAGAGCTTCGGTGACACCGAATCCGCCGAAGATCTGCGTGAGCTGCGAGCGGGTAGTAACGCCGCCGCTGTTGCAGGAGGCGTAGTTCTCACCCAGGATGCGGGTGTGCTGGCTGGCTGTTCCTGCGGGGATCGGGGGGTTGTAGCAGCCGTAGTTGCCGCCGCCGCCGAAGCACCAGGTGTAGCCTGCGCCGCAGCCTGCACCGCTGCAGCTTCCGGGAGCCTTATCGTAGCCGATGCGCCACGGTCCGCCGCGGAGGATGACGGTGTCGCCGCCCGCGATGACCCAGGCGTCGTTGCCGTAGCTCTGGTCATCCCAGAGGTAGCGCGGATCTTTGAAGGCGCAGTGCTGGTTGGTGCCGGTGCCGGAGTAAGCCACGTCGGCCTTGCCGTCGCACTGGCCAGTCGTGACATGCGCGGAGTAGCGGGTGCCGCCGTCGGGACGGATGTACCAGGTGGTGCCTGGGTTCGGCGGTGCGGCAGCTGCGATGGTGATTGCGGCTGAAGCGGATTGGGTTTGGGCGGGGCTGCTGTTGTCAGTGACGGTTGCGGTGAAGCTGGAGGTGCCGGTGGCCGTGGGCGTGCCGGAGATGATGCCTGTAGTCGCAGCCAGGGTGAGTCCTGCGGGTAGACTGCCGGAGGTGATCGACCAGGTGTAGGCCGGGGTGCCGCCAGTTGCTGTCATCGGGGCAGAGTAGGCAGTGCCGTCGGTGCCGGAGGTTAGTGTCCCGGTGGTGATGGTGAGCGCCGGAGTTGTGATGGTGAACGAGACGGATGCAGACTTCGTCTGTACGGGGCTGGAGGAGTCGGTGACTGTGACGGTGAGACTGACAGTTGCGGCTGCGGTTGGTGTGCCGGAGAGGATGCCGGTGCTGGCTGCGAGGCTGAGGCCGGTGGGCAAGCTTCCCGTCGTGATGGACCAACTATAGGGAGTCGTGCCGCCGGTTGCGGTGAGGGTCGCGCTGTATGCCTTGTTCGTCGTGCCTGAGGCGAGAGTGGAGGAAGAGGTGATCGCGAGTGCAGGTGTGCCCGCCGCGATGGTGAGTGAAAGAGTTGCAGTTGCAGTCTGCTGGGTGGAACTCGAGTCTTTGACCGCTACGGTAATCGAGGAGCTCCCATTGGCTGTGGGCGTGCCGGAGATGATGCCGGTGCTGGCCGAGAGGCTGAGTCCTGCCGGAAGGCTTCCTGAGGCGATTGACCAAGCGTAGGGGGCTGTGCCGCCGGTTGCGGTGAGGGTTGAGCTGTAGGCCTTGTTCGCCGTGCCGGAGACAAGCGTGGAAGAAGAGGTGATCGCGAGTGCCGGTGGAGCGACTGCGAGTGAGAGAGTAGCGGTTGCTGTCTGCTGGGCGGAGCTTGAGTCTTTGACCGCTACGGTGATGGAGAAACTGCCGCTGGCTGTGGGCGTGCCTGAGATGATGCCGGTGCTGGCCGAGAGGCTGAGTCCGGCAGGGAGGCTTCCGGAGGAGATCGACCAGCTATAGGGAGCTGTTCCGCCGGACGCGGTAAGGGTGGCGCTGTAGGACTTATTCGCCGTACCTGAGGCGAGAGTGGACGACGAGGTGATGATGAGTGCAGGCGGAGCAATGTAGAATGTGAAGGCGCCGGTTGCAGTCTGTTGGGTGGAGCTTGAATCTTTGACCGCTACGGTAATCGAGAAGCTGCCGCTGGCAGTGGGCGTGCCGGAGATGATGCCTGTGCTGGCGGAGAGGCTGAGTCCGGCAGGGAGGCTTCCAGAGACGATCGACCAGCTATAGGGGGCTGTGCCGCCTGTCGCAGTGAGTGTCTTCGAGTAGCTCGTGTTTTGGGTTCCGGCGGGTAAGGATGTGGTGGTAAGCAGAAGCGCTGGAGGTGCGATGACGAGTGAGACTGCGACGGACTTTGATTGAGCAGGGTTCGATGCATCGGTGACGGTTGCGGTGATGTTGGAGGTTCCGTTTGCCGTGGGAGTACCGGAGATGACGCCTGTGCCGGCGGAGAGGCTAAGTCCGGCGGGTAAGCTGCCGGAGGTGATCGACCAGCTGTAGGGTGTGGTGCCGCCGGTTGCCAGCAGAGCGGTTGAGTAGGTTGTGCCCTGGGTTCCCGCGGGCACCGACGTGGTGGTGATGGCGAGGGCAGGAGGAGCGATGACGAGTGAGAGTGCAGCAGACTTCGTCTGGGCGGGATTTGAGGCGTCCGCAACGGTGACGGTGATGTTGAAGGTTCCGTTTGCTGTGGGAGTACCGGAGATGAGGCCTGTGCTGGAGGAGAGGCTAAGTCCGGCGGGTAAGCTGCCGGCGGTGATCGACCAACTGTAGGGTGTCGTTCCGCCGGTTGCTGCAAGGGCGTTTGAGTAGGCTACCCCCTGAGTTCCGGTGGGAAGGGCTGAGGTGTTGATGACCAGCGCCGGTGCCGCAATGACGAGCGACGCGGATGCAGACCTGGTCTGGGCAGGGTTCTCTGCGTCGGTGACCGTCGCGGTGAAGTTGAAGGTTCCGCTGGCCGTTGGGGTGCCGGAGATCAGGCCCGTGCTGGAGGAGAGGCTGAGACCGGCAGGAAGGCTGCCTGTGCTGATCGACCATGCATATGGGGTAGTGCCACCGGTTGCGAGCAGGGAGGCGGAGTAAGCGGTTCCTTGAGTGCCTGGCGCGAAGGCCGAGGTTGTGATTGCCAACGCCGGCGGTGTGATGAAGATTGAGAGAGCGACCGACTTGGTCTGCGCCGGGCTTTCAGCGTCAGTGACGGTAGCGGTGATATTGAATGTTCCGTTCGCTGTTGGGGTGCCAGCGACGATGCCGGTGGTTGTACCCAGGCTGAGTCCGGCTGGCAGAGCGCCAGAGGTGATCGACCAGCTGTAGGGTGCCGTTCCTCCAGTTGCCTGGACGCCGGTTGAATAGGCAGAGCCCTGGGTTCCAGAGGGCAGGGACGAGGTGATGATGGCCAGAGCCGGAGGTGCGATGACAAATGAGATTGGGGCGGATTGTGTCTGCGCAGGACTTGAGGAGTCAGAGACGGTGGCGGTGAAGTTGACGGTTCCGCTGGTTGCCGGTGTGCCGGAGACAGTGCCGTTAGATGCGAGGGTGAATCCGCTGGGGAGGCTGCCGCCTGTGATGGACCAGCTGTAAGGAGCGGTGCCCCCGGTGGCGTTGAGAGTGGCGGTGTAGGGGATGTTCGTTGTACCGGAGTGCAGGGTGCTGGAGGTGATCGCGAGCGGCGAGCCGGCAGCCACCACAGAGAGAGAGAAGGTTACCGTTGCTGTCTGCGCGGTTGTGGCTGAGTCTTTGACCATCACGGTGACGCTGAAGCTGCCGCTTGCGGTGGGTGTCCCGGAGACGATGCCGGTGGCCGTGCCGAGAGTAAGTCCGGCAGGCAGGCTGCCTCCGGTGATCGACCAGGTGAAGGGCGCGGTGCCTCCGCTCGTGCGCAGTGTGCTCGAGTAGCTCGATCCTTGAGTGGCGGAGGGGAGCGTCGATGTGAGGATGTTGAGGGTTGCGGGAGCGATGGAAAGAGAGACTATCGCGGACTTGCTCTGCGCTGGGCTGGCTGCGTCAGAGACGGTGGCGGTGAAGGTGAAGCTTCCGCTGGCGGTGGGTGTGCCGGAGACTACGCCAGTGGTTGAGCCAAGGGTGAGACCGGCCGGCAGAGCGCCTGCGGTGACCGACCAAGTGTAGGGGGCGGTGCCTCCAGACGCCTCAAGCGCGTTGGAGTAGCCTGAACCGTTCGTTCCGGAGGGGAGGGTGGAAGAGGTAATGGCCAGTGTCGCCGGTGCGATGGTGAGGGAGACTGCGACGGACTTGCTCTGAGCGGGGCTGGCTGCGTCGGTGACGGTTGCGGTGAAGTTGAAGGTGCCGCTTGCAGTTGGCGTTCCGGAGACGATGCCGGTGGAAGAGACAAAGATAAGCCCTGAAGGCAGGCTGCCTGAGGTGATCGACCAGGTGTAGGGGCTCGTGCCTCCCTGCGCCTGGATGGGGACCGAATAGCCCGCGCCGACGGTTCCAGAGGGAAGGGTGGAAGAGATGATGGCGAGGGTTGCGGGGGCGATGGTGAGCGAAACCGGAACAGACTTGCTCTGTGCGGGACTGCTCGCGTCGGTGACGGTGGCGGTGAAGTTGAAGGTTCCAGTGGCGGTGGGTGTGCCCAGGACTGAGCCGCTGGTTGCGAGGCTGAGTCCTGCGGGGAGACTGCCTGAGGAGACCGACCAGGCATAAGGGGCGCTGCCTCCGGCCGCCTGGAGGGATTGAGAGTAACTTGAACCGATCGTTCCGGGCGCCAAGGTTGAGGACGTGATGGTCAGCTGCGTGGGTGCGATGGAGAGCGTGACCGCGGCATGTGCCGTCTGGGTGGGGCTCGACGAGTCAGTTACGGTGACGTTGAAGGGGAAGGTTCCGCTGGTTGTCGGCGTGCCTGAGATCGAGCCGTTGGAGGCGAGGCTGAGTCCTGCGGGTAGAGAGCTGCTGGGCGACCAGGTGTAAGGTGCGGTGCCTCCCGCTGCGTTGAGGGTGGCGCTGTAGGGCTGGGTTGCTGCGGCTGCAGGCAGCGTGCTTGAGGTGATTGAGAGCGGTGATCCTGCGGCCACGATCGAGAGGGACAACGAGAGGGCAGTGGTCTGCGGAGTGGAGGAGGAGTCCTGAACGGTTACGGTGATGGGGAAGTTGCCGCTCGTCGTGGGTGTGCCGGAGATCAGACCGCTGCCTCCGAGGGTGAGGCCGGTGGGCAAGCTGCCTCCGGTGATCGACCAGAGGTAAGGTGCGGCGCCTCCATTAGCCTGCAGAACACCTGAATAAGACGAACCGCTGGTGCCGGTGGGAAGAGCGGACGAGGTAATGGTCAGGGGAGCCGTTGGCGGAACGATCGGCGCAGCTGGGGCCACCGACAAGGAGATTGTGGCGGTTGTCGACAGTGTGGGCGAGCTGGAATCGGTCACCGACAGGACAAAGGAGTAGCTGCCGCTGGTCGTGGGGGTACCGGAGAGAATGCCGGTGCTTGCGGAGAGGTTGAGACCTGCGGGGATGTTTCCCGAAACGAAACTCCAAATGTAGGGAGAGGTTCCTCCCGTCGCCGAAAGGGTTGCAGAGTATGCGGTGCCGGAAGTAGCTTGAGGTAAGGAGGTCGCCGTGATTGCGAGCGGCGTGAGGGAGTTACCGGTTGCAGTTGCCGAGACAACTACGGGAATGGTCTGCGACTCAGCCCTCGTATCCTGATTCTGCACCTGCAGCTTGGCCGTGGAGGGCGTGGCGAGATTGTTGCTACCGATGGTCCCGGTCAGAGCTGTGGAACTGACCAGGGAGGTGGAGATTGGCGAGCCGTTCCAGAGAATGACGGCGGCGCTGGTAAAGTTCGCGCCCGTGACCTTGAGGGTCTGAGTTTGTGAGCCCGCGGGGATCGTCTGCGGAGTAACCTGACTGATGCTTGGAGCTGCCGGTCCGGTGATGCCCGATCCGCAACCGAGACCAAAGATGATGAGGGTGATGCTCAGACTCGCAGCGATCGTCTTGATTACTTTTCCCAAATTGCACCCCGAAAAAAATCAAACTTGTTATCCGTATAACGGCATCTTTGGCAGCCAGGTTGAGGCTCTCGGGATGAACGTTACAGGTTAAAAGTGGTGACTACAGTTACCCGATGGGGGATCTGAGCTGCCACTTCCGTGTGAGTGGGCGGAATTGCTAACCGACTCATTCAGGCTTGCTTGCAGAAGAGTTGCAAAGTGAGACAGACAATCAGGGGCGGGTCAAAGTCGTAAATTGCACACAACAGTAACCACTTTGAAAAGTATGGGACTCTGTGCCAAAAAGGGAACATCCCACTTCCGTGGTATGTGGACCCGAGTTTGTCCGGAATTTAAAAGGAAATGGCGTGTCTCCTTTCGAGAGACACGCCATAGTTAGTTTCAGAATTTGTTCAGTTGGTGTTGCTTTTACACCAGGTCGAGGGGTTGGTAGAGACGCGGACCCGACGGCTGGTGATCTGGAACGAGTGGTTGAATTGCTCCAACCACTCGTTCCGCCATCGGTGCATAATTTGTAACTTGCTCGTGTTGTCGACCGGTCGCCCGACACAACAGAGATCGTTGTGAGGGGCGACAGTCACGCAGACTTGCGGCTTATGGTTCGACAGCTCCCATGGAGGGCGGGTTCGGACGACTGACTCCGTTGTAGTCGGTGGCCGGAACGCCGGAGTAGGTGACTCCTGTTCCTGCTGCCGCGCTTCCTGAAGAGATGTTGAAGTTGAAGTTATCGAGTTCGGTAGGGGTGAAGCTCGTACCGTTTCCAGTGGGCTGCTTGTCGAAGTCCGGGGTGACGCACTTCTCGCTGGAGTAGCCGGTGGGGCAGGTGAAGCCGTGGCCGATGCCGTAGTAGAGGTTGTTGCTGCGATTGATCGTGCCGATGACGGTGCCAGACTTGCTCCCACTGGGGGCTGCTTCCTGGAAGTACCAGGCTCCGGGTCCGCCTACCTGACTGCCCAGGGGGTAGGTAGCGGGATTGTCATAGCCGACGACGATGTTGTCGTGGAAGTTCAACGTGGCTCCGCCGCATCCCTTACCGTTTGCTCCCTGGACGCCTGGAGCGTCCCAGCAGGAGATATCGAAGATGGTGGGTGCGTAGGTCACGATGGTGTTGTTGGCGATGGTGAAGGTGCTGTTCTGGCGGAAGTCGAAGGGGAAGGCATCGCTTGCCCGGCAGAAGTCTCCGAGATGGGCGTTGTAAGTGCTCGGCGCTCCGCTGATCGGGTAAGCCATTCTGTCGCAGTCTCCGATGGCCACATTGTTGGTGATCATCGCGGTGCCGAAGTTGCCTCCGATCTTGAAGGTTCCTCCGCTGTTGGAGTAGGCGATGGAGTTGGTGATGCTGAGGGTGTAGGGTCCGCCGGTGTCGATGTGGCCGAGGTCAAGTCCATCCTGAGTGTTGTAGATGAACTTCGAGTGGTCGATGGTGGCGGAGAGACCGGTGCCGTGCGGGGTGCCGACGCCGTCACCGTATCCGCCATCGCTCTGGCCGTAGCAGGAGGCGACAGGGATGGTGTGGACTGCCGGGTACTCCTGGTTGCATCCGCTCCACTCGATGGTGGAGTAGAGGAAGTGCCAGTCGCCGTTGACCATGGGAGTGGCGCTGCCATCGTCGAAGTCCCAGCCTGCGCCGCCGTTAAAGGCTATATCGCATCTGAGGCAGGTAACCAGGCCGCCGATGGGTCCCTTGATGCCGCGGCCGATGTGACCGTGAATCCAGAGGTCCTGCATGAGTAGATCGTGGGTGGTGTTGTCGGTGTGGATGCCGTCGGAGTCGTAGTCGTCTGCCGAACCGCTGACGCAGCTTGCTGGAACTGCAGGACTGCCAAATGCGATGCACTGTGAGTGGCGAGTCACTTCGAGGCACTCTACATCGACGTACTTCGCTCCGGTGAGGTTGAGCGCTTCGGTGACGCCGAATCCGCCGAAGATCTGCGTGAGCTGCGAGCGGGTAGTAACGCCGCCGCTGTTGCAGGAGGCGTAGTTTTCACCCAGGATGCGGGTGTGCTGGCTGGCCGTTCCTGCGGGGATTGGGGGGTTGTAGCAGCCGTAGTTTCCGCCGCCGCCGAAGCACCAGGTGTAGCCTGCGCCGCAGCCTGCGCCGCTGCAGCTGCCGGGAGCCTTATCGAAGCCGATGCGCCACGGTCCGCCGCGGAGGATGACCGTATCGCCGCCGGAGATGACCCAGGCGTGGTTGCCGTAGCTCTGGTCATCCCAGAGATAGCGGGGATCCTTGAAGGCGCAGTGCTGGTTGGTGCCGGTGCCGGAGTAAGCTACGTCGGCCTTGCCGTCGCACTGGCCGGTCGTGGCGTTCGCGGAGTAACGCGTTCCGCCGTCGGGACGGATGTACCAGCTCGTGCCAGAGCCGCTCTGCTGCGATCCTTCCGCGGCAACGGCGATGGAGGTCGCAGCGGATTTGGTCTGGTCTGGGTTGCTGTTGTCGGTGACGGTTGCAGTGAAGCTGGAGGTGCCGGCGGCGGTGGGTGTGCCGGAGATGATGCCGGTGGTCGCAGCCAGGGTGAGCCCTGCGGGCAGTTTGCCGGAGGTGATCGACCAGGTGTAGGCCGGAGTGCCGCCACTGGCCTTCAACTGCGAAGAATAGTTTGTGCCGTCGGTACCTGCGGCTAGCGTCGCCGAGGTGATCGAGAGTGGCGAGGGTGAGGCGTTGGCAGTTGCAACAGCAACGGTGAGGCTGACGGTCTTGGTCTGGGCCGGCTTTGAGGAGTCCGTCACAGAGAAGGTAAGCGGGAACGATCCGTCCCTCGTCGGTGTGCCGTAGAGCAGGCCTGTGCCACCGTTGAGAGCGAACCCTGGGGGATGAGTGCCAGAAACAACCTTCCAGTGGTAAGGCACGGTGCCGCCGGTCGCTTTGAGAGAGGCGCTATAGGCCTTCTCAAGGGTAGCTTGGGGTATCGAGGTGGTGCTGATGGCAAGCGCTGTGGCGGCGTTCGCTGTCTGTGACGGGGAGGTCGAATCCAGACAGAAGAAGATAAGTGCGAGGGTGATGCTGGTTACGAGGGTTCTGAATACTTTTCGCAAAATATGCTCCGTACAAAGAGGAAATTGGTTAGTCAAATCACGCTGCCTGAGCCGAAAGTAAATCGGGGCCCGGACATCCGGATGAATATTTTGTTTTGAAATGGTTACTACAGTTACCCTGCAACGGAAACCGGGGCCCACTTCGTCTATCGCGAGGCAAAGTCTCTCATCTGCATGTCCAGCTAGGTTTGCATGCAGTGAGTTCGCAAATGACACAAAGAAACAGAGCTTGGAGAACCAAGGTTTAATTACTAAAGTAACTTGTTGGTGCAGTACACCCTACTCAAGCCGATAGAACTATCCCACGTTCGTTGTATGCAGGATTTAGCGCTCGACGAGGCAGACGTCGTTATGTCCGCGGCAGGTGTTGAGGCCAACGAACCAAGTCCAGCGCAATGCATGGTGGTGGGGAACAGGGAGGATGCGAATTTATAAGTTCTATATCGAATTGGTCTTGCCCGCCTGAGAAAGATAGCTCTTGAGAGAGCGATCTCCTAACGCATCAGAACCGGCAGATAGAAAGAGCGACGACTTACAACGACGAACGCTTCAAAAAGGGATTACTTAATTTTTATACCATAGCCGGAGAGGCTGAACGAATTTGTAACACTCAATTGTTTTATCCGCAATTGACAACCAGGATTCCTCTCCAAAGTTCATCTTCCGCACATTTTCTGCAAGTCGTTCTCTTAAAAGAGCATCTTCCAGGAGCTGAACGAGCGCATCGGCAAGTTCGACTGGTCTTTGGGGGTCGAAGAAAAATACATTTTCGCGGTCGGTGAGCAGCTCACGAAAGACGGGCAGATCGCTGGCGACGATGGTTTTGCCTAAGGCCAGCCCGGTTGCAAGCGCTCCGCTGGTCGTAATCGCGCCATACGGATAGACGACGATGTCTGCGGCTCGATAGAGGGCTAAGAGCTCTTCCGTGGAGATGAAGCGTGGGTGAAGCCGGACGCGCCGGAGTTTCAGGCTGCGAATTTGTTCGCGAATTTGATCGAGTAGTTCTGTTGGTCCTGTACCAACGATCAGCAGGTCGACGTTCTCGACGGTTGCTTCAACGTTCCGCCAGGCCTCGAGGAGGAGATCGATTCCCTTGTAGGGAGAGATGATGCCTTGCCATAGCACGAGCATCTTTCGTGGATCCAGCTCGAAGCTCTGCAATGTTTGTTCGGCAGTGGCAGGGAGGTCGTAGAAGAACGGACCATGAGGGATGACCGCGACCTTTTCTCCTTTCACTGAGAACTCAACCGCGAGTCTCTCTCGAATGCTCTCCGAGTGACAGATGATCCGGTCGGCCATTTGATAGAGGTCGTGGAAGATCTGCTTGTGACTCTCGCCGGTGTTATGGGGAAGAAGATCGTGGACCGTCAGCACGATCTTAGAGCCGCGTCGGCGGCAGAACTGAACGAACCAGAGATCGAGCGGTAGGCGCGAGGTCAGCATGGGAAGAAACTGCACATGGACAACATCGGGCGAAGAGATGAGGAAGCGCACCGCCAGCGCAGCGAGATTGAGAAGTGATTCAAGGAGCTTCAGAACTCTGCGTGGGAGTCGCGGCAATCGGAACTTGCCGACTACGTCCATCAATCCTGGGTCGAGCATGATGCCGCGATTTGAAAAGCAACCGGGGTCGAGATAGTAAGAGATGGAACCGACCATGAGATTGACGTGTTTCTTCAGGAGCGCCTTCGACAGATACGCCGTGTAGTAGGGCACAGTGGCCCAGAGATCCATCATGAAGACGGTTGGTCGCCGGGTATCTTCGCTCACTTGGTCTTTCCTTGCGGGACTGCGGAGGAATCTGAGGGGGTGGTTGCGGTTTGCTTCTTGGTTGCGATCGCCTGTTCGTAGATGCGGAGGTAGTCTGCTGTCATACGCTGGGCGGAAAACTCTTCTTCAACGAGTTTTTTCGCGGCGCTCCCGAGATTCTGTCGCCGCGTTTGGTTTGGCAGGAGTTTTATGATCTCCGACGCCAGAGTCTCGACGTTTTCCGCAGGAATGAGCACTCCCGTGCGACCATCGAGAATTACAGTTGGCACCGCGCCTACTGCGGTTGCAATGATTGGCAGGCTGCTTGCCATGCCCTCGAGAATGGCGATCGGCAGGCCCTCCTGGCGGGACGCGGAGACCATGATGTCGAGCGAGGCGTAGACAGAAGGCATGTCGTCTCGACGTCCGAGCATGGAGACGTTTCTCCGAATCTGCAACTCGTTGATGAGCAATTCAAGTTGTTCGCGATCCGGCCCCTCGCCGACCACGACGAACTTTGTAGACGGAAGCTCAACCAGGACGCGCGCGGCCGCTCGAAGAAAGATGTCTACGCCCTTCTCCGTGGCGAGCCTCCCAACCAGTCCTACGATTGGAGGTTGATCCTGGGAAGAGACACTTCGCAGCAACGGAGACGCGTTATCGAAGGGGCGGAGGTCGATGCCGTTTCGAACGATATGAACCCTGTCCTTGCGAACGCCAGCCTTCAACAGGCGCTGGCTCACCTCTTCGGACACTGCAACTACTGCCGCGTAACTCCGGAGCACGAAGCGGTCCGCCCTCCCGTATAGGGAGACAGCCAGATCGTTGTCGTACCAAGTGTGGCAGGTGGAGATGAGCGGAACGGCCGATTGGCGCAGGGCGAAGTAGGAGTATATGTCTGCTTTGTAGCCGTGCGCGTGGACGATGTCCGCGTTGGTGCGAGCGATAAGCTCTCGGATGCTTGCAGGTACGGTCCGATCAATCTGTCCCGCGCAGGAGATCAGATGCGAGTCGATCCCCTGCGCAATAGCAACTTCGTGAAGCTGCAGGTTCGGGTTCGCGGAGTTCGAAAAGACCCCGAGGATGCTCGAATGCGAGCTCTCGTTCAGAGTGCGCGACATATTCAGGATCACCGCCTCTGCGCCGTACATGCCTCCGCTACTGATGATGTGCAGGATCTTCATGAGTAGCAGCTTCTCCGTCGTTGGTGTCCGGCTCTTGTTGATTGAGGAGAGCCCAAAGCTTTTCGTAGAGCCGGTCGCCTAGCAGAGTCTTGGCGGTGGCCTTTATGTGGTGCTGTCGTTTGAGGCTGGATAAGACGCCGCTCTCCGATTCGAAGAGTTTCGCGATCCACTCCAGCGTCATATCGCCGCGAATGTTCAGACGACCTACGATTGTCCCGGTCGGATGCGGTTCTGGTCTTGGGACCGAGGTAAAAACCTTGGTGTACCCAGCCTCGCGACAGGCATCGAGAACGCGTTGATTCGATCGTCCGCCGGGCAGCGACATCCCTGTGACTGGTACTCCGAGCTTGTCTTCGAGCGTGAGTCGCGCTTCGACTAACTCTTTATGTAACTGCGCCGGGTCGCAATGGGTGAGGAGTGCGTGGGACCATCCGTGTGCGCCGATCTGTTGGCCGGCTTGCTGCAGTTCGCGCAGCTCCTGCCATCCCATGTAGCCCGGCCTCTGGCCCGTCCAGCCTGTTGTGATGAAGAACCATGCTTTGATGGCGCGCGATTGCAGGATAGGCAAAGCGAACTCGAAGTTTGAGACATGCCCGTCGTCGAAGGTGATCTCGGGAAAAAGGCCTGGCGGGTGTCTTTTTCTTAGTTCGAGAAAAAGGTCGACCTGTTTTTCAAACTGGTCTGTCTCGACGACGTAGGAGTACTCGCTTCGGCTGGGCCGCAGTTCGTGATAGAGAAGATAGAGTCTGTATGGCGGCCTGGTCACCGGATTTGTCCCGATTCAACGAGCGATGATTTTCTCTCAAACAGATTGGGAGGCATTGGCTGAATCATACATAGATTGCATCGGCTAAACCGCAGCTTCGACGAGTTCGAAGAGTTGGCGGGAGCGGGTGTAGATCCAGGCGATTCTGCGGCCGTTGAAGGCGACTGCGGGAACCGGCGGGCTGACGATGATGCAGCCGTTATTTTTTGCGTGAGCCACGGCTTGCTCGATGTCACTGGTCTCGAAGCAGAGGTGGTAGGCCGCACCTCCGCCCTTCGCAAGCATCGCAGTGATGGGAGAGTCTTCGCTGAGAGGCGCGATGAGCTCGATCTCAGCTACGTCGTTGTCTGACTTTGCGAGGAAGTTTACGCTGACTTTTTGGATCGGGTCGTCGAATGGGCCGGAGACGACCTTGTAGCCGAACAGCGCTTCGAGCGCGTCCGTCGTAGGCCCGAGTTTGGGAACCGCTACTCCTACATGACGGAGTTTGAAGCCGAGATCCTCAGCGTTCAAAGTGTCGCTCCCTTGGCGACCAGCTCTGCCTGGATCAGCGAGACGGTGGTCAGCTCCGCGATGCGGGACGGGTCGAACTGAACGCCATACTCGCCTTCGATGGCGAGTATCGCCTGCAGATGGCGGAAGGAGTCCCAGTTGTCGATGGTGCCGACACCGAGCTCAGGTGTGACCTCTTCGGGCGAGATTTCCAGGACGTCTGCGAGAATGTCACGAAGCGACGACGGCACTTGCTGAGAACTCATTCGATTCATTTCCTTCCAGGGTTTAGCCACTTGGGGCTCTCAGGCGCCGCGGTGGTCAGATCAAGTTGATAAAAGATAGAGTCAGGCGAAGCATCCCTCGATGAGGGATCTTTGACAAAGCCGTGATCGAGATAGAAGTCTGCGCAAGGAGCGTTTTTCTTCGTCGGAATGAATTCGCCGACCAGACGTATGGCGCCCGCTCTGATGGCATTCGCTCCGAGGTGCGCCAACAGCGCGGTTTCGATGCCACGGCCGATCACCCGGCACGATAACAGCAGGGAATCGATGGAACAGGTATCACCCTCTGTACGTGCGAGGGCTAGCCCGACAACTCCAGCATCGCCGAAACGGTCGCGTACGCGAACGGCGATTGCCTGACCTCCTGCGGCGGAAGCGAACTCCTCTACCTCAGCTGTGGAATGCCGGCGTGTGGTGAGATTGAACTGATTTGTCTTGGCGAGAAGTTGAACTGAACGTGCGAGGGGGGCGTCCAAAGCACTGAGGAAGGTGCAGACGATCTCGAGCGAGGCGAGAAACTCATCGCGATCTCCTGCTGTGTTGGCGAGCTCTGCTCGTTGAGCCTGCGCTTTGTATTCGTTCAGACGATTGAGGTCGTCGTCGGTGACGACAGCGGCGTCGAAGAACGGTTGAGACGAAAGGAGCTCAACCAGCTTCCATGGTTCCTCGACCGGAGCTGCGATCACGGCCACCTCGGGCAGTTGTTGACGGATTGCTTCACACTCTACCGGGTTGTCATCGACAAAGACGAAGGAGTCGAGGCCGAGAGAAAGCTCTTCTGCAAGCTCACGAATAGAGGTTGCCTTTTCGTTCCAGCTGATCTTCGTCGCGACGAAATGATTCAGGGTGAGTCCCAGGTCGGCGGCGCGGATTTGAAAGGCCTCGCGAACGTCTGCGTCGTTGTTCTTTGAGACGATGGCGAGAAGGATACCGCGAGACGATAGTTGCTTGAGATACCTCTGATATTCGAGGTAGCAGTTGCCCGGGAAGGCGCTGCCGGTAGCGATGCCCTCCGGCCCTTCCTCTCCCAGAACTCCGCCCCATAAGGTGTTGTCGAGGTCCGTACACAGAACTTTGCGGGGAGCACGAAAGAGCGGGGAGAACGAGCGAACCAGGCCGCGCGAGTAAGCTCCGAAGCAGGCAGAGGCTACGGGAAGGCGGGATGCCAAAAACATTCGCGCGTCGCGCCAGCTTGCGCGGCCGTGACGGGCTGCAAGATGATCCACATCGAAGAAGACACAGTCTGAGACGGAACGGCATAAGGCCGCGAGCTTTTGGTTCAGCTGGTAGACCGCGTTGGTTAGACTGTGGGGGAGGTTCGCCTCTCCGACGTCTCCAAGCGAGGTTTGGTCGGGAACAACGCAGCCTTGAAAGAGAATGCGCGCAGAGCTGCCGGAGCGAAAGTTTCCCAGCAGCTGAGCGATGCGCGTGACGGATTCTTCGATCTCTGCCTCAACAGCGTCGCCTATACCGTCCGCACAGAGATCTGGCAGACGGCCTGCGATGTCTTCGAGATCCAACAGGATGAAGACGAGGTCAGGCTTGAACTTGGCGAGGGCGCTTAGGGGATTGAGCAGCTCATCGACGTAAGAGCCGTAGCCACCGATGTTCAGATCGAGGACATAGTTTGACAGCACCGCTTCGGTGGTCAGAGAGGGTAGGATCGGCTCAATCGTTACTGACCGGACGATGTGAGTTTTGAGTCGTCTGGCTTGCAGTTGGCTCACGAGAGCGTCGCCCAGGGCTGTAAACGACGAGGCGCAGAACATAACGTCGGCGGGTTTGCTGGAGGTGGCGAGGAGCTTTCGCGCAACCCCTACCGCAGTTGCTGCATCCTGCGACGTCGCGGCATCCTTGATAGCGCGGCGCAATTCCTGTCGCTCTGTATCACTTTGCATCTGTGGTCTCCGCTACCGCGGGGGCGGGGGATTCGACCGCCTTCGGTGCTCTCATGATGATGCGGCCGGGTACTCCCATGACCGTCGCGCCCTCTGGAATGTTGCTCATGACGAGCGTGTTGGCGGCAATCTTTGCGCCACTGCCCACCTTGATCTTGCCGACCAGCGTCGCGCCTGTGCCGATGTAGACCCGGTCGCCAAGGACCGGCGCGCCTTTGCGGCCCATTGCAGAAGCGCCGATGGTTACACGATGGGCGATGTCGCAGTTGCTTCCGATAATCGCCTGTGGGTTGATGTGAACGCCGCCGATGTGCGCGATGTAGAGGCCGCCGCCGATCGTAGCCTGGGGATCGAGACACATCTCCATGACGACCTCAGAGAACATGTAGGCGAAGAAGTACACGATCTTTAGAGGAATCCGAATCAAGACAAAAGGGTTCGCAGAGTAGAGCCAATTACCAAATCGATAGATCGTGATCGCCCATATCGCGGGGTTCAGCCAAAGCTGTTTCCCGCTATGGCCCATGGATCGGTAACGTGCTATATCTTCGGAGAATTTATTCATCTTCAATGCCCTGAAAAAATGGGCTCAGCTGCCAATTTGCCTTACGGTACAGCGATCTTATCAGTCCTCTATCCTTGCGAGGCAAACGATCTTGCGCGTTATTAATACGGGATTGATCTTCGGCGAGATTGCGGAAAGATGACCCGATTTGTGACAGTTCGGCTGCAGGACCGACGGGACCCCGAGTGTTTATGGAGTCGGGCAACGAGTGCAATCATCTTGACTGTATCAACGGCCCCAGCGCCGCCGCACTCCCCAAAAGTACCAGCGATTGATACGAGATTGCTGAGATATCGATATATCTTTTGTGTCCATCCTCGTAGGATTGGATATGAGGATACATGCGAAGCGCAGATTCCAACGTGGTTGAGGCTGAAAAGCCGACAATCGCACATTTTCTCCCGTGGGACGGCATCGGAGGCGTCGAGATTGCGACTCTCCGAATCATAGAGGCAACGCGGGATCAGTTTCGTCACGTGGCGTTTTGTAAGCCAGCCGCGCTGGAGTTGAAGGAAGCCTGCGAAAAAGCGGGAGTGGTGGTGGTGTCGTACATTCCGCCAGAGCCAAGCGTTCGGCATGCACTGCGTTACTTCAAACAGTCCCTGACTGTGGCGCGAGAGATGAAGCGGCTTGGCGTAAATCTGGCCCATTGTTCCGAGACGAAGGCGACCTATCACAACAGTCTCGCGGCGTTTCTGGCTCGAGTGCCGATGATTACCCATGTGCGATCGAGATATCCCGAGATTGGCCTGCGCGATCGGCTTGGCTTTCTCGGAGTGGCAGGATACGTTTTTGTTTCTCAGGACTCAAGACGACAGTTCGCGCTGAGGATTCCCGATGCCAAGGCGCGGGTCCTTTATGACGCAGTGGATATCACCGAACCACAAAAGGCTTCCGTCAGCAAAACGCTCCGCAAGGAATTAGGCGTGGCCGAGGGCGCGACCCTGGTGGGAATGATTGCCAGGGTAAATCCACAGAAGGACTACGACACGTTGGCCAACGCGGCTGCGTTGGTTCTTGCTCACCGAACTGATGTACAGTTTCTGGTGGTCGGGGACAACTCTGTGGTGGAGATGAATCGAGAGCACTACCGGCATGTGCACCAGCGTCTGGTTGACCTTGGTATCGCCGACCGGTTTATCTTCACGGGCTTTCGATCGGATGTGCCGCGTATCGTTTCGGCACTGGATCTCTTCGTGCTCTGCACTCACAGGGAGGGTCTGCCGCTCTCGATCCTCGAGGCGATGGCATTAGGCAAGACTGTCATTGCAACCAGAGTCGATGGAATTCCTGAGGTGATTATCGATGGTGTAACCGGATATCTCCACGGTCACGAGAAGAGCGATGAGTTGGCCAATGCGATCCTCAAATGTATCGAGCATCCGGAGTTGGCTAAGCAAATTGGAGATGCGGCACGCGAACATTGCAGACGCACCTACAACTCTCAGGTGTTTACAGCCAATGTGGCCCAAATCTATCGTGAATTTCTGCCGAGCTGACTGATGACAGAAAGAATTACATCGTTGCTGCGTGGCTGTATTCGTTTGAGATCGGAAATTTTATGAGCGAGCCCTCTCTCACTCTGCTGATGCCTGTGCTGAACGGCATGCCTTTCCTGCCGGAGACCTTGGAATCGATCGAGCGTCAGGATTATAAAAACTGGGAGATTCTGGTATGGGACAACGGTTCGACCGATGGAACGCTTGAGGAGCTGCATCGCTGGATTCCTTCGCGGCTTCCCGGACGAGTCATCTCGGGGGAACCTCTGAAGCTTGGGCCTTCTCTGGCGAGATTGGTTCTCGAGGCGAAGACGGAGTTGTGTGCCAGGATCGACGCAGACGACGTCCTGTATCCACATCGCCTCGGGATGCAAGTTGCGTTCATGCAACAACATCCTGAAGCCGGAGTTTTGGGTACCGAGGTCGAATTTATCGATTCGAAGGGTGCGATACGCCCTCATATCACACCTTATTCGACACAGGACGCGGATCTCCGCTGGCTGGTGCGATGGCTTAATCCTATCTGCCATCCCACCGTGATGTTTCGGCGCAGCATCATCTTGGAAGCTGGAAACTACCGAGATCTGAAGCCTTTTGAGGATCACGATCTATGGTTTCGTGTGAGTTTAATCTCTGAACTGGCGAATTTGCCGGAGGTGCTTCTTAAATACAGGCAACACTCCGCAAGTACGATGGGTCAGGCCAATTCGAAGTACCACACCTACTTCGATGCCATGGCGGAGCTGAATGCGGATCTCCTCTTCACCGGCTTCTCTCCGCAGGATGCGATGGATCTGAGGGGGAAAGCTATTCGCGACGCGGAGGTGAGAGTGGCTTTGGCCGATTTGGCCTCCTATCGAAGAGCTGCCGTCACTACCGCGGTTGCTGTAGGCAAGCCGAAGACGTACTTTCGCTCAACGAAGGCGTATGGAATGTTTCACAAAGAGATGATACGGAATTACCTGCTGCAATATGGTCTCGTAAAGACGATCATGACCGCCCGGCATCGAATGCTGTCTAAGTCCGAATGACGGATGTTGGTGCGCCCTGCGGTGACGGGCTGACGTATCTCCAGCCAGTGACAAGAGCTTCAGTGCGCGCTGGTAAACAACAAAGAACGTATTCGCGGGACGACCTGCTGTCGAACATAGCCTCGGAAGATAAAGGCAACCGCGAGAAAGTAAACCGGCAACGTAGCTAGAACCTGGATGAAAAATATCGTCAAGTTATGGACCGGGAAGGCTGCCATGGCGTAAGAAGCTATGACGAAGGGTACCCCGGCGAGAAACATGGGAGCCCAGACATTCCATATGACCTCAAAAGCACTGAGTCCGACCAGCTTTGAGATGTAGCGCGGCCAGAAGACCACATGGACGATCAAACTCGGGATCATGGTTCCGAGCGCAACGCCATAGATGCCGTACCAGCGAACCAGGACGACGCTCAGTATCAGATTTGTGACTCCCTCTGAGATCGCCCAGAGAGCGGAGGCCTTATGTTTTTCTACTCCGTAGGCAATTGATGCGGCGGTTCTGTTTGCGAACGAGAAGAAAAGCGCCGTGCAAAGAATGATCAGAACTGTTCCCGAGCTCTGCGCATACTGCGGTCCCATCCAAAGTGAAATGAAGGTGCGACCGCGAACGACCAGGGTGATGAGTATCGGCAGGGAGACCATGATCGTCGCTCGCGTCCCGTTTCTGAAGAGCGCAAGAAGTCCAGCCGTGTCGCCAGCCGCCTCATAGGTGCTTGCGGCTGGAACGAAGGATCCGCCGATCGAGCCTACGATCTGACTGGCGTATCGACAGAGGGAGTTGCCGATGGCATAGTAAGTGACTGCAGTCGCGGAGACGAAGGCGCCGACAACCAGATTGTCCGCCTGATAGACCAACTGGACTGCGATGGTCGTCAGAAAGGCATACGAGCTGTAGACCCAGAGTTTTCGCAGGGTCTCCCTCTTCGGTTTTTGCAGCTTCACTCTCAGTTCAGGATAAAGACGATGCGCGGTATACAAGAGAAGGGCACTGCTGACGATGATCGCGATGAGCTCGCAGAAAGCAATGGAGATAATCCCGTGCCCGGTGCGTAGTGCGTAGACAACTCCCATGACTCGGATCGCAGTCTGCGTGAGACCGACATAATTTTGCAGATCGTAACGATTGAGCGCAGAAAGAACAGCCGAAGCGACACCGAAGGTCATTCCAATGACTGTGGTTAGCCCGATCAAAAGAATGGCCTTGCGAGCGTCGCTCGCCAGCGCGGGTGGGACTTTGAACCACAATGGGAAGATGGCAGCCAGGCCGACACTCAGCACCAGGCAGACTGCGCCGATCTGTAAGCGTACCCAGAGCGCGGCGGAGATTGCCTCCGAGGATCCTTCATGATCTCCGGTGGTATGGCCCTTCGAGACAAACCTCAGGACAGAACTTTGCAGGCCCAGGTCCATCAGGCCCAGATAGCCTACGACCGAGATGGCCAGCACCCATACTCCGTAGGCGGCGTCTCCGAGG
This sequence comes from Tunturibacter gelidoferens, assembly GCF_040358255.1. Taxonomy (NCBI): domain Bacteria; kingdom Pseudomonadati; phylum Acidobacteriota; class Terriglobia; order Terriglobales; family Acidobacteriaceae; genus Tunturiibacter; species Tunturiibacter gelidiferens. The sequence continues at coordinate 2,065,167 of NZ_CP132938.1, forward strand.
CGATGCAGAATGAATGGCGCAAAAAAGAATCCGACTGCCATATTGGCGAGTGTTCCCAGCCAATTGAACAGTACGTTCCGAGCAATGTGTCGTACACGCAACTGCGGCAAGTTGAGGCTCCAGAATGGACGTTTGGCTTAGAAGCGGAGGAACTTCGTGATGCTGCTTCACTCAGGGTCCCGAAAGTCGTTGCCTCACTGAGTATCGGCTACGTTGAGGCCGTCGATGACTTTCGACGACCAGTTTATATCAGCAAGATGTGTTCCTCTCGGGAGTTCGGCCATCCGGGTCGGGTCGAACGTGACTATCGTTTAAACAGAGCCCAATTTGAAATTTGCGGGCGACCCTGGAGACTTTTTACGCGGTTCCACCGACGCCGCCAATACCACTTCGGTGTAAATCATATTGTTGTCTGGTATGGAGATAGCAGCGTATCGTAGACCTGTGGGTCATCGCCGACTTCGGCTCGCAATGCAAATAGCTGTTGAAGTCCCCGGATCAGCCAATGAAACGTCTCAAGTCCGAATCTGCGTCGTTTCTTAGCCTTAGCGTACGACCGAGACCGCTCCACGCTCTCCGGAAGCATACAGTATGACAAAGTTGATCTTCTGGTACTGCTTTGCGCTGACAGGTTACGCGTATCTCGGCTACGCGATCTGGCTTTGGTTCTGTGTTCGCTTCCGCAAACGTCGTCTTCCCGGAACTCGCTCCGCAACTCCAAACGTCTCGATCATTATGGCGGCGCGTAACGAAGAGGCGAATTTGCCAGCCAAGCTGGAGAATCTTCGTCGTTTGACCTTCCCGAGAGACCGGCTTCAGATCGTCATCGTCTCCGACGGATCGACGGACCGCACAGCCGAAATTCTACGGGAGCAAGCTCCCAGCATCGTCCCGGTAGTTCTCGAGAGGTCCAATGGCAAAGCTGCCGCCTTGAACGAGGCCGTGGGTCTGGCGCAGGGCGAAATCCTCGTATTTCTTGACGCGCGGCAGACCGTCGACGAGGACGCCGTCTCGGAGTTGGTCGCATGCTTTGACGATCCGACGATCGGCGCGGTGAGTGGTGAGCTTTTGCTCGAGACACCTGCCGGCGACGCCAGTGAAGAGGGCCTCGGGATCTACTGGAAGATCGAAAAAGCGGTGCGCAAACTCGAGTCTGCGTCCGGCTCGGTCGTGGGGGTGACGGGAGCGATCTACGCAATCCGGCGCGAACTGTACACGGAGATTCCCCCAGGGACGATTCTTGATGACGTCTTTGTCCCGATGAATGTGGCGCGGAAGGGAAAGCGGATTGTGTTTCAGCCTTCTGCAATTGCGAGAGACCGGATCTTCAGCAAGAAAGGAAAGGAGTTCTCGCGCAAGGTTCGTACGCTGACCGGGAACTACCAGTTGCTTCGGCTGGCCCCGTGGCTGCTTTCGCCGTCGAATCCTCTACTCTTCCGCTTCGTGAGCCACAAGCTTCTCCGGCTGCTCGTTCCATTTCTGATGATTTTGATGCTCGTGTCCTCTGCGTTGGCCAAAGGACCGCTTTATGCGACGATCTTCTGGATTCAGATCGTGTTCTATATCTCAGCCGCGTTTGGAACGTTGATTCCATCTGCTAAAAAATTTAGACCAATCGCAATCGCCAGTACGTTCGTAATGCTTAATACGGCCGCCGCACTGGCGTTCTACAATTTCATCGTAGGACGAAAAGAAGTCTGGAATTAGGAGATAGGAAGTCGATCTATCAGTTGCGGGGTTAGTCCTTCATAGATCGATGAAATGAGACTGCATGTTAGGAACAGGAATCGGACATTACATTCCGTTGGTTGCGTATCTGGGCTTCTGCGTCATGATCGTCGTGTCGCTGCTCAAAAGGCCTCTCTACGGGCTTTATTACATGGTTCCGTTCCTGCCCTATCGCACCATGCGCGATCACTTTCTGGACTATCCTCTGGGTGGCAACATGCTCACCATCCTGGTAATCGCTGTGATTGTGGGAGCCTTGATCAAAGGCAAGCGTCTGCCCAAGGGAAAGGGGAAACTCTACCTGATCTGGCTGATCTTCGCGATCTATCTTTATCTCTCCATGTGGCTCGGCGTAGCGATGGGAAATGCGCCCCCACCGATCTGGCTGCAGGACATTAACTTTGTGACGTGGAAAGACTACATGCTGATTCCTCTAGTCTTTCTCGCGGCGGGTCTCGTTGTAGAAGACAGAAAGTCGGTGAGGATCATAATTTTTCTCACTGCATTTTCAGTAGTCGCCATCGACCGAAGTTGTTTGATGGACAGCATGTCCAGAAGTTGGTCCAACTTCGACGAAAACAAGCGCGGAGGCGGTCCTCTGGGCTTCGGATCAAATCAGACTGCAGCGTACCTCGCTCAATTTTCGATGTTCTTCTGGGGCTTTGCACAGTTTCTAAAAAGGAAGAAACTGCGGCTGATCTCTTACGGAATCGTCGCGCTGACCATTTTCACGGACATGTACACGTTTTCGCGCGGCTCCTATCTTGCGATCATCTTTTCGGTAGTTGTTCTAGGATTCTTGAAGGACAGAAAACTACTCATCGTCGCTGCACTTTTCTTGGTGACCTGGCAGGCTATCGTTCCGACCGCCGTCCGTGAAAGAGTCAACATGACGGAGAACTCGAATGGTCAGCTTGAGTCCTCGGCCAACGAGCGGGTACGATTGTGGCAGGATGCTGAGGATGCCATCGCAGCCGACCCGATCTTCGGGGCAGGCTTCGCCACCTATCAACTGACAGCCCACGTCGACAACCTGAGGGACACGCATAACTGGTACATCAAGGTATTGGTGGAGACTGGCATCGTCGGAATGCTGATTGTGCTTGCCATGCTCCAGCAGATGCTTGCGGCGGCCTATCGCCTCTTCAAGATCGCGGAAGACCCTCTCTATCGCGGTCTTGGGCTCGGCCTCTTCCTGGCGATCTGCGCCTGTCTCGTAGCGAACTGCTTTGGCGATCGATGGACGTATATCGAAATTACCTCGCCGCTGTGGCTGCTGGTCGGAACCACTCTTCGCGCCACTGAATTCTCCGAGGCCGCACCGGTGACGGAGGCGACCGCTTCGAATGCAACGATCAGTACGAATCCATTTCTCGCGTATCGGTAATGTGCGAGTGCGTTGTCTGTGCTGTTCTTCACTTTGCGTGCGGCTGGAAGATTTCTAAATGAGTATGATTCGGGCGCTCCACCTTGAGGAATCGACTGGCAGGAACGCGGCGTATGCTGAATTGCCTCACGTGCTGCTCGTGCTCGATCAGTTTCCCAAAACACTTGGCGGCGGAGAACGTATCGTACTCAAGCTCGCCGCTCTCCTTCCTCAATATGGATACCGCGTCTCGATCCTGACCTTTTCAGCCGACCCGGCAAGCGCTGGTCTTCAGTCGCCGCCATGCTCTGTGTACCTGCTGCCTTTGCAGCGAACCTACGATCTGCAGGCAATACGAGGCAGTCTTGATCTAAGAAGGTTCCTCAAGGAGCAACGAATCCGGATCGTTCAGACGTTCTTTGAGAGCTCGGACATCTGGGCAGGATTTGTAACTAAAGCGATGTCCAGTGCAAAGCTCATCTGGAGTCGAAGAGATATGGGTATCCTTCGGACCGGCAAGCATCATGCAGCCTACCGCCTTATGGCAGGAGCTCCAGATAAGGTGTTTGCCGTCTCCGAACAAGTGCGCCGGCATTGTATTGAGGTGGACGGCATCGATCCGTCGCGCGTGCAGACGGTCTACAACGGGCTCGATCTAGCAGACTGGAATGCGGACTCCAGATCGGCAGAACGCGCTGGAGAATCTATCGTGGCGACGGTTGGTAATATTCGCCGGGTAAAAGGACATGATGTTTTTATTCGCGCCGCCGCCTCTGTCATTAGAAAGTTTCCCCACGCGTCGTTCCGTATCGCCGGCGATGTTCTGGAGCCGGAGTATTTTGCGGAGTTGCAGGCACTGGTCAGCGAACTGAAACTGTCCGGCCGCTTTCACTTCGTTGGAGGCGTGACCGATCTCAGAGGCTACCTCTCTGCAGCCGAGGTCTTCGTGTTGCCATCACGGAGCGAAGGTTTTTCGAATGCGATCGTCGAGGCAATGGCTGCGGCCCTTCCCGTAGTCGCCACTGACGTAGGTGGCAACGCAGAGGCCGTCCAGGATGGTGTGAGCGGCATCATCGTTCCGCCGGATGACTCTGATGCTCTGGCGTCCGCGATCATCAGTCTGCTCTCCGACACCGCTAAGGCGAAGAAGATGGGAGCAGAGGGAAAGAGGCTGGCCGCCGAGAAGTTCACGACCGAGGCCATGATGGGCCAGATCACCAGTGTTTACGCAACTCTGCTCAGGGGAGAATAGTCCCTCATGAGCCGTTCGGAGCCGATACAGCATTGATGCCTCGGAGGGGGATTCAGCTCAACAGAGCGAGTTCCTTGTCGGCGTCCTTCGCGGTCTGTGTGTTCGGCGCCAAGGCTACCGCTTTCTTCAGGTGAGTCATTGCATCGGCGGTGTTGGAGAGCTTGGTGTAGGTCATACCCAGGTGATAGTGAATGGACGCACTGTTGGGAGCTGCTTTGACGGCATCCTCAAGAAGATCGCGGGCCGAAGCAAAGTTGCCCTTCTGATAGTAGATCCAGGCCAGGGTGTCCGCGGTGTTTGGCGAAGATGGCATGGCGCGTCGCGCTACCTGGGCCAGAGAGAGGGCAACGTCAAGGTTTTGTCCAGTCTCCACCATAAGGTACGCAAGATTGTTGGCTGCAATCGGTTGTTCGGGCTGCACGGCCAGAGCCTTCTTGTAGCTGGCCATAGCTCCGTTGCGGTCGCCCTGGGACTCCTGCATGGTACCCAGCATGGTGAACCCCTGAGCGTCTGTGGGATGATCCGTGGTCCACTGTTGCCATTTGGCCACGGCCTTGGCGGGATCGCCAGCTGTAACTTCGGCTCGAGTGTAGTTGATGACTGCTGAATTGTCGTTCGGATTCAGCTGCATCGCTTTCTCGGATGAGGTCAGCGCATCTTTGGGGTCGCCAGTGCTCAACTGCAACTCAGCCAGCAGGTTGTACATGTCGGCGTTTTGCGGAGACTTCGCGATCTGGTCCTGAACTCGGCTGATCGCCTTAGCCGGCTGCTTTTGATACAGCAGAGCGGAGGCCAGCAGACGCAGAGCGCGTGAGGAGTTGGGGTTCAGCTCGAGCGACTGTTCGAGCAGGGTCTGGGCTTCGGGAGTCTTCTGCTGGAAGAGGCGAAGCTGCGCAAGTTCCAGATAGCCGGTGGGGTTCTTCGGGTCCAGCTTGATGGCCTGATGGAAGTCAGCGTCTGCCTTGTCGAACTCCTTCTGGCTGCCTTCGGCCATTCCGCGCCAGATGTAGGGTCCGGCAATCTGTGGGTTGATAGAAATGGCCGTATCGGCTACTTGATGAAGCGTGCTGAAGTCGTGGGTATCAATTGAGACCTCTGCGAGGCCGGCCTGCGCCTCCAAACTATTGGGGCTGAGTTTAGCGGCATCGCGGAAGCTCTGCTGAGCAACTGCCATATCGCCTTTAGCGCGGGCTGCCCGGCCGAGCCAGAGCTTGACGACCAGATTGTCGGGATTGGCCTTGGCCGCCTTTTGCAGCATGGTGAAGGCATCGCCGGTCTTGCCATCGTTGAGCAGCAGCATGCCATTGAGAACGGCAACCTCTGGAATATTGCTGTCGGCTTTGGCTAGCTCCGCGCCGACGGTCCTCGCTTTGGGCAGATCTTTGTTCAGAATCAGGAGTCGCAGATAAGCGATCTTAAGCGGCGCACTCTTTGGATGTTTGGAGACAAGATCCGCGTAGGCGGCCTCGCCCTGAGGGAGCTGGTTGGTGCGTATGTAGTAGGTAGCCAACATGCCTGCACCACTCTCGGAGTCCGAGAGATCCTCCGACGCCTGACGAAGCGTTTGCTCAACCTTGGCAGTGTCCTTTTGACGCATGTAGAGATCCGCGAGGCTGGCCCGCGCCAACACGCTCTTGGGGTCGGCCGCAATGGCAGCCTTCATCTGATCCTCGGCACCCTGAAGGTCACCCTTCTTCTGCAGAAGCGAGGCCAGGACCACACGCGCGGTCACATTCTTCCCGTCCAGCGAAACAGCCTTACGGAGTTGGTCTTCCCCAGCGGCGGCGGTGGCGGGATCGTTGCTCTGTAACAGACCCAGGGAGGCATGGAATGCGGCGCGATTCGGGTCGGCCGCTAGAGCCTGTTGAATCTGCGCCAGTGCCTCGATGCGATCCCCCTTGGCTGCGGCGATGCTGGAGAGGAGAGCATGAGCGTCAGCGTTATTGTTGTCGATGGCGAGGACCGCGGTGGCCTGGGCGGTGGCGCGATCGATCTGTTTGCCGGCCAGCAGGATGTTGCCGAGATCGATCCGCGCCTGGAGGTTGCCAGGCTGCAGATCGACCGTGCGCATCAACTCACCGTACGCGGGCATGACCGATCCTTGTTTCAGGAAGACCTTAGAGAGCTGGTAGTGAGCATCGGCGTAGTTGCGGTCCACTTTGAGGGCGTTGGCGAACTGAATCGTCGCTTCCTTGAGCTTGCCCTGGTCGGCATAGCGCTTGCCGCTTTCGAGATAGCGCAACTTCTGTTTGTTGGGATCGCGATGACAGCCCGCGGTGAGTCCAAGGGCAAGCGAGACTGCCAGCACTGTTGCGATTTGACGGGCTGCCTGGGGGAGGGTAGTTCGCATCGCGCATTTCCTCAACTGTTCTTCAAACGATCTTGTCATTCTCGCACTGTAATTGATACTGTCGGGGCCCGACGTGGCTCTCCGATATACAACTTAGGTGAAAGTTCGGTCTGCCGGTTCTCAGTCAGGAATAAACCGGGGCAGATTTGGCGCCATCAGCTGGGTGAATTGGGTAGCCCGTTCCCTAGCGCTGTCTAACGACTCCGAAGGCAGAACCTGGGTGATGACCCGAACCAGGGCTCCATCGGTGCGGTTCATGCGAATGGCATCGGCGACCATGTAGAGCTTGGCCCTGTACTCGTTGGGGATGCTGCGGCCATGCGCCTGATACCAGTAAATAACAAACTGTTTGATGTCTCCGTTGCTAATAACGTATTCGCCAACCTTATACCGCTTGCCGTTAATATCCTGCAGGCCAGTGTATCTCTGCGAGTCGAAGGTCCAACCCGCGCCCGGCAGGCAGTTTTGCGGAGAGTGCATGGTCTGGCCTGTGCGTTGGCTGGCAAAGTAGCCGATAAAGAGGCTGACGGGGGCAAGTCTGGTCGTCGAGCTAGTAGTTGCTGCTGGCTGGCTGGTGTAGATCCGATTCAGGAAGTCGCCTTTACCCAGAACGGCGAGGGTATCGTCGGTAAGCGGAACATCCTGTGCGGTCCAGCCACCGAAGTGTTCCGGCATCTGACTGAGCGGCTGGCTGATGGGTATGCGGTCCGCGTCGCCTCTGCTTTGCAGAATAAAGGCCGTCGAGGCGAGCAGAACGATCACAAGCCAGAAGCGTGGGGATCTCATGTGGTTTGTGCCCTTACGGGGGAGATCAGCTGCATGGCCCGGTGAACCAGGTAGAGGCAGGCGAGAGAGATCACGAACATGACCCAACCGGAGAACTCGTGGAAGAATCCCAACGCCTTCTCCGGGTCCCAATACTGGACGCACAGGCCGGTGCCTACGATGCGCGCAACGTTGGCCGCGACGGCGATGGGAATGCTCGCCAGAGCAAGAAGGACGCGACGCCTGTTGGTCCGCTCCAGAAAATAGCCGTAGAAGACCGCAAGCGTGAACAGGCTCATCAGCGAGCGGATGCCGCTGCAGGCCTCGGCGACCTCCAGCTTCATGACCGGCAGTTCGATCACGTTGCCCTCGTGGAGCGTCGGCACCCCCAGCAGCGGAAGAATGTCACTGGCGATCCGCGACGCCAGCAACTGCAGTGGGAAGGTGATCTGGTTGAAGAGGATGGCGGGAAAGGGAATCGCGAGAACCAGAACGAGGAGGGGAAAACGGAGCGCACGCACCATCGCCCAGCCGAAGAAGGTCCAGATCAGGCCGGTCATCAGGAATAAGAAGGACATGCGCGACGTGAATAGTTCGACGCCATAGACGCCAAGGATCAGAACCGCGATCGAGAAGACGATCAGAGGAACTCCAAACCAGCTCTGCCGGATCGGGGTGGTCTGGAGCACCTTCCTCTTGTCCCAGACTAAAAAGGCCGCGAAAAGGGGGACCAGAAAGCCATGAGAGTAATCCGGAAGAGTGGCCCAGTCGTATACCAGTTTGATAGCCACGCGGTAGTACAGAACGACGACCAGGAGGGCAATGGAAGCGTAGGGAAGCCAGCCAAGCCCGGCGGGAGCGCCGGAAGGAGAGGTGAGCGGCAGCTCGGTATTGGCCTCCTTTGCGTCTACATCCACTGCATAGGGCATGATGTGAGTTGTCCCCGGTGTTGCTCGTATGACGTTATACTTCACCTGATCCCTGTAAGCAATTCACCTGCCTCTTTCTGGAACTTCGATTTCTTCACCGATTTGGAGTCTATCGACACAAAAGTGGTAGCAAGGATACGTCCTATGGGAAAAAGTTTTCACACTGGCACTGATAATCTGCATACCACAGGGAACCCAAGGAGGGCAGCGCGGCAATTTTCCAAAGAATACCTATATTTTTCGGTTTTCTCGGGGAAAAAAGGACAAATGGTGAGTTTTGGCCCTCGCGTTGCAGGAAGCATCATATTTCGCCGATAGAAGATTAGGGATCTTCACTCCGATCCTGAGGCGATGGGGTGACAGAGTGTATCCCGGGTGTGATCTTCTAAATGGATTCGAGGCGAAGTACTCTCACGCGTAAGGGGATGCGTCAGAATAGATGAGTCAATCCAAGCGAATGAGCAAAGTGAAGGTTGAGGGCAATTTGATGAAGCGGTTTCGTTCCATGGGCGCCATGCTGCTCCTGCTACCAGTTGCGGCCGGGCCACTCGCAGCACAAGTCACATCAAACCCTGCGGCCACGACAGGTGCAGCACCGAACGCGACGCCAGCAAATCAACAGACGTCCGCTCCCGACACGTCGAAGTCTCCCGCAACGGCAAGTGCGAGCTATGCAGGTCCGATGGATGCAGCGCGTTACATTATCGGCCCCGAGGACTCCTTGCAGATAACCGTCTGGAAGGAGCCTACGCTCTCCGGTACGATCCCGGTGCGGCCGGACGGAATGATCTCCATGGTGTTGGTGGGAGATATCCCAGCGGCCGGAATGACGCCGACTGCACTGTCGACCGATATCAGCCAGCGACTCAAGAAGTACATCCAGGATCCCGTGGTCACGGTAGTGGTTCTTGGAGTCAACAGCCAGCGAATCTTTCTGGTAGGCGAGGTGGGTAAGGTCGGTCCCGTCGCCATGAGTCCGGGAATGACCCCGCTTCAGGCGATTGTCACCGGCGGCGGTCTGACGCAGTTTGCGAACTCGAAGCGCATCTACATCCTTCGAACGATCGCCGGCAAACAGCAGAAGATCCCGTTCAACTACAAGCAAGCGCTCAAGGGCGAAAATGCGGGGGTCTCGCTTCTTCCCGGAGACACGATCGTCGTCCCATGAAGGATGGTATGAAGATTCAAACACTGATTCTGGCCTTGTTGCTGTCGATGGCCACCTCCATCGCCCAGGGCCAGGCCTTGCCGACCGCAGAGTCGTCGATGGCCTCCACCTTAGGTCCGAACCTGCCCGACCTCGATGGGGTCTTTCATTACGCTCTCAGCGCATCGGAGGTTATTCAGTACGGATACTACAAGTCCGGCGAAACGACTTATGCGACCGATCTTTCCGGCAACGCAGCCTATACCTCGCGCAGCACAGCGCGACCGTTCAGCGTGCTCTTCGCGGGGGGAGTCATTCTGGGCAACCAGACCGGCAACGGAACCTCAACCTTCTGGAACATCTCTGCCTCGCAGGGGTACGTGACTCGTCACTGGATATTCAATATCTCCGACTCTTTTAGCTTTCTTCCGCAGTCTCCCACGACAGGGCTATCGGGAATCGCCGGCGTGGGAGATCTCGGAGCACTTCCGATCCAAGGCCCATCGGCGGGACCGATCGGGGATATCCTGACAACGAATGGCGATCGCATCGGCAACGGCCTGAGCGGTAGTGTTGAACGGGAAATCAGTCGCAATACCTCCATCAGCGGTTCGGGCAATTGGGGGGTGCTTCATTATCTCGACAGCAACGCGGGGCTCGATAGCAGCCAGGTATCGGGAGTCGTCGCTCTAAACCGTCGAATCGACGCTCGGAGTTCAGTCAGCGTGTCTGGTGTCTACTCGACTTATTCTTACAGCGGCTCTGGAGCAGGCCTGACTACGCCTGACTTTCAAACTCGCGGAATAAATCTCTCTTATCAGCGGGTGTTGTCCCGCACGCTCAGCTTTAGCGCCTCAGTCGGTCCACAGTGGGTATCAAGTTCCAACAGCGCCGCCATTCCCAACTCGACCGACATCGCCGTGAGCGCGGGAATCTCCTATGGAAATAGGAATGTGCACGCTGGCCTGAACTACACGCGTGGAGTAAACAATGGATCTGGGGTGCTGCCCGGTGCCCTCTCCGACTCCTTTGTGGCCTCCGCGAGCCGCACCTATGGCAGGGACTGGGTTGTCTCGCTTAGCGGCGCCTACACTCGCAGCTCCGGTCTCAACCAATTTCTACTGGGCTCTTCGATCATCGTAAGCAACGATACCTATGACACCGTCTATGGTGGCTTTCAGGTTACGCGCCGATTCAGCCCTCACTTCTCCGGGTATGCGAGCTATACCGCCGCGAGTCAGTCAAACAACAACAACCTGATTGTGCCGGTCACACAAAACGTATTGGATGGGACCTACCAGACATTTGGGTTTGGAGTTACGTTCACTCCCCGTTCTACAAATCTGGGGCAATTTTAAGGAGACAACATGCTTGGCCATCGCGCATTGACGGTGCAGGATTACATCACCATTCTGAAACGAAGATGGTGGATGATTGCAATTCCGGCGGCGATCTTTCCCATCGTCGGATACGCTCTCACCTTCCTGGTGCAGCCGCAGTATATCTCCCAGACGCTGGTTTTGGTGGAACAGCAGAAGGTCCCGGAGTCCTATGTCAAGGCGGTCGTGACCGAGGACCTGAGCGGAAGGCTCGCCTCGATGAAGGAGCAGATTTTGAGCCGGTCGCGGCTCCAACCGATCATCGAACGCTTCAATCTCTTCGCGAATGGAAAGTTGTCGATGGACGAGCGTATTGATCTGACGCGTAGAAACATCGGGATCACGCCGATTCAGTCGGAGATTGCGCGAACCAACGGGTTACCGGGATTCTTTATCTCCTTCAAGGCGAACGACGCGCGCACGGCCCAGCTGGTCTGCGGCGAGATTCAGTCGCTCTTCGTGAGTGAAAACCTTAGCGACCGGGCGGCCTCGGCTGCGGGCACCACCGAGTTTCTGAAGAGTCAGCTGGCCGATGCCAAAGCCAAGCTGGACGAGCAGGACGCAAGACTCGCCAAGTTCCAGCAGACCTACATGGGTAAGCTGCCGGCTGCGGAGGCGTCCAACATGAACATGTTGACCAGCCTGAACACGCAGCTGGACGCCGCGACTCAGGCGCTTGCTCGCATGGAGCAGGACAAGAGTTATGCGGAATCGATCCTGTCGATGCAACAGGCGCAGCAGCCGCAGACCACAGAGCGAGGCGGGGGAGCGGTGGCACCCCAGGCCCAGCAGCTTGAACTGCAGCAGCTTCAGTCTCAACTGGCGGACTTGAAGGCGCGTTACACCGACGACTATCCAGACGTGGTCAGCACGCAGAGAAAGATCAATGAGCTGGAACGCAAACTAGCTCAGGCGCCCCCACCGTCGGTTGCGTCGGCGTCTTCCGCTCCGAAACCGACCGACTCCCTCAGCGTGCAACAGACGCGTGCTCAGCTGCGTGCGATGGAGCAGGGGATCGCTCAGAAGAAGCGCGACCAGGCAGCGATTCAGGCCGAGCTTCGCACCTATCAGGATCGCGTCGCCGCCAGCCCCGCCGTGGAGGAGGAGTACAAGAGCATCACACGCGACACCAGTACAGCGCAGGCTTTCTACGACGATCTGCTCAACAAGCTGAATCAGTCCAAGATGGCAACCGACCTGGAACGGCGGCAGCAGGGGGAGCAGTTCCGGGTTATGGATGAGCCCAACCTTCCCGAGTCGCCCTCCTCTCCCAAGCGCTCGGTCTTCGTCATCGGAGGCTTTGCCGCAGGGCTGGGACTGGGCTTGTTCATCGTAGCGTTGCTCGAATATCTGGACACGGCCGTTCGTAGCGAGCGCGATATCTGGGCATTTACCAAGCTGCCTACCCTCGGCGTCATCGGTTTTACCGGCGATCCGGAGCCGGTGGCCACCAAGCGGAACCTATTTGGCCGTCGTAGCCCTGACATAACCGCGGGCGGTAAGCCACTGATGAATGCGGGGGGCTGAGATGTATAAAACCTTCTTCAAGCTACAGAGCAGTCCGTTCGGAACCAGTCCCGACCCCCGGTTCCTCTACATGATGCCCCACACGCGCGAGGCCCTGGCGTGTCTGGAGTACGGAATCTCCGCACGAAAGGGGTTTACGGTTCTGACAGGCGAGGTGGGCACCGGAAAGACGACACTGCTCCGCCGGGCGTTGAGCTCCTTCAGCGGCCGCAAGGTCTCCACGTCGTTCGTCTTCAATCCACGCCTCGATGTGCTGGACTTCCTGGAGTTTGTGTTGACCGACTTCGGCATTGTGCCGGCGACGCGAACCAAGTCGGGCATGCTGCTGCAGTTGAATCGCTGGCTGATCGAACGCTTCCGTATGGAAGAGACCTGCGTGGTGGTTGTCGATGAGGCTCAGAATCTCTCCTGGGAGCTGTTGGAGGAGATTCGGTTGCTGACCAACCTTGAGACCTCGTCGGAGAAGCTGTTGCAGATTGTGCTATCTGGCCAGCCCGAGCTCGAAGAGAAGCTGCGCCATCCAAGCGTGAGGCAGCTCCGGCAGCGCGTGTCTCTGTGGTGCCGTACCCAGGCTTTGACCGAGAGCCAGACCCATGCCTACGTCGCCGAGCGCCTGAGAATAGCCGGTGCAAGCTGGCCGCTCTTCTCGCCTGAGGCGCTGGATCTGGTTCATCGCGCGAGCCGGGGAATTCCGCGCATCATCAACCTGCTTTGCGAGCACTCACTTATCGTGGCCTATGTCGAACAGGTGCAGCAGGTGACTGCGACGATCGTCGAGGGTGTCGCGGCGGAGCTTGAGCTGGAGGTGCTGCCGTTCATGCTCTCGTCGGCGGTGATTGGTAACGGCGACAAGCAGCCCGCTTTTAACTCGAAAGAAGACAATTTTATGGCAGCTTTCAATAGAGAGCCGGGAAGGCACGACCGATGAGCCGCATTTACGAAGCACTCCAGAAGGCAGAGTCCGAGCGGAGGTTGGAGCGGCGCGAGCCGGAGCCGCGAACTCCGGAGGAGCCATTCAACTCAACGATCTATGCGACGGCCGTCGCCACAGCTGAGGAAGAGCGCACAGACGTTGCTACGGTCACTGAACCTTATGTCGAGCCGTCTGTCGTTCGAGTGGACCCAAACGCGCTCGATGTCAGCAAGATTCCCGTCCGCCCCTGGGCGTTGTCGCTCGAGCACCTGCCGTCACTGCTCGAACGAGGACCCGCGGTCGAACAGTTTCGAAGCCTCCGTTCCCGAATCTTCGAGCTCCGCGACATCAGCCCGCTCAAAAGCATCATGGTCACCAGTGGCCTGCCACAGGAGGGTAAGAGCTTCATCTCAACCAATCTGGCCATGAGCCTCGCCCGCCACAAAAACAGCAAGGTGCTTTTGATTGACGGCGACATGCGGCGCTACACCCTCCATCAACTTCTTGGCTGCGAGTCGCATCCTGGCCTCGCGGACTATCTCGCCGGCAAGGCGGGCCTGGTCGAGGTGATGCAGCGGTCCGAGACATTTGAGGGAATGACCGCGGGAACTGCCGCGGTTGCGCACAACCTGACCTTTATCGCAGGCGGCAACGGAGGCGATAAGGCAGCCGATCTCTCCGGCAGCCCGCGCTTTGGCGAACTGATTCGGCTGGCTGCGCCACACTTCGACTGGATCATCATCGACTCTTCGCCCGTCCTGCCTGTCTCCGATGCCGTTAACCTTGCCCGATCCTGTGACGGCGTCCTTCTGGTGGCACGCAGCGGACAGACTAAATTCCCCACTGCGCAGCGTGCACAAAGTGAGCTCAAAGCCTCGAACATTCTGGGGTTTGTCTTGAACGCCGTGCAGGAAGCGCCCCAGGTCGGCAGCTACTATGGGTACGACGCCGCCAAATCGTAAGAGGGAGCGATTGACCAGATGATCCGGCTTTTCAATGTGTACTATCCCACGCGTACCATCGTTCTCCTGTTGTGCGAAGCGCTGATTGTGAGTGGTTGCTTCCTGCTGGCGACGGTGCTGCTGCTGGGGCCGGATACCTATCTCGTTTTGAACTATGAGAATGGTGGGCTGAAGATTCTTGGCCTTACGATCCTGACGCTGCTCTGCTCGTACTACTTCGATCTCTATGAGCCGCAGCGCATCTCCGCAAGCTGGGAGATCTACTTTCGCCTGCTGCTGGTTCTCGGCTTTTTGTCGTTTCTGCTCTCGGCCATCATCTATCTCTTTCCCGCCGCCGACATCGCTCACTATGTTCTGCTGCTCGGTCTCATCTTTCTCACCCTGGCACTGGTCGCATGGCGCAGTGCGTACGAATGGATCATCGGCCGTGAGATGTTCCGCGAGCGGGTCTATGTCCTCGGCGCAGGAGACCGTGCGCAGGCGATCGTCAACCTGCTCGAAGCACGCAAGGATGCGGGCATGGAGGTCCTGGGATGGGATGGCGTCGTTGCCGACCGAGACCAGCGCAAAGAGGCGATCCATGCTGCGTTAGAGAGATTCTCCGTGCCGAAGCCGCCCGTCGACCGCGTCATCGTCGCCATCGAGGACCGTCGCGGCGAGTTTCCGGTGCGAGAGCTACTCAAGCTGCGGTTCAACGGAGTTGTCATCGAAGATGCCGGCAGCCTGCTGGAGCGGCTTACTGGCAAGCTGCATCTCGATGGCCTTCATCCCAGCAGCTTTATCTACAGCGAAGGCTTTCGCGTGAAGCCGTCCCAGCAGATCGCACGGCGGATCGTCTCGACCTTGACGGCCGCGTTCGGTTTGCTTCTGTTCCTGCCATTCTTCCCGATCGTTGTGCTGATGGTTCGGCTGTCCTCCCCGGGGCCGATCTTCTTTCGGCAGACCAGGGTAGGTCTTGGCGGCAAGAACTTTACGGTCTACAAATTCCGTACGATGCGAACCGACGCAGAGGTAGCTGGAGCAAAGTGGGCGACTAAGAACGATCCGCGCGTAACCCGTGTCGGCATGTTTATGCGCAAGACCAGGCTCGATGAGGTGCCCCAGCTTTGGAATGTGTTGCGCGGCGATATGGGCTTCGTCGGTCCGCGTCCGGAGCGGCCTGAGTTTGTGCCGTGGCTTACCGAGCAAATCCCCTACTTCAACCTTCGTCACATGATTCGCCCAGGCCTCACAGGTTGGGCGCAGGTGCGTTACGGCTACGGAGCGACGTTGGCGGAGAGCCGCGAAAAACTGGAGTTCGATCTCTACTACATCAAGCACATGACGCTTGGGCTCGATCTGTTAATCATGTTCGAAACGATCAAGACGATCATCCGGCGGCAGGGCGCGCAGTAGCTCATTCTCCTTCCGACCAACGGGAGGACGAGCGATGCCTATCCTGTCTAGACAGGGTATACAAGTCACGAAGTGACAGCACCACGCGTAGTGGGCCCGTCCGGCAGGACATCTCTTCAGAATCAGAAGAGGCAGTTAGTAGATGCGCGTCCGTGAGGACAGTGCAGGCTTCAACGTCCGCTCTTCCTTCTTCACCAGATGAGGTATCCGCAGAGGCCGAGGCGGAACCTCAGGCATGCCGACTTCGCTCAGCTTATAAAGCAGGGACCGATAACTGATCTGAAGCCACTTCGCCGTCTTTTGACGATTCCAGCTATTCTCCTGCAGAACTTTCAGAATGATCTGCCGTTCAAGATCCTGAGTCGCCTTTTTGGTGATGTGCTTCAGGGAGACAGGTTCGCTGAGGTCGATATCTGTAGTAATACCGCCGCGCGGAGTCTCGGGCATAAGCTCAGCGACGAGCGCCTCCTCGCTGCCGATCAACACGTAGCTGCGGATCAGGTTCTCCAGCTGGCGGATGTTTCCCGGCCAATGATAGTTCTGCATCAGGCGAACCGCGCTCTTGGAGAGTAATTCCGGTGCATTGTGGAAGATCTTTGCATAGTGGTCGATGAAGTAATCGATCAGGATGGGAAGATCGGCGATCCGTTGACGCAACGGCGGCAGGTTAATAGTGACTGCATTGATGCGGAAGAGGAAGTCCAGGCGGAAGGACCCATCCTCGACCTGGCTGCGAAGATCTGTATTAGAAGCCGAGACCAACCGGGTAACGATGCTCCTGGGTTCGTGGCCGCCCACGCGGACAAAGGTTCCGTCCTGCAGCACTTGAAGGAGCTTGGATTGAACTCCCAGGTCTAGGCTGCCTACCTCATCCAGAAACAGTGTGCCGTTGTGCGATTGTTCTACGCGTCCCAGTTTCGTGGACATGGCGCCTGTAAAAGCGCCCTTTTCATAGCCAAACAGCTCTGTTTCGAGTAGCGAATGTGGTATCGCCGGACAACTTACTTTGACCAGAGAACCCCTGGCCCGCAAGGAGAAGGCGTGCAGCAGGCGCACGCATATCTCCTTGCCGGTACCGCTTTCGCCCTGAATCAGAACAGGGACATCGGTCTCGGCAACGCGCTCCAACTTATTTCGCACCGCCTGCATAACGGCTGTCTTGCCAAAGAAGATCTCGAGGGGCGGCAGATTGAGAGAAGAGGCGGATTCAGCGTGGTGATCCAAGGTCATTTTTTCCTATCGGCGTTGGGCAGAAACCGCAAGTTTGCAATACCCTTCACACTGCACGTCAAGCGCCATTTCCGCGATACCAGGAGAAAAGGTTGAGGATTCCATGGCCTAAATTATCAATCGAGATATACGAAGAAGAGCCAAAATTGGATCGAAGTGTCGCTTTTACTTTGGATTTTGAGGTCACCAAGCTCTCTTTCACCAAAGTAACCCGCAAAAAAAAGTTCACATTTTTTTAGTTTCACTCGTGCCAGTACCATGTAAGCTAGGCCTACTCGATAGGAGAGTGGTAAACGTTTATCTCTTTTGTCGGCAAAGTTCGTAACATTTTTGTGTAAACGTTGTGTCGGACGAGCTAGAATTTGCTGGCGCAAGGGGCAGGATGCCTTCCGCCGCTCTTGCAACTGTCTGGATCGAGTACAGCCTGTCCCTGGGGGCCAACCAGGTTCAGGATCACCGCGGGTTTGGGAGACAGTCCAAACCGCAATTTGAGGTACTTTGTATGTCAGCTGCGCTTTCGTATCCCGTTCCTGCCTTGAAGCCCAACACGCGGGCGCGCGCCCAGATTCTGATTCTGGAGCCGGATCTCGCCGTTCTGGATTATCTTCGATCGACTCTCGGCTCCCGGTACTCACTCAGTCTCTTTTCAGACGAGCAGACCCTGCTCGAGCGTTTGGATAAGGCCGAGCAGCCGGATCTGCTTTTGCTTGCCCTGCACACCAACCGCGACCCATTGCCGCTCTTAACGCACATCCGGTGCACCAAGCCAAATCTCGCCGTGGTCGTCCTCTCCTGCTCCGCCGAACTTCGCGACCTGGAGATGGTGATCCGTCTGGGCGTCCGCGCCATCGTGATGAAGCCGTTTACTGGCAGCGACGTCGAGCAGGCCATCGAGGAGCACCTCGCCTCTGCTGAGAAAAAGATTCCCGTCGCCGATGCACTGAAAGAGATTCCGCTCAACGAGACGCACTCCTTTGTGCGGTCCAGCAAGAGAATGCGCGAACTGGAAGCTCAGGCCGCCTTGGTAGCCCGCGCCGACATTCCACTCCTCATACTTGGAGAGAGCGGAACCGGCAAGGAGATCCTCGCCCTCTACACCCACAAGATGTCTGCCCGCAGCCAGAACATCTTTCTCAAGGTCAACTGCGCCGCAGTCCCGGCCGACCTGTTGGAGAGTGAACTCTTCGGCTACGAACAGGGAGCATTCACCGGAGCGGTGAAGACCAAGCCCGGCAAGTTCGAAGTCTGCACCGGTGGAACGATCTTTCTCGACGAAATCGGCGAGATGCCGGCCATCCTCCAGGCTAAGCTTCTGCAGGTCTTGCAGGATGGAACGTTCTCTCGCCTGGGCAGCCGTTCGCCGATGAAGGTGGACGTACGCGTGATCGCCGCCACCAACATCAATATGAAGGAGGCCATGGCCAACAAGACGTTTCGCGAGGATCTGTATTACCGCCTCAACGGGTTTACCCTCAGCATTCCGCCGTTGCGGGAGCGCCGCGAGGAGATTCCGGTTCTGTCGGAGTACTTTATGCGCAAGGGCGCCAAGCGGTATGGTCGTGACCCGTTACCTTTCTCGCAAAACCTGCTGACCGCGCTATCCGAGCACTCCTGGCCGGGCAACCTGCGCGAGCTGGAAAATGTAGTCAACCGTTATCTAGTGCTTGGCGAGGAAAGATCCATCGTCGACGAACTCTCCCCCTCAACGGTCTATCAGGGAGGAGCAGCAACAACGACAACAGCCCAGGAGGTGCCAAATGGCGCTGGGCTCAAGGCGATGGTCCGCAACCTAAAAGGAGATGCGGAGTCGACGGCAATTGCACAGGTACTGGAGGGAACTGGATGGAACAGGAAGGCCGCGGCAAACGATCTGCAAATCAGCTACAAGGCGCTCCTGTACAAGATCAAGCAGTACGACCTGTCACCGCGGAACAACCACGCATCGTAAGGTCCCAGGCCAAATCCCAGGTCGCCGAAAAAGAGCTGTCCGAGGCGTATCGAGTCGTAGTCCGTTACGAGAATCATGCCGTTCGCGGACTCGCTGAGCCACATGAGCTTGGTTCGATCGAACAGCTTCTGCGCAACGATCCCATCTATCCGCTTGACTCCATCCGGCTGAAGCTTCTGGGCTCGGACACCATCGAGGACGTGCCCACCAGAGACGCCAAGGCAGTCTTCTTCGTCAAGACCTTCGATGGCGATCTTCGCCACAGGGCTCTTCACTTTCACGAGCATGCACCCGTCGTGCCGGGCCTGTGGGTGCGCGTCTACTTCTACGACGGAGAGATGATCGAAGGAATCATCAGCAACACCCGGGACTTCGTGCTCGAATCAGGCTTCTTCCTGCGGCCGACCGATCCGAATGGAAATAACACCCTGGTCTACGTTCTCAAGGGCGGACTCAAGGACTTCCATGTCCTCGGAATGCGAAACGTTCCCAGAAGCTCCAACTAGTCCGCTAGAAGAGCGGCAACATCCATCGCGATGACACAGATCGTCAGCCCGCAAACCGCCGAGCATTACAAATGGGGTGGTCCTCGAGGAGAGGACTGCGACGGCTGGCATCTCGTCAGGACTCCAGATCTCAGCGTCATCGAAGAGCTCATGCCGCCGGGCACGAGTGAGGTCCAACATCTCCACCTCCATTCGCGCCAGTTCTTCTACGTTCTCGCGGGAGAGTTGACCATTGACGTGGAGCAACACAGCTTCGTTCTTCACGCCGGCACTGGCCTCGAGGTTTCTCCCGGGCAGCGTCATCGGGTTTTCAATCGCGGTACGAACCCGACGCGCCTGCTTGTCACGAGTCAACCTCCGAGCCATGGCGACAGGGTCAACACCTGACGAGCGATAACGGAACAACAGGAGTCGCGGCACAAGGAAGGCCATTTCAAACCACTGATGCTTTTCGCCTTATCGTACGTCCTTCCTGTGTTGGTTTATTCCCACTGCCGCTACTGCCGATCTATTGATCGACGGACGTAAATTAAATTCAATACCTTTGGGTGTCTGATGGGGAAGGGGTTCTTCGCATATCAGATAGTGGGAGAATTGTGGTCTTTCAGTTGGCTGGAATTTCATTTGGTTCTTTTTCCACGCGATCCGCTCGACCCGTCTCGCAAAGGCTGGCGTTAACTCTGGGATTGTTCACTGTTTTGTCTCAAGGGTCACAGGCATTGGCGCAAGAGGCCGCCGCCCGCTACATCGAGTATCCGCAGCTTCAGGGCAAGGTACAGCCGTTGCAGTTGGAAGCCTTGCCGAAGTGGGCCACCATAGACTTTCAGCTTCGCGGACGTTTCGAGAATCAGTCTTCGGACGACTACATCTCCGGCAACGGGCAGTCCTATCTTCTGACTCGGGTCTACGGCGGGTTGGAGATCCGTCCGACAAAGTGGCTCACGGGATATATCCAGTTCATAGACACCCACGCCCTGGGACTGCCGTTGAAGTATGTATCAGCGAATCAGCGCGACGTCTTCGATGACCGGCAGGCGTACCTCGAATTCCATTTCAAGCAAACGAAGATCTTCGCCGGACGGCAGGAGCTGAAGTATGGCGGCGAGCGGCTGGTCGGTATCAGCGACTGGACCAACAACAGCCGCACCTGGGACGGCTTCCTCGGGTGCTATGGAGATAACAATCGGATCGACGTCTTCAGCACTTCGGTAGTGGAGGTTCATGCTACTTCGCTCGACAAGCATGGAGCGGGCCTAACCTTCCACGGCGCGGTCGGCACTATTGGAACGTGGGTACCCCATGCGGTCCTTCAGCCGTTTGTCTTTATCAAAGCCCTTCCGCGCGTACAGGGTGCAAATGGCGTCTTCGGCACCGAGACAACGGTGACGCCTGGTGCGGAATTCGCCGGCGACTTTGGCGGATTCGACTTCGACGTCCTCGGAGCGCTCCAGCGCGGCAGCTACTCGAACGAGTCGATCGAAGCCGCTGCCGGCTACGTCAAGGCCGGTTACGTTGCATCACACCTTCCATGGCAGCCGCGTCTGCAGGCGGAGTATGACTATGCCTCGGGCAACCCGCATACGAATCCCTTTCGCATGGGCACCTTCGATCAGCAGTATCCCAGCAATCACAACGCGTTCGGCCTGACCGATCTGTTCGGATACCAGAACATCAAGCAGGAGCGGATCAATCTGGATCTGACTCCGGTCAAACATCTCTCCCTGTTGATCCAGGAGGAGTCCCTGCAGGTCGCGTCCAGGTTTGACAACGTCTACAGCGGCAGCGCAGGGACGACCATCAAAGCGCCCACTGCTGGATTTCGCAGCGGAGATCTCGGACATGAGTTCGATGCCTCCGGCAAGTATGTCTTTCGTGACTACCTCGTGCTGAACGTCGGCGTCGGCCACCTGTCGTCAGGCACGCTGCTGCGGGAGAACTCGCATGGAACTCCGTTAACGCTTGCCTACTTCGGATTGACCTACCGATTCAGGTTGGATCACAAGAGTGTCGCTCCGTAGCGGGTCCCCTCTGGAGGAGAAAGTCGTCAGCGCGTCGGAAGGCAACAACTGTTACATGCTTCTAATGGTGGAGGTATCTGATATCTCCGGGTACGATCAAATCACAGAGGGTAGTTCATCAGGGAGGATGTTCCAAAAATGGATGAGGAAAAAGATCAGTCGAAGGTAAGCCGGCGCAGGTTTCTCGAAGCCAGTTCGGCAATGCTGGTAGCGGCGGCAGGCATGCAGGTCGCCCAGGGTCAGGAAAAATCTGTAGCCACCCCAAACCATCCGGGCGTCAACGAGAGCCAGCCACTCCCCATCAACAGCGCCCTTGATGATCAGAATCCGTCGTCGGTATGGGCGCCGGAGACCGACTCCGGCGGTCAGCCTCCCTTCAAGTATCCGTTTTCATTTGCCCACAAGCGTATCGAAGAGGGCGGCTGGACCAGGCAGGTGACGGTTCGTGACCTGCCCATCTCGAAAAAGATGGCCGGCGTCCAAATGAGGCTCATCAAGGGCGGCATTCGCGAGCTCCATTGGCACGTCGGCTCAGAGTGGGCATTTATGATCTCCGGAACCGCGCGCATCACCGCAGTCGACCAGCAGGGCCGGGCGTTCGTAGAGGATGTAAGCGCCGGCGACCTGTGGCTCTTTCCTGGTGGAATTCCTCACTCGATTCAAGGCGTCGGCGAAGATGGCGCGACCTTCCTGCTCGTCTTCGATGACGGAAACTTCAACGAGTTTCAGACGTTTCTGCTGACCGACTGGCTGACCCACACCCCAAAGGAGGTTCTGGCGAAGAACTTCGACGTGCCGGCATCCACCTTTGACAAGGTGCCGAAGAAAGAGCTGTTCATCTTCGAGCGCCCGTTGCCCCGTCCGCTCGAGGAGGAGAAGCGCGATGCCTCTGCTGGAACCGGGATGGTGCCAAATACGTTCGCCTTCTTTACCGGGAAGATGCAGCCGACTAAGGTCTCAAAGGGCGGCGAGGTCAAGATCGTCGATCAGAAAAACTTCCCGGCAACAAACATCGCTGCTGCGATCGTTACGCTGAAGCCGGGCGGCCTGCGCGAACTCCACTGGCACCCCAATGAAGACGAGTGGCAGTACTACGTCAAAGGAAAAGGAAGAATGACGGTCTTCACAGCGGGAGGTCATGCTCGAACTATGGACTTCGAGGAGGGCGACGTTGGCTACATCGATCGGTCTGCCCCGCACTACATCGAGAACACCGGCGACTCGGATCTCGTCTTCCTGGAGGTCTTCCCGACCGCTCACTACGAAGACATCTCTCTTGCAGAGTGGTTGGCCCATACTCCCTCGCGTCTGGTGGACGAGCACATCGCCACTGGCGAAGATTTTCTTCGCAACATTGCCAGGAAGAAGACGGTCATCACTCCCGAATAAACGCGAAGGAGCTCGCACCTACAAGAAAGAGGCAGCCGCTATGGCTGCCTCTTCTCTATTTTTGACCGTCCAGTTGCTTACACGCCGACTGGTTCGCCGACCTTCACATTCACTGGCGTCAGCCAGTTGTGGCGGTCAGGAAGTGTGCCATGGACGATGCCGAAGAACTCATCGTGCAGCGCTTTGGTAATCGGGCCCATCGTGCCGTCGCCAACCATAATCCGATCGACCGAACGGAGATGGGTCACCTCTGCCGCTGTGCCGGTGAAGAAGGCTTCATCGCAGATATAGAGCATCTCGCGGGGAAGCGCCTGCTCGACCACTTCGATGCCAAGCTGCTTCGCCAGCGTAAGAACGGAGCTGCGGGTGATGCCGTTCAGCACCGAGTTCGCCAGCGGTGTGGTGTACAGCACGCCGCCGCGTACCAGGAACAGGTTCTCGCCCGATCCTTCGGAGAGGTAGCCATTCGTATCCAGGCCAATGCCTTCGGAGTAGCCGTTGATCTCGGCCTCCATGCGAATCAGCTGCGAGTTCATGTAGTTCGCTCCGGCCTTGGCCAGCGTCGGCATCGTGTTCGGGGCGAGCCGGCTCCAACTCGACACGCAGACATCGGCTCCGGAGGTGCCGGGAACATACTTGCCCCAGGGATAGTTCGCGATGTACACCTCAACGGGCGACTTCAGCGGATTGACGCCAAGCTCACCATACCCACGAAACGCGATCGGGCGAATGTAGCACGGAGCGACGCCATTGGCTTCCACTACATCGATGACTGCGGCCGAGAGCTGCTCCACGTTGTAGGGAAGCGGCATCCGGTAGATCTTGGCCGAATCGACCAGCCGAGCCATGTGCTCCGGCAGGCGGAAGATGCTTGCAGCGTTGGGCTGCGCGTAGCAGCGAATGCCCTCAAAAACGGAAGAGCCGTAGTGGACGACGTGGGACATAACGTGAATCTGAGCTTTGTCCCAGGGGATGAGGCTACCGTTGTGCCAGATGTTCGTGGTGGTCTGTATGGGCATTCGTACGCTCCTAAGCGCTGAAGGATCATTATAGCGGTTGCCCGTCATGGGAGAATAGGGAGTGATGTTCAATCCCCATGCCGTCAGTCTCGCGGGGTTGGAGCACTCGGCGTACGTGCAGTTTTCTGTTCTCGCGCTCAGCTCCATCTTCTTTCTCGTCGACCCGTTCGCAGCTCTGCCCACCTTTCTCGCGGTGACGGCGGGTGCGGATGCGCCGCGTCGACGAAAGATGGCCTGGAAGGCGTCGGTCACGGCGCTGGTCGTGCTCAGCGCGTTCGCCGTGGCCGGGCAGTACATCTTCAAGATGTTCGGCATCACCCTTCCGGCCTTCGAGATCGCCGGCGGCATCATCCTCCTGCTCATCGGTCTGGACATGCTCGAGGCCAAACGCTCGCCTACTCAGGAGTCAACTGAGGAGACCACGGAAGCAGCTCAGAAAGAAGATGCAGGCATCGTTCCTCTCGGAATTCCGATGCTCGCCGGCCCAGGCTCCATCACGAGCGTGATGGTATTAGTCGGCCAGGCGCAGACGCGCTGGCAGATGATCGCGATTCTAGTGTCGATCTTCATCACGGCCGCCATCTGCTACCTCGTCCTCGGAAACTCCGACCGCGTGGCTCGGGCCATGGGAGAGACCGGCGTCAGAATCCTCGTCCGCATCATGGGTCTGCTGTTGGTTGCCCTTGCGGTGCAATACTTTGTGAACGGCATGGTCGATCTCGGCGTTATCAACAAACCGTAAGCGATTTTGAGCTGTCTCTAAAGACCGTTTGCGCATATGCTGGCATTAATCGTCGGGTAACTTTTCGGCAACTTTGACCTCTAACCGGGCATCACATCTCCGTCCTCGATCTTACGAAGCGAGAAGAATATGTCCCAGACCGTAGAAGCAAACGCCGCAGCAACATCACTCCTCGCTCGATACAAAGCCGTTCGCCAGGCGAGCAAGAATCTTTGTCGTCCCTTATCCCCTGAGGACATGATGGTTCAGTCCTCTCCCGAAGCCAGTCCGGTCAAGTGGCATCTCGCCCACACCAGCTGGTTCTTCGAGACCTTCGTTCTACGCGAATTCGCCGCCGGCTACCAGCCTTATCATCCCGACTTCCACTGGCTCTTCAACAGCTACTACAACTCGCTCGGCGAGATGCCGGAGAAAAAACTCCGCGCCTCTTTCTCCCGCCCTCCCCTCGAATCGATCCTCGCCTACCGCACCCACGTCGACGCCGCAATGACTGCCCTCATGCAGCATCCGCTCGAAGACGAGGCCGCCCGCCGCATCGCCCTCGGCCTCGAGCACGAGCAACAGCATCAGGAGCTCATCGCCACCGACATCAAGCACGCTCTCTTCACCAACCCGCTGCATCCTCCCTACATCGACGGACCCGCCAAGCAGAAACTCGACACTATCGCACCGCCTCTCGATTGGATCGACTTCGCCGGCGGCATCACCGAGATCGGCTTTAAACTCGACTCCGCCGATCCTATTCAATCGGTATCCTTCTTCGCCTTCGACAACGAGACTCCGCGTCACCCCGTCTATCTCGCGCCCTACCGCCTCGCCACACGGCTGGTCACCTGCGCTGAGTATCTCGCCTTCATCGACCAGAACGGCTACAACCGCCCCGAGCTCTGGCTCTCCGAGGGCTGGACCACCAACCGAGCCGAGGGCTGGCAGGCGCCCCTCTACTGGCGTCGCGACGAAGAGACGAACTCCGGCTGGTCCATCTACACCATGAACGGCTTTCGTTCGCTCGACGACCTCAGCGAGACCCCCGTCTGCCACCTCAGCTTCTTCGAGGCCGACGCCTACGCCCGCTGGGCCGGGCACCGTCTCCCCACCGAGTTCGAGTGGGAGCACGCCGCCAGCCAGCTTGGCCTTCTACGCAAAGAGGTCAACTCACAACCCGCGCTCCTCACCTACCAGCCGGACCCCGCGCAGAAGCTCACCGCCATCCCGGCCGTTCAGGCGAACCTCTTCGAGACCGGCAACCTCCACCCGACACCAGCTTCGGCAGTCTCCGGCCTCCAGCAGATCTTCGGCGACGTCTGGGAGTGGACCGCCAGCGGCTACACCGGCTATCCCGGATACAAGCCGCTGCCAGGCGCACTCGGCGAGTACAACGGCAAGTTCATGTCGTCTCAGGTCATTCTTCGCGGAGGCTCCTGCGTTACGCCAACCACCCATATCCGCGCCACCTATCGAAACTTCTTCTCGCCCTCCACGCGCTGGCAGTTCTCCGGCCTGCGCCTCGCCCAGGACGTCTCGAAATAACCTGAACACCCGCGCGCGAATAAGAGCCTCCCGCGAGCCACACCACGCGAGGCTTCTCCATTGAAAGCTCACCCACCGAGCTACTCCTCAAGTGAGCCGATTCGAGCCCGCAACTCGCCCATACCAGAGTCCCGAATCCTTCACGATCCGCCTCTGATCGCGGAAGTCGACATAAGTCAACCCGTATCGCTGCGTGAATCCGTCTGCCCACTCGAAGTTATCGACCAGACTCCACGCGTGATACGCACGAACCTTCGCTCCATCCGCAATTGCCCGCGCCAACTCGGCCAGAATCTCCCGATGAAACGCAATCCGCCGCGCATCAGGAACCCGCCCACTGGCATCAGGCCCATCCAGATAGCAGCAGCCATTCTCGCTGATCTCGATAATCGGGTGGTTGAACTCCCGCGAGATCTGCGTCACCAGGTCATAGATGCCACGCGGCCAGATCTCCAGCCCAGCTTCCGTCAACGGCCCCTCGGTCGGCATCTCCACATGCATCTGCGTCAGCGGATCACGTGCTGCCCCTCCTCCCTCACCCTCGGTCTCCGTGCCGAAGTGTCCCCCAACCCCCGCACTCCCGCTAGCATTCGATACGACTCGCCGGGTGTAGTAGTGGAACCCAACCCAATCCAGCGGAACCTTCATGATCTTCTCATCGCCCGCTTTGAATCCCATCGCCTCATACGGCGTCGCGCCAACAAACGCCTTGGGATACTCCCCATGCATCGCGGGATTTAAAAAGTAGAGGTTGTTCATCGCGTGATACCGCGCCGTGGCTGCTCGATCCGCCTCACTGTCGGTCTTCGGATACGCCGGGGCCATCCCGTAAGCGCTGCCCACAGTAGCCTTCGCCGACGCCGCCTTGATCGCGCGAAACGCCTCGCCCTGCGCTAGGTTCACCGTATGCGCAGCCTTGAGAAACTGATTGAAGTCCGACTTGCACGGAGGAAAGACACCGACTCCGTAGCCATAGTAGGTAAACGTCCACGGCATGTTGAAGGGAGCCCACGTCGTGATCCGATCGCCCAAATGCTTCGCAAGAATCCCTGCGAAATCCGCATAATATGACGCCAGATCGCGGTTCGGCCACCCTCCGCGGTCTTCAAGCGCCTGCGGCAGATCCCAGTGATAGATGGTGCAGAACGGGCGAATCCCGGCTTCCATCAACGCATCGACCAGCCGACTGTAGTGGTCGATACCCTTCTGATTTACCGGTCCCGTTCCACTCGGCTGCACCCGTGACCACGACGTAGAAAACCGATAGCTCTTTTGATTGAGCCGCTTCAGAATCGCGATGTCGTCTTTGTAGAGGTGATATTGGTCGCAGGCGACGTCGGCCTTAGCCCCACCCTTCACCTTTCCAACCGTGTGCGCGAACCGATCCCAGTTCGATTCGCCCTTCCCATCGACGTTCCACGCGCCCTCTACCTGGTACGCCGCCGAAGCCATCCCCCACAAAAATCCATCCGGGAAGTGCGCACCTTCAATCTCAGATTCTGCTAAGGACCCCGGAACTCGGTCCTGCAACGTCGCTGAACTCGCCGCCAGCCCAGGGCTCGAAAACAGGGCGGCGCTTCCAGTGGCAAAGGAACTCCTCAAAAAAGTACGACGATCCATCCCAGACCCTCTTTTGAAAATGAAGCCCCGCAGTCGCCCCACCCGCAGGTCTCAAACTGATCTAGGATTATGTCAGCAATGCAGGACTCGATCAATGCAGGATTCCATCAAACCCGTCGTCATCCCACCCTCTGCTCCACCCTCTGACGACGCGCCTCAGGAACTCCTGCCCGAAGACTTCTACTACGAAGGCCCATACCTCGTATTCACGGCCGCCTACCATCTCAAGCGCGGCTACTGTTGTAACTCAGATTGTCGTCACTGCCCTTACAAATAGGTCAATCCCAATTCAGTTGGGGATCTGTGGCAGCAGTGGTGGAACACCACCGTTGCGCGCATCGGCAACCGCGGTCTTCTGATTCCGCAGAGCATTCGCGTTCCGCACCAGGCTTATCACGCGCGGATCTTTGCGATACTTCGCCAGCACCTCGTCTGAATTCATCGATCCCAGCACGTCGAATCCGCCCTCACTGGAAAGCGTGAGGTAGCGAAGCATATTCTCTTCATCGCCGCGATGAGCATAGAGCCTCGCTATCTCGAAGCAGTAATGCGCATGATCCGCTGGCGAGAGCATGTGAGCCTCTATTCCGCTCGCTCCGTGGTGTTGCATCATGTCCGGATCCAGTGTCAGCGCGATATCGAACTGTCGACGCGCCTTCTCGAAGTCCTTCTCTTCAAAGTAAGCTGTTCCAAGGTTGGAGTGATAGATCGCGGACTTCTTGTCCAGCTTGATCGCTTTGCTGTAGTCGGAGACAGCGTTCCCGTAGCGCCCTTCCACATATTCGGCCGCCCCAAGGTTGTTCCATCCCTGTGCGTTCTTCTTCTGCAGATGAACCACCCGCTGGAAATAAGTCCGCGCAACCTCGATGTGCCTCAGATCAAGCTCTGTGACCCCCATTCGAATCAACAGCTCCTGCTCCGGGCCGCCGCGCTGCAGGGCATAGCCGTAATAGACCAGGGCATCTTCCGGAAAACGCCGCGCGCGCAGAACGTCGCCAGCTATCTCCAGTTTTTGCGGGCTCGCAGTCGCCGGATCAGGGAGATGCGGCTCGATCGCGAACCAGTCTGCGCTTTGATGTCGTAAATCGCGAGCCGCGTCGGGGGTAGCGGATGTCGAAAGCTTCTGCGACGTCAGGGGAGAGTTGGAAAGCACCAAACCGAGAACAGGGAGGAGAAGAGTCAAGCGAAGTTGCGGTCTCATACGAGGACCTCACTAATTCGCCATCATCATCGGCCTCGCATTTATCACTGTCAATAGCCACTTCGCTAGGGTTTCATAGGACCACCAGAGGTAACCGGCGCGCCAGTAGCGGCTGCAGGAGCCACAACCGGCGCGGCTCCCGGCTCTACCCTCATCGCCATCCGGGGAAAGCTGAAGCTTCCACCGGCATCATCGATCACGTTCACCTGGCATACATAGGTCCCAGGTTTCAGCGGTGTTAGCGGCACATCGAACTGGAACGCCACGGCGCCCCGCTCGGGAATGTTAACCGCTTTGGCCTCAACTAGCGGCGTTTCATACACTTTCACGCCCCCAATCAGAAATTCGATGCTGGTCAGCACCCTTACCGGTCCGCCCTCCCTCCGCGTCAAACCCGGAGAACTCGCAGGTTCGGGCGAACCCCTCTCCTTCGCCGGGTCGTACACCTCGTACAGAAAGTAGAGATGCTGATCCTGCCGAAAGACATGAGGCACATTCGGAATCCACTCCATCCCGTCCCGCACCAGCGGGCTAGCCGTCTTCTTCGCCGTATTCGGCACCCGCTGGCTCGACAGTACAATCGAGCTCAGCTTCAGCGGAATCTTCTTCAGATCCGGCACCTGCAGGTCGGTCTCGAAGCTCCCCATCGCTCCCGTCTGGTTCTCCCTCACCACAAACTTCAGGTGGTATCTCCCGGGAGCCAGCGTAAAGCCCGTCGAATACTGGATCTTCTTCTGTTGAACCTGCTGCGCCGCATCCAGCGCCAGCTTCACCGTATCGCGAACATTCCCGACGACGATCCCTTCAGCGTTCTTCACCTGGCCGATGATGTCGATATTTGCCTTGTCCCGGTCGCCGTTCTTCACGCTGTGGATCTGCGACCCCGGAATGATTAGCGACACAGGAACAAAAAACTTGTTATCCCCCATCCGGAAGTACAACGCTTGCAGATACACCGCAAAATCGGTCGCCGGGAGATCGCTTCGCAGCTCCTCCATCAAGGCTTGCTCCCGGTCTTCTGTCTTCTGGTGCTGAAAGTCTGCCGGAGCGTAGTATCCGGGCCGGTAGTCGAGCTTCACATCGGTGCGATTCAGCTTCACCGTCAGGTGTCGGAAGCTTCCATCCCGCGCCGTATTGGTCGACCGGAAACCGACGATGTAGTAAGCCTCTGTGTCATGCTGCACCTGCTGAAACGCAGGCGCAAAATCATTCGAATCAAAGAACGCCTTCCCGCCCGTGTCGGAGGAGAGCGTCGCCAACGTCTCCTGCGAGCCAAAGTTCGCATCCAGCTGGCTCTGCATCGCGCCTCCGCTGTAAGCCGCTGTCCCTCGCAAACTCCCAGTCGACGCGTTGCCCACCGGTGGCAGAGCCTCCAGCCCGCGCGAATCCACGCTGTAGATCGCCATGTTGGCCTTCACCGCTTCATTCGTCGCCGCACGCATACTCGCCTGGTTTTCGATCCCCTGTCGCGTCAACCCACCGCTGAAGTACAACAGGCTCTTCCTCTGATCCACCCTCTCCAGACTCTTCGCAATCGTCCGGATCGCATACAGCTCGCGATCCGTATTCAGCGCGTTGTACTCGCTGTCGTCCGAGGTAAAGCTCGAAGCATCATCCGCCGTCCCACCCGAGTTGCCTCCCTCGTTCCCATTTGCAAACCCCGTCCCCTCGGTTCCGTTGTACTTGCCCAAACCCCTCAGCAGGGCCACCTTGTCGGAGGTAAAATCCTGATCCATGCTGAGACCAGTGGCCATGCTCACCAACGCCACCAGATCTGCCGGCTGCATCTTTTTCTTCACGTAGTCCTGCGCAGACTCCACCGCCCGGTCGATGTCCTCCGGCTGCATGCTGCTCAAATCGAAGAACATCACGATCAACCGGTGATCCCGCAGCGATGCCGGATTAGCGGCAAACTCGCCATTCACCAGATCCGCAATCGTAGCCTTCCCGATGACGGTAGATTTCTCCCGCAGCACCGCGGCTTCATCGACATTCTGATAGTCAAAACTCTCAATCTTCTGCGGCTTTCCATTCTCCAGAATCGTAAAGTCGCTCGCCTTCAACCCCTTTACCACCTCGCCTGTCTTCTTGTCCCGAACCACCACGTTGGTCAGCACGATATCGCTCTGCACCTTCAGCGTGAAGCCACCCGACTGGTCCGGCTGCTGCGCCCATCCAGCCACGGGCATCCCTGCAATCACGCCCACCAGAGTCGCAGCCACCATTCGCAAACCTAAGGCCCGTCGCAAACTCATCGCCCCGCTCCTCAAAACCGGTACCGCGCCAGCACCGTCAACCGCCGCATCGCCGCCGCTGAGGTCACCTGCCCAAACGTCTGCGAGTTCAACGTCGTATCAATCCCCGAGTACTGCACCGTGTTGAAGACATTATTCGCCGTCACCCTCGCCTCAAACGACCGCGTCTCCCCCAGTGCCACCGTCCGAGACAGCGAAGCATCCACCGCCACGATCCCCGGCCCTTCGATCGACCCGCGCGACGCCGTTCCATATCCGTTCGCTGGAGCCGTAAACGCCGCCGTGTTGAACCAGTTCAGAATATTTCCCCTCCCCGGAATCGGCTCAGAGAACACCCTGTCCGGTCGCAGAGTATTGTTCGTCCCCGTAGCCGTCTCCGCCACCGTCGAAACATAGTGCGGCGTAAAGTAAGTCCCCGAAGCAAACGTAAAGTCGCCCGACAGAGAAAACCCGTCCAGCGCCCGCGACCAGAATCCCCCCTTCGTCAGGAAAGCCCGATTCGGCCCGAACGGCAGCTCCAGCACCCAGTTTCCCGTCACCTGGTGCCGCACGTCGAACGAACTATTTCCCTCCTCCGCATTCAAATCCATATCGTTCTGCGCCGGCACCACCGTCGTCCCGCCAATCGACGAAGCATTGTCAATCGAGTGCCCATAGTGATACGTCGCCTGCAGCGAAACTCCCTTCTGCAGCCGCTTCCTCACATTCACACTCAGCTGTTCGAACCGCGAAAACCCCAGCGAATCCTCATAGTTGTACGGCTGTGCCCCCGGATTCAGCACGCCAGTCGCAGTTCGGTTCGGCGCCCGCACAATATCGAGCTCTCCACCCTTCGCCCCGTTGTATCCAATATTCGCCACGATCCCCAGCGGAAACGTCCGCTGGATATCCAGGTTCCAAACCTGCACATGCCCCAGCCTGTAGTCCAAATTCGCCGCGTAGTTGTTCTGCACCGGCGTAGTCGAGCAGCCAAACCCATTCGCCAGCGTCAACGTCGTCGGCAAGCATCCCGTCTGCCCCACCACGTTCGTCTGCGTCAGCGCAAACGGCACCTGCGCCGACAGATTCCTCGCCAGAGTCGCATACTGCCCCGTGTTGAAGTTGATCCCATACCCACCGCGCACCACCGTGTCCTTGAAGATCTTCAGCTTCGGCCGATACGCAAACCCCACACGTGGCGAGTACATATTCCTATCCGGATTCACCAGCGACCGCACCGTCCCCGCTCCGCATGCCCCCGCAATCGCCACTGGACACACCGGTATCACCACCGAAAAATCCGCATTATGATCCAGGTTCACCAGCCGATTGTCCTTCTCAACGTATGGCGAAAAATACTCATACCGCAACCCATAGTTCAGCGTCAGATTCGCCAGCACCCGCCAATCATCCTGCGCATACCAGTCAAAAACATTCGCTCGCAGATACGTCTTCTGCGTCGCCGCCTGTATCGCCGACTGCTGCGGCAACCCCAGTAAAAAATCCGCCAGCCCATACCCGCTCGGCGACAACACCGGACACGTCACCGTCGACGAAGGCGTACACCCACTCGCCGGATTCTGAGTCGCGTACCCCGTAAACGTAAACGACCCCACCACATTCGTCCCGCCCACCGTATCCGCATGCACCCGACGAATATCAATTCCATACCGCATGTTGTGTTTCTTATATCTGTAACTCACAAAGTCCGAGAACGAGATCGTTTGATTCACCGCATCGCTCGGCAGCGCCTGCGTCAACCCGGTATAGTTCGAGATCCCCACACTCGGCAGTCCGTTATAGATCCCCGGCTCCCCGCCAATCACCGGCTTCGGAACACTGATGCCCGTCCCATCCAGCGGATTGACGCCATTCGTAAAGTAATTACGCGCCGTAGCGTGCGATCGATTCCAGTTGATCGAAGCATTGTTGGTCAGCTTCCCATATCCAATCGTGTAGCCCGCCGTCACGCCGTACCCGTCCGTCTCAGTCGTACCACCCAGCGGCAAAAAGATATTTCGATTATCTGCAGCTGTATGCGAATAGCTCCCATTAAAGTTGATATTCTGCCGCAGCGTCGCCGGTCCGCTCCCTTGCTGTTGCCTGCGTCCGCCTCCAAAAGTATTGTTCTGCCCAAAGTTCCGCACATATCGCAACGCCGCTGTCGTAGCGTTGTTTCCTGCAGTCGTAATCGTCTGGTAGTTGTACCCCTGTCGTCCCGTCGCCGAGATATTCGGTGCGGGAAAATAGTTCAGCAGCGCCGCAGCCTGCGAAGACACAGGCACCTGATTATTCAAAAATGGCTGCCCCGTCGCAGGGTTATACAGCGTCACCGGAGTCGTCACGCCGCCGACTGTGTTGGTAAGCCCCGAAAAATCTCCGCTCCGCTCGGCCAGCGTCGGCACCGTGCCGTACAGATTCGAAGGTGTCGTATTCCGCTGCCCCGTCAGGTTGAAGAAGACGAACTGCTTTGTACTCGCCTTCACCACTCCCGGAATAAACGGCGACCCGGTAAAGCTCACACCAAACCTGTTCGAGCTATAACTCGGCTTCACCACAGGCGCGCCCGTCAGCGAAAAGTTCGTCGCATCCAACGCACCGTTGCCACCTTGATAGAACACCGCTCCATGCGGCTGCGTAGGATTGAATCCTCGAAACCCTCCTCCCCCACCGCCTCCACCACGTCCCCCTCCACCACCTCCGCCCCGTCCCCCGAATCCTCCGCCCGGGCCGCCAAATCCTCCCCCACCCATCATTCCGCCCAGCATCCCCGCCACCGTATTTGCGATATCGCCAACCGCTCCACCCTGCCGTTGCGCCTGTGCAATCGCATCCTGCACCCGCTCCCGGATGTCGTCTTCGCTATATCCCGCAAGACCATTTGTCTGCCCCACAGCACCATTCACAGTGACCGAATCGCTGGCCGCCGCTTCGCCTCCGCCCAGCCCCGACAACGATGGAAGTTGAGCCCCAGCGTTTCCTCCGCCCGCCGTCGCATCCGCAGACCCCGACGCATCTCCCGTCACACTTAACGCCTGCAATCCACGCGCAACTCCCGCACTCGCTGCCGCCGTCTGCCGCTCCTCCTGCTGTTGCACCCGTGAAGCCAGCTGCAACCCAAACTCCGCCACCTGCGCCGGCTTGCCGCCATTCTGTCCGGCAGCGTTGATTAGAACCTCCTTCGTCTCCGTTGCAAACGCCGCCAGCTCCGTCTTCACCACATAGCGGCCGTTGCGTGGAACCGTCATTGCAAACGCACCATTCACGTCCGTTGTCGTCGCATACTTCTTCCCGGTCAGGGTGTTGCTTGCTGTCACAGCAACTCCTGGCAAGGGAACCGCTCCAGCCTTCACCGTTCCGGTAATCGTCCCGCCACTCGCCTCAACCGCAGCAGGCACCCCCCCATTCTGGGTCACCGCCGGCGTAGCCGGTTGAGTCGGCGTCACAGTCTGCCCCCACGCACTCCCAACCAACGCCAGGCCCAACGCCATCCATCGAATCGATCCCCGCACCTTTACCTCGCCTCGCTCCATCGCCCGACAACTCATGGCTCGCACTACTGTGGAACCGCGCCGGTCTTCGCCGGAGCAGCAGCCCCCGTCGGAGCCGCAGCAGACCCGCTGCCATCAAGCTCGCGTCTTCGCCTTCGCGCCACCGACGCAGCATCAGACACCCCCAGCTCCGTCGGCACAAACAACCCATTCTTCAGCGCCCCTCGTCCCGCTACCGCATCTCCAACCTTCACATCCGCGAGCGTAATACTCTCCCCGGCTGCTCTATCTCCGGAGCCCGCTCCCGCACCGCTCCCTCTTCCACCCCCTGGCCCCAGCTCGGTCACTCCCGCACCGCTCGCAAGTATCCCCATCCCGCGGCCGCCGCGCTTGAACGAGGTCTGCTCATCCACCCCAATCACCTGGGTCACACCATCCGGACGCAACACCGTCAGCTTCAGCGCGTCCATATCGATCGCCGTCACCCTCCCAGTGATATAGACCTTACCCATACCCTCCCGTGCCTTCTTCACCTGTTCGGCGTCCATCACGCCGACAAACACGGCATGTACCGTCTTCGTCGCAGGGTCGAGCACGCCCATCGCCCCCACACCATCGCCCGCCTTGATATCTGCAACCTTCACCGGCTGCCGGTCCTTGCTCACTCGCGTATTTGCCGAGA
Organism: Tunturibacter gelidoferens; assembly: GCF_040358255.1. Lineage (NCBI taxonomy): Bacteria > Pseudomonadati > Acidobacteriota > Terriglobia > Terriglobales > Acidobacteriaceae > Tunturiibacter > Tunturiibacter gelidiferens. The sequence continues at coordinate 2,100,490 of NZ_CP132938.1, forward strand.
AAACAACCTGGTACACCTCGCCCGCCTCGGTCTTCACCGTCAAATGGTCGGCGGTCGCGGTCGTCACAGTCCCGCGTACCATCTGCCCACCCGCAAAGACAGGGCCGTCCCCGGGGTCGTCATTCCCCTGCTGAGCGCGCACTGTCGACGGTAGAACTGCCGCAACCATCAGCAGCATCACCGTTCCACAGGGCCCAATCCGCCGCCGTCTCATCTCCCGCCACCGCCTCGCCTTTTATCTCGACTCCAATGCTCATACAGACGATCTCCCAGCGCGAAAGACTCTAGGCGTCCGCAAAACATCCGGTACAACCGCCAAAGCTCAAGGGTTGTTTTCTTCCTGCGCAATAGCTGCACTACACTACCCAAATGCATGAGGTAGCCCACGCACCCCACACCCACGGCCCCCACATCGAAGGCCACTTCGAATCCTCCGAGGCCGTTCGCGATATCGTCATCGGCCTCTCCGACGGCCTCACTGTACCGTTCGCTCTCGCCGCCGGACTCTCCGGCGCAGTCGCCTCCTCGCACATCGTCGTCCTCGCCGGTCTTGCAGAAATAGCCGCTGGCTCCATCGCAATGGGCCTCGGCGGCTACCTCGCCGCCCGCGGAGATGCCGAACACTACGTCTCCGAACGCCTCCGCGAAGAACGAGAGATCGTCGAACGCACCCGCGACGAAGAAGAAGAGATCTACGAGATCTTCGAGCACTACGACGTCGATCGCGCCAGTGCGACACCAGTCCTCAATGCACTCAAAGAGAATCCCACCGCATGGGTCGACTTCATGATGCGCTTCGAACTGGGCCTCGAAGAGCCCGCCGCGAACCGTGCTCACCGCTCAGCACTCACAATCGCAATCTCCTACATCGCCGGTGGCTTCATCCCGCTTCTGCCTTACATGCTCGTGGCGGACAACTTCACCGCACTCAAACTCTCCGTCGTCATCACGCTCATCGCCCTCGCAGTCTTCGGAGCTCTGAAGGGGAAGCTGGTAGGCACCGGCTGGCTGCGCAGCGCCCTCCAGACCGTCCTCATCGGCGGAGCCGCGGCAGCGGTTGCCTATACGCTCGCGCGCCTTCTCAACGCTCATTCAACCACCTAGAACACGTCATCTCGACCGAAGCAACGAACACTTCATCGTTCGTTGCGCAGCGGAGAGATCCCTGTATTTCGCTCAGCGCCACTACGCAGCGCGGGCCATCTCCTATTGACCGCCAAGCGTAAGTTCTCACCCTGTCAAGCCCCCGGAAACCATAAGTCCCATCCAGTCATCAACATCCACGTGGCGTATGAGTTATCACCAGATCGCTATAATGGAATTGGAAGGTAAGAAAAGCCCCGACAGTCATCGGGGCTTTTTTGCATTCACCGGTAACTGCTTTAGAAAGACGTATTTGCGTCTAACTCTTTTGGAATGAATATTTTGCAATTTCGTTTAAAGCGTAAGATATTGAAAATAAGTGGCTTATCGGAAAATACCCCCCAGGGGGTACCTCACCGGACGGTAGGCTCATGACGCCAACCAGCCTTCGAAGGGCTAGATCTAGTGAACGAGCAACGCAGACACCGCGACAATGATCCCGGCTGCCCCAAGTGAGAGCCCAAGAAGAAAATAGGCCCGTTTGCGGGTGAATAGGGTTATCGAGCATAAAACCACCGCAATCTGCAGTAACGCCTCTCCAAGATCATAACGAGAGGCCTTCGCCTCAGCCCGAGTCACCTCAGCTTCGAACTCACGAGCCTTATCCTGCTCCTCGGAGAGATCTTCCTTCCACTTCTCGATGTGAGCCTCATATTCCTTACGCTTTGCTTCAGTAGCAGTTGCGTTGACGGTAGGCTCCATCGCAAGAAGATCCAGCGTGACCGCCAGATTATCCATGCGAATCTTCTTCGCCTGGTACTCATTCCACTGGTCGCCAGCGCGCGATTGCATAAGCACAGCCTCGGTGTGAGTGCGATGCCCAAGCACAGTGACCATCGCAACCAGCACCGCCAGGATCGAGATCCCAAGCGAGATGCTCTTCAACGACTCCCCGCCGGACTCTCCCGACTCCTTCATCTGATTGGCAAATTCCGAGACTTCATTGGCTTCCATAGTGGAACGATTCTAGACCGTGGACCCCCGCCCCGGCGGTGATAAACAAATTTCTAGGAGCAATCGCAGTCAACACGCAAATAAATGAACATTTCTTACCCGCGTATTTACTGGACGAAAACAACTTTTCTACAGGAAACCGAGATTATTCACAGCCTTGCGCTTGCGCAGAGGCCTAGTCGCTGATAATCTCAGGAAGTCGCAAAGAGACATACGGCAAGAAACGAAGTGATAAGCATAAAGCTTGCACAGAGACGAAAAGCACGATACTCTAGGTGAGAAGTAAAGCAACACTGCTTCGCACCTTGGCTCTGGCAACACAAGAGCAAGTAACAAGGGAAGACGGAGCGCAGTCCAAGCGTTTGATATCGGTTTAGAGCCTAACGGCCTACCGGCAATCCAAACCCAAGCCACTGCAGTCGATTTGGAAATACCAGGAGCTAAGTGCTCTGCGTTCGTTTTCGAACGTCACGATGTTTTGATATTTTGTGCTGAGCGGATGATTGTCGAACTCCTATCTAGTATTCGAGCCGAATAAAGCTTGAAGAAATAAGAATAAGTGTTGACAAGCGAGATGAAGGTTGATAATCTCGAAAAGTTCGCTAAAACGTCACACGCTACTGAATGGCACCTCGCAGAGCCGAAACAAGGCCACAGAGAGAGCTAGAAGTAGGTAGCAAACACAGACGACAACAGCGCATCAAGTTCGAGGACACGAATATGGCTTATGCCGATTCAGTCCTTGATCCAAAGCTGCCCGCTTAGGTGGATGCAGTCCGGATCTTTGACAACATAGTTGAACGTGCCAGTCGTGAGATGATACGAAATTTGGTTTAGTCATTCTCACTAGTTATAAACCTCCGGGTGTTTTCGAGCACCGGGGGCGCTTGATCCGCACCGACCCCTGTCGATGTGCGGCAAGCAAACCAAGATTAAACGAGAGTTTGATCCTGGCTCAGAATCAACGCTGGCGGCGTGCCTAACACATGCAAGTCGCACGAGAAAGGGTAGCAATACCTGAGTAAAGTGGCGCACGGGTGAGTAACACGTGACTAATCTACCCTCGAGTGGGGAATAACTGAGAGAAATCTTAGCTAATACCGCATAACACTTACGAGTCAAAGCAGCAATGCGCTTGGGGAGGAGGTCGCGGCCGATTAGCTAGTTGGCGGGGTAATGGCCCACCAAGGCGATGATCGGTATCCGGCCTGAGAGGGCGCACGGACACACTGGAACTGAAACACGGTCCAGACTCCTACGGGAGGCAGCAGTGGGGAATTTTGCGCAATGGGGGAAACCCTGACGCAGCAACGCCGCGTGGAGGATGAAATATCTTGGTATGTAAACTCCTTTCGATGGGGAAGATTATGACGGTACCCATAGAAGAAGCCCCGGCTAACTTCGTGCCAGCAGCCGCGGTAATACGAGGGGGGCAAGCGTTGTTCGGATTTATTGGGCGTAAAGGGTGCGTAGGCGGTTTGGCAAGTCTTGTGTGAAATCTTCGGGCTCAACCCGAAGTCTGCACAAGAAACTGCCGGGCTTGAGTATGGGAGAGGTGAGTGGAATTTCCGGTGTAGCGGTGAAATGCGTAGATATCGGAAGGAACACCTGTGGCGAAAGCGGCTCACTGGACCATAACTGACGCTGATGCACGAAAGCTAGGGGAGCAAACAGGATTAGATACCCTGGTAGTCCTAGCCCTAAACGATGATTGCTTGGTGTGGCAGGTACCCAATCCTGCCGTGCCGAAGCTAACGCGATAAGCAATCCGCCTGGGGAGTACGGTCGCAAGGCTGAAACTCAAAGGAATTGACGGGGGCCCGCACAAGCGGTGGAGCATGTGGTTTAATTCGACGCAACGCGAAGAACCTTACCTGGGCTCGAAATGTAGTGGAATCCGGCAGAAACGTCGGCGTCTAGCAATAGACCGCTATATAGGTGCTGCATGGCTGTCGTCAGCTCGTGTCGTGAGATGTTGGGTTAAGTCCCGCAACGAGCGCAACCCTTATCTTCAGTTGCTACCATTTAGTTGAGCACTCTGACGAAACCGCCTCGGATAACGGGGAGGAAGGTGGGGATGACGTCAAGTCCTCATGGCCTTTATGTCCAGGGCTACACACGTGCTACAATGGCCGGTACAAACCGCTGCAAACCCGCGAGGGGGAGCTAATCGGAAAAAGCCGGCCTCAGTTCGGATTGGAGTCTGCAACTCGACTCCATGAAGCTGGAATCGCTAGTAATCGTGGATCAGCATGCCACGGTGAATACGTTCCCGGGCCTTGTACACACCGCCCGTCACATCACGAAAGTGGGTTGCACTAGAAGTCGGTGCGCTAACCGCAAGGGAGCAGCCGCCCAAGGTGTAATTCATGATTGGGGTGAAGTCGTAACAAGGTAGCCGTAGGAGAACCTGCGGCTGGATCACCTCCTTTCTAAAAGAGAACGCCTCGACACACTCTAGCGTCCTGCGATTGCAGGCAGCTTGGTTTTGCGACCAAGTTGAGCATAGAGTGACGTTGTCGAGAACCATCTTGATAGGCTTCGGCAAATCTCGATGAGCCTGAACTAGACCTTCTTTTTTTCGATATCTGTCAACACCGATGGTCAATAGCGGCGTAGCCGCTATGCACGTTCAACTGTGTCCTCGAAACCTTTCGAGAGAGCTCGATTCTTGATTCTTCGGAGTCAACAACAGAGCAGCCTGCGCATCAGGCTCCTTGCTGATAAGCTAGGGTCTGGTGCTGTAGAGTCGGGCCTGTAGCTCAGTTGGTTAGAGCGCACCCCTGATAAGGGTGAGGTCGGTAGTTCGAATCTACCCAGGCCCACCACCTTTATCCCGACGGTCAGTAGATCTGATCATCAAGGGGCTGTAGCTCAGTTGGGAGAGCACCTGCTTTGCAAGCAGGGGGTCAACGGTTCGATCCCGTTCAGCTCCACCATACTTCTCGATTGGCATGTTCGATATGTAGTACAAGCGATGTCTGCTTGAGGTTGAGTCCCCGCGCTGCGGAGATTGAACCTTGAGCGGGAATGCTCAAGCCGCCCTAGGGCGCGAAGTGATTGCGCAGCAATGCGAATCGCTCCATGATTTTTGACAACTGAATAGATTGGGTAAATATAACTACAAGGCTGAGCAGCTAGCTTTCAGGTTGTTTCTGATTGCGACGCTGTCGTCAGTATTGAGTGTCTTTAGAATAATTTTCGTGTTACCGACCTGATTCTCGCAAGTTGAGATGACGGTTGTACGACACAGGCGTGGACTATTATCAAACGTAGATTCTCTATGTTGCAGAGGTTTTCACTCTGCTGCGTGCGAGTAAATTCTATGGTCAAGCTACTAAGGGCGCACGGTGGATGCCTTGGCAGAAACAGGCGATGAAGGACGCGGCAAGCTGCGATAAGCTTCGGGGAGCGGCACACACGCGTTGATCCGGAGATTTCCGAATGGGGAAACCCACCCAGGTAAAACCTGGGTATGTCCAACTGAATTCATAGGTTGGAACAGGCGAACGGAGGGAAGTGAACCATCTCAGTACCTCCAGGAGGAGAAAGAAACCTCGATTCCGATAGTAGTGGCGAGCGAAATCGGAACAGCCCAAACCCGTACTATTTAGGTAGTTCGGGGGTTGTAGGGCCTGCAAAAGTAGAGTTACCAATCTGGTTGCTAGTCGAATCTTCTGGAAAGGAGATCCAAAGAGGGTGACAGACCCGTAGACGAAAGCGATCCAGACTCGAAGCAGGTACCTGAGTAAGGCGGGGCACGAGAAACCCTGCTTGAATCCACGGGGACCATCCCGTAAGGCTAAATACTCGTTTCTGACCGATAGTGAACCAGTACCGTGAGGGAAAGGCGAAAAGCACCCCATTGAGGGGAGTGAAAAGTACCTGAAACCGTGTGCCTACAAGCAGTGGGAGGACTATGCCCGTAAGGGAATGTCTGACCGCGTGCCTATTGCATAATGAGCCGGCTAGTTATTCTTGTCAGCAAGGTTAAGCGTGAGCGAGCCGCAGCGAAAGCGAGTCTGAATAGGGCGATAAGTTGGCAGGAATAGACGCGAAGCGGGATGATCTACCCTTGGCCAGGTTGAAGGTGAGGTAACACTCACTGGAGGACCGAACCGGTGTTTGTTGAAAAAAGCTCGGATGAGCTGAGGGTAGGGGTGAAAGGCTAATCAAATTCCGTTATAGCTCGTTCTCTCCGAAATAGCTTTAGGGCTAGCCTCGGGTGATTTGGATCGGTGGTAGAGACATGGATAGACTAGGGGGCTTTCCGGCTTACTGAATCTAATCAAACTTCGAATGCCGATCACAACCAGCCCGGGAGTCAGACTGTGGGGGCTAAGCTTCACAGTCGAGAGGAAAACAGTCCAGACCGCCTGCTAAGGTCCCAAAATTACAGTTAAGTGGGAAAGGAAGTCGGAACGCTCAGACAGCCAGGAGGTTGGCTTAGAAGCAGCCATCCTTTAAAGAAAGCGTAATAGCTCACTGGTCAAGCGGTCCGGTGCCGACAATACAACGGGGCTAAAACTGTATACCGAAGCAGCGGATGCACACCATTAGGTGTGCGTGGTAGGAGAGCATTCTGTCGTGGATGAAGCGCAACTGGGAAGATGCGTGGACATTACAGAAGAGACCCTGCCGGCATAAGTAGCGATAATGAAGGTGAGAACCCTTCACGCCGAAAGTCTAAGGTTTCCTGAGGAAGGTTAATCCGCTCAGGGTTAGGCGGTCCCTAAGCTGAGGCCGAAAGGCGTAAGCGATGGAAATCCGGTTAATATTCCGGACCTCCCAGTTTTTCGTTATCACGATGGGGTGACGCAGAAGGATAAGCAGGGCCTCCTATGGCTATGGGGCTCGATACGCGTAAGCTGGATTCTCTAGGCAAATCCGGAGAGTCTTAACAGTGAGGCGTAAAGCAGTAAGCCGAATGGCTGAAAGCTGCTGATTTCATGCTGCCAAGAAAAACCTCTAAGGAGAGAGATTGGGAACCGTACCACAAACCGACACAGGTAGACGAGGAGAATATCCAAAGGCGCTCGAGTGAAAGCTTGTTAAGGAACTCGGCAAATTAGACCCGTAACTTCGGGAGAAGGGTCGCCCTTCAGGGTGCAAGCCCAGAGGGGCCGCAGTGAAACGCGAACGGCGACTGTTTAACAAAAACACAGGTCTCTGCAAAGTCAAAAACGACGTATAGGGGCTGACTCCTGCCCGGTGCCGGAAGGTTAAAGGGAGAGGTTAGGGCGCAAGCTCGAAGCTTTGAACTGAAGCCCCGGTGAACGGCGGCCGTAACTATAACGGTCCTAAGGTAGCGAAATTCCTTGTCGGGTAAGTTCCGACCTGCACGAATGGAGTAACGATCGTTCGACTGTCTTAACGAGTTGCTCGGCGAACTTGTAGTACCGGTGAAGATGCCGGTTACCCGCAGCTAGACGAAAAGACCCCGTGCACCTTTACTATACTTTTACTATGAGTTACGGCCACTGCTGCGCAGGATAGGTGGGAGGCTTTGATGCCAGACTTTTGGGTTTGGTGGAGCCAACGGTGAGATACCACCCTGCGGTTGTTGTGATTCTAACCTGCTCCCGTAATCCGGGAGAGGGACATAGTAAGACGGGTAGTTTGACTGGGGCGGTCGCCTCCTAAATTGTAACGGAGGCGCGCGAAGCTACACTCAGGTCGTTTGGAAATCGACCGTCGAGTGCAAAGGCATAAGTGTGGTTAACTGCGAGACCTACAAGTCGAGCAGATGCGAAAGCAGGCCTTAGTGATCCGGTGGTTCTGTATGGAAGGGCCATCGCTCAACGGATAAAAGGTACGCCGGGGATAACAGGCTGATCGAAGCCAAGAGTTCATATCGACGCTTCGGTTTGGCACCTCGATGTCGGCTCATCACATCCTGGAGCTGTAGAAGGTTCCAAGGGTTCGGCTGTTCGCCGATTAAAGTGGTACGTGAGCTGGGTTCAGAACGTCGCGAGACAGTTCGGTCTCTATCTGCTGTGGGCGTAGGAGATTTGAAGAGGGCTGTCCTTAGTACGAGAGGACCGGGATGGACGAACCTCTTGTGTTCCAGTTGTCCTGCCAAGGGCACGGCTGGGTAGCGAAGTTCGGTTGTGATAACCGCTGAATGCATATAAGCGGGAAGCACGCTCTAAGATGAGATCTCCCAACCCAAAAGGGAAATGAAGGGCCCTAGAAGACCACTAGGTTGATAGGCTGGAGGTTGAAGTGCAGTAATGCATGTAGCTTACCAGTACTAATCGCCCGTTCGGCTTGTCCATAGAATTTACTCTGCGCAGTGAGAAAGTCCACTGTTCTGGAGTCATTCAATACAAGCTTTGTAGTTATATCTTTTGGAAAATACGCAGTAAATGCAACAAACGTCTAATCCCAATCTATTCAGTTGTGGAAGATCGCGAGAGCGAGATTTCTAAAGTTTGTCGGTGAGTTTACCGCGAGGGTCACACCCGTTCCCATCCCGAACACGGAAGTTAAGCCTCGTTGGGCCGATGGTACTGCACGCGTAAGTGTGTGGGAGATTAGGTGATCGCCGGCATAATACAGAGCCCCATCCTTTCGAGGATGGGGCTTTTTTATTGACCGGGCCGTTCCTTTTAGGACGTCTCCCACGCTTCCGCGGGCTGGAAAAGTCAAGAGCGGAGGACTGACCACTTGCCTGTGGATAAGAGAGGTCTTAGGGGTTTGTGGTGAGTTGTGGTTGATTTTTGGTTTTGGCGGGTTCCATTTGGGCATTTGGGCTTGATTCTTTTGGCTTTCTGGGACGAAGACGACAATTTCTGTGCAGTAAAACGTGGTCATTAGCGTGGTGTTTTGCTGGTGAATGAGTGCATTTCTATGGTCACCTGTGGTCTTTCCGCTCGTACAACCGGGGGGTGCGAGCGCTCTGAAGGTGGTTTGCGGCGACTGTTCTGGATGGTCTATACGATTTTGATGACTGGTGTCATTTGATGACCGGTGAGATCGATGAGGGATGCGATCGTCGATTGGGAGTCAAGGAGACTCGTCGAAGGTGTCCCAACTTCGGAGGGTATGTTCGTAGACTTCCATGTTGACGCGCTTGCCTCGAAACTTTACGCCTTCCATGCTGAGACGAAGGCGTTGCTCTGCGGCAGCATCGCCTTTCAGTTTGATCTCGCCGCCTGCCCCTACTATTCGTTGCCAGGGGAGTCCGTGAAGCGGAGCGCTGCGCAACAGCTTTGCGACTGCCCGGTGGTACAGCGGATAGCCGGCTGCCGCAGCGACTTTGCCGTAAGTCGAGACCTTCCCCCTGGGAACGGAACGGATGATGCGCCGAAAGGCCACGTCGCGTGGCTCATTTCTACGGAGCGCATCTTTCAGAATGCGTCGCTTGAGATTTTGCGGAGCGATCTGAGGTCGCATGAGCTGAACCTTATCAGAACGTGATTGCCACAACTCAAATGAGTTTGTGTCTTATTTGATGTTGGTTAGTTGGGCCGGTGTGTATTCGAGCTTTGGATACCAATCGGTTCCGCGGCCTTCGGGTGCGAGGTCTAGGAATGTCCAGAGCAGGTCGATCTCCGGGGCGCCACGGGGATCCTGGCCTGGATCGGCCATCTCGCCACTGATCTCGCCGCCCCAGAAGTGGCGGATGGTACCGTCGCGGCGGGTAAAGACGTTCAAGCCTGGGACGTCGCCGTCGTCGGCACTGACGTAGGCGCGGGTGTAGTCGCCTTTGCTGTCGGAGTAGAGTTGCAGGTTTTGCCAGCCTCGTTCTTTGCTGAATTCGAGAAGCCGCTGGATGGGTGAGCGTGCGAAGACCGCCAGGGAGACGCGTTCGCGGAGATTCCTTGCGGTTCCGTCCCACGCGGAGAGAAAAGAGGTGCATACCGGACATGCGCGTTGGCGTTCTGGGCCGAACATCATGCTGTAGATGATGAGGGTTTGCTTGTCGCCGAAGAGCTCCGACAGATGTACCGTGCCTTTTTCGCCTTCTAGGGTGTAGTCCTGTTCGAGGGTGCCACCGGGAGGCAATGCACGGCGCAGCTCTGCGACTCGCTCGATGTGACGCCTGAGTTCGATCTCTTCGGCGAGGAGGGCGTTGCGCGCCTTCCGGTACTCGGGGCTTTCATTGGGGAAGTGCGATTTGTTCTTTGCTGCGAGTTCGGTTGCTGGGATGAGAGTGCCACTGGTTGCCATTCAGTTCTCCTTTGAGGCGGAGCCGAGATATGGACTTGCGGGGGGCCGGGGTGAGGTGCTCGACCTCAACAGCATATCGACAATGGATGCAGACAGAGCCATTGGTTGGCTAGATGTACTGGATGTCGTGAGGGTGAAGGGTTCCGAGCCTCGCTCGAATGCCCACCTTAGCGCAATGAGGCAGTGCGAAGGTCGGGTCCCCAAAAGTTGTGATTCGTTTGACGTGCCCTGCCTTCCTAGATATGGGCCACGCGCCTTCAAAATCAAGATCTGTTGTACGTTATAAACTTTCAAACTATGGCCCCACGTCGATACTCACGTTACATCATCTTGGGATTCTCGCTCGGCACTTGGTTTGAACACCAAAAAGATATTCCGCCGTACATTTTGTGTTCGACGGGAATCAAGAATTCCCGAATCGTGAGCCTCAGACTATCTGACCTTCGTAGTCGCCACGTTGGCCAATGGAGACTGTGTATAGAAGTTGAGCAAAACAATCTTACGTCAGCGAGACGAGTACTAAGCGACTTCGAAGGTCTATTCACCCAATTAAATCATGGCCGTATTGAAGATCTTTCTTTGCAATTGCTTCCCGCAGAAGTTGTTCGTGACCGCGAGATACTTGGCGCTGATCTTGTTCAAGCGGTAAAGATTCGAGCTCGCCGAGATGGTGATTTCTTCTTGGAGAGAACTTTTGAATCCCAGCTTTGAAGTTTTTATATGGTGCCCGACATTCTTGTCGCCTTTTTGTTCTTCCAGCTTCCAATATTGTTGCAGTCTGACTGGCTATTTGCAGCCTGTAGTTTTTTTCAGTCCGCCTGTCCCGATTATGCTTTCACTGGCGACGGGATAAGCGACATTTTGCGACAGAGAAGCATGCCTGTGAAGCATGAGCGTGATCGAGTGCAACTGGAAAACGTCATACTCAGTTCCTTTAGAACAGTCGAAGCGGTTGTTGGTGAGCCAGGAAAGGAACATCGGTTTAGAGCAATTCTTATGTCGCGGGGGCTTGATTTCAACGAACTAGTAGGTTTTCCGGGCACACGCCGGAAGAGACTCGGCGACGCTATTTACGCCCTGCAAAGTCTACGAGATGCTACCTCCGCCCACGGTGTTCGTCGTCGCTCCCACCCGGTTAGTTGGTTAGAGGCTATGCAGGCTCAACATCTTGCCGAGTCAGTATTCCACACTGCACTTTGGCAAGAGTGCTGTCGAGTTGGACGCTTAGGAGGTGGCGACGAAGAGCTGAGATATCTCTTACGGCTTATGTACCCATTCCGAAAGTCGGACGATTGGACCGAGAGGTCTTTTGAAACGCTGGGCAACTTATCACCAATTCAAGCAAGCCGACAACCCGGTGGCCTCAAGATGCTCGAAAATCTTCCGATGGGACTCTGATCGTCTGGTCTTCAGAAGGCGCTGCGGCATGACAGCGAAAGACAGAGACAAAATGCGGGGGGTCTCTCCACTACGCTGCAGACGATGAGTCTGTCTGTAGCTCCGGTCGAGATGACGTGTGGGTAGGAGATGTCTTCGGAAAGCTGGCGACCGAAGAGTAGCGTCTGAACTTTCGCCGCTTAGTTTCTCCGCTAGTAGGCGAGGGCGCAGCCGTCGGCTCGCATCTCGCTGGCGGCGGAGTAGAAACGATCGGAGCCGCTCATGCGGTGTTCGATGCATTCGTAGCGGCCGTAGCCGCCGTCGGATGGGCCCATCGGCCAACCGAGGGCAATGAGAGCGTTGCGGGTGGATTCTGGGACTCCGGCTTCGAGGCGAACGATGCCTTTGGGGTCGAGGTTTGGTGGATCTTCTCCCATGCTTTGGGAGGAGCCTTCGTGGTGCCAGCGGGGGCTGTCTCCTGCGGCCTGGATGTCGAGACCGTAGTCCACGCGATTGATGATGATCTGGGCCTGTCCCTGCGGCTGCATGTCTCCGCCCATCACTCCGAAGGACATCCAGGGCTTTCCGTCTCTGGTGGAGAAGCCGGGGATGATGGTCTGGAAGGGGCGTTTGCCTGGGGCGTAGATGTTCGGATGACCGTCCTGGAGAGAGAAGAGTTGGCCGCGGTCCTGGAACATGAAACCTAAGCCGTCGGCTACCAGGCCAGAGCCCATGCCGCGGAAGTTCGACTGAATCTGAGAGATCATGAGGCCGTCTTTGTCGGCGACGGTGAAGTAGGTGGTGTCTCCGTGGCTCGGGGCCTGGCCCGGATGAACTGGGGTGAGGATGCTGCCGAGCTTGATGAGTTTTGCTCGTTCGGCGGCGTAGGCCTTGGAGTTGAGCCATTCGATTGGAATCTTTGCGAAGTCCGGGTCTGCGTAGTAACGCGCTCGATCTTCGTACGCCAGTCGTTTGGCTTCGATCTGAACGTGGAGCGATTGAGCGGATTGAAAGCCCATGTTGCGCAGGTCGAAGTTCTCTGCGATGTTGAGCAGTTGGAGGGTCGCGAGACCCTGGGTGTTAGCGGCCATTCCGTAGACCTCGACGCCACGGTAGGTGGTCACGAGGGGATCGGTCCATTCGGCATGTTGGTCGCGGAGATCTTGTGCGGAAAGCCAGCCCCCGATGCGCTTGAAGTAGGCATCGATGGTCTTCGAGATAGGGCCGTCGTAGTAGGCGTCGCGGCCTCCCTCGGCGATAAGGCGGTAGGTGCGGGCGAGGTCTGGGTTGCGGAAGACGTCGCCTTCGCTCGGAGCTTTACCATTCGGAGCCCAGGTGTGAAGTGCGTTTGCGGTCTCTTCGACTCCAGAGCCTGGGCGCGTGAAGGCAGCGAGATTTCGCTTGATGTAGTACCCGATGATTTGAGGCACGGGGACGCCGGATTCGGCGAGATGAATGGCGGGTTCGAAGAGCTCAGCCCATTTGAGTTTGCCGTAGCGTTGATGAAGCGTCCACCAGGCATCGAGGGCGCCGGGGGTGGAGACGGTGACTGCTCCGAGGGGTGGGAGTGCTCCGTTTTTGGCGCGGGCGCGTGCTGTTTCCAGGGTGAGTGACTTCGGCGAGCGGCCGGAGCCAGCTAATCCCACCACTTTGGAGAGCTTCGGGTCCCAGATCATTGCGTAACAGTCGCCGCCGATGCCTGAACTGGTGGGTTCGAGAAAACCGAGACAGGCGTTGGCAGCTACTGCAGCGTCGATGGCTGAGCCGCCTTTTTTCAAGATCTCGATTGCGGTCAGAGTCGCGAGCGGATGGGCTGTGCCGGCTGCGCCTGAGCAGCCCATGACAGCGGATCGGCTGGCAAAGCTGGCTCCTGAGACGCGGTCACCAGCGTGGACATCGGAACGGATGAAGCGCTCATCGCCTGCCGGCTGAAACTTGGGAGTTGAACCTTGATCGAGTTTGTTGGCAGGGCTCTGACCGAGGAGATTCGGTTGAATGGAGGAGAGAGACCCAGCGGCAACCAACGGAAGAGAAGCGATGAAGGAACGACGTCGCACGATAGTTCTCCTGAAGGAGATTGAGAGAAACGCAGCAAATGATGTTGAACCATCTGTCGAGATATTCAATATATCAAGACCGACCGATTTGATTCGGCGGAAGGGCCTGGAAGATCTCCGGCTCGCAAGGTATCTGACCACAGACTGGGTATGATTGAAGAGATCCCTATTTGATTCCTGTGAGGTTGTTGGTGAGACGACTCGATTTGTTCAAGAAGATTTGTGTTCTGTTGCTGATGGCGGGCTTCTCATGGACGGGTCTTGTCCGCGAAGTCTCGGCCCAAAGCGGCTCGAGTGAAACTGCGCTGCGGACGATTGGTTTCATGACGGACTTCGATGTGAAGGACGATGCTGTTGGAATCTGCAAGGCGGTTATGAACGGAGTGGCGCCTGGGGTGAGGATCATTGACATTACTCACCAGGCCACGCCATACGACATTGCGGAGGGTGCTCGATTTCTTGCAGGATCTTCGCCCTACTTCCCGAAGGATGCGGTGTTTGTTGTGGTCATCGACCCAACGGTGGGAAGTACGCGTCGCGCCATCATCGCTCATTCCAAAACGGGGCAGTATTTTGTATTGCCGGATAACGGCCTGCTGACATTGATCCAGGATCGGGACGGAATTGACGGTGCGAGACAGATCACTAATCCGGAGTGGATGATCGGGGCGAAGACCTCTTCGACATTTCATGGCAGAGATATCTTTTCTCCGGCGGGGGCGCATCTTGCGCGAGGCGATGATTGGACGAAGGCTGGCCCGGCGGTGGAGGTGGCGAGTCTGGTAAGGCTCGATCTGCGAAGCGCAGTGGTGGATGCGTCGGGCCTACATGGTGAGGTGATCGGGACCGATGGGCCTTTTGGAAACCTTGTGCTGAACGTTCCGGCTGAGACGTTTGCGAAGCTTGGGTATCGCGTGGGGGATATCGTGCCGGTGCAGGTAGGCGATCACCTTTACCAGCTGCCGTTTGTAAAGACCTTCAGCGACGTAGCGGTTGGGAAACCACTGGCTTACATTGATTCGCGCGGCAGGCTAAGCCTCGGCATCAATCAAAACAGTTTTGCCAATACCTATGGAGTTCGGGCCTCGACTCCAATCTCGATTGCTGCGAAGAGATGACTTACGGGACCTCTGATTGAGCCGGAAGTAGAAGGGTTTGGTGGCGGGTGTGGGTGCTAAGAATCCGGAAGTAAGGGTAGAAAGGCTTTGATGGTATGGGGTGTGAAGCCTGTCGGGATCCTTCGCTCCCGCTCAGGATGACAGCAAAAACTGGTGAGCACTTACTCAGAGGGTCCTTCAGGTTTCGTGTTGGCCTCTCGAGCGAAGAGGCCAACTTTTTTGTCCGAGGACTGACAGACGCCTCGACGTGCAGCCGATCGAGTTCACGCACTGCACATCCAGATCCCGCCCAGGTGCTGCCTTTGTCAGCGCAACTATGGTTATTGGTTTTGATCTTTCTGCTGTTTGGCCTCGCGTCTGGCTTCGTCGGCAGCTTGTTTGGCTTCACGCTTCGCTTCGTCGGCTTGGCGTTTCGCTTCATCTGCTGCCTGCTTTGCTTCGCGCTTACCCTCTTCCGCAGCCTGCTTGCCTTCACGGGCGGCGTCCTGCGCCTCCCGCTTCGCGTCCTGAATAGCCTGGCGTGCATCTTCCGGCATGGCGGTGATCTTTGGCATGGGAGGCAGAGGGGGCAGCGGCATGATGCTCCCCTTCTTCAAGGAGATGTCGCCCTGGCTGGTGGAGATATGCAGAAGGGGACCGCCTTTGCCTGCAGTGCCGTTGATGGTCTTCTTTTGGAGGCCGCCATCGGGGATTTGAATCTCGGAGAAGTCGCTCTCGATGTCGCCGTTGGTGGCGTCGAGTTGATAGGCGAAGTTGGCCTGCTCGGGCAGGGTGAGGTTGACGGAGCCGTTGCGATTCTCGACGGTGACATTGCCGAGAGGGGGTGCGCTGGTGAGGTCAACCGACCCGTTGCGATTGGTGACGGTGACATCGCCGGCGACCCGCTCCAGGGTCACGTTGCGGTTGCCTGCCGTGAGCGTAAGGGGACCGACGGCTTCACTGGCGGTGATGTCGGAGTGGCTGATATCGATCTCGCCATCGAGACGGGCGAACTGAAGATCGGTGCGGCTGGTGTGAAATTTGATGGGACCGCGGATGTGTTCGAAGTGCGTGGTACCGAAGAAGTCTCCACTCATGGTGACCGGGCCGGTGAGGTCAGAGAGTGTTGTGTCATGGCCGCGACCTTGAATGGTGAGGGGGCCGGAGACGCTATGCGCGGAGAGGTCGGAGTCGCTGTTGTTGACGTGAGTAACGACGGGTCCGGTGATGCCGGTGAGCTCGATGTTGCCGTGGTTGGCGGTAACCTGAAGCGGAGCCTTGAGTGCACTGACGTGGATGTCGCCGTGGTTGGCGGAGACAATTACAGGTGCAGTCGCCGGCAAGGTAATCGTGAGGTCGGCGCGGGTGCCGTCGATGGCTGGCATGGAGAGAGAGAGGCTGTCTCCGGTGTTGGTCAGATTCGGACTGAGTTTTTTGGCTTTGCTGTCGGCGTCAGAGTCGGAACGAGTGTAGACCTCTTTGTGGACGGAGATGTGAATCTGGTTGTCATCGCTGGTGCCGGAGATGGAGACGTCGCCGCGCGGGTTATCGACGGTGAAGCCGCTGTTGGCGGGGAACGATTGCGAGAGCATCTGGTCGCTCTCGTGTTTGTCGCCGAGAAACTCGTCGAGGTTATCTTGATTGAGGTTGAGACCGTTGAGCACGTAGCTGTGACCGTTGCCGTTGCGTACGCTGCTGAAGACGATCCCGGTTATGCCCAGGATCAGGAGCAGGGCGAAGACCCCACCTCCCAGCCGGCGACGATAACGGGGCTGGGTGTCATCGGACTGCATGTACTGGTCGTATGCCCATTCCAGGAGCATGATGACGCCGGCGCCTACGAGGAGGATCGGCCAGAAGCGGGCGTACCAGTCCCAGAGGCTGTGGGCTGCGACGCGACCGGTTTGCACCAGCAAGAAGAGGATGCCGATGGTGATGAGCAGCAGAGGTCCAAGGATGGAGCTGCGACGGAGGCTGCGGGCCTGATAGCGGTAGGCGTCACGCTGGGCGCGGGCCATGTCGCGCTGGGCACGGGCCTGCTCTTTGAGGACGCGGCGCTGATACTTCCAGTCGCCTCCGTAGGGTGGGCCGGGCGGTGGCGGATAGGGTGGAGGAGGATAACTTCCCATGGCCTAGCTCCCTTCCTGATCGTGCTGGTTGGAGGGGACGATGCTGGTGCTTGGAGGGGCCGGTGGGGGTGGAGCGACCGGGGAGGCCGGAGGAACCCCATAAGGGTAGGCTACGGCTGCGGCAGAGTTGAAAGAGGTGCGTTGAAAGACTGCCATGAGGCCGGCGACGATGATGAAGAGCGGCCAGCTATGGGACCAGGACAGAATGTCGAAGGAGTCGAGCAGGAAGAGGATACCAACGAGAATGACCCAGATGGAACCGCGCAAGGCGCTGAAGAGCCGGTATTGGTAGGCGGGGGTGCCGTCATCTGAGAGGCCGTTCCCTGTGCCGGTCATCTTGTGGACGAAGAGCCAGACGCCGAGTCCGATGAGGAAGAAGGGGATGATTCGGTGAATGGGGAAGTGGTGGAAGAGGCCTGCGTTGCCGATCAGGAAGATGCAGCCGAGACCAATCAGCCAGAGAGCGCCGGCGGGAAAGCGGTTACGCGGTGGCGTGAGGCCAGGATCCAGCGGGTAGGCGGGAGCGCCGTAGGGCGGGATCGGGGGTACGGGAGGAGCGTAGTTCTCCCAAGGAGTTCCCCAGGCGGCGGAGGGCGGCTGCTGGGGCGGATAGCCGGAGGGCGGTGGGGTGTAGGGGCTGCTGGGCGGGGAGTTTGGGACGTCGGGTGTCGGAGCGGTTCCTTGCGGAACGAAGGGGGCGGCTGAGCCTGATTGGGCTGTGCCGGGCCAGGACTTTCCGAAGCCGAGGCGTTCGCCGAGATCGTTCAGGCCGAAGGGATTTGGGAGCAGGGTGCCGTCTCGCCGGGCTTTGGCGGTGTGGTAGGCCTCGATAACCTGGTAGCACACCCAGCCGGCGATAAAGAGCCCGAAGATACCGTGCTCGTCGGCGAGGCTGACGAGGATCGCGAAGACGACCAGATGCACGACTCCCTTGGCGTATTGGCCGTTGTACATTGCACCTACGCCGGGGATAAAGCCTAAGAGTGCGGCGAGGCCGGGGTTTGGTGCTCCCGGAGGGATGGGGGGCGGAATGACGCCGCTGGCAGAGTAGTTTACGCCGGCTTCCGCTCCGCTATAGGCGTAAGAGCCGGCAGCGGGTGGTGGGGCTCCGGCACCTGAGAGTTTGGCGGCGAGGCAGGATTCGCAGAAGACAGCAGAGCCGACGGTGCGGGTGCACTCCTGGCAGAGTGGCTTGCCGCAGTTCTGGCAGAAAGCAACACGTTCACGTTCAGGATGGTTTGCGCAAGTCATACCAATCCCCCTTCCGACTTAATGACACTGGGAGTAAAGACAACAAAATTCTGAGACTGGAAGGGGAGAGGGGCCCGGGTACTAACTGACGCTACTAGCTGGATATTGCCGCCGGGGGTTTCGCGACGGCTGGAGCCAGGGTTGGGTTTGGGGCTGTTCTGCTTCTGGTCATTTTTCTGGCCGGGCTTCTGATCCTTTGGATCATTCGGCTGGGTGCCAGCTGGCTTGCTGTTTGGCTGGGACGAGTCGTTCTGGTTGGTTGGGGTGCTGGTCGTTCCGGCGGATCCCTCATCGTCGGAAGAGCGCTGCAGATCGCGGACGCGCGATTCAAGTTCGTAGACGACGCGAAGATTGTCGGAGTAACGGACTACCTTGGCTTTGGCCTCGTAGCAACTACGCAGAATACTGGAGGGTTTGAGGTCGCTGGCGCGAAGCTGACTGAGGCGGACCCCGGTGAGGTTCATGGTGAGGGCGATGGAGAAGAAGGCCATGGCAGCAGTCATTGCCAAGCGCGGCTGCAGCATGGTCTGGCCGAAGGAGCGGAGCCCGGAGGTGACGCGAGTGCGGAAGGGAAGCACCTTGGCAGAGGCGAAGGGATTGGTTGCGAGGTTGCCTGACGCGGAGGGAAGCAGAGTCGGATGGCTGAGGAGCGTATTCGGAGTGCGAAGGTAGTCGGTTCGGCCGAGGACGATCGGGGGTTGGTCTTCTTTGGCGGGGCCGAGGGCGGTTTTGCCGCTCGTCTGGGCAAGGATGCTCTCAAAGAGGGTGGCGGGGGGTTCGGGGCGGGGAGACTTGAGCATCTCCATCCAGGCGGCTCCGCGCTGGGCGTCGGCGAGCAGGCCGGCGCAACTGGGGCAGCCGATCATATGGGTGTCGAAGGTGGCCTGATCTGCCGCGGAGAGGGTGCCGTCGAGCGCGTCCACGAGCATGGCTTCGCATTGCGCGCAGTGCTGAGGATCGCCGGGTGCGCCGGGTTTGACGCTGCCGAATTGGTTGAAGTCTGCCACTTTAAACCACCTGCCCTTCTATACGTTGCAGAAGCCTTGCTAGTTCCCCGCGACCGCGGCTGATGCGGCTTTTTACCGTACCTTCGGGTATGCGGAGAACCTGTGATATCTCTTTGTAATCCATATCCTCGAGATCGCGGAGGATAACAGCTTCGCGAAGCTCTGGGGAGAGCTGCTTTAGCGCGTTTTGGACGCGAACTTTGAGCTCGAGACCGGCGACATGATGTTCCTGAGAGGGCCGGGGGTCGGCGAGCCGGTCGGCCATGGTGGGACCGTCTTCTTCGCCGTCAAAGGTGGCGTCGAGGGACTCGGAGGCGCGCTCGAGGCGGGTGCGGCGGAAGTGGTCGACCAGGAGATTGCGGGCCAGCGTGGTGATCCAGGTCTGGAAACTGCCCTTCTGGGTGTCGAAGCTGGAGAGGTTCTTGTAGAGCTTCAGGAAGACTTCTTGCGTCAGGTCTTCGGCGTCGGTACCCGAACCGGTGAAACGATAGCAGATGGCGTAGATACGGCGGTGCTGGGAGGCGACCAGCTGCTGCCAGGCCTGCGAGTCGCCGGCCATGCACTGGCGTACCAGTTTGGCGACTGCTTCCTGCGCTGCTTCCTGTTCTGGGGTACGCTCCAACTTCGCCTCAAGTGATTTTGTCGGTGGGAGAAGTGTACCGCGTGGAACGGGCGCTGGATTGATTTGTTGCTGTTGGATATGTGGGTTCTCGATAGCCTTAAGAGCAGGCTGCGAGATGTGCTGCGCGGGGATTCTGGGCAGACGGCGCGTCGCAACTTTGAGCTCTGTGTATCGGCTCGCGGTTGGAATCGTCATGTGTAAAACGCCCATGCATTGCTATACGCATGGGCGTTCCGGTTTGTTCAAAGATGGACAGTGGATGTGGGTTAGGGAGTAGGAGCCGAGATGACGCCGCAGGCGATGCGGTTGCCGGAGTTGCCGGAGGGGTCGGTCTTCATGTCGTCGCCCTTCTCGTGGATGACGATGGAGGTTCCGCCGTTGGCGAGGATGCTGTTGGCGGCGGCAGGGTCCATCGAGAGATAGTCGACGTTGAAGGTGGCCTGGCCGAGATGGCCTTCGCCGATGGTGACATTGGTCGGCAGGTCGCCCGCGTGGTGTCCCATGGGGTTCTGGAAGCCATGTTGCTTATTCTCGGGGTTGAAGTGACCGCCGGCGGTCTTGAAGTCGGGTGCGTCGCAGAGCGGTTTGGCGTGGATGTGGACACCGTGCTCGCCTACGGGAAGGTTCTTGAGGTCGAGCTTGATGTGAACACCTTTCTTCGTAGGGCTGAAGGTAGCGGTGCCTGCGTCCTCGCCGGTGGCGGTCTTGATGGGGACGACAACGGCATCTTTTGGTTTGGCGAAGGCTGGAACGACGAGAAGACTGAGAGTGACGGCGGCGAGGATGCTGCGCATAAGCTGTTTCTCCGAATTACCTACACATGAGAATAGCGAAGTATTTGTTTGGGTTGCGTGCTGTTTCGAAACATCTATGTAAAATTTGGATCATGATTTCAACGCGGTCCTCGATCCTGACGAAGTTGCTTGTTTTTTCGTTCCTTCCAACGATTTTTTCTGCTGTGGTTGCTCTCTCTGCGACTGCGCAGACCGCGCCGGATGCGAAGCCGGTGGATGCGAAACCCGCAGCTACGCCAGGACTGTCGGTCACACTGCCACCCCTGCCGGCGGATGCTCACGTGGATCAGACGATGCAGTTTGAGGGAAAGACGCTGCACTACACCGTGACCGTAGGCACGCTGCCGGTGCGGGATAGTAAAGGCGGGCTGAGCGGGGAGGTCGTCTATACCTCGTACGTTGTCGAGGGGAAGGACCGGCCGGTTACGTTTGCGTTCAATGGCGGACCCGGTGCGGCTTCGGTGTATCTGAACCTGGGGGCGATTGGGCCGAAGAGGGTGGCGTTCGGGGCGGAGGGGCAGAGTCCGTCGGATCCAGCTACTCTGATGGACAATCCGGGGACGTGGCTGGATTTTACGGATCTGGTTTTTATCGACCCGATCGGGACGGGGTTTTCTCGTTCGCTCGTGTCGGAGGAGGAGTCGAAGAAGCAGTTCTATGGCCCGGACCAGGATATTGCGTATCTGTCGCGGAACATCTACGACTGGCTGGTGAAGAACGGGCGGCTGCAGTCTCGCAAGTACATTGTGGGCGAGAGCTACGGGGGGTATCGCGGGCCGAGGCTGACGGCTTACCTGCAATCGCAGACTGGCGTCGCGGTGAATGGGTTGGTGCTAGTTTCGCCGGCGCTGGCTCCGCAGGCTGGTTCGCAGGATATCTCGCCGATTCCGTGGATGATCACACTGCCTTCGATCGTCGCGGCGAACTATGAGCGACAAGGGAAGCTGACGAACGAGAGTATGGCCGAGGTGATCGACTACACGCGCGGCGAGTATGCGGTGGATTTGATGAAGGGCAACAGCGATCCGGCGGCGACGCCTCGTCTGGTGAAGAGGGTGACGGAGCTGACGGGGCTTGATCCGACGTTTGTGAAGCAGTCGGGTGGGCGGCTGGAGACGCAGGCGTTTCTGCGGGAAGAGTTTCGTGAGACGGGCAAGCTGGGGAGTCGCTATGACCCGAATGTGACGGCTTACGATCCGTTTCCTTACAACCCGACGCAGGAGACGCAGGACCCGATTCTGTTGAGCATTATTGCGCCGACGACTACGGCGATGGTGGATTTTGTGACTCGCACGGTTGGTTGGAAGACGGATGCGAGCTATAACGCGCTGTCGTTCGATGTGAACAGAATGTGGGATAACAGCGGGCGGAATGGCGCGTTTTCGGGGTCGGCTTCTGCGACAGATCTGAGGGTTGCGGTGGCTACCGATCCGAAGCTGCGCGTGGTGATTGCGCATGGATGGGCGGATCTGTCTTGTCCGTTTATGGGGTCGGTGCTGACGGTGAGCCAGATTCCGCCGATGGGCGATCCGACGCGGGTGCAGGTGCATGAGTACCCCGGTGGGCACATGTACTATGCGCGGCCAGCCAGTTCGCTGGCGCTGCGCAAGGATGTGATGGAGATGGTGTCGAAGCACTGACAGGGTCCTGCCGGACGGGCCGCCTGCGCGGCGGGCGGCCACTTCGTGGCGGGTGTACCTTGTCTTGGCTGAGTGGCTGTTGTGTGCCTCGCGTTGCTCGGCTTCAACTGCTGCTTTGGATCGAGAGGAACTCCAGTTGCTCGGTGTGCTGGTCGTCGAGGAAGGGCTCGAAGTGGGTGCGGCAGCGGGCTTCGTAGAGGCCGGCGGCGCCTACGAGGACGAGCTCTTGGCTTTGTCCCAGGCGCTGGGTGTGGATGGCGGGGGCGCCGCAGACCATGCAGACGGCGGAGAGCTTAGTGACCTCGTCGGCGATGGCCATGAGAGCGGGAATGGGGCCGAAGGGCTCGGCGTTGAAGGTGGTGTCGAGGCCTGCAATGATGATGCGTTTGCCTAGGTGAACGAGCTCCACGGTGATGGGGAGGATGGTGTCGTCGAAGAACTGAGCCTCGTCGATACCGATGACGTCGATGGTGTCTAACTGAGGCAATAATGAGGCTTTGAGGTGCTCCACATTGGTGACGGTGCTGGCTTCGTGGGTTTGGGAGCTGTGGCTGGCGATGGAGGTGCGGTGGTAGCGGAGATCGATGTCGGGCTTGTAGCAGGCGACGCGCTGGCGGGCGATGCGGGCGCGTTTGAGGCGGCGGATGAGCTCTTCGGATTTTCCGGAGAACATGGGGCCTACGATGGTTTCGATTCTGCCTGGGATGGGGTGGGTCATTGTGCGGAGGCCTTTGTTGGGGTCTCTGGTTATCCTAAACGGCGCTTGCGGTGGATTTCCGGGGAGTAATTTTTTTGCCGGGAGAAATGTGGTTTTTGCTGGGGGTTTTGGGAAAAACGGCGTTTTGATTGTGGTTTTTTGGTGGTGAGAACGTGGTGGATTGCGTGGTAGACGCGGTGATTTGGCAGCGTGTTTTTCTGATCTCAAAGATGTGACAGCTTGGTGAAGTTTTTTTTTGCCTCACGCAAAAACGATTTTGACGCTTGACCGCAGCCTTGGGGCAACCGTAGTATCCATCCACCGACGACACAGCGCACCAACGACGAAGCCTTGCAATCCCACTTTGGTTGTACTCTCCCACGCTTCTCCCACAACTGCTCCAGACAGACAAACCCAATTCAACGAGGATTTTAGCTATGACGCAGCACTACTTTCGTAATCATGTCTCTCCTCGCCTTACCTTCGCCGCTGCGCTTGGAGTTCTGGCGCTGACGGCGGGTTCGGCATTTGCTGCCACGGCCGGCCAGACGAACCTGGGCCCAGAAGACGAGTCGAAGCAGATTTCAGTGACTGTTTGGCTGAATCCGCATAACAAGGCCGCTTTGGATACGGCGGTTCAGCAGATGTATGACAAGGAGTCAGCGAGCTATCATCACTTTCTGACGCTGAAGCAGTTCAACGAGCAGTACGCGCCGACTGCGAAGGAAGCCGGTGTGGTTCGCGAATATCTGGCGGCTCACAATCTGAAGGTCAAGTCGACCGAGAAGAACAATCGGTTTGTTGTGGCTGAGGGCCGGGTTGGGGACGCGCAGGCGGCTTTCAATACGAAGATCAACCGGGTGATGGTGAACGGAGAGGTTCACCATGCCAACACGGCGGAGGCTTCGGTTACAGGAGAAGCGGCTCCGCTGGTGGCTACGGTGCAGGGGCTGAGCGATCTCAAATATCGAGCGCTGGTGAAGCCTTCCGTCAACCCGGAGAGCGGCGTGCCTTATGAGGGGGTTTCGCCATCCGCGGTTGGCGCCGATGGACTGTTCTACAGCGCGGACTGTCTCCGTGGGGCTGCGTCGAAGGTTTTCAAGACGGACGGCGGATTTCCGGAGGCGTTCTACGCGGGCAACCTGTATGGGGCGAGCATTACCAATGCCAAACCGCCTAACCTGCCGCCGTGCGGCTACGATGCGGCTGAGATCCAAGAGGCGTACGGCCTGAAGCCGCTTTATAAGAAGGGCCTGGATGGGGCCGGGCAGACCATCGTTATTGTCGATGCCTTTGGCTCGAACAGTATCGTGTCAGATGCCAATCTGTTTTCTCAACTGAATGGATTACCTGCGCTCACGCCATCGAACTTCCAGATCGTGGAGCCGACTGGGCCGGCTACCTGCACAGCTACCAACGGATGCATTGCGGGGAACTGGCAGTACGAGACGACGCTGGACGTGGAATGGGCACACGCGATTGCGCCGAATGCCAATATCGTCCTGGTGTTGGGAGCAGACAACTCATTTACCAACCTCGATCTTTCCAACCTTGCTGCGATCCAGAATGGATATGGCAACGTGATCTCGAACAGCTTCGGGATTTCAGAGATAGCGCTGAAGGAGTTAGATCCGTCGGAGCTGGTGGTAGAGAACGGGATTGCGCAGATCGCTGCGGCATTGGGCATCTCGCTGAACGTATCTACCGGCGATAGCGGGGATGAACTGATCACGAATAATGCCGACTTCGGCATCAACGCGGTCTCTGTCAACGCAAATGCCGACTCTCCGTATGCGACGGCGGTTGGCGGCACGAGTACGTTTCTGGACGCCCACAACAACATCAAACTGCAGACGGGATGGGGTTTGAACCTTGCGCGAATCGCCAACGCGAATCCGAATCCTCCGGTGATTCCTCCACTCCTCTTTGGTTTTCAGTCTGGTTCGGGGGGAGGCACCAGCGTTGTCTATGCCAAACCTAAGTTCCAAAAGAGCCTGAAGGGGAAGTTCCGCCTGCTGCCGGATATCTCTATGAATGCGGACCCACAGACCGGCAACGAGGTCGTTGTTTCGCCCGATGGAGTTCCTGCTCACGGGACTCAAGTGCTGGTGTTCGGGGGGACGAGTCTTTCTTGCCCGATGTTCTCCGGCTACTGGGCGATCGCGAACCAGGCTGCCGGAGCGCCGCTTGGACAGGCTGCGCCAATTCTTTATGAGTTGTCTGAGGGTGCAATCATAGACGTCAATGTGACACCAGTCGATACGCTGCTGAACGTATCGGGACTTATCATCGATCCGCCGAATAGTCCGATCTTTGAGAGTCAGTCTGCTCTGGCGCAACCGTTGGAGAACACGAAGCTGTTTGTGAGTGCGTTGTACAACAGCCCGAGTTCGACTCGCTGGGACGTGCTGACGTTCGGGACGGACTCGTCGCTGGTCACGGGCCCCGGCTGGGACAACGTGACTGGACTGGGTACGCCGAATGGAGCGACGTTCATCAACGACGTAGTTAAGGCTGTGCAGTAGAAGCAGGATTAGATCTTTCGAGGTTGTATCCGGGCCGGAGGTCTCATGCGAAACGATCCGCCAGAGACTCCGGCCGGAAGTACGTCCATCTTTGAAAACTCAATGAGGACACTTATGAACACTTCCCGTTTGTTAACCTGGGCGATTTCCGCCGCGTTTGCCATCCCACCCTCACTCCATGCCACCCAACAGAAGCACATCGATGTACACAAGAAGGGAACGACCAGTATGGCTCAGGCCAGAGCACTGGTTGAGGCTCCTGAGACTTCGGCACTTTATGCGATGAAGCCGAAGGCGATGCGGAAGCAGATGCCGAAGCCGTTCGTCAGCAAATCTCGCGTGGAGCTGAATCAAGCGACGAGCGCAGGTCTTGTATTTGGCGGCTTTCCTATAGTGGCTCCCGATAAGACGTTTTCCGGCTTCGACGCTCTCGACTCGACGGACTCCGGAGAAGCCAACGGATTTGTTGTGGAACCTCCCGACCAAGGTCTTGCGACCAACGGAGAGGATATTCTGGAGCCGGTGAATCTGGCGCTGCGGGTGTTCACGAAGACGGGAGCTGCTTTGACGCCGCCGGTGAGTCTGAATGCGTTCTTTGGCGTGCCGACCGCACCTAATAAGGACGGCACGACGGATCAGTTGTCCGATCCACGTGCGTTCTATGATTGGGAGTCGAAACGCTGGTTCGTGACGATACTCGAATACGCCACCACGCCTGCGGGGAATTTGAGCGGAGGGTCGGAGGTGCTGGTTGCCGTCAGCGATACGAGCGACGTTCTGGGCAGCTTCACGGTGCAGTCCATCGATGTCTCTGACGCGAGTTTTGGTCAGTGCCCGTGCCTGGGTGACCAGCCGTTGCTGGGACTGAACAAGGATGGTGTGTATCTGAACACGAATGAGTACTCGAACACGACGGGGTTCTTTCAGACGGCACTGCTGATTGCGGTCAGCAAGCGCGACCTGATCGCAGGATCGTCGAGCGTTTCCGCTGCAGGCTTTGACGGTCTGCCGGTGGCAGAAGGGCAGGCGTTTTCGATTCAGCCTTCGTTTCCTTCGCCCGGAACCTCGACCACAGAGAATCGCGGGACGGAGTACCTTGTTAGTTCGCTCGACTTCACCGGAACGGTGGACAACCGTCTGGCAGTGTGGTCGCTCACCAACACTCAGAGTCTGAATGGAAGTGTGCCTAACCTGAACCTGCAAGTGACGGTTATTACAACGCAGGAGTATGGGCAACCGGTTCCCGCGGTACAGAGACCTGGAAGCTATCCGCTGGGTCAATCCCTGGGAGAGCCTGAAGAGGCGATCGACACGGGCGACGACCGCCTGCAGCAGGTGTTTTACTCACAGGGCAAACTTTACACGGGGTTGACCACAGTGCTTCTTGAGCCGAAGGAGACCACTGGACCGCGAGCGGGCGCTGCCTGGTTCGCGATTGAGCCGAATGCCACCTTCGCTTCTTTGTCGGCGAAGATATGGAAGCAGGGACTGATAGGGATCGACGACGGTTCGGTCATGTACCCCGCATTCGCGGTGAACGCTGCAGGAGATGGCGTGATCGCCTTCAGCCTTACGGGCCAGAACTATTTTCCAAGCACGGGTTACGTGGATTTCAGCAAGGGGAGCGTTTCGCCCAAGGTGCATCTGGCCGGCATTGGTCAGACACCGGACGACGGTTTCTCTGGCTACCCGGAGTTTGGGGGCGGAGGAGTGGGTCGCTGGGGCGATTATTCCGCGGCGATGGTGAGTCCGAATGGAGACCTCTGGATGGCTGCAGAGTATATCCCGAATACTTTCTCTCGCCCACGGACCAAATACACCAACTGGGGTACGTTCATTTACCAAGTGCATTGAGGCAAAGGGCGTGCGTTCTGACGAACGTCCGCCCTTCATTTCGTCTGGCTGGAGAGGACCGTATGGCTGCTATTCGTGGGGCTGATGGCGGTCTTCTGGTGATGCGTAGTGGGTCGTGATGTCAGTCGCGGTGATATCGATTTTGGAGCTGGCGGCAATTGTTTGTGCGATCTGCTGATCGGTGTGTCCCTGCTTGCGGAGAGTTTCAATCTCGTCGCTGATCATGCCGACGAAAGATTGGATGGGAAACATTTCGGCTCCCAGGCCTGCGAGTTTACGGAGCGCGTTCTGGGCGCGAATGGCTTCTTCGATCGGGTAGCTCTTGCTTTCGTCGGGCATGGGATCTCCTTGTGGATGGATAAGTTCAAGGACCAGGTGAGCTGGTTTGTCCTGATCAGTATGGACCGATCGGATGCAGACGCGGAGGCTTTAGCGCGGCGGGTTTCGCGTGAGGTCAACTCTGAGGTTGCTACTTTTCGATGGGATAGAGGGATTCTTCCGGGGCGTTGGTGGGGCTCTCGAAGTCGAGTTTGTAACCGTCGGGGTCCGGAAGGATGGTGACCCACATCGCGTTGCCAACGAAGGGCCGTTGGGGCTGAAGACCCTGTGAGAGCGCTGCGTGGTAGATGGCGAGGGCGTCCTTGCATTGGAAGCAGAGAGAGACGCCTTCGCCTAGTTTGCCGGGTGGGCGTCTTTCGGGGCTGAACTCCTGGAGCATGAGGGCTGCGCCTTCGAGTTGAAGCCAGCACCAGCGAAGCTTGCCGTCGTCGATCCACTCCCTGGTCTTTTCAAAGCCCAGGCCGTCGAGGTAGAAGCGGAGGGACGCTTCGAGGTTCGAGACCCAGAGGAAGGGAACTACCTGCTGGATGTTGGGAGCGAGTTTTTCCGGATAGGTTTCGACGGTCATAGGGCGGGCTCCTGTTGGTTATGCGGGAGGCTCTTCTTTCTTTTCGACGGCGACGAGGGGGTGCCAGAGTTCGATGCGGTTGCCTTCGGGGTCGGTGATCCAGGCAAAGCGGCCGTAGTCGGAGTCTTCGCGATGGGGATCGATGGGGATGTTTTCTGCTGCGAGTTGGGCGAGGAGTTCATCCAGATTGTCGACGCGATAGTTGACCATAGCTTGCTGCGGGCCTTTCTCGTTGCCCTTGCCGAAGTAGGGGGTGTCTTCGGGGAAGAGAGACCAGATGGTCATTCCGGTGGTGGCGGGGATCTCGTCGGTCCAGAGGAGGGTGGCGCCGCCGTATTCGGAGAGGGTGAGGCCCAGGTGTTTGGCGTACCAGGCGGAGAGGGTTTTGGGATCGCGTGCGCGAAGGAAGATGCCGCCAATGCCGGTGACTCGGGCCATGAATGCCTCCTTGATTTTAAGACGAGTATATACACGGGAATTCCGGGATGCGGGATGGAGGGACCTAGGCGCCGACGTTGACGCTGGGGTGAGTGTCCGAGTATGCTCCTCGGCAGTTGGTGGGCCCGGGAATCTGCGCGACATCATGTGCCGGCTCGTGTGCTTGCTCTCGACTACTCCTGCGCACAACTTAGAACTGCTGTCGCGAACCCCGAATCAATTTTTTCCGAGGAGATTGCGATGGCTACGACACAGCAGGCGACCCCACAGGGGCGAGAGATTAATCCGGATGCGTTGAATGCGCTTCTGGGGCGTGTGGTTCAGGATATGGGTGCTGCGATGCAGGCCCCGCTGATTTTGATTGGCGACAAGCTGGGGCTCTATCGGGCGATGGGGGATGGAGAGCCCGTGACTCCGGCGGAGCTGGCGAAGAAGACGGGCACCGCGGAGCGCTATGTGCGCGAGTGGCTGAATGCGAATACTGCTGGGAGGCTGATGGAGTTTGATGCGGCGAAGGGGACTTATTTTTTGACGCCGGAGCAGGCGCTGGTGCTGGCGCTGGACGATACGCCGGTGCATCTGCCGGGGTTTTATCACATGATGGCCTCGGTGATGAAGGATGAAGAGAAGCTGACGGAGATCTATCGCACGGGCAATGGGATGGGTTGGCACGAGCATGAGAAGGGGCTGTTTGAAGGGTGTGAGCGGTTCTTCCGGCCGTCCTATCTTGCGAATCTTGTCTCCAGCTGGATTCCTGCGCTGGAGGGTGTGGAGGCGAAGCTGAAGGCGGGGGCGCGGGTGGCGGATATTGGCTGCGGGCATGGAGCTTCGACGCTGCTGATGGCGAAGTCTTATCCTGCCTCGAAGTTTTTTGGGTTTGATTATCATGGGCCGTCGATCGAGAAGGCTCGTGCGAAGGCGGAGGCTGCGGGGGTGGCGGATCGCGTGACGTTTGCTGTGGCTTCAGCGAAGGATTTTCCGGGGAAGGATTATGACCTGGTGGCGTTCTTCGACTGCCTGCATGACATGGGCGATCCGGCGGGGGCGGCGAAGCATGTGAAGACGACGCTGGCGCCGGGTGGCACCTGGATGATT
Organism: Tunturibacter gelidoferens; assembly: GCF_040358255.1. Classification (NCBI taxonomy): domain Bacteria; kingdom Pseudomonadati; phylum Acidobacteriota; class Terriglobia; order Terriglobales; family Acidobacteriaceae; genus Tunturiibacter; species Tunturiibacter gelidiferens. Next base: position 2,130,252 of record NZ_CP132938.1, read on the forward strand.
GTTGAGCCGTCTGCCCAGGACGATACGGCGGCGAATCATAATCCGGTGGGGCGAATCTACTACTCGGCTTCGGCGACGATCTGCGTGCCTTGCTCGCTGGCGCAGGAGGTTGGGCTGGGGTTGGGAGCGCAGGCGGGGCCGGCGAGGATCGAGAAGGTGGTGCGGGAGGGCGGGCTTACACACTTCCGCAAGGCTGCGGAGACGCCGTTCAATATGGTGTTTGAGACGCGAGGTTGATGGGGAGGGTGGCGGCTTCTACTGCTTTGCTTTACTGCTTTTCTACGACGACGGCGGTGCCGTAGGCGAGGACTTCGGTGACGCCGTTCATGAGTTCGTTGGCGTCGTAGCGGAAGGCGATGACGGCGTTGGCACCGAGCTGGGCGGCGTGGAGGGTCATCATGGCGTAGGAGTCCTGGCGGGTCTTCTCGCAGAGTTCGGTGAAGAGAGTGATGTCGCCGCCGACGATGGTCTGGAGGCCGGCGCCGATGGTGGCAACGATGTTGCGCGAGCGGACGACGATGCCGCGGACGATGCCGAGGTTCTGGACGATGCGGTAGCCGGGGAGCTCGAGGGCAGAGGTGACGAAGGCCGGGTTGATGGAGTTTGCGGGCGGCGGGTAGGTCGACATTTGGAGCAGGCTCCTGACTTGCTGGAGAAGATACGGGTTGGGGTTGGGTTTGGTTCCGGTGTGCGTGTTAATGCGGGTTTCGCGTTGGGGTAGACGCTACCGAATGGAGGGCAAAAGCAGATTCCTCCGCTTCACTGCGGAATGACAACAGGGAGAGGAGTAGACCACCCCCATAGCGATAGGAGATTAGTCGATGTGAAAGATTTCGTCGAGGGGGGACATGAGCTGGCCGGGGTCTTTGCCGTTGGTCTGGACGAAGAAGTCCTTCATCTCGGACTGCCAGAGGGCGTTGATGGGTTCGTTGCGCATTCTTGTCTGGGCCAGCTGGAAGTCGTCGGTTTCGAGGTAGCCGATGAGCTGGCCGCCTGGGGTGAGGAAGAGGGAGTAGTTGTGCCAGCCGGTGCGCTGGAGGGCGGCGATCATGTCGGGCCAGACGGCGGCGTGGCGACGGCGGTACTCGTCGAGGCGGTCGGGCTTGATTTGGAGGAGGAAGCAGACTCTTTGTTTGGTGGGGTGCTCTGGGTTCATGGGGCTCCCTTGTTTGTTGCTCGATGCTTGTTGCTTGACTCAGACGCGGAGGTTGGCGATGAGTCGGGTGACGGCTCCCGAGTCGATGGTTTTCGCGGCGAGGGCTATACCGTTGGGGAGGTCGAGAGCAAGGTCTGCGGCGACGAGGACGGCGGCGGCGTTGAGCAGGACGATGTCGCGGCGGGGGCCTTGCTCGCCGGAGAAGATGGTGGTGAGGATGGCGGCGTTGGTCTGCGCGTTGCCGCCCTGGAGGGTTTCGATGGGGGCGCGCGGGAGGCCGAGGTCTTCGGGGGTGACGGTGGCGATGGTGACGGCGCTGTCGTGGACTTCGGCTAGCTGGGTGGGGCCGCTGATGGAGATCTCGTCGAGACCTTTTTCGCGGAGAGTGCTGCCGTGGACGACGAAGGCGTGATGGGTGCCGAGGAGGGACATGGCTTCGGCGACGATGGGAACGAGATGCGCGGCGTAGACGCCCATCACCTGCGCGGAGGCTCCGGCGGGGTTGGTGAGGGGGCCGAGGATGTTGAAGATGGTGCGGACTCCGAGGGCGCGACGGACGGGCATGACCGCCTTCATGGCGGGGTGCAGGCTGGGGGCGTGGAGGAAGGCGAAGTGGTGGGTGCGGAGGGCGGTTGCGGCTTGCTCGGGGGTGAGGTCGACGGGAATGCCGAGGGCTTCGAGGACGTCGGCTGAGCCGGTCTGCGAGGTGATGGCGCGGTTGCCGTGTTTGGCGACCATGAGGTTTGCGTCCGGGGTTGCGGCGGCGACGAGGGCGGCGGCGGTGGAGATGTTGAAGGTGCCGCTGGCGTCGCCGCCGGTGCCGCAGGTGTCGACTAGATTCTTCCGCTCTGCGTCGGTGAGGGGGATGGGGGTTACGGCGGTGCGCATGACGTCGACGAAGCCGGCGATCTCGGAGGCGGTTTCGCCGCGGGCTGCGAGGGCTCCGAGGAGGGCGGCGATCTCGAGGTCGGTGAGCTGGCCGGAGAGGATCTGCTGCATGAGGTCGCGGGCTTGTTCGCGGGTGAGAGTGGAACGGGCTTCGAGGATCTGCTTGAGATGGGGCTGGGGCGGCATCGGTTAAAGCGTAGCAGGTGGGGATGCTACTTTGTTTGCCCTGTCTGCCCGGTCCCAGGGCCAAACCATTCGTACATGTTGCGGTACGAGTCGTGAAGCTTTTCAAGATCGCCAAAATTGAATGGATCGTACCAATCCGATTGTCCTGAGAAAGGGTCTACGGAGCGTTCTAACTCGACCTCCAGGGAGTGATCCGCTGAGGCGATGTAATTTGTCCCAGGAACACCCGGGAATGAAAGCACTACCTGGGCATAGCCTTGAGTCCCTTTTTTGTCGAGGAATCGTCCGGTAGCAACGATATTTCCATCATCATCTTTCACAGTGCACTCTACGGTTGCTTTATAGAAGACCTGTGTGGTGGCATCCAAATCGGTCTCGCATGTCGCGATCAACATGCCACTTACTTCGTCGAAATCGATTGAAGTGCTCCCCGTTACTCCCTGAGCCGATCCTTTGCGGCCAAGGCAGATACAGAGAAGGACGGCAAAGATGATTCGAGTAAGACGCCTCATATCGTATCTCCTCAATGTGTTTGTGGCGTATGGAAACACCTTCAGAGCGGCTTTCCAAAACTCTCCAATATCGTTGCATGGAGCTTTTTGAAAGCCTCTTCTCTCATACTGTTACGAAGTAGATCGCGATACCGAAGGGTGACGGCATCTTCTTGTTGCTCCAAAGTTTTGAGCTCTGTTGGAGGATTCGGGTCCTCTCCTGGTCCAATAACGCCGTAGGGGAAACGAGCGTGAAACCGGGTGATGATCTCGACGACCCGCGCATGAATTGGATCGATTTCTCCTTGATAGGCGAGCGACAGTCTTTTTAGATTTGCACTGTCAACGTCGCTCAGTTGGAATCGGACCGCCAAAAGGCGCCTGAAATATGGTTTAGGATCGTGCGAAGCTTCGGCTTCATCGGCGAGTTTCTCGTATGTAATCGATTGCCGGAACAACGTTCGAAAAGCGTTCCTATCGAGCCTGTCGGGAGAGGCCGGCGAAGTGGGAATTTGCTGTGCTCCAGATTGTGGGCAGTGAAGAAAAAGCGCCAGCACTATGAACGCAACAGTTGGCAGAGGAGGATGAAAGATTCGCTGTGCTCCCATAGGGGAACACTTTTGCATCTTTGGAAGAGGTTGGCAAGGCAATTCAATCAGCGTGCTTGCTGATCCGCTGACTTGCTATAGCTTTGTGATGACAGTGAAGGGGGACGGATTCTCCTGGGGGCCGAGGAAGGCGGGACGTCGGAGGTTGGCGGAGGAGAAGGCGTGCTCCCATGCGGGGGATTGGAGTTCGGGCATGGGTTTGGCGGCGAAGAGTTTGCGGCATTGCTTCGCGGTCCAGCGAGCCCAGGTCTTGGATTTCTTGCGGCGGGCGCTGTCGGTGGAGATGCCGGTGCCGGCGTACATCTGGCGGTAGAGCTTGGAGAGGAACATGAACGCTACGCGTGCGCGGAGGGTCGGGGTGCAGGCGCTGCGCTGCCAGATGGAGGTCCAGTCGTAGAAGCGGTCCCAGACTTTTTGCGTGCGCTGGCTGATCTCGATGGAGCTCATGGAGGGATGCGGGGTGAACATCTTGGGGCGGATGGCGGTGGGGATGAGCCAGTAGCGGGTGATGGGGATGTCGCCGGTTGGGGTTGCGACGACTTCGGGGGCTTTGGCTTGCTCTTTTTCCCAGCGGCCGAAGTCGACGGTTCCAGGGAAGGGCGTCATCATGACGAACTGGGCGAAGGTGACGCCGGCTTTGAGAGCCATCTCGACGGTGGCGTCGAAGGTGGCGGGCTTGTCGGTGGGGAGGCCGAAGATGAAGGAGCCGAGGACGTGGACGCCGTGCTTCTTGAAGGTCTGGAGCTGGCGGGCGAGGGCTTCGCCTGAGTAGTTGAAGTCTTTGAAGACGGCCTTGAGGCCTTCGGGGGTGACGGCCTCTACGCCTACGAGTGCTCCCTTGATGTTGGCCTTGCGCATGGCGTCGAGGTACTCGCCGTCTTCGCCGGCTTCCATGGTGATCTGGGTGAAGAAGACCATGTCTTTGGGGAGCTTGGCGAGCTCGGCCATGAGGAGGAAGCGTTCGGCGCGGATGGCGGTGAGTTCGGCGAGTTTGGCTTCGTTGTTTTGTTCGCGTGCGAGGCGGAGGTCGGTGAGGGTGACGGGGTAGAAGTTGTCGTCGGCGAGGGCGATGAAGCGGAAGCCGATCTGGCGGAGGTTGACGATCTCGTCGATGACGGACTGGTGGGGGCGCTGGCGGGGCTGCTGGCCGTCGGTGCGCCAGACGCTGCAGAAGGAGCAGTGCTTGGGGCAGCCACGGATGGTTTGGACGGAGGCCCACATGTACTTGTCGCGGGGCATGAGATCCCAGCGGGCGGCGAGGAAGTCGGTGCCGCTGATGCGGCCGCCTTCGTAGATTTTTTCAGGTTGAGAGCCGGTGAGGATGTCAGTCACGGCTTTGCCCCAGGCGATGTCGCCGTCGCCTTTGACTACTGCGTGAGCGTTTCCGCGTTCGAAGGCTTCTTCGGGAAAGAGCGTGGCGTGGATGCCGCCGTAGATGACCCAGGCTCCACGCTCGCGGGCGATGCGTCCGACCTCGTAACCGCGGAGTGCGTTGCCGGTGTGGACGCTGATGCCGACGATGTCGCCGGACTGGATGGATTCGGGGATGATTTGTTCGATGGACTCGTCGATGAGGATGGGGTCGCCTGCGATAGAGGGTGTGGCGGCGGCGAGGACGAAGAGCCAACGGGGTGTGATTACAGCGGTTCCAAAGGAGTTGTCGCTGGGATTTACGAGATGAACACTCAAGAATCCAACTTTGCTGAAGCGGGTACGGTGGGTTCACAGAGTGTTTGAGAGTGGAACGAATCAGCACCTAGCTGCGGCTGGGCCCGAGTGCCGGCCGGGAAGATTCCCGCCAGACTATGTTGCCTATCATACAGAGGCAAGATGAAGGCAGGCTTAAGGTTACGCGCAGAGGGACGGGCGATAAACGCACATTTGTGCGAGTTTCTGATTGCGAGGGATTGTGAGAGTCCGCTACACTTCTCGCGCGAGCGTTATTTCAAAGGCATTCATGAAAATTCACGAGTATCAGGCAAAAGAGATTCTGCGGAAGTACAGTGTGCCGGTTCCGGGCGGCGAGATGGCGACAACCCTGGAGCAGGCCGATACCGCGGCGAAGAGCCTCTTTGGTGCGGGAAATAAGGTTGTGGTGGTGAAGGCGCAGATTCATGCCGGTGGGCGTGGCAAGGGCGGTGGCGTCAAGCTGGCGAGGACACTCGAAGAGGCGAATGCGGCGGCGAAGGCGATTCTGGGGATGCAGTTGGTGACGCACCAGACGGGGCCTGCCGGGCAGAAGGTGCAGAGACTGCTGATCGAAGAGGGATCGGCGATCGAGCGGGAGCTTTATCTCGGGCTGGTGCTGGACCGGGCTTCGGCGAAGGTGGTGTTTATGGCCTCGCAGTCGGGTGGGATGGAGATTGAAGAGGTGGCGCATGCTACGCCGGAGCTTATCTACAAGGAGTACATCGATCCGGCGGTGGGTTTTGCGCCTTATCAGGCGCGGAAGCTGGCGTTCAAGCTGGGATTGAAGACGACGCAGATCAACGATGCCGTGAAGTTTATGACAGGGTTGTACAAGGCGTTTGTGGAGACGGATTCGACGCTGATGGAGATCAATCCTTTCATCACGACGAAGGATGACAAGCTGCTGGCGCTCGATTGCAAGATCAACTTTGATGACAATGCGATGTTCCGGCATAAGGATCTGAAGGAGCTTCGCGATCTGGCGGAGGAAGATCCGCTGGAGGTTGAGGCGAGCAAGTTTGCGCTCAACTACATCAAGCTGGATGGCACGATCGCCTGCATGGTGAACGGCGCTGGGCTTGCGATGGCGACGATGGACATCATTCAGTATGCGGGTGGCAGCGCGGCGAACTTTCTGGATGTGGGTGGCGGGGCGAACCAGGAACAGATTGAGAATGCGTTTGGGATTTTGCTGAGCGATCCTAATGTGAAAGCGATCTTCATCAATATTTTTGGCGGGATTCTGCGGGTGGATGTGCTGGCTCAAGGCGTAGTGAACGCCGCGAAGAAGCTGGGCGTGAAGATACCGATCATTCTGCGACTCGAAGGAACGAACGTGGAAGAGGGCCGGAAGATTCTGGCGGACTCGGGATTGAACTTTCAGGTGGGAACGACGATGAAGGAAGCCGCGGATCTTGCTGTGGCTGCTGCGAAAGGTGGCAAGTAATGGCGGTTTTGGTTGACAAGAATACGCGGCTGATTGTGCAGGGGATTACGGGGCGTGAGGGTACTTTTCACGCGAAGGGCTGCGCGGAGTATGGGACGAAGGTTGTGGGTGGCGTGACGCCGGGTAAGGGTGGGACGACGCATGAGGGATGGCCGGTGTTCAACACTGTCGAAGAGGCGGTGAAGGAGACGGGGGCGAATGTGTCGGTGATCTTTGTGCCGCCGCCGTTTGCTGCGGATGGGATTCTGGAGGCTGCGGCTGCGGGTGTTCCGCTGGTGATCTGTATTACTGAGGGGATTCCTGTGCTGGACATGGTCAAGGTGTGGGAGTTTGTGAAAGGGACTGGATCAAACGGCAAGGGGACTCGGCTGATTGGGCCTAACTGTCCGGGGGTGATCTCGCCGGGGAAGGCTAAGGTCGGGATTATGCCGGGGCGGATTCATAAGGAAGGCTCGGTGGGGATTGTTTCGAAGTCGGGCACGCTGACGTATGAGGCGGTGTATCAGCTGACGACGCGGGGGATTGGGCAGTCTACGGCGATTGGGATTGGGGGCGATCCGATTATCGGGACGACTCATATCGATGCGCTGAAGCTGCTGAATGAGGATCCGGAGACTGAGGCGATCATCATGATCGGTGAGATCGGCGGGTCGGCGGAAGAGGCTGCGGCGAAGTACATCAAGGAGCATGTGAAGAAGCCGGTGGTTGGGTTTATTGCCGGGCAGACGGCTCCTCCGGGGAGGCGGATGGGACATGCGGGGGCGATCATCTCGGGCGGCGAGGGGACGGCTGCGGAAAAGATGAAGGCTATGACCGAGGCTGGGATTACGGTGGTGAAGTCGCCTGCGGAGATTGGTGAGGCTATGGCGAAGGTGCTGGGGAAGGCTTAGTTTCTTCGGTTGTAGATGTGGCAGGGAGAAGGCATACCCAGGGGCTAAAGCCCCTCCTGATGCGCTGATTTAGAGACCCAAGGCCAAAGCCTTGGGGGTACCTAGATGCAGAGGCAACTGCAGATGCAACTGCAAAATACGGGGGTCTCTCCACTGCGCTGCTCACGATGAGACTGTGAGCAGCTTCGGTCGAGATGACGCTTCTACGGTTTTGCAGGAGAAAGCAACAGCAAAGTCAAAGCCAAATGCAAATGCAGGCGTTCTTCGCTCCACTTAGGATGACAAGATTTATTGGGCGTTGAGAGAGAAAGGCCGCAGAGTGAGTGCTCTGCGGCTCTTTTTTGTTGGGAAGCGCTGATCACTTCGTTGTTACGGAGGGTTATTTGATGAGGGTGCCGGTGGTGTCGCGGTACTCGATGGGGCCTAGGTTGAGTTCTTTGAGGCCGGGTTCGATTTTGGCGCGGTCGCCTACGGCCATAAGGATGAGCTGGTCGGGATGGACGTCGGTTTGGGCGGCCTTTGATACTTCGGCGGGGGTGACGGCTTCGTACCGGGCGGGTAGCTTGGCGAAGTAGTCGAGGGGGAGGCTGTAGACGAAGAGTTGACGGAGGCCGCCGATGGAGGCTTTGGTGGTTTCAAAGTCTCCAGGGAGTGAGTGGAGGAGCGAGTCTTTTGCGAGTTTGAGTTCGGCTTCGGTGGGAGGCTCGGTGCGGATGCGGTTGAGCTCCAGCATGAGCTGCTTGGCGGCGGGAGCGGTGACGTCGGTGCGGACCTGGGCTCCACTGTAGAAGGGGCCTCCGGTGCGGTACATCATGAAGCCTGAGCTGGCACCGTAGGTGTAGCCGTGTTCTTCGCGCAGGTTCATGTTGATACGGCTGGCGAAGAGGCCTCCGAGGACGTTGTTCATGATCATGACGGCGGGGTAGTCGGGCGTGGTGCGGGGAAGGCCGAGACCGATGGCGAAGAGGGCGGTTTGTGGTGCGCCGGGCTTGTCGACGATGACGATCTTCAGGCCGGGCGGGGTGGGAGCGGGAGGTACGGCGATGGTCGTCGCTGCTGATCCGGACCATGGGGCGAAGTACTTGTCGGCGAGGTGTTTGACTTCGGATTCGTTGACGTCGCCGGCGAGGACAAGTGCGGCGTCTTTGGGGCCGTAGTGGGCTTGCCAGAAGCTGGTGATGTCGTCGTGGGTGATGGATTTGATTCCGTCGGTGTTGCCGATGGAGCGGATACCGTAGGGATGGTCGCCGTAGAGAGTGCGGAAGCCTACGCGAAGTACGGAGGCTACGGGTTGATCGCCTTCCTGCAGAATGGCGACGAGGCGTTGTTTGCGAATGCGCTCTACTTCTTCGGGCGCGAAGGCAGGGTGCTCGATGACGTCAGAGAGGAGGTCGAGGCCCGCTTCAGTGTTGTTGCTGAGTGCGCTGAGGCTGGCGTTGGCGCTGTCGACGTCGGCGGCAGAGGTGAGGGTAGTGCCGATCTGTTCGGCGTTGTCGGCAAGTGTGGTGGCGGAGCGTTGGGTGGTTCCTTCGGTGAGGAGGCGGGCGGTGAAGCCGGCGAGGCCAGCTTTGGCTGGCGTGTCAGACTCGCTGCCGGCACGGGCTACGACTGCTGCGCTGAAGACGGGAAGAGAGTGATCTTCGAGAAGGTAGACCTGGAGGCCGTTGGAGAGAGTGAAGGTCTTCGGGACTGGGAGGTGAAAGGCGTTGGTTGGGCCGGGTGCGGGTGCGGTCTTGCGCCAGTTTTGCTGGTCTTCGAACTGCGCGGTGTAGGGCGCGGTGAGCTTGACGTCGGCGTCGGTGTTGTCGGGGCTGCGGGGGACATCGTCGACTACTTTTTTGCCGGGGACGCAGTTGACGACGACGCTTTGGTCTTTGCCGAGGTACTGCGTCGCGGCTTGCTTGACGGAGGCAATGGTTGCGGCCTGGTAGCGAGCGATGTCTTTGGGCAGGTAGCCGGGGTCGTCGAGGAACTGGTTGTAGCGGTCGAGGGTGTCGGCGACGCCACCGAAGCCTCCGAGACGCTGGAGACCGGTGATCTTGGCGGTGACGTCTACGGTGCGGGCTCGGTCGAGTTCGGCTTGCGTGGGACCTTCCGATTGCAGGCTGGCTACTTCTTTCCAGAGCGCTGCTTCGAGGGTGTCTAGCGAGACGCCGGGTTTGGCGGTGATGTCGCACTGGGCGATGGAGCCAAGCTTGAGATCGTTGAGAGCGCAGGTGACGGTCTGAGCGACTTGCTGCTCGTAAACGAGCTTGCGGTAGAGACGGCTGGCTTTGCCTCCGCCGAGGATGTGAACGAGAAGATCGGTTTCTGCGTCGCCGGGAGTGAAGACGGGAGGGGTGAGCCAGGCTACGGAGAGGCGCGGGAGTTGGACGGAGTCGGTGACGGTTGCGCGTTTTTGGGCGTTGATGGGTGGGGTTTTGACGGTGACGGGTTCGACGGGTGGGCCTTGTGGGATAGGGCCGAAGTATTTTGTGAGGAGAGCTTTTAGCTTTGCGGCGTCGAAGTCGCCGGCGATGGCGATGCTGGCGTTGTTGGGGGTGTAGAAGTGCTGGTGAAAGTCGCGGATGTCGTTGATGCGGGCGGCTTCGATGTCGGCGTGGGAGCCGATGACGGAGGCGTAGTAGGGGTGCTCGTGGGGGAAGAGCATGTGGTACGCCTGCTCGTCGGCGAGCGCGTAGGGAGTGCCTTCGCCCTGGCGGCGCTCGTTGCGTACGACGTCGCGCTGGTTGGTGAGCTTGACGCGGTCGAGGCCTTCCAGGAGAAAGCCCATGCGGTCGCTTTCGAGCCAGAGGCCCAGCTCGAGCTGGTTGCTGGGGAGGGTCTCGAAGTAGTTGGTGCGGTCGAAGTCGGTGGTGCCGTTGATGTCGGTGGCGCCTGCGCCTTCAAGGTATTTGATGTGGGCTTTTTCGCCGACGTGCTCGGAGCCTTCGAACATCATGTGCTCGAAGAGGTGGGCGAAGCCGGTGCGGCCAGCCCGCTCGTTGAGTGGGCCGACGTGATACCAGAGGTCGATGGCGACGAGGGGGAGGCGGTGGTCTTCGTGGGTAAGGACGACGAGGCCGTTGGGGAGGGTGTACTTTTCGTACTTGAGTTCGGGGAGCTTCAGTGGCTTGGCAGCCGGGAGATTGTCTGCAGCAATTGCCATTGGCGTAGTTACAAGGCCGCATAAAAGTGCTGCGGCAAATTTCTTGAATGCGAACTGGGGTGCTTTCATCTGTTCTCCACGGAGGCCCGGCAGGTCTTTTAGAGAGTGCCTGCGTACTCAGATTGCAACGGTGAAAGGATGATATCAACCTGGTGGGCGAATGACCTGAAGATAATGCGGTGTTGCAGCTCTCGGGTTTGTATACTGCCCCAATGCGTCTCCATTCGATCCCCTGCGTTCTAACGTTGGCTGCTGCGTGTGTGTGTTTGAACTCTGAGGCTGGGAATGCTCAGACCGGTGTTCAGGCGGTTTCGGTTTCTTTTCCTGCTGCGCAGTCGGCGAAGCCGCTGGACGGACGGGTGTTGCTGCTGTTGTCGAATGATCCATCGGAGGAGCCTCGGATGCAGATCGACGACACGCCGCGGAGCCAGATGGTGTTTGGGGTTACTGTGGATGGGCTAAAGCCGGGCGAGAGCGTTCTGGTGGACGATAAGGCTGCGGGTTATCCAATCAAGAGTTTGAAGGACGTGCCGGCGGGGGATTACACGGTGCAGGCGGTACTAGATGTTTATGAAACGTTCCATCGTGCGGATGGGAAGACGATCAAGCTGTCGCCGGACCGGGGCGAAGGGAAGCATTGGAATCTTGCGCCGGGGAATTTGTATAGCAAGCCGGTGAAGGTGCACGTCGGGCCGGGCGGTGCGCCGATTGCGATCTCGGTGGACCAGGTGATTCCACCAATTGTGCCGGAAGCGGATACAAAATATGTTCGGCATATACGGATTCAGAGTGCGCTGCTGACGAAGTTCTGGGGGACGCCGATGTATCTGAGTGCGGTAGTGCTGGTGCCGGAGGGATTCGAGGAACATAGTGAGGCGCATTATCCGCTTATGATCTTTCACGATCACTTCGTTACGGGGTTCGATGATTTTCGGACGACACCGCCGGATCCGAATTTGAAGCCGAACTACTCGGAGCGGTTTCATCTTGCGGGGTATAACCGGATTCAGCAGGAGGAGGCTTATAAGGAGTATCAGCAGTGGATCAGTCCGAAGTTTCCACGGGTTTTGATTATGAAGATTCAACATGCGAATCCCTACTATGACGATTCGTATGCGGTGAATTCGGCGAACCTGGGGCCGTATGGCGATGCAATTGAGACGGAGCTGGTTCCTGCGGTGGAGAAGCAGTTTCGCGGGATTGGGCAGAGCTGGGCGCGTTTCATGTATGGCGGGTCAACGGGCGGATGGGAGTCGCTGGCGGTGCAGATTTTTTATCCCGACCACTACAACGGGGCGTTTGTGGCTTGTCCCGATCCGGTGGACTTTCATGCGTATATGTCGCGGGATCTTTATAAAGATGCGAACATGTTTTACTTGCAGGGCGCGAACAAGCAGGTGGAACAGCCGGCGATGCGGGACTATCTTGGGCATACGCTGATCTCGATGAGGGACAACATCGCGTATGAGGCGGCGCTGGGGGATCATGGACGATCGGGAGAGCAGTTCGATATCTGGCAGGCGGTGTATTCGCCGCAGGGGAAGGATGGGTATCCGGAGCCGATCTTCGATAAGGAGACCGGGGCAATCGATCACAAGGTCGCAGAGTACTGGAAGGAGCACTACGACCTGAACGCGAAGTTGCAACGGGATTGGGAGCAGCTGGGGCCTAAGCTGCAGGGGAAGATTCACCTGTATGTGGGCAGCGACGACACCTATTTCTTGAACGATGCGGTTTATCTGATGGAGGACTTTTTGAAGGCGACGGGAACGCCTGGGCATGGCGTGGCCTATGACGGCGAGGTGCTCTATGGCCCGCGGGCAGAGCACTGCTGGAATGGGGATCCGACGCTGCCGAATGCGCTGTCGCGGCTGCACTACAACACTATGTACCTGCCGAAGATCATGGATCGCATCGAGAAGACGGCACCGGCCGGGGCAGATGTTACGAGTTGGCGGTACTAGGACAGACGGTCGGCTTTTGCAGAAGTTAACTTGAAATCAGCAATAAATTGGGCTTTCTTTGGATTCCGATCGATTTCTGCCTGCAGAGGATCTAAGTCAGTAAAGATTAAATTGCACAAAATCCCTTTCAAATGCATCAAACTGAGGCAGCGGTGGAGATCGATCCTTGAGGCACGCCTTCCACTCCGCTATCAAATCCGCCGGGGGACTAGACGTGCCAACAACTATCTTCGCGCCAGACGCACCGCTGATCAGTATTACTGATGCCGTCGCCTTTGAAGCACGCGTGGGTCTGTCTGCTATGCCTAAGACCCTGTCCCCATGGCTCTTCTACGATGAGTCTGGTTCGCGCCTCTTCGAACAGATCACGGAGCTGCCGGAGTACTATCTGACCCGGACCGAGCGTGGCATCTTTGCGGCCAACGCCGATGAGATTCTTCGCGAGGCTGCGCTTGGTCAGGGGCCGAGCGGAAAGCTTACCCTGATCGAGCTAGGTGCTGGAACGGCGACCAAGACCGGCATCCTTCTGGCGGAAGCCGTTCGCCAGCAGGGGAGTGTGGTGTACCAGCCTGTTGATGTTTCCGAGACGGCTCTCGCCGAGGCCAGTGAAAATATTCTCGCCAATATTCCTGGCGTGACGGTCCGCTCTCAAGTCGCTGACTACACTCGTGAGGCTCTCCCGCTCAACCGCCTACCCGACACGCGGACGCTGGCTCTTTACATTGGTTCCAGTATTGGTAATTTCATGCCGGAGGATGCGAGGGATGTTCTTCGCAACCTCCGCGCGCAGTTGCTTCCCGGGGATACTCTTTTGCTGGGCACGGACTTGGCGCCGAACGGTGGCCCACACGCCAATAAAACTGTAGCCACGCTGCTTGCCGCATATGACGACGCCGCTGGAGTGACAGCGGCTTTCAATCTGAACGTGCTTGCGCGTCTCAATCGTGATCTGGGGACTGATTTTGCGTTAGCAAACTTTCAGCATCGGGTTCGTTGGAATCCCGCTCAATCACGCATTGAGATGCACTTGGAATCGGTCATCGCTCAGCGCGTTCATGTCCCGGCTAACTCCAGCGGTCCTGCCTTCGCTGTCGATTTTGCACGGGGCGAGAGTATTCACACCGAAAACAGTTACAAATTCACCTCGGCTGCGGTTGAGGAACTTCTCGCGTCGGCGAACTTCAAGAAGACCAGGTCTTGGGAGGATCCGCAGCATCTGTTCGCGGTCACGCTGGCTACTGCGGTCTGATTCAGAGGCTTCCGCGTCGATACTCTCCGCTCTTGCCTCCGGTTTTGCGTATCAATACGACGTCGCGGATTCGTATTCCTTTGTCGAGCGCTTTGGTCATGTCGTAGATGGTTAGCGCCGCGATTGAGGCTGCCACCATCGCTTCCATCTCAACGCCTGTGCCTGCAACTGTCGCTGCGGTTGCTTCGATCGCGACGCCACCTTCGACAATTTTTGTCTGTATGTCTACGAAGCTCAGTGCTATTTGATGACACATCGGAATGAGGCTTGAGGTTTGCTTCGCTGCTTGAATTCCCGCGAACCTCGCCACTTCGAGGGGATTGCCTTTGGGATTTTGCGGCAGCGCCTCGAGCACCGCGTCGGACAGCTCGACGAACGCTGATGCCACGGCCTCGCGTCTTGTTGCCAGCTTGTCGCCGACATCCACCATGTGCGCTTCGCCGGCCTGATCGTAGTGCGACAGATGCAGCGGCACGGGGGACCGGGGAGGGAAGTCCGCATCATTGCCGAGAGGTTCGGGGGCGTCATCCATCAGCTGTTCGGAGGTGTAGTCTACGTCGTCCATCCTACAAGCCTACCGCAGGAGAATCGTGATGACATCCCCGGTGGAGAAGTGATCTTTGTCGGGTGGGAGGACCGCATAGCAGTTCGCTTGCGCATTCGCGGCCAAGTCGCCTGATCCCTGCCAGCCTACCAATCGTACCTCTGGGCGGACTCGGTTGGAGGTCCATCTGGCGGGGAGCACACGCATCAGGCCGGCCTTTCCTGCGAGGCCCTCTGCCAGCGTCGCCTGCAGAAAACGCGGGCCCTGGACTTCGGACCCGCCCATCGCACGGAGCACCGGTTCGACGAAACAATGGAAGGTCACTTGAGTCGAGACGGGGTTTCCGGGCAGGCCGAAAAAAAATTGGGCAGGGAACTGGTCGTCAGCCGGCAACCTGCCGAAGACCAGGGGTTTGCCTGGCTGCATCTTGACGCCGGTGAAGAAAAACTCTGCGCCCAGGCTTTGCAGTACCTCTTCGACCAGGTCGTACTTGCCCATGGAAACGCCACCGGACAGCAGCAGAAGTTCGCAATGGCGTGCGGAACGAATGGTTTGTTCGAGTTCAGGTCGCCGGTCCGGAGCAATCGGGAGCTGGACGGGTTCTCCGCCAGCGTGCCTGATCAGCTCAGACAGACCGTAGCTGTTCGAGTTTCTGATCTGGTGCGGCCCGGGCGTCGCTGCGAGGTCGACAAGTTCGTCTCCAGTTGCGACGATGGCTACCTTTGGCCTGCGATAGATCTTTAGCTCTGTGTATCCGCAGGAGGCGGCGAGAGCTACCTCCGCGCCCTCGATTTTAGAGCCAGAGGCCAATACTGTTTGGCCGGCCCGGGCCTCGCTTCCCTGGGGAACGATGTTTTCTCCGCTTCGAATCGTGCGTCCAGCAAGTAAGCGTATCGAGTTGTTGGTGCGTTCCACATGTTCGATCATCACGACAGCGTCGGCGCCTGCTGGAGTTGGTGCGCCGGTCATGATTTCAATCGCGGTATTTTGTTCGAGGGTGCTGCCCCGCCACTGCTCACCGGCCCTGACCTGGCCGACTACCTTCAATGGACCGAGCGTGTCGGACGCCCGCACAGCAAACCCGTCTCGGGTCGACCTATTGAATGGCGGCTGATCGCGATCCGCGAGCACGGGCTGGGCGAGTACGCGGTCTCCGCAGGCCAGCAGCGCGAGCGGTTCGCTTGGCGGACGTGGAAGATCGGTTGCGTGTTGAAGCACCTTCGTCAGAGCTTCATCGAAACCGAGAACTGCGGCCGCTGACTGCATCCTCTTCTCCTTCAGCTATCAGCGTGACAAATGGAAAGGCCCCGAGCGGGGTCGCCCGGGGCCTTCCGGTTTTTCCGGCGCTTATTTCTTTCCAGCTTTGAAGGTCGACTTTATCGGTGCGCCGATGCCTTCGAGAATACCCTTCACATCAGCAGCATGTGGTCCGTCCGGAGCCAGTTCAAGGTATTCCTGATAGGCTTCGACGCAACCCGGTGGCGCTACAATCTTCTGGGTTTTCGGATCGACTGTTGCCTGTGGAATGAGCGCCTGTCCCTTGATGTAATAAGCATCCGCCTTCTTCGGATCGGCTGCGATTGCCTTGTCGGCAGCAGCACCCGCCTCGGTCAGTTTGCCTGAGTTGTAGAGGGTTGCGGCCTCGTTGAAGAAGTACATTCCGGCCTTTTCCGGTTGGGCCTTGGCAGCCTGCTCGTAGGCGTCGGAGGAGGCCTTGGCGTCACCCAGACGGGCCTCCGCCTGTCCCAACTGGTTGTAAGCTACGCCGGCGGTTTCGGGGTTTGGTTTCTTGGAAGCGGCATTCAGATCCGCGGCTTTTTTATAGGAGGCAGCGGCATCGGTGTACTTCTGGAGGATGGCCGGATCCGTCGGTGAGGTGCCAGCTGCTTTAGCTGCCTTTGCTGCGGTCTCTCCGCTCCCAAGTTGAGCATCACCAAGGGTGACCCACAGAATTCCCTCGTCGGGCTTGGTTTCGGTGGCCTGCTTCATGGCGGTGATTGCGGAGTCGTAGTTGCCAGCCTTGTTGTCGGCGCGGGCCTGAGTCAGAAGGGCGTTGAGGTTCTGAATCTTCGCGTTGCCGGCGACGACCTCGGCGTTCTTCTTCTTGTACTCTTCGAGCGCCTTCCGGTCTTCGGGGCTCATCTTACTGATGTACTCCGCGCGCGACATGTCGAAATCGAGGAGCTTGTCTTCGTCTTTCGCAATCGGAACACTCTCGTTGAAGTCCAAGCTCTTATCGTCCTGGAAGACGAAGACTACATAGGTCCCAGCCACGATCCCGGTTCCTTTGTAGTTGCCATCTTGATCGATGGGAAACTTGTAGGGGTACTTTCGGTCCTTCGCGTCAGACGAACGATCCGTTGTGAGCCTGACTTCGCCCTTTGTAATTGGCAGGCCGGCGGGATTGAGAATGTGGCCATGAATGCTTGCGGTTCCCGCGGGCGGGGCTGCTTGTGCTTTCAAGCGTGTGGGCTGCGCGATTGCCAGGATTACCAGCAGAGCGGCTGCCAGGGTGCTTATCTTCCATCCGATACGTTTCATGCTCTTATCTTCTCCTGGCCCATTAGTGGGGGCGTAAGTCTTCGTTGCAAAACAGTTCTTGCTTCCTCAAATTTGATGCAAAATGCAGCGGTCACGCGACCGCATACGATATGGGATCGACCGCTCCGGCGTCACGAAATGCCCGCAGTCGCAGAACGCAGCTCTCGCAAACGCCGCAGGCCTCGGTCTCGCCGGAATAGCATGACCAACTTACATGGAAGGGTGCACCGAGTTCAACTCCCAACCGGACGATCTCGCTCTTGCGCATCTGGATCAGCGGAGTGACGACCTGGATCTGTCCGTCTTTGGTGCCCATCCTGATTAGCTGATTGAACGCTTCATAATACGCTGGCCGACAGTCGGGATACCCCGAACTGTCCTGTTCGACGGCCCCGATAAAGACCTTCTTGGCACCCAGAACCTCGGCCCAGCTTACCGCGGCTGAGAGGAAATGCGCATTTCGGAATGGAACATAAGTGATTGGGACTTCGTTTCCGATGGTCGCTTCCTCCCCCGCCGCCGGTACGGCAATCGAGGCATCGGTCAGCGCCGACCCTCCGATTCGGCGAAACAGGTCGATCTTGAGATGCAGCAGCTCTTTCACTCCGACGATGCGGGCGACCTCCTGTGCGGAGTGCAGTTCCCTCGATTCCGTTCTCTGGCCGTAGCTGAAGTGGAGGGCGAAGACGTCGTAGTCTCGGGCCGTGAGCGCGGCGCAGACGCTGGAGTCCATTCCGCCTGACAGGCAGAGGACGGCTCGTGGGCGGCCTTGCTCATCCTTCGTCATCGCCTGCCTCCAACTCGCGCTGTTCGGATGGGGTCAGTTCATCTCCGGTCAACTCGCCGACGGACTCGCCGAGAATCTCCCGTGCGGTCTCTTCGTCCTGCTTGTGCACCAGCAGCCTTGCTCGAAAGGCCAACGCCAGCAGGCTATTGGCGTTCTCGCCCTGCAGGAAACACTCGATTCCCGCCGACTCGAGCATTCCTTTCGCCATCTGGGCATTCACGGGCTCGAGAAACTTGCCTACGGTTACGAACTTGTCTGGATCTTTGTCTGGATCTAATGCTGCGTCGTGTTTTGAATCTGCCATCAAAAGCCGTCTTTCTTCTTATTTTGTATCGTACGACTGCAGGTGGAAGGTGATCGTCCCCCAGAACAGCCGTGCCTGAATCTGCACGGGCATGTGACGTGCGTCGTCGGTATACCAAACCCAGATATGGCCGCGGTTTTTTACGATTCCCTCATCCGCGGTTGGCTCTACTTTTAGCGTCTCGAAGGTTCCGGCTGGGGTCTTGATCTCTTCTTTGGATTCAACCTTCATTGCCACGGTCACGGTGCGCATCGAGTCCGCCAAGGGGAACCGGATACTTTGGCCGACCGCCATTGGCTGCGACGCTGCATAAAAGATTGCCGAGAGGGAGTCGGTTACGCAGGCTGGAATCGAGGCCACTTGCTCCTTCGAGGTTCCCTTGACCAGATTTTTCTCGATCTGTTTTTGCTTGCCCTGGGAGTAATCGAAGCTCAGCTCGCTGGAGACCTTTCTGCGCCCTTCCTGTAATTGTTTGCTGAATCCGGTGGAGCAACCGGTCTTGGTGTCGAACCCGGCCTGGAACTTGTCTACGACGGGGAAGAGCATGGTCACGGCGCCGGTTGAGTCTGCGGTGGCTGTAATCTTTTGCACTGTCCCTTGCTGTTCGAGTTGAAATACTGCTGTGCCCGCCGTAAAGACACGCCAGTCAACAGTAAAAGTAAGGGTTTGTTTTTCGGGAAAGGGAAAGCCTGGCTGCGGAGGCTGCAGGGTTGGAATGACTACCGGCGCTGGTTTGGCGCCTAACCCCAGAAGCTGCGCACTCGCCGTCAGCGAACCTATGGAACACGACATCAGGAAGAAAGATGCAAGGAAAGACCGTTCCGGCTTCAGCAAAGGGCAGCACTCTCACGAGTTGAAGTTTGTGGGCCATTCCGCCCCAGCCTCCGCGCCTTCAGCGCAGACCCCCCGCCACCCCGTGGTGATGGAGAAAAAGCCGGACCGCCAGCGCTAGATAGATTGCGCCAGCACCCATTAGAGCATTGTACTCGCGGTGGTGCTGCCACTGTTGCCAGGAGAATCTGCCTCCGCTGGCATTCTGGTTCGCCGGAAATGTCGCCGGGGTCAGTCGCGGCAGCAGACGGGGCACCTTGGTGGAATAGTCATCGAAGCCTGCAAAGTGCTCTCGCAGATAGGCTTCCTCGCTATAAATTGTGGGGATGTAGATGGCCGCAAAAAGTGCGGTCAGCGCAATAAGAATCGCCCAACTGCCTGCTGCTGCTGCGAATCCGAAGGCGATTAGCATCGAGCCCAGGTAGAGCGGATTTCGCGTGTAGGCGTAGGGGCCTGTGAATGTCAGCTCAGCGTTTTTGCGCACATAGCCAGCCGCGTAGGCTCGCAGCCATACGCCGGGTACTACCAACAGGAGGCTGAGCAGCATGGTTTTCCCGGTCGGTCGTGCCAGCCACAGAAATACGGCGGCGAAGGCGAATCCGAGCGGTACGCGGATCCGCCGGGCTATCTTTTGCCATGTTGTTCGTTCGCTCACAGCTTTACCTTATCTTGTCCGCTGCGGAGCAGCTCCAGCGCTGCTTCTACAACCTCGTCCGTTGATATCTGCATGAGCCCCGGCTCCGTCTCTGCGTGCCGCGAGTGGTCTGTTCGGCTGGACTCGTGTCGCAACACTCGCGCCTTTGAACTGTCGGTCATGTAAGGGCCGTTGCGAGAGGGATCGGTGGGGCCGTATAAACCGACTGTGGGACGGTCCAGGGTGGCTGCGAGGTGCAGTGGTCCGGTGTCCCCGGCGATCACCACTCCGGCGCGGCGCACGAGCGCAATCATCTGCTCGACGGAGCAGGGAACGGAAGTGGCAAAACCATCGCTGGCGTCAACGACTGCATCTGCAAATCGATGGCCGGGAGCTTCGTTTACGAGTGAGTGAAATCCGGCTCGGCCCAGAGCTGCAGCGACGGCGGCGTATCTCTCCGCGGGCCATTGCTTGGCCCCCCAGCCGGCTGTAGGGGCGAGGAAGACGAATCCGTCTCTGATCGATGAGGTCTGGGCTAGAAGTCTGTCGCACCATAACTCGGCCTTCGGGTCTATAGGCAGCGTTACTGCTGCTGGTCTCAGAGTTTCTCCCACGGCAGCGCCTAGTAGCTCGCACGCCTGCTCCACTACGTGGGTAGCGGTGGTTGCTATCCGATGTCGATAGAGCCAACGCGCAGGAGTTTCACGAGGCCTCGCTGGCCCGGCAAAGACCGGTGTGGCCGCCATTCGCCCCACGAGTGCGGACTTTATCGACCCCTGCATGTCAACGCAGACGTCATACCGGGCTGCACGGAGTTCACGACGCGTCGTATTGATCTCGGCCAGAGTGGAGAGAGCAAAGGGGCGGTTGCTCCAAGCTTTGGCAGGCACGGGGTGCCATCGATCGATCAATGGCTTGCTTCCGCTTCGTTCTGCTTTGTGGGAGATCCGGTTGAAGTCCGTTGAAGCCTGCAGCAGTCCGCTCCAGGCGGGTTCGATCGCCCAACCGATAAACCACTCGGGATGCTTCTCGCGCAATGCAGCGACCGCGGGCATCGCGTGGAGCACATCTCCCATCGCGCCAATCCTTACAATCAAGACGCTTCGCGAAGAATCTGACGTGTGGGTTGCGACACTGCGCGACGGTGAGGGCGTGAGTTCAGTGGCCAAGCCTTCATTTTCTCATGCAGGACCCAATCCCTAGCGGCCCTGGCGTCGGCGGCGATCGAGCCGGCCCACGAGCGCTACCAACTGCTCCAGCGCTTGCTTCTCATCCAGCAGTTCGACGCAGAGACGCGCCACGACAATGGGGCCTACCGTTTCCAGCCGGTCTCGGAGGGTGGGTGTCAGCTTCACGGCATCCTTTTCGGTGGTCACAAATCCATTCGCTTCGACCGCGCGCGCCTGCTGCATCAAACGCGCAATATCGTCTTCGTCGTAGGCATGGTGATCTTCGAAGGCCACTGTCTGCATGGCCTCATAACCCTGCGCCGCCAGCATCCGGGTAAAGTTTTCAGGTCTCGCGATTCCGCAAAAAGCAAACGGCATCGTTGGCAGCGTTACTTCGCCGCCCTCCCCCAGGCTCAACCTCCGGCGAATGATCCAGATCGAAGGCCTGCCCTTGGAGTGGCTCAATCCATCGACTACGCTTCTGAGTGTGTCCGCCTCGTCCTCTCGGAGAACCACAACATCGGCCTGCGCTATCGCCTCGAGCGGTTCTCTCAGGTTTCCGGCTGGCAGTAGCGTGTCCTCAACATCCTCCTGGGTCAGCAAGACGATATCGATGTCGCGAGCCAGCCGCCGGTGCTGAAATCCGTCATCCAGCAGATGAACTACCAACTTTTCCGAAGGCTCGCCCTGCTCTGCCATCATGCCGGCCTGATAGCGGTCTGCTCCCACGTACACCGGGACGCCAGAGCGCTGAGCCAGCAAGACGGGCTCATCACCATGCCAACGGGCGTCGTCGAACGGTTCGACCCTTGCAATCATCTCCGAGCTGCGTTTATACCCTCGCGTGAGGATTCGTACCGCGTAGCCGCGATGGCGCAGAATGCCAGCCAGCATCAACACAACAGGTGTTTTGCCCGCGCCACCCGCCGAGACGCTACCGATGCTGATCACAGTGCTCTCCAGATGGTTGCGCTTCAACCAGCCCCAAGCAAACAGCTGCTTTTTGAGCGCAAGCGCAGCTCCGTACAGGGGAGACATCGGAAGCAGCCATGGTCGCCGCACACTCATCGCGTGGTCCTCACCCTCTCCTCCAACAGTGAGACGACGGCCTGTGCCGTCCGCGCTGCTGCTCCTGCTTGAGCTTCAAATACTGCTCGTCCGCGTTCTCCGAGTGCCCGTGAGGCTGCCTCGTCCTGCAACATCGCGATCAGCGTCTCTGCAAGCTTTTCGTTTGCGACGATGCGAATCGCTTCTGCCTCTTGCATGGTCTTTACGATCTCACGAAAGTTCTCGAAGGAAGGCCCCATCAGCACCGGCACTCCAAACTGCGCTGGTTCCAGCGGGTTGTGTCCACCCTTTGGAACCAGGCTGCCCCCGATGAAGGCCACGGACGCCAATCCGTACACCGATGCAAGATCTCCTATCGTGTCCAGCAGGAGGATCGTTCCGCCGACAACGGGGTTGGGATTCTGCGTGAGTTGGCTGCACTGGAGGAATGGAGTTCCGCTTCTTCGAATCAGCTGCAAAACTTCCTCAAAGCGGTCCTTGTGCCGCGGAGCTATCAGGAGCGACGCATCCGGAATAGCTTGCCGGATCGCAGGCCACGTAGCGAGGAGGGTCTCTTCTTCGCCGGCAAGGGTGCTCCCGGCGACAACCAGTCTTGTGCCGGAGAGTATCGACGCGATTCGCTTTGTCATCTCGTTGTCGGTCCTTGCCTGCACGTCATACTTCAGATTCCCGGTCACCCGCACACGTGTCTCGGAAGCGCCGATTTTTATCAGCCTGTCCGCGGTTTCGGTACTTTGCGCAAGAAACAGAGCAATCATCTCCAGGAACGGTCGCCAAAGTCGCCGCAGCCGCATGTATCGCGGAAACGACCGATCCGAGATCCGCGCATTCACCACTACAACCGGCATTCCATCCCTGGTGCACTCCGCGATCAGCCGCGGCCAAAGCTCGCTCTCCATGAGCACCAGCATCTTCGGCTGCAGTACGCGCAGATACTTCCTTACGGAAAATTTGAGGTCCAACGGCAGATAAAACACCGGTGAATCCGGAAGCCTCTCCTTTGCAAGCCTCTGTCCCGTCTCCGTGGTGGTCGAAACCGCCACCAGCCAACCCGGCAGCCTCTGCTTCAGTTCGCGTATCAACTGCGTTGCGGCCATCACCTCACCGACGCTTACCGCATGTACCCAAACCACACTGCGTCCGGCTGCGCTCGCGTGCAACCCCTTCGACACCAACCCTAGTCGTTGCCGCAGCCCCGCCCTATATCGCCCGCTGGTTGCCATTCGCACTAACCAGTACGGAGCGACTACCACCAGTACGGCCAGCAATAACGAGCTATAGATCACCATCATCACTGTCGCCGAGCCCTCGCTTTACGTTGTACGCCAGCGGAGATGATAATCAACCTTGGCTATGAAGTCCCACCGGTTCCCCACAACTCCGATCCTACTAGTAGTCATTTTCTGCCTCTTCGCGGCGAATGCCAGGGCCGCCGACAAGAAAGCGCCTCCGGTAAAACCGGCCGACCAGTACGCGGCCTTCGAGGTGCACCCGAACGAAAAGGTCACCGTCGCGGCCGAACCTTGCGACGACCCCAAAGACTGCGATTTCTTTCGTCTTCCCTACCTTCAGCACGGCTTCGTTGCGATCCGCGTAATCTTCACGAACGACAGCGACGCCGCGATTTCTCTCGACGATGCTCGTATCCAATTCATCTCCATCAATAACGACAAGATTCCTGCGGCTACCGACGATGACCTTCAGCGCCGACTCTTCTCTACCAAAGGTGCAGCCGGCCGGAAGATTCCCCTCCCGCTTCCCTTGCCGCCTGTGACCGTCCACGACAAGCCTGTCGATAAACAGATCATCAAGGACGACAAAGACTTCGGATTCAACGGAACGACAGTCAATCCCCACAGCACTCTCGCTGGCTATCTCTTCTACGATGTTCGTCAGCTACCGGACCGGCCCCTGAAGGGCGCTGAACTCTACGTCAAGATGGTTCACACCGTGGACGGCAAGAAACAGCTCTTCGACTTCAATATTCCTTTTGACAAATGGCTCGCCGCTCAACCTGGAGTGAAGTCCGCTGACAACGTGCCTAAACCATGAACACAGGAATAATTCAGCGATGACCGATCCCCTCCCGAACCGCAACGACGAGCTCAATCTACGCGCTGCTACATCTGCCGACGTTTCGCAGATTCTCGAGTTCATCCGCGAACTCGCCACTTATGAGCGTGAACCAGATGCCGTTCTCGCCACGGAAGCCGATCTGCTTCGCGATGGTTTCGGACCTGACAAGCGCTTCGATTGCGTCATCGCCGAGTTGACCAACGCAGACAGGACCATTGCCGCGGGCTTCGCTCTCTACTTCTACAACTACTCCACCTGGCGAGGCCACGCAGGTATCTATCTCGAAGACCTCTACGTCAGTCCCGAGCATCGCGGGAAGGGAATTGGGAAAGCTCTACTCACCCGCGTCGCCGCAATTGCTGTGTCCGAAGTGTGTCCTCGGTTCGAGTGGAGCGTGTTGGATTGGAACACTCCATCCATCGACTTTTATAAGCAGTTGGGAGCCGTCATGAAGTCCGAGTGGAAGGGTATGCAGGTTTCCGGCGAAGCTCTCGCTGCTCTTGCCACACAGTCCAAATAGGCTTGGTGAAGACTGTGAGCAATTGGCAAGCGTAGCTCTTTGCGACAAAAGACTTCTGCAACTTCCTCTATGCTGGAAGGAGCATGAAAAGAATAAAAATCATCGGCGGCGGGCTGGCCGGTCCCGAAGCAGCGCTCCAGGCAGCAAAGCGCGGCTGCGAGGTCGATCTCTACGAGATGCGCCCGACGCGATCCACCGAAGCCCATCAGACCTCTGACTTTGCCGAACTGGTCTGCTCCAACTCACTGAAGTCTGAGTCTGAAAACACCGCTCCCTGGTTGCTAAAGCAGGAGATGCGCCGGGCAGGCAGCATCCTGCTCGCCGAAGCGGATGCTACGGCTGTCCCTGCTGGCCATGCCCTTGCGGTTGACCGCGTCGAATTCTCCAAGCGCGTCGCCCAACGAATCGAGTCAGAGCCTCGTATTCGTGTTCATCGTGAAGAAGTGACCACGCTTAACGAGGGAGACCCTGGCACTCTGACAATCCTCGCGTCAGGTCCGCTCACCAGCGCGGCGCTTGCTGCCGAACTCCAGCGCATCACTGGGTCTGACCATCTAGCTTTCTACGACTCCATCTCCCCTATCGTTGACGCGTCGTCCATTGATATGTCGAAGGTTTACTTCGCAGCGCGCTATGACAAAGGGACCGCCGACTACATCAACTGCCCCTTCACCAAAGAAGAGTACGACCGGTTTATGGAGGCTTTGACTACCGCAGAGGCTGTGGAATCGAAGGACTGGGAGAGGTTTCCTGTTACCGGTACGGCTGAGAAGCTTCAGTACTTCGAAGGCTGTCTGCCGATTGAAGAGACGGCCCGACGTGGTCGCGATACGCTCCGTTTCGGTCCGATGAAGCCGGTGGGGCTCACCGATCCCAAGACAGGCCGTTGGCCCTACGCTGTGGTGCAGCTCCGCCAGGAAAACCTCCGCGCCGACTCCTACAATCTTGTGGGCTTCCAGAATCACCTCAAGTACGGCGAACAGAATCGCATCCTCAGACTCATCCCTGGACTGGAGAACGCAACGTTCCTACGCTACGGCCAGATCCACCGCAACACATACATCCACGCGCCGTCTTTGCTCAGCGAAACTCTCCAACTCAAGGCTCAACCATGCATCTTGATCGCTGGCCAGCTCAGCGGCGTTGAGGGGTATACAGAGTCGATTGCCTCGGGTATGCTGGCGGGGATTTACGCCGCATCCATCGCGAACGGAAACACACCTGCAATTGCGCCGCGCTTGAGTGCGAACGGGTCTCTGACCCACTACATCACCCACGCTGATACGAAGAAGTTCCAACCGGCCAATATTACTTTCGACCTTCTACCACCTCTGGAAGAAGATCTTCGCAAAAAAATCCGCGACAAAAAAGAACGTCACAAACTGCAGTGCGACCGTGCACTCGCCGCCTGGACGGAGTGGCTCGCACCCACGAATTAGTGAAGGGGACTGACAATTCGATTTTGAAATTGGGAGAGCTGAGATACCCTCATCGCATCAACCTATGCGAATACTCTCAGCCGCCGAAGCTATCACGCCCGCTATCGAACGCACAAAGTCAATGTTCCGGCCCTTCTCTCTTCGAAGCTTCGTCAAGCTTGGGTTGGTCGCGCTTCTGGCGGAGATGGGCGCACAGTTTATCTTCCCTCCGACCGGCCACTTCGCTTCGCATTCGAACTCTCGGTCTGGAGCGGTCTCGTGGAGTATTAATCAGCATGCTGTGGTTGCGCTGGCAGTTGTCAGCGTTTTATTCCTTCTAATCGGCGTCTGCATGCTCTATTTCGGTTCCAGAATGCAGTTTGTTCTTATGGATCTCGTTGCTTATCGCACCACTGTGGTCGGTCCGTCGTGGCGTCGGCATGGTCCGAAGACCTGGCCTTGGATTGGTCTCAAAGTTGCGACCTTTTTGTTGGCATTTCTGGTTATCGGCGGGGTCGCGGCTTGGCCGCTATTGCACCTCATCCGGTCGATTCCGTCCAAGACCGGGCAGCCACCGGACGCCGCCTTCTTCGGGAACTTTCTTTTTCTGTTCGCGATTATCGCAGGCATGGTCGTCGTGCTGATGCTCTGCCTCTGGTTTTTGCGAGACCTCGTCCTGCCATTTTTGGTGTTCGAGAACGCGACTATACGAGAAGGAGTTAGCGGAGCAGTCGAGCTTATCCGACGTGAACCGGGCAGCGTTCTGCTCTATTTTCTGGTGAAGTTCGTGCTAACCCTGGTCGCAGCCATTGCTGCTGAGCTTTGTATTTTAGCCGCCGCGATTATTGTCGCGATTCCTGTCGGCCTTATCAGTGGAGGTCTATGGATCCTTCTCCGCCACGCGGGACCCTTCGGCGCAGTATTTCTCTACACCAGCCTTGGGCTACTCGGCTTGATCTTCTTGGTGTGTCTGATGCTCACGATCGTTTGTATCGTGGGGGCGATATTGGTCTTCTATCAGGCCTATGCGCTTTATTTTGTAGGTGGACGTCTCGCCGCGCTAGGCGATCTGCTGGAGCCACCGCCTCCTCCGTTCCCGGAAGCGGTTCCCCAGCAGTTCTGTCCAATCTAGCTCTCGCCACGCTTATCCTATTTTTTTCTTGTTTCGAGCTTTGATCTTGAACCAGATCGGGCTTCCGATAAACCCGAAGTTCTCCCGGATCTGGTTGCCCAGAAAACGCTCGAAGGAGAAGTGCATCTTCACATCTTTGTCAGTGAAGAGTACGAACGTCGGCGGAGCAACGGCAGCCTGCGTCATGTAGTAGATCCGGACGCGCTTGTTCATCGGTACGCTTGCCTTCTGAAAGTCGACCTTCTCCAGAAACCGGTTCATCTGTCCGGTGGTCACGCGCTTCCGTCTCTCTCGCGCAACCAGCTCTACCTTCTTAAACACGGATTCTATGTTTTTTCCATCGGCTGCAGAGATAAACAGTAGCGGCGCATAGTCAAGGTACTTCAACTTATCCCGAACGTCTTGCTCGTAGAGCTTTTGATCGGCCGGCGGCTTGCCATCGAACAGGCGCATGCCGTCCTTGCCGGTGCGAGTCATTAGGTCCCACTTGTTGACGACGATAATTACACTGCGTCCACTCTCGTGGGCATAGCCTCCGATATTCGCGTCAAGTGCGGCAACGCCCTCCGCCGCATCGATGATCAGCAAGGAAACGTCTGCCGCCTCCAGATGTTTTCGCGCCATGATGACTGATAGCTTTTCGGCCATCAGCTTCGTCTTCCCCTTCCGCCTGATTCCTGCGGTATCGACAAATCGGAATGCGTGGCCGCCGCGCTCTACCACCTCGTCGACTGCATCGCGAGTGGTTCCTGCAATCGGGGAGACGATAGCTCGCTGCGTTCCTGTGAGCGCATTCAGAAGCGTACTCTTGCCGACGTTTGGCCGCCCGATGATCGCGATCTTCGTTTCGCGGCTCTCATACTCACCATGTGATCGAAGCATTCGCGGGCGTTTCGGTGTAGCGACCTCTGAGGGCTCTGTCGAGAGGGTTGCTGCGGGAGAGACGGAAAAGTCCGGGCCCGTTTCATCTTCTTCAGCTTCGTCGTTTTCGGTGAGCATCACCTCAGGCTCTTCGATGATCTCTGCCGGCTCCGGGAGTATCTCGAATACTGCATCCAGCAGATCACCCATCCCCGAGCCGTGTTCCGCGGAGATGGGGAGCACATTCCTGAATCCGAGCCGGCGGAAATTCTCCGCTTGCGATTGCATTGCGTCGGTATCCATCTTGTTTACGGCGAGAAACACCGGCTTTCCGCCGCGTAACAGCAATCGCGCCAGTTCGAGATCAGGCGAGGCCAGCTCAGTGCGGCCATCCACGACCATCACGATCGCATCGGCCTCTTCCAATCCAACCTTCGCTTGGCGGAAGATCTCTGCTGGAATCAGAGCCTCGTCGTCGGGTACCACGCCCCCGGTGTCCACGATTCTCGCCGCACGGTTCATCCACTCGATTTCGCCATAGATGCGGTCGCGTGTGATTCCGGGCTCATCGCCTACGATCGATCGGCGCGAACCGGTTAGCCGATTGAAGAGGGTGCTCTTACCCACATTGGGCCGACCGCAGATTGCGATCAACGGTAGTTCGCGCGCATCCGCACTCTCGGTCTCGGTGACCATCTGAGAAGCCAGCAGCTCGATGTCCCGCCAGTCGTCCTCAATTCGTTCGCGGCCTGCGACGTTCTCCGAACGCGGCGTCTGCCGTCCGACAATCCCATCTGCCGGTCTCTCGGCCTTTGGACGAACTGCTCCCGCGGGCTTTTTAGGGGTGGCTCCGTCGGGACGGATCGCCTTCCGCTTCTCCCGTTCGGGGGACTGCTTTGTGACTCGCGAAGCTCGGTCGACGGCAGCGCGCTTGGTTGAAAGGATCTTCCGCTTCCGCGGATCTACGGCCCCGGTTGTCGGGGTAGACTTTGGGGCTCGGCCTTTTTTTGGTCGCGTGCTGGCCTGCCTATGTTTTTTGCCTAGCCGCTTTCTATCGTCTTTCTGAGCCACGGTACATCCAACTTTCTCCCGCGCACGCATCAGGCGGCCAGGCTTATTACGCTAATTCTTCGCTTCCCCCTCTATTATAGAAATTGCAAAGCCTCTGTGCCGCCGATCCTCAAGCAAATCGCCTTGTCTACGACCGCTCCCATCTCGATTACGCCCGCGAAACCGGAGAATCTACCGAATCTCCGCGATTTCTTTGCTCCCGGTGGCATCCTGTCTCGATCGTCCCTGGCTTTTGAGCATCGTCAAGGGCAGTACGACATGGCTCGAGCTATTGAGGCGGCTTTCAAAGAAAAGCGTCACCTTATTGTTGAAGCTGGGACGGGGACGGGCAAGACACTGGCGTATCTTCTGCCCGCCCTTCGCCTTGCCCGCGAGCGAAACCAGCGCGTCATCATCTCAACCGGCACTAAGAATTTGCAGGAGCAGCTTTATTTCAAGGATGTTCCTTTCCTTGAATCTCTCCTGGGCCCGCTCAAGGTTTGTTACATGAAGGGCCGCGCCAACTACCTTTGCCGGCACAAGCTCTATGCGCTGCGCGACAATCCTCTCCTCAATGGTCTCGAAGAGATCGATCAGTTTCATCAGATTGCCACGTGGGAGAAGATGACTGAAACCGGAGATCGCGCTGAGCTCGATCATCTTCCGGAGTCCTCCGCTTTGTGGCACAAGCTCGATGCCAGGACGGAGGTGTGCCTGGGCCAAACTTGCCCGGACTGGGAGCGCTGCTTTGTCACCGCGATGCGACGAAAGGCTCTCGAGTCGGACATTGTGATTGTGAATCATCATCTTTTCTTTGCGGACCTGAACATCAAGCAACAGGCCGCAGGCGCGCCTGACGCAGGCATTCTGCCTGAGGCTGCGTGTGTGATCTTCGACGAGGCTCACGAGTTGGAAGAGGTTGCCTCCAACTACTTCGGTATCGGCCTCTCCACTCAACGCGTCGACGAGCTTACGCGCGATGTCGACATGCTGTTGAAGGCGAAACAGGCCAGCACGTCAGCGATCGAGAGTGCCTGCGCTACTCTCAAAGACCGCTCTCGTCTGTTTTTCTCTGTTCTTCCGACGGATCCCATGGGAATGCCGAATGGCGGAGGACGCATGCCCTTCGTTCATCGCGAAGCCTTCCTTGAGGAGAGCGGCGATACCTACATTGCTACCCTCAATGCTCTTACTCGACTTGAAAGCGAACTCGATTATCTGAAAAACGTCGAAGAGGCATCTGGGCTTCGCAAACGTGCCGCCGACATTCGCGCCCATCTGGTTTTTTTGCTTGAATCGACGGATCGCAACACGGTGTTCTGGATTGAGCGGCGCGCCGCAGGTGGAGTCCGGAACCTTGCGCGCGGAACTGGGAATGCGAGCTTTCACACGCATCTGCAGGCGACTCCTATCGACGTCTCCGAACTACTGAAGACCTCGCTCTTCGATAACTATAGCTCTGTGATTCTTACCTCTGCGACCCTCACCGTCTCCGGAGGCTTCGACCACATCCGCAAACGCCTTGGCCTGACTACTGCTCGAGAACTGATCGTTCCATCGCACTTTAATTACGAAAAGCAGGCGCTGCTATACCTTCCACCCAATATGCCTGATCCGCGAGAACCGGATTTTCCGGAGCGCGCGGCTGAGCGCATCCGTCGCGTGCTAGAGATCACCAAGGGTCGCGCCTTCTGCCTGTTCACGAGCTACACGCAGATGCGCAACACATACGAGCGATTGCTAGCGGAACTCCCCTACCCACTGCTGTTGCACGGCACCGCGCCGCGCCACGTTTTGTTGCAACAGTTCCGCGATACGCCTAATGCCGTCCTGTTTGGTACCTCGAGCTTCTGGCAGGGGGTAGACGTCCAGGGTGAGCAATTATCCTGCGTTATCATCGACCGTCTTCCCTTCGCCGTGCCCTCCGATCCGATCGTTGAAGCCCGTATGGAGGCCATCGAAGCACTTGGGGGGAAGCCTTTCTTCGACTATCAGATTCCCAACGCCGTCATCACGCTCAAGCAAGGCTTCGGTCGCCTCATCCGCTCGCTTAACGACCGTGGAGTCTTGATGCTGCTCGACCCCCGCATTCAGCGACAACGCTACGGCCGAATCTTTCTGGAGTCCCTGCCCCCCTACCGCCTCACGCAGGAGATTAGCGACGTCGAGAACTTCTTCAAAGAGCTTGCGTGACATCACAAAGATCGTTTCGCGTTGAACAACTAAGCGACGACCGATCCCATCTGACCTTCTGACTGCGTATGAACGAACGGCTTTGATGCCACGCAATCGCGCGGCCTGCCTTCAAATTCTGGTCACCGCAGAAAAGGACTCTCCCATGAAAGCTTTACGGTTCATCCTCTTGGCCTCGGCCGCGCTCGCCTGTACTTTTTTCACAACTACCCTCCCCACGTCGCGGGCTATCGCGCAATCGTCAGATCAGACGACCCCGCCCGATAACTCCAAACAAAATAAAGCCCAGCAACCGACGGCTGACACCCAGGCGCACGGCGGCACGTCGGATAGGCAGACAACTGCTCAGATTCGTAAGGCGATCATCGCCGACAAGTCTCTCTCAACCTATGCCCACAACGTCAAAATCATCACTGTCAACGGCACTGTAACTCTCAAGGGCCCAGTTTCATCCGACGACGAAAAGCAAAAAGTAGCATCCGTTGCGGCAAGCGTGGTTTCTGCTGACAAGGTAACAAACGATCTCACCGTCAAGTAGTAGCCCACCGTCAAAGAATTAAATCAAGACGATCAACCGAGTAGATCCATCATCCACCAGTGCTGCATCCAGCAGCAAAGGAGTAATCATGTCCAGCAAAAACACCGCAGTCTTCGGTATCTACGCGACTCCCAATACCGCCGAATCCGCCGTAGACCACATACTCGCCAAGGGTTTTCAGAATTCGGCGATCTCCGTTCTCCTTCCCGACGACGAAAGCACACGCGCCTTTGCCCACGAGAAGCACACCAAGGCTCCTGAAGGCACAGCCACCGGCGTCACCGCTGGAGGCGTCATCGGCGGATCCCTTGGTCTCCTTGCTGGTATCGGAGCTCTCGCCATCCCCGGCGTCGGCCCGCTGATCGCCGCTGGCCCCATCATGGCATCGCTCGCCGGTCTCGGCATTGGCGGAGCGGTAGGTGGACTAGTCGGAGCCCTCGTCGGTATGGGCATCCCTGAATACGAAGCCAAGCGTTACGAAGGCGCCGTCAAAGGCGGAGGAACACTCCTCTCCATCCACTGCGACACCTCTGACCAGATCGACACCGCCAAAGCTGCACTCAAGGAGACCGGCGCAACCGACATCTCCTCCACTGGCGAAGCAGGATCGAAGGACACAACCGGCGGCCGCGGCACCTTCGGCAATCTATCTGACAGTGAGCCGATTGCCGCGCGCAAAATCGACAATGATCCGATAGACCGAGAGCGCGACCTTGTAGCCGGCGACCGAACCGTCACAAAGTACTAACTTCTTCTTGATGATCGTTGCACCAAAGAGCCTGTGTCCATTCGATACAGGCTCTTTTTCCCTCCAGGTCATGGTCTGCGTTTGCTTGACGCGCTTGAGACTTCCGTAGACCATAGTGCGGTGAAGACTCCCGCCCTCGTTCTCGCCGCCCTCGTTCTTACAGCTCTCTTGCCATTGGCTTCGCTCCAATCACAAACCGCTGACGGCGCGCGGGCCGGCCTCATCAACGGCTACCAGCCCACTTGGTGGAAGGAGTCCGTCGTTTATCAGGTCTACCCTCGCTCCTTCAAAGACTCTAACGGCGACGGCATCGGCGACATCCCCGGCATCACCTCCAAGCTCGACTATCTCCAGAAGCTCGGCGTCAATGTCATCTGGCTCAGCCCCCACTATGACTCCCCCAACGCCGACAACGGCTACGACATTCGCGACTACCGCAAAGTTATGGCGGAGTTCGGCACAATGGCCGATTTCGACGTGATGCTTGCCGGCATCAAGCAGCGTCACATGCGCCTTATCATCGATCTCGTCGTCAATCACACCTCCGACGAACACCACTGGTTCGTCGAAAGCCGCAAATCTAAAGACAATCCTTATCGCGACTTTTACTTCTGGCGTGACGGGAAGCCCGGTCCCGCAGGTCCGGATGGAAAGTCGACGATGCTGCCGCCTAACAACGATCCGTCGTTCTTCTCCGGTTCGGCATGGCAGCTCGACCCCATCACGAGCCAGTATTATCTGCACTACTTCGCCGTAAAGCAGCCCGACCTCAACTGGGATAATCCCAAGGTTCGCGAAGAGGTCTACAGTCTCATGCGCTTCTGGCTCGACAAGGGCGTCGACGGCTTCCGCATGGACGTCATTCCCCTCATATCGAAGAATCCGGCTTTCCCCGATCTGACGCCTGACCAACTTCATAGCTACGGCAATGCCTACGCCAACGGCCCCCACATGCATGATTACCTGCAGGAGATGAACCGCAACGTCATGGCGAAGTACGACGTCATGACTGTGGGCGAGGCTCTCGGCATCTCTCTCGAACAGACCCCGCTCATCGTCGGCGACAACCGCCGCGAGCTCAACATGATCTTCAACTTTGACGCGATCCGCTCCAACCGCGACGGCATCAAGCTCAAACCCTTCGACCTCGCCACCATCAAATCTATCTACACCCGCCACTCAGAAGTGCTTGGCACGCACGACTGGGACACCGTGTTCCTCTCCAACCACGATAACCCCCGCCTTGTCTCCACCTTCGGCGACGACTCACCTGAGTTTCGCATTCCGTCTGCCAAGCTTCTCGCCACGATGCTCCTCACTCTCCATGGCACGCCCTTCCTCTACCAGGGCGACGAACTCGGCATGACCAATTACCCTTTCAAAAGCATCGCTGACTTCGACGACATCGAAGTAAAGAACGCGTATAAGACCCAGGTCCTCACCGGCAAGATCCCTGAGGAAACCTTCATCGCCAACCTCCGCCATACCAGCCGCGACAACTCGCGAACCCCAATGCAGTGGGACACCTCCGCTAACGGCGGATTCACCACCGCACCCAAGCCGTGGCTAGCCGAAAACCCCAACTACACAGAGATCAACGCCGCCTCTGAAGTCGCCGATTCCAATTCGATCTACAACTACACCAGCAAGCTCATCGCACTTCGCCGGGCCCACCAAGTTTTTGTCTACGGCGACTACAAGGACCTCGACCCAGAGAACAAATCGATCTTCATCTACACTCGCGCGCTGGGCGCAGAGCGTTACCTCGTCGCCCTCAACTTCAGCTCAGGCCCTGTCGCCTACACCCTTCCGGCCAGCGTCAAAGTTGATTCGCTCATCATATCGAACCTCGACACCACTGGCCTCGTCACCGGCACTCTCAACCTGGCCGGCTGGGAGGCCCGCATCTACAAGTTGAGGTAGGGCCGGAGTCGTGCGGGTGCTTCTCGCCGTAAAATAAGACCATCCGTATGGGCCGCAACCTCTACATCCTCGCCAGCAGCCTCATTCTCTTCGCACTCATATCCTGCGGTGTCGCCTACACGAACATTGCCCAACAGCCCGGCTCGCCCGGAGACGCCGCTCTGTGGCGCACTATGGGCTTGGGTCTCTTCGTCGTTGGCCTCCTCGTGGCCCTCGCAGGCATTCTGTCTTCACTCTTTGAGCAGGCAGAGCGCCGCAACGAAGAGGTACGCAGAGCAAAGCGCCGACGAGCCCTTTAGCCCGCAAAACGGTACAATCAAAGCAGGCTGCTGCCGCGTCCGCGAGCCCACCCATATCCAACCCAGACGCGGCCCGATCTTTTTCGAAGTATCGAACGATCGAACTACCGAAGGGACTTCCAGACTCATGTTCGAAGTAACTGTAGAAGCCGGCTTCTCCTCCGGCCACTACCTCCGCAACTATCGCGGCAAGTGCGAAAACCCGCACGGGCACAACTACAAGGTCTTCGTGACCCTCATCGGCGAAGAACTCGACGAAGCCGGCATGCTCCTCGACTTCAAACTACTCAAGCAGGTCATGCGCCCAACCGTTGACTACCTTGATCACTTCATGATCAACGACCTGCCACCGTTCGACAAAGAGATGAATCCCAGCGCCGAAAACCTCGCCAAATACTTCTACGATCAGACCAGTGCCCAACTCCACGAGATGACGAGCGGTCGCGTCCGCGTCAAGGACTGCACACTCTACGAGACCGATACCAGTTTCGCCCGCTACTACGAGTAGACGACGCAAGTGGCCAACTGCGCTCGGTACAGCGGAGAAACCCAGTTATATCGTCTTTTGCCATTGACGTAGTTTTCGTTAGCGAGACACACAGATGCATTTAATCGAGCTCTACAAATCTGTCCAGGGTGAATCCTCCTTCGCCGGCCTCCCCTGCATCTTCGTCCGCCTTGCGGGTTGCAATCTGCGGTGCGCCTGGTGTGACTCCGAGTACACCTTTACCGGTGGAAAAGCGTACAGTGCGGATGAGATCGTCGCGCAAATTGAGGCCCTCGCCCCGTGCCGTCTCATCGAATTCACAGGCGGCGAGCCCATGCTTCAGGCCAAGGAATTGGTGCCACTCATGGAGCGGCTGCTGGCACAGAACTACACGTTGATGATGGAAACGAGCGGCGAGCGTCCTTTGGCGGACGTTCCCAAACTCGTTCACAAGATAGTCGACGTCAAGTGCCCGGGTGCAGGGAGTGCAGCCAACAGCTTCCGCATGGAAAACCTCGAAGCCCTCACTAAGAATGATGAGGTCAAGTTCGTTATCTCGCATCGCGAAGACTATGATTTCGCGCGCGAGTTCATCTTTTCCCATGCGCTCCACGAGAAGGCTGGTCAAATCCTGCTGAGTCCAGCCTTCCACAAAGCTCCTAGCCTGCTCCGAACAACCGATAACGCCATCCTGGACCCTCGCTTGCTCGTCGAGTGGATGATGGCCGATGGAATCGACGCCCGTTTGTCACTCCAGATTCACAAGTTCATCTGGGAGCCGATCAAGAAGGGTGTCTAGCTCGAATTAGTTGATCAGGCCCAGCGAGAAGACGGACGCCACCATCGTAATCAATACGACCGCCTCGTATCCGCGCCTTTTTTTTTCGTGCGTTTTGGGTTTCATTTCGACGACCCGGCCACTCCTGCTTCGTTCGCGTTCTGGTTGCTTTCGCATCGCCCTTCTACAACACTCGACTAAAGGAATCCAAGCGGCCATCACAGCAAAGAATGCGATGGTCACTACAACTGCAGCAGTATCTTCAGACATGTCAGTCTCCTTTCTATACTTTGCGCATATAGTGCGGGCGTCTGCTCACGCGTTACAAAGTTTTCGAGCGCTGCTGCGCTACCATTGCCTATGCGCCTCTTTTTCATGCTTCTCGTGTTGGCTGTGTCGAGCGTGGCTGCAAGTGCCTGTTGTCCGGCCCCCGTCGCCACAATCTCCAGCGCCGACCGGCACCTGACCGATCTCACCGGTGCTCCGGAGAAGGTCTCCAAGGCCATCGAGATCAAAGTCGTGGTCATCAACATGTTTGAAGTAGGTGCCGACACCGGCGACGCGCCTGGTGAGTATCAGTACTGGGTTGAGCGAGAACACCTCGATACGGTTATCCCCTTTTCCGCGGGCTACCACGACCTCCGTCTCAATGAAAAGAACGGGATTCTCGGCGTGCTTACTGGCGTCGGCACCGCCCGCACTGCCGCCACTATTATGGCGCTGGGCCTCGATCCCCGATTCGACCTTACACATGCCTACTTTCTCGTTGCCGGCATCGGCGGCATCGACCCTCGCATGGGTTCGCTCGGCTCTGCAGTCTGGTCCGATTACATCGTCGACGGCGACCTTGCGCATGAGATCGATGCCCGCGAAATTCCCAAAGACTGGTCGACGGGATACGTGCCACTTGGTAAGTCCACGCCGTATGAGCAGCCCCGAGCCGCCAGGTTTGGAGACGACGGCAACATCTATCGCCTCAACACCTCTCTGGTTGACTGGGCGTTCGCACTTACCAAGGACACGCCGCTTCCCGATACACCGGCGATAGCCGCTCGTCGCCAGCAATACGCCGAAGAGGCGGCTCATCGTCCGCCCTTCGTTCTGCGGGGTGATAATCTCTCCGCTTCAACGTTCTGGCACGGCAAGCTCCTCAACCAATGGGCCCGCGACTGGGTGAAGTATCAGACT
This sequence comes from Tunturibacter gelidoferens, assembly GCF_040358255.1. Classification (NCBI taxonomy): domain Bacteria; kingdom Pseudomonadati; phylum Acidobacteriota; class Terriglobia; order Terriglobales; family Acidobacteriaceae; genus Tunturiibacter; species Tunturiibacter gelidiferens. The sequence continues at coordinate 2,167,057 of NZ_CP132938.1, forward strand.
GACGGCCATGGTACCTACGCGATCTGTGGCATGGAGGATACCGGCACCATGCAGTCCCTGACATGGCTTGCTCACGCGCATAGGCTCGATATCAACCGCGTCCTTGTACTTCGAACGGCGTCCAACTTCGATCAACAGCGTCCTGGAATCACTGCCGCCGAAAGCCTCGGCGAAACCAAGGTGCGACAGTACAGCGCGTACCTTCCGGCGCTCGATGCTGCTTATCGCGTCGGCCACCTTGTCGTGGATGACCTGATTGCCAACTGGCCCCAGACCCGTGATCACATCCCATCGGCGCTGCCCGGTAAAATAGGCTCTGGAGCCCACCCTGAAGATCCTCATTCTCTCCCCACACCGCGATGACGCTGCGTTCTCTCTCTCGCTGGCGATGACTCACTGGCTTAGCGCGCGCCACACGGTCACGCTCCTCAACGTCTTCACACGCAGCCGCTACGCTCCGTACTCGGATGCTGCCTTCGTCCACGAAAACGACGAGCTCTCCTATGTCTCGGCCATGCGCCTGCGTGAAGACGAGCTCTTCCTTCGGCGGATGAAAGAGTCCTTGCCGAAGGGTCTCAAGAACAATCTGCAGATGCTTGACCTCAACCTCAAAGACGCGCCTATCCGGCTTCGTGTTCCCCTCGATCAACTATGTGATATGCCTGTAAATCCAAGCGACCCGTCGATTGAAAAAATCCGCAAGGCTCTTACTCGTCAATCCGAGCTAGACGCGATGGAGGCTGTTGTTGTTCCGGCCGCTCTGGGCAATCAAATTGACCACCTCGCCGTCCGCGAAGCTGCCATGCCCTTCGTAGTGTCGCTTCCCGCCGCCTTCTACGAAGACCTTCCGTACGCCGCTACTCACCCCAGTGCTGCCGCAGACCTTGACTCGCTCCGCGATGCGACGACCTTGCTTGACGAACCGCTCCGTCCCATCCTCTGCCAGACCGACGAATCCGCCGCCGGAGCTATCACTCGTAAGCGCAAGCTGGTTCTCAACTACGCCTCGCAGATCGACGAGGAAGCTGGCAACGTCATCGCCAACTTCGCCACTCGATACGACTCCGCCGAACGCCTCTGGGCTAATGCTCAATGGATAGCCGCCTTTACTCCGTGAAGCGATTGTGCGCTGCAGTGCTGCCAAGGTTATGCATTGCGGATTCTGCAACCTTCGGACTACATGTTGCGACAACGCCTAACCCAGCATCTTCCTCACCGCGCGACGGACGGTCTCGGTGACCATTCCGTAGACAACGTGGGTGGCCAGCTCACTGGTGCGTTCGCGGGTTGTCTGCTCTTCTGGCTCTGGCGAAATACCCAGCGCTGGAAGGGTTGTCCCATGGGTCAGGGAAGATAGTGCCATTCCGAATCCAGCACCATCCTTCGCCGTGGCTTGCGGATAGTACTCTGCCAGCGCTCCATAAGCAGCGCCAGCCGCAGCTCCGAACCCCCAGTGAAGTGTCTCCGTCGCGATGACCCTTTGGGTTCCGATAAGCTCGTGCCCGACGAGCTTCTCCGCCAGCACTGTGAATGGTTCTGGCTCTCCGTGAGTGCGCGGCGGATAGATCTTTTCCGCAAGCGTCTTTGCTGCTGTTGCCACCAAGCCACCAATCAACCCTGCCAGCAGGCCCTTCGCCAGCGACTTTGTAACTGTCTTCTCTTGCGACCGATCCATTTGTTCAACCTCTTCTCAATTTATCTAGCTTACGATGCGGCAGAGCGTGCTTAGGGTGTTTGCACGAAGGGCCGTTTTAGCGATAGCTTGAATCTGTTGTCCTTTAAATAAAGTCAGTGGACGATCTCCCATGTCAATGAAAAGGCGCTGCACGAATGCAGCGCCTTGATTGTTGCTACGGGTGGAGGCTATTTGGATTCGACTTTGTCGTGCCAGGAGTGGGCCTGCTTGAGGGCGTTGTTGACGTTGGTGATGTTTTCTACGCCGGTGGTGTTAAGCCAGTCTTCGAAGGCCTTGGCGCCCTGCTTGGCGTAGATGGGGATGCCGTCCTTCCAGGTGGCGCGGCCACAGAGGACTCCGTTGAAGGTGGTGCCGGATTCGACGGCCAGTTCGAGGGTTTCGATGAAGACGGGGTTGGAGACGCCGGCTGAGAGGTAGATGAAGGGCTTGTGCGTCATGGTGGCGGCGTCGCGGAAGTGTTGTAAGGCTTCGGCGCGGGTGTAGGCTTTCTCGCCCTTGAAGGACTTGGTGCCTTCGACGAAGGCCATCTCGACGGGGACTTCGACCTTTAGGACATCGACGTTGTAGTGGGCCTTGCCGAATTCGGCCATGGAACCTGAGACGATCTCGGGCTTTTTCTTGGCGTACGCGACCGACTTCTCATCACCGCCCTCGGCGTCGTAGCCGACGAACTCGAGGAAGAAGGGGATGTCGTTCGCGATGCACTCAGCGCCGATGCGCTCGATCCAGGCGTGTTTGAGGTCGTTGACGCTGCTCTTCTCGTAGGGGGTGTAGTAGAGGAGAATCTTGATGCAGTCGGCTCCTGCGGCTTTGAGGCGCTGGACGCTCCAGACGTCGAGGAGGTCGGGCAGGCGGCCGGGGGTGGTGGCGTCGTATCCGGTCTTCTCGTAGGCGAGCAGGAGGCCCTTGCCGTTGCGGTGCTTTGAGGCGGGGAGGCCGAACTCGGGGTCGAGGAGGATGGCGGAGGCGTGCTTGGTGAGGACGGAGGTGACGAGGGTCTTGAACTCCTCGAGGTCGTGCGCGTCGGCAGCGGCTCCGCGCTCTTTGGCGAGGGACTTCTGGAGGGATCCGCGCTGGTCCATGGCGGCGGCGGCGATCACGCCACGATGGTCGGAGACGGCCTTGAGGCCGGCTAACTTTCCTGGTGTCAACTTGATCATGGGGTGCTTGTCTCCTGAGACGGTTGGAGTGATGGAAGGACTACGAAGGGCCATTTTACACAGCGGAGGATAGGTTCGGTGTGAAGCGGAAGCCGAGGTTAGGATGCGCCCGATCTTTGCAGATTTGCGCCGGTGAGCGTCGATGGTTCAGGGATGGGATGCGGCTTCTGTGGATTTGGCGTCATCCTCGGTATGGGCGGGGAAGCCTCGATGGGACGACATGCCATTCATCCACGCTGTTCTCACCATCTCCCTTTCACCATCTCCCTTTCCTCGAGCGAGTGAGGCAGACCGGCGGCCCGAGTCAGGGGTACCCCCTGGGGGGGTATCTCTTCGTAAGTGGCTTAGATGCAGTCAGATAGAAAAATAGGTGTCGCCAAATTCGTCTAAAGAAAGGGGTTAGGGGCAAAATCCTCTTAGCAAAGGACTTACGGGCATGTGCTGTTCGATTTCGGTTATGCGCGGACCTTATTTTTTGTCTGACTCTATTTTACGGGATCGGGAGGAACTCATACGCCACGCGTAAGTGGTTTTATAAGAGTGATTTGAGTGATTTAGGGGCTTGACAGGTTTTTCGGGGTGTCTGGATTGCACGGAATGTTCCGTTTGTGAGGGGGGAATTCCGGGAGTGGGCCAGTTTCAACTTAGGGGCAGCCAAGTTGCCTGTGATCCTGTTTTCCATTCAGAGGACTCGAGGATCCGGCGGCCGACCGTATGAGACGACCGCCGGCTCAGTCACTAAACGTGCATGCTCGCGAACACGTCGAGGAACTCCTGGTACTTGCCATCTTTCTCCGCAGTGCGCAGAGGTCTGACTCTCTCGACGAGAATCTCTCCCTTGTCGATGGTGTTGCTTTCCAGAATCTGCATGACCTCGTTGGTGAAATCCTCAAGCGGCATGGCACGCGGATCGCTGGCCTGCTGCGGACCTCCGAGCTCTGTCTGTACGTAAGGCGGCGCGAGTTCTAAGACTTCAACGCTGGTCTTCCGCAATTGCATACGAAGGGCGTCAAGCCAGTTATGCATGAAGGCCTTGGTCGCGCTGTAAACCGGACCTGGCGGATAGGGGACGAATGCAAGCCCTGAAGTGGTCACCATCAGCGTGGAGTGTGGCTGAGCACGTAATGTGGGGAGCAGAGCGGTCGACAATTGCACCACGCCGGTGATGTTGGTCTGAATGGTGCTGTACGCCCGCGTCAGGTCGGTCGAATCCGACGTGTAGTCCTCATGCCCGGCGATGCCTGCGTTGTTGATCAGAACATTCAATTGAGGAAACCGACTCTTCACCGACTCTGCGAACTTTGTGATGGCCGCGCTGTCACTCAGGTCCACCGCGATACCTACCATCCCGGGATTGCGCCCCGTGACCTCGTCGAGCAGCTCCTGCCGCCGTCCAGCGATGATCACCCGATTCCCTTTGCCGTGCAGCGCCTCAGCAAGTGCGCGGCCGATGCCACTGGTGCCGCCAGTTATGAGGATGGTGTTGCCTGAAATTTTCATTGTTGCTCCTTGGCGCATTGGATGCGTTATGGCAGCGGTAGATTCAACACGGTGCAAGTTGGACTTCCTCTCTTGACAGGAGCGATGAGTCCCTGGCGGTCAGTCCTTATGAACGCTCTTGTGGCCGTTAATCAGGCCGTGTTCCCGCAAAGTCGGGTTTTCGGAGACTTCAGTCGTTCACTCCAAGCTGACCAGCTACCGAATTTCGCGGCGAAAGTTCTCGCCGGTACGAAGGAGGAGCGGTTCCTCCACTGCGCTGCGATTCGGTCGGAATGACAGATTTGTGCTGTTGCTATGAACTCCCACTTGCTGGAAGGGTGCGAGAGGGAGTTCTGTTTTAGTGAGCGGTAGCGGTGTGTGAGGGGTGCCTGGGGTCCTGGTCTATGTCTTTGCGGCGAGAGGCGATGAAGCCGAAGAAGGCGATATAGATGTAGCAAACGGCGGGGATGATGAAGGCGTGCTGGACGCCTACGCGGTCGGCAAGATGGCCTTCGGCTAGGGGAAGGAGGGCACCGCCTACGATCGCCTGGACGAGGAGGCTGGATCCTTTGCTGGTGAGTTCGCCTAGTCCGGCGAGGCCAAGGCTGAAGATGCTGGGGAACATGATGGAGTTGAAGAAGCCGATGGCGAGGACGGTGTAGAGGGCGACGGGTCCTCCGGTGGCCATGGTGGTAAGGACGAGGCAGAAGGCGATGAAGGCCGCTGCTGCGAGGGCTTTGCCGGTGCTGATGTAACGAAGGACGTAGGAGCCGATGAAGCGGCCGATCATGGCTCCGCCCCAGTAGAAAGAGACGTAGTGGGCGGCGGTCCGCTCGGGGAAGTTCATGATGTGGGGCAGGCCGAGGTAGTTGATGAGGAAGCTGCCGATGGAGACCTCGGCGCCTACATAGACGAAGATGCCGAGTGTGGCCATGAGCAGATACGGCTGATGCCAGATGCTTCCTGCGGCGCGGCCGACTAGCTCACCGGGGCGGAAGTCGCGGGTGAAGTCGGTGGTCGGGAGCTTGATCAGGCCGATGGCGACGGCGAGTACGACGAGAGTAAGAGCGATGACGAGGTAAGGCATGCGGACGGAAGATGCCTGCTGCTCGCGGTAGGTCTGAAGCGCTGCGGCGGAGAAGGACTGGATCTTTTCGGGCGAGGCCTGGATGGCACCGAGGATGAGGGCTCCGCCGAAGAAGGGTGCGATGGTAGTGCCGAAGGAGTTGAAGGCCTGAGCGAGATTGAGGCGGCTGGCCGCGGTGGCTTGCGGGCCGAGGTTGGTGACGTAGGGGTTGGCCGAGACCTGAAGGCAGGTGATACCGGCGGCGAGGATGACGAGCGCGGAGAGGAAGAGAGGGAAGGACGCGGTGCTGGCGGCGGGCAGGAAGAGCAGCGCGCCGGCGGCCATGACGATGAGGCCGATGACCATGGATTGCTTGTAGCCGCGCCAGTCGACGAGTTTTCCGGAGGGGAGCGCGAAGATGAAGTACGACGAGAAGAAGGCGAATTGAACGAGCAGGGCCTGGCCGTAATTGAGGCTGAAGATGCCTTTGAGATGCGGGATGAGGATGTCGTTGAGACAGGTGAGGAAGCCCCACATAAAGAAGAGCACGGTGGCGATGCTCATGGCGCGAACGTCAGTGGCCTGGGGGTCGCGGGTGGAGGCTGTCTGCTGGGTCGTGGTTATGTTCAAGGGTTTTTTCCTGCCTCTGCAAGCTAGTTATATCAGCGTGAGAGATTCTACAGGTTTGGAGTGCCGGGTTGGGCCTCCGGTTGCAAAAGAGAGGTTGTGAGCTGTTGCAACCCGCAGTAAGGATCGGGTCATCCTAGGAGTGATTGCGGCGGAACGGGGGCTGCACATTCCCTTGCCGAAAGCCAGTGGCATGCGGTTTTTGACGAGGTGAGCCTATGTCCAGGCACAAGCGAATTTGTCTGATTGTGGTGTATGTGTTCGCTACGGTGCAGTTTGTGTGGTGCTATCTGTGGCTGACAAGGCCCTACGTGAACACACTGCTGTACGAGGAGGGCCGGGAGCGGATGCCGTTCCAGGGGCGAAGCCTGATGATGCTGCCGATGCGGTGGGCGCATGAGAGCAGTACCCTTGCGTGGCTGGCGAGACCGCTGGCGAAGTCACACTTCTGGTTTCCCAAGCCGGTGTCTTCCGAGGTGCTGGTGCAGGCGGGGATCAACGTCGTGTGTTTGCTTGTGGCCGGGTACATGACGACGAGGATCTACCAGGCGAGTTCGCGGCGGCGGCTGTTGACGCCGATGGTTTATCCGCTGCTGCTGGTGGCCTGCGCCGCGACCTATGTGATGCATACGGTGCAGAACTTTCGATTCGTCTACGATCTGCCGAGCCTGGCGTTCTTCGCGACGGCGATGTACCTGATGTACTTTCGGCGGCACTGGATTTACTTTGCGGGACTGTTTGTGATCGCGACGCTGAACAGAGAGACTACGCTGCTGTTGCTGCCGTTGTTTTTGCTGAATGAAGCGGTGGAGGGTGGGCGGCTGCGATGGTCGAGGATGCTGCGCGTGCAGAGCCTGGGAGTAGTCGTGCCGCTGGCTTTATTTTGGGCGGGGTGGCAGATCTTCCTTCGACACGTGTTCGCGGGTAATGTGTCGGAGTTCTATCCACGGATCGACTGGAATGTGAAGTCGCTGCTGTTTCCACAGGCGTGGCCGCAGTTGATGAGTGCTTGCGGATATCTGCTGGTGTTTGTCGTGGTGATGCGGCGGAGGATTCGCGACCCCCGGTTGGAGGCCTGGCTGTGGCTGCTGCCGATCTGGTTCGGGTTCATGTTTGTGTATGGGATTCTGATCGAGACGAGGGTATTCGGCGAACTGATTCCGCTGATTGTGTGTGCGACGGTTTTGATCGTTGAAGAGGGTCTGCTGGCGCAGATGGTGATGACGACTCGGCAGCCTGCGCTGGAGTTGGCCGTTTCTTCTGGTACTCACGTGGGGGCTCGGGAGGCGGCTTGACGAGGGTTGTCCTGCCGGACGGGCTCCCTGCGCGGGAGGCGGTCACTTCGTGACTTTTGTACCGGTCGCGGCTGGGTAGGTGCGCGGGTCCTCCCGTTGGTCGGGATGAAGATTTATCCTGCCTGGTCCAGGATCGTGCGCTGGGCGGCGAGGAGTTCTTGGATGCCCTTCTCGGCGAAGTCGAGCATCTGGCCAAGCTGGGCGCGGGTGTAGGAGTCGTGCTCGGCGGTGGCCTGGGTCTCGACGAGGCCTCCGTTGGCTAGCATGACTACGTTCATGTCGACGGCGGCGCGGGAGTCCTCTTCGTAGGCGAGGTCAAGCAGAACGTTGCCGTCGACGATGCCGACGGAGGTGGCGGCGACCATCTGTTTGAGAGGCGAGTTCTTGAGGGTGCCGGCTTTGACGAGCTTGCCGAGCGCGAGGGCCAGGGCGACGCAGGCTCCGGTGATGGCTGCGGTGCGGGTTCCGCCGTCGGCCTGAAGGACATCACAGTCGAGGATGACGGTGCGCTCGCCGAGAGCCTTCATATCTACCACGCTTCGCAAGGAACGCCCGATGAGGCGCTGGATCTCGTGAGTGCGGCCGCCGACCTTGCCGCGTTCGCTCTCGCGTGCGGTGCGGGTGAGGGTGGCTCGGGGGAGCATGCCGTACTCGGCGGTGACCCAGCCACGGCCGGAGTTGCGGAGCCAGCTGGGGACGCCCTGCTCGACGGTGGCGTTGCAGAGGACGCGAGTGTTGCCGGACTCCATGAGGACGGAGCCCTCGGCCATGGCGACGTAGTGAGGGGTGATGCGGACCTGACGGAGGGCGTCGGCGGAGCGGTGGTCGGGGCGGAAGAGCTGAGGGGAGGGTGTGGCGGTGGTTACGGACATTAGGGAATTATAGTTGCGGGGTTGTGGGAGCGATGGGATGGGTGGAGTGTGAGCCCTTTGGGGGAGTGTTCCGAAATGGGATTGGTTCCATAATGGGAAGGCTCGATTGGATTGGAGTTTGTTGAGGATTTTGTGGGAGTCGGTGGATCTTGGTTGGATTCGGTTCCATATTGGGACGGCTCCTGATTCGGGTGGCGCAGGAGGATTGGAGGAGTTTTCGCTTGATGTGTAATCACTTAGGAAGGGAGTTCCAGTTTGGCACTTGAAGTGATTACAGAAGTGCATCTGCTATAGGTTACTAAGCAGGAGAACGGTGGATTTCGGAATGCAGGCAATGCAGAGTGGTACTGCCTCGGGGCCAGAGAGTTATTCAGGGAAGTTTGCGGCGCTTCGCCATGTGACACGCCAGATGGGTCTTGGTGGCTCGGCGATGCCGACGGTGCGGAGGACGGTGGATGCGCCGGCTGCCGAGGTGGCAGCGATCGCGGGGGTGGCCGAGGGCGCGGGGCTGGCGCATGACGCGGGTAATCTGCTGGGGGCGCTGAGTCTTTATTCTGATCTGCTGGCGCTGCCCGGAGTGCTGCATGAAGAGCATAAGGAATATGCCAACGAGCTGAGGATGTTGAGCGATCGCAGCTGGGCGATGATTGACCGGCTGGTGAATCATGCGCGTGCTGGAAGGTCGACGAAGGTGCAGGGAGAGTTTGCCGTGCTGCCAGATGTGGTGGACCGGTGCAGGGGCCTGCTGAGCCGGGTGGCGGGGCGGACGGTGGAGATCTCTTATGGCGTGGGTGCGTTTCAGGCGGTGAAGGTGCCGGTAGAGTCGGTGGAGCGGATACTGACGAACCTGGTGAAGAATGCGGCGGAGGCTACGCCGTGGGTCGGGGCGATCTCGATCCATGTGGAAGGCGTGCTGCAGGCGACGGAGAGCGAAGGCGAAGAGCCGCGACGCAGAGTGGTAATGACGGTGACGGACCGCGGCTGCGGGATGGATCAGGCGGCGGTGCGACGGTTGATGCAGACCGGCGGGATCTCTTCTGCGAATGGACGTGGGCTGGGCTTTCGGGTGGTGCGGGAGTTGGTGGCTATTTCGGGTGGATCTCTGAATATTGCGAGCCAGCCGGAGGTGGGAACAAGCATCTCGGTGGAGTGGAGTGCGATGAAGCGGTTGGATGCGGTGCTCGAGCGGGAGGAGTTGGAGATGGAGGGAACGAGGATGAACGATTCGGGAGTGAAGATGGTCGTACGGGGAGAGGCTGGATGGATCGCATGCTAAGGATGACGGGTTTTGAGACGGCGGGAGCGAGGACGAGCGGTGCAGGAGGTGTTTCTGTGTTGAACGAAGGAGGGAATGGTGAGCGGAGGAGTGGGGAAGTGGGCGCGGACTCGCCGTCGGGAGTGCTGGTGGGCGTGTCGCCGGTCTCTGCGCCGCACGCGGTGAGTTCGGCGGAACATCTTGGGCTGCTGCATGTGCTGGTGGTTGACGATGATGAGGCGGTGAGGAAGGCTTGCTGCCAGATCGCAGCGGGGATGGGGTTTGAAGTAGTGGGCGCTGAGAGTGCTACGGCGGCGCGAGCGATTCTGAAGCAGAGGCGGATCGATCTGTTGCTGCTGGATCTCAAGTTGCCGGGTGGAGGTGGTCTGCCGCTGTTGGAGCAGGTGAAGGCGTTGCATCCAGACACGGCGGTGATTGTGATGACGGCGTTTGCGACGGTGTCCTCCGCGGTGGAGGCGATGCGGATTGGTGCGGGAGATTATCTGACCAAGCCGTTTGCACTCGAGGAATTGACGGCGGTGCTCGAGCGGACAGGGCAGCAGCTGCATATGGACGTGCAGAGCCGGCAGCTGCGCGAGAGGCTGAGAACGCAGCAGGGAATGGGGGGGCTGGTGGGCCGGTCTCCGGAGATGGAGAAGCTGTATCGGATTCTGTCGAAGGTAGCTTATTCAACGCATCCGGTTTTGATCCTGGGGGAGAGTGGGACGGGTAAGGAACTGGTGGCGCGGTCGATTCACTTCAACGGGCCCAACGCGGCGAAACCGTTTGTGCCGGTGGACTGCGGGTCGCTGGTGCCTACGCTGATTGAGAGCGAGTTGTTTGGTCATGTGAAGGGTGCTTTCACGGGAGCTGATCGAGCGAAGGAAGGGCTGCTGGCCTCGGCTGAAGGCGGGACGGTGTTCCTGGACGAGATTGGTGAACTGCCGCTGGACCTGCAGGCGAAGCTGCTGCGGGCGCTGCAGGAGAAGGAGGTGCGGCCTGTGGGAGCGACGCAGTCCAGGCCGATCTCGGCGCGGGTGCTGGCGGCGACCAATCGTGACCTTTCGACGATGGTGGAGCAGGGACGGTTTCGCAAGGATCTGTACTTTCGTTTGAACGTGGTGAACCTGCGGATTCCTCCACTGCGGGATCGGCGAGAGGATATTGCTGTTCTGGCGACGCACTTTCTGAAGCAGATGGAGAAGGAGAGTGGCGTGGAGCGCAGCTTCTCCGACTCGATGCTGCGAACGATGGCAGAGTATGACTGGCCGGGCAATGTTCGTGAGCTTGAGAATGCGATCGAGCGGGCGTGTGCGCTGTCGTCGGGGCCGGTGCTGCACCTGGGCGACCTGCCGACGCAGCTGCAAAACTTTCGCATGCAGCAGGGACCGGCTGTCCATGCGGCTGAGGAAGACGACGGGATGGAGCGGGGTGAGACGGTGGGCGCTTCGCAGGGCGGCGGGATCGTTTCGATCGCAGAGATGGAGAAGCATGCCATTCTTGGGACTATCCGGCAGCTGAAGGGCGATAAGCTGATGGCGGCGAAGCTGCTTGGGATAGGCAAGACGACGCTTTACCGGAAGCTGAAGGAGTATGGGATTACGGAGGGGATGGGGGATTAGAAGACTGGTCCTGCCGGACGGGCCCACTACGCGTGGGGCGGTCACTTCGTGACTTGTGTACCTTGTTGTGGCAAGGGAACGGTAATGGTGCTCTCGTTGGTCGGAGGGAAGATGACGCCGACCAACGGGAGGCCCTTTGTTGATGACGGTGACACGACCGGTATACGTGTCACGAAGTGACCGCCCCACGCGTAGTGGGCCCATCCGGCAGGACAGTTTCTAATCAGCCTCTTGGAGATAGAATCAGGCGAAGGCAGGTGCGCGAATGGAATGTACTCATCTGGATCAGATTCGTAAGGTGAAGCCGTCGGCGAAGGGTTGCGAGGATTGCTTGAAGATCGGCAGTAGCTGGGTGCATCTGCGGATGTGCCTGGAGTGTGGGCATGTGGGTTGCTGCGATTCTTCTCTGCACAAGCACGCGACCAAGCATTTTCATACTACACAACATGCGATTATGCGGTCGGTTGAGCCGGGCGAGAGCTGGGGCTGGTGCTACGTGGATGAGCTGGAAGTCGATGTTGTGTGATTGAGGTGCCTTGTCCTTGAGCACGGATCGAACTCGATGGTGGGGAGACAGGCTTCGCTGATTTGGTCGCGTCTCGATGGGGTGGATCTTCTTCGTGGTCTTGCGATTTGCCTGGTGCTGATGAATCACGTCAACATGCGGCTGTTAGGGGCGGAGGTTTCCTACACGCAAGGTCTGCCGCGTCAGTTGGTGTCCTCGCTGGTGTGGAATGGTCAGTTTGGCGTCCAGATCTTCTTTGTGATCTCTGGATTTCTGATCACGTCGACGACGCTGCGGCGTTGGGGTTCAGTGTCGGCGGTGAATGTGGGCGATTTTTATCGATTGCGGTTCGCCCGCATCGCGCCGCTGATGCTGCTTGTTTTCGCGATCCTCAGTCTTCTTCACTTCGCGCACGTCAAGGAGTTTGTGGTCTCTCAGAAGACAGGCGGGCTGGGGCGTGCTCTGGCGGCGGCGCTTACCTTTCGTGTGAATGTACTTGAGGCGCGAAGCGGATATCTGCCGGCGAATTGGGACGTTTTATGGTCACTGTCAGTTGAAGAGATGTTTTATCTTTGTTTCCCGTTGGCGTGCCGCGTGTTTCGTCGCACCAGCTTTCTCTCGGGGTTGCTTTTTGTCTTTGTCGTCTTGGGGCCGTTTGCCCGGGCGCAGGCTTTCAACCACAATCCGATTTGGAGGGAGTACTCCTACCTTGGCGGAATGGACGGTATCGCGCTTGGCTGTTTGACTGCGCTGCTCTCTGCGAAGGCGCGTTTTTCCGGCATGACGCTGCGAGTTCTGGGCGCAACAGGGATGACGATGCTCGTGTCTGTCCTTGGTTTTTCGATTCGGGTTGAGAGCCTAGGTCTGGGACGTGCCGGACTGGACATGACGGTTCTGGCTTTAGGTGTTTGCCTGCTGCTGATCGCAGTTGCGCAGACGCGATGGCAGGCGCCGACGTTGCTTCGTCCCCTGGCGCGGGCAGGTGGGCTGAGCTATGAGATTTACCTGACGCACGTCTTTGTTGTATTGAGTCTTTTCCATATTTTTTTATCCATGAACAATCCGGTCCGAGCTGTCCCGGCAATGTTCCTTGCTGTTCTCCTGCTTTCCGGGCTGTTGGGAGCACTTATCTCGCGGGTCTATTCGGAGCCGATGAACCGCTGGTTCCGAACGCGATGGGTGAAAGATGCAGTGAGAGATGGCTTCGCACTCAAAACAGAGACGATTGCGAAGAGGGCGACTGCTGTCCCTCTCTAGCGATGAGGGTGCTGCTCGGCAGTTGTTGCAGTCGCAATTTGCTATGCTGAACGCATCCTTTGTAAGAGAGAGAGTACTAACGATGTCAGAAGAGGCAGTAAAGATTACGGTTCGGCCCAATGGTCCGCTGCGGGTTGAAGGCCACATCCTTTTGAAGGACGCGGATGGCAAGGAGTGGGATCTGACGGGGAAGCCGGCGATTTCGCTTTGCCGCTGCGGAGCGAGCGAGAAACGCCCGTTTTGCGATGGATCGCACAATCGAGTGGGCTTCCAGTGCGTGGCTAGCCCTGAAGTAATTCTTACCTAAGAGGGAGACTGCAGATTTCATGGAAAGAGATGGGCTCTGAGTGCTACTCAACCCATTTCTTCTTGAGTGCCTGCGGTCTCTTTTGCTTTACGACTTGACGATTTCAGTGTGAGGATGAGCTTGATGAAGATTAGCGGCTGCTGCGCGGTGGTTCTCTCCGGATGGTTGACGGCTTCGGTGGCTGTGCTGGGTGCGCAGGAGGTTCAGGCCGCGCAGAAGCCGCATACGATTACGCTTTCCGTTAGGGCACTTGACGAGTATGTGGGGCAGTATCGGGATGAGATGGAGCCGGATGTGCTGAGTTCGGTTTACCGTGAGGGCGACAAACTCTACGTCGAAGGCGAGCGTTCACCGCGATATGAGTTGCGGGCCGAGTCGGTCGATCACTTCTTTGCGCACGAGCTGCGAGTCGTTTTCGCGCGGGACGCTGCGGGGAAGGTCTCCGGATTGACGAGCACGTTTGGCGAACGGGGCGAGCCGGGCGTCGAGAGGAAGGAAGGCCGCGTCAGCCTGGTGGGAACGCGGCTCAATCACTTTCGGGAGTACACGCGTAGCGAGGCAATGATTCCGATGCGTGACGGGGTGAAGCTGCATGTGGTGATTCTGCGGCCAGCGGGATCGGAGACGAGTGGGGAGACGCTTCCCTTTTTGATGCAGAGGACGCCGTATGGGACTTCGTGGGTTTCGTCGGCAGCGGTAAACGGCAGTAAGCCGGAGCTGGCGGCGAGTGGGTACGTCTTTGTGTTTGGAGATATTCGCGGACGGTATGAGTCGGAGGGAAAGTTCGTGATGAACCGCGCGATCGTTGCACATGCGACGAAGAATGATGTGGATGAGACGACCGATACGCGCGACACGATCGACTGGCTGCTGAAAAATGTACCGAAGAATAACGGAAAGGTGGGGGTGCTGGGGGTCTCGTATCCGGGGTTTCTGGCGATGTCGGCTGGGATTGATGCGCACCCGGCGGTGAAGGCGATCTCGCCGCAGGCTCCGATGACGAATGTGTGGATGGGGGATGACTTTTTCCATAATGGAGCGTTCCGCGAGACGTATGGCTTCGACTATGTGCAACAGTTAGAGGCACAAAAGACGGATGCGCGGGTGGAGAGTAAAGAAGACACTTTCGATTTTTTTCTTCGCAACGTGAACTTCGCTGGTGCTGCGGACGCAGCGAAGATGGAGAGTCTGCCAACGGCGAAGGTATTTTTGACGCAGCCTGCGTATACGAAGTTCTGGCAGGATATGGCTGTGGAGAAGCATCTGACGAAGGCGGAGGTGCCGACGCTTGAGGTGGGTGGATGGTGGGACCAGGAGGATATGTGGGGGACGCAGGCCGAGTATGCTGCGTTGAAGCCACATGACTTGCAGAACGAAGTGTTCATGGTGCTGGGGCCGTGGAATCACGGTGGGTGGGGGCCGACGACGCGGCATCTTGGGGCGCTGGATTTTGGAGCGGCGACGGGGGATCAGTACAGGAAGGCGATTGAATCTCCTTTCTTTGAGAAGTATCTGAAGGGGCGCGCTGGGTTCGACCTGACCGGCGTGGCGAGTTTCAGGACTGGCGTGAATAAGTGGGAGCGCTATGAGGCGTGGCCGCCGAAGCAGGGGTTCAAGGAAACGAAGCTATTTCTGACGACGGATGGCGGATTGGGAAGGACAGCACCTGCGGCTGGCGGGAAGGCCGCGGTCAGTTATAGTGCAGATCCCGCGAATCCAGTGCCGTATCGGAATCGGCCGATTCAGTCGACGTATGCGGATGGGTCGAAGTGGCGGACGTGGCTGGTGGAGGATCAGAGGTTTGTAAGTGGGCGGAAGGATTTGGCGAACTTTTCATCGCCGGTGCTGGAGAAGGATGTCACTGTGACGGGAGATGTCGTTGCGGATCTGTTTGCTTCTACGACCGGTACGGATGGGGACTTTGTGGTGAAGCTGATCGATGTTTATCCGGACGACGCGCCGGCTCCCATGGCGGGGTACCAGCTGATGATTGTGGATGAGATCTTTCGTGGGCGGTATCAGAAGAGTTTTGAGACGCCTGACGCGATTACGCCGGGGAAGGTGACTGAGTACAAGTGGAGTTTGCATGGGGCGGATCATACTTTTCTGAAGGGACACCGGATGATGGTGGAGGTGCAGTCGAGCTGGTTTCCGCTGTACGATCGGAACCCGCAGACGTTTGTGCCGAATATCATGACGGCTCCGGCGGGGGCGTACCGGGGGCAGACGGTGACGATCTATGGATCGGAGAAGTATCCGTCGCATCTGGAGTTTTCGGTTCCTGACGGAGATTGAGTGTGTGGAGGACGGTGTTGTGACGATCAAGACGATTAGCAGCCGGGAGGTCTACCGGAATCCGTGGACGAGCGTGCGCGAAGATGTGATCGAGCGGGCGAATGGAAAGCGTGGGATCTACGGGGTGGTCGATAAAGATCCGGCTTGTATTGTGATTCCGCTGGAGGTGGGAGCGGAGGGCGAGTTTGTTTATCTGATTGAGCAGTTCCGGTACACGGTGGGGGCGCGGCACTGGGAGTTTCCGCAGGGAGGGTGGGAGTTGGCAGAGGTGGTGCCGGAGGAGTTGGCGCGGGGAGAGTTGCTGGAGGAGACTGGATTGACGGCGGAGCGTATGACGCTTTTGTCGACGCTGCAGATCGCGTATGGAGTGATGAATCAGATACAGCATGTGTTTCTGGCTGAAGGGCTGACGATGGGGAAGCCAGACCCGGATGCGGAGGAGAGCGATCTGGTGGTGAGGCGGGTGAGCGGGGGGGCGTTCGAGGAGATGATTCTCGATGGGACGATCGTGGATAACTGCTCGGTGGCGGCGTGGGGGTTGTACAGGCTTTGGCGGGAGCGGCGGCAGGTGGGTTCGCGGCCATAGCTGGTCTCCTGGTGGAGCGGTTTGCATCTAAGAAGCCTATGACAGCGCGGTCGAACTTCGTTGTGATTGCGATCCTTCTCGGCGGCTCTCTTGCTCGGGCGCAGAATGCAGCGGTGCAGCAGGTACCGGGGCGGCGGATGCCTGTACAGCAAGTAGTTATGCTGCGGAATGCGCGGGTGATTGACGGCACGGGTGCGGCGCCGCAGGAGCATGTTTCGTTGCTGCTGCGTAATGGAAAGATTGAGCAGGTTGGTGGGGCGGAGATGGCAGCGCCTGCGGGAGCGCAGGTTCATGATTTGACGGGAAAGACGGTGATGCCGGGGTTGATCAGCGCACACTCCCACCTGGGTTTGATCGTGGATGATGCTGAGTCTTCTGCGACGGGGTACACACGGGAGAATGTGACCGGGCAGTTGATCCAGTATGAGCGATATGGTGTGACTACGATCTTGTCGCTGGGACTGAATCGCGATCTGGTGTTTGTGTTGCGTGACGAACAACAGGCGGGGCGCTTGGCTGGGGCTTCGATCTTTACGGCGGGCAGGGGGATTGGAGTGCCGGACGGTGCGCCACCGCTGCTTTCGGCGGCAGACCAGATCTATCGTCCAACAACAGATAAGGATGCGAGGCGCGATGTGGATGAGATGGCGGCGCAACGCGTGGACATCATCAAGATCTGGGTGGACAAGCTGCACGGCAAGGTGCCGGAGATGACGCCGGAGATCTATAAGGCCGTGATCGATGAGGCTCATAAACGGCATGTGCGTGTTGCGGCGCATGAGTATGCGCTGGAGGATGCGAAGCAACTTGTGGCGGATGGTGTGGATGTGCTGGCGCACTCGGTTCGCGACCAGGTGGTGGATGATGTGTTTGTGCGGTCGATGAAGCAGCACCACGTCTGGTATGTGCCGACGTTTACGGTGGACGAGTCGGCGTACATTTATGCGCAGAATGCGGCATTCATGCAGACGCCTTTCTTTCAACAGGCCGCGGGAGCGAAGCTGATGGCGAAGTTTAGCGCGCCTGGGTATGCGGAGAAGATCATGCAGGATCCGCAGACAGCGCAGCATCAGAAAGACTTCGAAGTGGGGCAAAAGAATCTGAAGAAGCTGTTTGATGCGGGCGTGAGCGTTGGGTTCGGAACAGACTCAGGCGCGTTGCCCGGGCGCATTCCGGGGTTTGCCGAGCATCACGAGCTTGCATTGATGGTTCGGGCTGGACTTACTCCGTTGCAGGCGATTACGGCGGCGACGGGAGAGAATGCGAAGCTGCTGCATGCGGGTGATCGTGGGACAATTGCGCCCGGGAAGCGAGCGGATTTGCTGGTGCTGGACGCTGATCCGCTGGTTGACATCGGCAACACTCAGAGGATCTTTGCGGTGTACCACGATGGACATAACATCGTCGATCTGCCGGGTCGTACGAAGTAGCAGTTTTTTTATCACTAGTGCACGGGCGAGTTTTCTTGAAAGACGATGGTGCAGGTTTCTTTATCCGGCGCGGCAAGCCGGTTGCAGTTTTTGAGTGCGTCTTTGCGAGCGTCGTCAGAGTTCATCTGTGCGACGGAAGATGCGTAGTGGTGGGCAGAGATCGCGAAGGCTTTGTGCGGGCCGAGGGTGAGATAGCTGCGGAAGGCTTGCTGGCCGCGGTCGGAGAGGCTTGGAGGGGGTGGGATGTCGGGCGGAGTTACGTCGGGAAGCGGTTGCGGCAGAAGTACAAGGTCGTGGGCTTTGAGGAAGTCGTCGACCATGGGCGACCAGATGGCGATGCCGTGGCTGAAGAGAGTATGACCGTCTTCGCCGAAGGCTGGAGCGTGGAGGAACTGGTCTTGACCACCAGCGGAGCGAAAGGCGGTGTCGAACTGCTGAGCGATCTCGGGCCAGAAGTACTTGTCGTTATCGGCATAGATCCAGAGCATGGGCGTGCGTGAGTGCTTGCCGAAGTCGCGAAAGGCGGCGATAAGGGCGTTGGGGTTGCAGATCTCGTGATCGGCGTTTGAGCCGCGGCCACCTGCGAAGTTGATGGCTGCGACGAGGTTTTTGGGAGCGTCGGCGGTGAGGGCGACGGTGGCCATGCCGCCGGTGGAGATGCCGACCGCGAGAACACGGGTGGGGTCGACCTGGGGGAGCTTGCTACCGAAGTCGATGGCGATGCGAAGATCTTCGGCGGACTTGCGGGCGGCACCTTCGTAGTCGGTCTGGGGGCAGCGGCCGTTGCCGAGGTAGTCGGGCTTACCGCTGGAGGAGCCGTAGCCGCGGCGCACGACGACGAGGGCAACGAAGCCGCGACGCGCAAACCAACGCGCCTGGGGAAGAAACAGCCAAGGGGTAACGTTGTTGCGTGGTTCGAGGTCGCGGGAGGTTCCGTGGGTGATGACGACGAGAGGACGTTTGCCGGGAAGATCAGCATAGACAAGAAGCGCGCTAAGACCGTTTGGCGTTGCCTGAGTCCAGGGAATGCGTGTGGGTTCTTCGTGGATCTGCACAGCGTGAACAGTAAGCGGCAGCAAAAGGACCAGGATACCGAAGACGATCATGTGTGGCTTTGGCGACACGGATAAACGTAACTCAATCTCTGACGTAGGAGTATTTTTTGTTTACAAGAGCATTCTGATGGAGGGAGTTGACTGCGCCGGGGTTGCCTTCGGTTTGATTTATTGCGCCGGAACCGTGCTGCAGCTTTTTGGCATCAAAAAATATCACTGCAGTTGTGAATGACGAAAACATGAACGAAACAATAAGTGACTTGAAGACTCCGAAGCATCGCGGCGTGTGGGCTTGGATTTTGGTCTCTGTGCTGATTGCGGTTGTTGTTCTCGTGGTGATCGGCGTGATTGTGGTGCATCGGGCCATGCCGATCTTGAAGGGGCGCGTGATCGAGACGCTGAGTACTCGCTTTGACAGCAGGGTGGAGATGGATGGGTTTTCTGTTTCAGTGCTGAAGGGGCTTGAGGTCTCTGGGGACGGGCTCCGGATCTACCCTGAGGACGAGGTGGTTGCGGCAGGGGCGACAGATCCTCTTATCGCGCTTGATCATTTTTCGTTTCATGCGAACCTGTCGGGTTTGTTTGTGAAGCCGATGCGCGTTCGGACGGTGCAGGTTGCGGGCATGGCGATTCACATCCCGCCGCGGGAGATGCGGCAGCAGGCGCCAAAGGGGCGGAGGCATCTGGGCAAGATCAAGATTGTGGTGGACGAGATAGTGTTCGACGATTCGAAGCTGATCATCGGAACGATGAAGCCGGGCAAAGAGCCGAAGGACTTTGAGATGAGCCGCATCGTGATGCGGAATGTTGGGCCGGATGCGGCGTGGAGGTATGATGCAACGCTGGTCAATGCTATTCCGAAGGGCGATATCCATGCGACGGGAACGTTTGGGCCGTGGAATAACGAGAGCCCCGGCGACTCGACTGTGACGGGAAGATACACGTTTGATCATGTGGACCTGAATACGATCAAAGGCATTGGCGGGATGCTGTCTTCAGTGGGCGAGTTTGGCGGGCAGTTGAACAAAATTATTGTGGATGGGACGACGGAGACGCCGAATTTTTCGCTCGATACGGCGGATCATCCTGTGCCGCTGCATACGAAGTTTCACGCGATTGTGGATGGGACCAGCGGCGATACGTATCTACAGCCGGTGGAGGCGCGGTTGGGTAGATCGGAGTTTACGTGCAGTGGAGCGGTGGTGAATGAAAGAGGCAAAGGGCACATGATCGACCTGGATGTGAACGTACCCGCGGGAGAGATTCAGGATTTTCTGCGGCTTGCGGTGAAGACTACGCCGGCGGTGATGACGGGGCGACTGCAGATGAAGACAAAGCTGCATATTCGCCCGGGACCGGAGAGCGTGTCGAAGAAGATTGGATTGAAGGGCGGATTTTCGCTGCAGCAGATTCATTTCAGCAATCCCGAGGTGGAGGATAAGGTGGATATGTTGAGCCTGCGGGCGCAGGGCGATCCGAAGGATGCGAAGCCAGGCGCGGAAGATGTGCAGTCACAGATGGTGGGGGAGTTTGTAATGGATGCCGGGCGGATCAGTTTTAGTAAGCTGAACTACACCTTGCCGGGAGCCGATGTGATGCTCGCGGGGGAGTACACGCTGGATGGAGAGCGGTTCGAGTTTGAGGGAAAGATACGGACCAACGCCAAGGTGTCGCAGATGGTGGCTTCGAGGTGGAAGTCGATTTTGCTGAAGCCGGTTGATCCATTCTTCAAGAAGGATGGTGCAGGCGCGGTGATTCCGGTGAAGGTGAGTGGGACGAGGTCAGCACCGAAGTTCGGGCTGGACCTGCATCGGTAGGGTCATTTGCTGAGGGATTGTCTTCTTGAGTAGCGGGTTGCGCTTTCGAGGAGGATGAGAGCGAGTCCTATGAAGAGGATGATGCCTGAGAATGCAGAGGCTGCACCAAGGTGAGGCGAGACGATGCGCATGAGGAGGAGCCAGGAGAGGAGGGCGAGGGCGAAGCTGGCGTCGTCGACGAAGAGTCCGAAGATCTCGCGGAGGATAGTTTTGATCGAGTTTATGGCGGTCTCCTTATGTGGTCGATGGGACGGCTTGCGAGCGCCTGCGGCAGAGGGGCACCACCGCTAACGCGAGGACAAGGTAGGCGGCGATGAGAGCGAGGATGGACCAGTCGGCTGCAGGCCAGTGGAGGTTCATGCCTTCGCCGACCCAGAAGGTCCCGAAGGCGGAGAGCAGGACGCCGACGATGAACTTAAGGGTGTTCTCGGGGACTCGCGCGAGGGGTCGATGCAGGATGAGGCCGAGGGCGATGACGACAAGGAGTGCAGCCACGGCGCCGAGGCTGGCGGGTAGGAGCGTGCCGGCGCGGCCTGCACCGATGGCAATGACGATGAAGACGACCTCGGTGCCTTCGAGCATGGTGATGTTGAAGGCGGCGGCGAAGGCGATCTTGTCCCATGCGGCGGGGCGGTTGCCGTGCTGACGCATGGCCTCGGTGTTCTTCGAGAAGGCAGCAGCTTCGTCGTGAAGGGGAATGTGGCCGGCGGCTCTGAGGATGGCCTTGCGCAGCCAGCGCAGACCGAAGAGGAGTAAGAGGGTGCCGACAGTGAGTTGAAGGATGTGCAGAGGGATGTGGGTGAGGGCGGTCCCAAGCGCGGCGATGATGAGGAGAAGAACGGCGATTGCTGAGGCACTGCCGATGAGAGCGGAGCGCCAGCCGCGGACGCTGCCTACGGCGAGGACGACGGTGAGGGCTTCGACACACTCGACGAGGGAGGCGAGGAAGGAGGCTGTGACCGCGGTGCCGATATGTGCCCAGCTTGTGCCCATGATTCTCCTTTTGGTGATGATAGTTGAAAGTGCTGTCCTGCCGGACGGCCCGCTGCGCGCGGCGCGGTCACTTCGTGACTCGTATACCTTGTCTCGGTGGGACTGGCGCAATTGTCCTTCCGTTGGTCGGAAGGGGTTCTCAGTGGATGGTCTTCATTGACGCTTAGCGAGCTACTGAATGGTCCGCTCGATTTTAGTGGATGGTCTTCATGCGGCGGGACATGAAGTCCATGAGAAGGTAGTTGCCGAGATTTTCCGGAGTGGTGAAGTAGGCCTTGCCGCGGCACATCGCGCTGACCTGCTGGACGAACTGCACGAGGGAGAAGTCGCTGGCGAGCATGAAGGTGTTGATCATGATGTTGGAGCGCTTGCAGCGGGCAACTTCTTCGAGGGTTTCGGAGATGACGAGTGGGTCGAGGCCGAAGGCGTTCTTGTAGATGCGGCCGTCGGGGAGGGTGAGGGCGGAGGGCTTGCCGTCGGTGATCATGACGATCTGCTTCATGTCTTTGTTCTGACGGGCGAGGATGCGCTGCGCCATGCGGAGGCCTTCGCGGGTGTTGGTGTAGTGCGGGCCGACTTTGACGCGGGATAGCTGGGAGACGGGGATCTCTTCGGCGGTGTCGTGGAAGAGGACGAGGTTGAGGGTGTCGCCGGGGAACTGGGTGCGGATGAGGTGCGAGAGAGCCATGGCCACGCGCTTGGCGGGAGTGAAGCGATCTTCGCCGTAGAGGATCATGGAGTGGGAGCAGTCGAGCAGGACGACGGTGGCGCAGGAGGACTGGTAGTCGGACTGGTGGACGTGGACGTCGGAGTGGTAGATGTTGAGTGGGGCGTGCTCTTCTCCCTCGATGGCAGTGGCTAGACCCTCGCGCGCGAAGACGCTGGAGAGGGTTGCGGTGATGTCGAGGTTGAGGGTGTCGCCGAACTCGTAGAGCTTGCTGCTGCCGTTGGTTTCGACACCGGCGGCTTCGTGGCGGGTGTCGTGGCGGCCCAGGTTGGATTTGCCGAGGGGGCCCAGGAGTTCGCGGAGGGCCTTGTAGCCGAGGAAGTCCATGCCCTTGTCGGTGACCTCGAAGCGGGCTTCGCCGTTACCGTTGCCTTGTTCGCCCTGTCCTTGTTCGGGCATCTCGGCGTTGATGAAGTTCTGCTCCTGCATCTTCTGGATGATCTGGTCGATGAGTTCTTCGACCTGATCTTCGGAGAGGGCTTCGTACTTTTCCTGCGCTTCGTCGTCGAAGAGCTCGCCTGAGTCGAGGGCCTGGCGGATGGCTTCGCGGAGGTTCTCCATGGTCTGGTCGCCGTCGAACTCCTGGAAGCGGGACATGGGGTCGTTGAAGCCGGAGTCGAGCAGGAAGTCGGATAGGGCCTGCATGAGGTCTTCGAGGCCGAAGGAGGAGGCGAGGTCGCCGGTGAACTTTGTGTATCGGACGCGCTTCATGGTGTGGACCTAGTGGACCCAGCGGGTGTTGACGACGGTGAGTTTCGGGCAGCCAGCCTTGGCTGCGAGCTGTTTGTCGGTGAGGGCAGGTGCTTGCGATTGTTGTTTGATCTTTAGTTGGAACGACTTGATGTCCTCGAAGCGGAAGACCTGACAGCCGCGCAGGAAGTCGACCACGTCGCCGGTGGTGCGGTCGATGGAGTACATGCGGACGAGGTGGGCTTTTTTGTAGATGCCGATGGAGTCGAAGCCGTCATCGGTGTCGGGATGCATGGGGTCGAGGGTGTAGTCGGGGTCGCCTAGAGGCCAGCCTTCGTCGTGAGCGAGGATGGTGGCGATATCGTTGAGTTGGTCTGCGGGGATGTGCGGGCGCGGCTTCTCGGGGGGAGTCGCGAGCGCGATTAGCGCGAGAGTGGAGGTCAGGAGCATAGAAGTTAGGCTGTAGAAGCAGATTCCTCGCCCTTCAGGGTGCGGAATGACAACAAACGCAACTCGGTAGCTAGTTGCAGGTTAGTTGAAGCCGCGGCGAGTGCGCTTGGCGTAGTCGTCGCGTTCGATCTCGCGTTCGCGCATCTTTTCGGCGTATTGCGAGGCCTGATCGTTACGGGATTTCTTTTCGGCGGCGCTGAAGGCGCGCTCTTCGGTGCGGCTGAGGCGTTTGTGGGCGTACATGCCTTCGAGGAGAAACTCAGCCGCGCTTACGGTGACCTCGGGTTTGGACTTGGAGTTGATCTCGAGCGGTGAGAGTTTTTCGATGAGGCCCTGAATCTGTTTGAGTTCTTCAAGCGAGCCGCTGGAGGGCTGCTCGTCGTTGAGCTGGACGGTGCCGCCGAGGTTGAACCACTGCTCGATCTGTTGCGTGTTGGTGGCGGCGAAGTACTTGTCGAAGACGTTCGCTACGCTCGCGCGGATGATCTCGCGGATGACGGTGTCGGCTCCACGCATCTCGCCTTCGTACTCGAGTTCGATCTTGCCGCTGATGCCGGGGAGCGCGGTGTAGATGTCGCCTACGCGTGGGACGGCTACGGCTTCGTCGTGGAGGAGAGCGCGGCGTTCGGCGTTCGA
This sequence comes from Tunturibacter gelidoferens, assembly GCF_040358255.1. Classification (NCBI taxonomy): domain Bacteria; kingdom Pseudomonadati; phylum Acidobacteriota; class Terriglobia; order Terriglobales; family Acidobacteriaceae; genus Tunturiibacter; species Tunturiibacter gelidiferens. Next base: position 2,190,877 of record NZ_CP132938.1, read on the forward strand.
GAGGACCAGTTCCATCGTGCTGATGGGGAGCCGTTGGGAGACACCGCTGCGCTTGTCGACCTTCTTGTCTTCGCGTGCGGTGAAGGCGATCTGCTCGACGATCTGGCGGATGTAGTGGGGGATTTCTATCCTGGAGGCGGGGCGTGTGGACCACGCTTCCTGCGCGGTGATGGCGATGCCTTCTTCTACGTTCTCTGGGTAGTGGGTGCGGATCTCGCTACCGATGCGGTCTTTGAGTGGAGTCACGATCTTGCCGCGAGCGGTGTAGTCCTCAGGGTTGGCGGAGAAGACGATGGCTACGTCGAGGGGGAGGCGAACGGGGTAGCCCTTAATCTGCACGTCGCCTTCCTGCATGATGTTGAAGAGAGCTACTTGAATCTTTCCAGCGAGGTCGGGGATTTCGTTGATGGCGAAGATGCCGCGGTTGGCGCGCGGGAGCAGGCCGTAGTGCATGGTGAGTTCGCTGCCGAGGTCCTGGTTGCTGCGGGCGGCTTTGATGGGGTCGATGTCGCCGACGAGATCGGCTACGGTGACGTCGGGGGTGGCGAGCTTTTCTACGAAGCGGTCGTCGGGAGTCATCCAGGCGATTGGGGTCTCGTCGCCCATCTTTGCGATGAGGTCGCGGCTGAATTTCGAGATGGGGGCGTAGGGGTTGTCGCGGATCTCGGAGCCGGCGATGTAGGGGCAGTGCGGGTCGAGCAGAGTGGTGAGGGAACGCAGGATGCGGGATTTCGCCTGGCCACGAAGGCCGAGGAGGATGAAGTTATGTTTTGAGAGGACGGCGTTGACGATCTGGGGGACGACGGTGTCCTCGTAGCCGACGATGCCCGGGAAGAGCGGAGCTTTATTGCCTTCCTTCGATTGGGCGGAGGCGCGAAGTTTGGCGATCAGATTTTCGCGGAGCTCGTCTTTTACGCTGCGAGCGAGGCGGACTGGAGTGAATTCGCTGGCGCGAAGAGAGCCTAGGGTGGTCGGGAGTGTGGTCGCCATGTCTAAGTATAGATGTTTGGCGGCGACGAAGGGTTCGGATGTCGGCCCCTTGTAGGCGGATGTGAAACAAATGCGGATAATTTTCAGTGTTCGTTGCGGACGTGTTTGTAAACGGTTCTATGAGGTGAGATCGTCGCGGAGGGATTCCATTTCGGTAAGGGCGTGCGGGTTGTTGGTGCGGTTCGCGGTAGCGATGCCGTGGTGGAGGCGGTCGAGGGCTTCTTGGGTGCGGCCTAGTTTGGCCAGTGTCTGTGCGGACATCTGGTAGGCGGGGACGTAGTCGGGGCTGTGGTGGATGAGCGCGGTGAATTCGGCGAGGGCGGTGTCGGTGTTGCCCTGGCTAATGTGCTCCATGGCGAGGCCGTAGCGGGCGAAGGCGTTGGTCGGGTCGGCGGTGAGGATTTCGGTGAGAGCGGCGATCTTGTCCATGAATCGATGGTGCGTTGTTCGGGGTTGGATTGGCAAGTCTCGTATGCGCAGGATTTTTGAGGGCGAACTGGCGTCGCTGCGGTGCTGCAGGGTGATTGCGTGCGGCACGCGAGTTTGTGGCGATTTAGACTTGTAGGAATGAACGATTTGGTTTTGGAACGGACGGTGGCTGAGTCGCAGTCGGAGCGAAGCGAGATTGTCTTGCCTGCGGACTCGAATGCGTTGGGAAGCCTGTTTGGCGGAAGGTTGATGCAGTATATCGACCTGGTGGGAGCGATGGCTGCTTCGCGGCATGCACGTGCGTTCACGGTGACGGCGAGCATGGATCATCTGGATTTTGTAGCTCCGGTGCGGGTTGGAGAGTTGCTGATTTTGAAGGCTAGTGTGAATCGCGCGTTTCGGACGTCGATGGAGATTGGGGTGCGCGTGATGGTGGAGGATGTGCGGGAGCAGAGATTGCGGCATGTCTCTTCGGCTTATCTCACCTTTGTAGCCGTGGATCGAGAGGGAAATCGATTGGTCGTGCCGCAGGTAGTGCCGGTGACGGATCATCAGAAGCGCAGATTTGACGATGCGGGGCGGCGGCGCGAGATGCGGGCGGGAGAGACGCAGAGGAAGAAGGAGATGCGAGCTGCTCTGGGGGCGGGCTGGCATGTGTGAGGCTCGTGCCGATGCGGTGAAGCAGATGATTCCTTCGCTGCGCTGCGGAATGACAACAAATAAGACGTTCGATTTTAGGAGATGAATATGGGACACACGGGAGCAGGAGTACCGCAGGGACCGCAGCCGTTGCCGGGAGTGGCGCATGTAGTGGCAATTGGGAGTGGTAAGGGTGGAGTGGGGAAGACGACTGTTGCGGTGAATCTGGCGGTTTCGCTGGGCAGGTTGGGGTATCGGGTTGGGTTGATTGATGCCGATATCTATGGGCCGAATGTGCCAATGATGCTGGGTGTGACGCGGCAGCCGAATATTGTGGGGGAGAATCGGATTGAGCCGATTCTGTCGCATGGGGTGAAGTTTATTTCGGTGGGGCTGATCTCGCCGGGCGACAAGCCGATGGTGATGCGTGGGCCGATGCTGCACCAGATCATCCGGCAGTTTTTGCAGCAGGTGGAGTGGGGAGAGCTGGATTTTCTGATTGTCGATCTGCCTCCGGGTACAGGCGATGTGGTGATTTCGCTGGTGCAGACTGTGCCTTTGACCGGGGCGGTGGTGGTTTCGACGGGGTCGGGTGTGGCGCTGCAGGATGCGCGGAAGGCGCTCGAGATGTTTCACCAGGTGAAGGTGGAGGTGATTGGCCTGGTGGAGAATATGTCGCAGATGACGCTACCCGATGGGCAGGTGATCGACGTGTTTGGCGCGGGTGGAACGGAGAGGACGGCGGCGCAGTTTGGGCTGGAGTTTCTTGGGGCCGTGGAGCTTGATCCTCAGATTCGGGAGGGTGGAGATAAGGGGCTGCCCGTGGCGCTGGCGGGGCCTGAATCGAAGCTGGCGAAGGACTTCTATCTGATCGCGGCTAAGGTTGCGGAGAGAGCTAAGGCGATTGCTTCGAAGACGGAGGATGTGCTGGAGATTTCGTAAGTGCTTGTCCTGCCGGACGGGCCCGCTGCGCGCGGGGCGGTCACTTCGTAACGTGTGTACCGCTTCGCGTGGCGCTCCCGTTGGTCGCAAGGGAAGATGATTCCGACCAACGGGAGGACCGATGCAGATCATCTTGCCGAGACCGGTATACGCGTCACGAAGTGACCGCCCTCCGCGCAGGAGGCCCGTCCGGCAGGACATGGGTTTGCGGGCTTGACGGGTGGCGTAAAGTTAAGGGTGGAGGAGCGAATGGCGGATGCGGAGCGGGTGACGGCGCGGCAGAGAGCTATTCTGACCGCCATTATTGAGAGCTACATCGAGACGGGCGAGCCAGTGGGTTCGGGAACTATTGCGCGGCTGCAAAGCGTTGAGAGCGTGGGGCTTAGCCCGGCTACGGTGCGGAACGAGATGGCGGAGCTGGCCGATGCGGGGCTGCTGGAGCAGCCGCATACTTCGGCGGGGCGGGTGCCTACGGCTCGGGCGTTCCGGATGTTTGTGGAGCAGTTGAGTGGCGGGGTGAATCCGAGAATCGATGCGGCGCGGTTGTCAGCGCGGTCACGGTCGCAGATCGACCTGAGTTTTGTTGGAGTTGCTGGGACGCAGGCGGTGTTGGAACGGACTTCGCATGTGCTGGCTACGTTGTCGAGCGGTGTGGGCGTGGCGATTGCCGCGGCGGCGGATGGGGACATGCTGGAGCATGTTCATTTTTCGCGGCTGGCTCCGGCGAGGGTGCTGGCGGTGGTTGTGACGCGGAGCGGGTTGGTGCGGGATCGAGTGCTGGCGCTCGATAAAGACCTGACGGTGAGGGAGTTAGAGGTTGCGGCGAATTTTCTGAATGAGAACTTTCGTGGGTGGAGCGTGGAGCGGGTACGGGCCGAGATTGCCCGGCTGGTGGAGCGGGAGAAGAGTGACTATCAGAGGTTGTTGAACTCTGTGCAGCAGCTTTGGGTGAAGGCGGTGCCGGAGATGGATGTGCCGGTGCAGACGGTTTATGTGGATGGAGTGGCGAATCTCGTTGGTTCTCAACAGGATAGGGAGAGGCTGCGGGAGGTTTTGACGGCGCTCGAGGCGAAGCAGAGGTTGGTGGAGTTGCTGAATGCTTACATCGATGCGCGGCAGGAGAGCGTGAGGGTGGTGTTTGATCTGGAGGAGCAAGCTCCTGAAATGGCTGGACTTGTGCTGATTGCCGCGCCAGCGCGGATGGGCGGAGAGAGTCGCGGGACGGTGGGAGTGATTGGGCCGAAACGGATGCACTACGAGAACACGATGAACGCGGTGAGCTATATTGCGCAGGTTTTTGACCGGATGCTGCATCCGGAGGAGTGATTTTTTTCTGGCGTGGTGGGGAGTGGTTTTTGTTGGGGTTTTTGAGAAAATAGCGTGTTTGGACGTGGTGAATTTGTGGTGTGAGTGTGGTGTTTTGTGTGGTGGATGTGGTGTTTTGGACGTCACTTTTTGGGCCACGAAAAAAGTGCCAGGTTTTTTGAGATTTATTTTTAGCGAGTTGTGAATGGGGTGGGTTTTGAAAAGGTTTCAGGTGGGGACGTTCGGAGTTGGAACGGCTGGCAGAGGATTTTCGCGATGAACGCCAAGGAGCAGTTCGCGCGATGGGCCCGGATGGGCAACAATAGAAGAGGTACTACGATGAGGAGTTCTAAAAAGATGCAGGATGAGATGAACGGGCAAGGAGTTGTTGACCCGGAGGTGGCTGTGGGTTCTGACGTTGAGCCGATAAATGAGATGAGCCCCGCACAGGCGGAGTTGGAGCAGGTGAAGGGCGAGCGGGACCAGTTGCTGGACCGTCTGGCTCGGCTGCAGGCCGAGTTCGATAATGCACGGAAGCGTGAGGCGAAGGAGCGGGCCGATTCGCGGGACTATACGATCTCGAATACGGTTGAGCCGTTTCTGGGCGTGATGGATAACTTTCAGCTGGCGCTGAAGGCGAATGGTACGGCCGAGCAGCTGCGGGGTGGCGTGGAGCTGATTCTGAAGCAGATGGAAGATGCGCTGAAGGGATTGAATGTTCAGGCTGTCGAGACGATTGGTACGCAGTTCGATCCTCGAATCCATGAGGCTTTGGGAAGCATCGAAACCAAGGAGTTCCCGGACCACCAGGTGCTGGAGGAGATTCGGCGGGGTTACAAGATCCGCGAGAAGCTGTTGCGGCCGGCGCTGGTTAGGATTGCAGCGAATCCGAATCAGGTTGTGGATTAGTGGCTCGACCAATGCAAATGCAACAGCAAAAATGCGGGGGTTTCTCCACTGCGCGGACCACGATGAGACTGCGGTCCGCTTCGGTCGAAATGACGGTTTGTTGAGTGGGCGATGAAAAGCAGATCCCTGCGGGATGACAAGCAAAAGAGCAACGGCAACGACAAATGCAAAAGCAACAGCAATGCGGGGGTTTCTCCACTACGCGGACCACGATAAGACTGTGGTCCACTACGGTCGAAATGACGGTTTTATTGAGTGGGGTAATGAAAAGCAGATCCCTGCGGGATGACAGGCAAAAGAACAATGGCAAGGGTAGCGACTGCAACGACAGAGTGATTGGTACGAATTTTGTAGCTGCATAGAATGGAAGTGAGATTTCAGGGATATGGCGACGGCAAACGTGACGAAGGTTGACTACTACGAAGTATTGAGTGTTTCGCGGGATGCGAGCGACCAGGAGTTGAAGACTGCGTATCGCAAGCTTGCCATGCAGTATCACCCGGACCGGAACCCGAACGATCCGTCTGCGGAGGAGAAGTTCAAGGAGTGCGGCGAGGCCTACTCGGTGCTGAGCGATCCGGATAAGCGCGCGGCTTATGACCGGTATGGGCATGCGGCGTTTCAGAACGGTGGTGGTGCCGGTGGTCCATTTGGTGGCGGGTTCAGCGGCAATGCGCAGGACCTGGGGGATATCTTCGGCGATCTTTTCGGCGAGATGTTCAACATGGGCGGCAATGGGCGGCAGCAGGCTTCGCGCGTGCAGCGTGGGCGGGATCTGCGGTACGACATGAAGCTCGAGTTCGAAGAGGCGGTCTTCGGCAAGGAGAAGGAGATTACGATTCGGCGGATGGAGACCTGCTTCGACTGCAAGGGCTCGGGCGCGTCGAAGGGCAAGGCTCCGGTGACTTGTACGCAGTGCGGCGGGCGCGGGCAGCAGAGGTTCCAGCAAGGATTCTTTTCGGTGGCGCGGACCTGCTCGGTGTGCGGAGGGACGGGGACGCTGATCGTTGACCCGTGCCAAATGTGCAAGGGTGAGACGCGGGTACAGCGCGAGCACACGATTATGGTGAAGGTGCCGGCGGGTGTGGAGCAGGATACGCGGATTCGCTACTCGGGCGAGGGCGAGGCGGGCAAGTTTGCCGGACCTGCCGGTGATCTGTATGTTGTGCTGAGTGTGAAGGCGCACAAGTTCTTTGAGCGCGACGGCGATGATCTGCATTGCGTGATGCCGATCTCGTTTCCGCAGGCGGCGCTGGGGACGGAGCTGGAGATTCAGACGCTGGAGGGTGCGGCGACGATCAAGGTTCCCGAAGGAACGCAGAATGGGAAGGCGTTCAAGCTGAAGGGCAAGGGCGTACCGCATCTGAACTCGCATGGGAAGGGTGATTTGATCGTCGAGATTCGGGTGCAGACGCCGGGCAAGCTGAGCAAGCAGCAGCGGGAGTTGTTGAAGCAGTTGAGCGAGACGATGGTGGTGGAGAATACACCGACGTCGCGTGGGCTGTTTGATAAGGTGAAGGATATGTTCAGCTAGGTAGTCGGTGATCTGTTCTCTGCTGTTAGTTGTTGGGATGGAATGGAAAGAGGACGGATCGCTTGCGCGACTGCGCATCTTACGACGAAGAGACCGTCGCCCCGCCAAGTATCGAGGGCAAGAACAAATGCAAATGCGGGGGTCTCTCCACTGCGCACCTCACGATGAGACTGTGAGGTGCTTCGGTCGAGATGACGATTCGGTGGGGACTTCTAAATAAGGCTGGCTTGCTGATGTCGCCTGGCTTGCTGATGTCGCTGACTTGCCGAAACGGGGGATGGAATGTTCCTGGCTATTGGACATGCGTTGATGATGTCGTTGACGATGGCCTGGGAGATTCTGTGGGCGTTGATTCTTGGATTTCTGCTGTCGGCAGTGGTGCAGGCGGTGGTTTCGAAGGAGGAGATGTCGCGGCTGCTGCCGGACGACAGGCCGCGCACGATTGTGAAGGCGTGCGGGTTGGGGGCGGCGAGTTCTTCGTGCTCGTATGCGGCGGTGGCGCTGGCGAGATCGATGTTCCGGAAGGGGGCGAACTTTACCTCTTCGATGGCGTTTCAGTTCGCTTCGACGAACCTGGTGATGGAGTTGGGAATTCTGTTGGCGGTGTTGATGGGCTGGAGGTTTACGCTGGCGGAGTTTGTGGGCGGACCGCTGATGATCTGGGTGCTGGTGCTGCTGTTTCGGATGTTGCTGCGGCCTGAGTGGGTGGAGGCGGCGCGGCGGCAGGCGGAGCTGGGGATTCAAGGTCGCATGGAAGGGCATGCGGCGATGGATATGAGTCTGCATGAGGGGTCGCTGTGGGAGCGGGCTGCGTCGGAGAAGGGGCGGACGGCGATCAGCCACTTTTTCGTGATGGACTGGGCGTCGCTGTGGCTGGATATTGCGGGAGGTCTGCTGATTTCCGGAGCGCTGGCGGCGTGGGTGCCGAAGCAGTTCTGGCAGGCGTTTTTCTTCGCGGGGCATCCGGTGTTGGCGAAGCTGTGGGGGCCGCTGGTGGGGCCGGCGGTGGCGGTGATCTCGTTTGTATGCTCGGTGGGCAATGTACCGCTGGCGGCGGTGCTGTGGAACGGCGGGATCAGCTTTGGTGGCGTGATTGCGTTTCTGTTTGCCGATCTGATTATTCTTCCGATCCTGAATATCTATCGCAAGTACTACGGGTGGAAGATGAGCGCGTTTCTATTTGTCACGTTTTACGTGGCGATGGCGGCTGCAGCTTTCGTGGTGGAGCTTTTGTTTGGGGCGCTACACCTGATTCCGCAGCAGAGAAATGCGCGGGTGATGGAGGAGGCGATCTCGTGGAACTATACGACGTGGCTGAACCTTGGCTTTCTGGTAGTGGCGGGAGTGTTGGTGGTTAGATTTTTGAGGACAGGCGGCCCGGCGATGCTGCGGATGATGGGTGAGCCACAGAAGGCGGGTGGGGATCACTCCCATACTGCGGCGACCATGGATGACCACGGATAAGGCGTGCGAGACTCTTCTTATCCGCCTACCTTGGACCTGCTCTAAAACCTGTCGTTTCGGCGATCTTGCTGGCTATAGATACCGCCTCACTCGGTTGGAGTATTCGGAGTATTGCTCGCCGTAGTGACTTCTCAGGTATTGCTCTTCACGTGATACCTGGCGGTGGAATAGCCAGATGGCGGCGAGCAGATAGACCAGGAGAATCCAGTTTGAGAAGAGCAGGAACTGGCCCAGCAGGACCGAGGCAAAGGCCACGTAGATTGGGTTGCGGCTGAAGGCAAAGATGCCGGTGGTTACGAGTTTGTCCGGGTGGGCCTGGTCAATGCCAACGCGGAAGCTCTTCCCGAAGGAGATGAGACTCAGGAGTAGCAGGAGCAGTCCCGCTAGACAAAGCAGAGCTCCGATCCAGGAGGCTATTCGGGAGTGAAAAAGTTCTTGCCTGCTTACGGTTGGAAGATTGAATGCTGCGGCAAAGACGAGGTAGAAGTAGAAGAAGGCAAACGGCGGAATCAGGAAGTCTTTTTTGTCGATTTTGCCGAAGTTCATCGCCTGGATTCCTTTGCTTCTCATCAGCAGGACGCGGCTCCCTACCAGGCCAAGCAGCAGCACGATGGTCAGAGGTCCGAAGTACTTTTGCATGGAGGCCGTCCGTTCAGATGAGATGGGTGGAGGCGATGGCGATGGCGGCGATGGCGGCGGTTTCGGCGCGGAGGATGCGGGGGCCTAGGGTGACGGGCTGCCATTGATGGGTGGTGAAGAGGCTCATCTCTTCGGGGGTCCAGCCGCCTTCGGGGCCGATGGCGAGGGCCGTGTCGGTCTCTCGTGAGGGGGTTGTCGCTTTGAGTGCGGCGGTTAGGGTGAGGGTTTGTTCGGTTTCGCTTAGAAGGATGCGGGTGGGGGAGTTCTCGTTTTCGAGGGCGGATTTCAGGGTAGTGGGGTCGGCGATCTCGGGGATGGTGGTGCGGCGGGATTGTTTGGAGGCTTCGAGGGTTATGCGGCGCCAGCGTTCGGCGCGTTTGAGGGCTGATTGGGCTAGGTGCTTTTCGGTGCGGCGGGCGAGGATGGGCGTGATCTTCGCGATGCCCAGTTCGGTGGCTTTTTCGATGGCCCACTCCATGTGGTCGAACTTGAAGACGGCGAGGAGGAGATGGAGGGGAAGGGCGGCGTCGGAGGAGAGCTCTTCGTGGAGGGTGAAGAGGACTTCGTCGTCGGAGACGGTGAGGATCTCGGCGCGGTGGAGGAAGCCGTTGGAGACGACGTCGTAGATCTGGCCGGGTTCAGCGCGGAGGACGCGGGCGAGGTGGGTGGCCTGGTCGCCGGTGAGAGATGCGGTGGTGGCGGTCCAGGCGTCGGCGATCCAGCGGCGGCGGGTCATGGAGTTAGTTTATGGGTTGGTGGGTGGATTCTCACGGAGGGTTTGGGCGCTTCGGGCGAAATGCGGGGGTCCCTCCACTGCGCTGCGCTCCGGTCGGGATGACGGGATTTGTGGTGCGTCCTAAAAGCAAGTCGTCGATTTGTGGGTGCGTCCTAAAAGCCAGTTGAGTCGGGTGGGTGCGTCCTAAAAGTTTATGGGCTGGTTCTCAAAGGTCAGTTAAGTCAGTTGGCGAGTTTGGAGGTGGGGGCGGGTATGGATTCGCTGGCGCGGCTGATCATCACCCCTTGTTGACCCTGGTGGTAGAGGTCGACGTTGAGAATGGCGGTGCGGCGGTGATCCCACACGGCCTGGGTGACGGGGAAGTGGAGGAGGATCATGCCTTCGGCGGATTGGCCGGGGCTGATCATGGTCTCGCGGAGGAGGGGCTCGGAGGCGAGGGGCTTGAGGGCGGGGAAGGTGGTGTAGAGGTTGGCGAAGTCGTCTTTTTCGACGGCGCTGGTGGTGATCTCCTGACCGTCGCCGGTGGTGAGGGTGGCGGTGAAGTCTTTGAGGAAGAGGGGGAGGCGGAGGCCGTCGGTGATGCGGAGGGTGGTGAGGACGTAGAGGTCGTCCTGGCCCTGATCGTGGCCGACGAGGATGGATTCGCCTTTGAAGACGGTGTGGGCGGGGTAGATGGCGGTGTGGAGGATGTCGAGGTCGGCAGTTCTGCGCGGGGTGAAGCGCATGACCAGGGCGAGGGTGATGCCAAGGATCAGAAATGCCAGGAGGACCGGTGCCAGCAGGTTGCTTCGAGCGGGTTGGGCAAACTTGAGGTCGGACACTGGGATGAGAATAGCAAGGCTGGTTGGTTTTCAGAAGATTAAAAAAACTGAAATTTAACTTAATCGATTGCCCACAGGGGTTTGTAAGCCCTGATGGAGGTGAGAATGCGGGTTCTGAGGCTACTGGAATTGGAGGCGGTCAGGGTCGGCCCTTTTGGACGGCGTATTCCTCGAGGAGAACGGTGATGAGGGCGGCGGTGGGAACTGAGACGAGCGCGCCAACGATGCCGGCCAAGGCTGTGCCCAGAAGCAGGGCTACGAGGACGGTGAGGCCCATGAGGTTGACGCTGGAACGCATGATGCGCGGGGTGAGGACGGCGTTTTCGATGTTGATGTAGATGGCGTAGAAGATGAGGACGCTGGCCATCTTGGTCCAGGAGTCGAGCGCGGCGACCCCGGCGGCGACGACGATGGTGATGACTCCGCCGGCGATGGGGATGATGTTGAAGAGGCCCATGAGGAAGCCGAGGAGGAGGAAGTATCGGACGTGAAGGAGGCCGAAGACGATTGTGCTGGAGACTCCGAGGATGAGCATGAGGAGTCCCTGGCCGAGGAGCCACTTGCTGATCTTGCGTTCGGCTTTTTTGAGGGTGTTGTTGAGGCGGTGGCGTTCGGCGTCGGGGAAGAGGGAGAGGAAGAAGTGATAGGCGTGCTCGCCTTCGAGCATGAAGTAGATGCAGAGGAAGGCGGCGGTGAGGATGTCGAAGAGGTGGGAGAGCCAGAGGGGGAGCGAGGTGACGAGATAGGAGGCGGTGGCGTCGAAGGCTCCGGCGGCGCGCTGGGCGATGGAGTCGATACCTAACTTGTCGGCGAAGGGAATTCTTTTGACACGGGCGACGACTTCGGGGATGCGCTGGGGGAGTTCGGCGGAGAAGTTACGGAGGTCGCTGAGGACCGGCGGGAGGCCGGTGGTGAAGAAGACGGCGAGGACCAGTGCGACGGCGGCGATGAGAAGAACGATGGCGACGCCGCGGGAGGGCTGGTAGTTGCGGATCTTCAACTGCCGGATGCGCGTGACTGCGGGCATGAGGACGACGGCAAAGAGACCGCTGACGTAGATGATCAGCAGCTCTTTCTCAAGGGTCCAGGCGAGGGCGAGCAGGAGGATGACGGCGAAGAAGAAGAGGATGTTGCCGCGGACCTGGGCGCGGGTTTTTTTCTCGTAGGGGGTGAGGTCGTCGGGTGTGGGGTTGGTCAGCCGGGTTCTCCTGTGGGTGCTGACGTTGAGATGCAGATAGTGTGCGCTTCCACTGCTCAGGGGTGGTAGTGAGGAGTTTGAGTCTGGGTTTCGGGTGGAGAAGCGGCGACTAGGGTCTCTTTTCGGCTAAAGCGCGGAGGAGGGCTTCGACGGTTTGGGTGGGGGTCTGGTTTGAGGTGGCGATGGTGAGGCCGGCCATGCGGCGGTAGAGGGGGTGGCGGCGCTCGAAGCGGAGCTGGGCGGCGGCGGGGTCTCGGAGGACCGGTCGGGCGAGGGCTGGATCACCGAGATCCTGCAGCATGCAGCGGTCGAAGAGGGTGGGGAAGGGCGCGTCGAGAAAGATGGTGAAGGTGGCGGGGGTCTGCTCGAGGAGGAGGCGGTTGGTGAGGTCTTCGGGGGTTCCGCCGCCGAGGGCGAGGACGATGTTGCTGTAGCCGAGGGCTGAGGCGAGGGCGGTGGATTCGAGGCGGCGGAAGCGGGCTTCGCCGTGCTGCTCGAAGAGTTGGGGGATGGTGGCGTTGGTGCGGGACTCGAGGTGGGCGTCGAGGTCGAGGAAGTTCCAGCCGACGCGGGCGGCGAGGAGGCGGCCGATGGTGGATTTGCCTGCTCCCATGAAGCCGGTGAGGACGAGACGTTTGAGGTGGGCTGGGGCTTGGGTCATGATCTCGGTTTGGGGCTCGGTTTGCGTTTCGGGTTCGGTGGACGTCATTGCCTCTCCTTAGTGTGCCTGTAAACGTGTGCAGAAGACGAAAGAGCCGCAACCTGGTGTGGGTTGCGGCTCGGGAAGGTCGAAGACTCTGAAGTTTTTTAGGTTTTTTCAGAGATGCATGCGAGGACTCCACTGGCCGCTGGGTGGCGCCAATAGGAGCAGGTAAAAAAAGCGAACTGGAAGCGGCTCGACATGCTGGTAAGACGATACACCGGGAGTTTGGGGGATTGCAAGGGGTTGGGGTGGGTAGTGGGTCAGTTTGATTTCTTGAGCTTGTCGTAGACCTTCGGTGCAACAAATCCAATCAGAACAGAGATTGCGAAGATAGGTAGGAATGTAAGGCTGGTTTCCAAGTGCGGGAGTGCCAGCGCCGCGAGTATTGCAAAGGTAAGCATGCCCGCTGAAACTGCTATGACGCCCCTGATCATGCAAGAAGTTTATCCCAGCAGTCCTACAAGGTCTTCAATCGACCGGTAGTGGGTCAGTTTGACGAACAGAAGGACAGACAACAGCAAAGGCTGAATGCGGGGGTCTCTCCACTGCGCGACGGACGATGAGACTGTCCGTCGCTTCGGTCGAGATGACGATTTCTTTGGGGGTGCTTGGGGGTGCTTGGGGGTGCTTGGGGGTGCTTGGGGGTGCTTGGGGGTGCTTGGGGGTGCTTGGGGGTGCTTGGGGGGGCTTATGGGGTTGGTTCGGTGAAGGTTGCGATGGGTTTGCCCCATTCCTCACTCAGATCTCTCCAAGTTGGATTTTGCGCGACAATCAGGCGGATCTTTTTGATGCGAGACCAGCGTTTGAGCTGTTTCTCTCGTGCAATGGCGGTGCTGATTTCGGTGTAGCGCTCGAAGTAGACGAGTTTTTCGATCTTGTACTTCGAGGTAAAACTGCCTTCGTATCTCCCTGCTTGGTGTTGGCTGCTGCGGAGTTGGATTTTGGTCGTGACGCCTATGTAGAGTTTTTGAAAGGTGCTGGAGAGCATGTATACGTAGGCTTGCTCGACCATAGCTGGATTATTGCAGGGGGCGGTGGAGAACAGGCAACAGCAAAAGCGAAATGCGGGGGGTCTTGACGGATACCGCGACATGAATCGGTTTGCTGCAACTGAGAGCTGTGGCCGCAATCCACTTCGCGACGGACGATGAGACTGTCCGTCGCTTCGGTCGAGATGACGATTCTTCTTGGGTGTTATGGCGTCGGTCGAGATGACGATTTTTTTGGAGGCGGCGGATTACGACAGTGCTAAAGGTCCGTAGCTGATCAGACTTTTGTGGAACGGCGGCTGGCTATGGAGGAAGGGATTCAAGGGTGAGAGGTGGTTTTGTTTGTGTGGGCTACTCGTAGCGGAGGGCTTCCATTGGTTCTACTTGGGTGGCGCGGCGGGCGGGGATGCCGCTGGCAACGAGCACAACAGAAGCGAGGATGGCGACGGCAATGAGTAGCGGACCGGCGCTTTGGTCGGTTGATGTTGCCCAGTGGGCCAGGCCTTTTTGAAGCAGGATGGTGAGTAAGACTCCGAGGGCAACGCCGATGCCGACGCTGGTGGTTGCCGAGCGCACGACTAGCTCGAGAACGCTGCTGCGGGGAGCGCCCAGGGCCATGCGAATGCCGAACTCGTTGGTGCGTTGCGAGACGGTGTAGGAGACGACGCTGTAGAGACCGACGGCTGCGAGGAGGAGAGCCAGTACGGCGAATCCAGCGAAGAGCCAGGAGAGGAGCTGACCCTGGGCGTACTCGGGTTGGGTGCTGATCCAGTGGTCGAGGTCTCTGACCTGTGCGCCTATCTGTTGATCGTGATCGATGGAGGCTATCTGCTGGGCGATAGTGTGGAGCATGGCGGTGGGGGAGCCATCTGTCCGGACGAGGAATTGGGTGTATTGCCACATGGCGAGGGGATAGGGGACGAAGGCCTCCGGTACCACTGGATTCTTCAAGCCATCGTCGAGCTTGTCTTCGATGACGCCTATGATTTGGAGCCAGTCTCCTGCGTGGGGCTGAGTGGTCACGTAGGGCGGTGCGTTTTTGAGAGCCACCATCTGGATGGAGTGGCCGATGGCATCGCCGTTGGGGAAGTACTTGTGGGCGAGGGTTTGGTTGATGATTGCGACGGTGTTGGCGTTGTGGTTCTCCGCTTCGGTCCAGAGCCGGCCCTGGAGGAGAGAGATTTTGAGCAGCGGGAAGTAGCCTTCGCTTACAAAGTTGAGCCTGGCGGTGCGGTCCTGGGAGGAGGGCTGACCTAAGAGTTCGATTGGCGTGTTGAGGCCGTTGTTCGGGGGCGTGGCGTTGGCAGAGATGGCGACCATGTTGACGCCCGGGATCTCGGCGACTTTGTTGCGAAGCAGTTCCACGTAGGCGAGGCGGGCGGTGAGGGTAGAGTAGGCGGACTCGCGCAGTGGAATGCCGATCGACATGGTGTGATGCGGGTCGTATCCGAGGCGGGTGTGGGCGAGTTTGAGAAAGCTTTGAACGGCTGCTCCGGCGGCGGACAAGAGCAGAAGGGTTAGAGCGATCTGACCTGCGATGAGCGCGTTGTGGAGCGTTCGGCCGCTGACTGTGCCGGCGACTTTGCGTGTGCCGGTCTGCATGGCCTCGCGAACATCGGGCCGGGAAAGACGCAGGGCGGGCCACAGGCCAAAGAGGATGCCAGTGAGCAGCGCAACGGTGACCGAGAAGCACAAGACGGGGAGGTTGATGGCGAAGGCGGCCTCGTGGGGGAAGGAGTACTCGGGAAGCAGCGCGACGATGCCTGCCAGGAGTTTGTAAGCGAGAAGCACACCGAGGGCGGCGCCGGTGATTGAGAGGAGCAAGGCTTCGGTAAGGAGTTGGCGGACGATGCGGACCCGAGAGGCACCGATGGCGGCGCGGACGGCAAACTCATGCTCGCGTGCGACCCCGCGGGCGAGAAGAAGGATCGACACATTGCCGCAACCGATGGCGAGGAGCAGGAGCACGGCACCGAAGAGGAGCGCGAGGGAGGGGCCGATCGCTTTCATGAACTGATCGTTGAGGCCGATGACGGTAAGAGGGCCCGGGTTGACGGGAAAGTTACGTGGCGTTTCCTTTTCGAACTGGGTGATAAGGCCTTGCATCTGCTGTTCGGCGAGGTGGTGGCTGACTCCGGGTTTGAGGCGGGCCTCGACTTCGTTGGAGTCGGTGCCAGGAACTATCTTCATGGGGAGATAGACATCGGCGTCGCTCCAGGTAAATCTCTTTGCGGTAACGCCGACTACGCTGTAGGGCTGGTGATCCAGTTGAATGATCTTGCCGATGATGGTGGGGTCGCCGTTGAAGCGGCGCTGCCAGAACTTGTAGCTGAGCACGACGACGGGTTGCGGATCGTGGCCGTCGATTGCGTCGGAGGGGAGAAGTTCCCGGCCGAGCAGAGCGGGCACGCCGAAGAAGTTGAAGGAGTTGGCGCTCATCTGGCTGCCCTGAACGTCTTCGGGCAGGTCGCTTCCGGTGATGGTCATGCGTTTGAAGCTTAGGAGGATCGTGTCTTCGATCGCAGGAACCTGGCGGAGTTGTTGCCACTGGGTGGAGGTCAACTGGACGGGGTAGTAACCGCCGGCCGTGGCGCCGCCGAGGGCGAAGTGCACCATGCGGTCGGGTGCGGCGTAGGGGTAGGGGTTCATCACGACTCCCCAGACGACGCTAAAGACGGCGGAGGTGGCTGCGATTCCGCAGGCGAGAGAGAGGATGGCGGTGGCTGCGAAGCCGGGGCTCTTCAGGAGCTGGCGTAGGGCATAGCGCAGGTCTTGGACGAGAGATCTCATGCAGACTCCAGCGGAGCAGCGATTGAACTTATCGGTGTTGGAGCATGCGAATGCCCAAATCGGGGAGTTCTATTCGAGTCAACTATATGGGTGTTTTGTTGGTTTTGGGGGTTTGCGGTGCGTGATTTGTTCGGGGACGATGTCCGTAAATGGACGAGCGCGTCCACGGATGTACAGGGTAGCCGGGTGGGCGTGTGGCTCAGGCTTTGATGGAGGGGGCGAGGTAGCCTTCGGTGGCGAGGTGTTGGCCCATTCTGGCGTACATCTCGGGGTCTTCGGGTTGCCAGGTGGCGAGGCCGTCGACGTAGCGGTTGAACATGCAGAAGGCTGCGGCGATGAGGACGGTGTCGTGGATTTCGAGGTCGGTTGCGCCTTGCTCGCGGGCGTTTGCTACGTCCTCGGAGGTGACGTGCTTGCCTCCTTGTTGGACCTTGCCTGCGATTGTCAGGAGGGTTTTTAGCTTTTCTGAGACGGGGGCTTGTTCGTAGTTTTGTCTTACCTGTTCGGTTAGCCCCCAATCGTTGTTGAGGTGCGCGGCGGCTGCTGAGGCGTGACTGGTCTGGCAGAAGTAGCAGTCGTTCTGGCTGGAGACGTAGGTTGCGATGAGTTCGCGCTCGCCGGGGGTGAGTGTGCTGGGCTCGTGGAGGAGGACGTGGGCGAGTTCGCGCATGGGCTTGGCGGTTTCGGGGCGATAGACGAATCCGCTGCTGATTCCGGCGAAGCCTTCGGGCAGTTTGATGTGGGGCATGAGTTCTTCTCCTTCGTGTGCGCTAGTGTGCGGCTTCGGCCGGTAGATATTCCTTGCTGACGTTGACGTATCCTTCGCGTGCGATCCACTTGCCGCGTTCGCGATACATGGCTTCGTCGCGTGGCTGGATGGTGGCGAGGCCGTCGACGTAGCGGTTGAACATGCAGAAGGCTGCGGCGATGAGGACGGTGTCGTGGATCTCGATGTCGGTTGCGCCCTGGGCCCGGGCGGCGGCTACGTCTTCGGTGGTGACGTGCTTGCCGCCGCGTTGTACTTTGCCTGCGATGACGAGGAGGGCCTTGAGTTTGTCGGAGATGGCGGCGTTGCTGAAGTCGTGCTTCACCTGTTTGACGAGTGCCTCGTCGCCGTTGAGGCTTGCGGCGGCTACGGCTCCGTGGATGGTTTGACAGTAGTAGCAGTCGTTCTCGGAGGAGACGTAGGTTGCGATGAGCTCACGCTCGCCTGGGGTGAGGGAGTTGGGGCCGTGGAGGAGGACTTCTACGAGATCGTTGAGCGGCCTTGCGGTGGCGGGGCGGAAGGCCATTGCGCCGCGGATGCCGGGGAGGCCTTCGGGGAGTTTGATGTGTGCCATAAGAGGTGATCCTTTCAGGATGCGATTTGCTGGGGAAGTGGGTTGGCGTTGACTTCTGTCTTCGAGAAGAAGAGACGGCGGACGGGGTCGCCGCAGAGCACGATGACTAAACCTATGAGCGCGGGGATGGGATCGTGCATGAGGATCATGAGGTTGATGATGGTGCAGCCGAGGAGGAAGACGATGGGTGCGGCGGGGAACCACCATCGGCGTACGGGTTGCGGCATGCGGAAGAGGGTGGTGACGGAGAGCGCGAGAAAGCAGACCGCGGAGAAGATGATGAAGGAGAGGATGCGGTTGAAGGCTCCGAAGCTGAGGACGAGGAGGGCCAGGGATGTTTGCAGGAGGACTGCGTTGGCGGGAGTTCCGAAGCGCGGGTGGAGCTTGCCGAATGGAGCGAAGAAGGCTCCGTCTTTTGCCATGGCGTAGTAGACGCGCGGGGCGGCCATGGTGAGCGCCATGAGTCCTCCGAGGACCGAGAGCAGGACGCAGGCGGAGAGGACTTTGCCTCCGATGGTGCCGAAGAGGGCTTCGCCGAATTGGGCTACGAATGCGGTGTTGGAGACGATCTTTTCAAGCGGGACGACCATGAGGAACGAACAGCTGACGAGGAGATAGACTGCGGTGACGAGAAGTACGCCTCCTGTGAAGGCGAGGGGCATGTTGCGGCGTGGGTTGCAGACTTCGCCGGCGATCTTGCCTGCCTCCCACCATCCGCCAAAGCTGAAGAAGGCGCTTACAGTGGCTCCGGCGATGGCGGCGAAGAGGGGTTCGGAGCCGGGGCGGCGGGCAGTCAGGGGCAAGAGGTTTGAGGCAGTGGCGTGGCCGGAGATCCATGCCCAGAGGACGAGGCATAGGAGGACGGCGATCTTGAGGAGGTTGGCGGTGGTCATTACGCGGCGGCTGAGGCGAGTGCCTATGTAGTTGAGGATTGCTAGGCCGATGAGGATTAGCGCGGGGATGATGATTTGCGCGCGTGGTGGAAGGCCGAAGAGGGAAAGGACATATGGGGCTGCGCCTACGGCGAGCGCGGCGGCGAGGCCGGGGTCCATGACTGCGGCGGACATCCAGCCGTAGAGAAATGCGAGGCGGGTGCCGTAGCCCTGGCGGAGGTAGACATACTCGCCGCCGGTGAGGGGATAGTTGATGGCGAGTTCGGAGTAGCAGAGCGCTCCGCACAGAGTGATGAGGCCCATGCCGCACCAGATGGAAGCGAGCAGGAGTGGGGAGCCTAGCGATCTTGCCATTGCGGCGGGGGTGAGGAAGATGCCGAGCGCGATCGATTCGCCCGTGACTACGGAGAGGGCGGCGGCTAAACCCATCTGGCGGCGTTGTTCCATCAGGGAGCCATCCTACGCGCCTGATTTGGAAACGCCATCCATCAAAGGGTGGAGATGAGTCGTCGCATTCAGTTACCAGATGATCGGAGCGCGGTTGCGAGGACGGAGATGCCGCGATTCTGTCGCAAGATCGAAAAGTGACTATTCGACAGTTTGATTGTGGACCTTTCCGATGATCCGTAGTTCTTCTAGTCTGAAGATGGAGGAAATAACGATGAAAGCAAGAGTGGAACCTCACAAGGCATCTCCCGCGGCGTATCGGGCAATGATGGGGCTGGAGACGTTTGTCAGTAAGTCGTCAAAGCTGGAGCCGTCGTTGCTGGAACTGGTGAAGATGCGGGCTTCGCAGATTAATAGGTGTGCATATTGTTTGGATATGCACTCGAAAGATGCGCGTGCAAAGGGGGAGAGCGAACAGCGGCTCTATGCTTTGAACGCCTGGCGGGAGACGCCGTTCTTTACGGATCGGGAGCAGGCTGCGTTGGCGTGGACCGAGGCGGTGACTCTGGTGAGTGCGGACCATGTTCCGGATGCCGTGTATGAGCATGCGAAGCAGCACTTTTCGGAGGAGGAGCTGGTGAACCTGACGACGGCTGTGATCGCGATCAATGGATGGAACAGGATTGCGATCTCGTTTCGGATGGTGCCGGGTGAGTACCAGCCGGCGGTGCTCAAGGCGGAAAAATAAGTGAAGAAGTCTTCGGGTGCTTGGCGAGGGCGCAACTGGAAGTGGATTGTCGACCTCGCTGGCTGGGGTGATTTGTTGACCGAGTTTTAATTGCGCTTTGGAACTTCGATTGGCTGGTGGACGTATCCGGGGGCATGAGTTTACTTGTGCGCTCAGTTCTGCTTTGTGCCGCGATGGGAGCCTGCTGGTACAAGTATGGGTATGGGCAGGATGGTGTGCCGACTCAGGCGGATGCTCAATCGACGATTCGAGTCTCGGCGAAGTTCGTAGTGCTTGACGCTGAGGTTGAGAACAAGAAGACAGGCAAATTGATCGGGACGTTGAAGTCTGATGACTTTGTGTTGTCGGAAGATGGAGTTCCGCAGCACATCACTTACTTCAGCCACGATCAACTGCCTCTGTCGGTGATCTTTCTGTTCGATCTGACTCAGTCGGTGCGTCCGGCTCTCGCATCGCTGGGCGGAGGCGCGAGGGAGGTGCTGGGTCATCTCAAACCGCAGGATGAGGTGGCTGTGATGGTCTTCTCGTCGCATACGGAGCTGCTGCAGAGTTTCACTACTGACCGTTCGCTGGCTGCGGATGCTATTGGAAAAGCCTCAAATATGAAGACCGGCGAGGGGACGTTCATTCACGAAAGCATGTATGAAGCCGTGGACCAGGCGATGAAGGCGACTACTCCGGGCAGCCGGAAGGTGTTGGTGTGGCTCACGGACGGAACCGCGAACTTTGAAAATTCGCATACGCGAAAGACTATGGGGAGGGAGGCTCCGGCGTATCTGCATACGAAGGAAGAGGCGACGGCGAGCCTGCTGCGGTCGGGGGTAGTGGTCTCGGCGCTCATCGACCGCACCGCGGAGACGGATGCTGTGATGGTCGCCGCAGATGTTAATCCGTTTGCGATGTTCTTTGGCGCGCGCATGGGGGATATCCGTAAGTATGCGGATCTGACGGGTGGGCCGGTTCTGAACACGAGCAAGAAGGAGGTTGCGGATCGGCTCGCCGAGTTGATCGATCAGCTTCGCGGACGGTATACGGTTGGATACAAGCCGACGAATGCAAAGCCGGAGGGAACGTTCTGCAAACTGGAGCTTCGGCTCAAGCCGGAGGCTTATGAAGGTCTTTTGGATAGGCAGGACGTTGTTGTGCGCACGAGGAACGGCTACTTTCGATAGCTTAGTAGCAGTTTGTATTGATGTGGAGGGTTAGAGGCAGAGACCAAATACAGGGATCCTTCCCCTTCGGCTACGCTCAGGGTCAGGATGACGGCCGTGTAGGATGATGCGCCCCTTTTGCACTGATCGGCCCATCCCGGTGAGTCGGGATGGGCCGATGTGGTCAAGATGCCGGCTAAACAGTTTGGGGAATGGGGGAGTCGTCTTCGCCACTGACGCTGACGCCCTGCTTGAGCTTGTTCTGAATGTTGCTCCAGACGGTGTCGCTTGGGTCCTGATCCTCTGTGGGTTCGAAGAGGCTGCGGGCCTGGTCGGCGATCGCTTCGAGGTCGCGAACGAGGGCGGCGCAGTCCGGATTGTTCCTGAGGAAGGTCTGAAGGCGGGGGTCGGTGCTGACGTGTCCGTCTCCGTTGGCGAAGAACTCAGGCAGATAAGTCTCGAAGTCAGCCGGAGTCATGGTGTCGAAGTCGAGAGATTGGAATTCAGTCATACCGCCACCTCCTTGAGGCCGTTTGGCTGGGCAGCAGGTTCAGGCTGGCGGAGGAGCTCACGGAGTTTGAGGCGGGCCTTGTGGAGCTGCGATTTGCTGTTGCCGGTGGAGCACTCGAGCATGGTGGCGATCTCGTTATGCTCGAAGCCTTCGACATCGTGAAGGACGAAGACCATGCGATAGCCGGGGGGTAGAGAGGCTACGGCACGCTCGAGGGCTACTCGGTCGACTGATCCGGTGAGGGCGAGGTCCCGGCTGCCGAAGTCGCGCTTAGGTGCGTCTTCTTCCGAAGGGTTGATGGTCTCTTCGAGGGAGACCAGGTTGAGACCTTTCTTGCGGAGATGCATGAGCACCAAGTTTACCGTAAGCCTGTGAAGCCAGGTGGAGAAGGCGGACTCTCCGCGGAAGCTGCCGATCTTGCGGAAGAGATGCAGGAAGGCCTCCTGGGTCATGTCTTCGGCTTCGGAGACGTTGCCGAGCATTCGCAGGCAGAGGGTGTAGACGCGGCGTTTGTGGAGGGCGTAGAGGCGGGAGAATGCTTCTGCATCTCCATTCTTCGCTGCTTCGATGGCTTCGGCTTCGCCTGCGATGGGCGGGTTGCGTTTGAAGACGCCAGGAGTAGGTGGTGTTGGTTGGGTCATTTGTAGGCCTTGGACGTCCATAGCTAGACTCCGGACTAAATTAATCATTCACCGTTAAGTTTTCGCCTGCATCGAGCCTACCGCAAACGGAGGAAATATTCTGTCGTAGATACGTTGGATGGATGACAGGCGGGAAGGGTTGTTTGTGGGGTGCACGCAGCGAATACGGGCGGACGGAGCAGGCAGAAGCAGCTTCTCCTCTACGGCGGCAGAGCGCCAACCGTTCGACTTCGCTCAAGATCAAAAGGACCGTGGTGTGGGAGGTGAAGGCAAACAAAAGCAAAGGCGAAATGCGGGGGTCCCTCCACTGCGCAACGGACGATAAAGCCGTCCGCTGCTTCGGTCGGGATGACGCTTCTTTTTGGCGGGTTGGAGGAGAATGACGACGGCAAGTGCAAGGGGCTGTGCTAATTCAGGAGCCGATGAAGCGGGCGTAGAGGGAGCGCGCGAGGGTGATATCGGTGGTGCCCTGGATGAGGGCGCGGCCGTCGGGAAAGAGAGTGAAGGTGTGTGGGCCGCGTTTGAAGCGGAGGAGAAGTTCATTGAAGCGCAGGTCGTGGATGTCGGCGTGAGGCGCGAGGCGGTTGTGCATGGCAGCGAAGTCTACGGGGCGGTGATGCTCGTGGATCTGGACTGAATTGCGGCCGCAGAGAGTGATGTGAGGGCGACCTTCGCCGGCGAGGTGGGTGAAGATGCGCTGGCCGCAGACGGTGCAGGAGGGATCGGGTTTGGTGGCGTTGATCTCGGTGCGCTCATTGGACCAGAGGTCGTGGGAGAGGAGAGTACGGCGCATCAGGTGGGGCTGGTTGGTGAGGAGCTTGAGGGCTTCGGTGGTTTGGATGGAGGCGGCGAGGTTGACGGCGGTGGAGAGGATGCCCGCGGTATCGCAGGTCTCGACCGGGCCGGTGGGGGGCTTGGGGAAGATGCAGGCCAGGCATGCGGTGGGGGTGTAACGTGCAGCGGTTCCGCCTGTGGACTCCGGCGTCTGCGGGAGGATGTTCATGGTGGCGGCGTAGGCGCCGATGGCGGCGGCGTAAATCCAAGGTTTGGATTGTTGGACGCAGTAGTCGTTGAGGAGGTAGCGGGTCTCGAAGTTGTCGGTGGCGTCGAGGATGAGATGGGCCGGGGCGAGGAGCTCGCGGATGTTGGCGGGGATGAGGTCGGCGATGTGAGAGTGGACGGTGACGTCGGAGTTGAAGAGGGCGATCTTGCGTCGGGCGGCCTCGGCTTTGGGGAGGGAGTCGCGTGCGTCGGCCTCGTCGAAGAGGATTTGGCGTTGGAGGTTGGAGGGCTCGACGAAGTCGCGGTCGATGAGGGTGAGGGTGCCGACGCCGGCGCGCGCCAGGAGGGAGGCGGTAGCGGCTCCGGTGGCTCCGATGCCGATGATGGCGACGTGGGCGGAGGCGAGGAGATGCTGGCCGGGGGCTCCTATGCCAGGGAAGAGAATTTGGCGGGAGTAACGGTCTGTATCGAGAATGACGGGATCTGTGGTGCGATTGGGATTGGCGTGGCTGGTGGTGCCAGTTTTAGTGGTCCTGGAGGATTGCGCGTCAGCGGGGGTGCCGATGTGGATGCTCGCGGTCGGTTCTTCGAAGGGGGGTGCCGGATGCTTTGACATGATGGGGTCACACCGTCTGAAAAAGGCGGTTGTTTCGTAGTATAGGGAAGGACGGATGTGCAGGGAACCGGCTGACGAGCTATTGGCTTTCGGCATCCTACGGGAGAACGAGTTTGCGGGCTGGATGCGGGCTTGCTGCACATCGTGAAAGACTTGCTGGGCTCCTCAAATTAGATAAGGAATGATGGGTGGTTTTTTGGGTCAGGTGCTTCGAGGTCGTGCGCGAATACCACGGTGGATGAGGTGCGAGTGTGTCGCTGCGGCGGTGTGGCTTGGTTTGTCGCTGATGGCGGGTGTGGCTTTCGGGCAGGAGGTGCCGGCGGCGTCGACTTCGGCGCGTACGCCGAGCCCGGTGCCGAGTGGAGCGACTCCGGCGCAGGGTCAGCAGACCAAACCGGTTGAGGACAAGCCGGATTCGGTTGACGAAAAGAATGTGGGACTGACGACTTCGGTTTGGCAGTGGAAGGGTCTCATCGTCGAGAAGATTTCATTTGAGGGTGTGACGTTCGATGCGACGGATACGCTGCCGAAGGAGTTGACGCAGAAGGTTGGCGTGCCGCTGGATCCGGAGGAGGTGCGGGCGAGTCTGCGTCGGCTGTTTGCGAGCGGGCGGTATCGGGATATTTCGGTTCGAGGGATCCGGCAGGGCGACCAGGTGACGCTGATCTTTGCTGGTGCGGCGCGGTACTACGTGGGGCGGGTGACGATTGCGGGGGTGAAGAGCGAACGGCTGACTTCGCTGCTGGAGTTTGCCACGAAGCTTTCGCCGGGAACTGCGTTTACCGATTCACAGATACCGGCGGGGACGGTGGGGATTAAGGAGATTCTGCAACAGCAGGGGTACTACGAACCAACGGTGGCGGTGAAGTCCGAGACCGATGAAGCGGGCGATCAGGTGAATGTAACTTATACGGTTGCAATTGGACCGCAGGCGAGAGTCGGACAGATAAAACTGGTGGGTGACGATACGGGGTTAACGCCGGAGGAGTTTCGCAAGAAGTCGAAGCTGAAGGAGAACAGCAAGGTGGGGCGGGATACGACGAGCAACGCGCTCGATCGATTGCGGAAGCTCTATCAGAAGAAGAACCGGCTTGAGGCGACGGTGTCGCTGCAGAAGCAGACGTACGACGATGCGCGGGACAAGGTGGATTACGAGTTCCATGCGAGCCAGGGACCGGAGGTGATGGTGTCGGTGGAGGGGGCGAAGATTTCGACGGGTCGCCTGCATCTCCTGGTCCCCATCTTCGAGGAAGGCACGATTGATAACGACCTGCTGAACGAAGGTGTCTTCAACATTCGGGACTACGAACAGCAGCAGGGGTACTTCGACTCGAAGGTGGATGTGAGGGTGGTGGGGAACGGTGCGACGGCGGAGCAGGTGGTGTTTACTGTGGATCGCGGGGTGAAGCACAAGGTCGTGGCGGTGGATTTGAAGGGCAATAAATACTTCACAGATGATCTGCTGCGGGAGCGGATGCGGGTGCAGAAGTCGAATGCGTATCAGCGAAGCGGGAGGTACAGTCCGGCGCTGGTGTCGGGCGATGTGAGTGCGATCCAGGCACTCTATCGTGCGAATGGCTTTGATCAAGCCAAGGTGACGACGGATGTGAAGGATGTTACGACGGCGAAGAATGGAAAGGCTATGAAGGTGGGGGAGATTGCGGTGACCTTCACCATCGTCGAGGGGCCGCAGCAGAAGTTTGGCAAGGTGGACCTGACGGGAGTAAATGCGAGCCGCGTGCCGGATGTGCGGGGACTGATGAATACGCAGGCAGGCCAGCCGTTTTCGTTGGTAACGCTCTCTGGCGATCGAGACACGGTGCTGCAGTATTACCTGGCGCATGGGTTCGACCAGGTGAAGGTGGAGATCAGGCAGACGAAGGAGGGGGCGGACGCGGATAAGACGAATGTGTCGCTGAACGTAACCGAGGGGCAGCAGGTGTTCGTCAACCGCGTGCTGTTATCGGGAGTGGAGAAGACGAGGCCGAGCGTTGTGGCATCGCAGATTCTGGTGCATCCGGGGGATCCGCTGGACCAGACGGCGCTGCTCCAGACGCAGAGGAATCTGTATAACATTGCGCTGTTCAATGAGGTTGTGGCGGCGGTACAGAATCCTGCGGGAGACGCACCTCAGAAAAATGTGGTGCTGCAGTTGACGGAGGCGAAGCGGTGGAATGTGACGTATGGGTTCGGCTTTGAGGCGCAGACGGGGACGCCGCAGCAAGGCATGATCTCGGAGGCCTCGTGCATTCAGTTGATGCTGAACCCATGCAACCAGTTGACGCAGGAGGGAAGGGCGGGAGTGAGCCCGCGGGTGTCGCTGGATGTGTCGCGAATTAATCTGCGAGGGTCAGAGGATTCGCTGACGCTGCACACGTCGTATGGGTTATTGGAGCAGGTGGCGATTTTAACGTTGCAGAATCCGCATCTGCACGGGAGCAAGAACTTCAGTGCGGCGATCTCAGGCGGCTATTCTAACATCCAGGACATTACGACGTTTCAGGCGTCGACGCTTCAGGGCGACTTTCGGATTACGGAGAAGCTTCGGCGGCGGGATACATTTATCTACGACTTTCTGTATCGCCGGGTGGCGGTGAATCCGAATACTCTGCAGGTTTCTGCGGATTTGATTCCGCTGCTGTCTCAGCCGGTGCGGGTGGGTGGGCCGAGCATTACGTGGTTTCACGATACGCGGTCGCCGGGGCCGCTGGACGCAGTGAAGGGACAGTACTCGACGGTGCAGGGCTTTGTGGCTTCGTCGAAGTTCGGATCGCAGACGGACTTCTGGAAGTTGGATGGAACGAACTCGACGTACTACCAGTTCGGCAAGCTGAAGTATGTGTTTGCGCGTGAGACACGGATTGGGTACGAGCAGGCGACGGGGAAAAATCCCAACGTAGGGAACGAAGCGTGCGCTGGAGTTTTGCTGACGACGAATCCTAGCTGCAATTCGATTCCGCTGCCCGAGCGGTTGTATGCCGGCGGTGCGAATTCGCATCGCGGATTTCCGATCAATGGCGCGGGCCCCCGGGACTTGCAGACCGGCTTTCCTGTAGGCGGGTCAGCGGCGTTCGTGAATACGCTTGAACTGAGGCTGCCCCCGCAGACATTGCCGTTGGTGGGCAATAGCGTGAATTTCGTGATCTTTCACGATATGGGCAATGTATTTCAGAATGCGAACGAGATGTTTCCTAGTTTTACGCGGTTCCATCAACCGGACAAGCAGACTTGCGCGAATGTTTCGGGGTCGATCGGAACCTGCAATTTCAATTATTTTTCACACGCGGTTGGTCTGGGCGCGCGCTACAGGACGCCGGTTGGGCCGATTCGTGTGGACTTCAGCTATAACCTTAATCCGCCGGTGTATCCGATTATTTACGACTTCAACAACAGCCCTCCGCATGAGGGGCAGGCTTCGCACTTCAACTTTTTCTTCAGCATCGGAGAGAGCTTCTAGATGCGTTGGATGACGCACAATACGATTAAGCGATTGTCGCTGGCTGCGTTTGCAATGACGCTTGTGTGGAGCAGCGGGCAGGGTTTGGCTTCCTTGCAATCGCCTGCCGGACAGACGACGACACCACCGGCCGGGGCTGCGAGTTCCGCGCCTGTCACTACGCCTGGTTCGGTTGCCCAGCAGGGTGTGGTGCTGGATCGAGTGGTCGCGGTAGTGAACGGAGATGTGATTCTGGAGAGCGATGTCGATGAAGAACGGCGGTTTGAGGACATTCAACCTTATCGAAGGACTGCAGGGGACCGTTCGAGGGAGAGGACGATCGAACGATTGATCGATCGCGATTTAATCCTGCAGCAGGCGGAACTGGAGCCGGAAGATGCAATCTCCAGTAAGGCGTTGGATGACCAGTTGACGATGCTGCGGAAGGATATTCCCGACTGCAAGGAGTATCACTGCGAGTCGGACGAGGGTTGGAAGAAATATCTCGGCGACCATGGATTTACGGTGGAGGAGTTCCGCGAGCGGTGGCGGCTGAGGATGGAACTGCTGAGGTTTATTGAGGTGCGGTTTCGCAATGGAATCAAGATTTCGGACTCTGAGATTAAGGACTTTTACGAGAAGAGGATGGCGCCGGAGTATGCGAAGCGAAATGTGCCCGCGCCACAGCTGGATACGATCTCGAAGAGGATTGAAGAGGTGCTGCTGCAGCAGCAGGTAGGAGCACTGTTGGTGGATTGGCTGAAGTCGCTGCGGGTGCAGGGCAGCGTGAAGATTATGAATCCAGGTGAGGTGGCTCCATGAGCGACCTGGAGAAAAAACTGAGTGAGAAGAAGGAGGAGCTCGAGGCGAAGGTTGCCGGTGAGATTGCGAAGGTGAAGAGGTCTCTGGCGAAGCGGATGATGATCTGGATCGGCTGGACCGTGGCGGCGTTGCTGGTGCTGGTGGTGGTGCTGTTCGGGGCGTTCGCGTGGTATTCGAAGACGAACGACTTCAATCGGCGGGTTGGGAAGGAGGTTGTAAAGGTTCTGGAGGACGCGACGGGCGGAAGAGTGGAGCTGGCGAAGATCAGCTTCGATCTTTGGCATCTTGTCGTAGAGGCCGACGGACTGGTGATACATGGGCTTGAGGGGCCGGGAGAGGCTCCCTATATCGCGGTGGATAGAGTTCTGCTTCGCGTAGAGATCTTTGACTTCTTCACGCATGTAACGGGCAGCGGGATTTCGTCGCATATTCGTTTGAACTACCTGGACGTGGAGCATCCTCAGTTCCATTTGATCGTTGATAAAGATGGCAAGACGAACCAACCGGTGCCGAAGCATCCTAATACGAGTAAGACATCGGTTACGGATACGCTGCTTGATCTGAAGGCGCAGGAGGTGGTGCTGTCCAACGGTGTGGCGTTGATTAATAATCGGGCGATTCCGTTCGATCTTGCTGCCCGAGATCTGGATGCGGAGGTGCATTATCTTGCTGCGACGGATCGGTATGGCGCGACGGTAGACCTGAAGGATCTTCGAACGAAGATGGGGAAGCAGGTGGAGGCGCAGTCGGCGTTGAGCCTGGCAGTGGAGTTGGGAAGAGACGCGATGGAGTTGCAGCGGCTGAAGTTCACCACAGGCAAGAGTTCCGAGCTGGACGCAACTGGGAGCTTCAAGAACTTTGCTAAACCACAGTGGCAGGCGACGGTGAAGGGAACGGTCGAAATAAAGCAGATTTCGGTGCTGGCCGATGTGGATGGTCTGAATGCGGGCACGGTGGATCTAGATTTGAATGGGCATAACTGCACGACGTCCCCCTCGGTAGCGCAGAAGCATCCGCCGTTCTGGCGCCGGAGCCATCCCGCGGAGACGACTAAGCCGCCGCGGCCGTTGCCGCCTGATCCAGATTGTGTGGCTGGATATCTTTTGGTGGGGACGGCGAAGATTCACAAAGCAGCTTATCGGGATCAGAATGTGCGACTACATGATATCGATGGCGGTGGGACGTTGCATGTGACGCCTACGGAGTTATTGTTGACTGCGTTGACGGGATATCTGCCTGGCGGAGGCGGCGCGGCGGGTGAGCTGCGGATTGCGAACTGGCTTGGGGAGGTACCGCCTCAGGATGTTGCGGTGAGTTCGTCTTCGACCAAAGCTGCGATTACGACGGCGAATACGACTGCAAAGACGATCGGGGCGAAGGCTCCGATTTCGGAGACGGCGAAGGTGCCCCCGGTGCAGGTCGCGCACGCGTATTTGACTGCGATAGTTACGAAGATTCCGCTGCGAACGATTATGGACGTGACGGCCCCGGAGGACTATGGCGATCTGGGGTTTGATACGGCTGTGAGCGGGCCGGTGAAGGTCGAGTGGGGCGGCCCAGCGAAGAATATCTCCGATACGGTGGAGGTAGAGGGAAATTTGACGTTTGCTCCGACGGGGGTTAGACGGCGTGGGGCGTTGAACGATGTTCCGGTGACGGGGCAAACTGTGGCTCACTACACGGGCCGTAACGAGACGGTGCTGATTCAGCGGATTTCGTTGCAGATGCCCCAGACAAACTTTGAGGCGTCTGGGATTTTGGGAGTGAATGAGGGTGATCCGCTGACGGACCTGCGTGTGGATATGACGGTGCGGGATCTATCAGAGTACAACCAACTGCTGACGACGCTGGATCTGGAAGGAAATGGAAAGAAGGGCACCGCGGCAATTCCTGTTGTGTTGCATGGCGCGATGCAGTTCAACGGAACAGCGAAAGGGAAGATTGCGGATCTTGATATGAAGGGGCATCTACAGGCGACGAATGCGGAGTTCGCGCTGGGAACGACTGATGTGTTGATCGATTCGCTTGTGACGGATGCGGAGTATTCGCCGAACACTGGAGTTGTGGTAGCGAGTTCGACGATCAAACGTGGGACTGCGGTGCTGAATGCGGAGGGCAAGATTGCGCCGCGGAAGGTTGTGTCACGATTCGGCAAGACGACTTATTTGTGGGACGACGGGATGGCTCTGGACGCGAAGGTGCAGCTGGCCAATGCGCAGGTGGTCGATGTATTGCAGATCGCGGGGCAGCAGGAGAAGGTCTCGCTGACAGGAACGGTGGCGCTGAACGGGCATGCGGTGGGGACGCTGAGGAGTTTGAGTGGAGGCGGTCATCTTTCGTTGATGAACGGTGTGGCCTACGGGGAGCCGTACGAGTCGGCGGTGGCGGATTTGACGGTGCAGGGGAAGGATGTGGAGGCGACCAATGTCGTGCTGCGGCTGCACGGGATGCAGATTGCGGGTAACGGTGGGTATGACATGAGCACGGATCGCCTGCATGGGCATATAGAAGGGCATGACATTCAGCTGTCGAAGTTTGAGACGGTGAAGAAGACGAAGAACGATGTCGATGGGACGGTGAACCTGGTTGCGGATGCGAATGGGACGCTGACGCAGCCCGGGTTGAAGGCGAATGTCACTTTGAACGCGGTGTCTTATCGCGGGCAGATGATTGGCGAGGCGACGGTGGAGGCGCATAGCCAGGGAGAGGTGATGTACTTCACCGCGAACTCGACGCTGGTGGGAGCGAAGCTGAATGCTTCGGGACAGACGCGGTTGACGGGCGAGTATCAGACCGAGGCGAAGATGACGGTGGCGGGTCTGGATATTGGCAAGCCGCTGGAGATGTTTGGACCGGGGACCATGAAGGCGCAGTCGATGATCAACGGCAGTGCGACTGTGAGCGGGCCACTCAAGACACCGAAGACGCTGCGAGGCGAGGCTGAGTTCAGCCAGGTAGATGTGAAGCTGCAGGGGGTGGAACTGAAGGCTGCTGAACCCTTGCGGGTTGGACTGCGCGATGGTTTGGCTACGCTCGAGCAGGTTCACATCACCGGGCAGGATACGGATATGCGCGCGAGTGGGACGGCACAGTTATTTGGCGCGACGGATCCGAAGGGAGGCAAGCTGGATGTGAAAGCGACCGGCAGTGTGAGCATGACGCTGCTGCACACCTTCGACTCGGATGTTATTTCGACTGGCAAGGTGGAGTTCACCGTGGGCGCCGGCGGATATGTGATGAATCCGGAGCTGACGGGGAGAGTACAGTTCGACAAAGTGAATGTTGCGATCGATGGCGTGCCGAATGGGTTGAGCAATATGAATGGCACGCTGGTGTTCAACGACGACCGGCTGCAGGTGCAGAGCCTGACTGCTACGACCGGCGGAGGAACACTGAAGATCGGCGGGTTCATCCGCTACAAGAATGGGTTGTATGCGGACCTGTCGGCGACGGGCGATGTGGTGCGGGTGCGGCTGTATGGGTTAAGTGCGACGGCGAATGCGAACTTGAAGTTGCAGGGCGGTCCGGAGAGCTCGCTGTTGAGCGGAACGATCCTGATTACACGATTCGGCGTGGGGGCTGATGTGGATTTCGCAGCGTTTGGTTCTGCAGGAGGGGTAAGCCCGCCTCCCGATCCGAATGCGCCTTCGAACAAGATTCGTTTAGATGTGCATGTGACGAGTGCGCCGCAGCTTGATTTTCAAAACTCGTATGCAAAGCTGGCGGGGACCGTTGATTTGCAGATTCGTGGGACGGCTGCGGTGCCTTCTTTGCTGGGGCGGATCGAGATCAATGAAGGAAGCGCGACGTTTGCGGGGACGAAGTATCTACTGCAGCGCGGGGACATTTACTTTACGAATCCAGTGCGTATTGATCCGATCATCGACCTGGATGCGACGGCGCAGGTGGAGAACTACGACATTACGATTGGGCTGCACGGGACTTCGACGAATTTGAAGCCGACGTATCGGTCGGAGCCGCCACTGAGCGAGTCGGATGTGTTTGCCCTGCTGGCGCTGGGACGGACGCAGGAGGAGGCGCAGCTATACCAGGAGCGGCAGGTGCAGCAGGGAACCGATCCAACGACTAGCGCGTTGTTGGGTGGGGCGTTGAATGCTACGGTCAGCAATCGTGTGGAGAAGTTGTTTGGCGTGGGCAGCGTGAAGATAGATCCGGCGTTTGTGGGGACGCTGGGCGGGTCGTCGGCGAGGATCACGGTGCAGCAACAGTTATCTCGGCAGATTACGGCTACGTTTGCGACGAATGTGAATACTTCGGCGCAGCAGTTGATCCAGGTGCAGTATGACTTGAACCATGACAACTCGATTGTGGTGGCGCGTGACGAGTCGGGCGTGTTCAGCATCGTCTATAAGCTGCGGAGGAGATATCGTTAGCGCGCTGAGACGGATGTTGCATCGTACTAAGTGTGGATGACGGTGCTTCACGCGGGTATCGCGACGCAATATTTTCGGAGGAAAGATATGAGCAGGATGAAGAATTTTGCACGCGTCGGCGTGTTGGGTTTTGCTGGTCTGGTGATGTTGTTCGGGACGTCGAAAGGTGTGGCCCAGAGCGCCGTCAACAACGTCGGATCGGGGCCAAACGATACGCAGATTCAGGCGGATGTGACGAAGGCGCTGGATAATAAGCGATTCAAAGATGTGAAGAGTTTGGTGCAGAATGGCGTGGTGACGCTGACGGGGACCGTGGAGCTTTACAGCGCGAAGATCGATGCGGATGATCGTGCGCACCACCGCAAGAATGTAAAGGGCGTTGAAAATCAGATTCAGGTTGCGGGGCCTGAGGTCGATGACATGACACTTCGGAACAAGCTGGCAGAAAAGCTGGCGTACGACCGGGTTGGGTATGGAACCACGGCGTTCAATGCGTTTACGATCGGCGTCGAGAAGGGTGTTGTGACGCTCGGCGGGACTGCGTATGGGCCCACGGATAAAGATTCAGCGCTGAGCCTGGTGGAGAACTATCCGGGTGTGAAGGATGTGATTGACAACGTGGAGGTGGCGCCGGTGTCGCCGATCGATGACCGGATTCGATTGGCAGAGGCGCGGTCGATCTATGGGTTTCCGCAGTTGAACAAGTACGCGATTGATCCGGCAAAGCCGATTCGGATCACGGTGGTGAATGGGAGTGTGACCCTGTCGGGTGTGGTGGACAGCCAGTCGGATAAGGATGTGGCGAATATACGGGCTAACGCTGTTTCGGGGGTGTTCAAGGTAGTGAACAACCTTGAGGTGGTTGGTAGTGAGGCGGAGAAACCAGCTAAATAGGGATAGTTTCTGGCGTTCGG
Organism: Tunturibacter gelidoferens; assembly: GCF_040358255.1. Classification (NCBI taxonomy): domain Bacteria; kingdom Pseudomonadati; phylum Acidobacteriota; class Terriglobia; order Terriglobales; family Acidobacteriaceae; genus Tunturiibacter; species Tunturiibacter gelidiferens. Next base: position 2,223,820 of record NZ_CP132938.1, read on the forward strand.
GCTGCGCCGGTTAGGTCGGCGGGGCCCGGGTCTTTTACGATGGAAGGATGGCATCGTTGTGGAAGAGTACGGTTGTAACGCTTGAGATGATCAAGTGGGAGCATTCGGTGTTTGCGCTGCCGTTTGCGTTGACGGGTGCTGTGCTGGCTGCGGGTGGTTGGCCGACGCTGCGAGTTTTGGGCTGGATTATTGTCTGCATGGTGGCGGCGCGGTCTGCGGCGATGGCGTTCAATCGGCTGGCAGATGCTCAGCTGGATGCGGCAAACCCGCGTACGGCGATGAGGGCGCTGCCTGCGGGGACGCTGAGCAACGGGTTTGTTGCGGGATTTGTAGTGATATCGATCGCGCTGTTCGTGCTGGGTGCGGCGATGTTGAACCGGTTGACGCTGGAACTTGCTCCGGTGGCGTTGGCTGTGGTGCTGGCTTATAGCTTCATGAAGCGCGTAACGCGATGGTCGCATGTTGTGTTGGGGCTGGCGTTGGGGATCGCGCCTTCAGCGGCGTGGATTGCGGTGAGGGGATCGCTGGATATCAGGATTGTTGTGCTTACGGCGGCAGTGCTTTTGTGGGTGGGCGGCTTCGATGTGTTGTATGCGTGTCAGGATTTCGAGCACGACCGCAAGGTGGGTTTGAACAGTGTGCCGCAGGCTTTTGGCATAACAGCGGCGTTCTGGATTGCGCGTGCAATGCATGTGGGAATGTTGCTTATGCTGTGCTGGCTGATGGAGTTGTTCGGGCTGGGAAGGGTTGCGATGTTGGGGGTTGGACTGGTTGCGATGCTGCTGCTGTATGAGCACTCAATTATTTCGCCAAAGGATCTGCGGCGCATGAATGCTGCGTTCTTTACGTTGAATGGGGTAATCTCAGTGGTGTTTTTTGGATTTGTTGCCGCGGATGTGTTGATGCGCAAATAGAAGGCCCGCTCGATGGCGGACCTTCTCTAGGGGATTACAGTTCTGTTTAACTGCGGTGCTCTCGTTTGAAGTTATCCAGCTTTTCGCTCACGCTCTCTTTGACATTGTGCGCTGTGTTCGCGATCTTCTCGCGCATATTGTGAGCTGTATCTTCTGCGCGCGCTTTGTAGTCTTCGCCTTTGACTTCGGCACGAGCGCGGGCATCATCATTTGCGACAGCCGCGGCATCTTTGGCATTGCCCCAGGTTTCTTTGGCGGCGCCCTTGACCTGATCTGCCACGCCGGAGTTGGCTAGTTTCTGATTGCCGACAGCTTCGCCAACGTTCTGCTTGATCTTGCCTGCTACCTGGTCAAACTTGCCTTCTACTTTTTCGGTGTTCATAGTTTGCTCCTTGGGTATACGCGTAAAACGGGAGGGCTGCGATTTCGGGGTGGTTACAGTGCTCGCCTACCGGACAGCAGGTTGAAAATGAGCACGATGATGGCGAGGACCAGAAGGATGTGAATCCATCCGCCGAGGGTGTAGCTGCTTACAAGCCCTACGATCCAGAGGATGAAAAGAATGATAGTGATTGTCCAAAGCATTTCGTTCTCCTAAACGATTGCCGGTTTTGGGTCTCCGGTTCGCTGTGATGGTATTCAAAAACTCAGGCCCTTCTTGTGGTAAGTTGCCGGGTTCGTCGAGGGGGTTGCCAATGAGCATAAAATATGAACCTGATAAGAACGAATATGCGGGGTGTGTGGATTGAAGGTGGCGATTCAAGGGGAGTTGGGCTCGAATAGCCACATGGCGACAGTCGAGATGCTGGAGAGTCCTGGGGGCTTAGAGATCGTCGCGTGCGCGGTGTCGGCACAGGTGTTGGCGAAGGTCATCGCGGGGGAGGTCGATGCGGCGGTGCTGCCGATTGAGAACAGCCTGCACGGATCGGTTGCTGAACACTACGATCTGTTGCTGGATCTGCCGGTGCACATTGAGCGTGAGAGCCTGCTAAGGATTCGACACAATGTGATTGCGATGCCAGGGGTGAAGCTGCAGGAGGTGAAGAGAGTGATGTCGCATCCCGTGGCGCTGTCGCAGTGCAGGAGATTTCTGGCCTCGCATCCGGAGTGGGAGGTAGTCCCCTTCTACGACACGGCGGGGAGCGTGAAGCGACTGATGGCCGAAGGCTTGCGGGATGCGGCGGGGATCGCTCCTGTGCTTGCGGCGTCGGAGTATGGCGCCGAAGTGATGGTGGCTGACATAGAGGACCATACGGAAAACTACACGAGGTTTCATCTGGTTCGGCGGGACGATTCGGTTTTGGAAAAGGCCGGAGGCGACGGGAACAAGATGAGCCTGGCATTTGCCATCGAACATCGGCCGGGAACGCTAGTGGCGGCTTTGCAACGACTGGCGAAGGCCGGGGTGGATCTGACTAAAATCGAGTCCAGACCGGTCCCGGGTAGACCGTGGGAGTATGTTTTCTATGTTGATGTGCGGTTCGATTCATCGGAGAAGGCTGAGGCTGCTTTGATTGCGCTGCGCGAGCACTGCCGGATGGTCAAGGTGCTGGGACGGTACTGGGCGGCTTAGGTAGCAGTGCTGGGGCAGCGATGCAGGAACTGTGCGGTTTTTAGACCTTGGGCGGCAGTGGCGAAGACGCAGAGTGGAGGCGTAATATGCCGAGTACTGTGAGCCGTTGGGAGGCTTGCCATGGCGGTCCCTTCCCTCAGGGTCTGCGTCGATGTAGGCGAATGATGGTTTTGGCGGCGTGACTGGGCCAGCACTCTCTATTTGGAACTACTCATAATACCTCTATTAGACAGTTACTCACTGATGTGAAGGGAGTTATGGCCGATGACGGAATGTGAAGAGACACGTTTTCCTGAGAGAGGGCCATAGTTTGCGACCAGACGAAGACTTGCTGCATCGAATAGTGGATAATCTGATAGAGGTACACTCAATGCCAAGCGATTTTGTAAGTGTGATTCAACCTACGGCAACAAAAAGCGGTGAAGGGTCAGGCGCGGAGGTGGTAGGCAAACGTCCTGTTCCAGTGTTGCCGGTGCGGGATACCGTCTTATTTCCTCACGCGGTGCTTCCACTGACAGTGGGGCGGGATAGCTCGATCCAGCTGATTCAATCGCTGGGCGAAGAGAAGACCATTCTGGTGGTGGCGCAACGGGATGCGCGGCAGGATGCTCCGCAGGCTGCAGATCTGTTTGCGACCGGGACCAGAGCAACAGTGCACAAGGTCGTCAAGATGCCAAACCAGAGCCTGTTTGTGTTCACCGAGGGCAATGAGCGGGTACATCTTGGCGAGTTTGCGCAACTGACGCCCTTTATGACGGCCGAATATGAGGCCATCCCCGACGTGGATCCGCAGCAGACGCCGGAGGCCGAGGCGCTGCAACGCAATGTGGTGAGCCAGTTCCAGCAGATTGTGACCTCGTCTCCTACATTGAGCGACGATCTGCAGACCATTGCGATCAACATCGACGAACCCGGCAGGCTGGCGGACTTTATTGCTTCGTCGCTTCCGTTTTTGACGACGACGGACAAGCAGGAGCTATTGGAGACGCCGGATGTTTCGGCTCGTCTGGAGCGGATCAACAAGCACCTGGCGAAGGAGCTTGAGGTGCAGCAGCTGCGCAACAAGATCCAGACGGAGGTTCAGGATTCGGTGCAGTCATCGCAGCGGGATTACTACCTGCGCGAGCAGTTGAAGGCGATCCAGAAGGAACTGGGTGACCAGGATGATACCCAGAAGGACATCGCGGAGCTGAAGGAGAAGATTGAGACCGCTGGAATGCCGGAGGATGTGAAGAAGGATGCGCTGAAGGAACTGGGCCGGTTGAGCCGGATGAATCCTGCTGCTGCGGACTACTCGCTGACGCGGAACTATGTGGAGTGGCTGGCGGTACTGCCGTGGTCGAAGACATCTTCGGGCGAGGTGGACATTCTGAAGGCGAAGGCGATTCTCGATGAGGATCACTACGGCTTGAAGAAGGTGAAGGATCGCATTCTGGATTACCTTTCGGTGCGGCGTTTGAAGCCGGATATGAAGGGGCCGATTCTTTGCTTCGTTGGGCCTCCGGGTGTTGGTAAGACGTCGCTGGGACGTTCGATCGCGAAGGCTCTGGATCGCAAGTTTTCACGCATCTCGTTAGGCGGTATGCATGATGAGGCGGAGATTCGCGGGCATCGGAGAACGTACATTGGCGCGCTGCCTGGGCAGATCATTCAGCACTTGAAGCGGGTTGAGGTGAAGGACCCGGTGTTTATGTTGGATGAGATCGACAAGCTGGGGCGCGACTTCAGGGGAGATCCTGCGAGTGCGTTGCTTGAGACGCTGGATCCGGAGCAGAACAATACGTTCCGCGATAACTATCTCGACCAGCCGTTCGATCTGAGCAAGGTTTTGTTCATCTGCACGGCGAACCAGCTGGATACGATTCCTGGGCCCTTGCTGGATCGTATGGAGATCATTGAACTGACCGGCTATACGGAAGAGGAGAAGGTGAACATCGCCATCAAATACCTTATTCCGCGGCAAATCAAAGAGAACGGAATTACGGAAGAGCAGATCGAATTCCCGAAGGATAGCGTGCATCTGATTGCGCGGCACTACACGCGGGAGGCTGGTGTCCGTAAGCTGGAGCAACAGATTGGTACCGTTTGCCGTAAGGTTGCGCGCAAGATTGCGGAGGGTCAGACGGAGAAGGTTTTGATTACTCCTGAGATCGTGCACGAGTTTCTTGGAGGTATCAAGGTGCGCGTGGATACCGAGATTGCAGAGCGGACCAAGCGTGCCGGCGTTGCTGTTGGACTGGCGTGGACTCCGGCGGGCGGCGATGTTTTGTTCATCGAAGCGAACCGGATGAAGGGTAAGGGCGGGTTCACGATCACTGGCCAGATTGGTGATGTGATGAAGGAGAGCATGCAGGCCGCGCTGACCTGGGTACGCTCGAATGCCGCGTCATTGGGGCTCGAGGAGGACTTTACCAAGGATACGGACCTGCACATTCACGTGCCTGCGGGTGCGATTCCGAAGGATGGCCCGTCGGCTGGCGTGACGATGGCGACTGCGCTGGTGAGTCTGTTGACCGATACTCCGGTGCATCCGCTGACGGCGATGACGGGCGAGATTACGCTGAGCGGCAATGTGTTGCCGGTTGGCGGAATCAAGGAGAAGTTCCTTGCGGCGAAGCGGGCCGGCGTGCGGGATGTGATTCTGCCGGCGGACTGCAAACAGCAGGTGGATGAGGACTTAACGCCGGATCAGATTGAGGGCGTGACGCTTCATTACGCTACGCGGATTGAGGATGTTCTGGCGGTTGCGCTGCCTAAGACTCGAGCGGAGAAGGTGGAGGACGAGGTGGTTCGCGAAGAGGTACTTCACGCTACGGTGTAAGTTGGATTGAGAAAAAGTGGGCGGTTCGGCGAGTGCCGGATCGCCCACTTTTTTGTTTTTTGGAGGGATTTTTTTGGTTTTGTGGTGGAGGGGCGTTTTTGCAGGGGTTTTTGCGCAAAATGGGTGTTTTGGTGTGGTGTTTTTGTGGTGTGGTTGTGGTGATTTGCGTGGCTGGTGTGGTGTTTAGCCGTCATGTTTTGAGCGTCTAAAAATGTGACACGTTTTGGAACTTTATTTTCGGGCGGTGGCTGGGATGATGACGGTTGGACATTCGACGCTGGAGCTGAAGTCGTTTCTGCGGGCTTTGCGGGAGAATGGGTGCTCGACGCTGGTGGATGTGAGGCGGTATCCGGGGTCGAAGAGACATCCGCAGTTTGGGCAGGAGAGGTTGTTTGCTTCGCTTGAGGGGGCTGGGATTCGCGGAGTGTGGCGGGTGGGGTTGGGTGGGCGCAGGGCTGCGCGGAAGGACAGCGTGAATACGGGATGGCGGAATGAGAGCTTTCGGGGTTATGCGGACTACATGCAGACGGCGGAGTTTGTCGCGGAGATCGACTGGCTGATGGGGCTGCCGGATTTGGAGACTGCGGTGGTGATGTGTGCGGAGGCGGTGCCCTGGAGGTGTCACCGGTCGCTGATTGGTGATGCGGTTCTGGCTCGTGGGGAAGGGGTGGAGGATATCTTTGTGACGGCTGAGGGTGGGAGCTCGCGAAGGGTGCACGAGATGACGGAGTTTGCCCGGGTGGAGGGCGGGAGGGTTTGGTATCCGGGTGTGACGGCGGCTGGGTTGTTTGATTGATTTTTGAGATTGGGGTTCTACTGTGTCCCGTTCGTCAGTGGTCCACGCAAGTGAGCTTTCTGTTGTTGAGGGGAGAGGAGCGGTTCGCGCGGGCGCGAATGCCCACATCTCGAAATCGAGATATGGGGCACCCGGCACCCGGCCTACATATTAGGAGCGGGATTGAGGACGCGGCTGTTCTTTTTCGATCAATCGGCGCTTACCGATTGATGACCGTGCAGGAGATGAGCGATGGGTTCGGGAGTTGGCTGGTGGCGGAGAAGCCACTCTGCGAAGAACAGGTTTGGTACCCAACAGGCCCAGGCGATAATTCGATAGCTTGTCGAGAAGGAAAGTCCAGTGAGCGGCAGAAGTGGAAGGTAGATGCGAAGAGTGATCGCAGCCGCCGTGAGGGCGAAGCTTCTGATCATCCATCTGCGATGGGCGATTACTTTGCCGGAACGAATCGTGAAGTAGCCCGCGGCGGTGGAGCCGACCCAGAGAAAGCCGAGTGTGAGGAAACCCGCGGAAGAGATGGCTCCTGCCTGCGCATGGGCTGCTATGGGTAACGAGGCCAACCATCCCAAAAGGACCGCGCCGCAATAGATCCTTCCTATCCAGCGATGCATAGGAAGCCAACGCTGTCTTATGAGAGGAAGGAACTGCCAGGGGCCAGTCAGAAGCGCGATGGAAGCAAAGATTGCATGAGCGATGAGCCACTTGTGGCGTAGCTGAAAGTTCGGAAGGCCGGCGGGAAAAGGGACTTTGGGCAGGGCGTAGCGAAGCGATGCCAAACCAACCAGGGTTGCGAGAAGCGCCAGGAGCGCCCAACGCCATGAGACAAGCCTTGAACTCGATGCAGCCTGAGGCATGAATTCCTCCCGTGTCGGTAGAACGTCTAAAGCGACCGGTTGGTTCCACGCTTTACGATTTTGGGCGGACGCGTATCTTTTTGATCTGAAGAGCGGAAGAAGCAAAATTTTTTCTGGACGATCTGTCGAATTCCGGTTCGGTCGTTCGACTATGTAGTGAAGGCAGGCAAGAGGCCCGCCTGAGACCGTTACAGGAGAGATGATGACGCAGTATTTGGTCGCTACTCACCACCCCGACAACTTCGACTCGTCCACAGAGGGCGAAGCGATCCAACTGCGCTTTCAATCCGAGTTCACCGGTTAGTCAACAAAAATAGCTAAACCCGAAGATAAGCCACCCAACCATCGCTCAACCCAAAGGAGATTCCGCAATGCGATTCATGGTCATCGTCAAATCAACCCCAGAGGCAGACAAAAAAGGCGCCCTCCCCGATCCACAGATGTTGCAGGAGATGGGCAAGTTTAACGAAGAGCTCATCAAGGCTGGCGTCGTGCTCGCCATGGATGGCCTCCATCCCAGCTCCAAAGGCGCACGCGTCAAATTTTCCGGCACGTCTCGTACCGTCATCGACGGCCCCTTCACCGAGGCCAAGGAGCTCATCGCCGGCTTTTGGATCTGGCAAGTCAAGTCCCTTGAAGAGGCCATTGAGTGGGTCAAGCGCTGCCCCAACCCCCACGGCGGCGAGTCCGAGATCGAAATCCGCCAGGTCTTTGAGATGGAAGACTTCGCACCCGTCCTGTCCAAAGAGGAGATTCAGTACAAAGTAGCGAAACGGGCTGAGCTGCCGAATCAGCCCGTCAGCAAATAGCCGCTCTTGCATCCACGGATTGAAGCGGTAGTGGTGCGCGCGTTTTTTCCGATGCCGGCCCGACGGGCTGGCATCGGGGTTGCCACGAGCCCAGGGGCAGGACTCGAAAGGAACTCAGTCATGAGAAAGATCAATGTGCTTGAATTTGTCTCACTTGATGGCGTCATCGAAGCCCCAGGCGACCCAGAGGAAGATACCAGTGGCCCGCCATGGTGGATACGTATGCATTCCGACCCAGTTAGTTCAGCGGCCGTAAAAAAGCAGATGAACATGCCGTTTGACTTGTTGCTAGGGCGCATAACGTTTGATCTTTGGGCACAATTCTGGCCGCAACATAATGACATTTGGCCAGGCGTCAACTCAGCGACCAAGTACGTCGCCTCGAATACCGTGACTTCTCACGAATGGCAGCCGTCCGTGTTTCTCAACGGAGATATTGCCAAAAAAATCGCTGAACTTAAGCAACAGGAAGGCCCGGATTTGCACGTTTATGGAAGCGCAAATCTCGTGCAGACGCTTATGAAGCATGATCTGGTCGATGCGTTCTGGTTGAAGATATTTCCGATCACGTTGGGCGGTGAAAAACGATTGTTTGCCGAGGGCACGATCCCGGCGGCATTCAAGGTGACGGAGAGCACAGTCACCTCGAAGGGCGTGATTTTCGTGAACTACGAGCGTGCAGGCGCGGTCCAAACCAGAAGTCTATGAACATCTGGCGGAGGACTCCGGCTTCGCGTGGATGGCTCGATAGACCAAACAAAAAAAGAGGGCTGGGTGTTGTATACGTCGTACGCGGCGAGATTCCGAAGACCGCATAAACACGGTATCCCGAAGGTCGCGGCGGCGATGGTAGTGGGAAGGGGCTGGGCGCTTGTCCCTTGAACGAGTCAGTAGAGAATCGCGGCTGTTGCCAGGAGTTTTTGCCATGTTCGCAGGATTTTTGAGTGGCGCCTTCATCTTCGTTTGTATTCGTACGGCGGGGGAGTTGTTGTCATGGCGAGAGATAAGGAGACGGCTTGACACTGTACCTACCGGTGGGTATGTTGGTGGCCAGAATTTGCCTGACGGGTTTTTACTTCGGAAGTGAACTTGATCCGGGTTCGTGCGTAGTCAGTGCAGGACGGGGCTTCGTGATTGCCGGCTGGGCCTGGCCGATTTGCGGGGACCGTCGAGATGCTTTCTGTTTCATCAACCAAAGGAGAGAAGACGATGACGCTTAATAATGGGAAGGCCGGGCCCTCGAATTTTGTCTGGTATGAGCTGGTGACCTCGGATGCGAAGGCGGCTGAGGCCTTCTATCGCGGCGTGGTGGGGTGGGAGGCGGATACGCAGGCGGGCGTGACTCCGGGGGAACCTTACACCATCTTGAAGGCGGGAAAGGTGCCGGTTGCGGGGATGATGGCGATGCCGAAGGAGTTCTTTACCGGTGGGACGAAGCCGGGATGGATCGGCTATATCGGGGTTGATGACGTGGAACGATTTACGAAGCGGGTGCAGGAGGCGGGTGGGAAGCTGCATCGTCCGGTTCGGGAGATTCCGAGTGTTGGGAGTTTTTCGGTGGTGGCCGATCCGCAGGGAACGGTGTTTGTGCTGTTTCAGCCGAAGGAGGGAGCAGAGAGACCGCCGGAGCCGCCGGCGGGGACGCCTGGCTATACGAGCTGGCATGAGCTGCATGCTGTGGATGGGAAGTCGGCGTTCGAGTTTTACTCCGGAATGTTCGGCTGGAAGAAGACTGAGGCGATGGATATGGGGCCGATGGGGGTGTATCAGATGTTCGCGGCAGATGGGCCTCCGATTGGCGGGATGATGACTGCTGAGGATCAGGCGAATCGTCCGGGTTGGATTTACTACTTCAATGTGGAGAGCGCGGAGGCGGCGGCGGGGAGAGTGAAGGAGAAGGGCGGCAAGGTGTTGATGGGGCCGCATGAGGTTCCGGGCGGGAGTTGGATTGTGCAGGGGATCGATCCGCAGGGGGCTCTGTTTGCGGTGGTTGGGCCTAAGTAGGTACTGCTTTGGAGACGGCAGTAGATTCTCCCGTTGCAGAGCGACAGAAAGAAGACAGGGGCACCAGCAAAGACGAGATGCGGGGGTTTCTCCAACTGCGCTGCTCACGGTGAGACTGTGAGCAGCTTCGGTCGAAATGACCGTTTTTTTGTTGGACTGGAGGACAAGCAAAGGCAACGGCAAAGGCAAAGGCAACGCAACGACAAAGGCAACGGCGACTACGGCAGAGATAAAGGAGAGTGGAATGCAGAGAGTGATGGTGTTCAACAACGTGTCAGTTGATGGCTACATTGCGGATGAGAAGGGCGACATGAGCTGGGCTCGTAATGATGACGCAGAGTGGAATGAGTTTGTACAAGGCAATGCCAGCGGGAAGGGCATGCTTTTGTTTGGACGGAAGACGTACGACCTGATGGTGAGCTTCTGGCCAACGTCTGCCGCGATTGCGATGATGCCTGAGGTCGCGGAGAAGATGAATAGTGCGAAGAAGGTGGTGTTTTCGAAGTCGATGGAGACAGCGGGGTGGAAGAATACGACGCTGATGAAGGATGATCCGGTCGAGGCGGTGCGCAAGATGAAGGCGAAGGCCGGGGAAGGGATGGTGATCTTCGGGAGTGGAACGATCGTCGCGCAACTGGCGGATGCGGGGCTGATCGATGAGTATCAGATCGCGGTGGTGCCGGTGGCTTTGGGTGGGGGAAGGACGATGTTTGAAGGGCTGGAGAAGAAGTTGAAGTTGAAGCTGACCAAACATCGCGTGTTTGGGAATGGGAGTGTGCTGCTGCACTATGAGCCGGTGCAAGTGTGAGCCGGTGAAGCCTGAGACGGCAGGTGATGGCTGCTATTGCGTCGCTGAGACGACGGTGAATCTCGAGCCAAATTGTCTTCCTGAGGATTCGAAGGCGTGGCAGACGCGGTTACGGCCGGTGGCTTTGGCAGAGTAGAGCGCTTCGTCGGCGATCTCGATCAGGTCTTCGGAGGTTTCCTTCCATCCGAAGGCGGTGGCGATGCCGATGCTGATGGTGGGGGAGCTGATGGGTTTTGCTTCGTACGCGATCATCGTGGACTGAACTGCTTTGCGAACGCGTTCGGCGACGCTCCAGGCCTCGCTGGAGGCGGATTGAGGGAGGATCACGAGAAACTCCTCTCCGCCGTATCGTCCGATGTATCTGGAGTCGGGGATGATGCGTGCGATGACGCGGCCAAGCTCTTTGAGGACGATGTCTCCGGCGCGGTGGCCGAAGGTGTCGTTGATGGTTTTGAAGTTGTCGATGTCGATGAGAAGGATGGAGAAGGGTGAGTTGTGCTCGCTGGAGAGCTGGCATTGCGCGTCGAGAAGAGCCATGATGTGACGGCGGTTGAAGAGCTCGGTGACGGGATCGACGATGGCTGCAAACTCGAGAGCAGCAATCTTCGAGACATCCTTGGCCGTGTTGAGCGCCAGGGTGCAGACGGTGACGACGAAGATGGATGCGGCGAGGAAGACAAGGCTGACGAGCCAGTCTTCGTGGTGGTTTGGGCCTTCTGTGCTGTTGATGCGCAGGAATACGGTGACGCCTGCGGCAGAGAGAAGGATGAGTATGCTCATGGAGCGCCAGGTGGAACGTGCGAATCCACGAGGGAGCATACCGCAGATCCACCGGATGGGGAAGAGGGCCGAGAGAAGTAATGCGACGGAGCTGGCCAGTATGCACTGAATTATGAGATTTGGGATGGATGGAATGATCATGGACGGTGCGGCGGGATTGATATTGGTTTGATGCTAAAAGGCGCGTGGATGTTGGTCGGGCTGGCTTTGTTTGAACGGATGATGAGCAAGTGACGCTATCGCAGCGGTTACAGAGACGGTCGATGAAAGGTGACGACTGGGCGACATCTAATTGGAACTGCGGATGGTGCAATTTGCGCCTATTGGGGTTGACGGGATCAATGGAGATGAATACGGAAGAAACCTGTTGCGAGTGAAGCGATTCTCAAGGGTAGAGGGTTTTGTGCCGAATGAAGAGAAGCGTGATGTGAAGAAGAGAGCGGTGAAGAAGGCTTCCTCGAAGTCCATGCGGGCGAAGGGTAAGGATCCGAAGGGCGGGCTGACGGCGGCGGGAAGAGAGTTTTATAAGAAGACGGAGGGGGCGAATTTGAAGCCGGGAGTGAAGGGCAAGGCGGATACTCCGGAGAAGATGCGAAGGAAGGGATCGTTTTGACGAGGCACTTTACTCATCCTCGTGGGCCGATGGTGAAGGATTGGAGAATCGACGCGGCTGGCTTTGAGTGCGCATGCGTGGGGAGAGGCGGTGCCGAAGACGGAGGCTGCTGCGAAGAAGCTGGGGGCTAAGGGAAGGACGCTGTTGGAGAAGTATCGTGCGGCGAAGGAGAAGGCCGCGAAGGCAACGAGATAGCGTGAGATAGACTGCGGCGATGACTTTCGTCGGGATTTTATTTGGTCTGGCAGCTCTTTTGGTTTACGTAAGGCTTGTGCAGGCAACGATCAAGTTGGTTCGTGAGACCAACGAAGCATGTTCTGGGAGAGAATTTAAATGGTATCGATGGGACAGAGCTTGGCGGCCTCACCGTTCCTTTTTCCCGGACAGTCGATTGCGGAGATCCATCCTGTTGCGTTTTGTCCTCTGCTGGGTGTTGATGTGCTTGGGTGTGGCTTGCATTGGGCTGGACAAAATTCATCGATATGGATCGCCGATACACTCGCAGTGACTGTGGTTGTCTTCGTCTAGGTATGGGTGGGGCGTTTGAAGCGGTGGATGTATTCGGCTGGGGTGATGCCGAGGATGCGGGAGAAGGTGCGGCGCATCGCGTCTGCGGTGCTGAAGCCGGTGGCGTCGGCTATTTCTTTGAGGCCCATGTTGGAGCTGTCGATCATTTGTTGCGCGGCTTCGACGCGCATGCGATCGACGAACTGGCCGGGGTTCATGTTGGTTTCGCGAAGGCAGATGCGGGTGAAGTGGCGGGGGCTTATTCCCATGCGCTCGGCTAGGCTGTCTACGGTGAGATTGTCGCGGAGGTGTTCGAGCATCCAGACCTGGAGCTCGCGGAGGGGCCGCGAGGTGACGGCCTGGTGGGAGAGCATGTGGCTGTATTGAGCCTGGCCTCCGGGGCGGACGAGGAACATGACGAGCTTACGGGCGATGGCGAGGGCTGTGGCGTGGCCGTGATCTTCTTCGACGAGGGCGAGGGCGAGGTCGATGCCGGCGGTGATGCCGGCGGAGGTGTAGACGGAGCCGTCGCGGAGGAAGATGGGGTCGGGCTTGACGTGGACGGCGGGGAATTCGCGGGCGAGGCGGTCGCAGAAGTCCCAGTGGGTGACGGCCTGGCGGCCGTCGAGGAGGCCTGCGGCGGCGAGGAGGAAGGCTCCGGTGCAGATGGAGGCGACGCGGCGGGAGCGGGTGGCGGCGGCGGCGATCCACGCGATGTAGGCGGGGTCGTAGGTGCCGGATTCGGCGCCGGGGCCGCCGGTGACGAGGAGGGTGTCGATCTTGCCGGTGATTTCGGTGAGTGGAACGGCGTTGGTGAGGGCGAAGCCTCGGTTGGTTTGGAGGAGGTGAGTGGTGTCGGGTGTGGCGATGGTGATGTCGTAGTCGGGGGAGTGGGCGAAGACGGCGTTAGCGAAGACTTCGAGGGGGCCGGCGATGTCCAGGATTTGGACGGGTGGAGGGCCGGTGATGACGATCTTTCGCATGAGTTTCAGGGTACGACAAGTGCAAAGGCGAACTACGGGGGTCTTGACGGATACCGCAACATGAATCGGTTCGCTGCAACTGGGAGCTGTGGCTGCAATCCACTGCGCAACGGACGGTGAGGCTGTCCGCCGCTTCGGTCGAGATGACGAGTTTTTATCTGGCCGAAAGAGAGCGAGCCAGACAAAGACAAAGTTGAGTTCGATGGTGTACAGGGGCAAGCTTCGCTGCGGAATGGCAAGAAAAGACGGAGACGGCCGGCGCGGAGGGATGTCCGAATTTGCTGTATCTGTGTCGTGGCGGTGCGGGCGGGGGAGGCGCAGGATTGGGGTGTTAGTGAGTTGTGCCAAAGGAGAGTGCCATGAGCCTTACGATTTCCGCTACTGCGATTCCCGATACCAAGCTTGCCAAAGAGGCGACAGAGATTTTGCGTGAGCAGGGTACGGATCTGTTGTTCAACCATTCGAACCGGGTTTATTTGTTTGCTGCTGAGCTGGGGCGGCAGAAGAAGCTCAGGTTCGATCCTGAGCTGTTGTATGTGAGTGCAGCGTTTCATGATCTTGGGCTGGTGAAGAAGTACATCAGCGAGACGGAGCGGTTTGAGGTGGATGGTGCGAATGCGGTGCGGCAGTTTTTGACTGCACATAACGTTCCCGAGGAGGAGGTGCAGACGGCTTGGACAGCGATTGCGCTGCATACGACTCCGGGGGTGACGCAGTATATGAAGCCGGAGGTGGCACTGTTGTTTTCGGGCGTCGGGCTGGATGTGCTGGGGGAGGGATTTGAGAGTTTTCCGTCGGACGTTCGCGAGGCGATTGTAGCGGAGTATCCGCGGGTGAACTTCAAGGACGGGATCGTGAGGGCATTCTTTGGCGGGTTTGAGCATAAGCCGGGGACGACGTGGGGGACGGTGAAGGCGGATGTTTGCGAGCGGTTTATTCCGGGGTACAAGAGCCCGAACTTCTGCGATTTGATTGCGAATTCTCCGTTTCCGGACTCGCCTGTGCGATGAGGATTGCTGTAGGACGATGTTGCTCCCGGTGGGGAGTGATGTTTGAGGTTGGCTGAACGTCAAAGACTCGTGCTCGCGTATCCTGATGGGATATGCGGGTGCGAGTTCTTTATTTTGGGGTGCTGAAGGATGCGTTTGGCCGGGGTGTTGAGGAGATGGAGTTGGCCGAGGGTGCTTCGGTGGCGGATTTGATTGCTGCTTGTCAAGGGCGTTCTGCGGGAGCCGGTGGGGTTTGGGATTCGATAGCTGTGGCGGTGAATCAGGAGTATGCAAGAGCGGCGGATGTGTTGAAGGATGGCGATGAGGTGGCTTTGTTGCCGCCGGTGAGCGGCGGGAGTTTTGGAGTTGGATGGCAGGGATAGGAAGGCTTCCAAAGGGGCTAAAGCCCCAGTTGGTTGGTCGGTAGAGGGCCAAGGCTGAAGCCTTGGCGTACCTAGAGGCAACGGCAAGGGCGATACAGCAGATCCCCTTCGGGGATGACAACCAAGGAGGCAACGGCAACTGGAGATGCAACGTCAACTTCAGCGGCAACTGCAACTGCCGAGGCAACTGCAAAGGTAAAGGCAACTGCAACTGCAAAGGTAAGGGCAACTGCGAAGGTGAGGGTATGCGGGGACGAGGATAGGATGATGCGGGTTGAGATGACGGATGAGGTGATTGCGGGGGAGGAGATCGTCGCGGAGATTAAGGCTGGTGCGGACGGCGCGGTGTGCGTGTTCGATGGAATCGTGCGGGATAATACGCGGGGAAGGAAGACGCTGTATTTGGACTATGAGGCCTATCGGGAGATGGCGCTGGAGAAGATGCGCGGGCTGGCGGGTGAGGCGGTGGAGCGGTTCGGGGTGCGGGATGTGACGCTGGTGCATCGGCTGGGGCGGCTGATGGTGGGCGAGACGAGTGTGTTGATTGTGGTGGCTTCTGCGCATCGGGGTGCGGCGTTCGAGGCTTGCCGCTGGTTGATCGATACGTTGAAGAAGACGGTGCCGATCTGGAAGAAGGAGCAGTTTGTGGATGGCGCGATCTGGGCGGATGGGGAGCCGTTTCCTGAGGCGGTAGGGTTGGGTGTTATGGATGCGGAGGAGAGCGGTCGCCCTTCGGACGATGCCCACATCTCAGAATCGAGATATGGGGCACCCGGTGAGACGGGGGATGCTTCTGAGGCTTTGGATTCGGGAGATGGGGAGCAGAGCGGTCATGCTGCGCATGATGCACCTACATCAGAAGCGACGTATGGGGCACCGGGTTCTTTGGCGAAGGTCGAAGGTGGAGGCGGTCGGTGAGATTGGTGGTCGGGGCTCTGGTTGGGTTGCTGATGGTGCAGGGTGATCTGCTGTCGCAGGCTCCGGTGGTGCGGCAACCGCCGCCGACGGTAGGGGCGCAGGCGCCGAAGGATCCGGATGATGTGCAGAGTCCTCCGGTGGCTGATGCGCAGACGAACGGCGCGCAGGCTGGTGGGAAGACGAATGGCACTGCGACAAATGGTTCCACGAATGGCTCTCCCGCGGGTGGGTTTCCTACGATTAAGGTGGAGACGCGGCTGGTGAATGTGGCGTTGAATGTGGTGGACGCGAAGGGTTCGCCGGTGGGTGGGTTGGGAAGGGACGATTTCGAGATTCTGGAAGATGGGAAGCCGCAGAAGATTGCGGTGTTTGAGAAGGAGGCTACGACGCCGCTGTCGATCGTGCTTGCCATTGATGCGAGTGAGAGCGTGATGACCAGTGAGCGGCTGGAGAAGGAGGCGGCAAAGCACTTTGTGCGGGCGCTGCTGCGGGAGCAGGATGAGCTGGACCTGATGGAGTTCTCGGATGTGGTGCGGGAGATTGTGCCGTTTACGAATCAGCCGAAGCGGATTGAGAGTGGGTTGAACGCGATTCAGCATGGAGACGCTACTGCGTTGTATGACGCGATCTACCTGGCGTCGGACCGGCTGGCGGGGACCTCGGCTGCGAATGGGCGGAGGCGGGTGATTGTGCTGATCACCGATGGCGGAGATACGGTGAAGGGCGCGCGGTATACGCAGGCGCTGGAGCAGGCGCAGAGGGCGGGGGCAATGGTGTACTCGATCATTATTGTGCCGATCTATGCGGATGCGGGCAGGAACACGGGTGGAGAACATGCGCTGATTCAGATGGCAGAGGATACGGGCGGGAAGTACTACTACGTGGTGGATCCCAAGGACCTGGAGCCGGCGTTTGCGCATGTGTCTGATGATCTGAGGACGCAGTATTTGCTGGGTTACTATGCGCCAAAGCGGGGGACGGACAGCTCATTTCGGCAGATCAAGGTGCGGATGACGGATGCGGAGATGAAGGGGAAGTATGACCTTCGCTACAGATCTGGGTACTACGCGGACGCGCGGTGAGGTTTATGCGTCGGCGTAGTTGGGGTCAATCGTGGACCGGATGAGGGTGATGACGTTGGCAGGGAAGCCGCCCTCGAAGGCGTTGCGGCGGATGATCTCTTCGTCGGGCGCGATGTAGATGCAGAAGATCTTGTCGGCGGTGACGAAGGAGGTGATCCACTTCACTTCGGGATCGATGCCTCGGAGGGTAGAGCAGGAGCTTTTGGAGATGGCGAGGAGTTGCTCGGGCGTGAAGTTACCAGCTCCGGGGATGTCGCGTTCGATCAGAAATTTTGGCATGACTGACCTCGAGAGAGATGGAGTTTCGAGCAGGCTCGGCGGGCACAGGATACTCTGGAGGACAACGATAGCACTGGAGACGGCTGCGGTCGATGGGAGGGTTACCGTGAAGAAGTTCGAGTTTGCGCATCTTGCTGAAGGGATCGCGCGGCAGGCGGGGGCGTTGCTGCGTGGGTTTTATGTGAAGGGGGTGGCAACCGAGTACAAGGGCGATGTGGACCTGGTGACGGAGGCCGATCGGGCGAGCGAGCAGTTGATTACGGAGAAGTTGAAGGCGGCTTTTCCTTCGCATGGGGTGTATGGCGAGGAGGGGACGAGGAGTGGGTTGGAGAGCGAGTTCCGGTGGTACGTCGATCCGCTGGATGGGACGACGAACTTTGCGCATGGGTTTCCGGCGTTTTGCGTGGTGCTGGGGCTGGAGAGGCGCGTCGCGGGGCTGGCTACGGATCAGGATGGAGAGATGGTTGCCGGGGTGATCTACGATCCGCTGCGCGACGAGATGTTTTCAACGGAGAGAGGTAAGGGCGCGTGGCTGAATGGGAGGAAGATCTCGGTTTCGAAGATAGCTTCGCTGCAGGAGTCGCTGACGGCTACGGGGTTTCCGAGCAAGAAGCGGCATGAGAGCCCGAATATTAACTTCTATAACGAGATCACGCTGCGGTCGCATGGAGTGAGGCGAGCGGGGAGCGCGGCGCTGGATATGGCTTATGTGGCTTGCGGGCGGCTGGATGGGTTTTGGGAGTTCAATTTGAATCCGTGGGATACTTCGGCTGGTTTCTTGTTGGTGGAGGAGGCGGGTGGGACGGTGACTCACTTCGATGGGGGGAAGTTCACGCTGGATAGTCGCGAGGTGCTGGCGACGAATGGGCTGGCCCACGGAATCCACGGGGAGATGGTGCATCTGTTTACGGAGATGTTTGCGGGGCGGGAGCTGACGGCGATTCCTTCAGCGGCGGAGTTTGCAGCGAAGCGGTTGGCGGCGAAGTAGGGTGCGGAAGAGACGAACGGCACGGGTGATGCTGTTTGATGAGTCCGGAGAGGTTTTGCTGATTCGATTTGTGGTGCCGCGAGAGGATGGCGAGTTCGTCTTCTGGGCTTTGCCGGGTGGAGAGATAGAGGCGGGCGAGACGGAGACTGAGGCGGCGGCGCGCGAGGTGCGGGAAGAGCTTGGTTTGGATTTGGTGATGACTGGACCGGTCTATTGCGACAGGAATCAGTTTCTGCATCAGGGGGAGATGCAGGACAATACGGATTTTCTCTTCAGGGCGAAGTGTCGGCGCGAGGAGCCTCAACTGATGGGAGTTACGGCTGATGAGAGGGAGATCATGCGAGAGATTCGCTGGTGGAGTGGAGATGAGATTGCGAATTCGGAGGAGAGAATCTTTCCGGAGAATTTGGCGGAGCGGACGCGGGAACAGAGCGACAAAGTGCGACGGAGTGAGGTTTGAAGAGGTCGCAATTGCGTAGCGGCCGAGTTGCGAAGGAGTGCGGTTGTGCTGCTAGAATCTAGCTACGAGCTGATTTTTGCGCGGCGAATTTAGACGGTGAATTTAGACGTGAGTTTACACGTAAATAAGGGAGATTTTTGAGATGGCTTATGTGATTGCGGAACCGTGCATCGGGACGAAGGATTCGGCTTGCGTGGATGCCTGCCCGGTGGACTGTATCCATCCGAAGAAGGATGAGTCCGGGTTCGGCGAGTCTGAGCAGTTGTTTATCGATCCGGTGGAGTGCATCGATTGCGGCGCGTGCGTGCCGGTGTGTCCGGTTTCGGCGATCTATGCCGGCGATGACCTTCCAGAGAAGTGGGCGGAGTATCAGACGAAGAATGCGGCTCACTTCGGGCGGTAATTTGTTTTAGGGGATTTCAAAAGAGACGCGTGGCCAATGGGCTGCGCGTCTCTTTTTGCGTGCCGGCTCGGTTCAGTTCATCTTGAGATGGTGTCGATGACGAGACCGTGGGAACCGTTTTTGGCGTAGTCCTTTCCAGTGACCGTAACGTGCTCGCCTGCGTAGGGGAGTAGTCTGGCGTTCTGCGATGCGGAGGGTGTGTTGCTGTCGATCGGCAGATAGATGGTTCCGTCGTCTTGCAGAATGACCAGCGGCGAACCGTTTTTGGCGCAGGCTTTCGCGCACGCTACTCCGATGGGTTTGCTGAGGCCTTTGGTGTACGCACACGCGGAGTCGATAACCCAGCCGGTGACTTTGACGTTTGAGCCGCGTTCTTGTGCCATTGCGATTAGAGACACCGTCATTGCGGCTCCCACAAAGAATCCTTGGATTTTCTTCACGCTATTCCTCCCAAAGTATTGCTGGCGGCAGAAGTGGTGCTCGCCGACGCAATCCTACACCTCGCATCGCCGATTTTAGAGAGGGCGCGGGGATCTCCGGCGATAAACCCGTGTTTGCTGGCTTGTTGCCGTGGTTGTAGCTGGCGTGGGAGGCACGGAGGCAGTTTTTGGGGACGCTTTCAGGAGGCGGCTCCTGGTTAGCCTGTTTTATTAGGACAAGCGCTTCTGCGATTTGGCTTATTTCGCGCTCATTTGGAAACCTCATTCGTTCGATTGAATCAATTAGAAGTGCCGGCGATTTTCTCGGGACCTTGATAATTCTGTCGGCCAGGAAAGGTTCTATGTCAAAGGTTTGGCTTATTACGGGAAGTTCTCGGGGACTTGGACGCGCGTTTACGGAAGCTGTGCTGGAAGCAGGCGATCGCGTGGTGGCGGGTGCGCGAAATCCGGCGCAGCTTGCCGATCTAGAGAAGAGGTTTGGGGAGAGGGTTCGTGCGGTTTCTCTGGATGTGACGAGTGAGGCACAGGCGAAGGATGCTGTCGAGGCGGCGATTGAACGCTTTGGTGGGCTGGATGTGCTCGTGAACAATGCGGGCTATGGGAATGTAGCTCCGGTAGAAGATACGACGCTTGAGGAGTTTCGTGCGCAGATCGAGACGAATCTGTTTGGCGTGATCATCATGACGAAGGCGGTGATTCCCTACTTTCGCGAGCGCGAGGCGGGACATATTATCCAGGTGACTTCGATCGCTGGACGACTTGGACCGGTGGGGCGGGCGCCTTATGCGGCTGCGAAGTTTGGGGTGGAGGGATTTTCGGAGTCGCTGTCGCGGGAGCTTGGACCGCTTGGGGTGAAGGTGACGATTGTGGAGCCGGGTGGCTTTCGTACGGACTTTGCTGGCTCGTCGACGGAGCTTCGGGAGGGTCGGGCGGAGTATGACTCGACTGTGGGGGCGACGGTGCGGTTTCAGCGGAGCTACAACGGGAGGCAGCCGGGTGATCCGGTTAAGGCTGCTGCGGCACTTCTGCAGCTGGTGTCGCTGGCGGAGCCTCCGCTGCGGCTGTTGCTGGGAAGCGATTGCTATGCGGCGGCTGAGAAGAGCGCTCTTGCGACGCTTGAGGCTGACAGGAGATGGAAGGATCTTAGCGTCTCGACTGACTTCGAGAGAGATGACGGCTGAGCGGTCTGTTACGTGGATTAGTCTTGGAGGGATGACAGAGCGGCAGGGAGAGGCGATTGTGTTGCGGGTGTGGCCGTTTCAGGAGGCGGACCTGCTGGTGAGCCTGTTTACGCGGGAACAGGGGCGGGTGAAGGGGGTGGCTCGTCATGCGATGCGGTCTCGACGGCGGTTTGGCGGGGCGCTGGAGCCGATGACGTATGTGCGCGCGACGTATGCGGAGAGGCCGAAGCAGGAGCTGGTGCGACTGGATGCGTTTGAGATTTTGAGTTCGCCGCTGTCGCGGCCGATTGATTATGCGCGGACGGCGGCGCTGCAGTTTGTGGCGGAAGTCGTGGAGGAGGCGCTGCCGGAGCAGGCTCCTGAGGATGCGGTGTTTCGGCTGGTGCTGGCAGTGCTCGACCAGATACAGGTGGGCAGGGTGTGGATGCCGGTGACGTATTTTTCGCTGTGGATGAGCCGGCTGATGGGATGGATGCCGGAGTTGGGACGGTGTGTTGTGTGTGGACTCGTGCTGGATCCGAGAGACGGGGGCGGGGGAACGGTTTGGTATTCGTCTACAAGTGATGGGGTAACGTGCGAGGATGACCGGCGGCCGGGGAGTGTGGCGCTGTCGGCGGCGTCGGTGGGTGAAGCGGTGCGGATGTTTCGGGGGACGGTGGGCGAACTGGCGAAGGAGGAGTGGCCTAAGGGGCGGGCGGCGGATCTGCGGCGCTTTGCGGTGGAGACGCTGGAGCGGCATCTGGAGCGGCGGTTGGTGAGTGCCAGGGCGTTGGGGAGAGCGTGAGAGTTAGCCAGGAGAGCGGTTCGCGCGCGGCGCGAATGCCCACATCTCAGAATCGAGATATGGGGCACCCTGCTGTCTGACCGGGACGTTTCCGAAAACGCCGTTTCCGGTAGTCAGACGATCAAGCCGTCACCGTAGGTTTCCGATGAGCCGATTTCACTATACCGATGCGAGATCCTATGCAACGTGCAGGTCCATGTCTAAGATGGAAGCGCCTGGCAGAGCGCTTTGATTTGCTTCTTAACCCCAAATCCACGGCGATAAGTCGCGGAGCGCTCACGAAGTAATCGCCTCGCCGACATGAACATGCACACCGTCCTCTGAAGCGTCTTCGACAGACGCCAGAAGCACCCTGATGCAGTTTCGTCCAGCCCGTTTCGCGTTGTAGAGAGCCCGGTCCGCCCGCGCGAGCGTCGACACCGCGGTCTCGCACGGTCTGGCAAAGGTGAGCCCGATGCTCAGCGTAATCGGAAGCGCGAATCTCGAGACCGCAAGCCCACTCACCGCGTGTTCTATCCGTTCCGCGATTCGCAGCGCGTCTTCGTAGGAAGTCTGCGAAAACACCAACAGGAACTCGTCGCCTCCGTAGCGCCCGAAAAAATCATACGAGCGAAGCCGCGAGGAGATGACCTCGACAACCTGCTTCAGCGCCGCATCTCCTGCGGCATGGCCTGCCGTGTCATTAATCTGTTTGAAGTGGTCGATGTCGATCAGCGCCACAGCAAGCTCATAACCGTTTCGCTCCGCACGAACCAGCTCAAGGGCAAGCCGCTGATCAATTCCTCGCCTGTTCAGCGCACCTGAGACGTGGTCATACAGGGACTGCGCCTCAACAATCGCTACCAGTTCACTGCTCAGCATCAGCAGAAAGAACAACCCGATAATGCAGATGAACAGAAGGTTCACCACCAGCGACGGTGTCTGAAATCGGCTGGTCTGCATGAAGTCGTATGGAGGGCCATGCAGAAAAGTCGCGATCGTCCGGACCGCACCAAATGACGCGTAGGCTGCCATGAGCGCCGCGAAGACGTTCAGGATCGACCGCTGTCTGGCCTGGTGGAACAACTCCACCGCGATCAGCCCGCGCGAAACCAACAGCACGCACGACACGATAACGATCCGCGCGGCGACCCGGTCCTGCACCGCGCTGAAGTACGTCAGCAGCAAAAGGGCGACAACGCACATGATCGAAAGGAAGCGAGTCGTCCGTGGACTACGAAAGAAAAGCAATATCCCGCGATAGAACAGCACAAATGTCGAGAAGATCAGGGAATGCTCGACAACGACAGCGACAGAGTTCGGCACGCCGCTTCGTAGAAGAATCAGGATGCACGCCAGAAAGCCCGAAAAAAATCCCAGCGCGAAGGACCCGGTGCCAGGCAGATGACGATACATCCGCCTCATTCCCAGAAAGGCGATCGAGTAAACCATCGTCAGCAGAATCTGACATGCGAAGAGCGTTCTGTTATCCATCCACGAGAGCCACATAATCTTGTGCAAAGTGCAATAAAGCGGTGCAGCCAGGTTAAGCGGACACGAGTTGAGGTTTGCGGCGCGTCCGACGCTCACATCACTGGGAAACAGGCTGGTTCAGCTGGTTCTAACTGCTTCTATTGATCGGCAATCAGCGAGAAACCGAGAGGAGGAGAGACAATTTGAACAACGGAGATCGACGAGTTGCCGAAAACTCGACTTTCGATTGCGTTGCGGCGATGGGTGTGGCATTTGCGCTTTGGTCAGGGTTGTTTGAAGTTGAGCCAGGCAAGGTTCATGTTGCCGCCGGTGAGGATGTGGACGGTGAGGACGCTTTTGCCGGCGGGGAGGTTGAGTTTGAAGAGGCTTGGGGTTAGGTTCCAGTGGTGCCACTGACGCCAGGCGAGGGGGTCGGCCTGGTTGAAGGTGGATTGGATGGTGAGGGGGCCGGTGGCGGGTTTGCCGTTGAGGTCGATGGAGATGGTCCCTCCGCGGTTGGAGGTGTAGAGAAG
Source organism: Tunturibacter gelidoferens (assembly GCF_040358255.1). Taxonomy (NCBI): domain Bacteria; kingdom Pseudomonadati; phylum Acidobacteriota; class Terriglobia; order Terriglobales; family Acidobacteriaceae; genus Tunturiibacter; species Tunturiibacter gelidiferens. The sequence continues at coordinate 2,247,171 of NZ_CP132938.1, forward strand.
GTCGGCGGGGTAGAGGCCGGCGTGGGCGACTTCGACGGTGATGTTGAACCACTCGCCGGGCTCGGTCCAGCCGACGTAGAGCTGGTCTTCGGGCGGGAGGACGAGAGAGTAGGGGCTGTTGTCGGTGGGGTCGGGCGTGGTGTGGAACTTGGTGTAGGAGGTGTCGACGCCCTCGTGGATGCGGAACTCGTGGAGGTAGGAGCCGTCGGCGGGATTGAGCTCGCCGGAGCCGTGATTGACGGAGTCGGTGTCGTGGTAGGCGATGCCTTCGCCGCCGGTGTCGTAGTAGGCGCACTCGACTTTGCCGGGGATGATTTGCGGCGCGTTTTTGTGGCGGTCGTCGTGGTAGGGCGTGCCCTTGTAGTCGCTGGGCAGATTGTTTTGAACGGCGAAGACGGTGGTGGTGAGGAGCGTGGCGAGGAGGGCTGCGAGCGGTCTTCTTTGCAAGAGGGTAGTGGCCTTTCGGAGACGGGTGCGGTGTTGGAGACGAGATGATGGTACACCGCACCTTCTTGCAGGCCTGGTTCGTGTGGTCGGGTTAATGGGGGTCGGTGGCCATGGCGTCGTTGAATTGTTTGAAGAAGGCGTTGTACTTTTCGGGGCCGTTTTGTTCGGAGAAGCGGAGAGGCTTGACGCGTTCGACGAGGACTTCGGTGACGTCGGGTTGGGATTTGAGGATGTTGATGGTCTCGTTGAGGTAGTCGGCTAGCGGCATGGCGCGTGGGTCGGAGGCTTGCTTGCTGCCCATAAGCTCGGTCTGGACGTAGGGTGGGATGAGTTCGATGACCTGAATGTTGGTGGACTTCAGTTGATAGCGCAGGGCCTGGGTGTAGGAGTGGATGGCGGCCTTGGTGGCGTTGTAGGTGGGGGTCATCGCCATGGGGATGAAGGCAAGGCCGGAGGTGACGGTGAGAATAGCGGCGTGGGGTTGCTTTTCGAGGTGAGGAAGAAGAGCTGCGGTGAGACGGATGGGGCCGAGGAGATTGGTGGTGATGATTGCCTCGGCGTCGGTGAGGTCTTCTGGTTGAGCGAGGAGTTTCTCGGGGCGCATGATGCCGGCGTTGTGGACGACGGCGTTGAGGGCGGGGAAGTCGGCGATGAGCTTGGCGGCGAAGGCGCGTATGCTGGCGGCGTTCTCGATGTCGAGGATCGCGGAGGACATGCCGGGGTTGGCGGCTACGGTGTCGTCGAGGGCTTGTTTGCGGCGACCGGCGATGATGACGTGGTTGCCGAGTTTGTGAAAGGCCTCTGCCAGGCCGCGGCCGATTCCGGAGCCGCCGCCGGTGATGAGGATCGTATTTCCAGTGGTGTTCATGGTGTTGAATTCTCCTGACTTAATAGTAGGATTGTTTGTATCCATTGGGAAGTAGGCACCTTAAATATCTATACTTACCTAAAAGAGAGTGAAGAATTTATGGGAAAAACGAAGGTTGCGGCTAAGAAACCGGTTCGTAATAAGACGACGACAAAGGAACGGTCGAAGTATCCGGCTGAGGCGGACCCAAAGGTCGAGGCACTGGTCCGAGAGATTATTGCGCGTGTGGCGGACAAGTGGACGATGCTGGTGCTGGAGGTTTTGGAGGAGCACGGGGTGGTGCGGTTTACGCGGCTCGGGGAGCTGGTGGGCGGTGTGAGTCAGAAGATGTTGACCAAGACGGTGCGGCAGATGGAGAGGGATGGGCTGGTGACACGGAAGGTGCATCCTGTGATTCCGCCGCGAGTGGAGTATGAGTTGACGGCGCTTGGTTCGAGCCTGGGGGAGGCGTTTTGCGGGGTGTGGATCTGGGCGGAGAAGCATGGTGAGGAGATCGAGCGGGCGCGCGTCGCGTTCGAGAAAAATGCGGTCGAACGGCAGGATTCCGTATAGATGGTTGTTGCCGACTAAGTTCTGGCATACTGCTGGGATGGCGAGGGCGGGTGGGTTCGCGTTTGGGTTGGGTATGGCGGGCCGGTTGGCAAAAGCTTGTGTGTGGGCCTTTGTGTGGGTATTCGTATGGGCTTTGTGGATGGCGGGGTGGGGACTGGGCTTGCCGGCCAGGGCACAGGATGCGGATATTCCAACGTTGCATGTCTATGCGAATACGATTCAGATCCCAGTGCTGGTGCTGGGGGAGGATCGGAAGAAGATTGCGCCGATCGCGCCGAACAGGTTCAGCGTAAGCTTCGACGGAGGACCGCCGTTCCGCGTCTCGCATGTTCGTCTGGAGGGGGATGATCCGATCTCGCTTGCGATTTTGCTGGACATGAGCGGGGCGGAGGCGGAGTTATCGTCGAAGCTTGAGGATGCGATTGCGGGGCTTGCGCCGTTGTCTCTGCGTTCTCAGGATCATGTCTCGGTCTACGGGCTGGATTGCGAGCTTACTCGCTATGCGAGTGACGTGCCAGCCGACCAGGCGCATTTGAAGAAGCTGGTCCATGAAGCGCTACAGTCATGGGTCGACCGGAGGCGCGATAAACAAGGGTCGAAGTGCAAACCACAGGTGCAGCTATGGGACGCACTGGCCTTCGCTACCAATCAACTGTCGGCGCTTCCCGGCCGGCGGGTGATTCTTGCGGTGACCGATGGGAACGATAAGGGAAGCACGCATCGATGGAACGAGGTGAGGGTGTTCGCGCAGGCTAGTGCGGTTGCGGTCTTTGGCGTGACGTATGTACCGTGGCTTTCGGTTGGATCCCCCAGCGTGGGTAACGCATTGGAAGATCCCTTCCGTTCGATCTGTGAGTGGAGTGGGGGGTTGGTGTTTTCGGCGAACAGAAGTGACGTGGCGAAGAGGCTAAAAGGGTTTATGGAACTGGTTAGAGGACGCTACATCCTGGAGTTTCCTCGACCGTACAACTCGACGAAGGGACTACACGAGCTGGTGGTGGCTATCGATAAGAGCAAGGCGTTTATTCGCTCGACGGGGATCTCAGTACCTGTGCAGGATGCGAAGGTGCTGGCCGATCCGACGACGGTACATACGGATCCTGCCTTGGCCCCGGAGGTGGGGACGCATCATATTCTGACGCCGCCACAGTGATGTCGTGAAGGCGATGAGGCGGTCTCCGGAGAGACGCCGATGTAAACCTACCCCGCACCTCTTCAGGTGGTGCGGGGTAGGTTTGAAGGGGAGCCGCGCCTATTTGGGAGGCGGCTGCTTCGACTCTGTTTTGGGTTGTGGGGGATGGGCGACTGGATGAGGAATAGGCTCGGGCTGCTCATGTGGACCGGCTGGGCGTCCGCTGCGCAGATTTTCGACCTGCTGTGGACCAAGAGGGCGGCCGGGGTCGGTCTTCTGTATGGCCTGTCGTTGCTGAACGAAGGTGGGTTGCGCGGGCGGGGGCTCGCTTCGGTTGATGAGCGGACGAGGTTGATCGACGGGCCGTGGCTGCGGCTTCGGTTGAGCGGCTTGCGCCGGAGGCTCGGGCTTCGGCTGGATGACCGGAGGTGGCGGCTGCGGTCTAGGTTGTGTTGCTTGCGCGGGCGGTTCGGGCCTTGATTGGTTGACGGGAGCCACGCTTTGCGGCTTCGGCTGGATGACCGGAGGTGGCGGCTGCGGTTTTGGTTGGGCCACTTGCACCGGAGGCTCGGGCTTTGGTTGGTTGATTGGAGCTACAGGTTGAGACCGTGGCGGGTTGGACTGGGCTGTGGGCTGTGCGGGTTGTGCCGGGACGGCGCGCGCGGGCTGGTTTGGAGTAGGTCGTTCTACGATTGCTTGTCGTTGAACGGGTGCGGGTGCGGGCTGCTGGATCGGTTTCTGGCCGCCGGGCAGAGGTTGGAGTTTGACTGCCTGCTGTTGCGGGGTGAGGGTATGGACTGGGACGGGGTGGGCCTGGGCTCCGGGGACGGCCTGCGCAAGGCCAACGCGGGTTTGCAGGACGGGGCGTGCGAGGTTGACGGGAACGGCTCGGGCTGGGGCAGGCGCCACGATCTCATGGGTGGGTGTGATCATGGGGTGGGGCATGACCTGAGCCTGGACGAGCTGCTTTGGATCTACGTGAACGGCTGCTGACGCTACCGGACGTCCGGCAGCGAATGCGCGCTGGGGAACGACGGTGGTGGCGGCGGTGCGATTGACGTAGGTGATGTTGTTGATGGTGGTGTTGTTGACGGTTGTCTTGTTGATGTAGGTGTTGGTGGTGCGGTTGTTGTAGATGTTGCGGATCTCGGTGTCGTTGCGGCTATAGATGTTGGTGACGTTGACGCGGTTCACGTAGCCGGGGCTCGCGTGATACCAGGGAACGTAGGTTTCGCGCGGGCCGAGTGGGAACCATGCGGCGAGACCTCCCCCGTTGCCGCCGCCGAAGCCAACGCTAACGGAGAAGTTGGATCCTCCGACGAAGGCTACCAGAGCTGGAGAGTAGACGGGACGCACGATGGTGGGGCCAGGGATCCATCCCCAGCGTCCGTTGAAGCTGGCCCAGCGGCCGTAGTGGAAGGGTGCGAATCCCCAGGGTTCGGCTTCGACCCAGGTCCAGCCCCAGGGGGCGATCCAGGCCCAGTGGCCGTTATGGTAGGGGGTCCAGCTGGCGTCGACGTTGCGGGGATACCAGACCTGACCGTAGTCCGATTGGGAAAACCATTCTCCATACTCTTGAAGGTCGCTGTATCCGATCATGTTTGGGTTGACGTACTGCTGCTGGGCGGCGCGGTCGGCCATCTGGCGGCGGTCGCGATCCTGATCGAAGCGGTCGAGGTTGTCGCCTGGGGCGAGCTCAACATATTCGACGTAGATGGGGTTGGAGCCGGTGAGGCGGAGGGCCTGGCCGGGATTGATAGCTTGAGAAAGATTGGGCCCGGTGGCTTCGGCCTCTCCGGAGTTGACGGTGACGACGGTGGTGTCGTCCTGGGGGTAGCTGTCGATGCGCACGTCGCCGGGACGGACAATGGTGATGGTGCCGTTGGGGGTATCGATTTCGATGGTGGCGCCGTTCTGGAGGTCCCAGCTGCGGATGTGGACGGAGCCCTGGGCGAGGCCGAGTTGGGCGACCTGATCGGTCATGCTGGTGAGGGAGAGGTCGGCACCGAGGCCCATGCGGATGGCGAGGGCGTCGCTTTGAAGTTCGGCGAAGCTGGAGTTGTCGACGTAGATGCGGTCGCCGTTGGTGAGGGGATAGTTGGTTTCGGCCTGGCTGAACTGATCGACGCCAGCGGGCTGGAGGGAGACGTTGCCTTGAAGGATGCTAAGGCGGGCGACGCGCTCGGGTGGGTCTGTGTTCTGAGGATAATCCTGGGCATGCAGGGAGAGGGCAGAGAGGAGGGTGAGGACGAATGAGGCGATGATGCTCTGCTTGAAGAAGCCCCTAATGGTCGTACTACGTGTTTGTGGGGTTTTCATGGTCGTTCCTCGATACTTCGGTTGTATGAACCCGGCTTTTCCCGGATGTTGTCGCCGACAATTGAAATTGGGTTGTAAAGTACTGGGCAATCATAGATGGGAAACCCGGTCGCAGGATCGGAGAAGGCGCGGAAGTTGCTTGGATGGCGCGCCAGGGTAAGGGTTGCGTGACCACGGTTCGGTGCGGGTGGGAATTGACCGATTGCATTTAGAATCGGTGGATTGCCGTTTGTGAAGAGAGATGCATGACTGAGATAGCTGGAAAGAAGCGCGCGCTGACGTTTCAAGAGCTGTTGTTTACGCTGCAGCGTTTTTGGGCAGATCGGGGTTGTGTGCTGCAGCAGCCTTACGATGTTGAGGTGGGCGCGGGGACGATGTCTCCGGATACGTTTTTGCGGGTGCTGGGGCCGAAGCCGGTGCGGATCGCTTATGCGCAGCCCTCGCGCAGGCCTGCGGATGGCCGGTATGGAGAGAATCCCAATCGGCTGTTTCGGCATACGCAGCTGCAGGTGATTCTGAAGCCGCCACCGGTACGGATTCAGGAGATGTATCTCGAGTCGCTGGTGGCGATTGGGATTGACTTGAAGGAACACGACATCAAGTTCGAAGAGGATAACTGGGAGTGGCCGGTGGGCGGCGCCTGGGGCGTGGGCTGGCAGGTGATGCTGGATGGGCTGGAGATTACGCAGTTCACTTACTTTCAGCAATGCGGCGGGATGGATCTGGATCCGATCTGCGGCGAGATTACGTATGGGCTGGAGCGGATCGCGGGGTTTCTGCAGGATGTGGATTCGATCTACGACATTGTGTGGGCGGTTGAGCCGGATACCGGGCGCAAGGTGACTTACGGCGAGATGCGCCTGGCTGAGGAGGAGCAGTTTTCGGCTTACAGCTTCGATTACGCCGATGTGGGGAGGCTTTGGGAGCACTTGAATTCGTATGAAGCGGAGTGTTTGGGACTGCTGTCGCAGGTGAAGGATTTTGGTGAGATGGATGTGCTGAAGTTGAAGCGCTTTCCGGTGTTGGGCGCGTATGAGTTGGCGCTGAAGTGCTCGCATCTTTTCAATCTGCTGGATGCTCGCGGGGCGATCTCGGTGACGGAGCGCGTTGGAGTGATGGCGCGGATTCGGACGCTGGTGGTGGGAGTGGCGAAGGCGTATGCGGCGCAGGGTGAACGAGTCAGCGAGTTAGCAAGTTAGCGAGTCAGCAAGTTAGCGATTTGGAATTTTGCGAGAGTGTGATGGCTGATTTTTTGTTTGAGATTGGTTTGGAAGAGGTCCCGGCGCGGATGATAGCCGGGGCGCAGGCGGAGCTGGAGCAGCGCGTGGTGAAGATCCTGGAGCGCGAGCGCCTGATGAGGTCGGGCGCAGGGACGAAGAGCTTTGCTACGCCGCGACGGCTTGCGGTGTGGGTTGAGGGAGTTGCGGAGCAGCAGGAGGATGTGGCTGAGGAGTTGGTGGGACCCTCGGTGAAGGTGGCTTACAAGGATGGTGTGGCGACTCCGGCGGCAGTGGCATTCGCGAAGAAGGCTGGGGTGGAGGTTGCTGCACTGAAGACGATTACGAATGCCAAGGGGGAGTATCTTGCGGCGACTTTAGTGAAGGCGGGACGCGAGGCGGCGGAGGTGATTGCTGCGGAGATGCCGAAGGAACTGGCTGGGATTTATTGGGCTAAGAATATGTACTGGCGCGCGGGGCGGCCGGAGCGATTTGTGAGGCCGGTGCGGTGGATGGTAGCGATGCTGGGTGAAAAGACGGTGCCGGTGGAGTTCGGCGGATATGTAGCTGGAAGTGTTACGTATGGGCACCGGGTCTTGTTTGGGGAGAAGGAGATTGTGCTGAAGGCTCCTGGGGACTACGAGGATGCGCTGCTGGGCGGCTTTGTGATTGCGGATGTGGAGGTACGGAGGCAGAGGATTCGGAAGGCTTTGGATAAGGTGACGCGGGCTGGTGATCTCAAGGGGTCGGGACTGCGGTGGCGCGAGGACCATGAGCTGGTGGATAAGCTGACGCAACTGACGGAGTGGCCTTCGGTGCTGATGGGTGGGTTTGAGAAGGAGTACCTGGCGCTGCCGGAGGAGGTTCTGGTGACGGTGATGCGGGATCATCAGAACTACTTTGCAGTGGAGGATAAAAGTGGAAAGCTGGCTCCGCATTTTCTCGCGGTGCTGAATACAGAAGCCGATGAGGCTGGTGTCGCGGTGATTCGGCATGGCAATGAGCGGGTGCTGAGAGCGCGGTTCAATGACGCGCGGTTCTTCTGGGAGTTCGACCAGCGGGTGCCACTAAACGAGCGGTGTATGTTGCTCGAAAATGTGACCTTTCAGAAAGACTTGGGAAGTTATGCTGTGAAGACAGGTAAAGTACGGAAGGCTGCGGCCGCGCTTGCGGGACGCGTCGTGGAACGCGGCTTGGAAGTGGATGTCCTAGCACTGGATCACGCGGCGCGATTAGCGAAAGCGGACCTCACGGCAGAGCTAGTGAAGGAGTTTACGGAGCTGCAGGGCGTGGTGGGCGGCCTGTACGCACGGGCTCAGGGGTTTCCTGCGGCGGTGGGAGATGCGATATATGACCAGTACAAGCCTGAGTCGATGGAAGATGGCGTACCTCGGACAACGGAAGGTGCGCTGCTGGCGATAGCAGATAAGGCGGATACGATTGCGGGGATGTTCGGGTTGGGATTGGAGCCTACGGGGTCGAAAGATCCGTTTGCGCTGCGACGGGCGGCGAATGGGATTGTGAAGATTTTGGCCGAGACGAAGGTAACGCTGCCGTTGAAGCTGGATGAGATCGCGGAGATGGGTAGCTACGATGCTGCGGTGGTCGCGAAGATGCGAGGTTTTTTTGCGGAGAGGCTGGAGTTCTATCTAAAAGAGGCGCGCGGGCAGGCTTATGACGTGGTGAAGGCTGCGTTGGCGGCTGGTGCGAGTGATGTTCGAGATGCGGTAGCGCGGGCAGAGGCGGTAACTGCGGTGCGCGGGTCGGATGATTTTGTTGCGGTGAGTTCGGCGTTCAAGCGGATGAAGAACATTCTTTCGCAGGCGAGGGAGAAGGGGATTTCAGCGGCGCGCGGTGTTGATGCTGCGCTCCTGACGGAGCCAACAGAAAGGGCGTTGGCGGATAGGTCGGCGGAGTTGGCTGATCGCGTCTACACGCTGCGGGCGGAGAAGAGTTACAGGGCAGCGTTGGAGGAGATTGCTACGCTGCGGCCGCAGGTGGATGCGTTCTTCGAGGCGGTGATGGTGATGGCGCCCGATGAGGCAGTGCGGGCGAATAGGTTGGCGCTGCTCGAGAAGGTGCTCGGGGATTTTTCCGGGATCGCGGACTTCTCGGAGATTGTGATCGCCGGCTAGGTTGTGATGAGCATGACCCCGAGCATGAAGAGAAAGACCGCGAAGAGGGAACCCAGTGGGATGAGGACACCTTCGCAGAGGCCGCTCCAGCGGCTGCGGTCGAGTAGACCGTCTTCAGCGCGATTGTTGGACTGGAAGGTTGGTGCTATTTCTTTCGATTCGATGTAGTTCATCTTTGTTTTCCTGTGCGAAGTGTCGCTGGCTCCGGCAAAACGTTCAGGCAGAGAATGCATTTGTCCTGCTTTGCATAAGATGCCGGATGCGAGGTGCGAAGAAGGCAGCGCGGGCTGCCATTTCTTCGACGGCCGTGTTTGTTGCTCGTCATCATGCATGACGAAAACTGCTGACGGCAAGGGTAACGTGAAGGGGTGGAGCCTTGAATGACACTTCCGGGTGATGCGCTCAGAGCTGGAGTTGTACCAGCTCTGAGTGGTGCCGGGGCAGGAAGGTGTCGTTCTGCGGGTTGTCTGGCGAGACGGGGAGCTCGCCGAGGGCCATCGCGGTCTCGTCGCAGGCATTGCGGCGGGAGCAGTGGATGCAGTCTTTGAGCACCTTGTCGTGCAGAGCTTGACGCTCGGTCACGTAGAAGTGGAAGTGTTTGAAGAAGGACGGGATGCGGGTGAAGAGGCAGACGCACCCGATGCCGCGAGCGTTGGCCTGACGCAGGAGCTCGTGAACGAGTTGGCCTCCTGCGCCACGGCCTTTGATGTCAGGGCGGACGACGATGGAGCGGATCTCGGCCAGGTGCGGGCCGTAGATGTGGAGGGCAGCACAGCCGAGGAACTGGTGCGTGTGGGTTTCGACGACGGTGAAGGTGCGGATGTTGGCGCAGACTTCAGCGTAGGAGCGGGGAAGGAGGGTGCCGTCGTGGGAGAAGCTCTCGATCAGCTGATGGATGGCGCGGGCGTCTTGCGACTGCGCCTTGCGCGTTCGCAGGAAGATGGTTTTGGGTTCGCTGCGGAGAGTGGTGGAGCGGGCTTGTGATGGGGCGATGCGCGAGTGTGGGAAGAGGGATGAGGCTGTGGGGATGATCGTTGTTGTCGGTAGGAAGGGGAACGGGGACGCCGGAGGTTCTAGTACAGGGGACAATGCCATAGGACACTGCGCTTTTCTCTTTGAGGATCGTGGGGCCCGGGGCCGGTTGGTGAAGGTTTCGGGTTGAATTTCTGACGGAGGAGTGGCTTAGCTGCCGTAGTGGCGGCCTTCGCTCGAGGACTCCCATGGAATGGGGGCGAAGGTGCGCTGGAAGAAGGTGTTGTCGACGATGTAGCGCTCGCGGTTTTCGCCTTCGATGATCCAGTCGCCGGGATAGGCTTTGCGCTGTCCGGAGTCGGTAAGGATGAGGGTGGGGTGGAGGCACTGGGTGGCGTTTACGAGGAGCGGTCTGCGGGTGCGAAAGGTGTTCATCTAACTCTCCTGTCGGTCGTTGCTTCAGCCGACTTTTATATTTCAGCACTGCGTTCGTAAAGAAGGCATAAGAGATTTCGATGAAGTTCGTAAAGATGTTCGTCTTTGTTTTCTACGGTTCCTGGTGTTTTCGAGGGCTCTAAAAGCCGGTCTGGAATCTCTGGCACGGCTGAAGCGGATCTCTTGTTCCGGACGTCTGTTCTAGTAGTGAAGAGGCCTTTAGTGCTGGTCGATACGGAGCGAATCGCTACACCGTTGCTGGTGGCTTGTGGCCTATGCTGAAGGTGCGCTTTTTCCAGAGAGGGGATTACCAGTGACGCTCAGTAGTCCAAAGACGCAGAGGAGGCCGGAGTTGGATGCGCTGCGTGGGCTGTTCCTGGTGTGGATGACTTTCACCCATATGCCGACGCATTTCAGCGACTTCGTAAATCAGCCGGTTGGATTTGTGTCTTCGGCGGAGGGATTTGTGTTTCTGTCGGCGATGCTGGTGGGCACGGTCTATTTGCGAGACGCCTTGGAGGATGTGTCTGGTGTGATTGCGAGGTTGTGGCGGCGGACGTTGAAGATTTACGGCTATCACGTATTGATGCTGGCTTTCGCGTTTACTATTGCGGCTGCACTTGCGGCGAAGACTCACCGGTCAGCGATTTACAACCTCATTAATTTTTATCTGGCTCATCCGAAGGTGGCGATACTTGGCGGAGTGCTGCTGATTTACTGCCCTCCTTTATTGGATATTCTGCCGATGTATGTGATCTTCATGTTTCTGACGCCGATTTCGCTGGCGGTGGGTGTGCGTTATGGGTGGAGATGGGTGCTGGGGGGCAGCGCGGCGCTGTGGGTTTGGGCACAGTTTGGACTGCGGGAGCTGGTGCATGCGTGGATCGTGCGGGTAACTCATCTGCAGATTCCGTTGCAGGAGACGGGTGCGTTCAACTTGTTTGCGTGGCAGGGAGTTTGGATCGCGGGACTGTGGCTGGGGGCAAAGAGCGCCGAGGGCGAGATGCCGTTGAAGAGGGTTCCGGGATATGTGGTGGCGGTGTGCGGGGCGGTTTGCCTCTTCTTTCTTGGGGTGAGGCATCACTGGCTGGGACCTGTGTTGACGCAGGAGTCGCTGGGGATCGGGTTGGATAAGTGGCAGATTGGGCCGATGCGGGTGGTGAACCTGGCGGCGTTTCTAGTCGTTGGATATTGGATGCGACGGTATCTGGTGAAGCTGATCTCGGTTGAGCCGTTTCTGACGCTGGGAAAGGCTTCGCTGCAGGTTTTTTGCGCACACGTCTTCTTTGTGTTCGTCGGACTGACGCTGTTGTATGAAGATACTCCGCAGCTGCATGGTGCTCGTGCTTATGGGGTACTGTCGCTGACCTTTGCGGGGCTGATGCTGGTGGCGATGAGGGAGGCAAGGTTGCGGAGAGAGGCCAGGGCTGCTGTGGCGGCGGCGAAGAACACGGCGGCACGAGGCGACGGTGCTGTGGTTGAGAGCGCTAGTTGACGCGCTGCAGGCGGTCGATGAGCTTCTGGGCGAGGGGCTCGCCGGATTCGGTCCAGAGGAGGCGGCTGCTGATGCCGCAGTTCTTTTCGACGGAGAGGGTGAAGGCTAACAGCATCTCTACGTTCTGCTGGATGTGTTTGGTGGCGGCTTCGTCGAGCTGCTCGTCCTCGAGGGTCTCGGCGAGCCAGGGGGTGTCGAGTCCGAAGTCGACGCGGATGTGGCCGTTCTGGTCGAAGCTGGCGTGGTCGAAGTTGGGGCCGAATCCGAGGATGCGAACGGTGGCAGGCTGGAGCTTCCAGAGGGGATCGAGGGCGGCGGATTCGTACTCCGGGTCGATGTCGGAGTCGGGATCGATGTCTGGGTTGGGGTAGTTGGGGTCGACATCCGGGGACCAGAGCTTCCAGCGCATCTCGAACTCGTAGGCCATGTCGTCGTGGAGCTGCTCGGTGGCTTCGGCGACGGCGTTTTCGATGATGGAGCCGGAGGTGTCCTGGTTTTCTTCGGCGCGGTCGTCGTTGACGTAGATGCGCTGGTAGGTGGGCGCTTCGGTGAAGCTGATGGGGTAGACGCTGGCGGCGGCGACGCGCTTCTCTCCGCTGATGAGCGCGAACTGGCGCATGACCGAGACCATGGTCGCAGGGAGGGTTTCGAAGCGGAAGTTGGGGAACCAGAGACTGAGGTAGAGCTGATCGGCCATAGTTTTAGTTTAGACCTTTTGGTTCGATGACTGGTCCTGCCGGACGGGCCCACTGCGCGTGGGGCGGGCGTTCGCACGCCTTTTTAGAGCTTCGCGTGGTCCTCCCCGCTGGTCGGAGGAAGATGATTCCGACCAACGGGAGGACCCTGCAGGTGAGTTTGCCAAGACCGGTATACACGTCACGAAGTGACCGCCCCACGCGTAGTGGGCTCGTCCGGCAGGACTGCGGTGCGGAATGAGAAGATAGAAGGGGAATGAACGTTTCGGTAGAACGGCTGCGGGTCTGGTTGCTGGCGGGTGCAGGCCTGCTGGTGATCGTGATCGCCTCTTTTCTGGGGTACGCGCACTACCGGGCGCATCGGTTTCTGACGAATCTGCCGAAGAAGCTCGGGGTAAATGTTCGGCGGGAGACCAATGGATTTACTTATTCGCAGTCAGTGCAGGGCCGGACGATCTATACGGTTCATGCGGCCAAGGCAGTGGAACGTGGTGATGGCAAGGTGACGCTGCACGATGTGGGGATCGTGCTCTATGGGCTGAAGGAGGATCGGGCCGACAGGATCTACGGGAAAGAGTTTGAGTATGACCAGAAGAACCAGGTGATCCGTGCGGATGGAGAAGTGCATATCGATCTGCAGGCGCCGGAGGCAGCGGATGCGAACGCAAAGATGGACTATGCCGCAGGGAAGGATCTGCATGGCGCGGGAGCGGTTGAGACTAAGGATGTGCGGCTGATCCATGTGACGACCAGTGGGCTGGTGTTTTTGCAGAAGCTGGGTGTGGCGGCGACGGATAACGAGATTGAGTTTGCGTCGGGTGGGCTGACGGGGCATGCGGTGGGGGCGGATTACAACTCGGACACGGGAGTGTTGGTGCTGCACTCGGCGGTGAGGGTGAATGGGCTGGAGCATGACAGGCCGGTGGTGTTGACGGCGTCGCGTGCGGAGTTGGATCGGCAGAATGAGAGAGCGGTGCTGACTCAGGCGAAGTATGTGGCGGTGGGCGGCAAAGGGAATTCGGGGCAGACGGCGCAGGCGAGGAATGTTGTCGTGCATCTAAGGCCGGATGGAACGGCGGAGTGGGTTGAGGCGGAGGGAGAGGTAACGCTGACCGATGGGTTGGGCGGGACGGTTGTGGCTCCGCGGGGTGAGGTGACGTTGAATGCGCAGAGTCAGCCGGCGTCGGCGGTGATGCAGGGCGGGGTGAAGTACTCGGCGGATGAACCGCTGCGGCAGGCCAAGGGAGAGGCGGCGCAGGGACGGGCGGTGTTCGACAAGGTGGGCAGGCCGGAGCATGTTGTGATGACTGGCGCGGTGCATCTGAACGAGCGGGTTCGGACAGATGCGTCGGTTGAAGCCTGGGGGGAGCGCGATTTGAACGCTGGGCAGATGGAGCTGGCATTGTCCGCAGATCGCGCAGGTAAGGCGCAGTTGCGCGATGCGAAGGCCACCGGGGATGCGCGGCTGACGGTGATGAATCCGGCTGCCAAGGGTGGCGGAACGACTGGCAGTGCTTTGGCGGGGGATGTCTTGACGGCACACTTTGTGCGTGTGGGGAACGCAGACCATCTTGCGGAGGTGCATGGCGATGGGCACACGTCGATGCGTCGGGTGAATGGAAAGGGAGTCGTCGATACGAGCTCGGGGGATTCTTTGGTGGCGCACTTTCGGCCTGTGACTGCGGGTGCGGCGCGTGGTTCGAGCGCTACAGGCAAAGGGCAAGGGGCGGATGAGATTACGAGCGCGACCGAACAGGGGCATGTGGTGATGACAGAGTTGCCGGTGAAGAAGCCGGGCGATGCGGTGGCTCCGGCAGAGGAGCGAGTGACGGCGGAACGAGCTGCTTATGACGGCGAACTGGAACGGACGACGTTGACAGGCAACGTGCAGGTGAGCAATGGGACGAGTGTGTTGTGGGCGGATCGGGTGGTGACTGAACAACAGACGGGAGATGCTACGGCGGACGGTTCGGTGAAGGCCAGCTTTAGTCAGGTGGGCAGTGAGGCTGAGCCGGTGCATGTGCGGGCGTCGCGTGCGGAACTGAAGCATGATTCGCAGGTGGCGATATTTTATGGGGCGGGATCTCAAGGGGCTGGGGGCACGCCCGCGCGGCTGTGGCAAGGTGCTTCGCAGGTGGACGCTCCGGTGATTGAGTTTGAACAGAAGCAGAAGAGGCTGGTGGCGCACGGCGAGGGACAGGGCGCGTCTGCCGCTGTGCATACCGTGCTGGTAAGTGGTGGGTCTGGTAGCAATGCGGATTTAGCTAAGACGGGTAAGCGGACGGGAGGCGGCAAGACCAGCGTGGTCCGGGTGATCAGCCGTGAACTGGTTTATTCGGATGAGGCACGCAAGGCGGACTTTACGGGTGGGGTTCAGGTGGATAGTGCGGATGGAAGTATGCGAGGGCAGCAGGCGGTCGTTTATCTGCAGGCGGCTCCGGCTAATGGCGCGAAGAAGCCTGATGGGGCGGCCGGTGGATTTATGGGCGGCAACGTGGAGAGGGTTGTGGCGAGTGGGCATATCGAGATGCAACAGCCGGGCCGACGTGCGAGCGGGGAGCAGTTGGTGTACACCGCGAGCGATGGCATGTTTGTTTTGACTGGTACTCCGACGGCGTTACCGAAGGTTGTGGACGATCAGCGGGGGACCGTAACGGGTACGTCTTTGCAATTCCACACCGGAGATGACAACGTCGTGGTTTCTAATGAAGGAGAGAGTGGCGCGGGGCAACGAGTGCGCACGGAGACGCGGGTGAAGAACAAGTAATGAAGACCTTATCGACGGAGGAGATTGGCAAGTCGTACGGCGGCCGCCAAGTGGTGAAGGGGGTCAGCCTGGAGATCGAGCAGGGCGAGGTGGTTGGGCTGCTGGGGCCGAATGGCGCGGGAAAGACGACGAGCTTTTACATGATTGTGGGGCTGGTGCGGCCGGATACGGGGCGCGTGCTTGCGGATGGGCACGACATCAGCCGGTTGCCGATGTATCTGCGGGCGAGGAACTATGGCATCAGCTATCTGCCGCAGGAGCCTTCTGTGTTTCGCAAGCTGACGGTGCAGGACAATATTCTTGCGGTGCTAGAGGCGCAGCAGTTGAGCTGGGAGAGCCGGCGTACGCGTACGGAGAAGCTGATTGAACAGCTGAACCTGGGGCATGTGCGGAAGACGCGCGGCTATGCACTGAGCGGAGGAGAGCGCAGAAGAGTGGAGATCGCGCGATGTCTCGCGATCGAACCGGCGTTCATTCTTCTGGATGAACCGTTTTCGGGTATCGATCCGATTGCGGTGTTGGATCTGCAGGAGATTATCTTCGGATTGAAGAAGAGCGGGATTGGGGTGCTGATCACCGACCATAATGTGAGAGAGACTTTGTCCGTGACAGACAGGGCTTACATCATTGCCGAGGGAAAGATTTTTAAGACGGGAACGCCGGGTGAACTGGGGCGCGACCCTGAGGTGAGACGGATTTATCTGGGCGAAAACTTCTCGATGGGTTGATGAGCGGCGCGCGTTACAACTTCTGTTGTAAGACAGAGATGCTATCGGTGCAGGGCGCGCAGCCTTTGACAGCGTTAGACTTACAGCGAGATCGAGGCAGGGCGTGTAGACTGTGGCCAAGCCAGGGAATAGCGTTCTGTTTGTAATTAATTGCACAATGAGCACGAGACGTGCCAAATGGCACATCTCTAGCAAAGTCAAAGTAATTGGGTTGTGAGGGAATAACGTGTTGCTGCAACCGAAGCTGAACTTGAAAGTCTCGCAACGACAGGTATTGACGCCTGGCCTGGTGCAGATGGTCAGCGTGCTGGCGCTGAACAAGCTTGAGCTGAGAGAGATGATCAACACTGAGATGGTGGAGAATCCGGTGCTGGAGGAGTTGGAAGAATCGGTCGCCACGCTGGATGAAAGAGCGGGCCTTGAAGGCGATCGGGAGCGTTCTGCGGAAGATGTTGCCGCGGAGAGTGAAAGGGTGGAAAAAGACCCGTTCGATGAGATCGACTTCGGCAGCTACTTTCAGGATTATCTCGATCCGGGTTTTCGCACGGCCTCTAATTTCGAAGAGTATGACAAGCCATCGTTTGAGAACTTTCTTTCGCAGCCGAGCACACTGAGCGACCATCTGGCGTGGCAGCTTGGGTCGCTGACGCTGAGCCCGGAGGTTCGAGCAGCGGCAGAGTTGGTGGTGGGAAATCTGAATGAAAATGGCTATCTGACGGCGAGCGACGAGGAGCTGGTTGAGGCTCTGATGCAGATGCAGGAACCGGAACGGTCGGAACCGATTCCATTTGAGCGGGGCACCAGGAGCCGGTCTGCGCATGTGTGGGATCTTCCGGAGACGAGCGAGGGAGAAGACGGCTCGGTGCAGGGTAAGTCGTTGGATTTAGCGGCTGCTTCCGATGAGACGGTCGGCGTGTTTTTGGCGGCGGTCCGCGAGGCGCGGAAGGTGGTGAATTTTCTTGACCCAGTGGGAGTGGGGTCGAGGGATTTGCGTGAGTGTCTGCTGATTCAGATATGCGCGCAGCAGGGTGAGGCGGCGATAGTGCTTCGACGCCATCAGATGCATGCTGCAGATGCAGCCGCAAAAAATGGTCCAGCCGGCGACGAAGACTACGGCGCGACAGAGGTGGTAGCAACCTCCGATCA
Source organism: Tunturibacter gelidoferens (assembly GCF_040358255.1). Classification (NCBI taxonomy): domain Bacteria; kingdom Pseudomonadati; phylum Acidobacteriota; class Terriglobia; order Terriglobales; family Acidobacteriaceae; genus Tunturiibacter; species Tunturiibacter gelidiferens. Next base: position 2,264,079 of record NZ_CP132938.1, read on the forward strand.
TCCGGGACGCGAAGATGTCTTCAGTATCGCGACGCACATTGTGACGAACTGTCTACCGCTGCTGCAGAAGAAGGATATGCGCGAGCTGACCCGGAGCTGCGGACGCACGGCGGACGAAGTGAATGCGGCGGTGGAGTTTATCCGCACCTTGGATCCGCGCCCGGGGCAGCGATATAACCACAGCGAAACGCGGCTGATTGAGCCGGATGTGGCGTTTGTGAAGCGCGATGATGTTTATGTCGTGTTGATGAACGAAGAGGATATGCCGACGCTTCGGTTGAATCAGGGCTATCGCAAAATGCTGCAGCAGAAGCAGACGGAGAAGGAAGTCAAAGAGTACGTGAAGGAGCGGTACAAGTCGGCGATTCAGCTGCTGCGGAATATCGAGCAGAGGAAGAATACGATTGTGCGAACTTGCGAGGTGATCGTCAGGCGGCAGCAAGAGTTTCTGGAGCATGGTGTCAATGCATTGAAGCCGATGATGATCAAAGAGGTTGCAGAGGAGATCGGTGTGCATCCCTCCACGGTGAGCCGCGCGGTCGCGAACAAATATGTCCATACCTCGCAGGGCGTGTTCGAGCTGCGGTTTTTCTTCTCTGAGGGAGTAAACGGGCCGGAGGGCGGCGATCTTCCGTTGGTCCTGCTGAAGCGCAAGGTGAAGAAGCTGATCGAGGAAGAGGATGAGCGGAAGCCGCTGACGGATGATCAACTGGCTGCTGAGTTGCAGCGGCAGGGGATTCAGGTGACCCGAAGGACGGTGGCGAAGTACCGGGAAGATATGCAGATACCAAGCACGCACCAGCGTCGTGTGCGCTGATCGTCTGCGAAAGATCCGAACCGATCGCGGGGACGAGGTGAACGTATGGACGTGGAGTACACCGGCAGACAGACAACGATTACAAAAAAACTGAAGTCACAGGCGGAAGAAGGTGTTGAGGCGATTGCGAAGATCGTCGGCAACTCCGGCAGCGTGCATGTGATTTTGTCCACGGACAAGTATCGACAGATCGCTGAGGTGACGGTGCAGACCAAGCATCAGAAGATGGTGGCACGGTGCGAGGCTACGGACATGATCGTCGCGTTGCACGATGCGCTGGCGAAGATTGAACAGCAGGCGATCCGGCACAAGAAGAGATACGGGACGATCAAGCGGCATCCCAAGTCGGATTTGAAGGGCACTGCAGCTGAGGTTGCGGCTCCTGTGGCACGGAAGACTGCCGCGGTGAAGGCGGTGGCGAAGAGCAGTGTTGGCCGCAAGGCAGTGCCGATGCTGGTGCACTCTTTTCCGTCGCACTCGCCGCTTGCGGAGCCGCATGTGGTGCGCTCGAATGATTCAGTTGCGTTGCGGCCGATGTCGATCGAGGAGGCGGTGAAGGAGGCTGCGTTCCGAGACCGCGAAGTATTTGTATTTCGCGACCATGGGGGGCAGGCGATGGTGCTCTATCGTAAGCGCGACGGAAAGATGGAACTGATCGAAGTCCCTTAGACTGGGGTGCTAGGATTTCTGCATGAGGAAGCGGGTCACGAAAAGTTCTGTGAAGTCATCCACGAAGACGCGCAGGAAGAGAGTCGTGGAGGTTGTGCTTCCGGAGCATCGGGGCGAACTGGTCATTTTGACTGGACTCTCGGGGTCGGGGAAGCTGTCGGCGCTGAAGGCGTTTGAGGATTTGGGGTACTACTCGGTCGATAATCTGCCGCTGGAGCTGGTGCCGAGTTTTGCGGATCTTGTGCGACAGTCCGCAGAGATCGAACGTGCGGCCTTGGTGGTCGACGTGCGCGAGGGGATGCGGCTGGATGAGTTTCCGGGGATTCTAAAGAAAGTTCGCAAGGTCCTGCCGACGCGAGTGGTATTTTTGGAGGCGAGTGAGGATGCGCTGATTCGGCGATTCTCCGAGACGCGGCGGCCTCATCCAATGGGACGCAGCGATACAGTGGTGAAGTCGATTCGAGCGGAGCGCAAGCGGCTGGATCCGATTCGCAATGTCGCCGACATCGTGTTGGATACGACGAAGTTCAATGTGCACGATCTTCGAGCTCATATCAACTCACAGTTCGAACGTGAGGAGAGCGGGCGAGCTTTGATGATCTCGTCGAACAGTTTTGGGTTCAAGAATGGAGTACCTACAGAGGCGGATCTGGTGTTCGACGTGCGCTTTTTGCCGAATCCTCACTTTGTGCCGGAGTTTCGCAAACTGACTGGCAAGCATCCTAAGGTGGCGAAGTATGTTCTACAGTTTCCGCAGACGAAAGAGTTTTTGGATAAGACGGCGGAGATGTTGAAGTTCCTTCTGCCTCATTACATCAAGGAAGGGAAGAGCTATCTGACGGTGGCGTTTGGATGCACCGGAGGACAACATCGGTCGGTCTTTATCGCGGAAGAGATGAAGAGACGGCTGGCAGATGAGGGGTATCGGGTGAAGACCGCTCACCGGGATATGCCGAAGTAGCTGCTGCGCGCGGTCTGGCGCAATAGAATAGTAAGATGCGCAATGCGATGGCAACAATCGGGAGAGTGACGGCTTGAAGCGCATCTGGCGATTGCTGCTGTACGTTCGTCCTTATGCGCTGTACTCAATGGCGTCGGTGGTACTGATGGCGGTGGTGGGCGCGATGGCGGCTTTCCGCGTGCTGCTGGTGAAGCCGATCTTCGACAATGTGCTGAGTCCGGATGCTTATACGCATGACGTGCTGGTGTTCCCTCATGTGCCTATTCTCAGAAGGTCTTTGAACCTGCACTTTCTGGTTCCGAGCCCGCTGCATAATGCGTGGACGGTGGTGGCGTATGCGCTGGTGGTCTCTGCCCTGGTCAAGTCGGTGTGCGATTACGCGGGGACGTATCTCGTGAACTACGCGGGCTTCGGAATGATCACCGATCTGCGGAACGACCTGTACAACGCGGTGCTGCGACGTTCGGTCGGCTTCTTTCAGAAGCACACGACGGGGACTTTGCTGTCTACGCTGATCAACGATATCGAGCGCGTGCAGACAGCTATGTCGAGCGTGCTGGGGGAGTTTCTGCAGCAGATCTTCACCTTGATTTTTATGATCGGTGTGGCAATTTTTTACGGCGGGAAGTTGGCCTGGGTGCTGCTGCTGTTTGTTCCTGTGGTGATTTCCTCCGCGCGACGCATTGGTCGCAGGGTTCGGCAGACGACGCGCAAGGGACAGGACAAGCTGGCGGAGATTCAGAACATTCTTCACGAGACGATTACGGGCAATCGAATCGTGAAAGCCTTCGGAATGGAACTGTGGGAGATGAATCGCTTTCGCCGCGCGGCGCGGAGGTTGTTCAGCGCGAATCTTCGCTCGGTGAGTGTGCAGGCGATCAGCTCGCCTTTGATGGATGGGCTCGGTTCGGTTGCAATCGCACTGTTGTTGCTGCTTGGCCGCGACCGCATCAAGAGCGGTTCGATGACGATCGGCTCATTTATTTCTTTCCTGATCGCGGTGTTTACCTTGTACGATCCTGTTCGGAAATTTGCATTGTTTTACAACAGCTTTCAGCAAGCGCTCGGAGCAAGCGAAGAGATCTTCAAGTTTATGGACGCGCAGGACGATGTTCAGGAGAAGAAGCGCGCGTTTGTTTTGAAAGGGTTTAAGGAGGAGATCCGTTTTGAAGATGTCGGCTTCGCCTATGAGAGCGATGGCGAGATAAGGCAGGTTCTGCATGGAATCAATTTGAACGTGCGGCCCGGCGAGGTCATTGCGTTTGTGGGGCCGAGTGGTGCGGGCAAGTCTTCGCTGGTTAATCTCATTCCTCGGTTTTTTGATGTGAACGATGGAAGGATCTTGTTGGATGAGCACGATCTGCGTGATGTGACGATTGCATCGTTGCGACAGCAGATTGGAAAGGTGACGCAGGAGACCGTGCTGTTCAACGATACAGTGCGGAACAACATCGCTTACGGTCAGCCGGATGTTCCGATGAATAAGGTGGAAGAGGCTGCGCGGATGGCGCTGGCGCATGAGTTCATTCTCAACATGCCTGACGGGTATAACACGATGATAGGCGAGAAGGGGACTCGGCTGAGCGGGGGAGAGCGTCAGAGACTTGCGATTGCGCGGGCGATTTTGAAGAACGCCCCGATCTTGATTTTGGATGAGGCAACATCGGCGCTCGATATGGAGAGCGAACAGTTTGTGCAGGCGGCGTTGGCGAATTTGATGCAGGGCCGGACGGTGTTTGTGATCGCTCATCGCCTTTCGACGGTGCGGAGAGCTTCTCGGATTGCGGTGATTGAAGGGGGACGGATCACGGAGATCGGCACGCACGACGAGCTGATGCAGCACTCGGGGACCTATCGGCGGCTCTACAACATGCAGTTCAGTGAGGACGATGTTGTGCCGGCGAGTAACAGCGAAACTGCGCTACCGGTGGGGCTGGAGGGGATCGCGTGAGGAGTGTTTATTCGATGACTGGGTACGCCAGTCTGCGTGGGGCGGTGCGCGATAGCATCTCTTTTACCTTGGCTATGAAGAGCGTGAACCATCGGTTTCTCGATCTTCATCTGCGGTTGCCAGCCTCCTGCGATGGGCTGGAGGTGCAGATGCGGAGGATGTTGAAGGAGAATCTGCGGCGGGGGCATATTGAGGTAACACTGCAGTTGGAGCGCAGGGCGAATGTTGAGATCCAACTGCATACGGGATTGCTGGAGGCTTATGTGCAGGCGTTCCGTGAGGCTGCCGTGACGCATGGCGTGTCGGGCGATCCGGACTTGAATGCGATGCTGCGCATACCGGGTGTGATGAGTACTGAGAGTGTCGCAGGTGCCGCGGATATTGAGGGGCTTGATGCAGCGGTGCTCTCGCAGATCGTGCCGCTTGTAGGGAAGCTGAATGAAGGGCGGGCTCAGGAAGGTGCGACGTTGGCTGTTGAGCTGAAGGCTTCGATGCTGCGGCTGCAGGCTTTCGGGGAAGAGATGGCTGGGCTAAGGAACGGCGTGCGCGAGGTGCAGTTCGAGCGGTTACGGAGTCGACTGATGGAGCTGACGCAGGGCGTTCCGGTGAGCGAGGAGCGGCTGCTGGCTGAGGCTGCGGTGCTGGCGGAGAAGAGCGATATCGAGGAGGAGATCGTTCGGTTGCGGACGCATGTGGAGCGCTTTGTGGCGATGCTGGAGGAGGGCGGTGAGTTGGGCAAGCGTCTGGACTTTCTGCTGCAGGAGCTGAACCGCGAGGCGAATACGATGCTATCGAAGACCAGCGGAGCAGCGGGCGAGAATAGCTTGCGGATTACGGAGCTGGGACTCGAGATGAAGGCCGAGATTGAGAAGGCGCGGGAGCAGGTTCAGAATCTCGAGTAGCTCGAGTGGGCGCGGTTGTTAGACTGGCAGAGACAAATTGATTAGGTGATTGAGGCGCATGGCAGGAATTCTTTTTATCATTTCGGCGCCGTCGGGTTCGGGGAAGTCGACGCTGGTGAGTCAGCTGCGGACGTTGGTGGAGGGATTGGATTTTTCGATTTCGTATACGACGCGGGCGCCACGGGGGTCCGAGACGGATGGGCGCGAGTACCACTTCACGACCCGGGAGGAGTTCGAGCGGATGATTGCGGCGGGAGACTTTCTGGAGTGGGCAGAGGTCTTTGGCAACTACTACGGGACGGCGATTTCGGCACTGGGACATGCGAAGGACGCGGGAAAGGACCTGCTGCTCGATATCGATGTGCAAGGCGCGGTGCAGGTGATGAAGAAGATGCCGAGGGCGGTTTCTATCTTCATTCTGCCGCCGAGTCCGCAGGTATTGGAGATGCGGCTGCGCAACCGGAGCGAGGCGGAGCATGTCACGTCTGAGAAGGTGATTCAGAGCAGGTTAGCTGAAGCTCGGACTGAGTTAAAACAGATGTGGGATTACAAGTATGCGCTGGTGAATGATGTGCTTGACCAGGCTGTGGCGGAGCTGCGGGCGATTGTTTTGTGTGAGCGCGGTGAGCGGGACGGAGTGCAGGCGCTGGCTTCGAGTTGCAGAACCGATGCCGCTTCGCCTCGGTTGAAGAAGGCTCTGAGTACCTTTCACGAATAAAGAGCGTGTTATCCACTACGAATTGTGTATGGCTTTTCACCGGGGTGAGTTATAACTTCTGCATCGGGGTGAAACGCATGACGATTGAGAATGCTTTCCACAATAAGTACAGTCTGGTGAAAGGTGCGGCGCGTCGCGCGCGGCAGCTACAGTCTGGCGCCTCTCCTCTGATCGTGGCCAAGTCGATGAAGGCTTGTCGCGTGGCGCAGGATGAGATCAAGCAGGGACACGTGAAGTTCGTTTTGCCGGAGAAGGTTGTAGAACCTGTACTTGATCTTCCTGTGCACTAAGCGCGATACCATAGAGCCATGGCAGGTGAAGTAGAGCAGCAGCTGCGGGCTTACGTGGAATATCTTCGCGACATGGGCGTCCATGACTTCTATCGTCAGGGCGAGCCGGTGTACGCGGAGACCGTTCCGGTTGCTCCTCTTGCTGCCGTTGATGTGGTTTCTGTTGTCGATGACGCGGTGGAAGCGCGACCATTGCCTGCGAAGGCGGCTGTGGCAGAACAGCGGGCTGTTGCTGTTTCGAGTCGACCTCAATTTCTGGAGCCTCCTATCGCGAAGCTTGTGAGTTTCGATGATCTTGTTCCCCTGCCTGCAACCCGGGTGGCCGCGGCGCATAAGGCTGAGGCACTGATTGGAATCAAAACTGAGATTGGCGATTGCACGCGGTGTCCGCTGGCGTATGCGGGCAGGCGGACGATCGTGTTCGGCGATGGCGATGCCAATGCGCGGTTGATGTTTGTCGGCGAGGGGCCGGGGGCGGATGAGGACACCTCGGGGATTCCTTTTGTCGGGAAGGCTGGGCAGCTGCTCAACAACATGATCCAGGCGATGGGCCTCAAGCGGGAGGAGGTTTACATCGCCAACATCGTGAAGTGCAGGCCGCCGGCGAACCGGGTTCCTGAGCCGGTGGAGGCCAATACCTGCGACCAGTTTTTGCTGCAGCAGATCGACGTGGTACAGCCCCAGGTGATCGTGGCGCTGGGGTCTACGGCGGCGACGTACCTGCTGGGTGTGAAGCAGTCCCTGAGCGTGCTGCGGGGCCGCTGGCATAGCTGCAGGGGAGCGAAGCTGGCGGTGACCTACCATCCGGCGTTTCTGCTGCGGGATCCGGGGATGAAGGGTGAGGCCTGGAAGGATCTGCAGAGGGTGATGGCGGAGATGGGGTTGAAGGGCGCGAGCCGGGGCTGACAAAGTTGTGGTCCTTTTGGGAAGTGTGGGGGGTACCCCCTGGGGGGTATTTACGCGCAAGTTGTTTGTTTATAGTTACTTGCATTTTTTGAAAATCTCCAAAATATTCTAAACAAAAGGGTTACAGGTAAATAAGTCTAAACAAAAGAGTTACGGCCTTTAACGACGAAGAGCCCGAGCAGAAGCTCGGGCTTTTTTCTATCTTTATCCAGTTTACGGGATTGGTGGTAACTAATACGCCACGCGAATCTCCTTTATTGGCGCGGGGATTTGCGATTTGAGGGCTTGACAGGTTTTTGAGGGGGTGGGAGGACGGGCAACGACAAAAAGCAAAAGCAGATCCCCTGCGGGGATGACAACAAGAAAGGCAACCGCAACTGCAACGGCAACTGCAACTGCAACTGCAACTGCGACCGCAACTGCAACTGCGACCGCAACTGCAACTGCGACCGCAAGTGCAACGGCAACCGCAAGTGCAACGCAACCGCAATTGCAAGCGCAACTGCGAAATACAGGGATCCTCCCCCTTCGGGACGCTCAGGGTCAGGATGACGACTTCGGGGAGAGGTTCGTGGGTCAGGGTGGTGTGATTCGGACGGAGTTGGCTCGGCAGGAGCGGACGGGGCCGCAGGGGGTGGGCTGAGCGCGCTTGTCGAGGCAGACCTCGACGGCGGTGAGGTAGTTGTTGCCGCAGCTGATGGCGAGGCTTGCGGCGGGGATGGAAGGGTTCGCGGTCTGGAAGAGGTCGATGAGCTGGGCGGGCGTGAGCGAGATCTGGTGATTGAGCTGAGCGAGCGTTGGCGGGACGGCGACCGCCTTGTAGGCAATGCGGGCGAGGGTGAAGAAGGCGTCCGGAGAGAGGCCGGAGCAGGTGCCGTGGGTGCGCCACTCGTGGCGGAGGAGACCGGGGTCAGGATAGATGTCGGAGTAGGAGGAGGGATCGCGCGGACCGGGGTCGGTGGAGCAGTTCTGCGGATAGCCTCCGTTGGTGTTTTGAGGCCAGAGGCCGTGCAGTACGAAGGCGGGGCGCTGGGCGCACTCGGTTGCGGTGGGGTGTGAGTGGCAGAATTCGGGGGACCAGGAGAGGTTGAGGAGGTAGAAGTCGAACGGTTGAGTGGTGATGGGTTCGATGGCTTGCGCTGCGACCGCGCCTGGACGTGGAGCAGGCTCAGGCGTGGGCCGAGGAGGCGGGTTGCAGGCGGTGAGCAGAAGAAGGATCAGAAGCGAGAGTGCGGCTTTCTTCTTCATAGTGGGAGAAGGATAGCGTTTGTGGATGGATGACGCCAGCGAACTTACGATGCCATGTTCTGTAAGGAGTGGACTTGTTGTTGTGCGTCTTCGCAGGGTTGGCGGTGCGTTTTTGGATGTAACCGAATATTTTTGAATCGAAGAGTGGAGGCGTATTCTGCATATAGAATGGCGTGTTTCGCATATCAGTGACCAGTTGTGACGGTCTACATTTGAACCATGTACAACGCAAAAGCATACTCCGCTGCCAGTGCGTCATCGCCGCTTGCATCCACTACGATCGCGCGGCGCGATCCAACCGAGACAGACGTGCAGATCGAGATTCTCTTCTGCGGAATCTGTCACTCTGATCTACACCAGGCCCGTAATGAGTGGAGCGGTGTGATGCCCACTGTTTATCCGTGCGTTCCCGGTCATGAGATTGTGGGCCGTGTAACCAAGACCGGCTCGGCTGTAACTAAATTCAAAACCGGCGACGTTGTTGCGGTCGGCTGCATGGTCGACTCGGATGGTGTGTGCGAGGAGTGCAAGGCGGGCCTGGAGCAGTTCTGCCCGAACTTGACGCTCACTTACAACTTTCCTGACAAGCATACCGGCGGCGTCACGTATGGCGGCTACTCGGACAGTGTTGTTGTGGATCAGAGATTTGTCCTTAGAGTTCCGAGCAATCTTGATCCAGCGGGAGCTGCTCCTCTGCTCTGTGCCGGCATTACCACCTACTCGCCGATGCATCACTGGGGCGTGACGAAGGGCAAGAAGGTTGGCGTTGTGGGCCTTGGCGGACTTGGCCACATGGGAGTGAAGTTCGCTCATGCGCTGGGTGCGCATGTCGTACTGTTTACGACTTCGCCTAACAAGAAGGACGATGCTCTTCGTCTCGGAGCAGATGAGGTTGTCATCTCTCGCAATGCGGACGAGATGGCAAAGCATGCGGGCAGCTTCGACTTTATCCTCGATGCGGTGTCGGCTGACCACGACATCAACGCTTATTTGAATCTGCTGCGCCGCGACGGGAATCTCTGCCTGGTGGGTGCGCCGGAGAAGCCGTTGTCGGTGTCTGCGTTCGGCCTGCTGTTCGGTCGCCGGAGTCTGTCGGGTTCACCGATCGGAGGCGTTGCGGAGACACAGGAGATGCTTGATTTCTGCGGCAAACATAACATCACCGCGGATGTCGAGATCATTCCTATTCAGAAGGTGAATGATGCTTACGAGAGGTTGCTGAAGGCTGACGTGAAGTACCGGTTCGTCATCGACATGGCCTCTCTGAAAGGTGCGGCGTAGTTCAACGATGAGTAAGCATTTTCGGGTTTCCGGCCGTCTAGCGTCGAAGTTGAACGAGTCGGGAGTTCGTGTGTCCTCTGTGCTGGAGCGTGCGGGGTTGCCTTCGGGTCTGCTCTATCAACCTCGCATTCTCTTATCGACAGGAGAGTTCTTTGCGCTGTGGCGGGGGATTGGGCAGGTAAGCTCTGATCCCGCCATCGGGCTTGTGTTGGGCACGGAGACGAAGGCTGAGCACTTCGATCCTGTGGTGCTTGTGGCTCTTTCGACGGGCAGCTTTGGCGAGGCGATGCGGCAGATCGCGCGCTATAAACAACTCTCTTGTCCGGAGGAGGTTGTGCTTGAGCCGGGTGACGCGGAGTGGACTATTCAGTTTCGTTGGCTGCTGGCGAACGAGGCTGAGCCTGCGGTGCTGACGGATCTTTGCTTCGCGTGGGTACTTGGGATTGCGCGGCTTGGGACGGGAGTGCGGGTTTCGCCGTTGCGTCTTGAGCTGCAACGGCCGCGTGCGAATGCAAGATCTCTTGAGCGCCACTTTGGCTGCGCGGTTGTGTTTGGTGCGGCGCGTAATGCGATTGTGTTTCGTGCGTCGGATGCTGAGCTTCGCTTTGTGACTCGTAATGCGGAGCTGTTGGCGATGCTTGCGCCGCAACTGGATGAGGAGTTGAAGCAGCATAAGGGCGAGGAGAGTTTTCCGGAGCGGGTTCGCGCGACGATTCAGAGGAAGCTTACGGGGAGCCGTCCGAAGATGGAGGAGATCGCTCGCGAACTTCATATCAGCTCTCGTACGCTGCAGCGGCGGTTGCAGGATGCCGGCTCGAGCTTTCAGAAGGCTTTGGAAGAGGCGCGGCATCAGCTGGCGCGGCACTATTTGACCAACTCGTTGCTGGAGTTGGGTGAGACGGCACACCTGCTGGGATATGAGGATTCGAACTCATTTGTGAGGGCGTTTCGGATATGGGAGGGTGTTCCGCCGGCGCACTGGCGGGGAGCGCAGCGGGCGAAGGCTGCTTTGTAGATTCTTCGCGAGGGCAAGGGTGGAGATCGGGCTGTGGGGGCTGGTCGGTTAAGCTGGTGGGATGGCTTTGTTTTGCGATGTTGCTTTGCCGGTGCCTCTGGATAGGACGTTTACCTATGCGGTGAACGGGGTGGTGCCGGTGGTGGGGGCGCGGGTGCTGGTGCCGTTCAGCGGGCAGAGGCTGATGGGCGTGGTGGTGCGGGTGCATGAGGATGCGCCGGTGGAGGAGTTTGAGATCAAGCCGGTGCAGCAGGTGTTGGATGATGCGGCGCTGTTGCCTGAGGAGTTGATGAAGCTCGCGGGGTGGATCGCGCAGTACTATGTCGCGCCGCTGGGTGAGGTGCTGCGAGGGATGCTGCCGCTGGCGGCGGAGGTGAAGCGGCATTTTTCTTATCGGATCGCGGAGGCTGGGAGGAAGGTGTTGTATGAGGGGGCGGTGAAGGGGTCTTCGCGGCGATCGAAGCTGACGGTGGAGGAGCAGAATCGCGAGTACTCGGTGCTGAATTATCTGGAGGGGGGCGAGGCGGCGAAGATGTCGGCTCTGCGATCGGCTACGGGGGCGAATAAGGGGTTGCTGGAGGGGATGGTTCGAAAGAAGTGGCTGGTGAGGGAGGCGGTGGCGGAGGAGAGAGATGCGCGGCGGCTGGAGAAGGTCGCGGTGTTAGTGACTGAAGCTCGGCTACCGAAGTTGAATGAGAATCAGACGGCGATTCTGGCGGAGTTGGCAGCGGTGGGTGGGCGGATGCGGGTGCGAGATCTGCGGTTGAGTTTGACGCGTGCGGGAGTGCCGGAGTCTACGTTAGGGACGCTGGTGAAGCGCGGGCTGGTGGGGGTTGAAGAGGTGAAGCGGGAGTTCTGGATGGGAGGGCTGGTTGCGGAGGGTGGAGAAGAAGCAGATTCCTCCGCTGCGCTGCGGAATGACAACCAAAAAAACAGGAACTTGCGTGCCCCCGAGGACCGGACGATGCGTGCGCAAGAGGATACGACGATGCGTGCGCAAGAGGATACGACATTGCATGCGCAAGAGAACAGGACGATGCATGCGGGCGAGAAGAGGAAGAAGCATGCGCATGAACATGCTTTGAACGAGGCGCAGATGGAGGCGCTCGGGACGATCGCGGCAGCGATGGAGAAGGGTGGGTTCAGGCCGCATCTGCTGTATGGGATTACGGGGAGTGGAAAGACTTCGGTTTATTTTGCGGCGATGCAGAGGGCGCTGGATGCGGGGAAGAGCGCGTTGCTGCTGGTGCCGGAGATTGGGTTGACGCCGGCGATGGCAGGGCAGATGGTGGCGGCGTTTGGCGGTGAGGTGGCACTGCTGCACTCGCAGCTGACGCCGGATGAGCGGGCAGAGCAGTGGCACAGGATTCGTCGGGGTGAGGCGAGGATTGTGGTGGGGACGCGGTCTGCGGTGTTTGCGCCGATGGTGGATCTGGGATTGATCATCGTCGATGAAGAACATGACTCGAGCTACAAGCAGGAGGAGACGCCGCGGTATCACGGGCGCGATGTTGCGGTGATGCGGGCGAAGTTCAATGAAGCTGTGGTGGTGCTGGGGTCGGCGACGCCTTCGCTTGAGAGCTGGGCGAATGCGGAGAAGGGGCGGTATGCGCGGGTGGAGATGCGCGCGCGGGTTGCGGACAGGCCGATGCCGCTGGTGGAGCTGGTGGATATGCGGGAGGAGTTTCGCGAGACGGGGCAGGAGCAGATCTTTTCGCGGAGGTTGATGGAGGAGACGCAGGCTACGCTCGACCGCGGGGAGCAGGTGATTTTGTTGTTGAATCGGCGGGGGTACTCGTCGACGGTGTTGTGCCGGAGCTGCGGGGAGAAGATCGAGTGCGAGAACTGCGCGGTGTCGATGACTTATCACAAGCCGGTGAGTGGCAATGATGCGATTGCGCAGCCGGGACAGCGATTGGAGTGTCACTACTGCGGATCGCGACGGGCGGTGCCCAAGGCTTGTCCGAAGTGTGAGAGTGAACATCTTTATTTTCTTGGAGTGGGCTCGCAGCAGGGAGAGGAGAGGCTGCAGGAGCTGTTTCCGACGGCGCGGATTGGGCGGATGGATCGCGATACGGTGCGCGGGCGAAGTGATATGGAGCGGCTGCTGGCGAGGCTCCATGGGGGCGAGATCAATCTGTTGGTGGGGACGCAGATGATCGCGAAGGGACATGACATCCATGGAGTGACGCTGGTTGGAGTGATTGGGGCGGACTTCCAACTCGGGCTGCCGGACTTTCGCGCGGCGGAGAGAGTGTTTCAGTTGCTGACCCAGGTGTCAGGCCGGGCGGGGCGTGGGGATCTGATTGGGAAAGTGCTGGTGCAGACGTACCATCCGGATCACTATGCGATTCAGTTCGCGGCGAAGCATGACTATCCTGGGTTTGTAGCGAAGGAGATGCAGTATCGGCGATGGATGCACTATCCGCCGTTTGCGGTGCTGGCGAATGTGGTGGTTCAGAGCGAGAAGCTGGAGGAGGCCACGGCGTGGGCGGGAACGCTGGGGCGATGGTTTCAGAAGGCTCGGTTGGATAAGGTGCGGGTATTGGGGCCGGCGGCGGCACCAATTGTCCGGTTGAAGCGGATTTACCGGTACCACTTTGTGCTGAAGGCGGAGCGGCGGCAGACGCTGGGCGAGACGCTGCGGGCGATGCTGGCTTATGCGGAGACGCAAGGGATTGCGCGCCGAAACCTGATGGTCGACGTGGATGCTGTGCACCTGATGTGACGCATCGTTGGCGGTGAAATGTTGGGGAGGTTGATGCTAACAAGTCGCGACTGCTGGTGCGTCAAGACTTAGACAAATGCTCTAGTCAAGCAGATGGAGTTCTTTGCCTGGCTTGAAGCGAACTGCTTTGCCTGGGGCAATGGTGACTTCGGCGCCGGTCCTGGGATTGCGGCCGATTCCGGTTTTGCGCGGCTTGACGGTAAATACACCAAATCCGCGGAGTTCAATGCGATCTCCCGCGATGAGAGTGGCTTTCATGCTTTCAAAGATCGCATCGACAGCCGACTCTGCTTTTGTCCTTGGAAGGCCGGTTCTTTCTACCACCCTCTGTATGAGATCCTGCTTAATCATCTGGGCCGCCCTTGGGCTGTAATTTTTTTGAAACTGGATGCTGACCTGGTAGTACGGTGATGTTAGAAACTCAAACTCAGATTGTCAACGAAAGAACGCTACCGTAAGATGAAGAATCTAATGACGCAATGGGACCTGGGACACTACCGCACCCAATTTACACCCTTCTGCGACAATTAGGGATATCACCTTCTGCGAGAATTGAAGAAATTTCAAAAAGCAGGACTGAAGGGGCACACCAGAGTGGCAATTAAAAGCGACCGTTGGATTCGCCAGCAGGCGAACGAACACGGAATGATCTCTCCGTTTAGCGAAAAACAGGTTCGAGAGGGTGTTATCTCTTATGGACTCTCTTCTTATGGGTACGATCTGAGGGTATCGGACGAGTTCAAGATTTTTACCAACGTCAACAGCGCGATCATCGATCCGAAGGCTTTCGATGAGCGCTCGTTTGTGACGGTGCAGGCCGATAGCGTGATCGTTCCGCCGAACTCTTTTGCGCTGGCGCGGTCGATTGAGTACTTCAAGATTCCTCGCGATGTGCTGACGATCTGCGTAGGCAAATCGACGTATGCGCGGTGCGGGATTATCGTGAACGTTACGCCGTTCGAGCCGGAGTGGGAGGGCTATGTGACTCTGGAGATCTCGAACACAACGCCTTTGCCGGCGCGGGTATATGCGAACGAAGGGCTCTGCCAGATCCTTTTCTTTCAATCCGACGAGGTGTGTGAGGTCAGCTATGCGGATCGGAAGGGGAAGTATCAAAATCAGCAGGGAATCGTGCTGCCTAAGCTATAAAACTACAGAGTTACGATTTTTCTGAAGCGCTGAAGTCGGCCTACTAAATGCACGATGCTGAGTAAAGGGGCTGCGCAGGCGATGAAGGACACAAAAGACAAGAAGGTTAAGAAGGCCAAGGGATCTCTGCGCGTCGGTCTCGTGGCTGCGGATCCGTTGCGAATCCTGGGATTGCAGACGATCTTTCCTGACGGCGGACCGGTGGAGGTTGTTCCTCTGTCGGTTCCGGGGGCGCTGGATGCGTCGGGAGTGTCGTTGATCCTGATCGATTCGGCTTGCACAGAGCACATCTTTGAGCTGCTGGCTACGTTTCGCAGAACGCGCCCCCGTTTTCGGCTGATGGTGCTTGGGCTGGAGGAGGATCACGAACACATTCAACGAATTATCGGCGCCGGAGCGAAGGGCTACTTGGCCCATTCGGCGAAGGAGAGCGAGATTCGGATGGCGATCGATGTGGTGCAGGATGGGTCGGTGTGGGCTCCCCGCAAGGTTTTGGCGCGGTTGCTTGAGTCGACTTCAGCTGGAGCGGAGACGACGACCAAACCAGCCAAGGAGCCGAAGTTCACGAAACGGGAGCTGCAGGTGCTGCGTTTGCTGGCTGCCGGACATCCTAACCCGGCGATTGGCCGGGAGCTGGGAATCGACGTGGGCACTGTGAAGAAGCATGTGGGCAACCTGATGCGGAAGGTCGGGGTTGATAATCGCATCGCACTGTCGGTTCAGGCCGTCAATCAGAAGCTGTTGCTGAAGCGGTAACCCGGAGTTTTGGTAAGAAATTTGATCGACTGGAACCGTTGGTGGGTCTCGTTCGTTGCAAATGCTGATACAGGATGAGTTAGTGAATTTTTATTGTCCAAATGGCGTTAACTACTAAGTTAACAAAAACCGCTCAAAGGTCTACCCACCTTCGTACCGTTGTGAGCGAAGGTAATGTGGGGCAAAGTACTACCAAGCAACACAGACCTGGGAGAGGGGTTGTAGAGATAGCGTCGGAGTTCTGCCGACACTATCTCTACAACCCCCATTTTTTTGGGTGTGTGGGGCCATTCCGGCATATGCTGGTTCCGTTCTATTGACGGGACAACTTGGAGCGGTTTCCCCCCATCTCACATATTGTTGGAAATAGGCAGCTTGCTGAGACCTCTCCAAATTACAGATTAAGAACGTGAAAGGGATAACAATAATGTTGAAGAAGATTTCAGTGGCACTTTGTGGTTTGGCGATGATGGCCGGTTCTCTGTCTGCGCATGCGCAGGGCGATAAGGCGAAGATTGCGGATCGTATGACCGCTGCTGGCGAGGTGCTTAACCAGATCATGGCGACACCAGATAAAGGCATACCAAGCGGGATTCTGTCGGGTGCATCGTGCGTGGTAGTGATTCCGAGCTTTAAGAAGGGCGCCTTTGTTGTGGGAGCGCAGTACGGACAGGGTGTCGCGACTTGTCGTACGCCTAGCGGAAAGTGGAGCGCTCCGGTTTGCGTTCAACTAGCCGGGGGCAGCTTCGGGTTCCAGATTGGCGGTCAGGCGACGGACCTCGTGTTGATTGCGATGAATCAGCAGGGTCTGCAGGACATGTTGAAGAACAAGTTCAAGCTGGGAGCTGATGCTGCTGCCTCTGCTGGTCCAGTGGGACGAAATGCCCAGGCTGGAACGGACTGGAAGTTGAATGCGGAGTTTCTAAGCTACTCGCGTAGCAAGGGGCTGTTTGCCGGCATCGATCTCGATGGCACGGTGCTGTCGCAGAATCAGGACGACACCCGCGCGCTGTACGGTTCCGACATTCAGTTCGAACAGATTCTTGGTGGCAAGGAAGTGACTCCGGTTGAGGCTCGTCCGTTTGTGCGAACGGTGGCGAAGTATTTTGTGGTTGCCAAGAACCGGTAGTGGCATTTGTTGTTTGATCATGGAAGGGCGGCTGATTTGGCCGCCCTTTCTGTTTTTAAGGCGTCGAGGATGGGAATCGGTAGACTAGAGGCTTGAGCAAGGTTCCAAAAAAAGAGCAGGTTGACGCGGAGGTGAGCTTCCGCGAACGAGTTGAGTTTGCCGTGGTGTGGTTGGCGGTTCGTGGGATGCGTTTGTTTCCGCGTGGAGTGGCCAGGTCGGTGGGCAAGGGGATTGCGACGATTGCGTTTCACGGGTTGGGACGGCTACGTGGAGTGGGCGCACGGAACCTGAAGCTCGCGTTCCCTGCGATGCCGGAGGTGGAGCGTGAGAGGATTCTGCGGTCGTTGTACCGGCGTCTTGGCTGGCTGCTGGCGGAGTTCTGCCTGATGCCGGGATACACGCCGGAGAGTGCGAGCAGGTTTATTCGCTATGAGGGACTGGAGAATTACCTGGCGGCTCGCGAGCGCGGGAAGGGGGTGCTGGTGTTGACGGGGCACTTGGGGGCGTGGGAGCTGTCGAGTTTTTATCACTCGCTGATGGGGATGCCGATGGGGATGGTGATACGGCGGCTGGATAATCCGCTGGTGGATGAGTTTGTGAATCGCATTCGGTGCCTGCATGGAAATCGAGTGATTCATAAGGACGACTTTGCGCGGGGGCTGATTGCGTCGATGCGCGCGGGGGAGACGGTTGGGATTCTGATGGACACGAATATGACTCCGCCGCAGGGTGTGTTTGTGCCGTTCTTTGGAGTACAGGCTTGTACGGCCTCGGGGATGGCACGGATTGCAGGCAAGACGGGAGCGGCGGTAGTGCCGGGGTTTCTGCTGTGGGAGGAGAGCGAGCAGAAGTACGTGCTGCGCTTCGGCAGAGAGCTTGAGGTGACGCATACTGGAGACTCTGAAACCGATGCGGTTACAAATACAGCGGCGTTTACGGCGGCGATTGAAGCAACGATTCGACGGTATCCTGATCAGTGGCTTTGGATGCATCGGCGATGGAAGACGCGGCCTCCGGGAGAAGAGGGGATCTACTGATGGCGGGGATTTACTGATGACAACGATGAGCAAGATCGCGGACTGGGTTGGGGTGAGCGCACCGCTGTTGGAGGTGGAGATTACATCGGTCTCAAGCATCGAGGACGCCGGGGAGAGTTCGGTCGTGTTCGCGGTCGAGGGTGAGGCGCTGGGCAGGGCGCTGCGGTCGAGGGCTGGGGTGATTCTGGCGAGCAGGAAGCTGGAGTCGGCGGAGCTGCCGCCCTATCGGACGCCGGACCCGCGGGTTTTGTGGGTGGCGGATGCGAGGTATGCGTTTGCTTTGGTGGCGCGGAAGTTGAATGTCGATGGGGTTCGGGCGGGAGTGCATGCCTCGGCCGTGGTGGGGCAGAAGGGGGCGATTGGCGTGGGGACGGCGGTGGGGCCGGGTGCTGTGCTTGGCGACGGTGTGGTGATTGGGAGTGGATGTGAGATTGGTGCGCAGGTGACGATTTACGCGGGTACGATGCTGGGGGACCGCGTGGTGGTGCAGGCGGGGGCGGTGCTGGGGTCGACAGGATTTGGGTATGTGAGGAGTGCGGAGACGGGAGAGTATTTGATTTTTCCGCAGCAGGGGCGGCTGGTGGTGGAGGACGATGTTGAGATCGGGGCGAATACGACGATCGACCGTGGTGCGCTGGGGGAGACACGGATCGGACGTGGCACGAAGATCGATAACCTGGTGCACATAGGGCATAACTGCGTGATTGGGAAGAACGTGATCATCGCGGCACAGACAGGGATCTCGGGTTCGAGTGTGGTGGAGGATGGCGCGATTCTTGGTGGGCAGGTGGGGATTGGAGAGCACGCGACGGTGGGAGCGGGTGTGATTCTGGGCGGTGGGGCTGGCGTGCTGAGTGGGAAGAAGATGCGGGGGGCCGGGGAGGTGTTCTGGGGCCGGCCGGCGCGACCTTTGAAGGAGTATCTGAGGGATCTTGCGAGGTTGAAGCGGCGCTGAGGGTGTCCTGCCGGACGGGCCCACTGCGCTTGTTACCCCACGAACGAAGACCTATTCGTGGGGACCCCGATTCGGGCGGTCACTTCGTGACTTGTATACCGGTCGTTGCGAACTCATCAGCATGGGTCCTCCCGTTGGTCGGAATCATCTTTCTCCGACCAACGGGAGGACCATGCGAAGCAATCACGCGTCACGAAGTGACCGCGCCACGCGCAGTGGGCCCGTCCGGCAGGGCATCCGCCTGGCAAGAGCGACTAAAATTACTGGATTGTGCGGTGAGTGATGGCGATTGTGGTGGTTGGCGGACATACGAGGAATATCGGGAAGACAAGCGTGGTGGCTGGGTTGATCGCCGCGATGCCGGAGATGCATTGGACCGCGTTCAAGATTACGCAATTCGGGCATGGGATGTGCTCGGCTAATGGCGAGCCGTGCGACTGCGAGACCGCTGAGCATACGGTGGCAGTCAGCGAGGAGCGGGTGGGGGGCGATGCTACGACGGATTCGGGACGGTATCTGGCGGCGGGTGCGATGCGTTCGTTCTGGGTGAGGACGCGGCAGGGCGATCTGTCAGAGGCGATGCCGCGGATTCGGAAGGAGATTGAGCGAGCGGAGAATGTGGTGATCGAGTCGAACAGCATCCTGCGGTTTCTGCGGCCGGATCTTTATCTGAGCGTGCTCGATCCGGAGACTGCAGACTTCAAAGATTCGGCTAAGTACTTTTTGGACCGCGCGGACGCCGTGCTGGTAGCTGAGGGTGTGTTGGGAAGGCCGGAGTGGAAGGGAGTTTCGCTGAAGCTGGTGGAGGGGACGCCGGTGCTGCCGATGCGGCCACCGGTCTATGTGACGGAAGAGATGGTGGAGTTTGTGAGAGAGCGGCTTCGAGTTCGTGCGGTTGTTTGAGTGAGTTCGCTGGAGATGCAAAAGAGCCGCGGCTTTAAGGCCGCGGCTCTTTTCTTGTTGATGTGGTGCGTGGAGCTATGCGATGAGACCGTTGAGGCCATTGGGGAAGAAGACTCCCTGATGGACTGTTGCGGTTGGCGTAGTACCGGTGACGATTGCGAGGATCTGGGAGGTGTTACGGGACCAGCCCAGAGAGTTCTGATCGCAGTCGACGATGGTTGAGGCTGTTATGTTCGCGGTGGCGGTGTTGAGCGCTACCTGGGTCGTGGAGACTCCGATGTCGTCTGCCGCTGAGCCTGTGAAGGTTACAAACGGAGTTGTGATCGGGTTCTTAGGATCAGGATTGGCCAGCGAGGAGCGAGCCGCCGAGATCATCTGAGTCAACGTGCTGAGCGGTCCGGTGCCACCGCCGCCATCGAGACCGTTGATGGTGGTGCGGATGAGACCGGCGTGATAGGCCTCGACCGCGTGGATACCTACTGCAGCCGGGAGGACATTGACCTTGTCGGTGATCAAGGGGGCAGCACCGTGGTATGCGGAGACACCCACGTCCTCGAAGATATAGGCGCCGATGAGGAAGTTTGCGTCGCTTGCGAAGGGGTTGAAAGTCCCGCCTGCGATGTTCGCTGCAGCTGCGAGAGCGTTGAAGGAGTTGAACAGGTCGATGTTGGGCATCGAGACTGCCTTGGATCCGAGAGCGCCCTGGAGAAAGGTGACGTGCTTGCCTTCTTCGGTAGCTGTCTCGGTGGCATAGGCCTGAATGTACGAAAGCGCGAACGGGACCTTGGAGAAGGTCGGGCTTAAGGTGACGGTTCCAGCGGCTACGCCGTTGACGCTGACGGGGATCGGCGTCGGCAGCTTGTCGATGGTGACGCCATAGACTGCGAGGTTGTAGAACTGTGCCTCGAGATACTCCAGGTTGAGGGCGAAGTTGAGGATGTCCGAGTCACCGATGGCGGCTGCCTGGGCCTCTGCTTTGGGTGTCGTTGTTGCGCCGAAGGCAAGAGCAGCCAGCGCGGCGCCTCCCTTGGTGAGCATCTTTCGGCGGGTACTTACGATAATTTCATCGAGTTGCTGTGTCTCTAAAGTTGCCATGATGTCTCCGTCCTTAGGAAGCTGTTACTGAGATGTTGCCGTTGAGACCATTGGGAAAGAAGCCGCCCTTGGAGAGGCCCGCGCCCAGTGCGCCGTACACAATGTGCAGAACCTGGTCGGTTGTGCGGTGGAAGGCGATGGCGTTGGTGGGATCGGCCGCGACGATGCTGCTGACGCTGAGGGTGGTCTCATTGCCGCCGCCGAGCTTACCGCGGAGAGCCGACACCTGGTTGGCAATCGTGGTGTAGGTCTGATTGCCAGCCGCACCATCAACGGCAGTGATCAAGGTGCGGATCTCTGCTGCGTGGTAGGCCTCCGTCGCCTGGATGCCGGCGGCGGCGGATAGGATGTTGTTGTTGGCGAGCAGGGGAGCAGCGCCAGTGTAAGCGGTAACGCCTACATCTTCGAAGACGAATGCTCCGATGAGGAAGTCGTTGTTGCTGTCGAAGGGATTGAAGGTGGGTGCCGTTGTAATGCCTGCGGCGACCGCGAGGGGACCGAAGAAGGTGAGGTCGAGAGCAGGACGGGGAACTGGCGTTCCACTGTTTTTTGTGATGGCTGCCTGCAGGAAGCGAACGTGATTCAGTTCATCCTGCGCGATCTCGGCGGCGTACTGAGCGAAGACCGAATTGGTCCATGGCACTGCCTTGATTCCCTGAGGAACGGTGGTGGTACCTGCACCCGTGAGTGCATCGGCCGAGGAGAGACCAGAGCCGGTTGATGCGTAGAGGTAGAACTCGGCCTCAAGATATTCGAGGTTGAGGGCGAAGTTCAGAATGTCGTTGTCGGGAATGTCGAGCGGGGTTGGCGTCGGTGTCGGCGTGGTGGTGGGCGCTGGTGTGCTGCTGTTGCAACCGATGATCATTGCCCCAGCGGCTGCTGTACCTGCTCCGGCCAGAAACTTTCGGCGGGACAGAGCCTTATCTATTAGTTCGTTTAGCTTTTTTTCCACAATATACCTCTCCTCAGTGCGTGGTGCTGGCTTCCTATGTCATTTGGATGACGCACTGTGGAGTGTATCGGATTTACAGATGCTTTGAAAATAAAGGTTAGATTGATGGAACAGAAAGAAGCATCACGTCATCAACGAGACTGACTTCCTTTTGAACGAAGGGTTCAGCGTAGCGGACGCCGGCAAGCAGACCATAGTGGCGGGCGGTGGCGAAGGTTCGCTCGCGAATCTCATCTTCGGGGACGAAGAGGCCGGTGCCCTCCGGTTGAGTGCCGTATTGGGATCGGTAAGCCAGTAGAGATTGCAGGCGCTGCTCGGCGAAGGGTGTGATGTCGACGACGAAGGTGGGGCGCACATCTGCGTAGAGGCTTGCGTAGAGGATCTTGTAGGGCCGATGAGGTGGGGCGGGGTCGCCGGGCGTTATGACTTTCGCAAGGCCGCTGACGAAGCAGGCTTCATAGCCTAACGTGGCCGAGGTGTAGTGGTCGGGGTGACGGCCTTGCCAGTAGGGAAGGATGACCACGCGGGGTCGCAGGCGGCGAAGAACGGCGGCGAGCTTGAGGCGGTTGAGCAGGGTGTTCTCGACGTTGCCGTCGGGAAGGTCGAGAGCCTCGCGATGGGCTACGTTGAGGATGCGGGCTGCGGCGGTGGCTTCGGCTTCGCGGTCGGCTGCGGTGCCGCGGGTGCCGGACTCTCCCTGGGTGAGATCGAGGATGCCGGTGGTCCAGCCGCGAGCGTGCATGGCGAGAAGAGTGCCGCCGCAGGTCTGTTCGACGTCGTCGCGATGGGCTGCTATGGCGAGGATATCGAGTTGGGTGGGCGAGGGCATAGGACTTAGGGCGTAAAGCCTAGGGTTCAGGCGGGAGACCAGAGGCGGGATCTTCTCCGGACCTAAGGCCTGTTCCCTAAGCCGGGCATTAGTTGGCAGCGTCGGTAACGGCGTCCATGTAGGCTACGTCGAGGGCTGTGCCCTGAACGGTGATGTTCGCGTTGTTGATCTCGGAGCCGTCTGCAGTGTTGAAGGCATGAACCTGTCCACCGTAGGCGGTGTAGACCTTGTGGAAGCCCTGGACCCAGCAGAGTCCTGTCAGGTCGCCGTAGTAAAACTGGTTTTGGTTCGTGTTTGGATAAGGGACGACGACGGGCGACGTTGTACTTTGGGTGACCGCAGGAATGATCGATGCGCTGGCGCCGGTTGAACCCGAGGGAAGAACGACGCGGGTGAGGCAGTTGTAGTTGGCGCTCTGGTCGGTAGCCTGGCCTGCTGCGATCTGCTGCGCTGCACGCGCCGCGCGTTCGCCTGTGGCGCAGAACTGAGAGCCGATCCACAGAGTGTTGTCGTCGGCGAAGAGGATTTTAGTGTGAGTACCGTCGGAGATGGAGGTGGTGCTGGTGACGGCGTTGGTCGCGAGGCTGATGATGGAGAGATTGCCCGCAAAGAGGCCGTCGGGCTGTCGCTGCTGGCCTGCGACGTAGAGATTATTTCCATCGGAGACTGCCGTTGTGACGCCGCCAGCAACCGGGAGATTCGAGACGAAGGCGTTCGGGTTCTGTTGTGCAGGCACAGTGCTGTTGGTGTAACTGTTAACTTGAAGCGCGCCGGGCGAGAGATAAGTGACGCTGGAGGTGTTTCCACCGCACTCTGCTCCACAGTTGAGAACGTAGACAGTGTTGCCGTCGAGGGAGAAGTAGGCTCCGGTAGGGCGGTCGAAGGCGTTTGCGTTGGTTCCGGTGTTGACGGGAATGATGCAGTAGGCGGGAAGGTTGAAGGGCTGACAATCCACCGCGCCAATTGCGGCGATGGCGGCGGTCGAGGTGAGGTACTGGTTGGCGTTCAGCTTGATGACGCGGTAGAGCGAGTTGGAGTTGCGGACCATCGCAAGTATGACGGTGTCGCCCTGGTTGACGACGACCTGGAAGACGTTGGGGAGATTAAGACCGTAGGTTGCGCCGGTGGTCTTGTCGATGATGCCGAGCAAGCCTGCGCCCTCTTCGGCAGAGTAGACGTGGCCGAAGGTTGGAGGGACAGCGATGCTGGTTG
Organism: Tunturibacter gelidoferens; assembly: GCF_040358255.1. Taxonomy (NCBI): domain Bacteria; kingdom Pseudomonadati; phylum Acidobacteriota; class Terriglobia; order Terriglobales; family Acidobacteriaceae; genus Tunturiibacter; species Tunturiibacter gelidiferens. The sequence goes on from NZ_CP132938.1 coordinate 2,287,582, forward strand.
ACTTGGCCGGGAAGGTGCCGGCAGAGCCGACGGTGGATTCGGTACCGTAGTTGATGATCTGCACGTCGCCCAGCGTGTTGGAGTACACGTAGCCGGTGATCTCAGAGGGGAAGTTGAGGATGAGATTGGGGAAACCGGACGAGTATCCGCTGATGGAGAATGATGGTTTGGTGTTCTGTACGTTGTTGCGGAGGTCGCGAAACGCATCGAGGATCTGCAGGCTGCCGCTGGTGCCGCCGTTGGCAGTGACACCAACCATCACCCGTTGGGCAAGCTTGCTGGGAGGAATGGGCCGATTGGCGAAGGTGTATTGCGGGAACTTGTAGAACTGCGTGCTGCAGGCTGTGAGGCCCAGCGTGACAGCGGCGATCAGGAGGCCGCAGAAGATCTGGGCACGGAGAGACTGGGTAAAGAGACTTCGATTCGTCAACGGTAACTAACTCCAACCTGAGCGCTGCGGCATAATTTTGGCGGCCACGGCTATCTGCCGAGTATAACAAAGGACTCGGCCAGTCCACGGTTTGGGAGCAATCAGCAAAGGGTTGAGTTTTATTGGTTTGGAGCGGATCCGCCGGGTGGCTTAAGATGGTGAGAACACTTGGAGACGGCTATGGCGGATGGTGTAGGTGGTGCGGAATCGGTGTCTGTTGCAGGATATGCTGCGGCCGACCGGCTGTTTGACGGCGGGACAGTGCTGTGCGATGGAGCCATGGGTACGATGCTGTACGCGCGCGGCGTCTTCATCAACCGGTGTTACGACGAGCTGAATCTTTCGCAGCCGGATCTGGTGCGGGAGATTCACGCGGAGTATCTGCAGGCGGGTGCGGAGGTGGTCGAGACCAATACCTTTGGGGGAAACAGGTTTCGCCTGGGCCAGCATGGGTTGCAGGATCAGGTGCGCGCGATCAACGTAGCGGGCGTCAAGCTGGCGCGGGAGTGCGTGAACCAGATACGGGAGAAGCAGGCCTCTGAGGCCTTTGTGGCGGGGTCGATCGGGCCGCTGGGCGTGCGGTTGGAGCCGCTGGGTAAGGTTGGACTCGAGGAGGCCCAGGAAGCTTTTGCGGAACAGATTCGTGCTTTGGTAGAGGGTGGGCCGGGCGTGGGCGTGGATCTGCTGATTGTGGAGACGATGACGTCGCTGACCGAGGCGGAGCAGGCGATTCTGGCAGCGCGCAGTGTGGCTCCGGGAGTTCGTGTCGTCGTAATGATGACGGTCGATGAAGACGGGAACTGCCTCGACGGTGCATCGGCGGAGACTGCCGCGATCAAGCTGACGGAGTGGGGCGCGGACGCTGTGGGATGCAACTGCAGCGCGGGTCCGGCTACGGTATTGAGCGTGATTGAGCGGATGCGGCCATTGACCGCACTTCCCTTGGCTGCGATGCCGAACGCCGGAATTCCACGAGCCGTCGAGGGGCGAACGATCTATCTCACGTCGCCCGAGTACATGGCCAGCTTTACCCGCAAGCTGGTGAAGGCGGGCGCGAGCATCGTTGGCGGATGTTGCGGTACCACGCCGAGCTACACGCGGGCGATGAAGAGCTCGCTGCGCGCGTTGGGAGCGATGGAGGGCGGCATTGAGGTGATGCAGCGCAGCGGTACGGGCAAGGCTACGACCATCAAGGAGAGCAAGGTTGCGCCGCCGCCGCTGGCCGAACGGTCCAAGATCGGTTCGATGGTAGCGGCGGGCGAGTTTGTAACGATGGTGGAGATCGTTCCGCCGAAGGGCATCGACTGCAGCAAGGAGCTGGATGGTGCAGCGCAGTTGCACCGGCTCGGCGTGGATGCGATCAATGTGCCGGATTCGCCCCGGGCCAGCGCGAGGATGAGTGCGCAGAGCCTGTGCGTGCAGATTCAACAGCATGTCGGCATCGAGACGATTCTGCACTACACCTGCCGCGACAGAAACGTGCTGAGCATTCAGAGCGATCTGCTGGGCGCCTCGTCGATTGGGCTGAAAAATATTCTTTGCCTGACGGGCGATCCGCCGAAGCTGGGCAACTATCCGAATGCGACGGCGGTGTTTGATGTCGATGCGATCGGTCTAGTGAATGTGGTGAAGAATCTGAACTACGGACTCGACATTGGGAGCAACTCTATCGGAGAGTCCACGGGCTTCTCCATTGCGGTAGCGGCGAACCCAGGCGTGCAGGATATGGATCAGGAGGTTCGCCGGTTCGCGTTCAAGGTGGAGGCTGGGGCGGAGTACGCCATCACGCAACCCGTCTTCGATATGCGCGTGCTTGAAGAGTTTTTGCGCAGGATCGAAGGCTTCCGCATTCCGGTGATCGCGGGCATCTGGCCGTTGACTAGTCTGCGCAACGCGGAGTTTATGAAGAACGATCTGCGCGTGAGTATGCCGGATGAGATTATGGCGCGGATGGCCACGGCGCTGACCCCCGAAGCAGGCAGGCTGGAGGGCGTCAAGATTGCGCAGGAGATGCTGGCTGAGGCAAGGCCGATGGTGCAGGGCGTTCAGGTGAGTGCGCCCTTCGGACGATATGGCGTCGCGGCCGACGTGCTCGGGCTGGCAGAGGTTGAGGTTGCGTAATGGCGAACTTTGAAGAGCAGTTGACGGCGTTGGAGACGGTGGTGGAGAAGCTGGAGCGCGGAGACCTTTCGCTCGACGAGTCGGTGCGTCTGTTCGAGGAGGGTGTGAAGCTCTCGAACGCCTGCAAGAAGGAGCTGGAGGCAGCAGAGGGAAAGATCCAGGTGCTGGTGGAGCAGGGTAAGGGTAAGAAAGGGGTGGAGGATCTGGATATGTCTGAGAATGGTCAGTTGGGTGACGACGAGGAGTAGAGGATGGGCCGTAGGGAGGGCAGGTCCCGATCATGTTTCTCGGTCATTTCGCAGTCGGTTTTGCGAGCAAGAAGTTTGCGCCTCGTACCAACAGGGGTGTCCTGATTGCGGCCCCCATGTTTCTGGATATGCTGTGGCCGGTGTTTCTTCTGACTGGCTGGGAGCGAGTACGTATCGACCCTGGCAATACGCGGTTTACTCCGCTCGATCTTGAATATTTTCCGTGGTCGCACAGCTTGTTGATGTCAGTTGTCTGGGCCTCGGCGTTCGGGCTTCTGTACTACCTGACCACACGCTATCGGCGTGGCGCGGTTGTGATTTGGATTGGCGTGGTGAGCCACTGGTTACTCGACTGGATTACGCATCGTCCGGATATGCCACTCTATCCTGGCAGTCCTCTGTTCGGTCTGGGGTTGTGGAACCATGTGGGCGCAACGCTGGCCGTCGAATTGACCATGTTTCTGCTGGGCATCTGGTTGTATGTTGGCGTTACTCGCGCTCGCGATCGAGTTGGGCGATACGGATTTCTCGCTTATGTCGTGTTGCTGCTGGTGCTATACCTTGGAGATCGATTCAGTAGTCCACCTGCTAACGTCGCACAAGATATTGCGTGGCCTGGAATCGTTGCTGAGTTAGTTTTGATTCCGTGGGCGTGGTGGTTTGATCAGCATCGTGCGCTGCGCGCAGAGATGGGTGAGGCAGTGATCTAGTTTCTCTTTCGCGGGATCTTTCGATGTCAGCGGTCGCGGCTGGTGACGAAGCCGGGTACCCAGAGGAGCGCGCGCTTGGCGTCGGAGTCGGGCAGCTCTGCGATGGTGAGGCGGGCTGCTTCGGCGTAGGCGCAGGCGGTGTCCATGGCGTAGTCGATGGAGCCGTGGCGTTGCAGAATCTCAAGGATCTGCGGGTGGGAGACACGGGCGAAGCTGCGGTCGGCGAGGACGGTGCGGATGGCCTCGCGGTCGGCTCCTGTGCCGCGCTCGAGCGCGTGGATGACGGCGAGAGTGGCCTTGCCTTCGCGCAGGTCCGAGGCGACAGGCTTGCCGAGGACATCTTCAGCGGCGGTCAGGTCTAAAACGTCGTCGACGATCTGGAAGGCGAGGCCCAGGTTGCGGCCGTACTCGCCGAGCTGGGATTCAAGTTCATCGGGGTCACCGAAGCCGTGAGCAGGCGTGATCGCCGCACCGAGCTGCATCGAGACCTTGAAGAGGCAGGCGGTCTTGCGGAAGATGAGGTCGAAGTACTCCTCTTCGTTGATAAGGTGGCCGAGCTTTTCAATCTGGAGCAGCTCGCCCTCGACCATCTGCTGGGTAAGCGAGATCAGCAACTCAAGGACGCGAAAGTTCCGCTCCTCAAGGGCCGCCGAGAAGGACTGCATGTAGAGCCAGTCGCCCGCGAGAACGCACTTGGCGTTGCCCCATGTCGTGTTGGAAGAGGGGCGTCCGCGGCGCGTGTCGGCTTCATCGATGATGTCGTCGTGGACCAGGGTTGCGGTGTGAAGCATCTCGACGACGGCGCCGAGACGGATGCGGCTCTCGCTGGTACAGCCTAGAGCCTTGGCCGAGAGCAGCAGAAGAAGCGGCCGGATGCGCTTACCGCCCCCAGCGATCAGGTACCGCGCGATGTCGGTGATGACCTCGACGTTGGAAGCCGATTGGCGGGAGAACTCCTGCTCGATGGCGGCTAGATCGTCACGGAGGAGGTCGAACACCTCGGCTGCGGTCGCGATGGAGAGCGTGCTCACTTACTAGTCAGAGTATCAGGATGTGGATTTGGCTTCAGAATAGGCTCGAAAAAGTAAGTCAGAATTTTGATCGCAGCAATGGGTTGGTGAGCGGCAGCGAAACGAGGCCTTCTGCCGCCTTGAGGAAGAGGACGCAGGTTAGTTGGAGCGGAAGTTGGTGAACTGAAGGTCGACGCCGATATCTTTGCCCTTCAGAAGCGCCATGACCTCCTGCAGAACATCGCGGTCTTTGCTGACGACGCGCACGGTGTCGCCCTGAATGCTGGCCTGCGCCTTCTTCTTCGAGTCTTTGATCGCCGCGACGATGATCTTCGCCTTCTCCGACGGAATCCCCTGGACGAGCTTGATCTTCTGGCGAACGCTGGAGTTGGCTGCCGGCTCGATCTTTTCGAACTCGAGGTTCTTGAGCGAGACGCCGCGTTTGACCAGCTTCTGCGAGAGGATCTCGGTGACGGCCTGCAGCTTATACTCGTCCTGCGAGGCGAGCTGGATGGTGTCGGTGCCTTCGAGCTCGATCTTCGACTTCGAGTCCTTGAGATCGAAGCGGGCGTGGACCTCCTTCGAGGCCTGATCGATGGCGTTTTTCACTTCCTGAATCTCTACTTTGCTCACTACATCGAAGCTGTTATCGGATGCCATGGGTGTGTTCCTTCTTATGTAACTTTGTCGATCTCTATTCGTCTGTAACTCGGTCGATCTCTATTATGTCAGCGCTTGAGAGCTTCGCGGGTTGTGGGGAACAGATTTTTGAAGTTCGCTGTCGTCTGGGTGGCGAGCTCTTCTGGTGAGATGCCGCGAAGTTCCGCCAGGGCTGCCGCGGTATGTGTGACAAAAGCAGGCTCGTTGCGTTGGCCACGAAGCGGAATTGGCGCGAGAAACGGCGCATCGGTTTCGACGAGGATACGGTCCGGCGGGGCCATGGCGGCGGCGTCACGGATGGCCTGCGCCTTCGGATAGGTAAGGTTACCCGCGAAGGAGAGATAAAAGCCTGCGGCGAGGGATCGTTCCGCCTGGTCGACGGTACCAGAGAAGCAGTGCATGATGCCGCCCAGCGCATGCGGCGTCCAGTGTTGGTCGATGAGCGCAAGAAGGTCCTCCCAGGCGTCAGCCTCTCCGAACTTCTCTTTGGCCTGCGGCGTTGCCAGCTCGCTCGTGCGGCAGTGGATCAGGATTGGCTTACGCATATTCGCCGCAAGACGCATCTGGTCGATGAAGGCCTGCTTCTGCGTGGTGATGTCGGGGTTGTCGAAGTGGTAGTAATCGAGCCCGATTTCACCAACTGCGACACACCTCTCCTGGACAGCCAGCGCGGCTAGTTTGTCGAGTGCTTCGGGGGTGGCGTGAGTTGCCTCCTGCGGGTGAATCCCTGCGCTTGCGTAGATTTGCGGAAGCCCGGCGCCGGCTGTGGAATTTGCGATCTCGAGCGCTTGATTCATGGTCGTGGGGCCATCGCCGATGCCGATCGCGAGGATGGTATGGACTCCTGCGGTATAGGCGCGGCGCAGCACTTCTTCGCGCTCCGTTGGAGTCTCTGTGTAGAAATCGAGGTGGGCGTGAGAGTCGATCAGAGGCATCTCTTTCAGGGTATCCCATCGGGGCGCGACATTGAGGCTGACAGGGAGGCGGCGAAGGAGTGCGTGACTGGTATAGTTCGGACCGCGTAGTATGTCGGCATGAAAAATCTTAATCGACGTGATCTTTGTGTTGCTCTTTCGGCTCTGGCGGCGATGGGCGGTGTGATGGCGGAGGGGCAGAGCGGTACCGGGGCGGCAGAACCCGTGCTCGCTCACTCGGAGATATTTCCCTTCGACAAGCTGCCCGTGCATGCTTCGGCGAATGGCGGAGCGAGCCGTGCGGTGATCCAGGGGCGGCTGGCTACAGGCGAGTTTGTTGAGGTGCACGAGACTGCGCTGCCCCCCGGCCAGATGCCGCACCAGCCGCATCGGCACACGCACTCGGAGTTCCTGATGATTCGCGAGGGGAAGCTCGAAGTCACCAGTGACGGACAGACGGGCATCGTCGAGCCGGGCGGAGTCATCTTCACCGCGTCAGGCGTCTTGCACGGATTGAAGAACGTTGGCGACGTGATGGCGAACTACTTTGTCGTTGCAATCGGCGTGCAGAAGGCGATCGTCTGAATGAGGATGCGGCGAGTGGTCGATGACAGACTAAGGATGGCAGATCAATGGGATGAATCCAACTAACGCGAGTCCCGGCTATACTTCCTTCGCGCAAGGCTAACGAGGCCGAGGACACCAGTGGTCAGCAGGGCCAGCGTCGAGGGCTCAGGCGTCGGTGCGGTCGTCTCGGGCGTAATTGTGAGGCTGTAATCGAGGAAAGGTGGGGACCCTTTGGGGTTGAGCGCAGTCAGGTCAAAAGTCCCTGTCAGGAAGGTAGGATTGGCGGCGTCCGGTGCGAAGAGCTGCTCGCCGAACAGTCTTCCAGGGATCAGGCCAAGGCTCAGGCCTCCGAGGAAGCGGCCCGTCGGGAAGACGATGCTCTCCTCGCTGGAGACGCCGTTGGTTGTGACCATTGTGGACGCGGAGAAAGAGGTCTCCGAACCCGGGAGGCAGGAGGTGATGATGCCTGTAGGGCAAGTACTCTCATTGCCCGGAGGTGAGGCCGGCAGGGAGAACGTGATGTCGAGGCCATTGCCGGTTAGGACGAAGCCGTCGATCGTGTCGGCGCGGGCGGTTAGAGGTTGGACGAAGGCAGAGAAAAGAAGAGCAAGCGGGAAGACAATATTTCTCATAATGAGAGCTTCCTTCTTGAAGCTATTCGAATTTACGGACAAGGATGCGACCGGCCTGTCGGGATGTCAAGGAGATTCTTGGTCTTGTTTTACGCAGCTTTCCAATGATGCGAGTACTGGCGCGGGTCTTCGTGGCAACAGTGATTGGGTATACGACGACGATTAAAACGGACTTGCTGCGCTGGATGCCGCCGTCGCATGAGACCGGCAAGGTAGCATCCAGCTTGCGGCCTTAACGATGTCTAACGTAGGCGAGAGCCCAGGGCAATCTCTTCGCCGAAGGTTGCGAGGACGGGCTTTCCGTCTTCACCGTGCGAGGCGGCCAGCAGCATGCCGTGAGATTCGAAGCCGCGCATCTTGCGTGGTGCGAGATTGGCGATGACGACAATCTTTTTGCCGAGGAGTTCTTCGGGCGTGTACCACTCGGCGATGCCGGAGAGGATCTGGCGTTTTTCGTAGCCGAGATCGACCTCGAGGCGGAGGAGCTTGTCGGCTTTGGGGATGCGTTCGGCGACGACGATCTGCGCGACGCGAAGGTCGATCTTGACGAAGTCGTCGATGACGATCTGCGGGGTGTCGGGCGCAGTGCCGGAGATGTTCGACTGCGCGGCAGAGTTGGCGAAGATGCCCGAGGCGGGGGCTTCGGTGTGCGAGGGCGTGCCGGTGCGCTCGGTGCTGACGGCGTGACTTCCGCCGACGGTAGTTCCAGGCGCAGCTTCGGCGAGGTAGGAGGTGCGGGGGGCGGCGGCGGGATCGGTGGGGTCGATGGGAGCCGCGGAAGTGTGGGTGGTCGTCTCGTCGACGAACTTGGAGGGCTTCGGATGCTCGGGCTTTGGCGGGGTGGTCGGGTTTTCCATGTCGGTCATGATTTGCGCGAGTCCTTTGTCTGCTCGGGGGAAGATGGGGGCGAGTGGGCCAAGTTTTGTGCCGGGTTTCAAGCCTCCCCATTTAAGATTTTTCAGTTCGCCGTTTTTCGCGGCGTCTTCGATGTCGCCGAGGCCCAATTGGGCCCACACTTTGGCTGTAGAGTAGGGAAGGACGGGGTAAAGCAGGGCGGAGATAACCCGAATGGATTCGGCAGCAGTGTAAAGTATGCATTCAAGCTGGATGACGTCTTTTCGCAACTCCTCCTCAAACTCCGTCTGCTTCGCTGCATCTAGGTAGGTCGTCGTGGACGATGCCTTAAGCTGCGCTGCGAGCTTCCAAGGCTTTTCCTCAGTCATGAAGACATCAACCTTTTGAATTAGGTCGAAAATCCTTTGAAGTCTCGATCCAAAAGTGTATTCATTCTCCGTCGCATCAAGATCCGCTAGAGTATCGGCGTGCGCACGCAGATTATTGCTGTAAATGAACGCGAGCGTATCGTTGCCATCGGTCAAGGGAGGGACCCGAGCAACCCCCCTTGGCGAACCCTCGATATCTCCCGCGCTAAAATTTTGAACTATCAGCCCGAGAGTACGGCTAACTAGGTTGCCGTAGCCGTTGGCGAGGTCGGCGTTGTAGCGGGTGATCATGGCGTCGAAGCTGAAGCTGCCGTCTTGTCCGAAGGGGATCTCGCGGAGGAGGAAGTAGCGGAGGACGTCGGCGGCGAAGAGGTCCTGTTCTTTCTTCGTGCTGTCGGGGAACTGCTTTTTGTAGACTTCGGTGCCGAAGGCGTCGAGGATGGTCTCGGTGCGGACGACGTTGCCCTTCGATTTCGACATCTTGCTGTCGTCGAAGAGCAACCAGCCGTTGGCGACTACGGATTTTGGAGTGGGGATCTCGGCGGCAAGCAGGACTGCGGGCCAGTAGACGCAGTGGAAGCGCGTGATCTCCTTGCCTACGAGGTGAAGGTCGGCGGGCCAGTAGCGTTTGAATTTTTCCTGGTCGGCGGGGTTGTCGCTGCCGTAGCCGATACCGGTCAGGTAGTTGATCAGAGCGTCGAGCCAGACGTAGATAACGTGCTTTTCGTTGCCGGGCACGGGGATGCCCCACTTGAAGCTGGTGCGCGAGATGGAGAGGTCTTTGAGGGCGCCGGGAACATAGGGCTTGCCGAGGGCTGACAGTTCGAGGACCTCGCCGCGGTCGGTGGCTTCGGCTACGTTGCCGCGAAGGAAGCTGAGGACTTCGTTGCGGCTCGACTCGGGCTGGATCAGAAGACGGCTCTCAGGGTTCTCGCTCTCGATCAGGTCGATGAGGGGAAGCTGGTATTCGGAGAGGCGGAAGAAGTAGTTCTCTTCGGTGACGGTTTCGGTCGGCTTGCCGTCGGGGCCGATGGTACCGGGAGGTCCATCGACGAACATCTCCTCGCCGATCGAGTACTGGCCGGTGTAGCTGCTGAGGTAGAACTTGTCACGGTCGAGGAGGAGTTGGAAGAGTTTCTGGACGGCCTCGGTGTGCCGGGGTTCGGTGGTGCGGATGTAGTCGTTGTAGGTGATTCCCATGCGGTCCCAGAGGGCGCGGAAGGTGGCGGAGACCTGGTCGGCGAACTGGAGGGGCGGAATACCGGCGGCGGCGGCGGAGCGCTCGACCTTCTGGCCGTGCTCGTCGGTGCCGGTGAGGAAGAAGGTGTCGTCGCCAAGCAGGCGGTGGCGGCGCGCGATCACGTCGGCCGCAATGGTCGAGTACGCATGGCCTATGTGAGGGCGTGCGTTGACGTAGTAGATAGGGGTCGTGAGATAGAACTTTTGCGGGGCTTCAGGCATGACGATATGCCTAAGTCTAGCAGGGCAGAGGGATGATGTTGGCTGGTGGGACGGGAGGTTGCCGCTCGCCCGGTGAGAGCGGAGCGGCGTAGGCGCTAGGGGCGCGAAGGGAACATTCCGTTGACGGCGATGATATTGTGCACCGGGGCTGCGGTGTCCTTGCCGGCTACGGCGTGAGTCTTTGCGTCGGGCAGGTTGGGGAGGTTGAAGGTGGTCGTGCCGTCCCCGCCATACTGTGTGCCGAGGAGGGCGAAGAGTGCCTGATTTTGATTGATGGGCAGAGACGCGCCGTTGCAGGCGGCCCAGCCGGCAGGAACGAAGTTGAAGGCGACGACTCTGATTTCGCCTAAGAATGGATCCATGGGGAACTCTCCTGGCCCGAAGGCCGTGCGTCATGGTGTAGCGCTAAGTTGATCAGGACGTAGAGATAGTCCCGAAGAGTGAAGCAACTTGACGATACACAGCGGCGTGGAGGGGCGGTATGACTTGCAAGTTGTAGGGTCAGCGGGCGGGGGTTGATTGAGGGGTCTCGGTTTCGCTCGCGGCTGAGATTTCGGCTTGGCTGGTCGGAGTCGTCTCGTGTGCGGCGGGAGGGTTCGACGGGCTTTCGGCGGCCTGAGCGATGCGGGCGAGGTTGAGGTGCTGCTCCATGGAGCGGCGAGCCTGCGCGGGGTTGTGGGAGCGGATGGCACGATAGATCTCGCGGTGCATCTCGGAGGATTCTTTTAAATCTACGGCGTTCTGGATGGTCTTGCTGCGGATCTCATAGAGATTGGCGATGAGAGTCTCCATGATGGCGGCCAGGATGGGGTTGGCCGCGGCGCGGGCGATGGCGCGATGGAAGCGGACGTCATGGATGAGGTACTCGTGGGGATCGTCGAGCGCGGCGTACATCTCGGCGACCTCTTCGGCCAGCTCTGTCACCTGTTCCTCGGTAGCGCGTTCGGCGGCAAGAGCGGCGAGGTTGGATTCGATGATGATGCGGGCTTCGAACATCTGTCCGGGAAGGAAGCCGTGGAGCGCGCCGAGGACGGAGAAGGAGCTGGAGTCGAACGAGGGCGGACCGGAGGCGACGAAGGTTCCAGCGCCGTGGCGGCTTTTGAGGACGCCCATGGCTGCGAGAAAGCCGATGCCGGACCGCAGACTGGAGCGGCTGATCTTGAGCTGGCGAGCCAAGTCGCGCTCGGGGGGGAGGCGGTCGCCGGGGCGAACCTCTCCCGAACTGATGAGCGAGCGGATGTGTTCAACGACCTGCATGGTGAGCTGGCTGTGGCTGGAGACCTCGTCGAACTGCTCTTTGACCTCTTTTTTCATGCTGAACGAAGCTCCCTTGCGCCTGATTTGATGAAGGGTAACACGGCGGTGCGGCGCATGTTTCAGTGGGACGGGTAGAGGAGCGAGACGTTTCGGGCTGTGTTCGACGCTGCTCATTGTTGCGATTGGGAAGACTGGATTTAGGCAGTTTGCCGGCCGCCGAGACGAGGAACCAGGAGCTGGAAGATCAAGAGGGCGGTGACGTAGGCGAGGCCTCCCATCGTGAAGATCAGCAATGGGTGGAGGGAGAAGTAGTGAGAGACGAGCCAGGTGAAGCACGCTCCGCCGAGGGCTCCGGCAGCGCCGCCGATGCCGACTACGGTGCTGACGCTGGTCGAGGGGAACATGTCCGTTGGAGTGGAGAAGAGGTTGGCAGACCAGCCTTGATGGGCGGCGGTGGCGAGACAGAAGAGCGCGATAGCGGGCCAGGCATTGTGTGGGGAGATGGAGTGCATGTGCGGGACGAGCATGATGGGAAGAACGCAAAGGGCACAGATGAGAAGGGCGAACTTGCGACCGGAGTTGACGGTGTGGCCGTGCTTCATGCGAAATCCGGAGAGCCAGCCGCCAGCGATGGAGCCGATGCTTGCGGCGGTGTAGATGACGATGAGCGGGTACTTTACGTGGCTTAGATTGAGGCCGTAGTTATCGTTGAGGAATTTGGGGAGATAAAAGAGATAGAACCACCAGATGGGGTCGGTGATGCCTTTGGCGATGGAGAAGGCCCAAAAGCCGCGGTGGTGGAGAAGGATGGGGTAGATGGAGCCGCCCTGCGTGACGGGGGCAAGGTCAGTCTGGGTTTGCGTCGCGCTGCGGCGAAGTTTGTTGTAAGGGAAGATAAGCCAGATGATTGCCCAGATGAGTCCCATGGAGCCGGTGCAGATGAAGGCGGCGTGCCATCCCCAACGGGCGGCGACCGCTGCGATGAGAACCGGGGCGATGAAAGCAGAGGCGTTGGAGCCAGAGTTGAAGAGGCCGGTGGCGAGGGCGCGCTCTTCGGAGGGGAACCACTCGGTGGTGGCCTTGATGGCGGCGGGGAAGTTGCCGGATTCGCCGAGGCCGAGGAAGACGCGCGCGATGCAGAAGCCGGCGACGCTGGCCACCATGGAATGGCTGATCGAGGCGCATCCCCAGATCAGGATGGCGAGGGCGTATCCGGTTTTGGTGCCGAGCTTGTCGATGATACGACCGGCGAAGAGAAAGCCGACGCCATAGGCGATCTGGAAGCAGATGAGGACGCGTCCATAGTTGAGGTTGTAAGCGGTTTGATGAGCGGCGTCGATGCCGGGAATCCAGCCCATGAAGTCGAGGTGGAGGAGCGGCTCGATGAGGGAGAAGACCGAGCGGTCCATGTAATTAATGGTGGTGGCGAGGAAGAGAAGACCGCAGACGAGCCAGCGGATATTGGATTTCTCCGGGGCGGTGGTGGTGAAGCCCGAGTCAGGCAGGCTGGCAGTGTTGATCGACATTAGTTGTAACTCCAGCGTAAATGTTGGTCCGGCGGCTGCCCCGGATTGCGCCTGATGCGGCAGATTCGGGTCAAGGGGTGTCGAGGATGAGGATAGTCTGTGCTGGGCAGTAGGTGTCAAGCGCCGTCTCCGATGATCTGGAAAGATCATTTTTGATTACAAATGAATGCGTTGGAGCGCTGGCGAACGAAGGAAGGTGGGCGACCGGGTTTTGAGAAGGGTCCATTTGAAGAGTTCAAGCACATGAATGTTAAGGGCGCTTTGCCGGTGAGGAAGGTGGGCATGGGAGATGCGAGGTGGAGCACGTTATTATCGCTAACGTGCCTAAGGATTTCAGGACGAGTGGGGTGGAAGTTGCGCAGATGATGGCGCGGGTGCGGGCAGGCGATGTTCGTGCTCTGGCTCGGGCCCTATCTCTTGTGGAGAATGGCGGCGGAGCGGAGGTGCTTGCGGCTTGCCGGGAGTTTGCGGGCAGATCGCTGCGGGTGGGAGTGACGGGGCCTCCTGGGGCGGGGAAGAGCACGCTGGTGGACCAGATGGTGAGGTGGCTTCGGCAGCAGGGGCAGAGTGTGGGGGTGGTGGCGGTCGATCCGTCTAGTCCTTACACGGGTGGGGCGTTATTGGGGGACCGGATTCGGATGCAGGATTTTGCCGGGGATGATGGGGTGTTTATTCGCAGCATGGCTTCGCGTGGGGCTATGGGGGGCGTTGCGCGTGCGGCTGCCGATGTTTGCTCGGTGATGGAGGCGGCCGGGCGGCAGACGATTGTGATTGAGACGGTGGGTGTGGGACAGGATGAGGTGGATGTGATCGGCCTGGCGGATGTGACTGTGCTGGTGCTTGTGCCCGGAATGGGCGATGAGGTGCAGAGTCTGAAGGCTGGCGTGATGGAGGTCGCGGATGTGTTTGTTGTGAACAAGAGCGACCGTGGGGGTGCGGAGTTGGTAGAGCAGGAGATTGTTGCGATGCAGGCTTTGGCGGTTGGAGAGGGTGAGTGGGTGCCTCCTGTTGTGCGGACGGTCGCGACTACGGGGGAGGGTGTCAAGGAGTTGATGGAGACGGTGAGACGATGCGCCTTGGAGAAGGGGTCGCGAAGAGTAAGGCTTGAGAGCGCTGACACTCTGTGCGTGCTGGGGCAGGGCGGGCTGCGGCTGGATCATCTTGGCGTCGCGGTGAAGAGCATTGCGGGGGCGCGTGGATTTTATGAGGCGCTGGGGCTGGTGGTGAGCCATGAAGAGACAGTGGAGCATGAGCAGGTGAAGACGGCGATGCTGCCGCTGGGAGAAAGCCGTATCGAGTTGTTGGAGGCGACCGAGGCAGATTCCACGATTGGGAGATTTTTGGCGAAGCGAGGTGAGGGGCTGCATCATATCGCCGTCCATGTGGATGAGATTGACGTGATGTTTGCGCGGCTGACAAAGCAAGGAGTGAGGTTGGCGAGCAATGCGGTGAGAGTGGGGGCTGGCGGGCATCGGTATTTCTTTGTGCATCCGGCCAGCACAGGGGGCGTGTTGCTGGAGATTGTCGGGGATGCAGTTGAGCCGCGTAAGGGTGGGGAGTGATGCGGTTTCTGATGATTCATACGGCAGGGGGTGAGGGGAGCGTTGCGCTGGCGGATACCGAGATGGCGTCGGCGATCGTTGCGACTGAGGTGTTGCCGGGAAGGAGTTCGTCGGAACGGCTGGTTCCAACTGTGCGGCGGCTGATGGCGTCGAGTGGATGGCTGCTGAGAGAGTTGGCGGCTGTGGTTGTGGTGTATGGGCCGGGATCGTTTACGGGGGTACGTGTGGGGGTGAGCGCGGCGAAGGGGCTGAGCGAGGCCGGGGGTGTGCCTCTGATTGCGTTGTCGCGGCTGGCCCTGCTTGCCGCCGCGGTCAATGGCGGGGAGCAGATGGTGCATGCAGTTCTGGATGCTGGTCGCGGGGAGTTCTACTACGGAGAGTATATGGGGAAGAGATGCGTGCGGGAGATCCTGGCAGGCGCGGAGGATTTGAGGACGGCGGCTTCGGGTGGGTTGGTGGTGGTGTGTGAGTTGAAGGTGGCGGAGGCTTTGCGGGAGTTGCGTCCGAAGTTGGTGGATGAGCCGTTGGCGGGGGATGCTCTGCCGTTTGCGGTAGAGCGAGTTGTATCGGGGCGATTTGATGATGCTGCTGCGCTGGATGCGAATTATCTGAGACGGACCGATGCTGAGATATTTGCCAAACCTACTGCTCCGCGAGCCACTCGATGAGTTCGGCCAAGTATAGGGTTCGCGCTGGTCGTGCTGAGGACTTTGTTGGTGTGATAAGGCTGGAGAGGGCTACGCCTGAGGCTCCGCATTGGGCGGAGGCCGAGTATGCGGCAATTGTGGGTGCCGATAGAAGCTCTGAGGTTGCGGTGACGAGGTGCTTGTTCGTTGCGGAGTCGGATGCTGGGTTGTTGGGTTTTGCAGTTGGAAAGGTTCTTGTTTCCGGGGCTGTGAGGCTGGCCGAGCTTGAAAGCGTGGCAGTAAGTGCGTCGGCCCGACGAGTGGGCGTGGGAAGGGCGTTGTGCGGGGGGGTCATTTGCTGGTGCAGGGAGCGGGGTGCGAAGGAGATGGAACTCGAGGTGAGGGCGGGGAGTGGGGGTGCAGTTGCGCTTTACAGGGGGTTAGGGTTTGCGGTCGTTGGACAGCGCGATAACTACTACCACGATCCCACAGAGGACGCGTTGCTGATGCAGTTGAAGTTAGCTGGAGACGAGTAATCCACATTGCCGGTAATTATCGCGCTGTGATAGCGTGTCGGCCATCAGTGCGAAGTCGTCTGTTGCTGGAGGTACTCTCACGTGCAAACTGGCAAGTTCACCGAGCTGCCCCATCCTGCGTCGTTCCCTTCCATTCAACAATTGATGCAAGAACATAGCCTTTATGATCGCAGGCTGGATACGCTGCGGTCCAAGTTGTTTCTCACTGACTCGGAACAGTTGGAAGAGGTGAGATTGAAGAAGCTGAAGCTCAGTTTGAAGGATGAGATCGAGCGGCTTCGACGCTTGGGAGCATCCTAAAGCTAGAAGACGCGGTTTGACCGTATGGAGGCGACCGGCCTGAGTAGCGTTACGCTCAGGTCCGAGGTGTACGTGGCCTTATAATCGAGTCACTTATGGTGCGAGACGGTTTTTTCTATGCCTTAGGGCTTGGGGTTGTTGCGGCGGCACTTTGGTATCTGAATATGCCGATTGCGCTGGTGGCGTTACCGGTGGTGCTGGCGGCTTTCTTTTTGTGGTTTTTTCGCGATCCGAACAGGACGATTCCGCAGGCGCCGGGACAGATTGTGTCTCCTGGGGACGGGGTGGTTACGGAAGCTGAGTGGATCGAAACGGTTAGCGGGAGTCGGTTGCGACTTAGCATCTTTCTGAACGTGTTTGATGTGCATGTGAACCGTTCGCCGGTGGGCGGAGTCGTGAAGGTGTGCGAGTTTCGCAAGGGCGAATTCATGAATGCGATGAAGCCGGAGTCTGTGTTGAACAACGAGCAGACTCTGATTACGATCGATGCCGGTGGATATGAAGTCAGCTTCAAACAGATAGCCGGGCTGCTGGCTCGGCGTATTGTGTGCAACCTGAAAGTAGGTGACCGAGTGGAGCGTGGACAGCGGATCGGCCTCATCAAATTTGGGTCGCGGGTGGATGTACTGATGCCGGCAGCGGCGAACCTGAAGGTGAAGACGGGGGCTCGCGTTAAGGGTGGGTCGACCGTGCTGGCCGTGCTCCCGGAGCAGTCGCTGAGAGACGCACCGGCAGTGGTGGCCTAATGGAGGACGCGCAGATCGAGACCGACGAGAAGGTGAGGCGTCAACCTAGTCGGGGGATGTACGTGCTGCCATCGCTATTTACGGCGGGCAACATGGCCGCTGGGTACTACGCAATTACGCAGAGTATTCAGGGGTCCGTGGCGGATCAGAGTTACTTCGATCGAGCTGCGTTGGCGCTTGGGATTGCCGTTCTGTTCGATGGTCTTGATGGCATCATCGCAAGAATGACCCACACGACCAGCGACTTTGGAAAAGAACTCGACTCGCTGGCGGACGTGATTACGTTTGGTGTTGCGCCGAGTTTGCTGGCCTATATCTGGGGCTTCCGCATGCTGCCTTTGATGGCTCATCCGGAGGCGCGACAGCAAATTGTGCATATTGGGGTGTTTGTCTGTTTTATCTTTTTGATATGCGGCGCCAGTCGGCTGGCGAGATTTAATATCAGCATCAACCCGCAGCCTCGCAACCCGGGGCGACCGGGCAAGAAGTATTTTGTGGGCATGCCGATTCCGGCAGGTGCGGGCGTGATCAGCTCGGTGATTCACTTTCAACACGGATCGCCGATCGACAACCCATGGATAGCGCTGGTGTGGCTGTGCCTGCTGCTGTTCACCAGCTTTTTGATGGTAAGCAACTGGCGGTTCTGGAGTGCGAAGGAGATCACGCTTGGTAAGCGTCATCCCTTTCAACTGGTCGCGGTGATAGCGTTTATAGGAGCGCTGATCGTGCTGTATTCGGAGTACATGCTGATCATCCTGGCAATGGCGTATCTGGTGTCCGGTGTGGTGGCTCGGCTTGCGTACTCGTGGGGGCGAGAGCGGCGGCACTCCGCGGTGTAAGTCGGTGACGGGAGATGAACAGATAAGATAGTAATCTGGCGCTCAGACCTTACGTTTCGACGACTTCAGGAAAATATGACGGAAAGAATGTATCGAATCGGAATCGTTGGGGCGTCTTCGCTCGCTGGTAAAGAGCTGAGCGAGGAGTTGGCCGAGTCGGTGCTGGGAGCATCGGACTTTGTCCTGCTCGACGAAGAAGAAGCCGCTGGACAAGTGACCTCCGCTGGCGATGAGGTTGTTTTTATACAACGATTGGAGACATCTTCCTTCGACCGAATGGACTTTGTTTTTTTTGCGGGCAGTGCAGCGGTGACGAAGAAGCATTGGCAGGCTGCGCGGCGCGAGGGGGCGAGCATTGTCGATCTAACGTACGCGTTGGAGGGCGAGAAGGATGTTCTGGTGCGGGCTCCTTGGGTGGCTGAGGTGCTTGCAGATAAGAGCGAGCCTGGAGGCCCAGAGCCGGATTTGAAGACGCCAGCTCTAGTAGCTGCGCATCCGGTCGCTGTGATGCTTGCCCTAGTTGCCGGAAGACTGCAAGCGAAGATGGCTTTGACGAGCGTTGCTGCGACCGTCATGGAGCCGGCGTCCGAGTATGGCCGCGCCGCGATGGATGAGTTGCATCAGCAGACTGTTACCCTGCTTTCATTTCAGACGCTGCCACGGGAGCAATATGATGCGCAGGTGGCATTCAATCTGTTGCCTTCGCTCGGCGATGCCGCGAAGGTGAAGCTGAGCGCCACGGAACGGCGTATCCGCAAACACTACGCTGGGCTTGCTGATTCGCTGTTACCTGAACTGGCGCTGCAGGTCATTCAGGCTCCGGTGTTTCATGGGTATGTCGTTTCGATGCTGGTGGAACTCTCTGGTGAAGCGACGCAGGAGGAAGTAGAGGTGGCGCTTGCCGGGGAACATATAGACGTAGTAAGCGAGGAATCCGATCCGCCGAGCAACCTGAGTGCGGCGGGGCAGGAGGACATTATGGTACGAGTGAGCGGAGACTTTGATCAGGGGGAGCGAGGAACACGCTTCTGGCTGTGGCTCGCTGCGGATAACCTGAAGCTCGCGGCGCTGAATGCGATTGCATGCGGCGGGGAGCTAAGCAGGTTGCGTCCCCGTGGCAAGGTGCAGTAGGGTTCGTTGTGCCCACTTTTTAGAGTGGCAAGTGAAAGGGACTGGAAGGCTCAATGACGGAGATGGGGATGCGCATCGGGATTGATCTTGGTGGGACAAAAATCGAGGCACTCGCTATCGATGATCGCGGCACAGAGTTGGCTCGGCATCGTGTCGATACTCCGCGGGACGATTATGAAGCGACGGTGAAGGCAATTGTTGCGCTGGTCCACCGCATAGAAACGGAGACTGGAAAGACAGGCACTGTGGGTGCCGGTATTCCAGGTACCATCTCGAGAATTACCGGGCTGGTTAAAAACGCCAATTCAACGTGGTTGAATGGCCAACCATTTCATAGAGATTTGATCGCTACGCTTGGTCGCGAAGTACGGGTCGCCAACGATGCAAATTGCCTTGCGGTATCAGAGGCGACAGACGGCGCGGCCGCCGGTGTGCGTTTTGTGTATGGAGTCATTCTAGGGACCGGATGTGGAGGCGGAGTCGCTCTGGAGGGATGCGTCCACGACGGACCGAATGGAGTTGCGGGCGAATGGGGGCACAATCCACTGCCGTGGCCGAAGCCGGAGGAGTCCCCTGGACCGGAGTGTTATTGCGGAAAGAAAGGGTGCATGGAGATGTGGGTCTCGGGCACGGGGATTGCGCGGGATTACAAAAATGTGACCGGCAGAGCGCGGACTACGCGGGAGATAATTGCTGACTTTGCCGCGGGAGATCTAGTGGCGGCGGAGACCGTTGAGCGGTTCGAAGATCGTTTGGCGCGCGGTTTGGCTAACGTGATCAACATACTGGATCCAGATGTCATTGTGGTTGGTGGAGGCGTATCAGGGGTGGAGCATATCTACGAGGCACTGCCTAAGTTGCTGCCGAAATATGTGTTTGGAGGAGAGGCATCCACGCCGGTCGTGAAAGCAAAATATGGAGACTCCAGTGGAGTCCGCGGCGCGGCGTGGCTTTGGCCAAACAGACGAGTTTGAGAAGATGCGGATCAGTGAATGATATACGATACTTAAAGGCAAAGCCCGCTGATTCGATGATCGAGCTCAGCGCGGCGGTATTTTTTGCGATTTGATTAGCGGTGAGGTAGAACATTCACTTCTTGCAAGTTGCAAGCAAAAGCCGGGATGGCGGAACTGGCAGACGCAGCGGACTCAAAATCCGCCGACCGCAAGGTCATGGGGGTTCGATTCCCCCTCCCGGCACCATAAATACAACAACTTACATAATCGTCGGTTCCAAGCCTGGATCCGACTTTGTCCATTCTTTGTCCAAACGTTAGAAACAAACCGAACGACCGGCAGAGCCGCACATCGTTCGCCCCTTCTCCCTCTCAAGAAAATCCATCATCTTCGCCCTCGCTCCCATTGGGAGAAAGAGAGCCGACTGAGAACCCTGCAAACTCAGCAGCTCAGCGTCTCCTGAGGGGACGAGTCGACGACTGCCTAGACATCGGCGGAGCGGGGCCTTCCTCCGGCTCACGCGGAGTGGCCCTGCGCACTCCCTCGCCCCAAGGGCAGGATCCCTACGCCAGACATTTGACCGAAATCCGGAACAGCCCCATGATCCCCACTCGACCGGCTTGCTGGTCGAGGCTGACATGTGGGTGCGGAACTGCCCGCATGCGAGAGGACCCCGCTATGACCGTTATTCCCATGGTGACCAGACGGCTCTTGCGCACCAAGCAGGCCGCTGGCCAACTTCATATGCACAGCGCCGAGATCGGAAACAGCATCGATCTGAGCGGCGCGACGCTGACCGAGGCGGTGAGCGCCATTTTCCTCCAGGAAGCCACGATCCGTGGGACGGTTTCCATCTGCGACAGGTTCTCGAGCTTCGGACGAGTGGAAGTGCAGAGCGCGCAGATCGAAGGCAATCTCGTTTGCGATAGTTGCAAGTTGGCCGCGCTGTATTGCGCAAACCTGAACCTCAAGGGTGACCTTCAGTGGACTGGTATTCAGGATGCGAAGTTGACCTCGCTTTGGTTGAACGGCGCGACGATCAAGAACCTGCGCGATGAGCGTGAAAGCTGGCCGAGTGCGGGTGGATTGCATCTGGACGGCCTCCAGTACGAAGAGTTAACCCTGCATTCTGTCCGAACCGATGCGGATCGGGGGAATAACAGTCTAGGTCGGGAACATCCCTTGAAGATTGAGGACCGGGTCGAGTGGCTCCAGCTTCAGCCGTCTTCTGATCAAGTCGAGCCGCAACCATGGATGCAGCTTGCCGCTCTGTTGAGAGCGAAGGGAGATGAGGATGGCGCAAAACGCATCCTCTTCGAACTTCGACGTGCCCAAGCAAAATCCGCCAACCAGACTGTGCGCGTTTGGAAGATCGGCTTTGCCCGGCTACAACAACAGCCGTTGTGGGTATTGCTTCCCATTGCTCTGACCACGCTGCTAGTAAGCTGCCTTTTCTGGTGTGCGAGCGCCCGAGGCGCGATGGCTCCCACGAACAAAGAAGCCTACTTGGCGTGGTCGACCGGCGCTCCGCTAAACACCGTCTATCCGCGATTCAACCCCTTTTTCTACTCTCTCGAAAACGATCTGCCTCTCGTGAAGTTTGGCCTCGACGACAAGTGGGCACCTGACCAGACATACAAACCCAAAGATTGGGTCGTGTCCTATACCACCCTTCGGTGGGCGAGGGTGTTTCTCATCCTCTTCGGCTGGTTGCAGGCTACCGTACTTGCCGCTGCTATCGGCAGTCGGTTCAAGAACTGACCTGCTCACATGAAAGCGCGTGGCGCGGCACAGCGCTTGAGTTGGAGCCGTTGCCCCAAGAATCCTCCTGCGCAGAAGCAGGAGGGCTGAGTTCAAATGGTTAGATTACTGCCTGTGTAAGGCGATCAGCTTCAATGGAAGTCATGCGACTGCATGTCGGCCATTTCGCAAGCAAGGGTATCGAAGTTTCACTGGCCAACAATCGCGGGCCTGGTTCGCTGACGGATATCGTTGGCAAGCTGGGCTCGAAGGTGAAAGCGGTCACTGTCGAGGAATCCGTCCTGGCCGACGTCGTGATCCTCGCGGTTCCGTTTCCGGCGGTACCTGATGCAGTCAGCTCGATATCCGACTGGGGAGGCCGCATCGTCATAGATGCTACGAACGCTGTCGACCTCCCAGCTTTTACTCCAACGAACCTGGGTGGGCGGTTATCCAGCAAGATCGTGGCCGAGGCTGTTTCCGGTGCGCGTGTAGTGAAGGCGTTCAATACCTTGGCGGCAGCGGCCCTAGCGAGCAATCCCGCCGAGGCTGGCGGACGGCGTGTCATCTTCATCTCCTCCGACGATGCTGATGCGATCGCTACGGTCAGCGCCCTGTGCGAGCGACTGGGCTTCTATCCCATCAATCTCGGACGGATATCTGAGTGCGGTCGTCTCCAGCAGTTTGGCGGACCTTTCTCTACGCAAAATCTAATCAGGATTGACTAACTCAAAGAGTTGGGCGATACGCAACCGCAAAGATTAGGAGATACAAGATGTCTGTGAAGGGAAAGATGAGTCGAAGCAGCTTGGGGCAAGTGATGCCGGTTCACGCCGATCCTCTCGGCTTCAAGAATGCGTCGTTCAGAGCAGTGAATCAAGTGACGTTTAGCTACCGGACGAACACCGATGCTGCAGCGGCGCTGCTGCCCACCGAATTGGAGATCGATGAGAACCCTAAGATATCCGGGATGTTCTTGTCATACGGGTTCACCAGCGTCGGTCCCTTTCGAGAGTACATTCACATCATTCACGCGCGCTTCCGGGGCGAGGAGGTCGGCTTCGTTCCGCACATCTTCATCTCGAACGAACGGGGTATGCTCGCCGGGCGGGAAAGAGAAGGCTATCCGAAGCTGCTCGGGGACATTGCAGCCGAACGTTTACGGACTGATCACGACACGGCTTTCCCGTCCCGCCGGTTTCTTGTTGGCGCAAGGGATCTTTCGCCCAAGTGAATTTTTGGGTGAGATAACTGAGGAAAATCCCACAGTGATTAGGACTCTCGGGCTGAGGGTGGTCGGGTCGGCTGTGCCTGGAGGACCGTTGTCGGTATGCGAGTTCGTACCGTCGGCGCTGGAGTTCATCGGCGGTGAGATATGGTCCGGGGAAGGTTCGTTGTTATTTACGGGCGCTTCGGAATTCAGCGCCTTGCACCGATTGCCTATTGTTGGAAATGTGGAAGCCACCATCTTCTACAACTCGTCGTTCCGGCTACGTCGTCCCACAGAAACCTATCCGTTTAGCGCTTGAGGAACATGCCCGTCCTAGGACGGCGGAGGTAGCGATGAGCAGGATTGCCCATGACCGCATGTACGCTCTCGGCGAAACCGGGCTCATTGCTCAGGTCGCGGACAGCCGCAGTGACGCTGTCTCCGCGCCGCGGAGCTTCATTGGTTATCAACCTGCCCGTCTTACCGGTTGCACCAAACGCAACAATCCCACCGACAGGGGTTCAGTGGCTGAGCTGTCAGCTTCGATCGCTCATCAACTCAGCCAACCTCTGACGTCGATGCTCGCGAATGCCCAAGCCGCAAAGCGCTGGTTAGTGGCCGGACCCAGTCTGAGGGAGGCCATCGCATCCGTTGATCGGATAGTGATCGATGCTCGCACCGCCGGTGAGACGATGCAGCGGATTCAGGCGCTCTTCAAACAAGAGCCTTTAGATAGAAGAGCAGCCAACATCCCAGATGTGATCAATGAAGCAGTTCGTTTGGTTCTGGAGGATCCCCGCAAGCGTGAAGTATCGACCCGATGCTGCTTCGGGGAGAATCTACCCGAAGTTTGGGTAGACCCACTCGCAATTCAGGAGCTCTTCATTAACGTGATTTCGAATGCCATCGAAGCGCTAGAAAACAATAGAGAAACTGCTCTCGTTGAAATCCATGCAGATGTAAATGATGCGAACGAGATGATCATACAAGTGATCGACAACGGGTCTGGTATCGGCGAAACAGACAAGATCTTCGATGCTTTTGTGACCTCAAAAAAAAGCGGGCTAGGGATCGGTTTGGCTCTGTCCCGCTCGATCGCCGAAGCGCACGGCGGGCGCCTCTGGGCTGAGAATAACCCGAG
Organism: Tunturibacter gelidoferens; assembly: GCF_040358255.1. NCBI lineage: Bacteria > Pseudomonadati > Acidobacteriota > Terriglobia > Terriglobales > Acidobacteriaceae > Tunturiibacter > Tunturiibacter gelidiferens. The sequence continues at coordinate 2,311,128 of NZ_CP132938.1, forward strand.
TGGCGGCGCGACATTTTCTTTGACCGTACCCCTAAGCTCCGCACATCTTCATCTTGAACGAACGGGGATGCTCGCTGGTCGGGAAAGAGAAGGCAATTGAAGGAGAACAATATGTCGTCATCGATAGAAGAGAACAAAGCACTCATACGCAGCTTTTTCAACGCCATTGAAAGCGGCAACCTCCAGGTCCTGGACGAGATCGTCGCGGAAGGCTACGACGATCATCTGCCTGGGCAGACTCCAGGACGAGAGATCCTCAAAAAATACTTCGCCACACTTCGCTCTGCGTTTCCGGATTTGACGCTGCCGATTTCGGCGATTGTGGTGAGGGTGACCGCGTCGCTGTCCTGAACTCCATTCGAGGGACGCACAAGGGAGAATTCATTGGCCTCAAGCCCTCTGGCAGAAGCATCGACGCGATGGCCTTTCAACTCTACCGAATCGAAAACGGACAGCTCGCAGAGCATTGGGAAGTCGCGGACTTCGCGCTGCTCATGCGTCAGCTTCAGGGTTGATTCTGCGCTGGCGTACAAGGGTGTTGCCTGAGAGTAGCTTCGCTTGCCGACCGAAGCGTTTCGCATTGAAAAGGCCGAAAGAAGAGGATGTTGCAGACCATCACAAAGAGATCATCAATTGCGTCGCGATCGCTGGGGAGGCTCAAGATGATCTTCTTTGCCTGTGCAGGTCTAAGCGTTCTCCTGCCGCTTACAAGTCGCGTGTTTGCTCAATCGCCATGTCCTGACAATCTTCAGCCGTATGCACTGCTCCGGCAGGACGAAGACTACCGATATCTCAGCAATCCAACGTGTCGGCACGACGATTGGGATCGACTCAAGTACGTACCACTCGGAGCGAACGAGGATAGGTATCTCACCTTTGGCGGCGAGATTCGAGAATGGCATGAGGGCTTCCGCAACGCGACCTGGGGTCTCGGCACTCAAGACGACAACGGCTATCTTTTGCAGCGCCTGTCAATATACGCCGATATCCATGCGGCACCTCGCCTTCGGTTCTTTGTGCAACTCACCAGTGCTATCGAAGCGGGGCGGAGTGGCGGCCCGAGACCAGTGACCGATGAATCGAAGCTATTTTTTTAAGAGGGATTCGCCGATATTGCCCTCTCGAAGACAAGCGATGAATCGGCGGTATTACGTCTTGGACGGCAGGAGTTCGAGTTTGGTTCCGGACGCTTCGTTGACGTCAGAGAGGGGCCTAATGTCCGTCAGGCATTCGATGGCGCTTCGTTGAAATGGAAGACATCCGCCTGGACCGTCGACGGGCTCGCTGCAAAGCCCGTACTGAACGGCAACGGCGTTCTTGATGCACCTCCGAATCACGGCTCTACCTTTTGGGGCGTGTATGCTGTCCATCCTTTGCCCGAAATCAAGGGCGGAAACATCGATCTTTACTATCTAGGGCTCGCTCGGAAAAATGCGCCGTTCGAAAAAGGTTCCCAGAACGAGTTGCGCCATACGGTAGGCGGAAGATTCTGGGGCGGACGAAACGGCTGGAGTTACAACAGCGAAACCATGTTCCAATGGGGGTCGTTTGGCCCCAATGGCATACGTGCCTGGGCCACCACCCACGACACCGCATACACCTTTCGATCCGCTGCGCTCCACCTTCAGATTGGAGCCACGGCAGGCATCGCCAGCGGTAACCGCGGAGGTTCTACATCCCCGCTTGGAACATTCAACCCACTGTTCCCCACGGGCTTTTATTTTGGTCAGGGTGGCATCAGTTTGCTCGGCCCATCGAATCTCTTTGAAACCGGCCCCCACATAACCTTGCAGTTCACCAGATCGCTCAGCCTGGTTGCAGACGACCATACTTTTTGGCGGACCAGCCTCCAAGACGGCGTGTATGGACTCGGCGTCAATCTACTGGTTCCTGGACAAGGTAATTCTGGGCGCTATATAGGGAATCAGCCGTCGGTCGGGGTGTACTGGAACGCGAGCCATCATCTTTCAGTATCCACCGCCTACGGCCATTTTTTCGTTGGTTCGTTTTTGACGCAGGCGTCGCCACCAGGCAAGGTTGTGGATTATGCCGCTGTATGGGCGACGTATAAGTTTTAGTTGTTTTTTGATTCCCCTAACGACGAAGCCCCTATCTTCGATGTCTTAGGTCGGCTGGTACATGACTCGGGAACGAGGGGCCAATTCGCTGTTACCGCACGGGCGCGTTGAGGTTGTGCAATGACTTAGCTCAGCGAATCCGAAACGGAATCGGGACGTGAGCACGCTAACCTACCGAGGAGACGTCCCAATGCCTGCATACGACGCAGAATGCCTGGATCAAGTTGCGCGCACCATGGAGGTCTTACGAGGAAAATGGACCGTGCAAATTCTTTGTGCGCTGCTCTCCGGTCCAGTTCGTCTCAGTCAATTGAGGCGGCTAATACCAACGGCGTCCAAGAAGGCCCTAACCGCGAACCTTAGATCTCTTGAAAAAATGCAGCTGATCTTCCGCCGAGATTTGAGCAATTCCGTTCTTCATGTTGAGTATGAAATCGCTGAGCCTGCACGAGCACCTCTGGCGGCGCTCGTCGGTCAGCTTGCTGGGTTTCCGAAGTATCTACCTTCTCTCGCTAATGATTAGCAATGCCACAGGTTTCCGGTGCTAATGGCTCTTCGTGCAGTCAATCTGAGTTGAATAAGTGAGTTGGCCTGATATCGCCAATTGAGACTCAACAAGATCTGTCAGTAAACACAAGCCGGCTTCACAGAACCAATTGGCGACCTCTGCCTGTACACGGCAGAGTTTATGAAGGAGATTTTGGCTGTTCCTCAGATTTAGGGTGCCGAAAGACGCCAAGATAGCTAACGTACAACCAGGTGCCAGCCCGAACGAGCCGATCAAAGGCGATTCAGTGTTCACGCGACTGTGAATTTGGTTCAGCGGAACTTTACCATGACACTCGGGTCTAGTCGGATGTTGTCGCTTTGATTTCCGTCTCTTGATGTCTGCTTGTTTTTCTCCTGCCACTGTTCGGTGAACAGGATTGTCATTCAATAATCAGCAGCCTGATGACATTGGCACCAATGAGCTTTGGACGAAGGAGTTTCATGAGCCGCAGACGATACAGCTATGTTTTGAGCACCCTCTTTGTTCTCGTTTTCGGAATCTGTCGGCCCGAAAACGCCCAGCAGGTCGAATCGGTTGGGACGAAGTCTGGTCTCTATCCTCTGAACGATGCGATCTCGAAGGGTGTTGTGAACACGCGGATGAGCCTGTTCAGCGCGACCGACCAAAAACATGTTCTCGATACAATCCAGAATCTCGATCCGGGCATGATCTACGCCACATACGTGGGGGTGTGGGGCACAATCCGGCAGCAGGACCTGAATTCCGCTGAACAGCTAGCCAGCAAGCTGCGTCAGCTTCTACCGCAGACCATTCTCGGCGGAGGTGTTAATGAGTCTGTCTCTCTTTCCATTCCGGCCCAGACCTTAATGTGCGGTGGGCAACTCGGGACAAAGACGTTTGCGCCCGCAGCAATGATCGATCCTAAACAGCGCGTTCTAGGCGATACGGCGTGGCTTGATCTAGCCAATCCCGTCGCGCGCGATTATTACGTCTGCGTGGGGATGGAGTTGATAGACCGCGGTTATACCCTGATCGGATTTCCAGAACACGAAAATGTGATCGCTCATGCTTCCTCGAAACCGGAAGCGGTGAGAAATTTCGTATCGCTGCTGGAAACGTTGCGACACTATGGAGCCGAAAAGGGTGAGCGGATCTATTTTTCCGGCGATCCAGCCACGGATGACACTGTAAAAGAGATCGACTTCTATTACGTACCTTCTCGTTTCTATCACCTGACGTTTGCACAGAAATACCAGAACAAGATCGCTCGACCCGGAATTGGCGTCGGCTATTCCTATAGCCTCTCACCTGCACGTGCACAAGACGTTTTGGCTGCTGCCCCTCGCAATGCTCATGTCTTTTTTTACGTGGATAACTGGGATGCGAATCAAGACGATCTTCGTCGGTTCATGGAGCTTGACCCCAGCAACCGGCGCTATCTGCTGACCACGAGTGCCCAGACAGCGCACAAGTACGGCGCTTACTTCATTCCGCCTATGTTGCATTGCGTCGACTGCATTCCGGCGAAGGTGGTGGGAGACAAGTGTGAGATACGGCCCGACGGAAAGACTGAGTATGATGCTGTGACCTGCGGGGACATCGCTGCGATCAAAGAGACATTTACCACCCAGGAATAACCCGAAATAGAAGCCCAGTAGCCAAAGTTCTGAGAGGAATTGAAAGATAATGAAGTACGTCACACTGTTTTTGGCCCTAGCCCTTTCTCCTTCCATCAAGGCGCAGTCTGCAGCTCCATGTCCAAGCTATCCTCCAGTGTTGAACGTCAGCGGGCCAGAATTCTACTCCGACTCAAAAGGATCGGAGGTCGACCCGACGAAAGAGGCGGAGCTCAGCAAAGATCGAGAACCGATCAATAATTTTCTCTCGTACGAAACTCAGTCACTGGATGGTGCACCATCATGGAGCAAGATGAGGGGTTTATCTCCAATATGCGCCAATCTTCTGCTGGAAGGGTGGGCTGCCGCCGGTGCAATGGCAACGACCGTCGATGCACACGGCAAGTACAGCCGCGAAGGCGGCGTCGATAAAGGCGAATTCACGCGTGGCATGGTGATGCTGACGATCAAAATGAAGGCCAGTGGTATGCCATTGGGGCCGGATGTCCTGCCATGGCTTGGACACCTGGTTGGCGACAAGATCAAGGGGGATCGCGAGCATATCGCGCAAGGAAACAAAGAAGGCAACCTCTATTACGAGGATGGCGCGACCGCGGCAGCGTATGCCTTGTTGACACATGACAAGAATGCATTCGATTTTCAAAACGAAGTCTGGCAATACTTTCTTGCTTCGGTCCATGACGATGGATATCTGGACTCGGAACTCTCGCGAGGTTCCCGGGCACTCATTTACCAAAATCGAGCGCTCTCCATGCTGCTGGCCTTGCGCGAAATCCGGAGTGCGCTGCATATCTCGGAGACGACAGAAGATCGTGCCAAACTGAAATCGTTGTCTAATCTCGTCGGACATTCTATTTGCCATCCAGAAGAGATGGCCGCGCGTGCCGGTGTGGCAAGCGAGGAGTCGATGGGCGATTGGGGATATCGCGTTCAGCAAGCATACGGCGCGGACCTTTTGAACAAGGACTGGCAGACCTGCGGCATCAAGGCGAACAACCTGGTCGATCTGAATGGAGGCGGCGATTTGAACAAGATGCGTCAGGCCCTGATCGTCCTCGCACAGCGTCAGGGAAGGTGACGAAATTCCATGACAATGACACCCTTACTCCTCCTCGAATTCTTTCTCCAACGTTATCGAATCAAACGTCTCATTTCAGCGTGTATCTTGTTGTTTGTTTCCGGAAGCTCGATGTGTATCGCCCAACTTCAAGCAGAGTCAAGCCAGACGGCCAGGCAAAGCTCCCAGCCTGCCAATACTGAAGATGAGGTCTGGATTTCGCCGAACGATCCGACACACGGTGGTGCCACAGACTTCTGGGACATGTTCCAGCCGGGTGCTGATTGGGCACACGCCGAACATCACGTTCGCGTCGTTGGGATCGCGCAGAACCTCGTAACCAACGGGCCGGCAGATAAGCTCAAGGCCTTTTACGCCTTTCTCAAGGCGAATCACATCAAGCTTGCCGTTGGCATTGGAATGTTGACCTGGTCAGATCGATGCGGGAAGCACATTGAGGGATATGTTCCTCCCGGAGGTTCGCGCTACGTCGCCGACCGTATCAAGGCACTTGGAGGAGAACTCAGCTACATCGATGTTGACGAAGCTCTTTGGTTCGGTCGTTATTTTGGCGGCGCAGGGGCCTGTCACAGCGCAGCTAGCGCTCTGGCGACTGACGTTGCCGCTAACTTCAAGGCGTACCAAGCTGTTTTCCCCACTGTTCGTATTGGCGACACCGAGCCACTGGGGCCACCACCCAGTGGAGATCCAACCAGCGAATGGGCCAAAAATACCCAAGCATGGATCGATGCCCTTCAAGCTGCTACCGGACAACGGCTTGCCTTCATTCATGAGGACATCACCGATTGGTCACGGCCGTTGCCAGGTTATCTACCGGCTGTCGCGAAGCTCGTTCACTCCAACCACATTCCCTTCGCCCCCATTATCATTGCCGCGTCTGGTAAAGGCCCGGATGAGACCTGGATGCGCAGCGCCGAACAGAATATCGATCTCTTGCGGAAGTCCGGCGCATGGCCCCCGGACCATCTCATGATCTCAACCTGGCATGTCTACCCAACACACAATCTCCCTGAATCATCTCCAGAGACGTTCACGCACCTCATCGACTACTACTTTCAAACGCGCTGAGAAGCCTCAAGTGACATCGCTCCAACCAATGTGGCTAGAGCGGAACGGCGTTCATCGATTTGAGCTTTTCATTAACCAATTCAACTTAATCTTTTGCCGAAACAAGACGCGTTGATAGGGACCGTGGTCAACGTCACTTCGGACGTAATAAAGATAAGGAGTGTCCGTGATCGTCATAAAGTTCGAATCTGTCGATCTCGGATCAATCAGAGAAAAGTACGCATAAGACCAATTGCCTTCAGGCTCCCGCCGGAGCATCTGGTTCATAGTCAGAGCGAGTGCGGGCTTGCTCCAGTGCACAAAGTCCGGCGATGTCGTGAAGTACACCCCCGGGGGACCATACGCGGTCTCTACTGGCGTGAACTGTGTCCCAATAAACAGATGCGTTGCCGGGTAGTAGTTGAATCCTGTTAAGAACTCGATATTCGGCGCTTGGGGGCAGAGATGCGCTGAGGAATTCGCTATCGGGCCGCGATACGGATCTGCGAAGGCTACATTGAATCCTTTGCCATCCCAACCCCGCCACGAGGATGGATCGAGAATATTCGCCGTGCGAACCGGGCAGGTGCCTCCGGGATTCAGACACGGCTTCTGACCTTTTCCGCTGCCGCAGTTGGGCGGCCACGGCCATCCACTCATCGCTGTGTAATACCAGTTGCCAACCTTGACGATGTTGGCGTCGACGCTGACACCTTCTGGCCCCTGATTGACCTGATACTTGTATGGAAGGCTCAAAAAATAGTTCTCCGGCGGCTTAGGACGAGCGAAGTGATAGCCGCCGTCTTCCGACAGATTGAATGTCTGCACGTTATACCAGCAGGTAATGGTGTCCGTCTTACCTGCACACTGGCTATGTTCCCAGCCGTGGTATTCCATATGCCCCAGCGCCACAATCTGCTTACCATCCACGTTGTAGAAAGAATTCAACCAGGTGTAATCGCTAAAGTCTGCGATATTTCCGTCCTTCGGGGATTGATAGACAACCTGACAGTTATGCTTCACGGTCTCAAGCGTTGCCCCAAGCCCAGCACGTGTCACATAGTGTGAAGCGATCAGATGGATCGTTCCTCTATAGTCGCGGAAGGCTCGGGCCGCGGCATCCGGAATATCGATTTGCTCGCAAGAGTCCTTCCTGGTGTCGAAAGCCGCGACGGCAGGACCATCGAGAAAGTCTGGCGTAGGCGGATCTGGTGGCCATCTGGGAGCAGGTAGCTTGAAATTCCCCGACCCGGCAAGCAGGGTGTTCTCCACGTTGCCCGCGATAGCGATTCCATGTGCAAAGAGCGCTTTGCTCTGAAAGCTCCTAAGGAGTTGGTTGGGCAACGCGATTCGAAACCTGTGTCGGCCCCCATCTGCGTCGTGGCACTCATGGTCTACGGCCGGTTCGTTTGGTAGGTTTGCTGCGTCTGCGGTGACAAATGTTCCCGGTGGCTTGTCGTTTGCGCCGTGACCAGCGTAAATATGAACGTCGATGGAGCCCCGCTGCCCCTCTTGGCACGCCCATCCGTGAACGTAATACTGGTCTCCCTCAAATCCAACCCCATCGATAACTCCAGTCACTGGCCCTGCATGAACGTTCTGAGCCTGCATCGCGGGAGAGTTGAACGCAAAATGAATCCCTACGATCGCAACAGCAATAAACAGCCGATACAGCTTCAACTTGCGTGCAGCAACATGCATAGCAGCGCCTCGGTTTCTACGAACGGCATGAATCGAAATCGGCCCATCGCACCCTTCAATCATCACAGGCTTGCGAAAAGCTCAGTAATGAAGACCCTAAAAGCACACCAGAGTTTCCAGCCAAATGCTGCAACTCGGGCAGAGTGTGCTCGAACGGCTTCTTGGCGTCGCAATCCTCACCTGACGATAGATCGCCGATCCACTCATCAAAGTAGGCTTCATCTTTGCGAGCATGTTGATGGAATTGAGGAAGACCGCTGCTCGTGCACGGCATAGGTTCTGTCTGAGAATCACTGCTATCTTTCAAGATAGTGAGGCAGAAGGCTGATCCTTTTAGTCGTTTGGGAACCTGGCCAACAGGCTGCCACCGCCGGATTCCGATCCGTCCTTGCAATCCTGGAAGGATGTATAGTCTGTCGGCTGATAACTGGTATGGTCTTTGACCAGCTTTGCGGATGTATCGATGGACCAGCCAAGCACGCCCACATGCAGCGATGCCAGCAACCGCATGAGCGCAAGCGATAGCTCTGGTGTGCTGGGGCCAGCGCAGCCGCCGTTGGGCGTTGCGTTCCACTCCGTCGTGATCATGGGAACCTGCGCGGCGCTCAGGCTGAAGTGTTTGCGCCAGTATTCCTGCGGGTCGAGATGAGCTTCGTTGCGCATGGGGTCGAGGTAGGGATGGACGGCCATTGCCATGCGATTGGGCAGGCGATCATGGACCAGAGGAAAGAGATCGTTGGTCCACTGCGCATAGCCCAGGCCATCCAGAAGCAGGATGTTCGTCGCGCCCAGCGAACGCACTTCATCGATGAGCGCTTGCATATCCTGCGCCCAGATCTGGTGGCTGCCTGCCTTGTTCCAATCCAGCTTAGGCTCGTTGAATAGCTCGAACATAACTCCCGGATCATGGACAAATCCAGGCGCCAGCGACTGCCACGCGCGCGTTGTGCCATCGTCCGGCATGCCCGCCATGTTCTGCAGTCCGCCACTATCTCCCCAACTCATCGAGCAGATGACGACAAAACCGGCTGCGCGCGCCTGCTTGATGGCTCCAGTCAGCTCGGTCAAATATGCGCGGTCGTAGATGGAGGAGTGGGGATCAAGCGCGGCCTGACTGATCTGGAAGCGAATCACGCTGCCTCCCAGAACGCTCTTGATCGCGGCAAACTCAGCAGGGCACCACCATTCCCGCCCCGGATTGTTGCTCTCATCATTCATCCACTTGGGGGCGGACGGAATAAACTTCGGCCGAACAAAAGCGGCGACGTTAACACCCTTGGGCAGCCAGGGCTTGCCATCCAGATAGAAGTCCTTGCCTTTGATCGTGACGTCTTGGACAGCCACGGCAGGAAGAGAAAATAGTAAGGACACAAGGAGCGCAACATATCTCATCACGTTTTTCCTCAGTTGTTTGGGAAGTTGGCGAGCAGCTTGCCGGCACCGGAGAAGACCGGAGGCGTCGGCTGACCTTTGGGCGTGTGCGGGCACCCATGCCAGTTCTGGTAATCGGTTGGCTCAAAGTGCAAATGATCCTTCACCAGCTTTCCATGATCGGAATCGATGGCCCAGCCAACCAGTCCGATATGTAGCCGTTGCAGATAGCGCACTAACGCTAGAGCAATCTCCGGCGTTCGATCATCCACGCAACCATTGGTGTCGGTGGCGTTCCACTCGGTGGCGAGGATCGGATACCTGCCAGCATCCTTGCCAAAATGATTTTCAAAGTACGTCTCGGGTGGCGTGGATGGCTCCTTGCTCAAGCCGTTGAAATAGGGATGGACGGCCATCGCAAGACGGTTGGGGATGGAATCGTGCAAGAGAGGAAACAGCCCGTTGGTCGATTGACTGAAACTCAGGCCGTCCGCCAACAGGATATTCCTGGCTCCCATACTCCGGAACATGTCGATCAGGGTCTGCATCTCGCCTGCCCACTCCTTGCGTCCCTGATCCCAGTTGTCCCGGCAGGGCTCGTTGAACAGTTCGAAGATCACCCCCGGATCGTTGATGAGCGAAGGTGCAAGCGCCTTCCAGGCCCGCGCCGTACTGTCGCTCGGCATGCAAGGCAGATTGGGGATGCCGTTCTCGGCCTGCGCGTCCATAGACACAACGAGGACGAAACCGGCATCTCTCGCCTCCTTGAACCCCGCAAGCACTTCGTCACGGTAGGCCGCCGAATAGATCGGCGATTGCGGATCCAGCCCCGGCTGACTGACAGTAAAACGGATCATCTTGCTGCCAAAGACCGTCTTGATTGCACTCATTTCGGCAGGTCCCCAATCACTGCGCACTTGCTTCGCCAGCTGTTGCAACGAGGCAGACTCATAATTTCCAATGGGGCGATTGAACGCCTCAACGTCGATGCCCTTCGGCAACCACGGCTTGCCGTCCAGATAAAACTCTCTGCCCTTAAGAGTGACATCCTCGGATGCAAGGACGGTTGGCGGAACCAGAAATGCTAGGACTGCAACCAAGCGTCTGCGCTTCTTCATGAACCCAAAATCTCCTCTGAACTTCGATGAGCCGAAGATTGCCTTTTACAACCCTTATAGCAAAGAAGAAGTTGCGGTCATCTCGTCCATGCCATCAGGGAGTGTACCCGACGCACAATCTCCCTGAATCATCTCCAGAAGCGTTTACGCACCTCATCGACTACTACTTTCAAGGGCTGTACGGTATCCACTAGGCGGGTTCTCTACACTGAAGTGAACTTAAATCAGTGTCAAGTCGCCGATGCTTGGTTCCAAGCTGTTCGGTCATGGAAACGTGGTGCGCCCTGTTTGCGGCATTGTAGAATCGACTCAGTATTCGCCGCCCCGGGACGTTCATCATACACAGTGAGCATTATGGAGTTCCGTAACGGCAAGGTCGTGCATGAGGCACAGTATTTCGCGGATAGATCTCTTCAAGGCGCCGCCTTGGCGGAGCCAATGGGTTCAGAGGATCGTGTGACGAGGAATTCAGGCGGGTCTGCCTCAGTTGGTGATAAACCACCAGCAACGAGTGTGCAAAGCCGTTTGCGCGGGGAAGTGTCACATCGCAATGCCAGTCACTGTTTGAGGTCGTAGCCGAGGAGTGCCTCGCGTTTGCCCATGCCGTTGCAGTTCTCGTCATTTGCTGCAAAGTGGGCGTGCTCGGCGTCGGAGTAGCAGCGATAAAGCGGCTGCGTGTCGGGCTGAGCTGTGGAATAGACGAATCCTGCGCTGCGCAGTCGCTGGTAGTCCTGCGTTTCGCAAACGCCCTTTTGAATGAGAATGCGGTCGGGATGACCGAGCGACCTACTGAGACATTCTTCGAGCTCAACGGTGGGTTTGGCAGGATCTGCCGCAGTCATCATGTAGCCAAGCTGGGCGACAAGGCGGTAAGAAGTGTAGTTGCCAGGCACGGGAGCAATGGTGGTCCAATGGTCATGGTGGGTCGCGTCGTACCAGTGCGTGAGCATTTCAGCCACTACGGGTTCGCTCGGTGAGCGGGACCAGGAGATATCGACCGGACGGAAAATCAGATAGCGCTTGTCGAAGCCCTCGCCAGGGTTAAGGTACATGTAAGCGAGTAGCCAATGGTCACCGAGCTGATTAAGACGAGTTTGTGCGTCGATGACAACAGGATAAGAGACAAGTTCCAGGCCGTCTTTGCGCCCCCAGTCGCCACCCGCAGTTAACATGAGAGGTTGAGAAAAAGCTGGCTTGAAGTGCAGGCGATCCGCGGACACCTGAAGCCCCATGCCTCCGTGGGCCCAGTTGAGACTGATGGTCTGATGCGTTGTGGTCCAATAAGCGACGCCCAGCCCATCGACGGGGCTTGATTTGCCACCAACTCCCGGCTCGGACCAGGCGCCGTTGAAAAACTTCTTCCACTGGCCGGGGCCGGGGTTGGTGGAAGGCGCACGCGCAATGAACGTGTAACCGCCATTCCAGGATTGCCCGCCGTTGCGAAGGCAATACGCATAGTCATAACCGTCCTGCCCCTTCACTGTGGCAGGACAACTATCACCTGTACTTTTACCGGCGGCGGGCGGGTCAGTACCAGCGATGACCGGTCCTTCAATCTTCCAGGTAAGCCCATAGTCGGCGGAGGTAGCAATGGTCATGGAGGAATGTGTCTGGCCCTTTGCGTAGTTGCAGGCGGTTTCATTGTGAACCCAGCCGTACAGTGTCTTGCCTTCGAGTTCGACGTGCTGGGTCCATTGACCGCAAGAGGATGGGCTGCCCGGTAGCCCCGGTTTCAGGACTTTGACCCCTGGGCTGCTCATTTCGTAGGGATGATGGCCGTCAACCGCCCATGTATCTCCAGTTCCTGTAAAGCCGCGAAAGCGCCCATCGGGAAGTCGGGTTTCCGTAAACCAATTGTCAGCGACATCGCCAGAGGGCCCACGAGCAACCAGAGGCGTTCCCACGCGGACCCGAATCTTGTCATTCACACCTGCGACAATCTCCTGCGCGCGCACCGGTACGGGCAGGAGTGCGAGAACCGCCAAGGTTCCAAGAAGAGCGTGAATCGCATTTTGCTCTTTCTTCTTCATGAGCTTGCTTAGACCCGATGGAGTGAAGTAAGTTTTTGCGCCGTATGTAAAGCCTAGGTGAAAGGAGATGTGATGTATACGCAGGCCGACGGGCGCAACTTGGATGTAAGCGGGCCGTCACTCTCAAATGACGCATCATCGCCAATGCACTCACCAAAGAGCTGAATGGTACCAAGATGTCGTAAACATCGGTTAGGATAGTGCCCACAATTCTCAGGTGCTATCAGATTGGATACGACTCATACGCCGCTCTTCCAACTGCACCCGAGATTTCTTCAATTCGTTGGCAATCACCTTTTCATCAGGGAGCACCATCTGGTATTCGGCGGCGAGAACTTTATTGGGTAGACTGTCGAGAGCATAATGAGCCTCCGCTGTGCCCTTTTCTGCACAAAGAATCAATCCCACCGGAGGGTTCTCTCCCTCTTTCATCCAGTGCTCGCGTGCGTAGTTCAAGTAGAGGTGCATCTGTCCGGCATCCGCGTAGCTGAACCTGCCCACTTTGAGATCGATGACAACCAAGCAACGGAGCCGACGATGGAAGAAAAGGAGATCTATTCGGAACCAGGTGTCGTCAATGCGAAGCCTCTTCTGCCTGCCCAGAAACGCGAAGTCGTCTCCTAGTTCTAGCAGGAAATCGGTGAGGTGTTGGATGAGCGCCGCTTCAAGGTCCGTCTCAGAATACTCGTCCTTGAGGCCAAGGAATTCGAGCACGAACGGATCTTTGATGGCTTGCTCAGGTGTAACGGTATCGCCGGATGCGGCGGTCTCCGCCTTTTGAAGCATGGCGGCCTTGTTTTTAGAAAGTGCGATGCGTTCGTAAAACTGGCTGCCAATCTGCCGGTCGAGCTGACGAATTGACCAGCCGGAACGAAGAGCTTCGGTCTCGTAGAACGCACGAGTCTCCAGATTCCGCACCGAGAGCAGCCGGACGTATGCCGACCAGGGTAAAGGGAACTTTTGAGCCAGTTCAGGAAGAGGGACAGATTTTGCAGACGGTGTCTGCAAAATCTTCGAGGCGGGCCAAGCGAGGAAGAACGCCCGCATTTGTGTGCGGTTGCGCCACCCAAAGCCCCGCCCGAAACGTGGCTCCAGATCTTCGGCGAGTTGCTTGATAAGGGCCTCGCCGTATTCCGCCCGCTCCTGCCCCTGTTGTTCGGATTCCACGATGCGGCGTCCGATCTCCCAATAGGCGGCAGTCATCAGTGCATTCACGCTTCGAGCGGAAGCGGTTCTGGCAGCCTGGAGCAGTGCGACAATATCGTTACGGATTTCGCCGTATTGGAGGGTGTCCATGTCGTCTCTAAGGTTACGTTCTGTCCATCGGTGAATGGAAATGATGGTGAGCTGCTCCCGCCACAAGCGCAGCCCACGGCCCGAAAAGTTTGTGTCAAAGTTTGTGTCAAAGGCCGCCCAGAAGGCCGGTTTTGCCGGTTTATAACTGCTTTACCGTCAATAACTTATGGTTTTGCCATTTCCATGGCATGGAAGAGGAACCAAGCAAAACCAGTTGGGAAAATCAATGACTTAGCGGCCGTTCCCTTTCGCACTTGCAACCAATGCAACCAGTGCTGGGCGACTAAAGAAGGTTGCCCTCCGTGTGTGGAAGAGGTCAAACGACACGATTTCCTACCCTCGTTACATATTCATTGCCACCTCAAATTCTAGAGAAGACTCTATGGGTTGGCAGCAGCTTCCATTTGGCTCCAAACTGGATGAAGAGGGAATTGCCCTCAGTTCATTGCTGATGGATAACAAAGTCATCTGCACACCCTCGGAAATTTCCTGCATGTAGACATCTGCAGTTGTTGACGCAGACGAGTGCCGAAGTATGCCCTGGATGTCTTTAACCGAGCCCATCGTTTGAGCGAGTGTTGCAATCGAACGACGAATGACCCGGAACGTCAGCTTAGGCAATTTCAGTTCGGCAGCCAGTTTGTGTAATACCTGTTTGCGGAATCTGTCTGCATCAATAAAGTTTTCCCTGCTATTCGAGAAAATAAACGTATCAGGAGTAGGGGTTGGACATTGCTGTTTCCAAAACAGTAGTGCCTTGGCTAACTCCTGAGTGATATGGATCACTCCCATGCTCTTTGGCGTTTTACCCCATGGACGAATTTTCCCTTTATATACTGTCTCACTCAACGTTATGGTCAGCTTTTCATAGTTGAAACTTTGCCACTTGAGAGCAAACATTTCACTGGGCCGCAATGCATTCGTCATACCAAGCTCTAATAGCAGACGATCACGGGGACCAAGCGAGAGAGAACTTCTCTGAGCTGTTCCCAGGTCAAAGTTGTTTTATCAACCCCGCGTAGCTGTGTCGGAACTCGGAGCCTTCGCGCTGGATCCTTCGCAAGAAATCCCTGCTCCTCTGCCTCTGCAAAAATATCGCGCAGATATGCGTGAATTTGAAGGACACGATCTCTGGATCTTTCTTTGGCCAAATTATGCAGATGAATCTGCAGGCGAAATTTATCGAAGCTCTTCAGCGAGATAGCGTCAAAGCTATCGATTAGGTCACGCTCGATGAGAAGTTTCTTGACCTTGGCGGTCTCAACCCTCCACATTCCTTCTTTCAGAGGAAGAAAGCGATTGCGAACAAACCATCCGAAAGTTACCGAACTGTCGATCCAAACTCCTTCCTCATAGCGTGCTCCTGTTTGTTTGAAGAGGTGGAAATCCAGGATCTCTCGTGCTTCTGCCTTGTTCATGTGAGCCTGGAATCCCAGGATCACCGTGGCGGTCATGCGTCTTTGTTCGTTTGTTGTCGGATCAATCACTGTCTTGCGGAAATATCCATACCACTTCTTCCCGCGAAGCTCGATCCAGCCTCTTCGGCGTGACTTTCTCATTTGTCCCTCGATTGTTTAGTGGGGGGACGCTGATTGGGTCAGCAATCATTCTATTGAGCGGCGAGCCTCTGACTCTTACCTCTGCTGTGACAGTTACGCTAACTGGTTGTATCTATATGATTTAATGGGCGTTGATGGCTAACTACGACACCCAAAGACATTCAAAAACACGGGGAAAAACGCGAATCCCAAATTTCAGCACCCTCGCCAGCACCCTCGCAAATTGAACGTGCCGAGATTCAGACCTCTGCCGTGCAGCGACAGAGGTCTGGACTACGGCAGAGGTCCAGTCCAAATCGATCTTTTTCAAATTTTTAGGGTGCGGAAGGGTGCTCAAGCACCCTCGCGACGTTCCAAGTTTCAGCGAATCTGATGCGTACGGCGTCTGTTCCTGCCTATCGAGCCTATCTCGGAATCCAACAGCAATATGCACCGCTGGCAAATCGTCTTAGCGTTGCCGAGACATTTTATTGGGCGTCTTCGACCGGGCGTGCATGAAAGCCTGTGGCCCCCTGCCCAAAATACCGGTGTCTAAGCCAGAAGGCCACGTTGACCAAGCCGATCAACGCTGGCACCTCTATGAGTGGGCCCACGACACCGACGAACGCCTCTCCAGAGTTCAACCCAAAGACTGCCACCGCTACCGCAATAGCCAGCTCAAAGTTGTTACCGGCAGCCGTGAAGGAGAGGGTAGCCGATTGTGCATAATCCGCGCCAAGCCGCTTGCCCATCCAAAAGCTGACCAGAAACATAATGAGGAAATAGACGACCAGAGGAACAGCAATCTTCACTACATCAAGAGGCAGTCTCACAATGAGTTCGCCTTTCAGCGAGAACATGACCAGAATTGTGAAGAGCAGCGCGACCAGCGTGAGCGGACTCACCTGAGGAAGGAAGCGTGCCCGATACCATTCCTCCCCTTTGAGCCGAATGAGAACGAACCGTGTCAGGAATCCGGCGACAAATGGAACACCGAGATAAAGGCCGACGCTCTTCGCAATCTGGTCGATTCCGATTTTGACAATGCTCCCCTCAAGGCCAAACCACTTCGGGAGCACCGTAAGGAAAGCCCAGGCGTAGATACTGTAAAAAAGCACCTGAAAGACGCTGTTGATAGCGACCAGTCCGGCGACGTAATCCGTATCGCCTTCTGCAAGCTCATTCCAGACGAGGACCATCGCAATACAACGTGCAATGCCGATCAGGATGAGGCCGCGCATGTATGCCGGTTCATTGTGCAGGAAGACAACAGCCAGGAAGAACATGAGTGCCGGGCCGATGAGCCAGTTTTGTATCAGCGACAGGCCAAGTACGCGCTTGTTACGGAAGACCTCGCCCAGCTTCTCATAACGAACCTTCGCGAGTGACGGGAACATCATGATGATGAGTCCGATAGCGATGGGGATATTGGTCGTGCCGGTCTGAAATCGATTGACGAAGGCCGCCGAATTGGGGATGAAGTGGCCGATGCTCACACCGACGGCCATTGCGAGGAATATCCAGAGCGTAAGAAAGCGATCCAGAAAAGATAGCTTCTTTCGTTGCGCGGGAGCGCATACACGTCCTTGCGTTATGGCTGTGGTCATATCTAGCAAGCCTCGCAGCACGGTTCCGTAATAGCCGTGGGGAGTGGAGCACCTTCGAGCGCGGGGTATTTCGACGGAGAGCAGCAAGCCTTGGTGAGACGCGCCTTATCTGCCTGCATAGACTTGTCTTCCTTCAACCAATCGAGGGTCTGTCGAAGGATTTGCGTTGCTCCGATATGGGGCGGCATAACAATGCGGTAGTGCATCCACTTACCTTCTCGCCGCACCGAGACGATGCCAGCCTTCCGCAGATACGCTAAATGCCTAGAGATTTTCGGCTGCGGGCCACCCAGGATTTCCACGAAGTAGCAGACGCAAACTTCCTGATCTCCCATGAGGTTGAGGAGCCGGATGCGGGTATTGTCTCCCAAAGCCTGAAAGAACTGCTGCATGTCGAATAGTTGCGCTCGCCTTGCCATAGAGAATGTATACGCCTTGACGAATACGAAAGCAAGAGATACATTCACATTGGCGAATATGTCCTCGGAGGTGGTTGCATGGCAGAACAGATTCTTGATTCCATTCGATCGAAGTACGGTGCAGTTGCACAGAGCACGCTATCGAGCGACGATGACGGTGTAAGGGCCGTTGCAGAAGCCTTTGGCTATTCGACAGAGGAACTAACCTCGATCCCAGCCGAGGCAAACATGGGCCTGTCTTGCGGCAATCCCGCGGCGACCGCGCACATTCGGCCCGGTGAGGTGGTAGTGGATCTCGGTTCCGGGGGCGGCCTCGATGTCTTTCTGGCGTCAAAGATGGTGGGGCCGCAGGGACGTGCAATCGGTATTGATATGACTCCGGCCATGATTGAGCGGGCCAGAGCGAACGCAATGGCGGGCGGCTATACCAATGTGGAGTTTTACCAGTCCACTATCGAGCACATCCCGCTTCTCGATGCTTCTGTGGATTGCGTCATGTCGAATTGCGTCCTGAACCTAGCACCGGATAAGTCCGCTGTCTTCCGCGAGATTGCCCGTGTGCTCAAGCCTGGAGGCCGTGTTGCCGTGAGTGACATAGCCTTGAAGGGCGAGCTACCGGAGGCCGTCGCTCGCAGCATGGCCGCCTATGTGGGCTGCATCGCTGGCGCGATCAAGATCGACGAATACCGTGCCGGTCTTCTCGCAGCAGGATTCGAGCATGTTGAGATCTTGGACAGTGGAGCGGACCTGAACGCTTACACCAAAGTGGAGAATCAGTCGGGTTGCTGTTCCCCCGCGATGGATGGAGAGTCCTGCTGTGCGCCCGCGCCAAATATAGCATCACTCCACACGGAACTGAATGATTTGCTGAAGAACCATGACATCAATGCCGCGGCCGCAAGTGTAAAGGTCTACGCCGTCAAGCCAAAAGCCACAGCGTCATCCCCTTGCTGTGGCCCGTCTTGCTGTGCGTAGGAGAGCATGATGCCACACTACAACGTATTGTTCTTATGCACCGGTAATTCTGCACGCTCGATCATAGCCGAGGCGATCATGAACCGCAAAGGCAGAGCCAACTTCACAGCTTATAGTGCAGCCAGCCACCCAGCAGGCATTGTTCGCCCCGAAGCGCTCAAGCAGATCGCGACTGCTGGACTCAGTACGGACGGGTTCTCCAGCAAGTCATGGGATGAATTTGCGAAACCCGATGCTCCCCAACTTCATTTCGTCTTCACTGTCTGCGACAACGCTGCCAAAGAAATATGCCCGGTTTGGCCGGGGCAGCCAATGACGGCCCACTGGGGAGTGCCCGATCCCGCTACAGCCGTGGGCAGGCCGGAAGAGATTGACCGCGCATTTCGTGACACCTTCTCCATCCTTGATCGGAGAATTGCTCTGTTTCTCTCTTTGCCGCTCTCGACACTTGACCAGCTTGCCTTGCAAAAGGAAATTGACAATATAGGACATCAGTAGAACCGTTCAACCGAAGGAGCTTGACCAGGGATGCGTACTTTCATTTTTGCCTGTATTCATAACGCTGGTCGTTCACAGATGTCGGCTGCCTTCTTCAACCAACTCGTCGATCCTGATTTGGCGCATGGTATTTCTGCTGGGACTCATCCCGCCGAACATGTTCATCCAGTAGTCGTGGACGCAATGCGCGAGGTGGGAATCGACCTCAGCAACGCGAAGCCTCAGAAGCTTACGGCAGAGTTGGCGAAAAATGCCGAAATGCTGGTCACGATGGGTTGCGGAGATGAGTGCCCCTACGTCCCTAGCCTCAGGCGTGACGATTGGCCGTTGCCCGATCCCAAGGGACAGGGAATAGAAATCGTGCGCCAAACTCGTGATGAGATCAAGCAGCGTGTTTTGAAGTTGCTGGCGCGGGAGCAGTTGAACACGATTCCAGCGTAGGTATGGCGATAGACTTAGTTGTGGCACAGTTCATCCAGACCGAAGCTCATTCCAATAACAGGACAGCCTGCTCCCCTCCTGCGACGATGACGGGTACGATTGCCTGGCTTCAGGGAATCACCTTGGTATGGATGTTGGTAGAGTGCGGAGTATCTCTCTACGGAGCTGTGAGGGCGCACAGTTCGGCGCTGCTGGCATTTGGCGCTGACAGCTTTGTGGAACTGCTATCGGCGACGGTGGTTCTCTTAGCGCTTGTCCCATCATTTCCACTCACGAAAGACCGTGCCGCACGGTTGGCTGGTCCTGCTCTTTGTCCTTGCAGGAATAGTCGCACTCGTGACTGTCCTTTCACTCCTATACCGTGTCAAGCCGGAGACGAGTTGCAGTGGTATTGCCATCACGTTTGCTGCCCTTATCGTGATGCCGATTCTGGCCTGGGCAAAGCGTAGAACCGCGCAACGGACAAACAACCGAGCCTTGGCTGCGGATGCGGTACAGTCCGCCACCTGTGCTTATCTAGCGCTGATAACTTTGGCGGGACTGGCTATCAATGCTGTCTGGCACATTAGTTGGGTGGATTCAGCAGCAGCCCTCCTGGCGTTGTCCATCTTGATAGTCGAGGGACGACGTGCTCTCCACGGCGAGAGTTGTGGCTGCTGCTGAACCCAGAACGGGCCAAATACCTCTCAATCCGTGACGCCAGAACCCTGATTCCGCGCTTGTAAATGTCCTTTACGCAATGCCCGTTCCTTCATCATGACGAAGAAGACGGGAACCAGAATCAGGACGTGGATGGTGGACGTAATCATGCCGCCGACGATAGGCGCGGCAATCGGCTTCATCACATCGGAGCCGATGCCGGATTCCCAGAGAATCGGAACAAGACTGGCAAGCACAGCGCAGACGGTCATAAGCTTTGGCCGCAGACGATGAACAGCACCTTCAATGGCTGCGTCTTCAACGTCAGCATTCGTCAGCGTCTTACCAGATTGCAGTTTGTGTTCGAGAGCTTCATGAAGATAGACGACCATCACGACACCTGTTTCTACCGCAATTCCGAAGAGTGCGATGTAACCGACCGCCACGGCGACGCTGAAGTTGTAGTGAAGAAGCCATTGCAAGAGCAACCCTCCACTCATCGCATAGATGGTTGGAAAGATGAGAACAAGCGCTTCGGCAACAGAGTGAAAGACCAGATACAACAATAGGAAAATCACGAAGAATACCACCGGGAGGATCAGCTGTAGGCGTTTTTTTGCGCGTAGTTCGAGTTCATATTCTCCCGACCATTGGAAAGTGTAATTTGCGGGCAAGGCTAGTTTGTTTTGAATCAGTTTGTCTGCCTGTGCAACGAAGCCACCGTAATCGGAGTTCTTGAGATCGATGTAGATGTATCCCGTCAGCGCACCGTCTTCATCCCGGATCATGGCAGGGCCATGCGAGAAGGAGACCTTCGCTACCTGTCCAAGCGGAATCTGAGCGCGGGATGGGGTGCCGATCAGTACCCCACGCATCTTGTCAACATTGTCGCGAAAGTCGCGCTGATAGCGGACATTGATGGGGTAGCGTTCTCGGCCCTCGATGTTCTCTGCAATATTCTGTCCGCCGATGCCAGATGAAACCGCTGTCTGAACGTCCGCAATCGTTAGACCGTAACGCGCTGCCTCTTCCCGTTTGACTTCGACATTGACGTAGAAACCCTGCGCGACCTTTTCAGCAAAGACAGATCGCACCTGGGGCAGCCCTGAAAGAACAGTCTGAAGCTGCGAGGCAAGTTGCTGAATGCCATCCACATTTGGCCCCTGCACCTTCATGCCAAGTGGTGTCTTGATGCCGGTCAATTCCATATCGAGGCGGTTTTCGACCGGGCTTGTCCAGGTATTCGAGAGCCCCGGAAACTGGAGCTTATCATCCATCTGCTGAATGAGCTTCTCGTAGGTCATCCCGGTGGGCCATTGCTCCCGTGGTTTGAGCATGAGAGTGGTGTCATACATGTCCAGTGGCGCATTGTCGGTTGCGCTGTCGGATCGGCCCACTGCGCCGAATACGCTGGCCACCTCCGGAAAACTGCGAAGAATGCGGTCCTGCTGCTGCAGGAGCACCTTCGCTTGTTCGATGGAGATGCCTGGAAGAGCGGTCGGCATGTAGAGAGTGGAGCCTTCAAAGAGAGCTGGCATGAACTGACTGCCCAAACGTGTTGCTAGTGGAAACGTGACCAGCAGAAAGATCAGGTTGACCACGATGGTGAGCCTGCGGTGTCGCAGGCAGAATTTCAGGATGGGCAGGTAAATCGCCTGCGTGACTCGTGAGATAGGATTCGCATTCTCCGGCTTGAGCCGCCCTCTAATCAGCATCACCATTAGAACCGGCACGAGCGTGATGGCAAGGATGGAGGAGGAGCCGACCGCCAGGGTCTTGGTCCATGCCAGCGGCCGGAACATGCGTCCTTCCTGCGCTTCGAGCAGGAAGACCGGCATAAAGGAAACGACGATGATAATCAGTGAAAAGAAGAGTGCAGGACCAACCTGCTTGGCCGAGTTGATAAGAATGCTTTGCCGCTCTGACTCCGATACCGGGTTGGCATCGTTTTCCTGCCGTTCCGACAGATGGCGATAGCCATTTTCGACCATCACAATAGAAGCATCGACAAGCACACCAACCGCTAAGGCGATGCCGCCCAGGGACATGATGTTCGAACTCACTCCCAGCCAATACATTGGGATAAAAGACATCAGCACCGCGATAGGCAGGGCGACGATGGCAATGAGCGCAGAACGGAAATGAAACAGGAAGACGATGATGACGAGGCTGACGATAATGGCTTCTTCGGTCAAATCACGCTGTAGCGTTTTGATAGACGCCTCGATCAAGTCGGATCGATCATAACCCGTCATGATCTGGACGCCGGGTGGAAATGAGGGCGCTATCTCACGGAGCTTCTGCTTTACTCCATTGATGACGTTCAATGCGTTCATGCCCTGGCGCATGACGATGATTCCGCCGACCGTCTCCCCGTCTCCATGCCACTCCGCGACCCCCTCGCGTATATCCGGGCCAAAGCTCACCGTTCCGAGATCGCGCAACAGAACAGGGGTCCCATTCTTGCTGCCGACGGCAACCGTAGCGAGATCGTCCAGTGAGCGCAGATATCCGAGACCACGGATCATGTAGTCCGCGCCGCTCAAGTTAAGGACGCGACCGCCGACTTCATTCGTGCTTATCTTTACTTTGTCGATGACGGTAGAAAGCGGAATGCCGTAGGCAAGTAGCTTGTTGGGGTCGAGCTGTAGCTGATATTGCTTGACGAAGCCACCGATGCTGGCTACCTCGGCAACTCCGGGCACAGTCTCCAGCGCATAGCGCAGATGCCAGTCCTGCAAACTGCGCAGGTCGGCAAGACTGTGTTTGCCGCTCTTATCGACGATGGCATACTCATAGACCCAGCCTGCGCCCGTCGCATCAGGGCCGATCGAAGGATGCACGTTCTCCGGCAAGCGTCCGCTTATTTGTTGCAGGTATTCGATGACCCGCGAGCGCGCCCAGTAGAGATCCGTGCCGTCCTCGAACACGACATAGACGTAGGAGTCGCCAAGCATGGTCTGCGCGCGAACGGCTTTGACATGCGGGGCAGCCAGCAAACTCGTGACGATGGGATAGGTCACCTGGTCTTCGATGACATCGGGTGGCTCGCCTGCCCAACCCGTATGAACGATCACTTGTACGTCCGAAATGTCCGGTAGTGCGTCCAGCGGCACATGTTGCAATGACCAGATACCGGCAAGTGTGAGCAGCAATACTCCGGTGAACACGATAAAGCGATTGCGGGCGCAAACGTCAATAATTCTGGAAAGCATTACATGCCTCCTGTCGCGTTCACGCGCAATTGCTTGGTTGCGATCACCTGGCCGTTTTTCTGAGCGGAGACGGTCACCTGATATGTGCCGCCCGAGCTTAGCGAACCGCTTCCTTCATACATGCCGTTGCCTTTATCGATGAGCTTGGTGCTTGTGTTCATTGCAGCCATTCCCATCGCCGGCATCGCTGCCATATAGAACGTGACCGTAATATCAGCTCCCGTGGTGGGAGTTCCGTCTGCGCCTGTGAGCTTCACCCGAAAGATGTTGTTGCCCTTTTGCGGTGGGTTCGGATCGGTGGCGAAATCGACGTTCGTCTGTACAGCAGCAGGCACTTTCGCTGTTGAAGCCGTACCCCCGGCACCCTGCGGTGGTGGCACGAAGGAACCCGCCGCGGCCTGTAGCTGACTTTCCGAGTCGATAAGGAAGCTGGCTGATGTCACGATGGATTCATGTGGTTTCAGTCCCTTGAGCACGACAAAGTCATCGCCAACGCGAGGACCGATTGTGATCTCCTTTGGTTCAAGACTGCCGTTGCCATGATTGAGGAACACGAGTTGCCGCGCGCCGGATTGAAAAACAGCAGACGCCGGAACAACCAGCTGACGCCCCAGGTTTGTTTTTAGATCAACGTTCACAAACATACCCGGCTTCAGTTTGAGTCCCGGATTCGCCATTGCCAGTCGCACACGGACCGTGCGCGTCGTCATATCCACCTGCGGCAGGATCTCTTCGATCTGCCCGGAGAAGACGCGGCCTGGATACGAATCGACGATAATCTGCGCGGCATCGCCGGGTCTTATGCGACCTATGTCGTTCTGGAATACCTGTGCATAGACCCATACGCGCGACAGATCGGCGACGGTGTAGAGTTTGGTCGAAGGCTCGGCATACATATTTGGCAGAGCATTTCGCTCGGTAATGTATCCCTCAACCGGCGAGTTGATGGTGAGGTCCGTAACTGGTTTGCCGCTTTCTTTCAGCTTTGCGATCTCACTTTCGGGTATATCCCACTGCTGGAGTCGCTGTTCTGCTGCGGTCGAAAGAGTGGCCGCACCGTCCGCGACACCATCGATAGTGCTTGCGCTCATGGCCTTCTGATTCTGCCGTGCCAGCAGATACTCTTGCTGGGTCGCCACGAGGTCAGGACTGTAGATCGTAAAAAGCGGTTCTCCCTTGTGCACATACTGATAGGTGGCATTGGCGAACACCTTGCGGATGTAGCCGGGGAAGCGGACCTGCACATAGGAGAGCAGGCGCTCGTTGATGTCTACCGTGCCGGTCGCGCGGATATCGTCGCTCAGTTGTTTGTATTCGACCATGCCAGTCTGAACACCGATGCTCTGCATCCTCTCGGGCGTGAGCTGCACTGGAACGAGCGAAGCATCCATCTTCATATTTCGCATATCCGACATGGATGGCTTTGGCTCGTTCGCAGTATCGGGAGGACCAGAGGCAACAGGCTGCATGTCCCCGGACATCGACGACTTCTGTGACATTGGCAGCTTGATTGAATGAGAGCGGTATGCCCAGATCCCTGCGATAGCTGCTAGGACAATGATCCAAACGAGTGAGGTTCTCAAGACATATTTGTTCATCGCAGTGTCGCTCCTGTCAGAGATTCGAGGTGGGCCAAAGCAGCTTCGTGATCCATGAGGGTCTGCGCGTATTCGAGCCTCAGACTCAGAATGTCGGTGAAGTACGAGAGAACATGAATGAATTGCTCACGATTGGACGCATAAGCGTTTAGTGTTGCCCGGTACGCGGCATCCGATTGTGGGATGAGACCTTCCCGATATTCCTTTAGCAGCTCCGCATCGCTCGTCGCTTTGACATATCCTTCCTTCACCTCAGCGAGTTGCTGTTGCAGATGCGCATTGAGGGTTTGTCGTGATTCGGAGCGCTTCTCCGTGGCCTCTGCGATCTCCGCATTCACCCGTGCCCTGCGCGGGAAGCGCACATCAAAGGTGAACATGTAGTAATCCCGGTACTTACGATCGGTATTCTGATAGATATAGCCAACTTCAAAATCCGGTTTCCCCTCACGCTTCGCAGACACCAACTGCGCGTCCTGCTTCCGGATGGAACTTGCATCGACTTGAATCTGTGGGTTGGCCTGGCGGACCACTGCAAGCAACTCATCAGACGTGCGCGTGAGCGGTGTTTCCATCATGTCTTCCGTAACAATGTCTGGAGATCCCTGATCCCGACTGAGCAGGCCCTTGAGATGGGCTTGTGTCTGTCCCATTAGTTGATGGTGCATCGTGATCTCCTTCACGATCTTGGTTCGGTTCACTTGCGCCTGTAGGACATCCTGCTGCATCCCCTGACCGACCTGATAGTGCGCCGTTGCATCCTGAATGAGTTGGTCAAGCACGGTTTCGTTTTGCCGGAGGATGCCGAGCGTCTGTTGCAGATATGCCAGTTGCAGATAGTCAGCCTTGATCGAGTCGGCGATACTCGTTTTCGTGACTTCAACTTCAGCCAGCTTTGTGTCGGCGTCGCGTTCGGCGACTTCTCCGCGCGCCCGTAATTTCCTTGGATAAGGCAATTCCTGCGACGCTCCGACGCCGATGTAGGCAAAGTCGCTGTTGGTATAGCCAGCAAACGGCTTCGGACTGCCCACACTCAACTGCTGGTAGGTGAATTTCGGGTCAGGCAACGTAGTGACCTGCGGCGCCATTTGCCTGGCAGCTTGTGCGCCGTGATCGGCCGCGGAGATCTGTGGGTTGTTCGCCCCGGCCTCAGCTAAAAGCTGGGACAAGGGCGTGGGCGGGCTCGCCACCGGCGTCTGCCCGAAGGCAGAAAATGCGGTGGCTAGCGCGAGCGTGGCGGTCAAAGAGACCACGTTCATACGGAAGCTCCAATCTCAAGTGCAGTTCAAGACATTTGGCGAAACACACGCGTATAGGCGTGCGTGCTCGGCAAAGGTAGAGTGCGAGAGAGGAGCTGACTAGATTCTTAGGATGGAAATGGTTGTAGGTGGAGACTCTGGAGGAGAGTAGTCGGGGCGCTCGACCCACCCAGTGACAGTGGAGGCCGGATTCACCAGTTCAAAGGCAGCCAACCAGATGACAGGGGCTACAACCGGGTGAAATGTCACCGCCTTCGTATCCAGCGCGTTATCGTGGACGCTCGGCGGGGTCTTTTGGCAGCAGCCATGCGACCCAGGCATATTGTCCATCTGCCCGCATTGATTCTTCATCATGCGGCAGCAGGCACGTTCTTCGGGGTTCATTTCCGTACTGGAAACCACGCAGGCCATCGCCGGAGCCAGGCACGACACCAGCAGTAAGACCAGCACGCCGAATTGCCGGAAAATACGCATCGCCATAATTAGACTACGTCTACCCAGACGTATTGAGCAAATGGCGATTCCGCACCCTCCAGGTTTCCGGGTCAGAGGGAATGTCTTGTCAAATGAGTCGCTTGTTTCAGCAGGCGGAACAGACCTCTGCCGTGGATAGGTAACGATCGGCCGCCATCACTTCCCATAAGCCGACTTAGCATTACCAATCGAATGCCAGTGTGCTTAAGCGATCAAGGCCTATGTATCTCGCACGCACAGGCTCTGATTGCGTTTCATCTCGTCGACCTGTCTCAATACTTCATAGCGTTCAGATCTACGCACTCTCACGGTTACCTCCAACAGCTCCTAAGTAGACAGAAGCTGTTATTGCTTTGAGGCACTGGATCGGCCGGATCGCTTAGAGATTGCACTCTTCGGCAATCGCGGAACAGCCTGAACGCCCGCCCAAAGCGTTGCGATCGTTTGCTCTACCACGAGAGTCTGGTCAGGCAAGTCAGGCACAACCCCTTGAATGACCATGAGTGTGGCGAGACCAAAGATCGAAAACCACCAAGTGTGAGCTACCACTATGTCATCCCTGTTTGGCAATCCTTCTTCCTTGGCAACATCGAAAAAGAGCTGCACGAAACGTCCGAACAACGGCGCGCCAATGTCGTTGATATATTGTC
The DNA here is from genome assembly GCF_040358255.1 of Tunturibacter gelidoferens. Lineage (NCBI taxonomy): Bacteria > Pseudomonadati > Acidobacteriota > Terriglobia > Terriglobales > Acidobacteriaceae > Tunturiibacter > Tunturiibacter gelidiferens. Next base: position 2,338,305 of record NZ_CP132938.1, read on the forward strand.
CAGCGCGGACGCCATTGCGGTTCTCAGGTCCGAAGAAGACGTTACGGAACTGTTGCGGATGGGCAATGCAGAATTGAATCAAGCCGCGTGAAGTCGCAAAAAGACGATCTTTCGGTGCAAGATGTTTAGCGGCAATCGCGTCGAAGTTCTGAACCATCAGCCCGATCGTCTCGCTGCTCAACTCAACAAGAATGTGCCACTTGTCGGGGAAATGCTGATAGATCACGGCGTGCGTATAGCCGATCTCTTTAGCGATCTCGCGAAGCGTCACGGCTTCGTAACCGCGATCGGCAAACATTTTGCTTGCAGCCGCAAGGATTTCGCCCCGCAACCTCTCCTTGCGCTCTACCCGACGACTTGGTGATGTGGATGTCACTTCAATAGCTTAGTCTCCTTTTGGCGATTTTTGCGACCAAATGTTGCTTTGCGACCATTGGTAAATAAAACCAACGATTATTTTACAACCAATGGTTAGTATAGATATCTAATCGTCAGGTCGCGTATTTAGATGGGCGGCCATGTACGAGGCAAAGGAGGATGCGATGAAAGTTCTAGTGATTGGAGCAGCGGGCAAGAGCGGAGAGGCGCTGGTAAATGAGGCGTTGGCGGCTGGGCATAGGGTGATGGCTTTCGTGCGCGGTGCCGCGCAATACAAGAAGGCGAATGTCAGAGTTGTTGCAGGAGACGTGCTAGACGCGGCTGCGGTCGACGTTGCGGTAGCCGGGCAGGATGCGGTCATCGACGCGCTTGACGGCAAGACGCCGTGGAAAGTGACGACGATGGAAACGAGCGCGGCACACAATATTGTCGACGCGATGCAGCGCCATGGCGTGCGGAGACTGCTGAAGATTTCAGTAATGGGTGCGGGCGAGAGCGTCAAGAACGCTGGCTTCTTCAACGAGCACGTACTCATGCGGACGTTTCTGAGGGGTCTGCTGGTAGACAAGGCGGGCATGGAGGCCGAGATCGAACGCAGCAACTTGGTCTGGACGCTCGTGCGGCTGCCGATGTTGACCGACGGCGAGAAGACCGGCGTTGCCAGGGTGCTGAGCACGGAGGGCGGCGAGAAGGCTGCCAGATCGGGCGGGCCGATCTGGCAGCCTTCATGGTGCAGCAACTTGAAAGTGGCCTGTATGTGCGTCAGGCAGTGACGGTGACGACCACATAGCAAGACCTCGGCGAGGATCAACCACCTCTCATCGAGGCGATCCAATCGACCCTGTAAAGGCCTGTAGCGATGCGACAGATAACTGTGAAAACCCACGGGACTAGCGGAGTGCTAGCTGCGCAACTCACAAGCTCTGGGATTCACGTCAGAGCACCAACTTCGTTCACGAAAGGATTGTTTTATGTCGAATTTCCCCACACCGCTTGAAGAAGTCATTCATCACAACGTTATTAAGAACAACAAAACAGGCGGCCCGGCGCTTGATATCGGGCCTATGCAGTTGCTGTGGAGGGCACTGGGAGAAAACACGGGCTACACGTTCTCCATTTTTGAAACCACGGTCGTGCCGGGCATGGGGATTCCCCTCCATAAGCATCCCTTTGCAGAGTTTTTCTATGTGCTGGAAGGCACACTATCAATTGGACACTGGAACAGTCAGGGCGCCGCTGAGTGGAACGTGTATGAAGTCGGCGAGAGCTTGGTGGTGCAACCCAATGCACCTCACTCGTTCTCCAATAAGAGTGAGCGTCCGTGCCGCGTGCTGAGTGTGTCAACGTATCACCACGAGCGAATGATGAAGGATGCGGTGCATCCGGATGGCAGGACAGACTTCTTGCCCGCCCAACTCACTCAGGCCGACTTTGAGAAGTTGACCAAGTCCATGGAAAAAAACCAGACATTTCTCGTCACCAACCATGCTTAGCGTGGGGCATCTCTTGAGTTCACCTTTGAACTAAAGAGATGCGTCGCGACGCAAAAACGGGGCTGCAAATACGGTCCCATATCGCTGCAAGAACAACAAGGAGAAAACGAGCATGTATTTAGTCATGGGCATTACTGGAAAAGTTGGGGGCGCCACCGCGCGGCATCTGCTGAAGCAAGGCAAAGAGGTGCGGGCGCTTGTGCGCGATCGCGAGAGGGCGGCGAAGTGGGCAGACCAAGGTGTGGAGTTGGTCGAGGGAGACTGGAACGATTCGACGGCCATAGCGGCGGCGCTCAAAGGTGTTGAGGGCGCGTTTGTTATGTTGCCGGCTGTATGGGCACCCTCTCCTGATTATAGAGAAGCAAAGGGCGTGATTGCGAACTATGTCGAGGCGCTGACCAAGGCAGTGCCCCCGCGGGTGGTAGCGCTCTCGTCGATGGGCGCGAATAGAACAAGCGGGGTGGGGAATGTCACGGCCTTATCACTCTTGGAGCAAGGTTTTCGCAGCTTGCCATCTCCAGTTGCATTTGTGCGCGCAGGCGGCTTTTTCGAAAACTTTCTTTTCGGCTTACAGGCCGCCCAAGGCGGAACACTACCGGTCTTCTACAATCCTACAAACCGGAAATCGACAATGGTCGCGTCAGACGACATCGGCGCGGAAGTGGCAACGCTTCTGACCGGGCCGGCGTGGTCAGGGCCTCGCGTCATCGAGTTGGGTTCGATGGTAAGCGCGGACGAAGTGGCCGGACAATTGGGTGAAGTCCTGACACTCGACGTAAAAGCCTTTGCAGTCCCGCGTGCAGGGTGGGCGGAAGCGTTCGAACAGTTCGGCATACCGAAGGGCCACACTGGGCCTGCCGAAGAAATGTATGAGAGCGTTAACGCCGGATGGATGGACCTCGGAGTCACGGGTACGGAGCACATAGCGGGTACGACGTCCGCACGCGATGTATTTGCGGCTGCACAGAACGCCGTCAAGGCGTAAGTCCGGGGCAGGCTTAACCACGCCGGTTCCTTTGAAACTGCGGCGCTAACGTCAAAAAAGATTGAGCTCAAACATGAAAGTTCTTGTTTGGGTGCAACGGGCGGAACCGGACGGCTGATCGTCTGGTTCCGCGCTGGCGAAAGGCCATCCCATCGTAACCGCAAGAAGAGGATCCTTTTACTATGAAAGCTGAACAAACAATAGATAAATCCGTGCAGGCAGGTCGAGCAACTCAAATAGCCGCGATGGTAACAACCGGCCTTGTCGCCTTCATGTGGGTGTACTTCGGAAGGCTATATTTAATTCACGATCCTGGCGAATGGAGGATCGCCAATCAGCAGCTCGGATACCCGCTCTATATCATCCCTCTGATTGGCGTAACCCACATCCTTGGTGGAGTGGGCCTTCTGATTCCCAATGTACCTCGATTGACTGAGTGGGTTTATGCTGGTTTCGCGATCACTCTTTTACTCGCGTTCTATTCACAACTGAATGGCGGTGGCAGTACTTGGGATAAATTTGATCCGATTCTCGTCATGGCGTTCGTCTTCGCTTCGTATGTGTTGAGGCGCTGCATGCGCGCAAACAGGTGGTCGATTTGAAGAAAACGCTCGGTGCAGTTTGCTTTTTCCAGACACGCCGCCGGCGGCACTATCAGTCATGCTAAACGCGCTTCTCTTTACCAAACCGCTAAGTTCCGAGTTGCGGACTACCCGGGACTTACCAGTCTCTGTCGAAGAGGCTCTCAAACTCTGCTGAACACATCCTAGCCCTTTGCGGATGTCAGGCAGCCGCCCTTTCCAGCGGAGTCGCTGGCTCTTCCGAGAGCTCTTCGAGGCTCTTACCCTTGGTTTCGGGCAGGAGGAAGATTGTGACGATCAGACCCAGGACGCTGACGATAGCGGCCGCACCCTCTGCGGCAGGCAAGCCGTGCCAGTGCATAAAGAACGGGAAAGTGAAGACGCCGAAGAAGCCACCGATCTTGCCCATGGCAGCAGCGATACCATGACCAGTAGTTCGAACCTTGACTGGAAAGATCTCCGAAGGGTAAACGAAGGTGGTGGCATTCGGGCCAAACTCGGTAAAGAAGTAACTGAAGCCGTAAATAATTAGGAATGGGTACATCAGCTTCTCGACATTGGGAATGAGGGCGAGCAGACCAAAGCTCAGCGCCATCATGCCGAAGCCGAGACCCTGTATCGTCTTGCGGCCAAGCTTATCCATCGTCAGCGCCGCGATCGCATAGCCGGGCGCCGCGAACACAGTGAAGATGCAAAGTTGGGTCAGTGTCTTCTGCAGGACCGAGTGGTCGCTGCTTAGGGCCGAAAGCACGAGCGGGCTGGAGACGGTATTGCCGTAGTAGGCAAAGTCCATCAGAAACCATGCGGCACTTGCACCGATAAGACGGATCAGAATCATCTTGCTGTCGACGAGACGGGTAAAGCCGTCCCAAAAGGAGATCGAGTGCGTCTTTTTATCAAAATGTTTTGCCTTCCTGAGGTTACCGGAGTCGTCCTCTTCATGGCCTGCAGCTTTGAGAAAACGCGGTGACTCTTTCAGGTGGCGACGTGCACCATAGACGGCGAGGGCGGGCAATGCACCAAAAGAGACCAGAATGCGCCAGATGATGTCATGCGAGAGATGAGTCGAGAGTAGAACAGCAGCGAGAAGAGGACCGACGATGAGTCCGGCAGCCTGCATCGCGAAGACCAGGGTGACGAGCATCCCGCGGTGTGCCTTGCCGGCGTACTCGCTCATGATGGTGGCGGAAACTGGATAGTCACCGCCAATTCCAATGCCGAGAATGAAACGAAATCCGATAAGCCACCAGATATTGGGAGAGAAGGCGCAGGCGATTGCGCCTGCGGCGAGAACCAGGACTTCGACGCCGTAGATCCGCTTGCGGCCGACCATGTCCGCGACTCGACCAAAGAGGAGCGCGCCAATAGCTGCGGCAAGCAAAGCGGTTGACTCGACCAGGCCCTCTTCCACTTTTCCCACATGCCACATGGGTTTTAGGAGCGCCATCACAACGCCGATGACGAAGAGATCGTAGGCGTCGGTGAAGAAACCCATGCCCGAGATCAGCATGATCTTCCAGTGCTCTTTAGAAATCCCCGCATTATCCATCTCGGAGAAGTCGGTCTGCCTGGTGTCGATCGACGTTGCCATGAACGTTACCTCGCCCTTAGTCTGATGCCTGCGCGCATTTGCGCCGTATGAATGGGGCATGAATATGCAGGAGGAAACAGCGTCCGCAGTTTGGAGGCCCATGGTCCGTGAGATAGACGGGCTATTCGAGATGATCTACACACCGTCTGATTCGGGACATGGCTCGGCGCTACTACACAATGGGCCTATGAGGGATTCAGATGACTCCCGGTTGACGGGCTATCTGGACGTGATTCCGTGGTCGCCGCAAAGTCGAATTTTTCGGTACTTTCACCCAGCGACGCGATTCGGGAAGCCGTAGTTTCCGATAACCCCCGCGGTCTCAACTGGTCGATGCAACGCCAATTTCGGAGCCTGCGATCAGGCACACAGAAGGGAGGCACTGCGGGAAAAACAACGAAAGGGAGCCCATGTACAATTTCCAATTGCGAGACAAGGTCTCGTCCGAGGGTTCCCACGATGGCGAATATCAAGGCCAAAAGAAGGCAACAAAGAAAGTAGAAAAAGCGGTCAGGAAAGCCGTGAAGAAGGGCGTAACCGAGGACGCGGTCGAGAAGGCCGTATCGCAGGGTATGGCTAACAGCGCCAAGAAGAAGTCGGTTGGCAAAGCTGCGGCGGCGGCGGATGCTCAAGAAGCAGAGACGGCTTGAGGTTCTTGGACCGCCTTCGCCCCTGACCTAACCTTGTCCAAGCACATCTTAGGTCGGCATAACGGAAGGAATCTGCGCTGGCTCACACAGAGTTTCTCTGGATAGCTCCCGGATCTCGGACTATCGAAGGTTAACTGACGAGAAGCCGCTTCTTGGTAGTTATCGTGTCTCAGTGAGTGCATTGGCGAAAATGCACTCACCGAGATCCGCCAATTTCAGATGGGTTAAAGCCGGGGGCTCACGCCATCTCGGAGGCCCGCGCCAGTGCTTGCGTGTCGATATACTCCCGGATGTTCGTCAATTTGCCATTTCGAACGCTAATGGCGAAGACCCAATGATCCTCGAACTTCCTATTCGTGGCCTTGATTCTCCCCGTAGCGAAGCCGACGACTAGAACCCGGTCTCCCTGCGCTATGAACTCGGGGGGCTCTGGGTACGAAGTTTCCACCGTTTCGTTAGCCTTCTGAAGTAAATTCTCCAATCCCGCGTGCCCGCGGTGCGTGCCGGCCAGCGGCCAGTCCTCGCCCGGAACGATCCACTCAATATCTTCGGCAGACAACGCCAGCAGACCTTGCTTATCGCGGCGGCCGAGTGCCGCAAGAAAATTCTTCGCAATATGGACATTCTTTTCGATGCTCATCGAAATCTCTCCTTTTCCCTTACATCAAGTGTGTCCGATCTAATCGGACGTTTTGGGACCATCCGTCTCGGTCGTAGATCGATTACTGCTCCTTTTTGAATAAATCCTGGAAGATGAGCCGACCCCAAGTTTGGCCGCGTGCGTGCACCAGCGCGCCACCCTCGTTGAACTTTCCCAGCTTGACGGGTGCGAACCCAAGTTTTTTGGCCAAATCCGCCACGGGAGCGATAGCGTCCTCGTCATCGCTCGACAGAAAGACGACCCGGTGGCCGCCCTCGACGATCGGGTCAGTAGCCAGTGTGGCCGCAACCAAGTGGTTAAAACCTTTCACCAACTTAGCGCCGGTGAACGACTTCGCAACGAATGCGGAGGACGGAAGACCGTCCAGCTCCTCAGGTGGGACTGGAAACGAGTTCATCGTGTCGATGACCGTCTTGCCTTTCCAACTCGGCAGGGCCTTCGCAATCTCGCGATGTTCCCCGAACGGAACCGCCAAGATGATTGTGTCAGCCTCGAGTGCATCCCGCAGCGACTTGGCGACGACCGTGGATCCAATTGCCCGAGCCTGCGGTGCCAACGCCTCGGGCGGCCGGCGACTCGCAACGGTCACGTCGATGTTTTTACGGGCGAAGGCGTGGGCGAGGGCCTGACCTATCTTTCCGAATCCTACAATTGCATAGCTCATAATGTTTCTCCGATCCTTGTTGATATTGATTCCCAGCCTTCGACGGCGCGGGAACATCAATTCCGTTTGTGGCGACCTTCCGTAAACGTCTCGCAGTAAATCACTTTGCGGGCGGCCGGAAGGTAAGCCACTAGCCGAGGTCTGCAGACGTTAGATGGCCGTCATGCCGCCGTCGACGAACAACTCCGCCCCGTTCACGAAGCTCGAGTCGTTTGAAGCAAGAAACAGCGCGACCGTCGCGACTTCCTCAGATTGACCCATCTTTCCCCGCGGGATCAGGGATTCGAACATCGCCTTCGACTCCTTGGTGAGAACTTCTTCCTGCATCGGTGTCGCGATCGCCCCCGGGACCAGCAGGTTCACCCGGATTTTCCGGCCCTTCAGTTCGTTGAGCCACGTGCGTGCGAAGGAGCGCAATGCTGCCTTGCTCGCCGCATACACGCCCCAACCAGGAAAACCCTTCACCGAAGCATTTGATCCGGTCATGATGATCGATGCGCCATCGTTCAACAGCGGCAACGCCTTCTGGACTGTAAACAGCGTTCCGCGCGCATTCACGTTGAAGGCCGCATCGAAGTGCTGCTCGGTAATCTCGCCCAGTGGGACGGCCTCGCCCTGGCCAGCGCTCGCGAACAGGACGTCGATCTTGCCCTTTTCTCGCTTAACCGTATCGAACAGACGGTCGAGATCGTCGAGATTTGCCGCGTCACCGCGCACGCCGGTCACGTTCCGGCCAATCAATTTGACGGCCTCATCGAGCTGCTCCTGCTTCCTACCCGTGATGAAAACGTAGGCCCCCTCTTCAACGAAGAGCTTGGCGCTTGCTAGCGCCATACCGCTCGATCCACCCGTGATGACTACAACTTTTCCTTCAAGCTTTCCCATAATTACTCCCTTCGGTAGATGTGTAGCATTCAGTCGTCCAAGCAAGTTCATTCATCGTGCATCAACTGGATAGCGCGGGCCGACCGTTCAGCGCAGAAGTCGTTCCACCATGGACACGCTGGTCCCGCGGGTCAGCGACTTCCGGCGATCCGGCGCGATTTCAGATAGCCGAGAAGCCGCCGTCGACAGCCAAATCCACTCCATTCACGTAGCTCGAATCGTCTGAAGCAAGAAACAGCGCGGCCGCCGCAATTTCCTCAGGGCGACCCATCTTTCCCCGCGGGATCAGGGATTCGAACATCTCCCTCGTCGCCTTGTCGAGTCGCTGGGAATCCGGTGTGTCGACCTGCCCCGGGCTCAGCACGTTCACCCGGATCTTCCTGCCCTTCAGTTCGTTGAGCCACGTGCGTGCGAATGAGCGCAATGCCGCCTTGCTCGCCGCATACACGCCGAAACCAGGAAAACCTTTCACCGAAGCAACTGACCCGATCATGATGATCGATCCGCCATCGTTGAACAGCGGCAACGCCTTCTGAACCGTAAACAGCGTTCCGCGCACGATCAGGTCGAAGCCCGCATCGAAGTGCTGCTCGGTAATCTCGCCCAGTTTGGCGGCTTCACCCTTGCCCGCGCTCGCAAACAGGACGTCGATCTTGCCCTTTTCCCGCTTGACTGTGTCGAACAGACGGTCGAGGTCATCGAGATTGGACGCGTCGCCGCGCACGCCGGTCACGTTCCGGCCAATCAGCTTGACGGCCTCGTCGAGCGCCTCCTGCCTCCGGCCCGTGATGAAAACGTAGGCGCCTTCTTCAACGAAGCGCTTGGCGCTCTCCAGCGCCAAGCCGCTCGATCCACCCGTGATGACTGCAACTTTTCCTTCAAGCTTTCCCATAATTACTCCCTTTGGTAGATGTCTAGCATTCAGTACAGTAGAGTAGAGTTCTTTGGCGGTGGACGAGAACTGCTCGGGGGTCCTAATCTTTTGTCTATTCGTCCAAAAAGAGGGCCGACCCGAGCTGTGTTGCACCTTTTAATTGAGCTGGGACGCGCGGCTCGAGGAAAAGGAGTGTAGGAGTTGTGACGCTGGAAGGAAGGAGCATGTCCGTCATGGTTGAGGCCTCTTCTACCTGATGCTGCGCTTGTCCGACAAGCGAAGCTGTGCAGTTTCGTACAGTTCTCGCAGAACACTATGGCTTTCAAGAGCAGATGGAGTCTAAGTTGGATCCGATAACAGATATCTTCAGAACGATGCACGTAACCGCCTTCGGTCTGCACAGGCTCGAAGCCACAGCCCCGTGGGGCGTAAAACAGGAAAATCAGACCGAAGAAAAAGTCACGCCTTCCGACAAAAAGATGTCACCCACAGATTTGGCGCACTTCGCGATGCTTTCGCGCGGCAACTGCTGGCTGAGTGTGGAAGGGATTCCGGACCCGATTCCGCTCACCGGTGGTGATTGCTTTTTGGTGGCTAAGGGGACTTCGATTGTTCTGCGCGACAGCCCGCGAACACGTCCGAGGTGGAGTTTCCGCGAGATTGGGGCCAAGGCCAACAGCAATGTCGCTCATTGTGGAGGAGGTGGCGCACCGACGACAATCGTCTGTGGGTCCTTCAGTTTCGATCGCGCCAGCCTGAAGCCGATCACTCAGTTATTGCCGAGCTTCATTCTGATTAAGGCCGATCAGAAAAGCACGCTTGCTCTTCACAACGCAATGCAGGCGCTGGCATCAGAAATGGCAGAACAGGCGCCTGGCTCTGAAGTAGTCGCGAGTCGGCTGGCCGAGGTTCTGTTTATCCAGGTACTCCGGACGCATATCGCGTCGGGACCGGAACGCAACAAAGGATGGCTTCGTGCTGTTTTCGATCCTCAAATGGGCACTGCCCTGAGTGCCATTCACGACAGAGTGAATTCGCCCTGGACGGTCGAATCCCTGGCCGAAGCGGCGGGCATGTCTCGCTCCGCATTCGCAGCGCGTTTTAAAGAGTTACTCGGACAAACACCACTGGAATATGTAACCGAGTGGCGGATGCAGAAGGCGATGCAGTTACTCCAACAGCGTGACAAAAAGCTCATAGACGTCGCTCGGTTGGTCGGTTACGAGTCCGACGCTGCGTTCAGTAAGGCATTCAAGCGAGTTGTCGGGGCCAACCCTGGTGAATACCTCAAGCGTGGTTTTGAAGGCCACAGTAATGCCGGAACGGCGGAAGATTTTTGAAGCGGAGGATTCTGACTTTGGCGGCGGGGCCTAGGTACCCAGGTGCCTCGCATTCGCGAACAGAACATCGCGGGTCCAAAACCGACCGAAGCAGACCACGATCAGTCCCGATAAACGCCGCAGTGTCTCGTTATCCCGGCGTTGACGCCCCATCAGAATTCCTGAACACTGGCCGACTCCGCAGCACTGGTCTCAGTAGAACAAGATGAAGGGTGCTACATTCGCAGCAGGTGCGAGACGATGGGACCACGAAGCATCGCGGGAAATCGCATGGGTTTGATAGTCCGCGCGGCCCTGCTCCTTGTAGGCCTCTCTACCTACTTAATCTCCCCGGATGATGTTGTGTGGCGTTTCAAAAGAACTGCTCCGCACGCTCGCGCGTTGGAACATGCCCTATTCGGGATTGCAGCTGCCATCCTCGGCATTGCCTTGCTCCTCAAGGTGAAGGCCAGCGCTCACCCGGAGAATCGAGGCAACTACGGCCCTTCTCGTATTACAGCCGCCATTGCCAGCATATTGCAGGCAATCGGGATCGGGTCGCTGTTGCCTCTACCTGGCTTCCTACTGCTTGTACTTGGCGACGTGGTCGCCAGTCTGCTTCTGTATGACAGACATTCGACTACGGAAGATCCCAGATCTGAAGGGGAGGACTCCCGCCGAGCCCGCAGGCCGTTGCAGGCATTTCGATGGAGAGACGCTTTGGCCACACACATGGGCCTCTGCTGTGCCTTCCCTCTTTCTTAGTTCGATATTTGGCTCTTAGCGAGCGACCCGTGAATGGATCGAATTGCGAGTACATGCAACACGACCGCCAACGGCACGAAGAATCCTGGAATGAGCAGAAACGGAAACATGCCGATCATCCGATCGGGAACTTCTGCGTGGATCAGATTGAGTGGCCCGGGAGTAGTGAGTATGGCCCGAGTGACAACGTTTAGCAGAGCGAGAAGGCCCAGGATATTCCAAGCGCTTGCAAGTTTTAATCCCCATCGTCCGCGTGTGGACAACCCATCCAGAGCAAAGGGTAGATTGATGCCGGGATCACTCGTCACGACGTGAAACGCAATGTTTGGAGTGACCTCTTTAGATCCGCGGGACAGCTTCCACACTCCGGAGCCCGCACACCGATGGGCGGCGAGTTCGTCGGGATCAGCCGGACTGCCAAATGCGTTCACGTATGCCGGACTCGCGAAGAGCCCCCGTGCAGTCCCAGGGTAGGACCGGACCCGTCGTACCGAGTCCTTCGGCGCTTTGAGTTTGAAGAACACGTCCACATCTTCACGGGGCTCCTGATCCCAGCCGAAGGAGTACGGCTCAATTTCCATTTTCAGAGACGGAAAGCGAGTGATGAAATCCCTAAGCAGCGGTGCGAGTATCTCGCGAGCCATAGTCAGCGGGCACGCGATCTTGATAGTGCCGCTGGGGTCAGAGCGGCGGGCCTCCAGGAACTCCTCCCCATCTGTAAGCGTACGTAACGCACGTCTACAGGCGAGAAGATACTCCCTGCCCGCGTCTGTCAAAATCAATCCTTTCGGACCCCTGTGCGCAAGAAGTATGCCCAGGTGTTTTTCAAGACGAGTGAGAGATCTGCTCACCGTCGACGCTGGTTGATGTAGCGCCTTCCCGGCAGCGCTCAGTGTTCCCGCCTGCGCGGCGATTACAAATGTCCGGACGTCGTTCAGATCAACATGGTGCGGCATGATGTGTTCCGACCAGTCACTGGTAATAGTGATTCTTTCCCGGACAGTCTCAACCATTCAAGGTCCGCAAGACGGACGCATCAAATTTTTCGTGCGGAGACCGTAAGTCAGTATCCTTCTTCCTTTGCATTAGCGCAAAATAGCTTTGCGTTCATCAGCTCTCCGGCGACTCAGAATACCGCATCTGTTCTATAGACGACATACGACGAGATGCTTTCACCTGATCTCAAACAAATGACTCACGCGGAACACTTTAAAGCACCCATGGATGCTGGCTATCCGGGAAGAGCGAAGAAGACATGAAAGTTTTGGTTACTGGAGCAACGGGAAATGTAGGTTCTGTGGTGGTCCGGGAACTCTTAAAGCGCGGCGCTGAAGTCCGTGCGTTGATTCGTAAACCCGACGCCGCTCATAAGCTGCCAGCGAGCGTTGAGGTTGCCATCGGCGATTTGCTTGATCCCGTTTCACTAGAAGCAGCGATGAAAGGAGTCGACAAGCTCTTTCTGTTGAATGCCATCGTTGCGGATGAGTTGACGCAGGCGCTGATCGCATACGGCATCGCCAAACGGATCGGTTTGAAGCATGTGACCTACCTGTCTGTCTTCAAGGTGCAGGAGTTCCGCGACGTGCCTCATTTCGCCTCTAAGCTTGCCGTCGAGAGCGCATTGCGTGAGTTCGGTGTGCCGTACACCATTCTGCGTCCCGGTTACTACATGCAGAACGATATCGGCTTGAAGGATGCTCTCACTGGACCCGGCCTCTACCCAATGCCTCTAGGCACCGCCGGGATCGCCGCAGCAGACATGAGGGACATTGCGGAGGCGGCTGCGATCTCGCTCACAGAAGAGGGTCATGAAGAACAGACCTACGACATCGTGGCTCCCTCGCTTATCAGTGGCCCGGGAAACGCGGCACTATGGAGCAAACTGCTTGGCAAAGAGATCAAGTACACGGGGCACGATTTCGACCAGTCGGAAAGGACATGCGCGCACGAATGCCGAGTTGGAGTGCTTACGATCTCCGCATGATGCTCCAAGGCTACTTCGAACGAGGGTTCGCCTCGACCGAGACGGAAGTTGCGCGTCTGAGGAAACTACTTGGTCATACGCCTCGCAGTTATGAGGATTTTGCCGTAGAGACAACAAAACTCTGGAACGCATAACAAACCTCTACTGAACCTGGAAATTACATGACGACTACGAGACAACAAATTGCGGGCTTTCGGAGTGAATCGGCCACCGTGAATGGCGTTAGTCTTCACTACTGGGTCGGCGGCGATCCGAACGGTCCACCTGTGCTGCTTTGGCATGGGTTTCTTGGAACTGCGTATTCGTGGCACAAGTTGATGCCGCTGCTCGCAGATGCAGGGTACTCGGTTCTCGTCCCAGACATGCGCGGATATGGAGACTCCGATAAGCCCGCAGGAGATGCCGGTTACGACGGCGCGGCCCTCGCTGAAGAGTTCCGGTCGCTTGTAGGACAAATAGGGTTTGGTGTAGGGCGTCCGCTAACGCTTCTTGCGCACGATATGGGAGCACCGCCCGCGCTCCTCTGGGCCGCAAAGTACCCAGACGAGATCGCGGTGCTTCTCTACATCGAAGCGCCGGTGATGCTGCAGTCCATCCTTGAAAAGATCATCACCTTCACGCCTGGAGCAATGGTAAAAGGCAGCATGTGGTGGTGGGTTCTTCCTCTCGCACCAGGTGTTCCTGAAGCTCTCCTCGTCGGTAAAGAGAGAGAGTTCCTTAACTGGTTCTATCTCGGAGATGCTGTCGTAAAACATGAAGCGATCCCGCCTGAGACAGTGGATGAATATCTGCGTACTTTCGCTGGCGTTGAAGGCGTGCTGGGAGCGCTTGGCGTCTACCGCACGGTCTTTACGACCATGACGCAGACGTTGCCGCTCACACGAAACAAGGTCCAGCTGCCCGTCGTCGCCATTGGCGGAGAAAAAGGATTGGGAGCGCGCGTTGGCCAGTCTGTGGCGATGGTGGCGGCCAATCTCAAAAGCGTTGTTCTGCCAGACTGTGGCCACTTCGTTCCAGAAGAGCGTCCCGAAGCTGTCCTGGAGCAGCTTGACCGGGTCAACATTCAAAGGAAGCTGTGAAATGAATCCGAAGATCAACCGTCGTCAGATTACGGAATTCGCAATAGCCGCTGGTGTCTTATCTGCATCACGATCGGCTCAAGCATTTGCATTTTCAATCTTCGGTGCGCAAGTCGACACGGACAAACTCTCAAGGAGACGCAACATGCCCGAAATACAAATACAATACCCGCCCCTTCCGCCCGACGATCTCAATCGCACTTTGGCATCCACGAATCCCGATCATGAAGGAAAACTGCCCCACATTGGTCTCGTCGGAGATACCTACACCATCACCGTCGATGGAGTCGACACAAAAGGCCAGTTCTGCGTGGTCGATATGCACATCCCACCCGGCGGTGGACCTGGGCCACATCGCCATGACTTTGAAGAGATATTCATCGTGCTGAATGGAGAGATCGAAGCAACATTTCGCGGAGAGAAATCCGTCGTCCGCGGGGGTGAAACAATCACATTCCTGCCAATGCTCCGCATCAGTTCCACAACGCGTCTGCAAACCCAGCCCGTCTGATCTGTATTTGCTCCCCGGCTGGACATGAGAAATTCTTCCTGGAAGTCGGCGTCCCCGTGGCGACTCGCACCACAGCTCCGCCCAAACTGGACGACAAACAGATAGCCGCGTTTCTTGAGAAGGCGAAGGCACTTGCGCCCAAATACCACACCGAACTTCTGAAAGAAGCCTAATCGGCTTCCCGGTAGTGATCTGCGCATTGGTTCAGATGCTCAGAAGCGCGTTTTCTATGAGCAGGTCACTGATGTCAAGGTTTGTTCTTCGTCTTTTCCTTCATAGGGCTTTTGCTTTGGTTGTTGTTCACAGTTTCGTTGCTCTCCACCGGGTTTCTATTCGCACTCTGGATGAGCTGTCTTGATGCAAGCTCGGTGCCGGTTGGGGTTCGAGAGGAGAGGCGATGCTGCCATTTATCGGTCGGCCTTGGAAGACCAAAACGCGCACGCAGTCATCGGAACACGGTGTCGTTGCAACGGGTGAACAGGGTCATCTTTTAGGCCGTTTGCTCGTAGAACGGCATATACGGTTCTTGCGTGGTCCAGAGGCGATGGAGCAGCACGGCCAGCTTGCGAGCAACTGCAACGACGGCCTTGCTCTTGGCCTGCTTGCCTCCTCTTGCAGCCAGATGGAGTCCCCACTGTCGAAGCGCTGAGTCCCTCCCATGCGGTCGGAGGATGTGGTTGGAGCACTCGATCAGCAGACTTCGAAGATAGGCGTTGCCGGCATGGGTGATGCCGAGCTGAGGATCATGATCTCCGGACTGACTGCGGCGCGGCCGCAGGCCGAGGTAACAGCCGACATCGCGACTTCGTCCGAACCGTTCCTTGCTGCCGAGGGTCAGCACGAAGGTCAAGGCGGTGAGGTGGCCGACGCCGTGAACCTTCAGCAGGGCCTGTGTCTCGGGATACTCGGTCTGGCCCAGCTGCTGGATCTGCCGATCGTACTGCTTGATCTTGACTGTCATCTCCGCGATCTGCCGGAGCACTGGACCGAGCGCCTGTGCCAGTCCAGGCGGCATAACGGCCAGGCTGCGCTGAGCGAAGCACGTTGTAGCGGACGCGGGCATACGGTAACCGCAGGATTTCGTTAGACCACGAACGGCGTTCACCGCAGCCGTGCGCAGTCGCACCAGCAGTGCTCGCGCACGGATCAGGGTGAGGGCCTCCTGCTGCGCGACGGTGCGGTGGGCGATCGGCCGCAGTATGTTCGGATCAAGCCGGGCATAACGCGCCAGCTTCTCAGCATCGACTTGATCGCTCTTCCGATCACTGTGCGAGATAGCCCGCAGCTCACGGACGTTCGCCACGATGACTTCGTGGCCTAGTTCCTGCAGCTGTGCGCTGATCCAGATCGAGTGCGTTCCAGCCTCCATCGCAACCCGCGCGGGAGGCACATCAATGAACCAGTTCTCGATTGCCTTCGGGGTGGTTCGGAAGCGTCCCCGATCAACTACTTCTCCGTCCTGGTTGAGGGTGCAGTAATGGCTCCAGACATCGCCAAGGTCGATGCCGATCGTCATCTCAACCTTGGCTTGCCTGCGTGGAACTTCAGCGATGAGGTGCTGCGCTGGCTTCTTCATGGGAATAGTCTCTCTCCGTCTCGAAAGACCTGCTCATCCCATTTGTCATTACTGATGATTGCCTGCTGATCGTGACCCCGGCGATCGATCCGGGGACGTACTCTCACCTATTGGTGTCCAAAAGAATCGTTCCCTGAATTTCACGGTCTTCCAGAAGACGGTGTCCTTCGGCCGTCTGGCTTAGCGGGAGCACGCGCGCGATGGAAGGACGTAGCTTCTCCTCCAACGTGGCCTTAACCAGGAACTCCACTCCTTCACGGATCAGCTCCGGCTTAGCCAGAAAAACCGGCAGATAAAACCCCGTCATCGTTTGCGATTTTTGCATGAGCCGGCGCGGCGCGAAGGGCTGTCCTGGGCCGCGTGTCGATCCGAAGATGATGTAACGACCAAACGGTGCGAGACATTCAAAGCTCTGCTCGAAGATCTCACCGCCCACTGATTCGAGAAGCACATCGACTCCTCGCCCTCCCGTACTTTCAAGGACACGTTTCGTCCAGCCCTCTTGTGTGTAGTCGATTGCATCGTCCGCACCCAGACCGCGGATGAACTCTAATTTCTCATTTGTGCTGGCGGTTCCGGGGACTGTACCTGCGCCGAGGATCTTCGCAATCTGAACTGCGAGACTACCCACGCCTCCCGAAGCACCTTGAACCAGGACCGATTCTCCATGCTGAATCTGCGTCGATGCCGTCAATAGGAGGTATGCGGTGAGACCCTGATTCGGGAGCGCAGCGAAGAGGTCGGCGTTTGCTGACTCTGGGATCTCCACGCAGAAATTGGTTTCGGCAACGACTTTTTGAGCATAGCCACCACCTTTGGGCGTATAGGCCACCACTTTTTTTGCCAATCCAGGCCTTGTCGTCTTTCGAACCGGCTGCAATCACCTTACCTACCGCCTGCAGGCCTGAGATGTGTGGCAATTCAATGCCGCCGACGTGGGTTTCGGAGCGGTTATATGTGCCTTGACGTTCGCGGATGTCGACGAAGTTGACGCTCGATCGTTCCACCTCAATGAGCAACTCGTTGTTCCCAGGTGCAGGCTCTGGCCTGTCTCCGAACTGCAGGACATCGCGTGTGCCGAATTGTTCAAAATAGATTGCTTTCATACATTCACCTCTTCGAGGATGTGAGGAACTGCAGGCTGTCTGCAAGGTCCAACGGCTGTATACATTCAGCTGCACCTAGTGAGCAGTTTTCAGCTCCGCATATATCGATCCGACAAACCTGTCTGCACTCGTTCCCAGCCCGGCAGGCAGGGGAGCAAGGCCACCCGGTACCTTGGCGCCGTAGGGCAAAGTCAGCTTCGCGGCAAGCACGTCTTGCAGACTCTTGCCGTCGCGGACCATCTGCGGCACCTTTGCCTGCACGTCGAGAATCATGCTGCGGTATGGCGCGATGTCGGCTTCGTGGATGATGGTTCCGTGACCTGGGACCAGCGTTGTCTTTGGACCTGAAAGCTTCATTACGACATCCAACGCCTCCAGCACCCCCTGAATGTTCCACCATGCTGTGGATCGATGAAGGGGTATCCATAGTTTCTATAAAAATCGCCGATCATCATCACGTCGGCCTTCTCAAACCGCACGATGGTGTCGCCATCCGTATGAGCGGAGCGAATGGGGATCAAGTCGACGGTCTCGCCGTCCATTCGAATCTTCAGCGGCTCGCCCATCCCATACGTCAGAACCGGGAGGTGGTCAGGGTCAGTTCCAGAGGCCGCCGTGCCAATCGCTGCTGCCACCGGAGGAGGAAACCCCTGGCTTAACTGCTCCTGTACCTCTTCTCTCGCAAGAATCAGTGCGCCCATTCTCGCAAACTGCGGGTTGCCGCCTGTGTGGTCTGGATGCTCGTGGGTATCTACCAGAAAACGGATCGGCGATGGGCTTATCTTCCGGATCGACGCAGTCAGCTTGTCGGACAGGGGAGCATAACTCGCATCGACCATGAGTATCCCCTCTGGTCCGGCGAGCACACCAACTCTGCCACCCGCGCCCTCTGGATGGCCTGGATCAGTCCCATACGAACCGGTAAGAACATAGACATTCAGCCCAACATTCTCCGTGACGAATTCGGTTCTGTCATATTGAATGCCCTGGGAGTACGCGTCGGCACAAAAGAACGTTTTTGCAACGGCCAGCGAGATGCCAAGAAAGCTTCTTGTTCTCATGATGGTTCCTCTCGAACTTCATTGATCACGGTTTGCATCGTCATCTTTTCCTGTTTGATGGCGACTGTCATCATTGACAATAATGGCGATCGTAATTAATATCAAGACGTCAGCCAATCCGGTCTGATGGAGCGTTACCGTGAAGGTGTCCAAAGAAAAAGCTGCCGAGAATCGCGAACTGATCCTTACCGGGGCCGCGCGTCTCTTCCGCGAAAAGGGAGTCCACGGCGTCGGCGTCGATGCGTTGACCGAGGCGGCCGGTCTGACTCATGGCAGCTTATATAGCCGTTTCGGCTCGAAGGACAACTTGCTCGCGGAGTCCCTGAGGCATGGCCATGCTCTCAGCCAGTCCAGAGCCAGTGGCGTCAAGAGTCTGGGCGACGCTATCTCGGCATATCTCTCTCCGGTTCATCGCGACAACCCTGGATCGGGCTGCTTCATGGCCGCGTTGGGTTGCGACATGCCGAGGCAGAGCAAAGAAGTCCGCGCAAGTTTTACTCAGATCGTTCGCAACAACATAACGCGTTTGGCCGGACTCTTACCTATAGGACGCAAACGCAAAAACGAGGATGAGCTTCTGTCGACGATGGCGACCATGGTTGGTGCAATGATCCTCGCGCGCGCCGTCGATGACGCGGCATTCTCGGATCGCATCTTGTCCGCAGCCAAAACACAGCTAATTGAGCGGAAGTAAGGGAGCGCTACATGAGGCCACCAAAGCGATCTACTGGTCGTCCACGATTTTGTTTGCATTAGTCTTTGCAACCACTGGCACCTTGTATCTGATTCATAGCCCGCAGATGGTCACGAAACTCGTCACATTGGGTTATCCGCCATATATGCTCGCCATCCTTGGCACCGCTAAGATTTGGGTCCCATTGCGCTAGTTATGCCAAGATTCCCCCGACTCAAAGAATGGGCCTATGCGGGATTCGTCTTCGATTTCCTCGGCGCCATCTGGTCGCACCTCGCGGTACAAGGCCTCGGAAGAGCTGCCGCTGTCGTTCTGCTACCGCTCGCTCTCATAACGGTCTCCTACGTGAGCTTTCACAGCCTGCCGGAAAAGCAAAAGGTCTAACAATCTGAGGGGAAACCTTTGCCGACCTCCAGCAGAGGTCAATTGATCAGTCATGATAAGTCGTCATAGCGGAAGTGACCCGCGAATCGGCTCGACAATTCTCTCGCCCTTCCGCACCCTCCTCAGCACCCTCGCAGCGCGGATCAGGAATCTTCTGATCGCGCAAATGCACGATTAGAGCGGCTTCTGAACGAGCGAGAAATATTTTTGCGCGTGACCTCTGCCGTGTCGGAGCAGCAGTCGTCGAAAAATTGACCGATATTCTCAGCACCCTCAGAATCCTGGGAACATAGACATGTCTTCTCAAATGAATGATTTGTTCCGGCAGGTTGATCAGACCTCGGCCGTGCAGCGGCAGCGTTCTGAACTCCTGGGTTGGCAAGCGACCATTAGTGCGCGGGAGGCTCTCCCGCCAAACTTATTTTCACCATTTGAGTCGGTTCTTTAACCAGCCTGCACAGACCGCAACTAACCAGCCCAGTTGCAACTCCGAGTACAACCGACCAAAGCGCCCGGTTCGTGGTGTAGAGTGCCGGTTCGTCAGCATACTGATTCAGACGAATTACCGGATTCGCCATTTTCTCGATGACGTGCCGGTTTGTGACAACGAAAGTTTGATAGCCGCCATCGACCAAGCGAGCGACGAGAAAACCGGTGCCCCTTCGACCTTGTCAGCCTTAGCCGATTCTTGATCCCGATAAATGTAGACAACAGTCTGCAAATAGAGCTTTGCGATACGAGGCATTGGAAACTCCCGAACAACAGCAAACTAGTGGGTTGCGCTCGGCTTAGGGTGATGGCATCGAAAGGAAATGATGACTATACACGTATGGAGAATCTTCTGGGAATCGCCTCTCAACTACAGCGGCGCAAGATTCCAAATTGCCTAGCGGAGCATCAGTGTCGGGAATATCCAGAATTGCCACAATGCCCACTCGTGACACCGAGGCTTACGCCGAAGCCTGCCCCGCCGGGGGAAAGGCTTGATCAATTTCGGCAAGATTCAACGGCCCTTTGCGTCCACGCCTTACCTTGAGTTCGATCGGGATAGTGTCATCAAAAAGTATGTCGATCTCGCCGCCGAACCGTTCAGGCTTCTTCACTACTTTCGATCCAAAATCGCTCCTGAGCCTTTCATATATGGCCGGGAGAAAAAATCTATCCTCCATCTGGATCGTTGAATCCGCATTTTGCAGCTTGAGCCAGTCTCTCGCCGGATTGGACAAAAATGAGGGCTCTTCGAGGCAGTATGCTGTCTTGCGAATGAGCCAAGAGCAGCATTGCCCAAACGAAATTTCGAGCTTCGACCGACCGCCAAACACTAAGCATTCTTGCAATCTTCTATGAAGGCGGCAGTAGAGAACAAGCTCAGTTTCATTCAACAGACTGCGAGAAGCTGGTTCCAACCCATCAGTTGTCGCGCTGAAGATGTTTCTAGCTGCCGGCCTGCGCGGGGAGTATTGGACAATTACGTTATGCGGTTCTAAAGGGTCGCTCTCGATATTGATGTCAAGGATGTCAAGATGCCCGTTCAGTTCAAGAAGGAGCGGAAGCATAACCTTGTCAACTGCGGTTGTCGTTCCAATTCCCGGAGCCGCTACGGGTGGCCCTGATGCCAGAACCATGTCAGTTTCGAGAGTGACGGAGAAGCCGCGCACCTCCTGGGCAAAGCTCGTTAGCATTCGCCAGACGCGCTGGCTGGCTTCTCCTCGTATTCCGGCGAGGATGCAGACCTCGCTCCAGGGCTCCGGATTCGCGGTAAGTATGGAGTTCACCGTGGCGACGCGAGGTACGATCGCCTTCAAACTCGCCACCAGACCTTCCCGATCGTCCTTAATCCTGAAGCGAAGAAGCGGATGGTTGTCGATATCGGCAAGGCTGGCAGATTCGTTCACCAGAGCTTGAAAATCCTCGGGCGTGGGCAAGTCCAACACGGCGGGCAGTTCGCATCGCAGCTCTGCGATGTCTTCATCAGTAAGCTCCGCGTTCGTTCCATAAAGCCTTGTCACTTCACTTGAATCGAGTGTCAGAGGTACCAGCGATTTCAGCGGGGCCAGTATCCAGTCGGAAGTCTCCCGGTTCTTGCGGACGAAGCGGGCAGCGGCTGAAGGCACGATCTCGTGATCGTCCGATACTCAGTATTCGCAGCTCGGAAGATGTCTTCGCGCAACTTCTCGATGCGGTTCAAGAGCTGATGGCGCTCTGCCGTCAAGCGAACGAACTCGGCTTCTAGCCGTTGCAGCGAGTCAGACCCAAGTCTCGCGGTAATTCCGTTCACGGACGCCTCAAGCTGACGCCTTCCCATCTCGTCTCCGGAGACGACGCTGACGAAGAGAGGCTGAAGGTCGGGAACGATCTTCTCGCGCAGAACCCGCAACGGCTTACTGGCCTGGCTCGTGACGAGGACGGTCTTGCCTTGCGCCAGCAGGGAGCCGATCAGATTGGCGATCGTATGAGTCTTGCCGGTGCCGGGAGGCCCTTGCACCAGCACGGTCTTCTGGCTTCTCAGCCTGTGGGCGATCTCAAATTGTTCCGCATTCGATTCCTTGCTGAACAATACATTGCGGTCGTCCCAGCCCAATCTTTCCTCCGCATCCGCAGGAGAATCCGTGTCTTCGGCGTGTTCGCCCAAGTTGCTCCCTCCGAGGGAGGCGGTTGCAAGCACCGCATTAAGACCGGTACCAACCGCACCAACAATCTTGAGAATGGCCTCGGACGGCTGTACTCCTGCGTCAATCGCTTGGGCAATGGCGGAGAGCGCCCGGCCGAAGCCGGTGTCGGGCGCCTTAGGAAGAGAACCGGCTTACGAAAGAGTGTAGGGCTGTCCGTCGGGGCGGTCGCCTTCGACTCGCAGAAGACGCCGTTCCCAAAGCGTTGGACGAGACCCTTCAGGAACGCTGTCGTCTCCTCTGCTCCGAGAGGAGAATATGCTCCACCCTCCAGTTCCTCCTGCAGAGCGTTCAGGTGCCGCCCGTCGAGGCCGAGGATGGTTAGGAGCGCGACGTAAATCTCCGAAGACTTGAGCGCGGTAGTGACGGTGAATGCCGGCACCTTAGGATCGAAGTCTAACTGTAAGGCATGGATCAGTAGAGGGTGTTCGACCTGTGCGGGAGCGTGGAACAGGAACCCGTCACCGACAGCAAGTTCCCAAAGCTCGTTCTCGCGTTGCAGTATGCCGTGGACCTCATAAAGCTTCTCGAAGAGTTTCAGGGCTGCCCTGGCACTCCGATCTGCTGTACTCCAGGCTTTGAAACCAGGCAGCCAGCCAGTGTAGGCTGCGACACGCTCCGGCAAGTCCTCAAACTGCTCTGCCTTGATCTCGCCTTCGAGTTCCGCGTCCCGTTGCGGTGCAGGGCGCGGATCCTGTTGCGTCTTCCAATCTGCATCCATCCAATCGAGGAGAATTTCCGGCAGGCGCGGCGGCTCGACCGATCTTGAGTAGCTGCCAACCTGAGGCTGTGTCGCTTGAAACTGGGGGAGTGAACTGGATGGCTTCATGCTGCGGTATCTCGCCGAGATACTGGGACCAGGGTTGCTGCACAATATTCCGCGCATACGGTGATTTGATCTGTGTATAAGCGATGACGTAATCGAACAGACTGCGAACGAGTTCTGTCCGGTTGATGGCATGCTCGTCCTCTGCGCGTTTCCACATTATTGAACGTTGCGACGGGTAAGTCGACAAGGAAATACGCGAATGAGCCCACTCAGAAACGCTTTCGATCTGTACGTTGGCCCTAGATCGAATCACCTTTCTTTGGATAGTAGGCCTCACACTGGTTGATTGAGAATGTGGCATGGGAGTAGCGAGTTTTAGAATGCACCAGACCTTTCTGGGACATTGTTTTGACTCTCTATCATAGGGATTACGATGGAATGTGGAATTGGCCATTTCACGCAACAGGAAATAAAATGCGCATATTTTTGTCATTTTGTGTATAATAATTCTCATTATGGGGAAGACGATTCCAGCCATACTCCCTCGTATGGCGCGCCTGCTTGAAGGCTTCGGTGCGAACCTCAAGCTTGCCCGGCTGCGGCGAAAGTATTCGTCGGAGACCGTTGCGCAGCGCGCCGGCATAACGAGGCGAACACTCTCGAAGGTGGAACAAGGCGATCCAGGTGTCGCGTTGGGTGTCTACGCACGAGTGATGCAGGTTCTACGACTGGAGAACGATCTCGCGCAGTTGGCTGTCGACGATGTTCTGGGCCGGAAGTTGCAGGATGCGGGGCTCACTCCAAAACGCCGCGCACCAAAACGGACATCCAGTAAATTAGCCAAGGAAAGACCTGCCGAGAACGAACCGAGGGATGCATGACTCGTTTCGATACCGTTCAAGTCTATGTCGATCTCGAACGTTTTGCGCAACCGGCCCTGATGGGAGAGCTTCACTGCCAGCAAAGCCGGTCAGGGGAAATCTTCTCCTTCAACTATGATGAGGCATGGCTTGTAGGGCCGGAGACCTATGCGTTTGATCCGGATCTTGCCCTTGTGGCAGGCCATCAATACCCAGCGTCCGACAGAGCAAACTTCGGCATTTTTCTCGATTCGTCTCCCGATCGATGGGGACGCGTGCTGATGCAGCGCCGTGAAAATTCACGCGCACGGCAAGAGCAGCGAAGGGCCCGCACCTTAACAGAATGGGACTTTCTGTTGGGTGTGCATGATGAGACCCGGCTTGGAGCGTTACGCTTCCGTGTGCCACCTGAGGGTGCGTTCATCGATAGCGATGAACACCTGGCTGCTCCTCCGATCACTTCGCTTCGGGAACTGCAAGCTGCCAGCCTCCAATTTGAGCAGCACATCAACGAGGAAGAACATCCAGAGTATGAAAGATGGCTCACTCAGCTATTTGCTCCCGGAACTTCGCTGGGTGGGGCGCGGCCTAAGGCCTCGGTGCGAGATGAAGAGGGAACGCTATGTATCGCTAAATTTCCAAGCCGGCAGGACACGCGCGACATCGGAGGCTGGGAGTTGGTGGCACACCGACTCGCTTTGAAGGCGGGTATTGTTGTTCCGGAAGCTCGTCCGCTCCGGCTTCAGGAAAGCACCTATACAACTTTTCTTGTGAAGCGATTTGATCGCACCCCGCATGGGAGGCGGCTCGCCTTCGTCTCTGCTATGACGCTCACGCAGCATAAAGACGGAGAGCCTGGAGCGAGTTATTTGGAGTTTGTCGATCTCCTGCAGTCAAGAGGCGCCGACACAGCTGCCGATTGTGAGCAGCTCTTTCGCCGAGTTCTCTTCAATATTCTGGTTCACAATACAGACGATCACCTGCGCAATCATGGCTTTTTCATCGGTGAGCAGGGTATCCGGCTTTCCCCTGCCTACGACATGAACCCGTCGATCGACCGCACGGAATTGACTTTGGCAATCAACGAAGTTGACACAACTTGTGATGTTGCGATTGCAATGGATGCCTATAGAGATTACGGCCTGACGACCCAACAGGCTGATCGTGTGCTACAGCATGTTCAGACGGCGATCCATAGCTGGCGCAGTGAAGCTAGCCGATTGCATATCCCACGTGCGGAGCAAGATCTGATGGCGTCAGCTTTTGAATAGCGAATCAATGGTTTATGGCCGATTTTCGCGATCAAGACCTATGTCGATGCAACTAATGGATTTCGACGATCGAGTGCGCTTCAATTGCGTCGTTACCATCTATTAGATGTCGTATCAATTTGCAATCCGCTATAGAGTCTTCGAGCAGAGCTAGTCACATTTTGTAGCACAAAAATTAACATTAGAGATCGCGTTGGCACAATGACAGGATTCGAGAATTTGAACGTGGGCGACGTGGTGACCAGGATGCTGGGCGGCACTATTCCGATGAAGCTGCCGGTATCTGCAATCACTGATCGAATCATCACATGTAGTGCTTGGCAATTTGACAGGGTGACTGGCGCTGAGATCGACGAGGTCCTGGGCTGGGGACCGCCCCCGCTCATGACCGGGAGCTACCTTGATCCGTCAAAGACTGAGTGTGCCACTTCGTGCGTCCGAGCAGACGATGCTGAAATCAGAACTCAAGGCAGGTAATGAGTATGCATTTCGTGAGAAGCGAGTCGCTGGCGACCCGCTTGCGCGGATACGCCTGATCGAACATATCAGGGGAAACAAATGGAAGGCTCAGTGGATCGATACCCATCCAGGCTTGGTGGACTATGTGACAACGGCACAAATCCTCGTCCCCTGGAAAGAACATAAGCTATTCCTGCAAGAGGAGACAGATTTCGCCCGTCTTCGCGAGTACAACTCTATCCATGGTTATGAGGGGAGTTCACCTGTCTCTGAAGCTCTTCAACAGGTTTTCGAAAGCGTTGGCGAAGGAATCAGCTACGACCGCGGAATTCTACGAACAACTCGGGACTGGCTGAATCGACTGCGAACGCGCTGCCAGCTTCCTGAGTACACGCTCAAATGGCCGGCGTTTGCAGGTCGAGATGGCGTTCTACATCTACCGCATGACCAAGCTGCCGAGCTGGCACGCAGCTTTTGCATGGTGGAACCCGCGCCAGTCTTGATTGCGATAGAGGCCACGGAACGAAACTGGTCTATGGATGTTGCCCGCCCTGGTCATGAATATCTCATTCCTTTGTTGAATCAATATCGAGCGTCATGGGCAATCATTCGTCAATGGTGTGGCTCAGATGCGGCTGTAGCGGAGCGGGACAAGCGCATCGAGATTCTTGAGCGCTTGGTATGGGATGCAATTTATGCCTTACAAAAGGCTGGGTTGGATAGCGAAGCGGCTAGGTTACGTCGAACGATTGAGAGCCGTTGATCCATCTCCCACAAAACCATGCAATCCTTCCACACAATGGCAGGATTGCATGGTTCAGCACATATGTTTAAATGAAGGGGTTATTCCTGCCGCGCATGGGTTTGGGAAAGAAAAGTAGGCGCTCTTTTGAATGGGAAGCAATTTTTCCCATATTTGCGCGGCTTACGCTCATCGTCTTACGAGAAAGAGAACCGGCGTTAGAACCAATTTCTCTGGTGTAGTTTGGCTTGTTTGATATGCTAATTTAGCAGTTGAGGGAAGGGCTCGATGGACTTTGTCCAAACTTTGTCCCAACCGAACTCACAGACCCTCAAATAACCTTACGGAACCGAACGATGACGTTTCGTAAGTTGCTGTATCCATATGATTCTGGGCGGTGAACTTGAGGCTCCTACGGTCTCAAAATCCGCCGAGGGCAACCGTCTCGCCGGCCGATGATCTCCGTCCTGTACAAATACGGTACAATGCGCATCTCTTTTATTTTTATATACTTAGATGATTAGCGCGTCTTCGGCGGCTCCGCTCGACTGTCCCTCGCTAACCTTATATACTACGGAATGCGTGGCGGAAAATCGGTCCGCGGTGAGTGACATTTTTCTGGGACTATGGAGTGGGATTATTCAGATCGTTGGCGCGCCGGGGCGACGGTTGCGTAGGCAAGGCGAGTCGACCTTCAATGAGTCCTAAGCCCTGAAGTCACCAGTTGATACTGAGCTGCCTTCCGATTGCGCGACACTAACTCAAAGACTTACCTGGAGCAATTACGTCGCTATCGATAGGTCATGCGCTCAAGGTCCGGGGGATACCGGTCGCCCTCGACAGGAATTTCGGCAGTCGCTCTGTCCAGCTCCTGAAGATCATCCGCTGTGAGTTCGACGCAAGTCGACCCGATGTTCTCCTCCAGTCGCTGTAGTCTTGTAGTACCAGGAATCGGAACGATCCAGGGCTTCTGAGCAAGCAACCACGCGAGCGCTACCTGGGCGGGTGTCGCATGCTTCCGCTCTGCGAACGCTTGAATGACATCGATCAAACCACGATTCGCCTTTAGAGCCTGAGGTGAGAACCGCGGGAAGGTACCCCGGTTATCATTTGGATCAAACTTCGTATCTTCCGTGATCGTTCCGGTGAGATACCCCTTTCCCAGGGGGCTGTAAGGAACGAGACCGATGCCCAGTTCCTCAAGCGTCGGGATTATCTCTTCCTCGGGACGCTTCCACCACAGTGAGTATTCACTTTGCAGCGCCGTAACAGGTTGGACGGCGTGGGCACGCCGGATCGTCTGTGCTCCCGCTTCCGAGAGCCCGAAGTGTTTGACCTTGCCCTGCTGGATCAGATCTCGAACCGCGCCTGCAACCTCTTCAATCGGCACGTCGGGGTCAACGCGATGCTGATAGAGAAGGTCGATCGCTTCAACGCGGAGCCTCTTCAGCGAGTCCTCCACGGTCTGTCGGATGTACTCGGGACGGCTGCAAAGACCCTGTGGCTTAGAGTCTGCCCTAGGCCCAAAGTCGAAGCCAAATTTGGTCGCGATGACGACCTGATCCCGTAACGGCGCGAGCGCCTCTCCGACGAGTTCTTCGTTTAAAAATGGACCATAGACCTGAGCCGTATCGAAGAAGGTGATACCCCGTTCGACTGCGCCTCGGAGCAGGGCAATCATCTCCTCTTCGGTCCCGCTCACTTCTCCGTGGCCAGCGCTCATGCGCATGCATCCCAGCCCGATGGCAGAGAGCTCGAGCCCACTGGTTCCTAGCATCTTCTTTTGCATCGTATCCTCATCTCCCTGCGTTTATGTCTTGCTGGGTTCGATTTTCACCGTTGCCGAACGGCTATGCCTACCAATCATTGGTTGAAGGTAAAGGCTGGCCTTGTACTTTGCTCGATAGGCATCGTCAATCCGCTCGTTGATCGTTCCGTCTAATGCCTCGAATGTGACGTCCTTTGTTATCGCCGCTGCGGTGATCCGCCCACGCTTCTGTTGCATCGCGGCTTTGTACCAACGCGAAGCCGTGCCGTGATAAGCGCGCACATAAAGCGAGTCGTCTACAACGACCGACCAGATCCAAGTGGGCGTGCCGTACGTCATCCCATCCTCTCGGAACGGCGAGATGTGCAGATCGTCGGTGTCGGCGATCTTTCTCAATTCGTCTTTTCGGCCAGAAACCCATTCGTTCGATCCTCCTGCTTCGATGTGCTAGTGTTTCTGTCGTTTTTCGAAGACATCCTTGACAACGGGCAGAGCGGAAAAGGCATTGGGCCAACCAGCATAGAAGGCAATGTGCGTCAGCACTTCAGAGGCTTGTCCCTGGGTCAGTCCGTTATCCATCGCTCGACCGAGGTGATAGGTGATCTGCGCGACCTGCCCGGAGGCAATCAACGCGCTCACGGTAACCAGGCTTCGATCACGAGGCGCGAGAGCGGAGCGAAGCCAAAGATCGCGGAACAGAAGATCGGTCGTATTCTGCACGAGCCCCGGAGAGGTGGCGCCAAAGTTGGCGCTCACTTGCGTTGCCCTCTGTCTCTCTGCTTCTTCATTCAGTGTAAGTAGTTTGTCTTTCGCTGGAGGTAACTGGTCGATGCCGATTCCACGTTGATGAAAGATGTCCTTCGCCACGGCAACCGCTGACATGGCATTCGCCCAGCCGGAATAAAACGCCAGGTGCGTGATGATCTCTGACAGTTCGCTGGGTTTTACATCGTTGTTTATAGCCAACGCGAAGTGATACGGCATCTCGATGGTCTGTATGCGAGCAATCAAAGCCGCCACCGTGACGATACTGCGGTCACGCGGGGAAAGCTCGGGCCGTTGCCAAAGACCATCGAGCAGTGCGACCTTCGTATAGTGCTCCAACGCCGGCGAGACCGCTCGGACGTCGTCATAGGTCAACACGGAAGGTAGTGCATAGGATTTCGTTGTAGTCGTCATTCTCTCCTCCTCGGCGTAAGCCGGGCTACCTCCCCAAAGCGTGGCAATCATGCCGCCCATGGCTGCCTTCAACACGTCACGCCGTGTTGGTGTATTGATTCTTTGGACGCTGTCCGGCTGGACGCTCATTACTTTCTCTAACGCATCACATAACCGCCGTCGACCGAGATCGACTGGCCGGTGACATAGCTGGCGGCTGAACTGCAAAGCCATAGAACGGCATCCGCTATCTCTTCGGGTTCGCCCATGCGTCCCATCGGCACCAGGGTCCTGAGCATCTTGTCGAGCTCCTCCCCCTGACCTTCCTCGACCATCTTGTCTAACATCGGGGTCCGAATCATGCCTGGACACACGTCGTTCACACGAATGCCGCGTGTTGCGTATTCAAGGGCGGCGCTCTTGGTCAAGCCGATCACACCGTGTTTGGCAGCGTGATATGTTGCACGCTGAGCTCCGCCAATGAGACCTCCCAACGAGGAGCAGTTCACTATAGCGCCACTGCCTTGCGTGCGCATCTGCTGCAGCTCGAACTTCATGCAGCTCCATACGCCACGCAGATTGACCGCCATGACGCGATCATAATCATCGCGCGGGTAGTCGGCAGTTTCGACGAGCACGTTTTGAATGCCCGCGTTGTTGTAGGCCGCATCGAGCTGACCAAAGGCCGCGACGGTCTCTTTCACCATCGCTTCTACTTGCGTATCATCCGATACGTCACAGCGGAGAGCCAACGTCTTGTGTCCCTTATCTGCAAGGCTCTTTGCCGCGGACTGCACTTCCTTTTCGTTCCAGTCAGCCAACACTACAGACGCACCGGATTCAGCAAACGCCTTGGCTGTAGCGAGTCCCAGTCCGGACGCGGCTCCTGTCACAAGTGCAACTTTGTTCTCAAACGAGATGTTCATCTGCATTCCTCCAAATTCTTGTCTTATTTGTTGAGTTGGTACTGCTCATTCGTGACATGTTCGAGCCAGTTCACCGCGACACCATTGATGCTCTCCTGCACTGCGATATGGGTCATCGCGGTGGTCGGCGTGGCTCCGTGCCAGTGCTTGATTCCCGGCGGAATCCAGACGACATCGCCCTTGCGAATGACCTGAACAGGACCACCCCATTGCCGTATCCAGCCAACACCATCCGTCACGATCAGGATCTGGCCGAGCGGATGGGTGTGCCATGCCGAGCGTGCACCTGGCTGGAAAGTCACTGCGCCACCGCTGGTGCGGCTTGGCTCAGTCGGATCGAAGAGCGATTGCACACGAACGGAACCAGTAAATCGCTTGGGGGAGCCCGTAATAACGTTTTGCGCAGTGGCCGGCGTGATCGTGATCTGCGGAGTGCTCGTCTGGGCAGCAGCAACGTCGTTCATCACTATAGAAGCCAGCAAGAGTGTTACGGCAACCGGGTTTCTCATTTTCAACCCTTCCTCCTACCCAAAGGTTAGTGAACTGAGCGGTGTCGACGCCTTCCCGATCCTGCCAATTCTTTGCACGATCCTGTCTGCTCGTTGGATTTCATGCACATGCTTGGTTGCCTGGAGTTACGCTATTTTGGGGAGGCGAAGGATGCTGAAGCCCAAAAGAACTGCGGGATCGCGAGATTTGGCCGCGATCGAAATGAGGCGCTCTCTTGCGCAAAGAATTAAAGAGCTGGCAGAGGAGCCTGGAGAACATCTGACGCCGATTCCTGGACTGTCGCTCTATCACCGGACGAGTCCAACTCCTTGTTTCCGGGCTTCTTACGAACCGGGCCTAAGCATCTTTGTCCAGGGACGAAAGCGCATCCTGCTCGGCGGAACGGAGTATCTGTGTGATGGTTGGTCGTTCCTGCTCTCATCAATCGATGTGCCCGCTCAGAGCCAGATCATCGAAGCCTCGGAGAAGACGCCGCTACTGTCAATTTTCCTGCGCCTCGACATGCCGATGGTCCGGGAAGTTCTGAGCCGAGATGACATTCCAGAGGGGCCACCCTCTGCGCATCGTCAAGGCCTCGTTGTTGGTGAGACCACCGTTGGGTTGCTCAGGGCCGCGATGCGTATGCTTGAGCTTCTCGACACGCCAGAGGATATACCGTTTCTTAGTCCGTTGGCTCACCGCGAGATCCTGTATCGTATTCTTCGGACACCGCAGGCAGGTAGACTCCGCGCCATCGCAACGAGTGGCGATCTGGTTCAACGAACAGGACGAGCAATCTCGTGGCTGAGAGAAAACTATGCGAAGCCTCTGCACATGGAAGCACTCGCTTCTACAGCGAGGATGGGCGTTTCAACCCTTCATCATCAATTCCGGGCTCTCACAGGGATGAGTCCGTTGCAGTATCAAAAGCAATTGCGCCTACAAACCGCGCGCCAGCGGATGCTGATGGACGGATTCAACGCTACGACTGCTGCATATGAAGTGGGTTATGAGAGCGTTAGCCAGTTCAGCCGTGAGTACAGCAGATTCTTCGGGTTACCACCAATCCGAGATGTTAAGGCGTTGAAGAACGTCAACACAGCTTTGGAAAGTGTCGTCTGAAGTTTCTGGCGTTCTGAGCCGCGAGGCGAAGGAACCTCAGAAAAACTTGCTGAGCTGGTACAGGCAGCCGAGCGGGCCGTCAGGAGGTGAGTATGAAAATGAAACAAGCCTTAGTTCTTGGGCTACCGCTGATCGCCTCTTGTCTCTTCCTGGCAGTCAGGCGTGGATACACCGAACCGGTGGATAACCGCATTGTGAGACTCGCAGAACTGGAAATTTATCCTGACCAATTGAACGCCTACAAAGCGGCGCTGAAAGAAGAAATAGAGGCTTCTATCCGAACGGAACCGGGCGTGTTGACCTTGTATGCCGTCTCCGTAAAAGCTCATCCCGAACAGATTCGTCTTTTCGAGACCTATCGCGATGCTGCTTCATATCAAGCGCATCTGCAATCTCCCCATTTCAAGAAATACAAAGAACAGACACTGCAAATGGTGAAGTCACTCACGCTTCTCGATACTGACCCGATTCTGCTCGGCACGAAAGCTCAAAAATGAGCCCTGAGCGGGTAGTTCGGCAATTGATATCTTTGGAATCGGTAACAGCAAACGTGCTTCTCAGAAGTAATCCAATGCCTTAGCTTTCATGGTTCGATGAGTGAGTTGGCCTGATAGCGCCAATTGAGAAAAGCGATGCTTCACTGGCTCAATGTATAACCGAGACCAAGTATGCTTCCCTCTGGAGTGAACGGGGCTGTTGCATCCTTATCGAAGCAGAGGTCCTATTTGTGAAGCAGAGTTTCGCGGCAATTATCCTTGGTGGTACCGGAAAAGTCGGCGGTGCAGCCGTCGCGGAACTGCTAGCAACTTCGGAATGCCGGCAATCTGAAACTAAACCATATGACCATTCATGTTAGTGAGCGCCATCTCGCTCACTAACGGACCGTTTGCATTCGACGTAGATCGATATCTTCTAACGCTGCCCGATAAGGCAGAAGATGGTAGCCGCGGTCCGAAGCGCAGCGGCGTCGGCTCAGATTAGAGATTGCGAAGGGCTGTCATAAAGTTTTCGATCTTGCGGGTCGACGAGGTTTTTCCGGATTTGAGGTTGCGTTCAATGCACAATCCGGAGAAGAAGGACAGCACCATCTCCGCAATTTCTGAAGGAGCCATCCTGGGTTTTTCGGCTTCGATGTTCATGGCGAGAAGGCGCTGCAATAGCGCTCGATTGTCCGTCACGACCCCATAAGCCTCATCCGGAAGAATAGCGAACTCCCGCATAGAATTGACGGAAAAACACCCCTGCTGTTCCCCCTTGTTAAGAGGACCATTCTTGAGAAAATTCTCGACGTTCTTCCAGCCAAGAGGCTCTCTGGTAAGAAATCCTCTCTTCTCCTGGCTCTCAAGATAGTGGCGAAGGCAAGCAACAAAAAGATCTTCCTTGTCTCGGAACTCGCTATACAGCCCTGACTTGTTCACGCCTGTGGCTCGTTCCAGTTCCTGAAGACTGGTATCTGCGAACCCATGTTTCCAGAAGACAGGCATCGCTTTCTCCAGCACTTCCTCACGAGTAAAGTTCTTCGGGCGCCCCATAGACACACATTATCCGATAAAGAACTAAATAGTTCAATATTTCTGCATCCTCGCCCCGCCTTCATCATCGTATAGAACTGAATGGTTCATAACGGGTCCGACACGATCGGGCAAGATCGCTACCGAATCGGCTTCGTGAATTGTTCCGAGAAATACCAAAGGAGATTCTATGTCTAAGTTAGCGAAGAAAGTGGCATTGGTTACTGGCGGTTCGCGGGGCATTGGCGCAGCTATTGCGAAGCGTCTGGCTGCCGATGGAGCAAGCGTAGCCATCACATATGCAAAGGACGCCAGCGCGGCCTCGGCCGTAGTCAGAGCGATTGAACTCGGTGGCGGAAAGGCCATCGCGATCCAGGCGGACGCTGCTAACGTTGAAGCAGTCAAAGGTGCAGTCGAAAAGGCCGTCTCGACCTTCGGTCGACTTGATGTGCTTGTGAACAATGCCGGCACCGCCATTCCGAAACCGTTCGAGGAGGCGACGCAGGAGGAGATGGATCGTGTGATCGACATCAACGTCCGCGGTGTATTCGCCACCACGCAGGCGGCGCTGAAGCACATGAAGGAAGGTGGTCGCATCATCATGGTCGGTTCGGCTGTGGGTGAGCGTGCTGTCGCTCCCGGGCTTGTGCCCTACGCGGCCACGAAAGGAGCCGTCAAGATGTTTACCCAGGCACTATCCAGAGAGGTGGGGAGCCGGGGCATTACGGTCAACAACGTCCAGCCGGGTCCGATCGACACGGATTTGAATCCCGCCTCGGGTGATTGGGCGATACCACAGAAGGCCGCAACAGCGCTCGACCGTTATGGACGCGTAGATGAGATCGCCGCGATGGTCGCTTTTGTCGCCGGTGCGGAGTCCTCGTACATCACCGGGGCGAATCTTACCGTGGATGGCGGAATGAACGCTTGAACCAACGCGCACTCAGTCAATGGGCCTTACGACAGAGGTATCCGTGCTGACCTGGTTGAGATCCGACGACCTAAAGGAGTCGGCTCTCCTTCGACTTCAGGTGCGCACTCGTAACTGACATCTGAGAGAGGGGATTATGGCTATATTGCAAAACAAAACTGCGCTGGTAACGGGGGCCTCAAAAGGGATCGGACGCGCAACGGCGGCTGCGCTCGCCAGGGCCGGGGCCCACGTCCTGGTTCACTATGGCCGCTCCACGCAGGAAGCGGAATCTCCCGTCGCCGAAATCCAAACGAAAGGTGGACGCGCGACTGCAATCTCGGTAGACCTAGAAACTCCAGAGGGCGCTTCGCTGCTTGCCAAGAAGGTTCGCTCCATCGTCGGCGATCGATTGGATGTGCTTGTGCTCAACGCCGGAATCAGCAAGGCGGCACGCATTGCGGATTACACGGTAGAGGATTTTGACAGCCTCTTTGCGACAAACGTCCGAGGCCCGTTCTTCCTGGTACAGCAACTGTTGCCGGTTCTTGGCGACGGTTCAAGCATCGTTGCTGTCTCATCTGCTGTTGCCCGTACCGTGGTTGGCAAGCCCGACGTGGAAAATCCCTCGATTCTTGCCTACGCCTCTACCAAAGGGGCAATTGAGACTTTGGTCGATCGTTCTCGAAGTCTTCGACACTCTCTTCAACAAACGCGACTACGCGGCAGCAGAACAATTCTGGTCGCCGAAGTACATCCAGCATAGTGCGCACATCGCGCGGGGACGCGAAGGGTTGTTCGCTCTGGTCCGTCGTCGCCAGAAACGTTGCGCTACGAAAACCAACTCATTGTCGCAGAAGGCGATTACGTCATCGCGCACGGCCGTCTCTCGGGAAACGGAAGGCCCGCAGCTTGGATTGCGGCCCGACGTCGTCCGATTCGAAGACGGTCTTCTTAGAGAACATTGGGATGTTCTGCAGGCCGAGGCGACCAAGGCCGAATCCGTCAGCTGCCTTCCCATGTTTGGCGACACATTCCCGAAGTGACAGTCGAAAAACAACGCGCTTATCTTGAAGACGTCCGACACCTTTTTTAAGAGATTAAGGAGGTACTAGCTATGATTTCACCCGTTGCCTTGAATGGCATGTATGTGATTTTGGGGGCAAGCGGGAACACCGGCTCGATCATCGCCAATTCCCTGCTATTGAAGGGCGAGAAGGTGCGCGTCGGGGGACGCGACGCGGGGCGACTACAGCGCTTTGTGGACAAAGGCGCGGAAGCGTTCACGGCCGACATGAGCGATGCGGCTGCGCTCACTAAAGCCTTCACCGGTGCACGCGCGGCATACTTGCTGTTGCCGCCAGCGAAATCCCGGGAGGACCAGGAGCGAGAGAGTAGCGCGATCGCGAAAGCTGTGAAGGAATCCGGCCTTCGCTACGCGGTGCACTTGAGCAGCTATGGTGCGCAAGTTCCGGAAGGTACGGGGCCAGTCGCGGGACTGCATTCTTCGGAACAAAAACTGAACGCGATCAGCGGTTTGAACGTTCTGCACTTGCGCGCCGCGTATTTCATGGAGAACAATCTGGCGGCGATCGGCACAATTCATGGGATGGGAGTGTTCGGAAATGCGCTGCTACCCGACGTGAAGCTGCCCATGATCGCGACGCGCGACGTCGGCGACTACGCAGTCGAACGCCTCCTGCACCTGGATTTTTCCAGCAAACAAACCCGCGAACTGCTTGGCGAGCGCGACCTGTCGATGACGGAAGCTATCGCTGTGATTGCGCGCGGCATTGGCAAACCGGATTTGCGTTACCAGCAGTTCCCGTATAAC
Organism: Tunturibacter gelidoferens; assembly: GCF_040358255.1. NCBI lineage: Bacteria > Pseudomonadati > Acidobacteriota > Terriglobia > Terriglobales > Acidobacteriaceae > Tunturiibacter > Tunturiibacter gelidiferens. The sequence goes on from NZ_CP132938.1 coordinate 2,374,034, forward strand.
CAGGTGCAGCAGGCCTTGATGCAAATGGGTGTTCCGCCGAAGGGAGCCGCTTTGTACATCGAGATGTACAAGGCCATCAAACGCAGGAGTCCTCGTTGCGTTAGAGCCGCGTTCACCGGAAAACAGCACACCGACTTCGTTTGAAAAATTCGTGCAGGATGTTTTTGCGGCTGCGTATCAAGACAAGCCCCAGCTGAATAAGGGACAGTGAGGAAGACTACCGATGGCCGCAACTAAAAAGCTGCAAGGAAAAGTAGCAGTGATAACTGGTGGCACAACCGGGATAGGGTTCGCTGCAGCAAAGCTCTTCGTGAACGAGGGTGCCTACGTATTCATCACTGGCCGTCGTCAAAAGGAACTCGACGAGGCCGTGAAAGCAATCGGTAATAACGTTACTGGCGTTCAGGGTGACATCGCCAAACTGACCGACATTGATCGTCTTTACGAGGCCGTCAAGTCGAAGGGGAGAATCGATGTCGTTTTCGCCAACGCCGGCGTCGCTGAATTTGCTCCCTTGGGAAAGATCACGGAAGAGCATTTCGACAGACTCTTCAATATCAACGTCAAGGGAACGCTGTTCACGGTACAAAAGGCCCTTCCTCTCATGAATGACGGTGGATCTATCATTCTCAATGGCTCGGTCGCAAGCGTGAAAGGTACGCCGGCCTTCGGTGTCTACGGCGCGACGAAGGCCGCTCTCCGTTCCTTTGTGCGGACCTGGACCTCGGATCTCAAGGATCGTCATATTCGCTCAAATGTCGTTAGCCCCGGTCCGACCGATACGCCAGCTATCGATGGACAACCTGAAGATGCCATCGTACAGATCGTGTCCACCATCCCGATGGGACGGATGGGGGAGCCCGATGAAATTGCCAAAGCGGCGCTGTTTCTAGCTTCAGATGACTCCAGTTTCGTCACGGGTATCGAACTGTTCGTTGATGGCGGCAGAGGGCAAATCTGATCGAGGGCTACTGCGCTGCCTCGTTACTTTGAGCGAGCTTCATAAACCCGCTCATAACAAGAACGTCCAATATTGATTCGTAAGAAAGGAAGAACAATGAGCAATTCAAATGCGGAGAAGAATAAGGCGGTCGTACTGGAAGCATTCGATATCCTGTTCAATAAACGCGATTACGTGACGGCGGAGTCGTACTGGTCTCCCAACTACATTCAACACAGCGCCCATATCGAGCCGGGACGAGACGGGCTCTTCAACCTCATCAAGGCTGCTCCGCCGTCGCTAAAGTATGAGCCCGGGGTGATTCTTGCAGAAGGTGACTACGTCATCGTTCACGGCCGATTCTCCAACATCGGACTGCCGGCGAACTGGATCGCCGCGGACGTCGTTCGCTTGAAGGATGGAATTCTCGTCGAACACTGGGATGTCATTCAGGACGAGGCTACGGAGCAACAGTCTAAGAGCGGGAATCCGATGTTCGGCGACTCATTCCCGAAGTAAACACGAGCGGCACGTCACTCAACAACCCTCCTCTCTGCACAGCCAAGGTTCTATGGACGACCTACTCAAACTCGCAATCGAAGCTCATGGCGGGCTCGAACGTTGGCGTCGGCTCAACTTGGTAAGAGCCGGCGCCTCGATCACGGGCGCGCTCTGGCACCTCACGGGACAACCGGATGTGCTCAAAAATGTTCAGGTAGTTGCTCAACTCCATCGCCAACATTTGGTCACTCACCTCATCGGGAAAGATCGGCGAACGATATTCACTCCGAGCCACGTCTCAATCGAGTCAGAATCCGGGGTTGTCGAAGAAACCCGCGTAGATCCGGCTACCTCGTTTCGAGGGGAGAGCCTCGATAGCCCATGGGACATGCTGCATGTCGAGTGTCGAACGGGGATGTCTATCGCTGGCGGCAACTTTGGAACGAATCGGCAGACATCCGCGTCCACGTGTAGGTACCGACCTTAGTCTCTCATCCCTCCATAGGAAGTCGCATAGGGACAAGAAAGTTGCTGGCGAGAAGATAGGCGAATAGATGTCCGAGAGGTGGCGCGCGACGCAGCTCGTTTGCCGAAACCAATCCATTGGTCTCATTCCACTCCCAACCGTTGACGGAAGCACTCTTCAGCCATTCCCGCAGATCCGCGGCGGTCATCGGATAAACGTAGATGCGAACATTCTGGGCGAAGAGACGGGCGAGGGCTTCGAGAAGTCTGCCTTCGAGATTGCCGTAAATGTCTTCAAACGCTCGAATCACCATGGAAAGGCCTCCGACGACGCGTACAGGCGCCTTTGTATGGCGGTTTACGAGAGCTGTCATTTGGTAGAGTTCGGGTTTACGAAAAAGCAGCACGTCGCCTGCGGCGAGAAGCGAATCGATGCGACGAAGCACGTCGGGAGTTTCAGGGGCTGGTTCTTCCGGCACGAGCGGAGCAACGGTGAGGCAAAAAAAGCCAGCGGGTGTCGATTTTGTTTCGCCGAGGTCTCCCTGGAGCTCTTGAATCGCCGAAGCCAATAATCGCAAATGAACGTGCGTGTGAACTGAATCGGTGTGGCCGAAGTATCCCGGTGCAAGGACGACGGCTTTGTTGTGGAGAACCTCGGTAGGGGGAAGAGCTGAGCCCTTGGTGGAAAAAAATACTGACTCTGCGAATCCCGCACGAACCAGGTCGACCAGCAGGGCCCGGCGATCCCAAGTCTCGAATGCTGGCCCGTGAAGATCCATGTAATCGATCTCGATCCGCTCCGCGACGACGTCTTGTGCCAGGCCTTCTAGAAATAAGTCTTTGATCTGCACATCATAGAATGCGGCATAGATGAGGTTGACGCCCAGAATACCGATGGCTTCCTGTTGGAGTGCATTCGAAGGATCGCGCATATTGATGTGCAGTAAGACATCGTTGGGAGTGCCACCGGGCTGCAACTGGAATCGCAGACCAATCCAACCATGTTGGTCGTTGGTTCCGGCGAAGTTACGGGCGGAGACGGTATCAACAAAGCAGAAGAACCGAGTCTGCGGCCCACGAGTCTCGTTTAATTGCGTGAGAAGTTGGCCCCATTCGTTGTCCAGCATCGCCTCGAGTCGCTGTTTGGATACATAGCGCGACCCGGAGCCGTAAAGATCATCGCTGACTTCCTTGTCGTACGCGGAAATGGTTTTAGCCACAGTGCCGGAAGCCCCTCCCACGAGAAGAAACCAACGTGCGACTTCCTGTCCGGCGCCGATTTCGGCGAAAGACCCAAAGGTCGATGTATCAAGATTAATAGTGAGCGCTTTGTGGTGAGTGTCGAGTTTTTGAGCAGAAGGCATAGCCATTACCTCGTTGAATTGCGGTTTACCGAGTGGGTTGTTGCACATCAATGTCCACCGCCCGCACCCAAGATACGTGCTTTTTTCATAAAGAACAAAGCAATTGCGCTTGAGAGTAGCACGCAGCCCAGCGCGAGGAAACAATCGCTGTATGCGAGCAGGAAATGCTTGGCGGCGGACCGCGCCACCTATAGCACCAATTGCGCGCACGTGAGCCGAAGACGGGGCGCTGCCCTGAGACATGAGCCAACTGCAGCAGGCGTTCCTGCACAGCACCTGAGTAAATCGGCACGGACTCTCCGATGCGGGCCGAGTGGAAGCGTTCTCTCACGGAAAGCAATGTCGAAAGTCCGGCGATGCCGATCGAGCCTCCAATGTTTCTCATCGTGTTGAAAATTGCACAGGCTGAACCGGGTTAGCGTCCCTTAGCCATTCCAGCCGTGGAGACGGCAGAGAGTGGAACCATGATAAGAGGCTGACCCAGCGCGCGGATAGCGAGTGGGATATAGAACTGTGGTCCCGCAAAATTCGAATCGAGATGAGAAGTTAAAAACGAGCTACCGCCAAATAAGAGTATTCCGATGCCAATAAGAATTCGCGCGTCGAAGCGTTGCATCAACCTCGGCACCAAGGGAATGACGAGGAGTTGCGGAAGGCCCAGCCAGATAATGACCTTGCCGATCTGTACTTGATGAACGCGGTGGTATCGCAGGACCGCGATCTTCAAATTCTGACGCAGAAACGTAATGAAGTGCAGTCCGTTACGAGCTGGACTATCAACAGACGAAGACCGCGGCGGTGCCGGGTGAGGGCTTACGCGCATGGCTGAATGGGCTTCAGTTTGCAAGCCTGTTCCTGCTCGGTATGCGTCACATCGCCGACGGCACCGACCACCGTCTGCCGCCGGTTCACGAGAAATGGCCTGATTAACACTGGCAATAGCCAGTAGGTTGTCTTGTGAGAAGAGAATGGTATGCGTAGCAGATCGTGGCTGAAACTTCGCGTTGGACCTGATGTTCTTCCATTGCGGCCCCAACTGCTCGGTTGCCATCGAATTGAAGGCGGGACGGTTTGAGCCAGAATATCTCGGCAAACTGGCCTTCTATCTTGCAGCCTTGGACCGCGACCTCGCAAGGCGAACGAGCAATCCGTTCAGCTTCGGTCGGTGCTCACTGCGCGCTGTTTGGTGCTCATCGGTTTGGTTCACACAACAGGTCGTGGATATGAAGACAACAGGCAGTCCGCATTTATTTCACCGCACAGTTTCTTTGAGACGATGCATCTTCTCCATGCACGTGGCTGCCAATGCCGTCCAGCCAGTCTGATGACTCGCTCCGGTGCCCCGACCGGTGTCGCCACAGAAATATTCGCTGAAGAGCACCAGGTTTTTCCAGTGTGGGTCATCAATGTAACGTTGCTCGTTGCCATGGGATGGACGACGTCCGTCGGCATCACGCAAAAATAGGCCGACCAGCCTTCGCGCTATCTCTTCCTGGACTTCCTGCAGTGTGAGCATCTTCCCGCTTCCAGTGGGACACTCGACCGTGAACGTGTCTCCGTAGACAGCGTGATAAGTCGCCAAGGAGTTCAAGAGCAAGATATTCATCGGGAACCAGACGGGCCCGCGCCAGTTACTATTTCCGCCGAACATGCCACTGTCTCCTTCACCCGGAACGTACTTTACTACAAGAGTCTTTCCGGCTAATTCGACCTGATATGGATTGCCGTCGTGGTATTTGGAAAGACCGCGGACGCCATGATCCGAGAGAAATGCAGTTTCATCGAGAAGCCGCGTGAAGATCCGCAAAAGACGTTCCTTGGGCACAAGAGCAATAAATTTAGAGCCAGAGAGTAATGGATCTGAGGTCTCTACGTCGGAAACATGTCTCGCCAGCTCAGGCTTGTTTGCAAGAAACCACTGCATCCGCTTGCGAAACCCCGGCAGACGATCAACATCTTCTTTGTGAAGGATACAGATCGCATACAGAGGAACGATGCCAACGATCGAATGGACCTTAAGCGCCCTTGGCGGCTGATTCGCCGTAGTCAATTGGTCGAAGTAGAAGCCATCCTCTTCGTTCCACAGGCCGGTTCCACCAAGTCCATTGATGGCATCGATGATGGCAATATAGTGCTCGAAAAATTTGCTGGCGATGTCTTCGTAAGCAGGTCGAGTCTGTGCAAGTTCGAGAGCGATCAGCAGCATGGAAGAGCAGTAAAGTCCCATCCATGCGGTACCATCTGCCTGATCGAGGCTTGTTCCATCGGGCATTTTGATCGAACGATCGAAGACCCCGATGTTATCTAATCCGAGGAATCCGCCGCCAAAGAGATTGTGCCCCTTCTGATCGTTACGATTGACCCACCAGGTAAAGTTCAACAGCAACTTCTGAAAAGCACGTTCCAAAAACTCAATGTCCTTCACTCCTTCATTCCGCCGCGCGTCTATCAAGTAAACGTGCATTACGGCCCATGCATGTACAGGCGGATTGACGTCTCCAAAAGCAAACTCGTAAGCGGGCATCTGACCGTTCGGATGCATATACCACTCACGCAAAAGAACGAGAAGCTGGTTTTTTGCGAAAACTGGATCAATCTCCGCCATGGGAATCATGTGAAACGCAGTGTCCCAGGCGGCGAACCACGGATACTCCCACTTGTCCGGCATGGAGAGAATGTCGCGGCAGTAAAGATGCCGCCAATCAGCATTCTTGCCCATCAGGCGTTCCTTTGGCGGAGCCGGCTGAGCGGGGTCTCCTTCAAGCCATCGCTCTGAGATGTAGTAATAAAACTGCTTCGTCCAGAGCAGTCCCGCGTAGGCCTGGCGCGAGACGTTCCGTTCATCATCGTTAAAGCTATCTGGAATACGTTCTGCGTAAAACGCATCCGCTTCTCTCTGGCGCGCTGTTAAAATTTCATCGAACGCTTGCTGATTGATGTAGGGTGGCTCACCGTTGTCTTCGCGAACTAGTCGTAGCCTTAGCACAGACGACTCACCAGCGCCCAGCCTGAGACGATATACGAATGCAGACTTTGTGCCTTGTAACTCTTTATTGACGGCCTCCAACTCTCCTCGAACCAAATACCGGTCGAAGCCGTCTTTTGAATATCGGGCTGAGCCCTGATAATTCGAAACGAGTCGATGAAAGTTCGTGTCATTCTCCGTAAAGATGACTTCTTCCTTCTTTGGTCCAGATTCATCAATCGCGCAAAAGCGAAAACGACCAAGTATCTTGTGATTCGCAATCACAATACGGTCGCTACTCTCCTGCATGTGCATCCAAGGGCGTGTCTCTTCACCCGGTTCCAAGTTGCGCCATGACCAGTTATTTCGAAAGGTAAGGGTGGGTGCAACGGTAAGGTCAGAAGCAGCGGGGCCGCGGTTCGAAATTGTAAGCTTGATCAGCGTGTCTTCGGGGCCGGCTTTTGCATACTCCACTTGCACGTCGAAGTAGCGTTCCTCATCAAAGATTCCCGTATCCAGAAGCTCGTACTCCGGTTGATCGTATCCGCGCTTGCGATTGGTCTCGACGAGATCATTGTAAGGAAAGGCCCTTTGAGGATACTTATATAAACCTTTGCAGTAAGAGTGCGTTGGTGTGGCGTCGAGATAGTAGTATTGCTCCTTGACGTCCTCGCCGTGGTTTCCCTCTGGATTCCCCAGTCCGAAGAGACGTTCCTTTAAGATAGGGTCGTTTCCGTTCCATAGCGAGGGGGCGAAGCATAGCCGACACTCACGATCGGTCCAACCGAGGATTCCATCTTCGCCCCACCTATAGGCACGATATCTCGCCATGTCATGAGTAAAGTTCCATGCATTTCCATCAGCCGAATAATCCTCCCGCACAGTGCCCCACTGCCGCTCTGGAAGATAGGTTCCCCATCGCTGCCAATTCTCCTCGCGAGAATTGGATTTCGCAAGCCTGGTATCTTCTGCCGTACTCGGTAATTGACTGAATGCTCCCTGCCGTTTTGACGTCGCATTATCAATCATGATTCTTATACCGTCCGCTTGGAGTTTGAATGCCGGGAAATACACGATTCTGATCTTGCGGTACTTCATCAACGCAGACTATTCACCCGTCCAACGGCTGTTCCCAGCTACTCCTAATTTAGCGCGCAACGCGAATTACTCAAATGGTTACTCCCTGTATCAACGGAAGTACATCGGCTCGACGATCTCGGCTGCCTTACATGCTGGCGTTGTCGTTTTTCAGGTCGCTATAGCCACTTCAATCTGACGCAGCAAGTTCACTGCCTGCTCAGGTTAATACCGTTCGTCTCGAGCCACACCAAGCTTCTCGTGCCAGCTGCTTATCTTACTCCTGATGCAAAATTGCGAGCACTCTAACGCGGTCGCCTAGGAGTCGTGAAATGCGGTGGGTCGGATAGAAGACTGGCGATTGGACCTAGATCAGGGTTCGGAGGCCAAAAAGTCCGAAGCCTTTAGCTAGTAAAGACGTGGAATTTAAATGGTCGGGGCGAGAGGATTCGAACCTCCGATCTCTTGGTCCCGAAATTCAGGGCAAGGGCTAGATCGTTTATCAACAGCAGTTTTTGGAGGTGCTCCAACCGTACAAGCCCTGCTTATTCTTGTTCAGTGCGCTCATTCTGTAGCGGGATTGGAGTCCCTCGTTGGCGTTCCTGTCTATCTCATCTCAAGGTTGAGAGCAATTTTTTACCGAACATATGACCTCTTCCATGCCATTTCGGCAATGGCACGCAACTCACTGAAATTGCGCGACACCAACAGCGATGTAACGCTACAAAGGGGCAGACGCCGTGATAGGGTTCGGTAAAACTCCTGAAGAAATGAAAGCTCGCGCAGCGTCCCACGTCTCGAGGCTTGCGCTATGAGGTGCTGCGCTGGCTTCTTCAGGGAAATAGTCTCTCCCTTCCGGGGCAACCTGATCATCCCATTTATCAGCACTGATAGGATTTTAGTAATTTCAGCGAGTGATTTGACCTGTTATCGCCAACTGAGAATCGACTTACGGCAAAGCAGACTCGTTGGCAGATCAAGGAATTACAAGATTTCTTCCGGTCGCTGTTTTAGTTGTGAGACGACTAGGATAAACCTCGAACGAGTTCGGTCCGCATCTACAACGTCTGGTATCCGACGAGAGCCATTGAATAGGATTTGACTGACGATGTCCATGTAGCGGCCGCGACCCAGGTTGGTGTAGTTGCTGGCGTTGCCACTCAGACCGGAATTTCTTCAATGCGTCCTGATCCAACGATCGCAGCGCTATCGGCAGGCGCAGCATCGATGGCGCGACCACCGGGAGCTATCCAGGAACGGGTCCAGGAGCGGGCGACGGTCCGTATGATGAGAAGCACCCCAACTGCGAGGACGGCATAGAGCAGGAAGCCTGCGTGGTAGGAGCCAGTGTGTTGTTTGGATTGTCCGAGCAAGTTGGGGAGGATACCACCGCCCAGAGCCCCTATCTCGCCGATCATGCCACCGGCGACCGCGGTGGTAAGTGGCCAGCGAAGGGGGACAAGTTGGAAGGTTGCCCCATTGCCCGCTCCGAGCGCGGCAAAGCAGAGCATGAAGAGCAAGGTGGTGGCGATGAGTGGTGGTGTGGTCATCAAACCGAAAAGTCCAGCGATGGCTATGAGGAAGACGACGGAGAGCGTAGTGATTCCGCCCACGCGATCGGCGAACCGGCCTCCGAGAACGCGGGTGAGTGAGCCGGTTAGAGTTGCAAGTACGGTGAGGCTGCCGCCTGGGCTTTCGTGACGTGGAACTGCGAGTAGTAGAAGGAGGGCAGGAAGGTGGCGAGTCCGAGGAATCCCCCGAAGGTGATGATGTAGATGAGGTTGAAGGTCCAGCCATCGGATTCGAAGAGGCAGGAGAGATGCTGGCGTAACGGCTGGCGCTCGATGTCGGGCGGCTCTTTGGCGAAGATGACCATGACGAGCAGCGGCAGAAGCATCATGGCTGCTGCAAATCCGTAGACGTGCTGCCAACCGAAGTGCATGGCGAGGCGAGGCGCAAAGAGAGCGGCTAGAGCGGTGCCGCTGTTGCCAGCTCCAGCGATGCCCATGTGGAACTACGACAACGGCGAGGGTGTAAACCTCATTCCGTTTGCCCGGACGGAGTTCGACATCAACCTGCCGCCGTACATCCAGCACAATACGCCGAAGGCGGCGGATGGCGCTGGAGACTTCTCGGTGATTGCGAAATATAGGCCGTTTGCGGCAAATGCGAAACAGGGAAACTACTCGACGCTCGTGCAGGTAGCGTTCTCGGTGCCTACGAGGAGCTACAAAAACGGGACCGCGGTGTCGACGATAACTCCCACGGTGGTACTCGGCGAAGGCTTTGGCAATTTCGACGTACAGTCAGCCCTGGGTGCAGTGTTACCAACGAGTTCTGTGCAACAGATTGACAGAACGATGCAGTGGAATACAACTGCTGAGTGCAAGATGGGAAAGTATTTCTGGCCGGAGGTTGAAGTGAATGCAAGCTATTATCACGGCGGCACCAATGATGATAAGAGTCAGGTGTTATTACTCCTTGATTGATGGTAAGCAAGATCAAATTTCGCAAAGACCGAAGGACAGATTGGGGTTAGTGTTGGGGACGGGGATGCAGATTGCGACATCCAGCTTCCACGCCGATAACCACGGGCTGGTTTTGACTGGACGTATTGTGTTTGAGGCAGTCGACTAGGCTCATCTTGACAGCCGCCTCTATTATCAGAAGATGGTCTTTCTCTCAAAATAGATGTATTTGAACGGACATCGCTTCTGCAGGCGGTGTCCCGATGCGGGATGAAAGTCCACGATCTTGATAAGGCTGGAGATGGAGAAGCGTGGCGCATGCGAGCTTCAACGGACTTCGCGTACTTTCGCTCGAATCTCGCCGAGCGAAAGAGGTCGAAAAGCTGATCCGCACGTACGACGGCGAGCCGATTGTTGTGCCGATGCGTGAGGTAGGGTTGGAATCGAACGAGCATGTGTTGGAGTTTGCCGCGAAGCTGCTTGAGGGCAACTACGACCTGATCCTCTTCATGACAGGCGTGGGTGTGCGTGCGATGCTGGAGATCGTTCAGACTCGCTATGACCGGGATGAGTTTCTTGCGGCGCTCCGGAAGGTGAAGATCGTCGCGCGTGGTGCGAAGCCAAGTTCGGTGCTTCGTGACCTGAAGATTGCGGTGGATGTCACATCGGAAGAGCCTTCAACACTGCACTCTTTCCAGAAGAAAATCTCGGCGAACTCGGAAACGCCAAGCACCGAATCTTCTACGGCCCCGGCATCAACAACTTCGACATGACCCTCCAGAAAAACCTTCGCTTCGCAGACGCAAAATCTCTGGAGTTTCACCTGGAATCCTTCAACACCTTCAACCACAGTCAGTTCTACGGCCCCGCCTCAGTCGATGGACAAGTCGAAGACACACAAAACTTCGGCAAAATCGTCAGCGCCGCAGCCCCTCGTCTCGTCCAGCTTGCAGCTAAGTTCTCGTTTTGAAGTAAGCGCGCGCAGAAAACTCTTTTATGGACGGGCCGGAAAATGTTCATCTGTCTGAGGACTACCTATTCAACCCGCATGCGTCGTATCAAGCTCACAGGAGCGGTCAAGAGTATCCTCGAACGGCGCATGAAGGAGACGGCAAGCTGATGTGTCGACTGAGCTGAATACCGTTTTTTAATGGAGCACCGAATGGGATTTGAACCCATGAATACTGGTTTTGCAGACCAGCGCGTTAGCCACTTCGCCATCGGTGCCCTTGTTCGCCGCGAAACAAACTTATAGCGGCAACCCTGGTCTCACTCTACTCCGGTTGTGCCACCGTACGCAGATAAGGCTTCACCGTTTTGTAACCGGGAAAGATCTTATCGGCGTCTTCATTGGAGACCGCTCCCGTAATGATGACATCATCGCCCTGCTTCCAGTTGGCTGGTGTCGCCACCTTATGCTTGGTCGTCAACTGCATCGAGTCAAGCACCCGAATGATCTCATCGAAGTTGCGCCCTGTCGTCATCGGATAAGCGAGCGTCAGTTTGATCCTCTTATCCGGTCCAATCACAAAGACAGTCCGCACCGGCGCGTTGTTCGCCGGCGTCCGCCCTTCTGAAGTCTCGCCCGCATCGGCCGCAAGCATGTCATACAGCTTTGCAATCTTCAACTCCGGATCGCCGATCATTGGATAGGTCACCTTCGCGCCTCCGACCTCTTCAATATCCACGGCCCACTTCTGGTGGTTGACGACCGGGTCCACGCTGAGCCCAATCACCTTGGCACCGCGCTTTGCGAAGTCGCTCTCCAGGTTCGCTACCGCACCGAGTTCGGTTGTACACACCGGCGTAAAATCCTTCGGGTGCGAGAAGAGAACAGCCCAGTTATCACCAATCCACTCATGGAAATGAATCGTGCCCTGGGTAGTTTCAGCGGTGAAATCGGGAGCAATATCATTAATGCGGAGTGACATAGTCGATTCGCCTTCTTTGGGGTTCACCCAATCTTCCTTTGCTAAAAATAAACGCGTCCAACGATGGCTCGAGTTGCCCGGCTCAACGTAGAAAACCCACCCGGCTCGTTCGCTCTGGGTGGGTCTCTGTGCTGCTCGAAGATGTCTGCTTCGATTAGCTCATCCACACACCCACACTGGGCTACAGCAACAGCAGCAGCAGAGAGTGGGCATCGTGTTTGGCATTATCGTCATAGTTAAAATGTTTTTGTACCGCAGCCAGCTAAGCTAGCATGAGGCCGGTTTGCCCCATCGCGGTCTTTTCAAACCATACTTCCGAGGAGACTCTATGTCAACTGACGATCCCGCGGCCGCCCCTGCAGCTTTCGCCGCAAACCACTCTGCGTCCTCTCGCATCTACGACTTCGCCCAGGTGGACGTCTTCGCCGAACGCCCTCTTGAAGGCAACGCCCTCGCCATCTTTACGGACGCTCGTGGCCTTTCCACCGACGAGATGCAAGCCCTTGCGCGCGAGACGAACCTGAGTGAAACCACCTTCATCCTTCCCCGAGATCCGGAGATCGAGCGCGAACGCGGCATTCAGGTCCGCATCTTCCTCACCACCGAAGAGGTCCCCTTCGCCGGCCACCCAACCCTCGGAACCGCCAGCTGGCTCTACTTCAATCATCCAACCTTCCGTGGCGCGGAGCAGATCACTCTCGATCTTGGTATCGGTCCAATCCGGATTCGCTTCCAGACGCCTCTACCTCGAGAGATCGGAGTCTTCGGCACCATGCTGCAGAACGATCCCACCTTTGGCGAAGTTCTCAGCAGCCTCGACGACCGTGCAGCTGTCGCCAACGCGCTCAGCCTCGCCATCGACGACCTCGATCCGCATCTATCCGCGCAGGTCATCTCCACCGGCATGGCGTTCTGCATAGTGCCCTTGCGATCGCTCGAGGTCGCGAGCCGGCTTCGCATTACCACGCAAAACTCCCGTCCATTTCTCGACCGAGTCGGTGCAAAATTCTTTCACTGTATTACTCCCGCTAATGAGAACTCAACAGCACAATGGCACGCACGCATGCAGTTCGATTCAGGCGAAGATCCTGCAACCGGCTCTGCCTCTGGATGCACGATCGCTTACCTCGTCCGTCATGGCCTCGTTGCGAGTGGTCAACAGATCGTCATTGAACAGGGAATCGAGATGCTTCGTCCCAGCCGCATTCATATCAGCGCAGTGATCGAAGATGGAGTCGTCACAAAAGTGTTCGTCGGTGGCCGCACCATTCCTGTTGCAATGGGACGCTTTTTCCTGCCGTGATGCACTCGATTTCAACAGGCGACCATCGTGAATCGTCAATGAATACGGTGGCTTCCGCGCATCGGTGGATGTGCAAGCTCTAATATTGTCAGTCTTCGCTCAAACTTCGCCGCTTGCCAAGTGACCGGCTCATTCGTACTGTTGGAAAGCGTTGACGACGACCTTGCATGCAATATGTAGCGTCGTTGGAGATGAGTGCTTTCGCCTGTTATCTGACAATTTGAGTTGAGAGAAGCTCGACTGCCTCGCAGTCGCGACTCCCCAGCGCAGTCTCGCTGCCTGCACACGCAGTGAGGTTCGATGTGGACATTCCCATCATCGGCACTCACCGTATCCGCAGCAGAAGGATCTCTTGCGCTCCTGGAGCCGCGTGGCAACCTGCGCCGGCCTACAGCCTCTCTCGCACCCCGCGGTTCGGCAGCTTAGCTCGCTGGACAGTTGGCCCTGATCCCTTGTGGAGCAGACAGGAGAGCTTTGCTCGTTCCGTCTTCTCTGCTCGGGAGCAGCGGACCCATTACGCGCCGAAGAGCCGCATCCGGCTGAACCGCGGGGAAGTTTTGAACATCACCAGACCGGCGTGCCTGCAAACCAGCAGACACGCCAGACTGGCCCATCGGCCGTGAGCCACCAGAAGGTGGTGTCCGGCAGAAGCGAGACTGCATGCGACCCAAGAAGACGATTCTCTGTGTAGATGACAACGAACAAATTCTCTCCGTCCGCACCTTCCTGCTCGAAACCCGTGGCTATCGTGTCGTCGCTGCCCGCAGCGCACAGGAAGCGCTGACCATCCTCGATCAATATCTCCCAGGCACGCTGGATCTCATCCTTTGCGATCTCATCATGCCGCAGATGGACGGCAACGAGTTGGTTCGTCGAGCCAAACAACTCCATCCCGGCTTGCCCGCGATGATTGTCTCCGGCACCGTCAATGCCTTCGACCGCGCAGTCCATGCCGACGTCTTCCTCCCCAAGGGAGCCTCGTCCCCAGCGGAGATGATCGAACGTATTCGAGTCCTCGTAGCGCGCAAGCGTGGCCCGAAGAAGGCCATCGTTGCGTCGCCATCGCAATCTCCGCAGCTTGGTTCTTTTACTCACGCCACGGCAAGTTGACGTCGTTGGCAAGGGAGAGCGGTCTCTAGGTTGGCAGTGCAGTTGGGAAAATCACGCCTCGACCAAACCATACTTTCTTTGCCACTGCATCTTCAGCCGCGCCCACACCGCTTGCTTCTCTTCACTCGAAACGGCTGGATCGGGCTCTGATGCAAATCGGGTTGCCTCTGTCTTCGCCAACTCCAACAGCGCACGATCGCGTATCAGATTCGCAACACGAAACTCCGGCATTCCGGCTTGGCGTGTTCCAAAAAACTCTCCTGGTCCGCGCTGCTGAAGGTCGAGCTCTGCCAGCTCAAACCCGTTCTGAGTACGAACCATAGCGTCCAGCCGGGCTTCAGCCTGCTCACTCACCCTTCCGCCTGTCATCAACACGCAGAAGCTCTTCGCCGCGCCGCGTCCAACCCGTCCGCGCAGCTGATGCATCTGCGCCAACCCAAACCGCTCCGCATGCTCGATCACCATCACCGAAGCATTCGGTACATCGACGCCGACTTCAATAACGGTAGTAGCGATCAATACATCAAGGTCGCCTCGCTGAAACCGCCGCATGGTTACGTCCTTGTCGTCGGCGCTCAAGCGTCCATGCAGCAATCCAAGGCGAAGTCCGCTCAGCGGACCCATCCGCAGCTCCTCATACATATCCGTCGCAGCTCGGAGCGCCCTCTTCGGCTCAAACAGCTTCTCCGTCTTTATAGAAGACTTCGTGCCCCTGGCCTTCACACTGCCGCCCTTCGCACTCCCGGCTTTCAAAACTCTCGTCTTCTTTCCCGCCGCCGTTTTTTTCTTGTCATTCCGCAGCGTAGCGGAGGAATCTGCATGTGCCTTCAAGCTTGCCTCGCCCGCGTCCGGTTCAACATCCTGCGGAAAATCCAACTCTGGCTGATCGTCCTTCGGCCCTTCAATCACCGGGTAGACGATGTAAGCCTGGCGTCCCGCCTCAACCTGCTTACGGACAAAACCCCATACATCCTCCGCTCGTTCCTCTGTCGTTCGTCTGGTCACAATCGGAGTTCGTCCCGGTGGCAACTCATCAATCACGCTCGCATCGAGATCGCCATACAGAGTCAGAGCAAGCGTTCGCGGAATCGGCGTAGCCGTCATCACCAGCACATCCGGATCGAGCGCTCCCGGCTTCTTCATCAATCGAAATCGTTGCTGCACGCCGAACCTGTGCTGCTCATCAACGATCACGAGACCAAGGTTCTCAAAGTCGACTTTATCCTCAATCAACGCATGGGTCCCAATCGCAAGATCAGTCTCGCCGCGAAAGATTCTCCCGCGTGCCTCGCGTTTCGTTGCCTCATCCAGCGATCCGGTCAGAAGCGTCACCCGGTAAGGCCTTCCGGTTCGCTGCGACAGTACATCGCCCAGCAGCTTCCGAGCAGAAAGATAGTGCTGCGTCGCCAGAATCTCCGTTGGTGCCATCAGAGCCGCCTGGTAACCATTCTCAATCGCCACCAGCGCGGCCTGCATCGCGACGATCGTCTTGCCCGATCCCACGTCGCCCTGCAGCAATCGCCGCATTGGCTGTGGCCTGCGCATATCGCTCGCAATCTCGCCCAGCACCCGCTTCTGCGCCGCAGTCGGATGGAAGGGAAGCACCTGCTTGATCGCCTCCCGAACCTTCACATTCGTCACGAACGCCGTGCCCTCCCGCTCCCGCATCCGGCGTCTCTTCAACTCCAGCCCAAGCTCAAGATAAAAAAACTCTTCAAAAATCAGTCGTCGATGTCCAGGCGTCGTCGCTGACACCAGCTCTGCCATAGGCGTTCCGGCTTCAGGAAAATGCACAGCCTTCAACGCCTTCAACCGCTCCGGAAACGAAAGCCTGGCTCGCATGGCGCCAGGCAAGGTCTCAGCCTGACTTGCTGACTCGCTGACTTGCTGCTTTTCCAGTTCTTCAAACAGAGCCCAGATCACCCGCCTGAGCCACTTCGAACCCAGCTTCGCCCCCCACGCAGTCGTTCCCCCCAGCGACTCGTATACGGGCACGATCCGCCCGACCTCGAGCGTGGAAAACTCAGCTTCCGCGCCACCGCCGGAAGGCAGCACTTCAAACTGCGGCTGAATCATCTTGAACTTTCCTGCGCTGCTCCGCGAAGGTTCCAGCTTTCCATACAGCGCAACCATCTGTCCCACGTGAAACTTATCCCTCAAATAGGTCCCGCGAAACCACATGCACTTCACCGTGCTAAGTCCCTGTCCCACCGTCATCTCAAACAGCGGCATACTCCGCGTCTGTAGCAGCACCGTTCCCCGCACCTCGCCGATCACCGACGCCATCGTTCCCGCCCTCAGTTCACTCATCGGCACCGGATTCAGGCGATCCTCGTACCGAAACGGCAGGTGATACAGCAGATCCTCCACGGTTTCGACGCCGCGCTTCGAAAGCTCGACCGCAATCCGCTCCCCCACGAGCTTCACAAACTTGATAGGTGTAGAAAGTTCCAGCACAGACCGATGCTACCAAGAACCCGCCGTCTCCAATTGCCGCACTTCCACAACAGCCTTTCAGTATTGACAGAAGATATGTTGCAATAAAAGAATGCCTCCCCCTGAAGAGAGCTCAGAACTAATCGCCGAGCGTAAGAACATCCTGCTGCACACGCCGCTGATGGCGCTTGCGGTAGCCGCCTTCGGCATCGGTACCTCCGAGTTCATCATCATGGGTCTGCTGCCCAACCTCGCCGACGACTTCCACGTCAGTATTCCCAAGGCCGGCGTCCTCGTCACCGGCTACGCGCTCTCTGTCACCATCGGCGCTCCTATCGTGGCCATCGCCACCGCCCGACTGGAGCGCAAACTCGCCCTTCTTCTCCTCATGGGCGTCTTTACTCTCGGCAACCTCGCCTGCGCCATAGCTCCGACTTACAACCTCCTCTTCGCCGCCCGCGTCCTTACCGCCCTCTGCCACGGAGCTTTCTTCGGCATAGGCAGTGTCGTAGCCGCAAATCTCGTGCCCCGCAACCAGCGTGCCCAGGCCATCGCGCTCATGTTCTCCGGCCTCACGCTGGCCAACGTCCTCGGAGTTCCAGCCGGCACCGCACTTGGCCAGGCCTACGGCTGGAGAGTCGCCTTCTGGGCCATCGTTCCCATCGGCCTTCTCGCCGCAACTGCAGTCTTCTTCCTAGTCCCCAGACAAGCCCCAGGCTCAGGCGGTCTCCTCCACGAGTTCCGCGTCCTCCGCAAGCCGCAGGTCCTGCTCGTCCTCGCCATGAGCGTCCTCACCTCAGCCTCTCTCTTCTGCGTCTTCACCTACATCGCCCCCACTCTCGAAGCCGTCACGCTAGTCTCCCCCCACGCCGTCACTCTCACCCTTCTGCTCTTCGGAGTCGGCATCACCGTCGGCAACTTCCTCGGCGGCACTCTCAGCGACTGGCGTCCCATGGCCTTTCTCATCGGCGCTCTCCTCACGCTCCTGGCCTCTCTGGCAGCTCTCTACTACGCCGAACCCCACGTCGTCCCCGCCATCGCGATGATCCTCATTTGGGGAGCGATCCAGTTCGCCGCCGGAGCTCCGCTCCAATCCCGCATCGTCGACCAGGCCGCCGCAGCCCCCAACCTCGCCTCAACCCTCAACCAGGGAGCCTTCAACTTCGGCAACGCCACCGGAGCCTCTCTCGGCGGCATGATGCTCACTGCCGGATACACCTACCGCCAACTCCCTCTCGCCAGCATCATCGTCACGCTCATCACCTTGATCCTCGCGGTCCTCTCCGCCCGGCTCGATCGCAAACACCGCGACGCCCGCATCGCCGAGCAGCTATCCGTACTTTGACGACACACAAAGATCCCTGAACCCCCTGCTAAACTTGCAGTAACTGAATACAAGAGAACCCATGTCCATCGTAGAACTGCAACACGTCCGCAAGGCCTACGACACCAAGATCGCCGTAGCAGACCTCAGCTTCACCATCGAGCCTGGCAGCATGTTCGGCCTCCTCGGCCCCAACGGCTCCGGCAAGACCTCCTCCATCCGCATGATGATCGGCATCACGGTCCCCGACTCCGGCACCGTCAGCCTCTTCGGCAAGCCCTTCAACCGCGACCTCCTCAAGCGCGTCGGTTATCTCCCCGAGGAGCGCGGCCTCTACAAAAAGATGAAGGTCATGGACCAACTCATCTTCCTCGGCCAGCTCCGCGGTCTCACCGCCGCCACCGCGTCAAAGCGCGCACACGACTGGTGCGACCGCCTCGGAATCACCCCATCCATCGACAAGAAGACCGAAGAGCTCTCCAAGGGCATGCAGCAGAAGATCCAGTTCATCTCCACCCTCCTCCACGAGCCCGAGCTCATCATCATGGACGAGCCCTTCAGCGGCCTCGATCCCGTCAACGCCGTCCTCCTCATGGACACACTCGTCGACCTCCGCAAACAAGGCCGCACCATCCTCTTCTCCACCCACCGCATGGACCAGGTCGAAAAGATCTGTGACAACATCTGCCTTATCCATAACAGCCACCTCGTCCTCTCCGGCTCCATGCGCGAGATCAAATCCCGCTACCCTGTCAATCGAGTCCTCATCAACTTCACTGGCAACGACTCCTTCCTCAACCACCCCACCATCCACTCTGCGAAGAACTACGGAGGCCACGCCGAAATTCGCCTCAATGACGGTGCCGATGCCCAATCCCTCCTCGCCGAAGCCATCCGCACCGGCGCCCGCATCACCCGCTTCGAAGTCATGGAGCCGACACTCGAAGAGATCTTCATCGAGAAGGTCACTGAAGAATCTACCGGCGTCCCGGCTGGAGAAAAAGTTCATGCATAACATCTGGCTCATCGCCAAACGCGAGTACCTCGAACGCATTCGCACCAAAGCTTTCCTCATCGCCACAATCCTCATTCCTCTTTTCATGGGAGTCTTCGTCTTCGGCAGCGGCTATCTCGCCTCTCGCACCAGATCCTCAGCCCACCTAGCCATCCTCTCCTCCGACACCTCCTTCTCCGCCGACCTCAAGCACGAACTCCAGACCGGAAAAAACAGTGGCATGACCGTCGATGTCCTCGCATCGAACTCGCCATCCAACAGCGACGAGATTCGCGCCAACCTCGACCGCAATCTCCAAAGCAAATCAGGAGACCTCACCGGCTATCTCGTCGTTACGCCTGCCCCACAGCCAAACGCACGTCCCACCTTCACCTACGTTCCGCGCTCAGCCGGCGACATCACCACCGAAGACACACTCTCCACCGCAATTCAAAATGTTCTTACCCGCGAAGGCCTTACCCACCAGGGGATGGGCCCGTCCGACATCGCCGCCCTCATGGCACCCGTCGCCATCGACACCAGCAAAACCGGCGACAGCCGCGCCGCCTTCGGTGCCGCCTATCTCCTCTTCTTCCTCATGTACATGGTCATCATGCTCTACGGCATGAACACCGCGCGCTCCATCATTGAAGAAAAGACCAGCCGCGTCTTTGAGGTCATGCTCTCCACCATCAAGCCCGACGAGATGCTTGCCGGCAAGATTCTCGGCGTCGGTGCAGTCGGTATCACTCAGGTGGGTGTATGGATGCTGGCCGCCGCAGCCCTAGGCTCAACCTCGCTCGCAACGGGCGTTATCGGCAGCGGCCACGCTCTCATCAGTGCCACACAGATCTTCTTCTTCGTCGCCTACTTCATCTTTGGCTTCCTGGTCTACTCCAGCATCGCCGCCGCTCTAGGGGCCATGACGAACTCCGAGCAGGAACTCCAGCAGCTCAACATGTTCCTCGTCATCCCGCTCGCCTTCTGCTTTCTCATGATCTTCGTCATCGTGCGCGCACCCAACTCCACCCTCGCGCAGATCGTCTCCCTCATCCCCTTCTGCAGCCCCCTGCTGATGAACTTCCGCATCTCCCTCACCACGGTCCCACCCTGGCAGATCGGTCTCTCGTTCGTGCTCATGAGCCTCACCATCCTCGCCATCCTCTGGGTTGCGAGCCGGATCTACCGCGTCGGCATTCTCATGTACGGCAAAAAACCCAACCTCCCCGAGATCCTACGCTGGCTCAAATACAGCTAGCTGCTCAGCTATCGGCTGGACAGAACAAACTGATTTCCATCGGCGTCAGCAAAGATCGCCGACGTTCCCCAGTCTTCCTTTCGAGGAGCCTGCACAAAGGCCACACCGCGCGACTCCAGGCTCTTGGCCGTTGCGAAGACGTCATCGCACCAGAAGCTGATGGACTGAAACGTTCCGACGCGGTCTTCATGTCCCTCTGGGGTAAATAACGCAATACCGGTCTCCGTTCCAGGGAAGGCAAGCTCAATCCATCGCTGCCCTGGACCCATCTCCTGGTCCGTCGAAATCTTGCATCCCACCTTCTCTGTCCAGAACCGTAACGCCTCATCCTGATTGTGAACTGGAACTCCAACAAATTTAATGCCTCGAATCATCGCCGTTCTCCTTGTCCTGCAGACTAAAGCGACGTGAAGTGTCAGTGCAATTGCCTCCGTAAAACTATAGTATTGGCTGGTACAGCCATGACCGAGATCGATCCTTACATCATCGACGTCCTGATGCGCGACCTCGTCGGACACGATCGCCGCCCTGCCAGTTTCCTGGTCTATCTCTGGCTCGCAGCCGAAGCCGAACAGCGAGGATCCGAGGTGCAGATCGGGTATCGAGAGTTGGCCGAAAACATCGGCATCAGCAAAAGTGCGGCACAGAGCGCAGTTCGCTGGCTGATCAAGCGCCGTCTTCTCTCCGCAAAAAAATCCAACGCAACGGCTCTACCCAGTTACAAGACACTCTCTCCGTGGAAGGGGCGAGCGCAACGCTGATCCGCTATCCCGAACGATCGCAGCTACCAGGCCCCCTGTTTCCCACCCACCCACCACACCATCCCCACGGTTAGCGTAGGCTGATCCGGCGACAGCACTCCAGGCTTATTCGTCAAAAAGAACGGAATGTTGCTCCAGTCTCTTCGATACTCCACACGCGTCAGGAAACCCTCGCCAAATTTGTACTCATAGGTCCCGGTGAACTCCTTCAAAGCCTGCGTGGTCCCGGTGAAAAGCCCTCCGCGATCCGATAGATACTCGAAGCGGCCGCCTAGCGCCGTCTTCGGCGTCAGCTGATACCGCGCGTAGGCCGCCCCGCCATCAACGTGCGAAGGCGCTGAAGATTCGCCAGGTGCCGCACTGGCCCACTCCCGCGAGATCAAATAATCACCCTCAAGCGAAAACGCCAGCTTCGGGGTCGCATTCCAGGTCACGTAGCTGTCGAAGATATGCTGCTTGCCATCCGGTGCAGGGGTAATCGCCTGAAGGCACAGCCCAGGCTGCACCGGAGCAGTGCAGTTCGTAGCCGGCGCAGCATCCGGATGGTCCTGCCCCAGGTAGTAGTTGAAGTTCCAAAGAACGCTCTTCGCAGGCTGCGCCGTAAATCCAAACAACTCGTCCTTGAACGAGTTCGTAGGCTCCGACTGATCGGTTCCATTCACCAGCCAATAGTTCACCGCCAGCTTGTCGCTCACCTTGTAGCTGGCACGAACACCCGCATGATAGAACGGCAGATAATCGAAGAAGAACGACCGCGAGTAGTTCACCTGATCCTTCGTATAGTTGCCTTCGATTCCCAGCGAGCTTGCCCACTTGCCCACATCCACCGTCAGGCCTTTGCCAAGTGGAACGACATACGTTCCAAAAACCTGAAAGATATTCCTGTAGATATCCGGCCGTGGCTCATTCTGCGGGTTACCCTGCAGTGTCTCCGTCGCCTGCCCAAACTGCAGATCCAGCCGAACCCCATACCGCCTGCCCGCCGCCACATCCGGATCGAGCGCAAGCACCACATCAGCCTGGTTGATGCTGAACGCATTGCTGAGCACATCGTAGGCTCGCAGATACTGCACACGCCCAATCGGGTGATTGAAGTCGTAGTCGTAGTAACCGTCAAAGGTGTAGTTCAGCGTAGCGCCGCCGGGCAGTTGTGTCGGAAGGACCGATGCCAAAGGCGAAGTCGGTGTTGAAGCGGTCTGCGGATTCACTGCTGCAGACGACGGAACAGACGCGACGCTGCTGCTCGACACACCTTCCACGCTGCTCCGAACATCCGCAGCTGGGCCAACCAGCACCGCCGGCCGCAGCGTAGCCATCTCCGTCGTCGCAACTGGCCGCTCCTTGTGCAGCTCTGCCTCCAGCGCGCTTACCCGCAGTGCAAGATCGCGCACCGTCTGCCTCAGCTCCTGAACGTCGGCATTCGTGGGCGCAGTCGCCACTGTCTGCGCGGCGGCTTCAAACCGGGAGAACACAACAAGAAAAAAAGAGAAAAGGAGTAGTCGATTGAAGCAACGCATAGGCACGCCTCTCGCAAACGCATTAAGCAAATCACGTTCGCAGTAAATTCATCGTAAAGGGGAGAACTTCTTCTCGAGTCTTTTTCTGAGTATCTGTCCTGCCGGACCGGCCCACTGCGCGTGGGGCGGTCACTTCGTGACGGGTGTACCGCTTCGCCCGGCGCTCCCGATGGTCGCGGGTCAGGATCTCGTGCCGACCAACGGGAGGACCAAGCGAAGCTCTAAAAAGGCGTGCGAACGCCCGCCCTCCGCGCAGGAGGCCCGTCCGGCAGGACAGATGGCTGCCAACGCACCCGATAGGTAAACTGAACCAAGTGGCCTCCACCTACACCCTCAAGCAACGCCTCGCCCTCGCCATCGCCCCCCGCCTCGCGAGTGCGGTCATCCGCGTCCTCGGCATGACCCTTCGTTTTGAAGACGTCCGCGACCCCGGCGCACCCCTTGGCTTCGACGCGCCGCCCCCAGCCGTCTACGCCTTCTGGCACCGCTGCCTGCTCACCAGCGCCTGGCACTTCCGCAACCACGACATCGCCATCCTCATCAGCCCCAGCTTCGACGGCGAACTGATCGCCCGCACCGTCGAACGACTCGGCTATTTGGCGATACGAGGCTCCAGCTCGCGGTCAGGCTCCCTCGGCCTGCGCAACATGCACCGCGCCTACCTGGACGGACACTACTGTGCCATCACCGCCGACGGCCCCCGTGGCCCCGCCATGGTCGCCAAACCCGGCGTCACCCAGCTCGCCCAATTGGTAGATAGCCCCGTCGGAACCTTCTACGTCCTCCCCGAGCGAGCCTGGAAATTGCGCTCCTGGGATCGCTTCCTGATCCCCAAGCCCTTCTCAAGAGTCTTCATAGGCTGGCCCCTCCTGACGACCGCCAACGAGGAAGCCGTTCAGGCAGCCCTTGATCGCGCCGTCGAACTGGCCGAATCCCGAATCAGCAACTCTCAAAAAAAAAGTTGAAAAAGTTGGCGTATTTTTCACCGCCAGAATCAACCATGCAAAACACCACATCCTCACCACGTTCCACCACACAACTCACCACGATTTCACCACTAAAATTGACATAGATTGCTCGTATCCGACTTCAATTTCGACCTCCCAGAAGAGCTGATAGCCCAGTCCCCACCGGCGATTCGTGGCTCCAGCCGCATGCTGCTCTTCGACCGCGCCACCGGCCAGTACCACGACAATTTTTTTCGCAACATCCCCCAAATCCTCAAACCCGGCGACCTCCTTATCCTCAATGACAGCCGTGTCTTACCGGCCCGCCTCTACGCCACCCGCGCCCGCAGCCACCAAACCCAGCAAAGTTCTCCCAATCCAACCGGCCGTATCGAAGTCCTTCTAACCCAGCAACTTGCCGTGAACGATTGGACCGCACTCGTCCGCCCCAGCCGCAAAATTCAACTCGGCGAACGCCTCCTCTTCCACGCCCCCAACGAAGCAAACCCCTTACTGGAAGCCGAAATTCTCTCCGCCTCCGAATTCGGCGAACGCACCCTCCGCTTCTCTCCCGCCCCAGACTTCAGCGCCATCCTCAACAAAATAGGCCACATGCCGCTTCCTCCCTACATCCACCGCGAGGACAGCGATGCCGATCGCGACCGCTACCAGACCGTCTTTTCGCAAGAATCCGGCAGCGCCGCCGCCCCGACCGCAGGCCTTCACTTCACCCCCAAGATCCTGGCCCAGCTCAAGCAAAACGGCATCCAGATTGAGACCATCACCCTCCACGTAGGGCTCGGCACCTTCCAGCCAGTAAGAGCGGAAAAGCTTAGTGACATCCGCCTCCACGCCGAACACTACACGCTTCCTCCCGCAACCGCTGAAGCCATCAACGCCGCGCTCAATGATGGCCGCAGGATCATTGCAACCGGCACCACCACAACCCGAACGCTGGAACACTGCGCCCAAACGTCTGGGGGAGATCGTCTTACACCCCACACCGGCCAAACCAGCATCTTCATTCAACCTGGCCATAGGTTCATGATCGTGAAGGGTCTCCTCACAAACTTCCATCTTCCACAATCCACGTTGCTTATGCTAGTCAGCGCCTTCGCAGGAAGTCAGACCGGAAAAGAATTAGTACTGTCTGCCTATGCACACGCCATTCGGGAAAAATACCAATTCTTCAGTTATGGTGACTGCATGCTTCTTCTCTAGAAACGGAGTTCCGTGGTTACGGCATCTCCGTGTTTGAAGTCCTACCACTCGCGCACGCGCTACCATCTAACAAGCCATGTCGAACTCAGCAAATCGAGAAAAATCAGCCACTTCGTCCGAAAACAAACCTCCTGTTTACCTACTTGATAGCATGGCGTTCATCTTTCGCGCATACCACGCAATGCAGCGCCAGCGTCCAATGTCCACGAGGACTGGCATCCCTACTGCGGCGACCTATGTGTTCGTCAACATGATCAACAAGCTTCGCAAAGACTTTTCCCCTCACTACCTCGCAGCGATCTACGACCTCTCCGGTCCGGTCTTCCGCGATGAGCGTGCTCGCGAAATGAAGTCGGTCAAGAAGTTCAACATTAAGACTCAGCAGTTCGAAGAGATTGATTATCTCGGCTACAAAGCCAACCGAACTGAGATGCCGGCCGACCTTACACAACAGCTCCCCTTCATTCGCCGCGCCCTTGAGGCCTTTCGCATTCCGATTCTTAGTTACGAGGGATTCGAAGCGGACGACGTAATCGGAACGCTGTCTTGTAAGCTCTCAGCTCTGGGCCACAAGGTCTACGTTGTATCTTCCGACAAGGATATGATGCAGCTCGTCAACGAAGATGTATTCATTCTCAATCCAACGAAAGACAACCTGATTCTTGACAGTGCCGGAGTAGAAACTGCGCTCGGAGTCCCACCCGAACTTGTGGTTGACGTGATGGCCCTCCGCGGCGATTCCATCGATAACATTCCCGGTGCTCCAGGCATAGGCGATAAGGGATCCGTCGAGCTCATTCAGCAGTTCGGTACGGTCGAGGCCGCGCTCGACCGCGCCGATGAGGTAAAACGTAAAACGTATCGCGAATCGTTGCAAAACAATCGCGACAATATTCTCCTTTCAAAAGAACTCGTCACGATCCACACCGGCGTGCCTATCGACTTCGAGCTAGACGATATGCTTACCCAGCCCTCCGATAATGCTGCGTGTCGTGAACTCTTCTCGGAGCTCGAATTTACAACTTTGCTGAAGGAACTTGCTCCTTCTACCGCCAACACTCCGATCACATACAATCTGATACCGACATCAGCGCAAATAAGTGAATTGCTGGCAGACGCCCGCTCGGCCGGTCTTTCCGGAGAGATCAAGGGATTAACGTTAGCTGTCTTTGAAGACGCCCGTGCTCTCGCGGAAGAGGTCTGCGCGGACGTATCCACGGAAGAAGACGCTGAGCCCGAGCCATCGCCATCCAAGTCCATGTCCCTCTTCGCAACCCAAGAACCGGAACCACTGGACCAGCGAAGGCCAGCTCCCTCGACCGTCCTTCAGATTGGCCTAACCACGTCTGCTGCCTCTGCGACGGTCGTATCCCTTCAGGCGCCTGGCCTAAGAGAGGCGCTCGAAGACGCAACACTTCCCAAGCACGTTCATGATCTCAAAGCCGTCCTCCGTGCGCTCGAGCCTCATCAGATCACATTGGCTGGAGTCCGCGACGATGTCATGCTCTACAGCTATCTCATCAATTCGACGCACGGCTCTCACATTCTTCCTGACGTGACAGCCCGCTTTACCGACCGCGCCCTGCCCCATGCTTCGAAGACGCCTAGCGATGCCGAGATTTCCAATCTCCTGCCTGAAGCCGCCAACGCTGTCCATCGCCTCTCCGACATCCTTCGTAGCCAGATCGAATCCGCTCACCTCTCACATATTTACGAGACGATGGATCTTCCGCTGGTTCCTGTTCTCTTGAGGATGGAGCAGGCTGGTGTTCGGATCGACTCCGCTGTTCTGGGTGAGATGTCCACTCGACTCGCTGTTGATATGGATAATCTTGCCGATCGAATTTATACGGATTCGGGCCATCGGTTCAATATCAACTCGCCTAAACAACTCGGCGAAGTTCTCTTCAACAAGATGCTCCTTCCCAAGCCGATGAAGTATGGAAAGGGCAAAGTCGTTTCTACGGCTCAGGATGTGCTTGAGGAGCTTGCCGAACATCATGCTGTTCCTGCACTTGTTCTCGAATACCGCCAGCTCGCGAAGCTGAAATCCACTTACATCGACTCGCTTCCGCAGCTTACGGATGCTATGGGCCGTGTCCACACCACCTTCAACCAAGTTGGCACGGCGACTGGTCGCCTTTCCAGCACGAATCCGAATCTGCAGAACATTCCGGTCCGTACTGCACTTGGTCGCGAGATTCGCGCCGCATTTATTCCTGCTCCAGGTAATGTTCTGATGTCTGCGGACTACTCGCAGATCGAACTGCGCCTGATGGCCCATTTCTCACAAGACCCGTTATTACTCGATGCCTATAGAACAGGCAAAGACATTCACACGTTGACCGCAAGCGAGGTCTTCGGTGTCGACGCTGCCACCATGGATAAAGAGACTCGTGCTCGCGCCAAGGCTGTTAATTTCGGGATCGTATATGGCATCAGTCCGTTTGGACTCGCGGCGCAGCTGAGCATCGATCAAAGAACGGCCAAAACCTATATTGAGACCTATTTTCAGCGTTACAAAGGTGTCCAGCGCTTCATTGAGGAGACGCTCGAGACAGTGCGCCGAGATCAGTCTGTGAAGACTTATTTTGGCCGCATCCGGCCAATCCCGGATATTCAATCCCGCAACCCCAACATGCGCGGTTTTGCGGAGCGGACTGCGATCAATACTCCTTTACAAGGTACCGCGGCCGATCTCATCAAACTGGCCATGCTCAGAATCGACCAGCTTATCCGCGATCGCAGACTGAGATCGCAGATGACTCTGCAGGTCCATGATGAGTTGCTGTTTGACGTCGTGCCGGAAGAGGTTGAAGAGCTTCAGAAACTTGTGAAACACGAGATGGAGCACGTTGCCGAGTTCTCCATTCCAATCGTCGCTGAGGTGGGCGTCGGTCAAAACTGGCGCGACATGAAATAATAGTCTCCTCCATTTTTCGACACGCTGACGAATCGTTCTACGGGTGATTATGGTCTCCGCTTCTAAAGAGAGTGGATACTCGATAGCGGATCAGGTTGCGTGGCGATTTGGCTGACGCGCGCGTGCCAGATGTCGAGCAGGGTGGAGGCGATGGTGAAGATGACGGGGCCGAGGATGATGCCGAGGGGACCGAAAACTGCGATGCCTCCGAGAATGGTGATGAGGATGATGGCGGTGTGGGCGCGCAGGTGGCCGCCGATGAGGATGGGGTAGAGGATGTTGTCGATGGTGCTGACGATGAGTCCGCCCCAGATGGCGAGGAGCGCGGCCTTTCCCCAATGGCCGTTGAGACCGAGATATATGGCGATGGGGCCCCATACGAGGAAGGCACCGAAGGCTGGGATCATGGCGAAGGCGGTGAGCGTAATGGACCAGAGGATGACACCTGGGACGCCGAGAACCCAGAAGGCGAGACCGGCGAGGACTCCCTGTACGAGAGCGATGGCGAGCCTTCCGAGGAAGGTGGCGTAGATGGTGTCGTCGATGCGTTCGAGGAGTTCGTTGGTCTCGTCTTCGCGCAGCGGGATGATGGAGCGGAGCGCCGCGAGGGCCAGATGGCGGTCGCGAAAGAGGAAGAATAGGAGGAAGAGCATAACGACCATCTCGGTGATGAGATGGACGGAGTTGCCGAGGATCATTGCGGCTTTGCTGCCTACGTAGGCGGCGGTGGTGCGGGCGGCGTTGTTGATGTCAATGGAGGCGGAGAAGGCTTCGATGCGATTGGCGAGGGCGGGATGGTTGCCGATGTAGTCGGTAATCGTGTTCTGCGCGTTGGGATTGCGGAGGGAGACGATGGCCTTGAGTGCTTGCTCGCCGAGTTCCTGCGCCAAGAAGAAGCCGGGAACGATGACGGCGAGGATTACGAGAATGAGGGCTACAGTGGCGCAGGTGGTGCGGTGGAGGATGCGGGTGGAGAGCCAGTTATACGGGATCTCGGTGACGACCGCTAGTACGATGGCACCGACGATAGCAGAGAAGAAGGGCTGGAGGATCAAGGCGCAGAGGATGAGGATGGCGAGGGTGAGAAGGTAGAGGGTGATCTGTCTCCAGGGCGGGAGTTCTCGGTCGTCTCGGCCTTCTTGCATGAGGTAAACGCTCCGGTGGTTGGGTTAGATGCGAATGTATCTGGTATTGGCTGAGATTAGAATACGTGGTCGATTGAGGAATCGATTAATGTCCGAGGAGGTTCGCTGATGGCGCATCTTGAACCCTGGCTTGCAGTTGGGGTGTTGTTGTCCACCGCTGCTACGGATGCTGTATACGTGATGTTCAACGCGGCGGTCTCTTCGCAACGGCGCGTGCCGGCGGCTACGTGGAGCAGCATCTGGTATCTGCTGTCGGCGTTTGCCGTGATCAGTTATACGAAGAACTGGGTTTATGTCTGCTTTGCGGCGGTGGGGTCGTGGATTGGGGCTTATGTATCGATGACGGTTTTGCGGCGCGCGAAGGGGCCGCGGGGGCCGGAGGCGGCTTCGTCGTGAGTGGAAGGGTAGATGCAGATCCCCTTCGAGGATGACAACAAGAAAGGCAACGGCAAAGACGCTTCAACTAGCTACGGGTCAGCGTTTTTTGAGGGCTTCGAGTTCGTCGAGGGTGCGGGGCCAGTCTTTGCCGAGGAGGCGGGAGAGGCTGCGGTCGGCGAGGACTTTGCCTCCTGTCTGACACTGGGCGCAGTAGTTGGTCTCGTTGTCGGCGTAGCGGATGCGCTGTATGGGCTGACCGCAGGTGGGGCAGGGTTGGCCGAAGCGTCCGTGTACGGCCATATCTTTGCGGAAGGCTGTGACCTTTTCAGGAAAGGCTTGTGCGGCTTCTCCGTTGAGGCGGTCGATCCAGAGCTGCATAGTGTCGCGAGTTGCGTTGTAGAGGCGCTTCCACCGCTCGGGGGTGAGCTTATGGGTTTGGAGGATGGGGGAGAGCTGGGCGGCGTGGAGGATCTCGTCGGAGTAGGCGTTGCCGATGCCGGAGAGGATGCGCGGGTCGGTGAGGGCTCGCTTGAGGGTGCGGTTCTCTGCGGTAAGGGCGGTGGGGAAGGCTTCGAGGCTGGCAGTGAAGATGTCGATTCCGCCGGGGTCGATCACCTGCGCGGCGGCTTCGTTTGTGAAGAGGTGCAGTGAGGCGCGACGCTTGGAGCCTGCTTCGGTGAGGACGAGGGAGCCGTTGGGGAAGTCGAAGGCGGCGAGGTTGTTGCGGCCTCCGAGTTTTGCGCCGAGGGGACGCCAGTGGAGGCGGCCAGCGATCATGAGGTGCAGGACTAGCCAGATACCGTTGTCGAATTCGAAGGCGATGCGTTTGCCGATGCGGTGCACGGCGCGAACTGTCTGGCCTTCGATCTCTTCGATGGTGGGTCGGACCGTCCGCAGGAGGAATGGACTGGCTATGCGGAGGCGCGTTAAGGGCTCGCCCAGGATACGTGGCTCGAGTGCGGTGAGGTAGGCCGTGATGTCGGGTAGCTCTGGCATGGTTGGAGGGGCTGTTAGATGGTTTTTTCTATGAAGGATTCGGGCTGTTGGGCGTACTCAGCCCAGGATCCGTCGTAGAGGCTTACGTCTTTTGCGCCGGCAAGTTCGAGGCCGAGAGCGATGACGGCAGCGGTTACTCCAGAGCCGCAGGTGGTGGTGATGGGCTGGTGCAGGTCTATCTTTTTTGCGGCGAAGAGTTGCTGAAGTTTGTCTGCGGGTTTGAGGCGGCCGTCTTCTACGAGTTCGGTGAAGGGGACGCTGATGGCTCCGGGCATGTGGCCGGAGCTTAGACCGGGACGTGGCTCGGGTGCGGTGCCGTTGAAGCGGCCTGCGGAGCGGGCGTCCAGGATTTGTTGGCGGGCGGTGATCTTTTCTTTGAGTTGGGTGAGGTCTTTTACGGCTTCATGGTGGCGGTTCGCGCGGAAGGTGGATTGTACGCGGAGGACGGGGCCAGATTCTGTTGGCAGGTTGGCTTCGGTCCAGGCGCGGAGGCCGCCGTCGAGGAGGTAGACCTTTTGTGCGCCGAGGGTGCGGAGCATCCACCAGGCTCGTGGGGCGGAGAAGACGCCTTCTTGTTCGTAGACGACGATGGTCGCGTTATCGGCGACACCGAGGGTGGACATGCTGCGGGAGAAGGCTTCGGCTGTGGGCAGCATGTGGGGGAGCGGGGTGGAGTGGTCGGAGAGCTCTTCGATGTCGAAGAAGATGGCGCCCGGGATGTGGTTGGCAAGATAGCGGGCGTGGGTGTCGATGGCTGGCGTTACGCCTACGTTAGGGAGGGTGGCGTCGAGGATGATGGTGTTGGGGTTTTCGAGGCGGGCGGCCAGCCATGCTGGGGTGACTAAGGGGTCCATGTGACTAGATTACTGCGTGCGTGGCTGAGAGAGGCTGGAGGGGGAGTGCGGTCGTCCTTTGGACAATGTACCCATCTGGAGAATCGAGATATGGGCACCTGGCTAATGCTGTCGACGAGGATTAGGCATAAGATTCTCCGTCAAAGGAGAAACTCATGGTGCGTCGACTCTTCCTGTCACGATTTGCGCAATTGGCGGCTCTGCCTCTTGCTTTGGGTGGTGGTTCTCTTAGGGGACAAGCTTCGCATAAGACGCTGAAGATCATGATGAAGAGCGCGTGGGGTTCCGACGATCCCACCAAAGCGGCGTTTCCCTTTCTGCATGGGCTGGCGCTTGCGGAGGCTGGACACGAGGTGCAGTTTTTCCTGCTAGGGGAGGCAGTTGGATTGATGCGAAGGACGCTTGCCAACGCCGTTACGCCAGTCGGATGGCCGCCAGTGGGTGAGACGCTGGATAAGCTTGCTGCGAAGCATATTCCGATCTACGCTTGCGGGACGTGCTCCCGTGCAAGAGGAGTGACTGAGGCGGATCTGAATAACTATGGGGCGAAGTTTGGTAACCCAACGATCTTTGTGTCGCTGGTTGAGTGGGCGGATCGGGTGATCACGGAGTAGTGTGTCGGAGTTGGAATGCGGTCGTCCTTGGTCGGATGCCCACATCTCAGAATCGAGATGTGGGCATCTGACACTGTGGGGCACTAGAGCCTAGAGTTCCATGGCGAATTGGTGGGTGGGGTCGTAGGGAGTGGGTTTGGGTTCGGTGGAGAGGTCAAGGATGAGGCGCTCGAGGACGAGGAGTTTGTTGGCGGGGGAGCTGCGGAGTTCGAGGTCGGCGCGGGCGACGAGGCGGATGGCGCGGGTGAGTTCGCGGCGGGATTTGTAGCGGCGGGCTTGCTTGATGAGGTCTTCGGCGGCGAAGGGGGGCATGCGAAAGCCCTGCCATAAGACTTGCCAGATGGCGCGGGGGTCGCGGACGTTTTTTTCGGAGATGATGAGCATCTGGCGGAAGGTGCGGGCGAGCATATAGAGGTGGCCGATGGCGGCGTCTTCGCCACCGTCGGAGGCGTTGAGGAGGCCGTGGAGGAGGAGGAGGGCGCGGGGGCGGTCCTTGGCGGAGATGGCGTCGGTGAGCTCGTAGAGGGAGCGCTGCTTGGCGGCGAGGACCATGGTTTCGACGTCGCCGAGGGTGACGCGGTTTTTGGTGATCTGCGTCGCTTCCTGGGAGATGGGGTGCCCTTCGGACGAGATGCGGGGGGCCCTCCACTGCGCGCTGCGCGCTTCGGTCGGGATGACGCTTTCCAGTGGCTGGGCGGCGGGGGCGGAGACGTAGAGGAGGAGCTTTTCGAACTCGCTGGCGATGAGCATCATGTCGGCGCCGAGGGAGTCGACTAGCTCGCGGGCGGCGTCGGGGTCGAACTTTATGTTGCGGGATTCGGCGGTGGTGGTGACCCACTTGATGGCGTCGTTTTCGTCTACGCGGGCTAGTTCTACGAAGCCGCACCAGTCGCCGAGGGTCTCGCGGATCTTCTCGAAGCGCTCCTTGTCCTGGTAGTCCATCTTGC
This sequence comes from Tunturibacter gelidoferens, assembly GCF_040358255.1. Taxonomy (NCBI): domain Bacteria; kingdom Pseudomonadati; phylum Acidobacteriota; class Terriglobia; order Terriglobales; family Acidobacteriaceae; genus Tunturiibacter; species Tunturiibacter gelidiferens. Next base: position 2,406,473 of record NZ_CP132938.1, read on the forward strand.
GGAGGTCGGTGGGAATGCGGAGGTGGTCGGCTACGAAGAGGATGAGGGCTGAGGGGTTGGGCGAGCGGAAATAGGTGTCGATGGCGGCGAACTCTTCTTTTTTGCTGCCGCGGCTGTAGAGGGTTTTGAGGTTGCGGACGAAGAGGACCTGGAAGGGCGCCATGAGGGAGGGGGTCTGGGCGCGGTCGAGAATTTCGAAGATGCTGGTTTCGGCGAGGTCGAGATCGTGGAGGCAGAAGTCGCGGGTGTCTTCGGGGGCGAGGGTGGCGAGGACGGCTTTGCGGCAGCGGTCGTAGAGGAAGACCTCGTCGCCGAGGAGGACGTAGGCGGGACGGAGGGTAGCTGGGGAGGCGATCTCTGCGATGAATCGGTCGACGGAGGCGAAGGACTTGAGAGAGGCCATTAGAACGACTCCAGCATATCGCTTACTACGGCCTGGGCGAAGTCTTTTGCGACACGGTTGACGGCGTGGTTATCTTCCTGGATGAAGCCAGAGAGGTCCTGGGTGGATTGGTACTGCTCGCGGTAGACGAAGGCGTCGTTGCGGTATAGGGTGTGGCCGTCGTGGGCGGTGAGGAGGACTTTGGCGGTGATGGTGATGAGGTAGCTGGAGGATTGGCCGGTGGCGCCGTCGTAGGTGAGGGGGGCGACGGTCTGGGTGAGGATGGTGCCGTGGAGGGTGGCGTCGGCGGAGTCTGAGTCGGAGGTGAGGATGTGGTATTTGGTGCGGGTGTTGAGCTCGCGGATGGTGGCCTGGGTGAAGGCCATCTCGGTGTGGAAGGCCTGGGCGTTGGTGGTGAAGACGGGGACGGAGAGGGTGCGGACGCTGGCGGGGATGTTGGTCGCGGATCCGGCCTGGTGGTAGCCGCAGCCGGTGAGCGTGAGGAGGAGGATCGGGGTGAGGAGGCGCATGCGTCTGTCTTCTATTGTCGCATTGGTGCGGTGGGCAGGGTTTTTTTGAGGAAAAAAGTTGTGCGGTGGAAAAGCCTGTTTTTATTGGGGGTTTTTGAAAAAAGCGGCGTTTGGACGTGGTGTTTTGGTGGTGAGAACGTGGTGGATTGCGTGGTAAACGTGGTGTTGGGGATGGTGAGTTTTGAGGGGTAAAAAATGTGACACGATTTTGAACTTTATTTTCAGGGGATGTGCTGGAGGTGGGTGTCTTTGAAGAAGGTGGGATATTTGAGGCCGAAGCCGAGAAGGCGGTCGAGGGCGATGTGGGCGATCCAGATGAGGGCTATAGCAGGGGCCGAGGGCCAGTGCAGGAGATAGCCTGCGAAGAGAAGGGCAATGGGGAGCCAGAGGGTGTGGACGAGGTTGTAGGTTGTTGCGCCTATGCGGGGGTTGAGGAGGTAGCCGAGCATGAAGAGATCGGGAGCGAGGAAGAGGAGGGCGAAGAGGAGCCAGCTGTAGTGCAGGTGCTGGTAGAGAAAGAGGACGGCGGCTAGAAGGAAGGCTTCTTCGATGCGGCGAAGGATGGATGGGCGGGTCAGCATGTGATGTTTATACGTTGTTCTTAGGGATGGCCAGGGGTATTGGAAGTAAGGCGGAATGACAAAAGCAACCGCAGATCCCCTTCGGGGATGACAACAAGAAAGGCAACGAGTAAAGCTTGTTGGTTGAAAGATCCGCAAGGTTGTTGCTGGTGGGCTTCTTCGGGATCCTTCACTGCGCTCAGGATGACGGCAAGAACTTGCAACGGCAAGGGACAACGGCAACGGCACAGACAAAGGCACAGGCACAGACAACGGCACAGACAACGGCAAAGGCACAGGCAAAGGCAAAGGCACTGCGATTGTGGCTGTTGCGGATGCAAAGAGAAGAGGCAGCCGCTTTGGCTGCCTCGTCTCTTTGATGCTGGGGTAGATGTTACGCGGGGGAAGGTTGGCCTTCGCCGAAGCCGGGCTTGCGTCCGCCTTCTGGTTTGAGGATCTTCTGGGTCTCGCCGCCGTTGCCTGGGTCTACGCCGGAGAGCGCGGACTTAGCGGCGGGAAGCTCCTTGCCTTCGATGATCAGCTTGATCTCGACGGCATCCAGGGTCTCGCGCTCCAACAGGGCGGCTGCCATGCGGTGCATGATGTCCTGGTTGGACTCGAGGATGGTGTAGGCAGACTTGTAACCGGCATCGACGAAGAAGCGGACTTCGGCGTCGATCTGCTTGGCGGTGTCGTCAGAGAAGTCGCGGTGCTGAGCGATCTCGCGGCCGAGGAAGATCTGCTCTTCCTTCTTGCCGAAGGTCATGGGACCCATCTTGGACATACCGAATTCGCAGACCATCTTGCGGGCCAGTTCTGTGGCGCGTTCGATGTCGTTGCCTGCGCCGGTGGTCATCTGCTTGAGGAAGATCTCTTCGGCGCAGCGTCCGCCCATGAGGGTGGCCATGCGGGTTTCGAGATAGTCCTTGGTGACGGTGTGCTGGTCTTCCTCGGGGAGGTAGACGGTGACGCCGAGTGCCATGCCGCGGGGGATGATGGTGACCTTGTGGAGCGGGTCAGAGTGCTCGCGCAGCGCGGAGACGAGGGTGTGACCTGCCTCGTGATAGGCGGTGACGCGCTTCTCTTCGTCGGTGAGGAGCATTGATTTGCGCTCGGCACCCATCATGACCTTGTCCTTGGCTACTTCGAAGTCATACATGTGGACTGACTTTCTGTTGTAGCGGGCGGCGGTGAGGGCGGCCTCGTTGACCATGTTGGCCAGGTCGGCGCCGGAGAAGCCCGGGGTTCCACGAGCGAGGATGTTGAGGTTCACATCTTCGGCCATGGGGACCTTCTTGGAGTGAACCTTGAGGACCTCTTCGCGGCCACGGATGTCGGGACGATCGACGATGACGCGACGATCGAAGCGGCCGGGGCGGAGGAGAGCGGGATCGAGAACGTCGGGGCGGTTGGTCGCTGCGACGAGGATGACACCGTCGTTGGACTCGAAGCCGTCCATCTCGACGAGCAGCTGGTTGAGGGTCTGCTCGCGCTCATCGTGTCCGCCGCCAAGGCCTGCGCCGCGGTGACGGCCGACTGCGTCGATCTCGTCGATGAAGATGATGCAGGGGGCGTTCTTCTTGCCCTGCTCGAAGAGGTCGCGGACGCGGCTTGCGCCGACGCCTACGAACATCTCAACGAAGTCCGAACCGGAGATGGAGAAGAAGGGAACGTTGGCTTCGCCGGCTACTGCGCGCGCCAAGAGGGTTTTGCCTGTGCCGGGAGGTCCGACGAGGAGTACGCCCTTGGGGATGCGGCCACCGAGGCGCTGGAACTTCTGCGCTTCGCGGAGGAACTCGATGATCTCTTTGAGCTCTTCCTTTGCTTCGTCAACACCGGCGACATCCTTGAAGGTGATCTTCTTCTGCTGCATGGAAAGCAGACGGGCGCGTGACTTGCCGAAGCTCATGGCCTTGTTTCCGCCGGACTGCATCTGGCGGAGGAGGAAGAACCAGAGGCCGAGGAGCAGGGCGAACGGCGCGATCGAGATCAACAGGCTGAGCCACTGGTTGGGGCTCTGGTCCTTGATGGTGATGTTGACGCCGTGATCGCGGAGCGTCTTGTACATGTCGGGGTAGTTGCCCGGGATGGTGGTGTGGAACTGATTCTTGTCGTCGCGGTAGTGGCCGGTGACTTCAGCGCCGTTGACTACGACGTCCTGGATCTTGCCTTGGTCGGCGTCGTTGAGCAACTGGGTCAGGCTGATGTTCTTCTCCTGAGTTCCGCCAGTCGTTTTTACGACGACCTGCCAGAGGAAGACCAAGCAGGTGATCATGAAGACCCAGATCAGAATTTGTTTGACGGTCGAGTTCAATCGAATTTCCTCATTTTTCTAGTCTGCAGCGGCCTCGAAATCGACTGGCGCTAGTCAGATCCAGTCTTCGCAAGCGAAGACGTACTACGGTTAGACGACGGCGGTGAGGGAAGGTTCTGTGCTGTTGGTGACCCTGATTGTCAGCAAAAAGCCCTGCCTCGGTCAAGTAGTTAGATTCTACTCTTGGTGGAAGGATTCGTGGGTTTGGAGCGGGAAATATTGATGTGACTTTAGGGGGATGGGGGTTGAAGGGGTTTGGGGGTGTTCGTGCCTGAAATGGCTTGTTTGGGCGAAGGCGGAGGTGGGGGCAACTGCTTGGCGGGTTTGGGGATAGGGTTTTGTTTGTCCTTTATGGGTGATGGAAATGTTAGACGAGCAACTACGAAATACAGGATCATCCCCCTTCGACTTCGCTCAGGGTCAGGATGACGACGTAAAAGAAACAGCGGCGAAGATGTAAGGCGGGCAACGGCAAAGGCGAAATGCGGGGGTCTCTCCACTCCGCCGTGCGATAGAACCGCACGGCTCCGGTCGAGATGACGCATTTTATGGGTGGAGATGATGCGTTGTTCGGGGTGGAGATGAGGCGTTGTTCGGGGTGAGATGACTACACCTCGCGATAGAGGCGCAGTTCGCGGGGGGAGCGGTCGGCGCGGAGGCCGCTGGGCAGGTGGAGGGTTGAGCCGGTGCGGGCGGCTACGGTGGGTGCTCCGATGGCCGGGTAGGGGCGAAAGCCGCAGAGGGCGAGGAGGCGGGATGTTTCGTCGAAGCTGAGGCGGGCTCCTAGCTGGCGAGCGGCGGCGCGGAGGACTCGGCGGCGGAGGGCGGGGTCCATGGCGCGAAGGCGATCGAGTTCGATGGAGACGGCGGAATGGGATTGGCCGGGGGTGGTGCTGACGGCGCGGCCTCCGCCTCGGACTGGTTTGCCGGGGAGGAGGAGTTGGGGGAGGAGACGGTTGAGCTCGGTCTGCCAGCGGGACTCTTCTTCGCGGGCCAGCTCGGCCATGTTGGCCAGGGTCTGGTCGAGGTTGGGGTTGTAGGTGCGGAGCTGGGGGAGGAGCTCGTGGCGGATGCGGTTGCGGGTGTAAGCGGTGTCGGTGTTGGTGGAGTCGTTGCGCCAGGGTTGGTTGAGTTGGGTGAGATAGGCTTCGATTTCGGAGCGGCGGGTTTGCAGGAAGGGGCGGAGGATCTTTCCTTTTGCGAGGGTGATGGTCGGATGGATGGCGCTGAGGCCTTCGGTCCAGGCTCCGCGGAGAAGCTTCATGAGGACGGTCTCGGCCTGGTCGTCGAGGGTGTGGGCGGTGAGGACGGCGTCGGCGTGGCCGGAGGTGAGGAGGTTAGTGAAGATTTCGTAGCGGAGGTTGCGGGCGGCCTCTTCGATGGTCTCGGCGTTGCCGGAGGCTCGGGTTTCGGAGACGCGTTGTGGCACGCTGGCTTGGTGGAGGTGGAGGGGGATGTCGTGGGCGATGCAGAGGTCTTCGACGAAGCGCTGGTCGGCGTCGGCCTCTTCGCCGCGGAGGCCGTGGTGGACGTGGACGGCGGAGAGGCCAATGCCGAGGGACTCGCGTTGTGCGTGGAACGTCAGGAGGAGAGCTACGGAGTCTGCTCCGCCGGAGAGGGCTACGCAGAGACGATCGCCGGGTTGGAATTGTGTGCGGTCGCAGGGGAGGGTGGGGGACATTTGTGTCTATGTTAGTTGCCTGAAGGAATCGTGTCCTGCCGGACGGGCCCACTGCACGTGGCGCGGCCACTTCGTGGCGGGTGTACCGGTCTGGGTTGGGCCAACTGCATGGGCCTCCCGCTGGTCGGCTTGATATTCTCTATTACTTGCCCACAATGAGGGACACGAGCTGCGAAGTGCTGCTCCGCGTCTTTATATACTGCTTTGATGTTCGAGACGAGACTGGCTACGGTTGAGGATGCGGAGTTGATTGCTCGGCAGCGGCGGCAGATGTTTGTGGATGCGGGGCAGGCGGAGGACGCGGGGCTGCAGGCTATGATGGAGAACTTTGTTGCCTGGGTTCGGCCGCGGTTGAACGATGGCAGCTATGTTGGGTGGATGGTGGAGGAAGAGGGCTGCGTGGTGGCTGGGGCGGGTATGTGGATGATGGAGTTTCCTCCGCACTGGATGGATGCGCAGCCGATGCGGGCTTATCTGCTGAACTTTTATGTCGATCCGAAGTTTCGCGGGCATGGGCTGGCTTATCGACTGCTGAAGATTTCGGTGGAGGCGGCGCGGGGGCGGGGAGTGAAGGTGGTTTCGCTGCACGCTTCGAAGTTCGGCAGGCCTATTTATGAGCGGAATGGCTTTGAACAATCGACCGAGATGATGCTGCGTCTGGAGTAGGTGCGCGCATCTTGTATACTTCGCAGGTTATGAGAGTCTTTGTGATTCTTCCAGCAGCAGGTATCGGGACGCGGATGGCCGCGGGGGGTGCGTCGCCGGCGGCGCCGAAGCAGTTTCTGTCGGTTGGCGGGGTGCCGGTGCTGGTTCGGTCGGTGAGGGCGTTTCTTGCGGTGCCGCGGGTGGATGCGGTTTGCGTGGCCGTGCGGGCGCATGAGCGAGAGCGGATGGAGGCCCAGATGGTGGAGTACAAGCTGGGGCCGCGGGTGCATATGGTGGAGGGTGGAGACGATCGGCAGCACTCGGTGGGGAATGCGCTGGCCGCGCTGGAGTGCGATGCGGACGATGTGGTGTTGGTGCATGATGCGGTAAGGCCGCTGATTGATCCGGCGACGATTGAGCGGACGATCGATGCGGTGGTGAAGCATGGCGCGGCGATTGTGGGGTTGCCGGCGGTGGATACGATCAAGCAGGTGGAGCGGACGGCGGATGGGGCGATTGTGACGGCGACGATTCCGAGAGAGAGGATTGTGCAGGCGCAGACGCCGCAGGGTGCGCGCTTTGGGTTGCTGAGGGCGGCGTTTGTCGAGGCTGAGGCGGATGGGTTTTCGGGGACCGATGAGGCTAGTCTGTTGGAGCGGGCCGGGGTGGAGGTGGCTGTGGTGCAGGGGTTGGCGAGGAACTTCAAGATTACGCAGCCGGGGGATATTGAGCTGGCGGAGTTTTATCTGGGGCAGGGAAAGGTTTGAGGGATTTTTGTACGGTGGTCGTGGTCGCTCCGCGATTTATCGAAGCATGGGAAGATAGCTTATGGGTATGAGGATTGGTTACGGATTTGACTCGCATGCCTTCACGGCAGGTGTGCCGCTGGTGATTGGCGGACTTGCGATTGAGCATCCTGAGGGGCTGGCTGGGCACTCGGATGGCGATGTGCTGCTGCATGCGATTACGGATGCGCTGCTGGGTGCGGTGAGCGCGGGGGATATCGGGACGTTCTTTCCGCCGAGCGATCCTCGGTGGAAGGGTGCGGCTTCGAGCGTGTTTCTGCAGACGGCGTTGGAAGAGGTGGCGACGGCTGGGTACAAGATCGTGAATATCGATACGGTGCTGGTGATGGCGAAGCCGAAGATTGTGCCGATTGCGGGGGAGTTGCGGGAGAGCGTAGCGGCGCTGCTGGGCGTGAAGCCTGGTGAGGTGGGGATCAAGGCGAAGACGCCGGAGGGTTTGAATCAGGACAACGTTGCAGTGGCGCATGTGACGGTGCTACTGGAGAGCCTGGGGATTCCGGAGCCGGTGGGCGCGATGGTTGCCTCGGCTGAGGTTGATGATGAGATTGATGTAGTGGTGAAGACGCTGGTGGGGGATTCGCGCGACGTATCGGCGTTGGGACGAAAGGTGACTCCGTTCGATACGGATGATCTTACTTAGTTCGACTGGTGGAGGGGCGATAAAGACTTTGTCCTGCCGGACGGGCCCACTTCGCGTGGAGCGGTCACTTCGTGACTTGTATACCTGTTTTGGGAGTGATAGATGACGGTCCTCCCGTTGGTCGGGGTCGTCTTTTTTCAACTGCCGAGTGGCTATTCGCTTTCGTTGACTATTGCGATGGCGAATCCGTCGTAGCCTTTGCTGCCGACGGTCTGGAGTGCGGTCGCATCGAGCCGGGGATGGTTGCCGAGGCGCTCGAGGAAGGTGCGTGTACCTGAGACGCCGGGGTCGGAGCTGTTCGGATCGAGGATGGCGCCGTCGCGGATGACGTTGTCTCCGATGATGACGGTGCCGGGACGCGAGAGTTTGATCGCCCACTCCAGATAGGAGGGGTTGTTGGGTTTGTCCGCATCGAGGAAGATGAGGTCGAAGGGTGCGGCTTTTTGGGCGTGCAGGTTGGCTAGAGATTCGAGCGCACTGCCGACTCTGAGGTCGACGAGCGAGGATAGGCCTGCGCGCTTGATGTTTGCCGCAGCTACGCTGGCGTGGGTGGGATTGAGCTCGAGTGTGATCAGTGTGCCGTCTGGTGGGAGAGCGCGCGCCAGCCAGATGGTGCTGTATCCGCCGAGGGTTCCGACTTCCAGAATGCGCTTGGCTTTATGGATGCGGGCGAGCAGATGCAGAAACTTGCCCTGGTTGGGAGCTACGTCGATGGCGGGAAGTCCTGCGTCTGCGTTGACGCGAACGGCTTCGTCGAGTGCTTGATCGGGATGAACGAGAGTGTCGGTGAGGAAGCGGTCGACTGAGGTCCAGAGATCTTGATTCATATAGTGACGAGGATAACGGTGCTTGACTGGCGGGGCAAATTGCGCGCCGGGGTCGCTTGCATTCGTAGGAATGTTAGCGTGTTCGTAGAGAGTTGATCGTGCGAGGAGTTTGAGATGCGAATTGGTTCCGGCGTTGGCGTGGTTTTTGTGGCGGCTTTGGTTTTGGGTGGAGTGGCGCGGGGGCAGACGGTGGCTGATATAAGTTTGCAGCCGCATGCAGCGGGTAGTGTGGCTTGCACGCCTAGTGGTAATGCGGCGTGGATGACTCCGGCGGAGAAGAGTTGCTATGCGACGACTCCGGATTATGCGGAGACGATGGCCTATCTGAATCGCGTGCAGGGTGCGGCGCCGGGGCAGGTGAAGATTGAGGCGTTTGGGAAGACAGGCGAAGGGCGCGAGTTGGATGTGGTGGTGGTTTCGCGGGATGGAGTATTTGATCCTTCTGAGTTACATAAAGCGAAACGGCCGATTGTGCTGGTGCAGAACTCGATTCATGCGGGGGAGATGGACGGGAAGGATGCGTGCCTTGCGCTGCTGCGGGACATGGTGATCTCGAAGACGAAGGCGAACTTGCTGGAGCGGGCGGTGTTTGTGTTTATTCCGATCTACAACGCGGATGGGCATGAGCGGAGGAGCGCTTATAACCGCATCAACCAGGCTGGTCCGGCGGAGATGGGGTGGCGGGGCAATGGAACGAATCTTAATCTGAACCGTGATTATCTGAAGCTGGATACGCCGGAAGCGCGTGCGTTTATGACGATGTTTCATCGCTGGCTGCCGGACTTTTTTGTAGATGACCACGTGACCGATGGCGCGGACTATCAGTATGACGTGACGTTCACGATTGATGACGGGCCGAATGTACCGAGGGGAACGGCGAAGTGGGTGGATGAGGTGGCGACGTCGACGCTGGAGAAGTATGTGGACTCGCATGGGCATCTGGCTTCGCCTACCTATATCAATTTTGTGAATGACAATGATCCGGGTGACGGGCTCGGGTTCAATGATGATCCGCCACGATTTTCGACGGGCTATGTGATTCTTGAGGGGCGGCCGGGGATGCTGGTTGAGCTGCATATGTTGAAGGACTACAAGACGCGGGTTACGGGCAACTACGAGATTCTTGCCGGGCTGATGGAGTTGATGAATCGGGATGCGGACAAGGTGATTGCGCTGAATGCCGCGGCGGACAAGGAGGCAGAGGCGCTGGGCGCGCACCCGCTCGGGAATGTCATGTATCCGCTGGCGCTGGAATGGAGTGGGGAGACGACACCGTTTCTGTTTCGCGGGTACAAGTACACGCGGGAGTTGAGTGCAGTTTCGGGGGCGATGCGTGTGGAGTATTCGCATGAGCCGTGGAATGTTTCGCTGCCGTTCCAGACCGGGTTTAAGGTGAAGGCAGAGACGAAGGCGCCGGCTGCGTACATTGTTCCCGCACAGTGGGTGAAGGTGATTGATGTGCTGGCGGCGCATCAGGTGGACATTGAGCGGACGACGGCGGCGTGGTCGGGAGATGTGGAGACGTATCAATGCGGCGGGATGGCGTGGCAGGAGCCTCCTTTCGAAGGACGGCATCCTACGTTCAATGGCGAGGCTATGCATGATCCGGGAAAGTATGGGAGTTGTGTTCTGGTGCGGGAGAAGAGGAGCTTTCCGGCGGGGTCGGCGGTGGTGCGGCTGAATCAGCGGCTGTCGAAGGTGGCGCTGGAGTGGCTGGAGCCGGCGGCGCCTGACTCGGCGCTGCAGTGGGGCTTCTTCGATTCGATCTTTGAGCAGAAGGAGTATGGCGAGGCCTATGTGCTGGAGTCGCTGGCGCGCGAGATGATGGCGAAGGACCCGAAGCTGAAGACGGAGTTCGAGAAGAAGGTAGCGAGTGATCCGGTGTTTGCGGGGAACCCATATGCCCGACTGGAGTTTTTCTATGAGCGGACTCCCTGGTTTGCGGCTAACCAGGTGGGACAGTATCCGGTGGGGCGTTTGCTGAGGGTTGAGGGAGTGCCGGTGGGGCGGTAGTCGGTCGATGTTCTATGATGGTGAGCTTCCGAAGAGAGGTGAGCTATGCACGATCTTGTTGTAGATCTTATGGCGGTCGCTGTGTGCGGAGCGCTGGGCGGCTTCGTCAATGTGTTCATCGGGGACTCAGGACTTCACCTGCCGGTGATAGAGGAAGGCGTCTTTCGTCCGGGCTACATCGGCGTGGTGATAGTGGGCATCGTTGCGGCGGTTGGGGCGTGGCTTGCGACGCAGACCTCGGCACTTACGGGGAATTTCGCGCCGTCTCCTGCGGTTACGTTGAGGCTGTCTGAGTTGAGTACGGCGATTCTTGTTGGTTTTGGCGGGGCGCGGTGGTTCAAGTCGGAGGCCGAGACGACGATCTTTCGCAAGACGGCGGCTGTTGCGGCGAGCAAGTCGGCGGATAGTGAGGCCGCGGCGACGATCGCTGCGGGAACTCCTATTCAGGCATTGACCGCGGCGAACAGGATGCGGTGACTTGTGGCGTTTTTGAACATTATGAGAAGAAGATAAGGACGTTCGCGTATAGATGTGAAATATCGTATGTCAGCAAACGTTTAGTCGCGATAGACTTCCACTATTCTGTTTTTCCCTCGAGGGTTGATGAAAAGTAAGATCGCGCTTGTGCTGTGTTTGCTGACGATGGTTGCTGGTAGAGTGCTGGCGCAGGCTCCAGCGGCGAGTCAGGAAGAGTTCATCAAGTCGCACTATGCGAAGTTTGAATATCGCATTCCGATGCGAGATGGGGTGAAGCTGTTTGTGTCGGTGTATACGCCGCAGGCGGGGGCGTTTAAGGATGCGGGGCCGTATCCGTTTTTGATGACGCGGACGCCGTACAGCTGCGGTCCTTATGGCGAGGACAAGATGCCGACGCGACTAGGAGCGAGCCAGGAGCTGCTGGAGTCGGGCTACATCTTTGTGTGCGGAGATGCTCGTGGGCGGTATCAGAGCGAGGGTGTGTTTCAGGAGATGAGTCCGCATATCGAGGACAAGAAGTCGAATAAAGATGTGGATGAGTCGACGGATATGTACGACACGGTTGAGTTTCTGCTGAAGCATGTGGAGAACAACAACGGCAAGGTGGGGATTACCGGGATTTCGTATCCGGGGTTTTATACGTCGGCGAGCATTATCGATTCGCATCCGGCGATCAAGGCAGCCAGTCCGCAGGCTCCGATGACGAATCTATTCTTCAATGATGATGGGTACCATGGCGGCGCGTTTATGTTGTCGGCCAACTATGGGTTTTACATTTTTTTTAAGCCACAGAAAACGCCTATGCTGCCCGAGAAACGGGCCACGTATGACTTAGGTGTTCCAGATAGTTACAAATTTTATTTGAAGGCCGGACCGACAGGAAGTTTGGATAAGGCGTTCGACGGATCGAACTTCTTGTTTCACGATCAGTTGGTGCATACAACGTACGACGAGTATTGGAAGAAACGTGATCTTTCGCTGCATATGAAGAATGTGCATGCGGCGGTGATGACGGTCGGTGGATGGTTCGATGCGGAGGATCTGTCGGGGCCGTTCAAGACGTTTCATGCGATCGATGAGTTCAATCCCGGTGCGGTGAATACGCTGGTGGTGGGACCCTGGACGCATGGCGGATGGTCACGCAACGACGGGGACCGTCTTGGCGATGTGACGTTCAATTCGAAGACTTCACTGTTCTATCGAGAGAACATCGAGTATCCGTTTTTTGAGCATTATTTGAAGGGGCGTGATGGGGGAGTGCTGCCAAAGGCCTATGTGTTTGAGACGGGAAGCAATGTTTGGAAGAAGTATGATGCGTGGCCTCCAAAGTCTGCGGCGGCGAAGATGCTCTATTTTCACGCGGACGGCAGGCTCAGCTTCGATGCTCCTAACGAGAAGGCTGGTGTGGATGAGTATGTGAGTGATCCGGCACATCCTGTGCCGTTTGTGGATTACACAACGGACACGGTGCCGCAACGGTATATGGATGACGATCAGCGGTTTGCCTCGCGGCGACCTGATGTATTGACGTATGAAACCGAACCTCTGACGGAGGATGTGACGGTTGCAGGGCCGGTGCGGCCGAAGCTAAAGGTGTCCTCCAGCGGGACTGACGCGGATTTTGTGGTGAAGCTGATTGATGTTTATCCGGATGATTATCCTGATCCTCCAAACGACGCTGTGGGTAAGCGGGTGGTTGGTGCTGCGCCAGTTTTGATGGGTGGGTATGAACAACTGGTGCGGGGCGAGCCGATGCGGGCGAAGTTTCGGGATAGCTGGGAGAAGCCGACTGCGCTTACGCCAGGAAAGATGGTGGAGGTGGATGCAGAGATGCCGGATGTCAATCATACGTTCCGCACGGGGCATCGGATTATGGTGCAGGTACAGAGCTCGTGGTTTCCGTTGGTGGACAGGAATCCGCAGACGTTTGTGGATATTCCGTTTGCGAAGCCTGAGCAGTTCGTGAAGGCGACGGAGAGTGTTTATCGGAATGTTGGAGCGGCTAGTGGGGTTGAGGTGCTGGTCGTGCCGCAGCACTGATACCTGCGATTACAAGGAAGGTGCGGGCGATCGTCGGCGTGTTTCACGATCGCCCGTTGTTTTAGCCGCGGAAGGCTGGTCCGCCAAAGGGAGTGCCTACGACGCCGCCGTCGACGAAGAACTCGACTGCGTTGACGTAGGAGGAGTCGTCGGAGGCGAGGAAGAGGACTGCTTTTGCGAGCTCCTCTGCTTCGCCTAAGCGGCCTAGCGGAATCGTAGAGGCGATGCGCGTTGCTAGAACATCGTTCTCTTCGCTGGTGCGGGTGTTGCGGGTCCAGATGGGTGTCTTGATTGGTCCGGGAGCGACGACGTTGACCCGAATGCCGCGGGGAGCGAGATCGGCGGCCATGGAGCGGGAGAGACCGCGGAGGCCGGCCTTGCTTGCGGCGTATGCGGCGTAGCCTGGCTGGCCGAGCGATCCGATGACGGAGCCATTGAAGATGACGGAAGAACCGTCTTTGAGGATGGGGAGAGCCTCTTGGACGGTGAAGAACGCGCCGGTGAGGTTGATGCGGATGATGTTTTCGAAGGTCGCTTCGTCGGTGTTGCCGGTGGTTGTTTGTCCGGCGATGCCGGCGTTGGCGAAGACAATGTCGAGGTGGCCGAAGTCTTTCTTAATTTTGGCGAAGAGATCTTTGCGCGCTTCGAAGTCGACGACGTCGGCGCGGTAGGCTGTGGCCTTGGGGCCGAGGAGTTTGGCGGCTTCGTCGAGGGTCTTCTGGTCGCGGCCGGTGATGGCGACTTGTGCGCCTTCCTGGATGAAGAGTTGAGCGGTGGCGAGGCCGATGCCGCTATTGCCGCCTGTGATGAGTGCTTTCTTTCCTTGGAGTTTCATGGTGTTTTCCTCTTGTCAGGTTTCGATGTCTTTGATTGCAGACTGCCAACGTTTGGGTGCAGTTGCATTTTATTTAATCAATGCATGATGTTTGTCATGCTTCATCTTGATTAAGCATGACGTGTATCATGTATAAAGTCAAGCGGGAGGTTGGGATGAGATATCCAGCAGCAGAGACGGCGGAGAAACATGCGCGGATTCTGGAAGAGGCGTCGCGGTTATTTCGCGAGAGGGGATTTTCCGGTGTGAGCGTCAGCGAGATTATGAAGGCGACGGGTTTGACGCATGGCCCTTTTTATAATCACTTCGACTCGAAGGAAGAGTTGATGGCGGAGAGCGTGTTGCTTGGATTCGAGAACACGTTAGACGGATTGAATGCGACCGAAGGCACGGCCAAGGGGAGAGCGGAGTATGTGAAGAGGTATTTGAGTGCGGCTCATCGTGATGCTCCCGGTACGGGATGCACGATGGCGAGTCTTTCGGCGGAGATTAGGCACGAGCCGCAGGTGAGGGGTGTGTTCACGGACCGGCTGAAGGCCTTGATTCAGGCTGTGACGGCTCACTTTCCCTGGCGTTCCAGGAGGTCGGCGCGGGGAGATGCAATTCGGATGACGGCTTCGATGGTGGGGGCGATGATACTGGCCCGTGCGGTGGAGGACGAGAGATTCTCGGACGAAATTCTGAGTGAGGTGCGGAAGGGTCTGGTATGACAGCTTCCATGGCTTCGAAGATCTCAGGATTTTTCCCAAATTAGATGCGTAAGGGAGTTGCATTGAGGGATGGGTTGAAGAACAGGCAACACCAAGTGCAAAGGCAAAATACAGGGATCCTTCACTTCGTTCAGGATGACGACACAAACGAACAACAGCAAACAAAGCTTCAGTTGCAGTTTTTAGACAGGTTTTGAGGCTTATGCGAAGGGGTGTTCGAGCGAGGGGCTTTGCGGGGTGAACATTTTGCCGCCGTCTTCGGTGACGTGCCAGTCGTCTTCGAGGCGGACGCCGAACTCGCCGGGGAGGTAGATGCCGGGTTCGTCGGAGAAACACATGCCTGTGGCGAGGGGTGTGGTGTTGCCGCGGACGAGGTAGGGCCACTCGTGTCCGTCCATGCCGATGCCGTGGCCTACGCGATGAGTGAAGTACTTGTAGTCGGGGCCGTAGCCGGCGGCGGCGATGAGGTCGCGTGCGGCGGCGTCGATGGTGTGGCAGGGTGCGCCGGGATGGGCGGCGGCGAGGGCTGCGGATTGCGCCTTCAAGACGATGTCGAAGACCTTGCGGGCTTTGTCGAGCTTGGGGATGGTGGGGTCTCCGAGGACGAAGGTACGGGAGATATCAGATTGATAGCCTTCGACGGTGCAGCCGTCGTCGATGAGGATGATCTCTTCCTCGCGGATTACTTGCGGTTGTAACGACCCGTGGGGAAGCGCGGAGTACTCGCCTACCTGGCAGCTAGCGTCGCCGGTGACACCGCAACGGGTGTAGGCGAGGTCCACCATCTGGCTGAACTGGCGGTTAGTCATGCCGGGCTGCGCCGACTCATAGCAGGCTTTGTAGACGGATAGGGTGATGTTGTTGGCTAGCTGCATGAGGGCTAGCTCGGCGGGAGACTTGATGCCTCGACAGCCGAAGGTGATGGGGGTGGCGCTTGTGGTGGTGAGCGCGGGGCTGGCATGGGCGATGCCGTTGGCGAAGACGAACTGGGTGCGCTCTTCGATGCCGATCTGTCCGGTGGCTAGGCCAGATTCGTTGAGTGCTTTGGCGAGGAGTTGATAGGGGTCTTCGTCTTCGTTCCAGGTGTAGACGCGGGTGGTGGAGGCGGAGGGCAGAGCTGCGGGTTTGGCTTCCATACGTTCGCGAACGCGGCCTTCTTCAAAGACGGGGCAGACGATGAAGGGAGCGCCGGTGGCGGGGAGGGACCAGGCGAAGAAGCGCTCGGACTGGCCCCAGCGGAGGCCGGTGAAGTAGGTGAGCGAGGTGCCGGTGGTGATGACGATGGCGTCGATCTTGTTCTGGTGCATGAGGGCGCGGGCCCGGTCGAGACGCTGTTCGCGCTCGGCGAGGGTGATGGGGACGGCTTCGGCGCGTCGGTTAGTGAGAGCGGAGATAGCGGGTGGGAGCGAGGCTTCTGAGGTTGATGGGGCCGAGAGGCGTTGCGCTAGGAGAGGAGGCGCTGGGACCGAAAGAGACGAGGTGGCTGCTGCTGCTGTAGCGGACAGAAGGAAGCGTCGTCTGGAGGGCATGCGCGATTATAGCGGGTGATCATGCAAGGGAATTGATTCGCATGCAGACTTGCCAGTGCGGATGTGGGGTTGCGACGGTATGTGTGTCGAGGAAGGGATTCAGTCGGTCCCTTCCTCGGCAGGCGCACTGATCTACCCTATGACGGGTCCGCCGGCCTCCGGGGGTAGAGCGGCGAGAGGTACGCTGAGGATCGACTGCGGGATCTGGAACTTTTGCGAAAGGTATTTGGTGGTTGTAGCGGCGAGCTTGCTGTTTTCGCCTCGAAGCAGCTGGAGTTCCTGGATGATCTCGACCAGAATGCGGATGCCGTCGCCGAGCTCGGGAGGAGGATCGGGCAAGTTGAAGATGAGGGGGATGCGGTTGACGAGTTTGTATTTGCCTAGCTCGTGGACGAAGTTGTGGAGGCATTGTTGGCGGTCGGTGTAGAAGCTGGGCTCGTAGACGATTTTTTTGGTGTCGAGGGTGCCGCTCCCTATCTGGGAGACCGAGTCGGTTGAGCCGAAGGCCTCGGTTACATCGACCTGGATGGTGAGGTGCTCGTGCCCGGGGTGGGGGGAGCCGGTGTTGGTGAGGTCGAGCTCGCCAGCCGGTCCGGTGTAGGTGGAGGAGTTTGTCGGGATGCTCCAGTAGAGGTTGTCCTGACCGGTGGTGCTCTGTGGGGCTTCGGGATGGGCGGCGAGGTCTACGGTGACGGGGATCGTGATATTGATGGAGCCGCCGTTGTCGGCCTGCAGGCTGTTGACGTGCCAGGAGAATTTGGGTTGGGCAAAGCCGGTGACCGAGGCGACGCAATGCAGCTTGCAGGTGAGATCGAGGACGGAGTAGCGGTAGTCTTTTGCGGGACAGGTGAGGAAAGGACTGACGGTGACCCTTGGATCGACCAGCGGCTCGGCTACGGATTTGATCAGGTCTTCGGAGAAGCTTAAGAAGATGCTCCTGTTGTTGCCTTGCAGGATCGGGAAAGGGTTGTCGGAGAGGAGGCTGGTGTAGTGCTGGGCTGAGTTGTAGGGCAGGTAGGTGTCGAGGAGCTGCTTGAAGGGGGTGAAGCCTCCGTTCTGGCCGGTGAGATTTTCATAGGTCAGCTCAAGGGTTGCCCCGCCTTTTTGGATGATGCTGGGAATGGTGAGGTCGAGTTGATCGTATAGGTAGTAGAGGAAGAGGAGGGAGCAACCTAAGCTGGGCAGGTCCGTGTCGGAAGCCCCGAGTTTGGTGACCCAGTCCGGGCGGGTGCTTTGCAGCCAGGTGTTGACGAAAGGAGCGCCGAGAATGTTGTAGTAGCCGACGGGATGGAGGAGTGCAGCAGCGAAGCGGGAGAGCCCCTCTCCGTCGCTCTGGGAAGGATGCCAGGTTATATTACCCGGGCCTGCTTTGATGTTGCGATAGTCCATCAGGACCTCGATGATCTCAGCCACAAAAAGAGCTTGGACGGCGTCGTTGGCCTGATCTTGATTGGTGGAGGAGTCGAAGGGGTTCATGCGGACGAAGGTGGTGCCGTCAGACTTGTAGCCGAAGTTGTGCGCATAGGAGTCAGGTTCAATCTGGAGGGTGACGAGATTAGTTGGTCCGAAGCCGTCGTGGATGGCGAACCAGCTTCTCAGCTGGGTGAAGTCGGCCTCACAGGTTGCTTTGAGCTGTTGGGCGCGTTGCAGGACGTTGACGAAAGGGGTTGGGGGATTGGTGCTGTAGTTGGTGTCCTGGTAGTTGATGGTGAAGTTGGTGGTGTTGCCAAGGGTCTGGATCATGGGAGGCTCCTGGATAGAGATTGGGTGCAGGATTTGAGAGCGTGGCCCAAGATGGTGTCGACGATGAGGGAAGGCTGGAAGACCCGGGGAGGGAGTGTTACCTGATGAGGGGGAAAAGATAACACTCCATGGATGGCGTGTAAAGTGCGGGCTGGTCCCAGTTAGCAGCGCGATAATCGGCTTACTGTACTGAATATTGCACGGATGATAGGCTTCGATTCTGGGATCCGAGCAGACCAAAATTTCAAATGCGAGACGTGAGCATGGCGATGATTACGACGGTGCAGCAGCATATTTTGCAGCAGCAACAGGAGATGTTGAAGTCTACGGGGCGTGAGCCTACGGGGACATTCAGCTGGTTGCTGAGTGGGATTACGCTGGCCGCGAAGATGATTGAGGCAAAGATTCGGTCGGCGGGATTGAGCGATGTGTATGGCGCGTTTGGCGCGGAGAATGTGCAGGGGGAGCAGCAGCAGAAGCTGGATGTTTATGCGAATCAGGCGCTGCTGCATTGCCTGGGACTGCGGGATAGCGTTGCGGCGCTGGTGAGCGAAGAGGATGAGGAGCCGGTGACGTTCAACCGGGATGCGGAGACGGGGAAGTACATTATCGTGTTCGATCCGCTGGATGGGTCGAGCAATATTGACGTGAACGTGAATGTCGGGACGATCTTCAGCGTGCTGCGGAGGATGCCTGCGGAGTTGGGGACGCTGGAGGAGTCGATTCTGCAGCCTGGGTTTCGGCAGGTGGCGGCGGGGTATGTGGTGTATGGGCCGTCGACGGTGTTGGTGTATACGACGGGAAATGGGGTGCATGGCTTTACGCTCGATCCGACGATTGGGGCGTTTGTGCTGAGCAACGAGAAGATGATGATGCCGGAGCAGGGGAGCTACTACTCGGTGAATGAGGCGAATGCGGCGGGGTGGCCGGAGGAGTATCGCGGGTATGTGGAGATGCTGCGGACGGGTGGGTTGAAGAAGGAGTATAGCTCGCGGTATATCGGGAGTCTGGTGGCGGACTTTCATCGGACGCTGTTGAAGGGGGGGGTGTTTTTGTATCCGCCTACTTTGAAGCAGCCGAAGGGAAAGTTGCGGCTGTTGTATGAGGCGAATCCGCTGGCGTTTATTGCAGAGCAGGCGGGTGGGATGGCGACATATGGTGCGGGGCGGATTCTGGATATCAAGCCGGAGGGGATCCATCAGAGGACGCCGTTTTGTGTGGGGAGCAGGCGGGAGATGGAGGCGCTGGTGGCGGCGGTTAGTCCGGCGGCTACTTCGGCGAGTGCACGGTGAGTTCCTTTGCGGCTGAGGTGATTGATATTCGTGAGGAGTCTCGCGTGGCGGGGCGGCAGCGTTGGCAGATGGCGCTGGATCGGACGGAGTTTGTTGCCGGGGACGTCGGGGTGCTGGAGGCTGTGGCGCGGAGTGGGGCTCGGCTGGTGGTTCCGGTGCTTGGGGTGGTGATGGATGCGGGTGAGGTGTGGCATGTGGTGGAGAAACCGCTGGCTGCTGGGACTGCTGTGATGGGGCGGGTGGGTGTTTTGCCGTGAGTGGGTTTGGCGTGAGGCGGAAAAGATATAGCCTTTTATCAGTCCTAGGCAGATGCCGGAGGGATTTGCGATGAAGAGATCATGGGAAACGGAGAGTGGGCATCTCGCCTGCAGTTGGTCTGAGGAAGGGCAGCAAGTCGGGTACGACCTGCGTTGGATGCAGGAGACTTCAAGTATTCAGGGCGGGTACCTGTTGCCCGTTCCGGATTTTGCGAGTAAGAGTCCATTTGGGGGAGGCTCCTGGTTCCAACCTCGTACCGCCTACGGCGATTCCGAATAGGTCTGGAAATTCAAACTGACCCTTTACTGTAAGGTCTCCTCGGTTTGAGTGTGAGGTTGGTTGCTGATACACTCGGAGATGTTGTTTCGGCTGTCTCGGGCCTGCGAAAGTGGTGCGTGAGGCGAGTTTGGTGGGGGGCTGTAGCTCAGTTGGGAGAGCGCCTCGTTCGCAACGAGGAGGTCAGCGGTTCGATCCCGCTCAGCTCCACCATAGAAATAACTTCATAGATAATTTTTTTTGAGGCAAATGTCCTGCCGGACGGGGTCCGCTGCGCGCGGCGGTCACTTCGTGACTCGTCTACCTTGTCTCGGCACGATGAGTGCCTGGTCCTCCCGTTGGTCGGAGGTAGAGGTTGGGTGCGCCTCTAAGAGAGGCGGGTCTTCTCTTGGTGCAGGAGGCGGAAGGTTACGAAGATGGCTGGGATGAGGAAGATGAGCGAGCCCAGGACCCACATGATGACGGCTCCGGCGCGCTGGTCGGCGATGGGGTCGATGTGGAAGGGGTTTGGGCGCTCGAGATAGTAGGTGTAGACGGGGCGGTCGCAGAAGGCGAGGAAGGCGGAGAGTGCCGTGTTGACGATGTCCGCCAGGACCAGGTAGGGCAGCATGATCCAGCCGGGGTAGCGGGCGCTGGTGGGCCAGGGGCGGATGAGCGGCCACCAGAAGAGGATCGATGTGGAGAGGAAACAGATGTGCTCGAACTCATGCCAGTGTTCGTGCTCGAGGGCGAAGTCGTAGGCGGCGGGGATGTGCCAGAGGAGGAAGGTGAGGTTCATCGCGAGCCATGCTACGAGCGGCCGAGTGAGAAAGTGGCCGAGGGTTCGGAGCCATTTCATGCGCAGGAAGGGGGCGAGCAAATGGACAGTCATGTCGTGGGGAAGGCCGCGGAGGAGTGGGACCTGTGGGTAGCCAAGGAGAAGAAGCGGTGGGACGAAGGACATCAGGAGGAGGTGCTCGACCATGTGGGCGCTGAGGAGCGCGTCGGCGAAGCCGTCCATGGGTGAGGCGATGGAGACCCAGATGGTCGCGATGCCGAGGTTGAAGCAGACGAGGCGCCAGGTGGGGAAGAGTGCGGGCCTCGTCTTGCGGATGGCGTACCAGCCGCGTGTGTAAAGGACGACGCTGAGGAGCAGCGCCGTGGTGAGGAAGAGCGGAGGGGACCATTCGTCGAAGATCGCCCTGTATTCAGGAGGCATTTGAGTAGGTTATATGCGGGGTTGATTCGTGTTTGGCGATTGTTGCGGAACGGAGACTTCGGCTGGGATGGGAATGCATACCCCAGGGGCTAAAGCCCCACGTCAAGCGCTGATGGAGAAACCCAAGGCTAAAGCCTTGGGGTACCTAGATGCAATGTGCCGGCGTAGCTGGATGCGACGCCACGGCGTACTTGGATGAGAAGCCCTGGCGTGCTGGATGCGAAGTCTTGGCGTACTGGATCAAACCTCGACGTACCTGGATCAAAGCCACGACGGAATGGATGCAAGCTCTTTTCTCGTGCGGTCTACGGGGCACTGGAGGGCGGTGTGTGTTCCGTGGTGAGGGCCAGGTGGCGTGAGGCGTCGATGGCGGGTTGCAGATCATTGCCGCGCAGCGTGGTGAGGAATTTGACGAGTGCGGTGGTCTCTGACGGGTTGAGGGCGTTGCCGTAGGCTGGCATGTTGCCGCCGCCCTGGAGGACCTGGCGGATGATCTGATCTTCGGTCATGTGGGAGGCTACGGTGTCGAGTGCCGGGCCGCGAAGACCGCCTTCGCCGCCGATCGAATGGCAGTTGCGGCATTGCTTGTTCTGGAGGACGAGCGCGCCTTCGCGTTCGAGTGGGGTGCGGTTGTGCAGGTAGGACGCGGGGATGGGATCGCTGGTCCACGCGTTCATGATGGGACTCCACGGCGTGTAGGTGCCTAGGTGGGTGAAGACGCCGAGCGAGACTGCGAGGACAGATACGATCAAGACGGCTGCGGGTCGGCGGGACACATGCTTTTCGCCTTCTCCCGAGAGAAGCGGGAGAAGGATGAGAGCGGCGATGCCGACGACCGGCATGATGAAGAGGACGGGAGTTTCGAGGGCGGGCGGGAGGTAGGCGAGGACGGCGTAGAGCCAGAGGAAGAAGTAGTCGGGCTTGGGCGCGGTTTCAATGATGGTGGGGTCGGGCTGGCCGCTGGGACCGAAGGGGCCGAACCAGAGCGCGCAGGCGATGACGGCCAGCATGATGGCGGCGGCGAAGGCGGCGTCCTTCCATGCGGCGTCGGGGACGAAGGGGATACCGGTCTTCTTCTCGAGCTCGTGGTACTCGCGCTGGTAGGTGGATTTTTTGACGAGGCGACCGGGCATGGGCCAGTCGTTGATGCCGAGACGAAGGACCATCCAGACGTGCATGCCGACCAGCGCAAGCAGGATGCCGGGGATGACGAAGACGTGGAGGGCGAAGAAGCGGGAGAGGGTATTCCCCGCGATAATGGGGCCGCCGAGCATGAGTCCGACGAGTGGGCCGCCGATGAGCGGGACGCGGCTGAGGATGGAGGCGCCGATGCCGAGGCCCCAGTAGGCATCCTGGTCGAAGCGCAGAACCTGGCCGGTGAAGGCCATGCCGAGGGTTAACAGGAGGAGGAAGACGCCGATGATCCAGGTGAGTTCGCGGGGGAACTTGTAGGCTCCGAAGAGGAAGACCTGCACCATGTGGATGAGGACGATGGCGACCATGAAGTCCGAGCCCCAGCCGTGCATGGCGCGGAGGAACCAGCCGAGCTTGACGTTGTGGTCGAGGAACTGGAGGCTGTTCCAGGCGTTGCTGGCGGTGGGGGCGTAGACGAGCGCGAGCAGGACGCCGGTCATGATCTGCAGGACGAGGATGACGGTGGCGGCGCTGCCGAAGACGTACCACCAACTGGCGGTGTTGGCGGGGACTTCGTGCTCGGCTGTTTCGATGAGAGGGGTGCCGAGTCCGAGCCGGGCTTCGAACCAGTTGTAGACCTCGAGGCTGCGTTGCTTTAGGTCTGGCATGAGCTGCACCTCGGCTGGGGTTGGTCATTGGTGTTAAGGCGGGCGGCGATCCGTGCTGCGGGGCTGCCATCGATCTGGGTCTCTATCTGGGTTAGGGGAGTGACCATCTTTGCTTCATTGGCTAGCGTTGGCATTCTGCCGGCGCTGATCATGAGGGTGCCGTTCGAAACTTTGTGCTGGTACTCGAAGAGGCCCCGCTCGGGTGGTCCGGAGGCGCGGGCACCGTCGGCGTAGTAGGCACCGCCGTGGCAGGGGCAAAGGAAGAGTTTGGACTGGGCGAACCAGCGGACTGGGCAGCCGAGGTGGGCGCAGTTGATGGCGAAGACCTGGAAAGTGTCGCCGGAGACGCGGCGGACCCAGCAGGGGATGTCGCCTGTCTGGCCGTCCCATTCGTTGGTGATGGGGTTGCGGTAGTTGACGAGGCGGGTTTCGCCTTCCGGGAAGTCGGCGAGCGGGCCGAGGTTGATCCAGGAGTTGTCGGTCGAGGTCTTCTTGAGCGCGGGGCCGAGAAGATAGCCGACGATTGGGATGGCAAGGACGAAGCCTACCAGCCCGTTGACCGCGAGAGCCAGCTTGAAGAGAAAGACGCGACGGGAGTGGCCTGCGGCGATGCTCGGGTCTTTGACGGAGTCGGGGTGTGGCTCGGTCAAGGTTTGATCGGTTGGTGGGAGCTGTTCACTCGGTATCATTGCTTGCTGCTCCTGCGTTGCTTCGTTTTCAATTCTTCTGATCGTCCGAATCTAGAGTGAGTGCTTAGTGGGAGTGATAGGGCTGGCCGGGCTCGGCGACGCGTTTGGAGGCTAGCCAGGCGATGATGTCGGTGATTTGCTGGTCGTTGAGGGGCTGGGCGGAGTCAGAGCGCCAGTCGGGCATGCCCTCGTCGGGACGGCCTGCGATGACGATGCTGCGCAGGTCCTGATCGCTGATGAGGGCGAGATAGGATGGGTTGACGATGGAGCCAAGTTTGCCTGCGGTGGCTTTGGGATCGCTGGTTTTAGAATCGGCGGAGGTGCCTTCGCCGTCTGCGCCGTGGCATCGGGCACAGGCTGCGGAGTAGGCTTGCTGTCCGCGGTTGGCATCGCCCTGCAGCGTGGCGGCATAGGGTGGAAGGGTCGTGCCTGCGAGTTGATCGGAGGCGCTCCACTGCTGCATGGCGCCTTGCGCCAAGATGGTGACCTGTTGATCGGTGAGCGATCCGCCGGAGGCTTTGGCGAAGGCAGGCATCAGGCCGCCGGGGACGCCTTGGGCGATGGTCTGGTGTATGGTCTGCTCTCCGGCTACTGCGAGGTAGACGGGGTTTGCGAGCGATATCGCTGCGCCGTTCTTGCCGTTGTTCCCGTGGCAGGCCGCGCAGTTTTGTTTGTAGAGGGTTGCGAAGTCCAGGACCTCATCGGGGCGTACGACTTCAGGACCTGGTCCGGGGCGGCCGGGGATGCGACTGCAACCGGTGGTGGTGATGCAGACAGCCGACAGCATGAGGGTGCCGAACACTGCGAGTCTGTGAGGGGCGGATCTCATTGTTGTTTGCTCATTGTTGTTTGCTCATTGTTCGTCGTCTTTCGTAAGAGGTACATCGCTGTGGATACCGGCGCGAACGGCGAAGGGTAGGGATCGAAACTGCGGAGTGCGCACCTTGACCTGAAGGTTAACGACGAAGCCGCAGACGAGGCCGAAGGCGATCTGTGAGATGACAAACCACAGCCAGTTGATGCGGGCGTTGAGGACAGGACTGATGATTCCGAGCGCCGAATAGAGAAGGCCGGTCCAGAGTAAGGGAGCGACGAAGCCGGCGGTGAGGATTGGCTTTCTAGGAAACATCGGCAACATGGCTCCGTAGAGAAGACCGATCAGGACGGAGGTGAAGGCGTGGATGCCGGTTGCAGCGAGAAGCCCTTCGAGGTGAAATTGGGTGAGGAAGGCGGTGCTCTCACTCCCCCAACTGACAAAGCCGCCTGCGGCGAGTAGATTCACGGCGTACCAGATGCTGTGATATTTGAGGAGGCCGAAGAGAGCTGCGGGAATGATCATCGCGATGCCGCCTACGATGCCGCCCTTAATGCCGGAGGTGATGCTGAAGGTTTCGACCGGCAATAGCTGGCGGTGGGTTGCGCCGACAGGAAGCTGCTCGCGGGTGGTGCGGGTGCTCGAGATCTGCATGACGCCGGTTTGTACGGGGACGGCGACGTGAAGTTCGTGCGGGAAGATGTCGAAGAACCATCCGAACATGGAACGCAGAGCCAGGAGGAGTCCTAAGAGGCTGATGACCCAGTGGGTGACCATGCCGGTGATCATGAGCGAGAGACCGAGCGCGAGGACCATGGGCCACGGCGTTGGTGCCGGAAGGATGACGGTGTCTGACCGGTGCTCGTGCTGGTGACCTTGTGCGGATTGCGTGATTTGTTCTTCCTGCATCGTGCTCCTCCTCTCCGGAAGTTATCTGCCTAAGACATAGACGACGAGAAATACGACGACCCAGACTGCGTCGACGAAGTGCCAGTAGAGGGAGAGGACTTCGAGCTTCTCGGAGTGCTCTTCTTTTACGTGGCCGGTTAGCGAGAGCCCGAGGGTGAGAGAGAGCATGATGAGGCCGACGACTACGTGGGTCGCGTGGAGGCCGACCAGAGAGTAGTAGGTGGTACCGAAGAGGTTGGTCTTGATGGTGAGGCCCTCGTCGTGGATGAGGTGATACCACTCGCGGGCGGTGGTGGCGAGAAAGATGGTGCCAAGCAGGACGGTGGCGGCGAGATTGAGGGTGCAGCCTCGGAGGTTATCTTTGCGCAGATTGCTGACGGCGAAGTGAACGAAGATACTGCTGGAAAGCAGACAGATGGTGCCGAAGATGGGGAGCTCGAGCACCTGCGCGGGGGTTGGCCCGCTGAGGCTCTTGCCGATGTAGTAGATGTAGGCGACGACGAAGATGATGAAGATCGCAGACTCGGCGATGATGAGACACGCCATGCCGACGGTGCCGCGGTAAGGCAGCTTCCATGGGGTTTCGATCGGCCCGTCGATTGGAATTCTGCTTGCGGTGGTTACGGTTGTCATCATTCGTAGTCCGAGTCTGGATCTTCAGGGTGTTTCAGATCCCATAGTGGCCGGCGGCTGCTGACGGTTGGTTCGATGGCAAAGTTATAGGACGGCGGCGGCGAAGGGACGGACCATTCGAGGGTCCAGGCGTCCCATGGATCGTGGCCAGCCTCTTTGCCTTTGAAGTAGGAGTAGATCATGTTGTAGACCAGGACGATGGTGCCTGCTGCCTGAAAGATAGCTCCGATGCCGACTATGAGATTCAGAGTGTCCCAGCCGCGGCCCGCTTCGTAGGTGTAGATACGTCGCGGCATGCCGAGGATGCCGGGGACGTGCATGAAGTCGAAGGTGAGATGGAAGCCGATGAGGAAGAGCCAGAAGTGCCACTTGCCAAGCGTCTCGCTCATCATCCTGCCGGTGACTTTGGGGTACCAGAAGTAGAAGGCGCCGAAGAGCGAGAAGACGATTGCTCCGACGAGTACGTAATGGAAGTGAGCGACGACAAAGTAGGAGGCGCTGAGCTGCCAGTTGAACGGAGCGGCGGCGAGCATGATGCCGGTAAGGCCCGCGATGAGGAACTGAAAGAGAAAACCGATCATGAACATCATGGGGACAGCAAAGATGATCTTGCCGCCCCATATGGTCGCGAGCCAGTTGAAGATCTTGATTCCGGTCGGAACCGAGATGACCATGGTGGCGAAGACGAAGAAGGTGTTGCCCGCAGGGCCGAGGCCAGCGGTGAACATGTGGTGCGCCCAGACGCTGAGGCTGATGAAGCCGATGGAGACTGAGGCCGCCACCATCGCGGGGTAGCCGAACATGGCCTTGCGGGAGAAGACGGGGATGATCTCGTTGGCGAAGGCGAAGGCGGGGAGCACGAGGACGTAGACCTCGGGGTGGCCGAAGATCCAGAAGAAGTGCATCCACAGGATGGCGGAGCCGCCGGCCTGCGTGTCGAAGAAGTGAGCGCCGAGGTAGCGGTCGAGCGTGAGCATGATCTGCGCTGCGGTGAGCGGACTGACGGCAACGAAGACGATGCCGGACATGACGAGGTAGAGCCACGGGAGCAGCGGCATGCGGCTCATCTTCATGCCTTTGCAACGCATGCAGAGGATGGTGGTGACGATGTTGAGTGCAGTGCCGATGCTTCCTACACCACTGAGAAAGACGGCGAGCGTCCAGTAGTCGGTGCTGTGACCGGGCGAGAAGACCTTTGAGGTGAGAGGGGCGTAAGCGAACCATCCGACGTCGGGCGCAGAGCCTGCGGCGTAGAGGCCGCTGCCGCCGATGTAACTGAAGTAGAGCAGGAGGCCGGCGAAGGCGGAGATCCAGAAGCTGAAGGCGTTCAGCCGCGGGAAGGCCATGTCGCGCGCGCCAATCATGAGGGGGACAAGATAGTTCCCCATGCCGAAGAGGATGGGCATTCCCATGAAGAAGACCATGGTGGTGCCGTGCATGGTGAAGAGCTGGTTGAAGACCTGAGGCGAGACAAAGTGGTTGTTGGGAATTGCGAGCTGAATTCGCATCAGGATCGCTTCGAAGCCAGCGATGACGAGAAAGATCAGGGCGTACACGATGTACATCAGCCCGATTTTTTTATGATCGACTGTCGTTAGCCACTCGTAGATGACGTTGAGCGGTGGTCGACTCTGAGTCTCCAGTGTCTCGTCGACTGCTTCCAATACAGGAGTTGTGGTCATGCTTCGCTTCTTTCCGGTAAAGGGTTAGTGAAGCTGAGAGAGATAAGCGGTGATGACGTCGAGATCGTGATCGTTCAAATGCATCGCCGGCATTAAGGAACCGGGCTTCATGGAGTTCGGGTCATCGACCCACCGCCTCAGATTTGCGGGCGTGTTTTGAATCGGCCCGGAGGCGATGGTGTCGCGGCTAGCGAGGTGGGTCAGGTCGGGGCCGAAGCGGCCGGTGGCGACGGTTCCTTTGATGGCGTGGCAGTTGATGCAGGCGTCTTTCATGAAGACGGCCTGACCCTCGGTTGCCGCGGCGTTGCCGGGGAAGTCCTTCTGTGCGGGCCTATTTTGCTGGTCGAGCCAGGCGGCAAAGTCTTGCGGGGTCTGCGCGTAGACGCGGAGGAGCATCTTTGCGTGTTGGGTTCCGCAGTATTGGGCGCACTGGCCGAGATAGAGGCCCGTCGCTTCAGGGTCGATCCACATGGTGTTGACGCGGTTTGGAATCAGGTCCATCTTGCCGGCGAGACGAGGTATCCAGAAGCTGTGGGAGACGTCGGCCGAGGACATCGTCAGATAGGTCGGGGTTGGCGATGCTGGGTCGCTGATGGGAACGTGGAGCTCGTTGGCTGTAACGACGCCGGACTTGGGATAGCGGTACTCCCACCAGAACTGGTGGCCGATGATCGTTACGTCGAGTGCACTCGCGGGCTTGGGAATCGCCTCGGTTCCGAGGATGACGCGCGTGGTCGTGAGGAAGAGCGTTACGACGATCAGGATCGGGATGACGGTCCAGGAGAGTTCGATCTGGTTGCTGCCGTAGATCTGGGCGGGCTCGCGATTGGAGTCTGTGGGGCGGTGCCGGAAGCGGATGAGGGCATAGAGCAAGAGTCCGGCGACGATGAGAAATATGACCAGCGTGATGGAAAGAACTAACATCGACAGGCCGAAGGCAGAGCGCGCCGGCGTGCCGGCAGGATCGAAGATGTTGGTGGGAGATTGGGCGTAGGCTGTGCCGGTAAGCAAAGACACGCCGCACACCGCTCTCCGTAAGATCCATGCAGGCATGGTCTTGGTTTTAGGGATATCTGCCGGCGAGGGTTTGGCGAAAGGAGACAAGGCGGTATGACCTCGATACGCAACAGGTTGAAGGAGCATCACTAAAGCCAAGGGTCTGAGTAGGATGTTAAACCAATCCAGCCATTGTTGATTGACGTTGCGAAACATTTTGTTTCGTTTATGACATTCACCGCGTTAGATGGGGATGACGTTCAAATGGCGGCAGGTTTGTCAGGAGAAATTTTTGGGGTGTAACGCTGGTGGTTGCGAGGAGCTTTACAGCGGCTAACTCAAGCCAGGTGGAGAGAACGCTGCTGCCACAGCCATGCCACCTTCTTGTGGTGGTTCTATTCGAACAGGGGAGATTGCAGACCTTCAGCGTCTCGAAAGTTACTCAGGCCGACGCCCACCAAACGAAAACGTTGAGCTGGTTCGAGATTTATACGCTCTCGGAGGAAGAGAGCGATTGCTGTGAGTTCCTCGCAGGATTCCGGAGGAATAGGCGGAGTGTGGCTGCGCGTGAGGATGTTAAACTCGCTGGTCTTCAGTTTCAAAACCACAGTGCGAGCCACTCGGCCATCCTGGCGGGAAGCGGTCCAGACTTTTTCTGCGAGCCGTCGGATCAACTCCTCGGTTTCGGACAGCCGGATGTCGCGTTCGAAGGTGTCTTCGGCAGAGATGGATTTTGTTGGTCTATCTGGGATGACCTTACTGTGATCGATCCCACGGGCGAGCTCGTAGAGCCGTATTCCGTAGCGTCCGAAGTGTGCTTCCAGTTGGCTCGGCTCCAGAGCCCGCAGGTCGGCGATGGTCATAATGCCGATCTGCTTCAGCCGGGTTTCGGTGACCTTTCCGACGCCTGGAATACGTGCGACGGGAAGTGGAGGGAGGAAGGTCTGAACCTCTTCGGGTTGAATGACGAAGAGACCGTTTGGTTTGCGCCAGTCGGAGGCGATCTTGGCGAGGAACTTATTCTGCGCCACGCCTGCGGATGCGGTCAGGTGCAACTCGTCGTGAATCTGTTGCCGGATGGTGATGGCTACTCGCGTTGCAGTGGGGAGGCCTGTCTTGTTTTCGGTGACGTCGAGATAGGCTTCGTCGAGTGAGAGAGGCTCGATCAAATCGGTGTGTCGCTGGAAGATCTCTCGCACTGCGCGGGAGACGGCGCGGTAGCGAATGAAGTCGGGAGGAACGAAGATCGCGTCCGGGCATAGTCGTTCGGCGCGGGTGGCGGGCATTGCAGAATGAACCCCGAAGCGTCGCGCCTCGTAGGAGGCGGCACACACAACCGACCGGTTGCCGCGCCATGCTACGACGACGGGTCTTCCGCGCAGCCCTGGATCATCACGCTGCTCGACCGAGGCATAGAACGCGTCCATATCTACGTGAACGATCTTGCGAATCATGATTTAGGTCCATGATAGGCCTCGGAGTTTGAGATGGGGATATGCAGCCTCTATGCCAGGTGCATTTCTGTTTGAGGGAAGCTCCGTGAAGCGGGGAGGCGTTCGAGTCTTACCTGAATCTTTTTGCGTATAATGGGATTCGATGCGGGAGTAGTTCAGTGGCAGAACGTCAGCTTCCCAAGCTGAATGTCGCCGGTTCGATCCCGGTCTCCCGCTCCAGATTTGCGAAGCATAGAAAAAGGCGCTCAAGCTGATGCTTGAACGCCTTTTTCTATTTTTGCGATGAGTTGAAGTTTAGCGGCTGGCGGTGTTCTTCTGAGCCAGCTTGGAGTGATCTTCGAGGGTCTGGGCTTCGGGCAGGAAGGTAACTGCCTTGGCGATCTGCGGATCCCATTCGGCGCGGACCTTGAGCCCTTCGAGTTGACCGAACTGCGAGGTGAAGAGCTCGCTCTTGATGCTCTCCTTAACCCAGTCGCTGACTCCTGCGATGTCGGAGTCGGTGTAGTCGATTTGATTGTCCTTGAGGAAGGCTTTGAACTGCTGAAAGACTGCGTCGTCGACCGCGAAGTCTTTGGTGACGGTGTGGCTGGCGAGGTAGTGCTTGCTGAAGTTGAAGAAGGCGTAGTGGATGAGGAGATTGTCCTGGAAGTGGTTCAACTTCTGGTTGTCGATCTTCTCATCGGGGGTGATGCCGCCGCCGCCGTAAACGGTACGTCCGGAGTCGGTGAGTTTGACCTCCAAGTTGTTCTTGTTCTTCGCTTTGTCGGAGTCGTCGCGCACGTAGTAGTAGTCATAGAGCGAGACATGGTCGTAGTTGCGCTGGATGAGACGGCCCGACGGCGTGTAGTAGTGATAGGTGGTGAGGGCGAGGCCAGTGTTCTCGGTGATCTGGAAGACAGTCTGCACGAGGCCCTTGCCGAAGGTGGTTTCACCGACGATCAGGGCGCGGTCGTGATCCTGGAGGGCGCCGGAGACGATCTCAGCGGCTGAGGCGGTGTTGCGGTTGACCAAGACGACGATGGGGAACTTGGGACCCTCTTCGCCACGGGTGGCGCGATAGACCTGATCAGGGAAGGCGCGGCCGCGTTGGGAGACTACGATCTGTCCCTTTTGCAGGAATTTGTCGGACATATTAACGGCTTCGTTGAGCAGGCCGCCGGGGTTGCCGCGGAGGTCGAGAACGAGGCCATGGATGTCGCCGAACTTGTCGAGTGCGTCGCCGACCTCGTGGCTGGTGGTTTCGATAAAGCTGGAGACGTGGATATAGCCGACGCCGGGGCTCAGCAAGAAGGCGAGATCGACTGAGGGGCGCGGGATTTCATCGCGGACGAGATCGAAGACCAGGGGACGGGCGGCGCCCTCGCGGATCATGGTGACTGAGACGTGGGTGCCGCGTGCACCTTTGAGAAGAGTGGCGACTGCGGCGGAGTCCATGCCTTCGGTGGATTTGCCGTCGACGGTGAGGATCTCGTCACCAGGGCGGATGCCGGCTTTATACGAGGGAGTTCCTTCGAAGGGGTAGAGGACGACGATCTTGGTCTTGCCGCTGGCAGTTGGCTGAGGCTGGATGGTCATGCCAACGCCGTAGTACTTGCCGTGCTGGTCCTCCCGCATCTGGGCGAAGGCCTTGGGGTCGTAAAAATTCGAGTGAGGATCGAGGACGTGGAGCATGCCTGGGATCGCACCGTCGTAGATGGCCTTGTCGGTCTTGTCGGTGTTGAGGGGCTCGGCGTAGTTCTGCTCGACCAGGGAATACACGTTGGTGAAGGAGTGAAGCGAGTCGCGCAGGGTGGACTCATCGCTGGCGGACTGGGCGGCTACCTTCTGGTTGATGAAGGAGCCGATGACGGCGCAGGTGGCCAGAAAGACGGTAGCAGAGAAGAGTGCGCGGCGAGTACGGGGAGCCATGGGCTTGGGTTACCTCAAAGGGTGGAGACGGCGCTTAAGGATGCGCTGGGACAGACGTCCTATCTTGGACGGAGTATAGCATCCTGGGGTGAGCCGGGGCTGCGCTCGAAAGAGGGATTCGCTTGTTCGGGGCATGGCAGTTAGAATTGGGTACGGATACCGTCCAATCCTGGGTTGAGTCTAAAAAACCGGGGGGACGTGTTGGGCGATAAGGGTTCGGACCCGGTATATGGCTGGGATTTTGATGTTGGGATGTTGATAAAGATACGAGTGACGATGACCTTGAGAATTTCGCAGTTTGCGGTGGTGTGCGGGCTAGGTTTGCTGACACTGCCGGGAGTGGTGCAAGCACAAGCGCCGCGGTACCAGAGCCCTTTGAGCGTTCCGAACGCGCCGCAACCTGTGCTGACGCTGCCAGTTACCCAGCCGATTACGCCGAATGGAACCGTGGTGGAGGATGTGGTCGTGCATGTGAACGACCAGATCATCAGCCGGAGCGACGTGGAGCGGGCAGAACAGCAGCTTGCCGAAGAGACCCGGCAGACCGGAGTGAGTGCTGCTGACGTAAACGAGAGGCAGAAGAACCTGCTGCGCGACATGATCGATAAGCAGCTGCTGCTCTCGCGTGGCAAGGAACTGGGAATCAACGCGGACGCCGATGTGATTCGGCGTTTGGACGAGATTCGCAAGCAAAACCACTTGGACACGATGGAGGACCTGGAGAAGGCGGCGCGGCAGCAGGGCGTCTCGTTCGAGGACTTCAAGGCGGGGATTCGCGATAGCGTGATTACCCAGCAGGTGGTGCGGGATGAGGTAGGCCGCCGTCTGCAGATTACGCAGGGTCAGGAACAGGCTTACTACGACGCGCACAAGCAGGAGTTTACTCAGCCGGAGCAGATCAAGCTGAGCGAGATCTTGATTCCTACAGCTGCCGATGCCGATGATGCTGCGGTCGCGCAGGCGAAGGCGAAGGCGGAGTCGATTGAGGCAAAGCTGAAGGCGGGCAGTAAGTTCGAGGATTTGGCTGAGGCGTTTTCGGGTGGGCCCACGGCGGATAAGGGTGGGGATCTGGGACTTTACAAGCGCGGAGCGCTGGCGAAGGTGCTCGAGGACCAGACGTTCGATCTGAAGGCGGGGGAGTGGACGGCGCCGATTCGGACGCGGCAGGGATTTGTGATTTTGAAGGTCACCGACCATGTATCTCCCGGTGTGCCACCGCTGAAGGAGGTAGAGCCGCAGATTCAAGAGGCGATGTACTCGGAGCAGATGCAACCTGCGTTGCGCGCGTACCTGACGAAGCTGAGGGAAGAGGCTTATATCGACATTCGCGCTGGGTATGTGGATTCGGGCGCAAGCGCGAAGCAGACCAAGCCGGTGTTTACGGCGTACGCTCCGCCGGTCGCGAAAAAGAAGACGGTTCAGCAGAAGAAGAGATTTGATCGGGGTACGAAGTTCTCCACTGCCGCGAAGACGACGGCGGCGCCTGTGGCTACGCCGGTTGCAGTGGTGACGACTCCGACGACTACTACCACAACGAAGAACGGCAAGGCTGCTAAACCGGCGAAGGTGAAGCGGGAGAAGGTCCGGTTTGGACAGGCTCCGCGCAACTCTTTGCCGGCGGGGCCCGAGGAGACGGCTTCGGGAAGTGATGTAGGTGCTGGCGCGGCGTCGGCTTCTGCTGCCCCTGCGCAGGCCGCTGCTCCCGGGACGGCGATTGCACCTCTGGAAACGGGTGCGCAGGAGTCGAGCTCCGATGTGGGACCGAATCCCCTAGTAGCGACTGCGCCTGTAGTTGGTAAGACCCGCATGAGTGACCGCGCGAAGGTTGATGCGGCGGCGAAGAAGACGGCAAAGGTGAAGAAGGTGAAGGAGAAGGCGGCAGCTGCGCCTGCCCCTGCGAGTGCCGAAGAGAAGGCGACCCAGCAGACCCAGGCTGCACCGCTGGGACTGAACGGAGATACAGCCAAGAAGAAGAAAAAGAAGAAGGTGAAGGGCGCGAAGAAGGAGCGGCTTCAGGATAAGCCTCCTGCACCGAAGGCTGCCGCGCCAGAGGAGACGCCGTCGAAGGCTCCTGACCGCGGTACTCCACTCGAAGGAGTTCACGGGACGGGCACTCCTGCACCGAAGGCGAGTGATAAGACGACGCTGCCTCCGGCGACTGCGCCTCCGGCGAGTAATCCTCCGGATGGGGGGCAGCCTCCGGCTACGCCAGGGTCGCCGACCCCGACTCCACCACCACAATAAAATGGACGTTTGGTTTACAGCGCGAGGGCTGCGGCTCTCGCGTTTCTGTTTGTGGTGATCGAGGTGGTGCGCGGTATTCTGGTTGAGATGAAAGACTTTTTTATTGAAGATGCGGCGCGGTTCGATAACGCGACAGTGACGACTTATTTTGTTTTGACGTCGATGCAGGTGAGAGACAAGAAGCAGGGTGGACAGTTCCTTGCGTTGAAGGTGAGTGACAAGACGGGCTCGCTCGAGGCACGTATGTGGGATGACGTGACGGAGGCGATAGCGACCTGCGATGAAGGTTGCTATGTAAAGGTGCAGGGGGATATCTCCAAGTATCAAGGGAAGTTTCAGATCACGTTGAAGAAGTTGCGGCTGGCAGCTGAATCGGAGATCGATCCGAAGGATTTTCAGCCTTCGACGAAGTTCGATGTCGAGCAGATGTGGCGGGAGTTGCGGGGATATGTCTCTGCTTTCAAGAACGCGGAGCTGCGGCGGCTGGTGTTTGCGTTTCTTGATGATGAGCAGATTGGGCCTGCGTTCAAGGCGGCTCCTGCTGCGAAGAGGCTGCATCATGCGTGGCTTGGGGGGCTGTTGGAGCATGTGTTGACGCTGGTGCGCGTGTGCCTGGGGACGGCTCCGTTTTATCCGGAGGTGGATGCGGATCTGCTGGTTACGGGCGCAATTTTGCACGATATTGGGAAGGTTCGTGAGTTGGAGTGGAAGTCAAGCTTCAGCTATACGCTGGAGGGCCAGATGATTGGCCATATCAGCATTGCGCAGGGGATGCTGCGGGAGAAGGTGCAGCAGTTGGCGCCGTTTCCGGAGAAGCTGCGGGTGCTGGTGGAGCATATGATTCTGAGCCACCATGGGAAGTATGAGTTTGGTTCGCCGAAGCTGCCGATGACGCCGGAGGCTATTCTTTTGAGTGCTTTGGACGATCTTGAGGCGAAGATGCAGGCTATGCGGAATGAGTTTGCGGCGGCGGTGGCGAGTGGGAAGAGCAGCGGCGAGGTGACTGATTGGGTGAGGAGTATGGATCGGCCACTGCTGAATACCCAAGGGTATTTGAAGGACGAGTAGGTGGTTTTTTCGATTTGAATCGGGAAAAAATATGGAACGTGGTGGAGTGGCGTTTTTGCGGGGGTTTTTGCGAAAAATGGGTGTTTTTGTGGTGGTAAATCATGGTGTGGTTGTGGTGGATTGCTGGTGAGAACGTGGTGTTTCGCCGCCATATTTCTGGCCGCTAAAAATGTGACACGGTTTTGAACTTTATTTTGGGTGGATTTGGAAAAGCAGCGGCAACGGCAAAGGCCGTGAATTAGTCGCTCTGCCCTTCGGGCTTCGCGCCGGCGTGCGGCAGAGTGGTGGCCGCTGCGGCTGGCTTAGACGCGGGACTGAAGCCCCACTGTACCTAAAAGCAGAAGCGGATCTCAGGAACAGGCAAGAGCAAGTGCAACAGCAGATTCCTCCGCTGCGCTGCGGAATGACAACAAAAGGACAGGCAACGGCAAAAGCAAAGGGGAATACGGGGTTCTTCCCTTCGACAAGCTCAGGGTCAGAATGGCAATTGAAATAAACAACCGATGTCCTAGAACTTGTAGAGGGATTCGGCGTTTTTGTGGAGGACCATGTTGGCTAGTTCTGTGGCGCGGGTGTCTGTGATCTCGTTGTCGCGGAGCATGCCGGTCAGGGCTATGCCGAGGGACTCGCGGAGGTTGCGGTTGGCGATCCATGCGGCCTCTTCCCAGCCCATGGAGGAGGAGTAGGGATAGGCGTCGGTGGCGTAGAGGACTTTTTCGGGATAGAGCTCGAGCCACTCGCGCAGCCAGGCGGACATGGTGCGTGGGCTGATCATAAGGGATTGTTGCGAGAGGTCGAGGTAGACGTTGGGTTTTTGGAGGAGCGCTCCTATCTCGTGGACGAAGGGCCACCCGCCGTGGAGGAGGACGAAGTTGGTGTGACGCAGACGCGGGTCGTTGAAGAGAGGTTCGAGGAGGAGCGGGTTGTCGCCGGCGATGGAGAAGTAGCCGCCTCCGCCTGAGGTGGTGTGGAGGTGGACGGGGAGATTGAGGCGTCCGCACTCGACGGCGATGTAGCGGAAGAGGAAGTCCTGCAGGCGCTTGTATTGGGCTTGGTTGGGGTGCGGATGGTGGAGGAGCGAGGCGTAGATGCGGTCTGCTTCGGGTTGCGGGACGTCGTCGAAGCCGAAGGAGCGGAGGTAGGCGATCTCAAATTTTTCGGCTACCGCGCCGTTGGCTTTTTGTTGTTCGAGTAACGGGGTGACGAGTTGCTTGAGGTAGGCGTTGAGGGTGGGTGGGAGTGCTCTGAGGCCGACTTGTTGCAGATACTTTTTGCGTAGAGCGTCTTCGAGGGGGAAGAACTGTTTGCGGTCGGGGGTTGCGGCGGCGAGGGTGGTGTTGTCGAGCGGGAAGAGGAGGGTGTCGATGTAGGGGACCCAGCGGAAGCGCGGTGGTTGAACTCCGACGCCCATGGCGACGCGGTTGGCGAGCATGGTGGCGATGTTGGACTTGTCGAGGATGTAGGCGGAGTAGTTGGTGCCTTGTTTTGTGCGGATGCTTTCGCGGGCTGCTTCAAGCTGAGTGAGACCGGCGGCGTCGAGTGGAGGCTGGCCGTTGAAGTGGAAGAGGGTCTGCCATGCGTCGTGGAGCTTTGCTAGATCGGGACGCATGCCGACGGGGTCCGTGTACGGTTCCATATTGTCGACGGGGAGGGCGTCGAAGTTGCGGTCGGTGGCGTAGGCGGGCGGAGACAGCGTGGGGTGGGCGTGATTGTCGATGGCAGGGATTGTGGCTATTTGCGCGGCGAGGGTGGGGTCGATGGAGAGATCGCCGGATTGTGCGGGGGCCTGTGCGAAGGTGGCGAGGAGGAGGGTGAGGGTTGCGATGATGGGATGGCGCGAGGGGCTCATAGATTGTGGTCTTGATTTTACGGGGCGGCCGAAATCCGGGTGCTTGGTGTCTATTGCTATAGCAAACGGGGTGAATGGAATGGTCCGCGCTGACGATGTCGCTTCTCGTGTCAGGCTTGTGGTCGGAGTGTTGTTCGTTCTC
Source organism: Tunturibacter gelidoferens (assembly GCF_040358255.1). NCBI lineage: Bacteria > Pseudomonadati > Acidobacteriota > Terriglobia > Terriglobales > Acidobacteriaceae > Tunturiibacter > Tunturiibacter gelidiferens. The sequence continues at coordinate 2,443,419 of NZ_CP132938.1, forward strand.
GCTTCGGTTGGGAGCGGATTGTGTCAGGCTCCGGAGACATTCTCTCAGGCTCTAAGTCGTCATGGCATAGTTCTTACGAAGCCGTCTCTGATTGAGGCACTGAGGAATCCTGATAAGGAGGTGCGTGGGCTGGCTGCTGCGGAGTTAGCTGAGTGGAAGGCGACGGATAGTCTTCCAGAGATCCTGCGAGCCGGCGCGGCTGAGCGGAACGAGCCGACGAAGGTGAATATCGCTGCCGCCGCAACGTGGTTGGGCTCCTCGGAGGGGCTGGGATTACTCAAAGAGATGTGTCTGGATCAGACATTAGATTTTTACGTGCGCCAGAACGCAGCACGGAACGTGTTCGACAAGCGGGATCACGCCTGCTTCAGGGCAGTCGCCGATATGATGCTTCCATCGGCAAGTCCAGACAGTCGGATTGGGGCTCTGTATCTTCTCTCGCAACTCAATGACAGAACGGAAGAGGAGACGGGGGTTGTGCTTAACCTTCTGGTGGGAATGCTGACCGATGCCGATCTCCGGGTGAGACTGGAGAGTTGTGAAGGACTTCGTTGGCTCAAGAGGCCAGAGGCGATCGTACCCTTGCGCAATGCTCTCGCGAATGAACGAGAAGATATTGTTCGGCAGCGGATGGAGTCGACGCTGGATTTTCTTGGTAAACCACGGACGTGAGTTTGTTATTGAAATGGAAAGTTGTCACGAGTCACGACTGAGTTGCGTTGTCGTACCAGCGTAGAACCCGGAGAGCGCGCAGGGTGTTCCAGCGGCTTGCCCTGGCGATGCTGATCTCCATCTCCAATGGAATATGTTCGGGATGAAGGAGGTTAAGGGGCCAGCGTCCATTCTGATGGCTGCGCTCCTTCACGACTTCGATGGCTTCGCTGACGCGGCCGTCGGGTTTGATTCCCGCATCTCGCAGATAATCGAGTCCGCGCAAGACGTCGTAGTGCCAGAACGTCGGGAACGAGAAGCGCAGCCAGCGTTTGTTGATGACTTTGCCAGTTCGAAGCGAGCGGAACATGTGGCGCTCGAGCAGATAGTTTTCTGCACGCTTGCGGGCCCTGGTGATGGCCGCTGATTTGTTTCCTGCTCGTTCGTGTTCCAGCAGACCTTCGAGCACGCAGATGGTGGTGTGGAACGAAGAGCGCTGGCTTTTAGGCGCTTCGCAGTTCCAGCCGCCGTCTTCGAGCTGCTCGCGCAGGAGTTGATTGGCGAGTGCGTCGTTCGGTTCTTTGAAATAGGCGTTGATGCCGAGGATTCTGCCGTTGATGCACGGCTCGGTTTCGCCGTGAAGGAAGGGCCGATTGTTGAGCGGCTTGAACACGAGCCCCTTGTCGACGCGATCGATCATTTTGCGGGCTTGCTTGCTGGCGGGGTCGAGACCGAGGTCCTTGAGGACGACGAGACTCCAGAGAGTGATGAGATCCCACTTTGTCTCGCCGCCCCAGTCGCCGGTGGGAGATTGGCGTGCGAGAAGCTGGGCTCCCCAGCCTTCAGTTGCGACGCGCGACCGTTCGGCTGCGACAGCGTTGGGAGCTTCGCCGGTGAGGTCCCGCATGACTTGCCAACGGATGGCCGGGTCAGAGTCGAGGAGCCATCTGATGTGCGCGGCGCTGGGAGCATAATCCTTACGCATTGGTTTGTTATAGCAGGTGGTATGGAAGTTTTGACTGTGGCGAGCTGAGTTCAGACGGCTTCCTTGTCCGGCCGAATTTGGAGCAGGGAGCTGCGCGATTTGGGAGTGTTGCGTCGCGAAAAAGAAGTGGCCCGCTTGTGGAAGCGGGCCACGATTGCCTGGTTGGCTGGGGCTTAGTGATGGCCGCCGCCGCCGTGATCTCCGCCGCCATGGCTGCTGCCGCCGCCGGGGTGACCACCGCCTTGATATCCGGCGCTGTGTTCGTTGGTGGGTTCGTGGCCGGCGTTGCCGACGTGGCCTTGTGGGTCGCGGGCTTCGTTCGCCTGGAAGTGGTTGAAGGGCTGGGCGCCGCGCTCCGGCATTGGACCTGCGTATCCGTGATGAGGATCGTAGCGGTTGTCGACGTGGCCGTAGAAGTTGCCGTGACCGTGATACCAGGGGCCGGCGCCGATGAAGACTCCTCCGGTGAACCAGTCGGGTCCGTAGTAGCCGTACGGAGCACAGGGGTATGGAGCGTAGTCAAAGTATCCGTAAGGGCATATCGGAGCGGCTCCGATGCTGATGGAGACCTGGGCGGGTGCTACGGAAACGCTGCTCACCAGCGCAACGGCGAGAGCAGAGAGGGCGAACGACTTGCTTAGGGACATGTGTTTCTCCTGGATCACTTTATTTCGATTCCGGAGGAGAGGGGCGAGTTGTGTTTGCGGGACCGATTGTTCGTGAGATGGGATATCAGATGGAAGGAGCTGCTCGTGGCAGGGGTAGCCGGTGTAGCGCGTGAGGTTACGAATGCAATCGCGGAGTGGGTGGAATGGGTTGTTACAATTTAGGTTTGGGTGTTTGTTTCCTGAGGGATTGATACAGATGTTGCGATTTTCTACGGCGGGAGAGAGCCACGGGGAGAGCCTGGTGGCGACGGTGAGTGGGATGCCCGCGGGTGTGGCCGTGGATCAGGAGTTTATTGATCGCGAGCTGTGGCGGAGGCAGAAGGGTTATGGGCGCGGTGGAAGGATGCGGATTGAGAAGGATACCGCGCATATTCTGAGTGGCGTGAGGCATGGGAAGACGATCGGGTCGCCGATTGCGATGGTGCTGGCGAATAACGATTGGAAGAACTGGGTCGACATACTGCCTGTAGAAGTTGGGAACGCCACAAAGCATAAGGCTGTCGCTTCGCCGCGGCCGGGGCATGCGGATCTGGCGGGGAGTTTGAAGTACGACTTTCCGGATGCGCGGTATGTGCTGGAGCGGGCGAGTGCTCGGGAGAGCGCGGCTCGGGTGGCGGCGGGGGCTATGGCGAAGATGTTGTTGCGGGCGCTGGGTGTGGAGGTGGCTAGCCATGTGATTCGCGTTGGGAAGGCGGAGCTTGGGCGGGCGGCGACTTGGGAGGAGATTGCGGCGCTGCAGTTGAAGGATGAGGTCTTGTTGAACTGCGTAGATGCTGAGGCCGAGGCTCGGATGAAGGCTGAGGTGGATGCGGTGCTGAGGACGGGGGATACGGTGGGTGGGGTGTTTGAGGTGGTGGTGCATGGTCTGCCTCCGGGTGTGGGAACGCATGCGAACTGGGATGAGCGGATGGATGGTCTGCTGGCGCAAGCGGTGATGAGTCTGCAGGCGGTGAAGGCGGTGGAACTGGGGCGGGGGGTGACGGCGGCGGAGTCGGTGGGGTCGGCGGTGCATGATGCGATTGGGTATGAGGGTGCTCCTGAGGAGGGGCGCGGGTTTACGAAGTTTTCGCGGGAGCAGAATAATGCTGGGGGGATTGAGGGCGGGATTTCGAATGGCGAGGATGTGGTGGTGCGGGGGTATTTGAAGCCGATTTCTACGTTGCGGAGGCCGCTGGGGTCGGTGAGTTTTGAGACGCGGGAGCCGGTAAAGGCTGCGTATGAGCGGAGCGATGTGTGTGTTGTGCCTGCGGCTGGTGTTGCGGCGGAGGCGATGGTCGCGCTGACGGTAGCGCGGCTGGTGGTGGAGAAGTTTGGCGGTGACTCGCTGCGTGAGATGCAGCGAAATTTCAATGGCTATTGTGAGCAGATTCGAGCGTATTGAGTGACGGGAAAAGTGAGCGAGAAGAAGACGAAGATTCATGAGGTAGTGAAGTGGCCGGATCCGGTGCTGGCGAAGCCGGGTGCGACGGTGACGGTGTTCGACGCGAAGCTGAAGAAGCTGACTGAGGAGATGTTCGAGAGCATGTATGCGGCGCAGGGGATTGGGCTGGCCGCGCCGCAGATTGCGATCTCGCAGCGGATAACGGTGATCGATGTGAGCTTCAGGAAGAATCCGGAGGAGAAGATTGTGCTGATCAATCCGGAGATTGTGGAGCGCGAGGGCAAGCAGGTGGAGGAGGAGGGGTGCCTGAGTTTGCCGGAGATTCGTGAGAAGGTTTCGCGCGCGGAGTGGGTGAAGGTGAAGGCGCAGGATGTGACGGGGAAGTGGTTTGAGATTGAGGGGACGGAGTTGCTGGCGCGAGCGATGCAGCATGAGATCGATCATCTGGAGGGGGTGCTGTTTATTGATCGGTTGAGTCGTTTGAAGCGGGATCTGGTGATTCGGAAGATAAAGAAGCTCATCAAAAACGGAGAATGGTGATGGTGTCCTGCCGGACGGGCCCGCTACGCGCGGCGCGCCCACTTCGTGGGGGGTATACCTTGTCTTGGTGGGATGAGCGGCTTGGGTCCTCGCGATGCTCGGGCCGACCAGCGGAAGGATCTACGCGGATGATGGTGCCTTGACCGGTATACGCGTCACGAAGTGACCGCCCTCCGCGCAGGAGGCCCGTCCGGCAGGACAGAGGATTATCAAAATGAAATTAGTTTTTTGTGGCACGCCGGAGTTTGCAGTACCTACGCTTCAAGCCGTGATTGCAGCAGGGCATGAGGTTGCGCTGGTGGTGACGCAGCCGGATCGTGCGGCGGGGCGCGGGCTGGAGGTGCATGTTCCTCCGGTGAAGCAAGCGGCCGTGACACACGGTTTGCCTGTGGTGCAGCCGGAGAAGATCAAGAACAATCTGGAGTTGCGCGCGCGTTTGGAGGAGATTGCGCCGGATGCGATTCTTGTTGTTGCGTATGGGCGGATCATTCCGCAGTGGATGCTGGAACTGCCGCGGTTTGGGAATATCAATCTGCATGGGTCGCTGCTGCCGAAGTATCGCGGGGCTGCTCCGATTCAGTGGGCGGTGGCTTGCGGCGAGGTGGTGACGGGTGTGACGACGATGCGGCTGGATGCGGGTCTTGATACGGGCGATATGCTGCTGGCGGCGGTGTGCCCGGTGGGGTTGGAGGAGACGGCGGTGGATGTGTATGGGTGTCTGGCTCCGCTGGGCGCGGAGCTGATGGTGGAGACACTGAGGCGGCTGGAGGCGGGGACAATCTGTCCGGAGGAGCAGAACCACTCGCTGGCTACGCTGGCTCCGATTCTGAAGCGGGAAGATGGGCTGGTGGATTTTTCCCGGTCGGCGAAACAGATTTATGACAGGTGGAGAGGGTTTCAGCCGTGGCCGGGAGCACATACGACGCTGCGGGGGAAGAAGCTGATCGTGTCGAAGATGGGGATTTGTAGTGGGCGCTCGGTTGCTGCGGGGGAGTTGCTGGCGGACGGAGAACAGATGCTGGTTGGTTGCGGTAGTGGGACGGTGGCGGAGTTGCTTGAGGTGCAGATGGAGGGGAAGAAGCGGATGAGTGCTGCTGAGTTTTTGCGTGGGTATCAGGTGAAGAGCGGCGAACGGTTGGGGCTATGAAGGACGAGTCGACGTCTGGAGGAGGAAAACGGAAGCGGGGTGCTGGTGCGGGAAAGCCTGGTGCGGTGAAGGCGGTTTCGGGTAAGGCGGTGGTGGCGCGGAAGAGGCCTGTGTCGGCTGGGCCTACGGCTTCGGTGGAGGCTGCGGTTGCGAAGATAACGCCGGCTCGGCTGGCTGCGTTTGAGATTTTGAAGCTGGTGGGGGAGAACAAGGGTCATAGCGACGAGTTGCTGCATTCGCCGCGGGTGGATGGCTTGTCGCCGGAGGATCGGAACCTGACGACTGCGCTGGTGATGGGGGTGCTGCGATGGCAGATTGCGCTGGATGCGCGGGTGAGGGGGTTGCTGCAGAGGCCGGAGCAGAGGCTGGCGGAGCCGGTGGCGATTGCGCTGCGGATGGGGGCGTTTCAGTTGCTGCATCTGGAGAGGATTCCGGCGCATGCGGCGTTGAGTGAGAGCGTGGAGTTGTGCAGGGCAGCGGGGGAGCCACATGCGACGGGGATGGTGAATGCGGTGCTTCGGAAGCTGGCGGGGACGCAGAAGCCGGGAGTGCGGATGCATGAATCGGTAGCGGCGTTTGCGGAGAGGCTGGGGCATCCGCGATGGCTGGTGGAGCGATGGGTGGCGGCTTATGGGCGCGAGGCGGCGTTGAAGATCTGTGAGGCGGATCAGCAGGAGCCGGCGGAGGGTGGGATGTTTGTGGAGCGCGGTGGGGATTGGCCGGTGATGGATGATGGGTCGCGGCTGGTGGGGGAGATTGCTGCGGCAGCTATGCCTGAGGCGAAGAGAGTTTGGGATTGCTGCGCTGCCCCTGGGGGGAAGACTTTGATTTTGGCGAAGCGGTTGGGTGGTGCGGAGATTGTGGCGAGTGATGTGAGTGTGAAGCGACTGGCTCAGGCGGAGGCGAGGCTGCGGCGGTATGCGTATGCGGAGCGAGTTAGGTTTTCCGTGGCCGATGCGTCGGATGCTAAGAGTGTTGCGGGGGAGTTTGATCTGATTTTGTGCGATGTGCCCTGCTCGGGGACGGGAACGATGGCGGGGAATCCGGAGATTCGGCATCGGCTGAAGGTGGAGGAGTTTGTGCGGCAAGCGGAGAGGCAGAGGACGATTTTGAAGGGGGCGTTGAAGCGGCTGGCTCGGGGTGGGCGGCTGGTCTATTCGACTTGCTCGCTGGAGGCGGAGGAGTGTGAGGGTGTGGTGGATGCGGTTGTTGGGGCGGGTGGGGTGGTGAGGGTGCCGGTGGATGGGGTGATGGCGGAGCTTGCGGAGCGTGGGGTTTTGAGTGGGGAGATGGGTTCGGCGGTGCGGGATGGGGCGCTTCGAACGCTGCCTGGTGTGCATGGGGGCGATGGGTTTTATGCGGTGATGTTGGAGCGGAAGTAGGCGGTTGAATAGGTAAGGCGGTTTGCGCGGTGCGCGAAGGCCCACATCTCAAAATCGAGATATGGGCACCCGGCACCCAGAGGAGTTGAGTTCAGCGGTGAGAGATGGGGCGCTTCGGACGCTGCCTGGAGTGCATGGGGACGATGGGTTTTATGCGGTGATGTTGGAGCGGGCTTAAGAAGACGGTTCGCACTGCGGCGCCAGTGCCCTATTGCGATGAGACCGCGAAAGGATGGGGCACCCCGGGAATCGCTTCAGCCTAAGGAGTACAGGCAACGTCGGACATAGCTGGGGAATAACCAAAAGCAAATACAGGGATCCTTCGACTGCGTGGCTCACAAAATGCCGTGAGCCACTTCGCTCAGGATGACATGGTTTTTGTGTGGGGTGGGAGAAACCAGCCGCGGCAACGACAACAACAACAAAGACAACAACAAAGACAACAACGACGACAACAACAACAACAACGACAACAACGACAACACAAAGGATTGCTGGGAAGAGGAATACATTCCCATCCATCGCGATGAGACTGCGATGGATGGGGCACCCGATGGCTTGGGGCTGGTTGGGATTTCAAGAATAGGGAACAGACAATTAATCGGTGAGGGTGATGTGGACTGGGTCGCCTTTGACGACGCGGTGGCCGGCGGGTGGGGTTTGCGCGATGACGGTGCCGATGGATGAGACGGTGTGGGCGATGGGTTCGGTGAAAGACGGTGTGGTGGCGCTGGGTGGGGATTGAGATGTGAGTGGGGCGGAGTCTGAGGTGGAGTTGAGGTTGAGGTCTTCGGCGCTGGCGATGTGGAGGCCGGCGGATGTGGCTCTTGCGGCGGCGGCGGTGAGGGTGAGGCCGGCGAGGGAGGGCATGACGAAGGCTTCGGCGGAGCTGGTGGATTCGGGGTCGCTGAGGAGGAGGCTGACGCGGGGACGGTCCACACCGATGGCGTTGGGGGTGGGGGTTTGGGCGATGATGACGCCGGGTTCGCCGGGGGCGGCGATGTGGGAGACGGCACCGAGTTCGAGGCCGAGACGGCGGATGTTGATGGTGGCGGTGCGCTCGGTCTGGCCGAGGAGGTCAGGGATGGCGACTTGTTGCGCGCCGAGACTTTCGGTGACGCGGACGGGCCACTCGCGGCGGACGGTGAGCCCCGGGGCGGGGGATTGTGCGAGGACACGGCCGGGTGGGGTGTTGGGAGAGTAAAAGCGGTTTTCGAGGCTGAGGACGAGGCCCAGGGAGCTGGTCTGCTTGCTGGCTTCGGAGAGGGTGAGCCTGGTGAGGTCGGGGACCTTGACCTCGTGGCCGTGGATGGCGAGGCGCATGGTGATAAAGGCGGAGACGAGCGCGACAGTGAGCATCGCGAGGGCGCCCAGAACGATGTTGAAGAAGCGATTGATGCTTCGGGTGACTTTTCTGGGGATTCGGAGCTTCATGCGTTTTCAGAGTATATCTTTGTCCTGCCGGACGGGCTCCCTGCGCGGGAGGCGGTCACTTCGTGACTTGTGTACCTTGTCTTGGTGGGATGAGCGGCTTGGGTCCTCGCGATGCTCGGGCCGACCAGCGGGAGGACCTTGGTTGATGACGGTGCCACGACCGGTATACGCGTCACGAAGTGACCGCCCCGCGCGTCGCGGGCCTTTCTCTCAGTATTTGAAGCGGTAGCGTAGTTCGGCGAAGATCTCTCGTGGGTCGTTGAAGTGGAAGCCGCCGAAGGTGAGGCTGTTGTCAAGCAGCACGCGGCGGTTGGCTACGTTGGTGGCGGTGATGGAGGCGGTTAGTTTTTCGGTGAAGGTTTTGCCGATAGAGAGGTCGAAGGTGGTGTGTTGGGGCAGGTAGGGGTTGGGGTAGCGTGGGTCGGCTGGCGGGCCGTCGGGGTTGAAGCCACCGTTGGTGAAGCCGGAGCCGTAGTAGACGTTGGTGGAGGCGGTGGTGCGCCAGGGGAGGGTGGCGTTGAAGCCTACGTTGAGAGTGTTGCGCTGGTCGTGGTCGACGGGGGTGTAGTTGGGGTTGACGTCGCACTCGGCTGAGGTGGGAGGAGAGCAGATGAGGCCGCCGGTGATGGCTCCACGCTGCTCGGCGATCTGGTTGGAGTAGGCGAGGTGGGCCTGTCCGAAGTTCCAGAGACGCGGGCTGCGGAGGGTGAGCTCCCAGGCGCGGACTAGAGCGCCGTCGACGGTGACCGGGAAGTAGATGCTGGAGTCGCCGATGTTGGAGTGGTCGAGGAAGTTGTTGATGCGGGTTTTGAAGGTGTCGGCGTCGAGGAGCCAGCCACGGTAGGGGATTTGGACGCCAAACTGATGCTCTTCGTCGCGCTCGCCATGGAGTGGGGCGAAGCTGGTGCCGGAGCTGAGGGCGAAGTTTTGCAGGTTGCAGGTTCCGTCAGCGATGGAGGCAGCAGTGCAGCCGAAGGTGAGCAGAGGCGGGGGTTGGTAGAAGCGGCCGTAGAAGCCGCGGAAGACCCAGTTGAGTTTGGGAATGCGGAGAGCTACGCCGAAGCGTGGGGCGGTGTAGTTCTCGGTGAACTCGGCTTGAAAGTGGGTTTGGCGCAGGCCGGCGATGAGGGTGAGCCAGGAGGTGGGTTTGTAGTTGTCGGAAATGAACTCTTCGATGACGCCGCCGGAGGCTGAATCTGGCGTGGAGAAGGCGGGGGTGTTGGTGCCGTCGTTGAAGATGGCGCCGAAGAGGTAGTTGTCGTGCTGGCCGAAGGAGTAGAAGCCGGCCTGGAGGGTGTTGCGGGCGATTTCGGTGGTGATGTTGGCTTGCGCTCCGGCGTAGGTGGAGCTGCGGTCGGAGGTGGTGGCTACGGAGATGTCGTTGGGATTGGATTCGTAGTCGGCGCGGTTGTAGTGGAAGAAGGGTGAGACTTGCAGGACTGTGGCGGGGTTGAAGGTGTGAAGCCAGGAGAAGGCTACGGTGCCGTCGAGTTCGTGCTGGCCGTCGCGGAGACCGCTGGACTGGAACTGCTGGTTGCCCGGGCTGTTGGGGTCGGGGTCATAGGGGATCTGGAAGTAGTCGGCGCGGAGTTGGGTGATGAGGCGGAGTTGATCTTTCGGCGTGCGGTTGTAGAGGAGGGATGCGAAGCCGCCGTAGCCGTTGGTGGCGTCGTGGATGACGACTCCGGTGGGTGGGGAGAGGCCGTAGTCGCTGCGGTTGCCGGTGAGGCTGGCGTAGTAGGCGAACTTTTCGGTGTGGTCGCCGAAGTTGAGCTGGTCGTTGGTTTGGAGGAAGCTGCCGGCGCTGAGGATGAGTTCGGCCTGTCGGTTGCGCTCGAAGCCGGTGCGGGGGACTACGTTGAAGACGCCGTAGGTGCGGTCGCCTACGTCGGAGGTATAACTGCCGCGTTGAATTTCGATGTAGTCGATGTCTTTGGGGTCGATCTGCGCGCCGAGGTTGCTGGCGATGTTGGTGTTGGGGATTTGGACGCCGTCGAGGAGCCATGAGACCTGGTGGCCGCCGCGCATGTGGAGCATGTCGTGGGTGATGTAGGCGCCGGGGACGTAGTCGGTGATCATGGCGAGGGAGTTGGTGCGGTCGGCGCCGGGGGTCTGGGTGATGTCGTCGCGGCTGATGAGGGTGGTGGGGGTGACGGTGTTGATGTTGGCGGTGTTGGCGTCGGTGGTGACTGAGGTGGTTTGCTCGACGGTGCCGAGGTGGAGCTCGATGTGGAGGATGGGTGCGGTGTCGGAGGCTAACGTAAGGGATTGTTTTGCTGTATCGAAGCCTGGTTGCGAGATGGTGATGGTGTAGTCGCCGAGGGGGAGGGATGGAATGGTGAAGGAGCCGTCCTGCGCGGTGGTGGTGGATTTGGTGAAGGCTGAGTTTGCTGCGTGGAGTTCGATGTATGCGTTGGCGATGGGGCGGTGTTGGGGGTCGTGGACGACTCCGTGGAGCTGGCTGAAGATGGTGGCTCGAGCGGTGATGGCGGCGAGAGATGAGAAAAGACAGAGTAGAGCGAGCTTGCGCATGGGGCTTCGGACTTCCCTCGTCAGAGAGGCTGACGGAGTTGGAGCTGCGGAACGGGACGGCAGGGCGATGGCTCCCGTTTTGTTGCGGGAGGTGTGTCGGCTGCTGGTCGGGTCGCTTAGAGGGAGTAGGAGGGAGGGCCGCGCTTTTGGCGGGAGCGATCGAAAGCTACGCGGGCGCGGGCTTCGGTCTGGGTGGTGACGGAGGGGTGGCTTACGATCTCTGCAAAGATGAGGGAGGCAGTGTGGGACGAGAGATCTCCGTGCTGGATCGGAGTGACGGCCGCTGGGTATGCGGGGCACTTTTGCGGGATCGTCGAGACGTTGATGCTCGAGCTGGAGGACTCTGTCTGCTGCGTGTTCATCGTGCAGTGATGCGCGCCGTTCCGTCTGCAACAGGCCGGAAGATTCGCAGCAGTGCTGGCGGTAAGAGCCAGCAGGGGCGAGATCAGCGGTGAGCTGAAGAGGAGAAGTAACGTGATGGCGATGAGGCGTCGCACGGCTTTCATTGTAGCGAACCTTTGTCAACGGATTGTCACGGATGGCTCAGACGACTAAGCGGATTTGCTGTTGGTGCGGAAGGCAACAGCAGATTCCCTTCGGGAATGACAACAAAAGGGCACGGCAGACTCTACGCCAACCGCTACTTTGCTCTAGGTTCAAAGATCGGCTGCTGCCGGAATCAGCGGATGGTTGATCCGGTGTGCACACGGCTTTCCGCCAAATCGAGCTCTCTCTGCAAGGTACGCAGGACTTCATCGTCGATCTGCTCCTCATCTCGCAGTCTGATCAGCGCTTCGCGTTCGGCCTGCAGTGCGGTCAGAATTGCATCGTTTCGTCGAGCCTGGTTGATAAGTCCCGTCGGAGTCCGATCGCGTTCCAACGGCATCGCATCCAGTCGCTTCTGGTAGCCGTCAATCAACTCCTGGAAGAGTGAAGACTGGTCGCGATTTTTCGAGCGGGTGCGGTGCAGATGGATGATGGCCTCGGTAGCCAGGACACGTCGCGCCTCTTGTTCCTCGCGGTCTGCGTGTCCCGACTCGGAGAGGCCCATGATTCGAATCAGCCAGGGCAGCGTCAGGCCCTGCACGACCAGCGTTGCTACGATCAGGCAGAACGCCAGATAGATGATCATGCTGCGCTGCGAGAAGGTTCTGCCGCCTGGAAGAGCGTACGGGAGCGAGATGGCCGCTGCGAGCGATAGCACACCGCGCATGCCACCCCACCCAATGACAAACATCTGTCGCGGCCGGGGTGGCTGTACGTCCAACTTCCGGACCCATCGCCGGAGCGCGTAGGCGACGTAGGTTTCTGCGAAGACCCACGCCATGCGCAGACAGATCATCAGCGCGGAGAAGCCGATTCCATATTCAAGGAGAACCGGGCGGCTCATGCCGACGATCTGCCCGATGACATAGGGAAGCTGGAGTCCGATGAGAACGAAGACGATGCCGTTGAGGATGAAGGTCAGTGCATCCCAGACAGCGGTCGCCTGCAGGCGGACCTGGGGCGACATGTACTCGGGACTTTTGCGGCTCATGTACATACTGCAGGCGATGACTGCCATTACACCGGAGACATGCATGCGGGCGCCTAAGAGGTAAGCCCCGTAGGGCACCAGGATGCTGATTACGATCTCGATTGGCCCATCGTCCACCCATTTTTCAAACCACGCGACGACAGCTCCGATGGCCAGCCCCACGGCTACTCCACCGCAGGTCAGGAAGACGAGTTGACCGAGTCCTTCGATGAGTGATGGCGTTCGGCCTGTGACCAGCAGAGTGAGGCCGAATTGCAGAGCGAGGAGGCCGGTGCCGTCGTTGACGAGGCTTTCGGCTTCCAGTATGTCGACGATTCGTTGTGGAAGGCCCACTCTTCGCGCGATCGATGTGGCTGCGATGGCGTCAGTGGCTGCGACTACCGCACCAAGTAGCACGGCGGACTTCCAGTCGAATCCAGGAAGGAGAGACCCCGCGACCATCGCGAGCCCTAGGATGGTGAACAGCACCAGGCCGACGGCAAGCATGGCTATGCTGACAAAGTTGCGCTGAAACTCTCTCCATGACAGGGTCCACGCGGCGGAGTAAAGCAGAGGAGGAAGGAAGACCAGAAAGACCAGGTCTGGATCGAGGCCGATGCGAGGCATGCCTGGCAGAAAACTCAAGAGAAGGCCGGCAATTACGAGCAGGATCGGATACGGTACTTTGAGTCGTCGGGCCAACCCGGCAAAGACCGCCACGAAGAATAGAAGAAGAAGGAAGACCGCTTGTACGGCCTGCACTCCGGCACCCGTCATCGGGCCAGCCTTCGGATGCGAGGTGCGGGCGATCTTCTAATCCAGAGGGGGAAGGACGAGGGCATGGGTCATTATCTCGCGCTTAAATGGGTAGAGAGTTGAAACGAAGGTGCGATAACGTCACTCACTCGGTTGACCTGATCGGAAGAAGATCGAAGAGTCGGATCAGCGGCGGTTGTCGGTGGCGGGCTCGGGGTGGATGAGGAGGCGGGAGACTTCGGGGCAGTCGAGTTTGAAGGCGTTCTCGAGAGCGGTGATGATCTCGTGGACCTTCGACATGGGGAGGTCGTCGGGGAGGGTGCAGTGGCAGTTGACCTGGATGCGATCGGCTCCGTTGTTGTGGGCGCGGGTGACGAAGACCTCGTGAATGTCGAGGATCTCGGGGAAGGCTTGAGCGGCGCGGCGGAGACGGACTTCGAGCTGGCGATCGCGCTCGAGGGAGGCGGGACGCTCGATGGTGGCGGGTTCGCTTTCGATGTGAGTGAGGATGGTGGAGATCTCGGGGATCTCGCGGCGGATGTCGGACTCGAGTTGGGTGACGAGGGCGTGTGCGGCGCTGAGGGACATGTTCTCGTAGACTTCGAGGTGCTGCTCGACGTGGAGCTCGTGGTTGTACTCCTGCACGGCTACGTCGTGGATTGCCAGATTTGAGCGGGCGGCTACTGCGCGGATGCGGTCGTGGAGGCTTTCGGCGATGGAGGCGGTGGGGATGGAGTGGACGACGACGTCGGCTCCGGGGAGATGGCGGCGGACGGCGGCGGTGGCGGCCATGGTGATCTGCTCGGAGCGCTGGAAGGTGAGGTTGCGTGGGAGGCCGAGGGTGAGGTCGGCGAAGTAGTTGGGGCCGGCGCGGCGGGTGCGGATGCGGTCGACGGAGAGGACGCCGTCGATGGCGGCGATGTCGCGGGCGATGTCGCGGGTCTGCGAGCGGGTTTCGATGGGGGTGGCGTCGGTGAGGGCGTCGATGGTGCGGCGGGCGAGGTTCCAGGTGACGTGCAGGATGATGCCGGAGACGATGATGGCGGCGATGGGGTCGGCTAGTTCGAGTTGGGGGATTTGGAAGCGCTCGCCTATGTAGCTGGCGGCGAGGCCGAGGAGGACGGCGATGGAAGACCAGATGTCGGTGCGGAAGTGGATGGCGTCGGCTTCGAGGGCTTCGCTCCTGGTTTCGGCGGCGATGCGGTGGAGCTTGCGGGAGCGGGTGTAGTCGACGGTGATGGAGAGCAGGAGGACGAGGAAGGGCCAGAGGGAAAAGTTGAGTGCGAGATGCTGGCGGTGGGCGATGCGGCGGATGGCTTCGGTGAGGATCCAAACGCAGGAGCCGAGCATGAGGACGGATTCGATGGCAGCGGAGAGGCTTTCGATCTTGCCGTGACCGTAGGTGTGGTCGGCGTCGGCGGGGCGGTCGGAGACCTGAACGGAGAAGAGGGTGATGGAGGCGGCGATGAGGTCGATGCCGGAGTGGGCGGCCTCGGAGAGCATGCCGAGAGAGCCGGTAAGGAGGCCGGTGAGGAGTTTGAGGAGGGTGACGGCGAAGGCGGCGAGGACGGAGAAGAGCGCGGCGGAACGCTTGGCGCTATGAGGGGTCGCGGCTTGTTCGGGCTGGGCCGTAGTGCTCATCAGGACGATGGTACAGGGTTTTCCGTACGGAGTGCTGTGCTTCGGAGGCGTGTTTCGGCACGGAGATAGAACATGATGGCTGCACCGAGGAGCATGGGGAGGCTCATGAAGAGGAGCCCTCGTTGATAGTCGCCGGTGAGGTCTTTGGCGAAGCCGACGAAGTAGGGGCCGAGAAAGCCGCCGATCATGCCGATCATATTGAGGGTGGCGATGCCGGCGGCTGCGGATCGTCCTTGAAAGAAGCTTCCGGGCAGAGACCAGAGGGGACCCTGCATGGCGTTGTAGGCGATGATGATCGCGCCGATGGCGGTGACGACGTTGATTGGATTTGTTGAGAGGCCACAAGCGAAGAAGCCTGCGGAGATAAGGAAGGCCCAGGGGATGATGTGCATGTAGCGGGGATGGTTGCTGTGTGGCGTGCGGCGCTGGATGCGGTCGGAGTAGATGCCGTTGATCAGCATAGCGGCTGCTCCGAGGAGACTGAGGGTTGCGATGAGGTAGCCGACCTTTGATGTGCTGAGATGGGTTGCTCGCTGGATGACGTCGGGAGCGACAAAGGTGTAGGCGTAGGAGGAGGCCAGCATCAGCAACATGAAGAGGCCGAGCTGCCAGACGCGTGGATCGAGGAGGGCGGCGCTAAGATCGTGGCTGCGCTGGCCGCTTAGAGAAGGATCGTTGTGGACGTGGTGGATGATCCATGCGCGTTCGTCTTCGGTGAGCCACTTGGCCTGCTGGGGGCAGTCGGGGAGCAGGTAGAGGAAGGCGATGCCTAGCAGGATGGGAGGGATGCCTTCGACGAGGAAGAGCCATTGCCAGCCGCGGAGGCCGAGGTGGCCGTCGAGGTTGAGGAGTGCGCCGGCGATGAGGCCCATGAAGACGAAGCTGAGCGGCAGGGAGATGTAGAAGCGGCTGATGGCGCGGGCGCGCAGCTCCTGCGGAAACCACTGCGTGAGATAGAAGATGACGCCGGGAAAGAATCCGGCTTCGGCGACACCGAGGAAGAAGCGCGCGGTGTAGAACTGCCAGGGAGTGCGGACGAAGAGCATGGCCATGGCAAGGATTCCCCAGGTGACCATGATGCGGGCGAGCCAGCGGCGGGCTCCGAAGCGGTAGAGGAGGAGGTTTGAGGGAATCTCGCAGGCGGCGTAGCTGAGAAAGAAGAGGCCGGCGCCGAAGCCATAGACTGTGGCGCTGAAGTGGAGGTCGCGGTTCATCTGGAGTGAGGCAAAGCTGATGTTGACGCGGTCCATGTAGGCTGCGCCGTAGCCGAGGGCGATGAGTGGGATCAGATGGAGGGTAGCTTTGCGCATCGCGGATGCGCCGATGGCTGCGTCAAGTGAGACTAGAGGCCCGTCGAGGATCGGGGGCGGAGTCGAGGCCATTGGAGTTTCATCTCATCGAGCGGGTGGAGCGTGCGATTAGGGGGTGGGGAACTGAGGGAAATATATCACCGGAGGTGGATTGAGGGGTGCGTGTCTTGTTGTATGGTCGCTTGATTGGGTGAAGGCTCTGGAGGTTTCGATGTCGCTGAAGGTTCGAATTATTTTGGCTGCGACTTTGCTGTCGCTTATGTTTTTCGTCGCCGTATATAGCTCCAGCGGTCAGCAGAGAGCCTCGAATGCGGATCAGGCGCAGGTTGTCGATGCGGTGAAGGCGATCTTCTCGGCAGCTGCGAACGATGACCTTGCGAAGTTTCATGCGGTGATTGTGCCTGGGTTTTACATCTACGATGCGGGGGCGCGATTTGATGGGGACGCGATTATGACCTTGATCAAGGCAGAACATGCGAAGGGGAGACGGTATGAGTGGAATGTTACAGAGCCCGATGTACATGTCATCGGCGACACGGCGTGGATTGCTTATGTGAATAAAGGCGCCGTGACGGATGAGTCAGGGACTAGAGCGCAGAGCTGGCTTGAGTCGGCGTTCCTTGAGAGACGCGGTGGGGCTTGGAAGATTGTGTTCATGCATAGCACCCGCGTGCCTGTGGCTCCGCCGGCTTCGACTGTGTCGATGCGGTAGGTGGTCAGGGTTTGGTGGCGTGGTAGAGGCCGGCGGTGCCGAAGGTGTAGCTGGTCCAGGTGGCGTTGGTGAAGCCGGCGGCTTTGATGAGCTGGAGCATGCGTGGAGGGCGGGGGAAGCGTGCGACCGAGGCGGGAAGGTAGCTGTAGGCGGCGGGTTTGCCGGAGATGAGGCCGCCTAGGCGGGGGAGGATGGATTTGAAGTAGAGATTGTAGAGTGTGCCGGTGAGGCCTTCGGGTTGGTTGGCTTCGAGGATGCCGAGCTGGCCGCCGGGGCGGAGGATGCGGTGGAGTTCGGCGAGGCCTTCTTCGTAGTTGGCGAGGTTGCGGAATCCGAAGGCGGAGGTGACGAGGTCGACGGAGGCGTCGGCGATGGGGAGGTGGAGGGCGTCGGCTTCGATGGGAACGATGTTGTGGGGGGCGAACTTTTCTGCGCCGCGGGAGAGCATCTGGTGGGAGAAGTCTACGGCGAGGATGGGGACGATTTGGGTTTGGGCGGGGTTGGACCCTTCGTCTCCCACCCTTCGCGGTGAGACTGCGAAGGATGGGACACCCGAGCCTTTGGGGCGGTGTTTGTAGAGTGCCATCGTCATGTCGCCGGTGCCGCAGCAGAGGTCGAGGATGACGGCTTCGGGATGCTGGAGAATGGGGCGGAAGAGGCGAGCGGTGCGGTTCCACCAGTAACGGTCGATGCCAACGGAGAGGAGGTGGTTGGCGCGGTCGTAGGTGGGGGCGATGGTGTCGAACATCTGCTGGACGGAGGTGGCGGCGGCTTGCTCGGTGGTGATGCCGGCGGGGCGCGCTCCGGTGGAGCGTTCGTGTTCGGGTTTGATTTCCGGGCCACTCATGAGTTGCGTTTCTTCATTGGGCTCGCCGCGACAGAGTGTTGGCGCATCAGGGTGAGCATGGAGTTGGTGGCGGCTAGGAGTTCGGGTTCGGTTACGTTGCGGACTATTTCTACCTTGCCGATGGCGGTGGGTAGGACGAAGGAGCGGATGCCGCTGCGATTTTTCTTGTCGCGGGAGGTTAGGGCGACTAGTTTTTCGGCGGTGGCTTTGAAGGTGGGGAGCGGGCCGTAGCGGAGGATGAGTTTGGTGATGCGCTCGGCTTCTTTGGGCTTGATGGTTTTGCGTGCGATGGCTACGTTGAGCGCGGCGATCGAGCCCCAGGCTACGGCTTCGCCGTGGAGGAGCTGCTGGTAGTTGGTGGCGGCTTCGACGGCGTGGCCGATGGTGTGTCCGAAGTTCAGGATCATGCGAAGGCCAGACTCTTTTTCGTCTTTGCTGACGACGTCGGCTTTGACGCGGACTGAGGCGGCTACTACTTTCGTCAGAGCTTTGGTGTCGGCGTTTCGTTTTGTGCTGAGGATGGCTTCGGCGTTCTGTTCCATGTAGCGGAAGAGCTTGGCGTCGTAGATGATTCCGGCTTTGATGGACTCCTGGAGGCCGGCGCGGAGCTCGGCTGGGGGAAGAGTGCGGAGGAGGTCGGTGTCGGCGAGGACGGCTTGGGGGTGGTGGAAGCTGCCGATGAGGTTTTTGCCTGCGGCGAGGTTGACGCCGGTCTTGCCGCCGATGGAGGAGTCGACCTGCGCGAGAAGGGTGGTGGGGATTTGGACGTAGCGGATGCCGCGCATGTAGATGGCGGCGAGGAAGCCTGTGATGTCGCCGATGACGCCGCCACCGAAGGCGAGGAGGAGGGCGTCGCGGTCGGCTCCGGCGGTGGAGAGTTGCTGGGCGAGGGATTCGACAGCGGCGAGGCGCTTGTGGGATTCGCCTGCGGGATGGAAGAGGACGGTTGGCGGTTTTTTGAAGCTGGCGAGGAAAGGCTTGGACCAGAGGGCCCAGATGTTGGGCGAGGTGATGACAAAGGGGCGGAAGGGTTTGCCGGGGTTGAGCTTGCTTAGGCGCGGGTAAAGGGTGCCGAGGAGGCCGGAGGCGATGATGACGTCGTAGTTTGCGGAGGGCGTATTGACGGGGATGACGGGCACTGTGTCTTCATCGTATCGCATGTATTTTTTAGGATTATGTCCTGCCGGACGAGCCCGCTACACGCGGGGCGGGCGTTCGCACGCCTTTTTAACTTGTGTCGGTAGAAGGACGTCTGCGGGCCTCTCGTTGGTCGGCAAATCAAATAATGATCTAGCATCGATGTATGGAACGGTTCGACTTTTTGGTAATTGGAGCGGGGATTGCGGGGCTTAGCGCGGCGATTCGGTTGGCGGAGACGGGCACGGTGCTGGTGGTGACGAAGGAAGAGCTGGCTGAGTCGAATACGGCTTATGCGCAGGGCGGGATTGCGGTGGCGATGGGGGGCGACGAGGATGTCGCGCTGCATTTGGAAGACACGATGGCGGCTGGGGACGGGCTGGTGAATCGTGAGGCGGCGGCGGTGCTGGTGACTGAGGGGCCGAAGCGGGTGGAGGAACTGCTGGAGTGGGGGACGGCGTTCGATCGTTATCCGGAGGGCGAGAAGGAGCATGGCGGGGAGTTGATGCGGACGCGTGAGGGGGCGCACAGCCTGTCTCGGATTCTGCATGCGAATGGCGATGCGACGGGGAAGGAGATTGCTGTGTCGCTGCTGCGGCATGTGCGGGAGGCTGGCAACGATGGGGGGTCGATAGAGTTGATGGAGTGGACTACGAGTGTGGATCTGATGGTTGAGGGTGGGCGCGTAGTGGGGGCTACGCTGCTGGATGGAGAGGGTGGGCTGAGGGTGGTGCGGGCCGGGGCGGTGTTGCTGGCCAGCGGTGGGGCGGGACAGGTTTATAGCGATACGACGAACCCGGCGGTGGCTACGGGGGATGGGATCGCAATGGCTTATCGGGCTGGAGCGGCGGTGAGTGATATGGAGTTTTATCAGTTTCATCCGACTGCTTTCAGCGAGCCGGGGGCGCCGCGATTTTTGCTGAGTGAGGCGCTGCGGGGTGAGGGCGCTTACCTGGTGAATGCGAAGGGGGAGCGGTTCATGGAGCGGTATCATCCGCTGCTGGAACTGGCTCCGCGAGATGTGGTGGCGAGGGCGATTACACGGGAGGGGATGGACGGGCCGGTGTATCTGGATATGCGGCATGTGGCTTCGAGTCCGACTGCAAGAGATTTGCAGACGCGGTTTCCGGGGATCTCGAAGTTTCTGGCGAAGTATCGAATGGAGTTGGGGCGGGATCTGATTCCGGTGCGGCCTGCGGCGCATTACCTGATGGGTGGGGTAAGGACGGATGTGCAGGGAAGGACTTCGCTGTCGGGATTGTATGCGGCCGGTGAGGCGGCGTGCACGGGGGTGCATGGAGCGAATCGGCTGGCGAGCAACTCGCTGCTGGAGGGGCTGGTGTTTGGTGCGCTGGCGGCAGAGACGATGGTTGCGGAGACGTCGTTGACCGAGCTTGATGCTAGCGCTTCGGTGGTGGCTGCGAGTGGGGGTGTGACGCCTGAGGCTGCGACGGAGAGATGGATCAAGGAGCTGCGCGATCTGATGTGGAAGGATGCCGGGCTGTTGCGGGATAAGGATGGTTTGGAGCAGGCTAAGCGCGGGCTGGTTGCGTTGGCGGCGGCTATGCCTAAGGGGTTGACCCGGCGGGCAGTAGAGGCGAGGAATCTGCATGTCGTGGCGGAGTTGATCGTGGCTTCGGCGCTGGGGCGGGAGGAGAGCCGGGGAGCGCATTTCCGAAATGATTTTCCTCTGCGGGAGGAGGTTGCGAAGCACTCGGTGATGCAGGAGGGGAGGCTAGAGTTTGTTGCTTGAGATGGGGATGGTTGTTGTGGGTACAGATTGGGAGTGAAAGGAGGTTTGGGCTTGAGTCGGGGACGGGGTCTTCAGCAACTGGTTGCATCGCTTGTCGGGGCGATGTTGAGTTTTTGCGTGGTTGCGGTGCCGATCTACTGCAAGATTGCGGATGTCAGGGTGAACGGATTCTTCCATGGTGGCCCTGTGGCGCTGGCGGCGGCTATGGCCGGACTATTTGGGGGCGGCATCGTTGCGGTGATGGTGCTGGTGTTTCTTTTGCGATGGGCGAGTGGCCGTGAACAACGGGAGCTGGAGCCCAGAGCTGCTCCGACTCTGGAGCTTTTCGGTAAAGCACGGATCGTGACTAAAAAACGGTTAGAAGTACGGGAAGAACGACACCGGCGATCAGGAGGATCGTGATCAGACCTCTGCGGCGGATGTATTTGTAGGATATGTAGATGCCTGAGATGGTCGAGATGAACAGACCTATGGAGACGAGAAGGAAGAAGATCTTGAGGGGCAGCGCGTTGTGCGGCTTTGGCGCGGGTGTGTCCGATGATTGGGGCGACAGGCTTTGCGCCGGCTCTGTGGCGGCAGATGGGGATTTTTCAGGCTGAGTGTCGCCGCTTTTGTTTGAAGGCCTGTCTGGTGATCTGTCTGGAGACCTGTCCGGCGGCGGAAATTTTCTTGCTGGAACGATTGTGGTCTGCTTCTTGTGGACCTGGCCCAGCGTGACGGCCCAGGCGGGTGGCTTGTAGCTGCTGCCGCGAGCGGTTTCGTGGAGGCTGAAGGTCTGGAGCGCTCCGGTGAAGGCGAAGAAGAGCAGGGCAGGTGCAATGAAGACACCGAGATAGAGGTGAACGAGCCTGGTGTACTTCAAAAGGGTATGGGAAGAGGACATTAAGTCTTTTTTACACAATAAATTGATATCCGATAACTTCAGTCCTAGTTAGGCTTTCGTGCGCTTCGTATATTGCTCAGCACTTTGTAGAAGAATTTGAGAGGTGGGACTCTTCCGGCATTTTTTAGGGGGAGTTTCCGGATCCCCGATAAGGAGTTCGCATTGAAGATGGATTCAAAGTTTATGAATTAACTCGAGGTTTCGACCTTCTGCTCCAAAGGAGAGGAACTCTTTTTCCATACGAGATAGGCAAATGTTGCCTCATTTGTCGGCTTCTCCTGCGATCGATACCGTTTGAGTTCCTAGGATGGATTTGCGGGCAGATTAAAGCGAACGGTTCAGGATTGCTGGTTGGTCGCTTTCGAGAGAAGCGACAGAACGATGGTGATTCCCAGGATGGTAACGATCGTGGCAAGCGAGAGCAGAGGGCCGATCTCAATCCAGTGGACGGCGAGCATCTTGAAGGCGGCGAAGGCGAGGACTCCGGCGAGGCCGAAGTGGAGAAAACGCAGCTTGGCGAGCAGGTGAGCGAGAAGGAAGTAGAGCGATCGGAGACCCATGACGGCCATGATGTTCGAGGTGTAAGCGAGGAACGGGTGGCGAGTGATGGAGAGGACGGCGGGAATGGAGTCGAGGGCGAAGATGACGTCTGTGAGTTCGATGGCGATTAAGGCCAGAAAGAGGACGGTGATCATGCGTTGGCCGCTCTCGAAGACGAAGAACTTGTCCTGACGGAGGCTGACGGGATGGAGGCGGGAGAGCCAGGCGATCCAGCGGGGCGTTTCGGTTTTTGGCTTTTCCGCGCCTGGGAGTACGAGGCGGATGGCGGCGACGAGCAGGATCGCGGCGAAGACGTAGCTGACCCACTCGAAACGGGCCAGGAGACCGAGACCGGCGGCGATGAAGGCTCCGCGCATGAGGATGGCGCCGAGGACGCCCCAGAAGAGGGCTTTGGGCTGATTGGCGGGCTCGATCTTGAAGACACGGAAGAGGAGGAGAAAGAGGAAGAGGTTGTCGATGGAGAGCGACTCTTCGATGGCGTAGCCGGCGAGGTATTGCGTGGCGGATTGGCCGCCCATGGAGCGGAAGAGGAAGAGGGCGAAGGCGAGGGCGGCGGCGATCCAGAGGATGGTGGCGGCGACCGAGGTGGATTGAGTTTTGGAGGGGCCCCGGTGGCGCACGTAGAGTAGTTCGGCCCCGAGGAGGATGAGGATGAAGAGGTGAAAACCTATCCAGTGGCTGATGGGGGTCGCGTCGAGCATCTCTTTTGGATGCTACAGTGCGGGGCTGATCGGGGGGTCGTCGGTGTTGCCGGGGCTCGTCTGGGGAGGGTTTGACGGAGCTTTCGGCAGCCGCAGCTTACGGCCTTGCCATGATGGACGACTGGCTAGCGTGCGCCAGCGACCATCGAATAGACCGTGTAGACGATAATTGCGAGCGCCATCCACAGGAGGGAGGACAGGAACAGGCTGCGCGCGATATCGACTATGTGATGGGTCTCGAGGAAGCCGTCTGCATTGTTCTGACGAGCGGTGCGGGTGGTTAGTTCTCTGTATCGGTTGTGTATGTCTGCGTACGATGGTGTCTGCATGGTCCCTCCTATCGGCCAAGACTAGGGGGAGCATTAGCCAGGTGCCATCCCTCGAATGCAGTAGTTTGTAACTCGTTTGGGTCACAATTGGGCCTGTTTTGGGGGGGGTGATACCGTTTTTCGGGGTTTTTGATGACAGGGTAGGCCGGATGGGGTAGGATTTGGCGGTATTCGGGCCACCTAAATTTAAATCATCGGGAGTATTTATGAAGATTGCAATCTGTTTGATGGCGGTTGCGGCAGGGCTGGTCGGTACACATTTGGCTGTGGCCCAGGCAGCGCCACCGGCGGGATCTACGGGGATGTGCAAGGACGGAACCTATTCGACGGCCGCGAGTAAACAGGGGGCATGTCGAGGCCACCAAGGAGTGAAGGAGTGGTATGCGGCGACGGCACCGGCTACTGCGGCTGCTACGGCACCTGCTGCTGCGGCTAAGACGGCTCCAGCTACTGCGGCTTCTGCGCCTGCTGCTGCCGCGTCCACCGCACCTGCTGCTGCGGCTTCTGCTCCGGCTTCGTCGGGCGGGACATCAGGGAAGATGTCTCCATCGCAGAAGGCGGCGGCTCGTACGCAGGCTGCGGGCGGTGGTCCCGGCCTGGTGTGGGTGAATACGTCGAGCAACGTCTACCACTGCTACGGGACGGATTTTTACGGGAAGACGAAGGAAGGGGCTTACATGTCCGAGGCCGATGCGAAGGCTAAAGGCGCGCACGGGGACCACGGAAAGAGCTGCACCAAGTAAAGACGGTCCTGCCGGACGGGCCCGCTTCGCGCGGAGCGGTCACTTCGTGACGCGTATATCTTTGCTTGCCGAGTAGGGCTGCATGGGTCCTCCCGCTGGTCGGGGGAAAAATTCTCATTCGACCAGCGTGAGAACGCATGCCTTCCGATTTAGCGACGCAAGGTATACAAGTCACGAAGTGACCGCGCTTCCGCGCAGGAGGCCGTCCGGCAGGACATTATCGTTTACGGGCGCTGGTTGATTAAACGGATCATCTCGAGGAAGATGTCGCCGGAGATCTGGAGGGAGTGGGCACTGATCTTGTCGAGGGTGTCCTTGTCGGTGTGGTGGTAGCCGTCGGGCATGGCGTCGGTGACGGGGCCGTAGTGGGCGTCGATCAGATCGAGGACGGGGATGCCGCGCGCTGCAAAAGGTAGATGATCGTCTTCTTCGGCTTCGCGATACTTGAAGATGTAGGCGGAGTGGCCGGTGTTTTTGGCGGCGACTTTTAGCAGGTCGAGCAGCCATGGGGTGGAGTTTTCTACGTAGTCGATATTGAGGTCCTTGTCGGCGATCATGTCGGCGACGAGGAAGGCCTTGATTTTGGCGAGGGTGCCGTCCTGCGACCACTTGGCGGCAAGGTGGCGGGTGCCATAGAGAGAGTCGGAAGGGCTCCAGCTTTTGACGGCCTCTTCGCCGTCATCGAAGACGAGCCAGACGGAGTAGCCTTCGGGGGGATGGGCGCGGAGGATGGTGCCGATCTCGATGAGCAGGGCGGAGGTGGCGGCGCCGTCGTTGGCTCCGTAGAAGTTGATATCGCGGAGGGGGTAGTTCGTCTCGTAGTGAGAGGCCAGGACGATGATGCCGTCTTTTTTGCCAGGATATTTGACGATGTAGTTGGTCATCGTCTGGAGACCGGCGGGGGTTGTGGCAGTGAAGGTGTCGGCGACGAAGTTGCCTTTGGCGGTTTCGGGGGCGAAGTGCTGTTTGAGGAATTCTTCGGCTTTGGCGTGGCCGGGGGAGCCGTTGAAGCGCTTGGGGGCTACGTCGAGGAGTTGCTTGGTGAGGGTGAAGGCGGCTTGTCCGCTGAAGTGGGCGGATGGCGTTTGGGCCTGGAGCGCGGTGATTGGGATGAGGAGGACGAGCAAAAGCAAAAGCCAATGCAGGTCCTTCGACTTCGTGGTTCGCAAAGTGCGCGAACCACTTCGCTCAGGAGGACACTTCATTTGGTTTGGTGAGAGAAAAGCAGATTCCTGCGCTTCGCTACGGAATGACAACCAGAAAAGGGAAGACGAATGCAGGTAGGCACGGAGCGAGGAGGTCTTCAGGCTTTTTGTCATGCGGCTTTATTGGCCTCTTTGGCTTTGCGACGCGAGGGGTGAACGAAATAGGCGACACCCACGCCGAGGAAGTAGAGCACGAGCATGGGACTGGCGAAGAGGATCATGCTGAAGGGATCGGGCAGCGGGCAGATGATGGCCGATATGAGGAAGATGACGAGGATCGCGTATCGGATGTGTTTGAGCAGGAATTTGGCGTCGACGATGCCGAAGAGGGAGAGAAAAAATATGAGGATCGGCAGTTCGAAGCAGATGCCCAGGCCGAGGATTACGGCAAGAAAGAACTGGGTGTAGTCCTCGATGGTGAGGATAGGATTGAATTTTTTGCCGAAGTCGAGGACGAGGACTTTGATGGCGCCGGGAAGGACCCAGTGGTAGCCGAACCATGCTCCAGCGAGGAAGAGCCCGATGGTTGCAGCCATGAACGGGACAACATAACGCTTCTCGTTGGCATACATGCCGGGCGAGATGAATAGCCACAGCTGGTAGAGGATGAAGGGAGATGCGAGGATCGCTCCACCGAGCAGGGCGGTCTTGAGGTAGAGGTTGAGGCCATCGGTGGGATGGGTGAAGTTGAGGGCGATATGGAGGTCGTCGAGGGGTTTCTGGACGAAGCCATAGAGGCGCTCGTGAAAGGCGTAGGCGACGGCAAATCCAATGAGCAGATAAACGGTGGCATGGATGAGGCGCTTGCGGAGCTCGGTGAGATGCTCCATCAGGCTCATGCCTGGGAGCTCGGCGCGGTCGGTAACGGCTGCGCGGACGCTGTCGACGAGGTCAGCCATGTTGGGTGGCCTCGCTGGCGGTTACTTCGGCCGTCGATTCAGATTCAGGTGTGTGAGGGATGGCGTCGAGGATGGGCGAGAGGGCCGAGTTGCTGACAGGAAGGCCGGTGGACGGGGGCATGAGGTTGAGTTCACCGGAGGTTGCGATGGGAATAGGCGCGGAGGGTGGGGGCGGCATGTGGGGGTGGTCTTCTACCAGCTCATGGGTGAGCTGGGCGATGCGTTCGGGGGTTACGTCTGAGGTGGAGGCCTCGGTGAGTGCGGGCGGTGCGATGGTGTCTTCACCAGAGGTAATGGCGGGTTTGACGGGGGCGGCTGCCTCCATGGCGGCGATCTTCTTGCGCTGCTCTTCCTGGTCAGCAACACGGAGCTCGTCTTCCATCTGCATACGGAACTCGTTGGAGGCACGCCGGAACTCGGCCATGAGCTTGCCCAGTTGACGGGCGAGTTCGGGCAGCTTCTTCGGGCCGAAGAGAAGCAGGGCAAGGAAGAAGATGACGGCGCTGTCCTGAAAGCTAGGCATAAGTCAGTCCCATGATACGGCTTACGAGTTGACGGAACAAATGGATGGAGGGCATTGATGCTGTTGTAAAATTTCTGGTGTAGGGCAGCAGGATCGTTTGAAGAAAGGCGCATCGTCTGATTACAGACTGCGTCTAATTGTGAACGAGCGATCTAACGGGTCGCGAGTAGAGAAGTGGTAGGAGTTGCAACACCCCCGTGGGTTGGGTGTCGACTTGCAAGAGTCGACACAGTGAATCCACTGCAACTCAAGCAGTGCATGCTTTCAACATCCCCGTCTCAGAGGCGAAAAGACGGTATCGGCTAAGCCGCTGCCAGACGACCTTGCGAGACTGAAGGCGGAGTACTTTGAACGGACTATTGGATATCGCACCGGCTGAGGCCGTGGCGGAGAACGTTGCAGATTCGTGTTCCTTAGACAACTACCTTGCGCAGCCGGACCATACGATGGATGCCCGGATCGCTGCTGCTCGCGAAAAGCTCGGCAAAGACGTTGTTCTGCTGGGTCATCATTATCAGCGGGATGAGGTGATTCGATTTGCTGATTTTACCGGCGACAGCTACAAGCTTTCGAAGGTGGCGGCAGAGACGGATGCAAAGTACATGCTGTTTTGCGGCGTGCACTTTATGGCGGAGACGGCGGATGTGCTGGGGCGTCCGTGGCAGCAGGTAATTCTGCCCGATTTGAACGCAGGCTGTTCGATGGCCGATATGGCGGAGATCGGGCAGGTGGAAGACTGCTGGGATTCGCTGGAGCGCGCGGGGATTACTGATGAGGCTTCGGGTGGATTGATTCCGCTGACCTATATGAACTCGGCTGCTGCGATCAAGGCTTTCTGCGGCGAGAGGGGCGGCTTGGTGTGTACGTCTTCGAACGCTCGCGGGGCGTTTGAGTGGGCGTTTGCACGTGCGGGGAAGATCTTGTTTTTGCCGGATCAACATCTGGGACGGAACACCGCGTTTGCGATGGGGATACCGCTGAACGAGATGGTGGTCTGGGATCCTTATCAGATTAATGGTGGGGTTAGTCCGGATCGGTTGAAGGCGGCTAAGGTGATTTTGTGGAAGGGACACTGCTCGGTGCATCAGCGGTTTCTGCCGGAGCATGTCGATCGCGTGCGCCGGGAGGAGCCTGGGATGCAGGTGATTGTGCACCCGGAGTGCCGCTGGGAGGTTTGCCAGAAGGCGGATGATGTGGGTTCGACCGAACATATTATTCAGGCAATTGAGCGGGCGCCGGAGGGCTCGAGCTTTGCGGTTGGGACGGAGATTCACCTGGTGAACCGGCTGGCGAAGCGGTTTGCGCCGCTGGGCAAACGGGTGATTACGCTCGATGACTCGGGCTGCTTGTGCACAACGATGTACCGGATCTCTCCGCAGCATCTGGCGTGGGCTCTGGAAAATCTAATTGAGGGACGGGTTGTGAATCGCATCAAGGTGGACGATGATGTGAAGCAGTGGGCGCGCGTTGCGCTCGACAGGATGCTGGAGATCAGGATTTGAGTAAGACGTTTACGTTGGGCGAGGCACAGACACTGTTGCCAGTGGTAGAGGCTCTGCTAAGAAAGGCTCGGGAGGGACAGGCTCGGGCCGCGGAGTTTGAGTACGAGATGCAGCAGTTGAGTCACAGGATCTTTCTGTCTGGTGGGATGCATGTGGATGTGAGTGTTGCTGCTCGGCGCCGGGCGGAACGGGATAAAGCGGTGCAGTTGGCCAAGGATACTCTGGCTGAGATCGACTCGATCGGAGTTCAGGTGAAAGATCTCGAGGAGGGCCTGCTGGACTTTCCTTACGTGATGGATGGGAGAACGGTGCTGCTTTGCTGGAAGCTGGGCGAGCCGGCGATTACTCACTGGCATACCGAGGAAGAAGGCTTCGACGGCAGAAAGCCTCTGGACTCGCGGTTTGGCAAGACAGAACGATTGAATTAGGTCGCGGTGGCCGATTACTCTGCTGTGGATAACTAAATTTATTGAACGATAATATTTATCGTTTATACTTCTCTCATGTTGGTGAATGAGGCCAGATCGTTTCGTGAGCTTTGCCAGGAGAACGGCATTGCGGTGACGCACCAACGGCAGGTCTTGTACGAAGTGATGAAGACAATGCATGGCCATCCGAGTCCGGAAGAGGTCTATGCGCAGGTCAAGAAGAAGGTGCCGGCTATCTCGCTGGCTACCGTTTACAAAAACATACATCTGTTTGTGGAGAGCGGTGTCTTCCGCGAAGTGAGCATGCATCACGGCTCGCTGCGCGTGGAGATGAACGATGAATCGCATCACCACATGGTGTGCTCGAAGTGTAAGGCGATTACCGACATTGGAGAAAAAGAGCTTGGGCTGTTGTCGAAACAGGACAAACTGCCCGGCGGATTTCTGGTGGAGCGGTATGCAGTGGATGTGATTGGCATTTGTGCGAAGTGCCAGCAAGCTTAGGGCGATTTTCCTAACGAGTGTAAGAGGTGATTTATGGCAGAAGACTTGAAGAGCAAGCAGATGACTACGGATGCCGGGCGACCGGTTGGCGATAACCAGAACTCCATCACGGTGGGTAATCGTGGACCGATCGTGTTTGAAGATTATTTGCTGTTTGAGAAGATGGCGCACTTCAACCGTGAGCGTGTTCCTGAGCGCGTGGTTCATGCGAAGGGTTCGGCAGCGCATGGCACCTTTACCTGTACCCATCCTGATATGGCGAAGTACACGACCGCGAAGGTGTTTGAGAAGGGTAAGAAGACACCGACTTTCCTGCGCATGTCCACCGTTGGCGGTGAAAAAGGTTCTGCTGACTCTGAGCGCGATCCGCGTGGGTTTGCGCTGAAGTTCTACACGGAAGAGGGCAACTGGGACCTGGTGGGCAACAATACGCCGGTGTTCTTCATTCGTGATCCTTTGAAGTTTTCGGACTTCATCCATACTCAGAAGCGCGATCCGGAGACAAACCTGAAGTCGCCGAAGATGATGTGGGATTTCTGGTCGCTTTCGCCGGAGAGCCTGCACCAGGTGACGATTCTGTTTTCGGATCGCGGTACTCCGGATGGCTATCGCCACATGAATGGATACGGCAGCCACACGTTTTCGCTGATCAACGCGAAGAATGAGCTGTTCTATGTGAAGTATCACTTCAAGACGAAGCAGGGGATCAAGAACTTCACTCGCGAAGAGGCCGACCATATGAAGTCGGTGGACATGGACCACTCGCAGAGTGACCTGTTCAAAGCGATCGAGAAGGGTGACTTTCCAAAGTGGACGGTGCAGATCCAGATCATGCCGGAGGCTGAAGCGGAGACTTATCACATCAATCCGTTCGACCTGACGAAGGTTTGGCCGCACTCGGACTACCCTGTGATCGAGATCGGCGAACTGGAGTTGAACCGCAACCCCGTGAACTACTTTGCTGAAGTTGAGCAGGCGGCGTTTGATCCGAAGAACGTTGTTCCGGGCATGGGCTTCTCGCCGGACAAGATGCTGCAGGGCCGTTTGATCAGCTATCCGGATGCACACCGGTATCGCATCGGGGTGAACTACAACCTGCTTCCGATCAATGAGCCGAAGTGCCCGTACAGCACGTACAACCGTGATGGCAGCATGCGCTTTGGTGAGAACGGCGGCAACGGCCCGAACTACGAGCCGAACAGCTTCGGCGGACCCACGCAGGACAAGAAGTATCTTGAGCGTCCGGTGACGTACAACACGGCGACCGTGGGACGTTACGACCATCGCGAGCATGATGGCGACTACTACACGCAGCCGGGGAACCTGTTCCGTCTGATGACGCCGGATGCGCAGGAGCGGCTGTGCGGGAATATCGCGGCCGGGCTGGGTCAGGTTGAGACACGGATCCAGGACCTGCAGATCAATCACTTCTACAAGTGCGATCCGAAGTACGGCGAAGGCGTTGCCAAGGCTATCGGACGCAAGATCGAAGAGATTGTGAAGAAGGAAGAGCTGGTTGGTGCATAAGTAATCGATTCAGTTACAGAATAAGGGCGATCCTTACCGGTTGCCCTTTTTCTTTTAGAGGATACGTCCTGCCGGACGGGCTCGCTGCGCGCGAGGCGGTCACTTCGTGACTCGTGTACCTTTTCTCGGCGGGATGATCTGCATTAGGGCCTCCCGTTGGTCGGCATCACCTCTCTTTCCGACCAACGGGAGGACGACTGTCCTTCACTCGCCATCACAGGGTATACGCGCCACGAAGTGGCCGCCTCGCGCGCAGCGAGCCCGTCCGGCAGGACTTTTAAGGTGTTGGGCCCGTGGGATTGGCTTCGGGTCTGCGGCCTGGGTTCCATTCGGGTCTCCAGGTGGAGTCGGCCAGCCAGCGGATGGGATTGACCATGGAGGCGATGGCGTTGGTCATGTGGGTGAAGTCGATGGTGCGGATCTCGTCGCTGGGCTGGTGGTAATCCTTGTGCAGGCCGTAACTGGAGACGGTTTGGGCGATGATGCCTTGCTGGGCGAGCGCGTAGTTATCGGAACGGCGGAAGAAGTTTTCTTTGGGGTGAGGGTCGTTGACCAGATGGGCACCGTGTTTTGCAAGCTCGGGGCCAAGGTTGGAGCGGTCGAAGCCGGTGAGCCAGAGGGTTCCAGCGGGTACTGCCGGGTCGGGTCGACCGATCATCTCGAACTCGAGGTTGGCGACGATGCTGGTGAGCGGTACCGGCGGATGGGCAAGGAAGGCGCGGTTGCCGAAGCCGCCGAGTTCCTCGGAGCCGAAGAGTGCGAAGACGATAGTGCGCTTCGGGCGTGGACCTGTGGCGAGAATGTGGGCCAGGGTCAGCACGGCGGTGGTGCCGGATGCGTCGTCATCGGCTCCGTTGTAGTTGGTGTCGCCGGAGCTGTTGGCGGGACCTATGCCCAGATGGTCGAGATGCGCTGTGAGAAGGATGACCTCGTTGGGTGAGGTAGTGCCGCGAAGGACGGCGACGGCGTTCCAAGTCTCTTTGCGTGGGACGTCCTGAAATTTTGCTATACGTTGCTGGGTTCTTGCGGGCAGAGGATCGGGAAGGGCGGATTTCTGGAGGAAGGTTCCATTATCTCCGCCGGGTTCGAGGCCGAGGGATTGAAGCTGTGAGGCGACGAAGAGGGCGGCGATGTGCTCGTCGCGCGTGGCTGAGCCGCGGCCGTGAAGTTCATCGTCGGCGAGAAAGTTCATATCTGCGTGAACTTCCTGTTGCAGCGTGGTAGAGAGCGATACTGTTTGCCGGGCTGCTGCGTCGAAGGAGTGAGACTGCTGTGCTTGTGATGTGGAGGGAAGAGTTTGTGTCAACAGAATCGCGGCCCAGGGCAGAAAATATAAGAGCTTCGAGGAATACATTGAGAAAATTATAGAGGAACGCCAATTGAGTTATTCTGCGTTGGCTTTGGCTGCTGCAAGATAGAGAAGAGGCTTTGGTGACGATGGAACGACGGGGAAGCTTGCGGCGATGGACGATGGCGGGCGCTGCGATGATGTTGCTGGGCTTTACGGGGTGTTCGGGATTCTTTCCTCCGATCAATAACTCTGGTGGCGGTACCGGAGCGACCGGAAACCAGGTGTATGTGCTGAATCAGACGACGAAGTCTGTAAGTGGCTTCGTGGTGGGTACGGGGACCTTGACTGCGGTGAATAGCTCGCCGGTGGCGCTTGCGATATCGCCATTTGCAGAGGTTGTATCCCCAAACGATGCGTTTCTTTATATTGCAGGGCAAGGGTCAATCAGCTTGTACCTGATCAATGCCAACGGATCGTTGAGCGCTCCGAGCGGCGGCGCTGTGCAGGTTGCGGTGACTGCGAATTCACTGGCTGTTTCACCGGACGGCCAATGGTTAATTGCGCTGGACAGTTTTACGCAGCAGCTTGATCTCTTCGAGATCAACGCCACGACGGGTGCGCTGACGGCTGCGGCTGAGTCGCCTGCGGCTTATTCGCTTCATTCGGGAGCGGGAACGTGGCAGCCATCGATGGTGCGGGTGTCGCCGGATGGGACGCTGATCTTTGCTGCGCTTGGAACTGCGGGAGATGTCGTGTTTACGTTTAACACAACGACCGGCGCGGCTGTTCAGAGCCAGAGTCTAGCCAACGTGAATGCGAGCACTGGTGATTATGGGCTGGCGGTGGACCCGAAGACTGCCTATCTCTATATCGCGCGGAGTGGGACCAGCGGGGGAGTCGGAGTGTACTCCATTGGATCGGGAGGTGCCCTGAATGCGGTCACGGGGTCGCCGTTCGCAGCGGGGAGCGGAACCTTTTCGGTGGTGTTGGACGGTACCGGAACCTATGCTTACGCGGCAAACCGTACCGATGGCACGATCTCTGGATATACGATTGCAGCGGGGACTACGCCGGCGGCTTTGTCGTTGACACCGCTGAGCGGATCGCCCTATAAGAGCGGGACGTCGGTGCAGTCGCTGGGGATTGATCGAACCGGGAAGTATCTGCTGGGGGCGTCGCAAGGGGGCAGTCCGGATCTAACGATGTACAGCTTCGACATTACGACTCCGGGCAAACTCGATCCGGCAACCAGTATTGCTACAGATGCTGATCCTGCTGGGGCTATCGCGATCGCGCTGACTCACTAGTTCGTTTCCTGACCTGGGTAGAGGTGTTCGAGTTGATGCCGACATGTTATGGATTTGGCGAGGCCGCCGTTAGTATGGAGTAAGTGGTGTGCTGTGACGCGGAGTTTCAAGGCTATCGTTTCTTCATCTGGACAATTCGGTTTTGTGCGGCGCTTTTCGCGGATTTGCAGCGTAGTGGCGGTTTCGGTGCTTTTGGTGGCTGGGGTGAGCGGGTGCTCGCGGCTGCGGCCTAAGCCCGCGGCACAGTATGTGTATGTGACGGCGAAGCAGACGTTTCTGCGTGACCGCGTGGCGGCAGTGTCGAACCGCACAGCTACGGTGGAGAATGGGGATCGGCTCGAGGTACTGGACCGCGGGCGGCGGTTTGTGAAGGTACAAACAGCCAAGGGGGAGCAGGGTTGGATCGATGAGAAAGTCGTTGCGACCCAGGATATTTTCGACCAGTTTGAAAAGCTGAAGCAGGATCACAAGGCTGATCCAGTGGTTGCGTCTGCGGTGGTGCGGGACGAGGTTTATATGCATGCGAAGCCTGGCCGCGACACGGAGAGATTCTTCCGGCTGGCGGAAGGCGAAAAGCTGAAACTGCTGGCTCGAGCTACGTTGGCCAAGCCTTTGCCGCCGGGAACGCGGGTGGCGAAGGCTGCACCTGTTCCAAGTCCAGTTGCCACGACGACCGGTTCTGGGGAAAAGGCTCTTGCGACTGCTGCTCCGACCATTCCGGAAGAACCTGCGCCACCGGCGATGGAAGATTGGTGGCTGGTTCGTGACTCGAAGGGCGACACGGGTTGGCTCTTTAGCAGGATGATGGATGTGGATGCTCCCGATGCAATCACGCGGTACTCCGAAGGGCAGCGGATCGTCGGTTCGTATGTTCTGACTAAAGTTAATGACCCGGAGGCGGAGCAGGATGACAAGAACATTCCGATCTATGTGACGGTGTTGAGCCCATATAAAGCAGGGCTAACCTATGACTTCGATCAGGTTCGAGTCTTTACTTGGAATATAAAGAAGCATCGCTACGAGACTGGCTTTCGCGACAGAAATATCGAGGGGTATCTGCCGGTTACGGTGACGATGGCGACAGATCCTTATGGGAAGTCGCCTACGGCTACTACGCCGGCGCCCACCTTCTCGTATCGAGTGCTGTCGGATGAGGCGGGGCCGGTCGTTCCGGATCCTGTGACCGGAGCGATTGTGCCGGGGAAGACAGTGGTGAAGACTTATCGGCTGGAGGGCAACTTGGTGCGGCGGGTCATTCAGCCGGGGACGACTGCGGCGGGAGAGGCCCATCCACAGCCGGTGTCGGACAAAAAGAAGGCTGCCGCTGCGAAGGGTGGCAAAGGAAAGAAGAAGCGGTAGGGCGGCCTGATACCGATTCCGCGCGTGAGTCAAAGTGACAATGAGCGATTGAGCAACGGCTTTACGGTGGCAATGTAGCGGCTTCGGTGGTCCGTGGCGGGCCGACGGTTCGCAAGCCTGTGACTTCCGGTGACTCGCAGCGTCGGATCGCTTCTGGAACCTCTCTTTGGAATCTGGTGCGCGGCGGAGATCGTGAGTCTTCATCGATTGGGATAGGAGTGGGCCAAGATCCGTTCTGTGGGACGTGGCTTATGCGGCGCAGACCTTTGGTGGAGAACCTGCCACGGACGGCTTGCGACTACGCCGCTTTGTGATGGATATGGGCTTGATCGATCGCAGCGTGAGAGGTTGACAACCAAAAGACAGACAGGTCACGACGACCCAGGAGCCGCGATATATGGAAAGGAACCAGTGCGGGTTGCTCAGGCGTAGAAGGTGGCGATGGTGTCGACTACAGTCTGCTGCTCGTCTTCGCGTAGCTCGGGGTACATAGGAAGTGCGAGGACCTCGTGGGCGGCGGCTTCGCTGATGGGGAAGTCACCCTGCTTGTAGCCGAGTTGAGAGAGGCTGGTTTGCAGGTGAAGCGGGACGGGGTAGTAAATTTCGCTGCCGATCTTGCGCTCTGCGAGATATTGGCGGAGTTCGTCGCGACGAGAGGTGCGGATGACGTACTGGTGGAAGACGTGGCCGGCGCGCGGGTCGGTGATCGGTAGAACGATGCCTTCGCTGACGTTGGATGCGGTGAGGTTCGCTGCATGGAAAAGCTGGTCGTAGCGGGCGGCGTGGTCGCGGCGCTGTTGGTTCCATTTGGGTAGGTAGCGGAGCTTGACCTCGAGGACGGCGGCTTGAATGGAGTCGAGGCGGGAGTTCCAGCCGATCTCGTCGTGATAGTAACGGCGGCGCATACCGTGGGCGCGAAGGACGCGGGCGTGGTCGTCGATTGCGGCGGACGTGGTGGTGACGAGGCCGGCGTCTCCCATGGCGCTTAGATTCTTTGTGGGGTAAAAGCTGAAGGCGGCTGCGTCTCCTAGTGCTCCAGCTGGGACGCTGTTCCATGTGGCTCCGAAGGCCTGGGCGGCGTCTTCGATGAGCAGGAGGTTGTGGTTTCGTTTCAGTGCGGCGAACGCGTCCCAGTCGGCGCACTGGCCGTAGAGGTGAACAGGGAGGACAGCTTTGACGTTTTTGCCCACGGTGGAGCGGAGCACCTCTTCGACCGAGGCGGCAGAGAGATTGAAGGTGGCGGGGTCGATGTCGGCCAGCAGAGGTGTGGCGCCGCAGCGGAGGATCGCGCTGACCGTGGCGAAGAAGCTGAAGGGGGTTGTGATGACTGCGTCGCCGGGGCCGATGTTCGCGGCTGCGAGGGCGAGCCAGATGGCGTCGGTACCGCTCGCGCAGCCAATGGCGTGAGGGACAGCGCAGGCGAGGGCGGCGGCGTGCTCGAAGCTGGTGACCTGGGGTCCGAGGATAAAGTGTTGCGAGGCACAGACTGCTTCGATGGAGTCGAGGATCTCCTGTCGGAGGATGGCAAACTGGCGGGAGAAGTCAAGCATTGGAACGGGTTGCGGATCGCGGATGGTCACATCTGCCATGGTATATCGCTGGTATATAGCTGTGGAGACTGCGGTAGACTCTCGTTCTGTCTTGCAATGCGTCTAACGAAGTATTGCGTTCGTCGTTACAATTTGAGGGCGCAGGTTGATTATTGCCGTGGATGCTCGTATTGTTGACAGTCTTGGCTTCAGACTTAGCCGTTGAACACGCTGAGTTTTGTTCTGAAGCCGATGGGTCACGGCAAAACCTCATCGCAGTGTGAACACTTGACAAAGGAGATCGGCCCCATGGAATCAAAGCCGGCACAGAACATTCAGGATACTTTTCTCAATACAGTGCGAAAAGACAAGAGTCCGATCACGATTTACCTGGTAAGCGGCGTGAAGCTAACAGGGAAGATTCGGTCGTTCGATAAATACTCGGTGTTGCTGGAGAACAATAGCCAGGAGCAACTAATCTTCAAGCATGCGATCTCGACTGTGGTGAGTGGGCGAGCGGGTGCGCATGGTGATGTGCGAAGTGACGCGAAGCCAGAGGTGCGGGCGGCGGTAGGTTCTGCCCCTGCTACAAGTGCACCGGTACCAGAGGCGACAGGGACACAAGGCCGTTAACCGTTGACAACCGAAGGTGTGAAGATCGATGGAGTGAAGCCGACGAGGCGCAGTCTGGTGGAAGCGCAAGTGGCGGCGATGCACCATGGGCGGGTAGTCCTGTCCCAGGCGGAACGCGCGGTTCTGGTTGCCGTGCAATTTACTGGTGAGCGACGCAAGCTGACTGCGGCGGCGAGGCTGGCAAGGACCGCGGCTGCGGTTTCGGCTGGTACTGCGCTGGAGACCGTCGATCTGTCCGCGACACCAAAGGCGACAGTTGACCTTGATTTCGATTCTTCTTTGGCTGAGTTTGAAGAGCTTGCGAGGAGTGCCGGGGCCGAAGTGGCTGCAACCCTGATTCAGCGGCGGCCAAGGCCGGATCCAGCGACACTTGTAGGACAGGGAAAGCTGGAGGAGATCGAAGGGGTGATTGCCTCGACGGGAGCGGATCTGGTGCTGTTTGATCATGATCTTTCTCCGTCGCAGTTGCGGAATCTGGAGGCGAAGCTGCCTTGCCGGGTCATCGATCGAACGCAGTTGATTCTGGATATCTTCGCGAGACATGCGCGGACGCGGGAAGGTCAGCTACAGGTAGAGCTGGCACAACTGGAGTATCAGCTGCCCCGGTTGGCTGGACGCGGGAAGTCGATGTCTCAACTGGGCGGCGGTATCGGGACCCGTGGACCGGGTGAGACACAACTGGAGACGGATCGAAGGAAGATCAATCTGCGAATTGATCATGTGAAAGAGCAGCTCGAGTCAGTGCGGCGAATTCGCCGGCAACAGAGGCAGAGGAGAGAGGCGGTTCCGGTGCCGGTGGTGGCGCTGGTCGGCTATACCAACGCAGGGAAGAGCACACTCTTCAACGCTCTGACAGAGGCGGGAGTGCTGGAGTCTTCGCGAATGTTCGCTACGCTCGATCCCAAGCTAAGGCAGTTGACGCTGCCTTCGCGGAGGAAGATTTTGCTGTCAGATACGGTAGGGTTTATCCGCAATCTGCCCCACACGCTGGTTACGAGTTTTCGGGCTACGCTGGAGGAAGTAGAGCGAGCGGAGCTGCTGCTGCATATTCGCGATGCGTCGAGTCCAATGGTGGATGAGCAGAAGATGCAGGTTGAGAAGGTGTTGGCCGAGCTGGATGTTTCGAATAAGCCTGTGATCGAAGTGTTGAACAAGATTGACCTGGTCGGGAGCGACGGTGGTATGCCTATGGGAGCGCCGGGAAGCATCGCAGTCTCCGGCTTGAAAAAGCTCGGGCTGGACCATTTGCTGGGTGCGATCGATGCTGCATTAGTTGTGGATCCACTGATTGAGATGCAGTTTCGTCTGCCGCAGTCGGAGGGAGCTGTGATGGCCGCTCTGGAGGCGGGTGCGGTGGTGGAGGGAAAGCGGTTCGAGGGAAATCTGGCGTACGTTACGGCGCGAGGGCCAGCTTCTCTGCTGAACCGGTTCAGAAGATTCCACGAGCGGGTGGGCTGATTATCTAAAAAGGCTCATTAACTAGCATAGGCCGCCTGACGAGGAGCGGAGGTGGTGTCCTCAATCACGCGACCTATGTGACCCAGAGCTTAGGGTCCAGGTGGTACGTTTAAGTCTAGTCCTTTGCTTCAGGAAGTCAAAGGAAAGGTGGAAATAATTCCTTGTAATAGCGAGCGACGATGGTCGTGCGATTATCGTTCAGCGTGGCCGATATTCATCGGCGGGTTGGTTGACACCCTTGTAATCGCTTTGCTAAAACTAGGTGTACCTCGAACCATCATGCAGCTCCTGAGCCAGTGTTTCTGGAACAGAGTAGCGGTGTGAGACCGCTCACGACAGGACATCCAAGCGGCCCCGGCCGACCCCATTCATGGATCAGATACTGAATCAACTCGGTGGACTTGTGCTCGGCTCTGTGCCGACGATTGTTCTATTCATTCTGTTGGTGGCAGCTTATGGGCTGCTTGTCCGGCGCCCGTTGGATCGGGTGCTGGCAGAGCGGCGGGCACGTACCTCAGGCGCAATCGAACAGGCTCGAAGGTCGATCGCCGCTGCTGAGGCGGAGACCGCGGCCTACGAAGAAAGGCTGCGCAACGCCAGGATCGAGATCTTTCAGATGCGCGATAAGAAACTGAAGCAGTGGAATGCGGAGCGTGAGGCGGCACTTGCGCAGGTTCGTCAGCATACACAGGATCGAGTTCATGGAGCTAAGCAGGAGATTGCGCAGAGCGCCCATGAGGCGCGGCTCCAGATTGCAGAAATGAGCGAAGAGTTAAGCTCGCGCATTCTCAACGCGGTGCTTCCGGCTGGCGTTCATGCGACGGAGGTTGCACAGTGAAGACTTCCTTTGTAAAGAGGCTTTTGCCCGTTGTTATTTTGATTGGTTTTCTATTTGCGCCGACCTGCCAGGTGAAGGCGCAGGATGCAAGTGTTCCGAGCGCAAACGCCGGACAGCAGGCACCTGAGGCGCAGTCGCCGGAGAAGAGTCAGCAGGAAGAAGATGAGAACGACAAGTATCTCCATTCGCCCATGGTGCGTGCTCTCGGGGCGAAGGTTGGCTTGAACGCTGAGCAGGCGGCCACGGCGTTTACGGTTGCCAACTTTGTGGTCCTCGCTGGGCTCGTGGGGTGGTTCCTGGCAAAGACCTTGCCAAAGACGTTTCGCGATCGGAACACGTCGATTCAGAAGCAGCTTGTTGACGCGCGTTCGGCGACCGAAGATGCCAATGCCCGGCTGAGCAGTGTGGAAGGTCGTCTGAGTAAGCTCGACGGTGAAATCGCCGCGATGCGCGCCCAGGCAGAGAAGGATTCAGCGCTTGATGAGCGGCGCATCGCTGCGAGCGTGGAAGAGGAGAAGCAGAAGATTTTAGCGGCTGCGGAGCAGGAGATCACAGCCGCGACGGCTCTTGCGCAGCGACAGATTCAGCAGTATGCGGCAGAACTTGCTATCGAACAGGCAGCACGCAAGCTGGTAGTAACGGCGGAGACTGACCGTCTGCTGGTGCAGAGTTTTGCGCAGCGGCTGACGGGCGACGATTCAAAGAAAGGGCAAAACTAATGTCTGTCCTTTCGTTGCGA
The DNA here is from genome assembly GCF_040358255.1 of Tunturibacter gelidoferens. Lineage (NCBI taxonomy): Bacteria > Pseudomonadati > Acidobacteriota > Terriglobia > Terriglobales > Acidobacteriaceae > Tunturiibacter > Tunturiibacter gelidiferens. The sequence goes on from NZ_CP132938.1 coordinate 2,482,770, forward strand.
TATGCACACGCGTTTGCGTCGGTTGCCGCTTCTGCTCACCTTAACGCAGCTGCGGCTCAACAGCAGCTAGGTGATTTCAGTGGAACGCTCGCCGGGAGCCATGATCTGCGGGAAGTGTTGATGAATCCTTCGATCGCGAATGAGCAAAAGTTGAGAGTGCTCGATGCGATTGCCGGACGCATTGGGATGTTCCCGCAGGTGCGGAACTTTATTGCCGTGATTATGGATCATCAGCGCCTCGATGAGTTGAACGAGATTCTCAGTGAGTACCATGTCCTTGCCGACGAGCAATCCAACATGGCTGAGGCGGAGATTACGAGTGCACGGCCTCTGAACGACCAGGATCGTGCGGAGCTCGAGGCTCAGGTTGCGAAGCTTGCAGGGGGACGCGTTCGGGCTACCTATCACCAGGATGCAACCTTGTTGGGTGGGGCTGTGGTGCGACTTGGTTCCACCGTCTATGACGGGTCGATCCGGGGACAGTTGCAGCAGTTGAAGCAGAAGCTTGTGAACGCGTAGAGTCTTGCCGGTGACGGCGCTAAGTTTTTTTAGATTTGACACGAATCGAGTAGAAGGAAGACATGGCACAGATCAAGGCGGATGAGATAACGGAGCTGCTTCGCCAGCAGATTGAGAACTTCGAGCAGCGCATCCAGGTGGATGAAGTTGGAACGGTCATCTCGTTGGGGGACGGCATCGCGCGTGTACATGGCCTGGATAAAGTTATGGCCGGCGAGTTGATTGAGTTTCCGCACGGCGTTGCCGGACTCGCAATGAACCTCGATGAAGACCAGGTCGGCGCGGTGCTGCTGGGCGACTACACGGAGATCAGCGAAGGCGATCAGGTAAAGCGGACCGGGAAGATTATGTCGGTACCAGTGGGCGAGGCTTTGATCGGCCGCGTCGTGAATGCGCTGGGTCAGCCCATCGACGATAAAGGTCCGATCAACACGGACAAGTATCTGCCGGTAGAGCGGCTTGCTCCTGGCGTCATTGATCGTCAGTCGGTGCGTGAGCCGATGGCGACTGGTATCAAGGCGATCGATACGATGATTCCGATTGGCCGCGGCCAGCGCGAACTGTTGATCGGCGACCGGCAGACTGGCAAAACCGCGATTGCGCTCGACACGATCATCAATTCTGCCAAGAACAACCTGATCTGCATCTACTGTGCGGTTGGACAGAAGCGTTCTTCGGTAGCGCAAGTGGTACAGACGCTTGAAGAACATGGTGCGATGGCTTATACCATCGTCGTTGCTGCAACTGCCTCAGAGCCAGCGCCGATGCAGTATCTTGCTCCTTTTGCGGCGACCGCAATGGGCGAGTACTTCCGAGATAGCGGCAAGCATGCGCTGGTGATCTACGACGATCTTTCTAAGCATGCGGCAAGCTATCGCGAGATTTCTCTGTTGCTTCGTCGTCCTCCTGGACGTGAGGCGTACCCGGGCGACGTGTTCTATCTCCACTCACGTCTTCTGGAGCGCTCGTCGAAGGTTTCGGACAAGTTGGGTGGTGGTTCGCTGACAGCACTTCCGATTATCGAGACACAGGCTGGCGACGTTTCGGCTTACATTCCGACCAACGTGATCTCGATCACGGATGGACAGATCTTCCTTGAGACAGACTTGTTCAACTCGGGCGTGCGTCCTGCCGTCAACGTTGGTCTGTCTGTGTCGCGCGTGGGTTTCTCGGCGGCAATCAAGGCGACCAAGCAGGTGGGTGCAACGTTGAAGCTTGATCTGGCGCAGTATCGCGAGCTGGCTGCGTTCTCGCAGTTCGGTTCGGATCTGGATAAAGTAACGCAGCAGCAGCTCAACCGTGGACAACGTCTGACGGAGTTGCTAAAGCAGCCTCAGTTTCAGCCATTGACTGCGGAGAAGCAGGTTGCGATTCTTTTTGCTGGTGTGAACGGACTTCTGGACGATGTGGAAGTGAGCGATCTGCGTGCGTTCGAGGACGGATTCTATCCATACCTCGAGTCGGCGCAGGCTTCAATTCTTACAGACATCGCTACGAAGAAGGCTCTGGACGACGATTTGAAGGCTCGTTTGACCGCGGCGATCAAAGAGTACAAGGGCAACTTCCTGGCGGATCGCGCCGACAAGAACCAGCAACAGAAAGAGACGGCTGCGGCCAAGTAAACCATGGCAAACGTACTCGATTTACGGCGTCGCATCCGCAGTGTGAAGAACACGCGGCAGATCACGAAAGCCATGAAGATGGTTTCGGCGGCTAAGCTGCGCCGCGCGCAGGAGCGTGCCATGCAGGCTCGGCCCTACGCGCAGATGCTGATCAACGTGCTGGAGTCCCTGGTACGCCGCACCGATATCTACAACGAGCAGACCGGCGAGATTCTTCATCCTTTGTTGATTGAGCGTGAAGAGAAGAACGTACTTGTCGTTGTGATTGCCGGTGACAAGGGATTTGCAGGCGGTTTCAACTCCAATGTGGGGAAGGCAGCGCAGAAGTTCATCGATACTCGCGTAGCGAGAGGACAGAACATCGATCTTGAGCCCATTGGCAAGAAGGCGATTGGCTTCTACAAGAGAAAGTTTCCAGCGGCGAACTACGAGAAGACCGAAGAGCACTACGACAACGATCTCGCAATCCACTACGATACGATCCGTCATCGTGCAGCACAGATCGAAGTTGCGGCGGAGCATCCGGACCTGCTGGTTAAAACCGAATTTGAGGCTGTCTCCAAGCTGGCGCACTCGATCATCGAACGTTACGAACGGTCGGAGATTGACTCTGTTTATCTCGTCTACAACGAGTTCAAGTCGGTGCTGCAGCAGAGGATCGTCGTAGAAAAGCTGCTGCCGATTGTCGAGCTTGGAGCTCACAACGTTGAGTCTTCCCTGGAGCCTACCCAGGAGGAGCGCGATGCTGCTGTTCGGGCGGCGCAATCGGAAGGCATCAGCGTTCACGTGCCCGAAGCCAGCGAGATGGAAGAAGAAGCCAAGAAATTTGGCACCGCCGATGTCGACTACATCTTCGACCAGTCGCCGGAGAGACTCTTCCGGCATCTGATGCCTCGTTATGTGACGACGGTGATCTTTCATGCTTTGCTGGAGTCTACTGCTGCGGAACACGCAGCGCGCATGACGGCAACCGATGCTGCGACGAAAAATGCGGGCGATCTGATTGACAGCTTGAGCCTCACCATGAACCGCGTAAGGCAGGCAGCAATTACCAAAGAAATTATCGAGATTGTGAGTGGTGCGGCTGCCCTGTAAGTGAGAGAGCCGCAATAACGAAAGAGACCTATGGCAGAGAATATTGGAAGAGTAATTTCGATCAGCGGACCGGCCGTTGACATTCAATTCGAAGAGTCGCATATGCCGGCTATCTTTCAGGCGATTCGCATCGTCAGCGAAGGCTTCGACGTTCCCACCCCGCTCGATGTCATTGTCGAGGTGCAGCAGCATCTTGGTGAGGGCCGCGTGCGCTGCATCGCGATGGTTGCGACGGAGGGCATGGTTCGCGGGATGAAGGCGATCGATACGGGCGCGGGCATTATGGTGCCGGTGGGTCGCGAGACGCTGGGTCGCGTGCTTAACGTGTTGGGTGAGCCAGTAGATGAACTTGGGCCTGTCAATGCAAAGGTTCACATGCCTATACACCGGCAGGCGCCTGCGTTTGACGAGCAGTCCACCAGCGAAGAGATGTTCGAGACCGGCATCAAGGTCATCGACCTTATCCAGCCGTTTATGAAGGGCGGTAAGGTTGGTCTCTTCGGCGGCGCCGGTGTGGGCAAGACGGTCATCATCCAGGAGCTGATCAACAACGTTGCGAGTCATCATGGCGGCTTCTCCGTGTTCGCTGGAGTTGGTGAGCGTACTCGTGAAGGCAACGACCTCTGGATGGAGTTTCAGGAGTCCGGCGTTATTGATTTGAAAGACCTGCCGAAGAGCAAAGCCGCGCTGGTGTATGGCCAGATGACGGAACCGCCAGGGGCGCGTCTTCGCGTGGCGCTAACCGGGCTCACGGTTGCGGAGTACTTCCGTGATGAAGAGGGAGCGGACACGCTGCTGTTCATCGACAACATCTTCCGGTTTACGCAGGCGGGCTCTGAGGTTTCGACGCTGCTTGGCCGTATGCCTTCGGCCGTAGGCTATCAGCCGAATCTTGCGACCGAGATGGGTGAGTTGCAGGAGCGGATTACTTCGACGAAGAAGGGCTCGATCACTTCGGTGCAGGCTGTGTACGTGCCGGCTGATGACTTGACTGACCCCGCACCGGCGACGACCTTTGCTCACCTTGATGCGACCACCGTACTTTCGCGTCCGCTGTCGGAGCTTGGTATCTATCCCGCGGTCGATCCGCTGGCTTCGACCTCGCGCATTCTGTCTCCGCGTATTGTGGGCCAGGATCACTACGATGTGGCGCAGGGTGTGAAGAAGATTCTGCAGCGCTACAAGGACCTGCAGGACATCATTGCGATTCTCGGTATCGACGAGCTCTCGGAAGAGGACAAGATCACCGTGGCGCGTGCGCGTAAGGTGCAGCGGTTCCTGTCGCAGCCGTTCCATGTGGCGGAGATCTTTACCGGTATCCCCGGCGCTTATGTCAAAGTTGCTGATACTGTTCGGAGCTTCAAGGAGATCATCGAAGGTAAGCATGATGATATTCCGGAGCAGGCTTTCTATCTGAAGGGTGGCATTGAAGACGTGAAGGCTGCCGCAGAGAAGATGAAGCAGACGGCATAACCAATGGCAGAGACGACGAGCAATTCGGGTTTGTTAGCGGTTCGGCTGGTTACGCCGGACCGTGTTCTGCTGGATGCGACGGCGGAGGCGGTGGAGTTGCCGTCGATGTCGGGGTATCTCGAAGCGCTGTATGGCGCGGCGCCGCTGCTTGCGGAGCTTGGTGCTGGTGAGGTCCGGTTGCATGGTGGAAGCTCTGGCGATCAGAAGTTCTTTGTTGCCTGGGGCTTCGTGGAGGTTCTGCCGGAGCGTGTCACGATTCTGGCGGAGACCGCGCTGCATCCGAACGAGATTGACACCGCCGAGGCTCAGAAGGAGCTTCAAGAGGGGCAGAAGCTCTGGAACGAGGCTGGCGACGACGGTGAGAAGTACGACGAAGCTAACGCGATTACTCGGAAGGCTGAAGAGAAGATCGCTTCGGCTCAGGGTAAGAGCAGCTAGCACACGAGAACTTCAAAAGCCGCCTGCGGGCGGCTTTTTTCTTTTTAGAGATTCCCTTTCCGGGGGTACCCCCTGGGGGGTATCTGCGTGCAAGCTCCCTTAAATGAATGAGTTAAGAATTTACGTTTTTGCAAAATGGTCTAAACAAAAGGGTTGCGGGTAAATTCGTCTTTCTAAAAGCGTTATGAGTTTTCGGCCTGATTAGATGTTTTTATTTCCTCTACTTCATAAGCATAGTTGATTCGGCATAACTAATACGCCACGCGTAAGTGCATTGTGATGAATGAGATATGTGACTTAGGGGCTTGACAACGACTTTTGTCCCTGCCGGACGGGCGCCCTGCGCGGGCTGCGGTCACTTCGTGACTTGTGTACCTTGTTGTGTCGCGTTAAAAGCTTTGGTCCTCCCGCTGGTCGGAGAGGATGGGTGCCGACCAGCGGGAGGACCTGTGGTGCTGGTGTTGCCAAGACCGGTAGACGAGTCACGAAGTGACCGCCCCACGCGTAGTGGGCCCGTCTGGCAGGACACTTTCTTCAGGAAGCTTTTTTCGTCTTGGCTGTGGGTGCAGGAGTCTCCGCGGCAGATTCGGCCTGCTGGCGTAGAGCGTGGATGACGACGCGCAGCATCTCCTCTTCTGGAGCAGGTTTTCCGGTGAAGATCTCGAACTGGCGCGCTCCCTGTTGTACGAACATCTCGATGCCCGTGATGATGGGGATGCTGTGCTGGCGTGCGAGGCGCAGGAGTGGGGTTTCGAGTGGGTTGTAGACGAGATCAAAGACCAGCTTGGTGTTGAGATCTGCAGCTTCGAGGATTTGCGCGCCCTTGATGCCGGTCATGCCGATGGGAGTCGCATTGACGATTACGTCGAAGGTGGTCTTGGAGAGGGCGTCCTTCTTGATGGTCTTTGAACCGGACTGCTTCGCCAGCTTTTGCGCTGTTTCGGCGGTGCGATTCAGAATGAAGACCTCGGCTCCCTTGTCACGCATACCGAAGACAGCAGCGCGAGCGGCTCCGCCAGCCCCGAGGACGAGGGCCTTTGCTCCGCGAAGAGACAGGCGCTTCTCAATAGGTCCTGTAATGCCGGCGACGTCGGTGTTGAACCCGTAGAGCTTGCCGTCCTGGCGGAGGACCGTGTTACAGGCGCCGATTTTGGCGGAGAGGGGATCGGTCTTTTCGAGGTGCGCCATGATCTCCTGCTTGAGCGGCATGGTGACGCTGAGGCCCTGGATGGGAATCTCGTGGACGAGCTTGAGGAGGTCGGAGAGTTTGTTGGCCTGAAGCGCGAGATAGACAGCGTTGACGGTCTCGCGGCGGAATGCTGTGTTCATCATGATGGGCGAGAGCGAGCTTCGGATGGGATTGCCGGCGACGCCGTAGACCTTGGTGGCTGCGTCGACCTGATCGATGCGATAGGTTTCGATGAGTGTGCGGGCTGCGATCTGGCCTGGTCCGGTCTCTTCGCCGGTGGTTGCGGCGGCGAAGGTAAAGGCGCTGCCGGCGCGGACGCCGAGGACACGCGAGATGATGCCGGCATCGCCCATACAGATGCCGATGATGTTGGAGTGATCGTCCATGCGTTCGATGAAGCGCATGAGGGTTACGTTGTCGGTGAGCGTCTTGGCAGTTGGGACTATCTTGATGAAGTCAGGTTGGAAGGGCTCAATGCGTTTGAAGATGTTTTCAAGATCCTTGGTGGCGGTAAAGTCGTGGTGGCTGACGATCAGCGCGACGCCTGTCTCACGAAGCTTTTGAATCTCGCCTTTTTTCAGACTCTCAGCGGATTCGAGCTCAAGATCGACGAGGTGGAAGCCGGAGGTTCCTGCCTTGGAAAGAATCTCCATCTGGGCGGCGAGGTTGCCGGCAAACTTACCGCCGTTGGCTGCGCGGCGGCAGGTGGCGATAGCGGTGACGGCGGTGTTTTCGCTAAGGAAGTGTTTCAGTTTAGGCAAGGCGAGGAGAGGCTTTTCCAGGTAGTCGAGGCGAAACTCGAGGAAAGGGGTCTCTTTGACAACGGCGCTGGCTTTTTCAAGCATCTCGACGGGAGTGCCGCCGATGATGGCCACGCAGACTTTGCCGATGCGGGAACGAAGAAATTGGGGGGCTACGGTGGGCACATTCACTCTCATGTCTACAATCGCGGTATATTACAGACCCGCGGGGAAGGATGCAAATTTTTGTTGAAATATAAGGGGGTTAGTTCATGCCCCTGCATCGTCAATTGTTTCCGTCTCTTTGGATGCGCGAAGCCTTGTTGCGGTACCTATAAAAAGTAGACTCTGCATCTTGAAGAATGTTACTGGGTACTGTTCCACTGGAAGAATGCGCGATGACATGACTGAGCGGACCCGGATTCCGGAATCGTTTGGTGAATCTCCTGGTAGGGAGAGACACTACGATCCAAGCTAAGGTAGACGTTCGAAGTAAAGGAGTTAGTGTGAGCGATGGGATTGAAACGATACGGGTTGGGGCCTGGCGGAGGTTTGGGTGGCTGAGACATGGGTTTAGTACCCGAGGTGGAGGAATTTCTACGATTTATGGGGGAAAATCGCTGAATCTAGGGTGGACCAAGGAGGATGAAACAACGCTGGTGGCGGAGAATCGGCGTAATTTTTTGCGGTATGTCGATGGTGATTTGGGGGATAAACGTGGTTCCGTGCTGGTGGGAGTGCGGCAGATTCACTCCGATGTCGTGCACATCGTTCGCGAAGCGGATGGGGCGCTCGATGGGAAGTTGCAGACGGCGGATGGGAGGGCTGTGCTGGAGGGCGACGGGTTAATTACGAACGTGCCGGGAGTGCTGGTGGGGGTGGGGACTGCGGATTGCGTTCCGGTGCTGGTGGTGGATCGGGAGAAGAGGGCGGTTGGAGCGTTTCATGCCGGATGGCGGGGGACGGTGGCGCAGATCGTGGAGCGTGGGGTGGCGATGATGATGACTGAGTACGGGTCGCGGGTGGAGGACCTGGAGGCGGCGGTGGGGCCGAGCATCGGGGCTTGCTGCTACTCGGTGGGCCGGGAGGTTCACAGGGAGTTTAGGGAGCGATTTGCGTATGGTGAGGAGCTCTTCCGGGTTGGCGTGGGTGAGGAGGAGGAGAAGTTGTACCTGGATCTTTGGGAGGCAAATCGCAGGCAGTTGCTAGAGGCCGGAGTGGGCGAGGATCGCATCACTGTGGTTGGGGAGTGTTCCGCTTGCAAGGTGGATGCGGTGGGGGAGCTGAAGTACTTTTCGCATCGTGGGGAGAAGGGTGTTGCGGGGAGGATGTTGAGCGTGGTGGGTGTGGTTGGGTAGTTCTGAAAGTCAACGGTTCGATTGCTTAGGTCGAGACTTTTGGGTTGGCGAAGAAGGCGACGGCTGGAGTGTTTGGGCTGGAGGGTTCGAACGGTATGGGGAGGTGGAATGTGTTGGGATCCTTCACTACGTTCAGGATGACAGCTCAACTCAAATGGCGACTTCGGTTCAGGGTGACGACTTCGGTTGTTGCGCGACTTCGCTCAAGGTTGGGATGACGGTTTCAGTTGTCGTGATCGTTCACTGTTCGACTTCGCTGATGCTCGGGAGTGTTACGCCGCCTCGTGGCTGCTTTAGTCCATCAACTTTCGGGTTAGGTAGGTGTATTGTTCGGCGCGGGTGTTTGCCTGCTCTTTGAGATTGGCTCCGGCGGCGTGGCCGCCTTCGACGATCTCGTCGTAGAAGAAGGGCTTGTGAAGCTCTTCGAGGCGTGCGGCGAATTTGCGTGCGTGGACGGGGCCGACGCGGTCATCTTTGGTGGTGGTGAAGATGAGCGGCTCGGGGTAGTTGGTGTTGGGGTTCAGCTGGTTGTAGGGGGAGATGGATGCGAGGAACTTTCGCTCGGCGGGGATGGTGACGGTACCGTACTCGCCGACCCAGGAGGCTCCGGCGGCGATGTGCTCGTAGCGGAGCATGTCGAGGAGGGGGACCTGGATGACGACGGCGTTCCACATCTCGGGGTGCTGGGTGAACTCGACGCCCATGAGGAGGCCGCCGTTGGAGCCGCCTACGATACCGAGGCGGCGAGGCGAGGTGATCTTGCGGGTGAAGAGATCCTGGCCTACTGCGGCGAAGTCGTCGTAGATGCGCTGGCGGTGGATCTTGAGGCCGGCGTCGTGCCAGGCGGGGCCGAACTCGCCGCCTCCACGTATGTTGGCGAGGACGAAGGTGCCGCCGCGCTCGAGCCATAGCTTGCCGAGGATGGGGTTGTAGAGAGGCGTCATGGAGACTTGAAAGCCGCCGTAGGCATTCATGAGAGTGGGGTTTGAGCTGTCGTACTTAATGTCTTTGTGGCGGACGAGGAAGTAGGGGATTTTGGTCCCGTCTTTGGAGGTGGCCTGGAGCTGTTCGACGATGAGATTGGAGGCGTCGAACTGGGCTGGGAGAGTTTTGGCGGACTTTAGATTTGTTGATTGGGCGTCGCCGAGGAGGAGTGAGGAGGGCGTCAGGAAGCCGGTGGTTTCGAGGAAGAATTTGTTGTCGGAGGTGTTGGTGGTGGCGATACTGACGCTGAAGTTGTCGGGGATGTCGAGCTTCTTGCGTGTCCACGTGTTGTTGGCTTCGTGGGTGTAGATGTAGGCGCGGCCCTGGACGTGGTCGAGCGTGGTGAGGAGGAGGTGGTCTTTGGTGGTGGCCGACTCCTGGAAAAACTCTTCGGAGGTGGGAGTGAATACGACGGTGGGCTTGAGGTGGACGGGGTCCTTCTTCACGGCTTCGAGGTCGAGCGCGACGACTGAGCCTTGGGGGAATTTTCGGGAGAGGCCTTCGGGCTTCCAGTCCTGGTTGAGTTCGACGATCAGCATACCGTCGAGCATGCCGTGGAGTTGGGACTTGCCGGGCACAAAGATTTTTTTGGGGCCGCTGTCGGTGTAGAGGTAGGTTTCGCGCTCAAAAAAATTAACTCCGCGATCAATCACCACGGCAACGTGGCCATGGCTATCGTGAATTGCAGTTGCGCCGACTTCTACGTCAGCGGAGGTGCCACGGTATACCTCTTTGGCTTCAGCCAGCGATTGGCCGCGCTTCCAGAGTTTGACGACGAAGGGATAGCCGGATTGAGTCATGGTGCCCTCGCCCCAGTCGCGGGCGACGAGGAGGGTGTCTTTGTCGACCCAGGTCACGTCCTGCTTGGACTTTGGAAGGACGAAGCCTCCTTCAACGAACTTGCCGGTTTTGAGGTCGAACTCACGGAGGGTGTCGGCGTCTTCGCCGCCGGCGGAGAGAGAGACGAGACAGAGGCCGTCTCCGGGGTAGAGGCAATTGAGGCCCTTCTCGACCCACTTCTCGTTGTCTTTTGCGGCGAGGGCGTCGTAGTCGATGACGGTTTGCCATTCGGGCTGGTCGGTGAGGTAGCTGTCGAGGGAGGTTTTGCGAAGAATGCCGCGGACGTGCTGGGCGTCCTGCCAGGTGTTGTATATCTCGCCGACGCGGAAGTCTGGGGAGGGAAGCCGAGTGGGCGATTCAAGCACTTTGAGGGCTGTTTCGGCGAGTACGGGGTATCGCGGGTCTGCCTGGAGGACTTTGGCCGAGCGGGCATTTTCTTCGTTGACCCAGGCCATGGCTTTGTCGCCAGAGACGTCCTCGAGCCACTGGTATTTGTCTGGCTGCTCTGTGGGCGTCTGGGCGGTGACCTGGAGGCAGGCAAAGGTGGTTGCTATTGCGAATGCGATAAGGACTACGGTTTTGCGGCACCTAATCTGCATCTCGTTGTCTTTCCTTTTCGATACTTCGTGTGGTCTTACCGTTTTTGACGCATTGTTCGCCTGGACGTCGGTGGGTGACCTGGTGTGCGAAGAAAGCCAGTGTAGCGCAGGTGTTGTCTGGGATTTGTCATGAACTGTTTCGTGGATCGTTGGGGAAGACAGCAGATCCGTGAAGTGGGTGGGTGGGAAGGGACGGAGCGGCTTGGGCGGGCGGAGTTATTCGGGATCCTTCGCTGCGCTCAGGATGACAGCCAAGGCTCAACACGGGACTCACAGCGGAGGCTTAATGCGGAATGACAGCATCCGCTTAATGCGGGCTTCGTTAGATGACACGGCTTCGCGTGAAACCAGGGCCCTAGGTTTTGCACAGTTCTTCAGCGATTGCTTCTCGATGGTTCAGCGCTATTGCGTCAAGACGGTTCAGAACACGGATGTAAAAGATGAGGGCGGCTATGGCGAAGGCCAGGAGAATGGGGATCATAAGCCAAGGTTGGCCGAGGTGCTGGCAGAAGAGGACAGTTGCAAAGCCGATAGCGAAACAGGCCAGAACCACGCCTAAGGCGATTATGGCGCTCAGTTGCGAAGTCTGTGCGCGGTTGATCTTCGACAGGTTGATTTTTTTTGGTGCGCTGAGGGATCGGAGATTACCTATCGCTCCGTTGGTGAAGGTGGTGAAGAGGAGCCAGCAGAGGGTCGCGACGGCTGTGAGCGGAGTCGGAGTACGGGCGCCGAAAGCGAGAACTCCGAAGATGAGGATGAATTCGATAAGGCTGAGGAGAAAGCCAATCAAGTTCTTTGCTAGGAAGACGTCGCGAATGCGCGTGGGGCTGATGAAATAGAACTGGACGCCTGGGCCGTCCATGCCGAGGCCGTTATAGGAGAGGATGGAGACGCCGAGCAGAGAGTAGGCGACGGAGGCAGGAAAGATGAGGCTACCGCCGACACCGCTGGCTCCGATGCGGTTGGCGAAGAGGAAGACCATGAATACGGGAGCGATGAAGCCGTAAAGCTGATTGGTGTTGCGGCGGAGGTAGATGAGCTCTTTGTGGAGGCATGCGGAGAGGGTGGGGCTTAAGCTGAGGGGTCCGCGGGTGGACTGAGCCGTTGCTGATTGCAGGCCGGAGATACGTTGTGACGGTGGGATGCGGGTTGCGGCGGGTTGGTGGGAGACCTGACTTAGATTTTCGCCGCGGAACTCGCGATGCATACGGTAGGCGTAGATAGCCAGGAAGATGCACCCAAAGGTTGCTAGGCCTAGCAGAGAGGCAATGGCGTCGAAGTGGCGAGCTTGTGCAGAGCTGACGATGGATGTGGCGGCCAGACCCGGGGGAAGGAGTTCAGCAACGGGGCGAAGACGGTTAAAGATTTTGATGAGGATGGGAGATTTGTGGACGTGACCATTTTGGAAGGCTGGGTTGAAGTTCAGGTTGATGTATTGGAAACCGAGGGAGCCGAAGATGATGAGAGCGGTGAATATTTCGCTGGCGCGGCGGGTGGAGAGCCAGCGCTCGACCCAGGTGATGGCCATGCGTGTGAAAAAGATGTTTGCCAGCGCGAAGACGAAGAGGGTCAGCGTGGCGCAGGGAACTAACGACGGCTTGGCTACGCCGATACCGATGTCGGCGGCGATGAGGGCCAGAGTGCCGATGACATTGGCGGCAGAGAGCAGGCCGAAGAAGAGGCGGGCTGTGAGGTAGCGGGGAAAGCTGAGTGGGAAGCGGATGATCGTATTGATGTCGAAGCTGAGGCCGGGCGCTGAGATGTTGAGGACGACGAGTTGCCAGAGTAAGAAGACTCCCCAGGTGATTGAGGAGAGCATGGCGAGACGATCCGTGGAGACGAAGAGGTAGGCTCCGAAGCCTGCGCCGAGAATGGGGAAGATGGCGATGAGGGCGAGGACGGGGAAGATCAGGATGCGGGCGATGAGTTCGCCGACCCCACCTTTGCGGCGGAAGGCATTGCGAAAGATGCACCAGCGAAGTTGAGCGAGGGCGGCGAACTGGGCTCGGCTTTGGGCTGAGGTCCAGGGTGGGTTTGGAGGATGGCCCGGAGGGTCGGTTAGCCCAGCCATGAGAGTTCCTGCTCGGGATGGGTAGTGGCGGGATCGCCGCCTACGATGCTGAGAAAGATCTGCTCGAGGGTGAGGATCTGGTTGCCGCCGTTGTCTTCGGGGTTTCGGGCCTGAACACCAGCGCGAAGCTCTTCGAGCGAGCCATTGGCGATGAGGTGGCCGCGATCGATGATGGCGATGTGGGTGCAGAGGCGCTCGACGATCTCGAGAACGTGGGAGGTGAGGAAGATGGTTGCGCCGCGAGCGATCATGCCCTGAAGCATGGCTTTGAGTGTGCCGGAGGCGATGGCGTCGACGCCTTCGAAGGGCTCGTCGAGGAAGAGGATGCGGGGACCGTGGATGACGGCGGCGGCGAGGGCGAGCTTTTTTTGCATGCCGTGGGAGAAGTCGGTGATGAGTTTTTTTGTTTCGCCGGCAAGACTCATGAACTCGAGAAGTTCGGTGGTGCGGGCGGCGGTGGTGGCGGCGTCGAGGCCATACATACGGCCGACGAATCGGAGGTACTCGGAGGCGGTGAGGCGACCGAAGAGGGCGAGGCCTTCGGGGACTACGCCGATCTGGCGCTTGACCTCCAGAGGATTTGAAATAGCGTCGAGGCCGAGGATCTGGATGGAGCCGGAGGTCGGTGCGAGGAGGCCGGTGAGCATCTTGATGGTGGTGGATTTGCCTGCACCGTTGGGACCGAGGAAACCGAAGAACTGGCCCGGGGCGACTGTAAGGTTGACGTCCTGAACTGCGGTGAATTCGCCGAAGCGGCGGGTGAGGCCTGTGGTGGTGACGGCGGGGACCATGTGAGGGAAAGCATATCGCAGTGGCTGAGCTGGTTGGAGCAAATTCAGGTTCGCTTTGGCTTGCCGGCGCTGGCATTCTGCTGACTCGCGATGCGGAAAAGACATCGAATGACGGAAACGAACGTCTAAGAATCGGGTTTGAAAAATGCAACACGCGAAGTTGTGGGTTGATATACTTAAAAGTCACCTCATTTCGCCGGGTTGAGGGTGTAGCTGTGTTTTGGGCAGGACGCGACGCTCGGTTAGCGAGACTGCAGAACAGGTTTTGAATGAGCAATATTCTCGAGACAATCAACTCTCCCGCTGACGTCAAGAAGCTTTCGATTGCGGAGCTGACCCAGTTGGCAGAGGAGATTCGGGCGCGTCTGATTGTGGGGGTTGCCAAGACGGGTGGGCATATTGGTCCGAATCTCGGCGTGGTTGAACTGACGCTTGCGATGCACTATGTGTTCGACACACCGACGGATAGCTTCGTCTTCGACGTGAGCCATCAGGCCTATGTACACAAGCTGCTGACGGGGCGAGAGAAGCTGTTTCATACGATTCGGCAGCCGGGTGGATTGAATGGGTTTATGCTGCGCACCGAGAGCGAGCATGACAGTTATGGTGCGGGACACGCAGGAACGGCGCTGAGTGCGGCTCTGGGCATGGCTGTTGCCCGCGACATGTCGGGCGGCAAAGAACATATCGTCGCGCTGGCGGGGGACGCGGCGTTTACGAATGGTATCTCGTTTGAAGCGCTGAATAATATCGCGGCTCAGACCAAGCGGTTGATCGTGGTGTTGAACGATAATGCGTGGTCAATTGATAAGAACGTTGGGGCGATCGCTGAGTACTTTCATAAGATCGTGACGAATCCGACGATCTCGAGTTTGCATGATCGGGCGGCAGATCTGCTGGAGCGCTTTGGTGGGAAGACGGTGCGGCATGTTGCTCGCAAGGCGGAAGAGGCGGCGAAGGGTTTGATTGGGCCGGGCACGCTCTTCGAAGAGTTTGGGCTGAGCTACTTTGGGCCACTCGATGGACACAATCTGCCACTGCTGATCGAGACATTCAACTTTTTGAAGCAACAGAACAAGCCGGTGGTGCTGCATGCGATCACACAAAAAGGCAAAGGTTTTCAGCCTGCGATAGAAAAGCAGAAGAAGTTTCATGGGCTGGGGCCTTACGATGCGCAGACCGGTGAGACCAAGCCTGCGGGGCAGAAGACTTATTCCGAGATATTTGCGGAATCGTTGACGAAGCTAGCTACGATGAACGATAAGGTTGTCGCGATTACGGCTGCGATGCCGAATGGGACCGCGTTGGATCTCTTCAGGCCGCATCATCCGAAGAGGTACTTTGACGTGGGGATTGCTGAGGAGCACGCGGTCATCTTTGCCGCTGGAATGGCGACGAAGGGATATAAGCCGTTTTGTGCGATCTATTCGACGTTTCTGCAGCGTGCCTTCGATCAGATTGTGCATGATGTCTGTCTGCAGAATCTGCCGGTGGTGTTCTGCATGGATCGCGGCGGGTTGAGCGGTGATGATGGGCCGACGCATCATGGGCTGTTCGATATCAGCTATCTGCGCAGCGTGCCGAACCTGGTGCATATGGTGCCGAAGAATGAGGATGAACTGGCCGACATGATGTATACGGCGATGCTGCACGAGGGGCCAAGCGCGATTCGATATCCGCGTGGGACTGGTCCGGGTGTTGCTGTGAAAGAGCAACCGGTGGCGCTTGAGATCGGCAAGGCTGAGGTGATTCGCGACGGAGCCGATGTTGCAATCTTCGGTTTAGGAGCGATGCTGCCCGAGGCGGTCCGCCTGGCAGAGATGTTGAAGCTGGAAGGGTTTTCTGCAGCGGTGATTAATCCGCGTTTTGCGAAACCGGTAGATCGTGATTGCGTCGGAGAGTTCGGTGGCCGCTGTGGGTTGGTGATTACGTTGGAAGATCATGTTCTTGCGGGTGGTTTTGGTTCTGCCGTGATGGAGACGTTGAACGAACTTGAGCTGCAGGTTCCGGTGGTGAGGGTGGGCTGGCCGGATGCGTTCATCGAGCATGGGAAGGTGGAGTCGCTGCGAGAGAAGTACGGCCTTACGGCCGAGGCGGCGCTTGAGAGGTCGAGACCTTATCTCAGCAAGCTGATGGAGCAGGTCCTCGCCAAGCATTAGGTGATGGGATTATTAAATGCGGGCTCCAAGCAACTGGGTGGTGCGTGCGTGACGATAGGCAAAGGTGCTACGAAGCTGAAAAGCGACGAAGAGGCTGTTGGCGATATTTCCAAATACTCCCAGCGGTAGTTCGTAGTCGACTTTGTCTTCGAGCAGAGTGCCGGGGACAGGGCCTCGGGAGTTTTCTGTTCGCGTTTCTGACTTTACATGGTGGCAATGGTGCCAGTAGGCGAAGGGACCTCGGAGTTGCCGGTCACAGAAGTGATCGTTCCAGAGGAAGTCGGAGATCTCTGCGTCCCAGCGGAGTCTGATGGGGGAATATGGAAATGGGCGAAAGCTGATTGTGAGCTTCGTTCCGGCACCTGCGGCGATGCTGCCGGGTCTGGAGGATGTGACAGGGTGGGGAGGCGGGGGTGCGATGGAGATCTCTTCGATGCGGGCTTTCTGCCACGCGGGCATGAGGCGTGGGAGGTTGTCGGGATTTGAGAAGAAGGCGAAGACTACTTCAACAGGGTAGGGGAGCCACTGTTGGGATTGGAAGGTGTGGCGCATCGTTGAGTTGGTTTATAGCGTGTTGCAGCAGAAAGTGCGAGTGGTGTAGGGGCTGCCAATCATAGTGTGTTTTGTGGGATAAGAAAAAAAGGCGCCTCGTGATGAGGCGCCTCAAGGGATTACCGGAGGAAACACTTAGTTGGGCATGAGGACGGTGTCGATGACGTGGATGACGCCGTTCGACTGGAAGACATCGGCTGTGGTGATGGTGGCCATGCCGCCCTTGGCATCGGTCAGCATGATGTTGCCGCCGGACATGGTGGCTGTGAGATCTTCGCCCTGAACGGTCTTAAGAGTAGCTTTGCCGCCGCCCTTCTGGATCATCTTTGCGAGTTCCTTCGAGGAGATCTTGCCGGCTACTACGTGGTAGGTGAGGATTTTGTCCAGAGTGTCTTTGCTCTCGGGCTTGACGAGGGTGTCGACGGTGCCTGCGGGAAGTTTTGCGAAGGCATCATCGGTTGGTGCGAAGACGGTGAAGGGCCCGGGGCTGTTGAGCGTATCGACCAGGCCGCCGGCCTTGACGGCAGCGACGAGGGTCTTGTGGATGGGTGAGTTGACGGCGTTCTCGACGATGGTCTTGGTGGGGTACATCGCAGCTCCGCCGACTTCAGGGTCCTTCTGGGCGTGTGCGGTAACTGAGGTGATGGCCAGAGC
This sequence comes from Tunturibacter gelidoferens, assembly GCF_040358255.1. NCBI lineage: Bacteria > Pseudomonadati > Acidobacteriota > Terriglobia > Terriglobales > Acidobacteriaceae > Tunturiibacter > Tunturiibacter gelidiferens. The sequence continues at coordinate 2,499,854 of NZ_CP132938.1, forward strand.
GGCGACTGCAACGGTTGCGAGGAAGGTCTTCTTCACTGTCGTTATCCTTTATCGTTCCAGATCATTTAGAAGTTGGTTCCCTGCAGGGGCACTCATAAGCATCTACGTCTGCTTGCGGGGACTGGATTGGTCTAATTTCCATCATGCTCGTGATATGCCGTCTGAAGAGAGAGCGTTGCGACGTCGGTTGTGTGCGCCTAACGGTTAGCGAGAAGATGTTGATGCGGTGAAGATGTGCATCACACGAAGGGGGCGTTGACAATTCAATTGAGTCCTCGTCAACTGAAGGTCTGATGATGCTGAAAGAACCGATAAGTAGCCGCGAGTTGATACAGGCACCGGAGCAGGGGGATCACCCGGCCGGTGCTCACGATCGCGGTTTGTTGCTGATCGGGCTTTTCAAGCTGGCCAAGGCGATCTTCTTCTTCTGTATCGGTGCGGGTGCGGTTCACCTGCTGCATAAAGATGTTGGTGATGAGGTGACGCGGCTGGCGCTGAAGTTGAGGTTTGACCCGGAAAGCCGACTGGTTGCTTTGTTGCTGCACAAGGCTGACCTGATCGATGCTCATCGGTTAAGGCAGATCAGTGTGGGGACGTTCGGATACTCCGCATTGGCTTTGACGGAGGGGATCGGACTGCTTCTGGAGAAGGTGTGGGCGGAGTATCTGACGCTGATTCTGACGGTGTCTTTTCTGCCGTGGGAGTTGTATGAGCTGGTCCGAAAGCCGGATTGGTCTCGCCTGAGTCTGCTAGTCATTAATCTGGCAGTGCTTGCGTACCTGATCTGGCTGCTTCGACGGAAGAAGCTGCTGGGTGGGAGCTAGCGTTTTCGCTTTTATTTCGCTTATCAGATCGATTCACGCTCTGCAAGTAACGGAGATGGCATGAATCACCAGAGCCAACACTACAGCTAGCGGTTACCTCTTCGGTACACACAAGTAGCTGAGTTTTCCACATTCCAATATGGGAAATGCACAGAAGTTGTACAAATTAGCCCTTTACAGGGCTGGGTAGCTCGGCGATGCTGGTGGAGCGAAGTAGAAGATTTTGGAGTTTAGTGGACCAAACTAGGTTCCCTGGCAACAAAATTCTACGATGCGGAGCAGGTTTTGAACCAAAGATGAGGCGAGAGAGGTATCGAGGTCGTTATGTTTCGGGGAAATCACCCAACACGCGTTGATGAGAAAGGGAGACTTAAACTCCCTGCCGAGTTCAAGCGCCGTGTGGATGAGCTGTACGGACCCCAGTTCTACATAACAAGCATGGATGGGAAGCGGGCGCAGGTTTATCCGCTGAAGGAGTGGGAGCAGATCGAGGCGTCGCTGTCGAAGATGTCCCCGATGGATCCGGTACGAAAGAAGTTTCAGGATGTGACGAACTTCTATGGGCAGATGGCCGAGATGGATGCACAGGGCCGGGTGCTGATTCCGCAGAAGCTGCGGGAGTTGGCGAAGGTGACGGGCGAGGTGAATGTTCTGGGGTCGCAGACGCTGTTGGAAGTTGTAAATGCAGAGATGTTCGACGCCGAGATGAAGAAGGCCAGTGGAGCTGTTGAGCTGACAGATGTGGATCTGATGGCGTTCGCAGAGAAGACCAAGGTTGTTGCTTAGTAGTAGCAGGTTGGCCCCCAGGGGCAGCACAGAAGGCGGGTGACAGATGAAGAGTCCGCAACATGTGCCGGTTCTTTTAGAAGAAGTTTTGGAGTATTTGAATGTGCGGCCGGGCGGCGTGGTGGTTGACGCGACGTTGGGTCTGGCGGGGCACTCTTCGGAGATAGCGAAGAGGCTGGGCGGAAAAGGCAAGTTGATTGGCTTTGACCGTGACCCGGAGGCGATGGAGATGGCTAAGGCAAGGCTTGAGGTTTTACGGGCTGAGCTTGGTGAGGAGATGCCGGAGGTGGTGTTCGAGCCGAGGGCGTTTTCGGAGGCTTCGAGCCTGATTGAAGCGGGGAGCCTGGATGGATTGCTCGCTGACTTTGGCGTGAGCAGCCTGCAGCTGGACGAGGCGCACAGAGGATTTAGTTTTCGGACCGACGGACCACTAGACATGCGGATGGATACGCGCAGTGGGGAGACGGCCGAGCAAGTGGTAAATCAGGAAGACGAAAACGAACTCGCCGACCTGATTTACGAATTCGGAGAGGAAAGGAGGTCGCGGAGAATCGCCAGAGCCATTGTTAGGGCCCGGCCGATTACGACTACAGCAGAATTGGCTCGAATCGTATCGGCCGAGGCCCCACCAATGAAAGGCGAGAAGATTCATCCGGCTACCAGGACCTTTCAAGCACTCCGGATTCGAGTGAATAACGAGTTGGGAGAGATTCAATCGCTGCTGAAGAGCGCGGGGTCTCTGTTGAAGCCGGGCGGAAGGCTGGTGTTGATCAGCTTCCACTCTTTGGAGGACCGGCTGGTGAAGGATGCGTTCAAGGCTGCGAAGGACGCGAAGATATTTGAGGTTTTGACGAAGAAGCCGGTTGTGGCGGCTGAGCAGGAACAGATGAGGAATCCGCGGTCGCGTAGTGCGAAGTTGAGGGCCGCAGAAAAAATTTAGGTACAAGATTCTCTATTGCACAAAAAATGGTGCAGTCTATAGATAGAGAAAACATGTGATCGGGCCGGGGTTGTCCCACCTTCTTTCAGGCGAAAGACAACTCTGCAACAAAAAGTCCCTTCCTCCATAGCGATCCCGGCCCGGTTCGTACGTAGAGGAGAGTGGCAAAAGAATTTGGGCTCAGGATTTTGTGGCGGGTTGAGAGAGGTGCAGGATGGCAGCTTCGGCGATGGCGGGACAACAGTTAGAGATGCTAGGGTCGCGGGCGCAGAGCCGTGCGGAGTCGCTGACGGCGAGGAATCGTGAGCTGTATGAGACGCAACGGCGTGCTCGGCGTGGGCCTACGCCCGAGGTCTTCTTTACGAAGCACATCGACAACAGCCGCATTGTGAAGGCGGACGATCCGGAGCGACGGCGTGAGATGCGCACGTTTACTGCAGTGATGAGTGTGTTGTTTGTGCTGGTGATGGTTTATGTCTGGCAGCACTTTTCGGCGATTGAGATTGGTTATCACGTCGAGGCCCAGAAGGCACAGGTGGAGCAGTTGCGGGAGGAGAATAGGCAACTGCGGTTGAATGAGGCGCAGTTGACGGATCCTGGCCGGATCGACAGGATTGCCAAGCAGCTTGGTTTGGGCGAGCCTCAGCCCGGACAGGTGGTGCGGCCTGAGGGCGGCGGAGATCCGAATGCTCCAGTGCTGGCGCAGGCTAGTGCTCCGGCGATGCAGATTGCGCAGTAGCGGATTGTCGGCAGTGTGTTCGAGTTTGTAGAACGTCTGACGGTGAGGGATCGGGAAGTACATTAACGATAAAGCAGGGATGAGATGAACAAAGCGCCACGGCAGACGTTGACCGCTCCAATACGGAGGATCCGTTTCGCTTATGTAGCGCTGTTTTTTTGCGCCTGGACGTCACTGATCGCGGTACGGCTGGGATGGCTTCAGGTGGTGCGGCACTCGGACTTTGTGCATCGGGCGGCGCTGCAGCAACAGAGGACGTTCGAGGTCGCTCCGCGGCGGGGGATGCTGTATGACCGCAATCTGCGGGAGCTTGCGGTGACGGTGCAGGTGGATAGTGTGTATGCGGTGCCGTCGGAGCTTGGGGATAATCGTGCGAGCGCGGCGGAGATACTGGCAGAGATTGTGCACGCGGATCCGAGAGACAACTTTACGTCGCAGCAGCAGATGCTGGCTCGATTCAATGCTTCGAAGAACTTTGCGTGGGTGGCGAGGAAGGTCGATCCCGGTATTGTCGACCGTTTGCGCGAGTTGAATTTGAAGGGCGTGTACTTCCAGAAGGAGTTCAAACGGTTCTATCCGAATAACGACCTGGCTGCGCAGGTATTGGGATATGTGGGCACCGACGATATTGGACTGGGTGGTTTGGAGCGGCAGTTCGATGAGGATATGCACGGGGAGCCTGGGCATATGCTGACTGCGCTTGATGCGAAGCGACATGTGTTGGGCAGTGAAGAGAGCCAGCCGATGCCGGGTGAGAATCTTGTGCTGTCGATCGACGCGAATATTCAGTACATGGCGGAGCGGGCGCTCGATGCACAGGTGGAGAAGGTGAAGGCTCTGCATGGGACGGTGGTGGTGCAGGACCCGCACACGGGGCAGGTTCTGGCGTTGGCGGTGTCTCCGCGGTTCAATCCGAACGATCAGAGACACATGGATTCGAGCGTGTTGACGAACCTTGCGGTGAGCGATGTGTATGAGCCGGGATCGACGTTCAAGCTGGTGACTTATTCTGCGGCGATTGATGCGGCGGGAGTGCAGCCTACGGACATTGTGGATTGTCAGGGTGGCGCCATGACGATGTACGGCCGCACGCTGCATGACGACAGGAGCGATCACTTCGGGCGGGTGACGGTGCAATATGCGCTGGAGCACTCGAGCGACGTCGGCGCGGCGAAGATGGCGTTGAAGCTGGGGAATCTGAAGTTTTATGAGTATATGAGGGCCTTTGGATTTGGGGATCGCTCGGGGATCGAGCTGCCGAGTGAGACGCGCGGCTTGCTGCGGAATCCGAGGAAGTGGGGGGCGACGAGCATTCTGTCGATGGCGATTGGGCAGGAGGTGGGCGTGACGCCGGTGCAGCTTGTAACGATGGTGAGCACAATTGCAAATGGCGGAGTTTATATGCCTCCGCATGTGCTGCTGCAGTCGACCGATGAGATGAAGGGTGATCCGCGGTTGAAGCCTGCAGCGTTTCGGCCTTCGAACGGGCTACCGGCGACCCTGCCGGACGGTGCGCACCGGGTGATTACGGAGATGACGTCCGCGAAGATGCGGATGATGATGCAGGGCATTGTGACCGAGGGCACGGGGCGACAGGCGGCGCTGAACGGTTATAGCTCGGGTGGTAAGACGGGCACAGCGCAGAAGATTGATCCGGCGACGCACACCTACTCGCATACGAAGTTGGTGGCGAGCTTTGCGGGCTTCGCGCCTGTGAGCAATCCTGCGATCTCGGTTGCGGTCGTAATCGACACTCCGACGGCGGGTAGCGAGGTGCAGCACTACGGCGGTGCGGCGAGTGCGCCGGTGTTTGCTGAGGTGGCGCAACAGGTATTGGAGTATCTGGGTGTTCCGCACGATCAGCCGTTGAAGACGAAGAAAGAGTTGACGGTGGCGGCGAAGACGGAGGAGGCCGGGGATGCGCCAAGCGAAAACACGGCCGATCTGAATGCGATGTTCGATGATGTGAATAGCTTGCCAGCGGATGATCCGCTGCGCGCGCCGGCGAACGCTGCGCCTGTTGAGGTTGCGGCGATCGAGAAACCGGTTGCAGTTACGCAGAAGGCGCCTGCTAACGGGAAGACTTCAGGGATTTTGGATATGTTGCCGGCGAAGGTTGTGGCGGCGTTTCATGGGGGCGATGGTACTGGCTCGGCGGCACCTGATGCGTCTGCGCAAACGATGCCGCAGAAGGCTGCGCCTGCCGTTGAGGCAAAAGAGAAGGGCGCGGTGGTTGTGGATGCGGGGCTGCGTGTGCCAGTGCCTTCGTTCGAGGGATCGGGGCTGCGGGGTGTAGTGGAGCGGGCGGATTCGGCGGGTTTGCGGGTACAGGCTGTCGGGAGCGGTTTGGCTAGAGAGCAGGTGCCGGCGGCGGGCACGATGGTGCCGGCTGGGACTGAGATCGTGGTGCGGTTCAGTCGATGATGGTTTTGTGCTGTGACAGATGCGGGTTCTCGGCTAGCATCCCTCTATGAATTGGAAGACTGTTTGCGACGGCCTTAGTGCCGTGGAACGCTTTTGTGCTGCGGTAGAGGTTTCGGGGGTGGAGTATGACTCTCGACGGATGGGGCGCGGTGATGTGTTTGTCGCGATGCGGGGTGAGGCGACGGATGGAAATCGTTATATAGAGGCCGCTATCGCGAAGGGGGCGATGGCCGTGGTTACGGACTCTCGCGAGGCTTACGAAAAGCTGCGTCGAGAGCATGCAGGCGTTGGGGCGGCTTTGGTGGAGCGAAGACGGCGGGCGCTGGCAGAGGTCAGTGCTGCGGTGATGGGACATCCGGAGCGTGGTCTTGCGTTGAGTGGGGTGACCGGAACGAATGGGAAGACAACGACGGCATTTTTACTGGAGGCGATGCTTCGGAGTGTGGGGCGGACGTGCGTGTTGATTGGGACTATTGAGACGCATGTTGGAGATGAGGTGCGGGTTTCGCCGCATACTACGCCGGAGTCACGGGATGTGCTGGAGATTTTTGCGGATGGTGTGAAGGTCGGTGCAACAGAGGCCGTGATGGAGATGTCATCTCATGCGCTGGAGCAGGAGCGCGTCTGGGGCCTGGCGGTAGATGTAGCGATGTTTACGAATCTGACGCAGGATCATCTGGACTATCACGGGACGATGGAGAAGTACTTTGCAGCGAAGGCGAGGCTGTTTGAGGGGGTTGGATCACCCGCGCCACGTGTGGCTGTGATCAATGGCGACGATGGTTATGGACGGCGTCTCATTACGGAGAACCGGCAGTCTCAGATGATGAGATATGGGTTGGAGCCGTTGAACGGAGACTATCGGGCCGAAGATATCAGGCTGCAGGCGGGCGAGACGCAGTTTATCTTTAAGACGCCGAATGGGGATGCGCTGATGAGGTCTTCGCTGACGGGAAGGGTGAATGTATACAACCTGCTGGCTGCATCTTGTGCTGCGCTGGCCAGAGGAATGACTCTCGAAGAGGTCGTGGCAGGAGCGGCTTCGGGAGCGCAGGTGCCGGGCCGCTTTGAGGTGGTGCCTTCTTCCAATGACATGACGGTGGTGGTGGACTATGCGCATACCGATGATGCTCTGCGGAATTTGATCTCGCTGGCGCGGGAGTTAGTGAAGGAACGCAGTGGCAGGGTGATTACTCTGTTTGGTTGTGGCGGAGATCGAGATAAGACGAAACGCCCGCGGATGGGCCGGGCGGCGGGGGAGGGAAGCGACCTCGTTGTGCTTACGAGCGATAACCCACGTAGTGAAGATCCGATGGAGATTATCAACGAGGCTCTGGCTGGAGTTCGGGAGACAGCGACGAGGTGCATAGTAGAACAGGATCGAGCCGCGGCGATCGAGATTGCGATTCGTGCGGCGAAGGCTGGAGACATTGTTTTGATCGCGGGTAAGGGCCATGAGAAGGTGCAGATCCTGCGAGAGGGAACGGTGCCGTTCGATGATGTGGCTGTAGCTGCTGGAGTTTTGAGGGAGATCGCGTGAAGCTGACCTTGGGGAAGATTGCTGACTGGATTCATGCGGATGGCGAGTTTGATACCTCGTCCGAAGCGGTGGGGTATGGAATTGACTCGCGAACGATTGGTGGCGGAGAGCTTTTCTTTGCAGTTCGCGGCGAGAGACTCGACGGGCATGAGTACGTTCAAGCGGCGCTCGCGAATGGAGCGGTGGCTGCTGTGGTGAGTAATCGATGGGTTGTGCCGGCTGAAGTGGATGAGAGGCGACTGCTGCGCGTGGCAGAGTGCGACGATTGTGTGTTGCGGGCGCTGCAGCAATTGGCTCATGCGGTGCGAAGCGAGTGGGGCGGGAGAGTGATTGGAGTGACCGGGTCGGCCGGGAAGACTACGACCAAGGAGGCTGTGGCACAGGTTCTGGGAGCGAAGTTCAAGGTGTTGAAGTCAGCCGGCAACCTGAACAACGCGTTTGGTCTGCCGTTGCAGCTTCTGAAGCTGGAGCGGAAGCATGAGGTCGCGGTGATCGAGATGGGTATGAACCATGCGGGAGAGATTGCTGCGCTGGCACAGATTGCCGAGCCGGATTGGGCCGTTGTGTCGAACGTGGGGCCGGTGCATCTCGAGTTCTTTCCGGAGGGGCTGATTGGAATTGCACGGGCGAAGTATGAGTTGATTGAGGCGCTGCCTGCAGATGGTATAGCGATTCTGAACTTCGACGACGCTTACGTAGCGGCGTTTGGCCGTGGGTTGGATAGACGCGCGGTGTTTTACGGGTTTGGTGAGGGAGCAGGGGTAAGAGCTGTCAACGTCGCTGAAGTAGGCGCGGAGGGCGTGGTATTTACGGTGGAGGCGAAGGGGCAGCGCGCGAGTGTGCAGTTGAAGATGTTGGGACGGCACAACATCCCTAATGCGTTGGCTGCGATTGCTGCAGGCCTGCAAAGCGGGATGGAGTTAGCGGAGTGCGCGGCGGTGGTCGGCGAACTGAGGGCAGGGGATAAGCGTGGGGAGGTTCTGGAGTGGCGCGGGGCGACGCTGATCAATGACTGCTATAACTCCAATCCGACGGCGCTTAACGCGATGATCGATGCGTTGGTGGCGATTCCGGCGGAGAGGCATATTGTGGTTGCGGGGGAGATGTTGGAACTTGGTCCGGATTCGGCTGCGCTACATGCTGCGTGCGGTGCGCGGATGAAGGAACGCGGGGTGGATTTTGTGCTCGGAGTGCGCGGTGCGGCCGAATCCATTGTAAGGGCGGCCAGGGCAGGCGGCGTGGAAACATTATTTGTAACAACTCCCGAGGAAGCGGGTGAGTGGCTGGTTGCGAATGTGCGCGCGGGCGACGTAGTGTTGTTGAAGGCTTCTCGGGGCGTGCGTTTGGAGAAAGCTTTGACAGTATTAGCGGGAAAGCCTGGTGACGCATCGAAATCAAACAGCATCTGATGATTTATTGATTGGCGAAACGAGATCATACGGAGCAGAGATATATGTCGAGCAACGGGAATGCACTGGTGAGGAAAAACTCCAGTTCGGCGATGAAGAAGCATGCGAAGAAGGCGATTAAACACGCCGCTAAAAAGCAAGCTGCCAAAAAACACGCTGCGAAACACGCCAAGAAGATTGCTAAAAAAGCGGCGAAGAAAGCTGCAGAAAAGGTTTCTGGTTCCGGGGCTGTTTATGCCACTGATTATGGACTTATGACGGCGTTTCACCATATGCAGAGAGCTACGGTCGTGATTTCGCTTATGGAAAAAGGAACGGGGGAAGACCTGAGGGATCTGCTGGAGCGTGGAGTGAAGCTCTACCGCAGGGCAACGGAGGGCGAAGAAGGGAACAAGTTTGTGTTACGGGCGATCGGGGTTTTGCGTGCAGCGGAGCATCTAGCGCTGGCGGGGCTCTATGCTGCCCGGGAAAAACACCGTCAGAAGGTCGCGTCGCCTTCACCGGCCTGGTTGGAAAGGTTTATTGCGGAGGCGGATCAAAGATTGGGGAAGATTGAGCACGCTGAGCGCGGCAAAGGGACGGATCTTTTTCCGGTGACTGTTGAGTTATTGCGGCAGGCAGAGGACTCGGATCACGATGCTCATCTTGCGTTCGAGCTTGCGATGGCTGCCGATGCGCTCTGCTTTGCGCTAGAGAACGGGCTCTGAGCGGAGAATTTCGAGATTCGGCGGCATTCGGATTGGTTCGCGGATGAGATAACCACAGGATCCGGGCGATGGTGCTGTTAAGATAGCCGTGACTCGCAACAGAAAACGGGCATAAGCTGCGAGTAAAAGGCGGAGGCGTTTTGCTCTATTGGTTGCTGTACCAGAAGCTGTTCCCTTACTTTCGGCTGTTTCGCATCTTCCGATATCTGACGTTTCGTACAGTGTTTGCGAGCCTTACGGCGCTGCTGATCGGTTTACTGATTGGCCCGTATGTGATCGAGAAGCTGCGCGAGTTTCAGATTGGGCAGTATATCCGGGAAGAGGGACCTCAGTCGCACCAAAAGAAGAGCGGGACGCCGACGATGGGCGGGGTGTTGATCTGTATCTCGATTTTGGTGCCGACGTTGATGTGGTCTGATCTTTCGAATCCTTATGTCTGGCTGGTGATGTTGTCCACGCTTGCGTTTGGGGCGATCGGATTTGCGGATGACTATATCAAGGTTGTGCATCGACAAAACCAGGGACTGACGGCGAGGGCGAAGCTCGGTCTGCAATTTGTGGTGAGCGCCGCAGTGGCGGCAACGCTGGTTGTGATGGAGATTCGCGGCGGCTACTCGACCCGGCTGATGGTGCCGTTTGCAAAACGATTCAGGCCGGATCTGGTGTGGGAGTGGATGGGGCACATTCCGCACATGCACTGGCTGGTTTTTTTGCCGTTCGTGGTCTTTGTGATGATCGTGATCGCGGGTGCAAGCAATTCGGTGAATCTGACCGACGGACTGGATGGGCTGGCGATCGGATGTACGATCATTGCGGCCGGGGCTCTCACGGTTCTGACCTACGTGAGTGGGCATGTGGTGTTTTCGGATTATCTGGAGCTGCAACGGATGCCGATGGTGAGCGAACTCACGGTATTTTGTGGGTCGATGGTGGGAGCAAGCATTGGGTTCCTTTGGTACAACGCTCATCCGGCTGAGATTTTCATGGGAGACGTTGGTAGTCTTGCGCTCGGTGGGGCAATTGGGACGGTGGCGGTTGTGATCAAGCAGGAGTTGTTGCTGCCGTTTATTGGCGGTGTTTTCATTCTTGAGGCGGTGAGCGTGATGCTGCAGGTGGGGAGCTACAAGCTGAGGAATGGAAAGCGCATCTTCAAGATGGCTCCGCTACATCATCATTTTGAGTTGATGGGCTGGTCGGAGTCGAAGGTGATTGCGCGGTTTTGGATTCTGGCGCTGGTGTTTGCTTTGTTCGCGTTGACTACTTTGAAGCTGCGATGAGAGTGTGAAGGCATGATGGATTTGAAGAATAAGCGGGTATTGGTTGTGGGGCTGGGGAAATCCGGCTTGTCGGCGGCGATGTTTCTGCGTGGGCTGGGGGCCCGGGTGACGGTGAGCGATACGCGGAGTGCGGTGGCGCTGGCGCAGGAGATTCCTGCGTTGCTGGAGGCGGGGATCATGGTTGAGTCCGGCGGGCATGGGCTTCTGACGTTTCGGCGGCAGGATCTGATTGTGGTATCGCCGGGTGTGCCGATGGATACGCCTGAGGTGAAGCAGGTTGTTGCGTTTGGTCTGACGGTGATTGGGGAGCTGGAGCTGGCGAGTCGCTATCTGCAGGGGCAGGTGGTGGCGATTACCGGGTCGAATGGGAAGACAACGACTACGACGTTGGTGGGAAAGATCCTCAGCGATGCAGGTTTGCCGACGCAGGTGGGTGGGAATATTGGTCTGCCGGTTATTGATCTGGTGGCGAAGAGCACGCCGGAGACGGTGAATGTGCTGGAGGTGTCGAGCTTCCAACTGGAGACCATTGAGGAGTTTCATCCGCGGATTGCGGTGATCCTGAACATCACGCCAGACCATCTGGATCGACATGGCAGCTTCGAGAAGTATGTGGCGGCGAAGGAGCGAATCTTCGAGCGGCAGGGCGCTGGAGACGCGCTGGTGTTGAATGGGGATGATCGCGTGACGCAGATGTGTGCGGCGCGGGCGAAGAGCGAGGTGTTCTGGTTCAGTGGGACGAAGGCAGTTCGACGCGGCGCGTTTGTAAGGGATGGCGTGATTGTGTGGGTGGAGAAGGAGGGCGGAGTGACCGAGCCGGTGATGCCGGTTTCGGAGGTGCATCTGAAGGGTGCGCACAACATCGAGAATGTGTTGGCGGCAGTTTGCGTGGCGCGGTTGGCGAAGGTTTCGGCGGAGAGTATTCGGGCTTCGGTGGCGACATTTACGGCTGTGGAGCACAGGCTGGAAATGGTCAGGAAGCTGAATGGGGTGGAGTTCTATAACGACTCGAAGGCGACGAATGTGGATGCGACGATGAAGGCTGTAGCTTCGTTCAGCAAAGGGATTCACCTGATTCTAGGCGGGAAGGATAAAGACTCGGACTATGGGTTGATGGCCGAGTTGCTGAAAGAGAGAGTTAAGGCTGTTTATACGATTGGTTCGGCAGCAGAAAAGGTTGAGCACCAGCTGCATGGAGTCGTGAAGATGGTGGCAGCGGGAACGTTGGAGATTGCGGTGGCCGAGGCGGCGAAGGCTGCGGTGGCTGGTGATGTAGTGCTGCTGTCGCCTGCCTGTTCGAGCTTTGACCAGTTTGAGAACTATGAGCATCGCGGCCGCGTGTTCCGGCAGTTGGTGAACGAACTAATTTAGTGAAGAAGTGGAAGTGATGCATGGCGAAGAGAGTTGGGGTGGACAAGTGGCTCTTCGGAGTGGTGCTGCTGCTGGTGCTGTTTGGGCTGGTGATGGTGTTTTCTGCGTCTGCGGTGATGGCGCAGTCGAGTCTCGGGTCTCCTTATCCTTATGTGATGAAGCAGGCGATCTGGGCCGTGTTGGGGCTGATTGCGCTGGTTGCGTTGATGCAGGTGGACTATCGGACTTATAACAATCCCAAGGTGGTGTTTCCTGCGGTTGCGGTGACAATGCTGATGTTGATCGGCGTGTTTGCGATGAAGGACTCGCATGCGACGCATCGCTGGGTTCGGTTTGGGAACCTGTTTACGTTTCAACCTTCGGAGCTGGCTAAGCCTGTGCTGGTGTTGTTTCTTGCTTATTTTTTGCAGACTCGAATCCACCAGATGGACGACTGGAGGGGAACGATTCTGCGGGCGGTTGCGGTGCCGCTGGCGTTTACGGCTTTGATCTTGAAGGAGCCGGATCTGGGGACCGGCATGGTCTGCATGGCGGTTACGGCGTTGATGCTGTATCTGGCCGGAGCGAAGACGAAGTACTTTGCGGTCGGTGCGGCGTTTGCGGCTCCTGTTCTTTACTTCATGCTGTTTCATGTTGCGTTTCGACGGGCGCGGATGCTGGCGTTTGTGAATCCTGAGGCTGATCCCCGCGGGACCGGGTTTCACATTCTTCAGTCGTTGATTGCGGTTGGGACGGGTGGGATTCGCGGGCTCGGGTTGATGGAGGGGCGGCAGAAGTTGTTCTATCTGCCAGAGGTTCAGACGGACTTTATCTTTGCGAATATCTGCGAAGAGCTGGGACTGATTGGGGCGCTGCTGGTGGTTGGATTGTTTGTTGCGCTCGGGTATCGTGGGCTGCGGGCGGCGTTTCTTTCGACCGATCCGTTTGCGCGGTTTCTTGCGTTCGGGCTGACGACTGCGATTCTGATCCAGGCCTTCTTCAATATGAGCGTGGTGCTGGCACTGCTGCCGACGAAGGGTATTCCGCTTCCGTTCATCTCTTCGGGGGGCACTTCGATCTTTATTACGCTGGCGAGCATCGGTGTGCTGTTGAATATCACGCGCGAGATCGATTGAGGTGGAAGAGAGGCAGATCGTGTGTCCTGCCGGACGGGCCCACTTCGCTCGGCCACCCCGCAAACGAAGACCTGTTTGCGGGGACCCCGGTTCGCGCGGTCACTTCGTGACGGGTATACCTTTTCTGCGTGGGTTGAGTGGCGTCGGTCCTCCCGTTGGTCGGAGTAGAGCTCGGTGAGCGAATTGGGACAGCCATTGCGGGTTTTGATTGCGGGTGGTGGGACCGGAGGGCATGTTATTCCGGCGCTGGCGATTGCGCGGGAGTTGCGCGATGAGCATGGGGCCGAGATGCGGTTTGTGGGGACGGCGCGGGGGCTTGAGACGCGGCTGGTGCCGGAGGCTGGGTTTCCGCTGGAGTTGATTCGGGTGGGGCAGTTGAAGAATGTAAGTTTAGCGACGCGGGTGCGGACGCTGGCGGATCTTCCGCTTGGTGTTGTGCGGTGCGTGGAGTTGGTTCGGAGCTTCAAACCGGATGTCGTGGTGGGGGTGGGAGGGTATGCTTCGGGGCCCGCGATGATGGCGGCGATCCTGTTGCAGGTTCCTACATTGGCGTTCGAGCCGAACGCGGTGCCGGGGTTGGCGAACAGGCTGGTAGGGCAGTTCGTGTCGGCTGCCGCGGTGAACTTCGAGGAGACTCGGAGGTACTTTCGTGGTGCGACGGTGACCGGTATTCCGGTACGGCGGGAGTTTTTTGGGATAGCTCCGCTGCCCGAGGCGGAGAGGGCTCGTGCGTCTTCTGCAGGTAGCATCTCGAAGGATGGACTGACATCGACTCGGCGGCTGCTGGTGTTTGGCGGAAGCCAGGGGGCGCGTGTCTTCAATACGGTCATGCCGCGGATCGCAAAGGGGCTGCTCGAAGAGGTGCCCGGACTGAGGATTCTGCACCAGACAGGGAAGGGACAGGCGGAGTCGACGGAGGAGGCGTATGGGGCGAGTGGCGCGGACCCCTCTCGCTGGAAGGTGGCTACGTATCTTGACGATATGCCGAGGAGATTCGCCGATGCGGATCTGATTCTTTGCCGCAGCGGTGCGAGTACGGTCGCGGAGCTTGCCGCGGCGGGAAGACCGGCGGTGCTGGTGCCGTTTCCGGGAGCAGCGGATGACCACCAGATGAAGAATGCAGAGGCCTTCGCACGTGTCGGCGCTGCCGAGTTGCGAGTACAGGCTGCGGACGACCTGATGGAAGCGTTTTTATTGAGCGATCTTTCGCGGCTTTTGCTGGATGCCGGGAGACTGGCGGAGATGGGCCGGAGAGTTCGGGGGCTGGCCCATCCGGATGCGGTGCGGGTGATTGGGCAGATGGTGGCGACACTTGCAGGGCGTTGATTCTTCCGTCTGATCTTCCTCAACCGACCTCTCCTTTTGGGGGTACCCCCCTCCCCCCATCTCGTGGCATAACCCTCTTTGAATGAAAGTCTTACAAAAAACGTCAAATCGCAAAATAGTCATTCTAAATGGGTTGCGGCCAAATACTTCCAACCAAAGGGGTTACGGGCTTTAATGCGGAAAGCCCCGGTTTCGGCCGAGGCTTCCTTGATCTGTGTATCCAGCATAACGGTTGGGGCATAACTAATGCGCCACGTGAATGTGCTGGATTGGTGCGGGTTTTGGTGATTCAGGGCTTGACAAGGTTTTTAGGGTGGTTCGGGCTAGTAATGCAAAAGCAGATCCCTACGGGATGACACCAAAAGACGCCGGCAGTGGCAAATGCAGGAGCAAGTGAAATTGCCAACCCAAATGCAAATGTGGGGTTCTCCACTACGCGGACCACGATGAAACTGTGGTCCGCTTCGGTCGAAATGACGGTTTATTTGGTGAGGGGATGGAAGTTAGATAGCCGCGGGATGACGAGCGAAACGAAGGAAGCGGATCGCCGGGGATGACGAGCAAAGACGCCGGCAGTGGCAAATGCAGGAGCAAGTGAAACTGCCAACCCAAATGCAAATGCGGGGTTCTCCACTACGCGGACCACGATGAAACTGTGGTCCGCTTCGGTCGAAATGACGGTTATTTGGTGGGGGATGGAAATTAGATAGCCGCGGGATGACGAGCAAAACGAAGGAAGCGGACTACCGGGGATGACGAGCAAAAACAAAGCAGATCCCTACTGGATGACAACAAGAAGACACAGCGGGATGACGAGCGACGACGAAATATTTATTTCGAGCAAAAGAAGAGGGCTGAGGATTTGCTCCTCAGCCCTTCGATTTTGCCAGCCTGGTTTCAGCGATGACCACCACCACCGCCGCCGTGTGATCCACCGCCGCCACCGCCACCGCCGTGGAAGCCTCCTCCGCCGCCACCGCTGTAGCTGCTGCCTCCGCCGTGGGAACCGCCACCATAGTTTCCTCCACCAGAGTATGAGGCGTGGGGAGCACTGGCGTAGTTGCTGTGGCTTTGAACGGCAGCCGGCTGCGAGTAGCTGCGGGATTCGCCGCTGTAGGCGCTTCCCGCGTAGGCATTGCCTCCGGTGTAGGAACGGCCTGCATTTGCGTTGTAGTTAGCGTTGCCTCCGGTGTAGGCGCGGCCTGCGTTTGCGTTGTAGTTGGCGTTGCCTCCGGTGTAGGAACGGCCTGCATTTGCGTTGTAGTTGGTGTTGCCTCCGTTGTAGGCGCGGGCTCCGTTATAAGAGGTGTTGGCGCCACCGGGGGTGGAACGTATGCTGTGGTCGCCGAAGCCCTGGGCAGTGGTGCGGCCAGCGTTTGTCTGAGCGAAGGTGCGCCCGTTGATGCTGGAGCCACGGTAGGCGTTGGAAGCTCCGCCATGGTTGGCGACAGAGTTGACGTGGGTGAAGCTGGCGCCGCCGGGGTGGCCGGAATATCCGTTATAGGAGTGGTTGTAGAAGTTGCCGCCGTGCCAGCCGCGGCCGACGTTGCAGTAGGCGCGGTTGTAGTAGAAGCGTCCGCCGCCCCAGTATCCGCCGTAGAAACCGATGCCGAAGTAGCCAAAGCCGTAGTTGATGCCGCCGTAGTAGCCGACGTAGGGGCCCCAGTAGCCGGCGTTCCAGAAGTAGCCGTCGTCAAAGCCCCAGTAGCCGGGGGTCCAGAGGGCTCCGGTGTAGGGAGCTGCTACCCAGGCGCCTTGAACCCATTGATAGCCGTCAGCGGTCCAGGCCCAGTAGCCGGGGGTCCAGATGTAGCCGTCGCCGGGGGCGGGGGGCTGTTCGTAGTCGGGGATTGGGGGTGGGGCCTGCTCGATGCCCTGAGGTTGGCCGGGCTGCGGTGCGCCGTATTGCTGGGGGGCGCCCTGGTTTGGGTCGCCGTATTGCTGCGGCGCACCGTACTGCTGGTCGTATTGCGGGGGTGCTGTATTGTTCTGCTCGGCTCCGTATTGGGGATCCTGCTGAGCCTGCTGAGCGGCGGGCGAGCCGTACTGGTCGTTGGGGTTGTACAGCTGAACCTGGGCCAGAAGAGGCATGGCCAGTGTGAAGCCGGCGAGTGTTGCTGCTCCAACGGAGTTTCTGAAGAGGCGGGTGAACGTCATAGCGCTACCTTCCTGCTCAGCCTTCGTTTATCCGGGTGTTGCGTCGTGCGGCGGACTTCGCGGAGAGCAAGGATGAGTTCCAGCCCGGCTGGTTGTTCCGGGTCAAGTGCTCAGTTGATTAGACACGATTCCAGGTGCTTTGTTGCGAAATATTGATAGTGTCGCTTTATGAGTCAGGGCGAAAAGGTTGTAGCGATTTGATCGATTTGGTGTGCAATTAGTGACGATTTGAACTGCGGACGAAGAGGTTTTTGGGGCAGAGGACGTGGACGCCGCTTTTGGTGTCGACGAGTTGGGTGATGTCGACATCGCAGGCGGTGGAGATGAGGGCGTAGGCGTCGTCGCGGGTGAGAGGGGGGTGGCCGGGGATCTGGTCTGGTATCTCCTCTGACAGGAAGGTGATCATGTTGCGGACGGCCATCTCGGTGGCGGTTTTGAGGTCTTCGTCGAAGCCCATGGCAATGTAGGCGGTGGGGGTTTCGCCGCGGGGCCACAACAGGTGTTGATCTTTATGGACGATGAACTGGAAGGTGCCGGTGAGCTGGGTTTCGAGGGCGGTGATGTCGACTTCGCCGTTGCCCTGGCCGGCATGACCGTCGCCTGCTTCGAAGAGGGCTCCCTTGGCGTTGACGGGGATGTAGAGGGTGGTGCCGGCGACCATCTCCTTGTTGTCGATGTTGCCGGCGTGCATCCAGGGTGGGGCGGAGTTGTACTTGCCGGCGGACTCGGGTGGGGCGATGCCCATGGAGCCGAAGAAGGGGTGGAGGGGGATGTCGATGCCGGGGGCGAAGTGGCCGATCATCTTTTCGCGGTCGAGGGGGATGATGCGGGTGCGGCTGTAGGGGAAGTCGTTGGGGAGGAAGCCGCGGCCGGGGCTGAAGCCGTTGCAGGCCCAGGGGACGTCGATGTTGATCTTTTGGATGCGGACTTCGAGGACGTCGCCGGGTTCGGCGTCGGTGATGGCGATGGGGCCGGTAAGGATGTGGCCGCCGGGACCTTTTTCGGAGGCGGGATAGTTTTTGTAGATGTCTTCGACGTAGGGGGGAATGTCGGAGGCGGCGATGCCGAGGGATTTGAGGCGGTCGGGGGAGCCGCAGGTGGAGAGGGTCTGGATGGTGACCGTGTCGCCGGAGTGGACGGTGAGGGCGGGGGTGGCTTTGGCGGAGTAGAAGCCCCAGGCTACGGTGGTGGGAGTGGCCAGGAGGGTTTGGGTTTGCTGGGCGGCGGCGGGTAGGGTGAGGAGGGCAGCGGTGGCCAGGGCGGCGAGGCGGGCGGGGTTGGCGGGCATGGATTTTATATATCACGAGTGCTTGCTTGTAAGCTGTGCTGCCGGACGGGCCCACTGCGCGTGGTGCGGCCACTTCGTGGCGTGTGTACCTTGTTTCGTGATGTGTTCGGGTGTGGTCCTCCCGTTGGTCGGAAGGAAAGCCGGCCACGTTTCGCGGGAACGTATCGTTCTCTTGTTCACAACAGTTCTGCCTGGGAACGCTGATAGTCTGGAGGATCATTACTCGCGTTAATGATGTCTTGAAAGTAGAGATTACGAAAGCATGTTTGTGCCTGGGCATTTTTTGTTTGCGCCGTCGCAGCGGATTCATTTTATTGGGATCGGCGGAATTGGGATGAGCGGGATCGCGGAGATTCTGCTGACGATGGGGTATTCGGTCTCGGGGAGCGACTTGCGGCGGAGTTCGGTGACGGATCGTCTGTTGGGGATGGGGGCGCGGATCTTCGAGGGGCATGTTGCGAGCAATGCGGCGGCTAGTGATGTGGTGGTGACCAGCTCGGCCGTGGCGAAGGACAATCCCGAGGTGATGGAGGCGCGGGAGCGGAAGATTCCGGTGATTCAGCGGGCGGAGATGCTGGCGGAGTTGATGCGGCTGAAGTATGGGATTGCTGTGGCAGGGATGCATGGGAAGACTACGACGACCTCGATGGTGGCGGCGGTTTTGGCTGGAGGCGGGTTGGATCCGACGGTGGTGGTGGGCGGGCGGGTGAATGCACTGGGGTCGAATGCGCGGCTGGGGAACTCGCAGTACCTGGTGGCGGAGGCGGATGAGAGCGACCGGAGTTTTTTGAAGCTGTCGCCAGTGTTGGCAGTGGTGACGAATCTGGATCGCGAACATATGGATTGTTATCGCGATATGGAGGATGTCGAGGGAGCGTTTGTGGAGTTTATGGACAAGCTGCCGTTCTATGGAGCGACTACGGCTTGTGTTGATAATGCACTGCTGCGAACGGTGCTGCCGAGGGTGAGGCGGAAGGTCTATACGTATGGCGAGAGTGTGGATGCGGATTTTCGTGTCGAGATGATGCCAAAGGATGCGGAGTGTCACTCGGCGTTTGCGGTGAACTACAAGGGACTGGTGCTGGGAACGTTTCGGCTGCATGTTCCGGGACGGCACAATGTGCTGAACGCTGCGGCTGCGGTGGCGGTAGGGGTTCAGTTGGGAGTGGCTCCGGACCAGATTGCTGCGGGGCTGGAGACGTTTCGTGGGGTGGATCGGCGATTTCAGATCAAGGGTGAGGTGCGGAGTGTGACGGTGGTGGATGACTATGGGCATCATCCGACGGAGATTCTGGCTACGCTGCGGGCGGCGAAGGATTGTGGGTACTCGCGGGTGCATGTTTTATTTCAGCCGCATCGATTTACGCGCACGAGGGACTTGATGGCGGAGTTTGCGGGAGCTTTCGAAGATGCGGATACGGTTGAGGTTCTGGATATTTATGCCGCTAGTGAAACTCCCATTGCGGGTGTGGATGCGCATGCGCTGGTGAGGGCGATTCGGGCCACGGGTGGGGTGCGGGTGGAGTATGCGGCTTCGGTGGCTGAGGGTGTTGACGTGCTGGCGCGGGAGGCTAAGGCGGGAGAGGTGATTTTGACGCTGGGGGCGGGGAGCGTATCGCAGGCGGGAGCGGCGCTGCTGGAAGCTTTATCTGAAAATGGGGCGACGAACGGGTGAGTTCCTGAAAGGGTACATGCTGAAGATGTCTGAGAGTGGTGGGCACCGTGCGGGTTATGCTCAGGATGGCGATTCTCGCGGCCTTGCTCAGGCGTGCGACAAAGCGATGCGGTTTCGAGGGGTGGAATAACGGTGCTAGAGGCGCCTGAAAAGAACTACGTCTCGGAGTCTCGAGGTTCGAGAGGGCCGCGGCGGGTGTCGGCTTCGCCGGAGCGGAGGCTGCGTCGCGATCTTAGCGAGGATTTTGCGGATGATCCGCACTGGGACGATGATGCTCCGGTGGGACGACGCAAGGCTGGGGTGCGGGTGCGGTTTCGCGGTGTGCCTGCCACGAAGTGGGGAAGGATCGCTGCGGGCTGTGGGGTGGTGGTTCTACTCGGGGTTTGCGCCGGGTTGTTTGCGATGGCGAGGAGCTTTCTGCTGCACGATGAGCGATTTGTGATTCCGGCATCGTCATCGATTGAGTTTCAGGGGAATGCGCATGTGACGCGGGCGCAGCTGCTGAGCGTCTTTGGAGAAGATGTGGAGCGGAATATCTTTACCGTGTCGCTAGCGCAGAGGCGCGCGGAGCTGGAGCGGCTGCCCTGGGTGGCGCATGCGACGGTGATGCGGTTGCTGCCGAACCGGATGCGCGTGTCGATTGTGGAACGGACGCCGGTGGCGTTTGTGCGGCAGGGAAATCATATTGGTCTGGTGGATGGGAACGGCGTGCTGCTGGATATGCCGGTGGAGGCCAAGCCGGATGGGAAGTACTCGTTTCCGGTGGTGACGGGGATCTCGGCGGACGATCCCTTGTCGACGCGTTCGGCGCGGATGAAGATCTATGAGCGGTTTACGACGGAGCTGGATGGATCGGGAGAGAAGATCTCGCAGGGGTTGAGCGAAGTGGACCTTTCGAACCCCGAGGACGTGAAGGCGCTGATTCCGGATAAGTCGAGTGAGGTGCTTGTTCACTTTGGCGACGCGGATTTTTTGGATCGGTACAAGAGATTTGAAGAACATCTGCCGGAGTGGCGGACGGTTTATCCAAAACTTTCGTCGGTGGATATGCGGTATGAACGGCAGGTGGTGCTGGAGATGCAGCCGGGCGCGGGTGTGCCTGTGGCTTCATCGCCGAACGGTGCGGCGGTGATGGCGGCTGATTCGAAGGCGGCTGCAGCGACGCCCCAGGATGCGGGGACCGCTGAGGCGAAGCAAGTGACGAAGCCCGTTGCGAAGGTGGCTGCAAAGCCTCGGCTTGCGGTACATCCTGCGCCGGTGAAACATGCGGGTGTAGGGGAGAGACCTGGGGCAAAGGCTCCGGCGAAGAAGGTTGATCCGAAGGCCAAGAAACATGTTGTCGTTGCGAAGCACCGTCCGGTTGTTGGTAAGCCATCGGCTGGTTCGACGCAGTATCATCCTCCCCAGGCGGTTCAACCATGAATCAGAAGCAGGACAATCTGATCACCGTGCTCGACGCGGGAAGCACGAAGAGTTGCGTGCTCGTGGCCGAGTTGCAGGACGGCGTGCTGCGGTATCGCGGCCATGGCGTGGAACCGTCGCGTGGAATGCGCAAGGGTTTGATTGCGGAGCTGGGGCCGGCAGCGGAGGCGATCAATCGTGCGGCGCTTACGGCAGAGCGCGTGGCGAAGGCTGGAATTGAGACGGCGATTGTGGGGATTGGCGGGACGCATGTGCGCGGGGTGAACTCACGCGGCGGCATCAGCATGGGTAGCCGCATGCGGGAGATTACGCGGGAGGAGGTTCGTGCTGCGGTGGATCGTGCGCGGTCGGTTGCGCTGCCCCCGGACCGCGAGGTGCTGCATCTGCTGCCGCAGGAGTTCATCCTGGATGACCAGCCAGGGATTCATGATCCGGTGGGGATGGTGGGGAACAGGCTTGAGGTGAATCTGCATCTGTCGACTTGCTCGGGTGGTGTGGCGCAGAGCGTGATTACGTGCGCGAACCGTGCCGGGCTCGAGGTGATGGATACGGTGTATGAAGGAATTGCTGCGGCTGAGGCGGTGCTGAGCGCAGATGAGCGAGAGCTGGGCGTTTGCATGGCGGATATCGGATCGAGCACGACGGAGCTTGCGGTGTTCTTTGAGGGCTCGATCGCGCATACGGCTGTGCTGCCGATTGGCGGGGATCATTTTACGAACGACCTGGCGGTGGGACTGCATGTGACCGTTGAGGAAGCCGAGTATCTGAAGAAGATGTATGGACACTGCGTGGTGACGGCGGTGCCGCAGTTGAACGAGATCGAAGTTGGCGGGAACCTTGCATTTTCTGGCGGGCAGCCGGCGCGGATGGTGCGGCAGAGATTTCTGGCGGAGATTCTGGAGCCGCGTGCGCGCGAGTTGTTTACGATGCTGCGGGATAATCTGCGGCAGGGTGGAGTGCTGGAGGCGTTGGGCGCGGGCTGCGTGGTGACTGGTGGCGGCGCGAATATGGCTGGATTGCTGGATAATGCGGAGAGTCTGCTGCGGGTGCCTGCTCGTATTGGATATCCGGTGCCGCTTTCGCGAATGCCTGCGGAGCTGGCTGTGCCGGAGTTTGCGGCGGCGATTGGGATGCTGTTATATACGCATCGGACGCAGGTGCGGCGCGCCAGTGAAGAGCAGGGGCTGAGGGCTAAGTTAAAGGCGATCTTTGCGGGAAGCTTCTAGACTCCTGAGTTGAAGGATCAAGACCTTTTGAGTGTGTCGATTAACTCCGCTTCACGCTTTTAAGTGCCAGGGAAGTGCTTGCGCAAATAAGTGCATCTGGATTTCGAGCCAATCTCTTGTAATACTCCTTCGAAGTGAAGCCAGATTTCAGCTGAGATAAAGCTGCGATCGCGATCGACGGCTCCTGGCGGCGAATATGGCGCTTGAGCTTCAATCAGCAGCGACGAGCGAGAGATGAGGCTGGATGGTTCCATCCTTCGAGGGTGGTACATATGGTTGCGCCTTTTAGTGAGCATCGCGGTGCTGGTGGCGGGGGCAATCGAGGGTGGATACGGGAAGTCGGAGTTATATGGCGATGACATCTCCTATCTCGATGTAGCAAATATGATTCGTGAGGGAGATTGGCGAGCTGCACTTAATCCTCTTTGGAGTATCGGATACCCTTTATTGCTATTGGTTTTCCGGCGTTTGTTTTCGCCAACGCCGCATGGTGAGATGGCAGCTGTCTTCTGGCTGAATTTATCGATTTACTTCATCGCGTGGGTTGGGTTTTTATGGTTCCTGGGTCTGATGTCGCAAAGACTAAAGGGAGATTTATCAGGAGAGCGAGCGGCTGTATTGTCGCCATTTCTTCTGGTCTGCGCGGGTTGTATCTTTGTCACCGTCCAGACAGGAATAGGACGAGTATCTACCGTCGGCCCGGATCTATTGGTGACTTGTCTCTTTTTCTTTGCTTCCGGGCTTGCGCTGAAGGTCTTGTCGCGACGAACCGCGGGGCACGCGATCTTATGGGGGGTCGTGCTTGGTTTGGGGTTCCTGTGTAAGGCAATCTTTTTAACACTGGCCGCTACATTTTTTGCGATTGCCATCGTCTTGACCAGCAGGCGCAGAGTCTCGGCTTCGCTTCTTCGTGCGGTGGGAGTGTTTTTGCTCTTTGTCGTTTCATATAGCGTGGGCCTATCGTGGGCGCTTGGACGACCGACGCTGGGTGAGGCCGGAGCGTTGAACTATGCATTTCATGTGAATCATCTGAAGCATTGGATGGGGTGGCAGGGAGGTCCGAAGGAGTTAGGATCTCCGATTCATCCAGTGCGGCTGCTTCGCACCGATCCGCCGGTCTTTGCGTTCGGGGAGCCCTTTCATGTGACCTACCCGCCGCAGTTCAACATGGTGTATTGGTATCAGGGGTATCGCCAATTCTTTAGTTTCAGAAATGAAATTCGAGTTGTATTTGAAAATCTCCGCGCCTTGAAGGATGTTCTTCGAGAGACTCTCGCAGTCACTCTTGCGGTCGCTCTCTGCTTCTGTCTGGTGTTGTGGGATGCCATATCTCATCGCGACTCGGGGACGCGATCTGTAAGTACGTGGGTCCTGTATTTGCCTTCCGTGCTTGGCGTTCTCTTCTTTTTGCTGGTCCACATGGAGGGGCGTTATGTGGCGGGATTTCTCTGTGTGTTGTTTCTGGCACCCTATCTTGCGCTGGATGGATGGAGTGGGTCTACGCGGTCAGCACTGCGTACAGCTGCGCTGGTCCTTCTGGTGGTGGCTACGGTCTACAATTCGTCGAAGCAACTCTCCGGGGCAGTTCAATCGGCTGTTGGTCGAGTAGATATGCAGAGCGGAGGGCAATGGGCGGTCGCAGAATACCTGCAGGAGATGGGTTTGAAGGCGGGAGATAAGGTCGCCTCGGTCTCGCGAGGAAACGACATACGATGCGCGTGGGCTTATGCGTCTCGGGTGCATGTTGTGGCTGCTATCGGCAACGACGCCTACGACCCGGAGCACCAGAGAGAGGATCTGCATCTTTTTTTTGACAATGCTTCAATTCAGGACGAGGTCTTAGAACAGTTCCGTGAGCAAGGAGCTGTTGCTGTTGTCGCAACAGGGATTCCGTTTGATGTTTCGTCGCCCGGGTGGAGGCGGGTTCCTGGAAGCAGGGCGTGGGTGTTCCTCTTAGGGCCGCAAATTTCCGCGGGTCGATAGAGGTGTGGAAAGTTCGAGCCTGAAGTTATTTGTTTGGAGGGGAGATCTCGTTTTTTTTGGTTTTATCGTTTTTTTTGTTTACAGGTTTTGTATTTAACGATATGGTTATTTAACTTAGTTGTTAATAAAGATATGAGCGATCAGATTACCTCGACGTTTGCTGCATTGGCTGATCCAACCCGGCGGGCGATTCTCGCGCGGCTGGCGTTGGGAGAGACCTCAGTTACGGAGATTGCGGCGCCGTTCGAGATGAGCATGCCGGCGATCTCACGACACCTGAAGGTGCTGGAGAAGGCTGGGTTGATCTCGCGCGGACGGGAGGCGCAGTGGCGGCCTTGCAAACTGAAGGCAGAACCTCTGAAGCAGGCTGCCGACTGGCTGGATGAGTACCGCAGGTTCTGGGAGGAGAGTTTCGATCGATTAGATGAGTATCTGAAAACCCTACAGATAAAGGAGAAGAAAGATGCCCGAAACAAAAATGGAAGTGGGAAAAAGCGCCGCTGAACGGGAGATTGTGTTGTCGCGAGTGTTCGATGCGCCGCGCCAGATGGTATGGGACGCCTGGACCGATCCGAAACAGGTTGCGCTGTGGTGGGGGCCGAAAGGCTTTACGACGACGATTGAAGAGATGGATGTGAGGCCCGGGGGCTTGTGGAAGCAGGTGCTGCACGGGCCCGACGGCACCGATTATCTGAACGAGAGCGTGTTCCTCGAGGTGGTGCAAAATGAGCGGCTTGTGTACACGTTGACCGGTGGAAGGAAGGGCGGGCCCATGGTGCAGTTTGAAAAAGCGACGACTTTTGAAGAGGAGGCGGGAGGGACGCGGGTCACGATGCGTCTAATCTTTGCCTCGGCTGAGGCTCGGGATCAGAATGTGCGCGATTACGGCTCGATTGAGGGCGCCAAGCAGGCGTTCCAGAGGCTAGAGGACTATCTGGCAGGCCAGTTTGTGGAGACGACAGCGAAGGCTTAGACACTGGGGTTGAAAAAACGAGGAGGAATGCGATGGGTACAGCGACGGTATCTCCGAAGGTGAGGACTCAACATGAGCTGCAGATTACTCGGGTCTTCGATGCGCCACGCGAGCTGGTTTGGAGGGCGTGGACTGATCCTGCACAGATGAAGCAGTGGTACGGGCCACGCCAGTTTGAGGCTCGAAACCTGACCGCAGATGTTCGACCGGGCGGCAAGTGGCGAGACTGTTTGCACAGCGATGGATTCACCGACAGCAGTGGCGAGTGGCGGACGGCCGACGTGTGGCAGGGTGGCGAATACCTCGAACTGATTGAGCCGGAACGGCTTGTCTTCACCTTTCACTGGGAAGAGGGCAGCGGGCTTCCGGAGCACGACACCGTGATTACGATCACCTTTGAAGAGCATGCAGGCAAAACGACGATGAACTTTCACCAGGCCTTCTTCGTAACTGAAGAAGATCGAGATGGGCATATGAAGGGCTGGAACAGCAGCTTCGAGAAACTGGACGAGTTTTTGCGCGAGGTGAAGCATGGCCATTGAAGGAGGCGTGATGGAGGCGGGGCTGCTTGAGGTCTGTCTGACGCGGAGAGTCGCAGCCTCGCCAGAGGTGGTGTTTGCGGCGTGGATCGATCGGGAGCAGCTGGCGAAGTGGTGGGGACCGAAGGGCTTCACCACTCGGGTGTACCAAGTGGATGCGCGTGTGGGCGGCGCAATTTTAGTCGATATGCGATCGCCGGATGGTGTGGTGTATCCGATGTCGGGACGGTTTGTGACGATCGATCGGCCGCACAGACTGGTGTTTGTGACGGCTTCGATCGATGAGCACGGCAAGCCTATGTTCGAAGTTATGAATACGGTGATCTTCAACGAAGCGCGTGGCGGAACAGAGATATCGCTGGTTGCTCGTGTGATCAAGACAACGACTGCTGCGCCGCAATACTTTGCGGGGATGTCGCAGGGTTGGTGCCAGAGCCTAGATCGGCTGACGGAGCTGGTCGCTTAGGTTTAGTTCGGTTTGGTGCGGCTGATGAGCTTCAGGTTTCCCTGGGAACGAGTGTGTTGTTGGTCACGTTCGAAGGGAGGGCTGAGGCTCTCTTTGTTTCTGGTTCAGGGTTCGTGTTTTCAGGCCGCGAGTGCGGCGTCCAGAGTTGGGTCGATGGGGAGGATGGCGTCGGTGCAGGTCATCTTGAGGACCTCGAGGACGCGGTCGGTGGGGGCGACGAGGCGTAGTTCGCCGCTGTGAGTCTTCATCTTGCCGTAGAGGATCATGAGGAGACCGAGACCTGCGCTGTCAAGGAACTCGACGCCGGAGAGCTCGAGGATGAGTTTGGGGACGCCTTTGTCGGTGACGGCGGTGATCCTGGATTCGACCTCGCGCAGGCGCAGGCCGAGGGTCATGCGTCCGGTGAGGCGGAAGATGGCGGTGGTTGCGTTGGCGTGGTCCAGCTCAGCTTCGAGGATCATGAGGTGGGGCTCTCCTAAGTGTTTGCAAGCATACCGCAGGTACGGTTGCAGACTTTTGCGTAGGGAGTTCGTTCGTGAATTTATGGACCGTTTTTTAGATGCGGGGGCTATCTGCTTCAGGCGCGATCTTCGAGATCTTCGAAGAACAGAGCGTGGGTTGCGTCTGGGTCGTCGATGGGAGTGAAGCCCATTCTTTCGTAGAGGCGTGCTGCGCCGGCGTTTTCGGCGCGGAGACGGACGCAGCGGAAGCTCTTTCGGGCTTCTTGTACGAGGGTTGAGACCAGAGCCCGGCCGACTCCCTGGTTGCGCCATGCGGAGCGAACGTAGACGCGGCGGATACGGCCTGTTCCCGGTTCGGAAGTGAAGGGGTCGATGGTGAGTCCGCCGACTGCGACGAGTTGGCCGTGGTCGAGGTGGCCGCAGAGAACTTCGCCTGGGGCTTCGAAGCGATTGACTCCGCTGGCCCACTCGTCAACGAGCGTGTCGATGAAGTCGTAGCCGTCTCTCTTTGCCTCGGCGTGGAGTTCTTCTATTCCTGTGGTCGGCAACTTGATTTGTTGAATCGGGATCATTTGTGATTGTAAGAGCGATGGGTTGGATGCGTGATTGTGCGACTTAGTTCTTGCCCCAATCGAGACGACAGACGCTGACGCGGAATTGGTGATGGCACTCTCTGCCTGCCGCACCATATCAAAAGCGGTGCAAGTTTGCAGGGTTTGGAACCATGCGTGGTACGGGCGGTGGAAAACGGGGGTCGTGTGTTTGGCAAGGAGGTGGGAGAATTAAACAACTTTCAAGGAGTCCTGCTGCTATGTCGAATCTGCCCAATGATCCTAACGATCCGAACGATCTCCGCATTCACTATCACGATGAGATACCGCATGGAGCGAGGATCAAGGTCATCGGCGTGGGCGGCGGCGGAAATAATGCCGTGAATCGCATGATCGCGGCGAATGTGGTTGGGGTTGAGTTTATTGCGGCGAATACGGATGTGCAGGCGCTGCAGGTTTCGAACGCGCCGGTGAAGCTGCAGCTTGGAGTGAAGCTGACGAGTGGACTGGGCGCGGGTGCAAACCCGGATGTGGGAAGGCGCGCGGCGCTGGAGGATTCGGACAAGATTATCGAGGCGCTTGAGGGCGCGGATATGGTGTTTGTGACTGCGGGGCTGGGCGGTGGTACGGGGACTGGAGCTGCTCCCGTGATTGCGAGCCTGGCGAGTGAGATGGGCGCGCTGACAGTGGCGGTGGTGACGCGGCCGTTCGCGTTTGAAGGCAAGCGGCGGATGCAGCAGGCTGAGCGCGGGATGCAGGAGCTGCTGGAGTCGGTCGATACCGTGATTGTGATTCCGAATGAGAAGCTGCTGGCGGTGGCGAAGGATGCTGGATTCTTTGAGAGCTTCCGGATTGCGGATGATGTGCTGAGGCAGGGCGTGCAGGGGATCTCGGACATTATCACGATTCCCGGTGTGATCAATCGTGACTTCGCCGATGTGAAGACGACGATGGCGGGGATGGGCTACGCGGTGATGGGAACGGGCGTTCGGTCGGGCGCGAATCGTGCGGTGGAGGCTGCGATGGCTGCGATGGCTTCGCCGCTACTGGAGGCGGGAGCGATCGATGGGGCACGTGGGATACTGATCAACATCACGGGCTCGAGCAGCTTGAAGCTGAGTGAGGTGAACGAGGCTTCGAGCATTATTCAGAATGCGGCGCATGAGGATGCGAACATCATCTTCGGTGCGGTGCAGGACGAGTCGATGGGCGATGAGGTGAAGATCACCGTGATTGCGACTGGCTTCAAGCAGCAGGAGATGCCGCAGCGGCGGGAGCGCATGCTGGCGGAGGCGACGCTGCCTACGATGCGGTATGACGTGCCGATTCAGCCGCGCGTGGTGACTCCTCGACCTGCGTCGACACGGTTTGCGAGTGAGATGGAACCGGCCAGACCGGTGCACGAGGCGAACGAAGTGAAAGAGCCGGTCGGGAAGATGGAGATGAGTGGCCCGATTGAGCTGGTTCCGGTGCCGGCGTCGGTGTTTGATGATGACTTCTTCCGTGCTCCCGGGGCTCGGGGGGAGAGGGCTGCTGAGGTAAATCGGCCGGAGGGTGGACAAGTTGACCGGGCTAGAGATGTGACTCACTTTTCTGCGCCGGTGCGCGTCCAACAGGAGGACGTTCGCGGTGGGACGGACGAGGTGGCGGACTCCCAGGTTCGTGTTCCAGCATTTGGGAGTGCATCGGGGGCGTCTGCGGATCAAGCGGAGCCGGATGAGTTGGATATTCCCGCGTTTTTGCGGCGTGGGAACTGATGGTACAACTGATTTCTGTACGAGTAGCACGGATGGGGAAGGGTGCTGCTCGACGGATTGTGTTGAATTAGTATTTTATTAGATGAATTGTGGATCGATGGCAGTTCGATTGCAGTCAAATCAATAAGAGGGATCGCCTGTGTCGAGATCAATGAAGGTTTTTGGCGCGCTTCTCTTCGGCCTTGTCCTTGGTGCTGGAGTGAGTGCTAACGCAACGACGAGTACCACTGGGAAGGCCAGGCGGCACTCTGCTGGGACGGCTCGGGTTGCGACTACGGTGAAACCTCATTCGGGGGCTTCGCGCTCAGCCGCGAGGGGTACGACGCACGTCGTTGCAACGCATGGGTTTGTGGGGCATCATCGAGGAGCCCGGCCGACTCTGGCTGTGCGGCGGACACGATATCAGGAACACTTTTCTGCAAGTTCGTTTGCTGACAATCTCACATTGGGCGACATCGTCGATGGAGAAGACCCGTTGGTTCGGGCGGCGGCGATTGAGGCGTTGGGCAATATGAACGGCACTGCGATCGCGATTGATCCTTCTACGGGACGGATTCTGGCGATGGTAAACCAGAAGCTGGCGCTGTCGAGAGGGGCTGAGCCCTGCTCGACGATCAAGCTGACGGTGGCTCTGGCTGCGCTGGAGGAAGGTATCGTTCGCAAAGATACACCGGTGAATCTGGGCGGGCACTATCACCTAACGATGACCGAGGCTTTGGCTCACTCGAATAACCTTTATTTTGAGACTCTTGGGCGGCAGCTCGGATTTGAGCGCGTCAAGCACTATGCCAATGAATTTGGGCTTGGCGAGCTGGCTGGATACCACATTCAGGGCGAGCAGCTCG
The DNA here is from genome assembly GCF_040358255.1 of Tunturibacter gelidoferens. NCBI lineage: Bacteria > Pseudomonadati > Acidobacteriota > Terriglobia > Terriglobales > Acidobacteriaceae > Tunturiibacter > Tunturiibacter gelidiferens. The sequence goes on from NZ_CP132938.1 coordinate 2,529,655, forward strand.
GGACTTATCCAGATGAGGTATTGCCTGCGTCGTTGGGTGGTGTGGGGAGAATGTGCTCGTTCGGCGAGAGCGTTTCGATGACTCCGCTGCAGCTGGGGGCTCTGGTTTCGGCGATTGCCAATGGCGGAACGCTTTATTATCTGCAACATCCCGAGACTGCGGCAGACATGGCTACGTTTGAGCCCAAGGTGAAGAGGGTGCTGGACATCGCTCCGCTGATTCCGGAGATTTCCGTGGGAATGTCAGGTGCGGTGCAGTATGGAACGGCGCGTTCTCTGCGGGCTAACTTCAGCCAGTTTCCAGTCATGGGCAAGACGGGTACCTGCTCCAATAATGGCACTCGATTCGGGTGGTTTGGGTCTTTTGCGGATACGCCGAAGGGGCAGATTGTGACTGTATTTTTCCTGGAGGGCGGACGGCCCACCTTTGGTCCAAAAGCGGCTGAGTTGACCGGGGAGTTTTACCGGGCGCTGTGGGACAAGGATTATTTTTTACAGAAGCCGACGGTTGAAACCAGTGGGGTTATGGGCGGTTCTGAGTAGGGTTGTGGCTCGGAATGGTAGAAAACGCTGGTAAGAACGTGGTGGCAGCGTGGTTTTTGGTGGTGGAGACGTGGTGACTGGCGGCGTCTTTTTGAGTTGCTAAAAAAGTGCCACTTTTTTTGAATTAATTTGCTCTTCATCCCTCCTGAGATTTGAATTTCGACTGGCTCGGCCTCGCGGTGAGGTGGAGCCTTTTCCTTTTGATCGCTTTGTGGCTGCGGTGTAGTAGTCGATGTTCCAGCATTCGCGGCACGGTGGCAGCCGGGTGATCATGGAGCCGCCATTCGCTGAGGCGACCGGTGGAGACGGGGCCGGTGTGCCCCACGTACATCTTCTTTGTTGGGGGCGGAATAAACTTCTATTTGGACCCGGTGAAGGTGCGGTGGTCGTCGTCTTGGCTTCGGCGGGGGAATCGCGTAGAAGGGAAAGATGAAGATTCTTACGGCGACAGAGATGCAGGCGGTGGATCGGTGGACTGCGGAGGAGTTTGGGGTATCCCTGGATAAGTTGATGGAGGCGGCTGGCGAGGCGGTGGCTCAGTTCTGTCTGCGGCAGTATCCGGTGGCGATGCGGGTGGTGGTGTTGTGTGGGAAGGGCAACAACGGCGGGGATGGTTTTGTTGCGGCGCGGGTGCTGGCGCAGGCGGGGCGATTGGTGCGGGTAGTTTTGCTGGGACGGGTGGATGAGGTCAGGGGAGAGGCGGCTACGGCGCTGAAGCGGCTGATGAAGGAGTTTTCGTCTGTTGAGGTGGATGAGGTGGGGGATGAGGCCGGGCTGACGGCCTGCGCAAATGCTGTGGGGGAGGCGGAGTTGTTGCTGGATGCGTTGGTTGGGACTGGATTCAAGCCGCCGCTGCGTGGGCTTGCGGTTTTGTTGCGGGAGATGGTGGAGAAGCTGGAGACTCCGGTGGTGGCCGTGGATCTGCCTTCGGGGTGGGATGCGAATTCGGTGGAGCAGACCGCAGAGGGCTCGTTTCGGGCCGACGCTGTGGTGACCTTTACGGCGCCGAAGATAGCGCATGTGTTTGGGCACCTGACGCGGAGTGAAAAGAGCGGCGGGGCGTTTGGGCCGGTAGTGGTTGCGGCGATCGGGTCTCCTGAGGATGCCGTGGTTTCGGCGAGTGGGTTGACGTGGGCGGGTGCTTCGAAGGCGCTGGCAGAGAGGCCGCGGGATGTGAATTCGAATAAAGGCAAGTTCGGGCACGTGTTGGTGGTGGGGGGAAGCTATGGGAAGGCGGGGGCTCCGGCGATGGCGTCGTTGGCGTGTTTGCGGGCGGGGGCAGGGCTGGTGACGGCTGCGGTGCCGAAGAGCATCCTGGATTCTGTGACGCGGATTGCGCCGGAGTTGATGATGGTGCCGCTGGCGGAGGGGACCAAGGGCGCGGTTTCGTTCAAGAATCTGGATGGGGCGAAGCTGGATGCGCTGGTGAAGAGGATTTCGGTTGTGGCAGTGGGTCCTGGGCTGTCGACCGAGGGGGATGCTCCTGCATTTGCGCGACAGATCGTGGAGAAGACCACGGTACCGGTGGTGATCGATGCGGATGCGCTGAATGCTTTTGAGGGAAAGACGGATTTGCTGAATGGGGAGGGACGGGTGATGGTTCTGACGCCGCATCCAGGGGAGATGGCGCGGTTGGCTGGGATGACGGTGAAAGAGGTGGAGGCGGATCGCGTGGGGCTGGCACGGAGGTTTGCGACGAAGCACAAGCTGACGCTGGTGCTGAAGGGGTGGCGAACCCTTATTGCGCATCCGGATGGTTCGATTGCCGTGAACACGAGTGGGAATCCGGCGATGGCGAAGGGCGGGAGTGGGGATATTCTGACGGGGATTGTGGCCGCGATGCTTGCTCAGTTTCCGAATGATGTGGCTCGCGCCGTGGAGACAGCGGTGTACCTGCACGGTCTGGCTGCGGACTATGCAGCGCATGCGATGGATGAGCATACTGTACTTGCAACCGATACCGTTACACATTTGTCGGATGCGTTTCGATATCGAGTGAGGGATGAGGATGGGTTGGTTTGGATTTGCGGGTTGCGAGGATAGAGCTAGAAGCGGATGCGGTTTGCGTCGCTTTTAGATTGTGTGGAACCAGAGTCTGTTTAGCCCGCAACGCACGAGATGCGCCATATCAACTGCCCGTTTGCTATTTGCTCCGCGATTATGTCGTTCCTCTCGCGCAGCAATGCCGACATGTATAGAGCTAGTGAGCGGACGCCTGCATTCCTTTGGGAGGTTTCTGCATCAGGAGTGCCATCGGGATCATGCATGCGCAGAAGACGGCCAACATACTAAGAACATCGATATAGGAGAGCACGCTCGCTTGTGCCTCCAGACTTTGATAGATGCGCAGACAGGCGCCTCTCTGCGCATCGGAGAGCGCGGCCGAGCCATGTTGCAGGCTGGACGTGAGTGCGTGTACGGAACTCATCCATTGCTGGCTGCTGCCGACGACATTCTGTACCAGGTACGTCTGGTGGACCTGCTGATGACGAGCGAGCACGGTGGTGAAGAATGATGTTCCGGCTGAGCCGCCGATATTGCGCGCGAGATTTGATAGCCCGGAGACATCGTTGTTCTTACGAGGATCTATTCCCAGATAGATCATTGAATTGATGGGCACAAATAGAAACGCTAAGCCAATGGATTGATAGAAGCGCAGGACGGCGGCGTAACTAAAGCTCATCTGCAGATCGAGACTGGTCATGTGAAAGAGCGCAACGGCGATGCTGGCGAATCCAAACATAATCAGGTAGCGGCCATCGATGCGAGAGATCAGGATGCCGACGATTGGCATGCAGATGATCGTCGCCAGACCACCCGAGGACATTGCCATCCCAGCGCTCTCGGCGGTGTATCCCATCAACGATTGGAGCAGTTGCGGCAGCAGGACCGTAGTGGCGTAGAGAGTAAAGCCGAGAACGAACATCATCAGGAATGAGACGGAGAAGTTTCTTCGGGTGAAGAGCCGGAGATCGAGAATCGGCTTGCTCTCAACTCGTTCCTGTCGAAGCTCCCAGATCACCAGACAGGCGAGGCCGATTACGGTGACCGCGAGGAAGGAGACGATGAAATGCGATGAGAACCAATCGTCCTGCTGGCCTTTGTCGAGCACGACCTCCAGCGAGCCGAATGTCAGGGCGATCAGACCGAAGCCGACGTAGTCGAGCTTGAATCCTCCTCTGCGCGCCGCCTTTACTTCTTCTTTGATCGCGGGAGGATCTTCAATGAGGCGATGGGTGAGAAAGAGAGACAAGATGGCGACGGGGATGTTGATGAAGAAGATCCAACGCCAGTCATAGTTGTCGGTTATCCAACCTCCCAAGGTCGGGCCGACGATGGGTGCTGTGATGACGGCGAGTCCGTAGACGGCGAAGGCCTGTCCCCGTTTCTCTGGCGGAAACGTGTCGGCAAGGATTGACTGCTCCGACGGCTGCAGACCTCCGCCACCTAGACGCTGGATGACTCGGAAGAACAAGAGGAGAGGAAGCGACGGAGCCAGCCCGCACAGGAATGAGCTAATACCGAAGACGGCGACGCAGGTCATGTAGAAGCGTTTGCGCCCGATGATGGTGCCCAGGTAGGCCCCTACAGGAAGTACGACTGCATTCGCCACAAGGTAAGAGGTAATCACCCAGGTTGACTCGTCCTGCGATGCTCCGAGTGATCCGGCGATATGAGGCAAGGCTACGTTGGCGATGGACGTATCCAGAACCTCCATGATGGTCGCCAAAGTCACGGTCACGGCGATGATCCAGGGGTTATGTTTTGGCTTGTATCCTACGGTTGCGTTCATTCAACATCCTCAGTCATCGTATTAGTACAGTACCGTATGGTATCGTACAAATATATTGGATCGCCAATCAGCCATAAGGATTCAGGAAAAAACTAGAATGGAAGCATGAAGAAGACAGTGGCAAAGTACCCAGCAAACAGCAGAGTACCGCCCCCAGGATCTCGATCCGATTTGCGCCTTGAAGACAGCCGTGTCGCAGAACTGCTGGACATTGCTTCCCAGGTCTTTCTCGAGAACGGCTTTGCCAGCGCCAGTATGAACGAAATCGCGAGACTCTCGAACTCTTCAAAGACGACCTTTTACTCTCGCTTCCCTACGAAAGAGAAGCTCTTCATCGCTGTGATGGAACGACGAATGGAGACTGTGCTGGGAGAAGTGACAGCTCCTCTTCCGGCCGAATCGCCGATCGATGTTGCTTTGAAAGAATATGGCACCCGGTTTCTACGGTTCGCTCTTTCAGACGAGCAGATCACCCTGTTGCGGATCATCTCCATGGAGTCCGTACGCTTCCCTGAGTTGGGTGAGCGCTTTTATGAACTGGGCCCAAAGCGAGGGCAGACATTTCTGGCGGGCTATTTTCAGGAGCAGATCAAGTTGGGACATCTGGTGAGAGATGATCCATGGACCATGGCAGAACATTTGATTAGTCTGCTCTCTGGTGGCCTTGTCCGTTGGCGTATTCTGGGCCTTCAGACTGGAACCCGAACCAAAGACAAACAACAGGAGCATGTCGCTGGAGTTTTAAAGGTCTTTCTACGAGCCTATGGAACTCCCACTCCGATCAAGGGCTACAAGATGACGCGATCGAGAAAATAGGGGAGCAGGGATGAAAACTTTGATGTGTCCGCGGAGAGAGGAACAGTGACCAAGCAGCTTCGGACGATCACTGCCGAGTTTGGACTCTTTCCTTGGTACAAGGTTAGGGTGTTTTGGATCCGGTCCATCCTCCGCCAAGAGATTTGATGAGGACCACGGAGGCAGTCATTCGCTGGCCGGCGATCTGGGAAGAAGTTCGCTCATTGGACAAGACGCTCTGCTGCGCAAAGACGACATCAAGATAGCTGACGAGTCCGGCCTTGTAGCGTTGCATCGCAATCTGTTCTGTGCGCTCGGAATCGGCCACTGCCAGCGCCTGCGAACGGGATTGGTTAGAGAGGTACTGGAGCGCCGATAGCTGGTCCTCGACCTCCTGATAAGAGACAAGGACTGTTTTCTCGTATTGGGCGAGTGACTCGCGATAGGCTGCCTGTGCTTGATCGACTCCCGCTCGCAGCCTCCCTCCCGTAAATATGGGAGCAGTCGCAGAGGCGGCGAGAGATGCGATGGTGTTTTGCCAATTCAGCAGACTGACGGCGTTGGTGCTTTCGTAGCCGACCAGACCTGTAAGCGAGATCTGGGGAAAGTATGCAGCCTTTGCAACGCCGATGCGGGCAGTCGCAGCAGCAACATTGCGATCCGACTCCGCGATGTCGGGTCGTCTCGTAAGTAGATCAGCCGGCAATCCAACTGGAATCTCTGGCGGCGTAGGGTTGTCGGGCAGGATCGGAACAGACAGGCTCTCCACTGTGCGCCCCAGCAAGACGGCAAGTGCATGTTCCAGCTGCGCGCGCTGAATCTCGAGCGCTTGCTTCTCGGCGGCTGTCTGATCGAGAAGCGTCTTTGCCTGCGCTACCTCCAGGTCACTGCTCAGACCATGTTGAAAGCGGCTCGTGGTGAGATCGAATCCTTGCTGAAGGTCAGCCAGCGTCCGATCGAGAATCCGGAGTTCCTGATCGCTCTCACGAAGACTGTAGTAATCGATGGCTATGGTTGTCTCGGTCTCCAGGCGAACGAATCTTAGGTCGGCCTCCGATGCCTGTTGTGTGGCACGCGCGGCCTGAAGCGATCGCCTCAGGCGTCCCCATGCGTCGACTTCATAACTTGCAACCAAGGGCATCACAATATCGTTATAAGTTGCGGCATGTCCGTTGGTATTTCCGTTATTCGGACGATTCTGCGCCTCGCGTGTACGAGAGACTCCAGGCGCAGCGCCCACGGTCGGGAGCAAATAAGAACGCGCGGAAGCGGTGAGGGCTGTCGCTTCATCTACATGCGCGATGGCAATTTTTATGTCTCGATTTGCTGAGTCGCTTTGGATCTCGAAATCGTCGAGCACCGGGTCGTGAAAGACCTTCCACCAATCGCTATATGAGATGGCAGCCGGTGGGATGGTCTCAGAGGATGTTCCAGTAGTACTCCCATTGAATGCTGGTGGGACCGGCGCGGATGGCACGTGATAGTTAGGCCCAACCATACATCCCGCGATCATTACGGTCATCGCTCCTGTCAATGCGAATGACGTCAAGCGTCTGACGTACTTGTGTCGGTGTCTTAGTTTTCGCATGGTCTCCCCTTAGCTCTTCTCGCCGCCAGAGGCTGGTTGGATAGTGACATGCATTCCGTTCACCAGATAATCGGGCGGGCTGGCGACGATCCGATCGCTCTCGGTGATGGCATTGGTGATTTCGATCGTATTGCCGAAGTCGCGTCCTAAAGCTACCTTGCGCAACTCAATCTGATTGGTCCCGTTGACGATGGCGATCTGTGGTCCTGCGGACTGAAAGAGGATGGCTCCGACCGGCACAACCAAGTGCTTCACGGGCGCGCTAAGGTGGATGTGCACCTCTGCGTATGCGCCTGGCAGCAGCTTGCCGGACGGATTGGGGACGTCGATCTCGGTGAGCAGGGTGTGAGAGTCTAACGCAATCGAGTGACTACTTCTGGTGACGGTTCCTTCAAACTGCTGGCCTGGCAGGGCTATCAGTTCCAGAGTCGCTTTCAGACCGTCCGAGATCTGGTCGCTGTAGCTCTCTGGAACAGGCACAAAGACACGCACGATGTTGATTTTGGAGATGCGGAAGAGCTCAGCCCCCATGCCGCTATTGCCTGCGTTGATGAGGTCGCCGACGTCTGTGCGACGTTGGGTGATGACGCCGTCGAACGGGGCGACAACCTTTTCGAAGCCCTGCAGTTGTTCCAGGCGATTGACATTGGCGGTCGCTGCCTGCACGCCGGCCTTCTGAGCGTCGAGATTTTGATTATTCTGATCGACTTCCTGTTGAGCGACGGCGTTTGTTGGGATCAGTTCCTGATACCGCTTGGCGGTGATGCCGGCCAGTACGAGGTTTGCCTGGGTCTGGCTCAGGGCTGCTCGTGCCTGGTTCAGCTCCTGATCGACCTCGGGCGATTCGATCTGGGCCAGAAGTTCGCCCTGGTGAACATGGGTTCCGATATCCGCATACCAGTGGGCAATGTAACCGCTGGTGCGAGCGTAGACGGGGGAATCGGAATATCCCTGAAGCGTAGAAGGCAGGGTGATCTCACTGTCGGGCGCACCTTGTTGCGCGTGAGTGAGAGTTACCGGTTCGGTATCGAGTGCGTTGGTACCTGCGGTCAGTTTTTTGGCATCCTGAGCGCGCAGGAAGAAGGTAACCGCCCCGAAGATGCAGAGGACTACGGGGATGAGGAGGAACCACTTGATGCTGTCTCGGCTGGTTTCAGTTGTGGGTGGTGGTGTTGCCTGCGTTTGATTTGTCATAGTTCCCTCATGCCTCATGACTCACCTCGGAGATAGGCAAGCGTGGTTTGGTGTTTCGCCGGAGGACGGCGAAGACGATTGGAACGAAGAAGAGCGTGGCGACGGTGGCGAAGAGCAGGCCGCCGATGACCGCGCGGCCTAGAGGAGCGTTCTGCTCTCCGCCGTCGCCGAGACCAAGGGCCATGGGAATCATGCCGATGATCATGGCCATCGCCGTCATCAAGACTGGACGCAGACGCGTGGCACCTGCCTCAAGCGCGGCGCGGAAGGAATCCCGGTTCTCGGCGAAGTGTTCGTTCGCGAAGGTGATGACAAGCACGCTGTTCGAGGTCGCGACACCGATGCTCATGATCGTTCCCATCAACGCTGGAACACTGAGCGAAGTATGGGTCAGGAAGAGCACCCAACAGATTCCGGCCAGCGCCCCGGGCAAAGCGGTGATGATGATGAAGGCCTCTGACCACGATTGGAAGTTGACGACCAAGAGGAAGTAGACCAAGGCTATGGCGAAGGCAAGGCCGGCGAAGAGGCCCACGAACGACGAGTGCATGGTGGCCACCTGCCCGCGAGTGACGAGGTGACTGCCTCTGGGCAGGTGCTTCTCGGCCTCCGCGGTAATTCGCTGTACGTCCTTTGCGACGCCCCCAAGGTCACGCCCCTGTGTGCTCGCATAGATATCGATGACGGGCTGAACGTCATAGTGGCTCACGACTGCCGGTTCGCTCTTCCGGGTCATGCCAGCCAGATTTTCGAAGAGCTGCGGCGAGGTGACCGTCGGCGAATTCACCGGGATCGTGCGCAGGGTGTCGAGAGAGTTGATCCTGTATTGCGGCGTCTGGACGGCGATGTTGTAGGAGACGCCGTTCGCGGTATTGAGCCAGAAGTTAGGCTGCGTTTGAAAGCTTGAACTCAGGGATACGAGTACGTTGCTGGCAACGTCCCGCTCGGTGAGTCCGAGCTGCTGGATCCGCACGCGGTCCACATCGAATTGCAACCGGGGTTGGTCCAGCAGTTGTTGAATATGGACGTCCACTGCGCCCGGTACGGCACGCATCTGCTCGGCAATCTGCGACGCGATTGCGAAGTTGGCGTTTACGTCACGTCCGACAATTTGAATGTCGAGGGGGGCGGGTATGCCAAAGTTCAATGTCTGCGCGACGATGTCAGCAGGTTCGAAGAAGAACGATGTCCCTGGGAAGCGCTTGGGCAACTCCTCTCTGAGACGTGCGACGTAGTCAGCGGTGGGATGATGATTTGGCTGGAGGGAGCCGAGGATCTCCGCGTCCGCGTTTCCGATGGTTCCGCTATTGCTGTAGGAGAGATTGATGCCGCTGGTTGGCAGGCCGATATTATCGAGGATTCCACCGACTTCATTCGCAGGTATCTGGGTGCGGATGTAACGATCTACCTCATCTACCAGCCGGGCGGTTTCCTCAATGCGTGTGCCGGTCTTGGCCCGAAGGTGCAGGCGGAATTGTCCGGCATCGACAGCGGGAAAGAAGTCCTGACCGAGAAAAGGTATCAACACGAGACTGGACAGGCAGAAAACCAAGAAGAGACTGAGGAAGATTCTGCGGTGGTCGAGGCACTGCTGCAGTAAGCCTGTGTATCGGACCGTGAAGGCCTCAAACGCATGTTCGAAGCGTTGATGGATGCGCGCAAAGCGGCTTGTTCGCTCGCCTGTAATAGGGTGCCGATGCTGTTCGAGTTCCTTAGGCAAAAGAAACATGACGAGCGTGGGAATGATGGTGCGGGAGAAGAAGTAGGAGGCGAATAGAGCGAAGACCACTGCTTCGGCAAGTGGTACGAACAGGTAACGCGCCACGCCGGAGAGGAAGAACATGGGGACGAAAACGATGCTGATGCAGACCGTGGAGACGAACGCAGGGACTGCGATCTCCTGGGCGCCATCGAGGATGGCCTGTCGCAGATCTTTCCCCATGGCGACATTCCGCTGCATGTTCTCGATCTCTACGGTCGCGTCGTCGACCAGCACGCCGACCGCCAGCGCCAGCCCACCCAGCGTCATGATGTTGATACTTTCGCCTAATGCACTCAGCAACAGTAGCGACGTAAGGATCGAGAGTGGGATTGAGATGCAGATGATCAGAGTGCTTCTCCAGCTTCCGAGAAACACGAGGATCATGATCGACGTGAGTGAAGCGGCGACGATTCCTTCACGTACGACTCCATTCAGGGATGCACGCACGAATACCGATTGATCAGAGAGCGGATGCATCTGCAACTCGGGTGGCAGCGTGGACGCGATGCGGGGTAGCGCTGCGCGAATTCCGGCGACAATGGCCAGCGTCGAGGCGCTGCCGGTTTTTTCGATTGTGAGCAGAGCTCCACGCTGCCCGTCCTGGCGGACGATGTTCTGCTGCACGGCGAAGCCGTCTCGCACATGCGCGACGTCGTGCATAAATATGGTGCCGCCATTGATCGTCTTCACGGGGAGGTTATTGAGCTCTTGAACTGTGACCGGTGTGCCGTTGAGACCGACGTTGTATTCCGTCTTGTCGATCTTCGCTGTTCCCGAGGGCAGGATGACATTTTGGTCATTGATGGCGTTGACGATGTCCATCGGGGAGAGTCCCTTGGATTGCAACTGGGACGAGTCGATGTCCACCATGATCTGGCGAACCTTGCCGCCATAGGGAAGCGGAACTGCAGCGCCTGGAATGGTCGACAGTTGAGGGCGGATGAAGTTCGTCCCGAAGTCGTTGAGCTGCTGCTCTGAGAGTCCTCGTCCACTGAGACCGAGTTGAAGAATCGGTACGGTGGATGCGCTGTAACGAATGACAAGAGGTGGAGTAATTCCGGCTGGAAGTTGTTTGAGTGTCGCCTCTGCTTCCGCATTCACCTCGGCGATGGTTCCATCGACGTTGGCCTGCGGTTGTAGAAACACTTTGATGACGGCGACACCGTTGAGAGATTGCGACTCGATGTGGTCGATGTTGCCAACGGTCGTTGTAAGAGCGCGTTCGTAGATGGAGGTAATCCGGGACTCCATCTCGGAGGGCACGAGACCTGTAAATGTCCAGATGATGCTGACCACCGGTATGTTGATCTCGGGAAAGATGTCGACGGGCGTGCGCATCAACATCACGGGTCCGGCGAGAAACAGCAGGAGCGCGAGTACTACGAAGGTGTACGGCCGGTTGAGTGCGAGTCTAACGATCCACATGGCAGTCCTCTAAGAAGCATCTGAGCGGTTGCGCAGATGATTGCGAACCACGCTTTGCTTAAGAACCACTCTATGGATTCTTCGTGTGCCTTCGATACCCCAAACCGAGCGTAGAAAAGATAACTCTTTCGGGTGTATCGGTGGGCTAGTTCAGGTGGATGATGCCACGGCGCAGAGCGTTCGTAACCGCCTCGGTGCGGTCGTTCACGCCGAGCTTCATCAGGATGTTTTTTACGTGCATCTTGACTGTGTCTTCCGCGATGGAGAGCGTTGCGCCGATCTCTTTGTTTCGCTTGCCCCGTGCGACTTCCTTCAGCACATCGAGCTCACGCTGGGTGAGTTTCTCTGAGGCGAGGTGATCGACGAGCTTCGCCGCGACGGCGGAGGGCACGTGCTGCTTGCCGGCATGAACGGCCCTGATCGCATGAAGGAGTTCCTCGCGAACCATGCCCTTCACCACATAACCTCTTGCGCCCGCGGCGAGGGCGCGCTCAATGTCCGCGTCACCTTCGAACGAGGTGAGAACAATGGTGCGAGCAGAGGGCGAGAGCGCGAGGATGTTGCGAATGAGGTCGAATCCAGTGGTATCACGAAGACGAAGGTCGACCAGGGTTATGTCAGGGTTGACGTCACGAAACATGCTGAGGCCCTCCGCACCGGAACCTGCCGCGCCGACGATCTCCATGTCGGGCTGCAGGCTCACAATGCTGATGAGCCCGTCGCGGACGATAGGATGATCGTCTATGCAGAGGATTCGGATTCGCGGATGTTTTGTCATCTCTGGTCGATTCTATGGTTGACGGTGTGTCTATGGTTGACGGTGTGTGCTCGACCAACGTGTCTGGAGTTTGCGCCAGATGCTCGGTCTCGCTTTGTGGTCGGGGTAGGCCATGTGTCCAGGGACCACAAGCCGGATCCGGGTACCATTGTCGTGCTTTGATTCAATGGTAAGGGTAGCCGCAATTCTGGAGGCCCGCTCCCGCATGCCCACAATGCCGAAGTGGCCGGGTACGCCCGCGTCGAGGATCGGCTGGGTGATGCCCGGCCCTTCATCCTCGACGTGAAGAGTGAAGACGTTGGAGGTATAGCTCAGGCGTACCTCAACGCGACCGCGCGTATGTTTCAGGGCATTTCGCAGGGCCTCGCACGCGATCTGGATGATCTCATCGCCGACGCCGGCCCGGAGCGGGAGTTCTGTTCCCTCGGTGATGTAGCGGATCGCCTGGTGCCGGTCTTCCGTGAAGTGCGTCGCGGTAAGTTTGAGGGTCTGGAGCACGTCCTGTGCCGAGACCATAGTTGCTCGCAGAGTCGTGAGTGCGCCACGCCCTTTGGCCAAGGCTGATTCAGAGAGCTGAAGGGCTCGACTGAGTATTGGCTTGCCTGCCGCTCCAGGAGGAGTCAACTCATCGGCGATCTCAAGTTGGAGGCTGATTCCCATGACATCCTGGAGCAGATTGTCATGCAGATCCTGGGCCACTCGTGTGCGTTCGTCCAGCCGCTCTTCGAAACGCCGCCGAAGCCCATCGGCGACGGAACGAATCCTAAACCGGACCAGGAGGAGGATAGCCAGCAGCAGCGCCAAGAGGCATAGTGCGATGAACCATTTCGTCTGATAGAAGGCAGGTAACAGGGTGAAGTCCAAAGCAGCGGGCTCCGTACTCCACACTCCATCGTCGTTCGCAGCCAGCACTTCAAAGCGGTACTTACCTGGAGGGAGATTCGTATAGGTCGCAAAGCGGCGTGTGGACTCCGCATTCCACTGAGCATCGAAACCCAGGAGCCGATAACGAAACGTTACCTTGCGAGGGTTGATGAAGCTGAGGCCAGTGTAGTTGATCTCGATGCGGCGGGTTAGCGGAGGGAGGGTGATGGCTCTTGCGACCTCCACGTTCGCATCGTCTACCGTGAGCTGGACAATTTGCACGGGCGGAGGGACGGGGTTCTTGCGGATGTGCGCAGGATCGATGGTGGCGAGGCCTTCCGATGTCGTGAGCCAGATGCGGCCATCGGGTAGAACCGCAACAGGAGTGCTGCCGTGGAGGTCTGGGTTGTTGTGAAGGCCATCGCCGTCGTCATAAAAATCGTACGGAACAAGAAACTTTGGATCTGTTGCGGCATGCAGAAGATCACTGACAGTCACCGAGGCGACACCAATGTTGTAGCCGAGCCAGAGCCGGCCGCCTGGGCCTGGCACTGCCCAGAGAACTCGGCTGCCAGGCAGCCCGTTCTTTCTGGACCAAGAGGTAAATCTACCTCCGCTGTAGCGCGCTAGGCCGCGTTCTGAAGCGATCCAGACACCGCCGTCGCTGTCGGCAGAGATGGCGTGGGGTGATCCGCCGGGCAGGTGATCCGCGGCGGTGAACTGGTGGAAGGTGACACCGTTATAGAGGACGATCTCGCCGGTACTGAGTCCGAACCACACTTCTCCGTGCGTGCCTGCTGCAATGACCGAAACGGCCTTGCTTTGGAGCGCAGGCGTGGTGACTGCGATGGCAACTTGCCCCGGCTCCCAGCGAAAGAGACCTCCGTGCTGGTCGTAGAACCAGAGTTCGCCAGTGGAAGATTGCGCTATGGATGTGATCTGTGTGACCTGAACGCCGGGCTGGACGACGTGACTGCGGCCATCCTTTACTACGCTTAGCCCGTGGGGCGTACCTGCGAACAAGGTGCCGTCGATGCCCCCCGTAAGGGAGAGGATGCTTTCGCGCAGCACGCTCTTCGCGCCTGTGGCCGTTATCTCGTTGAGGCCGACTGCTGATCCGGCAAAGACCTTGCTCCCGACTACCGCCAGCGAGGTCATGTTGTCGCTCAGAAGGCCTGAGCGGCGGGTCATGGTGGCGAACTTGTCATAGCGAAGTCGATTGAGTCCGTTCTGCGTCCCGATCCAGAGATTGTGTTCGCGGTCCTGAAAGAGGGTCCATACGGAGTCACTCGACAGGCCATCGACGACGGAGAACTGTTCCTTTTCAGCGCGAGCTTCACCCACGGTAGTACTCACGCGGATGACACCGCTCTCTCGGGTTGCCAACCACAGGTTGCCATCGGTATCGGGCAAGATGCTGCGAATCTGATCGGAGGCGAGATGCGTCCTGTCGAGGATGGACGGTGCAATATTGTGGGCGGACTGGAGACCGCATTCCGTTGGGTCGACTTTTGCCAGTGGCATCGACTGAGGTGGATGGGGCGCAGAAACGAGAGCCGAGGCCGACCGTACCTGACATGTTGTTGTAACCTGCATGGTCGCGGGAGAGACGCGGAAGACCTGATTCGAGGCCTCTACCTCGATCAGGGAATCGGGGCGCTCCCGGATCGACGAGATAGGCAGGTTGAGTGTCAGGCTTTTCATCGCGGGGCCATCGATCCGGACGAGTATCCCGGTCTCCGTGCCGACCCACAACGCACCATCTGCGCTTGCTGCAAGCGCTTTCACTTTACCGAAGGCTGTGTCTCCCTTGCCCATGAGCGGGACCTGGAAGAAACGAATGCCGTCAAAACGAATGAGACCGTCGGCTGTTCCCAGCCAGAGGAAGCCGTCGGGGGTCTGGGCGATGGCATAGATGGCGGCGGAGGGCAGGCCATCGCGGTGGCCCCATTGAGTGAGCGAATACTGGCTAATTCCTTGTTTGGCAGCTGGTCCGGCAGCAGAGCATTCGATCGGGCACAAGAACGCGCAAACACAAACGAATACGTGAAAAGAACGGCATGCCGACATGCAGTCATTCTATCGACGCGTACGGAAGGGCGGTTGAGGTAGTGGCGGCTAACGGGCGGTGATGGTGGTGGGGGCTTCGTTGGCTTTGAGGTAGTTGCCGTAGCCGACGACGATGGTGGAGCTGATGAGAAGGAATAGCCCTGCGGCTACAAGGGTTTTGGTGCGGCGGCTGGTGCCTCGCCACTCTTTTAGGAAGAGGCCCCAGAGGGTGGCGAAGATGATGATGCTGGCCATGTGGAGGGTCCAGCTGGAGAAGTCGTACTTGCCCATCTTGGTCTGGCCCATGGAGTAGAAGAAGAACTGAAAGTACCAGATGACGCCGGCGAGCGAGGCGAAGATGTAGTTCTGGACGAGGGTTTTGGGGGCGAGGTGGTCGTAGGTTGAGGGGTCGAGTGGGTCGAAGTCGACCAGGGTCTGACCAGTGGCGTGGGAGGCGCGCATGGGGTTGAGGCCGGGTTGACCTGCGAACTGTTTGATGGAGCCGTTTTTGAGGATGAGGATGGCGGACCAGACGAAGTTGGTGAGGAAGCCTCCCCAGAGAACGACGATGAGGATGGGCAGGTTCTGCCAAAGGTCGAGGCGGTTATGGGCGAGGAGTTCGGTTTTGGCGAGGGCTCCGATAGGGGCGCCGGCTTTGAGGCCGAAGGCGAAGAAGGAGCTCATGACGCCGGCGAAGATTGCTACTGCTAGGCCTTTGCCGAAGTTGTAGTCGGTCTCTCCGGCTTCGGCTTTTTCTTCGGGGGTGACCTCGCGCTCTTTGGAGAGGCCGGCGGCTCCGTTGACGGCTACGGCGATGAGACAGATCAGCACGCCTACGAGGATGATCTGGCCGGATGTCTCGTGGAGGATGACGTGGATGGAGCCGTCGTAGATGGGCGGGATGAGGGTGCCGAAGGCGGTGCAGAGGCCGAGGGCGATGGCGTATCCGAGGGCGATGCCGAGGTAGCGGATGGCGAGGCCGAAGGTGAGGCCGCCTGCTCCCCAGAGGATGCCCCAGAAGATGGCGTAGTGGATACTGGAGGCGGGCGCGGCGTGGAGGATGCCGAAGAGATTAGGGACTAAGAGGCTTGCGAGGACGACTGGCGCGACGATCCAGGCGGCGAATCCCTGGATGAGCCAGTAGATCTCCCATGACCAGCGCTTGATGCCGCGGAAGGGGATGAAGTTGGTGGCGGAGGCGAAACCGCCGATCCAGTGATAGATGACGCCGATGAAAGGATTGGGTCCCACGAGGCCTCGTTCTGGTGAATGATGGTGATGCTAGGGTTGAGCGGGTACTATCGTACCTGACGCGAGTTGCGTTAGGGAAATATACTCTCTATTGAATCTTATTCCTGGATCGCTGCTTCGTTGGAGGTTGGTCTGCGAGTTTCACTGTTCATCACCTGTTATAACGACACTCTGTTTCCTGAGACCGGTAAGGCTGTGGTGAGGGTGCTGGAGCGTCTGGGGCATACTGTGGAGTTTCCACGAGGGCAAACATGCTGCGGGCAGATGCACTATAACACTGGCTACCAGGCGGAGGCGATGCCCCTGCTGGAGCGGTTTGTTGCGCAGTTTCGTGGGGCGGAGGCTGTGGTGGTTCCTTCGTCCTCGTGTGTGGCGATGATGCGAGATCACTATCCGAAGATGGCTTTGGCGATCGGCCGGCGGGAGTTGATTGTGGAGGTTGAGGAACTGCTGCCAAAGGTGTTTGAGTTTTCAGAGTTTCTGACGAAGCGGCTGGGGCTGGAGGATGTGGGGGCTTATTATCCGCATCGGGTGACGTATCACGCGAGCTGCCATGGGTTGAGAAATCTGTTGCTGGGTGATGGACCGATGCGGCTGCTGAAGGCGGTGAGAGGGATTGATCTGGTGGAGTTGGAGGGGCTGGAACAGTGCTGCGGATTCGGCGGGACGTTTGCCGTGAAGAACGCTGATGTTTCGAGCGCGATGCTGGCGGAGAAGACGACGGCGGTCTTGAATACAAAGGCGGAGGCTTGTACGGCTTGCGATAACTCTTGCCTGATGCATCTTCAGGGAGCGTTACATCGGCAGAAGACGGGAGTCAGGACAGTGCATCTGGCGGAGATTCTGGCAGGGGAAGACGGGGATAGGCAATGAGTGGGGTTGGGTTGGATCCGAAGACCGCTCCGACGTTTCCGATGGCGGCGAAGGCGATGCTGGGAGATACGCAGCTGCGGAAGAATGTGCGGCATGCTACGGATGTGATCCAGGGCAAGCGGGCTCGTGTTGTCGGCGAGATGCCTGATTGGCAGGAGTTGCGTGAGGCGGGCAGGCAGATTCGCCAGCACACGATGAAGTATCTGGATTTTTATCTCGAGGAGTTTGAGGCCAACTGCACGCGCGCTGGTGGAGTGGTGCATTGGGCTCGGGATGCGGAGGAGGCGCGAGGGATTGTTGTCGGACTGGTGAAGGCCTCGGGATCGGATGAAGTGATCAAGATCAAGTCGATGACGACGGAGGAGATTGAACTGAACACGGCGCTGGAGGCGGCGGGGATTCATGCGTTTGAGACCGATCTGGCGGAGTTGATCATTCAGTTAGGGGAGGATCGGCCTTCGCATATTGTTGTGCCTGCTCTGCATAAGAACAGGCAACAGATTCGTGAGATCTTTCAGCGCAAGATGAATCTGCCGGAGTTGGGCGAGAGGCCGGAGGATCTGGCGGATGCGGCGCGAATGTTTTTGCGGGAGAAGTTTCTGCGGGTGAAGACGGCGGTGAGTGGGGCGAATTTTTTGATTGCGGAGACGGGCGGTGTTTGTGTGGTGGAGAGCGAAGGCAACGGACGGATGTGTCTGACGCTGCCGGAGACGCTGATTACGATTGCGGGGATTGATAAGGTGCTGCCTAGGTTTCAGGACCTTGAGGTGATGCTGCAGTTGCTGCCTCGGTCTGCTACCGGAGAGCGGATGAATCCTTATAACTCGATCTGGACTGGGGTGGATGCTGCGGATGGCCCGCGAGTGTTTCATGTGGTGTTGATGGATAATGCGCGGACGGAGATTCTGGCGGATGAGGAGGCGCGGCAGACGTTGAACTGCATCCGATGCGGGGCGTGCCAGAATGCCTGCCCGGTGTATCGGCAGACGGGTGGGCATGCGTATGGGAGCGTGTATGCGGGGCCGATTGGTGCGATTTTGACGCCGCAGTTGCAGGAGATGCAGCATGCACAGTCGCTGCCCTATGCGTCTTCGCTGTGCGGAGCGTGCTACGAGGTTTGCCCGGTGAAGATCAACATCCCGGAGGTACTGATTCATTTGCGGAATAGGGTGGTGAGGCAGAATACGGCTGGGGTCGCGGGATTCTTTGACGTGGAGGCCGGCGCGATGAAGGCGATGGCGATGATCTTTCGGAGTGAGAGGAGATTCAGGGCGGTGCAGCGGCTGGGGCGGGTGGCGGAGGGGCCGCTGGTGCATAAGGATGGACAGGGTGAGGGGTGGATCCGGTGGCTGCCGGGGCTGCTGGGCGGGTGGACGCAGGTTAGAGATCTGCGGGAGATGCCGAAGGAGACATTTCGAGACTGGTGGGAGAGGCGGGGCGACAATGGCAACTGATACGGTTACAAATTCGACGCGGGATGAGGTTTTGCGGCGAATCAGGGCGGCTACAGGTGGAACTTCGGATGGGGGTGTGGCGAAGGCTGGGTGGGAGGGGATTGCGCGGGATTATAGGCGGAAGGGGACGCGGGAGCGCGAGGGGGTGCTGGCGCTGCTGGAGGATCGTCTGCGGGACTATGACGCGCGGGTGGTCCGTGTTGCGGGTGGGAGAGTAGCGCAGAGTGTGGCGGAGATGCTGGCTGAGCGCGGAGTTCGGCGGATGGTGGTGCCGGTGGGATTGCCTGTTGCGTGGCTGCCGGCTGCAGCGGGGGCCGGTGGAGTGGAGTTTGTTGTCGATGAGGGTCTGTCGTCGGGAGACTTGGATGATTTTGATGGGGTGATGACGGGGGCGACGCTGGCGATTGCGGAGACGGGGACGTTCGTGCTGCAGAGTGTCGCCGGGCAGGGGAGACGGGCGGCGACGCTGGTGCCGGATTACCACCTCTGTGTTGTGAGGGCGGAGGATGTGGTGGAGACGGTGCCGGAGTCTATGGCGCAGCTACAACGGACCGCGGGGCTGGCGACTACGTTTGTTTCGGGGCCGTCTGCGACGGCAGATATCGAGATGACACGGATCAAAGGGGTGCATGGGCCGCGATTTCTGGATGTGATCCTGATTGTTTGAAGCGTGGAAAAAATCTTTTGACAAATGGCAGTAAAAAGGCGCAGTCTGCTGATGTTTCAATAGAGAGTATATTTCTATATCGTAATATCTTGGATCTGTGAGGGATTGAGAGATGGGAAACAACGGTGCAGGGGTTGCAGAGCGGGATGCACAAAGAGTGTTCAGTGCACTGGATAGTTTTCGAATCGAAGTTCCTTCCTGGGGATTTGCGAATACCGGTACGCGGTTCGGAAAGTTTGTACAGGGCGGGGCTGCGACGACGATTGAAGAAAAGTTCAGCGATGCCGCGCAGGTGAATACATTGACTGGGGCAAGCCCTACGGTGGCGCTGCACGTGCTGTGGGATCTACCAAATGGGACGGCCGATATTCCTGCGATTCAGGCGCTCGAGAAGAAGTATGGAATGAAGGCAGGATCGATCAATCCGAATCTGTTTCAGAGCGCAGAGTATAAGTATGGATCGATTGCGAATCCGAGCGCGGAGATTCGCGGGATTGCGCTGAAGCATCTGCTGGACTCTGCGGAGATTGGGCGGGAGCTTGGGTCGAAAGATTTGTCGTTGTGGATTGCGGATGGGTCGAACTATCCCGGGACGCAGAGCATTCGTAAGCGGATTGGATGGATGGAAGAGGTGCTGGGTGCGGTTCATGCTGCGCTGGGTGAAGATCAACGGATGCTGATCGAGTACAAGCCGTTCGAACCGGCTTTTTATCACACCGATATTGCCGACTGGGGGATGGCGCTGGAGTTGGTGCGACGGTGCGGGCCGAAGGCGAAGGTGCTGGTGGATACGGGGCATCATCCGCCAGGGACAAATATTGAACAGATCGTGACGTGGTTGCTGCACGTGAAGGAGCTGGGTGGGTTTCATTTCAACGACCGGAAGTACGCGGACGATGACCTGACGCTGGGCTCGATCGATCCTTACCAGGTGTTTCGCATCTTCCATGAAATTCTGAGTGCGGACGAGAAGGATCGTGCGGATGTCGCGTTCATGATCGACCAGAGCCATAACCTGAAGGGCAAGGTGGAGGCGATGGTGCAGACAGTGGTGACGGCGCAGGAGCTATATGCGAAGGCGGCGCTGATCAATCAGGCGAGGCTTGCGGAGTTGCAGCAGGAGTGTCGGCTGGTGGAGGCGGAGGAGTGCTTTAGAGACACCTTCTGGCACGATGTGCGGCCGGTTGTGAGGGAGTGGCGTGTGGCACGTGGATTACCGGTGGAACCTCTGAAGGCGTTGGCGGAGAGTGGGTATGTGGAGAAGATTACACGTGAGCGAGCGAGCAGGAATGCACGTAGCGTTTCGAGCTACGTCTGAGAGATGTTGTCGTCATCATGGCGGTCGCGAGTGGTGACGGGTCGCTTAGGTTGTCTCGTAGAGAGCGCCTGGCTGTGGGGGCTGGGGTGGAAGACGATGCGGTTGCGACCAGAGGCCTTGGCGGCGTAGAGAGCTTCGTCGGAGTGTCGGATCATGTCTTCCACGCTGATGGTTTCGAGGTTGATCCAGGCTGCTCCGAAGCTTGAGGTCACGTGGATGGACTCGGCGAGATAGAAAAATGGAGTCTGGGAGATGGCGTGCTGGATCTGGCTGAGACGCGCAGGAGGATCGCCTTCAGGAAGCCCTGGCAGAACGATGAGGAACTCTTCTCCGCCGTAGCGCCCGATGAAGTCCGAGGGGCGGATGTTTTGTGCCATGCGATGAGCTGCGTCGCGCAGGATGAGATCGCCGGCGAGGTGGCCGAGGGTGTCATTGATTTTTTTGAAGTAGTCGATGTCTGCCAGAACGACGGCTAATTGAGTGCCGTCGCGGCGGGCGTGGTCCAACTCGCGCTGAAGGATGTCGAGGATTGCGGATCGGTTCCACAGGCCTGTCAGTGCATCGTGAGTGGCCTGGTGGTGGAGAGCTTCGCGGGTTGTGAGGAGCTCCCTCTTTTCGGCTTCGAGTTCGCTGGTGCGCTGTGCGACGAGTTTTTCCAATAGCAGCTGTCGCTTGATGAGCCGGCGCTCGCGCAGATGCCAGAAGAGGAGAGAGCAGAGGAAGGAGAAGACCGCGAGGCAGAGATAGAAGGTGCGGGTACGCCACCAGGGAGGCCGGATGGAGACTGCGAAGGATACGATGGCGGAGTGTCTTTGCTGATCAGGGTCAATTGCTTCGACTTCGAAGCGGAAGCTGCCGGGTGGCATGGCGGCGTAGTGCAGATGGTGCGAGGCGGTCTGATTCCATGCGGGCTCGAGGCCGAGGAGGCGATATCGAAAGAGCGTGGAGCCCTGACGGTCGTAGTTGAGTGAGGTGAATGCGACGTCGAGTGGAGCGTCGCGCCAACGCCATACATCTTTGTTGGCAGCGAGATTGAGAGGGCGGGTGCCGAGGGTCGCGGACTCGATCATCACCTTGAGAGGCACGTTGGAGAAGAGGTGTTCGGGATGGAGGAGATGAATGGCTCCGCCGTTGACGCCGACCCAGACGGAGCCGTCGGCGTCGGCGAGGAAGGCTCCTTCATTGGTGTCGTTGGAGATGAGACCGTCGCGTTGGGTGAGGAGCTTCCAGACTGTTCCGTTGAAGACGTTGACGCCGAGGTCGGTTCCGACCCAGAGCCAGCCGCGGCGGTCGAAGCGGACGAACTGAACGTCGGTAGAGACGATCTCGGGGCTGGCAAAAGACGCAACGAGATGGCCTTGATTGCTGTCGATGCGGAGATGGAGCAGGGAAGGAAGGCCGCCGCCGATCCAGAGGGTGCCGTCAGCTGCGGCGGCGATGCCACGCATCTGTCCCTGGATGAGGGATTTGTCGAGGGTGATCTCGGTCCATTGATCGGGCTCGTTGAATTGGTTGCGCGAGAGACGGTAGAGATGATGGTCGGAGATGAACCAGAGTGTGCCATTGGCGGCTTCGGTTGCGTTTGCGAAGGCATCGGTGGCGGTGAGGGCGTTGTCGACCTTTTCGGGGTGAGGATCTGAGACCGGATCCTTGATGACGTATAGGCCTTCGCGAGAGAGTAGCCAGATGCGATGGGAGGAGTCGGTGAAGAGCCTGGCGATGGTTGGCAGCTTTGCGATCTGGGTGAATCGCCGGGTGGCGGGATTGGAGTGCAAGAGCTGGCCGTAGATGTTGACGATCCAGAGGGAGCCGTCGGGAGATTGGGTGATGCCGTCTGTCTTTTCGAAGGGAGCTGGCGGAAGAGCCTTTGACGGGAGGATGTGGTTTTGAGCTTCGTCGAGCTGGCTTACCTGAGATTCGTCCCCGAACCAGATGTGTCTTTGACGATCGCGGAAGATGGTCCAGACGATGTCGTTGCTGAGGCCCTGAGAGACTGTCCAGTTTTCTACGTCGTCGTAGCCGAGCCAGCGGCGGAGACCATGTCCGCGGCTGCTGAACCAGAGGGAGCCGTTCTGGTCGGAGAAGATGGTGCTGATGTCGGGGAAATCGAGGCCGTTGGCGCGGTCGAAGAACTGCCAACGATCGCCGCTCCAACGGGCTATGCCGGAGGCGGTCTGCGTCAGGACGCATCCGTTGCGATCTTCGGCGATGGTGAGGATACCTGATCCGCTGAAGGTCCCGAGGGTGTCCGGAGCTATGCTGCGGTCAATGAAGGCGCTGCTTCCGGGGGTGAGAGCGCGGATGTGCTGGCTGTCTCTTATCCAGAGCGCATTCTGGCGATCACGAAAGATAACTCGCCACGGCTCGGCGGAAACTCCTTGTTGAGCGCCCAGTATTTCGATCTGACTTCCGTTGATGTGACAGAGCTGTTGTGCGCAGCCCAGCCAGAGGGTGCCGTCGCGATCTGCGAAGACGTTGTGCAGCTGGGAGAGCGCGGGATGTGTGGCGATCTGCTGAGGATTGAAGTAGGGCGTGACGATCCAGTGTTGCGGCGTGCCGGCGGGCTGAGCGAGCATCAACGCGCCCTTGTTGAGGAAGAGGATGTGGCGGGAGTCGATGGAAGTGAGATGCTGGCCGGGGGTGAACTGTGCGCCGGGTGTGAAGGGAATGGCTTCGAAGCGAGAGCCCGAGAGATAGTAGAGGTGATCGTTGGTCGCTACCCAGATGCGGCCGGAGTCGTCCTGATAGACGTCGATGACCAGGCTTTCGAGGATTCCGTCAGCCGCACCAAAGCGATGAAACTCTGCGCCGTCGTAGCGAAAGAGGCCGTTTTCGGTGGCGGCCCAGAGATATCCTGTCTTGTCCTGTATGAGTTTGAAGACGTCGTGATTTTTGAGGCCTTCGTCCTGATCGAAGCGTTGAAAGGTAAATTGCTGGGCGTTGAGATGGAGCGTTATGGCCAAGAGGATCGCTATGATCGACGGGAGCGGGAAGGTAAAGGGA
Source organism: Tunturibacter gelidoferens (assembly GCF_040358255.1). Taxonomy (NCBI): domain Bacteria; kingdom Pseudomonadati; phylum Acidobacteriota; class Terriglobia; order Terriglobales; family Acidobacteriaceae; genus Tunturiibacter; species Tunturiibacter gelidiferens. The sequence continues at coordinate 2,553,011 of NZ_CP132938.1, forward strand.
AAGGCGGGTGTGTTGGGACGGGGCAAGGTATTTCTCTTGTAGCACACCGCAGATTGGAAAACACAGAGGGTTACATTACCGTCTTTCTAGGAACTGTAGGGAGCGAAAGTCGACGGTGCGTACTGTTTGCTTCCGGGCCAGACGGGGAATTCCATTAGCGAAACTAACGCATGTGCCGCATAATGGATCGGCTGAGTGGTTGCTCCTCAGCGGGAGACTATGGCGGTACGAAAGACCTCGAAAAGACTTTATCTGATTCCTGTGTTGTCGAAGGCGCTGGATATTCTGGAGCTGCTGCAGTCGGAAAATCAGCCGATGACGCTGGAATCGATCCATCGACAGACGCGGATCTCGAAGACGACCGTCTACCGGGTGTTGAAGACGTTTGTTCATCGCGGATATCTTTCGCAGTCCCCCGATGGGATGTACCGGCAGGTGACGCGGCCGAAGAAGATGCGTTTCGGGTTTGGCGGGCAGAGCGCGGATATGCCGTTTTCGGTGGAGGTGACCGAGAGTTTGAAGGATGCGGCTGCGGCGGTGGGCGTCGATCTGCTGATTCTGGATAACCGTTATGACTCTGCAACTGCTTTGAGGAACGCAGAAGAGTTTGTCTCAAGCAAAGTGGATCTGGTGATCGAGTTCCAGGTGGAGCAAGAGGTTGCGCCGATGATCGGTGACAAGATTGCGGGAGCGAAGATTCCGCTGATTGCGATCGATATTCCGCATCCTCACGCGACTTATTTTGGAGTGGATAACTACCGGGTTGGAATTGAGGCGGGAGAGACGCTGGGGGCGCATGCGACGACGAGTTGGGAGGGGAAGGTTGATTGGGTGATCGGGCTGGATCTGGCTGAGGCGGGGCAGCTGGTGCAGAGCCGGATTACGGGTGCGTTTGAAGGAGTGAGGAGTGGACATCCGGAGTTACCGGTGGAGGTCTTTGTTCGGATCGACGGGCGGGGGATGCGCGACCGGAGTAAGAAGCTGATCTCGGATTTTCTGCAGCGACATCCCAAGGACAGACACATTCTGATTGCTGCGGCTACGGACTCGAGTGCGCTGGGTGCGGTGGATGCGGTGCGAGAGCAGAAACGCGAGAAGCATGTGGCGATTGTGGGGCAGGATTGCATTGCAGAGGCCATGCAGGAGATGCGGAAGGACAAATCACCGCTGATCGGATCGGTTTCGCATGAGGCGAGCTCGTATGGGCCGAGTTTGATTCATCTTGGACTGTCACTGCTGCGGGGACAGACGGTTCCTCCTTACAACTATGTGGCCCATAAGATGGTGACCCGGGAGTCACTTAGTGTAGTGCAAGTTTGAGGGTTATTTTCTCATTGGAAATAGTTGCCGTATTGGTGTTGTGTGTGGAATGATAGTCGGGGCCTGGAATTGGCCGAGACGATAGAGGTTGACACATGACGACGGCACAGAGTGGGCTGCGGTTTTTGGAAGATCGTTGGGACGAGGCGGTCGCGGCAAAACTGGATGCACCGGAGCTGCTGAGATATAGATCGAACCTGTTGGGTTCGGATCTGCGGATTACCAACTTCGGCGGTGGAAATACCAGTTCGAAGCTGGAGCAGGTCGATCCGCTGGATGGAGGGACGAAGCAGATTCTTTGGGTGAAGGGGAGCGGAGGAGATCTGGGCAGCATCAAGCGTGCGGGGTTTGCGACGCTTTACATGGAGAAGCTGCTGGCGCTGGAGAAGGCGTATCGCGGGGTCGATCTCGAAGACGAGATGGTGGAGATGTACCCGCTGTGTACGTTCGGGAATAATCCTGTTGCGGCTTCGATTGATACTCCGCTGCATGGCTTTTTGCCGTTTGCCCATGTGGACCATCTGCACCCGGACTGGGGGATCGCGCTGGCGGCCTCGGCGAATGGGAAGATCAAGATGGAGGAGTTCAATAAGGAGTTTGGACACAAGCTGGTGTGGCTGCCTTGGCAGAGGCCCGGGTTTGAGCTGGGCATGATGTTGAAGAAGATCGTGGAGGAGACGCCGGGGTGCGATGGCGTGGTGCTTGGCGGCCATGGGCTGTTTACGTGGGGAGATACGCAGCGCGAGAGCTACCTGAATACGATTACGATCATCGATCAGCTGGGGCAGTTTATTGAACGGCATGGTTCCGTTGCGGGGCATGTGCACTTTGGCGGGCGCGAGGTAAAGATTCGCGAGGACAGGGCGGACGTGGCCTTGCGGGTGATGCCCTATCTGCGTGGGGTTGTGTCGCGTAAGCAGAGGTGGATTGGGAGTTTTAGTGATCTGCCGCAGGTGATGGAGTTTGTGAACTCGGCGGAGGCGGAGAAGCTGGCGCACCTGGGGACGAGCTGCCCGGACCACTTTATTCGAACGAAGATTCGGCCGATGTTTATCAAGTGGAACCCGGCGGGTGAGCCAGCGGAGTTGAAGGAGCTGATCGAGACGTCGCTTGAGACGTATCGTGTGGAGTATGCGGAGTACTACAAAAAACACGCGGTGAAGGATTCGCCTGCTGTGCGCGATGCAAGCCCCACGGTGGTTCTGGTGCCGGGTGTGGGAATGTTCAGCTTTGGAAAGAACAAGACGGAGTCGCGGATTACCGGCGAGTTCTATATCAATGCGATTGGCGTGATGCAGGGCGCGGGGGCTCTGGGCGGGGGTGTGGTCTGCAACGATATTCCACAGGCTGGACCGGCGGCTTCCGCGGATCAGTTTACGGTGCATGCGAACTATGTTGCGCTACCGCCGAGTGAGGCGTTTCGGATTGAGTACTGGAAGCTGGAAGAGGCGAAGATTCGCAGACAGCCGCCGGAGAAGGAGTTGAGCCGGCGAGTCGCTCTGGTAGTTGGCGGAGGGAGCGGGATTGGGCGTGAGGTCGCACTGCTTGCGGCTCAGCGCGGAGCGCATGTTGTGGTTGCCGACCGCGATGTAAAGGGTGCAGAGGCGGTTGCTGAAGAGGTGAAGGCGATTGCCGGGAAAGAGGCTGTCAGCTGGACGAGCATTGATATTCGTGACCGGAAGACGATCAAGGCTGCTCTCGAGTCGACGGTGAAGCAGTTTGGTGGAATCGATATCTTGATCAATACGGCTGCCTTGTTTCCTTCGTCGCCGGATGGTGTGATCAGTGATGCGCAGTGGGCTTTGACGCTCGAAGTTAATGTCACGGCGAACTACCTGCTGACGGATGAGGCGGCGAAGATCTTCGCGGAGCAGGGACTGGACGCGAGCGTGGTGCTGACGAGTTCGGCGAATGCGGTTGTGGCGAAGCGTGGCAGCGAGGCGTACGACGTGAGTAAGGCGGCGTTGAGTCACCTGGTTCGGGAGCTGGCGGTTTCGCTTTCGCCTAAGGTGCGGGTGAATGGGATTAGTCCGGCTACGGTGGTGAAGGGCTCGACGATGTTTCCGCGGGATCGCGTGATTGCTTCGTTGAAGAAGTACAAGCTGCCATTTGAAGAGACGAATACGGATGACGGCCTGCGGAACGTTCTGGCGCAGTTTTATGCAACGCGGACTCTGACCCATCAGCCCATTGATCCGAAGGATTGTGCGGAGGCGATTATGTTTCTTGCGGGGCCTCTGGCTCGCTGCACGACGGGGCACTTGATTCCGGTGGATGGCGGTTTGACGGAAGCCTATCTGCGATAGGGTTTGCGATAGGAGAGGCGCGCGATGAGACAGACGCCAGATGTGGCGCTGGTTCCGCAGGATACGCGGGCTTTAGTGGCGGTGGACCTGGGGGCAGAGAGTTGCCGGGTTTCGCTGCTGCGATGGGTGGCGGGACAGCCCGTGATTACGCTGGTGCATCGGTTTGCCAATGCTCCACGTGAGGCGGATGGTGGACTGCGATGGGATTTGGGCATGATCGAAGCCGGGTTGGAGCATGGGCTTCGACTCTGCGCGGAGATTGCGGTGGATGGCGTGCGCTCGATTGCGGTGGATGGTTGGGCTGTGGACTATGCGCGCGTGGATGCAGATGGAAAGGCGCTGGCTGATCCATTTTGTTATCGCGACGAGAGAACGATTGAGGCGGAGCAGAGTCTGCACCTCGAGATTGCGCCTGAGCGACTGCGCGAGTGCACGGGGGTGCAGTTGCTTCGTATTAACACTCTGTATCAGCTGTATGCGGATCGGTTGCAGGGACTGCCTGCGGGCAGTCAGTGGATGAATCTTCCGGAGTATATTTTGTCGCGTTGGGGTGGCGCGCGGGTGGCGGAGTTTACGAACGCGACTCATTCGCAGATGGTGGATCTGAATTCCCGGAAGTGGTGCGGGGAGATCTTTCAGGCGGCGGATCTGAATGTTGGTCTTGCGCCGACGCTGGTTCCGCCGGGGACTGAGGTTGGCAAATTGAGTGGCGAGTTGGCGGAGCTGGCGGCGTTTCGCGATACGGTGCTGATCGCTCCGGCTTGCCATGACACTGCTTCGGCGATTGCGGGAATTCCTGCGGTGGGGGATGATTGGGCTTACCTCAGCTCGGGAACGTGGTCGCTGGTGGGGACTGTGCTGGAGGAGCCAAGGAATGATGCGGCTGCGGCAGCGGAGAACTTCACGAATCTTGGAGCAGTGGGAGGAAGAGTCTGTTTTCACAAGAATGTGAACGGCATGTGGTTGATCCGGCAGTGTCTGCATGAGTGGGCAGCGGGGGGGCGGGAGTGGACCGTACCGGAGTTGGTGGCTGCGGCGGAGAAGGTGGCGAAGCCGGAGGGGCTGTTGGATGTGGACGACGCCGATTTGCTGCTGGCGGGCGGGATGCCGCAGAGGATTAATGCGCAACGGGTGAGGATGGGGTTAGTGGCTTTGGAGGAAGGACCGGAGAATGCTCCGGCTTTTGCGAGTTTGATCTTTCATAGCCTGGCGGCTCGGTATGCGGAGGTGCTGGAGCGCGTGGCGTACCACAGTGGCAAGAGGTTAAAGCGACTGTTTGTGGTGGGTGGTGGGAGTCAAAATGATTTTTTGAATCGGCTGACGCAGGAGGCTACGGGGTTGGAGTTGTTTCGTGGCTCGGCGGAGAGCTCGACGGTTGGGAACTTTGCGGTGCAGCTGGCGGTGCTGGAGGGTAGCCGGGATGATGTGACCGGTGCGGATGCAGAGCAGGTTTCGCGTTGGGCGGGGCGATTGGCATTGGCGCTGGAAGAGGCGGTTACGAAGAGTTAGCACTCGCGTGGTAGGCTTCCCTTGCATGTCTGCTCATCCTTTTGATCTTGTTGCTTCTGCCTCCGCTGAGATGGTTCGCGAAGGTTTTCGTACCGATTTTCCTGACGGCAGCGACGCGCAGGTGGCGGCGATTCGTGCGGCTGAGGGAGCGAAGGCCGATGCGGATGTTCGCGATCTGCGTGGGCTGTCGTGGTCTTCGATCGACAATGACACTTCGCGGGATCTGGACCAGATTGAGGTAGCCGAACGCGTGGAAGGTGGGGTGCGCGTTAGGGTCGGGGTTGCCGATGTTTCGGCTTCGGTGCTAAAGGATACGCCGCTGGATCGTCATGCGGCGGAGCAGACACAGACGGTTTATACGGCGGTGCGGAATTTTTCCATGCTGCCGACGGAGCTTTCAACGGATCTGACTTCGTTGAATGAAGACGAGGATCGGATGGCGGTGGTTGTTGAGTTTGTGGTGGACGGTCAAGGGAAGGTGCAGGACACTGCCATCTACAGGGCGCAGGTTCGGAACACGGCGCAGCTTGCGTACAGCCACGTCGGGCCGTGGCTTGAAGGGAAAGCGGGGCCGGATGCGAAGGTGGCTGCTTCGGCGGAGTTGCAGGAGCAGTTGCGATTGCAGGATGAGGCGGCGGTGGCGCTGCGGGCTGAGCGAGTGAAGATGGGAGCGCTGGAGTTCAACCGGGCGGAGGCCGATCCGGTGGTTGTGGATGGCAAGGTGGAGTCGATTGGCACGGCGTTTCATAACCGGGCGAGCGATTTGATTGAAGAGTTGATGATTGCTACGAACGAGACGATGGCGCGGACGCTGCGGGCTGCGAAGCGATCTTCAATTCGTAGGGTGGTGAGGTCGCCAGAGCGATGGGCGCGGATTGTGGAGCTTGTGGGGAGGTATGGGACGGTGTTGCCGGGGAATCCAGACTCGGGCGCGCTGAACGCGTTTCTGCAGGCACAGAGGCAGTCAGATGCGGTGCACTATCCGGATCTCTCGCTGGCGATCATCAAGCTGATGGGGCCGGGCGAGTACGTGCTGGCCAAGGGCGATGAAGAGGAGCAACAGGGGCACTTCGGGTTGGCGGCGCAGGATTATTCCCACTCGACGGCGCCGAACCGACGCTTCGTGGACCTGGTGACGCAGCGGGTGGTGAAGGCAATGCTGGCGGGGGAGGCTGCTCCTTATACCGACGATGAGCTTGAGGCGATTGCGAAGCACTGCAATGAGAGGGAGTCGGCTGCGCGTAAGGTGGAACGGGCGATGCTGAAGCGAGTCGCAGCGGTGGCTCTGGCCGGTAGCCTGGGGAAGAGCTTTCATGGAGTGATTACCGGCGCGAACGATAAGGGGACCTATGTTCGGGTATTCGATCCTCCGGTGGAGGGTAAGGTGGTGCGAGGCGCGCAGGGGCTGGACGTGGGGGACATGGTAGATGTGACGCTGCTGCATACTGATCCGCAAAATGCGTTCATCGACTTCGCACATGGGTGAGGCTGGAGGACGTCTATGGTGTTGCTAAGTTGCGTTGCGGAGGTATTTTTGTTTTGCGCGGCGCAGATCGTCCAGTTGATCGTCGCTCAGGGTCTGCGAGGAGCCTAGCTGGTGGGCGACGAGGCGGATGTGGGCGAGGTGCTCGACGGTCTCCATCTTGAGGAAGGCGTCGAGGAGCGTGGGACCATACGCTACGGCACCGTGATTGGCCATGAGGATGGCGGTGTGATGGGGGATAAAGGGTCTGAGGCTGGCCGCGACCTCGTCGGTACCGGTGGTGGCATATTGTGCCAGTGGGACTGAACCGAGGGTCATGACGGCTTCCTGGCAGAGCATCTCGTCGAGGGCGCGGCCGGCGCAGGCGAAGGCGGTTGCGATGGGGGGATGGGAGTGGACGACGGCTTCGATGTCCGTTCTCATCTGGTAGACGGCGAGGTGCATGCTGAGTTCGCTGGTGACCTTTCGTGAGCCCGTGAGCTGACGTCCTTCGAGGTCGACGATAACCATGTCGGAGGGGCGCATGAGGTACTTGCTCATGCCGGTGGGAGTGACCAGCAGGCGCTCCTGATCGAGCCGGACGGAGAGGTTTCCTGAGGTTCCCGGCATAAAGCCGAGCCGCGAGAGCCATCTGCCGAACTGCACGAGTTCGCGCCTCAATTCAACTTCTGGTCGGCCGATACATTCTTCGATCATCGTTCCTCTTTCGTTGCCATGAAGTGTAATCCCATTCCGGTTTTCAAAGTGCATGTTTCCTCACGGGATTTCGAATGGAGATGGTTTTATTTGGATGATCGGTTTTGGCGAAGAGGAGCTTTGCCGGTTTCGCCTATTTTGGCGGAGGCCATGAAGAGGTGAGCGGCGGGAGCGGGCCGATGACGGACGGCGCACGGCTGCCAGTCCGATGGAAGCGATGTAGTCATACTGTCCGCAGTCGGGGTTGCCCCCAAACTGGCGGGGAAATGATTTGGTTGAGAGGTCCGCATAGACGGTCATAGTTGTTCAGCGAAGATACACTCTTCGGGGGTCTTTGGTAGAGGAGAGATTTCTTTTATGACAATATTCGCCAGGTCGAGGGTTCTTGAATCTCTTCCTGTCTGGTCGAATGATGCGGAAGACAATGTTGACGCTCTGGGTATGGATGCCCCGAGCCTCGCTCTGAGCAAGTGTGATGGCTTGGGCTGAGCCGATTCAATGTCGTGAGTTTTCGACGTGGATCAGTAGCAGCGCGTTCGGACTGAGACTAAGGTGTAAAGTTCCATTGCTAAGTTCCATCTCTTCTGGGGCGGGGAGTGCGGTCTCGCGGTTTAGCTGCTCGGCCTGTTCCGGTGTCGGGTTTTTGGGCTTACCCATGGCGGCCCACTGCGGCAGAACATTTCCATGGGTCTGGTCGACTCGTTGAATCGCGGCCTTTGCGTTTTGTGGGACACCGAGCAGATGGAGGGTTAGTTCGCGGGAAGTTCCCTGTTGGCCGGGGTCAACCATATTCCATGCCGCGATCGCCAAATCTCCGTTCGCCGTTCGCGTGACGATAACGTTGTTGGAGACGTTGGCAAGGCGTTGATCGCCGAGTTGGTGTAAGAGCCCGTAGGCGTAGTAGCTGGGCTTGTTGATTCCGTCGAAGGCGCGTAGGCCGAAGTCTCCGCGAAATGGGGTGCTGGTGGGACCGCCTTCTTCGAAGACGTCGGAGAAGGTCCAGAAGGAGAGCATGTCGACGTTGCCGTCGCACTCGCGTACTGTGTTGGCCAGGGCGGGGCCGACGTAGATCGTGTCGCGAGCCTCCATCATGCCCGGAACGTTCCATTCTGTCCAAAACAGCGGCAGGTGAGGTGTGGCGGAGCGGTTGATCTCTCCACGAACCTTTGCGATAGCGCGACCGACTCGGTCGTCCATGGGGATGTCTTCGTTGGTGCCAAACATGTTGTGGACGGTGTCGTCGGCGTATCCATGGGTGGAGACGAAGTCGACGGGGATGTGATTTTCCGCGGTGTGCTGGAGAAACTCGGGGATCCATTGAGCCGCGGCCGTTGCTGGTCCGCCTACACGCAGACGAGGGCTGACGGATTTTAGAGTGCGTGCGGTGTGGTCGTAGAGTTCGAAGTACGATTCTTGCCGGGGGATGCCGTTCCAGAAGTCGATGTTAGGTTCGTTCCATACTTCGAAGTACCACTGGGCGACTTCGTCGATGCCGTATCGCTCGACCAAGTGCTGGGCGAAGTGTTGGATGAGGTCGTCCCAACGCTCCATGCTCTTTGGTGGCGAGACGTTTTGTTTGTACCAGAAGGGGTGGAGAGCGTCGGGGTTGAAGGCAAGCTTCTTGGGCATGAAGCTGATCTCTACGACCGGACGAACACCGTTCTTCAGGAGGCCGTCGTAGATGGAATCGACGTAGGCGAAGTTGTAGACGGGGTTGCCATGCTCGTCCTCGTTGTAGACGCCGACTTCGTCGTGAAGGATCGCGTGAAAGCGTACGTAGCGGAAGTCCGCTACTTTTTTAACAGCGCGCAGGTCTTCTCGGTAGGCTTCGCGCAGGGTGAGGATGGCGCGACCGGAGCCGAACATCTGCTCCCAAAAGTGCGGAAATGGAGTCGTCGTCGCGTGGGGGTCGATGGTGACGACTTCGTCGCCGGACGCCTGAGATTGAGCGAAGGTCGGCCACGCAATGCACAGAAGAATCAGAGAGAGCGGTAGGAACTTGCTTCTGCGGCTAGTCATTGTTACCTCGTTCTGGACGGAGGGAGGCGTTTGGAGAAAATTTTACTTGTGACGCAAAGCATTGTGACGAGTCGTTAGTCTGCGTTTCACTTCACGTCGAGGAGGCACAGGCTTAACTCAAGAGTTCAGGACCGGGCCCGAGTCGCTCAAACAGCGGCTGTTTATTTGACTACAAGAAGAACGAGGCCGTGTGGCGGCACAGTGATCTGCAGATGACCGCCCGAGAGCCGCAGTTGTTCTGCAGGTTCCATTGAACCGGCTGCTTTCAATTGTTTGATCTGGCCCTGCGTGAGGCTGCCACGCGGTCTTCCCATTGTGTCAAATGCTTTTACTGCATTTCCGTGGTCGTCATCCAGTCGCAAGAGCTCAACTTTAGCGTTTGATGGAACGCCGGCGACGGTCACCTGGAAGTTTTTGTCTGTGCCCTTGCTGGTGGGGGGTGGGGTATAGGCGGCGCCGGTTCCGAAGGGTGGTGCATAGTTCCAAAGAGCGACTTCTACGGCGCCATCGTCCGATCTGGTTGCCAATGCATCCTCATTCTCGAGTTTGATTCTGTGGTCTCCAAGGCGATGCAACATCGCGAAAGCGTTGAATGATGGCTTTGGAATGCTGTCGGCGGCGATGAGGCCAAAGCCACCGTAGAATGGCGTTCGAACGACCCCCTGTTCCTCGAAGACGTCGGAGAACGACCAGTAACTCATCGACTCTGTGAGGCCGTCGCATTGGCGGATGTTATTCGCTAACCAGGATCCCATGTAGGTGGTGTCCGTTACGTCGGGCTCGTTCGAATAGCTGGCGTTGTACTCACTGAAGAGTAGCGGCATCGTGGGGTAGGGAGAGGAGGCGATCTCGTCGTGCACCTTTTTTACTGCGCGATAGACCATGACGTCTCGCGGAATCTGTTCGTCGGTGTGGAAGACATCTTTGGCGGTGTCGTTTGCGTAGACGTGCGTTGAGGCGAAGTCGACGGGGATGTTGTGGTCTTTGCAGTGCTGGAGGAAGTCCGCGACGTATGCGGCCTGGGCCGTCGATGGTCCGCCTACGCGAATCCTTTGACTCACTTTCTTGAGTGCGAGCGCGGTGTGATCGTAGAGTTCGAAGTAAGTGGGCATGTTGGGTCGGCCGCCCCAGAAGTCGAGGTTCGGCTCATTCCAAACCTCGAAGTTCCAGGTGGCGACTTCGTCGATGCCGTAGCGGTCGATCAAGTGCTGGGCGAAGGCGGCGATCATGGCATCCCAGAGCGCGTAGTCCTTAGGTGGAGATACGACTGGTTTATAGAAGAAGGACTGCGTCTGGTTTGGGTCGGCTGCCATCTTGCGGGGCATGAAGCTGAGTTCTACGAAGGGGCGAACGCCGTTTGCGAGAAGGCCGTCGTAGATCTGGTCGATGTAGGAGAAGTTGTAGATGCCGGCGCCCTGGACCTTTTCGGGAGGCAGTCCGGGATTCTGCGTCGTTGCGTCGGGGTCGTAGAGGCCGACCTCGTCGAGAAAGATGCCGTGGAATCGCACTGATTTGAAGTCGGTTACGTTCTTGACGGTGCGGAGATCGTCGCGGTAGCTCTGGCGGAGAGAGAGGATGGCGCGGCCGGAGCCGAAGGTCTGCTCCCAGAAGTGGGGGAAGGGGGTGGTGGGGGCGCCGGCGTCGATGCGGATCTGCTCGGGCTGCTGGGCGGCGAGGGGGAACGAGCTGAAAAGGGAGAGGCTAAGCGCGGCAAGGGCGAGAGTGCGGGATCGAATCATGAGGGATCTCTCCAAGGGTGTGCAGCTTGTGGTGAATTCATGGTGACAACGTGATGTTTCGGTGGTGCGACGTGGTGAACTAACACCATGTTCGCGTGGTGCGGGAGCAGGAATGACGCGGGTTTCGTGGTTTTTGTGTGTAGAAAAATACCTGGATAAAAATGCACCATAAATGAGGCAGCCACTTTTCTTGGGACCTTGCCCTTCGAGTTCAGGGAAGGCAAAGGTAAAGACGAAATACAGGATCCTTCGGCTTCGCTCAGGATGACGACCGAAAGGATCTTGGGTGACGATTCAAAGTGACGACGAAGGGCTCTGGTTGTCCACAAACAACTTAGGTTACGACGAATAACTTTGCAATGACGGTGAAGAACTCCCCGTCTGCACCTGGGTGGATTTGGTGCAGACGGGAAGAGGTTGGCTAGAAGCTGAAACGGGCCTGGATGTTGACGGTTCGTGCACCGAGAGCGGCTTGTGCCTGGCCAAAGTTTTTGGAGGTGATGACGTTGGAGATGCTGGAGGTTTGAAAGTTGAGGTTGTTGAAGAGATTGAAGGCATCGGCGCGGATCTCGAACTGCGCGTTTTCTCCGAGGATGGGCATTTTGGGAAGGCCGAAGGCTTTTGTGATGGTGCCATCGACATCTTTATAGCCGGGGCCGTCGAGGGAGTTACGAGCTACTCCCGGGAGTTGTGGCAGGGCTGCCATTGCGAGTGGACCCGATCCGGTCGGGACGGGTGCGGTCGGTGGGACGTAGTACGCGGTCCCGCTCTCAGTCTTGGCGAGTGGGAAGTTCTGGTTCAGGCCGTTGCCTACACCGGGTCCTGATTTGAAGGCGTCGTTGCTGGTGCTGTGACCTGCTCCGCCGAGATAGGTGGCTGGACGCAACTGGCTGTAGCCGCTGCTGGCGTAGTAGAGGCTTCCGGGTGCATTGAAGACGGGGGTCCATGGGAATCCAGTGTGAATGTTGAAGATGCCGCTGACCGACCATCCGCCGAGAACCTTCTCCATCCAGGCGCTAGAGCCGTGGAAGAAGACGGGCTGCCAGAGGCCGTAGATCTTGAACGCTTTGCCTACGTTGTAGTCTGAGCGGCCGCGAGCTAAGTATGGCGCATAGGGGTAGGGGTCCTGATAGTAAGGGCCGGAGCCGTCATCCATACTCTTGGCCCATTGGAACTGAGCGTCGATTTGGACGTGATGCGACATTTGATGTTTGAGGCCTGCGAGGAAGGCGTTGTTGTTGGACGCTCCATTGTTTCCGAAGAGCTGGAGGCTGTTGACGAGTGGGTTGAGGGGAAGACCCTGAGCGACAGCGGTGACGTATTGGTTGGAGTTGACGATGACGTGGCGGGTGGTGCTGCCCTGATATCCGACCGTTGCGACGAGTTGGTAGGGAAGCTGGAACTGAGTATCGAGCGAGTAGTGCTGGGTATAAATGGTGGGTAGATTGTGAGGGAGAGATACGAGTCCGACGCCGCCGGCGACAGGCAGGTTAGCACTGTTGAAGGTGGTGATGGTGTGCGGGTTTGGGGGATAGCCGAAGAGTGAGTGAGGATCGGACGCTATCCCGTAGACGATGCTCGAGTTGATGTTGGCGGGGCTGGCGCTGGAGAAGTTCGGACTGACGACCGTCGGCGGGTTGCTAGCAACGTTGCCCGCAATGGCAATCTCCTCCTGGTTGTAGTTGAGGCCGTAACCGCCGCGTACGACGAACTTCCCATTGAAATGAGGCGGGCTGAAGTTGAAGCCAAACTGCGGTCCGAAGTTACCTTTCTGTGAGTTGTAGAGTGTGCTGCTTGGCCTGATGCTAAGACCGCTGAAGGTGCTGGTGCCGGAGCCCAGGATGACAGCGTTAATGTTATTTTCCTTCGAACCGAAGGGCCCAAAATAGGAGTAGCGAAGGCCGAAGTTGAGGGTCAGATTTGGGAGAACCTTCCAATCGTCCTGAGCGAAGAAGCCCCAGAGGTCTTCGCGTGTGTCCTGACGGTTGGTGGCTGGAGTGCCGGTGAACGGATTGAAGCTGCCACTTTCGGAGCTCGGTGCATCGTTCAGGAAGTCCCAGTAGTTATAGAAAACATAGCTGGGACGGGCGGAGTAAGTTGGGTTGTTGAGGTAGTAGAGGCGTGTCAGTTCGCCGCCAAATTTGATGGTGTGGTTCCCTAAGATTTTGGTTGCGATGTCTCGGTAACTATAAGTCCACTGGTTGTAATCGCCGGGGCCGGGTGCGCCGAAGCTGCCGATGGAGGTTGTGGCGATACTGCCGAGTGCTCCGATTGAGTCGGTGGGTAGGCCGAAGGGCGCCTGCGGGTTGGAGCCGATCTCGTTGTAGCGATATCCTGCCGCGTTGGCACGAGCTTCATTCAGGAAGGAAGGCGTGAAGATATGGTTCCAGATGACGGAGAAAGCGTCATTGATCTGTTCGTGATGGAAGAGATTGTAGGCGCGGATGGAGCCGTTGTATTGAGTGACAGTCTGCGGCACCCAGTAAATGGCAAACGCTATGTGATCTTTTTTGGTGACGTCGGAGTCGAGGCGACCGTTGTACTGGCTCTCAGTGATGGAGCTGGGATTTGACAAGGTGTAGTTGGCGATATCGGCTACATTGGAGAGTCCACCGCCGACTCCAGGATTCGCGGTGCTCTGCCATGTGAGGTCCTGGGTGCCGAGACCTGTGGTGATCGGCGAACCGATGTTGAGGCCCTGGCCCGGGATGGTGCGGCAGTTGACGTTTTCGGTTAGTCCTACGTTCGCGCAGGTCTGGTTGATGAGGCCGGCGGAGCTGACGCCAGCCCCCGGGAATGTGAGGAAGGTCTTCGAGATACTGTTAGCGGGTGCAAGGGCCGCGAAGGCTGAGGTTTCATACCAACCTGTGCTGGTGACGGAGGAGCTGTTTCGCTGGGTTTCGTAGGCAAAGAAGGCGAAGAGGCGGTTCTTTAAGATGGGACCGCCGATGCTGCCCCCGTACTGGTTGAATCGTTGAGTGTCTCTAAGGAGACCGCGTTCCGAGGCCGTGCCCGGAGTGAGCGAACCGGGGCCGTTGTACTTCTGGTAGGCGTTAAGGCCGGGACGGCTGGCGCGAAAGAACAGACTGCCATGGAAGTCGTTGGTGCCGGCCTTGGATGTGACCTGGATCTGGGCTCCGCTGAAACGGCCGTTCTCTGCATCGTAGGTGTTGGAGACGATCTTGACGTTACCTACGGAGTCTTCAGTTGGGGTGATGACGGAGGTGCCGCCCCACACTGCGCTAACGGTACTGATTCCGTCGATCGAGATGCCATTGGTTTCGTATTGACCGCCGTTGGAGACGGCCTGGGGCCCGTTTTCGGTAGCGAAGATACCGGCACTGGCGTTGGTGCCGCCTGGACCCTGAGTACCGGGTAGATTGTTCGTGCCACCGGCGCCCCCCTGCGAGCCGTCGCCGAAGACTCCGGGCGCGAGTTGGACAAGTTGGAAGACGTCGCGGCCGGCGGATGGGAGATGCTCGATCTGGTTGCTGTCGACGGTTCCGCTGGTTGAGGCGGTCTCGGTTTCAAGAGCGGAGATCTGATCACCATTGACGGTGACCGAGAGAGAGGTATCGCCGAGCGCCATGGTTATGTTGATGGCGTTTGACTGCTCGGGAATGATATGCACGTCTTTGATGATTTGCTGCTTGAATCCCTTCGCGTCTGCGGTGAGGGTGAAGTGGTCCGAGGGAAGAGCGTTGAAGTTATAAACGCCGCTGTCGTTGGAGGTTGCGGTGAGTGCGCGGCCGGTGTCATTGTCGGTGAGGGTGAGGGTTGCACCTGGAATGACGGCGCCTTCGGGGTCGGCTACGGTTCCCTGGATGGACGCGCGGAATTGAGCGTGAGCGGTGACGGCGCACAGGCTGAATATGATCGCGACAACGGCCGGGCCCAGCACAGAATGCAGGAACCTCGTGAGATGAGTGGTGTTGCTGGAATGAAAGTGTTGCATTATGCCTCCTGATTGGAAACGTTTGAGGAAATCTTCGCCATGGCTGAACTCTCTTTGGAGACAGGGTGTGATTTAGGCAAACGTTTGACCGGTAGAGACTATGCACGTCCCGACAAATGACTGTCAAGGTTGGGCTTTGAGGCTTACAGGCTCATGAAAAGATCTGGAACCTCTTCTCGTCGATATCGGTCATAGGGCTCGGAACAGGTAGCCTGCGGCAGGGCCCAGCACATTTGACTGCTCTTCTCATGCGTCCAGGCGTGGATTCCGAATGGCAACGTTCCCTCTACGGGGCTGAACGGCGAGGGTCTTTGACCATCGGTTCGCGGTCTCAGAGATGCGTCGGTTGGAATTTGGACTTGAGAGGATTCAGTGCAAAGGATCTCTACACGCGGGTTATGCTTCTTCCGCACTAATCTCTATCGAGACAGAAGGAAGGTAACAATACAACACAGTCGCCTAAAGCGATCGTGTGCGTCGATCCTGGAGCCAGCGTTTGAGAGGCGCTGTGTTGTGTGGTCACTCAGGATTAGAGAAAGAGGATATAGCTTCCTGTTCCTCGGAAAACACCTCAAAGAGCGGTAAAAGGTTGCACATCTTCAAGGTTTGCGTTACTTGCTTCGATGGATTTACGAGTTTCAAGGCCCCGCCCGCCTCTTTCGTTGAACTCATGATCATCACCAGGAGTCCGATGCCGCTCGAGTCCATGCGGCTGATGCCGGTGAGATTGAAGACGAACCGGGTCGCTCCATGAGCAGTCAGACTGTCTATTTTTTGTCGCAGGTTATTGACCGGAACGCCGAGGACGAGTGCACCGCTCAGTTCAACGGCTTCTATTCCCTCGTGGTTCCTGATGTTTATCTCAAGTGTGTTCAATGCTGCTCCTTCATCTCGACGACCGCCCCTCTGGATTAGCCCATCGTCATTGCTTGTGTCGACTGTCAAATCCGTCGGCAGCAGAGAACTCAGCCGCGCCAGCCAGCGGCAGGATAACATTCTCGCGCTAACAATGACATCGGACGACGAGATTCATATCGGGGCGTGACTCGGATTGCTTGTAGTGGAGATCTGGCGGGATCAGCCGTGGGTTAGATATCCCATTCCGGCCAGGACGCCTCGCATGTAGGAGAAGCTGGCGATGACACCTGGCATTGGGTCGTCGGCGTGGACCTCGTATTCCAGGTCGACGAAACCTTTGTATTTGGTTTTGATAAGAGCCTCGAAGATTCCTCTCACCGGCATAATTCCGTCTCCCACGGCAACTTGGCTTTCTTTGCTTTCGAAGTTGGTGAGGTCCTTCATGTGGACGTTGAACAGGCGTGGACCGACCTCGTGAATGGCTTGAACTACATCTGTGCCCGCACGGACGGTGTGGCCGACGTCGATGCAGCAGCCGATGCGTGGGTCCATGTTTTTGACGGCCTTGAGGATATCGAGCGGGGAGTGCCAGAGTTTGTCTTCGGGGCCGTGATTGTGGATGGCGATGCGGATGTCGTATTCCTTGACGAATTTTTCTACGCGGGGAAGGGTGTCGGGCGCTGGGTCGCCGGCGACGATGACGGAGATTCCGGCGCGTTTGCAGTACTCGAACTTGCTGCGGATGTCAGCATCCTCGTCTTTGGCGAAGTAGATCGCTCCGGCGGCGTGGAGCTTGATGCCGGCGGCGGTGTAGTCTGCGAGTGCCTTGCTCTCCTCCGCTGGATCCATGGGAAGATGATCCTTGGTGTCCTTCACGTTGAGTTCCGTGACGTTGAGCTGCTTCATGAAGCCGATCATCTGTGCGCGGGTGAAGTTGCGGAAGGTGTAGCTGGCCAGACCAAGTTGAATGGGAGACGGCGCTCCGGCGGCGTGCGAGGGCTGCAGCGCCAGGGAGGGAAGGGCGTTGGAGGTGATTCCTGCCGCCGCGAGGAGAGCGCCGGATTGGACGAAGCTGCGACGTGAGAGCGTATTGGTCATGAGTGGTGGGGGCTCGCGCTTTCCTGAAGTTCGTTGCTGAGAAGAGGTTTTGCGGACGAAGGTTGTGGTAGGTGATAGCGACGAAAGTATTTGGTTGCTGTTGCGATGTGGACAGTATCGGCTTCCCACCCTTCGCAAAGGCGCGAAGGGTGGGAAGCCCGAGCGTCACACTCTGTTTTGAAGAAGCCTAGAGGTGAGGCGCCCAGCCTTTTTCGTAGTCGCGGCCCCACATCTTCATGGCTTCAGAATCATGCAGCACCTTCCCGTCGGTGTTATCGAGTTGAAGCTCGCGGTTGACCTCCCAGGCGACATTGGAGAGTTGAAGCATGGTAACGGCGACGTTTCCAATGGAGACGGGAGCGTTGAGTTTCTCACCCTTGCGAACTCCGGCGATGAAGTTCGCGAAGTGAGCGTCGGTCATGGAGTCGCGGCCGGTGAGATCGGAGGAGGATGTTTCTTTTCCAGTTGCAAACTCGCTGGTCTTGTTTCCTTTGAGATCGTAGATCTCGTATCCGTCGCGATCGACGAGCACAGAGCCAGTGGTTCCCATGATGGCCGATCCACGGTCTCGGTTGTAGTACTTCATTCCCTGGCAGCTCTTGCCCTCCCAGGTGATCATCTTATCGGCGTAGTAAAAACTGGTGACGAGAGTGTCATAGAACTGCCAGTCGTCCTTGAACTGATAGCGTCCACCGGATGAGGTCACCCGGTCGGGGAAGTCGACACCGAGTGCCCAACGGCAGACGTCGATCTCATGAGTGCCGTTGTTGAGGGTTTCGCCGGTGCCATAGGTTCGGAACCAGTGCCAATTGTAGGGTTGAATGTTGTCGGTGTAGGCACGTCGCGGCGCGGGACCCTGCCAGAGGTCCCAGTCGAGCTGCGGCGGTACGGGCGCTTCCTTGCCTGTGCCGATCGACTTTCTTACGTTGCTGTACCAGGCCTTGGCGAAGTAAGCACGGCCAATCAGGCCGTTGTGAATCTTGTCGACGATCTCAATGGTGTGGGGTGAGGAGCGCTGCTGGGTGCCCATCTGGACGAGCTTTCCGTACTTCTGCTGGGCTTGTACGAGGAGCGCGCCCTCGGCCGGGTTGTGGCTGCAGGGCTTTTCGACGTAGACGTGCTTACCTGCCTGTAAACCAGCGATGGCCATTGGGGTGTGCCAGTGGTCGGGCGCAGCGATGGTGATGGCGTCGACGTCCTTCTGTTGAAGGATGTGGCGAAAGTCTTTTTCGGCTGCAGGTGCTTCGCCCATCTCTTTTTGCGTGTCGTCGGCGAACTTCTTTAGCGTGTTGCTGTCCACGTCGCAGACATAGGCGATACGTGCATCTTTCTTGTTCGCCTTGAGCGCGGAGAGGTGAGCATAGGCTCGGCTTCGAACACCGATGACGGCAAAGTTGAGGCGGTCGTTGGAGCCGAGGATCTGCGCGTAACTCTTTGCGGTTGATGCGACAGCGAGGCCCGCTGCTCCTACTGCTAGTGTGTCGAGAAACTCTCGTCTGGTAATCATTGTTTTTCTCCCATGGTCTGAAACGGCACAGAATATCTTTCGAAGTGATGGCTGCCGCTCGAGACGGTCTAAAAGGTTCCCGAGTTCACCAGGCACTGCTTCATGCCAGCCCAGCTGATTCGCGTGGAGGCTTCCGGGGTGCCCGCTCCGCGCCAGTGCGTTTCGAGGCTGACGGCGTCGCGGTAGCCGGCTTGTTTTAGGGCACGGAACTGTGCGGTCCAGTCGACGTAACCTTTATCCACGGGCGACCAGACGATCTTTCCTGTGTCGTCCTTGACGGCGTTTTTGCAGTGGCAGTGGTGGATGCGGTTTTTGGGCAGAGCGTCCCAGCCACCGGGGAAGGCGTCGAGTTCGCCGCGCATGACGGCGTTTCCGGCGTCCCAGTTGAGGACGAAGTGCGGGGATTGAATGGCTTCGAGGGTCTTTGCTGCCTCGCGGCCGGTGGCAGTGTTGCATGCGAATTCGTTTTCGATGACTAAGAGAATGCCTTGTTGGCCGGTGATCTCAGCGGTGGCTCGAAGCTTCTCGTTGATGGCTGCACGGTAGGGAGCGACGTCATCCAGGCGCCAGAAGTCGAAGCAGCGAATCTTGTCGGTCTTGAACTGTTTTGCGAGAGAGATGGAACGAGCGAGGACTTCGTCCTGCTGCTTGTAGGCGGACTCGGCGGCGCCGTGGAGGTCTTCCTTGGAGCTGTATTGGGACTTGGGGGCGCCGGGCCAGTCGACTTTGAAGAGTGGGCTCGCGATGTCGGTGACCTGAAGGCTGTATTTCGCGAGGATTTTCTGAGCTTCGGCAATCTCGGCGTCGGAGACGGTTTGGAGATTCTTGCCCCACATCTCGCGCAGCTCCACATAGTGCAGGCCGAAGTCGTTCGCGATGACGGAGCAGGCATGATCAAAGTCTTGCGAGATCTCGTCCGAGATGACTGCGATTTTGAAGGGGGATTGCGCCGCGGTAGGGAGGCCAAACAATGGTCGGGCTGCGGTGGCTGCAACGGCCATTCCGGCTCCTGCTAGAAAATTTCGTCTGGAAACGCCTGGCATGTTTCTCCTGTTTGTTCGTGGTTGAAAGGAATCGATAGTGGTACGACGGGTTGAGTAAAGGCCGGTCAACTAATGGACGCGTTGACCGGCCAATAAGTTGATTCTCAGAACAGGAAATGCACCGACGCCTGCAGGGTGCGGCCTCCTCCGACCCCGTTTACGCTGCCCTGGCCGCTGCCGAGGGTGTTTGTGATCTGACCGAAGCTAGAAGCCGTGCAGCAGTTGTTGGTGTTGCTGAAGTTTGGATTGAAGACGAATTGCGGGGTATTGCTCAACTGGAAGGCTTCAATGCGAGTCTCCATGGTGGCTTCTCGGAAGATATTGAAGCTCTTGAACAAGGAGAAGTTGTCCTGAATATAACCAGGGCCGCGGAACTGATTTCTTCCGGTGTTGCCGGCGCCGACATTCTCAGGTGTGCAGGTGGTATTTGTAGGGCATCCGCTGGGGACAGAGAAGGCTGTCGGGTCGAACCAGTGCGCGTTCGCACCGACCTGATGCGTGACATGGTATGTGCCAGTGAGGTTTGCCGTCTGAGAGGTTCCGGGAGTGTTGAGGTTTGCACCGTTTGTGAGGACGCTGAAGGGAAGGCCGGAGAGGACAGAGATTATTCCGGAGATCTTCCAGCCTCCGAGAGCGACGTTCGCGAAGCCGGAGTTGAAAGTGCTATGGCCACGACCAAAGGGAAGCTCGTAGGTAAAGCTCTGCTCGAAGTTCAGGGTGCGGTCGAAGTCGAGTGGAGCGTAGTTTTTGCGAGGGTTCGCATAGAACAAGAGGCCGCCATCGTCAGGGCTGTTCGCGGGCGAGACGTTATTGCTGATGTAGCCCATTGCTTTGCCCCAGGTGAAGGCGGAGGTAAATGCCAGGCTGTTTGAGAATCGTTTTGTCAGTTGCGCCTGAAGGGATTGGTAGTTGGAAGAGAAGGGGAGGAAGTATTGATTGGTCGCCGCAGTGCGTCCGAACAGGATATTTTCAGGATCAGACTTTGCGCCCCCGCCGTAGGTCGTCGGTTGGTTGATGTTCTGAGCGCCGGAGATATCGACGCCGTGGTTTGCGACGTATGCGAGTTGAAGCGAGAGATTTCCACGGAATGCCTGCTGCACTGCGACGTTCCAGGATTCGGCGTATGCATTCTTGAAGGTTTTAGGGATGTAAAAATAGGCTTGATTTTTCAAGAAGCTGGTGTTCGCGGGAATGATGCCGCTGGAGGGGATAGTGACCTTTACCGGGGCGGGGAAGCCGGCCTGGAAGGTAGCTGGCGTTACCCCATCACCAAGTACTGCAGGAGTGAAGGGCGATGCTCCCGCCGGCTGATAGCTGTTGTTGGCGCGGATCGGGTAGTTATAGGCGTAGACGTTGTCCGGGAACGGCATGTAGCTGATGCCGAAGCCTCCGCGGATGACGGTATCGTCTGTCGCGCGGTAAGCGAATCCTGTACGCGGTGCGAAGTACCTGTATCGAGTCTCTAAACCGAGATTGTCCGGGTTGCCGCCGGTGCCCGCGATGACGATGTTGTTGGTCGTGGGATCGTAGTTGGAAAAACCACCGGAGTGCCTTGGCGTTGCAGGCGGATAGAACTCCCAGCGAATGCCGAGGTCGACGGTCAGCTTTGAGGTTGCCTGCCACTTGTCGCTGGCGAAGGCGAAGAACCACCATTGACGGTAGGCCGGAAAGAAGGTGTTGAGGTCGCGTCCCGTCTGACTGGGAAGGTCGAAGAGGAAGCTGGCGATGTCGTTGGAGATGTTTGTTTTTGCCGCGACACAACTGGCTGGCCCGGACGGGCAGACGTTGCTTGAAGTTTGAACGTCGGAGAAGGTGAATGCACCGCGTGGGCTGAAGGTTTGATCCTGGAGCAGGTCGTCGCGGACACGGCGAAGGTCGCCACCAAATTTGATGGTGTGGTTGCGGATGACCTTAGTCCAGTTGTTAACGAAGTCGATGTTCGATTCGCCGCGAATCCATGGGACCGAGGCTGAGTATCCGATGAGAGTTCCGGAGAAGCCGCCGTTGATGGTGAGGCCAACCTGTCCGGAGGTAAAGGGCTGTCCCGCAATGTTTACGCCTGGGACACCCAGAGCGTCCGCGTCGTTGGAGCCGTAGTCGCTTGGCTGTGAGTTGTTTCGCAGGTGGGCAACGCCGAATCGGACTTCCGTGAAGAGGGTCGGAGAGAAGATGTGGTCGTAGTTGCCGCCAGTGCTGTAAGAGGTCTGGAGGCCGGTACCTTCAAAGCCGCCGCCAGCAGGGCCACCCAGGAAAGAGCCAAATGCGGGAGCCTGGAAGGTGTTGACACGCTGATAGCTGTATCGGCCGCTGAGGTGGTTCCGCTCGTTGATGGTCCAATCGACCTTTGTATCGAAGCTGTTTGTGCCCTTGGTGAAAGGAAGGTTGGTCGTGTAGTTGTTGGCAGGGTTGATGAGAGGCGCGCTATGGTTCAGGGTTCCATTGGTAAGGGCTGCAGCATTCACCATCTGCAGAATCTTTAGCGAAACTGGATTGACCGCACTGATCGGTATCTGATTGTTCGCGAAAGGTGTGCGCGGTGTCGTCTTACCATCTCCACTGGCGGGATCGAAGACCTGGCCTATCTTGGTTTGGCTTGCCGGGTCGACTGCTCCGAGGGCAGCGCTGAGATCGATGTTGCCCTGAGCGTTCGGAGTGTAATAACGCGAATCTGGAATGGTGAGAGTGCTGCTAACGCGCTCATGATCTGAGGTTCCGAGATAGTCCGCGAAGAAGAAAAGTTTGTCTTTGATAATGGGACCGCCGATGCTGCCGCCGTAGTAGTTGTACGACAGATGACCGAGGGGGCCACCGAAGTAGGAGCGAGCATTTACGGCGCTGTTCTGAATAAATTCGAAGGCCGAACCGTGGAAGGCGTTCGACCCAGATTTCAGGATGACGTTGGTGACGGCGCCGGTGGCGCGGCCAAGCTCTGCTTCGAAGTTATTGGTTGAGATGTCTACGGTTTGAATGGACTCCGCGGGCGGGATGATGATCTGAAGAAGTCCGGTGCGCTCATCGTCATCGATGCCTTCGATCTGGTAGAGATTGCCCATGCGTGGCAGGCCGTTCGCTTCAGTTTGTAGCGTGCTGGCGGCATTGAAGAATTGGGAGTGTTGAAAGGTCGCAGGCGCCATACCGGGAACGAGATTAAGCAGTGTTTGAAAGTTGCGGTTGGTTCCGAGGGGTAGATCAGCGACCTGTTTGGACTCGATCTTGGTGCTGATGTCGGCACGGTCGGTCTGAAGGAGAGGGGGAGCGGTCGTCACAAGAACGGTCTCCGAGACGCTGCCGGTCACCATGGAGATGTCGATGCGTGTGGAGGAGTTCGTGAGGAGATCGATGTTCTGATGCGTGTCCTTCTTGAATCCCGGAGCCTCTGCGGTGATGTTGTAGGTTCCGGGCGGAAGATCGGGAATGGTGTAGTTGCCGCTCTCGTTGGTCACAGTCTGATGAACGGCGCCGGTCGCGGCTTCTATCACGGTGACTTTGACCCCGGGAACAGTTGCCCCAGTTGGGTCATTGATCGTGCCGAGCAGTGTTGCGTTGACTGCCTGCCCGAAGACACAGGGTGATAGAGCGAGGACGAGAAGGGGAATGATGAGTCTTAGTTTCTTTAGCGTGATCACGTGAAAACCTCCGAAAGGTGTTACAACTTTTCAGGCCCGGAATAGTTATTGTTTGAAGAGCGAACGAACCCTACCAGCGGCGATGGGAGACAGTCAAGAAAATAAACAGGAACTTCCCTTGGCAACGCGTTTATACAGCGGAAAACGGCGAATGCGCGAGGCTTGTTTGGAGAGGTGGGAGATTGCCTTATTGCTTGGGCTGGCGAGGAATCCAGCGCTGCGGGGGAGGGCTGATCAGGAAAGCAATGAAGCAGAGGGCGAGGACGGAGTTCTCGAGAGAGGCACCGAAGAACAGCCAGAAAGGGGAGTTGGGGCCGGGATAGTTCGAAGAGAAGAGGAAGAGCAGCACCATGGTCAGACCGCCGAGGCTAGCCCAGCGGACCAGAACTCCTGCGAGCAAGCTCAGTGCAATCAACAGTTCGGAGATGGCGACGACGGCGCCGAAGAAGACGGCGTGCGGAAGGATGATGTTTTTGAGCAGGGGGCGGATGAAGGCGTAGGAGCCCTCTTTGAGGAACCCTCCGATGTTCTGGGCCATTCCTCCCCAGATGAATTTGGTGCTGGTGAGTTTGTACTCGGCCAAGATGAGGAAGAGAAGGCCGATGGAGATGCGCAGGAAGGCGAGCGCTCTGGATTGTTGTTCGGCTGCGCTCATCTCGATTTTTGCTGAGCGATGTGAGCGGCGCGGACGTCGGAGGCGGTGAAGACCGAGTGGAAGGGGACGCCGGGGATGGCGGCTTCGATGTTGGCGCGGCCGCCCTGTTCGCGGTCTACCAGGCAGAGGACTCCGGCGACGTGCATGCCGGCTTCACGGGTGGATTCGATGGCGGTGATGGTGGAACCGCCGGTGGTGCAGACGTCGTCGACGATGACGACGTAGGCGCCGGGTTTGAGAAAGCCTTCGATGCGGCGGCCGGTGCCGTGGGTCTTCTCGGCTTTGCGGACGAGGAAGCCGTGGATGAGGGTGGGTGCGGGGCCTTCGTCGCTGCGTTCGTCGGGATCGAGTTCGAGGGCGTCGGAGAGTTCGGCGATCTCGTTGTAGTCGGCGAGCGCCCAGGCGCTTGCGCTGGCGGTGTTGGAGACCAGGGGGTCGGCACCCATGGTCAGGCCGCCTACGGCTTCGATCCTTTCGGGATTGGGGAGGATTTCGCGGATGAGGTCGTAGAGGACGAGGCCGGAGAGGCGGCCGCCTTCGGCGTGGAGGGTGGTGATGCGGCAGTCGATGTAGTAGTCCGACTTCTGTCCGCTTGCGAGGGTGAAGTCGCCTAGCTTGAAGGAGTGGGTCGCGATGAGGTTGAGGAGGGTGGTGCGGCTGTCGGTTGACATGGTCAGGTCGATTGTAGAGCAGGTTGTGATGGGCGGTTCGGGGAGGGTACCCGCTGGGGGGACCCAGAGATAAGCCTCTTGCTTGCAGTGATATACGTTTTTTTGGATCGCTAAATTATTCCATCGAAATGGGTTATAGCTAAATTCTTCTCCTGATTGGGGTTAGCGGCGGATAACGGGAAAAGCCCCGGTTTTGTCCGGGGCTTTTGCTGATGTGTATCCAGTGTAGCGGATTTGGTGAAACCAATACGCCACATGGAAGTTGTTTGTTTGCATATGGTTGAGCAGACTAGGGGCTTGACAGGCTGAATTGGCGTTGTTTTATGGAATCGATCACTGGAGGGCGTTGAAGCCTAGGTGGTCTTTACCAACTCGCGGCGGAGGGCTTCGTTAAGCCAGGTTTCGTACTGCTGGGAAGTCCAGTTTCGGTCTCGGACGAGCATGCGATAGAGGTCGCGGCTGGTGAGGCACCAGAGGATGTCGCGCGCGGTGTCGCGGGTGAGACCGGGGCGGAATAGTTTTGCCTTGTGGAGGGCGTCGATGACGAGGAGCTGGCGATCGTAGCGCTGGCAGTCGCGCTCCTCTTCGACGGACGCGAGTTCGGGAGCTAGCATGCCGGCTCCGCGGAGAAGATCTTCGACGGGAACTTCGGACTCGTAGACGCGGCGGGCGATGCGCGAGACGAAGGTGAGGCGCTCGAGGGGGGCGGTGACTTGCTGAACCTCGTTGACGAGAGCGTGGTAGTCGTCGCCAAAGCGGGCCTGATCGAGCAGCTCTGCAACGATGCCTTTTTTGGAGCCGAAGATGGCGTAGACGGTGGGGACGGCTACTCCGGCGGCCGCTGCTACGGCGGGGATGGTCATGCCGGCGTAACCGTTGCGAGTAAGGAGCAGGCGCGCGGCTGCGGCGATGCGGCTGCGAGTTTCGTCGGCCTGACGCTGGCGGGCGGGGGACTCGTAGGTTCGCTTCTGCCTGGGCTTCTTTTTTGCGGTTGAGCCGGGGGTGGACTTTTTCTTCACATTCGCAGTATAGTCAATTATTCGATATAAATATATATATCGAATATGAGGTGCTGTTGTGAAAATCGATGCGTTTCGCTTGAAGTCTCTTCCGATTGCGTTTTCGGTGGCAATCGGCGCGTTGGCTCTCAACTCCGCGGCGCAGCAGCCTGCGGCCCATTCCATGCAAGGAGGAGGACAGATGTCGAACGTTGATGCCCATGCTGCTACGATCCATCGTCTTTATGAGGAGTGCCTGAATCAAGGGCGGACGGATTTGTTGCCTGAGCTGGTGACGGCGAATGTGGTGAATCATACGGGGTCGAACGAACAGAGGGGACTGGCTGCGTTCGAGCAAGGCATGCAGCAGGTTCGAGCGATGTATCCGGATCGTCACTTCACGGTGGACGATGTGTTAGCCAATGGGGACAAGGGCGCGGCGCGATGGACGATGGTTGCGACGAATACGGTGCCCATTCTTGGTGTGGCTCCGACGGGGCGACAGCTGACCAATCATGGCGTGGTGTTCTACCGGTTTGAGGGAGTGAAGATTGCCGAGGTTTGGATTCAGGTGGACCAGCTTGGTGTGCTGCGTCAGATTGGCGTGCAGATTCCTGGTCTTCCGGCGAAGGCTGGAGCGGAGCGCTAGATGCGAAGGCGCTAAACAAGAGGGTGCTGGACAGAGTGAGTGAGAGGAGAATGCAATGCGATTAATGATTCTTGGTGCGACGGGCGGGATCGGACGGCTGCTTGTTTCCGGTGCGCTCGAAGCAGGGCATGAGGTGACGGCGTTTGTGCGTTCTCCAGAGAAGGTAAGCCAGAAGAGCCCGCGGTTGCGTGTGATTGGCGGCGATCTTTTTGATGTGCAGCAGATGGCTGTTGCTGTCCGCGAGAGTGAGGTGGTTATCTCCGGATTTGGTCCGTCTACCCTGCGCAAGACGACGCTGCGGCGTGATTTTGGGCATGCAGTGGTGCAAGCGATGCGGGTGGCCGGAGTGAGGCGTTTGATCCACGTCACGTCGGCGTTTTTGTTTTCGGACGCAGGAGCGATGGTTGCGTTATTTGGCGGCACGCTGTTTCACAATGTGGTGAAAGACCATGTGAGGTCGGAGGCTGAGATGATGCAGCCTGATCTGGAGTGGACGATGGTGCGGCCTCCGCGGCTGGTGAACCAGACTGCAAAGGGTCGGATACGAGAGGTGGCAGGGCACCTGCCGAAGGGCGGCACCGTGATCTCGAGAGCCGATGTGGCGAGCTTCATGCTGAAGGAGGCGGCTGCGCCGCGCTACGTGAGGCAGATTGTCGGGATCAGTGATTGAGTGAAACGACGGGCCAGGTGTTCGAGCTAGAGCAAATTTCGAGTTGATGTAGAGGATGCCGAACGGAGGGCAAAAGCAAATTCCTCCCCCTTCGACTTCGCTCAGGGTGCGGAATGACAACAAAAATGAGCGGTAGAACACCTCTATAGCTATAGCAACAAGAAATTTGCTTTAGCGCGTCATGCGGTCGAGGTGGCGGTAGCCGCCGGTGGCGATGAAGGCGGTGAGGAAGATGGTGAAGTTGTAGCTGGCGTGGATGAGGGTGGAAGCCAGGACGGAACGGAGGCGGATGCGGATGGCGCTGAGGATGAGCGAGACGCAGAAGAGAAGCAGCAGGACGGGCCAGGTGAAGGCGGTCTGCTGGCCGTGGAGCGCGGCGAAGAGGATGCTGGTGAAGACGGCGGAGAAGACCAGGGCGGGCGTGGAGATCTTGTTGTTGGAGTACCAGAACTCGCGGGCGGCGGGGGTGCGGGGGAGCGAGAGCCAGTCGTAGGCGATGGCGACGGCGGGAAGGAGGAAGCCGCGGAAGAGGATCTCTTCGAAGAGGGGGGCGAGGAGGATGCCGAAGAAGGTGACCAGCCAGACGTCCGATGGCGTGCGGAAGAAGTCGTCCATGGGGATGTCTTTGGGGATGGCGATGACGGATGAGATGGCCTGCACGGCGAAGGAGAGGGTGAGGCCGATGGGGATGAGGCGGAAGGCGTTGCGGCGGGCGGCGTCGGGGTTCGCGTCGATGCCGTTGGCGAAGGGACGCTTCCAGAGGAGGGGGAAGACGAACCAGGAGATGGCGAGGGTCGCGAGGTAGGTGAACGCCTCTGAGGCTATGAGCAGCTTGGGCGGAAAGGAGGCGGCTGATAGTTTGCCGCCGATCGCGGGACCGTGAGTGAAGCCGAGGAGAAGTAGCTGGGTGAGGAAGAGGAAGAGGCCGGCGATGGAGAGGAAGAGGAGGGCGTGGCCGAGGTTGGGGATGCGGTGAGGAGCGTCCTCGGGCGCGTCATTGGGGGTGTTGTCCATGGGAGGCTGAAGGATGGCCTCGCCTTCGGGGAGTATGGGGTGCACGACGGGAGCGTCTGATTGGCTTCGGGTCTGGGGTGGGGCGGGAACCGGGTTTGGAGAAAGAAAAGCGGCCGTGTGTTGGGCGATGTCCGAGCTAGCGGATCGGGACACGGGGGACCCGGAGGCTTGGGTTGCGGGGTTCGGGGTTAGTTCGCTCATGCTTTTTTCGTGCTTGGGGCCGGCTTTGAGGCGGGTGGTTTGTTCTTCGATCCTGAATCTTTTCGAGTCCCTGCATTGCTTATTGTGGACTTCTTTGCGGCTTTTGGCTTGATGCTTTTGGGGGATCTTTCGGCGGGTTTGGTGGTGCTGGCTTTGGCGAGACCGGTTTTCTTCTCTGGTGCGATGAATTTGGCTTTTGGCTGTTTGATCGCGTCGGGGGCGGCGGCGATGGTTCGGGGCTGGGGGCCGGCGTGGCTGGTGCCGTTGCGGCTGGCGAAGTTGGATTTGTGGGAGGTGTAGTAGCGGGCGAGGAAGCCTCCGGTGTGGGAGGCGGCGACGGTGGCGATCTGCTCGGGCGTGCCGTGGGCGATGACGCGGCCGCCGCCTTCGCCGCCCTCGGGACCCATGTCGAGGATGTAGTCGGCGTTGCGGATGATGTCGAGATTGTGCTCGATGATGACGACGGTGTTGCCTAGGTCGGTTAACCGGTGGAGGACCTCAAGCAGTTTTCTGACATCGTCGAAGTGGAGGCCGGTGGTGGGCTCGTCGAGGAGGTAGAGGGTGCGGCCAGTCTGGCGCTTGCTGAGCTCGCGGGCGAGCTTCATGCGCTGGGCTTCGCCGCCGGAGAGGGTGGTGGCGGACTGGCCGAGATGGATGTAGCCGAGGCCTACGTCGACGAGGGTTTGCAGCTTGATGTTGACGGTGGGGATGTCTTTTAAGATTGGGACGGCGTCGGCGATGGGGAGGTCGAGGAGGTCGGCGATGGAGTAGCCGTTGAACTTGACGGACAGGGTCTCCTGATTGTAACGACGTCCGTTACATACTTCGCAGAGGACATAGACGTCGGGGAGGAAGTTCATCTCGATGCGGCGCTGGCCTTCACCCTGGCAGGCTTCGCAGCGTCCGCCCTGGACGTTGAAGGAGAAGCGACCAGGTTTGTAGCCGCGCTCGCGCGATTCGGGGAGCATGGCGAAGAGGTCGCGGATGGCGGTGAAGACGCCGGTGTAGGTGGCGGGATTTGAACGAGGAGTCCGCCCAATCGGGGACTGGTCGATCTGGATTACTTTGTCTAGCTGATCGATGCCGATGACCTTGCCGTGCTGGCCGGGCTCTTCGCGGGAGCCGTAGAGTTCTTTGGCGAGGGAGCGGTAGAGGATGTCGTTGACGAGGGTGGATTTGCCGCTGCCGCTTACGCCGGTGATGACCGTCATGACGCCGAGGGGGAAGTGGGCGGTGACGTTTTGCAGGTTGTGGGAGTGGGCGTCTTCGACGGTGACCCAGTTGTTGGTGAGTTCGCGGGGTTGGGTCCGGGCAAGGATCTCGATCTTGCCGGCGAGGTACTGGCCGGTGATGGACGCCGGGTTGTCCATGATTTGCTGAGGGGTGCCGTCGGCGATGAGGTAGCCTCCGTTTTTGCCGGCGCCGGGGCCGAGGTCGAGGACGTAGTCAGCCTTGCGGATGGTGTCTTCGTCGTGCTCGACGACGAGGACCGTGTTGCCTAGGTCGCGGAGGTTTTCGAGGGCGTTGATCAGGCGCTGGTTGTCGCGCTGGTGGAGGCCGATGGAGGGCTCGTCGAGGACGTAAAGGACGCCGCGGAGGCGGGAGCCGATCTGTGTGGCGAGGCGGATGCGCTGGCCTTCGCCGCCGGAGAGGGTGGCGGCGCTGCGGTCGAGGGCGAGGTAGCCGAGGCCGACGGCGTTGAGGAACTCGAGGCGCTCGATGATCTCGCGCTGGAGGCGGTCGGCGATGATGCGGTCGCGGCCTACGAAGTTTATGTTGCGGGCGGAGGTAAGAGCGCGCTCGAGAGGTAGGGCGGTGAAGTCGGCGATCGATGCGCCGTTTACCGTCACGGCAAGGGATTCGGGGCGGAGGCGGCGGCCTTTGCAGACGGGGCAGATGGTCGCGGACATGTACTGCATCATGTACTCGCGATAGCCCTCGGATTTGGTGTCTTCGAGGTTGGAGCGGAGGTATTCGAAGATGCCATGGAAGCCCGTGCGGCCGGCTTCGGCGCGCGGGGGGCCGTAGAGGAAGAGGTTTTGCTGCTCGGTGGTGAGGTCTTCGAAGGGGAGCTTAATGTTGATTTTTGTTTTTTCGGCGAAGAGCTTGATGAGGCGGAGGAGGTAGGCGGAGCCGCTGCCGGGGCCCATGGCGCCGTCGAGGAGCGGCTTGGACCAGTCGGTGATGGTCTTGGCGGGGTCGAAGTCGTAGATGCTGCCGAGGCCGTGGCAGTTGGGGCAGGCGCCGTAGTTGGAGTTGAAGGAGAAGCTGCGGGGCTCGAGGCGAGGGACGTTGATGCCGCAGTCGGGGCAGGCCATTGA
Organism: Tunturibacter gelidoferens; assembly: GCF_040358255.1. NCBI lineage: Bacteria > Pseudomonadati > Acidobacteriota > Terriglobia > Terriglobales > Acidobacteriaceae > Tunturiibacter > Tunturiibacter gelidiferens. The sequence continues at coordinate 2,583,349 of NZ_CP132938.1, forward strand.
GGAGGAGTAGAGGGTTTCGTCCTGCTCGCGGGTGTTGGGGTTCTGGATGCCGATGAGGACGAGGCCGTTGGCCATCTGGAGGGCTTTGGTGACGGAGGTTTCGAGGCGGCGGGTGTCGTATTTGGGGGTTGCTGATTCTTTCGAAGCGGCGGCGAGGGCGGCGTTGGTGTTGTCGGGTGGGAGGGGCTTGAGGATGATGCGGTCGACGACGGCTTCGATGGTGTGGTTCTTGCGTTTTTCGAGACGCATACCCTCGGTGAGCTCGGTCATCTCGCCGTCGATGCGGGCGCGGAAGCCTTGCTGGTCGAGGGCTTCGAGCTCTTCGCGGAACTCGCCTTTCCGGCCGCGGACGATGGGGGCGTAGACGGTGATGCGTTCGCCGGGGGAGAGGGCGGCGATGCGTTCGACGATCTGCTCGGCGGACTGGCGGGTGATGGGGCGGTGGCAGTTGGGGCAGTGGGGCTGGCCTACGCTCGCGTAAAGAAGCCTCAGATAGTCATAGATCTCGGTGATGGTGCCGACGGTGGAGCGGGGGCTGCGGCTGGTGGTTTTCTGCTCGATGGAGATGGCGGGGGAGAGGCCGTCGATGGCGTCGACGTCGGGGCGCTCCATCTGGTCTAAGAATTGTCTGGCGTACGCCGATAAGGTTTCCACGTAGCGGCGTTGGCCTTCGGCGTAGATGGTGTCGAAGGCGAGGGAGGACTTTCCGGAGCCGGAGAGGCCGGTGACCACGGTGAGGGTGTTGCGCGGAATGCTGACGTCGACGTTGCGCAGATTGTGCTGGCGAGCGCCGCGGACGGTGATGTGAGTAATGCCCATGAGATGTCTGTGGCGGTGTTCGGCCAAGTCTCTAGAATACGGCATTTTTAGGGGGAGGGATTTGCTGGAGGGATCGTTGGTTTGGATCGAGGCAACCCCAGAATGGGAAAGATGTATCCGAAGGAGCAATAACAGCTACTTTCGGGCCATTGTAATCACACAGAAGTTTGTAACAATAACCACGATGTAAAAGTCTTGTTGCCGGCGGAATGGGCTGGCGGCCTGGGAATCCGAGGAGTGGGTGTGAATTCGTCGATTGTATTGGTTTCTGCGGTGTTGGCTTCGTTGGCGGTGGGCGTCCTGGTGGCCTACGGAGTTTGTATCGCCATGTTTAGTGCGTTCCAGATGCACGCGCGTCAGATTGCGGGGAATGCTGCCCGGCAGGTGTCGGCCACTGTGCAGGTGCTGAAGAGCTAGGCGCCGTGTCGAGAGCCTGGTAGCTGCGGGCTGTCTGAAGGTTCAATTGGAGATTCGAGAGTTATTGAGGCGGAGCGGGCTGGCGGAGGCGCTGGAGCTGCTCGTAGATCTGCTGAGGCGTTTTGACGCCATTGGGTGAGTCCGGCTGGGACGCGTCGGCCGGAGTCGCTGAATCTGGTGTGGCGGGAGTGATGGGCGGGGCCGTTCTATTCCGGGCGGAGGGTGCTTCAAAGGTGGAGGGTGGTGGCGGCTCGGGTGCTGGTTGAGCCTGTTCGGTATCGGATTTGTCGTCGAAGGTTTGCGCGTTCGGGTTGGGAGGCGTTGGACCGCCTTGGCGCGGGGTGAGGATGAGTTCGGCGGGCGTCGTGCCATCGCGAGCCACTAGGAGCATATTGCTGCCGGTGCCGTCCAACAGATCGGCTAATACCTGATCCGGCGCGGCGGGACCGTAGTGGCCGAAGACGCGCTCGTCCATGACGCCTCCTGTGATCTTTATGCCGGTCTCGCGGGAGATTTGACGGAGGATCTGATTGAGGCTGGAGTTGTCGGCGGTGACCGAAAGGATGCCGTTGGCCAGAGTGACCTGGGCGTGCTTTGGCTGCTCCTGGGATGGAGTGAGGGGCGTGGCGGGCGTGGGCGGCGGCGTGGGTGCAGTGGTGAGAGCTGTGGCTGGGAGGGTGGACAGCGTCTGGACCGCGCCCGCGGGTTTAGCCTGCGGAGCCGGAGCGGTCTGCGCCGACAGCAGAGCGGAGAAGGCGAAGCTGGCGGCGGTGATGAGACGAATTGGCGTGCTGCTCTGCATGTAGTTGTAGGACGAGTTGCGGCGAAGGAATGTCATCCGTGACGAGTACGTGCTCTCATGATCAGCTTATCGCGGACGAGGCTCGGTAGAGTTACTTTTCTATCGCAGCCAGCGGGTTGGTCCTGTTCGTTCCGGAGCTTTCGAGTGGCATGCAATCATGAGTGAAGGATCCGACTCTTTTGATTCAGGTGTTTGGTGACGACGACTTTGAAGACGCCGCCTGTCTGGATTTGTGAGAGTGGCTGTAGACTGAGGATGCCTTTGGCGAGTCTCGAATCAGTCCGCTGAGTCCTCGAGGCACCGCAACAGGCTAATATGGCGGGCGTGATGATTAGATTGAAGACCGGATGGCTGACGTTGGGGCTACTAGTGGGAGGGGTTGCGTCGGCTGAAGTGTGCACGACGCAGTCGCAGATGACGGGGGCGGATCGGGACGCTTTGGCTGCAGCGGCTCGCGGGCTGGCAACGAAGGTTCAGGCCGGTGATGTGAATGGTCTGCGTGCGGCCACAGCTGCGGAGTACGCGAAGGACTTCGGCGGCATTGGAGATGTTGTGGGCAGCACTTCAGCGCATGTGAAGGGCGGCGCGTTGCAGGTGGAACAGGTGTATCTGCTGGATGGGTCGCAGCTGAAACGTGGTGCGGATGGGTCGGTGCCCGATGCACAGTTTTTCTGTTCGTTGAATAAGTCAGCGGCTGAGGCAGATTTTATTATCTCTGGACTCGCTCCGGGACGTTACGGATTTGCGATGGTGGATGTCCGGGATGGAAGCTCGCCGTGGCGGCTGTCGTTTCTTTTACGTCAGGATCAGGGGCAGTGGGTGATGGCGGGGTTTTATCCGAAGCCTCTGCTGGCGGCGGGGCATGATGGGTTGTGGTACTGGACGCAGGCGCGATTGATGACCGCGCAGAAGGAACACTGGAATGCATGGCTCTACTATCAACAGGCGGAGAGTTTACTGAGGCCAACAAACTTCATTCAAAGCACGCACCTTGAGAAGCTGAAGGCAGAGGAGACTGCCGCTGCTCCGCCCGCATTGTCGGAGGGCGTGAGTGCAGAGTCTCCGCTGGTGGTGAAGGGAACTGATGGAGCGGAGTACCGCTTTACCGCGCTTGGCGTTGATGACTCCCTGGGGAATGACAAGGTGGATGTCACAGCACACTTGAAGGTGGACCAGCTTGGGGATGCAGCTGCGGCCCGGAAGCGAAACTCGGATGCGATGAACGCACTGCTGGCTGCGTATCCGGAGCTGAGGAAGCCGTTTCATGGAGTCTGGATGATTGCGGAGGTTCCCGGTCAGAACCCCTTCGCGACGGAACAGGCGATGAGCCAGATTCATTGAACACACGGCGAGGATCGCAGCATCATTTCAGATGACTGATAAGGGTTTGATGGGGTAGTGATATCTTGAGAATCGTTTCTGCAGGACGATAGGCAATGCGCCGGACGAAGACTCACCTTCCAGGTTAAAACTGTCACTCTATTGATATGGATAAGAAAGAAATGACGACAAAAAATAAAAAGACATTGAGTCAGGCAATTCAGGAGCGCAGAGCGACACCAAGTTTTGATGGTGCGTCGATTCCTGTTGAGGACCTGCGCCAGATTCTCGATGCGGGTCTGCATGCACCGAGCGGGTACAACCTTCAGCCCTGGCGGTTTGTCGTGGTGCAGTCGGTGGAGCAGAAGAAGAAGCTGCGTGGAGCGAGTTACAACCAGGGCAAGGTGGAAGAGGCGTCGGCGGTAATTGTGGCCTGCGGCGATACAGATGGATGGCGTAAGGATCTGGACCTGATACTCGAGAAGGGACGCAAAGGCGGGATGCCGGAGAGTTACGCGGCGCAGGCACAGAGCAGCGTGCTGAACTACATGTCGAGCTTCAGCAGCGGACAGATGCAGGGTTGGCTGAATAAGCAGGTGATGCTGGCGTTTACGCACATGATGTTGATGGCGGAGGTGATGGGATATGACACCGCGCCGATGGAAGGGTTCGAACAGGACAAGGTGCATGAGGTACTGCGGCTTCCGCTGAGCTATTGGGTAGTTGCGCTATTGGCGATTGGGCATGTAAAGGGTCCGGACAAGTTCGATGGCGGTCGATTTGAGATCGGACATACCGTATTTGGCGAAGAGTTTGGCAAGCCTCTGAAGCTGTAAGGTGGAGATGATTCTGCTATGAAGCTTGCACTGCGCGTTTTGGCTGTTCTCTTGCTTTTGATGATTTCGGCCGGGCTGATCTTTTATCGATATCCCCTTTGGGTTGCGGATCAGCACACTCGATTTCATCTGTGGCGCGAGGGCGTGAAGAGCGAGTATGTCGAAGCTGGCGGGTACAGGCTCCATTATTTTGAGGCGGGACCGGCGGGCGGGGGTGGCACGCCGCTGGTGTTGGTTCATGGGTTGGGGGCTCGGGGGGAAGACTGGGGGGCGATGATTCCTGCGCTGGCTGCGCAGGGATTTCATGTGTACGTGCCGGATCTGCTTGGTTTCGGCCGATCGCCCAAGCCCGATGTGAGCTACTCGATCTCGCTGCAGGAGCAGACTGTGGCTCAGTTTATGCAGGCGGTGCATGTTGCGAGGGCAGATGTTGGTGGATGGTCGATGGGCGGCTGGGTCGTGATGAAGCTTGCGCTGGATCATCCGGAGATGGTGGATCGGCTGATGGTGTATGACAGTGCGGGGCTGTATTTTCCGGCTACGTTTGGGCCGGAGTTGTTTACTCCGAGCGATCCGGCTGGGGTAAGGAAGTTGATTGCGATTCTGACGCCGAAGCCTCGGGTTATTCCTGACTTTGCGGCGGAGGCGATGGTGCGGAAGCTGCAGGCCAATGCGTGGGTGGTGAATCGCAGTACGGCTTCGATGATCGGCGGGCGAGATCTGCTGGACTTTCGTTTGCATAATATCTCGCAGCCGATGTTGATCGTGTGGGGCGCGCAGGATGAGTTAATTCCGCTGGCGTCGGGCGAGGCGATCCATAAGAGTGTGCCGCAGTCTGTGCTGGATATCGTCGAAGGGTGCGGGCACCTGGCTCCAGCGGAGTGTGCGAAGCCGGTGGTCGAGGGGACGGTGGAGTTTTTGCGAGCGCAGCCGCCTATGCGCGGGGGTGGCAGGACGTTTGCTGCGGGGTATTAGAGCGGTCCTGCCGGACGGGCCCACTTCGCGTGGGGCGGTTACTTCGTGACTTGTAGACCCCTTCGGCTGGTCCTCCCGTTGGTCGGGGGAGAGATTGATTTCGACCAACGGGAGAACCTTCAAGGTTCGTTCTAGCCGTGACCGGTATACGCGTCACGAAGTGACCGCTCTCCGCGCAGGAGGCCCGTCCGGCAGGGACAAAGGTTTCTAGTCGGGTTGCCACTGGTAGGCGTTGGGTTGGGGCAGACCGATGTGGGCCAGGACTCGGTGGATGAAGTTGCGGGCCATCTCTTGTGTGCTTTGGGGATGGTTGTAGAGGGTGGGGATGGCGGGGAAGATGGTGGCTCCGGCGTCGGAGGCCAGCTGCATGTTGCGGATGTGGATGCGGTTGAAGGGTGTCTCGCGGATGCAGAGGATGAGGGGGCGGTTCTCTTTGAGGCAGACGTCAGCGGCGCGTTGGATGAGGTTTGCGGCTAGGCCGTTGGCGATGCTTGCCAGGGTGCCCATGGAGCAGGGTAGAACGATCATGGCGTCGGTCGGGTAGCTGCCGCTGGCGATGTTGGCTCCGATGTCGTTTTCGGCGTGCTGTTGGAGTTTGGGGCAGGAGGAGCCGAGGAGCTTTTCGGCGAGGTCGTTGCGGCCGCTCAGGTTGAGCTCTTCGGCGAAGACGCGGAGGGCGCTGTCGGAGGCGACGAAGTTGATCTTTGCTACGCGCTCGTCGGCGGCCAGGGCGCGGAGGATCTCGGCGGCGTAGATGCTGCCGCTGGCTCCGGTGATCGCTAGGGTGATTTTGCTAGGTTCTGGCATCAGGTCTGATTATCACCCCTTGGGGCTACCCCCTGGGGGTATCTCGAGCGTAAGCCTATTATTTTGAAGTACATGGCGATTTCCCGTTTCGGTAAAATCTTCTAAATAAAGGGGTTACTGGCAAAATCGTCTAAACAATGGGGTTACGGCATTTCCTTTCGTAGGGTGAAAAGAAAAGTGGCCCAGCAGGTTCGCCGGGCCACTTGCTTTGATGCTTCTACGTTCAATTATAGCGGACCGGCTGTAACTGATACGCCATCTCTCGGGGCGAAATTTTTGGGGTACAGGAGTTCTATTTGCAATGAGTTACGCGGGGATCGCATGTCAGGGATGACTGGCGAGGGCTTGACAGTTTATTTGGCTGCTTTGCGATTTGGCGAGGTCATTGGCGGAGGGCGTAGGCAATGAGAGTCTGGCCGTGGAGAGCGTGGGCGGCGTTGAAGGTCTGATTGCTGGCTTCCTCCTGGGCGGGGATGGTGGGGTCGAGTTCACAGGTGGCGATCTCTTCCGCGGTGGCGTGGATGAAGCAGAGCTCGCAGGTGGCGAGATTGACTTCACCGTTGTCGCCTTCGCTGCGCATGGGTGGTCCGAAGGTGCGGCAGAGGATGGGGCGGTATTCGTAGAGGTCGCAGGTGCCGTGGTCGGGGTCGAGGACGGGGCAGGGCTCGTCGTTGGCGAACTCTTCGAAGAGGATGGCGGCTTCGTGGTCCTCGCTGAGGATGCCGGTGGTGAGGTCGCCGGGGAACCAGGGGTCTAGGCGGGTTAAGGATTCGGCTACTCGTTTTTTGATGCGGAGGGATTTGGCCGGGTCGGTTTGCTCGAGGACTGCGAGGCCTTCGCGGAGGCGTGCTCCGTCTTCGTGGGCGATGGGGAAGACGCCGATGCAGCATTGGGAGCAGCCGGGATGGCAGACGAGGTGATGGCCTCCGCGCTGGTAGGCGTCGGCTGCGGCTGTGTCTACGATTTGGATGAGGGTGTCTGACATTTGCAACGAAGTGGAAGGATTTGCGTTTTAGGCGGATGCTCACATCTCGGGACCTGTGTCATACGATTTGAGAAGGTCATTCGTGCGGAAAAGGGAAACGTGCGCTCGTTGTCCATTTCTTTCCGTCGATCTCTACCGCCTGTGTTGGTCGCAGCTTCGCTACAAACGTTTCGTACTCGGCAAGTTTTGCAATCGGTACGAACAAATTGTATCCGTGCTTCGTTTGTACGGAGCGGGCATCTCTAACGGTCGGAAAATCGGCTGGCCAATTTGCACTGGATTTTGCGTATGCAAATGGCCATATGATTACTTCGAAAAAAGGGGGCTGCCAAGGTTTGGGATCGCTGACGCGAAAAGCGAATAGTGTTTCGAATGCCGTCTGCAGATCGGAAGGTAGTTTTCTTGTAAGTAGATCTGGAATGCTTTGGCGAAGTGGACCGTACACGGAGACTGTCTTGAAGCCGTTCGCGGCGTTTACAACGAGAACGTTGGTTGGCATATCAGTTGCATCGACAATGCTGTAGCAATCGTTGAATTCGGAAGCGTGATCGAGATGCGAGAGTGAGAGTAGATTTTCTATTTCGATTTTGGAAAGGTGGCCTGATACATAGTGGCCAGATCGTCGATTTCCTTGCCAATAGATTACGGTCCCATCGACGTAAAGAGCGAAGGACGGAGAATCGGAGCCAATCGCCATCGCCCAAGGATTGTATTCTGTGAGGAGAACGATCGGCTGTAAGCCCTTCCATTGATTTTTCTTGTTCGATGCGGAGAGGCCGCAGTCTTGGGCATGCGTTGTTGAAACCAGGGTAGCCAAGAGCAACGCAATCCGAAGAAAGTAAGTGGAGCGTAGCGCTGTCCTTCTAGTCGCGTTCATTAGTTTCTTAGACTCCGGAAGCGATTGTAAAGGTCCATCGTGCGGAATGTAGGTTCGCAGCGCTTATTGATCGCCCTTTTCAAGGGGCGACTAGGGGATGATGCGGTCTTGGCGGAGGCGGGTGAAGAGGTCGTGGAAGCTTTCGTCGGTGGGCTGGTAGTCGAGGAAGCCGAACTTGCGGCTCTTGCTCATGTCGGTGACGACTTCGATGGGGCGGCCGAGGTCGGCGTCGGTGTGCCAGGCGGAGGCGAGGTTGTTGAGGTTGGGTTCGATGAGGTTATGGGATTTTGCAATGGTGCTCCAGATCTCTTCTGTGCCGGCCAGTTGTTGTTCGAGCGGCGTGATCTGGCTGGGAAGTGGAGCGGGTTCGATGCCGAACCAGTCGGCGAGGCGAGACCACATCCAGCTCCAGCGGAAGACGTCGCCGTTGACCACGTTGAAGGCATGATGGCGTGCTGCGGGAGTTGTTGAGGCCCACTCGAGATGGCGGGCGAGGAGTCTTGCGTCGGTCATGTCGGTGAGGCTGTTCCACTGGGCCGAAGAGCCGGGGAAGACGAAGGGGCGGCCGGTTTCGCGGCAGATGGTGGCGTAGACGGCGAGGGTGACGCCCATGTTCATCGCGTTGCCGAGGGCGTAGCCGATGATGGTGTGCGGGCGATGGATGGTCCAGCTGAACTGGTGATGCGTGGCGGAGGCGAAGAGCTCGTCCTCCTGGGCGTAGTAGAAGTTTTTGATGTCGAGACGGGGCTGGTCTTCGCGAAAGGGTGTGGCGGGGAGTTTGCCTTTGCCGTAGGCCTCGAAGGGACCGAGGTAGTGCTTGAGGCCGGTGACCAGGGCTACGTGACGGACGGACTTGGCGGGCGCGACGGCCTTAAGGAGGTTGCGCACCATTGCGGAGTTGACGAGAATGTTTTCGGCTTCGGTAGGTTGGCGGAGCCAGGTAGTAATGAAGACGTGCGAGGGTTTGAGATGAGAGACTGCGTCGCGCAGAGCGCTAGGATCGAGGAGGTCGGTGGCGATGAAGTCTACGCCTTCGATAATGTTTGAGGCGCGACGGGCGAGGCCGTGAACCTCCCAGCCGTTGGACAGGAGCTGTTGCGCGAGGTTGATGCCGACGATGCCGGTGACTCCGGCGATGAGTGCGGTGCGGGACATGGGAGATCCTCTCGGTCAGGGGCCGACTGCGATTGGATGAAGTTTGTGTGTGTGGCGATTCGGAGGAGGGTTGTGTGCTCGATTGCGCGTTCGAGGCACCGGCCGGGCCTGCAGATTGGCTGGCCGACCGGCGCCACGTTGTTACACAGCTTTGCGCTGGAAGGTTGTTTTTTTGGTTCCAGCGAAGGAGTCCTTCGCCTTGACGGATGCGGTCGACGATCCGGCGAGGGATTTGTCGCCGCCTTTTGCCTGAGCTGCGGCCTTTTCACGTGCGGCTTGAAGCTTCTGTGCTTTTGGGCTTAGCCCGCGTGTCTTAACTTCGGCTGCTTTTGGAATGAAATCACTCATAGAGAGATCGTATAACGGGCTGATGGTTTTCGAACAGGGTTTGGCTTTTGTGGTGAAGTAGCCCTTACCTTCACTGAAGGCTTGGCAGGGTCGGCTAGTTCGAAATTCGCTTGATTCTTCTCCTCGCGCGGAGATACAGCAATCCAAATCCGCACATGCCCGCTAAGGCTGTCCACGGATCATTTGGTTTGGGGTTAATTGTCAAATCTCCGACTAAGACGAGACCGCAGAAAACCGAAACGATCAGAAAAAACCATTTACCTATTTTCAGCGTCGTCAGAATATTCACGGGTAAGGTCTTACTCCTCTAATCGTCACTTCACTCGTCTAAGCTTTTTGGAGCGTTGCTTTGTTTTACCAGATTGATTTGAGCTCCCAGAGTTGGCCTTCGCTTTGGATTGGCTTGGCGTCGTCGGGGAAGATCTGGATCTGAAGATTGTTGGAGACGGGGAAGACCAAGTCGGTCATGGCGATGGTGCCGTCCTGGGCGAAGGCTTCGACGGAGGATCGGTCTACGATCAGGGTGAGGTCATAGGGGCGGGTGGTGATGAGTGGCGAGGTGGTGCGGACGGGGAAGTCCGGACTGATGGCTGCGCCTGAGTGGGTGCGGTCGATGTAGAACTCTTTCTTGTTGGTGTCGAAGGCTACTTCGGTCCAGTGTTGCTGGTCGGAGTAGATCCTGAGGCCGAAGACCGGTTCTACGGGGTGGCCGAATTGGAGTCGGATCTCGAAGGGAGGTTGGATGGTATGGCCGCTTCCGTAGAGGGCGGAGGAGTTGATGGAAAGGGCAGAGACTTCGTAGTTTTTTCCTCGGAGGGGAGCGACGACGGGCTCCTGAATGAGGGCCAGGCCTGCGGAGTCGCTGATGTAGGAGAGACGACGGGGAAGACTCATCTGTCCTCGCCAGGGTGTGGTGGGGATCTTGGCGGCGTACTGCCAGTTGCTCATCCAACCGAGGAGGGTTGGCTTCTGATCTTTGGGAAGACTGTTGAAGCTGATGGCGCAGTAGTCGTCTTTGCCGTAGTTGGTCCAGCCGTGGGAGCCGCGGAGGCGGGACTGATGGAAGGCTTTGCCGTCGAAGTCGCCGAGGAAGTACTGCTCTCCGGAGCCGCCTTGCGGAGCGCCTGGGTTGAGGCCGACTTTGAGGGCCCAGATGGTCCTGGCGCTGTTGGATGAGGGGACGCGGATGAGGTCGGGGCACTCCCAGTCGCCGTTGGTGTCGCCGGTGGGGCCGAAGTCGCTGAGCTGTGTCCACTGCTTGAGGTCGGGGGAGGAGTAGAAGCGGACCTTATGTTCTTTGGGCAGGGAGACGGCCATGATCCAGTGGTGCGCGGTGGGATCCCAGGTGACGCTGGGGTCGCGAAAGTCGGCCATGTGCAGATCGAGGACGGGGTTGCCGGGGTACTGGGCCCAGTTGCGGCCCTTGTCCAGGCTGACGGCAAGGTTTTGGGTCTGGCGGATGCCTTCTGGAGTTTGGGTGTGGCCTGTGTAGATGGCGACGAGGCAGTCGCCGTGAGTGCAGAGGCCGCTGGTGTTCTGGTGATCGACGACGACGCTGCCGGTGAAGATCATGGTGTCGTCGTGCTCGGGGATGGCGACGGGGAGCTCGTGCCAGTGGAGGAGATCGGTGCTGACGGCGTGGCCCCAGCTCATGTGTCCCCACTGGTTGCCGAAGGGGTTGTACTGGAAGAAGAGGTGGTACTCGCCCTGGTAAAAGACGAGGCCGTTGGGGTCGTTGGTCCAGTGTTCTTCGGGGGAGAAGTGGACTTGCGGGCGATAGGGCTGGTCGTAGTCGGAGGTCTGCGCGCAGAGGGGCAGGACTAAGAAGGCCAAAGTGGCAACGACTCGGATTACTTCGTGGGAAAGCCTCTTCTGCATGGAAACTCCCATAGATGGGATGCGGGAATGGGATGAGGAAGAATGTTCGTTCAGGTGGAAAAAGTCTATTGATTGAGGACGCGGGCGAAGATGGCGTCTACGTTGGCCAGCTGGCGGTTGTAGTCGAAGGCGCGGGCCAGTTTTTCAGGGGAGAGGCGGGCGGTGATCTCGGGGACTTTGGCGATCTCGTCGCGGAAGATGAGGTCGTTCTTCCAAGAGTTCATGGCGTGGCCCTGGACGAGGCGGTAGGCGTCTTCGCGGGACATGCCGGATTCGGCGAGGTCGAGCAGGAGTTGGCCTGAGAAGATGAGGCCGCCGGTGGACTCGAGGTTCTTGAGCATTCGCGCTGGGTAGACGAGGAGCTTGGCGATGAGGTTCTGGGTTTTGGCGAGGAGGTAGTCAGCGAGGATGGTGGAGTCAGGGAGGATGACGCGCTCGGCGGAGGAGTGGGAGATGTCGCGTTCGTGCCAGAGGGCTACGTTTTCGAAGGCGGTCTGCGCGTTGGCGCGGATGACTCGAGCTAGGCCACTGATTTGTTCGCTGGTGATGGGGTTGCGCTTGTGCGGCATCGCGCTCGAGCCTTTTTGTTTTTCGCTGAAGAACTCTTCGGCTTCGCGGACTTCGGTGCGCTGGAGGTGGCGGATCTCGGTGGCTATTTTGTCTAACGTGCTTGCCAGAACGGCTAGCGTGGAGATGTAGGCGGCGTGGCGGTCACGCTGGACGACCTGGGTTGCTATCGCAACCGGTTTGAGACCGAGTTGGTTACAAATGGCTTCTTCGTGCTCGGGCTTGAGGTGGCCGAAGGTGCCGACGGCTCCGGAGAGCTTGCCTACGCGGAGGTCTTCGGCGGCGGCGTCGAAACGGGTGAGGTTGCGCTGCATCTCGGAGTACCAGAGGAGGAGCTTGAGGCCGAAGGTGGAGGGTTCGGCGTGGATGCCGTGGGTGCGGCCGATGATGGGGGTGTGCTTGAACTCTATCGCGCGCTTCTTCAGGGTTTCGGAGAGGGCTACGATGCCGGCGCGGATGATCGCTGAGGCTTCTTTGAGTTGGAGGGATTGGGCGGTGTCGACTACGTCGGTGCTGGTGAGGCCGTAGTGGAGCCAGCGGGAGGCTTCGGGGTCGGCGATGTGCTCGGCGACGGTGGTGGTGAAGGCGATGACGTCGTGACGGACTTCGGCTTCGATTTCGTTGATGCGGTCTACAGTGAAGGCGCCCTTGTCGCGGATGGTGTCGGCGGCGGACTGGGGGACGAGGCCGAACTTGGCGAGGGCTTGCGAGGCGGCGACTTCTACGGTGAGCCAGCACTGGTACTTGTTGGCGTCGGACCAGATGCAGCCTAGCTCGGGACGTGTGTAGCGGGCGATCATGATGTTTCCTTCTATTGGTAAAGTCTGCGGCTGCGCATTCGAATGTGTCGATCTTGGTGGTAGTGTTGACCGCCGGCGGAGGGTATATCTCAAGGGCTAAAGCCCGGCCTATCAAAAAAACAACAGTGAACGGCAAGAGAAACGGCAACTGCAGCGGCAAAGCAACGGCAAACGCAACGGCAACAGCAAAGGCAACAGCAAAGGCAACAGCAACGGCAACAGCAAAGGAACGGCAACAGCAAAGGAACGGCAACAGCAGATCCCTACGGGATGACAAGCAAAAAAACTAGCAACAGCAACGGCAAACGCAACAACAAAGGCAACAGCAGATCCCTACGGGATGACAAAAGAACTGGCAACCGCAACAACACAGGCAACGTTATTAAGGGTCTTAGAGCAGAGCTTGTGGCTTGTGCTTCGTCAGTGACTGCTGCGGGTGCGAGGAGTTTAGTTATTGAGAGACGCCGAGGAGTTCGGCCATCTCGTCGTGGAGGAAGCCTTCGCCGGGGCGGTAGGGCTGGACCCATTTGCCGTCGATGACGAACTGGGGGATGGCGCGCTTGCCTACGTTGGCGATGACGAGGTCGGCGGCACCGGGGGTGTTCTCGATGTCGATCTCTTTGTAGGGGATATTGTGAGTGGTGAGGAAGCGCTTGGCTTCGCGGCAGTCGCGGCACCAAGAGGCGGAGTAGACGGTGAGATCCATGTTTCTATTTTACCGGGAGTCGCTGGTTCCCGGAACAGGGATGGCGCTAACAAGGGCAGAAATAGTCGCGAGGTCTGTGACGATGGTGTCTCCCATGTGCTGAAGGGAAGCGACACAGTGGTTGGCGGCTTCAGCATTCCCTGCACCGCATGCATCGCGGATGAGGATGGGGATGATACCGAGGTCTGCGGCTTGACGGCAGGTCGGTTCGATGCCGATTTCGAGGGCTATGCCGACCAGGAGAAGGCTGCGGATGCCACAGTCGCGAAGAGTGAACTGCAAAGGAGTGCCTTCAAAGGCGGACATGGACAGCTTGTCGAAGATTGCTTCGCTTGGGAGTGGTTGGAGTTCGGGAGCTAATTGGAAGGCCTGGGAATCGCGAAGAAAAGGAGAGGAGATTTCAGCGGGGTTCTGTTTGCCTTGCCAAGCCATGGCCATTCGGTATTGGAACGACCCCATCAGTTCGGGAGGCAGCGACATGTGGCGGGTAAAGATGGTTCGTATGCCCGCGCGGCGAGTGGCTTGGAGGAGACTGCTTACCTTTGAAAGAATCTCGGCTCCCTCTTTGATCTGCGGGATGATGCCGACTTGCATGTCATAGACCAGCAGAGCGGTACGCTGCGGATGAACCAGGTCTTGAAGAGCCGTGAAGATTTCTATTCCGTTGTCTGTAATCATCGTCAATCCTCGTTTGAGGCGTTGCAATTATTGCTCGTGGTAGTTGCGGATCAGGCCGCCGTCGACGAAGTAGGTCGAGCCGGTGACGTAGGCGGCGTCGTCGGAGGCGAGGAAGAGAGCTACGCCAGAGACATCGTCGGGGGTGCCCATGCGGCCCAGGGGAATATTGGCGAGGAGGGCGTCGAGCTTGGGTTTGTCTTCCATCAGTTTGGTGTTGATGGGGGTGGCGATGGCGCCGGGGGCGATGTTGTTGACGGTGATGTTGAGGGGGCCGAGCTCGACGGAGAGGTCGCGCATGAGCGTGCGGATGCCGCCCTTGGAGGCGCAGTAGGTGGCGAAGTTGGGAAAGACCATGTCCTCGTGGACCGAGGAGATGTTGATGATGCGGCCGGGGAGTTTGGCGTCGCGGAGGCGACGGACGAAGGCCTGGGCGAGGAAGAAGGCGCCTTTTAGGTTGATGTTGAGGACGGCGTCGTAGTCGGCTTCGGTGACGTCCCAGAAGGCGGCTTCCTTCTCGATGCCGGCGTTGTTGACGAGGATGTCGCAGCGGCCTAGCTGGGTGTAGGCCTGGTCGACCAGGTTTTGCGTGTCGGCGAGGATGGAGACATCAGCTTTGACGAGGATGGCTTTGCCGCCGGCGGCTTCGGCTTTGGAGATGGTCTCCTGGGCCTGGTCGATGTTTTTGCGATAGTCGACGACGATGGATGCGCCTTCGCTGGCGAAGCGAATGGCGATGGCCTGGCCGATGCCGGAGCCGGAGCCGGTGACGATTGCTACTTTGCCTGCGAGACGACCTGACATGGGAGGCTCCTATTTCCTAGTGGTTTTTTTGCGGACGACTTTGCAGGAGATTTCTTTGCGGGAGCTTTCTTCGTTGCCTTCTTTGCGGGTTTCTTCGGAGCTTTCTTTGCAGCGGATTTTGCGGCTGGCTTTTCGGACTCTGGTTTTGTTTTCGCGATGATTTCGGAGAGGAGAGTTTTGGCTTTTTCCAGTTCTGCGTGACGTTCCTGCGACAGGTTTTTGCCGGCGCGGTTGATGTAGAAGTTCAACATCTGCATGCCGGAGGCTGGACCTTTTGGCGAGACTTTTTTCGTGGCGAGGGCTTTGGCTATAGCCGACGCGCTCTTTTTGAAGAGACCTTCGTCGGGATGAGTCGAGTCGGTGTCCACCTCTGCGGACCATTTTTTCTTTGTCGCCATGAGCATCTCCTTGACTGTGTCTCTGTTCGCTGCTTCGTTTTGTAGGATGCGAGCTTGTGAGTTTTCCTGGCGGCGCTTGCGGAAAAAAGTTGTGAGGAGGGTGCTGCACTCTTCGGCGAGGAGGTTGGGGGTGACTTCGACTGTGTGGTTGAGCTGGGGGTGGTTCATGACGGAGAGGACGCTGCCGCAGGCTCCGGCTTTGGGGTCGGGCGCGGCGTAGACGAGGCGGCTGAGGCGCGCGTGGAGGATGGCTCCGGCGCACATGGCGCAGGGTTCGAGGGTGACGTAGAGGGTGCAGTCTGCGAGGCGGTAGTTGCGTAGGTGAAGGCCGGCTTGGCGGAGGGCGACGATCTCGGCGTGGGCGGTGGGATCGCTGTCGCGGAGGACACGGTTCTGGCCTCGGCCGATGATCTTGTCTCCATGAACGACGATGGCGCCGACGGGGACTTCGCCGTTGGCTTCGGCGTCGTTGGCTTCAGCGATAGCTTCGCGGAGGTGAGCTTCGTCGGTTTCGTTGGAGGACAGCATCGAAGGCTAGTTTAGCTGTGGTTTGCGTTCCGCGGGGTTAGTAGAGATTGGTCCCGGCTTCGGATTCGAGGGCATCGAGGAAGGATTGCATGATGTGAAAGCGGGGTATGGCGAGGGCTCTGGAGGTGTCGAGTTTGAGCTGATCGGGGAGGGTGGCGAGTTGTTTTTTGAGGGCGTGGAGGGCTTCGGTGAAGGTGCAGAAGCGTGTGTCGCTGCCGAGTTTGGCGAGGGTGCGGGTGATGCCGATGGCTCCGAGTTGCTCGAGGATGTCGGCGTCGCGGGCGATGGTGGCTTCGAGGGTTAGGGGAGCGTCTTGCGGCTGGTGGGTGCGGATGACTTCGAGGACGGCGGAGATTTTTTCTGAGGGGAAGCCGGCTTCGGTGAGGATGGCGGGGGCTTTCTCGATGATGTAGGTTACGTGGTTCCAGGTCTTGAGGGCGGCTTCGTCTTCGGGGCGGTGGCCGATGAAGACGCCGAGATCGTGGAGCCAGACGGCGGCGAAGACTACGTCGTCGTCGTAGGTGCGGCCGCGGCCGATCTGTTGCGTGAGGGCGTAGAGGCGAGGCTGATGGCCGAACTTGTGGGTCGGGTTCGCGTGGGTGGCGATGTAGGTTTCGAGTGCGGCGCGATAGGGTTGAATGGTCACCGTGTTATGCGGGCTCCTGTTGGCTGAGGCAGTGGAGGGTGCCGAGGCCCCAGACGAGGTCGACGGCGTGGATGCCGATGATCTCGCGGTCGGGGAAGCAGGCGGCGAGGATGTTGAGGGCGTAGCGGTCGTTGGGATCGTTGAAGGTGGGGACGAGGACGAGCGAGTTGGCGATGTAGAAGTTGGCGTAGCTGGCGGGGAGTCGCTGATTGTCGAAGATGACGGGGGCGGGCATGGGGAGCTCGACGATTTCAAAGGGCTGGTTTTCGAGATTGCGGAAGCTGCGGAGGCGGTCGAGATTTTCGGCCAGGGGTAGGTGGTTTTCGTCGTGGGTGTTGGGCTCGACGGCGGTGAGGATCTTGTTTTCGCCTACGAAGCGGGTGATGTCGTCGATGTGGCCGTGGGTGTCGTCGCCGGCGCAGCCTTTGTGGAGCCAGAGGACCTTTTCGATGCCGAGGTATTCGTGGAAGGCGTGCTCGAGGCGCTGGCGGGTTTCGGATTCGTTGCCGAGGCCGGGGTTGCGCTCCTGGATCTTGGATAGGAGGCACTCTTCGGTGGTGAGGAGGAGGCCGGCGCCGTTGGTGTCGATGCTGCCACCTTCGAGGACGAGGCGATGTGCGCTGCCGTCGGGAAGCTGGACCTCGGGGCGGATCTGCGGGATGTCGTAGTGATGGGCAACGTGCACAGGGATCTGGTCGTCGCGTTGCCAGTTGTCATACTTGGCCCAGGCGTTGAACTTCCAGTTGGTGGCGGCGAGGTCGCCGTGGGGATTCTTGACGAAGATGGGACCTGAGTCGCGGAGCCAGACGCGGTCGGTGGGCCATTGGTGGAAGTGGAGGCGGGCGAGGTTGGCTCCGGTGCGGCGGAGAAGGTTGGTGACGCGGCGCTCGGCGGCGAGATCGTTGACGAGGATGTGTACGTCTTCGACGCGGGAGAGATGGCGGACGATTTCGCTGTAGACCCAGGGGATGGGTTGGAATTTGCTGGGCCAGTCCTCGGCGTTGTGGGGCCAGGCGATCCAGGTGGCGGCGTGAGGGGACCACTCGGCGGGCATGCGGTAGGTCGTCAGTTTGTGGTTGGTGCTGGTCACTCGAGTGCCGTTCCTTTCGGGAAGGTACCCCCCTCCCTCCCGTCTTAGTTGCGTAAAGTCTTCCATCCAAAAGATTTCACGTCGTACTTTGGGTACACGATTGAGGCAAGGTACCAGATTTGAGTCACACTCTGGTGAACCGGGGCCGTGCTTTGCACCTGTCGGTACTCTGTTTTTAAGTATAGCTGGCGGGGGGTAACTAATATGCCATGTGGATGCCGTTGATGGATGGGGGTTTGGGTGAGTTTAGGGGTTGACAGAGAAGCTTAAGAAAAACAACAGGAGAGGTGGGGGGCTCTCTCTTTGAGCGTCCCCGCCGCACTGCGTCTACCTTGGCATTCCTTCTTGACATTCCTTCTCCATGGACTCATGATCTTTCGGCACGTCAGATAGGCCTAATTGTTTCCGGGTGATTTCCAGGTCAGTCTTTCTCAGTGCGATTGAGTGTTTCATTGGCTCCCTTTGTTTGAGGAGCAGCTCCCAAGGTCCAAGAGTTACCTCCCTGTTCGGGTAAATATCAGAAGTATCCGCGAAAGCGTCGCTGCGATCGCCTAGCTTGGGCGAGCCATTCGTCCTATCCGAACCCTAACGACCTAAATAGGGGTTCCCCATGAACCAGACTAGATTGCTAGCACTAGCCGCGGGCTGTGCGACGGTCGCGGCTGTCATGTCCTTTTCCCATCACATCGTGCACGGACAAAGTCAAGCATCGCCATCCGCCGCAACGGTCATACCGCCATTCTCCGTGTGCAGCAGGAATGTGAACATTGCTTCGTTGCTCCCTGGCGGAGCCCACGAAGACCCGGATGTCGTGATTGCGAACGCGTTTATCACCCTCACTGAATCAAGCCTGCTCCAGCAGGTCGAACAGGCGCCTTCGCTGGACCTGTATCACCAGCTCACCTTGCTCGGTAAAACCGAGATTTACGATGTGAACCTGTCCCCCGCCAAGAACATAGCCTGCGCGACCTGCCATGTCCCGTACACAGGATTCAGAGGCGCTTCGAGTGTCTTCAATGCAACCACCGCTGCTCAGCCTGGAGGGACTGCAATCACCAATGCAACTCCGCCAGAGCCGAACTACCGTATCGGTCCAAGAAATCCCCAAAGTTATGCGTACGCCGCCTTCGCGCCAATCCTGCACTACAACGCAACGCAGAATAGTTTCTATGGCGGCAATTTCTGGGATATGCGCGCCACTGGAATCCGCCTCGGCAATCCAGCGGCAGAACAGGCAGAAGGACCGCCGGTGAATCCTGTGGAGATGGGAAATATCGACACGGCATGCGTGGTTTGGAAGGCGTCAGAGAGCCAATATGCTTCGCTGATCACACTGATATGGGGCGCTCAATCGTTCGCGATCCGTTGGCCTTCGAATGTGGCCGCTGTATGCGCCAAGCCAGGTCCACCTCCAACGAACGATCCACTCCCGGTACATCTCAGTACTGTTGATCGGGGAACATCAGACACCACGTATGACCATATAGCGATGTCAATGGCATCGTATGAATCTTCCCCCGATGTCAGTGGTTTCTCCTCGAAGTTCGACGCCTATCTCGCCGGCAATGCGACCTTGACTCCCGCAGAACTGAACGGCTACACGTTGTTCAATGGCAAAGCGCGTTGCAATCAATGCCATCTGAGCGGCACCGCGGTAGGTTCGACCAATAGCCAGGCGCCGGCCGATGTGGGACCGCTCTTCACCGATTTCACGGCAAACAATATTGGGCTCCCCAAGAATTTGGCTCTTCCGTACTATTGCGAGAACAAGCCTGACCAGTTTGGATACACCGCGAATCCCCTGGGCTTCGCCTTCGTCGATTTGGGAGTAGGAGGGTTTCTGAACGGCACGGGCGCTGCGCCCAATCCGAATACGCTGCAGTGGAAACAGCTTGCGCCACTGTTTAACGGTATGTTCCAAACGCCCACCGCGCGCAACGTCGACAAGAGGCCGAGCCCCACCTTCGTGAAGGAGTATATGCACAACGGGTATCTAAAGAGCCTGAAAGAAGTCGTTCACTTCTATAACACCTCACAGGCACTGCCGCGTTGCGCGCAGGGTTCACCCGGCGAGAAGGTGACCTGCTGGCCAGCGCCTGAGTACCCGGCCACCCTGAACACGACGCAGTTGGGCAATCTGGGCTTAACCAGCGCTGAGGAAGACGATGTTGTTGCCTTCCTTCAAACGCTAACGGATGGCTTTGTCACCTCGCCAGCTACGTTTGCCCGTCCGGCGAAAAAGGAATAGCGATCAAGAGTCAGACCTACGCCAAGCAGATCCTTCACTTCGTGCAGAATGACGCCGCAGTGAAGGATCTGTGAAGTCGTGAGTTCTAGTCGATGAAGCGGCTGGTGATGCCGTTGTAGGCGTCGATGCGGCGGTCGCGGAGGAAGGGCCAGTTGCGGCGAGTGTCTTCCTGGAGCTTGAGGTCGATCTCTGCGATGAGGATCTCCTCTTTGTCGTGGGAGGCTTGCGCGATGACACGGCCGAAGGGGTCGGCGATGAAGCTGCCGCCCCAGAACTCTAGGCCTGAGCTTGGGGTGTGGTCGCCAGGGCCGCGCATCTCGACGCCGTTGTGGATGACGTCGCCGTGCTCGTGGCCTACGCGGTTGACGGCGCCGACGAAGACGCCGTTGGAGATAGCGTGGGCGCGCTGGGTGATCTGCCAGGCGGAGTACTGGGCTTCGCCGTACTCGGCTTTCTCGGAGGGGTGCCAGCCGATGGCGGTGGGGTAGAAGAGGGTGTTGGCGCCGCGGAGGGCGGTCTCGCGGGCGGCTTCTGGGTACCACTGGTCCCAGCAGACGAGCGTGCCGATGTCGCCCTGCGTGGTCTTCATGGCTTTGAAGCCGAGGTCGCCGGGGGTGAAGTAGAACTTCTCGTAGTAGAGCGGGTCGTCGGGGATGTGCATCTTGCGGTAGATGCCCTTGATGCTGCCGTCGGTTTCGAGGATAGCGGCGGTGTTGTGGTAGAGGCCGGGGGCGCGTCGCTCGAAGAGGCTGGCGATGACGACTACTTTTTCTTCCTTGGCGACGGAGCTGAGGCGCTCGGTGGAGGGCCCGGGGATGGACTCGGCGGTGTCGAAGAGGGCGTGCTCTTCGCGCTGACAGAAGTACTGGGCGCGGAAGAGCTCGGGGAGGCAGATGACGTTGGCTCCGGCGCGGGCGGCTTCGCGGACACGGTCGGCGGCTTTGTCGAGGTTGGCTGCGGTGTCGGGGACGCAGGACATCTGGATGAGGCCGATGCGTTTGTTGGGGGTGGTCTTGCTGCTGGTTGTCGTCATGATGATCCTGATTCAAGTTTATAGGCGTTTGTTGCGCGAGATGAGGCTGTTGGCGGCCAGGAAACGGGTTATTTGCAAGAGGTTAATCTTTGGGTGATTGGCGGCTCGATGGAAAGCGGTTCGCGCGGGGCGCGAATGCCCACTCATGCGATGAGACTGCATGAATGGGGCACCCCGGGGTCGAAAGGCTTTGATGGTATGGGGGATGTGAAGCTTATCGGGATCCTTCGCTCCCGCTCAGGATGACAGCAAAACTCGGGAGCGGCGCTTAATCAGAGTTTCATAAGGCTAGCTCTTCGGCGTGACTGGCACGGTGCGGGCGATGGGCTCGATGCGGTTGACGCTTTGGAAGGGGAGCATCCAGCCGGGGTACTCGGGTGGCAAGGCGCTGACCTCGTCGAGCTGCTTGAGTTCTTCGGGTGTGAGTTTGAGATCGACGGCGGCGAGATTGTCGTTGAGCTGGTCGAGGCGTTTGGCTCCGATGATGATGGAGGTGACGACGGGCTTTTCTAACAGCCAGGCTAGGGAGATGCGGGCGGGGCTGCAGTTGTGGGCCTTGGCGATGGGGGCCATGACGTCGAGGATGCGCCAGGTGCGCTCTTTGTCGACGATGGGGAAGTCGAACTCGGAGCGGCGGGAGCCTTCGGGACGCTGATTTTCGCGGGAGAACTTGCCGGAGAGCAGGCCGCCGGCGAGTGGGCTCCAGACGAGGAGGCCGGTCTTTTCGGCTTCGAGGAGAGGAACGAGATCGCGCTCGAGGTCGCGGCCGGCGATGGAGTAATAGGCCTGGAGGGTGTCGAAGCGGGCGAGGTTTTTGAACTGGGAGATGCCGAGGGCTTTGGTGATCTTCCAGGCCTGCCAGTTGGAGACGCCGATGTAGCGAACCTTTCCTTGCTGGACGAGGGTGTCGAGGGCGCGGAGGGTCTCTTCGATTGGGGTGACGGTGTCGTTGCCGTGAATCTGGTAGAGGTCGATGTGGTCGGTCTGGAGGCGGCGGAGGCTGGCATCGACGGCGTCCATGATGTGGCCGCGGGAGGCGCCGACGTCGTTGCGGCCTTGGCCGGTGCGTCCGAAGACTTTGGTGGCGATGACGACGCTGTTGCGGGCGATGTTGAGATTTTTGAGGGACTGGCCGAGGGCTTTTTCGCTCTCGCCTTCGGAGTAGACGTCAGCGGTGTCGAAGAAGTTGATGCCGGCGTCGATGGAGGACTTGATGAGTTCATCGGCTCCGGATTGGTCGACGGTGCCGATGGCGCGGAAGAGGCCGGCGCCGCCGTGGAAGGTCATGGTGCCGAAGCAGAGGGTGGAGACGAGGAGGCCGGTGTCGCCGAGAGTTTTGTATTGCATGGGTATCCTTTTCGCCGAGGGTTCGGACGGACAAGTGATTAGACGTTGTGACGGGGCGCCGCGATTCAGACGTGGGGAAGAGCGATTGTCGCGCGGCGTCTTTGCGCTGACTGGCGAAGTTTGCTTTATTGCCGGTGAATTTTCTGTTACTTTTGATTGATAGAGCGGTCAGATCACGGTCGGGCACGCCCTCTTCCAATCACCTAAAAACATCTTTCCCAGCGGTTGCAGCAGGACGTGTATCTCATTGCAGAAGGAGTGTTATTTTGAGCGAATTTCGTGATTTTCTGGAGCTTTCGTATGGCGAACTCGAGGACCTGAACCTTGCGGCGAAGGAGCAGCGCAGGAACCGGGTTGCGGCCGATGTGATTCGTGAAGAGCGGTTGAAGTACCTGACCGATGAGAGGCGGATCAAGGCCGTGACGGTGTTGTTCAGCGATCTCGAAGGCCGTCTGCACATGCTGGACTACGACAAGAAGTTCCTGGTGAAGAGCTATGACAACCTGACGTTTGACGGCTCGTCGATTCGCGGATTTACGGCGCAGCGGGAGAGCGATCTGCGGCTGGGGATCGATTGGAGCGCGTTTTACTGGGTGCCGGCGGATGTGTTTGGCGCGGGCAAGGTGATGGTGTTCGGCGAGGTGATCGATAAGAACGGCGCGACGTACAGCGCTGATATTCGCGGGGTGCTGAAGCAGTTTTCGCAGGAGCTGTTCGATAAGAACGGCTACACGTTGAATGCGGCGAATGAGATTGAAGGGTTTCTGTTTGAAGGCATCGACGCTGAGCGGAGCTATCACGATACGGGGAGCTTCGAGTATGTGAACAAGGGCGGGTACTATCACTCGCTCCCCGGGGATCCGCTACGGGAGTTCATCGACACGACGGCTGAAGTTCAGCGCGCGATGGGCTTCGAGAATGAGAAGGACCATCCTGAGGTTGCGCCTTCGCAGTTTGAGATTAACTATAGCTATGGTGAGGTGGTTGCAGCTGCGGACCAGATTCAGCTCTACAAGCTGATCTGCCGGCAGGTTGCGACACAGATGGGAATGACCGCGAGCTTTCTGCCGAAGCCGGTTGTCGGCGTGAACGGCAGCGGCATGCATACGAATATTTCGATCACCAAGGGCGGGAAGAATCTTTTCTGGGATCCGAAGGGTGAGGAGAAGATCTCGAAGATGGCGTGGCAGTTTACGGATCGCATTTTGACGCATGGCAATGATATTTGCCTGCTGCTGAATGCGAGTGTGAACGCATATCGCCGGCTCGATCCTCACTTTGAGGCGCCGAACCAGATCAAGGCTTCGGCTACCGATCGCGGGTCGATGGTTCGGATTCCGATTGGGAATGAGAAGTCGGCGCGTGTGGAGGTTCGTTCGGTTGGGCCAGATGCGAATCCTTACCTGGTGCTGTACTCGATCTTCAAGAGCGGTTTACATGGGGAGACTTCGAAGATCAAGAACCTGCGTCAGGCGGAGAGGTATCTGCCGGACAATGTCTACACGGCGCTGGAGAACTTCCGTGCGGCGGAGTGGACGACGACGTTGCTGGGCGAGGATGTGAAGGCTCGGTACGCGGATCTGAAGCAGGCCTCGGCGGATCGCTGTGCGCGGCTGCTGGGGACGATCGTGAAGGCGCCCGAGGTGCAGTTTCATCACGATGTTTATAATCAGCTGCTCTGGAATATCTTCTAGGTCGGCAGAATTCCTAAAGACAGAAGGCCCTCGCAATACTGCGGGGGCTTTTCTTTTGCGTTGCTGTGTTTTGCGTTGACATGAGAGGTGGGCTGCTGCATTCTGCTGCTGTTGTGCGGATGGAGGGTTTCTCTCTGGATACGGAACGGTCTTCGTTGTTTGCTCCTGCGGCGGTGGTTGGAGTTTGTTTGCTGCTGGGGCTGGTGGTGGGTGGGTGGGTGCTCGGGTCGCAGATCAAAGACCTGAAGCTGGGGGATCGGTATGTGACGGTGAAGGGGCTCGTGGAGCGGACGGTGAAGTCGGATACTGCGATCTGGCCGGTGAGCTTCAAGGAGGCGGGGAACGATCTGCCGCAGGTATTTGCGAAGAGTGAGACAGATAAGAATTCGGTGTTGAAGTTCTTTGCGACGCAGGGAGTGCAACCGAACGAGATTTCGGTGGGGCAGATTAAGGTAACGGACAAGCTGGCGAATGAATACGGCGGGACTAATACCGGGCCGCGATACATTGTGGAGCAGACGGTGACGGTGCAGTCGAAGGACGTGGACAGGATTGCGAAGGCGGGGCAGAAGACGGCGGAGCTGGTGCAGGCGGGGATCGTAGTTGGTGGAGGGAACGGGCAGGGTGGGATTCGGTATGAATTTACGGGGCTGAATGCGTTGAAGCCGGACATGATTACAGAGGCGACGAGGAATGCGCGGGCTTCAGCGGATCGGTTTGCGGCGGATTCGGGAAGTCAGGTGGGGTCGATTCGTTCGGCGAATCAGGGAGTGTTCTCAATCTCGCCTGCGGGTGGAATTGAGGAAGGGGTCGTCGCACAGGATGAAGGCGGCTCAGGCATGCCAAGCTCGGACGCGAGCATCATGAAGAAGGTGCGCGTGGTGTCGACGGTGGATTATTATCTTGTTCGATAAACGCACGCGTGTGCCGCATACCGGTTGCCACTCGTCTTGCGTGGATGGTAGCCTCGGTCTTCGATTTCTTCTGCGGAGACGATGACGATGCAAACGAGCTACAACGGGATTCCAGTGCCGGCGAATGGGCAGGCGATCGAGTACAGCAACGGGAAGTTTACGATTCCCGACCATCCGATTATTCCGTTTATCGAGGGAGATGGGACGGGGCGAGATATCTGGAAGGCTTCGCAGCGAGTGTTCGATGCGGCCGTGGCGAAGGCTTATGGCGGGAAGCGGTCAGTGGCGTGGTATGAGGTGCTGGCAGGGGAGAAGGCTTATCGCCAGACGAAGAACTGGTTGCCTGATGACACGGTGAAAGCTACAGTGGATTTTCGCGTGTCGATCAAAGGGCCACTGACGACGCCGGTGGGTGGTGGGATTCGCAGCTTGAATGTGGCGCTGCGGCAGTTGATGGATCTTTACCAGTGTGTGCGGCCGGTGAAGTACTACGCGGGTGTGCCGAGCCCGGTGAAACATCCGGAGAAGTTGAATGTGGTGATCTTCCGGGAGAATACGGAGGACATTTATGCGGGGATCGAGTTTCGGCAGGGTACGCCTGAGGCTGACAAGTTCATCGCGTTTGTGAACGACGACATGCTGAAGGGGACCAAGAAGAAGATTCGGCTGGACTCGGGTGTGGGGGTGAAGCCGATCTCGATTACGGGGTCGAAACGACTGGTGCGAGCGGCGATTCAGTATGCGCTCGATAACAAACGCAAGACCGTGACGCTGGTGCATAAAGGAAATATTCAGAAGTTCACCGAAGGGGCCTTCCGCGAGTGGGGGTATGAGGTTGCTTCGCAGGAGTTTCGTGAGCAGACGGTGACAGAGCGCGAGAGTTGGATTCTGGGTAACGTCGAGGCGAATCCTAAGCTGACGCCGGAGGAGAACGCTGCACTGATTGAGCCGGGCATTGAGTTTGCGGCCAAGGAGTTTGGTGAAGAGGTGATCGCTGAGGTGAAGTCGGTTCTGGCTTCGATTGGTGAGTCGCACGGCGGCGGCAAGTGGAAGACGAAGATACTGATCAACGATCGGATTGCGGACTCGATCTTTCAGCAGATTATTTTGCGGCCTGAGGACTACAGCGTGCTGGCGACGACAAATCTGAATGGAGATTATATTTCGGATGCTGCTGCGGCCCAGGTCGGCGGGTTGGGAATTGCGCCGGGTGGGAATATCGGCGATGGATACGCAGTGTTCGAAGCGACACACGGCACGGCTCCGAAGTATGCGGACAAAGATGTGATCAATCCTGGGTCGGTGATTCTTTCGGGCGTGATGCTGTTTGATTTTCTGGGATGGACCGAGGCGGCGAGGCTGATCGAAAGCTCGATGGAGAAGACGATTGGGCAGAAGTTCGTGACGTACGACTTCGAGCGCGGGATGCAGGGTGCGACGAAGGCGAAGACGAGCGAGTTTGCGACGCGCATGATCGAGAACATGTAGTAAAGGGTGGGGATGGCTTGCAGTTTCTAAGCTGTCCCCATTTTGTTTGTCTTGGGGAGTGTGCGGTATTCGTTCGGCGTGGGCGATATTGAACGCGAAGCCCGCGGGTCGACTCTAGAATAGAGAGTGATAGCGGTACGCGACGCGATAAGGAGAGATGATGCGGAAGAAGGTAACTATTGTTGGTTCAGGTAACGTGGGAGCGACTGCTGCGCACTGGATTGCGGCGAAGGAGCTTGCGGATGTGGTGTTGCTGGATGTTGTCGAGGGGGTGCCGCAGGGGAAGGCGCTCGACCTGCTGCAGGCGATGCCGATTGAGAAGCGAGACTGCAGCATTATCGGGACCAACGATTATGCGGATACGGCGAACTCCGATGTGGTGGTGATTACGGCGGGGATTGCGCGCAAGCCGGGGATGAGTCGCGACGATCTGCTGACGACGAATCATGGGATTATGTCGAAGGTGGTGGGCGAGGTGGTGAAGGCGTCGCCGAATACGATCATCATTGTGGTGTCGAATCCGCTGGATGCAATGGCGCAGACCGCGTTCAAGCAGGCTGGGTTTCCGCGTGAGCGCGTGATTGGGATGGCTGGTGTTTTGGATTCGGCTCGGTTCCGGACGTTTATCGCGGAGGAGTTGAAGGTTTCGGTGGAGAATGTGACGGCGTTTGTGCTGGGGGGCCATGGCGATACGATGGTGCCGCTGTCGCGGTACTCGACGATGGCGGGAATTCCGATTACGGAGTTGATTGCGCCGGATCGGTTGAAGGAGTTGGAGACGCGTACGGCCAATGGCGGCGCGGAGATTGTGAAACACCTAAAGACAGGTTCGGCTTACTACGCCCCGAGCGCTGCGGCGGTGGAGATGGTTGAGGCGATCCTGAAGGATAAGAAGAAGATTTTGCCTTGTGCGGCTTATCTGCAGGGAGAGTACGGGATCACGGGCTTATATGTTGGCGTGCCTTGCAAGCTTGGGGCGAAGGGACTCGAGCAGATTATTGAGATCAAGCTGACGCCGGAGGAGCAGGCGGCGCTGCAGAAGAGTGCTGATTCGGTGAAGGAGCTTTGCACTGTGATTGGGGTGGCGTAAGAGCGCTGCTGCGAAGTCAGAACGTTTAGAGCGGCCCGCTAAAACGGACCGCTCTTTTTTGAATCATGCCCAGGATGAGGTGAGCACTCTTTACTTTCTTGCGATGAGGACAGGCTGATAGAACTTTGTCTCTGCGGGTTCAAGCCACTGAATCGTGGTGAAGCCGGCATCGTGAAGAGAGGTGGAGAGATCGTTTCGGAGTAAGGCGCGATAACGGGAGACGTAATGCTTTACCGTCCATTGTGCTGATCTTTCGAAGGAGAGATAGAGATGGACGTCGTATTCCTCGCCGTCCCAATCCCAGACCTGATGAACGATGCGGCGCTGGCCTCTTGGTCCGTACATTGAGGGGGCTTGTATGGACGGACGTGTTTGAATCAGGTGATCGTAGTCTCGAATCGTCGCTACCACTATGCCGTCGGGTCTCAGTTTGCCAGCTATCTCGCGTAATGCCTGATCGCGATCTTCTCTGAGGAGCAGGTGGGGTAGCGCATTGTCTGCGGCTAGAACGACATCAAAGTTTTCTTCAGGGATGGGACTGAGATCACGCATGTCCGCTACGTGAAACTGAATCTTCAGTCCTCGAAGGCTGGCTTCTCTTGCTGCGCGTGCGACGGAGGCTCGACTTTGATCA
Source organism: Tunturibacter gelidoferens (assembly GCF_040358255.1). Taxonomy (NCBI): domain Bacteria; kingdom Pseudomonadati; phylum Acidobacteriota; class Terriglobia; order Terriglobales; family Acidobacteriaceae; genus Tunturiibacter; species Tunturiibacter gelidiferens. Next base: position 2,611,230 of record NZ_CP132938.1, read on the forward strand.
GAGGCAACGAGGCTATGGCCTCGCATGGATAAGCCGAGGGTTTGAGTTCCTATTCCACAGGCACAGTCCAGAACTCGAGGCGCGACTTGAGTTGTATATCGCTCCAACAACGGGCCGAGAGTTGCTGCCTGTCTCTCGATGCTTTGGCTCCAATCCTTGAAGATGAGATGGTAGTGGTCGGCCAAATCGTCATAGAAGGTGTCCGTCGATGTGTCCATAGGCTTCTTGGTAAGTGAAGATATCATGCGTTGCCGATGGTGTTGCTTCATGAGAAAAGCCCGCTCTTGTGAGCGGGCCTTTTGTTGGATTGCGAGCTGTTGGTTAGGCGATACGTTCGATGGTGACGGACTCGAGGACGACTGGGGTTTTGGGGCGGTCCATGCCGTCTTTACTGACCTTGGAGATTTTTTCGACGATGTCGTAGCCTTCGACTACTTCGCCAAAGATCGTGTGCTTGCCGGTGAGCCAGCTGGTGTCGGCGACGGTGATGAAGAACTGGCTGCCGTTGGTGTTGGGGCCGGCGTTCGCCATGGCTAGCTTTCCTTTTTCCTGGAAGCCGTGCCTGGAGCCCTTGGTCTCGTCGGCGAACTTGTAGCCGGGGCCGCCCATGCCGGTGCCTTCGGGGTCGCCGCCCTGGATCATGAACTGGGGGATGACGCGGTGGAAGATGGTTCCGTCGTAGAGCTTTGCGCCCTTCTTGCTGCGACTGTTCCACTCCTTGGTGCCTTCGGCGAGGCCGATGAAGTTGGCGACGGTGTCGGGCGCGTCCTTCTCGAAGAGCTCGCAGACGACGGTTCCTTCGGTGGTCTTGAATGTGGCGTAGGTGCCAGGTTTGGTGGGCATTTCGAAATCTCCTTGCGGTGACAGGTTGATTGCTTTGTTAGCAGAGAGGCGTTTCCGTTTAGATCGCGGAGGCCGGAAGGTTATTTGGGCGGGGCGGCAGCGGTAGCTGGTGTCGCAGGTGCTGCAGGCGCCGCTGTGGATGCCACCGGGAGCGGAGGCATGGGCTGGCCGTCGCGCACGATGGTGACGCGATTGATAACGACCGGGGTGAGTGGCTTGTCGCTCGAGTTGCGATCGACGCGCGCGATGGAGGCTACGAGCAGAGCGGTGTGGGCGTCGCACTGGCCGAAGATGGTGTGTTTGCCGTTGAGTTGCGGGACTTCGGTTTCCGTGATGAAGAACTGCGAGCCGTTGGTGCCACCGCCTGAGGGGCCGGGGCCGGCGTTGGCCATGGCGAGGAGACCGGCCTGGTCGAAGGTGAGGTCGGGGTCGATCTCGTCCTGAAAGAAGTAGCCGGGATCGCCGGTGCCGTCGCCGACGCGGTCGCCGCCCTGGATCATGAAGTTGGGAATGACTCGGTGGAAGGTGGTGCCGTTGTAGAAGGGCTGATGGTGCATCTTCTGGAGGGTCTTGGGATCGGTCCAGTCTTTGCTGCCCTCGGCCAGGCCTATAAAATTGGCGACGGTGACGGGGGCTTGCTTGTCGTAGAGTTTGCAGGTGAGGCGGCCCATGGTGGTGTCGATGACGGCGGTGGGGCCGGTGGGGACGACGGGGGCCTTGATGTTGTTGGTGGTGCTGGGGGCGTCGGGTAGAGCGTCGGCGGGGGGCGGTGGGGTCGACTGCGCCTGGGCGGATGCGGCGAGGGCCAGGGAGAGTGCGAGAGTACGAAGCATCATGCGGTTTGTAGCTCCAATAAACAGGCTAACGCAGACGGGCGGTGGGGGCAATGTGGGTGTGATCACAGAATGCGTCGAATGAGGCTGCGCATGAGTTCCAGACAGCCCCCGTAGACGACGTGCGCGGCCCAGTGTTGGAGATGGTCGGTGGCTGGAGTGTCTGTCTGAGACGGCGAGAGTTGGAGGGCGGGCACGGCGACTTCGTCTGCGGCGAGGAAGAGAAGAGTGCCGAAGGCGGTTCCGGCGCCGGTGGTGACTTCGGGAAGGAGTTCCGCCGAGACGCTATAAACGACTCCCATCAGCGTGCCAAAGGTGTAGTGAACGGCCTGGCCGGCGGCTTTCTTTTTTTCGTCGTCGAGTTGGGTTCCCGAAACTTCCGCGATCTTACGAGCAACGATTTCAGTTGAGCCCTCTTGTTGAGCGGCCTGGCGTTCCTGTTGCTGTTGATCATGGACGATCTTGTCTTCCGGCTCTCCCTGGGTCAGTTTAATCTGCTTCTCAGCAACTTTTTGGCCTGCTGCAACGAGCTTTTGAAACTGATCCATGATGAGGGTCGCGGTGATACCCGCAGCGATTCCTGTGACGATTCCTCTTAGGACAGATGGTTTGTCTCGACGCATGTGGTACCTCTTGCGACTCAGATGCATAAGCTTGTAACGGAGTTTGAATTTCGGCATCTCACTGGCAGGAGGATTTTGAGATGGCGAAGTTTGCGTTGTATGCGGAGTTGAAGGCGAAACCGGGGAAAGAAGCGGATGTCGAGGCTTTCCTGAAGAAAGGTGCGGAGATGGCAAAGGAAGAGGCCGGGACCGTGCACTGGTATGGGTTCCAGGAAGATAAAGGTGGGTTTTTTGGCGTGTTCGACACCTTCAACGATGAAGCAGGGCGCGATGCTCATCTGAATGGGGAGATTGCGAAGGCGTTGATGGCGAATGCGGAGACGCTGTTTTCGGAGGCTCCGAAGATTCACAAGATTAGTTTGATCGCTGAGAAAATCTAGCTTCTGACTGCTCGAATTGACTATGGGTTGTGATCGGAGGCGGCTTGCACCTCGCGGAAGACGCGGAGCATGTTGCCTCCGAGTAGTTTGTGCATGTCGTCGGCAGTGTAGCCGCGAGCCATGAGGGCTGCGGTAATTTTGGGCAGATCGGCAGCGGAGTCGATCCCGGCGGGTGGGACTGGGATGCCGTCGAAGTCGGTGCCGATGCCAACGTGGTCGATGCCGGCGATCTTGATGACGTGATCAAAGTGATCGATGAGTGAGTTGAAAGGCGCGCGGCCGATCTTTGCGGCGAACTCGCGGTCGACCTTGTCGGAGGCGGTGTAGGGGACGGGGAGGCCCTTGGCTTTATATTGGACGGCGAGGGCTTCCTGGGCTTTCTTGCGCTCGGGCTCCTGCGCGGCCCAGGCTTTGCGCCAGTCTTCGTCGATGAAGGCGGGGAAGAAGTTGACCATGACTACACCGTTGTTCTTCTTCATGGCGAGGAGCATCTCGTCGGTCATGTTGCGGGCGGCGTGTGTGAGAGCGCGGGCGGAGGAGTGCGATGCGATGACTGGAGTGTGCGTGGTGGCGATGACGTCCCAGAAGGTTTTGTCGGAGACGTGGGAGATGTCGACCATCATGCCGAGGCGGTTCATCTCGGCGACGACCTGTTTACCGAAAGGAGTGAGGCCGTTGTGGTGGTGGACTTTTTCGTCCTCGATGTCGCCTGAGGAGTCAGCCCAGTTGTTGGTGTTGGACCAGGTGAGGGTCATGTAGCGGACGCCGAGGCGATAGTAGTCGCGGAGAAGGCCGAGATCGTTTTCGATGGAGTGGCCGCCCTCGATGCCCATGAGGACGGCGAATTTTCCTTGTGCGTGTGTGGCGATGATGTCGTCGGCGGAGACGCAGAGGGCTAGTTTGTCGGGGTGTTTGCGGACCTGCTCGAGGGTGCCGTCGATGAGGGAGAGAGTGCGGTGGGCGCTGGCATTGGCGGGGTATTGGCCGGGGTCGACCCAGATGGAGAAGAACTGCGCGTCGAGGTTGCCTTGTTTCGCGCTTTCGTAGTTCAGCATGCCGCCGTTGAGGGGATCGGTGAAGTCCCAGTGTTCGTCGACGAATCGTTGAGGGGTGTCGGCGTGAGTGTCTATGACGATGGAGGATTGATGGACGGCGGCGGGATCAGTCATTGAATTTGTTTGGGATTTTGTTTGGGTGTGGGCTTGCAGGGTGAGGAGGAGCAGGGCAGAGACGAAGATGCCGCGTTTGTGCATGTTGGGTCGCCACTCTTTCAGTCATGGGATAGCCGATTGTAGCAAGGGGATGGTTTTGGTCTGCTTAGGATTTTGCGGTGCGGTTTTTGTTATTTTTTTGCGCGTGGCAAAATGCGTTTTTTGCGGGGGATTTTGAAAAAAGTGACTGATTGGTGTGGTGTTTTTGTGGTGTGGTTGTGGTGAATTGTGTGGCTAACGTAGTGTTGTTGCACCACATTTTTGAGGGACGAAAAATGCGCCAAGGTTTTCGAAGTTTTTTATTTTTTTGACGTCCGTAAGGCTTGGGCGTCGGAGCAACCTAGAGGCAGTGCGATGCCATCTGTCTATGGAGAGGTGATGTATGGCACAGGGTATGAATTCTTCGAAGACCGGAGCACGTCCTTCCCACGAAGCGATTGAAGATGAGAGCACCGCGACAGAGGTCGGCAAGACCGATCAGCAGAAGATGGATCATGCTGCGATGGAAAGCGCCAAACGCGCTCAGAACCGGATTCACTCGAACGAAGAGACGACTCCGGCGAACTCGATCTTTTCGAAGTAGTTTCTTGGCTGAGCAGTAACGAGACGGAGATGCCCCGCGGGCCGGCGGGGCGTCTCCGTCTTTATTTGGACGCTTGTTTAGAGAGCCACTGCGCCGGCTTCGGCTACGGCGTGGTCCTGGACTCCTGAGCCTCCGCTTACTCCGATGGCTCCAACTACCTTTCCTTCTTGCTTGAGGGGGATGCCGCCGGCGAAGATCATGACTTTGCCGTCGTTTGAGGCGTGGATACCGAAGAACTGGTTTCCGGATTGGGAGTTGTCGCCGAGGTCTTTGGTGGTGATGTCGAAGGCGCGGGAGGTCCAGGCTTTTTTCTGCGCGATGTCGATGGAGCCGAGCCAGGCGTTGGCCATGCGCTCGAAGGCGATGAGGTTTCCGCCTTCATCGACTACGGCTACGTTCATGGGCTGGCCTAGTTCTTCGGCCTTCTTTTCGGCGGCGGCGATGATGCGGCGGGCGTCTGCTAGTTGGATCATTTTTTCTCCTGATACGAGCTTATCGGTTTGACGCTTATGGTGCGGTTGAGTGGCTTGTATTTTGACGCGAGCGAGGTGGGATTTTACCTTTCCATCCCATCACGAAGAGACTGCGATGGATGGAGCACCCGGCTATTTGTTGGAGCGAGAGAAGCTGATTAGTCTTGCTAGGCATACTGCGATCAGGAGGGCGACGCCGAGTGCGGTAAAGCCGTACATGCCCAGGACGACCAGGTACTTTGGTGTGCTGGGCCATGAGCCTCTGCCGTCGGTCATGACGAAGGCTGTGTAGGAGAGTGCGCCGAAGAGGAGTGAGAGACAACCAAGTCGAAAAAGAGTGCGCATGTGTGAGATGGCGATCTAGAACATCCGGCTAGCTTTCGAAGTGGATCTGAACGTTGAGTTCGACGCGAACCGGCTGCCCGTTTTTTCTGGAAGGTTTGAACTTGTAGCTTTGAACAGCACCGATAGCTGACTGTTCGAGTTCTTTCACAGCACTTTGATCAGGGCTATTAGCTCCTTTGATGATGGTGCGGTAAATGTGAACGTTGCTCGTTGTTCCGTCAGGTTCCACATAGAAGTTCACAATCACAAAACCATTAAGCTTCGCTTTGTGAACAGATTTTGGGATGTTTGGATTGGTTGAATGAATCAAAACAGGTGCTGAAACGTCTTTTCCAATTTTAGCGATTTCCAGCGGTTGTGATTGAGAAGCCGTTGGTGGCGCCGCAGCTGCGGGATTATCTTGCAATGACTCTGGTCGTGCCAGAGACGGAAGAAGCAGGAAAACGACTAGAGAACCTATACTCCTAAGCGATCGCGGCATCAGAGGGTGATTCAATCTACATCCTATCTTGCGAAGAGGTCTTTGACTTGCTGGATGAAGACGTCGCGGCCCATGTCGGAGATGGCTTCGGTGAGGGGGAGCTGTTTGGGGCAGGCCTGAACGCAGTTTTGCGCGAAGCCGCACTCCTGGATGCCGCCGTCTCCGGCTAGGGCGCGGAGGCGTTCTTCTTTGAGGACGGCGCCGGAGGGGTCCATGTTGAAGAGCTTGGCCTGGGCGATGGTGGCGGCGCCGACGAAGTTGGTGACGTCGTTGAACTGGGGGCAGACCTCCATGCAGATGGTGCAGGAGATGCAGTTCGAGAGGGGGTAGCGCTGCTCCTGGATTTGAGGAGCTTGGCGTGGCCCAGCTCCTAGATCGTACGAACCGTCGATGGGAACCCAGGCCTGGACCTTCTTGAGATTTTCGAAGAGGACGGAGCGGTCTACGGCGAGGTCGCGGACTACGGGGAACTTCGAGAGCGGGGCGAGGGTGATGGGCTGATCCCGATTTGGTCCGGTGAGCTTGTCGACCAAGGCGGAGCAGGCCATGCGGGCTTTGCCGTTGATGAGCATGGCGCAGGAGCCGCAGATCTCCTCGAGGCAGTTGGCATCGTAGGTGATAGGCGTGGTGGCGCGGCCGGAGACGTCGACGGGGTTGAGCGCGATCTCGCCGAGGAGCGAGGTGATGTTCATGCCCGGGCGATAGGGAATCTCGAATTTTTCGGTGGTGGAGGGGGCGTCCGGGGTGGACTGGCGCTTGATCTCGACTTTGATGGTGCTGGGCATGCGACTGCTCCTTAGGGCCTGCACATATCCTGTGCCTTCGGCGTGGGGGTTAGCTGGAGGCGTTTGGTGATGCGGGCTGCAGTCGGCGAGGCGTGGATTAGAAGCTGCCGGTTTTGTGCAGGCGTTCTTTCTCCAGAGTGGCGACCGCTATGCCCTCTTCTTTGCTGATCGGAAGACGGCCTTTGAGGGCCATGGTCCGCTCGTTGGGGTGAAGGTGCGTGGTGTAGAGATACATATACGTCATGACCGCTGCGTATACGAGGGCAAGGCCTATGTAGACGAAAGTGATGTTTTCCATGCCCGGTTAGACGGTGTTGGCGGGTTTTAGGGAGATCCGTCGTGTTGGGTCTTTTTGTTGCTGGCTGCCACTGTGGTGCAGCGACGAGGCGAAAAGCAGATTCCTCCGCTGCGCTGCGGAATGACAACAAAAGAACAGGCAACGGCAAGGACAACAAAAGAACAGGCAACGGCAAGGACAACAAAAGAACAGGCAACGGCAAGGACAAATACGGGGGTCTCTCCGCTTCGGCGGCAAAGTGCGCCACCTTCGGTCGAGATGACGATTTTTGTGGGTAGGCTGGCATCTGTTTAGGACGGTGTTTGTCAGGCTATGAGCGGGGTTGATCAGGATCTTAGGGCGTTTGTCAGGCGGTGGCGTCGTAGCGGCGGGGGCGTGGGGTGATGTGGCTGATGTCTACTTCTTCGAACTCGAAGGCGGGGGCGTTGTCTTTGAAGCTGGCTTTGGTGGTCTTGAGGAACTTTTCGTCGTTGCGGTCGGGGAAGTCGGGTTTGTAGTGGGCTCCGCGGGACTCGTCGCGGAGGCGTGCGCCCTGGACAATGACGCGGCCCAGCTGGAGCATGTTCCAGAGCTGGCGGGTGAAGGCGAAGCTGGTGTTGGCCCACTGGCTCTTGTCGGAGAGGTTGACGTTCTCGTAGCGCTCGAGGAGTTCGACGATCTTGGCGTCGGCTTCGTCGAGGCCGGCGTTGTAGCGGATGATGGTGGCGTGCTTGGTCATAGTTTCGCCGAGTTCGCGCCAGAGCTTGAAGGGGTTTTCGGTGCCCTTGTTGTTGAGCAGGGCGTTGTTGAACTCCTTCTGGCGGGCGAGTTCGGCGGCGTGGCCACCGTCACCCTCTTGTGCGGGAAGGGCTTTGGCGTAGGCGAGGGCGTGGGGGCCGGCGACGAAGCCTCCGTAGATGCAGGAGAGGAGGCTGTTGGCGCCGAGTCGATTGGCGCCATGAATCGAATAATCTGCTTCTCCGGCTGCATAAACGCCGGGGATGTTGGTGCGCTGGTCGAAGTCGACCCAGAGGCCGCCCATGGTGTAGTGCATGCCGGGGAAGATCTTCATGGGGACTTCGCGGGGGTCGTCGCCAACGAACTTCTCGTAGATCTCGAGGATGCCTTCCAGTTTGTTGAGGCGTTCCTTGGGGAGGTGGGTGAGGTCGAGGTAGACCATGGGCTGGCCATCGATGCCCATGCCGTGCTCGTAGACGACTTTGAAGATGGCGCGGGTGGCGACGTCGCGGGGGACGAGGTTGCCGTACTTGGGGTACCAATCTTCGAGGAAGTACCAGCGATCGGACTCGGGGATGGAGCGGGCTACGCGCTTGTCGTTCTTGTCTTTGGGGACCCACACGCGACCGCCTTCGCCTCGGGCGGACTCGGACATGAGGCGGAGCTTGTCTTCGCCGGGGATGGCGGTGGGGTGGACCTGGATGAATTCGCCGTTGGCGTAGAAGGCTCCCTGTTGGTAAAGTGCTGATTGAGCTGATCCGGTGCAAACTACTGAATTGGTGGACTTTCCGAAGATGGCTCCGTTGCCTCCGGTGCAGATGATAATTGCATCCGCCGGAAATGTTCTCGTTTCCATCGACCGGAGGTCCATGGCGCAGATGCCTCGGGCTTCGCCCTTGGAGCCGAGGACGGCGGAGAGGAACTCCCAGCCTTCGTACTTGGTGACTTTGCCTTCAGCTTCGTATCTTCTTACTTGCTCATCCAGTGCGTAAAGCAACTGCTGGCCGGTGGTGGCTCCGGCGAAGGCTGTGCGCTGGTAGAGGGTGCCTCCGAAGCGGCGGAAGTCCAAGAGGCCTTCGGGGGTGCGGTTGAAGGGGACGCCCATGCGGTCGAGGAGGTCGATGATGGCGGGGCCCTGGGCGGTCATGTTTTTGACGGGGGTCTGGTTGGCGAGGAAGTCGCCGCCGTAGATGGTGTCGTCGAAGTGCTTGAGGACGGAGTCGCCCTCGCCTTTGAGGTCCTTGGCGGCGTTGATGCCTCCCTGGGCGCAGACGGAGTGGGAGCGCTTGACGGGGACGATGGAGAAGAGGTCGACCTTGCCGCCCGCTTCGGCGATCTTAATGACGGCGGCTAGTCCGGCTAGTCCGCCGCCTACTACGATGATTCTGGGTGTTGCTGCCATGAGCTTCTTCCTAGTGAAATCTGATTATCTATGTCTTTGTCGAAACAACCACAGAGCAACGAAGCTCCATAAGAATCCGATCACGATGGTCGTCGTCAGCCGGATATAAAATCGCGCTCGCCATTCGGTTGGATTTGCATACGGGTACGCTGTCATCCATACGTCGAACATCACCTGATAGAGACTGCACAGGCCGGCGAGTGACAGGGCGACCAACGAAAGACTGGCCCATTTGACCTTAGAACGAAACATCCCTTGAAACATCATGATTGCCTTCAGCTTTACGAACGATCTGAAAATTCAAACAGGAACGAAGAATTGATCAATCAATCCAATAGCCAAGCAGCTTTACCGAACCTCGCCCGGTTGGTCTGGGTTTGTTGAATTTGGTGGTGGGACTGTTGGGGCGGGTAGGGCTATGCCGGCCGGTTGGGCGGGCATTACGTCGACGGGAGCGTTCGGGTACATGTAGACGACGGCGTAGATGCTGGCGAGGCCCATGATGCAGAGAGCAAGGCCGAAGGCGGTGCAGACGTAGCCGAATTTCTTGCGAGCCTTTTCGCCGGGGGTGATGCCCCACTTGGCGGCGAAGAGCCAGATGCCGTAGGCGAAGTGCCACGTGGTGGCGATCATCGCGATGACGTAGATGGCGAGCATCCAGGGGTTCGAAAGTTCAACCTGTACTTTATGGAAGGCTGCGCCGGGGTTATCGGGGAGGGAGATGCCGCTGAAGCGCTGTCGCCAGACGTGCTGGACGATATAGAAGAAGGCGATGATGCCGGTGATGCGCTGGGAGAGGTACATCCAGTTGGAGGCCCAAGGGTAGACGTTGACGCTGACGCGGCCGCGGAAGGCGATGAAGAGTCCGTAGAGGGCGTGGAAGGCGAGGGGGATGAAGATGAAGGCCCACTCGAGAACGCGTACCAGCGGGAGGGAGTTGAGGAACTTGACCTGCTGGGCGTAGGCGAGGGGGCCGTTGAGGGTCTCGAAGTTGGAGATGATGTGCTCGACGAGGAAGGCGCCGATGGGGACGATGCCGGAGAGGGAGTGGAGCTTGTGCCAGAGGAAGGAGTGGCCCTGGCCGGCGCGGAGGGGCTGCACGCCTTTGAGCTTGGACGCGCTGGGGGGCGCGGCAGGAGGTGCTGGCGGGGCGGCGGTGGCCATGAGGGCTCCTTGAATTCGTGGATTCGTGACGAATGCACTCTGGAGAGATGGAAAAGTGCAGCTGGGCGATTATTCCGCCCGGGGATTATCAGCGTCAAGGAAAGTGCTTGAATTTGTGCGGTTATCGTTATGTTTGTGCGATTAAGTCGCATCGCGTCGATTACCGGTGTGCTTCTGATTCTTGCGAGGCTTTATTCCGACGCTGGGCGGCAGTAGAACTCGAGGCGGAATCCGTTGGGGTCGTTGAACCAGATGTACTCTTTGCCGCCGTGGGAGTCGATGCCGATTCCGCTGTGTTTGAGGCCGGAGTTGTTGAGGTGATCCTCGATTTTGCGGAGGTCGGCGGGATCATGAACTCCGAGGGCGAGATGGTTCAGGCCGGGCAACTCTTTGTTGTAGGGGGCGGAGGGTCTGGCGGAGGGTGTGAAGAAAAGGGTGGCGTCACCGATCTTGTAAACCAGGAAGTCTTTGCCTTGTGCGGTGGGTTCGCCGAGGAGTGCGCGATAGAACTTTGCTGTCGGTTCTAAGTCTTCGACGCGGAAGACGAGGTGATCGATGTAGAGAGTGGGTAGCATGCAGGAAGTCTATCAAGCATGTGGAAGCAGTTGCGGGAGCAGGGCGGCGAAGGCTCGGCCGCGGTGGCTGAAGGTGAGCTTGGAGGTTAGGTCGAGCTCTGCCATGGTTTTGTTTTGAGCGGGGAGGTAGAAGAGGGGGTCGTAGCCGAAGCCTTCGGTGCCGCGTGGGGCGGGGAGGATCTCGCCTTCGACGGCTCCGTGGCCGATGGCGAGGATGCGGCCGTTGCGTGCGGCGGCGAGGACGCAGTGGTAGCGGGCGCTGCGCTCGGTGAGAGGGATGCCGGTGAGGTTGGAGAGGAGATAGAGGTTGTTGCGCTCGTCGGGGGTGTGAGGAACGTTGTCGGGGAAGTCTCTCGGGGAGAAGTTGTGATCATCGGCGTAGCGGGCGGAGCGGACGCCGGGCGCTCCGTGGAGGGCGTCGACTTCGAGGCCAGAGTCGTCGGCGATGACGATTTCGCCGGGGGCGTGGTGGGAGTAGAAGATGGCTTTAATGCGGGCGTTGCCTTCGAAGGTGGGCTCGTCTTCTGCGGGTGCGGGGATTTGTTTGAGGTTGGGTAGGGGAGTGAGTGTGATTTGCGGAGAGGCTGTGGCGGCGAAGTCGCGAAGCTTGCCTGGGTTGGTGGTGGCGACGAAGAGATTCATGATCTATTGGTATAACTTTAGCGGCTTTGCTGGAACTTGAGTGACGATGATTTTGCAGTGGTATCAGGGTCAACTCATTGACGTTTCCTGACGATGGCCGTTAATGCCAACGGCAACCGCAGATCCCTACGGGATGACAACAAAAGAACAGGCAACGACAAATGCCAACGGCAACCGCAGATCCCTGCGGGATGACAACAAAAGAACAGGCAACGACAAAAGCCAACGGCAACCGCAGATCCCTGCGGGATGACAACAAAAGAACAGGCAACGACAAAAGCCAACGGCAACCGCAGGTCCCTACGGGATGACAACAAAAGAACAGGCAACGACAAAAGCAAAGGCCGAGGCAGTGGCCTTGGGCGGATGAAGAGCGCCAGTTACCTGGTGATGCGGAAGCGGACGAAGGCTACGACGCCGAAGGGGTGGGCTCCGTAGGTGGAGATGAGTGCGCCGGGGGTTGTGTAGGTGGTGAACTGTGCGCCGGGAGCGGCGAGGAGGTGGGGGGCTACACGGTAGTCACGGTCGTAGCCGAAGGAGTAGGCGGCGACGTGGCCGATGGGGGATTCGGTGAAGTTGGGTGGAAGGGGGGAGCCGGGTGGGATGAGGAGTTCGTTGGAGCGGCCGGCGTTTTCGATGCGGGTCCAGACGTAGTTGCGGGTGCGGAACTTCAGGAGCGATTCGAGGAGGTAGGAGTTTTCTTTGCTGTTGTCGGTGAGGGATTTTGTGCGGCCCCAGATGAGGCTATTTGACCAGTTGTTGGCGTGGCCGCCGTCTGGCGTTGAGCGGCCGAAGGGGAGGTTGTACATGATGGAGGCGGTTTGGCGTTGCTGGTCTTCTTTGGGATAGAGGGCTTCGGGGCTGACGATGTGGGCGATGGAGTATTGGGCGGACAAGTTTTTTGTGGGGGCGTAGGTGATGCGGGAGGAGTAGCTGTCGATGGCGTGGCCGTTGGGGGAGGGTTGGAAGCCCCAGCGCTGTTCGGTGGGTTCGGCGCCGTGAAAGCCTGACTCTTCGAAGCGAAGCCAGCGCCAGGTGATGCCGCCAGTGAAGACGTTGAAGGCGATGTGGGTGGAGTCTTCCTGATGATGACCGAGAGCGGCGATAGGATCTTCGGAGGCCGAGAGGCGATGCGGGTAGGCGGTGGGGCCGATGGCGGGATCGCCTACGGGAGCGGCGTAGAGGCTGAGGAGGGTTTGTTTGCCGAGACGGAGGTCGTAGAGGGCGGCGAGCTCCATGAAGAAGTCGTGCGGATGCTGGCCGTCGATGATGGCTTTGCCGAAGGCAGTTTCGCCTTGCTGGAAGAGTTCGGGGTAGCTGCGTGCGCTGATGGTGGCGGGTTCGAGCGAGAGCATGGTGCGGAGGGTGAGCTGGCCGTACTGTCCGTGGGAACCTAGCTGGCGCATGGCCATGGGCATGATCCAGTTGGTGGAAAAGAGCTTGTCGCCGCCGCGAGTGACGGGGGGGGCGCAGGGAAGGTTGAACTGCGTGCAGGTGTCAGGGTATGGGCCAGTGGGGTTGGAGGTGGCGTGCTGTTGCGTGTCGGAGATGGAGGCGGTGCCGTGGAGCATGAGCATCCAGCCGCGATAGTTGCGCATGATCATGGAGACGGGAGTGGAGGCGGGTTCGGCACTGGTGCCGGAGGTGGTGTGATTGAGGATGGTGTCGATGAGGTTTGATGGCGGCTTCATCATGTTCATGCTCATCTTCATGGAGGGCGTCGCGGTGGTGGATGCTTGAGGGGAGTCCATTTGCATGCCTGGCATGTTAGGCATGGAACTTTGACCTGTCTGGGACAGGGCGAGAGGCGGAGCTAAAAAGTACGATGAAAGCAGGGCCGCTTGCAGGATGGAGCGCATGGAGATTCCTTATCTTGAGGCGTGCGTTGTCGGGAGGCAGCGCGGGAGGACGCTGTGACACGGCGCTAGATCAAGAAAGAATCAGATTCGAAGCGGAGTGCGGGGAGGAAGCGGCGGTGGAGCGGCCCATCGTGGGGCTGGTGCGTCTAGCGGGATGAAGATTTTATTGGAAGATGCGAAGACGGCGACAACGTGAAGTTGGGCCTGCGGCTCGACCGGTTTGGAGACGATCGCAGACGGCTGTTGTTGTTGCGCGCTACAACAGGCGGGAGAGTGGTGATCGAGCGGAGACTGTTTCGGGCAATGATCGCATGAGGATTGCTTCGGTAGCGAAAGCTCTGCACAGGTCGCTGCGCTGACGGCGATCGTCAGGAGGCAGAGCAACGTTGCGAAGAGGTGAAGAGCTTTTTTCATCGTTGTGAAGTTTGACGAAGAAGCGAGGGCGTTGGATACATTTGTCCCAAGAATTATTTTTTTGCTGTTGCGATTGTATTCTCAAGTGAGCTTTAGCGTAAGGTGTGCGGGCTGGTGTTTGTTTTCATGCTCCAGGAGCCAGCGTTTGCGCTCGATGCCTCCGCCGTAGCCTGTGAGGGAGCCGTTGGATCCGATGACGCGGTGACACGGGACGACCACTCCGATGGGGTTGGAGCCGTTGGCGAGCCCGACTGCTCTGACGGCTTTAGGCCTGCCGATCTGTTCGGCCAGCTTTCCATAGGAGACGGTTGTGCCGTGTGGAATCTGTCGCAGCGCGCGCCAGACCTCGCGTTGAAATGGCGTGCCAGCTGTGCGTACCGGGAGCTCGTTTATCGCGGCAAGCTCTCCTGCGAAGTAACGCTTCATCACGTTGGATAAGCCAGACGGATTATTGGCTGGCTCAAGCTTGAACCCGTTGCGACCATAGTGAAGCCGCAAGGACTTTTGCAGGCGCTCTTCATGATCTGTCCATTCAACGGCGCGTAGGTTTCCGTCATGATCGGCCACGATGATGATCTCGCCGATCGGGGTGTCGAATCGATCTGTTAGCAGGCTCAAAGGTTCAGGCATGTGTTCCCTCGGTGTGCGGGATTTCGTTGGTGTTGGCGGCCCACAGGTGCTGAGCCGCATAGGCGCGCCACGGTCTCCACGACTCGGCGCGATGAAGGAGAGACTTTGGAGTTGTAGGTGCTCCGTCGAGCTTCGCTGCTCCTCGGAGCAGGCCGATGTCGGATGCGGGGAAGGCGTCCATCTCGCGGATGGCGCGGAGGGCGATGTATTGGGCGGTCCATTCGCCGATGCCGGGGATGGTGCGCAGACGTGCGATGGCTTCTTCGATTGTCCCAAAGGGACGGAAGAGGTTGGGGTCATCGGTGGCAGCCTGCGCCAGTGCCTTCAACGATACTAAGCGTGCAGCCGGCATGCCCAGTCCTAGTGACTTTGTGGTGGCGAGACGCTTCGCCGTGGGGAAGGTGTGCGTCAGACCTGAAGAGGCGCTGGGGTTTTTCGGTAGCGGCTTGCCGTGAAGTGCGACGAGTTGTCCTGCAAGCTTGCGTGCCGCAGCGACGCTAATCTGTTGGCCGAGGATCGCGCGCACAGCCAGTTCGAAGCCATCCCAGCCTCCCGGCGCTCGCAGGCCGGGATGAAGCGCGACCCACGGTGCGAGCTGCGGATCGTGCGAGAGGTGTGCGTCGATCGTCTCGATGTCCGCGCCGAGGTCGAAGAGGCGACGCACCCGAGCTACGATTGCAGGCAGTGACTGCACGGACGTGAAGTGGATGGTTACGCTGAGGCTCTGTTGGTGCGGCAGGTGAGTCACGGCGATACTCCCAACTGATCCGTCAATCTCAACGGTGCGCCGGTAGCATCCCTTCTCTACAACTTCGACACCGGGAATGGCACGCGCCTGTAGAAAGGTGAGCATGGACTCCCAGTCGTAGGGCGGGCGATAGCGGAGGCGGAGAGTGATACCTGCCGAGGCATTTGGGCGGCTCACGGACGATTTTCGCCGGAGTGCGCTGGGAGGGCGATGGAAGAGCTGTTGAAACAGTTCGTTGAACCGGCGCAGGCTGTTGAAGCCCGCGGCGAGTGCAACTTCGGTCATGGGCATTCGGGTTTCATGGATGAGATGCTTGGCGAAAAGCACGCGCCGGGTCTGTGCTACGGCGATTGGAGAGGCTCCGAGGTGCTGAAGGAAGAGTCTGCGTAAGTGACGCTCGCCGACGCCCAGACGTTCGGCGAGCGCGTCTACGGTCTTGCCTTCGCCGTCGAGGGCACCGTCGGCTATGAGCGCAAGCGCGCGTGAGACGGTGTTCGAGGTTCCGCGCCACGAAGCCAGTTCGGGTGCGGTCTCCGGACGACAACGCAGGCAGGGGCGGTAGCCGGCTTCATGTGCTGCTGCTGCGGAGGGATAGAAGGTGCAGTTTTCGTACTTTCGCGGTGCGGGCCGGACAGACGGGGCGGCAGTAGATTCCGGTGGATTTGACGCCGACGTACATGAGTCCGTCGAAGCGCGGATCACGGCTCTGTAGAGCCCGGTAGCACGCCTCTTTGTCGGGCAGTTCCATGTACGAAGTTTCGCATGTTGAGAGTCTCAAACTAGCGGTTTTCGGACATGGTCATTTATTGGTGTGTGACTTGAAGCTGAGCGGTCGGAGGGATCTTCTGGTCGAGTCGAAGCGTCGCGAGGAAGAGATCTCAAAAACTTGTCATTGTGAAGCTGGCTGCTTTCGCAGAAGGATGATGTCGACGCGGCGGTTGTGGGTGCGGCCGTCTTCGGTGGAGTTGCTGGCGACGGGGTGAAACTCGGCGTAACCTGCGGCGGCGAGGTTGGCGGGGTCGATGGGGCCGTGTTCGAGGAGAAGGCGCGCGATGGCGGTGGAGCGTGTGGTGGAGAGCTCCCAGTTACTGGCGAACTGCGCGGTGTGGATGGGGACGTTGTCGGTGTGGCCTTCGACCCGGAGTGGGCCTGCGGGCAAGGTGGTGGCAAGGATCGAGATCATGGGGATCGATGCCGGACGGACCTCTGCGGAGCCGGAGGGAAAGAAGCCGGCCTCATGGAGGGAGATGACGAGGCCGTCGGGGGTGATGCGCATGGCGATGCCGCCGGGAGGGATGCCACCGGCGGCGACTTGCTGGGCGATGAGTTTGCGGAGGCGGGCTTCGGTTTCTTCGAGAGTCTCGGTACTGGCTGAGGGAAGCGGCCGCACGATCGGCGAGGGAATGGAGTTGGTGATGGCGGAGGCGTTGATGTCGGTGAGCGGCGGAGTCTTCGAGTGGGCGTCGAAGGTGCCGAGGGGAGTGAAGGCGGTCTGCATCGCCTCGGAGAGCTTGAGCTGTTTCTTCTTGTCCGACTGGCTGGAGGCGAAGAGGACGACGAAGAAGGCGAAGAGCAGCGTGATGAAGTCGGCGTAAGAGACCAGCCAGCGCTCGTGGTTGACGTGTTCGGGATGTTTCTTCTTGCTCATGCGCCAACCTCTGTGGCTTTGCCGGGTTTGGGTGGATGCGAGTCGAAGAGGTAGGTGCGGAGCTTGGTCTCGATCATGCGCGGGTTCATGCCCTCGAGGATGGAGATGACGCCTTCGAGCATCATCTCTTTGATCATCTGTTCTTCGCGATGGCGAAACTTGAGCTTGCCTGCTGCGGGGAGGCAGATGAGATTGGCCATGGCGACGCCGTAGATGGTGGCGACGAAGGCGACGGCGATCCCACGGCCAACCTCATCGATGTTGGAGAGGTTCTTCATGACCTGGATGAGTCCGAGGACCGCTCCGATGATGCCGACGGTGGGAGAGTAGCCGCCGGCGGCCTCGAAGACGGCGGGGATTTTTTCTTCGATCTCGGATTTGTTGTCGAGTTCAAGCTGCATGATCTTGCGGACTTCGGCGGGTTCGGTGCCGTCAACGGCGAGCATAAGAGCTTGTCTGAGGAAGGGGTCGGAGACGGTGGAGAGGTCTGCATCGAGCGAGACGATTCCGCTTCTGCGGGCCTTGTTGGCGAAGGCTACGATCTGAGCGAGCGTGGCTTCGCCGTTCGAGCCCTTGTGGAGGAAGACTTTTACAACGGCCTTGATGGCGGCGAGAAAGATGTTCATCGGAAACTGGAGCATGACAGCGCCGAGAGTGCCCCCGATGACGATCATGGCCGCAGTGGGCTGAGTGATCTGGGCGATGCTGCCGCCTTCAACCATCATGCCGGCGAGAATGCCGATGAGGGCGAGAGCGATGCCACCAATGCTGGCGATGTCCATGGGTCTCCTCTTCCAGGATGAAGTTGGTTATTCGTGCGAGGCCTTGTGCTGTTGTTCGCGCACAATCTGTTCGGCATCGTGGGCGGATCGTGCGATGACCGAGGGCGCAGCCTCGGGCCATGCCGTGCGCAGAACGGCGGCACGGAACTCGAGAGTGAGTTGCGAGACCTCGCTGCAGGGTTCGAGGACGACGAGCTTTTCGCCGGTGACTAAGGTGAGGACGGTGTCGGGTGCGGCTTCGGCGTATTTGATGAGGTCACAGTTTACGGCGAGAGGACTACCGTTGAGGCGTGTCAGTTCGATCATGTGTGTGAGGACTCCTCCCGGATCTCTCATCGGCAGAGAAGTGACGGTCAATAGGGAGCAGGAGACAGGTGACCATGACGATGGAGCGAAATGAGATTTGCGTAAAGTCGGCGCGGGGGACGCCGATGAGGGGTTTGAACGCGGAGCCTACCGCTTGGTGAACCGGATCTCACAGACTGCTTCGGCAGGGAGGTGAGTTCGCCGGTCGGACACCCGGGACTGGCGTCGCGGTAACTCAAACCGAGCAGTACAGGAGCGTTTCCACATGTCCTTGGGCATTCTTACAAACGTTGCAGCAACCTATGCTGAGAACAACCTCAACTCGACGCAGAACAGTCTTCAGAATGTTCTCCAGCAGCTCTCCTCGGGTTCGCGCATCAACAGCGGCGCGGACGACGCGGCCGGCCTTTCGATCGCGGACGGCCTTACCGCCAACCAAGCTGCGCTGACCCAGTCGGCACAGAATGCACAGAACGGCGTGGGCTTGCTGCAGACCGCTGACGGTGCGTTGTCTCAGGTGACCAACCTTCTCGATCGCGCGGTTACGCTTGCTACCGAGGCTTCCAACGGTGGTTTGACTGCCGCTCAGTCGACTGCTGCCAACACCGAATTTCAGAGCATTCTGACTGAGATCGGCAACATCGGTAGCACCACGAACTTCAACAGTACCGGTGTCTTCAATCAGGCAGCAGGAACGACTTTCAATCTCACTGATGGTACGGCTACCGGACTCACAACCATCACCGCGGCGGCGACAGCACTTACTGCCACAAGCATCGGGGGACAAGCCTTCACCGCTGCCGACACTCTGGCTGGCGCGACGCCGCAGGCTTCGGCGCTGACCACGCTGACCGCCATTACCGCGGCGATCTCCGGCGTTTCGGCCGACCGTGGCGCGATCGGTGCCAACATCAACCAGTTGAACGCGGCTGCCAGCGTTGCCAGCTCGGAAGAGGTGAATCTCTCCTCTGCCAATAGCGCAATTCGTGCGACGAACTTCGGTCAGGCGACGAGCGATCTGGCTAAGTTCCAGGTGCTGAGCCAGACCGGTATCAGCGCTCTTGCCCAGGCGAACAGCTCACAGCAGGAGATCCTGAAGCTGCTGCAATAAGCGGATGAAAGCGACGGTGGCCACGCGAAGAGGCGTGGCCGCCGTTCTTTCGTTTTTGTGAGGGTTAGCTGCTTCTAATCTTCGATGGTCAGATCTGGCAAGGCGCTTGCTTCCTGACCGTGCAAGAAGAACGGAAAGGTGACATGGGCACTGTTGGATTGAGTTTCGGGTCGGCGACGAGTGGTCAGGGATTCGACGTGGCGTCGACGGTGACGCAGATTCAAGCGGCAAGCCAGGCCATTGAGACTCCGTGGCAGAATCAACTTACGGCCTTGAAGGCTCAGGATACGGTTCTCTCTTCGCTTGGAACAGATCTTTCGACCCTCTCTACTAGTTTGCAAAAGCTGACGGATTTTGAGGGTGTCTTCGCCGAGAAACAGGGGTCGAGCTCGAATACGGACGTGCTCAGCCTGACCTCGGCGAGCTCGACGGCGGTGGCAGGAAGTCACACGATCGTTATCGGGCAACTGGCGCAGACCTCGTCCGATGCGTCTACTTCTATTTCGAACGCGAACGACACGCTGTCGGGGAGTGTGACGATTCAGGGGCACACGTTTAATGTGGACAGCACCGATAACGACACTACACTCGCGTCTCTCTCTGCTGCGATCAACTCCGCCGGGATCGGCGTTAGCGCAAGCGTGATCACGGACTCAAGCGGGTCGCGGCTTTCGATTGTAAGTGGGACCAGCGGAGCGGCGGGACAGCTGACCATCTCTGGTTCTTTGTCTGGCGCATCCTCGGGAAATATTACCTTCCAGACTGGTGAGAACGGACAGGATGCCAACCTGACCGTCGATGGAGTATCGATTACAAGTTCGTCCAATACTGTGAGTAACGCGATTCCCGGAGTCACATTTCAACTGCTAGCGCCCTCTACCACCCCGGTGCAGGTACAGATTACGGACGCCACTACGGACATTGCAACCGCGATAAGCAGTTTTGTTTCGGCCTATAACACGGTGGTAGGAGACATAAATACTCAGGAGCAAAGCGGCGCGGGGGGAACCTCTTCGCCGCTCCTGGGAAGTCCGATCATAGCTCAGTTGCAGGAGTCCATTACGGGATCCCTCTTCTCCGGTTCGGCAAGTGGTTCGATCAACAACATTACCCAGTTGGGAATCAGTGTCAACAATGATGGAACTCTGACACTGAGTGCGGATACCCTGACCAGCGCTCTGAACTCCAATCTGGCCGACGTGACCGGCTTTTTGCAGAACTCGGGAAGTTTCGGCCAGACGTTGGCCACCGCTCTGAACAATGCCGGGACGCAGGCGCCGAGTGGAGCCATCTATCTTGCACAGCAACAGAACAGCAGTGAGGAGACGGCGCTGAATGCGGATATTACCAACGAAAACGCAATTCTGGCGACGCAGAAGACGCAGCTGACGAATGAATTGAATGCTGCGAATCAGATTTTGCAGTCAATCCCGAGTCAACTTAATGAGGTCAATTCGGTCTTTGATTCCTTGACGGGTTTCAACCCAAATACGCAGGCATAACTTAGGAGCAAAGATGAGCTACCAAGATCAAAGTCTGTCCGGTGCGACCGGCGTCGAACTTGTTGTCGCGCTTTACGATGGTACGATTCGCTTTCTCTATCGCGCGATGCAGTGTGTGGAAGAGGACGACGTGCGGGGACGTCGCATCGCGGTGAAGAAGGTGCTCGATATCCTGACGTATCTTCAGGCGCGATTGCGGCCGGATCTCGGTGGGACGGTAGCTGCTTCGCTCGCAGACTTCTACGCGACGATGTTCACGATGACGCTGGAGGCTTCGCACCTGGAGTCGAAGGAGCAGTTTGAAGAGGTGATTGGCTTTGTTCGCAATGTCCGCGAGGCCTGGGTGGTCGTGGCGCGTGATCCGGAGGCGGGCAAGGTGTTGCCGCGAGAGCTGAGAACGCGGGAGGAGCGGTTCGTTCCGCAGACGGAGATGTATGCGCCTGTTAGCGAGGCTGCAGCTTCGGGGTGGTCGGCTTAGTTTTGTTAGCTAGTCAGCAAGTCAGCGAGTTAGCTAGTCAGCAAGTCAGCGAGTTAGCAAGTCAGCAAATCAGCGAGTTAGCAAGTCAGCGGTTGGGAAATGCGATTCGTTTCCTTGTCAGGCTTGCAGTAACTAGCTAACTAGCTAATTAGCTGACTCGCTACGTGGCTACGGCGAGCTCTTCTTCCAGACGTTGCTTTTCGAAGAGGCTGGTGTAGTAGCCGTTACGAGCGATGAGTTCTTCGTGGGTTCCCAGCTCTGCGATACGGCCGGCTACGAGGACGGCGATCAGATCGGCGTTGCGGGCTGTCGAGATTCGGTGGGAGATGAAGACGGTGGTGCGGGTGCCCATGCCTTGGCGCAGTCCGTTCAGGATGCGCTCTTCGGTGTAGGTGTCGACGCTGGCCAGGGCGTCGTCGAGGATGAGGATGCGGGGTTCGCGGATGACGGCGCGCGCGATGGCGGTGCGCTGCTTCTGGCCGCCGGAGAGGGTGATTCCGCGCTCTCCTACCATTGTCTCGAAGCCCTTGGGGAACTCAAGGATTTCGTTGCCTATGTGCGCGATGCTGGCTGCGTCCTGGACCTGCTCCTCAGAGGCGTCGGGCCTGCCGAAGGCGATGTTCTGGCGGATGGTGTCGGAGAAGAGGAAGGTCTCTTGCGGGACGAAACCGATCTGCCGGCGGATGTCGGCGAGTGGGTACGAGCGGATAGGTTCGCCATCTACCAGGACCATGCCTGGAGCTGCGTCGTGAAGACGAGGGATGAGACCGACGAGGGTTGATTTTCCGGAGCCGGTGGGGCCGACGATGGCTAACGAGGAGCCGGCTGGAATGCGGAGGTTGATGTTTTTCAAGACCGCCGGGGCGTCAGGATAGGCGAAGGTGAGATTGCGGAACTCGATCTCGCCGGCGATCTCTTCTGCGTTTTCGAAGCGATGTACTTGCTGCGGGGTGACGTCCTGATCGGTGATGGCTGGTTGCTGTTTGAGGAGCTCGTCGATGCGGACCACCGAGGCGGTGCCGCGCTGGAAGAGATTGACGACCCAACCTACTGCGATCATGGGCCAGGTGAGCTGCACCATGTAGACGTTGAAGGAGGTGAACTGGCCTACCGAGATGTGATGGGAGACGACCTCGTGGCCGCCTACCAGCAGCGTGATCATCAACGAGAGACCGAGGACAAATTCGAGGGTGGGCCAGAGCATGGCCATGAGGCGAACCAGATGGAGGCTGCGCTTGATGTACTCGAGGTTGGCGGTTTCGAAAGAGTCGATCTCAGCGTCTTCCTGGGCGAAGGCTCGGATGAGGCGGGCGCCGGAGAAGTTCTCCTGTGCCTTGGCGGAGATGTCGGAGAACATGGCCTGAATGCGCTCGAAGCGGCGGTGGATGCGGTTGCCGAAGTACTGGACGAGCACCGAGGCCATGGGGAGGGGGACGAAGGCGAAGAAGGTCAGCTTCGGACTGATGCGATACATGAAGGGCAGCGCGGCCGCGGTGAAGACGATGGTGTTGGCCGAGTACATGATCGCGGGGCCGAGAAGCTGGCGGACGGCGTTGAGGTCATTGGTGGTGCGCGCCATGATGTCGCCGGTGCGGGTGGTGTGGTAGAAGCTGGGGGCCTGGCGTTCCAGATTGCTGAAGAGGTCGTTGCGGAGGTCGAACTCGATCTCGCGCGAGGCTCCGATGATGACCTGACGGGTGATGTAGAGAAAGATCGCGGACAGGACTGCGATGAGAAGAAGACGAAGGGTGTGGTGGACGACCTTGGCTTCGGTGATGCCGTGCTGCATGTCGTCGATGGCGTGGCCGATGACGATGGGGATGAGCACTTTGATGGCGTTGTAGAGGATGACCGCGACCCCACCCCAGGCGAGATTCTTCCAGTATCGCCGGAGGTAGGGTACTAGCGGTTTAAGTCGTTCCAACATAGTGATTTCTGGGTGTCCTTGGGATCAGATGAGGCTAGAGGGTCTCAGGATGCGGGGGAGTGGTTGATGGAGGGGTCGGGGACGTCGGGTTTGCGGGTGGCGTATCGGTTGCTGGCTTGGCCGGCGGAGTGGACGGGGTCTGCGCGGGCGGAGTGGCGGAGGGCTGCGCGGGTGTCTCGGATGGCTTCGGCGCTGCATTTGGAGGAACGGGAGCCTGCTTTGGCTGCGGTGGAGTGTCGGACATGGAGACCAGCTCGACGTCGAAGATGAGGTCTGCTTTCGCCGGGATGACGGGAGGCCGGCCGGATTCTCCGTAGGCCAGTTGGTACGGGACGAAGAGGCGGCGCTTGCCGCCGACATGCATGCCTTGAAAACCTGTGTCCCAGCCCATGATGACGCGGTGCGCGCCGTAGGGGAAGGTTATCGGTTCGCCGCCGGGGTGATCGAAGGAGGAGTCGAACTTGGTGCCGTTGGTGAGCCAGCCGGTGTAGTGGACAGTGTAGTACTTGCGCTCTTCAGCGGGGCCTCCGGTGCCGATTTTGGTGTCGATATACCTGAGCGTGTAGAGAGGCTTGGGGAGTCCGACTACCTTGGGGATGTTGGGCGGCGTGGTTGCGGTCTTTGCAGCGGTGGTGTGGTGCGGGGTGGTCGTGGTTGCTTTTGGGGTGGTTTGGGCGGTGGCGACGGTTGTAAAAGCGGCCAAAAGGGCGATCGAGGGGAGCTTTGCAATCATTGTGGTTCCAGTTTAGGACGTTTGCGCTTAACAGAGGTGAACAGTAGAGGATTTTCGCCTTGAGTATAAAACTATTTAATAATTTGGTTGAATAGTTTTAGTTTTTGAATTATATTCAACCACATGGTTGAATTGTCAGTTGCTTCTTTGGATTCCGTGTTTCATGCTCTTTCGGACGCTACGCGTCGCGCGATTCTGCGGGACGTGAGCCGGGAGGCCAGGACGGTGGGGCAGATTGCAGAGCCTTACAACATGTCGCTGGCGGCAGTGTCGAAGCATCTGCAGGTGCTGGAACGGGCGGATTTGATTCGGCGGGAGAAGAAGGGCAACTTTCGGATGGTGCAGTTGAATGCGGATAGTTTGCGGGCAGCGCAGGAGTGGCTTGCCTACTACGAAACATTCTGGACGGGCCAGTTGGATGCCCTCCAGAATTACCTGGAGACGGCGGAGACGCCGGGAGAGGATGTGCGGAATGGCAACTCTGGAGATGGATCAAAAGAAGGTTGACGGAAGCGCTTTGAAGCTTGAGTTGACGCGGGTGATTCGGGCGAGCAGGGCACGGGTCTACGAGGCTTGGACGCGGCCGGAGATCTTGCAGAAATGGCATGCGCCGGGCGATATGAATTTTGTGAGCGCCACGCTCGATGTGCGCGAGGGGGGAACTTACGAAGTTTTATCGCAGGGGATGATGTGTGCCAAGGAGGGGATGACGGACGAAGAGAGAAAGCGTCAAGTAGCGGTTCGTGGGCAGTATTTAAGGGTGATTCCGAACGAGCTGCTGCAGTTTACGTGGAACGGAAGTTGGGCTCCAACGGAAACCTCGATGGTGACGGTGTTTCTGAGAGATGTCGAGGGCGGAACGGAGATACGGTTGCAGCATGAACAGTTCGCTACGGAGAGCTCGCGAGATGGTCATGGGATGGGCTGGGAGAGCTTGTTTGGGAAGCTGGCTACGGCGCTGGAGGGCTGATGGGAGGAACGGCGAGTGGCGGACGGGTGGGTCCGCTGCCGTCGACTGCTTTGCGACGGGTTGCTGGCGGGCAGAGCTGGTAGTGAATTTGGAGAGTTCGAGACAACAGCAGATTCCTCCGCTTCGCTGCGGAATGACAACAAAAAAGCAATTACAAACAGAAAAGAAAAAACAATTACGAACGAAGAGCAACGATGACAAACGAAGAGCAATAATGACAAGCGAAAAGCAGCAACAAAAACGGGTCGAGGTGACGCCGTTTTTGTTCGAACGACGGCTACGTCGGTGTGCGCAGGAGAAGATAGGCGCCGGTGATGCTGAAGAGGAGATCGGGCGTCCAGGCGGCGAGGACTGCGGGTAGGGTGTTGACGTTGCCGAGGGATTCGAAGATGAGTGCGATGACCCAGTAGGTGATGGCGAGGCCTATGGCTGTGGCGATGCCGGTGAGGGATCCTTTCTTACCCATGGATAAAGCGAAGGGGATGGCGAGGATGGCCATGACGAGGGTAATCAGTGGGTAGGCGATTTTTTTGTTGAGCTGGACGCTGAGGCGCTTGGTGTCGAAGCCGGACTGCTTGAGGTCGGTGATGTAGCGCGAGAGTTCGGTGTAGCTCATCTCCTGCGAGGGGATGTACTCCTTCTTGAAGTAGCCGGGTTGCTCGCGGATCTCGGGGAAGGTGGCCACGGTGAAGGGTTGATAACTGGCGATGGTCTCGCCGGAGAAGGTGCGCTGCCAGCCGTTGTCGAAGACCCAGTTGTTGACTTTGGGGTCCCATTGGGCGGTTGCGGCGAAGATGCGGCGCTGGAGGGTGAAGGAAGCGGGGTCGAACTCGAAGACGGTGAGGTTGGCGAAGGTATCTTTTTCGGCGTTGAAGTACTGGTAGTAGAAGATGCGGGAGGGTTCACCGGCGTTGTTGGTCTGGCCGGAGATCCACTGGCGGTCGGGTCGCGAGAATGTCTGGGTGGGTTTGTCTTTGATGATGGAGAGGAGAGCTTCCTGGCGGCGGTTGGCGGCGGGGAGGTAGAGCTCGTCGAAGGCAAAGAGGCCAGCGGAGATGAGGATGGTGACGACCAAAACAGGGGTAATGATGCGGTAGAGGCTGATGCCGCTGGACTTCATGGCGGTGAGCTCTGAGGTTCGGCTGAGAGAGCCGAAGGTAACGAGGACCGCGACGAGTGCGCAGAGGGGCGTGATGTTGTAGAGGATGTAAGGGATGAGCGTGACGAGGTATTCGCCGACGGTGATGAGCGGCGTGCGATTTTTGAAGATTGGGCCGATGAGCTCGAAGAAGGTAAAGATGAGAAAGAGTGTGGAGAAGGAGCTGAGGACGATGGCGAAGTTGGTGGCGTACTCGCGCATGACGTAGTCGTCGAGCAGGAGAGGGAATTGAATGCGTACGATGCTGCGGAAGCGGCGGAGGAGAGTGGCGACGTCGTATCTGGAGCGGACGTTGGCGGATTCGTGTCCGTTGCTGGTGAGGCGGGTGATGAGTTTGCTGAGCCAGACGCCGATGGTGGAGACGAGGCTGAGGGCGATGCCTCCGCGGGACATTTGATAGAGGAGGATGGCTCCGGCGGCGGCGAAGAGGAGGTTCGCTCCCCAGACACCGAGGAAGGGAGAGAGCTTGCCTGATTGCGCGAAGGCTACTCCAACGGAAGAGAGGAAGTAGTAGATGAAGACGAGCAGGATGGTGAGGACGAAGCCGGTGGATTTACCGCCACGTTTGGAGGAGATTCCTAGCGGAACGCCGACGAGCATGAGGACAAGGCAGGCGAAGGGGTAGGAGAAGCGTTTGTTGAACTCGATGCGATAGACGGAGGATTCGTGGCCGCTAGAGGCCTTGATGGCGTTAGCGCGGCGCCAGAGTTCGGGCAGGGAGAGCGCCTGAATGGGCGTGTTGACGCGGCCGAGGTGAGCGTCTTCGGGGGCTTCGGTCTCGATTGGAACGTCGGTGCTGGTGAAGGTGGATATGTTGTATTGGTTGGGGTCGCTGGAGGAGGTGTCGTGCTGGCCGCCGTTGAGCAGATGAAGGCGGATGGTTTGGGCGTCCTGCGTGTTGGGCGCGCCGTTGACGACGACGGCCTGGTCGGCGGTGGTGATGTGGGGATCGGCTGGCTCGGTGAGGTCGGCGAGGAAGACGTGATGCCAGAGAGCGGCTCCGGCTGCGGGGCTGACGTCCTGAATGTAGAGGACGCGGTCTTTGAACTCTTCGTAGAAGACGCGGGGCTGAACCTCGAAGGAGGCCTGCGAAGACTTCAAAGATTCTCCGAGGGCGATGAGGCCGGAGGCGGCGCGTGGGGCGAGATACAGCGAGTTAAAGAGGCCCAGCGCGAGGGCCACCGCGGAGACGATGGAGACGATGCGGACGAAGTCGATGGCTCCCATGCCGCTGGCGCGCATTGCGGTGATTTCGCTGTCAGCGGCCAGGCGGGAGAGGCCCAGAAGGATGCCGACCAGAACGGCCATGGGGATGGTGACGGTGAGGGCTGGAGGAAGGGTGAAGGCAATGATGCGGGCAACATCCCCCATAGTGGCGGAGTCGCGTACGACGAACTCGAGGATACGGCCGAGGTCGCGCATGAAGATGATGAAGGTAAAGAGGGCTCCGCCGAGGAGGGCGTGCGAGGTGACTTCGCGGAGAATGTACCGGGTGATGATGCGCATTTGTTTGCTGCTTAATGTGGCTGGTTTCAAGTGTATCGTGTGCGCGGTGGATTGCTGGTTGATGGGGAAGGAGTTAGGTGCTGATTCGAACTCGAGGCAACTCGGAGAGAGATTGTGCACTCCATCTTCAGAGACAAATACTGCATGGGGTGAGTTCGCGCGGCAGTTGATGCCGAGTGCGAAACTGGGAGTTTGAGACGGGATTGAAGTTAGAACCGAGATTCAGAAATGATGATTCGCCGATGTCGCTAGATATTTTTGCCTCTGAGCGTGTTGCCGCTGAGCTTTCGCCGAGCAGGATTTTGCTGGTCGATGACGATCCGGATATGCGCGCGTTGACGCGGACGTTCCTTGAACATGAAGGTTATGGGGTTTTTAGTTCGGGGGACGCGGAACGGGCAGCACAGATCTTTCGCAGCGTGCCGGAGATCGATCTGTTGGTGACGGATTTGTATATGCCCGGCAGGTCGGGCATGGAACTGGCACGCGAGTTGAAGGTGATCCGTAGTGAGTTGCCGGTACTGATGATTTCGGGTGGGATGGTGGATGGCGCGCAGAAGTTGCGGTTGGAACAGGAGGGTTGGAGTTTCCTGGCGAAGCCGTTCCGATTGCCGGAGTTGTTGAGCACAGTGCATCGGATTCTTGCGCCGATGGAGGCGCAGAGGTGGAGAGAGGCGCGTTAACGATTGCTTGCTGCCAGTCTTTCGGCGACGAGTATTAGCGCTCTTGGTTGGTGGGTCGGAGTTCTTTTTCCATTAAGATGAAGTGGCACGGCAGGATGAGAACTTCAGGGCGTATGTAAGGAGCTTCGCCAACGATTTTGTAACCTTGTCTCTGATACCACGCGAGGAGTTCCGGCCTGAGATCGATAACGGAGATCTCGATGAGACGGCAGTCGTGGTCGCGACAGAGTTGCTCGCCTGCCTTCATCAACTCTCTGCCGGTTCCCATGCTTTGCCAGCCGGGATCGACGGCAACCATGCCAATATAGCCGTGGTCGTTATCGCGCAGCTCGATGTATATCAAACCGAGCAATCCATCTCCATCTTCCTTGAGGAGAAGGGTGCCTTTCTGAAGATATTCCGCGACCTGTTCAGCGTTGGTTCGTTCGGTGCGCTTGAAATAGTTGTCGCGGGCGAAGGCGCGATTGATGAAGGGCACCAGTCGACCAGTGTCTTCAGGCGTGGCCGTCCTAAGTTGAGTGGCGAGGTCTGACCCGAGTGCCGGTGTCGATGTATGGGACAAGGTTATGTGTTTTCCTTCGATCGATGATGGAACAGGTCAGGAATGCTCAATGGCTCCCTCAAATTCGATAGCCACGTTGATGCCAAGACTTCCTTAATTATAAATACGCCTAGGGATTGGCGAGGAAGCGGTAGCCGACGCCGCGGACGGTGACGAGGTGTTGGGGATCGGCGGGATCGTCTTCGATGTAGCGGCGGAGTCGGACGATAAAGTTGTCGATGGCACGGGTGTCCGTGTCTTCGTGGACTCGCCAGACGTCTTCAAGAATGGCTGATCGCGAGACGATCTGGCCTTCTCGCTCGGTGAGATAGCGGAGAAGATCGGCCTCCATCAGGGTGAGGTGGGTGATGCGATTGGGTGCGATGAGTTCCAGGGTGTCGAATCGGATGGTGCGGTGATTGAAGGCGTATTCATCCGTTTGATCCGTGACGGCGGGCGGTGGAGTCTCTGGGGTTGCGGCGTTCTGCCAGGCAGTGCGGCGGAGTAGTGATTTGAGGCGAACAAGAAGGATGTTGAGGTCGAAGGGCTTGGCGAGGTAGTCGTCGGCGCCGGCCTCGATGCCTTCGAGAACCTCTTCGGGGCGGGAGCGGGCGGTGAGCATGAGGACGGGAGTGTAGTGATGGGCTTCGCGGAGTGCGCGGACGATGGTGAAGCCGTCGGTTCCGGGCAACATGCCGTCGAGGATGATGGCGGCGATGCGTTCTTCGGGACTGTTTTTTTCGGCGAGGAGATATGCGAGGGCGGCGTCGCCGTCAGATTCGTGATGGGTGCGATAGCCTTCCGCCTGAAGGTTGAAGAGGAGGCCCTGGGCGAGATGCTCTTCGTCTTCTACGAGAACGATGAGTGGGGCGGTGGGTTCGGTCATGGCGTTTCCGGTCCGGCTCTCTTCCGTTCTGTTTTGTAACTTTAGACGTTACGATTTCTTTAGAAGCTCGGTGAACAGACCGCTGAGGCCATTCCATGCTATTTGAACTCCGATGCAGAGCAGAATGAAGGCCACGACGCGAAGGATGCCGTGCGCGGTCGCCGGCGAGATGGTGCGGGCGATTTTGGGAGCATAGGCGTAACACAGATAGATAAGAGCGCTGAGCACGATGACGGCGATGAAGAGGCCTAGATGGGCGAGGACTTTGTCTTCGAGAGTTGTCTGTTCCGTGTGCACGCTGAGGGTGAGCATAACTACGATACAGCCAGGGCCGGCGGTGATCGGGAAGGTGAAGGGATAGAAGGCTTTTTGTTGAAGGCTGTCGATCTCTGCAGGTGTTACGGCGGGGGCCGCGGCTTCGGTCTTCTCTGGGCTGGGGGTGCTGTCCGGTTGATTCAGGAGCGACCAGGCGATCATGGCGATGACGATGCCTCCCGAGACTTGAACGATGGGAAGCGAAATGCCGAAGAAGCCGAGAAGATAAGAACCGATGAGTTCGATAACGGCGAAGAAGATTACGGTGTTGATTGCGATGCGGCGGGCGAGGCCACGATAGATGTCAATGGGTGCAGCGCCGACGAGACCAAGGAAGATCAGCGCGGAGCCGAGGGGGTTGATGAGCGGCAGAAGCGCGCTGAATCCAAGGGCGAAGTATTTCCAGAGCAGAAGCATGGAGATCACGAAGTCGATTGAGATTAGCTACAAGCTTTGATGTGATTGTACGTCTCGTATTCCTTAAGGAGTTCTTGAAGGAGAGTACAAGGGTGCGCTAGTTGGTGATGGCTGAAGAGGCTGGTGCGGCGAGCGGAAGGGTGATGGAGATGGTGGTGCCGAGGCCGGGGCCGGGGCTGATGGCGGTTGCCTCGCCGCCGTGTTGACGGGCGATGTTACGAACGAGAAAGAGGCCGAGGCCTGTGCCTTTGATCTTGGCCATGGCCCTACCGGGGACTCGGT
Source organism: Tunturibacter gelidoferens (assembly GCF_040358255.1). Classification (NCBI taxonomy): domain Bacteria; kingdom Pseudomonadati; phylum Acidobacteriota; class Terriglobia; order Terriglobales; family Acidobacteriaceae; genus Tunturiibacter; species Tunturiibacter gelidiferens. The sequence continues at coordinate 2,641,482 of NZ_CP132938.1, forward strand.
AGAAGCGTGTGAAGATGCGTTTGAACTGGTTGGCGGGCAGACCGACGCCGGTGTCGGTGACCCGGAGGGCGACCCAGGTGTAGTTGGATATGGAGAGCGAGCAGCGGATGTGAACTCCTTCAGGGGAGTATTTGACGGCGTTATCGAGAACGTTGAGGACGGCGGTGCGAAGATCTTCGGCGATGCCCTGGGTATAGAGGCGGACGACGCCCGAAATCGGTTCGAGGACGATGCTTTCGGCAGGAAGGTGGTGCCGCTGGAGGGTGATGGCGATGCAGTCGGAGACGAGGGATTGCATGTCGATGAGGGTGCGGTTTTGTTGACGGTGGCGCTGCCCGAGCTGGCCAGCTTTGAGGACCTGCTCCACGGTGGCCAGGAGACGGTCGGAGTCAGAGAGCATGATCTTGTAGAACTCCTGGCGCTGGGACTCCTCGACGGGGCGCCGCTGGAGGGTTTCGAGGTAGAGGCGGATGCTGGCGATAGGGGTTTTGAGCTCGTGGGTGACGGCGTTGAGGAAGGAGTCCTGGCGTTCGTTGCGGCGGATCTCGCGGACGAGGAAGACGGTGTTGAGGACGACGCCGGCGATAAGGGCTGCGAAGAGAATGACGCCGAGGACGGCGATGGCGACGGTGCGCTCGTTGAGAACGATCCAGGTGATATTGAGGGTGATGGCGAGGCCGACGGTTAGGACGCCCAGGGTGATGAAGGTTGCGATGGCTCCGCGGCGTCGGGTGATGTTCATGGCTTGCTGGAAGTATAGCGGGGGAGGTTTAGAGAAGGAGATAACGTCGGGCGAGATTGTCCATGAGGTCTGCCGGGGCGTCGCAGAGACCTGTGTGGACGGGCGAGACCTGGATGATGGTGCTGCGAGGAGAGACGAGCCAGTGGAAACGTTCGCGTTGGCTCAGTTGCGAGATGGGGCCGCCAGCGGGGTCTGCGGCGCAGATTCTAGGGAAGGCCTCAAGGCGGTTGCGAACCAGATCGAGATCGATCTCGGGCCAGAGGGTGCGGAGGCGTTGATTGTCGATGTGGATGCGGGCTTCAAGGAAGCGTTGCTGCAGGCAGAAGACGACAACGCCCGCGTTGACGAACTCTTCGCGCTCGACGCGGGGAACGACGCGAACGACCGCATAGTCAAATGAGATGGGCGCGAGCACGGATGGCCTCCTGGGTGAAGATGGGGGATGCAGCCAGCCGCCGGGTGAGGAGATCGAGATAGGCTGCGCGTGCCTCGGCGGGAGTGGGATGGCTGGACTGAAGCCACTCGTCGGGAATCTGCGCGAGGATCTCGGTGAGAACCTGGCGGTTGAGGCGGCTGGATGCATGCACGGCAGCTTGTTCCAGATCTGTGGCCCAGGGCAGAAGGATGTGGTTGCGGACGTCGGAGAAGGGAGAGTCGGCGAGGCGGCTGGCGTCGGGCCAATTGTGGTGGAAGTAGAGTGCCGCGCCGTGATCGATAAAGTAGAGCTGGGTGTGCCAGTTGAGGAGATTGGCATTGCGCGGGGTGCGGTCGACGTTGAGGGTGAAGGCGTCGAACCAGACGGCGAGTGAGGCGGTGTGCGGGTCGGCTTTGTCGCCGGCTGCCCGGTCGAACATGGAGGAGCCGGGCAGATAGTCGAGGGCGAGGTTGAGCCCGGAGCTGGCGCGAAGGAGGTCGCGGATCTCTTGGTCGGGTTCGTTGCGTCCTAGCGCGGGGTCCACTTGGGCGAAGACAAGTTCAGGAACGTTGAGGCCGAGGGTGCGGCCGATTTCGCCGGCGACGAGTTCGGCGACGAGGGCGAGAGGACCCTGGCCCGCGCCGCGGAATTTGACGACGTAGAGGCCAAGGTCGTCGGCCTCGATAATTGCGGGAAGAGAGCCGCCTTCACGAAGAGGAGTGACGTACTGGGTGGCGCGGATGGTACGAAGCATTGGTGCTTAGTGTAGCTGGACGGTAGTCATCTTGGAGCAGGTGACTACCGTCGAGTTCGGCGATCAACAGGCGATCAATAGCGGACGCGGAAGTCGGCGCGACAGCCGCGGTCGACCCAGAGGCCGCGACGGTCGAGGCCCCAGGTGCTGTCTCGGACACAGGGGGAGCCGCTGATCTGTCGATTTAGTCGGACGTCACGACTAGGCCCGATGTCGCACCAGTTTCGCCTGCCATCATTCGAAGAGCAGGTGACGATGCGGGCTGGTGGTGGCGGTGGTGGGCCTCCCCGGCCGACGATAAACTCTGCGCGGCATCCGCGGTCGACCCAAAGGCCGCGACGATCTACGCCCCAGGTGCTGTCACGAACACAGGGAGAGCCGCTGATCTGTCGCGCCATGCGGACATCGCGAGAGGGGCCGATATCGCACCAGTTTCTGCGGCCATCGTTGGAGGAGCAGGTGATCCTTGGTGGCGGGCCGCCGTAACCAGGTTGTGCTGTCGCGGATGTGGTTACGACGGAGGTGCCGGCGATAAGCAGGGTGGATATCAGTAGGAGTTTGATTGTGCGCGTCATCTTTCCTCTTTCGAGTTGAAGATTGCCACTGATGTTGAAACGTGCGGTTCCGGATGAGGATAGCGCGGAGTGGAATGCTTGTCGAGATTGGATGAAGAGATTTAGAAGACTGTCAGTCCTTTCGGAGGACGGGTTTTTTGGTTGCTGATGTTCGGTCAGAGACATGGTGCGAAGTATTGATGCTCGTGCTAGCGAGCCTGGAAGTCGGCACGGCAGCCCTGGTCTACCCACAGGCCGCGATTGTCGACGTTCCAGGTCTGGCCGCGAACGCAGGGAGATCCGCTGATCTGCCGGATGAGCCGGACTTCGGTTCGGGGACCTATGTCGCACCAATTTCTGTCTCCGTTATTGGAGGAGCAGGTGACAGTGATGGGAGGAGGTGGTGGTGGTCCTGTGCGAACGAGGAAGTCGGCGCGGCATCCGCGGTCGACCCAGAGGCCGCGTTGATCGATGCCCCAGGTGTCGTCCTGGATACAGGGGGAGCCACTGATCTGTCGCGCCATGCGGACATCGCGAGCGGGGCCGATATCGCACCAGTTTCTGCGGCCATCGTTGGAGGAGCAGGTGATGGTAATGGGAGGAGGAGGTGGTTCGCTGCGGCCGAGGATGAACTCTGCGCGGCATCCGCGGTCAACCCACAGGCCGCGGCGGTCGACGCCCCAGGTGTCGTCCTGGACGCAGGGGGAGCCGCTGATCTGTCGGACCATGCGGACCTCGCGATCGCGAGTCGGTCCGATATCGCACCAGTTTCTGTGGCCATCGTCGGAGGAGCAGGTAATTCTCGGGGGACCGCCGTAATCAGGTTGCGCCGCTGCGGTTGCGGGTAGGGCGCAGAAGCCGGCGATGAGAGTCGTGGCTGTGAGGAGGAGCTTGATTGTGCGCGTCATCTTTCCTCTTTCAAGTCGGCGATTGCAACTAAGGGCCCTTGAAGCGTTTGCGATTCCGGATGAGGAGTGTGCGGAGTTGGATGCTTGTCGATATTGGATGCAGAAATAAGAATGGCCGCCACCCTTTTTGGATGACGGCCTTTTCTTTTTTTGTGAACGGTGGACTAGATGACGCCCGCTGGTTTGGGATTCTTCGGATCGAATTTGGCGATCTGGATCTTTTCTGCGAGACCGACTTTGCTGAGAACCCAGATGCAGTAGTAGTTGATGTCGAACTCATACCATTCGAGACCGTGGCGCGCGCTGACGGGATGGGCGTGGTGGTTGTTATGCCAGCCTTCGCCTCCGGTTAACATGGCGACCCACCAGTTGTTGCGGGAGTCGTCCTTGGTCTCGAAGCGGCGCTTGCCCCAGAGGTGGGTGGCGGAGTTGACGAGCCAGGTGGCGTGGAGACCGATGGTGACGCGTAGGAAGGTTCCCCAGAGGACCATGCCGAGAGCGCCTACAAAGTGGTGACCTGCAGGTGCGAGAGCTGCGCCGAGCGCTACCTGGAGAAGCCCGGTGACGACGAGGGGCACGTAGTGGTATTTGCTGAGCCAGACGTGGACCGGGTCTTTGGTGAGGTCGGGAGCGTAGCGGCCGAGGAGGGCGGTTTCGGAGTGGAGGGCGCGACCGGAGAGGATCCAGCCGGCGTGAGCCCACCAGGTGCCGTCATGCGGTGTGTGCGGATCGCCTTCCTGGTCGGAGTTCTGATGGTGGACACGGTGGGTGGCTACCCAGAAGATCGGGCCACCCTCGAGCGCGAGGCAGCCGCACATGGTGACGAAGTACTCGACCCACTTGGGAACTTTGTAGCCGCGATGGGTCAACAGGCGGTGATAGGCGACGCCGATGCCGACGTTGATCGCGAAGAAGTACATGACGAAAAAGACGGCTAGATTTTTCCAGGAGAAGAAGAAGAAAGAGGCGATGGCTCCAACGTGGAAGAGTCCCATGGCGATCGTGGTGATCCAGTTGATGCGGCCTTCCTGGTGCTCGCGGCCCATTCGCAGATCCTGCTTGATCTTCTGGGTAACTTCGGCGACGGCCGGAACGACGGCGGCGAGCTTGGGTGCTTTTACCTGGGCTTCTTCGATGGTGGTGATGGGGGTCATATATGTATCGCTGTCCTTGTGTTTCGGGTACCGATGAACTGCTAATACTGACGCTATCAGGGGCGAAGGGAGACGTGGTGTAAGACTTTTGTAATGCCACCCAAAGGTGGGAGTTGATAGGCTTGAAGTATGACGATTGGGACCAAAGTTGCACCGTTTAGCCTGAAGCCGTGGTTTAGCGAAAGAGTATGGGGAAAGAGCGATCTGAAGCCTTGGTATGAAGAGACTGGAACGACCGAGTTGGTGGGGGAGGCCTGGCTGACCGGGCCGCAGTGTCTGGTGGAGAGTGGACCGTATACGGGGCAGACGCTGGCTTCCGTTGCGGAGAAGATGGGTGGCGAGTTTCCGCTGCTTGTCAAGATTCTGTTTCCGGCGGATAAGCTTTCGGTGCAGGTGCATCCGGATGATGCGCAGGCGACGGCTATGGGCGAGACGCGGGGAAAGACCGAATGCTGGTATGTGCTGGAGGCGGAGCCGGGTGCGACGGTCGCACTCGGGTTGAAGCCGGGTGTGGGTGCGAAGGAGGTTGCGGCTTCTGTGGAGAGCGGGACGATGGAACTGCTGCTGGAGCATGTTCCGGTGTCAGTGGGGGACATGCTGTTTGTGGATGCTGGGACTGTACATGCGATCGGACCTGGGGTGGTGCTGCTGGAGACGCAACAGACGAGCGATGTGACCTATCGGCTGTATGACTATGGGCGGCCAAGGGAGCTGCATCTGGAGAAGGGCCTGCAGGTGATTAGGCCTAAGACACAAGCGGGAAAGGTTGCGTCTCGGAAGATGGACGGGTTTACGCGGCTGATTGAGCAAAAGTATTTTGTTGTGGACCGATTTGATGTTGCTTCGGCTGATGAAGTGACTGTCGCTTTCGATGGAGCAGGATGCCTGGTGGGATTGGCGGGACGCGGGGTTGTGATTACCGGCGAAGGCCAGCTGGAGATAGCTCCGGGGAAGGCTGTGGTGGTGCCGGTCGGCAATGCGAGTGTGATTGTTGAGACCGGTTCCGGGGTCTCGTTTACGAGATGTGTGGCTCCGGTTTAGGGAGGGGCTTTCGATGAAGGATCGAGTGTCGAAGAGAGCTCCGCGACACGTTGCGCTGCTGCGAGGGATCAACGTCGGTGGCAAGAACATGCTGCCAATGAAAATACTCGCGGAGATGTTTGCCGCTACTGGTTGTGCGGATGTTACGACGTATATCCAGAGTGGTAATGTCGTCTTCTGCGCAGAGGATAAGATTGCCGAGAGGCTGGGCGGAGTGATCACGAAGCAGGTGGAGAAGCAGTTTGGGTTGAAGGTGCCTGTTGTTATGCGATCTGCTGCTGAACTGAATGCTGTGATTCGCGGGAATCCGTTCTTGAATGCCGGGGCTGCGGAGGAGATGCTGTATGTTTTATTTTTGGCAGATCGACCAAGTGCGGATCTAGTTGCGGGGCTGGATCCTGCTCGGTCAGCGCCGGACGAGTTCGTGGTGGTGGGGAGAGACATTTACGCAAAGCTAGTGACTGGGGCGGCGAAGACAAAGCTGACTAATGCCTACTTCGACTCGAAGCTGAAGACTGTGAGCACAATGCGGAACTGGCGAACGGTTGTGAAGCTCGCGGAGATGACGACTTGAGATGCGATCTCGTTCGCTTGAATTTTGCTGATGCTAGTTGAGGAAGGCGCTTAGCTCGTTGGCGGCACTGCGAAGGTGATTGAGGAATCGGCTTTGCATCTCGAGAACGGAGAGACGAGGGGCGTTGCCGCTGAGATTTAGTGTGGCGACGACGCGGCCTGAGGCGGCATAGACGGGCACGGCGAGGGAGCGGAGGCCGACCTCGTACTCTTGATCGACGAGGGCGTAGCCGTTGCGACGTACGTTGCGCAGAGCGAGGCGGAGCTTTTCGACTGAAATGATGGTGCGGGTGGTGTGAGGGGTGAGCACGGCTTTAGCGAAATACTGCTCGAGCTGCTCGGTGGGGAGATAGGCAAGAAGGACACGGCCCATGCTGGTGCAGTAAGCGGGGAGCCGGCTGCCGATGTGGAGATCGACGGCCATGACGCGGCTGACTTGAGTGCGGGCGATATAGACGATGTCTTCGCCGTCGAGCGTGGCGACGGAAAAGGACTCGCGGAGAGCGGCGGACATGCGTTCGAGGATGGGCTGAGCGGCGGTGGAGAGGGTGTTCGAGGTGGTGTAGGTCTGGGAGAGGGTGAGCATGCGCGGGCGAAGGGAGTAGCGCGAACCGTCTTCCGCGCCGGCAAACCCTAGCTTGGTGAGTGTGTAGAGGCAGCGGCGGACTGCGGCGCGGGAGAGGCCGGTCCTTACGCTGAGCTGCGAGATGGTCATCTGCGGGGATTGCTGGGTGAATGCCTGGATGACAATAAGACCGCGAGCGAGCGAGGTCATGAAGTTGGGGTCGCCGGTAAAGATGTCGAGAGAGGAGGCCGGGGTGGGTTTGGGAGCTGCGGGGGGAGAGGGTGGGAGGGATTCGGTGGGCAATGCGATGGATTGGCGGGGGGTGAGGCTCATGCGGGTCCCTTTCCGTGACGTTGTCGAACAAGAGTGTTCGATAGACGGACTATCACTACGATAAACGCACGCTTAGGATATCGCAAGATCTCGCCGGGATCGGGTTTCAATATTGCTGGAAGATTGGAAGTCTCTAGAGGAATCAGCGACGCGTCCGTCCGTGGAAAGCTGGCGATCGAGGGTGTGAACTGTTTTATCTCTGGTCGAGAGTTGCAAGGACATCGGCAGGTTCAGGGCGGACACGGAAGTCGGCGTGGCCTTCGGAGAAGATGATGGTGTTGGTCCGGTCGATCACGAAGACGGCGGGGAGCGGGAGGCGCCAGCTGGCTTCGGTGGCGTTGTGATAGCTGAGGCCGGCGTTATTGAAGGGGATATTGATGAGGATGGACTGGTAGTAGCTGCGAAGGGCTTGCGGGATGGTGTGGGCTATCCCAAATTTGTCTGCGATCGTAGCGCCGGGGTCGGAGAGGAGGGGGTATTGCAGGCCATGCTGCTCGAGGGTGAAGTTATTTTGGCGAGTAGTTTGCGGGGAGATGGCGACGAAGATGGCGCCGTGTCTGCGGAGGTCGGTGTGCAGCTCGCGCCAGGCTTCGAGTTCTGTGACGCAGTAGGGATCCCAGCGCCCACGAAAGAATTTGATGACGAGGGGTCCGAGGGCCAGCAGATCGGCAGAGCTGACGGGCTTGTGGGTGAGGGCGTCTTCGAGTGTGAAGGCCGGAGCTTGCGCCCCGGCTTTGAGGGTACGGTCTTCAATGCCGGTGTTGAAGAGGTCTTCGGTCGCTTTTTCGGAGATGGCGAGACGCTCGGGCTGGACTAGAGCACGAGTGTTTTGCGTGATGCGGTCCAGTTGATCCTGAAGCGAGATGTTGAGAGCAGCGGCCACGATTACATTATTGCAGCTGTCTCTGTGGGTTGGTTTGTTGGACTGGCTTTCGCAACTTTCGTGTTGGTGTGGCAGGAGATGGCGGGCTGTGCTTTTTGCGCTACGGTCTTATTGTGATTTGCGTTGCTGGCAACCGGGGCCGCCTTCATCTCCTTAATCAGAGTTACGAGACGGGTGAAGGCTTGTTCGCGTGCGGTTTTGTTTCCGGGGACTGTGTTGCCTGGGTCTTCGCCGGCGCGCATGAAGCCGTGGCCTGCGCCGGCGTAGGTGATGGGCTCGTACTTCTTGCCGGCGGCCTTCATAGCATCGGTGGTAGCGGGGATGGTTGCGCCGATGCGGGCATCATTGCCGGCGTAGAAGCCGTAGACGGGAGCGGTGATCGTGGTGACGTCCGAGGGGCCGGGGCCGTAGAAGACGAAGGCGGCGGAGAGATCTTTGCGGTGAGCGGCGAAGGCGAAGGAGTTACCACCTCCCCAGCAGAAGCCCGTCACAGCGATCTTGCCGTTGGCCGCCGGTAGCTTCTTGCCGTAGTCCGCTGCGGCGTCGAGGTCGGCGGTGACGACGGCGGGATCGAGGCCGGAGATGGCTTTGACGGTGGCGTCCTGATTGGGGAAGGCGTCGGAGCCGCCGCCATTTGGGCCGAAGCCGGTAAGCAGATCGGGAGCGATGACGATGAAGCCCTGGGCGGCTAGCTCGTCGGCCATCTCTTTAGCCCAGTCGCTGAGGCCGAAAATCTCGTGGATGAGAATGACGACGGGGGCCTTTGTCTTTACCTCTGGGTAGACGACAAAGGCCTGAACGGTGCGGTCGCCATGCTTGAGAGGAACATATTCGTGGTGGCGGGGCGAGGCTTCGAGGCGGGTCTTGGCCCAGTCCTGCGCTTGGATCGTAGATGTGAGGGGGAGGAGCAGAGCAAGGGCTAGGAGGTGCAGAGCAGGTCGGCGCATGGGAGGAGTTTAGTCCTGCGGTAAGGACTCGACAAGGCGCACGGAAAGTTTTCGTCAGGCTTTGATGGATCCGTCGTCCACAGGATATGGTCCCTGAGAAAATACTTCGTTGTGATAGCCCTTGGCTCCAACCGCTCTTGCGAGAGGACTTCGAAAATCAACCCCCGCGTTGAGACTATTTATGACAGAGGTGAAGTCATATTGCGGCAACCATCTCAGTTCGTCGCGGGGACGTTCGTTCACATAAACCCGTTCGATACCGGGAAACATCTTCCAGCCCCGATGACTGTATTTGACCTCGTAGTCCGGAACCCGCTTCCGCACGACTCCGGGTGCATCGTGTCGTAGCTGTTCTAGATCGTCGCGGTGGAATGGGGTTGTTGCGCTGACAATATATCTTCGGAAACCAAGATCTGGCGCGCGTTCTGCAGCCAGCAAATGTGCGCTCACGACGTCTTCGATATCAACACGCCGGTAGAGGTACTCGTTCGCCTTTGAATTCAGATCCGAAAAAGCTTCGCGCACTTCCTGGTTGTCGTCCTCCTCAGGAAAGAATCGAGACGTCCTGAGCACGATGCATGGGAGATTTTGATTGCGATGGAATAACTGACAGAGATCCTCGGCGGCTGCCTTGGTCGCGCCGTAGATATTCTTGGGAACCGGCGTTACATCTTCGGTGATCCATGCCGCAGGATGTCCCGAAGGGGGCACAAGAGCGTCGCCAAACACACTGGTTGTGCTTGTGTGGACAAAAGACTTCACGCCTGCGGAGACAGCGGCTTCCAGCAGATTGAGCGTGCCGGTGATGTTGGTGTCGACAAACTCCTGTCGGCTATGTGTGGCAATGTGTGGCTTGTGCAGCGTGGCAGCGTGGAAGACCACCTGGACCTCTTTCATGCAGTGCGTTACGAGAGACCGCTCCGATATCGAGCCGATGTGAGTCGTAAAGGGAGATTTCAAAATATCCAGTCCCACAACTTCATGATCCAAGCTGTGCAGAGTTCGAACTAAAGCCTCACCCAGGTGACCTGCACTGCCCGTGACTAGAAATTTCATAAAGTGTCGTTCCGTGCATCCCAGGATTGGTCGGAGATGCGGCTGTTTCCGTCATGGTAAATGAATTAATTAAGGCTACTAATCGCGAAACAAATCATTGAGGTGCAACCCGGAAGATCGTCACGCCGGATTCCGCTGCAGTGACATGGCTCGCCATCTGGGCTTTTATACTTTGCTGACCATGCGATTTCAATTGAGAGTGGCTACGGCGAAGGATGTGGGAGCGATTCGCGAACTGATCGAGGCTTCGGTGCGTGGGCTTCAGGCGAAGGATTATTCGACGGCGCAGAGGGAGGGTGCGTTGGCGACAGTATTCACGGTGGACAGTCAACTGATTGCGGATGGGACTTACTTTCTCGCGATTGCTGAAGGTGGTGAGATTGCAGGGTGTGGTGGATGGAGCTTTCGGAAGACCCTGTATGGAGGAGATCATCAGGTCGAGAAGATTGCTCTGGAGAGGCTGAATCCGGTGGTGGATGCGGCGAAGATTCGGGCGATCTTTGTGCATCCTGATTTTGCGCGAAAGGGCTTGGGAAGTCTGATTCTAGCGGCTGCCGAGGATGCTGCGATCGCGGAAGGGTTTACGCACTTCGAGATGGGCAGTACGTTGACGGGCGTGGGGCTTTATGCGCTGAAGGGGTATCTGGAGTTGGATCGTCGGCAGGTTCCGGTGGGCGGTGGGGAGACCATTGAAGTGGTGAGGATGGTGAAGCGGCGCGGCTTTGATGTTGGCACGACGCCGTGTAGTCTTCAGGCAGATTGAGAGTTGGGAGTGAACCGATGATTGAGATTCCAATGATTGCGAAGGGTGCAGACGAGCTCTATTTGCTGCCGGGAATGACGAATCGACATGGTCTGGTCGCCGGGGCCACGGGGACTGGCAAAACTGTCACGCTGCAGGTCATGGCGGAGGCGTTGAGTTCGATTGGGGTGCCGGTGTTTGCCGCGGATGTGAAGGGAGACCTGTCGGGAATCTCGCAGGCGGGGAAGAGTTCGCCGAAGTTTGATGCGCGGGTTGTTGCAATGGGATTGGGGGAGTGGAGCTTTGCGGGGTGTCCCGTGGTGTTCTGGGATGTCTTCGGCAAGCAGGGACATCCTGTGAGAGCTACCGTCAGTGAAATGGGGCCGCTGCTGTTGAGCAGGATTCTGAATCTGAACGATACGCAGACGGGTGTGCTGACATTGGTTTTCAAGATCGCCGATGACAGTGGATTGCTGCTGTTAGATATGAAAGATATGCAGGCGATGCTGCAGCATGTGGGTGAGGGCGCGAAAGAGTATCAGACGCAGTATGGAAATATTTCGGCGGCGAGTATCGGGGCGATTCAGCGTGGGTTGGTGGCGTTGGAGCAGCAGGGAGGCGACCTTTTCTTCGGCGAGCCGGCGCTGAATATCGATGACCTGCTGCAGGTAGATTCCAGCGGCAAAGGTGTAGTGAATATTTTGGCTGCGGATCAGCTGCTGCAATCGCCGCAGTTGTACGCGACGTTTCTGCTTTGGCTGATGAGTGAATTGTTTGAGAAATTGCCCGAGGTTGGAGATCAGGAGAAGCCGAAGCTGGTTTTTTTCTTCGATGAAGCTCATCTGTTGTTCAACGATCTGCCCTCAGTTTTGCAGAATCGCATTGAGCAAGTGGTGCGGCTGATCCGGTCCAAGGGAGTTGGGGTATTCTTTGTGACGCAGAACCCGATCGACGTGCCGGATACGGTGTTGAGCCAGTTGGGCAACCGTGTTCAGCATGCGCTGCGGGCGTTTTCTCCAAGAGATCAGAAGGCAGTGAAGGCGGCGGCGCAGACGTTTCGCGCGAATCCGAAGGTGAATGTGGAGGCTGTGATTACAGAGATGGGTGTGGGGGAGGCGTTGGTCTCGTTCCTGGATGAGAAGGGGATTCCGGGAATGGTGGAGCGGGCGATGGTATGTCCGCCGCATAGCCAGATTGGGCCGATTACGCCGGAGCAGAGGGCGGAGATTATCAAAAATTCGGTGGTGGCGGGGGTGTACGAGACAGTGGTGGATCGGGAGTCGGCGTATGAGCGACTGAAGGGGAAGGCCGTGGTTTCGGGGGGTGGGGCTGCCGGTTCGGCAGGGTCTCTCACAGGTTCGGGATCGGGTTGGATAGAGGCGGCTGGGACGGCGTTGGGTGGGGTGCTGGGACAGGGGAGTTCACGGAGAGGGGATACCGTGTTGCAGGCGGCGGTGAAGAGTGCAGCGCGGACGATGGGGAGCACGGTGGGACGGCAGCTGATCCGCGGGGTGCTGGGATCGTTGCTGGGAGGATCGAAGAGGTAAGCTTGGCTACTTGGCGCAGGAGGAGCAGGTGCCGTAGACGAAGAACTCGTGGCTGGAGTACTTGAAGCCGCGGGGTAGCTTCGGTCTGGACTGCATCTCGCAACCTTCTAGCTCATGGACGGTGCCGCAGGTGTTGCATTGGAAGTGGTGGTGGTGGGCCTTGCCGGCTACTTCGTAGCGGGTGGAGTGGCCGGGGACGTCCACTGGGGTAAGCCACTTGTCGTCGACCAGGCTGCCGATGTTGCGATAGACGGTGGCGATGCTGAGCGCGTCGACCTCTTTCTGGGCGAGGGCGAGAGCCTCGTCGGGGGAGAGAGGGCGGTCGGCCTCAACGAAGGCTGCGCGGATGGCGTCTTTCTGGCGGGTGTTACGGGTCTGGACCGATATTGGCATGAGCGCGCTTGGCACGCTTATCTTAGCGTGTTGCGAAGATAGTCTCAACTAGAAGGGGAAGGCGCGGAGGGCTGGGTCGGCCCATTCGTTGCTTGAGGGCTGCGCGGAATGGGCCGGTCTCAGTTAGATAACTTTTAGCAGAAGCAGGATGAGAACGATGAGCAGGATGAGGCTGATGCCGCCGCCTCCGTAGTAGCCGAGGCCAGGTCCCAAACGATAGCCGCCAAAGCCGAACACCAGAATCAGAATGATCAAAAGGATAAGCATCTTTAGTTTTTCTCCGTTCGGCGAAGTTTCGCCAGTTGGAGGTGTGATGCAGATTTTGTTGCGGACGCAATAACAATTTCTCCCGTGCTCCACTGATTGTCTTCAGGCCGGGCTCGAACTCGTTGGTACCCCCTCCCCCTCCCCCCAAGGGGATCTTGCGGCTAACTTATCTATTTTCAGTAACTTGAAGGGAGGGTATATCTATAAAATATTCAAAACAGGAGACTTGCGTGCAAAATACTTGTTTTGAATGAGTTGCAAGATTTCTATCGAGCTACACATCCCTCGCTGCTTAGGTCCATCCATTCCACCTCATGACCGCTGTTAACAGGATATCTGTTTCAAGCGGGTAGATACGCCACGCGAAAAACCGCATCTGGAGCGGGTTTTCGCGTGTATGGGGCTTGACATGCGATTTATGGGTTGTTTTTCAGGTATGTTGCAGGCTTGTTCTGGTGTCTGCCGAGGAATGCCGGGTCTTCTGCTGGCGATCAGGTCTCGACATACGGGACAGCGGACGAGGTGGTCGGCGGCGTGACGGTATGCGGCCTGGAGTGCTTCTGCTGTGTCCATCTCCAGGGCGATCTCGTAGCTGGATCTTGTTGTGCCGGGGAGTTCGCACTGGCGGCGGAGGGATTCCACCAGGTTTCCTATGAGCAGGGCGGCGTCGGGACAGGAGTGGATCGACATATCGTGCCTCCTTCTTCGAAAGAGACTTGCGATAGAGGTACGACGCGGCGAGGTGCCTGGATGGGGGTCTGCGAGAGTTTTCTTCTCTAAATGGGGATACGTCGGTGGATAGCTGTGGAGCGACCGGCCGGTTCAAAGGAGATTGCCGCAGTCTTTGCGTAGAGGAGCTACGATCTTCGCTCCGGGCTAATCAATCGTTGTTGAGAGGGGTGCTGTGCTCCCTTGCGGTTGAATTGGGGAGGGTTTGCGATTATTTTTCCTTTTCGAGTTCGACGACCATGACTTCCATTGGTTTGTCTCCGGCGTTGATGTCGGAGTGGAGGGTGTTGGGTGCCATGGCGGGGAGCCAGTAGGCTTTGCCTGTCTCCCATACGTGGGTCTCGGTTGCGCCGGAGGGCTCGACGATGTTCATGGTGCCGCCGGTGAGCGCGATGATGACGCGGGGATGATCGTGGTGGTGCATGGCGAGTGGCTGGTGCGGCATGACGATCGTCTTCCAGACTTTGACGTCTTCATTGTCAAACTGAGGGAATCTTTGGGTCTTCTGTTCGACCTGCGAGATGAGAACAGAGGTGCTGAGGGCGGCCGCTAAGAGGGCGGCCACGCGGGTGGCGTGCTTCATGGGTGTCTCCTTGTGGCGAGGAGTTTAGCACGCGGTTAGACGTCTGGCATCTTCGTTCGCGGGTGGCGCAAGTGCCCAGATGTCAGGATCGAGATATGGGCATCGGGCATAACATTGTTGCGTCTGAACGGTCTCACAGTTATGAATGACGGCCCGGGCAGGTGAATCGACCTTCAGGAGGCTGGTGCAATGACAAATCGAATGGCAGGAGCGATAGTGTCTGGCGTGGTGTGTGGTGTGGTTCTACTCGGTGCGGCTGGTGTCGGCTGGGGGCAGGGAGCGAAGGCGCTGTATCCGGCGATGGCTCCCATAGAGCAGTACCGCGTGGCGAGCGTGGCGGAGGAGGTTGCGCTGGCGCGCAGTGCGGCAAATGCGGCGGTGAGCGGCGATGCGGAGGTGATGGTGCTCGGCAGCCACGGGTATGAGACGGCGGCGAAGGGCAAGAACGGCTTCGTCTGCCTGGTCGAGCGGTCGTGGGCTACTAACTTCGACGACTCTCAGTTCTGGAATCCGAAGCTGCGTGCGCCGCACTGCTTCAATGCGTCTGCTGCGCGGTCGGTGATGCCGGCGTACCTGAAGCGGACGGAGTTGGTGCTGTCCGGGCTGCCGAAGGATCAGGTGGAGGCGCGCATGAGGGAGGCGGTGGCGACGAAGGTCATTGGGGTGCCTGAGCAGGGAGCGATGTGCTACATGCTGTCCAAGCAGGGCTATCTGAACGATCATGACGGCCACTGGCGTCCGCATCTGATGTTCTTCCTTCCCTCCGTGGATGCGGCGAGCTGGGGTGCAAACCTCGATGGGTCGCAGGTCTTCGCTGCGCAGGGAAACCCTGAGCCTGTGACGATCTTTATGGTTCCGGTGACGACCTGGTCGGATGGAACGGTGGAGGAGATAAAGTGATGCTTTGAGCTTGTTGTTGTGGGTTAGTATTTCGTGATCAGGATTGGGGATGGTTCGTTCAGGAGATAGTGGCGATAGCTGGACCATGGCCAGTCTTCGGCGTGTGGGACGAGGCCTCGTGTGACTGGATTGCGGTGCATGTATTTTAGTTTTTCGACGCGCTTGTTGTGGGTGAAGACATTGAAGTCGTAGTAGCGAGGCTGCCAGAAGGGACGCTCGGTTAGGCGTCTGGAAGTGGACAGTTTTAGGGACTGGACGGCTTTTGACAGGGGATCGTCAAGAGGTTCGCTTACAAGGAGGTGGATGTGCTCGGGCATGACTACGTATCCGAGGATTTCGAATTTGTAACTGTCTCGGGTCCGTTCCAGGGAGTCTAGTAAGATGTCTCTTGAGGTTGAGGTGTTGAGGTAGGGTTTGCGGTTGTGGCAACTGAAGGTGATGAAGTGGTGATCGCCTTCCTGTTGGTAGCGCTTGAGGCCGAGCGGCATGGGTTGATTTTAGGGTATCGGGTTCGCGCTTCCGCGCGAATGCCCACATCTCAGAATCGAGATATGGGGCACCCGCCGGAAGATCTACGTCCTAGTCATATTGCTTTATCGCTAGATCTGCCAATTTGTGAGGATAAGGAGTTTCATACCTCTCCTCCCACAAGGCCACTTCCGACGAACGAAACTCTTTACGAATTTGCTTGATCTCGATCTTTGCTTCATTAAGAAGATTAGGAAGTTCATCAATCGTAGTTATTCTGACGCACGTCATATCTTCATTTCTATCTGGATTCGTAAAAAGTATTTCACCAGAACTGACTTGAGTAAGTTCTGGGTCGCCCATTTCTCCAAGCTTGCAGAGGAGAAGTGGCGAATCGATTACAACTACAGGAAAAATGAAGCGAAAATTGGGAAGTTTACTACTTCGCTCAGCCCGCAGTAGATGAGAGGCAGCTTTAATGCTTGATACGACGGCGGCATAGGCGACGTCTTTATCATTGAACGCTTGGCGAATGGAAAAAGCTGTATCGACACTCTTTCTTAGCCAACGAAACTTTTCGAACGGCGATTCCGGCGCTAAGTCACTTTCGGATAAATCGTCCCAACCGATAGAAGCCATAACACTCCTGGTCGCCTGATTCATTAGGCAATATGTCCAGTACACGTTTTGGCCAAGATTGTTACCGGAGCTGAACAAAATCCACGGCTTTTTAGATGATTTGCACTCTATGGTGAATGCGATCTGCGTTAATCCGACATGGTCTGGCGACATCGCGATGAGGTCGATTTCTCGCCGTTTCCCTGCCTCATCGTCAGTGTAAAGCTGAGCTTGCTGAACCTCAAATCCTGCCTTCCTAAATATTTTGGCGGCTCGCATTTCAAGCGGATATCCCTGTTCGGTCAGCCATTTTTTCACTTCGTCTAGCAAAACGTCCGCCTTCTGTTTGCGAAAGGTCAGTTGCTCCTCAATCGCGAAAGTTTTATCAACTTATCTGCCGAATTTCTGGCGGCCTTGCATTTGGCTCATCATGCGTTGCTGGGCTTTGATGCCGCCGCCTGAGCCCATGGACTTGAACATCTTTCGCATTTGGGCGTACTGGCGGAGGAGGTTGTTGACGTCTTGTACGGTGGTTCCGCTGCCGCGGGCGATACGCTTGCGGCGGTTGCCGTTGATGATCTCGTGGTCGAGGCGCTCTTTTTGCGTCATCGAGTTGATGATGGATTCGACGCGGGTGAACTGGCCCTCGTCTACGTTTTCGACGGCCTGCTGCATGCCGGCGAAGGGGCCGACGGAGGGGAGCATCTTGAGGATGGACTTCATGGAGCCCATCTTTTTGATCTGACGGAGCTGGTCGCGGAAGTCGTCGAGAGTGAAGCCGTCGCCGGAGAGGGCTTTCTTGGCGAACTGCTCGGCTTTGCCGCGGTCGAGGGTGGATTCGGCGCGCTCGAGGAGGGTGGCGATGTCGCCGTGACCCATGATGCGGGAGACGATGCGGTCGGGGTGGAAGGGCTCGAAGGCGTCGGGCTTCTCTCCGGTGCCCAAAAACTTTATCGGCGCTCCTGTCACGTGGCGGATGGAGAGGGCAGCGCCGCCTCGTGCGTCGCCGTCCATCTTGGTGAGGATGGCGCCGGTGATGGTGAGGAGATCGTTGAAGGCCTTGGCGGAGTTGACGGCGTCCTGGCCGGTCATGGCGTCGGCGACGAAGAGGATCTCGGAGGGGTTGAGGAGCTTTTTGAGCTCGGCCATCTCCTGCATCAATGCGGCGTCGATCTGGTTGCGGCCGGCGGTGTCGACGATGAGCATGTCGCAGCCGAAGTTGGCGGCGTCGCGCTTGGCCTCTTTGGCGAGGCGGAGGACGGCTTCGGTGCCGGGCTTCGCGATATCGGAGTCGCTGAGCTTGCCCTCGTAGAGCTGGGCAGAGATGGAGCGGGCTACGATGGCCAGCTGCTCGCGGGCGGCGGGACGGTAGACGTCGACCGAGACGAGCATGGGGCGGTGGCCGGCTTTTTTGAGCCACTGGGCCAGCTTTCCGCTCGTCGTAGTCTTTCCTGAACCTTGTAGCCCGGCCATGAGGATGACCGACGGCGGCTGGGAGGACTTCTGGAAGCGGGCGGTGTCGCGGCCGAGGACGTTGACGAGCTCGTCGTGGACGATCTTGACGATCTGCTCGGAGGGCGAGAGGGCGGTGGCGACCTTTTCGCCGATGGCGCGGGTGCGGATGTGCTCGACGAGCTCGTTGACGACGGTGAGGTTGACGTCGGACTCGAGGAGGGCGAGGCGGATCTCGCGGATGGCGTCGGAGATGTTCTCGTCGGAGATGGTGCCCTGGCCGCGGAGGGTCTTGAAGGAACGCTGGAGTTTGTCGCTTAGGTTTTCAAACATGACTGCTACAAGTTTACAGGGAATGGCGGCGGATGGTGGCGGGCGGGGGAAATGCCCACTGCGCGTGGGGCGGTCACTTCGTGACTTGTATACCCCTTCGGTTGGCGCTCCCGTTGGTCGCGATGGGGGGAGCTACGGCTAATTTAATACGCCGCCTTTGGCGAAGGTGATGGTGAGATCGACGAGGTGGGTGTCGGGGTCGGAGGTGGCTTTGTAGGTGGCGGAATAGCCGGCGAGGGACTGGAGGGCGCTGTTCTTGTGGAGGAATTCGGTGAGGTAGGTGGCGTCGTAGAAGTCGCCGGGGTTCATGTGCCAGGCGGAGTCGAACTGTTTCTGCTGCTCGTCGGAGAGGCCGAGGGCTTTGACGCTGTGGATGTGGTACTGCGGGCCAGGGTCGACGGTGATGGTGTAGGAGACGTGGTGGCTGAGGTGGTCGAAGGTGGCGGGGGCCTTGACTTTGGCGTCCTGAAAGCCTTTGGCGAAGTAGGCGCCGGCGATGATGGAGAGGCTTTGGCGAAGGGCTGCTTCGGAGGCCATGTCGCCGGGCTTCATTTTGGTTTGTTTGTTGAAGTCGGCGGTGCTGATGATGTCGGAGCCTGGCCAGGTGAGCTGAAAGAGCTGGTAGGGTTGGCCTTCGTTGAGCGTGGCGGTGAGGTCGAGATCGATACCACTCGGGGTAACTTGAGGCGGGGCCTCAGTGAGTTTGAGCACGGCCATGTCGAGGTAGCCCTGGTTGTGGTAGGCCGAGGTGAGTGCGGTGGTGATGGAGGTATGGGTGGTGTTGGTGTCGAAGGGTTGATTGGTCTGGTCTTTGATTACGGTGTCGAGCTTCGGCTGCATGGCGGGAGAGGCGTGCACCAGGGTGAGGGTATGGACGCGAACCTGGGGGGAGTCGATGGCGAAGCCGATGGAGGATGGGGTGGCACCGGGTTGTGAGCTGACGGCGATTGCCACGATGTTGGCGGTGACGCCCTTTTCGGCGACCATGGCTTTGAGGGCGGAAGAGATGGTGTCCTGGAGGTTGCCGGCGGTGGGGACGAGGCCGGTGTAGAGAGGGACTCGGGCCTTGAGCGCGGCGGTGAGTTCGGCGGGAGACCACCAGACGAAGTTGGTAAAGGAGGCGGGGAGGAGGTTTTCGGGCGGCATCGGCTTGAGATCGTAGACCAGGCCGGTTGCGTTGGACTCGAAGCGGATGTCGGAGAAGAGACCGGTGTCGCTGAGGTCCTGGGCGGCGGCTTGAACGTCTGCCTGGGTGGCGGTTGCTCCGGGGTGCAGGCCGCTGACTTTGAGGAGGTCTGCCTGCGAGAAGGTGGGAGCGCCGGTGAAGGTGACGGGCGGCAGTGTGAAGGACTGTGCGGAGAGGTGGAGGGTGGGGACGGAAAGGCAGAGAGCGAGGAGAGTGAGCCTGAGAGTGGTCGAGCGCATTTGAATGGAAGATACCCCATGCCGCGATGGGAGGAAAGATGATTTATGGGCAGAGACTTTTGAGAGAAGTCTGTCTTGCCGGACGGGCACACTGCGCGTGGAGCGGGCGTTCGCACGCCTTTTTACCGCTTCGCTCAGGTCCTCCCGTTGGTCGGAGGAGAAGTTGACTCCGACCAACGGGAGGACCGAAGCAGCTAGCCTCGCCCAAACAAGGTATACGCGTCACGAAGTGACCGCTCCGCGCGCAGTGGGCCCGTCCGGCAGGACGCCTTCTGGCAAGTGGCGGACTTGGTGAGTGGCCAGGTTGGTTCGGGGTGCGAGTCGGCAGGCACAGAGGATTCGGGAGCGGGATAATCGACTTCTATGCACGAGATTGGTCAGGCTGACGGGAACGCCCGGACGGTGAGGGAGTTTGTAGCGTATCTGCGGGTCGAAAAGGGTCTAAGACCGGCCAGCTGCGAGGCGTATCAGCGGGATCTGGAGCAGTTTGCTGAGCATGTCGAGGGGCGGAATGGGTTGCTGGTGGGGGCGATTCAGGCGGATGTGAGCGGGTTTATGGAGGGGCTGCGGGGGCATGGGGTGGAGTCGCGGTCGATTGCGCGGAAGCTTAGCTGTCTGCGGGGGTTTTATCGCTGGCTGCTGATGGATAAGCGGATTGCCCATGATCCTACGGTGAACGTGGAGACTCCTGCGAGTTGGAAGGTGCTGCCGAAGTCTTTGGCCGAGGGCGAGGTGGCCGAGATGCTGGAGCGGACGGGGGTTGCCGCTCGAAGTGCCGATGCAGATGGGCTGGCGCTGCGGGATCATGCGATTTTGGAACTGCTGTATGCGGGTGGGCTGCGGGTGGGGGAGATCTGCGCGTTGCGGGTGGAGGATGTGCATCTGGACCAGGCGCGGGCGCAGGTTCGGGGGAAGGGCGATAAGGAGAGGATTGTGCCGCTGGGGCGGTCGGCGGTGGAGGCTTTGGAGAGGTATGTGGCGATGGGAAGGCCGAGCCTCGTGAAGGGCGGCCTGGAGCGGGGAAGTCATACGGTGCAGCGGGCGCTGTTTCTGAGTGTGCGGGGGCATGCGCTGACGCGGCAGTGGGTTTGGGAGATGGTGCGGTCGGTTTCGGGGACGGGAAGTAAGGCTAGTCCGCATATGCTGCGGCATAGCTGTGCGACGCACATGGTGGAACATGGGGCGGATCTTAGAAGTGTGCAGACTTTGCTGGGGCATGCCGATATTGCGACGACGCAGGTTTATACGCATGTGGCACTGGGGCATTTGAAGAAGGTGCACCGGGAGCATCATCCGCGGGGGAAGAGGCGGGTGGTTTGAAGGTTGGGTTGAAAGGTTCGGATTGTGGGGGCGGGTGAGGGGCTTCGGGATCCTTCGCTGCGCTCAGGATGACGGCAAAGATAAAGGCAAAGACAAAAGCTAAGGCAAAGACAAAGCCGAAGGCACAGGCAGAGGCAAATGCGGGATAAGGCTGACGAGATCGAAGGATTGGCCGAAGGGTTTCTGGCGATGCTCGCGAATGAGCGCGGGGCGTCGGAGCATACCGTACGGGCTTATGCGCGCGAGGTGCGGAGCTTTGCGGCTTATCTCAACGAGACGTTGGGAAAGGGTGCGAAGGTGGGTGCGGTGGAGCATCTGCATATTCGCGCTTACCTGGGGATGTTGTACGAGCGGGGATTGACGAAGGCGAGTGCGGCGCGGGCGCTGGCGGCGGTGAGGAGCTGGTTCAAGTGGCTGGCGAAGGAGGGGAAGGTGGCGCAGAATCCAGCGCTGCTGGTGAGTACGCCGAAGCTACCGAAGCATCTGCCGCGGGTGCCTAGTATGGAAGAGGTGAATCGGGTTTTGAATTCGCTGGATGGTTCGACTGAGAAGAGGGCTGGCGGGATGGGCGGTGTCATCTCCGACCCTTCGCAAAGGGTGGGAAAGACGGGGCGCCTGGATGGTAGTGGCGACTCTGATGAGGGAGATGCTTCGGCGTGGCCGGAGCGGGATCGGGTGATCTTCGAGTTGCTGTATGGGTGCGGGATTCGTAACTCGGAGCTGGTGGGTTTGAATATGGGCAGCGTGAAGTGGCGCGATGATGCTGTGCTGGTGCGTGGCAAGGGACGAAAGGAGCGGCTGGTGCCTCTGGGAGATGAGGCGGCGGTGGCGCTTCGAGCGTATCTGCCGCTGCGGGAGGCGAAGCTGGTGGTGGCAGGCAAGGGTGCGCTGGTGCATGATGGGCCGTTGGTGATGAATCTGCGAATGCGTGGGGATTGCCGGCTGACGACGCGGAGTGTGGGGCGGATTGTGAAGGCGATTGCTCTGAGCCGGGGGCTGGCAGCGGATGTTCATCCGCATACGCTGAGACATGCGTTTGGGACGCACATGCTGGAGGAGGGTGCGGATCTGCGGGCGATCCAGGAGATGCTGGGGCATGAGCGACTGTCGACGACGCAGAGGTATACACAGCTGACGGTGGGTCAGGTGCAGAAGGTGTATGACGAGACGCATCCTCGGGCGAAGTGAGATTTTTCTGCGGATATTTTTTGGGTTGCCGGGAGATTTTTTCAGCTTGTGGCTGCTGGGGTTTTTGCGGAAAGTGGTGTTTTGAACGTGGTTTTTTGATGGTGGGATTGTGGTGGATTGTGGTGAGTTGGTGGTTGGTTGATGGTGTTGTTTCTGGTGGCGAAAAAAGTGACAGGATTTTGAGATTTATTTTCGTGTCATGAGATCCGCTCCGGCCGCGCTGATCGGGTTCGCGGAGGTTGCGGTGGGTTTGCTGATTGCGATGGCGCGCTTATAGCGGATTTGCCTTTGGTGTGAGGAAGGCAACCGCAGATTCCCTCCGGGAAGGACAAACAGGAGGGCACGGCAGACTCCATGCCAACTGCTACTTTGCTCTAGCTGGTGGCGGCGAAGACATAGAAGTCCGCGAAGGAGGTTTCGCCGGGGTTGGCCGGGTCGTAGGGATAGGCGTTGGGTGTTCTGGACTGGAGAGACCACAGCGGTTGGTTTCGGGCTACCCAGTCGGTGAACTTGCGATGGTGGACGTGCTTGTAAGGCCAGTCCCGCTCCATGTTGCTGGAGTAGACGATGACGAAGCGGCTGGCGGAGGCGAAGAGTTTTTGCATGTAGGCGTCAAAGACGTGGTCCTCGACGACGTGGTAGATCACGTCGAGGGACAGCGCCAGATCGGCCATGGTGCCTGCGGGAAGGAGACTGGCTTCGAAGAAGCGTTTGGTGGGATCGCTGGCGAAGAGAGTGCGACATATCTCAACGGCTTTGGGGGAGATGTCGACGCCGGTGTAGCTGGGATAGCGGGCGAGTTTGAGTTGGGCACCGTCGCCGGAGCCGTGCTCGATGACGGAGGAGATGCGGTGCTGCTCGACGAATGTGTTGAGGAAGTTGGCTTTGAACTCGGCCAGCCGGTTGTAGCTGCCTGCGCCTGAATCGCCGCCCTTGCGATAGCGCTGATCCCAGTAGTCGACCGAGCTCCTGAACCGCGCTCTGCGGAGTTGAAGGAGACCCTGACCAAGAACCGGGACGTTCTTTAGGAAGGACTTGACGCTTCCTAGCATTCGGTTACCTCATTTACCTGGCGATAGGACGGCCACTTTTAGTTTGGACCCGAGGAGCAAAAAGAAGTTAGTTGAGCAAGTATGTTTCGCCGGATTTTCACAAAGCTTATCATGATGCCTAAGTGAGGACCCTGTGCGATTTGTCGCAGGTCTGCAGTTGAACCTCAAGTGCAACGGCGTAAGGCACGGGCGACTGCTTTTCGAGTATTCTGCGGGGAGATTCGAGGTGCGGCGTGTGGTAAGCCTGCATCCAATGGGGACGAGGTACGAGATGCTGGCACGATTGGCGAAGGGCACGGGGTTGGCGGCGGTGGGGTTGGCGTTGATCGTGGGGCAGGGATGTAAGAAGAAGCAGGCTCCGGTGGTGGTGCAGCCTGTGGTTCGCACGGTGCCCCGGGCTGCACAGCCGGATTTTCCTGATGATCCGCCGCCGGTGCCGGTGGTAGCGGATCAGAGAGCGCATCACTCAGTACGGCGAGTGGCGCCGCCTGTGGTTCAGGCTCCCAGGCCGGTGGTCGACCCGGAGGCGATGGCCGAGGCGCAGAGACAGAGGGATGCAAGTCTTTTGCAACGGCAGCAGGCGGCTTCGCAGAGGCAACAGCAGGAGCTGAATGGGGTGGTGCAGCGGAGCTTGAAGATTCAGCAGGACCAGCAGGCGGAGCCGAGGATTCAGGAGGCGCCGCAGGTTCCGATCACGCAACAGCCGGTGCCGGGGCAGGAGGGTCCGCGGATTTCGGATAATCCGAATGTGCCGCCGCCGCAGCAGCAGGCTGAGCCCGAACAGCCGGAGCAGCCGGGGACAAATCCTTCGCCGGAGCAGCCGAATCAAGAGCAACCGCAGGTGCCGCCGCAGAGTTAGCAGGGATTTTTGACCGGTCAGGGTCTTGTGGATCAGTGTCTTGAGATGAGCAGGATGTGGGCGGGCTCGGATGCGACCGGAGAGATCTGGAAGGATTGGCTGGGGGCTATGGGAAGGACGGTGCCTATCGCGATCTTCGTGGTTTGACCGTCGTGGGTGAGGGATGTGGGGGAGAAGGCGATCAGGACAGATGGGGCTGCCGTGGGTGGGACGTTGCAGGGCGCGGGGTTGACGCAGACGACGCGGAGAACTGTGACGTGCGGGGAGGAGAACTCGGTGGCGCTGATGTTATGGGTGAGGTCGGTGGGGGCGGGGCCACGGAAGTCGGGTGTGGTGTCGGGCAGGGTGAGGTTGGGGAGTTCGACGCGGAGAAAGAGGGAGGGGAGGTCGCTGAGGTTTTCGATGGAGTGGCGCTCGATCATGCCTCTGTTGAAGCGGAAGGCTCCGAGATGGGTGGGCGGACGGGTGACGGTGGAGGGTGGGGCTTCGTCGTGAATGATGTTTACGGGGCCTGAGTTGTTGAGGTAGACAAAGACGGTTGGGGTGGCGGGGTGGTCATGGGCGGGGACTTTTTCGTGCGGGCCGTACTGGACGCTGATGACTTTGAAGGCGTCGTTGGTGAGGACGGTGTGGTAGTTGGAGGGAAGGGGGCTCGGGTTCTGCTGGGCTGCGAGGGGCAGCGAGCTTGAGAGAAGGACGATCAACGGAAGGATCTTATGCAAGCAAGGCCTCCTGTGGGTGTGATGCGTTGAGGGTGGGAAACGGGCGATTGCAGCGGTGGGACGACAGCAGATCCCCTTCGGGGATGACAACGAAGAACGGCAACTGCAACGGCAAGGGCAACGGCAGATTCCTCCGCTGGCGCTGCGGAATGACAACCAAAAAAGCGGAACGACAGAGCGACAGCGAGAGAAGCGGCAAAGGGACGTTTTGGGTTAGTAGCGGGGGATGGCTGGGTCGATGGTGCGGGACCAGGAATCGATGCCGCCGGCCAGGGACTGGACGTGTTCGAAGCCTTGATTACGCAACCACATAGTAACGCTGAGGGAACGGGCTCCGTGATGGCAGAGGACGACGATGGGGGCGTCGGGGTCGAGTTCGGTGTGGGCGCGGGAGGGGATCTCGCCCATGGGGATGAGGGTGGAGTCGGGGAGGTGGGCCGTCTGGTACTCCCAGGGCTCGCGGACGTCTAACAGGAGGGGGGAGTTGGGCTGCTGGCGGAGGGCGGAGAAGGCTTCTACGGTAATTTCGGGCTCTAACATGGTTTCAAGGATATCCTTAGAGATGGCGTACGGCACAGGTCCCGAGACGGGGCCTGGGCGAGGATTGAGTTAATGGAGTCGGTTCCGCGAAGCGTGCCGGGCTGAGGATGTGATTGAGCAGGGTGCATCCTGTTTGATAAGCTCTCGAATTTAATTGCGGACGGTGGCTGCTTTGGAGACTGTCTTGGGTTCGACTACTGGTTTTGGTTTGGAGAGTGTGTTGGAGAAGGTACTGATTGTTGAAGATGAGGTTCATGCACGGAGTGGCCTGACGGAGCTGATTGAGAGCTGGGGCTATAGGGCTGAGTGCGCGGCGGATGGCATGGAGGGTCTGGAGAAGGCGGTGTCGTGGGCTCCCGCGATCATTGTGACCGACCTGAAGATGCCACGGATGGATGGGATGGAGCTGTTGAGCAGGATTGGCGAGCTGCCGCAGAGGATTGCGGTGGTGATGCTGACGGCGCAGGGGTCGATTGAGTCGGCCGTCGATGCGATGCGGATGGGGGCGTACGACTATATTCCGAAGCCGGTGGACCCGCATCGGCTGAAGACGATTCTCCATAATGCGAGTCGGCAGCGGGAGGCGGATGCTGAACTGGAGGCGACGGGTCGGCAGCTAAGGGACACGGGCGTGCTGGGGCCGATGGTTGGGTCGTCGCCGCAGATGGTGGATATCTTTTCGATGATCGAGAGGATCGCTCCGTCGAATGTGTCGGTGCTGGTGACGGGTGAGAGTGGGACGGGAAAAGAGCTGGTAGCGCGGGCTCTTCATGACCTGAGTGCGCGAAGGCTGAAGCCATTTGTGGCGGTGAACTGCGCGGCGATTCCGGAGACGCTGATCGAGAGCGAGATCTTTGGGCATGAGAAGGGCGCGTTCACCGGGGCGCTGGAGCGTCGCGCTGGCTGCTTTGAGTTGGCGGAGGAGGGAACTCTGCTGCTCGATGAGATCGGCGAGATGCCGATGGCGACACAGGCGAAGCTGCTGCGGGTGCTGGAGGATCGGAAGCTGAGACGGCTGGGAAGCAAGATCGAGACGCCGGTGGATGTGCGAGTGGTGGCGGCGACGAATAAAGATCCGGAGAAGGCTGTGGCGAGTGGGGAGTTGCGTGGGGATCTTTACTATCGGCTGAATGTTTTTAATATCCAGATGCCTCCGCTGCGGGATCACCTGATGGATGTGTCGGCGATTGCGGAGAAGATGATCGACGATATGAACGAGCGGCATCACTGCACGGTTGCGGGATTGAAGGATTCGCTGATGACGCGGCTGGAGAGCTACAAGTGGCCGGGCAATGTTCGGGAGCTGCGGAATACGATTGAGCGGGCGGTGATTCTGGCCGGGTCGGGGATGCTGGGGATTGAACATCTGCCGCCGCACTTTGGCGAGCCGGGATTTGCTCCTCCACCTAACCGGGTTGGCGTAGTGGAGGCTGCTGCTGCGCAGATGGCGCACTTTGAGGACGGTCAGCGGCGTCTGGATGAGTCGAACTCGGTGCGGGTGGAGGTGGGAACGACGGTGGATGAGGCAGAGAGGCAGCTGATTCTGAAGACGCTGGTGGCGACCCATAACAACAAGACCAAGGCCGCTGAGATTCTGGGGATCAGTTCGAAGACTCTGCAGAATAAGCTGAAGGAGTACTCGAACGCTGCTGCTGTGACGGAGTAACGATGCGGCTGAAGACGAAGCTGGTGCTTGCGGCAACGGGGTTGACGTTTGCGATCGTGCTGGTGCTTTCGGCGCTGTTCGTAAGCGAACTGCTGCGGCAGAGGATCGAGCAGACGGCTGCGGCGAACGATGTGCTGGTGCATGAGGTCTGGCTGGAGATGCGGAAGGCAATCGAGACGGGGCTGCGGGCGAATCCACCGGTGGACCGAAGCGATGAGGCGCTGCATGCGGCGGTGGTGGATGCGCTGAGGAGTCATACGGCGCTGATCGAGGTGATGAATACGATCGTGCGGTACTCGCCTACGGTGCAGGACGTGAGTGTGACGGATGCCCACGGAATGACGCTATTGAGTACGGATCCGGACGCGGTGGATCAGCCGTCGGTGTTTCGGTTCAGCCTGGCGAGTGTTCAGAACGGGCCGATCCCGCGGCAGATGAGAGTGGTGTTTGGCAAGCCGCGAGTGCTGGATATCTCGCAGGCGTTGCAGCGGAACGGGGATCCGTTTCTGGTGGTGCACGTTGGGGTGCGATCGACGTTTTTGAAGAACTCGTATGAGCCGTGGTTATTGGATGCACTGATCTTTGCGGCACTGGCGGCGCTGGCGGCGATGTTGTCGGCTGGGTTGCTGGCGAATGTGGCGTTGCGACCGCTGGAGGCGATCAGCGCGCGGCTGGAGAGCTTGACGTTGGCAGGGGGAGCGATTCCGGAGAAGTTGCTGGAGAGTCGGAATACCAGAAGCGACGCGGTGGTTCGGGTGACGAAGACGCTGGATCGCCTGGGAGAACAGATGCGAACGCAGGAGGCCGGGTATACGGCGCTGCAGGCGAATCTGAACCAGATGCTGGATACGCTGCGCGATGGAGTATTGCTTTTTACGGCGGATCGGCGAGCGGTGATGGTGTCGGATGCGGTGGCTTACTTTCTTGGGGCTCCGTTGAACGAAGATCACGAAAAGCTGGTAGGGATGCGGCTTGAAGAGATCTTTGCGCCGGACAGCGTGCTCGGAGAGGCGGTGCTGGAGGCGTTTGCCGAGGGCGGGCAGGTGAGTGCGCAGGCGTTGACGCTGGAGGATGGGCGGCAGGTGCAATTCTCACTGGACCGGATCGACGACAAGTTGGCAGGGGTGGGGAGTGTAGCGACGCTGTTGACGCTGCGGGATATGGAGTCGGTGGCGCAGTTGGGGCAGGAGCTGGAGGTCGCGAGGAGGCTGGCGGCGATTGGGAGGCTGACGGCTGGGGTGGGGCACGAGGTGAAGAACCCGATCAACGCGATGGTGCTGCATCTGGAGCTGTTGCGCGGGAAGCTGGCGCCGGGCGGGGCGGAGGCGTTTGGCGGAGCGCAACGGCACGTGGAGATTCTGGCGGGCGAGATGCAGCGGCTGGACAGAGTGGTGCAGACGTTGGCGGACTTTTCGCGACCGATGGAGCTGCATCTGCGGGAGCATGATCTGAGGCAGGTGGTGGGAGTGGTGATGGACCTGACATCCGCCGAGATGAAGGAAAATCGGGTGCGGGTGGTGGTGGAGGCTCCGAAGGATCCGTTGATGGTGAGGGTGGATGCGCAGCTGATGCAGCAGGCGCTGCTGAACCTGTTGCTGAACGGTATGCAGGCTATGCCCGAGGGCGGGGCGATGGTGGTGCGGATGCGGCGGGACCACCAGTTTGCAGTGGTGGAAGTGATCGATGAAGGAGAGGGTATACCTCCGGAGCTATTACCGCGTATCTTCGAACTGTACTTCACCACCAAACCTAAGGGCAGCGGAATCGGGCTGGCGATGACGTACAGGATTTTGCAGCTGCATGGCGGAGCGATGGAGGTGCGATCCAATGCCGACCCGAATTCGGTCGAGCGGGGGACGACCTTTACGTTTCGGCTGCCGGTTGCGGCGGGAGTTGGCGGCGAGAGCAGGAAGGCCGCAGGAGCAGTTCACAAAGAACTAGGGGAACGGGTTTGAAGGGTACGAGCAACATTACGCAGAAGATCGCATGGACGGCTCTCTGGTTTGGTTTGGCGATGGGGATGGCGGGATGCCGGCATAAGCCGCAGCTTGCGCCTTTGCCTCCGGTGATGGCTCCGGTGGCGCTGGAGGAGATTCCGGAGCCGGATGATCTGCCGATGGTAGAGGCGCAGACGGAGAAGCTGCCGCCGGTGCCGGTTTCGACCGACGCAGGGAAGCTGAAGCGGAAGAAGAAGACGCCCAAGGTTGTCGCGCCATCGGAACCGCCGCCGGAGACGCAGGTGGCCAGCGCCGCTGCGGGACCGCCGTCGCCCGATGCCGCGGTTGGTGCGTTGACGGCTGGCGGAGAGACGAACCCGCAGACGAAACAAGAGGCAGAGGACCTGATTGCTTCGATCGAGAAGAGGCTGAATGGTCTTCCTGCGGCAAAAGTGGAAGAGCAAAAGGCGCAGGTGAGTAAGGTGAAGAACTTCTGGAAGGATGCGCAGGATGCGCTGAAGTCCGGCGATGCTGAAGGAGCCAAGACGCTGGCTACGAAGGCTAAGTTGTTGCTGGATGATCTGGAGAAGTAACGAGACACTCGTTGTTCCTTTATCAGATCTGTCGGGCGATTTCCGCTGCTGTTGCGAGGTTGCAGCCGGCGCATCTTTAGCTGCGGCAAAGTCGCGGCGCTTCGAACAAACACGAAGTTGACACAGTTGCGACAGGGATTATAATTCCCGCCGGGCTCCGGGCCTGCTCCCCCAAAATCTATATTTTCAAGAGGCGATCATGAAATCGAGAGACTCGATGTTTCTGTCGCTGGCGGCGCTGTCGGCGCTGTCGGTTTGTATCCCAGGTAGCGTTTATGCCCAACAAGACTGGAAAGCGGTGTTGGGCGGTCAAAGCAAGGATATGGGTAGGCTGGCTATCGCCTTTCTTCCCAACGAGCTTTGGATCCACGAGGGCGATAACATCACCTGGACCTCCGGCAGCGGTGAGATTCATACGGTGTCATTCCTGATAGCCGGTCAGGCATATACCAATTTCATGGTGGGTTGTCCGGGGTACTCGCCCAGCGGCACGAGTTTCGATGGCTCGAAGTGCGTGAGCACGCCTCCGTTGGTTACGGGGCAAAGTTTTACCGTGAACTTCCCTAAACCCGGCAACTATAGCCTTGTCTGTCTGGTCCACCCGCACATGACTGGGGTCATACACGTCCTCGCGGCGTCGGCGACTCTACCGCACGATCAGGCCTTCTACGACGAGCAGGGGGCGGAGCAGCGAAAGAGTCTGCTCACCGATACGGACAACCATAGGGACATGGATGACATGCTCTCAGCACACGTGCTGGCAAACAAGAACGGCGTGACTGCCGGCGTTGGAGAGATGAACGTGACTGGCGCTGGATTTGAGTCGCTTTCCGTTGTGCGTTTTCTGAAGGGAACGATTGAAATCCGCAAGGGAGAGACGATCGAGTGGACCAATCTAGACCCGGCTTTGCCGCATACGATCACCTTCGGAAAGGAGCCGGCGAATCCCATTCCTCCGTCCGGCAATGTGCCCATAACTCTGGATGCGGACGGCGTATTGCATGCAACGATCAGTTCGCAAGGGGACAACGTTCATTCGGGCTTTATTGTCGCGGCGTCGGAAAACCAGGTTGGCGTGCCACAGTCTCCTCCGGGCAATACGCGTTTTCGCATTACCTTCACGGAGGCGGGGACATACAACTACATTTGCGCGCTGCATGACAATCTTGGCATGGTTGGCAAGGTGATTGTCCGGTCCTATTAGCAGACTGACAGCGAGTCGGCGGAAAAGCTGGTTAGCGAGTCAGCAAGTCAGCGGAGTTCTTGCGCTGGGCAACTACTTGCTGACTCGCTGACGGATTTATCGCTGACTCGCTTGAGCTACGCGGTGGCGCCGTGGCACTTTTTGTACTTCTTGCCGGAGCCGCAGGGGCACTCGTCGTTGCGGCCTACTTTTTCGCCGGCGTGACGCGGGCCTGAACCGTTGGTGGCGGATGAGGAGGAACTGACGGAGCGGGCTTGCTCGAGTTCGCGCTGCTTCTTCTTTTGGAACTCGCGCTCGAGTGCATCGATGGTGGTGGAGGGTGCGCGGTTGGCGGGCGGCGCCGGATTCTGACGCGCGGCTGGGGCGTTGGTGTGCTGCGGTGGACCGGATGGGGGCAGGGCGTTTTGCGCGCTGGCTGCGGCTAGCTGCTGGGCTTGTTGGGCCTGGGCTAGAGCCTGGGCGTGGGCCTGGGCTTGAGCGAGCTGCTCGGCGGACTCGATGGGTGTGCCGTCGGGGCCGATGATCTGCATGCGGAAGAGGTGGCGTGCGGTGTCTTCCTGGAAGCGCATCATCATGCCTTCAAACATCTCGAAGGACTCTTTCTTGTAGGCGACGAGTGGATCTTGTTGCGCGTAGCCGCGGAGGCCGATGCCCTCTTTGAGGTGGTCCATGGCGAGGAGGTGATCTTTCCAGAGACCGTCGAGGACGGAGAGCATGACGATGCGCTCGTGGTAGCGCATGGCTTCGGCGCCGAGGATGTTCTCCTTGATGTCGTAGCGGCCGCGGAGGTTTTGGAAGATGGCTTCGCCTAGTTCGTGACGGTTGAGTGCCGTGGCATCGACTTCTTTTTCAAGGTGTGCGCCGAAGATGTCGTAGATCTGCGCGAAGAGAGGTTCGAGCTTCCACTCATCGGCGTGGACTTTTTCCGGAGCGTTCTCGTCGAGGATGTTGGAGAGGATGGTGGAGGTGTAGTCCTCGGTGATGAGCTGCTTCTGGTCGACGCCTTCCATGAGCTGACGACGGAGGCCGTAGACGGCTTCACGCTGCTTGTTCATGACGTCGTCGTACTCGAGGACGTGCTTGCGGGATTCGAAGTTCTGCGTTTCGACGGCCTTCTGCGCGGCTTCGATGCGGCGGGAGATCATGCCGGATTCGATGGGAACACCCTCTTCCATGCCGAGGCGCTGGAGGAGCGTGGAGACCCACTCGCGGGCGAAGATGCGCATGAGGTCGTCTTCGAGGGAGAGGAAGAAGCGGGAAGAGCCGGGATCGCCCTGACGGCCGGCGCGTCCGCGGAGTTGATTGTCGACGCGGCGGGACTCGTGACGCTCGGTGCCGAGGATGTGGAGGCCGCCGGCGCTGATGACGGATTCGTGTTCGGCTTTGGCTGCGCCCTCGTGGGCTGCGGTGGCGGCGTCCCAGTTGGCTTGCGTGGTTTCGAACTCCTGGCCGGTGTAGTAGAAGCGAACCATGCCGGGACCGGCGACGGGGCTGATGATGCCTTCGGCTGCGGAGACGGCGCGGGCCTGCTGCTTGCGGACGAGATCTTGACGGGCCATGAACTCGGCGTTGCCGCCGAGGAGGATGTCAGTGCCGCGGCCTGCCATGTTGGTGGCGATGGTGACCATGCCGAGGCGGCCGGCCTGGGCGACGATCTCGGCTTCCTTCTCGTGGAACTTGGCGTTGAGGACGACGTGGCGAACGCCTTTGCGCTTGAGGATCTCGGAGAGGAGCTCGGATTTTTCGATGCTGGTGGTGCCGACCAGGACGGGCTGCTTTTCTCCGTGGAGGCGGGCGATCTCGTCTGCTACGGCGAAGTATTTCTCCTGCGCGGTACGGTAGACGACGTCGGCGTTTTCGATGCGGCGCATCGTGCGGTTGGTGGGGGTGACGACGATGTCGAGCTTGTAGATCTTGTCGAACTCGGCGGCTTCGGTCTCGGCGGTGCCGGTCATGCCGCTGAGTTTTTTGTACATGCGGAAGTAGTTCTGGAAGGTGATGGTGGCGAGCGTCTGGTCTTCCTTGCGGATGGCGACGCCTTCCTTGGCTTCGACAGCCTGATGGAGTCCGTCGGACCAGCGGCGGCCGGGCATGAGACGGCCGGTGAACTCGTCGACGATGATGACTTCGCCGTCTTTTACGACGTACTCGACGTCGCGCTTGTAGAGGGAGTGGGCCTTGATGGCGACTTCGACGTGATGCTTGAGGTCCCAATTTTCCGGGTCAGCTATGTTTCCAATTCCAAGCAACCCTTCGATCTTCTCCCAGCCTTCGTCGGTGACGGTGATGGAGCGGGTTTTTTCGTCTACGACGTAGTCGCCGGACCAGGTTTTGGTTTCGACGGTCTCGATGAGTTCGCCGAGTTCGAGCTTGGGGATGATGACGTTGACGCGGGCGTACTTGTCGGTGGTCTGGTCGGTGGGGCCGGAGATGATGAGCGGGGTGCGGGCTTCGTCGATGAGGATGGAGTCGACTTCGTCGACGATGCAGTAGTAGTGGCCGCGCTGGACCTGATCCTTGAGCTCGAACTTCATGTTGTCGCGCAGGTAGTCGAAGCCGAACTCGTTGTTGGTGCCGTAGGTGATGTCGGAGGCGTAGGCTTCGCGGCGCTGCTCGTCGGAGAGGTCGTGGACGATGACGCCGACGGTAAGGCCGAGGAAGCCGTAGATCTTGCCCATCCATTCGGCGTCGCGTTTGGCGAGATAGTCGTTGACGGTGACGACGTGGACGCCGCGGCCGGCGAGGGCGTTGAGGTAGCAGGGCAGGGTGGCGACGAGGGTTTTTCCTTCGCCGGTCTTCATCTCGGCGATCTTGCCGGAGTGGAGGACGATGCCGCCGATCATCTGGACGTCGAAGTGGCGCATGCCGACGGCGCGTTTACCGGCTTCGCGGACGACGGCGAAGGCTTCAGGCAGGATGGCGTCGAGGGCTTCCTTTTCGGCGGCGTTGCGCTCGTCGGCGTTCTCGGGTGTGTCGGCGATGTGGGAGATGGCGGCGGCGATGCGCTGGCGGAACTCGGCGGTCTTGTCGCGCAGAGCCTCGTCGGAGAGCGCCTGAATGGTCGGCTCGAGCGCGTTGATCTGCGCAACCGTGGGCTGGATGCGCTTGACGGCGCGTTCGTTACTGGTGCCAAAGACTTTTGCAATGACTGAGTTGAGCAAAACGGTATCCTTCGGGGCGCACTTAATCCCAAATACTAGTGTAACTGGTATGGGTGGCGCGGTTGGAAGTGAAGTTGGCCGTTGGAGATACGGCGAATCTGAAGCGCGCGGGTGCCAGGGATCGAACGGCTAGGATTTCGAGCGTACGTAGACCGGATCGCGCTTGAGGTAGGCGAAGCGATACTTGGCGTCTTGTCCTGAGGGCGCGCAGAGGTGGCCGGTGAAGGGAGCGCGGAGGGTCTCGGTGCCGAAGGCTATGGCTACGAACGCCGGGGAGAAGCACTTGCTGTTGTCGAAGACCTCGCCGGAGACCCAGTGAAGTTCGCCGGTCGCCTCGGCGTTTGCAGGAATCGCGACGGGCAGAATCACCGGGCCGGGGTGCATGCCGGGCGGGGTTTCGATGGAGATGGGGAGTTTGGTGTTGGAGGCGTCTTCGAAGGCCAGGGTTGGGCGGCCGGGGACGGTGCAGGTTTGCGCACCGATGTTGCGGAGGACCAGCAGGGTACCGGACTGCGACATGCCGTCGAAGTTGCTGCCTTCGCCGTCGAAGGAGAGCGAGAGCTGCGCGGCGGTGCAGGCCAGCAGGGTGGATGCGGAGGGCAGCGGGGTCGCACTCGCTGAAGATGCGAGGATGAGGACCACTGCGACGACTACATAGACCGCGTTTGAGGCTGGTTTGGTCACTGCGAGAATTTTAGTCTTTCTTTGCTGATCTGTTGAGATGTTTTCCGATGGTTGTTCGATGCGCGTGCCATTTCGATGAGCGGTCGAAGCGGTGTGAGCGGCTTCCTATTATTGACCAGGGGTGTGAACCGAGTGTGACGGTTAGGACAGTGGGGCGGCTAGGACAGCCTATGGCCAGAGTCGTTCAGGTCAAGGTCGGAGCGCTCGAAGACTCGTTGGAAGAAGGTGCGAGTGACGAGGTATCCGCCGAGAAAGCCTTCGACGATGAAGAAGACGAGCAGAGCGGCGGCAAATGGGACCAGTTTGGAATCGTCGCCCATGCCGGCAGCGACGAAATGGGATGCTGCGCCGAGTCCGTGAGGCAGGTCTTTGAGTTCGACCAGACCGACGCCGACGAGGAGTTTCGTGAGCCAGTCGGAGATCTGCTCGATGTTGGTGTTGGCAGAGAGGCCGGCGTGGGACTGCGTGGCGTCGGTCGCTGAACCAGTTGCGGCTCGGGGGATGCCGAAGACGAAGCCAAGGAGCGACCCGACGGCGAGACAGGCGAGGGTCCACATGAGGGCCGCAGCGGGCTTTGGGACTTTGTAGAGGAGTACCGTTATCAGGCCGCTCGTGATGGAGCCGACGACTAGAACTCCGGTGAGCCACAGATCACGATCAATACCAAGCCATTGCTTCGAACGAAGAGAATGGATCAAATGTCAGACCTCACGGCGAGCGTGTCTTTTCCGTTGGGCTGGTGATTACGTCACCGCTAAGGAAGAGTTGGAGAATGATAGCGCATACGGTTTTAGGCGAATTCGCCGGGTTGTGTGTAGCGCTTCGGTGCGTCGGTCGGAGAAGGCGTCTTGAGAATGGTGTGATGCGAGGGCGGGATGTAGTCTGATTGGTCAGTTGCAGGTTCCTTTGAGGAGAACGCTGAAATGCTGAGTTATGTGCAGAGTAGTTCTCTGGTCTTCCTGGCTTTGCTGGTGTCGGTGCTGCTGGTGCTCCTGCTTAATCGGGTGTGGCCGATTCCGCATCGCAAGCTGATCAATGATGTGACGGGGTGGCAGCTTGGAATTCTGGGGACGACGTATGGGGTGATTCTGGGCTTCATGCTCTATACCGTCTGGATCGACTTTCGCTCTGCTGAGATCAATGCGACGCAGGAGGCGAGCTCGCTGCTGACGGCGACGAGAGTCGCTTCGGCTCTGCCGGCGGCGGAGAGAGATGCGTTTCGTGCGTTGGGCATGAAGTATGCCGATGCGGTGATTCACCAGGAGTGGCCAGCGATGCAGCACCAGGAGGAGAGCCGCGCGGGAGAGTTGATCGAAGTGGATATGTGGAAGTTGCTGGGGACAGTGAAGGATGCGGACGCTGCGAACAGTGTCGACCATCTGACGCGGGTGCTGAGTGAGCTTTCGGAGAGACGCAGCCTGCGGGAGGAACAACTTCGCGTGAGGCTCCCGATTGTGTTGTGGATTCTGTTGTTGGCGGGTGGTGGGGCGACGGTGGGGTCTTCGTGCCTGCTGGGAAATGACAACAAATGGCTGCACTATTGCCAGGTGTTGGCGCTGACGTTCGTGGTGGCTGTGACGCTGTCGGCGATTGCAGACCTGGCACGGCCGTTTGAGGGGTCTGTGTCCGTGAGCCCGATTGCGTTTGAGCGGGCGCAGACGATTATGCAGATGGATGTTGCCCGTTAGATGTGGGGTTAGTGTCCGCCCATGGCTTCGGGGTCGGGTTTGGCGGCCTTGGTGGGGAGACGCATGATGAAGGGCAGCGGCGTGAGCAGGAAGATGGTGCAGGCGAGAATGGCGAAGGCGTTTTTGTAGCTGAGCATGGAGGCCTGACGGAGCATCTGCTGGTAGGCCTGGCCGATGGCCATCTGCGAGGCGCTGGCGGCGGACATGCCCTGCGACATGAGCATCTCTTTCATGCGGTCCATGTAGAGGTTGTAAGGGACGCTTCCGCGAACGACGTTGGCGGAGAGCGCGACCTGCTGAACCTGGGAGTTGCGCGCGAGATAGGTGGTGAGGAGCGCAGTGCCGGCGCTGCCTCCTAGGTTGCGGGCAAAGTTGGAGAGGCTGGAGATCTGGTTGGTTTTACTGGCAGGGACTCCGACGTAGTTGAGTGTGCTGATGGGGATGAAGATGAAGGCGAGGCCGATGACCTGCAGCATGCGCCAGAGGGTGACGGTGCCGAAGGCGGCGTTGAGATCGAGGCGTGTGAGGTTGTAGATGCCGATGGCGGTGACGAGGTAGCCGAGGCAGACCATGAGGCGGGGATCGAATTTGCCCAGGGTGCGGCCGGCAACGAACATCATGAGCATCATGACGAAGCCTGCGGGGGAGAGGACCATGCCGGCGCGCTCGGCGGTGTAGCCGAGGAGGCCCTGGAGGTACTGCGGGATGAGGACTGTCGAACCGAAGAGGACCATGCCGAGGATCAGTTGGAGGAAGACGGCAGTTCCGAAGTTGCGGTTCTTGAGGAGCTTCAGGTCGACGATGGGGTCGGGGTGGTGCCACTCCCACCAGGTGAAGAAGATGAGGGTGACGGCGGCGAGGATGGCGAAGGTGCGGATCATGGGGTCGCCGAACCAGTCTTTTTCCTGGCCTTTGTCGAGGGTGAACTCGAGGCAGCCTACACCGAGTGCGACGAGGCCGAGACCGAGGAAGTCGATCTTGAGATGCTTGGCCTGCTCCATGCGCTCCTTGAGGTGCGGCGGGTCTTCGACCATGCGGTTGCTGAGAAAGAGCGAGATGAGGCCGATGGGGATGTTGATGAAGAAGATCCAGTGCCAGTTGAAGTTGTCGGTGATCCAGCCGCCGAGGGTGGGGCCGATGGCGGGTGCGACGACAACAGCCATGCCGTAGACCGCGAAGGCCTGGCCGCGCTTTTCTACGGGGAAGGTGTCGGCGAGGATGGCTTGTTCGCTTGGGGCGAGGCCTCCGCCGCCCGCGCCCTGAAGGATGCGCGCGACGATGAGCAGGGGAAGCGTGTTTGCGATGCCGCAGAGGAAGGAGCAGATGGTGAAGAGCGCGACGCAGACCATGTAGAAGCGCTTGCGTCCGAAGCGGTTGGAGAGCCAGCCGGAGATGGGCAGGACGATTGCGCTCGAGACGAGATAGCTGGTGAGTACCCAGGTGGCTTCTTCGGAGCTGGCGCCGAGAGTTCCGGCGATGTGGGGCAGGGCGACGTTGGCGATGGAGGTGTCGAGGACCTCCATGAAGGTCGCGAGTGTGACCGTGAGCGCGACGGCCCAGGGGTTGTGATGGGGCTTCCACGCGGCGGCCGCGGCGACGGGCTTAGGCCGGGCTAGCGCGGGCGAAGGTGCGGTCATTGTTGCCATATCAGTCTCCTGATATGATATCAGGAGACTGATATGGTTTCTTTAAATTCTAACGGGACGAAGAGACAAGCTGAAAGGCGGCGAGCTGCGCAGATGATGAAGCGCATCCTGGTCCACTTCCGCAGCCAGATGGATGAGGCGCTGCGCCCCCAGGGCGTGACGACAGCTCAGTTACACATACTGAAGACGATTCGGGAGGAGCCAGGGGTGTCGGGCGCTCAGTTGGCGCGGTTGTGCTATGTGACGCCGCAGTCGGCTCAGTCAATGTTGACGGGGCTTGAGAGAGGCGGGTGGATCGTACGGAATAAAGGGCGGGAGAATGATCGGATTCTTGCGGCGCGACTGACTGCTGAGGGGGAAGAGCTGCTTCAGACGGCGGAGAAGATGGTGAAGGTGATCGAAGGGAAGTTGTGGCGGGGGGTGGCGGAAGGTTCAATTGAGGCTTTGAATGGAGTGCTGGAGCAGTGCCTTGCGAATCTTGGGCCGGAGGATGTTCGCTAGCGTCTGAGAAGATAGGACGGCCTGCCGCGGTGGAGGCAGGCCGTTGGTTTTATTGGCTAGGCTGTTTGCCGTGGAAGAACTTGTGGTTGATATCGGGCCAGAACTCGTGAAGGAGGAAGGTCCCGGCATCGATACCGACGCTTGTGCCCCATCTGCTTGCGGTATTGCTGAAGGTGCGCTGGGACTGAGGATAGTAGAAGTTCGATATTCCGGCCGCGGCGCCAGCACCCACAATTTCGCTGATGTTGAAGGTATTATGCCCGGCATCGTTTCGAGTAATGACGACGCGGCTGAGGGAGTACTCGGCGCGCTTGATAAAACCGCCGCTGCCGAGGGTGTAGTAGCGCGTGTCTTCGCGGGTGATAGTGGGCACAATGAACTCGACGAGGTAGTTTTCACTGGTCTGGTCGACGAAGGTGTGCCAGAAGTAGCGGCCGT
This sequence comes from Tunturibacter gelidoferens, assembly GCF_040358255.1. NCBI lineage: Bacteria > Pseudomonadati > Acidobacteriota > Terriglobia > Terriglobales > Acidobacteriaceae > Tunturiibacter > Tunturiibacter gelidiferens. The sequence goes on from NZ_CP132938.1 coordinate 2,680,063, forward strand.
ACCCGGCTGCGCCCTGGTGAAATTCCGGTACGGAATTCGTAGCCTGGTTAATGCCCGCGACAAAGGCGGGAATGAAGAGGGAAGAGTAGTCGAAGCTATCGTGAGTCGCGGTGATGAACTTCTCCTTGACCGACTGAGGGGGCAGGTGGACGTTGGCACTGACCGCTCGAAAGTTGGGAAAGATCCCGAGGATGCGCTTGGTCTGCTGACCTTCTTCGGAGGCCACTGGTCCTGACACTGGTCCCTGGGGGGCGTCGGGCAAGTCCGAGTTATTGAGCGAAGAGGAGGAAGTTGTGTCGGCGCTCACTGTCTTGAGCTTGACTGTCGGGTCCGAGGTGGAATTCGATGTGTCCTGTCCGTTTGCGTTTCCGCAGAAAAGATACAGTAACAGGAACAAATTGGCGACGCAGAGAGACTGACTCGATTTTATTTTCATAGGCCTGATTGTTTTGTTAATTCATTAGACGCAGAAGTATGATGTTTCGTCTAATTGAGATGATTCATCCACTTTTAATTGATTCTGAGGCACGGAAGCGGCAAGAGATTTGAGGTAAGATGCGGGACTCGCTCTGGGATCTGTTGCGCCTAGCGGAGGGTGGCGTGGAAGCGGAGTCGAACGTAGTCGGCGGTCCAGTTTCCGTCGGCATCGCGGAGGATGGGTTCGAGCAGGGCGATGGTGTCAGCGAGTGCGGCAGCGCGATCATGTGGATTGAGGCGGTCGAGGACTCCGTTACGGAAGGTGTTAAGCCATGACTCCATGCCGTTGGGCAGCGGCGTGGGGCGAGGGATGAGTTCGATGGATTGAATCGTGAAGCCAGCGGATTCGAGCAGGCGGCGATAGAGCGCGGGTGAGGGGAAGAAGCTGGCGGCGGCTGCTTCGGCGTCGATGTGGAAGGGCGCGAGGATGGCCTGGAGTGCTGTACGAATGGCGGCGATGTTGCCGTGGCCGCCCATCTCGGCGACGAAGCGGGCTTGTGGATTTTTGCTGCGGAGGGCTCGGTGAACACCGGCGAGCGTGGCCTGCTGGCCGGAGATGCCTGTGATCCAGTGAAGGGCGGCGTTGGAGAAGACGGCGTCAAACTGCTCGTGGTAGGGGAGGGCGGTGGCGTTGTGTTGTTCGACAACAAATTTGGCGGAGCTGTGAAGGCTGCGTTGGCGAGCGGCTTCGAGCATGGTGGCTGAGGCGTCGACGCCGGTGAGGATGGCGCCGGTGGCTGCGAGTTGTTCGGTGAGGGCGCCGTCGCCGCAGCCGAGATCGAGTATTTGTTCGCCGGATTGCGGGGCGAGGAGAGCGACGACCTCGGAGGCGAGGGTGGCGACGAATCGGCCGTTGGCGGCGTAGGCCTCGGTGTTCCAGGTTTGGCCGGTTTTGAATGAGGCTGTGTCAGCGGGGGGCGTGGTCGTCATAGAGGCATTGTGCGCCACTGCGATGGGGGACGCTATGAAGATAAGAATTTTCGAAACGATGATAAGCGAGATAAGCGGAGACGGTTCAGGTTCGGATGGTTCCTTCGTGGCGCAAGAGCTCTTGAAGCACGACGGCCTCATTGTGTTCTGTATCTCGGGCGCCGTATAGCAGGGTGGATCGACCACGACCTGTGGCTTGTCTAAGGAGAGCTAGCTGCTTGGCGTTATGTTTGAGCTCCCTCTTGTACCGCGCTTTGAACTCCGGCCACTTTGCGGGGTCGTGATCGAACCATCTTCGAAGTTCGTTACTGGGGGCGATCTCTTTGAGCCAGAGGTCGACGCGAGCCTTCTCCTTGCTTAGACCTCGCGGCCAGAGTCTGTCGACTAAGATGCGGGTGCCGTCTTCGAGGGAGGGTTCTTCGTAGACGCGCTTGAGTTCAGCTTCCATCGTGTCTTCGCTTTTGCTTTGCGTGGCTCTAGGTGCCGTAACCGCGGTGCTTCATTGCGAGCAGATCCTGATTGCTGGGCCAGGAGATGGTGAGGAGGAAGGCGGAGTCCTGAAGGGCCTCTACTTCGTGCCGGATAGAGGCGCTGAGTGTGATGAGGTTTCCTTCCTTGAGGTCATGGGATTTACCGTGAACGGTGAAACGTATCTGCCCCTTGAGTACTTGGACAGAGAGGGTTCCGTCTGCGTGATGCTCCTTCATCCTGGATGCGTCTTCCATGACGACGAGGACGACTCGGAGGTCGTGCTTCTTGAAGAGGGTCTTGGCGTAGTGGCCGGATTGCCAGGGTTTTTTCTGCTCGGAGTCAGCGATCTCCTGATGGAGGTCAAACTGCGCCATCTTGTCGATCATGGTGCCGTCTTTGAGGGAGGTGGTCATTTTGTTTTCCTCAGCCCGCATTAATTACGCTTTGTGATGGATGAGATGCAAGGGGAATGATTGGGGAGTGGGGCGGACATATACTTGTGTTTTGCCGGGCGAGGATTTGCCGGCGGGAGAATACTCTCCGGGAGTGGACAAGTGACGACGAGGATGATGACGGCGGTTGCGTTTGGGCGGGAGAACAAAGCACGGTTCGTCGAAGAGTTGAAGGCGCTGCTGCGGATTCCTTCGGTGTCTACGGCTCCTGAGCACGTGGGGGATGTGCGGCGTGCGGCGGAGTTTGTGGCGGCGGAGCTGAAGAGGATCGGGATGGAGAACGTTCGTCTGATTGAGACGACTACGTCGAAGCGGAAGGGGCATCCTCTAGTGTATGCGGACTGGCTGCATGCGGGGGCGGGAGCTGATGGAAAGGCTAAGCCTACAGTGCTTTGCTATGGTCACTACGATGTTCAGCCAGCGGAGCCTCTGGATGAGTGGAAGTCGCCGCCGTTTGAGCCGACGGAGCGTGATGGGAACATCTATGCTCGCGGTGCGGTGGATGACAAGGGACAGATGTGGATGCATGTGAAGGCACTGGAGTCGTTGATGACGGCGGGCGGGGGGACGCTGCCGGTGAATGTGCGCGTGATTGTGGAGGGCGAAGAAGAGGTGGGCGGCGAGGGGATCGCTGCGTTTGTGCGTGAGCATGGAGATCAGCTGAAGGCAGATGTCGCGCTGGTGAGCGATACGGAGATGTTTGCGCCGGAGCTGCCGACGCTTTGCGTTGGGTTGCGCGGGATGATCTATACCGAGATCGAAGCACGCGGGGCGAAGACGGATCTGCATTCGGGGATGTATGGCGGGGCGGCTCCGAATCCTTTTGTCGCGCTGGCGCAGGTGATTGCGAAGTTGAAGGATGAGAACGGAAAGATTTTGATTCCGGGATTTTATGACGAGGTGCAGAAGCCGACGGCGGATGAGTTGAAGGCGTGGAAGGCGCTGCCTTTTGATGAAGAGCACTATCGCGCGACGGAGGTTGGGTCGAGTGTGCTGACGGGCGAGCCCGGGTTGAGCGTGCAGGAGCGGACGTGGGCGCGGCCGACACTCGATGTGCATGGAATGCCGGGTGGGTTTGTTGGAGTGGGCGCTAAGACGGTGATTCCCGCGAAGGCAGTGGCGAAGGTGAGCATGCGGCTGGTGCCGGATATGACGCCGGCGGCGAGCTTTGCGAAGTACAAGGCTTTTGTGGAGTCGATTGCGCCAAAAGGAGTTGCGTTGGAGGTGCGGTTGATTCATGCGGGCGATCCGATTGTGGTGAGCACGGACAACTCCTACGTGAAGGCCGCGACGGAGGCGATGCGCGAGGTGTTCGGGAAGGAGACGGTGTTTGTGCGCGGGGGCGGGTCGATTCCGATTGTGGGCGACTTTGTGCGGGAGCTGAAGGTGCCGACCGTGATGATGGGGTTTGGGTTGCCGGATGACAACCTTCACGCGCCGAACGAGAAGTTTCATCTGGCGAACTTCCATCGCGGAATCGAGTCGATTGTGCGGTTTTTGAGTGGTGTAGGTGCCTGATGGCTGGCCCGGTCGCGGAGGAGGTCGGCGGCTATGTGCTGGCTGGTGGGAAGAGTTCGCGCATGGGAAGAGAAAAGGCTTTGCTGGAGCTGGCTGGGAAGCCGCTGGTACACCATGCGGTGAAGAAGCTGCGGCGGGTGTGCATGGATGTGCGGATTTTGAGCAGTAACCCGGAACTGGCGGCGTACGCACGGATTCTTCCTGATCTGCACCCCGGTTGCGGGCCAATGGGAGGGATGGAGGCGGCGCTTGCTCATTCAGTCTTCCATTGGAACCTGTTCCTGCCGGTAGATATGCCGTTTCTTCCTTCGGCATTCTTGCACCACTGGGTTCGCAGAACGCTGATTGAGGAGAAGAGGGGAGCGAGGCTGGTAATGTTTACGGTCGATGGCCTTGCGCAGCCCACGCTGGCGATGATTCACCGGGACGTCGCCCCATTTTTGACGAGTGCGATAGAGCAAGGGGAGTTGAAGTTGTATCCGGTGCTGGAGCGGGCGGGCAGGGAACTGGCGGCGAAACACGGGGTCGTGCTCAGGATGACATTCCGCAATTTGCCATGGAACGATCACTCGACGTTTCGGGCCACGCCAAGCTTGCACGGTCCGGGGCGAGAAGACTGGATGGCAACGACGGAGTTCCAGCAGTCAGCGAAGCATCTCTGGTTTGCGAATCTGAATACTCCGGAGGAGTTTGAGGAGGCGGAGCGGCATGTCGATGCGTTGGATACTTAGCGGGGACCAATGGGTTAGGCTAGATTTGTGTCGTGATTTGGTTGGTGGGAGTCGCTGAGATGGCAGAGCCGGATGACAAGATCGAGGAACAACAGCCTGAGGTGACCGCGGATACTCCGCTGATTGAGAGTGTCTCGGAGGACGTGTCTGCGGAGGTGGGTGATTTTATCCAGCAGGCGGCGGAGCAGAATGAGGCTGCCGCCGAGGCTGTCCCGGATGTGAAGAACAAGCCCGGGCCGTACATCTCGTTCGAGCATGTATATAAGTCGTTCGGCGAGTTTGTGGTGCTGGAGGATGTGAGCTTCTTTGTGCTGCCGGGGGAGACGCTGTGCATCCTGGGACGAAGCGGCGTGGGCAAGTCGGTCTCGCTGCAGATGCTGCTGGGTTTTTTGAAGCCTGACAAGGGGATGATCAAGGTTGCGGGTGAAAATATCTGCGGCTTCCGGGAAAAAGAGTTACAAGAGATTCGTCGGAAGGTGACGATGGTCTTTCAGAATGGAGCGCTGTTCGACTCGATTACGGTGGGAGAGAACGTTGCGTTTCCGATGCGTGAGCGCGGAGAGATGGCGGAAGACCAGATTCTGCAGGTAGTAAAGGGTTTGCTGGAGATGGTGGGTGTGGCGGGAATGGAAAGCCTGCTGCCATCTGACCTCTCGACAGGGATGAAGCGGTCCATTGCGATCGCGCGGGCGTTGGCGTCGCAGCCGGAGGCGGTGCTGTATGACGAGCCGACGACGATGGTTGATCCGCTGATGGCGCATCTTCTCGGAGATTTAATCGAACGGTTGAAGCAACAACTACATCTCACCAGCATTGTGGTGACACACGACATGCGGCTGGCGAAGAAACTGGCGGACCGAGTGGTGTTTTTAAGCGCAGGTAAAGCGATTTTCTTTGGAACCATGGAAGAGATGGAGCGCAGCCAGGATCCGATTCTTCAGGAGTTTTTGACGCTGGATGAGCTAGTTACCCCTGTCTGAGTGCGCAACGTGAGGTAGGTTACAACCGAGTAAAGCGTCTCCCCTGAAGGTGTTAGACAGTTGCTGCCAAGTGTTGCCGTACCCTGTTGCCAAGCCCCTGCCTGAGACGTATGCTCCAGATAGTCTTCAATTTTTCTATATTGCCCGCATAACTGCTCGACTGGCGACTTTTTTTATCGACGGTATTCCTGAGCTTCAATTCAGGCATCCTACCGACTATAAGGCCCTGGGATTATTGAGTTGAAAGGCGTTCGCTATGGCGACACCGGATTATCTGCAGCAGGTCATCGTTTCAGAGAGAAAATACGCGGGGAACGGAAGGCGTGCGTCGAGGACCGACGGCGGAATCTTCCGCAGGCCGTCGATCACGAGCACGGTCTGGGCTTCCCTGGACCTGCTGACGGTGGTGATTGCGGCGGTGGCAGCTTTGAGGTTCCGCGTGGCGACGCCTGCCGATGTACCGACGCTGCATGTGCTCCCGCATCTGATCAAATCTTCTCCAAATCTTCTGTTTTTTTATATTGGCTGGTATGGAATCTGCCTGATCTTCCTTACGCGTTCGTATGGGCTGTATGGGACGATTCAGCACCATAGCGGATTGCATGAACAGAGGATGACGATTCAGGCTTCGCTGACCTCAGGGCTGCTTTTGTGTGGGACGCTGTACCTGTCGAGTGGAGAGGCGATCTCGCGAATCGTGGTTGGACTGATGGTGGTGTTTACGACGGCGCTGCTGTGCGTGCGGCGCGCGTTGTGGCGGAGGATGGTCTATCGGCGATTCCGGGCGGGGATCGAGACGCGGAATGTTTTGATCGTGGGCGCGGGTCGGGTGGGGCATGCGCTGAGAAATCATATCGACACGCTGCAGCATCTGGGATTCCGATTCAAGGGCTTTGTTGCGCTGACCGAACGTGAGGCGGAGTCCGGTAATGCAGATGTGATCGGCGATGCGAGGAACTGCCTGTCGCTGGCTCGATCGTTGTTTGTGGACGAGATCTTCTTTTCTGTTCCGGCCGAAGAGAAGATGGTGATCAGCATGGTGGAAGAGGCTCGGATTGTCGGCATTGATGTTCGTGTGGTTCCGGATATGTACGACGGCCTGGCGTGGAATGCGAAGGTTGAATATGTCGGTCAGTTTCCGACGATTCCACTGCACCGCAGGGACTTTCCGATCGGTGGATTTTTGCTGAAGCGCGTGCTTGATACGACGGTTTCCTTGATTGGGCTGGCATTGACTGCGCCGGTGATGCTGGCGATTGCGATCGCGATTCGGCTGGACTCTCCTGGGCCGATCTTTTATAAGGCGCAGAGGATTGGCCGGAAGGGCCGCGCGTTCTCCTGCTACAAGTTCCGGACGATGGTGCAGAATGCGGACAAGCTGAAGGCTGATCTGGAGCATATGAACGAGCGCGATAGTGTGCTGTTCAAGATCAAGAAAGATCCTCGGATTACAAAGGTGGGCAGAGTGTTGCGGAAGTACTCGCTCGATGAGCTACCGCAGTTTTATAACGTTCTGAAGGGTGATATGAGTCTGGTAGGGCCGCGGCCTCCGATGGCGGCTGAGGTGGAGCAGTACGACCTTGCGCATCTGCGGCGGCTGGATGTGTTGCCGGGCATTACCGGGCTGTGGCAGGTGGAGGCTCGGCAGGACCCGTCGTTCGACAGCTATATCTCGCTGGACACGGCGTATGTGGAGAACTGGAGTCTGATCATGGATCTTCGGATTCTGGCGCGTACGGTGGGCGTGGTGTTGAGCGGGACAGGCTCCTAAGCGGTAGACTTGAAGGGTGAAGATAGCGCTTGCCCAGATCAACCCGACGGTGGGGGACTTCGCCGGGAATGCGAAGAAGATTCTTGAATATGCGACTCGTGCCGACACTTTAGGCGTGGGTCTTGTGGTGTTTCCGGAACTTGCGGTGTGTGGGTATCCGCCGGCCGATCTTTTGGAGAAAGCTTCGTTCGTTGCGAGGGCAGAGCAGGTGGTGGCTGAGCTTGCAGGCTGGACCGCAACTGCGGGTCGACCGGCGATTCTATGCGGGACGGTGATGGCTACCAAGGCCAGCGTGGGCAAGCAGGTAAGGAATGTCGCGGCACTGCTGGATGGGGGCAGGGTGAGCTTCGTGCAGCAAAAGATGCTGCTGCCGTTTTACGACGTCTTCGACGAGCAGAGATACTTTGAGCCGGCCGCGGAGCAGACGCTGGTCTGTGTCGGCGGTGAGCCGCTGGCGATTACGATCTGCGAGGATGCCTGGAACGACAAGGGATTCTGGCCGCGGCAGATGTATCCGGTCGATCCGGTTGAGAAGCTGATGGGGCGGTGGGAGTCGCAGCCGAAGGAGCTGGCGGGACAGCAGCGGGTGATCTTGAATATCTCGGCGTCGCCTTATTGGCAGGGAAAACCGCAGGTGCGGCAGAACATGCTGGCTGCGCTGGCGCGGCGGCATCATGCGTTTGTGGCGATGACGAACCAGGTGGGCGGGAACGACAGCCTGGTGTTTGATGGCTCGTCGCTGGTGATTCGGCCGGATGGTCATGTAGTGGCGCGGGCGGCTTCGTTTGCTGAGGATCTGGTGGTCTTCGATACACGGGATGGCGAGGCGATCGCGGCTGCGACTCAGGTAGACGAGGTCGCTGCGATGTGGAGTGCGCTGGTGCTGGGCACGCGGGACTATGTGAGGAAGTGCGGGTTCAGCAAGGCTCTGGTGGGGTTGAGTGGGGGGATTGATTCGGCGCTGGTGGCGGCGATTGCGGTGGAGGCCCTGGGTAAGGAGAACGTGATCGGCGTGGGAATGCCGACGGAGTACTCGTCGCTGGGCTCAATTGAGGATGCGCGGAAGCTGGCGAAGAACCTGGGGGTGAGGTTTGAGCTGCTACCGATCCACGATGTGTTCGCGCAGTTTCAGCATGTGTTGCAGCCGCTGTTTACCGGCACGCCGTTTGGGCTTGCGGAGGAGAACCTGCAGCCGCGGATTCGCGGGACGCTTTTGATGGCGTTGTCGAACAAGTTTGGTGCGCTGGTGTTGACGACGGGGAATAAGAGCGAGATGTCGACCGGATACTGCACGCTGTACGGCGATATGGTGGGCGCGCTGGCCGTAATTGGCGATGTGATGAAGATGCGGGTGTATGCGCTGAGCCGGTATGTGAATCGCGTCAAAGAAGTCATACCGTGGGAGACGATCTCGAAACCACCGTCGGCGGAGCTGCGGCCGGAGCAGCGGGATACCGACTCGCTGCCGCCGTATGAGGTGCTGGATCCGATCCTGGAGGCATATGTGGAGCGGTACTGCTCGGCGGAGCAGATTGCCGAGGAGCAGGGAGTGGACGTGGCGCTGGTGAGGTCGGTGTTGCAGCTGGTGGAGAAGAGCGAGTATAAGCGGCAGCAGGCGGCTCCGGTGTTGAAAGTCACGAGAAAGTCGTTCGGAATGGGTCGTCGGTTTCCCATTGCGGTCAAGGTTCAGGTGTAATAGAGGAGCTGCGCGGATAGCGACGGCGAAGGATGGTGTCTTTGACGATTTCAAAAGCGAAGATTTCGAATTGGATGTTGGCGGGATTGGTGACGGCTCTCAGCGTTACGGCAGCGGCGGGAGCACAGACGTCAGCGGGTGCGGGAGCGCAGACTGCTCCTGCGGCACAGAAGGCTGGAGCTCCGCTGCAGCTGCAGAGTCTGGGGCAGGATACGAAGGCGGATCCATTTCCTCCGGTGAATCAGAAGTATTTCACGGCGTCTACGCCGACGGTGGATACGGTCAATGCGTTTTTGAAGGCCCTGTGGGGATATGATCCGAACCGGATCTGGCGGGTCGAGGCGATCCAGTCCACCACGGCGCCGAGTGTGAGTAAGGTAATTGTGTTTGTCACGGACAAGACAGCCAATGCGAAGGTGCAGCCTACGGCGTTTTTTGTGATGCCGGATGGAAAGCATGCGGTTGCGGGCGATGCGGTGGTGCCGTTTGGCGCGACTCCGTTTGCTGATCTACGTAAGACGCTGCAGGCTCGGGCGGATGGTGCGACGCGCGGCGCGACGAGCAAGGATCTTTTGCTGGTTGAGTTTGCAGATCTGCAGTGCCCGCATTGCAAAGAGGCGCAGTCGACGATGGAGCAGTTGGTGAAGGACTTCCCGAACGCACGCGTGGTGTACCAGAGCTATCCGCTGGTGGATCTGCACCCGTTCGCGTTCAAGGCGGCGTCGTATGGGTATTGCGTGCAGAAGCAGAAGAACGATGCGTACTTTGTCTACTCTGCCGCGGTGTTTGATACCCAAGGCGCTTTGACTCCTGAAACTGGGGATCAGACGCTGAAGAACGCAGTGACTAAGGCTGGATTGGATCCGGCGGCGATCGACGCGTGTGCGGCGACTCAGGCGATCAAGGATCAGGTGAATGCTTCGATCAAACTTGCGCAGGACATCGATGTCGAACAGACTCCGATGCTTGCGGTGAACGGACACCTGTTGCCGTTGACTGGGATTCCGTACGAGACGCTGAAGACGATCATCTCCTACCAGGCGTCGCTCGACGGCGTGAGCACGGGAGCGACTGGGGCGGCTGTGGGTAGCAGTTCGAATCCTCCGACTCTGGGTAAGTAGCGAGTTCAGGCTTCCCGCTGTTCTGGAGGAATTCAATTAGAAGGCCTCGGTCACAACGACCGGGGCTTTTTTGTCGCGCGAAGTTGGAGTGTTAGCGGCGGCGGTCGCCGATGAGTTTGACTGCCGCCAGAAGAAGCGTGAGGAAGCCGGTGGGGAGACAGCCCATTGCGAGCATCAGGGAGAGCCATCCGAGGTTGGTGTGGGGGCCTTGATGGCGGGTAATGCCGCCGAAGCTGGTAAAGATGAGTGCGGCTGCGACGACTCCGGTGCCGAAGATAAGGAGGCCGGTTCGGAGGAGCTTGCTGGTGTCTGGCTGCATAAGAGTCGTGCTTGGAGTTTGCGGTTTCAATGACTGATTTATCGGTATGCGGCAAGCATCGCGTACACGATGACTCCGGAGACCGAGACGTAGAGCCAGATGGGATAGGTCCAGCGGGCGAGGCGGCGATGTGCGGGGAAGCGGCCGGTGAGGGACAGGAAGAAGGTGATCAGGATCATGGGCAGGCAGATGATCGCGAGCAGAATGTGCGGCGTCAGCAGGATCCAGAGATAGATGAAGCGCGTTGTGGGATAGGCCTTGGGAAAGAGCATGTCGCCGTGGAGGACATGGTTGGCGATATAGGCGACTAGAAAGACGCTAGACACGATGAAGGCGCCGAACATGCTATTGCGGTGGGCTGTGATCTGGCGACGACGGATGAAGCGATATCCGATGACGAGGAAGACAGCGCACAGGGCGTTCAGGATGGCGTCGAGCGCAGGAAGGAAGGCCAGGTGAGTGCCTGCTACGTCGACCGGAGGGTGATAGTAGACAAGCCATGCGAGAAAGAGCGATGCGACAGCGCTGACGGCGATGATCGAAGCGATGACGGAGGGCGGGGTGCGGTATTCAGGGCTGATTTGTTGTGTGGAGAAAGGCATAGGTCTAGAAGAGCAAGCGTCCTTTGGCGTCGAGCATCATGGCGGCTAAAAGTAGCGGGAGATAGATCACGGAGGCGCGGAGGAGGTCGCGGGCTACGAGGCGGGAGGAGTCGGAGTCGGGATTGCGGAGGATGCGGGCGAAGCGGACCGTGTACCCGAGGTAGCCGGCGCCCAGGAGCGTTGCAGCTACGGCATAGAAGTAGCCGGTGGTGTGGAGAGCTGCGGGCCACAGGCTGACCGGGATCATGAGGACTGCGTAGAAGAGGGCCTGGATGACCGTGCTCTGGGCAGCGTACTGGGCATTTGGCAGGTTGGGCGTGAGGCGGATGCCAGCGCGGGCGTAGTCCTCGCGGTACATCCAGCCGATGGCCATGAAGTGAGGGAACTGCCAGACGAAGAGGATGGCGAAGAGTGCGACGCCGGGCCACTCGATTATGCCTCGTGCGGCTGTCCAGCCGATAAGCGGCGGGAGTGCTCCGGGAAATGCCCCGATGAAGGTGTTGATGGTGGTGACGCGCTTGAGCGGGGTGTAGATGGCGACGTAGCCGATGGCTGTGAGAAGGGTCAGGGTTCCGGTGAGCAGGTTGGTGGTGTAGGCGAGGTAGAGGGATCCCAGAAAGATCGCCGCGAAACCCAGAACGAGGCCGTGCGTGAGAGAGATTCGACCTGCTGCCATGGGGCGTGAGGCGGTGCGGCGCATGAGCGAGTCGGTCTTGCGCTCGAGGGCCTGGTTGAGAGCGCTGCTGCCGCAGGTGACGACGGCGATTCCTGCGAGCGCCTGGAGGAGGCCGGCGTGGAAGGGGCTGATGCCGCTGCGGAGGCTACCCAGGTAGAAGCCGGCTCCGGCGGTGATGATGACCATGGTGGAGACACGGAGTTTGAACAGGGTGGCGTAGTCGGCGAGCAGCGAGTGGGGCTTTGCGGGCGCGAGGACTGCATCGGTTGTCGCGGAGGTAGCCACAGGGTAAGGATAACGCGTTTGGAGCGCGGCGACCGGACCGGCGTCGCCGCTTGTGCGCTATTCGGCGGACTCTCCGTGTTTAGTTTCAGCGGCCTCGGCCTGTTTGACCTGGGGGCGGAGGAGGGGGAAGAGGATGACGTCGCGGATGGACTTCGAGTCGGTGAGGAGCATGGTGAGGCGATCGATGCCGATGCCTTCGCCCGCGGTGGGGGGCAGGCCGTAGCCGAGGGCGCGAACGTAGTCCTCGTCCATCTGGTGGGCTTCGTCATCGCCGCGAGCCTTTTCGGCCATCTGCTGTTCGAAGCGAGTGCGTTGGTCGTCGGGGTCGTTGAGTTCGGAGAAGGCGTTGCCGACCTCAAAGCCGCCGATGTAGAACTCGAAGCGCTCGACCCAGTCGGGCTCGTCGGGCTTGATTTTCGAGAGGGGGCTGACGGCCAAGGGGAAGTCGTAGATGATGGTGGGCTGGATGAGAGGTTCTTCGATGCCCATTTCGCCGCCTCGCAGAGCCTCGGCTCTTAGCTCGAAGAGGTCGGAGATGGCTTTGCCGTACGGTGCGCCTTTGTCGAGGACGAACTCACGAACGAAGTGGCAGTCTGCGCCGAGGCGATTGAGGGCTCGATCGAAGGAGGACTTCTCTGGATCGGCAAACTTCTCGCCTTCGTTGATAAGCGCCCTGAACTTCTCCTCGGAAGAAAAGTCGTCTTCGGTCGGCTGAATTGGCGCGTTTGGCGGCCACCACTTCATGATGGCCTCGCGCATGGAGAGTCGGGTCCAATTGCTGAGGTCGATCTCGTGGCCGTTGAAGTGGGTGATGGTCGTGCCGTTGACCTCCTTGGCGACGCAGATGACGAGTTCTTCGCTGAGGGTCATCAGGTCGTGATAGTTCGCGTAGGCCTGGTAGAACTCGAGCATGGTGAACTCGGGGTTGTGGCGGGTGCTGATGCCTTCGTTGCGGAAGTTTCGATTGATCTCGTAGACGCGGTCCATGCCGCCTACGACGAGGCGCTTGAGATAGAGCTCGGGCGCGATGCGGAGGAAGAGGTCGAGGTCGAGCGCGTTGTGATGCGTGGTGAAGGGCTGGGCCGCTGCGCCTCCCGCTATCTGATGCATCATCGGGGTTTCGACCTCGAGGTAGCCGCGGTGGTCGAAGAACTTGCGGATGGCGCGGAGGATGGCGGCGCGCTTGACAAAGACCTCGCGGACGTTGGGAGTTTCGGGCTCGGCAGGTTCGTTCGACGTTTCGCCTGAGGTGGCGGGTTTAGCGGCGCCGGTGTTCATGAAGAGGTCGACGTAGCGCTGACGGTAGCGAAGTTCGGTGTCTTCCAGGCCGTGGTACTTGTCGGGAAGGGCCAGCATGGCCTTGGTGAGGAAGGTCAGGGCGGGTAGATTGTCGAAGCTTCCGACGTGGACGGTGAGCTCACCGGTCCGGGTGCGGAAGAGATGGCCGCGGACGCCGATATGGTCGCCGAGGTCGAGAAGCTTGTAGAGGGCGAAGGTGTTTTCGCCGACGTCATCTTTACGGACGTAGATCTGGAAGCGCTGGCCGCCTTGTTGCAGCTGCGCGAAGCCGGCCTTGCCCTGGACGCGGATGGCCATGATGCGCCCTGCGATGCTGACGAGGATAGGGTCGGCGTCGAGCTGCTCGGCGGTGAGGAGGTCGTAGCCGGCACGGATCTCGGGGATGGTGTGGCTGGCGGCGTAGTGATTGGGGTAGGTCGCCTCGGCGTGGCTGAGGCCCTCGAGCTGCCCGAGGGCGGCGATCAGTTGGAGTTTCTCGCGGCGCTGTTGATAAAGATTCTTTTCGAACTCCGACTCGTACACAGGGATTCCTTTAGCTGGATGTTGCTGACACCCCAGTATAGCGAGGCATGTGAACTTCAAAAGGATACACAGGATGTGTCAGTCGGCGTTGTGCGTGGTGTAATAGTCCTGCTATGGCGGATGATGGAGCAGGGAACGGCGGTAACGGAGCGGGTGGTGGCGGGAAGGGGGCGCTCGGCGAGCTAGTAAAGGCTGAGTCGATGATCCAGTTGGCGATCGCGCTGCCGGCTGGGTGCGTGATCGGATGGCTGGTAGGAAGTTGGCTGGATCGGCACTTTCATCAGGGCTGGATCGCGATTGTGGGGATTTTGCTTGGGGCCGCAGCTGGCTTTGTCCAGATATTTCGAACCGCATCTCGGTATATCAAGCGTGGATAACGGCACAGGCGAGGACGATCTTGTGAAAACGTTGGAGAGTTTCAGCGACGCGGACTTCAAGCGGACTATTTTGAGCGCGTTGCGGTTGCTGGTGGTGATTACCGTGGTTGCGGCACCAGTGGTGTGGTGGAAGATGGGGTGGCAGTCCGCGGTTTTGCTGCTGGTGGGGGCACTGATCTCGGGATCGGGGCTGTTCGAGTGGCTTCGGCTGATGACAGCGGTGATGGTCAGGATGGATGGCGGAGGAAAGGCGAAGCCGATGGGGCTGATTTTGTTCGGTTTCTTCCTACGGCTCGGGCTGACCGTCGTGCTGCTTTATGTTAGCCTTAAGATTCTGAATGGTTCGGTCTATGCGCTTGCCGCTGGCCTCGCTCTGGGTGTGTTTGCACTGACGGTCGAGGGTTTGAGGCTGATGAAGGCGTGGACGGTTTAGGCCGGACGTTCGCAGATTACGTTTCGCAGAAGCTTTATTTATATGCCTACACAAACAGCCATCACCCTATTTTTGAATCAGCACTTTGGTGCGTTCACGACCTCGTTTCTTGAGGCGCTGCATGTGCATCCGAAGTATCCGGCTTATCCGATTACGGACTCGTTCGCAATGGAGCTGCTGGTGTTTTTCGTTCTGATTGCTTACTTCATGCTCGTACGGATGACGCTGAGCGTTGAGAAGCCTGCCGCAGCGCAGCATCTGGCAGAGATGACCCATGAGTTCGTCTCGGAGCAGGGCGAACAGATCATCGGACACGGTTCGGAGCGGTTTACCAGCTATCTGACGGCCCTGGGTTTGTTCATTCTGCTGGCCAACCTGATGGGTGTGGTTCCGGGACTGAAGTCGCCTACCGCGTATGCGGTGGTGCCTCTCGGCTTTGCGCTCTGTACCTTCATTTACTACCACTACCACGGCGTTCGGGAGAACGGCTGGGCATACATCAAGCAGTTCCTTGGGCCGGTATGGTGGTTGTATCCGTTGCTGTTGCCGATTGAGATCATCTCGCATTTTGCCCGTGTACTTTCGCTGACGGTTCGTCTCTACGCAAATATGTTTGCGGGAGATCTGGTGACAATCGCGTTCTTTTCATTGGTTCCGGTGGGAATTCCGTTGATCTTCCTCGGGCTGCACGTCGGTGTGGCTGTGGTGCAGGCCTATGTGTTCTTCCTGCTGGCTTCGATCTACTTGTCACTGGCCGTAGCGCACGATCACTAAAGACTTTGAGTTTCGCTGCGTTGGGGCCTCCTCTCGCAGTGTGCAACAACGCCGCATAGCGTGAGGGTGCCAGCACGGTGAGCATCAACCACCCACTGGCGGCGTATCCACGGAGGCAGGAGTAACACCATGAAGAAGCTGCAATATCTGTTTATGTCGTTGGCCGCGCTGCTGTTTGCAACGCCGGCTTTTGCGCAGGGCGCTGCCGCTGTAAGCCCCGGAGCCCAGTGGGTTCCTCTGGCTGCTGGTTTGGGCATGGCGCTGGCTGCTGGGCTTTGCGGTCTGGGTCAGGGCAAGGCGACCGCGTCGGCAACCGAGGCGCTGGCACGCAACCCGGGTGCTCGTCCTGGAATCTTTATCTTCCTGATTCTTGGGCTGGCGTTTATTGAGTCGCTCGCGCTGTTCACGTTCGTCATCATCTTCCTGAAGGTCCAGTAAAGCTTCGGCCTTTGGAGTTTGTGAGCATGAAAAGCCTCCGGAGTTCGCGGAGGCTTTTCTGTTGTCCTGCCGACGGGCCCACTGCGCGTGGGGCGGTCACTTCGTGACGGGTCTACCTTGTTTGAGTAAGAGATCTCTGGTGGTCCTCCCGTTGGTCGGAAGGATGCTCTTGCCGACCAACGGGAGGAGTTAGATCTATCTGTTTGCAAGACCGGTATACGCGCCACGAAGTGGCCGCCCCACGCGCAGTGGGCCCGTCCGGCAGGACGCAATTACTTCTCGTCGAACTGGAGCTGGAGGTGGCAGCTATCAGGAGAGGCAGCACACTCCTGCCGGCCTTGTTCGATCAAGGTGGAGTGGCTGGCGTACTCCGCAAACGAGACCGCACCGCTAGGCAGAATACCGAGTGCGCCTGTTGCTACAGCGGCAAGAGCGATACCGATCGCCGCAGGAACACTGATGCGGCGAAGCTGGTTGAGGCGAGTGCTTTCGCTGCCAGGGCGCGTGTAGATCGCAGCCAGCAGACGGAGGTAATAGAAACAGGCGACGCCGCTGTTGAGAAGACCGATGACGGCGAGCCAGACGTTGCCGCCATGGATCGCTGCGGAGAAGACGTAGAACTTGCCGAAGAAGCCGCCGGTGAAGGGAATTCCAATGAGCGAAAGCAGGAAGAAACTGAGCAGGGCGGCGAGGTAGGGGCGCTTCTGGCCGAGGCCGGTGTAGTCGTCGATGCTGCGGGCGCGCTCGTCATAGCCGGCGATTTGGGTGACTACCGCGAAGGCGCCGACGTTCATCGCGGCGTAGGTGGCGGTGTAAAAGCAGGCCGCGGCGATACCGTCGAAGGGGAAGGCGGTGAATGCGACCAGCAGGTAACCGGCGTGGGCGATGCTGGAGTAGGCCAGCATGCGTTTGACGTCGCGCTGCATAAGGGCGCCCAGGTTGCCAACTGTCATCGATAGTGCGGCGAGAACCCACATCATGATGGCCCAGCGATGTTGATAGGTTGGGAAGCCAGTGAAGGTGATGCGAAGCAGGACGGCGAAGGCGGCTGCTTTCGGTGCGGTCGACATGAGGCCGACGACTGGGGCCGGGGCGCCCTGGTAGACATCCGGGGTCCAGACGTGAAATGGGGCGGCGGAGACTTTGAAGCCGAGACCGATGAGGATGAGCGCGAGGGCCGTGAAAGCGAGAGCCGGGGTTGCGGTGGTCTCGAGGCCGTGGGCGATGGCGTAGATGTTGGTCGAACCGGTGGCTCCAAACGCGAGGGCTACGCCGTAGAGGAAGAAGGCGGTGGCAAAGGAGCCGAGCAGGAAGTACTTGATCGAGGACTCCGTGCCGGTGGCCTGACCCTTGCGGAATCCGCACATGATGTAGGTCGAGATGGAGGAGATCTCGAGGCCGACGAAGACCATGAGCAGTTCGACGGAGCAGGTCATCAGCATCATGCCGACTGCGCCGAAGAGCGTGAGGGCAAAGTACTCGCCAGCATGGCTGGCGTTGCCTTCGAAGTAGTCCAGCGATCCCAGGAGCGTGACCAGGACGACCGAGCCAATGACGAAGTGGAAGAGGACCGAGAAAGCGTCGATCTGAATTGTGCCGGAGAAGGCGTGGACGGTCCCAAACTGGATCTGATACCAGCTTGCGGCGAGAGCGGCGACGGTGCCGGCGATGGCTAGCCAGCCGAGAGGTTTGCGGCTGGAGCCTGGCTTCAGGCACGGCTCTGCGAGCATGACCAGAACACCGACAAGGGTGAGGATGAGCTCGGGAAGGAGGGCCAGGACGTTAGGGGACATTACTTCGTGGCCTCCTGGGCGGCGGATGTCTGTGTCTGTGGGACGATGGTGCTGACGGAGGCTGCGGGCTCGATAGTCTGAGGTTCCTGCGCGAGATAGGTGCCTGCGGTGTCGATGGCGCGCAACCAATAGGGCGAAGCAATGCCCATGAACAGCATGACGGCGATCAGGGGCCAGAGTGCAAGGTGCTCGCGGGCGGTGACGTCAGGGACTGGCACGTCGGCTGTGTTCTCGTTCAGGTCGCCGTAGAAGACGCGCTGGATCATCCAGAGCATGTAGGAGGCGGTGAGGATGACGCCGGTGGTGGCGAGCACCGTCCAGCGAGTGTGGTGGGTGACTGCGGACTGCATGCCGCCGGTGAGGACGAGGAACTCGCCCACGAAGCCGTTGAGCATTGGCAGACCGATCACCGACAGGGTTGTGATGACGAAGAGGGTCACCATCCAGGGGAGCTTGGCCGCAAGACCGCCGTAGTCGCGCATGTCGTAGGTGCCGTAGCGCTCGTAGAGGATGCCAAGAAGGATGAAGAAGGCGCCAGCGCCGATGCCTTCGTTGAGGGTGGCGTAGATGCCTCCGTCGATGCCGGCGATGGTGAAGGTGAAGATGCCGAGGATGACGACGCTGACGTGTCCGAGTGCGCCGTATGCTGCAAGTTGCTTGAGATCTTTCTGGACGAGAGCTATGAGCGCGCCGTAGACGATGCCGATCGCTCCGAGGGCGATCATAAGCGGGGCGATCTGGCGGGACTGCTCGGGGAAGATGCTGAAGGAGAAACGCAGGATGGAGTAGAGGCCGAGTTTGCCGACCAGAACCATCACGGCAGCGGTGGGTGCTTCGGCGATTGCGTCTGAGAGCCAGCCGTGAAGCGGAAAGACTGGTACCTTGACTGCAAAAGCTACGAGGAAAGCGAGCGAGGCCAGCCAGAGCGCTGCGCTGTTGCTGGAGATATTGTGGGCGGCGGCAAGCTGGGCGAGCTCGGGCAGCTGGAAGGTGCCGGTGCGGGCGTAGACCCAGAGCATGCCGACCAGCAGGATCGCTGACGGAATGAAGGTGTAGAGGAAGTATTTGATGGCGGCGCGGCGGCGGTTGGC
The DNA here is from genome assembly GCF_040358255.1 of Tunturibacter gelidoferens. Taxonomy (NCBI): domain Bacteria; kingdom Pseudomonadati; phylum Acidobacteriota; class Terriglobia; order Terriglobales; family Acidobacteriaceae; genus Tunturiibacter; species Tunturiibacter gelidiferens. The sequence continues at coordinate 2,698,819 of NZ_CP132938.1, forward strand.
GCTGCGGCCGAAGGTGGCGATGAGCAGCGTCATGGGAACGAGTGAGAGCTCCCAGAAGGCGTAGTAGAGGAAGAGGTCGAGCGAGACGAAGATGCCGATCATCGCAACCTGTTGCAGGAGGAAGAGGGTGTAGAAGAGCTTCTTGCGGTCGCCGATGGTGTTCCAAGAGACGAGGACGCCGAGCGGGGCGAGGAAGCCAGTGAGAACGACGAGCCACATGGACAGGCCATCGACGCCGAGGTGATAGCGGATGGCGGGGGAGTTAATCCACTCGTGATTCTGTTCAAACTGGAAGCTGCCGGCGACAGCCGAGTAGTCGTAGCGTGCGGGCAGATGCAGGGTGCAGATAAAGGTGATGAGGGTGACGGCGAGCGCACCCCATTGCATCAGCCTGCCCTTGTCGGGCAGCAAGGCCAGCAGGACCGCACCCGCGAGCGGGACGAAGATGAGTACGGTCAGGATGGTGTGGTCGATATTCATCGTTTCCTTTGGGTGTTGCTAAAGCAAGATACTGGTAAACGAGCTTCTTTAGTGCATCCAGATGGAGCGGCCGAAGATCATGACAAGCAGAACGGCGGCGGCTCCGAGTGCGAGCCAGCCGGCGTAAGAGCGAATGTTTCCAGACTGAACGCGGCGAACCAGAGAGCTCAATCCTCGTGTGGTTGCGCCAGCGGCCGCGCCTGCGCCGTTGACGATGCCGCCGTCGATGATGCCGCCGAGGAAGAGACGGCTGAACATGAGCAGGGGGGAGACGATGACCGCCCCGTAGATCTCGTCGATGTAGAACTTGTGGTCAACGAGGTTGTAGAGGGCTGGCATCTTTGCTGCGAGCGCTGCGGCGGTGCCGGGCTTCTTGTAATAGAAGAGGTAGGCAATGCCAAGACCTGCGAGTGCGACGAGGACGGAGACTACGGCAAGGCCCAGCTCGGGGCCGCGGCTGATGGTTGCTGCTTCGACCGCTGCGCCTGAGCTGAAGACGGGATCGAGGAAGTGTTCGATCTCGTTGTGGCCCCCCATAGCGGCGGGAACGCCTACCCACCCGCCAATAATCGACAATAGAGCGAGGATGGCTAGTGGAACGGTCATAATCGCGGGGGACTCGTGGACGCCGTGGGTGTGATTGTCTTCTGGGTCGACGACCATAACTGCGTGGCTGCCGGAGTGAGTGTGGACGGCTGCTCCGTGGGCGTGAAGGTCGGTGCGCTCTTCAAAATGCTCTGGGCCAAAGAAGGTCTTGAACCAGAGGCGGAACATATAGAAGGAGGTCATGCCGGCGGTGATGAGGCCGACGAACCAAAGCAGCTTGCCGAGGGGATTGGTTGAGACGAAAGCTTGATAGAGGATCTCGTCTTTGGAGAAAAAGCCGGCAAGCGGCGGAATACCTGAGATGGCGAAGACGCCCATCGTCATGGTCCAGAAGGTGACGGGAATGCGCTTGCGGAGTCCACCCATCTTGCGCATGTCCTGTTCGCCGGAGAGTGCGTGGATGACCGAGCCGGCAGAGAGGAAGAGAAGAGCTTTGAAGAAGGCGTGGGTGAGCAGGTGGAAGATGCCTGCGGTGTAGGCTCCAACTCCGCAGGCCAGGAACATGTAGCCGAGCTGGGAGACGGTGGAATAGGCGAGGACGCGCTTGATGTCGTGTTGCACCATACCGATGCAAGCCGCGAAGATGGCCGTCGCCGCGCCGATGACCGCAACGACGCCGAGAGCGTAGGGGCTGCGGTCGAAGAGCACGTGGCAGCGTGCGACCATGTATATGCCGGCCGTGACCATCGTTGCCGCGTGGATCAGCGCAGAGACAGGCGTGGGGCCTTCCATTGCGTCGGGGAGCCAGACGTAGAGCGGAATCTGGGCGGATTTTCCAACTGCGCCGAGGACAAGCAGAAGGGCGATCGCGGTGAGGATGCCGCCATTCCAGCCGGGATTGACGCTGATGGCCTGGAAGATGTGGGTGAAGTCGAGGGATCCGAACTCGCGGACGAGGAGGAACATCGCAAGGAGAAACCCGAAGTCGCCGATGCGGTTGACGATGAAGGCTTTTTTCCCCGCGTTGGCGGCGGAATCCTTCTGAAAGTAGAAGCCGATCAGCAGATAAGAGGCCAGACCCACACCCTCCCAGCCGACGAAGAGCAGGAGGAAGCTCTCGGCAAGGACGAGGACGAGCATGAAGAACATGAAGAGGTTCAGGTAGGCGAAGAAGCGCCAGTATCCCTCTTCGTGCGCCATATAGCCGACGGAATAAACGTGAATGAGGAAGCCGACGCCGGTGACGACGCCAAGCATGATGAGGGTAAGGTGATCGACGGTGAGGGCGAAGTCGATCTGGAGGCCGGTGATTGCGATCCACGGCTGGCTGACGACCCGGAGGACTTCGGGCGCGCCTTCGGCCTTCATGACGATCCAGAGCCATGCGACGATGGCGGCTGGAATGACGGTGCAGATCAGCGCGACGGCTGACACGAGTGCGCGGGGCAACTTGCGGCCTACGGTTCCGTTGACTAGAAAGCCGGCGAAGGGAAGCAGCGGGATCAGCCAGAGGTAGTCGGAGATCATGGAGGCAGAGGGCATAGAGTTCACGATTTCATCAGGTCGATCTGGTCGACGTTCAGCGTTTCACGCGTGCGGAAGATGGCGATGATGATGGCAAGGCCGACGGCGGCCTCGGCTGCGGCGACGACCATCACGAAGAAGACGAAGATCTGACCGGAGAGCTGATGCCACATGTGCGCGAAGGCGACGAAGGTGAGGTTGACGGCGTTGAGCATAAGCTCAATCGACATGAAGATAGTGATGAGGTTGCGTTTGATGAGGAAGGCCGCGACGCCGACCGAGAAGAGTATGGCAGCGAGGATGAGATAAGCGGCGATGGGCACCTGTGGGAGCATCTCTACTGCTCCTTTCGCGCGAGCACGACGGCTCCGAGGATGGCTACCAGGATGAGGATGGAGGTGACTTCGAAGGGAAGCAGCAGCTTGGTGAAGAGAATGGTGCTGATCTCGGAGATATTGCTGGTGACGTGGTTGAGATAGCCGCCGATGTTGGTGTAGCCGAGCGCCTTGCGCTCCGACAGGAAGACGAAGCTGAGCAGGCAGAAGATGGCTGCGGCGCCGGGAAAGCCGACGAGGTAGGCGGCGCGGCTGCCTGTAGTTCGCTCCTCTTCGCCGGCGTTCAAAAGCATGATGACGAAGACGAAGAAGACCATGATGGCGCCGGAGTAGACGATGACCTGGGATGCGGCGAGGAACTCGGCTCCGAGCGACCAGTAAAGGACGGCCAGCGACATCATGACGACGACCAGCGACAGTGCGCTGTTGATGGGATGGCGCTGCAGGAGGAGGTTGAGCGCTCCCGCTACGGCCAGCCCGCCAAAGATGAGAAAGAGTGCCAGTTGCATGATGTTCCGTCAGGTCCTTTGTGAGTCGCTTGAGACGCTTGAAACAGGGCAGAGGCCGATTTCGAAGAACTGGGCTATCTGCTGATTGTAAAACACCTTGTTGCGTATTCCGTGGAGCTAACTCCGTAAGGCAATGACAAGACTCGTGACGATGATGTTGGCCATGGCGAGCGGCAGGAGAAACTTCCAGCCGAAGCTCATGAGCTGGTCATAACGGAAGCGGGGCAGTGTGCCGCGGACCCAGATAAAGAGAAGCAGGAAGGCCAGAACTTTGAGTACGAACCAGAGGATTGGAAAGATGGCCGATAGGATAGGGCCGCCGAAGTCCGCTGGGAGGAGATGGCCGAGGGGGCTGGAGGCTCCGCCGAAGAAGAGCAGCGAAGCAACGCAGCTTACGGTGATCATGTTCGCGTACTCAGCCATGAAAAACATGGCGAACTTCATGGAGCTGTACTCGGTGTGATAGCCGGCGACGAGTTCGGATTCTGCTTCGGGAAGGTCGAAGGGCGCGCGGTTGGTCTCAGCGTAAGCGGCCATGATGTAGATGAAGAACCCAACGAACTGGAATCCACCAAAGAAGTTCCAGGAGAGCAGGCCGTGAGCGCCCTGGCTGTTGACGATGTCGCGGAGGCTGAGAGATTGTGCGCGGAGAACAACGCCGACGAGCGATAGGCCAAGGGCGAGTTCGTAGCTGATCATCTGCGAGGTGGCGCGGAGGCTGCCCAGCAAGGCGAACTTGTTATTCGACGACCAGCCGGAGAGCGCGATGCCGTAGACCCCGATCGAGGTGATGCCTAGAATGACGAGGAGGCCGATGTTGAGGTCAGCGATGTTGAACATCTCGACGCCAACACCATTGACATTGACGGTCTGCATTCCGCCGAATGGGACGACCGCGATGGAAATAAGCGCACAGGCCAACGCGATGATAGGTGCAAGGATGAAGAGAGGGCGTTCGGCGGCGATAGGCAGGAGGTCTTCCTTGAGGAAGAGTTTGATTCCGTCGGCGAGCGGCTGCATCAGTCCGAAGGGTCCGACGCGAGAAGGTCCCCAACGGTTCTGGATGCGACCCAGAACCTTGCGCTCGAGTAGCACCGTGTAGGCGACCGACATCAGCGTGATGACGAGGACGACCACGACCTTAAGGATGCTGAGCAGCAGGAACGTCTGAAATGGGCTGAGGTGGCTCACGGCGGTGGGTTGGGCTCCTGTAGTTGTTTCGAGTCTGCTGTTGAGTCTACTTAGTCGGCTGCGGGCTGGATCTGCGTGAGGCCGGTTGGAGGACGGAGGCTCTCGTTGTGCTGCAGATCGGAGAGCATGGCGGAGTAGCGACCCAGGGTGCCCGAGGTAAACAGTGTATCGTTCGCCGGCAGGACGAGGTCGCGGCGGTTGCCGATTTGAACGAGGTCGTGGGTAGCTACGGCAGGCTGCAGATGCTGATCATTGCCGCTGAGCAGCTGAAGTCGCAGCAGGTTGTAGCCGGGGACTAGGCGCTGGATCTCATCGAGAATGGCGAACGGATCGAAGGGGCTGAGTTTCGGCTCCATGTTGTTTGCGGCAAGCCATACGGCATGACGGTCGGCCTCGCCGGACTGTGCGCCGCGGGACTGGCCCATGTCGGCGCGAGTGCCTTTGCCGAAGGGAATGAGGGCTTGCATATTTGCGCCCATCTTGTCGGCGATACGAACGATCATCTCGAAGTCGGTGCGGACTCCGGCACGGTCACCAGCCTTGTTGACGAGCTGGAGGTCGCCGTAGCTGTTGGTGACGGAGCCGGATTTTTCGTAGAGATTCGCGGCCGGGAGGATCACGTCCGCGAGGGCTGCCGTCTCGGTGAGGAACATGTCCTGCACGACTACGAATGTGTCTTTGAGAGATAAGGGATCGATTCCGTAACGGGAGACGGGGTTGGAACCGACGACATACAGAGCGGAGAGTTCGCCGCGTTCTGCTGCTTCGAAGATCTCAAGCATGTCGAGACCCGGGGTGGTTGGAGTGTTGTATTCGGCGAAGGTAGTGTTCCCTGCGAGCGGAGTGTAGCCGGGTAGCAGGTCGGGCAGCAGGCCCATGTCGGCGGCTCCGCGAGAGTTGACGTAGTCGGAGATCAGCGCGAACTTGCGGTTGGGCAGAGTCTTGCCGAATGCGAGCAGGCGCTGCAGATCGCCGCCGCGGAACTCCGACCCGATAAGGACTAGGAGACTCTCCTCCGAACGAACGGCCTTACGGAAGTCATGGAAAGAGGACGTGTCTGCGCCGGAGTGGGTGAGGGAATCGACGGCGCTGTCATCTCCGGCCATGAAGCTTGCCAGTGCGCTGTAGCTGAACGGCGCGATGTGCGCGAAGGCTTTTGCCTGACGGCGAAGCTTGATCTCGGCGGAGTTCGCGATGTAGAGGCGGGCGCGGTTGTTGCGGACGTTTGTGCGGATGTTCCAAGCTGTCGCGGGTGCCTGAATCGTTGGGTCGCCGCCGAGGATCATGATGGCCGGCGCGGTCAGCGTATCGTTCAGACTGGCTGTGCGGTTGGTTCCGGCCAACGCCCGGGCAAAGGCAACATAATCGGCGGTGCGATGGTGATCGATGTTGTTGGTGCCGAGGACAGTGCGAGCAAACTTCTGCAGCAGGTAGGCTTCTTCGTTCGTGGTGCGATTGGAGCCGATGACTCCAATGCTCTTACCGCCACGGGTATCGCGAAGTTCGCGGAACTTCTTGCCGACGTAGTCGAGTGCGACCTCCCAGCTGACTTGCTTCATCTCGCCGCTGGGCTGGCGGACGAGCGGCTGGGTGATGCGGTCTTCATTGTTTGCAAAGTCGAAGGCGTAGCGGCCTTTGTTGCAGAGGAAGTCGACGTTGATGCCGGACTTGTCGCGGTTATCGCCCCGGACGATCTCGGAGCCATCCGTGGTGCTGCGAACGCCGAGGGTGGTCTTGCATCCATCGCCGCAGTGCGTGCAGATGGTCGATACGTGATTCATCTCCCAGGGGCGGGTCTTGTAGCGATACGTGCCGGAGGTCAACGCGCCGACCGGACAGGCGTCGATGCACATGCCGCACTGCTCGCAGTCTACGTGGGCAAGGTCGTCGGGAGACATCTGCGCGGGGACGTTAGGGGCGATGACCGAGGAGCTGCCCCGGTTTTGAATGCCGAGAGCGAAGACGTCCATGCCTTCGCCGCACATACGAATGCAGCGATAACAGAGGATGCAACGTGGGCGATCAAAATAAACGACGGGGGACCACTTCTGCTCTTCGCGGTGGTTCTTGGGCTCAGCGTAGAAGCTGTCGGCGGCGCCGTACTTGAACGTCATATCCTGCAACTCACACTCGCCCCCGGCGTCGCAGACGGGGCAGTCGAGAGGATGGTTGCCGAGAAGAAGTTGCAGCGTCGCCTTGCGCGCCTGAGCGATCTCCGGAGACTCGCTTGTGACGACCATCCCCTCTGTAACCGGTGTGGTGCAGGCCGTTTGGAGCTTGGGCATCTTTTCAATACGCACGACGCACATGCGGCAGGCTGCCTGCAGAGAGAGGCCGGGATAGTAGCAGAAGGCGGGAATTTCGATACCGGCGGACTTACAGGCTTCCAGAAGAAGAGTGCCTGCGGGTGCGGTAAGTTTCTTGCCGTCTACGGTAAAGGTTACGTCTGCCATGGCTTAGTGCGCTCCGACCAGCTGTTCAACGGTGATGATGGGGGTTCCGGCTTTGTTGCCTTCGATATAGTCTTCGAACTCTTTGCGAAACTTCTTGACGAAGGCGATGGTGGGCATCGCTGCTGCGTCGCCTAGAGGGCAGAAGGTACGGCCCAGCATGTTCTCGGCGAGATATTGAACGTTGTCGACATCTTTCTTATTGCCGCCGCCGTTATAGACGCGGGTGAGAGTCTTCTTGATCCAGTCGGTGCCCTCGCGGCAGGGAATGCACCAGCCGCAGGATTCATGCTGGTAGAACGCGATGGTGCGAAGCGCAAATTCGACGATCGAGACCGTCTCATCGAGCACGACGATTCCGCCCGAGCCTAGCATGGTGCCGGCCTTCCCCATCTGGTCGAAGTCCAGGCCTACGTCGATCTCGTCAGCAGTCATGACGGGACAGCTTGAGCCACCGGGGACGACAGCTTTGAGTTTCTTGCCGTCCTTAATACCGCCTGCTACCTCATAGATAGCCCGCTTGAGGTTGTAGCCCATCGGAAGTTCGTAGACGCCGGGGCGTTCGACGTGGCCGCTGATGCCAAACAGGCGTGTGCCGCCGTTGCGCTCGCTGCCTAGCTTGGCATAGGCCTCGCCACCCATCAGCAGGATGTGCGGTGCGTTGGCGATCGTCTCAGCATTGTTGATAACCGTAGGACCACCGTAAAGCCCGACGACAGCAGGGAAGGGAGGCTTGATGCGAGGCACTCCGCGTTTGCCCTCGAGCGACTCCATCAGGGCAGACTCTTCGCCGACCTCGTACGCCCCAGCTCCCGTCTGCGTGATGATGTCGAAGTCCACGCCGGTGCCGAAGATGTTTTTCCCTAGGAAGCCCTTCGCGTAAGCGTCCGCGACCGCCTTCTCGACGATCTTGAGCAGGTAGCGGTACTCGCCGCGGAGATAGATGAAGCCCAGCTTGGAGCCGATGGCGAGGCCGGCGATCATAGTGCCTTCGATGACGGCGTGGGGATCGTGCAGGAAGAGGAGGTGATCCTTACAGGTGCCGGGCTCGGATTCGTCGCCGTTGACCAGCACGTACTTCGGCTTTTCGGACTGTTTCGGGACGAAAGACCACTTCATGCCGGTCGGGAAGCCAGCGCCGCCACGGCCACGCAGACCGCTGGCCTTCATCTCGCTGATGATCCACTCAGGCCCCTTGGCGATGGCCTGCTGAACGGCTTTATAGCCATCGAGTTCGACATACTTGTCGATGTCGGTCGCGCCCAGACCGAAGCGGCGGGAAACAACTTTTACCTCATCGGGGTGCGAGACGAGTGATGGCATCTACTTCACGTCCTTTCCCTGGCCGTCGCGATAAATCTGGAAGAGAACGTCGACTTTCTCTGTGGTGAGGTCGTCGTGGAAATCATAGTTGATCTGAATGGCTGGAGCCCAGCAGCAGGCGCCGATGCACTCGACTTCTTCCAGTGAGAAGACGCCGTCCGGGGTCGTGCCTTTATGGCCAATGCCCAGCTTATGCTTGCAGTGGTCGAGGATCTCGTAGCCGCCACGCAGCATGCAGGAGATATTGGTGCAGACCTGCACGTTGTACTTTCCGGCGGGCCTGGTGCGCAGCATGGAGTAATACGAAAGCACGTTGCGTACGTCCAACTCCAGAAGGTCGATGCGCTCCGCGATCTCGGCGATGACAGCATCAGAGATATAACCGATCTCATCCTGTGCGTAGAGCAGCATGGGCACAAGCGCCGACCGCTTGAGCGGGTAGATGGTGACGAGATGGTCGAAGCGTGCGGCCGTCTCTGGCGAAAAGATCGTATTGGCTATTTCACTCACTCTGCATCATCTCCCGCGCCAGCCTCTCGGCGGCAAGGTCCATCTCTTCGGCGATACCGTTCAATTTGACCGTTCCATCTTCCTGCATGGTGAAGGTAGAGCGGCTTCCATCACTTGATTCCATCGTCTCGTGCGTGAAGCGAAGCCATCGGCTGGCCACACGAAGTGTAATCTCTTCTGCTCCCACTTCAACTACCGCATGATGCCTGCTATTCATTCCGTGGGCGGCCGCGTAAGAGCGGATCAGTGAGGCCCACGAGGTCCAAAGTTCAGCTCTGAGGCGTGCTTCGAGCATCAGAGGTTAGCGGTCGATCTCGCCCAGAACGATATCGATCGACCCGATGACGGCGACGACATCGGCGAGGAGACGGCCTTTGCACATGGTTTCGAGTGCCTGCAGTGTGGCAAATCCCGGATTGCGCATGTGGACGCGGTAGGGTTTGGCGGTGCCGTCGGAGACGACGTAGTAGTTCATCATGCCGTGCGGCGCTTCGACGGAGCTGGTCGCCTCACCTGCTGGAACGCCAAAGCCTTCCGTCACAATCTTGAAGTGATGGATGAGGGACTCCATCTGGGTCTTCATCTGCTCGCGATTTGGCAGGATGATCTTCGGTGCGTCCGCGACGATGCTTCCCTCGGGAAGACCATCGAGCGCCTGCAGGCAGATCTTGACCGACTCGCGGAACTCCTGCATGCGAACGATGTAGCGCGCCCACACGTCGCCGACATCAGAGACCGGCACGTTGAACTGGAACTTCTCGTAGCCGGAGTACGGCATGTCGCGGCGGACATCGAAGTCGACCCCCGAGGCACGCAGTGGCGGCCCGGTAACGCCTAGTGCGATCGCATCCTCGGCTGAAAGGTACCCCACGCCTTTCAGGCGGTTCATCCAGATGGGGTTGGTCTGCAGCAGGCCTTCGTACTCCTCAACGTGGGCAGGAAAGTTTTTGAGGAAGGTGCGGATCTTGTCGTAGATATCCCGCGGTGGTTCGAGGCTAAGGCCGCCGACGCGAACGTAGCTGGTCATCATGCGCTGGCCGGCTACCGCCTCGAAGATGCGCAGCAGATCTTCGCGCTCGCGGAAGCAGTAGAGGAAGACAGTGAGTGCGCCGATGTCCATGGCGTGGGTGCCGAGCCAGACCAGGTGCGATTGGATGCGGGTGAGCTCGTTGAAGAGGACACGGAGATACTGCGCGCGCTCGGGAATCTCAAGGCCCAGCAACTTCTCTACCGCAAGGCAGTAGGCGAGGTTGTTGGTCATGGGACAGAGATAGTCGATGCGGTCGGTCATGGGAACGACCTGCTGGTAGAACTTGGCCTCGCAGGTCTTCTCGATACCGGTGTGAAGATAGCCGATATCCGGAGCCAGCCCTACGATGGTTTCACCGTCGACCTCGATGACCAGCCGAAGCACACCGTGGGTCGAGGGATGCTGCGGACCCATGTTGATGATCATGGTCTGGTCGCCGGACGGAGGGTTCTGTCGATTTCGTGCTGAGTTGGCGATTAAATCATCTATGCCCGGATTGATAGCCGCCACTCCGGTAAGTTCTTCAACAGGGGGAGTCATTAGCGGTAGCCCTCCACGGGGTAGTCCTTGCGTAATGGATGCCCGTTCCAGTCTTCCGGCATCATGATTCGGCGAAGGTTGGGATGACCGCCGAAGTGGACGCCGAAGAGGTCGAAGACTTCGCGTTCGTAGAAGTTGGCGGAGGGCCAGACCGAAGTAATGCTGTCGAGCGCGGCATCGTCTCCGTCGAGACGAACCGCGAGGCGCAGACGCTCCTTCAACTTGAGCGAGAGGATGTGATAGGTGATCTGGAAGCGTGGCTCAGACGGGTACCAATCCACTGCAGTGACATCTTCAAGGAAGTTGTATCCGGCCTGCTGAGCGGCTTTGGCTGCTGTGATGATGTTCTCTCGAGCCACCGTGATGGTCAGCTCAGCGCGGTCATATTTGGCATCTGTCGCGAGGTCGGCCAAGGCCTTGACCGCAGCGTTTTCAGGATGCGCCTCGAAGACAGCCTGTTTGCCTTTAATCGCAGAGGCTGGATCGTACATTAGAGGTCCCCTTTATCGTTCGCCCAGTTCAGGATGCCCTTTTTCCACACATAAAAGAGGCCGACGGCGACGAAGCCGAGATAGACGAGCATCTCGTAGAATCCGAACATGCGCGAGCCGGTGATGGCTGGGAGACGGCGGAAGATCACGGCCCAGGGAAGCATGAAGACGGCTTCGACATCGAACAGGATAAAGAGCATCGCGACCATGTAGAAACGCACGGTAAAGCGGCCTCGAGCGTCGCCCACCGGGTCCATGCCGCACTCGTAGGCTCCGGCCTTGGTGCGTGAGTTTTTGTGTTTTCCGATGAGAAACGAGGCGCCGACCATGCCCACAGCAAGTCCGAGCGCGACCAGAATCTGAAGCACGAGTGGAAGGTAGTTCCAAATGTAGGGGTAACTGTGCATGGCCATCTTCGACTCTAAGATTGCGGCTGGCAAGTGTCAAGCGATTGTCGGGCCGGTGTGCGGCTATCGAAGCAACGCTATGTACATATTGATCAGGTAATTACCGAAGAGCGCGCTTACCAGTCCGCCGATTGAAAGAAAGCTGCCGAAGGCAAGTCTGGAGGTCGCTCCTGCCTTGCCACGCGCGAGAAGTGCCGCACCATAGACCGCAGCGGCCAGGGTTCCGAGAAAGAGAGAGAGGATCGCCGGCCAGAAACCAAGAAAGGCCGCGATCATGGCAAGCAGCTTCACGTCACCGAGGCCCATGCCGTCGCGGTGGCGAACTGCCTTGTAGAGCCAGCGGATGAGGAGCAGAAGAAGTGCTGCTCCACAGACCGCCGCGATGCGTCCGAAGATCAGGCTCTCCGGACCGGTAAAGAAGAGATTGCCGCGATCGACCACACCGCCGGGACTGGTGAGCTGGATGTGGTGCTTGGTCAGGACAACTTCATCTTCGTTCGGGCCGAGGAAAAGGGCTTGGGTGCAGACGAGGAAGAGAGCAATGGCAATGCCGCCGAGCGTGAAGGAGTCAGGCAGGATCATCGTCTGCCAGTCCATCACCATGAGGCCGATGAGGAGAAAGCCGACGATTGCTAGACCTATGCCGGTCAGTATATGAACTGCCCACCATTCCGAGGAAAGCTGAACGTATTGGCCGATAGACGAAGAGGACGTCACTTCAAGTGTGACAACTGCGAACCATAAACCGGTGGCAAGTTCTACAAGAAAATAGCGCCAAGAGATAGGTTGACCGCAGTCGCGGCAGCGGCCACGAAGAATAACCCAGCTCAGCAGCGGAATATTGTCGTACCAGCGAATCGGCACTCCACACTGCAGGCACCGTGAGCGCGGATGGACGACCGACTCATGCTGCGGAAGTCGTGAGATACAGACATTGAGGAAGCTGCCAAAGAGAAGTCCAACCAAAAACGCCGCGAAGAGAACGATGCCGAGCTGGTCCACCCGATGAGTATACGGTTTCATGGCCGAGTCTACGGTACCGGCTAAATGCGGAAGTCCGTACCTAAGTCTCTTCCTTCGAATACTTTGCACCAAAAAAGTACAGGTAGGAGTAATACTTAGAAATCGACGTGCATGCGGACTGATTCGACAAGCACAGGACCTCGATCCTGGTTGTAGCCCGGATGCTCGATGAACTGCAGGTCCAACGCATAGTAGATTCCGCGCCAGGTATGGAGGTTGTAGTAGCTCTCCAGAATGTCCTCTCGGGCGTAGTTCAGTTTGCCGTCGCCCAGGAGAAAGCCGAGACCTCCGAGCTTGAGGTACGCCTGGTGATCTTTCTTAATGGCATTGGAGACGAAGACTAGACCCAGCTTGTCATTGGGACGAGACCACCTGCGGCCAGAGTAGTCGCCGCCAAACTCCACCGTCTGGTCGACCTCCGTATAAGCAAAGGACTCATGCTGACCTTCGTTCCATCCAAGACGGCCAAACACCCTCACATCCTCCGTCAACTCCTGTTCGGCATTGAAGGTGAAGCCGTACTTTACCGCGCCGAATCTCTCAGAGTTCTGGATGACCGGCCGTGTACCTTCGCCGGCGAGGAAAGCTTTGTTGGAGTCGCGATACAAACCCATGTGAGCGTGATTGACGTAGCTCAGGACGCGGATGGTGCCTTTGCGTTCGGGCGGTAGCAGCCTTCCGAGCAGTGGCTTGCGTAGCTCGAACTCCCAGTTCTGCCCGCTGGCACGACGAAGAGCCCAATCCAGATCGATCCCATTGGCTACGGTCGGCATCAGTGCGAGCGCGTATCGTGCGGACCAAACCTTGTCATCGTATTCGCTGACGATGCCATAGGTGTAGCCGCGAGTGTCGGCAGCATAGTCCCAGGCACCGTTGTTGTCGACGGTCCAGTTCATGAACTGCAAATGGCTGTCGCTGCCGATGCTGTTGATGTCGAGAAAGTCGGGCAGGCTCATCTTGCCGACGTGGAACTCCAGACGTCGCTCCGGCACTTCGCGGGCTACGGAAAACTGTGTTTGCGAATTTTCTACGAGCTTGTTGGTGAAGCCGATCGTCTGATGGAGTTGCGCGCGGGCCATGTAGGGTGTCGAACCGAGGTTCGGATTACGGACCACATCGAGATTCGTGAAGCCGGCCAGTCCCAGGGCCTCGCTGTCGCCCCGGCCGCCTGCAGATTCGAGGTCGAAGAGAGCGTCCAGCGCGAACTTCGGATCAGTGATTACTTGCGCACCCAGATAAAGCGTGCCGAGCAGGGAGGTCTTGTATTCGCCGCGGGGCAGCAGGCTGTTGACGCCCTCGTAGGGCGAATGGAAGGGCCCATGCGCCTGGAAGATGATGTTTGCCTGACCGCCGATGAAAAATCGTGAATGCTCCCAGTGCGGAAACATGGTCGGGGAATCAGTTTGAACAGCGGCTGGAGCAGGAGCATCGATCTGTGATGGCTGCGTCGTCTCTGTTGCGAACTGCGTCTGCGCAGCCGAAAAAAAAGAGGCTGATAGCCACATCGCGCATGTGCCAGCAAGCAGGCGACTCCGGTTGAGGTTTCGTGTCATTGAACTGTTATCTTCAGCCCTGAAAGTGAACAGAGTGCAAATTGGCCGACGGATTGAGCCTTTCGAAGGTCGGGCGACTCTGATCGCAAGATTGCATCTACATCGCCCGTCACGGTAGTATACCCCGGTAGGGTACATGGGGTGAAGCAAATGTCACACACAAAGTCGGCTCAGATCAAATTGCTCAACAGGGTCAAGAAGATTCGAGGCCAGATAGATCGTGTGGATCGCACCCTGTCGTCAGAGGATCACGAATGCGCCGAGGTGCTGATGTTACTCGCGGCGGCGCGTGGTGGAATCAACGGGCTGATGGCTGAGGTGCTTGAGGATCATATCCGGCTGCATCTGTTGCGCGACGGACATGCTCCTCTCACTCCAGAGTTAGGGGAAGATTTGATTGATCTCGTGCGCGCCTATCTCAAGTAACAGTTTGCACAGTTTCCTCTCGACTGCCTTATGAAACTCGTGACTTCATCGCCGCACTCAAAGATCGCTCAATTCGACTTTGCTCCAACTACCACCAGACCAATCCCAGCAATGAGCGAGACCGTGCTCAAGATCGGAGAGAGCGGAAGGGTGTCCTGAGTCTTACGCGAGATCTGAACCGGTCCTGCGTCGACCACCTTCTTCTCGTGTGTGAAGGAGAGTCCGCCGGTGGCGTACCCGATGATGCCAAGGACGATGAGGAGAATTCCAACAATAGTTGCTGCCTTCATGGAGTGAGGCCTTTCTTCTTCGAATGAAGATCGCGACTTAATTTCTGATGCCGATTTCGACTTGCGCAGATGCACCATCACTGTTTACCGGCGAACTTGCATGCAACCGGACCTCGGGAGTAGTCTGCTTTTACACGGGAAAGGAGGATGGTCCAGCCTATGAAAATTGATGGAAGATGTAGTTCAACGCAACGTGAGGTGACTGAGGCTTAGAGCGTCCATAGCTCTAGTCCTGGCGGTCTTTGTACAAAAGTCCACGCCGAGGCCCAGTCCGAGTATGGACGCCTCAGGTCAATCTCAACAGTTCACCGCCAGACGGCTCGCTGCTCTCCTTAGAGTGCGAGCCGTTTGCGTTTACCCCGCACTCTAACGGTAGGATATTAACCATGAAACCTCTGGTGATTGCAGGACGGGCCTTTCAGTCGCGGCTTATCGTCGGTACTGGCAAGTACAAAGATGGCGCAGAGACTCAGGCTGCTATTGAAGCCTCTGGAGCCGAGATGGTGACCGTCGCGGTTCGAAGGGTCAATCTCGATCGAACGAGTGAGTCACTGCTGGACTTCATTGATCCGAGGCGTTATTTTCTGTTGCCCAACACGGCTGGATGTTACACCGCCGACGAGGCGATTCGAGCAGCGCGACTGGGGCGCGAAGTGGGGCTGTCGGATTGGGTCAAGATCGAGGTGATCGGCGATCAGCAGACCCTCTATCCGGATGTGCAAGCTACGCTCGAGGCGACCCGCGTACTGGTCAAAGAAGGGTTCACCGTTCTGCCGTATACGTCGGACGATATTGTCTTCGCCAAGCGGCTGATTGACGCTGGTGCGGCGGCTGTTATGCCTCTGGGCGCACCCATCGGCAGCGGGCTTGGGCTGCAAAATACGGCCAACCTGCGCATTCTGCGGGAGCTGATCACCGAAGTGCCGTTGATCGTGGATGCAGGCGTTGGCACTGCCTCTGATGCTGCGGTCGCGATGGAGTTAGGCTTCGACGCCGTGCTGATGAACACCGCGATAGCTGCGGCGAAGGACCCCTTGCTGATGGCCGAGGCGATGCAGCACGCCGTGCTGGCAGGGCGGCAGGCCTTTTTGGCGGGCAGGATGCAACGAAAACTCTACGCTACGGCCAGCTCCCCGCTTGAAGGGATCTCCCGCTAGTGCGCTAAGTTCCCTTGGTGGACTCAACCTCGATAGTCCGAAGCTGGCGCGAGATGCAGTAAACTTCGCCCATGCGAGTCTTCGGCATCGACTGCGGAACGGAGTTCACCGGCTACGGGGTGGTGGAGGTGGATTGCGGCGCCCGCATGCCTCGTCTCGTTCACCTGGCGGCCGGTACGATCCGGCTCAACAAGAAAGAGAAGACACCGCAGCGGCTGGCTCAGGTTTACGCTGAGCTGACTGCCTTGATGACTCTGCACCAGCCGGAGATCGTCGCTATCGAGGAGGTCTTCTTCTCGGCGAATGCAAAGTCTGCACTAAAGCTTGGCCAGGTGCGAGGGGTCGCGATGCTGGCCGCGGCGACCTGTGGAATGCCAGTGGCCGAGTATGCGCCGCTCTCGATAAAAAGCTCGGTGGTGGGCTATGGGTTGGCCGCCAAAGAGCAGGTGCAGTTCATGGTGAGGCGTCTACTCAACAACGAAGACGCCTTCGATTCCGCAGATGCAGCCGACGCGCTCGCGATTGCGATCTGCCATATCCACACCGCGCAGACACTTGAACTCGAGGGCGCGCGCCGATGAGAACGACAGCGAGCGTTGTGTTTTGCACCGCTCTTCTCCTAGCCTCGGCTTTTTCATCCGTGGCCCAGACACCCGAAGCACAATCTGCTGTGCCTGCAAATCAACCGGCTGAGGTTAGCTTTCAGTTCGACCACGCGGGGCTTCCTGTCCCACGGTTCACACTGCGGATCCATGAGAACGGAACAGGTACCTATCAGGCAGATCAGGCGGAGACTCCAGCCACGCAGACATCGATGCGGGGTCAGGCAGCGCAGCATGTCGATCGGCCGATCAACCTGACTCCAGGCGTCGTCGCAAAGATCTTCAAGGCGGCGCGGGGGCTGAATCATTTCAATGTCGAATGTGCTTCCAAAGCGAAGAACATAGCCGACACGGGCACGAAGACGCTCACTTACAATGGCTCAGATGGGTCGGGATCGTGTGTCTACAACTACTCAGAGAACAAGATGGTTGGTACGCTTACCGATATCTTCCTTGCAATCGCTTCCACGCTGGATGAAGGCCGTAAGCTGGAATTTCTGCATCGTTACGACCGCCTCGGCCTCGATGCCGAAATGAACTCTTTCGCCGACGAAGTGAAGGAGGGACGTGCGCTCGAATTGGGAACGATCTCGTCGACGCTGGCCTCAATCGCCGACGACACTGCGGTGATCCAACGCGTTCGCTTGCGGGCGGCAAAGATGCTCGAGCAGGTTGCAGCGGATCGTCCTTGAAGCTTCTGCTGAGAAGGTGCAGCAATCACGCGTAGACCTTACTCATAAGACATCGGCGGTATAGATAAGGATCGATAGAGCTCTGCCATCGATTCCAGCGCGATTGATTCGGCGCGTGCCTGCACAGGGATACTGCGTGGCCATGCCGCGGAGAGCTGTTCAGCGGAGTGGCCAGCGGCACGGAGGTTATTCTGAAGCGTCTTACGCTTCTGCGCGAAGGAGTGCCTGAGAAAGATGTTGAACCCGTCAGGATCCACTCCAAGCTCAGCAAACCTCGGCGCGAAGTGCAACCGGAGCACGGTGGAGTAAACGTCCGGAGGAGGCGAAAAAGCGGACGGCGGCAATGTAAAGAGGGTGTCGACCTTCGCGTTCATCTGCGCCGTCGCGGAGAGCAAGCCATAGTCGCGAACCCCCGGTGCAGCCGAGACGCGTTCGGCTACCTCTCGCTGCATCATCAGAACGGCGCGGGCGAGCGTGCCGACTTTGCCAGCCGCGAAGAGCTGCAGCAGAATATCCGACGTGATGTAGTACGGAAGATTCCCAATCACGTCTGCCGTCTCCCCCGCGGGCACAAGTGCTCGCAGGTCCGTCTCTAGAACATCGCACTCGAGAATCTGTACCTGCGGGTGATCGCGAAAACGAAAGGTCATTTCGGCTGCCAGAGCACGGTCGAGTTCGAGCGCAATCAGCTTGTGACAACGTCCTGCCAGTATGTCGGTAATCGCCCCGTGCCCAGGGCCAATCTCGATGACGGTACGCTTGCTAAGATCACCAAGGGCATCAACGATGGCGTGACGGGCGGAGTCGTCAACGAGAAAATTCTGCCCCAGCTTCGGCTTACGTTTCATCAGCATCCAATGTGTGCGGTTTGTTCCTGTGCTCTTCTATAGACTAACGGTTTGGTTGGAAAGATAAAGGACGAAGGTATGCATATTGTTTTCGCAGCATCGGAGTGTTCCCCCTGGGCCAAGTTGGGCGGTATGGCAGATGTCGTGAGCGCGCTCCCACGTACACTGGCCAAACTCGGTCATCGCGTCAGTGTCTTTCTGCCCTACTACCGGCAGGTCGCGAAGGCTGTACCGAACCCTCCGGTGGTACTGCCCAGTGTCACGATTCCTTTCCCGTCCTATAACCGCTTCGTGCGTATTCTCGACGGTGGAATCAAGGGCGGAGTCCAGACTTACTTTATCGATTGCGCCGAATTATTCGATCGCGAGAACTTCTATGACACCCCCTCTGGCGATTACCCCGACAACGCGGAACGCTTCGGGCTGCTCTGCCGCGCCGTTATCGAAGCCTCAAAGATGCTCGGCATTCCTGACGTCTTCCACGTTCATGATTGGCAGGCGGCGATGCTCCCGGTCATGCTCGGCTCCATCTACTACTTCGATCCCGTCCTGCGCCACGTTCCATCGGTCTTGACCATCCACAATGCCGGACATCAGGGGGTGTTTCCTCCGCAGACCATCGAAACCCTGCTCCTCCCCTGGGATTTATTCACTGTTGAGAAACTCGCACACTATGACAAAGTCGACTTCCTGAAAGGCGGCGTCTTGTATGCAGATGCCATCACTACGGTCAGCCGTAGGTATGCCGAAGAGCTCCAGACGAGCGAGTTTGGCAACGGGCTTGACGGAGTCTTTCGGCAACGTAGCGGAGATCTCCTCGGAATAACGAACGGCATCGACACCGACGAGTGGAATCCGGCGACCGACTCACACATTGCAGCGCACTACACGGCTGAAAACCTTGCCGGCAAGAAAGAGTGCCGTCGAGATTTGCTTCATGCTTACGGGCTGGAAAATGTCAATGACGACACCGCCATCATCGGAGTCGTCTCCCGCTTCGCCACGCAAAAGGGCTTCGACTTTATCGTCGAGATCATGGATCGTTTGGTGCAGGAGGACATGGTGCTGGTGATCCTGGGCAACGGCGAAGAGTACTACGAACGCCTCCTGGGGGAGATGGCCGACCGCCATCCCGGCAAGGTGCGCGTGCAGGTTAAATTCGACAATGTAATGGCGCACAAGATCGAGGCGGGGGCCGACATCTTCCTGATGCCCTCCCGGTATGAACCCGGCGGTCTAAACCAGCTTTACAGCCTCAAGTACGGTACGATCCCGGTTGTCCGGGCCACTGGCGGTCTTGACGACACGATCGATGAGCAGCCTAACGGCGGCGGTAATGGCTTCAAATTCTGGGGCTACAGTGCGGGGGCACTCTTCGATGCGCTCAAGCGCGCTCTTGAAACCTTCCGGAATAAACAGGAATGGCATCAAATGATGCAGAGAGGTATGGCGCAGGACTTCTCCTGGGATAAGCCGGCGGCCGAATACGTGCGCGTCTATGAGCGGGTTATCGAGAATCGCAGTTAGGCTGTTCGTCTTCGTTGCAGGAGATAGTGCAGCGGAACTCCAAGCAGGATGATCCCGGTTCCAACAAGGGAGTTCCGCGGCTGATCTGCAAACGAAAAGACCAACAGGACCGCGGCCGCGAGGATGAAAAGGGCCGGCAGAACCGGGTATCCCCAGATGCTATACGGACGCGCTATGTGTGGCTCGCGACGGCGAAACACAAAGATCGTACTGGCTGTGAGCATGTAGAACAGCCACTCGCCGAAGATGGCCAGCGAAAAGAGCGCCTGAAACTTTCCAATCGCAAGTAGCAGCAGTGAACTCAGAACGGCCTGAAGGATCAACGCAGTCGACGGCGTTTGAAACCGTGAGTTGACATGCGCAAGCTGCTTGAAAAATAGGCCATCGCGGGCCGCTGCGAACGGAACGCGCGCACCGGAGAGCGAAGATCCCACAAAGGTCGCGCAGATACTGACTGCCATCCCGATCGACACCAGGGTTGCTCCCCACGGTCCGGCGACTAGTCGCATCGCATCGGCTGCAGGTCGATCCGCTGCGGCGATGGTTGCTGCGGGCAATACGTATTGGATGGCAGCGTTGGTCAGCATGTAAAGCGCACCGACGATGGCAACGCCTCCAACCAACGCGAGCGGCATGCTGCGCTGCGGCTTCTGAACCTCGCCCGCCATGGTTACGACATCGCTCCACCCGTCATAGGCCCATAGTGCGGCGACCAACGCAATCATGAACCCAGTAAAACCTCCGCGTGCTCCTGTGAAGTCTGTGCTGAAGTTGTGCCACGAGCCATGTTGGCCTGCGGCTCCAAAGCAGAAACCCGCAATCACGAGAATCAGCAGTCCCTTGAGCCACGTGAGCAGAAGCTGCACGTTGGCAGATCTTCTCGTCCCGATAATGTTGAGTATGGCGATGAGCCACGTCACCATGATGGCAAAGATCTGTCCCCAGAAAAGATGGAGGAAAGCTGGACGCGCAAAGAAGCTGAAGACTGCGAAGGTACCCAACACCCGCGCCAGGCCGGCGGCGATGGTAGCAAGCGAAGCAGGCTTGGCCACCGTAATCTGGGTCCACATGTAGAGGAAGCCGGTCAGATCCCCGTAGGCCTCGCGCAGAAAAGCATATTCGCCGCCGTACCGCGGTCTAGCGGCAGCGATCTCCGCATAGGTCATGGCGCCAAAGAGTGAGAGCAGGCCCCCCACAATCCAGACCACGTAAACCATGCGAGACGAGCCCACCGCAGCCATCATCTCCCGCGGCACCAGAAAAATGCCGCTTCCGATAATGATGCCCACGACGATGGAAGTCGCGTGGGACGCGTTTAGAACGCGAGGTAGTTCGGACTTGCTGTTTGGCATCGGTTTCCGGAGAGTAGCACACCCCATCCGCCTAAACTCGCAAAATCTGTGAGAAAGCCTGACTCAAACAAGACGGAATAAAACATCTTACTTATAAGATGGAGACGCACCTACTGGAGTGAACTATGGACTGGACACCTGGCGGCGGACTCAGCGGCGACATTGAAGACAGACGTGGTTCTTCCGGAGGCGGTGGTGGAGGCTTTGGTGGCGGTGGGATTGGGATCGTCGGCTTTTTGATCCTGCTTGTCGTCAGCCTGGTCACGGGCCGCAACTATATCGGCAGCTATCTCTCCGGCCATAGCGCGTCGCCATCCTACACGCAACAGAGTGCGCCTTCCGCAGCCAACCGCCCGCCGACAACTGAATCGCCTCAGGAGAAGAGAGCGGCGCAGCTCGTCTCCTGGACGTTGGATGATGTGCAGAACACCTGGACGAAGCTTCTCCCCACGCAAACAGGCAAAAACTACCAGCGCTCGACGCTCGTGCTCTTTCGCGGTCGTACTTACTCAGGCTGTGGCACCGCTCAGTCGCAGAGCGGACCTTTCTACTGTCCAGCGGACGAGAAGGTTTACATCGACCTTAGTTTTTGGGATGAGCTGAGACGCCTTGGGGGCAGCAACGCTGACTTTGCCCAGGCCTACGTCGTCGCTCACGAGTTAGGCCACCATGTGCAGGACCTTCTCGGGATCGAAGGGAAGGTGCGGCAGCTATCAGGTCAAAATCCTTCGGAGAGGAATCGCCTCTCTGTCGATCTTGAACTGCAGGCAGACTGTTTCGCAGGCGTGTGGGCCCACAGCACGGCGCAACGCAACATCGTTCACGACTCCGATATCACCGCTGGTCTGCAAGCCGCGGCCGCAGTTGGCGACGACCATATTCAACGCCTGGAGCGAGGCACGGTGAGCCCGGAGAGCTTCACCCACGGATCGTCGGCGCAACGCGTCGGCTGGTTCAAACGAGGATTCCAGCAGGGAACGATCGCAGCCTGCAATACCTTCAAATTCGGTGGTGCAGTACCGCCGACCGACAGCGCCGAATAACGTCACGACGCTTCGTTCAATACGGGCAACACCGCATTGCCAGACGCCTCCGCGGCAAAGTAGTTGCGAATTCGCTCAGCAGTTGCGGTATTCACTACTGCAGTGAGCGCGTCCGGACCAGCCTGCTTGATCCCACGCACGCTGCCGAAGTGTTCGATCAATCGTTGACGAGTTCTCGGCCCAACACCGGGTATCGACAACAACTCACTATCCCGGTCGCGCATCTGGCGCCGCTTGCGATGATAGGTCACGGCGAATCGATGGCTTTCGTCGCGAATCTTCTGCATCAGGTGCAGCACGGGAGACCGGCGATCCAGCACGACCGGTTCATTCTCCTGTCCGTACACGTAAATAATCTCCTCTTTTTTCGCGATTGATGCCAAGGGCTGCAACGTGACCCCGATCTCCTCGAGCGCCGAATAGGCTGCGTTCAACTGCCCTAATCCTCCATCGATCAGGATCAGGGAAGGGAACGGCTTCTTATCTTCCTGTAACCGTTTGTAGCGACGCTGAATGACCTCGCGCATGCTCGCGAAATCGTCGACGCCCGTAACCGTCTTCACCTGAAACTTCCGGTAGTCGGACTTCTTCATCGCGCCATCCTCCCACACCACCATGGAAGCCACCGTCTCGGCGCCTTGAATGTGCGAGATGTCGAAGCACTCGATCCTGCGCGGCAGTTCCTCGAGCGTGAGCGCATCCTGCAGCGCCTCTTGGATCGCCTTCATCCCAGGTTGCAACACGCGGAATCGCTGATCATACGATTGCTTCGCATTCTGACAGACAAGATCGACGAGGGAGCGTTTTTCACCACGCTGCGGTGCAAGAATCTCAATACGTTTGCCTGTCCGCTCCGTCAGAGCCTCAGCCAATAGCGCTCGGTCAGGAAACTCGACGGGCACGAGAATCGATCGCGGTACATAACTCTGATCGAGATAAATCTGTTTCAGAAGCGCAGAGAAAAATACTCCAGGACTGAAAGTGCCTCCCAGCTCCGATACCGCGGCATGCTGCACGATGGCGATACCCTCGCCGATCTCAGGTGCCGGCGCAGCAGGGTCAGGCTCCATGCGAGGCAGCGCCTCCAGTTCCTCGACCTCGGCGACAGCCTCCGTCGCAGCATCCAGCAAGGACTCCGGCAGATCCTCCCAGAAGAAGTCGCGGCGATCCACGATCTTTCCGTTGCGCATGTGAAAAAGATTCACCGCCAACATCTCGTTCTCGTAGTGATAACCGAATACGTCCGCGTCCTCATTATCGGCGCTCGCCATGCGCTGTTTGTCCTGCATCTGGTGTACGGTAACGATCTGATCTCGCAGTCGAGCAGCCATCTCAAACTGCTCTGCCTCCGCCGCCGCTTCCATCCGCTTTGTCAGCGACAGCTCGAGCTCGTTGGGCCTTCCCTCCAGAAAGAGCTGCACGTCACGAATGGTCTGTCGATAGGCCTCGGGCGTCGTCAGCCCTTCGAGACATGGCCCCAGGCAGCGCTTGATGTAGTACTGCAGGCACGCCCGCGGATGATATCGCGACAGGTCAACCTTGCAGCTGGGAATCAAAAAGCTCCGATGAATCAGATCAACCAGTCGATAAGCCAGATTGCCCGGGAAATAAGGACCGTAGTAGGCCCCTCCATCCTTGCGCAACCTACGCGTCACAAAGACCTTCGGGTAACGATCGTTCATCGTCAGCTTGATGTAGGGGTAGGTCTTGTCATCGCGCAGCAGAATGTTGAAGCGGGGCTTCTTCTGCTTGATGAGATTGTTTTCCAGCGCCAGCGCCTCGTGCTCATTGGCAACCGTGATGTACTCCACATCGACGGCCTCGCGCATCAGGGTGCCCGTCTTGGCGTTAGCCTGAGACGCCTCCAGGAAATACGAGCGCACCCGTGCACGAAGGTTTTTCGCCTTACCGACGTAGATGACCTCCCCTTCGGCATTTTTGTAGAGATAGCAGCCTGGCTGAGTGGGGAGAGTGCGAATTTTCTGATGAAGATCCATGCCTGAGTGTCAGAGCCTGCATCTGAAGTGTAGACGCAGTCCATTAGGGCTGCTGTGTGCAGTTGTTTGCTCAGTAGATTTGACGCGGCAGACGATCAAAAGTTCCCGCCCGACAACAAACACTCCACTCGGCTATTCGCTCTAACTGCTGTAAGTATTTGAGAGGAGTGTAGTTAATTGTGCCAACGTTTTGGCACTCTGATTGCATCTTACCAACTGCTGTGGATGGACTGTTGCAGCACTTACTACCAGGAGAGTGAAAGAGAATGAGCTCCAATACATATAGGGACATGAAAAGAAAATCTGCCTGCACCGCCGCTTTAGCCAGTGCTCTAGCCCTCACGTTTACGGTAGGTTGCTCCACCAAAAACTACGTCCGCTCCCAGACCACCCCCATCATCCAACAAACCAACGACCTGGACACCAAGACCGCCGCTGATCACCGCAATATTGTCGACACGGACGAGCGCGCCAAGACCGGAATCGCCGGCGCACAGTCTGCAGCGAACACAGCCGACCAGCACGCCCTTGCAGCAGGCCAATCTGCAGATGCTGCGAATCAATCCGCGAAGGAAGCGTATAACCGGGTCGACAGTCTCAGTGGCGTCGTAGCCAACCTGGACAACTACAAGCAGATCTCCGACGTGAGCGTTACCTTTGCGTTCGATAAGTACGTTCTCACCGCCGCTGATAAAAAGCAGCTCGATGACCTGGCGGCAAACCTCACCAGTACTCGCGGTTACATCCTTGAGGTGACCGGCGGGACAGACTCAGTCGGCGATGCGGCCTATAACTACCAGCTTAGCCAGCATCGTGCGGATGCCGTCGTCAACTATCTATCGTCGAAGTACAACATCCCGCCTCATAAGTTCTACTTGATTGGCATCGGGAAGGACCAGCAGGTCGCAAGTGACAGCACAGCAGCAGGTCGCGCAAAGAATCGTCGTGTCGACATCAAGCTGATGACGAACATGAACAACGACCAGCCGAGTACTGCTTCCTCCGCGAAACCAAACGGCCAGATGTAGTCAGTTCGCTAAACTCGAGTCAATGCAACCAGCCTGAAACGCGCCGATGTTCCTGTCGGCGCGTTCATCTTTAACCCCGACCCCATGGTGGAAAAGCACCAAGAGTGCCCGACTCCAGAGACTACGTTTTGAGTTTGCGATAGACGATAGCCAAAAGCACAGAGGCCAGGATGACCCACGCAAACTGATACCAATAGAAAAACGGAAAGCCCCAGAGCGCCGGTGTTGAACGCGCATAGACGATCGGGAAACACAGTCCAAGATAAGGCAGTAGGAGCAGTAGCACCCAGCGGCTCCTGCGTTGCCTCGGTTTAAAGTTCGCTTCCTGCTCTGGCACCATATGGTGCAAAGGATAATGCATTTACCTCGAGGCCGGAAACCATGTCGTCGACTAGTTCATCGGGTAAAGTTGAAATATATGTCCGAGTCTAGCCCGGAGAGTCTCCCGCAAGATGTCGCTTCACCTACAGCGGACCCAATCGCTGAGGCCGTAGCGATCATGGCACGTCTGCGCGCACCCGATGGTTGCCCCTGGGATCGCGAGCAGACCTTCGACTCCATCAAGCGACATACGCTTGAGGAGACCTACGAGGTCTTCGATGCTATCGAGCGCCACGCGTGGCCCGACCTTAAGGATGAGCTCGGCGATCTCCTCCTCCAGGTGCTCTTCTACGCTCAGATGGCCTCCGAGGCGGGCTACTTCACGATCCAGGATGTAGCTGAAAATCTGAACACGAAGTTGATTCGCCGCCATCCGCACATCTTTGCCGACGCTGAGGCGACTGATTCCAACGCCGTTCTGCGCAACTGGGAAAAGATCAAACAGACTGAAAAGAAGGGATCTGCATCCACGCAAACCTCCATGCTCGACGATATCCCTCGCTCGATGCCGGCCGTTATGGAAGCGGGCAAACTCGGCTCCCGCGCCGCAAAAGTAGGATTTGACTGGCCCAACCCGGACGGACTCTTCGACAAGCTGCACGAGGAGATCGGCGAACTCAAGGCCGAGTTGGATCCCGCCTTAGCCGCAAGCTCCATGACCGCAATCGAAGCAGAGCTGGGAGACATTCTCTTCACGGTCGTCAACCTCGCCCGACACCTCAGGGTCGACCCCGAATCTGCCCTGCGTGCTACGAATGCAAAGTTTCGCCGCCGCTTCGCCGCAATGGAGTCTGCTGCAGGCAATAGCGCTGCGCTGGCGGCTTCCACCCCGGAGCAGCTCGAAATACTATGGAACCAAGCTAAGAACGCCTCTACCGAACCGACAAGGTCATGAACGCCAGTCCTCAGACAGCTATCCACATCCAATCCCTTACCAGCCTCGAACACTTTGAGCGCTGCGTCGTCCTCCAGCTCGAAGTCTGGGGCTACAGTGACGGCGATGTGATCCCCCGGCGGGTCTTCGTAGTTGCACAGCGCATCGGCGGGCAGGTGCTGGGAGCTTTCGCTGGCGATACCCTCGTCGGATTCGCTATGTCCCTCCCTGGCTACCGCGAAGGCAAGTCTTATCTCCACTCCCACATGCTCGCCGTCCTCCCGCAGTATCGCAACGCGGGCATCGGCCGCCGGCTCAAGCTCGCCCAGCGCGACGAGGCCATCGCCCGCGGCTTCGACCTGATGGAGTGGACCTTCGATCCTCTGGAGATCAGGAACTCTCATCTGAACATCAGCCGGCTCGGCGCTATCGTTCGACGCTACCAGGCCGACTTTTACGGGCCTTCCTCCTCCCCGTTGCAGGGTGGCCTCCCGACCGATAGGCTATACGCGGAGTGGTGGCTGCGCTCCCGGCACGTAACCGATCTGCTAAAAGGCGAGCCTCAGTCCCAGCCGATTCTTGAACGCATCACGGTCCCGCACACCATCTACCAATGGAAGCAGGACCCTCAGCAACGAGGCCTCGCCAGAACCCTCCAGAGCAACAACCGGACGGCCCTCGAATCGGCGTTTCAACGCGGATTGGCCGTCGTCGGGTACGAACGGGATACACAGGGCAACGGCAGCTTCCTCCTCGGTCCCTGGAATAACACCTCGGAGATCTGACATATCAGCACACCGATTCGCAGTACAATTTCACTGAGCCACGCCCACCAGACCCGCCGCGATCCAGCAATTCGGAAAGACAGGACTGCACATGCTCAACATCGATGCGATTCACCTCCGAGAGATCAACCTGCCCTTAGCTCATCCCTTCGAGACCAGCTTCGGCATCACCACCAGCCGCCGTATCCTCCTGATCGAACTGGAATCCGAAGGCCTCACCGCGTGGGGAGAGTGCGTCGCCGGTGAACACCCCTACTTCAGCGACGAGACCATCGACACAGCCTGGATCATCACCGAGTCTGAGCTTGCCCCGCGTCTGCTCGAAGCTGATGTGGAACGCGGCGGGGACTGCCCGAACATCTTCAGGCAAGTCCGCGGCCATCGCATGGCCAAGGCCGCGCTCGAAAACGCAGTATGGGACCTCGAAGCGCAGGCTAGGCGCGTCTCCCTGGCTGAACTCCTTGGCGGGACACGCGGCGTCATCCCCTGCGGAGTCTCGATTGGCATTCAACCCTCGCCCGACCATCTGATGGACAAAATCGCCACCGAACTCGCGGCAGGCTACCAGCGCATCAAGCTGAAATGCAAGCCAGGCTGGGACGTCAATATCTTCGAAGCCGTCCGCGACCGGTGGCCCGACATCACCCTCAGTTGCGATGCCAACTCCGCCTACCGCATGAAGGACCTTGAAAATATCGTCGACTGGGACCGCTTCAACCTGCTCATGATCGAGCAGCCCCTCTGGTACGACGACTTCTACTTCCACTCCATGCTGCAGAAGCGCCTGGAAACCGCAATCTGCCTCGATGAATCCATCCGCAACCGACGCGACGCTCTCGCTGCGATCGACATGGAGTCCTGCCGCATCATCAACATCAAAGTCGGCCGTGTCGGTGGTTTCAGCGAGG